>NZ_FSRM01000002.1:0-2400000 GCF_900141745.1 Paraburkholderia phenazinium | reverse complement strand
TCATCGGACAACGAACCTGTAAGCGAGTAATGACGTGGAACATACCCGTAACCAGAGCGGAATCTGCGATTGCTAGCATGAAGACCTTGGCTTCCGGGAAGCGACGTTGCATCGCTTTCCGCAAGCCAGCTAATGCTTTGCCGGCACCAGCAACATGCTTTACGTATCTGGAGGTGTTCTATGTACCAACGTATGTCTTTCGAACCCGTGCAAGTATCCGGAACCGCTGCACTCCGCTTTGTCATCGGAGACAACGCAGCACTGCTGAATGCTCACGAAATTGACGACCTCATTGCGCAACTCGGCGAGATCCGCAGGCAGATGCCCCCGGCCCCTCCACCTCAACCTCTGCGTACCGTGATGTATTCGCTTGAAGTCGACCCGTGCTGGTACGTCGACAAAGGCCCTCTTGTTGACGGCGCAGTCCTTCTGCTAAGGCATACGGGCTTCGGTTGGCTTTGCTTTTCCCTGCCACCGCCGAGCCTCTCCAGACTGGAGAAGGCATTGAGCGTCCAGCTTCCCATGACGGTTGCAATGAGCGCGACCGCCAATTGAGCTTCCGTTCGAGGTGAAGCGCCCGGGCACCCCTCCACGCCACCCCTACTGGTAATCGCTGAAGCGCGAATCCGCAGGCACCGTGGATGGCAGCGCCGTATAGCCCGGGACGCTCGACTGAAACTGCTGGAGCAGGCCGTTGTCGATCCTCGAAAATCCCTTGAGCTGCAGTTGCAGCAACACCCGTGTGCCGCTGGTGGGCTCCCCCGTCGTGTCATCCTCTTCGCTGTACTTCTGTACCGCCAGACTTAACGACCAGCACTGCGCGTCATACTGAACGCCAAGCAAACCGGCAATCAGATGATGTGACAGCATGTCGTAATTGAAGCGGCCCACGGTAGAGAGATTGCGAGTCAACGGCCATTGAGCCGACAGGATCACCTGATTTTCCGGTTCATCGTCGATGGTCGTGTTATCGCGAATGTAGCGATACCCGAAATTCACGACTTCACGGTCCGCAGGCTTCCATGTAAAACCTACGGTCGCGGCGTCGATGCGGTTATACCGTTCGTCGTATTCCATCGACTGCTCTGCCGAGACATCACGCCCCACCTTGAACGAAGTCCCCATCGCCAAGGAAGCGCCACGCAGATCGGTTTCCGGTTCATCCTCCACCAATGTCACCTCGGGATTGGTGAAATAGTATTCCTGCGCGATGGTGAAGCGCGCCCGCTCGTCACCCGTCGAAGGGTCGATAAAGCGTGTCGTCAAACCGCTCGTCAGGCGATTCAGATCGGCCACACGATCGCCGCCCACAAAAGTGTTGCTGGTGAAAATCTCCGTAAGACCAAAGTCCGCCTGGGCGGTATCGAAGATCGGCGCGAATGTCTGATTACGATACGGTGTGTAGACGTAATAGAGCCGCGGCTCCAGGGTCTGGATGTAGCTCGTGCCGAACAGATTGACGCTGCGCTCGAAGACCATTCCGGAATCGAGCGTGAGGGTGGGTACGTTGTAACTAAAGGTCTTGGGTTGACCGGTCGGCGCGGAACTGCTGATCGACGTCAGATCGTACGCCGCAAAATGCCATTGCAGCTTCGGTGTAAAAAACCAGCCCGGATGCACGATCGGGTAGCTGACGTACGGGTTGAACACAAGGCGGCTGCCTTCCGTGGCGCCCGCAGTGTCGATGGTGAAGCGCGTCGCGTCGGCCTCCGCGCCGAAATCGAAGCCGGCAACATTGTATTTCGCGTACTTGACGTCGACTTCCGGTTCGCGGTTGTACGACGGACTGGTCGTAAACGATTGCCAGTGCTGATCGCGGAACAGCATCGACCACGGTCCGTCGTTATAGGTCAAACCCGCTTCCTGCTGGAACTCCGTGGTGGCCGCAAGCGGAACTGCACTGCCTTCAGCGAGGTCGGTGGTCACGTTCGAATCCGACACACGGTTGTAATTCACGTACGCTCCAAAACCGTTTCCAAGATTCTGGTTGTGGATGAAGGTGATCGCGTAACGGTTGGTTTTGGTGATCGCATCGTCCGGCAGAAACGAAGCGCTCAGGCTTCCCGAGTAGTCAGGCGAAAGATAGCGAAAGTCCTCGGACAGCATGCCGCCACGCTTCGAGAGAAAGCGCGGCGTCAGGGTCAAATCGTAGTTCGGTGCCAGGTTGAAATAATATGGAAGCTCGATATCCTCACCGTTCGTCGAACTCACGGAGAAGGTAGGCGGAAGCACGCCGCTGCGGCGATCGCCGTTGAGCGGAAACGACAACCACGGACTGGCGAAGATGGGCACGCCCTCGAAAAAAATCACGCCGTTTCGTGCTACGCCTACGTTCGTCCCGTTGTCGATATCGAAGCGCGAGGCTTTGACGTACCAGGCGGGATCGTCCACGCACTGGCAGCCGGTATAAGTACCCTGGTGAATCACGGAGCGGTCGTTGTCGACAATGTCGATACGCGCGGCGCTGCCGGAACCGTTCGTCAGGTTGAAGTGATATTTCGGTGCAGTCATGTAACCCTCCGACGCATCGATCCTCAGATGCGCCTCGGGGCCGACGAACACGTCGCCATTCCTTACGACATGTACGTTGCCGTATGCATCGGCCACGTCCGTGTCCTCGTCGTAATAGATGGCATCGCCCTTCACGACGGTGGCGTTCACGCGTATTTCGCCATGGCCCTTTAGCGCGATGCCGGTGGCCGACACGCCGTAGACCATATCGCCAAGACCGAATTCGACCGCTGCCTGGCCGAGCCGCAGCAGATGCTCTTCGAGTTGCGGCGCAAAGCGCAGGCCCCATGGGCCGTCGAGCGATTGAGGTTGCGCGGCCGCACCGCTCAACTGGGCGTGCGCTTGAGACCAGGTAAGACTGGCTACCGCCGCGGCGATGGCCGCAAGGCGCGGCGCACGCACCACCCAGACGATCGACGCGCGTCGCAGACACTTTCGCAGCAACCGCGCCGCCCTGCCGGGCCGGATACGCGGCCGGTAGATCAACTTCCTGCTATCAGACAATGATTCTGGCTTCGCTCAAGGGTTTATCCGTCGCATACGCGCGGGCCCCCTCGCGGGCCTAAAAATCCGTGGGGGCGCGACGCTCTGCGTAGACAATCACGGTAGCGCGCACCGCCCTTTCGCAGGTTACCGGTTCGATACAGATCCTTATCTGCGCTACAGCACGCGATTGAGCCGACCGTTCATCCTGCCTGTCATCTCAGGCGCGCCGGGTAGCCAGTTCAGCGCCCTGACGCAATGCTTCGAGCATGCTGCGTTCGTCTGCGATGCCTTTACCGGCAATATCGAACGCGGTGCCGTGATCGACCGAAGTACGGATCACATCGAGGCCAACCGTCACGTTGACGCCCGCCTCGAGGCCCAGCACCTTCACCGGGCCGTGACCCTGGTCGTGGTACATCGCGACCACCAGATCGAAGTCGCCGCGGCCGGCGCGGTAAAACAGCGTGTCCGCGGGCAGCGGTCCTTCGATGTCCCAGCCGCGCTCGCGCAGAAGCTGCACCGCGGGCACAATCTTTTCTTCTTCCTCGCCGTAGCCGAACAGGCCGTTCTCACCCGCGTGCGGATTGATGCCGCACACGGCAATGCGCGGATTGGCGATACCCGCCTTGACGAGCGTGGCATGACCCCGCTCGATCGTGCGCTGTACGAGGCCCGGTTCGATCTTGCGAATTGCGTCGATGATGCCGATATGCGTCGTCACGTGAATCACACGCAATTGCGGCGCGACGAGCATCATCGACACTTCGTCGATGCCGGTGAGGTGCGCGAGCATCTCCGTGTGCCCGGGATACTTGTGGCCACCCGCATGCAAGGCTTCCTTGTTCAGCGGCGCCGTGCAGATCGCGTCGATCTCACCGCTTTTGGCCAGCTCGACGGCGCGCGCAATGTAGCGATAGGCGGCGTCGCCGGCAACGGCAGACAACGTGCCAAATGGCAGGCCCGCGGGAATCAGGCCGAGGTCAATGCAGTTGATGATGCCGGGCTCATAGCGCGCCTCCGAGGCCTTCTCGATGCGTCGTACGCTTGCCGTGCCGCCGACAATCCGGTTGGCCTCTTCGAGACGCCCAGCGTCGCCGATCACGAGCGGGCGGCACTGCCGGTAGAGCGATTCGTGCGTCAAGCTCTTGACCACGACTTCGGGGCCCACGCCGGCTGCATCGCCCATCGTGATGCCGATGACTGGAAGGTAGTTGCTAATCATGTTCTGCCTGAGTTTCAGTGAGTTCGTTGGTGGACCATGAGGTCCATGATTCATGAGTCCGTGCGCGTGACTTCCGCGAGGCCTCGAAGATGAAGGTAAGCGCCATACAGCGCATGCTCGGTGCCAAACGCGCCGGCTTTAGTGACGACCGTAAGATG
Organism: Paraburkholderia phenazinium; assembly: GCF_900141745.1. Taxonomy (NCBI): domain Bacteria; kingdom Pseudomonadati; phylum Pseudomonadota; class Betaproteobacteria; order Burkholderiales; family Burkholderiaceae; genus Paraburkholderia; species Paraburkholderia phenazinium. The sequence goes on along the minus strand of NZ_FSRM01000002.1, from coordinate 2,395,623 downwards.
CTCATGTCCATGCGGACGCGCTACCGCCACACCCGGCTCGATTTCCGAGAGCAAGCGAAGGCTTTCGATCCCAACCGCACCGAGCATGGCGCGCGCGGTCTCGCCGCCGGTGACGATCAGGCCGCCGAGATGCTCAAAGCACGGAGCGACGAGTGCCGCGAGCGCCGCGGACAATTGGGCGCCTTCGGCCGGATCAAACGCGTCGTCGCGGCCAATTCGCGCCAGCAGATCGGTGCGGCCAGCGAGGTATCCGGCAATGCGGCTCTGCCACGCTGCCCACTGCGGGTGGAGCGCGCCATCGCGCAACACCGCGGGCGGCACGATCACCTCGTCGACACCCGCGCGTTCGCGCAGCATCGCACACTGTTGCGCGGACACCGCCGACAGGCTGCCGACCAGAATCAGCACGGCCCCATCACGAGTGTGCGTGGTGGGGTGCGCTTCGGTATCGTCAACGGGTACAGCGGAGAAGAGCTCGTCCAATGCAGCAAGCTCACGCGCAAGACCACCTGAGCCAACCCAGAAGCACGGCGCTTCCAGCGCGAGCGTCGCTTGTGCAAGCGCTCTCAGGTCCGCTTCGGTGTGCGCGTCGACGATCAGCGCCTTCGTGCCGCTCTGCGCCACACTGGCGATCGCAGCACGCAAGGACTCCTGCTCACCGCGTAGCGCATCGACGCCCAGCAATGCGGTAGTGAGGCCAGCCGACTCCAGCATCGCCCATAGATCGGCCGACTGGCCGGCGTGCTCGAGTTTCCAGGTCTCAGTGTCGCCGAGCGGCACGCCGCGCACGAACACTCTGCCGCCGTCTACCGTACGGCCGGTGGCCGGAAAAGCGGGCGCCACGATCGCGAGACCGGCGAGCGGCTGCAAGGCCGCGACTTCGGCAGCCCAGTTGCCGCGCAAGGTGGAGTCGATCTTCTTGTACAAACGGCGCCCCGGCGCGCGCTGCGCCTGCCAGGCCGCACCGGCGCAACGCGCGGCCTCGGCTGGCGGCATCCTGCGCGTGTCGGTATCCACGGCGACCACGTCCGCGCCGCTCATCGCGCGCGTGGCCGTCAGCGTGACAGCAGTGTGCCTTCCTGCGCCCGCAAAGGCGATCGCGCAGTCCGCGGCGCCGGACAGGTCATCAGCAAGAATCAGAAGACTCGTATGACTCACCGCCTGGCTCCTGCTGTCGAATGGTTCGTGTCCTTGCTCTCAATCGTGCCCTTGGCTACCCGCTTTGCTACGCGCTTTGCGACGGCCGCGGTCAGGATCGGCGAGAGGATCGCCGTCACCACCACGCAGGCGGCCACCAGCAGCGTCGCGCTTTTCGCAGCCTCCGCATAGACCGGATTGGCCGCGGCGATCAAGGCCGGCACCGCCGCCCCATTGCCGGCCGTATTCGCAGCGGCGACGCCTGCCACCCCGGTGCCGCCTGTCAGGCGATCAGTCAGGTACAGCGGAATACCCGTTACGACCACTACGGCGACACCCAGACCAATGCCCAGCAAACCGGCCTGCCAGACCTTGTGCAGATCGAGACTGGCGCCGAGTGCGAGCGCAAAGAACGGAATCATGACCGGCACCGCACGCCCGAGAAATTCGCGCATTTCGCGGTCGAGATTGCCGAGCAGCATGCCCGCCACGAGCGGCAGGATGCTGCCCACCAGCGTTTGCCATGGAAACGCCGAGAGTCCCGCCACGCCCAGGGTGACCATGGTGAGGAACGGCCCCGATTCGAGCGACATGATGGTGTACGCGCCCACGTCTTCAGATTTGCCATATTGACCCATTAGCGCCATATAGAGGCCGCCGTTCGTGTCGTTCATTGCCGCCACCACGGCAAGCGTCGACATGCCGGCGAACAGTCCGGACGGCACCGGCTGCTCGCCGAGGAAATGCCCCAGTACCATACCTACCACGATCGCCGACCCCACCTTCGCCACAAATAGCGCACCGCCCTTCTTGAGCAGGTATGGTGTGGCCTTGATGTCGATCGCCGCGCCCATGCAGACGTAGAACACTGCAAGGATAGGCAACGCGCCGGTAAACAAGGCACTGGTGAACGAGCCGAAGAACTTCGGCATGCCTGGAAGAAAGGTCGCGACGACTGCGCCGAGCAGCAGTGGGACGATCATCATTCCGCCGGGGACGCGTTCAATTGCGCGCTTGATAGGTATCTGGGCCATGGGTGTCTCCTGTCCGTGTTTGACCGATTCAATCATTTATTTTGACTACATCGATCAGTCAGAGTGTACGGCACAGCTCCATCGTCTGCAATCCGGATGCAAATAACCCTTCAATCCAGTAAGATTTTGCTGATGCACCCGCATGGCCGGGCAAAGACTAGAATGACCGAATCGATCATTTTTGTGGCGAAGACATGAAAGTTACCAACCGCCGCGAGGCGATGCTGCAGGCTGTCCTGTCCGGCATGACCGATGTCGGCGCGCTGTGCGAACACTTCGGGATGTCCGAAGCAACGGTACGGCGCGACCTGCGCGCACTTGCAGAAGAGCGGCGCATCGTGCGCACGTACGGTGGCGCTGCCGCTTCGATCGGCATGCACGAGCCGGAGGAATCGCTCGACAGCCGGCGCGAAAGTTTTCGCGAGCAAAAGGCTGCGATCGCCCAGCTCGCAGCGAACCACGTTCACGACGGCGACACGATTTTTCTCGACGGCGGCACCACCACCGCTGAAGTGGCGCGACTGCTGGCCGGCCGCCGCAGCATCCGCGTCGTCACCAATAACCTGCTGGCAGTCAACCTGCTGGCGGCAAGCGAGGTGCCTGTCACGCTGATAGGCGGCGATCTGCGTCCCACCAGCATGAGCACGCTGGGGCCGCTTGCGCAGCTCGCCTTGAGCCGCGTCTCGGTAGACAAGGCGTTTCTCGGGGCCGACGGCGTCGTCGCCGGTCGCGGACTGTGTGAGGCGAGCGCCGAGCAGGCTTATCTGAAGGAGTGCATCATCAGGCAGGCTGCCCATGTCTTCGTGCTGGTGACGTCGAACAAACTGGACCGCGCGAACCAGCAGCACTGGACTCCCCTCGAGCGCGACTGGACGCTCGTCACCGATGCCCGGCCCGACGCGCCGGTGTTGGAACAGTTCGCGTTGCGCGGCGAAGTGACTATCGAAACAGCGGCACCGCAAAAAGGCTAAGCGTTTTCTTGCCGTTTCGTGCATGACTGTTTTGCGAAAACCGTCTCTTATATAACGCCTTCTCGCCCGGTACTCTGCGTCGGCTCTCCGGCGCGCAGGGGGAAAGGTGCTGGTCTGCGCCGGTCATCGCGGCATTTTTGCGCGACAGGCCGGCGAGAGCAATGGCCCGGTTAGCGGCGTTCAGAAACCTGCAATGCGTTTTTGACGTTCAGCAGAATTCCCGGGCCTTGTGTACATTCGCGCTTTAGGTTTCATTGCGCAAGCGCTTAATAAATTGCAAACCACCTCTACGTTTTTCCAAGTCCTGGAATTGTCATGCTCGGCCTAGTCCGCATTGCCCTTAGGCGACCCTACACTTTCGTCGTACTCGCGATCTTTATCCTGATCATCGGTCCGTTGTCGGCCGTCAAGACGCCGACCGACATCTTCCCCGACATCAGGATTCCGGTCATCAGCGTGGTGTGGCAATACACGGGCCTGCCGCCGGACCAGATGGTCGGCCGCATCACCTCGCCATTCGAGCGCACGTTGACGACCACCGTGAACGACGTCCAGCACATCGAGGCGGAATCGGTCGCAGGCTTCGGGATCATCAAGATATTCTTCCAGCCGGGCGTCAATATCAGTACGGCCAATGCGCAGGTGACCGCGGTTGCGCAAACGCAGTTGCGGCAGTTGCCGCCAGGCACCACGCCGCCGCTGATCCTGAACTACAACGCCTCGACGGTGCCGATCATCCAGCTCGCGCTGTCGGGTAAAGGACTGACCGAACAGAATCTCGGCGACCTCGGTTTGAACGCAGTGCGCCCGGTGCTCACTACCGTCGCAGGGGCCGCCATCCCCTACCCGTTCGGCGGCAAGACACGTGAAGTGCAGATCGACGTCGACCCGGCCGCGATGCAGGCGCGCGGCCTGTCTGCCCAGGACGTGGCCAATGCACTGGCTGGCCAGAATCTGATCACGCCGGTCGGTACGGAGAAAATCGGCGACTACGAATACACGCTGCAACTGAACGACGCGCCGTCGCAGATCAAGGCCCTGGGCGATCTGCCGATCAAGGCCGTCAACGGTACGACCGTCTATATACGCGATGTGGCGAACGTGCGCGACGGCAGCCCACCGCAGACCAATATCGTGCACGTAAACGGCAAACGTTCGGTGCTGATGTCGGTGCTCAAGAACGGCTCGGTGTCGACGCTGGGGATCATCTCCGGCATCAAGGCACAGGTCGCCGCAGGCAAGGCCTCGTGGCCCGACAACCTGCAGATCGATGCGATCGGCGACCAGTCGATCTTCGTGCGCGCCGCTATCAGCGGCGTGGCGCGCGAAGGCGTGATTGCCGCCGTGCTGACGAGCCTGATGATTCTGCTGTTTCTCGGCAGCTGGCGCTCGACGATCATCATCGCCACCTCGATTCCGCTCGCCATTCTCGGTTCCATCGCCACCCTGTCCGCGCTCGGCGAGACGCTGAACATCATGACGCTAGGCGGCCTCGCACTCGCGGTGGGGATTCTCGTCGACGATGCGACCGTTACCATTGAAAACATCAACTGGCACCTCGAGCATGGCAAAGAGGTGGAGACCGCGATTCTCGACGGCGCCGCGCAGATCGTGACGCCCGCGTTCGTCTCGCTGCTCTGTATCTGCATTGTGTTCGTGCCGATGTTCTTCCTCGATGGTGTCGCACGCTTCCTGTTCGTGCCGATGGCCGAAGCGGTGATCTTCGCGATGATCTCGTCGTTCATCCTGTCGAGAACGCTGGTGCCGACCATGGCCAAGTACCTGCTCAAGCAGCACGTGCAAGGCGAACATGGCCATGAGGCGAAGAGTCCGGGTCCGCTCGGACGTTTCCAGCGCGGCTTCGAAGCGCGCTTCGAAAAGGTGCGTTCCGGTTATCACGGCCTGCTCGAACTCGCGCTGAACCATCGGCGTCCGTTCGTCATCGGCTTCCTCGGCTTTGTGCTGGTGTCGTTCGCGCTGGTGCCGTTTCTCGGCCGCAATTTTTTCCCGTCGGTGGATGCCGGACAGATCCTCATGCACGTGCGCGCGCCGGTCGGGGTTCGGGTCGAAAAGACTGCGCAGATCTTTGCCAATGTCGAAGGGGCCGTCCGCCAGATCATTCCGCCGGCTGACCTCGGCGCGGTCGTCGACAACATGGGCCTGCCGGTGAGCGGTATCAATACTGCGTACAACAACACCGGCACGGTCGGCTCGCAGGACGGCGATATCCAGATCGCGCTCAACGAAGGCCACGCGCCGACCGCCGAGTACGTCCGCCTCATGCGCGAGCGCTTGCCGCGCGAATTTCCCGGCGTGACGTTCTCGTTCCCGCCGGCCGACATCATCAGCCAGATTCTGAACTTCGGCTCGCCCGCACCTATCGATCTGCAGGTCCGAGGCAATAACCTGGACGCCAACTTCGCGTACGCGGACCATCTGCTGCGCCTCGTGCGTGACGTGCCGGGCGTGGTCGATGCACGTATTGCGCAGTCGCATGCCAATCCGACCTTCAATGTCGACGTCGACCGTACGCGCGCGCAACTGGTCGGTATCAGCGAGAGCGACGTGACCAACAGCATGGTGGTGAACCTTGCCGGTTCGAGCCAGGTCGCGCCGACGTTCTGGTTGAACAACGCGAACGGGATTTCGTATCCGATCGTGATGCAGACGCCGCAATACAGCCTCGATTCGCTTGCCGCGCTGCAAAACCTGCCGATCACCGCGCGCGGCGGCAGCACCTCGCAGATCCTCGGCGGCCTGGCGACGGTGCAACGCACCAGCACCAACGAAGTGGTCAGCCAGTACAACATCCAGCCGATGGTCGAGATCTTCGCGACCACCCAGGACCGCGATCTCGGCGCCGTGGCGGCCGACATCCAGAAGATCGTGCACGACAACGCCAGCACCTTGCCCAAAGGCTCGTCGGTCGCGTTGCTCGGTCAGGTGCAGACCATGAACAGCGCCTTCACCGGCATGCTGTTCGGGCTGCTGGGTGCGGTGGTGCTGATTTATCTGCTGATCGTCATCAACTTCCAGTCGTGGGCCGACCCGTTCGTGATCGTCACGGCATTGCCGGCCGCACTGGCCGGCATTGTCTGGATGCTGTTTGCGACCCACACCACGCTCTCGGTGCCCGCGCTAACCGGCGCCATCATGTGTATGGGGGTGGCGACAGCCAACTCGATCCTCGTGGTCAGTTTCTGCCGCGAACGTCTCGCCGAGCACGGCGATCCGTTCAAGGCCGCGCTCGAAGCGGGCTTCACGCGTTTCCGTCCGGTGCTGATGACCGCACTGTCGATGATCATCGGCATGGCGCCGATGGCACTCGCACTCGGCGAAGGCGGCGAACAGAACGCACCGCTTGGCCGCGCCGTGATCGGTGGGCTGCTGTTCGCTACCACCGCATCGCTGTTCCTCGTCCCCGTCATTTTTTGTATCGTGCACGCGCGCCCAGGGCGTGCGTCCAACCCGGCACCCGCCTCGGGAGATCCTGCTCATGTCGTCTGATTCCGCTTTCCCCGTTAATCCGCCCTCGCGCCGTCCGCTGCGCATAGCCGGCGTGGTCGCGCTGCTGGTTGCGCTCGGCATTGTCGCCGCCGGTCTCGTGCTGAGAGCCGACGACGCTCACAAGCTGAAGACTTGGACCGATGCCCAGGCCGTACCGAGCGTGAGCGTCATCCAGCCGATCCGCGATGCCAACGGTCCGTCGCTGCAACTGCCCTCGCGCCTCGAAGCGTTTACCCGGGCGCCGATTTTCGCGCAGGTAAGCGGGTATCTGAAATCGTGGAATGTGGATATCGGCACACGCGTCAAAGCTGGCCAGCAACTGGCCGAAATCGAAACGCCCGAACTCGATCAGCAGTTGCTGCAGGCGCGCGCGGATCTGCAGAGCGCGCAGGCGAATGCCGTAGTCGCCGGCACTACTGCAAAGCGCTGGGAAGCACTGCGCGGAACGGATTCGGTTGCGCAGCAGGACGTCGATCAACGCACGGCCGACTACACCGCGAAGGCCGCGATTGTCGCCGCGGCGAAGGCCAACGTCGATCGCCTCGTCGCCACCAAGGCCTTCGCGCGCATCGTGGCGCCGTTCGACGGCGTGGTGACCGCGCGCGATACTGACGTCGGCGCACTGATCAATGCAGGCAGCGGCGGCGTAGGCCAGGAGCTGTTCGAGGTTTCCGAAGTCAAGCAGTTGCGCGTGTACGTGCAGGTGCCGCAGAACTATGCACCGGCCATCCACAACGGCACCACCGCAACGCTGACCGTTCCCGAGTATCCGGACCAGCAGTTCACCGCGCACGTGATCGCCGCGGCGGACTCGGTCAACTCGAATTCCGGCACGACGCTGGTTCAGCTGCTGGTGGACAATGCCGACGGCAAGCTGCTGCCGGGCGGCTTCGCCAGCCTCAAGTTCACCTTGCCGGTTGCCTCGGACGCGGTACGCGTGCCGGCCAGCGCAGTGGTCTTCGACAGCCGCGGCGTGGTGATCGCCACGCTCGACCAGGACAATCACGTGCACTTCAAGCCGGTAAAGATCGCCCGCGATCTGGGCGACTCCGTGGAAATCGGTTCGGGTCTCGCTGCGACCGATCGCATCATCGATACCCCGCCCGACGGCCTCAGCGACGGCGACAGCGTGCAGGTCGTAACGGTTGCGGACAAGAAGGCGGCAGCACATGGTTAAGGTTCGACGCAGCGTCCGGCTTCCCGCGCTTCCTCCAATGCGTCTTCCGGCGGTACTGGCGAGCGTCGCCGCGCTCGCCGCCTGCTCGCTCGCGCCGAAGTACGATGTTCCAGCCACCCCGGTCGCCGCGCAGTACAAGACGTATGGCCCCTGGACGAGTGCGCAGCCCGCCGACCAGATAGACCGCAACGGCTGGTGGAAGATGTACGGCGACACGCAGCTCGACGATCTGGAAACGCGCCTGCTCGCCAACAACACGGATTTGCGCGCGGCCTACGCACACTACGCGCAGGCGCAGGCATTCGTGGCGCAAGTCGAGTCCGGGCTGTACCCGACCGTTAGCGCGAACGCCGTACCGCTGCGCGAACGCCAGTCCGACACCGCGCCGTTGCGCGGCAACGGGCCCGCCGACTACAACTCCGTGACGCTCGGTGCGCAGGTCAACTACAACCTCGATCTGTGGGGCCGCGTGCGCGACTCCGTGCTGGCCGGCAAGGACGAGGCGCAAGCAACCAAGGCCGATCTGGCGTCGGTGAAGCTGAGCCTCGAGGTCGAACTGGCGGACAGCTATATCCGCCTGCGTGGTCTCGACCAGCAAACCGATCTGCTGAACGCGACCGAGACGGCCTTCGCGAAGGCCCTGCAACTCACGCAGACCCTGCATAGCCACGGCATCGTCTCGGGTCTCGACGTTTCGCGCGCGCAGACGCAGTTGTCCTCGGCACAGTCGCAGTTGTCGCAGAACCTTGCGCAGCGTGCGCTGATGGAGCATGCGATCGCGGTGCTGGTGGGCACCTCCGCGGCCGAATTCAGCCTGCCGCAACAGACCGCCGCCATCGCATTGCCGGCGATTCCGACCGACCTGCCCTCCACGCTGCTGCAACGGCGCCCTGACGTAGCCGCTGCGGAACGCCGGGTCGCCGAAGCCAACGCAAAAATTGGCGTGGCGCGTGCCGCTTACTTCCCGAACATCGGGCTGACCTTGCAAGGCGGTGTGCAAAGCGCCGCCTACTCGGGACTGGTTAGTGCACCGAATCTGTTCTGGGCCATCGGACCGCAGCTCGTGCAATACGTCTTCGACGGCGGCTTGCGCCGTGCGCAACTGGATGCCGCCAAGGCAGCCACCGAAGAGGCCGGCGACCGTTATCGCGGCGTGGTGCTGACCGCCTTCCAGCAGGTCGAGGACAACCTGGCGCTGCTGTCGTATCTGGGAACGGCGCTTGGCCAGCAACGGGACGCCGCGGCCGCCGCGCAGACCTCAGTGGACCTCGCGCTGCAACAGTACAAACAGGGCACCGTGGGCTACCTCGACGTGGTGCAGGCGCAGACGGTTCAGCTCGACGCACAGCGCAGCGTGCTCGACATCCAGACGCGCCAGCTAAGCGCCAACGTGCAACTGCTCGATGCGCTCGGCGGCGGGTGGTCGAGCGATGAACTCGCTCAGGTGGCGGCTACGCCGGAACTCGTCGCAACGACAGGGCAACCCGGCAAAACGCAGTAAAAACAGCGGACCAATGGCAGCCCCTTGCTGCTCCGATGCCGCGTCGCCCGCTGTGATCAGCCCCGATCCTGCTCGATAGCCTGCGCTTCAGCAGCCAGGCTGTCGATCAGCGTCGCGATCGGCTGCCGGTTCATCGCCGCCAGCCTGACGAGAATGCCGATCTCGCGCGCGAGCGGCCTGCCCGGCAGGGGGATCACCATGATCCCCGCGGTGTGCGCCACGGGCACCAGTTCGCCCGGAATGATCGAACATCCCAATCCTTCGCTCACCATCTTCAGGATTGCGGCCGGTTCATCCACTTCCATGCTGTCCATAGTCCACAAACCTTGACGCTTCAGAAACTGGTCCACCAGATGGCCGCCGTGCGAACGGCGGTCATAGCGGATGAAGGGCCGTTCGCGAAAGAGCTTGGCCAGGTCCTCCGGCGAGCCTTCTGGCGCCACGCCCACGTAGCGTTCCTGTATCAACGGAAGCCACTTCAGGTCAGCCGGCAAGCCAAGCCGGGGCTTGACCATCACCGCGACATCCAGTTCGTGCGAGTCGATCCGCGTCAGCAACTGGATCGACGTGCCGGGGATGATATTGATCTGCGCCACCGGTTGCTCCTGCCGGAAGCGCAGCAGCGCCTTCGGCAGGAAGCTGTGTTGAACCGTGGCGATCGCCCCCAGGCTGACAGGCCCTCTTCCCGCACTACGCGGGGTCTGCTTCAGGCCCTCGAACGATTCAAGAATGTGCGCCGCCTGTTCGAGCACTTCGCGGCCCTCATCGCTTAGCGTGACCGACTTGCCCGTGCGATCGAACAGCGCATAGCCCAACTCCTCCTCGAGGCGCCGGATCTGCGTGCTGACAGCCGATTGCGTCAGGCCAAGCCGGTTGCCGGCCGCCGAAAACGATTCGGTTTCCGCCGCAACGACGAAGGTTCGGAGGTAGCGAATCATGTATCGAACTTTTCCATGCTCAGGTCAAAAATTCTCCGTTTCATATCGAACTTCTAGTTGCCTATACTAACCCGGCATCGGGCCGTCCGCTATCAAGCCGACCGCTCCATCATTGCCCCTCTTTTGGAGTCGAATTTTGGATCTGGGAATTGCTGGAAAGACCGCGCTCGTGTTCGGCGCGGCAGGAGGATTGGGCAGCGACATTGCGCGAGCGCTTGCCGCTGAAGGCGCCCGTATCGCCGTCGCCGATATCAATGCAGACGCGTTGTCGCAAACCGTGGCGGACATCGAGGCGGCAGGCGCCACGGCACTGCCCCTGCAATGGGACCTGTCCGACCTGAGTGTCATCGAGAGCCGGATGCAGGCCATTGACGACACCTTTGGCGGTGTCGACATTCTCGTCAACAACACAGGCGGACCGCCGCCCACGCCAGCGGCCGGACAACCGGTGGAGTTGTGGAGCAAAAGTTTCGAATCGATGGTGCTGTCGGTGATCGCGATCACCGACAAGGTGTTGCCAGGCATGCGTCATCGCAAATGGGGGCGCGTGATCACCAGTACCTCGTCCGGCGTAGTTGCGCCGATTGCGGGGCTTGGTATTTCGAATGCGCTGCGCATGTCGCTGGTGGGCTGGTCCAAGACGCTGGCACGCGAAGTGGGCCGCGATGGCATCACCACGAACATCGTGCTGCCGGGCCGTATCGCCACACCGCGCATCACCTTCCTCGACGAGCAGAAAGCGAAGCGCGAAGGCCGCAGCGTCGACGAAGTGAGCGCCGAGAGCGTCGCAACGATCCCCGTTGGACGTTACGGCGATCCCCGCGAATATGCCGCGGTAGTGACGTTTCTCGCGAGCGTGCAAGCCGCTTACGTCACCGGTTCGGTGATTCGCGTCGATGGCGGCCTGATCGCCAGTATCTAACCCGCCTCACGAGCCTGATTACGGATTAATTTTCATGACTACCGAAACACTCCCTCTGCATCCCGACATTGCCAGCGCCCTAGCCGGCATCACCACCGCGACCCTGTCGACGGTTCTGCTGGAAAAAGGCATACGCAAGATCTGGATGCGCGGTCCCGCACCGCTGACCGGCAACCAGAAGCGCCAAGTGGGACGCGCGTTCACGCTGCGTTTCGTGCCGGCGCGCGAAGACCTCGCGACACCCGCGTCGTGGGCCTCGCCGATTTCGACACGTGCTGCCATTGAAGCGATGCCGGCGGGGTGCATTAGCGTGGTCGACGCAATGGGCGTCACGGATGCGGGAATCTTTGGCGACATCCTGTGCGCCCGGATGCACAAGCGCGGGGTCGCAGCGCTGATCACGGATGGCGTGGTGCGCGACGTGGTCGGCGTGGTCGACACTGGCCTGCCGGTCTGGTGTCGCGGCACGGCGGCCCCCGCGTCGGTGGCCGCGCTGACCTTTGTCGGCTGGCAAGACCCGGTCGCTTGCGGCGGCGTAGCGGTATTTCCCAATGACGTCGTGGTGGCCGATACCGACGGCGCCGTTCTGATTCCCGCGGCATTGCTCGAAGAAGTGGTCGAACTCGCAGCGCGTAAAGAACGCTTTGAGGAATGGGTGCTGCAAGAGGTCAACGGCGGCGCCGCACTACCCGGCCTCTATCCGCCCAACGCCGAAACGAAGGCCCGTTACGAAGCGGAAATTGCCAGATCGAGCGGACGGTGACACGCTGAGATTCGATTAATGGCGCTCTATAGGAATCCTCAATAGAGGCAATCGAAACTTCCAACTATACCTGCGCTGGGGACCTCGGAAATAATGAATCTCCCCCCGTCTCCAGCGCAAGATATCCCATGCCATGCATTACCCCCTCGAAGCGGTCCGCCCGCCCGCATGACCGGCAAGGTCACCCGCTCCGTCGCATCGCCAATGTGCTTTCGTACGCTGTCTGGCCGCATGCGGAGTCAACGCGCAAGACATCTGCAGTATCCGTTCGCGCGTTTGCTGCGATCACGCTAGTCGCAGGCCTGAATCTGCTCGGCGCCCCGCGCGCCTTCGCAGCATCTACGCCCCCTTCCGATCCCCACAGCGGCCTCGTAGCGACATGTGCCGCGTGCCACGGCGCCGCGGGAGAAGGCTCGCCGGCATCTGCAATCCCCAGACTCGCAGGACAGAACGCCGACTACATGGCGCACGCGTTAGCGATGTTCAAGGATGGCACCCGTGCAAGCCCGGTCATGCAAGCCGTCGCGCACAATCTGTCCGACAGCGACATGCACGACCTGGCCCAATACTTTGCTACACAGAAGCCACCGCTCGCGCATGCCGCGGAGCCTCCACAAGCCGCGCAGGCGGAAGCTGGACGGCAACTCGCGCAAATGGGTGGCGGCACTGGCCTCGCCGCCTGTTTCTCTTGCCACGCAGCCGGCGGAACCGGCAATGGCGCGCGCTTTCCCAGCATTGCGGGTCAGCCTGCGAGTTTCACAGTCGCGCGGTTGCATGAGTTTCAGGCGCGCGCGAAGAGCGGCGCCGTCAAGCCTGGGTCAATGACTGCGGTCGCGGCGCAATTGACTGATGCGCAGATCGAAGCCGCAGCCGCGTATCTGTCGACGCTGCCTCGTTAAGCGCAGGTCAATCGCGCAATCAATACGCGTGCAGCACATTGATGACGCGGCTCGCGAGCAGCGAGCGAGTCTTGCCCGCATATTCGGCCATGTGCGGCGCAGCTGCGTGCGCCTTCAACGCTTCGGCGCTTTCCCATCGTTCGACGACAGCAAACGTGTCGTTGCCGAGCGGTGTCTGAAATCCGCCGAAGTCGGGGACGTCGACCACCGCCTCGTAACTGATGCATCCCGCTTCCGCCAGCACCGCCGGACGGTTCGCGTTAAAGAGTGCCAGCACGGCTTCACGCTGGCCGGGGTGGGCGGTGATCGTAGCAAAGACATGGATCATGTGGGTAGTCTCCTGGAGGGTTTCGGCGCCGATCGCCGCATCAAATCATAGCCGCGATTGGCGAGATTTGCCGGCACACGTGCATCGTGCAGAGTGCCTTGGTATCGATTTGCCCCGCCCGTCTTACGCGGGACTTTTTTATGTCCGACTAGTGGTAGTCTCAATGTTGAGTCCCACTACCCTGCGCGGATCGATATGAATACACCGTGGACCACCGCCGACATTGCATCGCAGGCCGGCAAACGCATTCTCATCACTGGAGCGAACAGCGGGATCGGCTACCACGCGGCATTGATGCTGGCTCGCAAAGGTGCGCAGGTAATGCTGGCATGCCGCGACAAACAACGCGGTGAGGATGCGTTAGCCCGTCTGAACGCCGACGTACCCGGAGCGCACGCCGAACTGGCGCTTGTCGATCTCGCCAGCCTCGCGTCCGTGCATCAGTTCGCGCAGCAGGAACTCGCCGCGCAACGCCCGCTTCATATTCTCGTCAACAACGCGGGCGTCATGGCGCCGCCGAAGCGCCTCGAAACCGCCGACGGTTTCGAGCTGCAGTTTGGCACCAACGTGCTTGGCCACTTCGCGTTGACCGCGCTCCTGATGCCGGCGCTGGAACAGGCCGCGACCGGATCGTCCGAGCGGCCGCGTGTGGTCACGATCGCTTCGATCGCACACAAACAAGGCCAGATCGACTTCAATGACCTGCAATCCACGAGGCAGTATTCGCCGATGCAAGCCTACCGGCAGTCCAAGCTCGCGGATCTGATGTTTGCTTTTGAACTCGACCGTCGTTTGCGCGCAGCAAACTCGCGCGTGATGTCAGTCGCCGCTCATCCCGGCGTCGCGAAGACGAACCTGTTTCGCGGTGGCGATCGCTCCGCCATCTCGAGAGCGGCGCGAGACCTCCTGGGGGTTGCCATCGGCGCCATGTTCAACACCGATGATGCAGGCGCCCTGCCAACTCTCTATGCGGCCACCGCAGCCGATGTCCGCGACGGCGGCTACTATGGTCCGCAAGGATGGCTGGAGGCACGCGGCAGCAGCGTCGGCGAAGCGAACGTTGCCGCCCAGGCAGGCAATACCGCCAACGCCGCGCGCTTGTGGCAGGTGTGCGAGGATCTCACCCACACTCGCTTCACCCTCTAGTACCCCTACCCCAAGTCATGCCTTTGGCAGCGCATCGGCAAGGGAAATAATGCAATGGTATGGTGGTGCGTCATTCAAGACAGCACCCCGGACGCCTGACGCCAGGCGTTTTCATCAGAACCCGATGATGCGTTGGATTTGCACCGCAAATCCGCATCACTTCAATCAGTGTCCGCAAGGGACAAACAATACTATGTTGGTAGAGAGCAATCTGCCGGCGGGCATGCCCGCGCCGGAGAACGGTGATTCGTCGTCTTTACGCCAATGGCTTTCCGTCGGGGCCGTAGCGCTGGGTGCATTTGCATTCGTCACCACGGAGTTTCTGCCGGTCGGTTTATTGCCACACGTCGCCAAAGAACTGGACGTCCTGCCGGGCACCGCTGGACTGATGGTCACCGTACCTGGTGTCATTGCTGCTGTCTCCGCGCCAGGGCTCATGCTGGGAGCGGGACGTATGGACCGCCGTCATGTCTTTCTGTTGTTAACGGGACTGTTGTTGGCGTCCAATCTGTTATCGGCCTTCGCACCCAATTTCGCCGTCATGCTGATAGGTCGCGCGCTGCTGGGGGCCGCATTGGGAGGCTTCTGGACGCTGGCGATTGCCGCTGCTGGGCGGCTCGTACAGCCCAAAGATGCGGCCAGGGCAACCGCGATGATATTGACCGGCGTGACGTGCGCTACGGTGATTGGCGTGCCTCTTGGTACGTTGATCGCCGGCTTCTCATCCTGGCGCTTTTCCTTCATGGCCACCGGTGTGCTGGTTGCTGTCGCGTTCGTCGCGCAACTGTTGCTGGTACCGTCCTTGCCATCGAGTGCCGCGCTGCGGTTTGCCGACCTGGTCTCGCTGATACGGCGCCCTTATCCGCGTAGAAGCATGCTGATGGTGGCGCTCGTGTTCGGCGCTCACTTCTGTTCTTATACCTACATCACGCCGTTTCTGCTGCATAACGCCAGTTTCAGCATGTCGACCATTACCTGGTTGCTGCTGGGGTTCGGCATCATTGGCTTCTTCTCCAACTTCATCGTTTCGAGCACGGTCAACCGAAGTCTGAAGGCATCTCTCGCGACCATGGTGTCGCTGTTGATGTTCGCACTTTTGTCGATGCCTTTGCTAAGGCACTCGCAACTGGCGATCACGGTTGACGTACTCGCGTGGGGAATTTCATTCGGCGCGCTGCCGCTTTGTTTCAGCGTGTGGATTCAGCGCGCGACCCCCGATCTGCCGGAGGCGGGCTCGGCGCTATTTGTCAGCATCATTCAGGTCGCCATCGCGGTGGGTTCTCTGGTGGGTGGGACCATCGTCGACTCGGTCGGTGTCCCCGACGATTTCCTGCTTGGCAGTGCGCTCGCCCTGCTCGGTCTGGCCGCGCTTGCAAGCTTTGGGCGAAGCACCGCCGATGCCGGCAACGATTGCATCGCAAGTCAGGCGACGCCTGAATGATCCCGCATCGCTGTTCAAGGTTGATCTGAATGGCGCGAACCCCGTTACGCACAACTGTTTTGCGTAACGGGTAACTTTCGCAATGCTTCGCCAGCCCCTACTCTGCTTTGCTTTAGCGCGGTGCATGCCTGGCAATTCGGTCGGAGCATCTATACCTGTCAATGGCATTACTCGGTTCAAGGAAACAGCATGGTACGGGCTAACGGGATACTCGCGTCAGACGCAGCATCTTCGGCCATGGATGACGATTCGATATACGAAAAGGTGACGCGGCGTATCGTACCGTTGCTGTTCATGTGCTACGTGGTTGCCTATCTCGACCGCGTCAACGTCGGCTTTGCGAAGATCCAGATGCTCGCGGATCTGAAGTTTAGCGAAACGGTTTATGGGCTGGGCGCCGGAATCTTCTTCCTCGGATATTTTCTTTTCGAAGTGCCGAGCAACATACTGTTGCATCGCGTCGGGGCGCGACTCTGGATTGCGCGTGTGATGATCACCTGGTCCATCGTCTCGGCAGTGACCCTGTTCGTCAAAACGCCGACGATGTTCTACGCGCTGCGCTTCGTGTTGGGTCTCGCTGAAGCGGGGCTGTTCCCTGGCGTGATCCTGTATTTGACGTACTGGTACCCGGCGCGCCGGCGTGCAAACATTCTCGCGCTATTCATCACCGGAATTCCCATTGCTGGAGTGGTGGGTGCGCCCCTGTCCGGCTGGATCATGAATTCAGTTTCCGGCGCACACAATCTGGCCGGCTGGCAGTGGCTGTTCCTGATAGAAGCAATTCCCTCACTGGTGATGGGGATTGTCGTGCTTCTCTTTCTGGATAACAACGTCGAGAGCGCACGCTGGCTCAGCGCTAATGAAAAAGCGCTGCTTGCGCGCAACCTGGCAGACGACCGCCAGGGCGTACGGTCGCACAGGACGCGCGACGGTTTCACCAACCCGCGTGTCTGGTTGATGTGCATGCTGTATTTTTTCAACATGATGGGCCTATACGGTGTGGGTTTCTATTTGCCGACGCTGATCAGGAACACCGGCGTCAGCAATCCACTCAGTGTGGGGCTGCTTACGGCGCTGCCCTATGCCGTTGCGGTGGTTGCCATGCTGCTCGTGAGCCGCCACTCCGATGCACACCAGGAACGGCGTTGGCATATCACGATCCCGGCATTGGCAGGCACGCTAGGCTGGATCGCAAGCGCCGTATTCATGCACGAGGCAATGCTCGCCACAATCGCACTTACGGTAGCGACGGCAGCTGTGTTAGTCACCATGACACAGTTCTGGGTGCTGCCGACCGCAATGCTGACCGGTGCCGCGGCCGCTTCAGGAATCGCCGTGATCAATTCGGTGGGCAATCTTGCCGGGTTTGTCAGTCCGTACCTGATCGGCGGGATCATCGACGCGACTCATTCGACGCTACTGGCCGTGATCGCACTCGCGATCAGCATGTTTTTAGTGGGCGCCCTTGCCCTGACGCTGCCCAAGCGGATGGTCAACCGTTAAGCGCCAGAACAGATGGTTCGACGAAAACGCGTACCCCCGGGCAGCACAGTCAGCCGTGAAGCCGCTAGCAGGCACGCAGCCCACTTGACCGGCATCACACGCTTCTCGCCACGATCGTTTCATTGTGTTAATCGCAAAGGATTACTTAGCGTTGTTGGTCGACGCCCATTTTCCCCTCGAAACGAAGACGGCTGAGGGCTACACGGCGCTCATTCTCAGCGTCTACGACAATCGTGGCGCACGGTGCGAACGTCAACCACGTCGATGCGCGCGGAGGGACCGCGCTGCAAATGGCCCTCGCGCAACACAACACGTCTGCAGCGGACGCACTACGCCAGGCGGGCGCGATACAATGAGCGCACTTGCCGTCCCGGAGCGCGTCGCGTGGCGCAGTGCCAGCGGCACCATGCCCGTTTCATTGAGCCACGCAATGGCGTGCGAACCGGGCCCGTTCCAGCAAGTTCGATTTGCACCCCAAAAAATGGACTATTTTTCAGCGGTACACGCTTTCGTCCGTGCGGCGGAACTGCAGAGCTTCAGCAAAGCTGCGCGTGAAATGACGGTCAAGACCTCGACCATCTCGCGGTATGTGAGCGACCTCGAAAAGGATCTCGGCATCGCCCTCTTCAATCGCTCGACACGGGGTCTGGTGCTGACAGAGGGCGGCAGGGTATTTCGTGAGCGCGCGATCCTGGCACTCGAAGCACTCGACGACGCCCGGCAGGCCACGTCGTCCTTGAATAGCACGCCGCAGGGCCTGCTGCGCGTGACGATGCCATCCGCATTCGGGCGGCGGCATGTCGTGCCGCACCTGCCAGCATTCATGACCCGGTACCCGGACATTGACCTCGACCTCGTGCTGACCGGCGAGACCCTGAACATGATCGATGCCGGGATTGACTTAGCCATTCGCATCGGCGTCTTGTCCGATTCTTCATTAATGGCCAGACGTCTCGCACCCCATCGGCGGATCGTCTGCGGCAGTCCGAAATATTTCGATCGAAACGGTATGCCGTCCGTCCCTGCTGATCTTGAGGCTCACGAATCACTCCGCCTGTCGCTGCCACCCGCTGACAAGTGGTTTCTCACCCGCACGGGAAGTCCCAAAGCTGCCCTGGAGCAGACACTGGTCGGATTGAAAGGCCGGTTGCGCGGAAACGACTCCGAGGCTGTGCTCGACCTCGCGCTTTCGGGATGCGGTATCGCCCTCCTGCCGACCTGGCTCGCGGGCACAGCCGTACGCGAAGGGAGGCTGATCCACGCCCTCCCCGAATGGGAAGCACGCACAGGCAAGGCCGAACCGGCTATCTGGGCGGTCTATCCGCCGAAGAAGATCGTGTCGTCGAAGGTGCGCTCGTTTGTCGACTTCTATGCAGAGGCGATCGGCGAGCCGCCGTACTGGGACGACGGACTCGCACTGGAGCTTCAGCCTTAACGCGCAAAGCGGATGTCGAGCGTGCGCAGCCAGGTCTGCAAGCCGGCATCCTGAATCGGAATCACATAAGCGTTTTCGTTCGTTTCATTGAAATGCGCATGCCAGTATCCCGGCGGCGTGACGAAGGCCATCCCGGCTTCCCAATCGACGCGGGTCGGATCCACGATATTGCCGTTCTCGTCCAGTTCGGTACCCACCAGCGTATAGACGCCCGGGGCGCCCCCAGCGATGAAGTCGAGTGCGATCGACTGGTGGCGGTGCGGCTTCTGAATCGAGTTGGGTGGGACTATGCCGAACATGGCCCATAGCACGTGCGTGACCGTTCGCGTTTGCGGGAAGTTGACATTGCCCATCAGCACGCTGATGCGGTTGCGGCGCCCCGCATTGGCTTCTTCCGCGACCTTGCGCAATTCTGCCTGCGCCTGGGCGGCCGGATAGAGCGTCGGCGCAAAGCGCGCCTGGACGCCGGTCGTACCCAGATAGGTGAGCAGCGGCGCGTCGTTGACGTAATAGAGCGTGGCCGTCGCGTTGGCGGACAGCACAGCATCATCGCCGCCCGGCAGGGTAAAGAAATCGCCTTGCGCGAACGGGAAGCGGGTCTCGCCCTGCGTCACGCTGCCGGCCCCGCTGATGACATAGCAAAGCTGCGACGTGGCGTTCGGGGCGAGCGTCAATGCGTCTCTTGCGTTGATGCGCAGGAAATTGGCGCTCAAGCCTGGACCGGTCGCGGGGCTGGGGCAACCCAGTTCCGCGGAGAGGTCGAGCGGCACAATCCGAGTGGCGCCCTCTGCGTACAGCGAAGGCGAAAAATTGCGGAATGGCACGCGCGAGATGAGCTTCGCGCCGATCGGATTGGCTGATGACGTGTACTCGAAGTACTCGGCGTCCTGGTTCGCGGTCGCGGTTTCGACAGAGTCCGGTGAGAGCGTTCTGGTCAACATGGTCTGCTCCTGAAAGTGAGGGAAGCTTCGCGCAGGTCCGATCGAAGCGATGTGACGTGCGTTCGAGAGCTGATCTGACTATAGGTGCGGAGCATTGGCGGCAGAAGTGCCCGGCATCGATATCACCTTTGCACAAATGGGTGTGTCCTGCGTTCGCGGTACACGGCAGAAACGGGGAGCCCAATCGCGGGCCGGCACTTCCCCTTTTTTAGAAACGATCTTTTGTGCATCGGGATCTTCATCCCCTGCTTGGGATCCTTTAGTGTGATTGGTCATCTATCGGAGTTGACGAATCGGCTTGCCCTGTTCGTCCCGCGACACTCATGACCTCCGCGACAAATCGCTACTCAAGGAAAAGCTCTTCATGGAACCCATCGACCTGAACCGCCGCCTGATTCTGCTAACGTCCATGATCAGTGCATTCGCACCTGAGATGGCGCATGCCAGTCCGATCGACGCCCATGAGACATTCGTACTGCCGCGAGAACAGATCACTTTCAAGCCTTCGACAGCCGGCCCGCCACACAGCGGCGAGATGGCACCGCTCTACGGCGATGTCAACAAACCTGGCTTGTATCTCGTGATGATGAAATGGAATCCCGGTTGGTTCAGCGCACCGCATTCGTACGCGACCGATCGGATCCAGGTCGTAGTGTCAGGCACCTGGTGGGTCAACAGCGGTCCTGATTTCGCACCTCAAGACGCGGTGCCGGTCCCGGCTGGTGGCTTTGTCAAACGTGCCGCGCGCACGCCGCACTACGATGGCGTGCCACGGCATGTGAAAGAGCCGGTCGTCGTCGCGGTGTTCGGGATGGGTCCGGTTGACCTGCAACTTTCAGATCCGGACAAGCGTGCATGGCGCCGGGTCTGATCGGCGCTTCGCAGGCTTGTCCGGCGGCCTCACGCGCCGGGCTGCTGCTTGTTCAAGCCCGCGTCGGACAACGCGCACAGTGCGACCGCGGACCAGTCGCTCTCCGCACCGAGACCTTGCGACCGTAACGTGAGGAATCGGTCGTGGACGAGGCTGGCAAGCGGCAGGGGGACCCCAAGCGACTCGGCGGCCGCCAGCATCAGCCGGTTGTCTTTCTGACCAAGAGGCAAAGCAAAGCCGGGCGGCTGGAAGCGCTGCGATGCAATCAGCGGGCCGTAGATCTTGTACGGCGCTGCGTTGAAATTTGCACTGGTCAGCAATTCAACGAGATGCATCGGGTCAAGGCCTGCCTTGCCCGCTACCGCGCACGCTTCGCCCAGCGTTTCGATGATCACGGACAGCATGAAATTGCCGATCAGCTTGACGAGGTTCGCTTGAGAAGGATCCGAGCCGACGATGCCGACCGACTGCCCAAGGCCTTCAAGAAGCGGAACGGCGACCTTGAGATGCTCGTCGGCGCCCGCGGCCATGATAAAGAGTTTGCGTGCCGCGGCGGCGTCGGGTCGGCCAAAAACGGGCGCCGACACGAAGCCCAGACCTGCTTCGCGATACTTCGTTGCGTGGTCCTGTGCCGTTGCGACGCTGATCGTGCTCATCGAGATGTGTACCCCGCCCGGCTTCAGCGTCGTGGCGATACCCGCTTCGCCGAACGTCACGGCTGTGTGCGCAGCATCGTCGGCCACCATCGTAAACACAACGTCGGCCGACCGTGCTGCACCCGCGGGACTGGCCGCAACCCTTGCGCCCGCTTCGCGCAACCGTTCAGCGCGTGCCGGGGTACGGTTGAAAACATGTACTTCATGTCCTGACTCGATGAGGTTCGCTGCGATTGCGGCGCCCATGGAGCCAAGGCCAATAAATCCGATCTTCATAGTGACATTCCAAAGTAATGCGCCAGACGGACACGGGCCTGCTCAGACCGCAAGTTGATACACTCGGCGGCTGACCTCGGGCGTCACATCGCCGCGTTCGCCCAACGCCGTCATCCCGTGTTCTTCCAGTTTCGCGATCAGCTTGGCGACGGTCTGGCCGCCAATCTTGTAATCACGCAGGCGGGTACCGACGGTCATTCTCTCGAAGAACACGCGGGTCGCTGTGATCGCCGCGCTGATGCGTTCTTCCTCGCTGCCTTCGGTGATGTTCCATACACGCTCGGCATACTGCAGCAACTTCGCGCGTTTCTGCTCCTTGCGCACGGTCAGCATTGCCGGAAGCACGATTGCCAGCGTTTGCGCATGATCGAGGCCATGCAGCGCGGTAATCTCGTGACCGAGCATGTGCGTCGCCCAATCCTGCGGCACACCGGCCCCGATCAAGCCGTTCAACGCCAGCGTCGCGGTCCACATCAGGTTGGCGCGCACGGCATAGTTATTCGGCTCGGCCAATGCTTGTGGACCCACTTCAGTCAACGTGAGCAACAAGCCCTCGGCAAAACGATCCTGCACCTTTGCATCGACCGGATAGGTCAGGTATTGCTCGACGATATGCACGAACGCGTCGACCACACCGTTGGCGATTTGCCGGACTGGCAGCGAATAGGTCGTCGTCGGATCCAGCACCGAAAAGACCGGATACGTCGCTTCACTGCGAAACGGCAACTTGTCGCCTTTCGCGCGGTGGCTGATGACACCGCCATTGTTCATTTCAGAGCCGGTCGCGGGCAGCGTCAGAACACTACCGAACGGCATCGCCTCATGCACTTCGACCTGCCTCGCCAGGATGTCCCACGGCTCGCCATTGAACTTCAGCGCGGCTGCGATGAATTTGGTGCCATCAATCACGGAGCCGCCCCCGACAGCCAGCAGAAAGTCGATGTTCCGTTCGCGTGCGACAGCAACCGCTTGCATCAAGGTTTCGTAAGTTGGATTGGGTTCGATACCTTCGAATACGAACGAGGCACGCTCCCCGAGCGCCGCCTGCACTTGCGCGAGCACACCATTGCTCTTGATGCTGCCGCCGCCACAAGTGATCAGCACGCGCGCTTCGCGCGGTACATGGGCATCAAGTGCAGCAATCTGGCCTTCGCCGAAAATAATGCGGGTGGGGTTATGAAACGTAAAATTTTGCATTGGATCTCTGTTCCTTACATTGATACGGCTTTCGCCGGCTCGACCGAGTTCTCTCTCAAGTTTCATGCGCAACAGGCTTCGTCACGCGCTGACCTTCAGATATCTTCCAGGTGAGTCACAAAAGGTCGAATATGTGCGTCATCGGGATTTACATACACAACATCGGTCGGTACACGACGCGGAGCGTCCACGGTAAAAAAGACCGCTGGCGACTCCAGTATTTCCGTTATTGCGTGTACGGTGTTCCGCTCGAAGGTGACGAGCTGGCCCGCAGTAAGGACGCGAGGCGCCTCGTCCTCGATCGCAAAGGTGACCTTCCCGGTCAGGAGGTAAAGATGCTCTTCGCACGTTTCGTGGTAATGGCGAGGGATTGGATAATAAACACGAAAAAGTCTTGAGCTCGCGGATGGTTCGTCGGTGAGATAGGTGTCGACGATTGTGCTATCTGCCTCGTCAGGGAATTGGCCGATAATTTTTTGAAGGTCAAAGAATTTAAACAATTTGCACTCCAGAACAGGATAGAAACAGGCGGCACACCACAGCCCCTGCGCTAAATGACCATGCTTCCTGCGGCGTCAACTGTCCGTTGGGCTTGTGGTAGCCAGTTTCGCCGACGCTTTCCGACAATCATCCTGCGCCGCGATGGAGCATGTCGGGCCGGCTGACCGCCCAACGCTCTTTCCTGCTCGTCCATTACGATGTTCCCGCCTCTTAGATTCGTTGTACCAATTATCGATACTCAAATCTTGCCATGAGGTGAGCAGCGGCAAAATGACCGCCTTCGCAAATGACATTTGCGGAAATGAGGCAGGGCCTCGGATATGCGTTAGTTCATGCCGCGAGTGCGCGCTGAGGCGGCGTCATGAATTCCGGACCAACGGTACCGCGAGCAACACGCCACCGGTCCGTGTTGCTTCACATACGGTAAGGCCTCGCCGTTGATCTGCGGCAACGACCGCTCAGGCAGCCTTCGTCTGCGTATCTTCCGCAGTGGCTGCCCCTCGCCGGCCGATGACCAGCAGCATTGCCAGCACGCCGACCAGATCGACCGCCGCGCCGAGCACGAAGCCGCTGCTGTAACCGCCGAAGTACTGGACCGCCAGACCCATCATGGTCGGACCGACGATGCCCGAAATATTGCTCATCAGGTGAACAAAGCCGCTTACGCCGCCCAGATGCCTGCCTGGCACAAGCTCATGCATGGTGGCCCAGCACGCTTGCGACGAAGCCGTCAGGAACAGAACGGCGGACGCTACGAGCAGTACTGCGGGGATCACGGAATCGACCACGCTAACACCGAGCAGAGCGAGACCCGACAGCGCGAGCGGCACAGTCGCCGAGAGCTTGCGCGCCAGCAGCTTGTTGCTCATACGCTTGAAACACGCATCGGCAAGCAGGCCGCCGCCAAAGTAGCCGATCCCGCCGCATGCCCACGGCACCGCGCTCAGGATACTCATGTGCTTCATGTCCAGATGCAGCGCGTTGGTGAAATAGCTCGGCATCCACGAGATGAACACGAACAGCGTGTAGTTCACCGCGAACAGGCCGACGCCAAGTGCGAGCGTGCTCGGACGAAACAGGTAGCTGCGCAACGGCGTGCTTTCGTCGCCGCCCTCTGCCGGATGCGCCGCGCCGCGGCTCGCTTCGACCATCTCGCGTTCGGCCGCGCCAACCCGCGCGCTTTGCGCCGGCTTGTCGGTCGCGAATATGCGCCATGCGACGATCCACGTCAGCCCGAGCGCCGCGATGATCACAAACGACGTGCGCCAACCGTAAGCGATGGCAATCAGCCCGACCACCGGCCCGGCGATCGCACTGCCTACCGTCTGGCCCGAAAACGTAAAGCCGACCATGGTTGCGGTCTCATGCCGGGGAAACCAGTTGGTGATGGTCCGGTTGGTCGTCGAATTCATTGGACCTTCGCCGAAGCCGAACAGCGCCCGGGAAATGAGCAGCGTGCCGAAGCCGGTCGCGGCTGCGGTCAATCCGCAGAGAATCGACCACGTCCCCATCGCCCAGGAGAAAACGCGGCGCGGTCCGTACTTGTCGGCGAGTTGGCCGCCGACAAATGCAAAGATGGAATAGCCGAAGAAGAAACTGCTGAACACCACGCCGAGTTGCGACGGAGAAAGGCCCAGCTGCTTGTTGATGATAGGTGCGACCACACCAAGCGCGGCGCGGTCCATGTAATTGATCGCACCCGCAATAAACAGCAGCAAGGCGACAACGTAGCGATACTTCCCAGTCTTCATGTTGTCTCTATTCCGTATAAGTCGGGGTGACGGATTTTGTTATCTGGCACTTCTAACGAATGCCATGGAGGTACGACTTGTTGGCAGGCCTGGCAGGAAGCCGATTGAAAAACTCAACTCATGATGCCGATCTGCCACGGCACGAATTCGTGGTCGCCTAGCCCGAGCATTTCGCTCTTTGTTCGCTCGCCCGACGCGGCGGCAAGAATCGCGTCGAAGATTTTCTGGCCCGTGCTGCGAATCGACGCAACACCATCCAGAATCCCGCCGCAGTTCAGATCCATGTCTTCGGTGAGACGGTCGTACATCGGCGTGTTGGTGGCGAGCTTCAGCGAGGGCACGGGCTTGGCGCCGAACATCGAACCGCGGCCTGTAGTGAAGGCAATCAGATTCGCGCCGCCAGCAATCTGACCCGTCGCCGAGACGGGGTCGAAACCAGGTGTGTCCATGAAAACGAGTCCAGCCTGCTTCACCCGCTCGGCGTATCGATACACTTCCATCAGCGGGCCAGTGCCGCCTTTCATCGCGGATCCAATCGACTTTTCGAAGATGTTCGCGAGTCCGCCCACCTGATTGCCAGGGCTGACCTGGCCGTTGATCTGAACGTCTCGACCGACCGAATACTCGTCTTTCCACCAACGGATCCGCGCAACCAGCTTTTCGCCGACTTCGCGGCTGACCGCGCGCCGCGTGAGCGTATGTTCCACGCCGTAGATTTCAGGTGTTTCGGAGAGGATGGCCGTGCCGCCATGACGGACCAGCAGGTCCATCGCTGCGCCCAGCGAAGGATTGGCCGTGATCGACGAAAAGCCGTCCGAGCCGCCGCATTGCAGGCCGATCTTCAGGTGGCTCGCGGGAACCGTCGTGCGCTTCACGCGATTCGCGTCGGGCAGCAGGGCCTGGACCGCAGCCACGCCGGCCTCGATGGTCCGGCGGGTGCCGCCATTCTCCTGCATGATGAAGGTGTGCAGCCGCGAATCAACCTTCAGCTCTTCCTGATCCATCAGCCCGGCCAGCTGATTGCGCTCGCATCCCAGCCCGACGATTAGCGCCGCGGCGAGATTGGGATGCCGCGCGTAACCCGCCATCGTTCGACGCAGCAACGCCATCGGCTCGCCGCTCATCTCCATGCCGCAACCGATCGAGTGAGTGAACGCGACCACGCCGTCGACATTGGGGTAATCCGCCAGCCGTTCCGGCGTGAACCATTCGGCGATCCGGTGTGCGACCGTCGCCGAACAATTGACTGTCGACAACACGCCGATGTAGTTGCGCGTAGCAACCTCGCCGTTGTCGCGCACGATGCCCTGGAACGTGGCGCGTTGCGCTTCGGGCACCATCTCCACGGGCTGGTAATCCGCGCCAAACGCGTAGTCCCGGTCGAACTCGCGGAACTCGACGTTATGGCTATGCACCATCGTGCCGGGCGCAATATCCATCGCGGCAAAACCGATCACCACGTTGTATTTGCGAACCGGCTCGCCTTTTTTGATGGGCTTCGCTGCGATCTTGTAGCCCGCGCTCACCTGGCTGCGGCAAACAAAGTCTTCGGCTGGAACCGGCGTACCGATTGCCACGTCGATGCGCGCAATTACCACGTTGTCGGCGGGATGCAAGCGGATCACTGGCCCGCTCACGTTTTTGCTCATCGCCTCAGTCATCGGACACTGCCTTCTAAAAAATTTGCGCTCAGCGGCCGAACACGGGCGATACAAGTAATCGCTTTCTTTAAAGGGCCGCTACGAACGATGCTTCGCTGCTTGATATCCTAGGGTATCAGGCATCTTATGGCACTTCACTTGTGAGTTCAATAGAAAGCGCTTACTTTGACGGGCAGATTTGGGGCCGTGCATTGAGAAAGTGTTTTGCGCAAAACGTCGTACTACAGCCTCTTAACTGTTGCGAGGACGTGCAGTCGTACCGCGCACGATCAGGTCGGTCGGCACGATGTACTGCGAACTTACGGGCCGCCCTTCGATCCGTGCGAGCAGATACTCGGCGCTGCGCGCACCGATTTCATCGGCGGCGAGCCGCATGGTGGTGAGTGGCGGAGACGTAAAGCTCGAGAATTCAATATCGTTGATGCCCGCGATCGACAGGTCGCCCGGCACGTCGATACCCGCCTCGCGCGCTTCCGCCAGCGCGCCGACTGCCAACAGATCGGTGCCGCAGATCACGGCCGTCGGACGCTCGGGCCCGTTCATCAGCGCCTTCATTGCCATCTGGCCTTCAATGATCTTGTGCGGCATCTCGATCAGATGCTCGTGGCGCAACTGCAGCCCGCGCGACTGTAGCGCCGCGCGCACGCCGATGATGCGATCAGCCGCACGATCGCTGTGCTGCGTCATTTGCGTAATCATGCCGAAGCGGGTATGCCCGAGCTCGAGCAGATATTCGGCGAGGCGCCGCCCGACCGCAACGTTATCGAAACCGACATACGGATGGTCGTGATCGACGGTCCAGCCGTTGACGAGCGGAATCTGTTCCTTTTCGATCAGTTCATAGAGCGCGGGCGAGTGGCTACGGCCAACGAGCATCAAGCCGGCGATGCCGTCCGCGATCAGGGCGCGCACCTGCTTGAGTTCGTCTTCCTGATCGTAATACGAGCATCCAAGCAGCAACGTATAGCCGGCTTCGCCGATGCGCTTTTGCAGCGCGAACACGCCGATCGCGAAGTTCTGGTTTTCCAGCGATGGGATCACCGCGCCGATCGTCTTGGACTTCTGCGACGCCAACGCACGCGCGGCCGCATGTGGCGTATAGCCAAGATCGCGCGCGATGTCGCGTACGCGGGTCTGCAGCTCGGCGGCAACCGTTGCGTTGCCATTCAATACGCGCGAAACCGTCGCTGTTGAAACGCCCGCTGCGCGAGCCACATCCATGACGGAAATCGCATTCGATTTGCGACGCGGCGCTCTTTTCTTAGTGTCTGTGGTCAACTTGCACCCTGCCCGGAGTCGAGGCGCACCATCGCGCCATCCCTGTGCCGCATTCTATAACGTGCGGCAGCCAGCAATGACGATAGCCGGGTCAGAGTGCCGGACTAGTCGATCCGCTGCGGATCGCCGTCGAACTCGACGAGACAGCCAAAGCCACCGTGAAACAGCGCCTCACGCGCGTCTTCGGTTTGCCCTGTTGCCGCGATCTGGGCGGCATACTGTTCGGCGTTGTCTTCCGGCGCATAACCGAGCCGCCGCACATTCGCGTTGTCCCAGCGGTTACGCGCATTGCCCGAGACGCCATACACGATCAGGAAATGATAGTCGGGGTAGTCGATGCAGCGCTTCGTCAGTTGCACCATGTCGCGATGACTGATCCACGTGAACAGGTGCCGCGGCGCCGTCGGCGTGTTGTCGGGACGAAACGAGCCGATCCGCATGCATGCGACCGACATGCCGTGCTTGTCCGCGTACATCCGTCCAAGCGCTTCGCCGAACACCTTCGATACGCCATAGCGGCTGTCCGGCCGCGGCGCGACGGCATTGTCGATCATCCGGTCGCGCCGGTGAAAGCCCACTGCATGGTTGGAGCTCGCGAACACCACGCGTTTGACGCCAGCCTGCCGCGCGGCTTCGAAGACGTTGTAACAACCTTCGATGTTCATGTCGCGGATCTTCTCCCAACGGTCCTCGTCCGGAATGCCGGCCAGATGCACGACCACGTCGACACCCTGCATCACCGGCAACAGATCCTCTAGCCGGGTAATGTCGGCCGTGACGATTTCTTCGCCCTCGCCTGCTTCAGCTTGCGGCGCGATGTCCGCGAGACGCAACTGATATTGGCCACGCAAGCCGGCGCGCAATACCCGGCCAATATGGCCAGCTGCGCCGGTAATCAAAACCCGTTTCATTCGATGTCTCCATTCGGTGTCGATAAGTCAAACGCCGCGGCCGCGGCCGAGCGCTGGTGATACGCGTTGAGATAGGCGTCGCGGGACGGCACGAGATGCGCGCGGCACAGCGCGATCAGATCGTCGCGATCGCCGCGCCGCAACGCATCGATCATCTGATGATGTTCGGCGCGCGCTTTCTCCAGATAGACCGGAAATACGATCGATACGGAGCGGATCGCGTGCGTGCGCCGCTCATATTCATGAATCGCATCGACGAGCACCTGGTTGCCCGATAACGCGAAAAACGCCCGATGGAACGCCATGTTGACGCGAAAAACGCGGCGCAGATCGCCTGCCTGCGCAGCGGCGTCATGTTGCGCCTGCAACGTTTCCAGTTCCGCGAGCTTCGCGGCGTCGACAGGGAAAACAATCCGGCTCGCCGCGTCGGTCTCCAGCAGCTCACGCAACGCGTACAACTGCGTCACTTCGCTTGCGGTGAACGACTTGACCAGCGCGCCGACATGCCTGCGACGTTCGATCAGGCCACGGCGCTCCACTTCTCCCAGCACCTGGCGCGCCACATGACGCTTCAGATTGAAGCGCTCGCACAGGTCGTCTTCAACCAGACGTTCGCGCGGATGCAGCAGGCCGAGCACGATCTCTTCTTCGAGCTGGTCCGCGACACGGCGTATCGTTTCATCGGTATTGCGGTCGCGCAGCACCGGCGCAACTGCACTGGGCCGCTGTTGCCCCGCACCGTTGCCGATCGGGTCTGACGTCACGGCTTGTTTCCAGGCACCGTGGCTACGGTCTGCGGCGCTTTCAGAAAGTCGAAGTCGCACCCTTCGTCGGCTTGCGTGATCGTGGTCAGAAACAGTTTTCGATAACCGCGCAGGTTCGGTTCGGCTTCGCGCGGCGGCAGCGCCGCCAGACGTGTGGCGATTTCCTCGTCGCTCACCAGCAGCTCCACCGAGCGCTGCGCCACACTCAGGCGAATCCGGTCGCCCGTGCGCACGATCGCGAGCGGACCGCCAATCGCCGACTCCGGCGTCACGTGCAGCACGATGGTGCCCGCCGCGGTGCCGCTCATGCGGCCATCGGAGATGCGCACCATGTCTTTCACGCCAAGCCTTCCGAGCTTGCGCGGAATCGGGATATAGCCCGCTTCCGGCATGCCGGGTGCCCCGACCGGCCCGATCTGCTTGAGCACGAGCACGTCATGCGCCTCGACGTCGAGCTCGGGATCGTCGATGCGCAACGCGAGGTCCTCGGCATTCTCGAACACCACGGCGCGGCCTTCGTGTTCCATCAAGTCCGGATTCGCTGCGGACTGCTTGATAATCGCACCGCCCGGCGCCAGATTGCCGTGCAATACAGCGATGCCGCCTTGCGGAAAGATCGGCTTGTCAAACGGCCGCACGACCTCCTGCGCGAAGCTGGCGGGCGCCGCGTCGAGTTCTTCGCCCAGCGTGCGGCCCGTGACGGTCAAGGCATCGAGATGCAGCAGGCCCTTCATTTCGCGCATGACGGTAGTGAGTCCGCCGGCGCGATGCAGGTCTTCCATATAGTGCTGCCCCGACGGTTTCAGATCCACCAGCACCGGCGTCTCGCGTGCCATCCGGTCGAGCGCGTCGAGATCGATCTTGATGCCCAGACGCCCGGCAATTGCAGTCAGATGGATGATGCCGTTGGTCGAACCGCCGATAGCCAGCAACACGCGCAGCGCGTTTTCGATTGCTTTCGGCGTGAGGATTTTCGCAGGCGTGAGATTCGCGCCGATCATCGCGACGGCCTGGGCGCCGGTGCGCTCCGCAATGCGGATGCGGTCGGCGCTGACCGCCGGCGGCGAGGCGCCGCCCGGCAACATGATGCCCATCGCCTCAGCGATGCAGGCCATCGTGCTGGCGGTGCCCATTACCGAGCAGGTGCCGACCGTCGCCACCAGCTGGTTGTTGACCGCATCGATTTCGTCCGCGTCGATCTGGTCGCCGCGGAAGCTCGCCCAAAAGCGGCGACAGTCTGTACAGGCACCCACTCGCTCGCCACGATGCGAGCCGGTCAGCATCGCGCCTGTCACGAGCTGGATGGCGGGGACGCCCGCGACGGCGGCACCCATCAGTTGCGCGGGCACAGTCTTGTCGCAGCCGCCGATCAGCACGACCGCATCCATCGGCTGCGCGCGGATCATCTCCTCGGTGTCCATGGACATGAGGTTGCGCAGATACATGCTGGTCGGATGCGAGAAGCTTTCCGCGATCGAAATGGTGGGGAATTCGACCGGCAGGCCCCCCGCCAGCATCACGCCGCGTTTGATGGCCTCGACCAGTTGCGGCGCGTTGCCGTGACACGGGTTGTAGGCGCTGCCGGTGTTGGCAATGGCGACGATGGGCCGCGCCAACGCGTCGTCGGTGTAACCCGCGCCCTTGATAAACGCCTTGCGCAGGAACAGCGAAAAGCCCGCGTCCCCGTAATTGGTCAACCCTTTGCGCAAACCGCGCGGCGCGTCGACGTCCGGCGTATCGACGCCCGGCTGGGCTTTATCGAGCTTGTCTGCCATCACTATGTCCCTTGATCAAATTATCGATAATCTTGACGATGATTCTAACGAGACTTATAGTGATCCGCAAGTAAGCGCTTTCTCAAAGTTAACATTTTTTGGGCTACGTGCTCCTTTCTCTTTTCAAACCGGATGTCCCGATGAAAAAAAGTGTTGTCGCCTACCGCAAGCTGCCTGCCGCAGCCCTGCGCATCCTCGAAGCTCAATACGACGTGACCTGCGCCGACGCCGACACCCAGCGCGACGCCTTCCTCGCGGCACTCGCGAACGCGCACGGCACGATCGGCAACAAGCTCAAGCTGAACGCTGAATTTCTCGATGCTGCGCCCAAACTCGAAGTGGTGTCGACCGTCTCCGCCGGCTACGACGACTTCGACGTGGCGGACCTCACGCGCCGCGGCATCGTGCTGTGCAACACCCCGGAGGAAGTCACCGAGACGACGGCCGATCTGATGTTCGCGTTGATCCTCGCCACGGCGCGCCGCATCGCCGAACTCGACGCCTCCATCCGCCGCGGTGAATGGCAGAGCTCGTCGGGGCCTGCGCAATTCGGCGTCGACGTGCACCACAAGACGCTCGGTATCATCGGCCTCGGCCGCATTGGTGCCGCGGTGGCCCGGCGCGCGGCGCACGGCTTCGGGATGAACGTGCTCTATGCGAACCGCTCGCGCAATGTGGCCGCGGAGGAAGCGTTCGGTGCGAAATGGTGTCCGTTGCCCACACTGCTGGCCGAAGCGGACTTCGTGTGCGTGCTGGTGCCGCTTTCCGCCGCGACCGAGAAGCTGATCGGCGCGGCCGAATTGCGTTTGATGAAGTCGAGCGCGATTCTCGTCAACTGTGCGCGTGGCCAGGTGGTCGACGAAGCGGCGCTGACGGACGCGCTACGTGAGGGCCGCATTCTCGGCGCGGGGCTCGACGTGTTCGAACGCGAGCCGCTGCCCGCCGATTCGCCGCTATGCGCGCTGCCGAATGTGGTGCTCGTGCCGCATATCGGCTCGGCCACAGCCCAGACACGCGAAGCCATGGCGCGCCGCGCTGCGCAGAATCTGGCCGACGCGCTCGAAGGACGCCTCACGGCGACGTGCGTCAATCCGTCTGCAGTCGATGCCCGTTCCCTGCTGCATACGCCGGGCAACTGACGAGCCGCCGCTGTGCGGTCTCGTTGCGAGGTTCATCTTCGTCAACAAACGGCACGCTTCGCTCACAGCCGAAGCGCGCAGCGGAACCACGCACTCGCCTCGCCTGCTCAATTCGGCGAGTGAGCCGCCACCGCCGCACTGATCTGCGGCCGGCTGCGAATGAAAACCAGCATCGCGAGCACACCCGCAAAATCGATCAGTGCACCGAACATAAACGCGCTGTGATAACCGCCAAAATACTGGATCAGCATTCCCGTCAACGCCGGCCCGATGATCCCCGACAGGTTGCTCAGAAAGTGAATGAAGCCGCCCACGCCGCCCTGGCGGTGCAGCGGCAGGATTTCGTGCTGGATCGCCCAGATCGACTGGCACGATCCGGTCAGGAACAGCAACGCGGCGGCAATCAATGCAACCGCCGCCGTCAACGACCCGGCCGAGGTAATGCTCAGCACCGCGACGCCCGACAACGCCAGCGGAATCGTGGCGACCAGTTTGCGCGCCTTGATCGGATCGTCCATGCGCTTATAGACGATGTCGCCGATCACCCCGCCGCCGAAATAGCCAATCGCTCCGCAGATCCACGGAATCGACGTGATGATGCTCATCGACTTCAGGTCGAGATGCATCACGTTGGTCAGATAGCTCGGCAGCCACGAGATGAAAACGTACTGCGTGTAGTTCACCGCGAACAGACCGGCACCGAGTGCCAGTGTGCTCGGACGGCGCAGATACGCGCCGAGCGTCATGCCGTCGTCTTCAACGTTACGTGCTTCCGCAATAGCACGGCTATCGTTGATCAGTTTTGCTTCGCCCTCGCCGACGCGGCGGCTCTGGCTGGGCTTGTCGGTGACGAACAGACGCCACAACAGCAGCCACAGGAAGCCCAGTACGGCGATCACGATAAACGACGCGCGCCAGCCGAAGCCGATGGCGATCAAACCCACCACCGGCCCTGCAATCGCGTTGCCGAGCGTCTGTCCGGAGAAGGTGAAGCCGATCATCGTCGCGGTTTCATGACGGGGAAACCAGTTCGAGATCGTGCGGTTGGTGTTGGAGCTCATGGGCCCTTCGCCGATGCCGAAGAACACCCGGTACACCAGCAGCGAGACAAAGCCGGTTGCGCTCGCGGTCAGTCCGCAAAACAGCGACCAGAATCCCATAGCCCACGTGAAGACGCGCAGCGTGCCGAACTTGTCTGCGAAATAGCCGCCCAGGAACGAGAAGATCGAATAGCCGATGAAGAAGCTGCTGAAGATGACGCCGAGTTGCGACGGCGACAGTTCGAGCGTCTTGCTGACGATTGGCGCGACGATGCCGAGTGCCGCCCGATCCATGTAGTTGATCGCGCCGGCCATGAAGAGCAACCCGGCGACCACATACCGATACTTTCCCGTGTCCATATGTCTCCAATAATGTAATCGCTTTCTTTTAACGTATGAGTCGCACCGCCACCCAATCGAAAGCATCTAATATTCAGGCACTTTAGTAGAACCCGGAGGGGAAGACAAGAGAAAGCGCTTACTCGTTTTGCCGTATACTGAGCCATGATCCGCCATCCACTTACCCCCAACACGGAGACAAACCCATGTGGCAGCAGGCTGAGCGCTATCCCGACCCCCGCGTCATCTCACTCGATCCGTCCTTCGATCAATATCGCGTCGCGTTCTCCGCGGTCGAGCGCCTCGCCACCGGCTACCGCTGGACGGAAGGGCCGGTGTGGTTCGGCGATGGACGCTATCTGTTATGGAGCGATATCCCGAACAATCAGATGCTGAAATGGGAGGAAGAGACCGGTGTGGTCAGCGTGTTTCGTAAACCGTCGAACTTCGCCAACGGCAATACGCGCGACCGGCAGGGCCGTCTCGTCACCTGCGAACATGGGCGCCGTGTGACACGCACCGAATATGACGGCAGCATTACCGTGCTGATGGATTCGTTCGAAGGCAAGCGGCTGAACTCGCCGAATGACGTGGTGGTCAAGTCGGATGGCTCGATCTGGTTCACGGACCCGCCAATGGGTATCGCGGGTCACTATGAAGGCGTCAAGGCCGAGCAGGAACTTCCGCATTCGGTGTACCGGATCGACGGTGTCACGGGAGAAGCTTCCGTTGTCACGCGTGATCTGAAGGGGCCTAACGGTTTGTGTTTTTCACCTGACGAACGCTTGCTGTACATCATCGAATCGCGCGCCGTGCCTGAGCGCCTGATCCACGTCTACGAGATGGAGCCTGATGGGAAAAGAATTGGTAAGGGACGCGTTTTCTACAATGCGGGGCCAGGTACGATCGACGGCATGCGCGCCGATATTGACGGCAACCTGTGGTGCGGCTGGGGTATGGGTAGCGACGAACTGGACGGCGTGGTGATCATCTCGCCGGCTGGAAAGCCGATCGGCCGCATCGCGCTGCCTGAACGTTGTGCGAACCTGTGTTTTGGCGGCCGCGCCCGCAACCGCCTGTTCATGGCTTCGTCACAATCCATTTACGCGGTCCACGTGAACACCCAGGGCGCCGTGGGCGGTTAAGGTGTCTACGCAGGATGACGGCGGCGGGCCGCGAAGGCCCGGTCCGCCGCCGTATTAAGTGCGCACCGCTTCGGGTTCTTGCCGCTTTCTATGTTCGTGACGGATATCGGTGCCACGAACCACATACACGACGGATTCGGCAATGTTGGTGGCATGGTCGCCGATCCGCTCGATCGCCTTGGCGATAGACAGATAGTCCAACGCCGTCGAGATCGTGCGGGGGTTTTCCGTCATCGACGTCACGAGCTTGCGCACAAAGGCCCTGAACTCGTTATCGATCGCCTCGTCGTCAAGAATGATCTGTTCGGCGGCAGCCGTGTCCATGCGCGCAAACGCGTCCAGCGCGCGGCGCAGCACGCTCGCAGCCATGGCGCCCGAGATCTTGATCTCGGCGATATTGACGTCCTGCGCACTGACCTGCGGCGCAATGCGGCGGATTCGCTTGGCGATCTTGCGCGCCTCGTCGCCCGCACGCTCGAGATTGGTGACGCATTTCGAAGCCGCCATTAGCAGACGCAGGTCGCGAGCGGCCGGCTGTCGACGCGCGATGACATTGCAGATTTCTTCGTCGAGCTCGATTTCCATCGTATTCAGACGGCGCTCGCCTTCGAGGACGAGTTCGACAAAATCGAGCTCGAAGGTATCCAGGGCCTGCATCGCATACGCGATCTGCGACTCCACCAACCCACCCATGGCGAGCAAGCGCGTGGAGAGCAGCGTGAGATCGGCGTCAAACTGGCTGGAGAGATGTTTATCCGGCATATATGCTCCTTAGCCGATAAGGGCCGTTGACGTGTTTCGAAAACAGTATATACCGTATTATCTCTGCGCCAAATCTTACCTGGACAAGTATTCGAACGAGTGTGGTAACTACGCAGCAGGTTGCGCAAACAGCTCCGCGATGTAGCCTGCAGCCTTGATCCCTGTCCCCGTCAACAGCACGACCGTGCGCTCGTTTGCCTTGATGGTGCCGCGACGGCTCAACTCGTCGAGTGCGGCGGCGGCGTGCGCGCAGGTCGGTTCAACAAAGACGCCCTGACGCGCCAGCTTTTTAAGCGCGGCAACAATGTCGTCTTCGGAAACGGCTACCGTCGAACCACCGCTGTCCCGCAGTGCGGTAATCATTTCCCGCAGACGAAGCGGATGCGCAATCGCCGTGCCTTCTGCGACCGTCTTCAGGACCGGCCGGCCCACGGGCGTGTCGACCCCGGCCTGGAACGATGCATCGAGCGGCGAGCAGTTCAGCGGCTGCGAAGCAAACAGACGTGGCAGCTTTTTGATCTGCCCTGCAGCAAGAAGCTCCTTGAAGCCAATGTCACAACCGAGCAGGTTGCTTCCTGCTCCCACCGGAATGACGATGTTGTCCGGCGCCTCGAAATTGAAGTCTTCCCATAGTTCGTAAGCAATGGACTTGGTGCCCTGCAGAAAGAACGGCTGCCAGTTATGGCTGGAGTAGAAGATCTCGGCGGATTGGCGAATCGCCTCCGCCTGCGACTCTTCGCGCGGCCCCTCAACCAGCTGGATCTCGGCACCGTATGCGCGGACCTGAGCCACCTTGGCTGGAGACGTGTAAGCCGGGGCAAGAATCTTCACGCGCATGCCTGCGGCTGCACCGAACGCGGCAACCGACGCGCCACCGTTGCCCGAACTGTCTTCGAGCACAGCGTTCACGCCGATCTGGCGCAGGAACGACAGCATGACAGCCGTGCCGCGGTCCTTGAAGCTGCAGGTCGGATTGAACCACTCGAGCTTGAAAAACGGGCGGTGCTCATTCCATTCCTTCTGCACCAATGGGGTACATCCCTCCCCCATCGAAACCGGTTGAGCGATATCGACCGGCAGCGCAGCACGGTAGCGCCACAGCGAACGATTGCTGCGGTCGATATCGTCACGTCCGATGCCTTGCAGTGGCGTGATGAGAAGCGGTGTCTGGTTATCCGAGCACCAGCGCGGTTGCTCGAACGGATAGAGCGCTCCAGTGAGCGGGTCGATGTACTGAGCTTTAGACATGTTCGTTCCTGACGTTAATGATGTGGCGATCCGGCCTGTCGCCGACCCAGGCGCCGGCCCCGGCTCCGAAAACACCCCGGCGGCGTGCATCACTTCGCATCGCTGTACACCGTCGCTCGTGAGACACCCAGATACTGCGCCGTCACTTCCATCGCCCTGCGGATCTCCATTACACCGGAGTCCTTAAGTTCACGCAGGAGCGTACGGCGGTCTTCCGTCTTGAGAGCGCGCGGCGTGGTGGCGAGTCTGGCCGCAAACTGGTCGATGCGCGCGCGGATCAGGTCCGCCCCCGCCGGGTCCAGCGATTCTTTCATGGCCGAGCCCGCATCGACCCGGACAAATTGACCGACGGCGCTCTGCAAGCCGCGGAACAGCGTCAGGTCGATATTCATGCACAACGCGGCAACGTATTGGCCGGATGAATCCTTGATGCCGATCGAGGTGCTTTTTGCCGCACGGCCATCCGCAAACTGATTGGCATAGTTCGCAATGACCTGGGGATATTCCGGGTCGGCGATGCGCGCCAGTCCGAGTTCGGTTGCCGGGTGGCCGACCTCCCGGCCGGACAGATTGTTGTGGATCGCCAGAACGGCATGTTTGGGGTCGAGCAGATCGTGCACGACCACTTCGCAAAACGGCGCAAAAGTCTCAGCCAATCCTGCTGCGATCTGGCCGACCTGCTCGAGCAGTGCGCGCTGCTCAGGGGTCTGTTTCGTCATAGGGACGGCTCACGGGACATCGATAAAAGACAGATTATCTATTATTGGACATTTCGTCAATTTAAGCTCGATGCCCGCCGCGTCCGGTACAGCGTCGGGTTTATCACTCCAGCAGATAAACGTATCGCATTTGCTTCGTTGCTCTTGGCTGTACAGGCCGGTAAATTGGGGGCATCGCGCCACCACCGGCGCCTCCGCTGCGACCGACCAAAGAGTTTAGTGTGACGATTGCTACCGACCGCGCTGTGTCCGCGCACCACGCCGTTCCCCAGGCCATTGAAATTCGGGCCTTCGACGGCCCTGTGGGCGCCGAAGTCCTCGGGCTCGATCTGAGCCAGCCGCTGGCTGCCGAAGATTTTGCGCGCATTCATCGCGCGCACCTCGACCACCACGTACTGGTGTTTCGCGACCAGCGCATCACGCCTGAGGAGCAGATTGCCTTCAGCCGCCGCTTCGGTCCGCTGCAGATCCACGTGCTGCACCAGTTTCAGCTCTCAGGGCATCCGGAAGTGCTGATCGTCTCGAACATCGTCGAAGACGGCAAACCGATCGGCCTGGGCGACGCCGGCCATTTCTGGCACTCCGACCTGTCGTACAAGGAAACACCGAGCCTCGGCTCGATGTTGCATGCTCAGGAACTGCCGTCCGAAGGCGGCGATACGCTGTTCGCCAACATGCACCTGGCGTGGGACACGTTACCCGCTCATCTGCGCACTGCCGTAGAAGGACGCTCGGCGGAGCACACGTATTTGGCGAAGTACGCGGAATTGCAAAAGCGGAGTCCGTGGCGGCCGAATCTGTCCGCCGAGCAGATTGCCCAGGTCAAACCGGTCGTGCATCCGGTGGTCCGCACGCATCCGGAGACGGGCCGCAAGGCGCTTTTCATCAGCGAGCATTTCACCACCCGCATCATTGGGCTGCCTGAAGACGAAAGCCAGCAACTGCTCGAAGAACTGTTCGCGCATAGCGTGCGCCCCGAGCACCTGTACACGCACAAGTGGGCGGAACACGACATGGTGTTCTGGGACAACCGCTCGCTGATGCATCTCGCCGCTGGCACACCCGACCATCTGCGCCGCAAGATGTACCGCACAACCATCGAAGGCGACGTGCCGTTCTGACGGCCCTGTTCGTCCGTCTGCGCCCGCTTGCGCACGCCCACACGCTGACTGGAGTTTCAATGCAGTCCATTTTTCGCCCGACGGCCGTCGGGCCGTCTTTCGCTCGCCGTTTTGCAGCGAGCATGCTCACGATCTCGATCGGCGCCGCCAGCCTCGCCGCTCCGGCGCTAGCGCATGCCGAAGGGCAGATTCGCGTCGCCGAGCAGTTTGGCGTGGTTTATCTGCTGCTCAACGTGGCGCGCGACCAGCAGTTCATCGAAAAGGAAGGGCACAAGCAGGGCATCGACATCAAGGTGGACTGGCTCAGGCTCTCAGGTGGCGCAGCGGTCAACGACGCGCTGCTCTCCGGCGCGGTGGATATCGCCGGAGCCGGCGTCGGCCCCCTGCTGACGATCTGGGACCGCACGCATGGCAAGCAAAACGTCAAGGGTGTCGCCTCGCTCGGCAATCTGCCCTACTACCTCGTGTCCAACAACCCGAACGTGAAAACGATTGCCGATTTCACCGACAAGGACCGCATCGCCGTACCGGCGGTCAACGTGTCGGTTCAATCGCGGGTACTGCAGTTCGCCGCCGCAAAACAGTGGGGCGACAAGGATTACAACCGGCTTGACAAGTACACCCAGGCAATTCCGCATCCCGATGCGGCTGCTGCGATTATCGCTGGCGGCACGGAAATTACCGGGCATTTTGGCAATCCGCCGTTTCAGGATCAGGAACTCGCCGGCAATCCCAAGGCGCACATCGTGCTGAATTCGTACGACGTGCTCGGTGGACCGAGCTCGGCCACGGTTCTGTATGCGACTGAAAAATTCCGCGACTCGAACCCGAAAACGTATCGGGCCTTCGTCGATGCGCTTGCCGACGCGGCACGCTTCGTTTCCGCCAATCCGGATGCCGCAGCCGACATCTATATCCGCGTGAACCAGTCGAAAATCGACCGCAACCTGTTGTTGAAGATCATCAAGAATCCGCAGGTGCAGTTCAAGGTCGCCCCGCAGAATACCTTCGGACTGGCGCAGTTCATGTACCGGGTTGGCGCGATCAAAAACGAACCGAAGTCGTGGAAAGACTACTTCTTCGACGACCCAGCGACGGCGGCGGGAAGCTGATGGATACGATTGCCGATACCGCGCCGGTCATCACGCGTCCGCAAACCAGTGAAAAACTTCTGGCGGTGGACCGCGTAAGCCTCGAATACCGCACGCGCGAACGGATCGTTCGCGCGACCCATCAGGTCAGTTTCGACGTCTACGGCGGGGATCGTTTCGTGCTGCTCGGTCCCTCGGGCTGCGGTAAGTCGACGCTGCTCAAGGCCGTCGCGGGGTTCATCCAACCCACCTCCGGCAGTATCTCGCTTGACGGACAACCCGTGCACGGGCCGGGCCCCGACCGTATCGTGGTGTTTCAGGAGTTCGACCAGTTGCCGCCGTGGAAGACCGTGCTGCAAAACGTTGTGTTTCCGTTGCGCGTGGCCAGGAAACTCTCGCGTGCCGAAGCCAATGAAAGGGCACTGCACTACCTCGACAAGGTGGGGCTTGCGTCGTTTGCAAAGGCGTATCCCCATACCTTGTCGGGCGGCATGAAACAACGCGTCGCGATCGCACGGGCGCTGGCGATGCAGCCGCGCGTTCTGCTGATGGATGAGCCGTTCGCCGCGCTCGACGCCTTGACGCGCCGCAAGATGCAGGAGGAGCTGCTGCGTCTTTGGGAAGAGGTCAATTTCACGTTGCTGTTCGTGACCCATTCGATCGAGGAAGCGTTGATTGTCGGCAACCGGATTCTGTTGCTGTCCCCGCATCCGGGCCGCGTGCGCGCCGAGCTCAATAGTCATCAATATACGCAGGACAGTACCGGTCGCAGCGATTTTCAGCGTACGGCCGAGCGCATCCATCATCTGCTGTTCGAACAGACGGACTCCGCGCAATGAGCACGCCCCCTACTTTGCTGCCCCCCGTTCGCGAGGAATACGAACGTCCATTGGAGCCGCTCGGCGATATCGCGGTCGAAGCGTCCTTGCCAATCGGCAAACGCATTTTCGCGCAGACATGGCTGCGCAAGACGCTGATCGCGCTGGTCCTCGTGGTCATTTGGGAATTCGCGGCTCGCGCGGTCAACAACGATCTGTTGCTGCCGACGTTCAGCGCCACGCTTAGCGCATTCGTGCAGGGCATCTGGTCCGGCGAGTTGCTGCAGAAGGCTGCCGTGTCGATGTCGGTGCTGCTGCGCGGCTATCTGCTTGGCGTCGCATGCGCGTTCGTGCTGACTTCGCTGGCCGTTTCGACCCGCATCGGCCGTGACCTGCTCACCATGCTGACCGCGATGTTCAATCCGCTGCCGTCGATCGCGCTGTTGCCGCTTGCGTTGCTGTGGTTTGGCCTTGGCACGGGAAGCCTGCTGTTCGTGCTGGTTCACGCCGTGTTGTGGCCGCTTGCACTGAACACATATTCAGGCTTTCAGGCAGTGCCCGCGACACTGCGCATGACGGGCCGCAACTACGGTCTCACGGGCTTGCGCCACGTCGTGTCGATTCTGGTGCCGGCGGCGTTGCCGTCGATACTCGCCGGGTTGCGGGTAGGCTGGGCCTTCGCGTGGCGCACACTGATCGCCGCTGAACTGGTGTTCGGCACCAGTTCCGGTAGTGGCGGCCTCGGCTGGTACATCTTCGAGAACCGCAATGAGCTGTATACGGACCGGGTCTTCGCGGGCCTCGCGGCCGTCATTGTGATCGGCCTCCTGATCGAGCATCTGGTGTTCGATACGCTCGAGCGCATTACCGTGCGCCGCTGGGGCATACAACACTGAGGGCCGGCCCGGCGCCTGCTCCTCTTGCCTGCCCCGAGCCATCGCAGCAGGCAGGCAAGACGTCGCAACAAGCGCCCGTTCTACGTCGTCAACACGTCCGAAAACACCCGCGAAGCGAGACGATTCGAATCGGTGCCGCTGTTGAGCACATTGACGGCTTTCAGATCGTCGGCGTAAAGCGCAATTTCTTTCCTGAACACATCCCCCGTGGGGTGATGATGATCGGTGTGACTCTTCAGCATCGCGGTCAACTGGTTGACGTCCGCGGATGGCGCGTGCACCGAGAATATCTCCGCCGCCTTCTCCGGATTGTTAGCAGTCCATTCGGTTGCTTCCAGCAACGCCTGTGTCAACGCCTGGGCGGTCGCCCGGTCTTTGCGGATCAGCGAACCGCGTACGCCGAGCACGCAGCACGAGCGCGTCTGATACTCGCCGCACAGGTTGTTCGACACTTCATACAGGTGATCCGACTCGCGAATGTTCCAGATGGTCGGATCGCCGTCCGCGATTGCGTGGACCTCGCCTTTCTTCAGCGCTTCGCCCAGCAGGTTGGCCGGATACTGCCGCCACGTGACCTCCGTGTCGGGATCGATGCCCTGCTTCTTCAGCACGATCGCAAAGAAGTTCTTGGTCGGGCTTGCCATGTCGCTCACGCCGACAATGCGCCCTTTCAGCCCGGCCACATCGACGATGCCCGAACTGCGCGTCGCCAGAAGCCGCATGCAGCCGCCGTGTATGCCTGCAGTCAGCTTCACGTCGAAGCCCTGCTCCAGGGGCTTCAGCCAGCGCAGCGCCATGCCGACGCCCGCGTCGGACTTGCCCGTCGCAATCGCCTCGAGGAGTTGATCGGTCGAACCGGCGAAGTTAACCAGTTCCACCTGCAGGCCATGACGGGTGAAAAAACCCTGCTTGTCCGCAACCGCGACTGGCGCCGTGCAGATCGCCCCTGCATTCCACGAAAGATTCAGTGGCTTGAGCGGCGTTTGCGCCGAGGCGAGCGGCACGGCCAGACCCAGCGAAGTGCCGCCAAACGCGGCCGCCCCGGCTGCCCAGGCGGTCTTGCGAAGCCACGCGCGGCGCGCGAGGCTCACGGGAGAAGTGTCGTTGCTGAATGTCATTTTGGTTTTTCGTCGTGTGGTCAATATGGTACGGATACGTGCTCAGGTTTCCAGACCCAGTTGTGCAAGCACTTCGCGGCGCAGCGCAACCAGCTTCGGATCGTCGCGATGCCGCGGATACGGCGCGTCGTTGCGAACTTCCGCGAGGATGCGTGCCGGCCGCTCGCTCAGCACGATGACCCGGTCGGCAAGCAGCAATGCCTCTTCGACGTCGTGGGTCACGAGCAGGACCGAGAAACCTGCGCCCTGCCACAGGCGCGCCAGTTCACCCTGCATGCGGATGCGCGTCAGCGAATCGAGCTTGCCAAACGGTTCGTCGAGCACCAGCAACGCAGGATCGTTGACGAGCGCGCGCGCCAGCGCCACACGCTGCGCCATGCCGCCTGAGAGTTGATGCGGAAACGCATCGGCGAATTCGCCAAGACCGACGAGTTGCAGTACGGCATCGATGCGGTCCTGCGTCTGGTCGTGAAGCGCGTTGCGTCGCCAGCCGCGCCGGCGGCGCTGCGCCTCGGGGCCCACACCGACATTGCCGCGCACCGTGCGCCACGGGTACAGCGTGGGATCCTGGAAGACCACGACCCGCGACGGATCGGGCCCGGTGATCTCGGTGCCATCCGCGTGCAGCGTGCCTTGCACCGGCTTATCGAGGCCGGCGACAAGCCGCAGCAGCGTCGACTTGCCACAACCGCTCGGTCCCAGCAAGGCAACGAACTCGCCGGGTTCAACAGAGAAGTTGATGTCCTGTAGCACCGGCAAAGTCGCGCCACGCAGCGCGAACTGATGGCTCACACGACGCACATCGATACGCGCGCCGCCACGCAACGCACGGCCACTGTCGGATCGCGCAAGCACTTCGGGTACGGCTACCATTTGAGCAATCCTTTCTGCCATCCGAGCAGCCGGTCGCGAACGCGGAACAGCAGCGTGACGAGGCCCGAGCACATCAGCGCCATCACGAAGAGCGCCGCATACATGTTTGCGTAGGCGGCCCAGCCTTGCGCCCACTGCAGATACCAGCCGAGCCCGGCCTTCACACCCATCATCTCGGCGACGATCAGTACTGAAAACGATGCGCCGAGTCCCATGAAAAGACCCACGAAAACCGACGGCAACGCCGCGGGAATCGCCACCCTGAGAATCAGAAACCCGGGCCTCGCACCCAGCGTGCGCGCGATGTCGTAATAGGCCGTGTTGACGCTG
Source organism: Paraburkholderia phenazinium (assembly GCF_900141745.1). Classification (NCBI taxonomy): domain Bacteria; kingdom Pseudomonadati; phylum Pseudomonadota; class Betaproteobacteria; order Burkholderiales; family Burkholderiaceae; genus Paraburkholderia; species Paraburkholderia phenazinium. The sequence continues at coordinate 2,351,700 of NZ_FSRM01000002.1, read as the reverse complement.
GCGACGCCCGACCACGTCAATACAGCTACCGGAAACGCGGTGGCGAGCGCGATCAGGAACACGCTGGCGCTGAAACTCGATGGAAAGAAGAAGAAAGCCAGTGGCAACCAGGCGGTCGCCGGCAGCGGGCCGATGAGACGCAGCACCGGATGCACCCAGTAGCCCACCGCCTTCGACCAGCCAATACTGACGCCCACGACAAAACCGGTCGCGGCACCGAGCACGTAGCCATAGGCAAGCAGACCAAACGAATGCGCGATGCTCGAACCGAGCCGCGGATAGTCCTCCGCGTAAACACCGATCAGCGCCTGCGGCGGTGCGAAGAAAGGCCGCGGCAGCCATTCGAGTTGTGCGGTCAGCACTTCCCACGCCGTGATGCCCACGGCCAACGCGAGCAGCCACGGCATCGCGTGTACCCATGCATCGACGCGCGCCTGCGGTTTGACGTTATGTTGCGCTGCACGCGCATCGCCCGCTTTGCCGTCTTCGCCCGCCCGGCTGCGCCACCCGGCCACGCCGACGGCAACAGCCAATACCGCGAGCACCAGCTTGATGACGAGGTATTGCCGCGTGTAAGGCCAATCATCGGCGGCGGCCCAACATTGGGTCAGCCCCGCGCTGCCGAACCACGCCAGCGCGGCGAGCCACGTAATGGCCGCGCCACGCGAAAACCTGGTACGCGCCGATACAGCCGCCTTCACGCTGACCGCATCGCGCGTCGTAACCGATTCGAGCTGGGTGGACATGATGGTTTCAATCTCCCGCATGGTTTCGCAAGCAAGCCGCAAACGCTGCGCTGTTAAAACGCCTGGATGGCGAAGAGTTCTTGTCCGAAGAAATGGAGCGCTAATGCGAAGCAGGGGCCAACGTCAACCCGCGATAACCTGCGCTCTCCAGGCCCTGAGAAACCAAGTATCGCGGCGGCCCGCGCGAGCCCCAACCAACAAATTTCGCTTTGCTTATGTGTTGGCGCCGCGGCTCTCTGTTTTAACGTTTGCGCGGCCAGCATGAGAAATGGACGCACGGGCTGGTGACATCAATCCAGGGCAATCCCGTGACAATCGACCGGTTTAAAGCTTGCCGTCACTTACATTGAAAGCATTTTGAAAACATATCGGGTGTCGACGCCTGTCGTTTCGTCCAGCCGCGATATATGCACATAACAAAGTAATAGGTGCCTCGCTTATGCACGTTGTGAGAACGAGACAGAGCAAAATTTTCCAGCCCTAAACAATTCTGTTTTGGATATATTCACGGCATTCTTACTGGCCACTGATAGCGGTACCCCGAATTGGAGACGGGGAGGTCCTGGCCGAGCAGAAAACGCGGGAACAGCATTGCTGTCGTCCGTTCTCGCTATCAGCCGGTTGTTCGAGCGCGGGGTTTATATCGTAGTCCATACGATTCGTGCACCGAACAGCTGACATAAATGGGGCTCGCCCGCCTTGCGAGTGATAGCCCTACTCACACAAAGTGAAATCAGATGAAAATGAAAAAGACCTCGGTGGCACTACTCGCTCTTGGCGCGTTTGCCGGCGCCGCACATGCACAAAGCAGCGTGACCCTGTACGGTATCGTCGACGCGGGTATTCTTTTCAATAACAACGTCAAAGGCTTGCACGAATACGCACTCTCGCAGGCAAACTCGTCGCGCTGGGGCTTGAAGGGCACGGAAGACCTGGGTGGCGGTCTGTCGGCAATCTTCACCCTTGAAAGCGGCTACACCACGGGCACGGGCGCACTCGCCCAAGGTGGCCTGGAATTCGGCCGTAAAGCCTTCGTCGGCTTGAGCAGCACCACGTTCGGTACGTTGACGGCTGGCCGTCAATACTCGGCCAGCAACGACCTGACCTCTGTGTTCGCATCCGGCGCCGATTGGGCCGCTTCGGGCCTCGCCTACGGCACTCGCGCCGCCGACGTCGACAACGTCGATACGTCGAACCGCGTCCAGAACTCGCTCAAGTACATAAGCCCGAACTACAACGGTCTGCAAGCAGGCGCGCTGTACAGCCTGGGCGGTCAGGCTGGCGACTTCACGAAGAACTCGGTGATCGACGCGGCAGTCTCGTATGCGAACGGTCCGCTCCACCTCGGCGCAGGCTACACGTTCGTGAAGGATCCGTACTACGCGACCTACGGCAACCAGGGCAATTCGTCGACGCCGACGACTACGGCTTCGGCGAGCGCAACCGACAACATGAACAACAAGATCTACGGCGGCTACGCTTCGGCGGGTTCGCAGCAGATCATCGTGGCAGGCGGTTCGTATGCAATCGGACCGGCAACCGTCGGCCTGCTGTACTCGAACACGCAATTCGGCAACCTGGGTTCGGTCACCGCCATCGGCCAGATCTCGGCTCCGAAGTACACGGGCAATGCAACGTTCAACTCGGGCGAAGTCAACCTGAAGTACCAGGTGAACCCGGCTCTGCTGCTGGCAGCCGCGTATATCTACACGCATAACAGCGGCGCAGACGACGTGGGCAGCGCGAAGTACAACCAGTTCAACCTGGGCGCGATCTACTCGGTATCGAAGCGCACTTCGTTCTACGCGATCGGCTTCTTCGAAACCGCTTCGGGTATCGACTCGACGGGCAAGAAGGCAGTGGCCGATCTGAGCAGCAGCACCTACTCGGCTGACAACCATCAGCTCGCCGCAATCGTCGGCATCACCCACCGCTTCTAAGTGGGTGAACACCGGCCGCTCCCTCGCGGCCGGTTAGTCAGAAGAACCGCAGCGCTCACAGTTCGATACTGCGAGCGCTGCGCGCATCGACGACCAAAGCGCTCATTCCAGAGCCCGCTTCCCCTTAAAACGATTCGCTGAACGGCCGCAGATCGATTTCCTGCGACCATGCGCTGCGCCGCTGCTGATGGAGATGCCAATAGGCCTCGGCGATATCGTCGGGATTGAGCAGACCATCCGCACCGCTTTCGGCAACCCGCTGCGGTGCCGACGTACGCAACCGCTCGCCGTCGATGCCTCCATCGATCACCACGTGCGCAACATGAATATTCTTTGGCCCGAACTCGCGCGCGAGACTCTGCGCGAGTGAGCGCAAAGCGGCCTTGGCAGAGGCAAATGCGGCAAATGGCGGACGGCCGCGCAACGAAGCGGTCGCACCCGTGAACAGCAGCGAACCTCGGCCCGCGGCCAGCAGCGCAGGCAGCGCCGCCCGGGCGAACAGGAAGCCGCCGAGCGTCGTGACGCGCCACGCCGCTTCAAACTGCTCGCCAGTCAATTCGAGCGTCGGCACACGTATCCCGCCAGCGGCATTGAAAATTGCCGCTTCGAGCGTGCCTGTCTCAGCAAGTTGCCTTGCAATTGCGATCAGGTCACTCTCGCTTGTGACGTCGCCGGGGAATGCCAGAGCATGACCACCCGTACCGCGAATTTCATCGACGAGGGCATCGAGCCGCTCACGCGAACGGCCCGTCACGGCAACGCTAAAGCCCTCGCGAGCAAAACGGCGCGCAAGCGCCGCACCGAGTCCAGCGCTCGCTCCCACACCGGCAATCCACGCGACACGCTTGTGCGCATCGCCTTGCCCGACAGCGTCGGTCATTGCGCCCTCCTTTGCGTTCTGTTCGTGAGCATCATCCCGGCGGGATGTCGAGCGGCACGACAAACATGCCGGCAGTGTATTCCATATGAAAATAGCCGCTGCGCGCGTAGGCGGCAATGCGTTCCAACCGCTCGGACGATTGGCCGCTGCGGGCTGCCGCCGATCTCTCGTCAGGGGATTGATCCAGATTCACGGGTACGCGTTTTGACAATTGCTTTTGCAGGCTTCGCACGGGATGGCGAAGTCCGCCCCAGAAAAGCGTCGCTGAATGCGTGGCCATACGACCTCCGTCGATTGAATACCATCCAGTCAAATCTAGTGACCCGCTCAAGCAAGTGCAAACAAGTTTTTGTGGATTGGTTTTCGGAGAACGTAGCAAAAACCGCATTGGCAATAAGGGGAAACGGCCTGCTTCGCCTCGGCACCGCTCAGAGTCGTCCCGGTCGGGGATCGGCTACGAAGCCGTCGCGGTTCGGCATTTTCACAGCGGGCAAAGACCGTGCGTCCAGACGGGTATCCGGTGGCACGATGCCGTTCTGGTTGAGCAGGAATGCGCAAACGGCATAGACGTCATCGGCTGAAAGCGACTCGGGCGCGGTAAAGGGCATTGCACGACGAATATAGTCGAACAGCGTGGTCGCATAGGGCCAGTAGCTACCGACCGTGCGCTTCGGCTTCGCACTCGCCAGCGTACCGCGACCACCCACCAACGCATCTCCGAGCAGCCCTTGGCCCTGCGCGCCATGGCATGCGGCACATTGGGCCGCAAACACGCGCGCACCCGTGGCGACGTCGCCGCTGCCTGCGGGCAAGCCACGGCCGTCGGGCGCGATGTCAATATTCCACGCCGCGAGGTCCTGGTCCGATAACGGTGTGCCGACGCCGTAGCCCGCGTGTGCGCTCGACGCGAGCAAACTCGCAACGACAAAAGCTGTAGGCGCAAGCGTACGTCTCAAGACATTAAGCATTTCGCACCTCGCCACTCGCGTCGACACGCCACTGCTGAATCGCGTTGTAGTGATACTGCGAGTTCAACCCGCGTGCCGCCACTAGCGCTTCCCGCGTAGGCTGCACATAGCCGGTCGAATCCGTGGCGCGCGACAGGATCACTGCAGGCGCACCTTGCCACAACCAGTCCAGTTGGAAGCGCGTCAGCGCGCGATCGCCCGGGGTTCCGTCGAGGCGCGCGAGTTGCCACGTAGCGCCCGCATCCGTCGATACCTCGACCTTGCGAATCGCGCCGCGCCCCGACCAGGCGAGGCCACTGATCGGGTAGTAGCCTTGCGTGCTCAGACGATGCCCCGGCGAAGGCCGCGTGATCACGGACTTCGCATCCATTTCGAATGCGAACTGCCGCGCGGTTCCATTCGCCATCAGGCTCGTGTATCGCGAGGTTTCCTCGCGCGTCTGCAGCGGCGCATCGACGAACTTCAGGCGGCGCAGCCATTTGACGTTCGTATTGCCTTCGAAGCCCGGCACGATCAGGCGCAGCGGATAACCGTTTTCCGGGCGCAAACGCTCGCCGTTCTGCGCATAGACCACCATGGCGCGCTCGAGGATGCGATCGAGCGGCAAGCTGCGCGTCATTGCCGCGGCATCCGCGCCCTCCGCCAGCACCCAGCCGCCGCGTCCACCTTGCCCATCTTTCGACGTCGACAGGCCCCCCACCTCTTCCAGCAGGGTCGAAAGCCGCACACCCGTCCATTCGCAGCACGACAGCAAACCGTGTGTCAGTTGTACCGGTTGACCGCTCGGTCCATTCCATTCGCCACCGGTATTGCCGGAACATTCGATGAAATGGATCCGCGATTCGGACGGCAGGCGAACCAGGTCGTCCATCGTGAACAGTTTCGGCTCGCGTACAAGACCATGAATCACGAGGCTGTGCTGATCGGGATCGATATCCGGCACACCGTTGTGATGCCGTTCGTAGACGAGGCCGTTCGGCGTGATCGTGCCGAACAGGTCCGCTAGCGGCGTCATCGACGAAGCGGCCCCGGGCAACGGCCACGCCTTCGCGCTACGACGCACCACATCGGCTTCGTGCGCTGAGGGCACGCCATAGGGATGCTCGAGTATCGGCGCGCCCGGCGTGCGGCTCCATGGTGCGATATCAAGTGGCTTTAGCAGCGGGTTCGCGGCCGCGCCGGCACGTTGTGCGGCCACCAGACCGCTCGCGGCGAGTCCGCCCAGCAAACGGCGACGGCCGCGCGAAGTGGGCCTATCGGCTGCATGGGGTGAAGTGTCGCGAACCTTTTTCATCGGTGTCAGTGCGTCATGGGCCAACTGGCCACTGTAGCAACTGAAGCGGCGCCGACAAAACGAGCAATCGTGATATCGATCGAACCCAATGTGTGGAACGCCCCTTGCCCTCGGCTTGCCAGGCTTACCAGGCTTACCAGGCTCGCAAATAAACTAAACAGAAATGCGCCGATAAGGATTTGAGGATTCGTTATTGGAGCGCCCCGTTGGCGATTCTTATACTCGATCACGGTCAGCACTCGCCAGCGAAGAGTGCCAAATCTCCACAGCAGGAATGTCTAAATGAGCCTACGTCCTTTGCATGACCGCGTGATCGTCAAACGCCTCGATCAGGAAACGAAAACCGCTTCGGGCATCGTCATTCCCGAGAGCGCCGCGGAAAAACCCGATCAAGGCGAAGTGCTCGCCGTCGGCCCCGGCAAGCGCGATAACGACGGCAAGCGTATCGAGCCGGACCTGAAAGTCGGCGAGCGCGTGCTGTTCGGTAAATACGCGGGCCAACAGGTCAAGGTCGACGGCACGGATCTGCTCGTGCTGCGCGAAGAAGACATCGTCGCCGTAGTCCACCAATAAGGGAGCATCACAAGATGGCAGCCAAAGAAATCGTCTTTAGCGATAGCGCGCGTTCGAAACTGGTCGAAGGCGTCAACATTCTCGCCAATGCAGTGAAAGTCACGCTCGGCCCGAAAGGCCGCAACGTCGTGCTCGAACGTAGTTTCGGTTCGCCGGTTGTGACCAAGGACGGTGTGTCCGTGGCCAAGGAAATCGAGCTGGCCGACAAGTTGCAGAATATCGGCGCGCAACTGGTGAAGGAGGTCGCCTCGCGTACCAGCGACGCCGCCGGCGACGGCACCACCACCGCCACGGTGCTGGCGCAAGCGATTGTCCGCGAAGGCCAGAAATACGTCGCGGCAGGCCTCAATCCGCTGGATCTGAAGCGTGGTATCGACAAGGCCGTGACCGCGGCAATCGAAGAGCTGAAGAAGATCAGCAAGCCAACTACCACGAGCAAGGAAATCGCTCAGGTTGCAACGATCTCGGCGAATGGTGAAGAATCGATCGGTCAGCGTATTGCCGAAGCCATCGACCGTGTCGGCAAGGAAGGCGTGATCACCGTCGAAGACGGCAAATCGCTCGCCGACGAACTGGACGTGGTCGAAGGACTGCAGTTCGATCGTGGCTACCTGTCACCGTATTTCATCAACAATCCGGACAAGCAGGTCGCCGTTCTCGACAGCCCGTTCATTCTGCTGCACGACAAGAAGATCTCGAACATCCGCGATCTGCTGCCGGTGCTCGAGCAGGTTGCCAAGGCAGGCCGTCCGCTGCTGATCATCGCTGAGGACGTCGAAGGCGAAGCACTTGCAACACTGGTAGTTAACAACATCCGCGGCATTCTGAAGACAGTGGCGGTCAAGGCGCCGGGCTTCGGCGATCGCCGTAAGGCCTTGCTCGAAGATATCGCTATCCTGACCGGTGGTCAGGTGATTGCCGAGGAGACCGGTCTCACGCTCGAAAAGGCGACGCTGGCGGAACTGGGCCAGGCCAAGCGCATCGAGGTGGGCAAGGAGAACACCACGGTCATCGACGGCGGCGGCGACGCGAAGAACATCGAAGCGCGTGTCAAGCAGATCCGCGTGCAGATCGAAGAAGCCACCTCCGACTACGACCGCGAAAAGCTGCAAGAGCGCGTCGCCAAGCTCGCAGGCGGCGTGGCGGTGATCAAGGTAGGCGGCGCAACCGAGATCGAAGTCAAAGAGAAGAAGGACCGCGTGGACGATGCGTTGCACGCGACTCGTGCGGCCGTGGAAGAAGGCATTGTGCCGGGCGGCGGTGTCGCGCTGATCCGCGTCAGGAACGCAATCAAGGATCTGAAAGGCAGCAATCCCGATCAGGACGCCGGCGTGAAGATCGTGCTGCGCGCGCTTGAAGAACCGCTACGCCAGATCGTGGCCAACGCGGGCGAGGAAGCGAGCGTGGTAGTGGCGAAGGTCGCGCAAGGCAGCGGCAACTTCGGCTACAACGCGCAAACCGGCGAGTACGGCGATCTGGTGGAATCGGGTGTGCTCGATCCGACCAAGGTCACGCGCACGGCATTGCAGAACGCGGCATCGGTTGCGGGCCTGTTGCTCACCACCGATGCGACCGTGTCTGAAGCACCGAAGGACGCGCCGCCGCAGTCGCCGGCGGGTGGGCCGGGCGCAGGCGGTCCGGGTTTCGACTTCTGACGATCGATGAGCCCCGCGCGGTTCGCGCGCGTTGATTCTTTGGTCTTAACAACACGCATGCCTGCCTCGCGCAGGCATGCGTGTTTCTGCAATAACGTCCTTAAGCATTTTTTCGCAAATGCTTATCAGCATTTGTCGTTTCGGCCATATTCAGCAGACCATTAACATCCTGTCGTCCCGGCCCGAGCGCGCCGGAGGATTCACAGGAGAGCATCATGGTCGCTCATCACGGCGGAGCGCCAGAGGTCGTCATCGTCGGTGGCGGTCTTTCCGGCACGGCGCTCGCCATCAAGCTGCTGCGCGAAGCACAGCAAGCCCTCGCGATCCGCCTCGTCGACCCGTGTGCGCAGCCGGGTCGCGGCCTCGCTTACTCGACCCGGGAGCCGGGACATCTGGTCAACGGCCCTGCCCTCCTTTTCACGCTATATCCAGAGCAACCGGAGCATTTCGTCGACTGGCTTACCGCGCAGCCCGAGTTTGCCGCCCAGCCTCGTGATGCAGTCGCCCAGGCGTATGTGCCGCGCTGGCGCTTTGGCGATTACGTAAACGAGCAATTGCGGCAGGCACAGCAGCAAGCTGCGCCCGGCGTCACGTTTGAACATGTCCAGGCACGCGTCGAAGATCTCGATGTTTCATCAAACGGCGTCACGCTCGCGCTCGACGCAGGCCGGGTGCTGCTCGCCGATCACGCGGTGCTCGCGCTCGGCGTGTTCCAGTCGCGGCCGCGTTTTGACGCGAACGGCCGGCTCACGCAAGCGGGCCAGTATGTCGCTAACGTGTGGGACTGCTCGCGTCTTGCAGCACTCGTCGACGCAGACGAGCTCGTGCTGGTGGGTGGAAGTCTGACGATGATCGACGCCGTCGTATCGCTCGAAAAGCTGGGGTATCGCGGCACCTATAAGGTGCTGGCGCGGCACGGCCTGACGCCGGTCGAACGGCGTAACCCCGCGCCTGATGAAGCGCCTTTCGGAAGAGTGGGACCGCCGCGCACATTGCGGCAGGTCGTGCGCGAACTACGCGAAAAAGCTCGAACCATCATCACGCATGGCGGTGACTGGCAATCGCTACCGGGCGCGCTCAGGCCATACCTTGCAGACTGGTGGCATAACGCAGCGTTGATCGACAGGCAGCGGTTCTTCCGGCACGTGAGGCCGCATTGGGACGTGTTTCTGCATCGCGCGCCGCCCGTCAGCGCAGCGCTGGTCGACGCGCTGCGTGCAAGCGGCCGTCTGAGCGTCGAGGCGGCCATCGTCAACGATCTCGCGGAAGCTCTGGGGGGAGGCGTGAACGTGCGTTACCGGCTACGCGGTAGCGAAGAAGAACGCACGATCGTCACCCAGGGTGTCATCAACTGCACCGGGCCCGACTATCGCTGGCACGCCGGTTGTGAGCAGCCCCTGGTGCGCAATCTGTTTTCGCGCGGCCTTGTGCAAACGGGACCGGTAGGGCTTGGCATTACGGTCGATCCATCGCTAGCCGCGATCGCAGCGAACGGTGCTGCTTCGCCGTACATTTCGGTGCTCGGCGCAGCATTGCGCGGCACGATCGTCGAACCTGGGACAGTCATCGAAATCGCCAATCAGACCACGAAGCTCAGTGCGCGTCTGCTCGCAGCGTTAAGTGTTGCGCAGGCGCCTGCGGTGCTTCAGGTATCCTGATCAGACACCTGAAGCACCTGGAAGCGCTAAACGCTAACGCCGCGTCGACAAACGCCGCACCACCGCGACCAGCGCATCGACCTCATCGCAGGTGTTGTAGAACGCGAGCGATGGCCGCACGGTAGCTTCGAGGCCGAAACGCCGCAAGATGGGCTGGGCGCAATGATGCCCCGAACGTACTGCAATGCCCTCTTCGTTCAGCGCCTGCCCAACCTCTTCCGTCTCATAGCCCTTCAATACGAACGACAACACGCTCGCCTTGTCCTTCGCAGTGCCGACCAGCCGAACACCTGGAACGGGTTGCAAGACGCTCGTCGCATACGCAAGCAGATCGTGCTCATAGCGGGCGATATTCTCGATGCCCACGCGCGTCACGTAGTCAATCGCCGCACCCAGACCCACCGCATCCGCGATGTTGCCAGTGCCCGCTTCGAAGCGGTTGGGCGGCGGCTGGAACACAGTGCGCTCGAAGGTTACGTCGGCGATCATGTTGCCACCACCTTGCCACGGCGGCATGTCGTCGAGAATCGCGCGCTTGCCGTAGACCACGCCAATGCCGGTCGGACCGAACACCTTGTGGCCCGAGAACACGAAGAAGTCCGCATCGATTGCCTGCACATCCACGCGCATATGCGAAACCGACTGCGCGCCGTCGACCAGCGCCTTCGCACCGGCACGATGGGCCATCTCGACGATTTCCTTCACAGGTACCACCGTGCCGAGCGCGTTCGAAACCTGGGTTACCGAAACGATCTTCGTGCGATCGTTGAGCAGTTTGCGGTATTCGTCGAGCAGCACCTGGCCGGAGTCATCGACCGGAATCACGCGCAGCTTCGCCCCGGTTTGCGCGGCAAGCTGCTGCCACGGCACGATGTTAGCGTGATGTTCCAGGTGCGACACGATGATCTCGTCGCCCTCGCCCACGTTCTGCACGCCCCACGACTTCGCGATGAGATTGATCGCCTCGGTGGTGCCGCGCACGAAGACGATTTCATCGGGCGAGGCCGCGCCGATAAAGCGCTGCACCTTGCTGCGCGCCGCTTCGTAGGCATCCGTCGCACGGCCCGCCAATGCGTGGGCGGCACGATGGATATTCGAGTTCTCGTGGGCGTAGAAATACGCGAGCCGGTCGATCACGGACTGCGGCTTGTGCGTCGTCGCCGCGTTGTCGAACCACACCAGCTGACGACCGTTCACCCGTTCCGAAAGAATCGGAAAGTCGCGCCGGATTGCATTGACGTCGAACGGCGGGTGCGCCGAAGCCGCTGCGTTCGGCACGCCGTGAGCGGTTCTCGCCGGACCGGTAGACGGATGCGCTTCCTCGACGAAATAGCGTGACCCACCGCTATTGACAGCGACCGGTTCATACGAGCCGGCATCATGCGGAAAACGCTGCACCGAGAGCAACGAGCGAAGCTCGTTCTCGCCTGGCAGGCCGAACGATTGAGCGGTGACCGAATCGCTCAACTGTACGACGATGTCCCGGCCGCCCGCACCGCTGCTGTACCGCGTATCCGCGTGCGGATCGAGAAAGTAGTACGGCGAAGCATTAGCAGACGTACTTGAAGCCCCACCCGCAGACGGACGTTGCGCACCATGTCCCTCGGGCACGGCCAGCGCTGCACCACCGAAGCGCGGCTCGAGCGCCGGAGCGATCGTCACCGCGCTATCCGGCAAGCCATTCTGCGCAGTGGCATGCGGTACGAGCGCCGGTACACGATTGCCGAGCGACAGCACATGAGTCGGCGCCGAGGGCAACAGGTTCGCTCCAGGCACCTTACCTTGCGGCAAGGCGGCACCCGGCACGCCCGTGCCGAAACCACCAGGACCCGCGAGCGGCGAACCCGCCGGCGCCGGATTGCTTGCGGTGGACAGCACCGGCGCAGCGACCGGCAATGCCGAAGCGAACGACGCCGACGACGAGGCGTCGCTCAGCCTATTGCCACCCGGCACCGCGGACGACACCCCGCCACCGGGCAGGGCCGAGAAAAACTCCGTCGCGAGACGTGCGAGCGTTGCCGGATCGGGCAAGCCGGCCGGCAGCGTCTGCGGTACACCTGCGCCTGGCGGATTACTTGTAGGTGTCTGGATAGTCATGGTACTTACCGATCTCCACGTCATCGAGAACCGCCAGCGCGTCCGGCGAATGCACCGCCAGCGAGCAGTACAGGGAAATCAGATACGACGCGATCGCATGACTGTTGATGCCCATGAAGCGCACCGACAACCCCGGACCCTGCTCGCCCGCGACACCCGGCTGGAACAGGCCCACCACGCCCTGGCGCTTGTCGCCCACACGTAGCAGCAGGATCTTGGTCTTGCCGTCGGCCACCGGCACCTTGTCGGACGGAACCAGCGGAATCCCGCGCCATGTCAGGAACTGCGAGCCGAACAGGCTGACGGTGGGCGGTGGCACACCACGGCGCGTGCACTCGCGGCCAAACGCAGCAATCGCGAGGGGATGGGTCAGGAAAAACGCCGGCTCTTTCCATACCTTGCTCAGCAGTTCGTCCAGATCGTCGGGCGTCGGCGCGCCGGTCAGCGGGAACACGCGCTGCTCGTCCGCCACGTTTGCAAGCAGACCGTAATCCGGATTGTTGATGAGCTGGCTTTCCTGCAGTTCCTTGATCGTTTCGATCGTCAGGCGCAACTGTTCCTTGATCTGATCGTGCGGACTGCTATACAGATCGGAGATACGCGTATGCACGTCGAGCACCGTGCTCACGGCATTCAGGAAGTATTCGCGCGGCTCTTCTTCATACGGCACAAACGTGCGCGGCAGCACCGTTTCGTCTTCGCGCTGTGTGCAGGCAACCTTCACGGCGTCCGGATTCTTGACCTGATTCAGGCGGTAGATACCCGCTTCGACCGGCACCCATTGCAGCAGATGCGTCAACCAGCGCGGCGTGATCGTCGCAAGTTGGGGGACGGTCTTGGTGGCGTTGGCTAGTTGCCGCGCGGCATTATCGCTAAGCGCCGTATGGCCGCTCGCTATGGTCGACATGTGTGGCTCCGGGTTCTATAGATGAAAAACAGGAAAGCTTATGACGAGCAGTGATTATGAGGACCGGATCCACTCTGGCTCAACATGCTATAGACGTCACGAGGACGTCTTCAGCACATTAGTGAGCGTGGGAAGCGGCGCGGCGGACGGTGTTGGAGCGACTGCCGCACTGGCACCCGCGAACGACGAACGCAGCAAACTCGAGATAGGTACGCCGAGCGCGCGTGCGAGCTTGTCGACTGTAACGATCGACGCAATCGCGCCGCCGCGCTCGATCTCGCCGACGTAGGACCGGTTTAAACCGGCATGCTCGGCGAGCTGCTCCTGCGACCACGTGCGAGCCTCGCGCAACTCACGTACTGCAGCGCCGAAGTTTCTGACGATCGTGCTCATGACGTGGCGCTCGCAACAGGGTTCAACTGCGGCGCCTGTGGCACCAGCGTGACCTGCGCCGGCTGCGAAGCCTCATTGCGCGACACGGCCTGGGTGACGTGACTACCCGGCGCGACATCCTGCGTCAGCCATACATTACCGCCAATCACCGCCCCTCTTCCAATCGTCACGCGGCCAAGAATCGTGGCACCGGCATAGATCACGACATCGTCCTCGACGATCGGATGACGCGGCAAACCCTTCTCCAGATGACCCGCCGCGTCACGCGGAAAACGCTTGGCGCCGAGCGTCACCGCCTGATAGACGCGCACGCGCTGCCCGATTACAGCAGTTTCGCCGATCACGACACCCGTGCCGTGATCGATGAAGAACCCCGCGCCGATCTGCGCGCCCGGATGAATATCGATGCCGGTCTCGCCATGAGCCTGCTCGGCCACGATGCGCGCCAGCAGCGGCAACTCAAGCCGGTAGAGTTCATGCGCGAGCCGATGATGGATCATCGCCAGGATGCCCGGGTAGCACAGCAGCACTTCGTCCACGCTGCCCGCCGCCGGATCACCATGAAACGCCGCCAGCACATCACCGTCGAGCAGACCGCGAATCTCCGGCAGCCGCGCGGCGAACTTGCGTACCGCTGCGCTCGCCTGTGCCTCGATCTGCTCGTCGGCGCGCGCGTGATGGCGGGCCTTGTAGTTCAATTCGAGCCGCGCCTGTCCAAGCAGTGCGTGCAGCGCCGAATCGAGCGCATTGGCCACGTAGAAATTTTCGCTTTCCTGACGCAGATCGGGCGGCCCCAGCCGCATGGGAAACAGCACGCCCTTGAGCGTGTCGACGATGTGGGCCAGCGCCTCGCGGGCCGGCAAGTCGCGCCCGCCCGGCTCGAGCGAACGCTTTTGCACTTCGCGCCAGCGCTGACGCACGGTCTGGAGCGATTGAACGATATCGTCGATGTCAAATACGGCCACAGTCAATGCTCCCCGTCCTTATGTTGATCTCGCTAGTCCTGCACCCACGGCAAGCCGTGAAAGCGCCAGCCGTTATGGCGGCCGCGCTGCTGCTGCGCGTCCAGTTCGCCTTCGAATCCTTCCAGCACATTGAAGACCTGGGTCATGCCCGCCTTCGCCGCCGCCTCGGCAGCAAGTGCCGAGCGATTGCCGCTGCGGCACAGCAGCAGCACGACTGCCTCCTTGCCCGTCTTCGCTTCCAGTTCGCGCGCGAAGCGCGGGTTACGGTTCAGGCTCGTGCCGGTCGCCCAGGCGACATGCAGGCTATCCGGCACGTAACCGACAAACTTGCGCTCCTCGGGGGAGCGCACATCGACCAACACCGCCTCACCCGCCGAAAACAACGCCCACGCATCTTGCGGAGAAATCCCGCCCGCATAGGGCAAACCCGCAGCTACGGCGGCCTCGCGGGCCGCTACCAGCGCTGCATGTGTAGTGTGTTCTGCCAGTTCAACTGTCATGACATCTCCTTGCTCATTCGTCGTACCTGTCCGGATCTCCCCCGAACGGCGATGCTGGCCGGCCGTTGCCCAACACCTGGGCTTCACCGCCTATAGCCATCAAAACGTACTATGCGAGCGCGTCATCGAAAGCAGAACCAATAAAAAGTGATTTCTAAAGAAGCACGACGATGGACGCTTGAGCAGCGAAGCTTCACGGTGGCCTTTCAACTCCTTTGTGCAGCGTCTGATCGCTCACCAGCATAAATTTTCGGATCTGTGTCGCACAACAAAGAAAACCATCTATCGATATGCGCGCCACCCGATGCTTCCGCATGCAAATCTTCATCGAGGCAGAAGCAGGCACGCACCTCGTCTACGCCATGCGCCAAACACATAAACACACCCGGCAATATGCATAGCTCAAATCCTTTCTTGTCCTTAACAGTGTCGTCGGCAAAGAATGGCTGTGCTCTGGCGCGGCAGCAGCCTGCAATTCGCGGCTACAACGAATGCGGCCCCGGCGCACCCACTTCCCTATCCCCACTCGAATCGATGCGATATCTACGTTTGCTCAAGTCAGTACTCGCGACCGCTACATTGGCGCTAGCGGCCATGCATGCCTATGCCGACAAACCGACGGTGATCCGCATCGGCGTGGCGGAACAAGGCTCCGGGGACCCGCCGACCTTCGGAGGCTCACCAGCGGCCACGGTGCAGATTCAGCAGTTGCTCGAAAAGGAGTTCGCGCCCGACGGCATTAAGGTTGAATGGCTCTTCTTCAAGGGAGCCGGGCCAGCTGTCAATGAGGCGATTGCCGACAAGTCGCTCGACTTTGCCTTCCAGGGCGATCTGCCATCCGTATTGGGGCGCGCCAATGGTTTGAAGACACGTATCCTGCTCGAATCGGGCGTGCGGGTAGGCGTGAAGATTGCCGTTCCAGTCGACTCCAGCATCCACGGCATCAAGGATCTGAAGGACCAGCGCGTGTCGATCTTTCGCGGTACGAATCTGCAACTTGTCGCAGATAACGCCCTCGCCGCCAATCAGCTCAACGAGCGCGATCTGCATGTGATCAACCTCGACACCGCTAGCGCGCTTGCCGCGCTGGCATCCAAAGGCATCGACGCATCGTTCAGCGACTATCACCTGTACAAGCTGCGCGACCAGGGTCTCATCAGGATCATCTACGAGTCGCAAAACGAGGGGCCGCAATTGACGCGTCAATCGCATCTGCTCGTGCTTGACGATTTCGATCACGCGCATCCGGACATCGTGCAGCGTGTCGTGACCACGTTCGTGAAAGGCTCGCAATGGTCGTCCGACGAAGCAAACCGCGACGCCCAGTTCAAGTTGTGGGCAAGAACCGGCGTCCCGTATGCCTCCTGGCAAGCCGAGTTCGCCAACCGGACCTTGAAAGAACGCAATTCGCCACTGATCGATCCGTTCATCGTGGCGCGCTATAGGGCGGTCTCCCAGGATGCCCTCAAGCTCAAGCTGATCCGTCAGCCCGTCGACGTGGATAGCTGGTTTGAGCCCAGCTATCTCGACAATGCGCTGCGCACGCTCAAGCTCGACCACTACTGGACGCGCTACGACGCAGCGGGCAAACCGCTCACCTGACGGACACGACGATGAGCGAAACCGCGATCAAGCTGCCGGCGAAATCGGCCATCCATTCCGACGCCGAAAACACCGCGCCGCGCAGACACGAGCGTTTGCGTGCCGTTGCGTGGCATCTGGCGCCGTGGTTATTGCCAGCGTTGCTGTTCGCCCTATGGAACACCGGGTGCGAGCACGGCTGGATTGCACCGCAGATTCTGCCGCCGCCTGAACGCGTGTATGAGACCTTCATCGATCTGGCAAAGAGCGGCGACCTTGCGCACAACACGCTGATCAGTCTGCAACGTGTGTTGATCGGCTTCGGCGTGGGGACCTTTCTAGGCTTCGTGATCGGCGCAGCGCTTGGCCTGTCGCGCACGCTGGAAGCCTATGTACTGCCAGGTTTTAACGCGCTGGTCCAGATTCCAGTACTCGGCTGGCTGCCCTTCCTGCTTCTGCTGGTGGGCGTTGGCGAGCCGCTCAAGTACATCCTGATCGCACACGCCGCGCTGGTTCCCGTCACGCTCAGCACCTTGCAGGGCTTTCGGCAAACACCCGTGGCGCTTGAAGAGGTGGCGCGCGTGTTCGCTTACAACCGCTGGCAACGCATTGCCTATGTCGTGCTGCCCGCCGCGGTGCCGACGCTTGCCACCGGCGTACGGCTCGCGTTCACCAAGGCATGGCTCGCGCTCGTTGTGGTGGAACTGGTGGCGTCGTCGGAAGGGCTCGGCTATCTGATCGTCTACGGACGGCAGCTGTTCCAGCTCGATCTGGTGATGGCGTCGGTGGTGATAGTCGGCGCCATTGGCCTGACGATGAACCGTCTGCTCGATGCGCTCGAAGCGCGTCTGCGGCGCGGCCAGCCATCCGCGTTTCGCGAGTGAGCCACCGACACGTCCCGGAGTCAGTTATGAGCCGAATTATCGATTCACTTGCGCGTCGTGCGGGTCTGCTCGAACAGGAAGGGCCGCCGCCGTGCGGTTGCGAATTGCCGGTTGCCGGCAAGGCAGCGGCCAGCAAGCCTCCGTTGGCGTCGCGAAAGCGCCGCCTCGACTTGCGCGGCGTGGTGCTGCCCATCGTTGCGCTTGCGCTGTGGTGGGCTATTTCAGAGGCTCATCTGGTGAAGAGCGGCTTACTTGTCAGCCCTGCCGACGTGGCGCGAACCGCATGGCAACAGATCGTCAGCGGGGCGCTGGTACGTGCGCTGTCCGCGTCGCTCGCGCGTGAAGCGAGCGGTTTCGTGATCGGCACCGTGGGCGGCCTGCTGCTCGGCAGCGTGCTCGGCCTCTCGCGCATTGCGACCCGGGTGATCGGACCGAGTTTCGACACCTTCAAACAGATCTCGCTGTTCGCGTGGATTCCACTGATCTCCGTCTGGTTCGGCCTCGGGGATGCCGCGAAAATCGTCTTTTTGTCGCTTGCCGCGCTGCTGCCGGTCACCGCGCATACCTGCGATGGCATCCACACCGTGCCGCGTGCCTACATCGAAGTCGCGCGCGCCTTCCGCTATACGCGGTTGCAAATGATCCGCCACGTGATCTTGCCCGCAGCGTTGCCGTCGATTTTCACCGGCATCTATCTCGCGTTGATCTATTCATGGCTCGCCACGCTCGGCGCCGAATATCTGCTGGTTGCGGGCAGCGGTATCGGCAATACGCTGGTCGACGGCAGCGAGCAGTTCCGCATGGATCTGGTGCTGTTCGGGATCATTGTCGTCGGCATCACCGGGTGGGTGCTCAATGCACTGGCGCGTGCCGTCGAGCGAGCGGTGCTGGCGCGCCGCCACACCGCTTCGAATCCGGCGCGAGCCACGTTATAAAGAGGATTGCCGATCATGAGCACCGCCCTTTCCGAATCACTCGACATTCTTCACGTCAGCAAGCACTACACGCAGCGTGGCGTGCCGCTGGCGGTTCTCGACGACATTACCCTGCGGGTGCGGCCCGGGGAATTCGTCAGCGTGCTCGGCTCGAGCGGCTGCGGCAAGTCGACCTTGCTGCGCCTGATCGCCGGACTCGACAGCGACTACAGCGGTGAGATCCGGGTCGCCGGAGAACGGGTGAAGGATACGTCGCTCGAGCGCGGCATCGTGTTTCAGGACCACCGTCTGTTTCCTTGGCTGACAGCCTCGCAGAATATCCTCGCTGCCTTACGCAATGCGCCATTGTCCGCTAAAGAAAAACGCGAGGCCGTCGCCGAACACATTGCGCTGGTGGGTCTGAACGGCTTCGAGAATGCCTATCCGCATCAACTGTCAGGCGGCATGGCGCAGCGCGTGGCGATTGCACGCGGTCTCGTCAACCGGCCGCGTGTGCTGCTGCTCGACGAACCGTTCGGCGCACTCGATGCGCTGACCCGCGCCCGTCTGCAGAACGAACTGCAACGGATCTGGGAACGCGAGCGCATCACCATGATCCTCGTGACGCACGATGTCGACGAAGCCCTGTACCTGGGCGATCGAGTCGTCACGATGGCGCCGCGCCCTGGGCGAGTCAAACGGATTGTCGACGTCGCGCTGCCGCGGCCACGCCAGCGCAGCGATCCCCGCTTTATCCGCCTGCGCGACGAAGTGCTCGCCGATTTCGCCGAGGATGGCGCCGCAGCTCACAGCGATGGAGGCGGCGCGCCCTCTGGTGGTCAGCACGTATCAGGTGCTCCCGTCGATTCGCCAATCACCGACTGGCGGCTTGCCTGGTAAAACCGCGCGCGCAAAGCAATCACGCCACAATCTCATGGAGCAAAGAATGAGCGAAAACAAGCGGCAAATCCGGTTAGGCGCATTCCTCATGGAGACCGGCCATCACATCGCCGCATGGCGTCATCCGGATGCGCATGCGAGCGGCGGACTCGATTTCGCCCACTATGCCCAAGTCGCGCAAATCGCCGAGCGCGCGAAATTCGACACCATCTTCTTTGCCGACAGCGTCAGCGTGCGCGACACGAATCTGGCTTCGCTCTCGCGCACCGCACGGGCCGATCACTTCGAACCGTTAACGTTACTCTCGGCGCTTTCCGTGGTGACGCAAAATATCGGGCTGATCGCGACCGTTTCGACCACGTTCAACGAGCCATATAACCTGGCCCGCAAGTTCGCTTCACTTGATCACTTGAGCGGTGGCCGTTCGGGATGGAACCTCGTCACATCGAGTACCGAATCCGAAGCGCACAACTTCAGTTTCGAACAACATCCCGATCACGCGGTGCGTTATGAACGCGCCCGCGAGTTCTACGACGTTGTGGCAGGCCTCTGGGATAGCTGGGAAGACGACGCGTTTCTGCGCGACAAGGAGAGCGGTGTCTACTTCGATCCGGACAAGCTTCACGTACTCAATCACAAAGGCAAGCACTTCAAGGTGCGTGGGCCGCTTAACGTCGCACGCTCACCCCAGGGTTGGCCGGTGGTTGTACAGGCAGGCGCCTCGGAAGCCGGCAAGGAACTCGCCGCGCAAACTGCCGAGGTGATCTTCGTCGCACATCAGACGCTGGAAGAAGCCCAGGTGTTCTATCGCGACGTCAAAGGGCGACTGGCGAAATACGGACGGCAGCCCGATCATCTGAAAATCATGCCAGGTATCTTTCCTGTGATCGGCCGCACGCAGGAAGAGGCGCGCGAGAAATTCGACGAGTTGCAGAACCTGATCCATCCTACGGTCGGTCTATCGCTGCTATCGAATATGTCCGGCGGCGTCGATCTCTCGCAGTACCCCGTGGATGGCCCGCTGCCCGAGCTTCCAGAAACCAATGGCGGCAAGAGCCGTCAACGGTTGCTGTTCGATCTCGCACGCCGCGAGAATCTGACCATACGTGACCTGTATTTGCGCATCGCCGGTGCGCGTGGTCATCAGCAGGTAGTGGGCACGCCGCAAAGCATCGCAGATCAGCTACAGCAATGGTTCGAGGAAGAAGGTGCCGACGGCTTCAATATCATGTCGCCGTGGCTACCAGGCGGGCTTAGCGAATTTGCGGAACAGGTGGTGCCGGAGTTGCAACGCCGTGGGCTTTTCCGCACCGAGTACGAAGGCCACACGTTGCGTGAGAATCTGGGGCTGCCGCGGCCCCAGAACCGTTATACCCAAGGCACGGCGCAGGCACGGGCTGCAGTCCGCTAAACCGGTTTGGCTCGATGTCACGCCGGCCGTTGCGCCGCCGTGACATCAAATGATTATTTCGCCGCGGGCGGCGTCCAGATCCGGACGTCGGTCGCCTTCAACGTGTTCGGGATCAACCCTGCCGCAAAATACGTGTCCGCGATCCGCTGTTGTTCGCCAAGCTGGTCGCGCTTCACCGGCACGATGTCATAGCTGCGCCGGCTGTTCGCCAGCTCGACGGTCGGCGTCGGAATATCGCCCCACAACGGTCCAAGGATCTGTGCAGCCTCTTGCGGGTGCGCCTTAACCCACTTGCCTGTTTCGTTCAGCTCATCGAATACGACACGAATCACATCCGGGTGTTTGTCCGCAAACGCCGTAGTCGCCGTGTAAAAGCGGTTGTATTGCGCGACACCGCCAGTGCCGTCGGCGATCACGCGGACATGCGCGTCGCGCTGCTGTGCGGCAAGGAACGGATCCCAGATGGCCCAGGCGTCGATGTTGCCACCTCGAAACGCAGCGAGCGCATCCGGCGCTTCGAGGTAACGTACCTGAATATCCTTGATCGTCAGTCCAGCCTTGGCAAGCGCTGCAATCAGAAGAAAATTGCAGCCGGAGCCTTTCGATACCGCCACGCGCTTGCCCTTCAGATCCGCGATCGAATGGATCGGCGAATCCGGTGGGACGATGATGGCTTGTGCACTCGGCGCAGAGGTCTCTTCGGCGTAATACGTCAGCGGCGCGTTCGCGGCCTGCGTGAAGAGCGCGAATGCATCGGCGACATCCGCATGCAGATCGACGCTCCCAGCGTTTAGCGATTGCAGCAGCCCCGTTGAAAACTCATGCCAGCTGACGTCATAGCCCATTGCGTTGAGCTTCTTTTCCAGCGCGCCGGTGCGCTTTAACAGGATGAATAGCGTCGACGAGCGCTGATAGCTGATCGAAACCGTTTCGTTGGCTTGCGCGGCGTTCGTGCACAGCACGCCGAACAGCACCAGGGCGCAAACGGAAAACCGGCGCAGTCCAGACAGACCGGCCAAAGCGGAAAGAGCGAAGCGCATCGGGGAGATTCAGAAGTAGGCCAAGCTTTCGACTATATAAAGAATCGCGGGGACGCCAAATACGTATTTCAGCAATCGATATCGTCACAAATTGGAACGCGTGGTCACGTCGCGGCGCAGTGCGTCAGGCATCATTGACGTTTCCCCGGCACATATACTTGTGGAGGTTCTAGCGCCATGCCGACATCACCTGCCCGTTTCGGTGTCTGGGCACTCGTTCATGGCAGCCGCGCCGCGCTGCAGGATCCTGACGAACCGTACGACGCATCATGGGTGCGCAACAAGGCGCTGGTACTGGAGGCCGAGCGTCTCGGCTACGACTCCGTGCTGGTCGCGCAGCACACGATCAATCCGCACCGCGAGGAGCTGGATCAGCTCGAGGCGTGGACGGCTTCCGCTGCGCTTGCAGCGCTC
Source organism: Paraburkholderia phenazinium (assembly GCF_900141745.1). Classification (NCBI taxonomy): domain Bacteria; kingdom Pseudomonadati; phylum Pseudomonadota; class Betaproteobacteria; order Burkholderiales; family Burkholderiaceae; genus Paraburkholderia; species Paraburkholderia phenazinium. The sequence goes on along the minus strand of NZ_FSRM01000002.1, from coordinate 2,329,980 downwards.
ACCGAGCGTATCGAGATTATCGCTGCCATCAAGCCCTATCTCTATCATCCGGTCGTGCTCGCGAAGATGGCGCAGCAGATCGAACACATCAGCGGCGGCCGCTTCGCCATCAATCTCGTCAATGCGTGGAATCGCCCCGAACTCGAGCGCGCCGGCATTGGTTTCGCCGAGCACGACGCGCGTTATGCATATGGCCGCGAGTGGATTACCGTTGTCGATTCGCTGTTGCGCGGCGAACGAACGAGTTTTAACGGCGAACACTTTCATGTCGACGACTATTTTCTGCGGCCGACCGACCCATTCCGCAATCGCCCGCGCATTTATGTGGGAGGCGAGTCGGATCCGGCGCGCGAGCTGGTGGCCGATAAGGGCGACGTCTGGTTCATCAACGGCCAGCCGCTGGAGGATGTGCAAAAGCTGATCGCCGATGTCGCCGCGCGGCCGCGTCCGGCATCGTTGCCCGCACCGTTGCGTTTTGGTCTGTCGGCATTCGTGATTGCGCGCGAAACCGAAGCAGAAGCACAAGAGCATCTTGCGCATCTGTTCGAACTGGCGGCCAAGGATGCGCCGTTACGCGAGCAGCAGAAAGCGAACATCGATCCAAACGTCGTCATGATCAAGACCTTCGCCAAAACGCCACGGGTGGGTTCGAACGGCGGCACGGCAGCAGGTCTTGTCGGCAGCTACGAGACAGTCGCGCAACGCATTGCCGCGTTTCATCGAGCCGGCATCGAACTGTTCATGCTGCAATTTCAGCCGTTTGAGGCGGATATGCGTGGCTTCGCCGAGCGGGTCATTCCGCGTGTGAAGGCGTTAACCGCGTGAGGTAAGCGCCTTCTGTTCTTCAGTTCAACGCCACAGCAGCCGCAGCCCCGACCGGCGATCCTTCCAGCGCGATCGATTGCCGGCCATCCGGGCCAACCGGAATATCGCCAACCAGCGTGGTGCGATATAGCTGACGGTCGAAGTCAAGATCGTAGATATCCGTAGGCGCCAGATGCGCGGTGGCGCGATTGTCCCAGAAGGCAATGCTGCCTAGCTCCCATTTGAAACGAACCGTGAATTCGGGGCGCGTCACGTGTTCCCAGAGCAGTTCCAGCAACACCTGATTTTCTCGCGGCGTGACGCCAACGATGTACTTCAGGAAGCCAGGGCTCACATAGAGCGCACGTTCCCCCGTTTCCGGATGCACACGTACCAGTGGATGCTCGGTCACGAGCGTGTGCTGCGATACGGCCTGCACGAATGAATCAGTGCCCTTCGCGCCTGCCGGCGGCGCAAACCGGTGCACGCCGCGCAAGCCATCGACCAACGCGCGCAAAGGTTCGGACAGCTTCAGATAAGCGGTGACGAGATTGGTCCACTGGGTGTCGCCGCCGAATGGCGGGATGGTGACGCCACGCAAAATCGACGCATACGGCGGATTGATCGCGGCGGTGACATCGGTGTGCCATCCCGTCCACGGTCTCAGCAGCGGCTCCCCCTCGAAGCGGGTGGCCTTGCGAAACTTGGAGATCGAGTAGATCTGCGGATGACCGTCCACGTGTCCGAAGACCGGATGCCCCACCGTAAGCTCACCGAACTGCGCGGAAAAGGCGACGTGCTGCTCGTGCGTCAAAAACTGCTCGCGGAAAAACACCACTCGCCATCGCAGCAAGGCCGCGCGAATCTCCGCGACCTGTTGAGCGGATAGCGGCCGGGTGAGATCGACGCCGTGAATTTCTGCGCCGATATGCGCCGAGAGCGGCGCGACCTGGATCGAGCCGATGTCGGCCGAGACGGCTGCACTCATTGAAGACTCCTGTTCCTGAAGAAGGGGGACTCGCGCGATACCTCGCTAACAGTAAAGCCGGCCAGACGCCAGGCCAACCAATCTTTGCGCATATGCAAAACCTCTGCGGTGTGAACGCGCTGCAGAGCTGTACCCGGCCGCGTCCTCGTCAATGGGAAAGCACCATCGGCCGCAGTTGGCGCGGTATGCCTCTCAGGCATGCCCGCCAACCTACAAAGTCTTTTATCTTTCCACGTGCTGCCACTAGATTACGCATCAGGCGGGACGCAACGACAGCCGCTCCGGCGAAGCGGACCGGCAATCGCACTCCATACCTGCCAGCTATATCGCCGAGGAACTGAAGTAACTGGAATCTGATCATGAGCCCTCTCAGTGGAAAAACCGCGCTCGTCACGGGCGCCTCTCGCGGGATAGGCCGTGCTAGCGCGCTGGCCCTCGCGAAAGCAGGCGCCCAGGTTCTGGTTCACTATTGCCCTGAAGACACAGCGGCCAACGAAGTGGTTACGCAGATTCGCGCAGCCGGTGGCCACGCCGACAGAATTGCTGCGGATCTGAGCGCCCCGGATGGGCCGCACCGGCTGGCAAATCGAGCGCGCGCCGTAATCGGCGCACGTCTGGATGTACTGGTGTGCAGCGCCGACATGACGAAGGGCGCGAGCATTGAAGACACCACCGTCGCCGATTTCGACGAGCTGTTCGCCTTGAACGTGCGCGCGCCCTACTTTCTGGTGCAGCAACTGATGCCGGCGATGTGCAAAGGCAGTAGCGTCTTGCTGGTCTCCTCGCTGGCGACCCATGATCAGGTGGGCACCGTATCGTCACCGGCATCGGCCTATGCGGCAAGCCAAGGCGCCGTCGACACGCTGGTGAAGTACTTTGCGACCACGCTCGGTGCCCGCGGCGTGCGCGTCAATGCGATTGCTGCGGACGTGGTGGCAAGCGGAATATCAGACCCAAAAACAAAAAATAGTGGCCGGCTAACGCCAACGGCCCCCGAAATGCAGAGGTTCAAGCGTAGCGCGCAACCCGAGGACATCGGCGGGGCAGTCGTTTTTCTCGCTTCGGACGCGGCACGCTGGATTACCGGCGAGACGCTGTGCGTCGACGGCGGTTCGAAACTTTAATCAGCATACCCAAGGAATAGCCATGGACAACCAACCTGTCGTACTCATCACCGGCGCACTGACTGGCATCGGTCGCGCTACCGCAATCGCTTTTGCTCGTGACCACGCCCGTATCGTCGTTTCGGGGCGCCGCGCGGAAGAAGGCCGGCAACTCGCCGAGGAGCTACGCTCGCTCGGTGCCGAGGCAGAGTTCGTGCAGTCAGACGTGCGCTTCGAAGACGAAGTGCGCAAGCTCGTCGACGCCACCGTCGCGCGATTCGGACGGCTAGACATCGCGGTCAACTCGGCGGGCACCGAAGGCGAATCGGCCCCGGTGATCGAGCAAACCCCCGAACGCTACGCCGCCGTGTTCGAAACCAATGTGCTCGGCACGTTGCTCGCAATGAAACACGAACTTCGTGTCATGGCGCCGCAAGGTAGCGGTAGTATCGTCAACATCTCGTCGACGATGGGCGCGCGCGGTGCAGCAGGCGCATCGCTATATGTGGCCAGCAAGCACGCCGTGGAAGGCCTCACGAAGTCGGCGGCGCTCGAGGCCGCGGCGTTCGGTGTACGCGTCAATGCGGTCGCGCCTGGTCCTGTCGAAACAGCGATGCTCGACCGGCTCACGGCGAATGCGGAACGCAAGGCTGCCTTTCTCGCCGGTGTCCCCCTCAAGCGTGCCGGGACGCCGGAAGAAATGGCCGACGCGATCCTGTTCGTTGCGTCGCCGCGCGCGAGCTTCATGACCGGTGAGGTGCTCAGAGTCAATGGTGGAAGAACTGCTGCCTAGAAGTGCCCGATCAACCGAGGCCAACACGCGAATCAGACGCCATCCGGCCCATACGGAGAGCTGCCATGCTTTACGAAATCCGCACTTATACTTTCAAGCCGCTGCGTGCAACCGACTTCTCGCCGCTCAAGTAGCCCTTAAGTACCCTCAAACGTTCCCATGACTCTGGTATGACACCCCCATGCCATCAACCGACAAGGTGAAGACGATGTCTACTCCCGCTTTCGAAGACCTGCCCGCCGCGCTCCAGAGCATCCAGACGCGGCCGTTGTTCGTGATGCGGCTCGATGTCAAGCCGATCGTCATCGTCGGCGACACGCCGGGAACGTTTCGCCGCATCGGCATCGTGCCGTCCGGCACCTTTGCGGGCGAGCGCCTGAGCGGCAAGGTGCTCGACGGCGGCAGCGACTGGCAAAGCGCGCGCAGCGACGGCAGTACCACGCTCGATGTGCGCCTGATCCTGCAGACCGACGATGGTGTCAACATCACGATAGCCTACCGCGGCATTCGCCACGGCGCGGCCGACGTGATCCAGCGGCTCGAAAAAGGCGAACCGGTCGATCCGGCCAGCTACTACTTTCGCATCAATCCGGTCTTCGAAGCCCCCGCTGGCAAGTATGAATTTCTGAACCGGGTGATCGCGGTGGGCACGGGTCACCGCTTCAAGGACGGGCCGGTCTATAGCGTGTTTGAGGTGCTCTAGGCAAAGGACCGGCAGCCACGCCTTCCGCGTTGCCATCACCGACAAAAAACCGGAGTATGTCTAAACATGTGCAGCCACCCTTCAACAAAGAACTCAAAGAGTATGTATGAGCTAAATTCCAGGCCTACAATGCGCTGACAATGGACTCGTCGTCGATAGCCCCAGAGGAGGGAGAAATGACGGAACGGCCCGCATACATCTACACCAGTGGCTCACCGGTGCAGCACACGCCCATGCACCTCAACGCATCCGACATGTACGGCTTTTTTATCAAAGGGGATCTGAAAAAGCTGCAGGCTACCGTCGACGGGACGCTCAATCGGGTGGCTGCCGGCCGGATGACTTTTCAGGTGCTGTCGCCCTACATCATGCTGACATTCACACGCGTGGAGCATGCCCAATCGGGCTTCCCCGCGGATGAAAACAAGGGCTGGGGTAAGGAAACCGACATCATCACGTGGATATCGGTTGGGCAAATCGAAGAAAAAGACGGCGCCACGAAGTTGCAGCGCGTCTTTCTTTACCCGGCGTATACATGGGTCGACGTGCCTATGGCCATTTCCATCGGCCGTGAAGTCTTTGGCTATCCAAAGAGCCTGTGTCAATTCAGCATGCCGGAACCAGGCGGGGACCCGCGCGAATTCAAGTTTTCCTCCGAAGGCTGGCAACCCTACAGTCCTCAGACGCAACTAGGCATGCACCCTCTGATCGAGGTCACTGCAATCGATACGCAGAACGCGCATCGGCCCTTGCTTGGATTTATCGATGTGATACGTGAGGGTTTAGACATTCTGCGCTCGGAGAAGGATCTGTTTGCACTCGACGAGGCGGGGATAGAGGATCTCGCAACACTCTTTTTGCGAACACGCGTCGATCAGCTATTTCTCAAGCAGTTCCCGGACGCCAATGGCCTTAAGGCCGTGTACCAGGCCATTGTCGTTGCGCCCGCCACAGTCGACAAAGTGCACAGCGCCAGATTGCTTGGCTATACCTATGCGTGCACATTGCACAAGTTCGATACTTTCCGGCTAGACGAGACCTTGGGCCTCCAGCTCGGAGAACAGCCTGTACTCCTACCTTTCCACATCAATATGGACTTCACCATCTCAGCGGGTGAAGAATTGCTCCAGACCGCGGAGGCAAGCTCGCAGAAAATCGCCGTTCTCGGCGGCGGCCCAGGCGCGATGGCTGCCGCGTTTTATCTTACCGAGCAGCCCGGCTGGCAAGACCGTTACGACATAACTGTCTATCAGATGGGGTGGCGCCTGGGCGGAAAATGTGCCAGTGGACGCAATGCCGAGTTGGGCCAGCGCATCGAAGAGCACGGACTGCATATGTGGTTCGGCTTTTATGACAATGGCTTTACCGTGATGCAAAAGGTCTACGACGCCCTCAATCGGCCTGCTACTGCTCCGCTTGCGAAGTGGGAAGACGCTTTTAAGCCACAGAACTACATTGTGCTCACCGAGTATATCGACCAAAGCTATAAGTTCTGGCCGATCGAGATACCGATCAAACCGGGTGTCCCGGGGGCGCACAACGAGGAAATCACATTTTCGGCAATATTGGAAACCGTAACGGCATGGATTGGGCAATGGCTGGACGATCTCGGCCATCATTTGTTACATGCCGCCAGGGAATCTGGAGGGGTTATCGAGGAAGCAGAAGCCATTCTGGCAAGCGTCATCGGATTCGTGAAGCGCCTGCCCGAAGTGTTCCACTTCCGGGAGAAGCAGCATCACCAGTTTGTACTAACCGAGTTGCAGACGGTTCAGGCTTCTCTGCCCCAGTACGTCTCCCATCATCTGGGCATTGACGACAAGGTGCGGCATCTCTTCATTTCCATCGATCTGGCCGTCACGAGCCTGATCGGCATGCATGCCGACGGCGTCTTGCACCATGGCTTCGACGTCCTCAACAACATCGAATTCCGCGACTGGTTGCGCAAGCACGGCGCCAACGAAGCCTATACGATTGATTCCGCGCCGGTCCGCGGACTCTATGACCTCGTGTTCGCCTTTATGGATGGCGACACCGCTCGCCCGAACATCGAGGCTGGCACGATGCTGCGCGGCATCTTGCGGTTGGCCATTGGTTATCACGGCGGCTTCATCTGGAAAATGCAGGCCGGCATGGGCGACACCGTCTTTACGCCGCTGTATCAAGTGCTAAAACAGCGTGGCGTGAGCTTCCAGTTCTTCCACAACGTGGACGAACTGATTCCGGACGCCGACGGTGTAGGTGAAATCGTCATGACTCAACAGGTGGCTCTTGCAGAAGGCGTCACCGAATACAACCCGCTGGTCGATATCGCCGATCTGGAGTGTTGGCCAAGCTGTCCGAACTACGAGCAGATCGACCCGGCACAGGCACGCACACTGCAGGCCAAAGATGTGGACCTCGAATCCCACTGGAGCGACTGGGCGCAAATTTATAGCGCTGAGTTTGGCAAGCCATTACCGGTCAAGCGGCTAAAACGCGGAGTGGACTTCGACAAGATTGTCTACGGACTGTCGATCGGCTCCCTGCCGCATGTCTGCCCAAAGCTGCTAGAGAAGAGCGTTCCCCTCAAGGCAGCCAGCGACAACGTGAAGACGGTGGCGACTCAGGCCTATCAGATATGGCTGAGCAAGAGCATCCGGGACCTCGGCTGGAATGTATTCGGCTCCAACGGAGAGGAGCCCGAGTTGAGCGCGTTCAGCAAGCCCTTCAATACCACGACGCCGATGAATCAATTGCTGGCGCGTGAAGTGTGGCCGACTGGTCACGTGCCACAGAGCGTCTCTTACTTTTGCAGTCCGCTGCCTACGCCTGATTCGCCGCCCCGCACCGATGCCAACTACGCCTCGCGTTGCACGGAAGAAGTAAAACTGAGTGCGCTTGGTCAACTGCAGCACGAGGTCTTTAACCTCTGGCCCGCCGTGGCGTCTCCAGGTTTATTCGACTGGCGGATATTGATCGATCCGACTAACGGCAGCGGGCTGGCGCGTTTCGACGCGCAGTATTGGCGCGCGAATGTAAACCCTTCCGACCGCTACGTGCTCTCGACCGTGGGTAGTACGCAGTACCGCATAACGAGCGATGCATCCGGCTTTAGCAACCTGTATCTTGCAGGCGATTGGCTCAAGACGGGCATCAACGCTGGTTGCGTGGAGGGCGCCATCATGGGCGGCATGCAGGCTTCACGTGCAATTAGCGGATATCCGCCCATCATCAAGGGCGAGAGTGACCACTGAGGGGTAGCGATCTTTCAGTGTCAGGCTTGCGGCAGTTTTCTCACGTCTGCAATGGCGGTGCACCAATGCGTTCGTGCTGAACACGCGCCTGCTCCAGAAACTCGGTTCTTTCAGAGCTATCGTGCGGACTGTGGTTGCCGAGTTCGTACAGCAACACCGCCTCGTCATAGCCGGCGCCGAGCGCGCGTGCGGCGGCAAGCCCTCTGCGCCAGCATGCGAGAGCGAAACGTCTGTCATGCCGGGTTGCCGCTAATCTGCCCGCAAGCAACGCGGCACGCGGCGCGGCTACCTTCGTTGCGCGCGCATATTGCGCAAGGATATGACATGCGCGTTGCGCATCGCGCCGACTCGCCAATCCGCACTCCGAAGCATCGATCAGGGTTTGCGCAATGCCCGCAATTCCGTCTGTCACATACCACGCGACAGGCACGCCTGCCGACAGGTTGTCGAGGCCCGCTTGAGCCGACTCGACCGCGCGCACGCGATCGCCTAGCCGCCAATACGACGCCGCGATCAAGCCCTGGCAGAATATCCGGTCGAACTGCGCCAGCTCGCGCGCGACAATCACCTTGTCGAGGCGGATCACCAGCTCCTCCAACGGACCTCCTTGCGCCAGCGCGAGCGAGGTATCGAAGCCATGCAGGTAAGCCGCTATTTGCGCCGGCATGTCATGGCGTGCAGGACGCAATTTGTCCAGCCACTCCTTGGCATGGGTCAATTGCCCTCGCGCCAGAGCAACAGCGCACAAACCGGCAATCGATTGTTGCCAGCGCTCGATTGAGCCGAGACGCGCATAGAGCGACGCCGAGTAATTCAAACATTCCACGGCCTGTTCCCAGCTGCCAGCGGCCGCCCAGTACACGCCACTCACCACGTTAGCGTAAGCGATATCGTCGATACCGCCCTGCTCCTCCGCCAACGCCAGCGAACGCCGGTTGTAGACCTGCGATAGCCAGCGCAGGTCCGCGCCGGCGAAGCCAATCGCCATGGCGGCGAAGCCTTTCACAGCCTCACGCACGCTGCCAGAGCGTTCGGCAAGATTGAGCGACGTCAGCGTCGCATGCAGAAGCGACAGCTTTCCGCTGTTGAAGTACGCGATTTCGCTAAGTTTCTCGTGAATGTGCGAGATCCGCGGCAGCAGCGGATCTGCGCTCCGTCCTCGCATCAGGCCCGCACGCGCGCTCAATTGCTGGACTAGTTGCCAGGCAAGGTCCGCGACCATCGTCCCGGCGAAACGCGGCACCGCCCGGCCGGCGCACACGAGCGCACGATTGAAGTGATCCCTGGCCGCACCGTATTGAAACAGCTCGATATGCGCTTCTCCGAGCATCGCCTCGCAACGCATCTCGCCTTCCCGATCCGGCGGCAGCTTGTATTCGTTAGCAAGCCTGATCGCCCGCTCCGCCTGCCTGATAGCGTCGCGGTTCGCATAGTGTTTCAACGAAAGCTCTGCAGACCTCTCGAGATACGTCACGGCAGCAGGAATGTTCCGCGCGCGTTCCCAATGGGACGCCAGTGCCGCGAAGTGCGGCTCGAGATCGTGCGATTCGTTGCGTTCGACCCAGTCCGCTATATCGCGATGCAGTTCCCGGCGCAGCGAGTACGGCAGCAGTTCGTACACTGCATCCTGCACCAGGACGTGCTTGAAACGGTAGCAGTCGCTCTCGTCGCCTACGGGGTACACGACGTCTTCGCGCTCAAGCACCCGTGCCAGGGCGATGAGATCGGCCGTGCCTTGCTCGCCAGGAAACAGATCGCGGAGCATCTTGAGCGAAAACTCCTGCCCGATCACAGCCGCGATCTTCAACATGAGCTGTTCGGCAGCGCCGAGCGTATCGAGCCGGCTGACGATCACGCCGCGCAATCCCTCAGGCAGCATGGCATTGGCTTCGCTCTCAGCCTCGGCAGAAAACGCTGCAACACGGTCGGTCATCTCGAGATAACCGGAGACGTGAAGCGCCGAAACAACCTCTTCGGCATACAGCGGATTTCCCTCCGTGCGCTCCACTACGAAATCGACAAGCTCGTGCGTCGCCTCCGCCGCACCCAGACGGTCGGCGATCAATACGCTCAAGGCCGCTCGCGTGAGAGCGGGTAAGTAAATACAGCGCGACTCGCGGACAACCTGATGCGCCTCGACAGCGGCGGAGTCGTCGAGCGGCCGCGTGGCGGCCAGCAGAAGAAGACCCGGCGGTCGCGCGATCGCGAGTTCCAGAAGCATGGCCGCGGATGCGCTGTCGAACCAGTGCAGATCGTCGGCAATCAGCAATATGGGCGTATCGCGCGATGAGCGCGAAACAAGCGCCGTCACGAGCATCCGCAAGCCCTCGGCTCTCGCGTGGCCGACCATCTCCCGCGTGAGCTCCGTATCGGCGAGCTGGAACGGCATGACGTCGTTAAGGAGTGGCAACCATGACGTGAGGTTTTCGTCGTCCACAACAAGATTTGCGGCAGTACGGCTCGCCAGTACCGGGTCGAACTTGCCTGTGCCGCAAAGCAGTTGCGCGAGGATGTGTCGCCAGACGTAGAAAACCGACATCGATTCCAGCGCAAAGCCTGCGCTCCAGATGACTGAAGCGCCCCGCTCACGCGCATTGGCCGCCATATCTGCAATGAGCCGGGTCTTACCGAGGCCCGCCTCACCGCACAAAGCGATAGCGTCGCCGTGCCCTGCAATGACCTCATCGAGCGCAAGCGATAATTGTTGTGCTTCCTTCTCGCGGCCGACCGATACGCCCGCGAACGAATGTCCCTCACTCGCCGCACCTGCCCGCGGCTGCCAGACGGCGACAACTTCAGCGAAGCCCTTGGCCGAGACAGGGTCGCACGCTTCGAATTGAAATTCGCGCGCGGCGCCGTCGCGTGTTGCCCTGTCGCACAGTACGCGGCCATGCGCAGCGGTCATGAGCCGTGCGGCGCGGTTCACCACCCCACCCGTCAGTCCCGCATGGCGGCGCTCGTTGCCGCCGCGGTCGGCGTAAAGAGCCAGTCCCGAAGTGATGCCCATGCTGAGCGGAATTCCGCGCTCGCGCATTGCGGCGGCAAGCGCTCGCCCGGCGGCCACCGCGCGAACTGCGTCATCTTCGTGCGCCATGCCCGGCAAGCCGAATACCGAAAGTAGCGTGAGCCCCTTGTCATCCGCAGAAAGTTCGGTGAGGGCGCCGCCAAAACGTTCGTGTACTTTTTGCGTGCTGGCTACCGCAGCTTGCAGAAGGCTCAATGCATTCTCGCCGGAGTAATCGACGATGGACGGCCCGATGAATAGCGTGGTGATATTCCTGAACTCTCCGAACCAACGCCCGCCGCCCATGCGTACGCGTTCAAGAAAGTGATGCCCGAAAAACTTTTCCAGCATACCGGATGGTGGACCAGGCTCCTCCAGCGGCGGCGGTAAAGGCGCCAATACGGGACCGTATTGTTCCGTGATGCAAGCAGCGCCGCACGGCAGCGCTCGGGCAACAAAATGCGCCTTCACCACGTCCCACAACGATTCACATACTACGACCTCGTCCGCACTGCCCTTATGATTGGCTGCCGCCGCCTCGGCCACTGGCCCGCCTGCGGTGAGGCTGTACCACTTCCCGCCGACCCCGCCGACAGTCAGATGCGTGAGCGTGCCCTCTGCGAGCGATACCCGTTGACGCATTTGCACACCGGTTTCCGCGATGATTTCCGGTAACGCACGTTGCAGCTGCAGGCCACACTGCACGGCGAGCCGCGCGGTCGCATCCGGTGTCGCGTCGTATTCCCATATCACGCGGATGGCGTCGCCGACGAAATCCAGAACATCACCCCCGTGCGCGATCGAGATGCCGGTCATTCTTCCAAAGTAACGGTCAAGGATCGCCGACAAGCGTTCCGCACCCGCGACCCCTTCGCGTGCAAATGTTTCGGTGAGCTCGGTAAAGCCCGCGATGTCCACCATCATCGCCACGCCCCGGAACTCACGCGCACTCGGGGTCTCACACGTTCCCGCCGTCAACAGATGTCGCGGTACGTAGCGTGAAAGCCCCGTCGGAATGAATGCGCTGGTCTCGCCCACCTCTCCCCTCCCGCAGACAATAAAATACCTACATTTACTTTACATGCAATGGTGGCATTGCGCTGGAAATCTGTATTCGCCCAGCGTTCGCGTTCGCGCGCCGCGAATAGCATGTCTCGGCCTCGTTACGGCCGGGTTAATGGACGAATGCGAATTCGTTAAGTGTGTTGTATAACGAACACCGACGCGTCAATGGGCGCAGCAGGTTCTGTTTCTGTCTTAGTTCATACGAATACAGGTACGAGACCCGCCAGGCGCAGACGCGGGTAAGGTTAACCGTTCCAAAAAAATCGAGGCTTATGCATATCATTTTCGTTGCGCCTGCCGGTCTGTTTCGCGAGGGCGTTGCGCGTCTGCTCGCCGAACTCGCGCCACGCACTGAAGTGACATGTGTGGACTACCGGACGGGCGCTTTCGACAGCGGCTCGAGCGCCGATCTGCTGGTACTGGACGGCGAGCACAAAAGCGAAGCGCTTGAAGCGCTGGACGCGTTGCGTTGCAACATTCCGCTTTTGCCTGCCCTCGCGCTGCTGAACGAGATTGGTCAGAAGACGATCGACACTTTCATTGCGGCCGGCGTGACAGGGTGTGTGAGCAAATCGGAATCCGCCGGTGCGCTGCTGGGCGCTCTGCGGATCGTGCTGGCCGGCGCCACATACCTGCCGCCCGCGTTGCTCGCGTTCGCAAACAAGATCGTTTCGCCCACCGCTGCGCAGGCCGCCTCACGCGCCACCACGGCATCCGCCGCCAACGGCGCTGTGCTTACGCCGCGCCAGATCGAAGTGCTGGCGCTCGCGGCGCGCGGAGAGTCGAACAAGTCGATCGCGCGGCAACTCAACATTGCGGAAGGAACCGTGAAAGTGCACCTGTACACGGTGTACAAGGCGTTGAAGGTCGGCAGCCGCGGCCAGGCCAGCATCGCGGCCGCACGGCTGGAAAAGGTTGGCGATGCACAGCTTCATCATGCGCTCGACGCTCAGCTCACCATCAAGCGGTTGCTCTCGCACCTGTCTCCCAGCCACTTCAGACGTGGCGACGTGCTGTTCCACAAGAACGCGCCGAGCGATGCGCTCTACTATATTGTGCGCGGGACAATCGGTCTTCAGGAGATCGGGGTCGAAGTGGGGGCTGGCACCATACTGGGAGAAATTGGGCTGTTTTCCCCTGACCATCGCCGCACCTGCACGGCTGTCTGCAAGAGCGACTGCGAACTGCTGATGGTGTCGGCGACCGACGCCATGCGGATGTACTACCAGGATCCGGAGTTTGCCACCTACCTGGTCCGCCTCATTACGCGCCGGCTGGAGGCCGACAAATCGCGTCCCAAGCTCACCAGCTGAACCGGTAGCCCACCTGCCCGAACTCGGTGCGCCGAGAGTCCCTGCCGATGTTGTGGGCGTACTGCAAATCCGCGTATAGCTCCGAGCGTCGTAATTGGATATTTTTAGGCACCGACGGTGGCGCTGGCGCGACTCGTATTGGACAGCATTCCCAGGTAGTCCTGCTTACTTTCCATGGATCACGATGTCGCGTGGGCCGACTGCCAAGCCACGACGCGCCGGGTGGGGCGTGATTTTTCTCACGAACGTCGATTCGGTTGACGAAGCAAAAGCGGAGCCGGACACGCTGCCGCTCGTGACAGGTGGCTTCGTGCAGTACGAATTCATCCCGGTCGGCACGCTCGCGCGTCTGGGTCGGCTGATCCAGGGCAAACAGGCGTCTACACTGCCTTTAACCGGCAAGCGCTCAGGCGGCAGTCTGCACTACTGCGTGCCGGTTCGATCTGCTTTCCTCGGTACGCAGCGGCGAAAAATCAGTGGCCTGGAGTTGAAGCGTGTCCGACCCCGCGATCGACCGTTTCGCAGTGGCTCGGGTCAGAATGCGGTTCAGGAATTGATAGAAAAGCTGGAGTTGTCTCGCGTCCGAAGCCCGCGGCTCGAGGTCGAATACATTCTCCAGCACCCGGCGCGACAGGTAGAAACGTTGAAGTCCATGGGCAATGCGAACCTGGAAGACGACGCCGTCGCCATTGTGCGGCACCGCTGCCCAACTGAGTACCTGGCTACTCATGGAGCCCCCCGTGGATCATGACCTTCAGATTAGAAGCTAGTTGATCCATACTCGCACACAGAAACGCCGGTGGATATTTTTTCAAAATTGTGACGCTGGACGTTTTGGCATTTTTACCACGGCTATGTGCTTCGACATGGCAAGCTGTCGATAACCGGAGTAAATCAGGCTGTCATCGATTCGGGAGATAAATGTGTCTACAACCCAGGCGCTTCATGTGAACGCACCTAGAGCGCAGGTGAATACGTTTGCGCTCGTGCCTTCGACGTTGCGCGCGCTACGGGCCGGCATCGTCGCGCTTTGCCTGCTAGTGGCAGCCACTGGCTTCTTCACGTGGCACGCATTTCATTCCATCGTCCAGACAATCGGCTACGAATCGGAACCGTCAATCGTCGCAGCCGAGAATATCCGCGGTACGTTAAGCGATGCGCATACCGATTTCCTCAGGGCGTTTGTCAGCGCAGAAGGCACAAACGGCAAAAGCATTAGCGATTATCGTGCGGCAATCGAGCTGGCCAATGACTATCTCGTCGCCGCGTCACAGAATATTGCCTACGGCGAGGCGGAACGTCAGCCGATCCTGCGCGCCCTCGACAACCTCTCCCTGTATCAGACGCTCGAAGGTTCGGCACTGGCGGATGGCGGCAATATTTACGACATACGTGCCGCCGACGACGTTATCCGGGAGCACATCATTCCAGCCGTGGATGATCTGGCGGCAGCAAATTTCGCTCATCTGGACAACGCCTACTCCGACGGCCGGACGGCCGCGCGGATATGGCTGATAGCGTTCTGCGCGGTCTCCATTGCCCTCCTGCTTCTGCTCCTCCATACGCAGCGGTATCTGCTTGCCACCTTCCGGCGCGTCATCAACCCGTGGATTGCCGCCGGTACGGTAGCGCTGGTTCTATGCGCGATTGCATTTGGCGCATGCGGAACGAATTTTCTGTCGAACATCCGGATCGCCAAGGAAGATGCGTTTGACTCGGTGTTTGCCCTGTCGCAGGCGAAAGCGTTGGCCTACAACGCCCACTCGCAGGAAAGTATCTACCTGCTCACGCGCGACAAGGACGAAAAGGCCGAACCGGCAGGCAATTTCCAGCGTTCAGCGACAATGCTGCTGACGCCGGAGCGCGCCGATATGAGCCAGTTGTCGCCCCGTGCACCCCGCCCTAAAAGCGTCGGACTGCTCAACGAGGAGCTGGACAATATCACCTTTGACGGCGAGGAACAGGCCGCACGCGCCACCGTTGCCGCATGGCTCGACTATGCCCGGATCGATAGCCGGATTCGGGATCTCGAGTCGTCCGGGCTACACAGCAACGCGGTTGCACTCGATCTGGGCACAACCGCGATGGAGTCCGAAGGCGCATTTGAGCGATTCGTGGCGACGTTAAATAAAACCACGGACATCAATCAGGATCAGTTCGACGCCGCAGTCGCGCGCGCCGCGAACGAGGCGCGCCTGCTGTGGATCCTTCTGATTCCGTTGCTGCTTGCGCCGCTTGTGGGATCGGTGGCCGGCATCCAGCAACGTCTCGCCGAGTTCCGGGAATGAACGACGTCGAAGATGAACGATCGGATCACCAACCGTAAAACCTCGGCCACTCCTCAACGTTCCCGTCCTCGACGAGCGCCTGATACGCAGGATGCTGCGCGCCAGTGGCGCAGGCATGATTGGGCAGAATGCGCAGTCGCGTGCCGATCGGAAAGCGGCGGGCGATCTCATGATCGGGCTGCCCCGTTCGAGAGATTATTCCGTGCTCCTGATTTGCTCCACTCATCAGATAGTCACCCAATACTTCGCCGCTTTCCGCGCAGACAAGGCCGTAGCCAAAATCCCGCTTCTGCCGTTGGGTCCCGCGATCACGACTCATGGCCATCCAGCCCGCGTCGACGATCGCCCAGCCTTTCTCTTCCTGATGGCCGATCACGGTCGTCAAGACACTCAGCGCAATCTCGGATGTTTCGTTGACGCCGACGTTATGCATGACCAGATCGAACAGGACATATACGCCAGCGCGGACTTCAGTCACGCCTGCGAGATTTTCAGCGGACAGCGCCGTGGGTGTCGATCCGATGCTCACCACCTCGCACGACATTTCGGCAGCGCGAAGCCGCTCAGCCGCGCGAACCGCTCCAGCACGCTCCTGTTCCGCGATACGCACAAGCGCGTCGTGCGTGTCGTATTCGTAGCTCGATCCGGCGTGGGCCATGACGCCACCAAGGCGCATACCGCTCTCAACCAGAGCTTTGCCGACGTTGATAAGCAGATCGTCGTCCGGAGCGATGCCCGAGCGATGACCGTCGACATCCACCTCGATCCATACCTCAAACGCTTCACCTTGCTCACGGCCGAATGCTCCGATGGCTTCGGCACACGTAACGCTGTCGGCAACGATCTTCAGATCGCAGCCTTTCCGGCGCAGTGCCAGCGCGCGGCCGAGTTTGTCCGGTGCCATGCCGACTGCGTACACGATGTCCCGAATGCCCGCCGCAAAGAACTGCTCCGCTTCCTTGAGCGTCGACACGGTGATGCCTCGTGCACCCGCGGCGATCTGTGCTTCAACCACCTGCAAGCACTTGGTAGTTTTGACGTGCGGCCTGAAACGCACACCGAGCGAATCCAGCCGTTGTTGCATCCGTTGGATGTTGCGTTGCATGCGTGCGACGTCGATCACTGCTGCCGGGGTATTCAGGGACTGCAGGTTCATCCGGGACTCCTTAGGAAAGGCGATTCGAAACTCGCTGCCGGGCTAGCGATAGTTAATCACGTTGATGATGTCATTGAGGAACCACGGCAGAATCAGTTGCGTGTCGGGATAGCTCACGCCGACGCTGAGCCTCGGTGGCCTCGAGGTGGAGTCACCCGGCATCAAACGGTCGGGCGTATGCAAAATGTAGCTATCCGTGTCGGCCGGACCCGGCTGGGCGGTTTGACTATCGACGGGCGCCGACGTCGAGGCACAGCCGGCGATGAACACGACGAGAACCGCTGCGAAGCAAAAGGGCTTCATGATGGTGTGAACTCCAGCAACGTTACTTTCACAGTATGGCCGATGACGACGCCCGCTTCATCCGCCCACACTCACGCTTAATGAATCCCGGCGTTTAGCGCCGGCCACTCGTCACCTCGCACAGGCACTCGGCAAACTCAGCTGCCGCGGCCTGCTCATGACGGCCGCTACGCTCGACCAACCCGATCTCGCGAAAAAACACGTCGTCATCGCCAAGCGGCAATGCGGCCACCGTGTCGGGCATATAGAGTCCGGCCGCCTGCGGCACAATCGCGACACCAACGCCCTGGGCCACCAACCCGACTATCCCTTGCAATTCGTCGAGTTCAACGACGTCGTGTACCGTCACACGGATCCTTCGTAGAAAGCGATCCACCAGCCGGCCGCCGAACGAATTGCGATCGTAGCGAATAAAAGGCTCCGATTTGAGCACCGAGCGCCACGGGCGAGCGGCCAGTTCACGCGGCACGAGCAAGACGAACGGTTCCAGAGTCAGCGTGCGCCACTTCAATTCGGCCGGCAGCGCGAACGGCGGTTTGATGATCACCGCCACGTCCACCTCCCCCGAGTCCACGTGAGCCAGCAGATTCAACGACACGCCCGGAATGACACGAATGCGCCATCCCGGCGAATCCTGCCTGAAGCGTTGAATGGCGCTGACCAGAAACGAACCTTGCGCCGACGCGATCGCCCCGACGCGCAGCAAGCCTGACTGCTCCGCCACACCGCCGCGATCGGCCAGGCGCGCGTACACCGAGAGCAGCTCCTCGGCCACCTCGACCGTATGTTTGCCGGCCGCATTGAGCGTCGCCGAGCGGCCGGTCCGCTCGAACAACGGATAGCCCAGGTCCTCCTCCAGACGCTGGATCTGCGCGCTCACCGCCGATTGCGTCAGCCCGATATGAGAGCCGGCACTCGCGAAAGTGCCGTAACGCACGACAGCCAGAAAGGTTTTGAGCTCTCGCATCATGGTGGGATTGATCGATTTTATTGTTGCTGAGGACAAAAATATATCGCTATTCCACTATTTTTGTCATCCCTAGACTGGTTTGCGTGGCACCACATTGAACTACCTGAGGATCCCAACATGAGCGACACCACGACTGCCGTGCCCCCCTTTCACCTCGCCTTCCCGGTGCACAGCATTGCCGCTGCACGCGAGTTCTACGGCGACCTCCTCGGTTGCCCCGAAGGCCGCAGCTCGGAAGACTGGGTGGATTTCAACTTCTACGGCCACCAGATCGTGGCCCATCTCGCGCCGGACGAAGTCGGCCATCGCCAGACGAGCGCCGTGGACGACCACGCGGTCCCGGTGCGCCATTTCGGCGTTGTACTGCCCATGGAGCAATGGCACGCCGCAGCGAAAAAACTCACGGACGCGGGCATGCAATTCATCATCGAACCGTACATCCGCTTCAAGGGCGAAGTGGGCGAGCAAGCCACGATGTTCTTCCTCGATCCGTCGGGCAACGCGCTTGAGATGAAGGCGTTCGCGAACATCGAATCGCTGTTTGCCAAGTAAGCCAATATAACCAGGCAGCAGCCCTTCCCCTTTTACAGGCTCAAGACCCGTTTGCGGCAACGCAAACGGCTGGAGGAGTATTAACGTGAGCGCCGCGATACCCGTCAATGATGAAGCAAAACGCAGCGCGTCCGATGCAGCCGCATGGACGCTCCACGCTTCCGGCGAGCGTCTGCTGATCATCGAACTGCATGCCGGGGACCGCGTCGCCGCAAACCGCAGCGCGCGCGATTTCGCCGCGCGCATCGCGGCGGAAAATCTGCCGTACGTGACCGGTATCGTCCCGGCCATGACGACTGTCGGCATTCACTACGCGCCGCATCGGGTGCCGCTGGACAACACCAGTCTGGCACCCTATGACGCACTCCTCGAAGCGCTGAACAGTCTGTTGAAAACAGTCGACGCCACGCAAGAGGCAGCACGACGCGTGGTCGAGATACCCGTTTGCTACGGCGGCGAACATGGGCCGGATCTCGGCGAAGTAGCTCACGCCTGTGGCCTTTCCGAGCACGAGGTCATCGAACTGCACAGCGGAGCGCTCGTGGACGTGATGATGCTCGGCTTCGCGCCGGGGCATCCCTACCTCGGCATGCTCGACACCAGACTGAGTCCCGCGCGGCGCGCAACGCCCCGCACCGCTGTCGCCCCAGGTTCGATCGGTCTCGCCAACCGGCAATCCGTGATCTATCCGCTGACGTTGCCCGGCGGCTGGAATCTGATCGGACGGACCCCGCTTGCACTGTTCGACCCGGCGCGAGAAGCGCCTTGCCTTGTCAATGCGGGAGACCAGGTTCGCTTCGTGCCGATCACGCCAGAGCAGTTCGAAACCATCAGTCACAACGCAGGAGCGGCGCGATGAGTATCGAAGTCATCAAGCCCGGTGCGTTGAGCACCTTTCAGGATCTCGGTCGGACTGCTTATCGGCACCTCGGCATCCCCGTCAACGGCGTGATGGACGAGCGCGCGCATCGTCTCGCCAATGCACTGGTCGGTAATCTGCCGTCTACCGCGACGCTCGAGATTACGTTGATGGGCCCGACGCTCCGGTTTCACGAAGACGCGGTGATCGCGCTCAGCGGCGCGGACCTCGGCGCTCTGTTGAATGGCGAGCCTCTTCCTGTCAATCATATGGTTGCGGTTGCGAAAGGAAGCGACCTTTCGTTCGGCAAGCGCAGCTTTGGGACGCGTGCATACCTTGCGGTGCGCGGTGGATTCGTCTTCGATCCGGTGATGGGTAGCGCCAGCACCTACACGCGCGGCGCTTATGGCGGCCACGCAGGGCGTCCATTGAAAAAAGGCGATGTGCTTTCTTTGAGTCAACTGGCACCGTCCAGCAGGCTGGCAAAGCTGTCGCAAGCGGCACGAAGCCTGAGCCAGGCGTTCGACGATCAGGTTGCATTGCCGTCCGATTCGCCCATACGGGTGATTCGCGGTCGTGAGTGGTCCTGCTTTTCATCGCACGCCCAGCAAGCGCTCGAGGCTGCGCCGTATCGGATCTCGCCGCAGTCGGACCGGATGGGTTATCGACTCGAAGGCGAGAAGCTCGAGCTGACGGCGCCGCGCGAAGTGATATCGGAAGCGGTCGATTTTGGTTCGATCCAGGTTCCCGCCGACGGCCAACCAATCATTCTGATGGCAGACCGCCAGACGACCGGCGGCTATCCGAAGATCGGCCATGTTTGTGCAGTCGATCTGCCACGGCTCGCACAAAAGATGCCCGGCGAGACCATTCGCCTTACGCTCGTCGACCTGGGTACCGCCCAACGACTGATGTTGTCCCAGCAAAGAAGCTTCGCAGCACTAGAGCAGCTTTGTGTGGCGTCAAGCTGACTACCCCCCACTCTGGAACCGATGATCATGCCGAACGCCTCAACTGCACACTTCGAAACAGACGCGACGCCTTCCGCATCGGCGACGAGGAGTGCCGCTCGCAAGGCAGCGCTTGCCGCGGCCGCCGGAACGTCAATCGAGTATTACGAGTTCGGTGTTTATGGATACATGGCATCCATCATCGGCCCGCTGTTCTTTCCAGCAGGCAACGGCACGGCTGCCCTGCTTTCGGTGCTGGCGATCTTCGGCACGGCCTTTCTGATGCGCCCGGTCGGCGGTATCGTACTTGGACGCCTCGGCGACAAGGTAGGACGCCGTAGTGTCCTGATCGTGACGGTGATCGGCATGGGCGTCGCCACCGGAGCAGTGGGTGTGCTGCCCACTGCGTCTCTCGTGGGAGGACTGGCTCCCATCGCACTCCTGATGGTCCGTCTCGCGCAAGGCTTTTTCGCCGGCGCTGAGGTGACCGGTTCCGCAGCGTACGTGGCGGAGTGCGCGCCGCGCGGCCGGCGCGGTTTCTATGGTGCGGCGACGCCGGTGGGTGTGGCAATTGGCGGCGCACTCGCCGCAGCCGTCTGCGGCTTGACGAGCGGCTTCATGAGCAGCGCGCAACTGCACGACTGGGGCTGGCGCATTCCGTTTCTGATGGCGCTCCCGCTCGTGCTGGTTTCGGCTTACGTGCGCAAACGTATCGAAGAATCGGCCGTGTTCAGGAAGACCCTCGAACAGAGCAAGCCGGTCAAAGCCCCACTGAAAGAAGTCTTCACGCACCACCGTGCGGCGATGCTCAAGGTCTTCCTGATTTCGTTTGGACAGAATGCCGGGTACTGGGTGGGCTTTGTGTTCATGAACATCTACATGATCACCTACCTGAAGTACGACAAGACCAGCGTGTATTGGCTCATGTCCTTGGTCAGCCTCTCGATGGCCGTGCTGATGCCCGTATGGGGCGGCCTGTCCGACCGCATTGGACGCCGCAAAGTGCTGGCCATCGGCTTCGCTGCGTATATCGTGCTGGTCTTTCCGATGATGATGCTGATGAATCACCAGAACATCGGCCTCGCGTTCCTCGCGATGTTTATCGTGGCGCTGCCGATGCCGATCGTGCAATCGGTGGGCTACCCGACCTACGCGGAGCAGTTTCCAACCCGCGTCCGTTATACCGGCACCGCGTTCAGCTTTAACTTCGGCGCGATGCTCGGCGGCGGCGTGACGCCCTATCTCGCCACCGCGCTGATCGGCTCGACCGGCAACCTGCTGAGCCCGGCGTTCCTGCTGGTCGCGGCCGCGTTGATCGGTCTTTTGACGCTCACCAGGACACGCGAAACTGCGTCGGAGTCGTTGCAGTAGCGCGATCGGATCGGGAGTGAGCTTCATGGAACGTCTCAAGCGCAATTCACCTGAAATCTCGCCGACGCCTGCATGGGCGCTGACTCCGCAAGGCGCACGCGCTGGAATCCGCGCGGGTTTCAATGGCAACACGAGCGGCATGGCGCCGGGCTACGCGCAAGGCAATCTGGTCATCCTGCCGCAATCGTGGGCGGATGACTTCGCGGGCTACTGCCGGGCCAATCCCACGCCTTGCCCGCTGATCGGCATGACACGGGCCGGCACAAGCCTCGTCCCCATGCTCGGTGACGACGTCGACCTGCGCACCGACTTGCCGCGCTACCGGGTATGGCGCGATGGCGTCCTCGCAGAAGAGCTCGATGACATCTCCACCCTCTGGCAGGACGATTTCGTCGGCTTTGTGCTTGGCTGCTCGCTGTCATTCGAGCATGCGCTGGAAGTGGCCGGTTTGCGCGTACGCCATGTCGACGAGGGCAAGGTCGTCCCGATGTATCGCACCTCTATCCAGACGCAACCGGTTGGACGGTTTCACGGCCCGATGATCGTGTCGATGCGACCCTACACGCCGCAGGAAGCAGCGATTGCATATGAGGTATGCGGCGGGCTGCCCGGCGCGCATGGTGCCCCCGTCCACATGGGCGACCCCGCGGCGATAGGAATCCGCGACGTGGCCGTTCCGGACGAGGGAGAACCCACCGAGATCCTCGACGGCGAGCAGCCCGTGTTCTGGGGCTGTGGTGTGACGCCGCAGGCCGCGACCATCGAGGCGCGGCCCCCCATTTGCATTACGCACGCGCCGGGCTACATGCTAGTCTGCGATGTGCGCGTGGAAGACCTGGTTCTTCTTTAGGACGCCTTTGCTTGAGGCGCGACGTCCAACGAACGCTGTTCTTCATCCGCGTCGGTCCATTCGTCGCCGAACAGCTCCGGCTTGGCATAAGCCTGCAACGCCGCGTAATGCTCGTCGCAATCGTCACAGAACATGCGTGAGACGATGCCTTGTGCGAGCCGCTCGGCTCCGATGCTCACCGCCGGAATATCGCCCGACAGCTTGCCCTGACTGGCGAGCGCGGAGTAGTTGAAGAGGTGAATGCGGCCCACTGACGGACAGCTTCCCGCGACCTTTTCCTGACACTCGAACGCAGCACCGAGATAAGGCGAATTGGCGAGTTCGTAGTTCGGTCCTTCCTGCGAGGCGTCGAACGCATCCTTCCAGAGCCGGATGTTGCCGGCCACCGTCGCAAGCTCTGGGCGCACCTGCAGGTCTGTCGTGAAGCCCGTGGCGAAGATGATGAAGTCGAGCGTATAGCGGCCATGCGGTGTCTGCACCACCAACTCGTTGCCCTCTTCGACCACATCTTCAACCGGGCTGCCCAGGTGGAAATATGCCTGCTCATGGCGTGAGACCCGCAGCGTGCTGCTGCGCGGAGGCGGGGTCTGGGTCGCCATCGCATAGCTATTGAAGCGCCATTTCCAGGCGTCGGGTAGCGACGCGAAGCCGTGCGCGAGACCCGGGCTGGAGACACCGGTCAGCTTGTTGATCCGCGGCAGGTCCTTGCGCCGGATAAACATGTCCAGGCGCGCGGCGCCCGCCTCCAATGCGGTCGCTGCATTGTCCATTGCGGAAGCGCCCGCGCCTACCACGGCCACGCGCTTGTCGCGCAAGGCGGCGAAGTCGATTTCGTCAGCGGAGTGTGCCCAACGCTGCCTGCTCAATTTTTTCGCCATCGCCGGGACCTGTGGCTGCCCGCCGCCGTCGCGCCCCGTGGCAAGCACGACATGGCGCGCCAGCACCCGTTCTTCTCCAGTGGGCGTCGCCAATGTCACTTCGAGTACGCTATTCGCGGGCGTTGCAGGACGAATTGCCAGTACCGTCGTCTCGCTTTCGATTTCAAGGCCCAGTACGCGTCTGTACCAGACCAGATAATCCATCCACTGCACACGCGGAATCTTGTCGAGCGACTGCCAGGCATCTGTGCCGAACTGCGCTTCGTACCACGCTCGAAACGTCAGCGCCGGCACGCCGAGACAGGGGCCAGTCAGATCTTTAGGCGAACGCAGCGTTTCCATGCGTGCGAAAGTAATCCACGGTCCTTCCGTGCCCAACGGCGCCTTGTCGACGATGCGCATGTTGTCGACGCCAAGCAGCTTCAGTGCTCCCGCCGCAGCAAGGCCACACATGCCGCCGCCGACGATCAGGACATCGGTCACGGCAGCACCGTCAATCGTTCTGCGCGGCGACCAGCCTGCTGGCGGCAGGCACAGCCACTGCAGATCTTGTGCTAGCCGCGCCTCCAGGTCATCGAGCGAGGCAAGGCGGGTCAAGGCGGATTCACGCATGACCCGCCCCTGCTTCGCTGCCGTCCCGCCGGTTGGGAAGAATGGGTGCGCCAAGCGTTTGCATCAGACGGTTTGCCCACGCAAAAATAGCCACAGCGTGCGAATAGTCGAGGATCTCGCCGTCGCTCATGCCTAGCGAGCGAAGCCGCGTCACGTCGTGTACACCAAACTCACCGGACTCGAGCGTCAGCCGGCGTGCGTAGCGCATCAGTTCGCGCTCCCGCTCGTTTGCGCCGCCGCTAACGGGATCGGCAAACACGCGTGTGACGAGATCCGACTCCTTCGTCAACTGATTCAGTCTTTGTGCATGCACGGATGCGCAATACGGGCAGCCGTTTAAGGTGGAAACAACTAGTGCCCCCAGTTCCCGGTCGGCGCGCGACAGTCCGCCCGGCGCATACATGATGGCGTTATACGTGCCGCTACGTTGCCGCAGTACCGCGGGATTGTGAACGAGCGTCAGGTAGTAAGGTGAAGTGCGGGCCGTCGGGCCGCTTTCGTCGAGGACCGCCAGTTGATCGGGCGTGGCCGTGGCGAGATCCACCGGCGTGAGCCACGATGCCCATTCGATCGGCTCGGCGGTAAAGCCGCTATGACGAACGAAATTCCTAGAGCCACTCTTCGCGGTTGCCGCCGCACGTTCGACGCCGGCAAGCGCACGCACCGTGAGAATCAGACGTGCCTGAAACGATACATAGCCGATCAGTTGCGAAAGCGTGACGATTTCGTACTCCGTCATACCCACTGCGTTCAAGGCGTCGAGCGCAGCTTGATCACACGATGCCGGTGCCGACGTTACGCGCGTGGTGTGTTCAAACACCGCTTTTTCCAACGCATCTTCTTTGGCGTCCGTATCGAGCGGCTCAATACACTCAAGCGCGTCAAGATAAAAACGCGCCAGCCCTGCTTCCTCGGTCAACGCTGCGACCTTGGCGGCACATAAGAAGCGCAGACGCAAATCGAAGTTGCCGGGTTCGTCGACAAACAGGGCATCAAACGTAGCCTGGATAAAGTCGACGATCTTCGGCCGATGTTGCCGGATGTCCCGCGCGATCTGCGGATTTGCCGGATCAGCGATCTGGTCGACGACATCGCCGTCTGGATGATGGTTACTCACACTACACTCCTTTTAAGCTTGGTTCTGATCTGACTTTTACGCTGGCCTTCACGACTCAAGCGTCCCAAGCTGAGCCGTCGCGGACTCGTCCCGCGATGGGCGTTTCATAAAAATTACCGATATCAGCCCCAGCGTCAGTCCAATCATCACGTAGAACACCGGCGCTAACGGCGAGCCAGTCAGCTTGATCAGGCCGGTCACGAAAAACTGCGCAAAGCCTCCGAAAATCAGCACTGCCACGTTGTTGACAATCGCAAGAGACGTGGCTCTCGTTCGCACCGGGTACAGTTCTGCAAGGGTCGTGCAATAGACGCCGAGAAAGGTGGCACTAAACACGCCCGCAATCACCTGAGTCAGCAGCAGGCGCTCGATTGAGGGAGCGGCCGTCACCCATGCGTACAGCGGATACAAGGTCACGAGATAGGCCCCTAACGACGCCAGCAGAAGCCGTTTCCTGTCGAAGCGGTCGGACGCTGCGCCAGCAATAGGCACCACAATCAGCATGACGATGGCCGCAATCATCTGCACCATGAAACTTTGTGCAAGCGGCAAGTGCAGAACCTGCTTCGCGTAGGTCACCGTATAACCGAACGTGACATAAAACGACACCGCACTGGCGACGACCATGCCCATGCCGATCAGGTACCTCGCGCCGTGCTGTTTCAGACCAGCGCTCATGGCCGTCGAGCGCGTTTTGGCGCGGCTCAATACCTGGGTGAAAACACTTGACTCCATCACACTGCGGCGCATGTACAGCGCAATCGGCACGATCACGAGGCCGACTGCGAAGGGAATGCGCCAGGCTCCGGCCGCCTGTTGTTCCGGTGTAAAAAGCTGCGTGATCAGCATGCCGAGTGCGGCACCCAGAACCTGTGCCATCAATTGCCCGGTGATCTGCCATGAACCGAAGAAGCCGGCCCGGCCTGGCGGCGCGAGCTCGATCAGAAACGCGGTCGAGGTGCCGAACTCACCGCCCACCGAAAATCCCTGCAAAAGGCGTGCAATCAGCACAATCAGCGGTGCGACGACACCTGCGCTGGCATACGTCGGCGCCAAGGTGATCATCAGGACGGAGACGGCCATGATAAACATGCCGAGCGTCATGGCCGCCTTGCGGCCGCGGCGGTCGCCATAAAGCCCAAGCACGATGCCGCCAACCGGCCGCATGAAAAATCCCGCACCGAACAGCGCCGTTGTGAGCAGGATGGCATTGAGCTCGCTTCCCGGTATGGCTGAATTAACCGGGAAAAACAGCTTGCTGATTACCGGCGTCATCACCGCGAACACGGTGAAGTCGTACCACTCCATCGCGTTGCCCAACACCGCAGCGACCACACCGCGTCTACTGCTCGATCGTGATTCCATCGGTTCGATTCCTTGCTGTGATTTGCAGGGCAGGCGCTAGCATGCCGGCCTCAGCGGCTATTTTGCCTTGAAACAAAGTCTTTCAGCGAAAGTCTGTCGACAGCAGGAAGAAAGAAAAAATTGAACGGACAGAAAATCTCCATGCATTTCGCCCGGCGGGTAGACTTGCGTATATCCGCATACACTTCGTATACTTAACATATAACTTCAGTGAGAGCGCGTGAATACTAATTCCACCTCCAGTCCCGAGAAGCTCGGCGAACTGGCCTATCAGACGCTGCGCCGCATGATCCTCGACAAGGCGTTGCGCAGCGGTGGTCCGGTCGTCGAAGGTCGGCTCGCCGAAGAACTCAACATCTCCCGCACCCCGATGCGCGAGGCTCTGCTGCGGCTCGAAGGCGAAGGCCTGTTGGCGCGCGCCGGCGCGCGCTCCTATTCGGTGCGCTTCGTCAGCGCGCAGGAATACTTTCAGGCCATGAAAGTGCGCGAACTGCTCGAAGCGGAAGCCATCGGGCTCGCAATCGGCAAGATCGACAAGAAGCTGGTGCATCAGCTAGTGAAGAAGATCAAGGCGCTCAGCAGCGGCCAGCAGGAACAGGCCCACTGGCAGCTCGACGATCAGGTGCATACGATGATGGCGCGCGCAAGCGGCAACGATGTGCTCGCCCATATGATCGACCTGGTGCGCACGAACAGCCGGCTGTTCGAACTGGTCACGCCGTTTAACCGTATCGAGGAAGATCGCGCCGAGCATCTGGCGATTCTTGAAGCGTATCTGGCGGACGACGCGGAAGCGGCGCGTACCGCCGTGCGCACGCATCTGCAGAACCTGCGCCGTTTTGTGCTCGACCGGCTTGCAGAAGGCACGTATAGCTGAGCGGCGCAGCAGCGCATGGGCGCTGCACGCAAGGGATTGTGTGCAACTTCCGTACTGCCTGCGTGCCGCTTCAGTGCCGCAAAATCTTCCCGACAAATTCCCGCGTGCGCGCTTCCTGCGGCGCATCGAATAGCTGCTGGGGCGTGCCGGTCTCAATCACGTGACCGCCAGCCATAAACACAACCTTCGACGACACTTCCCGCACGAAGCTCATTTCGTGCGACACGATGAACATCGTGATGCCATCAGAAGCGAGTTCACGGATCGTGTCGAGCACTTCGTTGACGAGCTCAGGATCGAGCGCAGCGGTCACCTCATCGAGCAACAGTACCTTGGGCTTCAACGCGAGCGCACGCGCAATCGCTACACGCTGCTGCTGGCCGCCCGACAATTCGTCCGGATAGGCATGCAGGCGGTGCGCGAGCCCCACACGCGTCAGCAGATTGATCGCATTCTGCTCGACCTCGGCGCGCGGCCAGCGTTTTATCTTGGTCGGCGTAATCATCACGTTGTCGATCACGGTCATGTTCTGGAACAGGTTGTATTGCTGGAACACAATCGCGATGTCCAGACGCAGCGCGCGAACAGCGGTCCTGTCCGCATAATTCACCTCGCTGCCGTTCAGAAGCACGCTGCCGTGCTCGGGCTGCAGCAGCCCCATCAGGACACGCAGCAAGGTGCTCTTGCCCGACCCTGACGGTCCGATCAGGCTGACAATCTCGCCCTTCTCGACGGACAGGTTGATACGCTCCAGTACCGTGTGCGGACCATAGGAGGCTTTCAGGTCAACGATTTCGAGTTGAGGCAAGATTCTTCTCCAGGCGCTTACCTAAGCGCGACAGGGGATACGACATCAGGAAGTACAGCGCCAGGATGCTCCCGTACACGAGCGTGGCGGAAAAACCCTTGTTGCTGAGCACCTTCCCCGCCGATGTGAGTTCCATCACACCGATCTGCGAGGCAAGCGCCGTGTCCTTGATGAACATGACGAAGAAGCCAAAGGTGGGCGGCAAGATCACACGCCACGCCTGCGGCACGATCACGTAGCGCAGCGTTTGCAGATAACTGAAGTTAAATGTGCTGGCGGCCTCCCACTGATTGACGTGAACCGACTCCAGGCCGCTGCGCACGATCTCGCCGAGATACGCCGCGGCAATCAGGCAGACGCTGATCAGCGCAACCGTGAAAGTCGACAGGTTCGCGTTGAGCGCCTGGCTGGCAAAAAACACCAGCATCAGCGTGACGAGAAACGGTACGCGCCGCAGCAGCAGGCAGTATGCGAACATCAGCGCGCGCACTGGAGCCATCGCCCGCGAGCGCGTCACACGCAGGACTGCCACCGCAAAACCCGCAACGAATCCAGCCAGACAACCGATTACCGACAACACGAAGGTCGCGACCAGCCCTTCGAGCAGCAACAACAGGTTGTAGTACGAAAACAGGCCAGCGAGTTGCATCATCATCGAAGAGCCGGCCATCAAAACACCCTGATCTTCGCGCGGCACACATGGCGGCCGAACATCGCAAGCGCGAAAGTTGCCAGCAGCGTGATCGCGATATACATGACAGCCGCCACGCTAAACGCTTCGACCGACAGGTAGGTCTGCGAGCTGATGTTATAGGTGCGCCCCGTCAGTTCCTCGACGCCGAAGATCGAGGCCATCGAGGTACCTAACGTCATGACAATGAACTGATTCGACAGAGGTGCAAACATCACTTTCACTACGTGTGGAAAAATCACATACCGCACGATCTGCGGCGTCGAAAAGCCCAGTACTTCCGCAGCCTCGATTTCCGTCCACCGTACCGATGCGAAACCGGCGCGCTGAATTTCACACAGGTAAGCGCCTGCATTAAACGTAGCGCCGATCAGAACCGCGGAGTACGGCGACAGCGTGATGCCGATGTCGGGTAACGCGAAAAACAGGAAGAAAATCTGCACGAGCTGCGGGGTATTGGTCGCAAAGCTCACATAGGCGGTTACAACACGGCGCAAAACGGCCGGCCCGTACCGCAGGACCGACGCGCAGACAAGTCCGATCAGCATGCCAAAAGCGAACGCCAGTACCGCGATCTGCAGGCTGAGCCACGCGCCGCCCAGCAGATACGGCCATTGCTCGAGGATGGGCCCGAACTGAAGCGTCATCTAATCAGCACTCCTTGAAACGAAGTTGTGCAGCGCCCGTTGCAGTAAAACCGCAACGCACGCTGTCAGTGACGCGAAGCAAAGCTTATTGCGCTGCAACCGCAGGCGGCGCAGCGGTCGGATCGTACAGCATCGGGCTGCCAAACCACTTCTTCCAGCTTTCCGCCACAAAACCGTTCTTCTGCAAGACGCCGATTTCCTTGTTCAGACGCTCGGTCAACGCGGTATTCCCCTTCTTGATGCCGATACAGTCGTAGTCCACTTCAATCGGTGCGTCGACGACACGCCATTTCGTCGGATAGCTTTTCGTGAAGCTCAGCATGAAATCGAGCACGTCGATCAGCGCGTCGGAGCGGCCCTGCGCAATCGAGCGTACCGCGTCGGGATAGTTGTCCAGCAACAGCAGTTGCGCCTTCGGCAGCTTGTCCTGAATCAGCTTGACCGGTGTCGTGCCGCGCACCTGCACGAGCCGAACCGACGGATCGTTCAGTTGCGTCCAGTCCTTGTACGGCTTGTCTTGTGTGGTCAGCACGCCCAGTACTTCAGTATTGACCGGGTCCGTGAAGTCGATCACTTTCAGCCGGTCGGCGTTGCGCGTCATACCGCCCATCACCGCGTCGATCTTGTCGGACATCAGAAACGGCACGCGGTCGGCCGAGCCAACCGGCACGATTTCCAGCTTGACGCCCAGCGAATCCGCAATCTTCTTCGCGATGCTCACATCGAAACCGTCGATATTGTTCTTGGCATCATAGACGCCAAGCGGCGGCAGGTTCGGGTTGATACCGAACACAATCGTCTTCGAGGCAAGAATTTCGTCCAGCGTGCGGGCGCTTGCATCGAGTGAGCCAAGCAGCGCGCAGGCCGCGAGGCCAGCGGCAAGCATGCGGCTCAGGGTGATCGAGGGTTTCATGCTGTAACTCCGTGAGAGGGGCGGCTAGGTGTGGGAAGGCTCGGTCGAGGCGTTCGCAGCGCCACTTGTTTTTGGCGACTTTGCGTATACGTATCGTATACGTTAGTATCAAAGCATCGCCTAAATTACTTGTCAAGCGAGGTTGGTGCCGATGTCTGCAGCGGATGCCATGCGTATTCACGACTCGAACCGTGTTGCAACCGTCGAGCTGTTTCTCGACGGGCAGCGCTTCACGGCACGCGCGGGCGAAAGCGTCGCGGTCGCCCTGTTTGCGTCTGACGTAAAGGCCTTGCGCTCGAGCCCGCGTCTGCGCGAGGCACGTGGCATGTTCTGCCTGATGGGGTCGTGCCAGGAATGTCTGGTGATGGTCGACGGTCGCCGCACACTCGCGTGCCGAACACCGGTGACCGATGGCCTGCATGTCGAAACCGTCCCGGAGACCGGCGCCGATGGCTGAGTTCGACGTGGTGGTGCTTGGAGGCGGACCGGCGGGCGTGCATGCGGCGCTGGCAGCGGCATCGGCTGGGCTGAACGTCGCGCTGTTCGACGAGAACGCCAGCGCGGGAGGACAGGTCTACCGCGCCCCCATAGAAGGCATGCGCGCCGCGAGCAGCGCCGATCAGCAGGCAGGCGACGTATTGCGGCGTGAGCTGACCGCCAGTACCGTGACTACCTTCTTCGCCCACTCGGTGTGGGCCGTGACCGGCGATTACCGCATCGACGCCACCGGCCCCAACGGCCCTGTGCATTGCATGGCGCGCGCGCTGATCGTGGCATCGGGAACGACTGAACGGGTCGTACCGTTCGAAGGATGGACCACGCCCGGTGTAATCGGCTTGGCCGCTGCGACGATTCTGCTGAAATCGCAAGGAGTACTGCCTGGTCGCTCGACGCTCGTCGCCGGATGCGGGCCGCTGCTCGCGGCCGTGGCGGCGAAGACCATCGAAGGCGGCGGCAAGGTCGAGGCAATTGCCGATCTCGCCGGCACCGCCGACTGGGCACGCGCGCTGCCGGCGATGCTCGCGCGCCCCGGTCTGCTGCGACAAGGAGTCGACTGGTGGCGCACCATCAACCGTGCCCGGACGCCGCGGTATGGACGTCACACCATCATTCGTGTCGAACCGGCTGACGAACGCTTGCGTGCCACGCTCGCCCCCTGCGACGCGGCTGGACGTCCAATCAGCGGACAGCGAACGACCGTGCTGGCCGATTGCATCGCCGTCGGTCACGGTCTCACGCCAGCCACGGAAATCACCCGTCTGTTGCGCGCGAAGCATCGCTTCTCGCGTGCGGCGGGAGGATGGATCGCCGTCGCCGATCAGGATGGACGCACCTCGCGCCCACTGCTTTATGTCGCTGGGGACGGCGCCGGCATCGCCGGTGCGGCGGCGGCCGCCACGCACGGCGCGTTGGCCGGACTGGCCTGCGCGCTCGATCTCGGCGCGGCTAATCCCGTGCGCCTGACGCGCGGTATCGGGCCTGCACGCAGCGCCCATCGACACGCCGCGCGCTTTGGCCATGCGATGGCCAATCTGATGGCGCTGCGCCCGGGACACGTGGAAAGCATTACGCCAGAGACGATTGTGTGCCGTTGCGAAGACGTGACACGTGCAGAGATCGAGGCCGCCTGCGACGCCGGCGCCCGCGACATCAATCAGCTCAAGGCGTGGACACGCTGCGGAATGGGCCCATGCCAAGGCCGCACGTGCGGCGACGTAGCCGGCGAACTGCTGATGCGGCGTATGGGCACCGCTTCGCGCGAAACCGTCGGCTGCTTCTCGGCCCGCACGCCGTTACGGCCGGTGACGGTGGAAGCGTTGACCGGGAATTTCACGTATGACGAAATCCCCATTCCGAAGGCGGCTCCGCTATGAGTACGCCGGGTCAGACCGTACACGGACCATTCGACGTTGCCATCGTAGGTGGCGGCGTGATGGGTTGCACCACTGCGCTATTCCTCGCACGCGGCGGCATGCGAGTCGCGCTGATCGAGCGTGATGCCCTGTGCCGCGCCGCCTCGGGCGTGAACGCGGGCACGCTCACGCTTCATATGACGCGCGCCGCGCTGGTTCCGTACGCCAGGCGCGGCTGGCAAATGTGGATGGAATCCGAACAATGGCTTGGTTCCAGCGTCCTTGCGACCGCGGTGCCGGGGCTCTCGCTCGCGTTCACCGAAACAGAGCGCGAACTGCTGCGCGCTCGCGCCGCAGCACGACGCGAATATGGCGCGCAGATTGACCTGCTCGAGCGCGACGCCGCGCTAGCGGTCGAACCGGGTCTCAATCCCGCGATGCTTGAAGCCGCGTTCTGCCAGACCGACGGTTTTGCCAGTGCTTATTTAACGGGGCGCGCCTTTCACGCGGCGCTGCGGACAGCGGGCGTGCAGATCTTCGAGCAGACCGCTGTCACACGCATTGATCACGCCAATGGGCACTACCGCGTACATGGCCCCGAACACCAGGGCGCCTCGGTTCGCATCGACGCCACGCGCCTCGTCATGGCAGGCGGTGTCTGGCTCGAACCGCTGCTCGCGATGCTCGATATCCGCATTCCCGTAAAAGCGCTGGTAAACCAGCTCATCATCACCGAACGGATGCCTCCCGTCATACGCACGGTGCTAAGCATTGCGAACGGCTTGCTGTCGATGAAGCAGTTCGCTAACGGCACCGTACTGATCGGCGGCGGCTGGCAAGGTGTCGGCGATCGCGCGCGCGGCCCGGTCGAAACGATTCCGCAAAACCTCACCGGCAACCTGCGTCTTGCACAGCACGTGATTCCCGCGCTGGCAAAAGCGCGCGTCGCGCGCATCTGGCTGGGGCTCGAGGCCGAGACAGCCGACGCCATGCCGATGATCGGCGCGCTGCCTGGACTCGCTGACGCATGGGTCATCGGCTGCGTGCATTCCGGTTATACGAGCGGGCCCTACATGGGCAAGCTGCTCGCTCAAACGATGCTCGGCGCGACGCCCGAGCTGCCGTTGTTCGATCCCGCCCGGCTCATCGCCGCCGCGCCCGAACTCCCTCAACGAGAACAGACCCAATGATTCCCTCGCACGACGCTCCCTTCAACGGCATCTACGCCTCCACACTGTGCCCGCTCGATGCGCACGGCCGCCATCTCGACGAGGCTGCGCTCGCGTCCCATCTCGAGGAAGTGACGGCGATCGATGGGATAGTCGGACTCCTGATCAACGGCCACGCTGGCGAGAACTTCGCTCTGTCGCGCGATGAAAAGCGGCGCGTGGTGGAAATCGCGCATAGTGTCTGCGGCGACCGCTCGATCATCGTCGCAGGGATCAATTCGGAGGATAGCTACGAAGCGCAGGCGCATACCGACGATGCCCAGCGGGCAGGCGCCGACGCCTTGCTGCTGTTTCCGCCGTACTCGTGGGCGCTCTCCACCGATCTGGAGACCGTCGTCACGCATCACCGGCTGGCCAACGCGAACGCCGGTCTGCCGATGATGCTCTATCAGGCCGGCGTCAGCACCGGTGGAATGGCCTATACGCCTGAAATGCTAACGGCGCTGGCCAGCTTGCCCGAGGTGGTGGCCATCAAGGAAGGCAGCTGGGAAACCGCCGCGTATGAGGCCAATCGCAGGCTTTTGAAATCGGTGGCGCCGCATATTGCCGTCATGGCGTCGGGCGACGAGCACCTGTTCCCATGCTTTGCCATCGGCACCGAGGGTAGCCTCGTCAGCCTGGCAGCGGTCGTGCCGGAGCTGATCGTCGCCCTGCACCGGGCGGTGCTGAACGGCAGCCTCAGCGAAGCGCAACAGCTCCATGCGCGCGTCTATCCGCTGGCAAAACTCATCTACGGCACCGCGCCCGGCTCGCACGCGAACGCACGTCTGAAGGCCTGTTTGCACCTGCTTGGCAAATTCCCGCATGCATCGATGCGACCGCCCATCTCGCGCCTGTCCGCTGCAGAAATCGGCCGTCTCGAGGACGCCCTCTCCTTTGCCCTTGCCACTGACCATGAACGGAGCGATTCATGACTCACGACCCGACACGCACGCTGATTCGCGGAGGACGCCTGATTACCGCCGTTGACGACTACGTCGCCGATATCGTGATCGAAGGCGGACGCATCGTCTGTATCGGCCAGCAGCTCGAAGCCGGACCCGACACTCACGTAATCGACGCGAGCGGCCTGCTGGTATTTCCAGGCGGCGTCGACGCCCACACGCATATGGAGAATACCTTCGGGCCCTCGGTCACCTGCGACAATTTCGCGTCCGGTACCCGCTCGGCGGCGTTCGGCGGCACCACGACGATCATCGACTTTGCGCTGCAAAACGCCGGCACCAGCCCACTCGATGCAATTGCGCGCGCGCAATCGAAAGCGGCCTCGGTTGCCAGTATCGACTATGCCTTTCACGTGATCGTCACGCAGGTCGACGACAAGGTCCTCGGCGACATGCAATACGCGATCCGTCACGAAGGCGTGTCGAGCTTCAAGATGTTCATGGCGTACCCCGGCACGGTGATGTCGGACGATGCGGCGATTTTCCAGGCCATGCGCATGGTGGGTCAGCATGGCGGCATGATTGCGTTGCACGCCGAGAACGGCACCGTGATCGACCTGCTGATTCGCGAAGCGATTGCCCAGGGTCATACATCGCCGCGCTATCACGCGCTCACACGTCCAGCCATCATGGAAGGCGAGGCGACGCATCGCGGCATCAAACTCGCAGAGCTCGCCGAGGCGCCGGTGTACTTCGTGCATCTGTCCGCCAAGGAAGCGCTAAAACATGTGATCGAAGCGCGCGACCTCGGCATTCCTGTGTTTGCGGAAACCTGCCCGCATTACCTGTTCTTCGACGAGTCGGCCTACGCCGACGAAAGCTTCGACACCGCACGCTATGTAATGAGTCCGCCGCTGCGTTCGAAAGACGCGCAGAACGCGCTATGGACGGCGCTGAAAACGGACGACCTGCAACTCATCTCCACCGATCATTGCCCCTACTGCATGAAAGAAGGCCATCGCGGCAACGTGAACCAGAAGCCGCTCGGGCAGGACGATTTTTCGAAGATTCCGAACGGCGTGCCCGGTGTGGAAACTCGCATGACCGTTGTTTACGACGGAGGGGTGCGCACGGGCCGAATTTCGCTGAACCGCTTTGTCGAACTGACGTCGACCGCGCCTGCGAAACTGTTTGGGCTGTTCCCGAAGAAAGGCACGCTGGCGATAGGCAGCGATGCCGATATCGTGCTGTTCGATCCAGGTGAAGTACATACGATCAGCGCGCATACACAGCACAGCGATTGCGATTTCACGCTATTCGAAGGCCACTCTGTGACGGGACGCGTGAAGAAGGTATTGCTCCGCGGCGAGTTGCTGATCGACGACGGCGAGTGGGTGGGCCAAACCGGACACGGGCAATTCGTCCCGCGCGGCGAGTTGGGCGCGCACTGGTAACAGCGTCAGGCCTTCCTGGAAGGCTTCAACCCGTCACCGCGGTTCACGCTGCACTGCACGGCCCAACGGCCGCCGAGCGCGGGCGCGATGTAACCGATCTTCTCCACTGGTTGCTTCGTTACAGGATGCCGCCCGTTGAATTCGATCCAGCCGCCGCCCTGCTCGACCGCGCGCCAACTGGCCTCGCGGATCGCGCTCTGGTCGTCGCCGGGCAACGCATCTTTTCGCAGCTTGCCGGCCTTGCCCGGGTCGGAGCCGAAGGCACGGAAATAGTCGTCGCGATCCGCCACCACGATATAGAGGTCGCGGTCGCGAAAGCCGCCCTGCGGGTCGTGAAAACGACGCACGGCAACTTCGGGCCCCTCGCTGTCCACCAGTTGCGCCGCACGCTGCGCCATGGCGCGTGCCTCGTCGGCACAGCCCTGGCGTAGCCGGATATATTTGACGCCGTCGCTGAGCCGGTCGGCACGGGCCTGCAACTGACTTGCCGTTTCCACCGACCCGCCGACCATCTGGCCATTGCGCTGGGTGATGTCGTCCAGCACCTCGACTGCCTGGGCGATCTCCTGCAAGCCGATGGTCTGCTCGCTGCTCGAGCGTGCGACGTCGCGCAGCAACGCGGCTACCTGGCTGACCGCATCGACTGCACGCGTCAGCAGATTGCGGCTGCCTTCAATGGCTTGCACGCCGTCCGTCACCTCGTCGCGAGAATGCTGGATCAGTTTTTTGACTTCCGCGGCGGCCTGCGCGCTACGCTGCGCCAGGGCCCGCACTTCGGAGGCGACCACGGCGAAACCGCGGCCGGAATCGCCAGCGCGGGCCGCTTCCACTGCGGCGTTGAGCGCAAGGATATTGGTCTGGAAAGCGATGCCGTCGATCACGCTGAGCATCTCGCCCATCTCGTGCGAGCGCTGCTCGATGCGCTCGATGCTTTCGACTGAAGCGCGCACCGCCTCCTGCCCCGCAACCGCATCGGCATGTGCACGGGCGGAGCGCTCATCGGCTTGCTGTGTCTGATTGGTGTTATAGCGCACGGCTTCCAGCAAGGTCTCGAGCGAGGCACGGGTTTGCTGAAGGCTCGCAGCCTGCGATTCGGTGCGCTGCGACAGCGAGGTGGCGTGTTCGGTCGCCTCGGCGCCGCCCATCGCGATCAGTTCCGCTTCGCTGCGAATGCGAGCCACGATCTGCGAAAACTGGTGGGCCAGCAGACGCCCCTGTTCGCCGAGCGCCGCCAGTTCGTCGCGTCCGGGCAAGGATACGTCCCGCACCAGATCGCCTTCGCACAGCGCCTCGAGTTGGGCCCGCAAGATTGAGATGGCGCGGAACAGGCCTGCCCCGAACCAGCCGAAAATCACCAGGAACTGCGCAAGGCCAAACGCGGCGCCATAGTAGCCGTACCAGCGGGCCGCGGCGACCGCGCCAATCGCGCTAAGCGCGACAATCGCCCATTGCACGCGCAGATTCCAGCGGCGCAATGCGGAGCCAAGCGGGAGAGGCGAGGATGATGAATGCGACGGGCCCGCGGCAACGCGTGGCGTCTGTTGACTGGCTGACATGGATCTCCCCCAAACCGCAGTGGCATTGCCTCCGATCGCCGGCCAGATGCATGGGATGCAACCTGGAAGCACGTCGCGGTGGGCATATACGTTCTTCTGGCGATTCTGCCATAGCGGGTGTCGCGCGGTTATCGCAAGTGGCCTCATCTCGCATCTATTCTGTTTATCGGACGAGCGGGACGCAAACGGGACGCGCGCGCGGCAGCGTCGTCAGCGGTGCGCCGCAAGCAGCAGGTCCAGGAATGACTCAGCGCTGCGAGTCAGGGGTCTTGATTCCTCGACGATCGCGCAAAACGGTATGTCGTAGGACGGCGATTGCGGCAGCACCGCGAACTCATAACGCGGCGACAGTTGCGCCGCATAGTGTTCGGGCAGAAGACCGACGTAGCGCCCCGTCGCCACCAACGTTGCGACTGCTTCGAGTCCGCTGGCTTCCGGACCTTGCCGGAAGGCGTGAGTCGCGAGCGCGTCTTCGACGAACGGATGCGGGCGATACACGAGCGGCCACTCGCCCTTCTCGCCGGGTGCATCGCTAACCGCGCCCTGCGCCGGCCGGTAGTAGACGCGATGCGTTTCGGTGAACAACGGATAGTGACGGAAGGCCCGCGCACGTTTATAGACACCTCGAATCGCGATCTGCACGCGTCGCTCGGCGAGCGCCGTGCCAAGATCGCCGAACGTCATCACCTTCAGCGTCGGCGTGACCAGCGGTGCGATGCGGTTCAACTCGCCGAGCGCATCCGCGACCTTGCAGTCCTTGTGCGTCATCACGTGCTCGGACATGCCAAGCACCAGCGGCCCGGACAACAGGCCACGTACCGCATCGACTTCCGGCTTGATCCGCTCGAGTGCTTCGAGCGCCTGCAGCGAGACGCGCAACGCCACCTGGCCGCCTTCGGTCAGTTGGAAACCTCCGGGTCCCCGTTCGCAGAGCTTCAGCCCGAGGCGCGCTTCGACCTCGTTGATATGCCGGCTGATCGATGCTTTAGACATCAGCAACGTGCGTTCGGCGGCAGCGAAACCACTTGCTTGCGCGGCTGCGCAGAAGACCCGCAGCGAACGAAGGTCGCGCTCATCGAGAGGCATCTTTTTCATCGCGGCAACGTCGTCGAAAGGTCTTGGTTTTCGGAACCATATCAGCACAAAAATAGTTATTCAAAACTATTTTGACTGCCTACATTGGCTGCTCAGCAATCGCTTAACCCCTTGCCGGAAAATCCATGACCACGCTCAATCGACGCAAATTCATTACGCTGGCAGGCGGTGTTTCGCTTGCGTTGGCGGCGCCTTCCTTCGCGTTCGCCGAAGGCGGTTCGTTAGCCGACATCCGCAAGCGCGGCAAGCTGACGGTCGGCACCGAAGCCGCTTACGAGCCGTTTGAATTCGTCGAGAACGGCCAGGTGGTGGGCTACGGCCACGACATCCTGGGATACATGGCCGGCAAGCTCGGCGTGCCGCTCAACCAGGTCAATCTGCCGTTTCAGGGCCTGCTGCCGGGCTTGATGGCACACAAGTTCGACTTCGTCGCGACGAGCGTCGGCATCAACCCGGAGCGGGCGAAACGCTTTGCGTTTTCCGAACCCGTGGGCGTCGTCGATACCGTGCTGGTGGCGCGCGCCAGCGACGCTGGCATCACCAGGCCCGAAGATGTTGCGGGCCACGTGGTGGGCACGCAGATGGGATCGTCGTCGCAGCCTGTCGCGCAAGCCTTCGATACGCAACTGAAAGCCAAGGGCGCCGGCTACTCGGATCTCAAGCTGTTTCAGGCCTATCCCGACGTCATGGTCGCGCTATCCAACAAGACCGTGGACGTGAGCATCATGCCGTCGAACATCGTCGCGGTGCTGATGAAGCGCGAGCCGGGGCAGTATCGCGTGATAGGTAAAATCGGAGATCCGAAAGTGCTGGCGTGGGTCGCCCATCCAGACGACAAGGAAATCCGCGCGTTCATCAACAGCTCGCTCGACGAGCTAACCAGGAACGGCCAGCTCGCCGGCCTGCAAAAAAAATGGTTCGGCTACACGATGAATCTGCCGACCAGCGGTTACCTGCCTGAAGGCGCGGTCTGACGCGGGACGCTCAATGCCGTCCTTTGTCAGCGCACAGATCACCGCGCTTGAGCCCTTCCTTCACGACGTGCTGGGTGGCGCGCTGATCACGATCGCGGCGAGTGCACTCGCATTTGCGATCGGCATTGTGTTCGGTTCGATCCTGCTGGTTGCGCGTCTGCTCGGCGGCCGTGCGCTGGCGTGGCTGGTAGTCGGCTACGTCAGCGCGATTCGCGGCACGCCCGCGCTGATCCAGATGATGGTGGCGTACTACGTGCTGCCCGCGGTGCTGAATCTGCCGCTGTCGCCGCTAGAAGCCGGCGTTCTTGCGCTTGCCATGAATACCGGCGCATACGTGTCGGAAATCCTGCGCGGCGCGTTCAATTCCCTCAGTGGCGGCCAGTTGCCCGCCGCGCGCGCGCTCGGCATGCGCTCCACGCAGGCCTGGCGCTACATCGTGTTTCCCCAGTTGTTCTATCGCTCCATCCCGCCGCTCACCAACGAATTCACCATGCTGCTGAAGGCGTCGTCACTGATGTCGATCATCGCGGTCCATGATCTCGCGACCGTGGCGCGCGACGCCACGCTGCAGACGAACTTGCCGCTGCAGGTCTTTTCCGCCACAGCAGTCGTCTATTTTGGAATCCTGTTCGTGGCGTCGTCGGCATCGCGCGGGCTCGAGCGCCGGGTGGCGAAGGTATTGCCCAATGTCCATTGACCCGTCCATCGTCGAGCAATCGGTCGGCCCGCTGCTGAAGGGCCTGAAAGTCACCGCGCAGGTCTGCGGGCTCGGCATTCCGCTGGGCATTGCGGCGGGCACGTTGGCCGCGTATCTGTATGGATCCCCAGCACGTCTCGCGCGTTCGGCCGCGTTGACCTATGTCGAGATTGTGCGCAATGTGCCGTTTCTGATTCTTGTCTACCTCAGCTTTTTTGGCCTGCCGAAGCTCGGCATCTCGATGCCGGCGTTTGCGATCGGCGTGGCGGCGACGGCGTTTTATACCGGTGGCTATTTCTGCGAGATCCTGCGCGCCGCATTCGGCAGCCTGCCGCGCGGACAGTTGCAGGCGGCGCGCTCGCTCGGCCTGTCGGAATGGGACGTGCAGTGCCACGTAGTCCTGCCGCAGATCTTCGGCTATCTTGCCCCGGCGACGACCAGCCTCACCATCATGATGTTCAAGGACTCTTCGATTTTCTCGGTGATGAGCCTCTCCGAGCTCACGTACCAGAGCAACCTGCTCACCGCCGATACCTTCGCCTACGTCGAGGTGCTCGGCACGACCGCGCTGATCTACTGGGTGTGCAGTGTGCTGCTGGACCTTGCCGGCCAGTGGTCGGAGCGCTACGCAACCCGTTACCGGCGGGCCTGAGAGGCAATGCTTTACGCCCCTTTTTTAATTCAGTTTGATAAGGAATACAGATGATGGAAAAGCCACTCACCGTCGCACCGAAAACCGGCCATAAAACCCTGCTCTACGCTGACCTCGCGCTGGACCTCGACCACCTGGAAGCAGACATTGCCGTGCTCGGCATGCCCTACGGCGCTGCGTATTCGGCCGCCGATTTCACCAACGACCAGACCAACGCGCCAACAGCGATCCGCCAGGCGACTGATCGCGTCGTGCGTTCGCCCGGTCATTACGACTTCGATATCGACGGCCCGCTGCTCCAGGAGCGCGATGACATTCGCTTCGTCGATTGCGGCGACGTGATCGCGGACCTCGCCGCCCCCGGCAGTCACTATCAGCGCGTCGAAGCGGCCGTCCGCAAGATTCTCGCCGCAGGCGCGCTACCCATTGTGATGGGCGGCGACCACGGCATCACGACACCGGTGCTGCGCGCGTTCGATTCGCTGGGGCCCATCACGCTAGTTCACGTCGACGCTCATCTCGACTGGCGCGACGAGGTCAACGGCGTGCGCGAAGGGTTGTCGAGCCCTATCCGGCGAGCCTCGGAAATGACCCACGTGGCGAAGATCGTGCAGATCGGTCTGCGCGCACAGGGTAGCGGACGCCCGGAAGAACTTCGCGCGGCAAAGGCGTACGGGTCCGAACTGATAACCGCGTACGAACTGCACGACATCGGCATGGATGCGGTGCTCGCACGCATTCCCGATGGCGGCAACTACTACCTGACGATTGACGCCGACGGCCTCGATCCCTCCGTGATGCCGGCTGTAGCCGGTCCCGCACCCGGCGGCGTAACTTTCTTGCAGGCCCGCAAGCTGATTCATGGCCTCGTGCGCAAGGGTCGCGTGGTCGGCATGGACATCGTCGAAATCCAGCCGGCCAAAGACATCAACCAGATCTCGTGCATGACGGCCGGGCGGTTGATCCTGAATCTGATCGGCAGCGCGATCCGCGCGGGCTACTTCGATCGCCTCAGCTGACAGTGGTAATCAATTGGAGACGCACAGCATGATGGAACATACCCGTATTCGTCCGTTCAATACCCGGGACACTTATCCGGAGCAATCTCTCGACAACGACCTCGCACAAGCTGTCGTCGCCGGCAACATGATTTTCCTGCGTGGCCAGATTGGCCAGAATCTCGACACGCATGAATCGGTGGGCATCGGCGACGCGGCCGCGCAGGCCGAGCAGGCGATGGCCAACGTCAAGATGCTGCTCGAAGAAGCCGGCAGCAAGCTGGCAGACATTTGCAAGGTAACGATCTATCTCACCGACGTAAGGTATCGCGAGGCGGTCTACCGCGTGATCGGCCGCTGGCTCAAGGGCGTGCATGCGGTATCGACCGGCTTGACGGTGGTGGCGCTTGCGCGGCCGGAATGGGTCGTCGAAGTGGATGTCATCGCCGTGAAATCGTAAGAAGCCCAGTGCTAAAGAACCGCCGCCGCGCCGTCCGGCGGCGCGCACTCGTCCCCTGCCCGACCGGATTGCACCCATCCCCGCCCCAGAGAACCCGAAAACGAAACCCAGGCAGCCTCGCTTCACCCCCGTGCAAGCATTTGTGCGTCCCCGGACAAGTCCGCGAAATTTCCTCCACCTACGCTTGCACTAGTGCGATGCAACAAGGCGTGCATGGGGTACGCCTTTGACATCTGCCGCTCAGGGAGTCTCGGGATGCATACCAATCTTGTCGATCATAGGCATGGCTTGCGACGTGCCGGCGGCACGGGTCGCCGCTGGCATGAACTGCTCCTCGGCGCCATCTGCCTGCTGGCGCTGCTGATAACGGGCCACGCCAGGGCAGCCAGCGCGGCCGTGCCTGGCGAATGCAAGGCGCTGCAGGCGAAATATCCGCAATTCAAGGGCAAAACCTTCGTCAATGCGATCAACCCGCACACGCCCGGCTATGAAGCACTAGACCCGAACGATCCGAGTAAATACGTCGGCTTCGATATCGACCTGGGCGAAACCATCGGCAATTGTCTCGGCTTCACGATGACATACAAGCCGGTTACGTTCGCCGCGCTGTTGACGACCCTGCAAAGCGGTCAGGCCGATATCGTGATTTCAGATATTTACGCAACGGAGGAGCGTGCCAAGGCTGCGGACTTCATTACCTACTCGAAGGTGTTTGACGGTGTGCTCGTCGCCAAGGGCAATCCGAAGAAGATTACCGGTATCAATCCGTCGCTGTGCGGCACGGCCGCCGCGGAAAACACCGGCTACGTCGAAGTACCGCTGATCCAGAACCTCGCGCCGGCTTGCAAGGCAGCCAGCAAGCAGGAAGCTGCGGTGCAACTGTACGACAACAACGCGAACTGCATTCAGGCGATCCTTTCGGGCCGCGCCGATACGTACGTCAACGACGTGAACACGGTAGATCAGGCGGTGAAGGCGTACCCGGATCAACTGGAAAAGGCGACCGCGGTGACACTGCCGTATTCGGTTGGTATCGGTGTACCGAAGGACAAACCGGAGTTCCGCGCAGCCGTGATGGCGGCACTGGTCGCGATCCAGAAGGCCGGCATCCAGACCGACCTGTTGAAGAAGT
Source organism: Paraburkholderia phenazinium (assembly GCF_900141745.1). Classification (NCBI taxonomy): domain Bacteria; kingdom Pseudomonadati; phylum Pseudomonadota; class Betaproteobacteria; order Burkholderiales; family Burkholderiaceae; genus Paraburkholderia; species Paraburkholderia phenazinium. The sequence continues at coordinate 2,286,780 of NZ_FSRM01000002.1, read as the reverse complement.
GGTCGCTCGGCGCTGAAAATCTCGAAACACCCAAGCTGATCGTCTCGAACTGATGGACCTGTTCCTGCACTATCTCGCGCTGCCGTATCTGCTCAAGGGCATCGGCTTCACGATCGCAGTCACACTCCTTGGGCTCGCCGGAGGGCTCGTCGTGGGGCTGGTGCTCGCCAGCATGCAACTGAGCAGAGTCGGGCCGCTCGCTCTTTTCGCGCGCGGTTATACGGTGATCTTTCGCGGCACACCGCTGATCTTGCAACTGGTGTTCGCGTACGATGCACTGCCGCATATCGGGCTGAAGCTAAGCGCGATCGGCGCAGCAGGACTCGCGCTGGCGGCCAACGAAGGGCCGTTCATCGCCGAGATCCTGCGGGCCGGTGTGCTGGGCGTCGAACGGGGACAACTGCTCGCCGGACAGGCGCTCGGCATGACGCCCACCGTGCTGCTGCATCGCGTCATCGCACCGCAGGCAATCCGCATGATCGTGCCGGCGCTTGGCAATGAGTCGGTGAGCGCGTTGAAGAACTCATCGCTTGCATCGGTGATCGCCGTCGACGAGCTGACACTGCGCAGCACCCAACTCGCCTCGTCGACGTTCGACTTTTTCTCGATCTTCTTCGCCTCCGGATTGATGTACCTGTTGCTGACCGGTGCGATTGCCGCGATCCAGTTGATCGCCGAGGCCGCGCTCGACCTTGACCGCCCAGCGTCTGAACGCTTCGCACGCTTGCTGCCGTGGCGCCGCATGAGTGTCGCGGTGAGCACGTCTCGCGCGAGTATGCCGTCAGCGCCCGATGCATCGCTCGAACAGCCGCCGCTCGCCACGCTCCGCAAGCCCGACCCACAGCCGGACCGCTCGAAACGCTACGCAGAACTGACCAGACAACGCGCGGCGGTTCAGGTCAGCGACCTCTGCAAACGCTACGGCGACCAGACCGTGCTGGAAGGATTCGACCTGACGGTGCGCGCCGGCGAGGTCGTCGCGCTGCTCGGGCCGAGCGGGTCCGGCAAAAGCACGCTGCTGCGCTGTATCAACCATCTCGAACAATGGAACAGTGGTGAAATCCGCATTGATGGGCAACGGCTCGGCTTTCGTGTCGATGGCCGCCCGATGACCCCGCATGAGATCGCCAACGAGCGGGCAAGCGCCGGCGTCGGCATGGTGTTCCAGCATTTCAACCTGTTCAGTCACCTGACGGCCTGCGAGAACATTGCGGGACCGCTGCGCTGGGTACACGGCATGGCGCCCGCCGACGCCGAGCGCCGTGCGCGCGAACTGCTCGAAAGCGTCGGTCTCTCGCAGCGCGCCGATGCGTTGCCCCGTCATCTTTCCGGCGGTCAGCAGCAGCGCGTCGCGATTGCCCGCGCGCTCGCACCGCGACCGCGCGTGCTGCTGCTCGACGAACCGACCTCGGCGCTCGACCCCGAGCTCGTCGGCGAGGTGCTTGAAGTGATCCAGCGGCTCGCCATCGAAGGCGGTCTGACGATGATTATCTCGACGCACCAGTTGCGTTTCGCCGACGAGGTGGCCGATCGCGTCGTGTTCATGAGCGGCGGCGCGGTGGTTGAAGAAGGTCCCGCGCACGAAATCCTCACGCATCCGCGCCATCCGCTGACCATGCGTTTTCTGAACGTAATGGGCGCCGACAGCCGGCTTGCAGTCCCATCGTGATCGTCGCCGTCAATGCGCTCTTCCAGACCGCGCTCAATGCATGCGTCTTCGCATCGGCTGCGATCATCCACACGATTGCCCACCGCCCGGCTTCGCGCGCGGTGCTCCCAGCGAGGTTCAACCCAATATGAAGCACCACACCCTCCCTGTGTCGCCAGAGACCGTTCATTGGGGCTATTTCAGCAAAGCCGTCGCACCCGCATTGACCGTGCGCTCCGGTGACCGCGTCACGATCGAGACACTCACGCACCATGCCAACGACGACCACGAGCGGATGATCGATGGCGACCCCGGCGCCGAGAGCGTCTTTCACTGGACCCGCGAGCACAAGGCGGTCTCGCGACGCGGTGCCGGCGCAACCGAAGGCCCTTTCACGCTAGGCGCCGGCGAAGGCGTCGGCGTGCATCTGCTGACCGGGCCCATCGCTGTCGAAGGCGCTGAACCCGGCGATGTTCTCGAAGTGCGGATCCTCGACGTGCGGCCACGACCGAGCTGTCATGCATGCTATCGGGGCCGCTGTTTCGGTTCCAATGTCGCGGCTTCGTGGGGCTTTCAATATCACGATCTGATCGAGGAGCCGAAGCCGCGCGAGGTGGTCACGATCTTTGAGCTCGATACCTCCGGCGAGCCGTTTGCACGCGCCGTCTATAACTACGTGTGGACGCCGCAGACCGATCCGGACGGCATCGTGCACGCGAGCATCGATTATCCCGGCGTGCAGGTCGATCATGCGTTAGTCAAAAAGCGCGAGAACATCATGCCGAATGTGAAGGTGCCGGCCCGGCTACACTTCGGCACGATGGGACTCGCACCAGCCGAATCCGACTACGTCAGTTCGATTCCACCCAGCTACAGCGGCGGCAATATCGACGACTGGCGGGTCGGCAAGGGAGCGCGGATGTACTACCCGGTCGCCGTCGAGGGTGCATTCTTCTCGGTCGGCGATCCGCATGCGGCACAAGGCGACAGCGAACTCGGTGGCACGGCCATCGAAACATCGCTGACGGGCGACTTCGAGCTCGTACTGCACAAGAAGAGCGACCTGGACGGCACGAGTCTGGAGGGTCTCACCCACCCGATGCTCGAAACGGACGATCAATGGTCCGTGTACGGGTTCACGTTTCCCAACTACCTGGCCGAACTCGGCGCGAACGCACAGCTCGAGGTGGCCCAGCACGCCAGCCTCGACAGGGCGATGCGCGACGCGTTCCGCAAGCTGCGCCGCTTTCTGATGACGGTGCACCGGCTCAGCGAGGACGAGGCCATCGCGCTGATGTCGGTTGCCGCCGACTTCGGCGTCACTCAGGTCGTGGACGGCAACTGGGGCGTACACGGCTCGATCCGCAAGAACGTGTTCGTGTGAGACACGCTCCAGCGTTCGAGGTGCCGATCGACGCAACAGGTCGCGTCAGGGAAATCAGATGCGCCAGCGCGGTGCATATGCGCGAGGCTGGCGCACACGCGCGCACGACGAAGGTGGACCCTGGCTCGCTGCGCGTCGTGCAGACGCGCCGCAGCACCGTGACGCTCAATGGCGCGAAGGTTGCTTTCAGGTGCACGACATGACGCGCCCAACCCGTCTGATCCAGGCGCAAGGGTACCGGGCGCCGCGCGACGCAGGTGCGTCGTCAGCCACCGCCCTGGAGTCCACGTTGGATCTGCAGCGTTTCACCACCGAGTCCTATCCGGAAGTCGAACGGCCTCGCGCCTGGCGCGAGGCGCTCGACCGCATGGGCCTGCAAACCGGTGCGCTCGCCACCGGCCGGGCGTTGCACGGGACGATCAAAACGCAGACATCGATTGGCGGCTTCGATCTGAGTCTGCTCGCCTCGGTGGCACAGACCCTGGAACTGAATACGTCCGCGGCTGATAGCCTGCTGATCGTGCTGAATGTCGACGGCGACGCCATGCTCATTGCCGATGGCAGGCGCGAACCCGTCGCGCCGAACGACCTGGTTTACCTGCCTTCGCGCGAACACGCATCGCTCGCTTTCGAAGCCGATTTCCGCGCCTTTGTCGTACGGGTGCCGCGCGCGACGATCAGTGCGCGATTGCTCGCGCCGTCGTCGATGCGCGCCGGGCGAATCGCGGCCGACGCCGGTATCGGTCATGTGTTCTCGGCGTTTCTCATGTCGATTGTGGAAAACCTCGATACCTTGTCGGTGAGCGAGTTACGCCCGCTCGAACTGGCGCTCGCCGAGTTCCTGATCGCCAGTCTCGCAGTGCATCAACGCGAGGAAAACATCGGTGGCCTAACTTCGACCCAGGCTGCGATTTTCTCGCGCGTATGCCGCAGCATCGATGCACGCCTCGCCGATCCGGACCTGAGCCTGGCGCCGATCGCGAAAGAGGAGCGTGTCTCGCCACGCTATCTGCAGAAGCTGTTCGAAACGGTCGGCCAAAGCTTCTCGACGTATCTGCGCTCGCGCCGCCTCGAACGCTGCCGTGCCGAACTGATCGACCCACTGTACGAAAAGATGTCGATCTCCGACATCTGTTTCCGCTGGGGCTTTAACGACCCCGCCCATTTTAGCCGCGCGTTCCGCGAGCAATATCACACCACGCCGCGCGCCTTCCGCCACGAAGCCAGCCTTGAACTTGCGCGGCATCTGGTCCAGCGCATTTCACGCGGCCTGCCGTTCAACGCCGAGGCGTTGCTGATTCACGCGCAAGCCGGTGCACAGGCCGCAAGAACGAAGGCAGCACATGCCGATCATGCAGCGGCCAACGATACGGATACGCTCGTTGCAAATCCGCCGGTAAAGACGCATACCGGCCAAGGGAAAGGAATCGGCCGCGCGCCGGGCAAGCCACGGCATCATCTGCTGCGCGCGACCGCTAACACCGTTCACTGGGGCTACTTCTCCCACGACCTGAAGCCTGTGCTCGAAGTGGAGAGTGGCGATACCGTGACAATCGAGACGCTGACGCAGCACGCCTCCGACGATTGGGCGCGCATGGTAGCGGGCGACCCCGGTGCCGAAAGCGTGTTTCACTGGACTGCCGAGCGCAAGAACGTGAACCGGCGCGGCGCCGGACCGATCGATGCGTCGATCTATGGACGCGGTGCGGGAGAAGGCTTCGGCGTGCATATTTGCACAGGCCCGATCGCCATACGCGGGGCAGAGCCCGGCGATGTACTCGAAGTCAGGATTCTCGCCGTGCATCCAAGGCGTTGTGCCAATCCGCAGTTCAGCGGGCGTGCCTTCGGTAGCAATGCCGCCGCGTGGTGGGGATTCCACTACCGCGAGTTGCTCACTGAACCGAAACCGCGCGAGGTCGTCACGATCTACGAACTCGATGCCGAGCTACCTGAGCACGGTGCATCGTATGCGCGCGCGGTCTACAACTACCGCTGGACGCCGCAACGCGATCCGTTCGGTGTCGTGCATCCGACCATCGACTATCCAGGCGTTCCCGTCGACCATTCGACGGTCGAGGAAAACTACGGCATCCTGAAGGGCGTCAAGATACCCGTGCGCCCGCATTTTGGGCTGATCGCAGTCGCGCCGCAGCAGAACGGCTTGATCGATTCGATTCCGCCGTCGGCCTTCGGCGGCAACCTCGATAATTGGCGCATCGCGCAAGGCGCGAGTGTGTATCTGCCAGTCGGGGTGGCTGGTGCCCTGCTCTCGGTGGGAGACCCCCACGCATCGCAGGGCGATTCGGAACTGTGTGGCACCGCGATCGAATGCTCGCTGACCGGCGACTTTCAGCTCGTGCTGCACAAGAAGGCCACCCTGGCCGGCCAACCGTATCTGGACCTGACCTATCCGCTCGTCGAAACCGCGGACGAATGGGTGCTGCACGGCTTTAGCCACGCGAATTATCTGGCCGAGTTTGGCACTCACGCACAAAGCAAGGTGTACGAAAAATCGACACTCGACCTCGCGATGCGCGACGCGTTTATCAAAACGCGTCGCTTTCTGATGACCACCAAGGGGCTCAGCGAAGACGAAGCCATCTCGCTGATCTCGGTTGCGGTCGACTTCGGTGTGACGCAAGTGGTCGACGGCAACTGGGGCGTGCATGCCATCATTCGCAAGGCGTTGTTCGCGTCATAGCGAAGTCGATGACAAGCGAGTGCAGATTCAATGCCTCGCCTGGCCGGCTGTCGACCCACCCTGCGCGAGCCCTTCATCAGGCGCGTCCGTAACAATCGATTTCAGCGCCACCCGGCTCGCCGCCAGTTTGACGAAGTCGGGCATCGGCCGCCGCAACGCATCGTCGAAGCTGAATGCGCTTTCCAGCGACTGAGCAATATCCAGCACGCGACGATCGCCGCGGAACGGTCCCACCAGTTGCAGCCCAAACGGCATGCCGGCATGGTCCGTTCCGGCCGGCAACGAGAGCGCGGGATGCGTCAGCAAACTCACCACGTAGGTCAGTCCCAGCCAGCGGTAGTAATTTTCGAGCGGGCGTCCATCCATCTCCGTGAGCGCGACCTGTTGCCAGGGGAACGGCGAGACGGGACAGGTCGGCGAAACGATCAGATCGTACGTGTCGAACGCGGCCTGGAAGCGCCGAAATATGCGGGTCTGCTCTGCATGCGCCCAGACGGCATCACCGAGCGACATGGCGAGCCCCATCTCGTAGTTGGTACGCGTATTCGCTCCCAGCAGATTGGGGTCACGCTCGTAGATCTCCTTGAAGCCCGCGATGAAATTCTGCGCGCGAATCACATCGAAACAGCGGTTGACCTCGCCCAGCTCAAAACTCACCGGTTCGCAGACACCGACGTAGCCCGACAGCGCCGCCATCTTCGCGCGAAACGTCTGCCGCGTAGCTTGAGATACCTCGCAGACTCCAAAGTCTTCGGTGTACCCGATCCGCAACGCGTTCAGATCGACGTCGCGTGCCCGCAGAATGGTCCGGAAATCGCACTCGACGCCGAGCGGTTCGCCACCGTGCAGGCCCACCGTCGCCGCCATCTGCAGACGCATATCGGCCACGGTGCGCCCCATCGGGCCCGACACGGTCAGTGGCGACCAGCCGAGCAGGCGGGTGTCGCCAGGCACCAGTCCCGGAGACGGGCGAAATCCCGCGACACCACAATACGCAGCGGGAATACGCAGCGAGCCGCCGGTATCGGACCCCGTGCACAAGGGCAGCATGTCCGTCGCCAACGCGACAGCAGAGCCACCGGACGAGCCGCCGGCGTTCAGCGCGGGATCGAAGGGGTTACCGGTGGCGCCCCATACCGCGTTGCGTGTATTGGCGCCCGCGCCCATTTCCGGCGTGTTGGTCTTCGCGGTCAGAATTGCGCCCGCTGCGCGCAAACGCGCGACCATCGCGTTGTCGTGAGCGGGCACGTTGCTGCGAAATATCGGCGAGCCGTAAGTCGTCAGCAGACCGCCAGTTTCTTCCAGGTCCTTTACACCTAGCGGCAGCCCATGCAGCAAACCCAGTTTTTCACCACGCATGACCGCCTGCTCGGCAGTGCGTGCTTCGCTGCGCGCCTGTGCGAAACGCGTCGCCGCGACCGCATTGACGCTGGGATTGACGGCTTGCATCTGCGCGATACAGGCGTCCAGCAGTTCGACGGGCGAAAGCTGGCGGCTGGCGATCAGACGCCTGGCGTCTACCGCCGACAACGTGTTCAATGCAACGGAATCCATATGCGGGCTTTCCCGGCTGATGATTGAGGGACGATCAGCCCGATTTTCTCTGAAGCCGGCTCTCCGTGTCGAGCCACTGGTTCACGTACTCGACCACGGCATCACGGGTATTTTCCAGGTGGCTACGGGTTTGCGCATATACGGCGTCGACATCGCCCGCCTCGTAGGCCGCGAGAAGTCCTGCATGCTCGCGATTGTTCGATGCCATGATGTCTTCATTCACATGCATCGAAAGACTCACATAAGGACGCGCCGCGAGCGAAAGCGATTCGCACATGTCGAAGAGGCGCGTGTCCGCCTGGCTCTTCACCAGATGCGAGTGGAAGTCTTCGTTCAGCAGCGACCACTGTTCCGGCGATGTGGTCGCCTCCATCGCGTCGTGCGTGCCTTGCGCCGCTTCCAGATCGGTTGCCGTAATCTGCACGCAGGCGCGCTGCGCCAGCATTGGTTCGAGCATCATGCGCAGTTCATAGATGCCGGTCACATCCGCGAGCGTTAGCCCTCGGGTGACGACGCCCTTGTTCGCGTCAATCGAAACAAGACCTTCTGCGCGTAAGTCGCGAAACGCCTCACGAACCGGCGTCGTGCTGACGCCAAGACGCTTCGCCACCTCCTCCTGACGCAGATGCGTGTTAGCCGGATACAGCCCTTGCAGGATTTCCGCTCTAAGCGTACTCAATACATATTGTTGAGCTGTCCGATAGAATCTGGTCAATGCCCTACCCCAAAACAGTTTCGATCCACGCCGCGGCTTGCAGGGTCGGCAGATCGTCACCCTGTCTGCCCAGCACCTGAAAACCTAGCGGCATGCCGTCCGAAGTTTGCCCCGCAGGCACCGTCACCGCTGGAACACCGAGAAAACTCCACGGCGCGCAGAACGTCGCGTCGCCCGTATCGGCCAGGCCTTCGGGCGCTCCACCCGTTGCTGGTACCGTCACCAGCGCGTCGCAGCCGTCGATGAAACCAGCAAATTCGCTGCGTAGCTTCGCCTGAAGCGCCAACGCGGTTTCGTACTTTTCTGGTGACACCGCTGCGCCTGCGCTCGTCAGCGCAAGCATATGCGTACTGATCAGGTCCGGATGGTCCGCTGCTAACGGTCCGATCGCGCGAGCTGCTTCAACCTGGAGAATGGTCTGCAAGGCATCGAGCATCGACGGCATTGCGTCGAACGGATCGAGTTCGATCAATGTCGCGCCCGCAGCCTGCAGGCGCGCGAGCGTGGCATCGAAACTGGCCTTCTGTTCCGGTGTCACGCGGTCCCAGAACGGCGTACGGACAACACCAAGCTTACGCGGCGGTTGCGCCGTAAAGTAGGTATGCCAGGCATCGAGACTTTCGAGCACCTCGGGTTTCGCGTCGACGAACAGCGCGTGACAAAGTGCAGCGCCTTCTACAGTCCGGGCAAAAAATCCCACGTGGTCCAAAGACGGCGCCAACGGATGCACGCCCGCCTTCGATACATTGCCGTGACTCGGCTTATAGCCGACCACACCGCAAAACGCTGCAGGCCGGATCACCGAGCCGACAGTCTGCGTGCCGACCGCAAGCGGTACGATGCCTGCACCGACCGCGGCAGCCGAACCACTCGACGAACCGCCTGGCGTATGAAGCCGGTTCCACGGATTGACCGTCGGACCCGGCTCGCGCCAGGCAAATTCGGTGGTGACGGTCTTGCCGAACACAATGCCGCCGAAGTGGCGAATCCGTTCGACGATCCACGCGTCCTCGGCAGGCTGAAAACCTTGATAGATAGGCGAGCCGTAGGTCGTCGGCATGTCGTGCGTCGCCATCAGATCCTTCACGCCGATCGGCAAACCAGCCAGCGGTTTAGCCACTGCGTTCACGGTCTCGTAGCTATCGGGCCGGTAGACGAAGGCCTTCAGCCATGGTTCGCACTCTTGAGCACGTAGCTGCGCGGCTTCGAGCCGCGCGCGACAAAGCTGCGGATCACCGCGACTGGCAATCAGTTCGGCGATAAATGCGCCACTCTGCTCACTCATTTCGCACTGGCCTTGGCAAAGGAATCGTCTACCGCGCTGTCGTACGTGACACTGCCCGGTTTGATATTGCCGATGTATTCCTGCAGGTCCAGCGCATTGCGGAACGCCTGCTGCGAGATGTCGGGGTTCGCCGCATAGATTTTCTGGCTGATCAGACGGTCCACTGCAGTCTCCACGATCTTCTTGTCGAGCGTCGGAAATTCCGCCACGGCGACAGCCTTGGCCGTATCGGGCGATTGCTGGATCAACGCTTCCGCCTGCGCGACCGATTTCACAAAGGCCGCCACCATCGCCGGCTTCGACTTGATCGTGGCCGCAAGTGTGTCCATCGTCGAGAAAGCGTAACCGCCAGGGTAAGCCTTGGGAAACGCATAAAGAATCTTGTAGCCCGACGCGATTCCCTGATCCACTTGCGGCTCATAGATTGCAGCGGCCTCGGCGCGTCCTGCCGAGACGGGCGCCAGTTCAGTGCCGATCTGCACCGTATTCAGATTGACGCCAGCAACTTTCTCTTCCTTGATCAGGCGCTGCAGCAGATACGTGCTGGTCGACGGCGGTAATGCCGTCGACACCGTTTTGCCCGCGAGGTCCGCTGGATTCTTCAACGCCGAGTCGGGCGGCGTCAGGATCCACACCGGCACGCCCGCCACGACATTCGCCACGTTGACGAGCGTTGCGCCTTTGAGGTTAGCCAGCACCGCGGTCATCGGATCCTGTAGCGAGAAGTCGGCGTGCCCGCCGATCACCGCGGCAACGCCTTGCGCGCCGCTGCCGGCCGTGACCTTCTGCACGTCGAGACCGTTCTGCGCGAACAGGCCCTTGTCTATCGCGACATAGAGCGGCAGATACTGAATCGATTGAAATGCCTGGTAGACCACAACTTTTTCCGGCGCGGCTACTGCGGGCTGACTCGCCGCCATCGCAAACACCGCACCGGTCGCGGCGCCAAGCATGAACCGGTTAAGCGTCAGAACGCTGAACGACGACGGTTTTCGCTGCGAGACAAGAGACTGCTTCATCGCTTCGTTTTCCATGAAATGATGCGGTTTTCCGCGAGTTGAACGATCCAGGAGAGCAGCGTCGCCATCAACGTCAGGATGATGATGCCGAGCCAGACTGTATTGAGGTCGAAGAGCGAGCCTGCCACGAACACGGCATGACCAAGACCTGCTTGCGACGCGATGTATTCGCCTACGACAGCGCCGATCAACGCGAAGCCGATATTCACGCGCAGCGTCGAGAAGATCCACGGTAGCGCGCCCGGCACGATCAGTTTGCGAAAGATCATCCCGGGCTTCGCCTTGAAAGAGCGAAACAGGTTCAACAGATCCTGGTCGACCTCGCGCGCGGCGGCGCAGGAGGAAATCATCGCTACGGCGAAAGTGGAGATACCGGCCAGCCAGACTTTCGAGGTCATGTCCGAACCGAACCAGATGACAATCAGCGGGCCGAGCGCAATCTTGGGAATACTGTTGAGAATCACTGCAAAGCCTTCCGTGACACCCGCTACGCGCGGCACGAACCAGAGCAGCAAGCCGAGCCCGATCCCCAGACCGCTGCCGATCACGAGTCCCAGCACGGTCTCATACAGCGTCGTCAACGTGTCCGTAATGAGACTGCCCTGCGCGAGCCCCACTGCCGCGGCTTTATAGATGCCGAGTGGCGAGCCGAACAACTGGCCGTTGATCCACCCGCGCCCAGCGGCCACCTGCCACAGCACAACGAGCGCCACCATGATCAGCGTCACAACGCCACTGGTCGCTCCCAGGCCTTTCAGACGCCGCACACGCATACGCCGTCCTGCTGTTTGTGCTGACATAACTGCATCACTCATGTCGACGCTCCTGCATGATGAATCGTATTGCTGCGCAGACCGCCCCAGATGCGCTTATGCAAGGTGCGAAACTCCGGCGCCTCGCGAGCCGATACCGCCGTGCGCGGCCCCTGCGTAGACAGTTTGACGTCGACGGAGTCTTCGATGCGCGCAGGCCGGCCGCCGAGCAGAATCACCCGGTCGCTCATCGCAATCGCCTCTTCGATGTCGTGCGTGACGAGCACCACGCTGGTTCCGCTGCTTTGACGCAGCGCCATGACGTCGTCCTCGAGTGCCAGGCGCGTTTCATAGTCGAGGGCCGAGAACGGTTCGTCGAGCAGCACGAGGGTGGGGTCGACCAGCAGTGTGCGGGTCAGCGCAACCCGCTGCCGCATGCCGCCCGATAACGCCTGTGGGTAGGCGTCGACCACCGAGGTCAGCCCATAGCGCGCGAGCATCTCACGGGCGCGGGCGATGTCGTGAGGCGTCACCTTTCTGTAAAGCTCGATGCCCAGCAGCGCGTTTTGCAGGACCGTGCGCCACGGCATCAGCAGATCTTTTTGCAGCATATAGGCGATGCGGCCCGCACCGCCGTCCGCGCGGCGGCCGACTTCGATACGCCCGCTCTGCGGACTAAGCAGTCCCGAAACCAGATTGAACAGCGTGCTCTTGCCCGCGCCGCTGCGACCGACGATCGAGACGATCTCCCCCGCTCCGACGCTGAAATTCAGCCCGGAGAAGAGCGCGGTTCGCACGCCGTCGTCGGTTTCGAATCCATGGTTAAGACCTGCAACCGTAAGGCGGGGATCCGGCCGGACATTGGGAGAAGAAACCGCCTTTACGGACTCGGACGATGTCGTCGAATCCGGCGTGTTCGGTGTGTTCATTGGCAAGCCCGAAATCCGTTGTGCACAATGCACAATGAGCGAAAAAAATTCGGATCACAACTCGCCATAAAAAAATCTAGAGATTTACACCGATGCCTACCGAAGGCGCTTTGTCAGGATGGCGGTGCAGTTTCTTTAGTTTTTTGTAATGCCGCCTCAAGCAACGGCGCACCGAGTTCCGCACCGTGAATGCCCGTCGTGCTGACAATCTCCAGCAGTTCCATGATTTCCTCGGCCGTTGCTCCGTAGCGCAGCGCGTTACGCATGTGAAGCTTCAGTCCCGGGACGTACAGATGCGTGGAAGAAGCGTCAAACGCGCAGTAGATCAGTTCCTTGACCTTCGGACTCAGCACGCCGGTTTTCCATGGCACCGATGAAAACTCGACGTAAGCTTCAAACAGATCGGGATCGAGTTCAAGCAGCCCCTCCCAGGTGGGATGCCAGTAGCCGCGGTTCTTTTCAAAAGCCGCCTTCAATGCGAGCCTTCGATCGTCGAGCGGTGCGGGGCCCGTGCGCAGGCCCTCTTCCTCCAGCACTTCAAGCAGTACCGGCACGCCTACATTGCTTGTATGGATGCCGATCGTGCACACCAGTTCGAGCACCTCCATCAATTCATCGCGCGTCGCGCCGAACGACAAGGCGCGCTGCAGATGATGCGCGACGCCCGGCGCGTACAGTTGCGTCGCACAGGCATCGGCGGCGAGCGCGATGAATGCCCGGACCTTGTCGCCAAGATGGTTTTTCCGCTGCGGCACGCAAGAAAACTGCAGATAAGCCGCCACGAAACCCGCGTCGAGACGCAACATGCTCTCCCACTCGGGAGACCACGCACCATGCATGCGGATGAATTCGTCCTTGATATGCTGGACGTCGTGCTCTTGAGATGACGGCTTGCCTGACTCGTTTGAACTCATCGCGTTGTTCCTGTCGAAAGCGGAGAGGGCCGTGTGCGCGCCATTCTGTTGGTGCCGCGATCAGCGTCACACGCCGGCCGGATAGTCCTTCTCTGCGACTTCTTCCTGCCACGTCGCCTTGCCGAGCGATGTCGCGATATGCACCATATAGCTGCTGTCGCTCGCGCCATGCCAATGCCGCTCGTTCGGTCCAATGAAGACGATGTCGCCCTGGCGAATCGGTTGGGGAGCTTCTCCATCCTTGCATATCCAGCCCTTGCCAGCCGTGACCGTCAATACCTGACCGTACTCGTGCGTATGCCAGTAAGTTCTGCCTCGCGGGGCAAACAGCACCGTGTTGATCGTAACGCCATCAGTCGCCGGCATCACCGGATCGGCCCACACCTCGCCCGAAAACGTCTCGCCCCGAAGCTCCGATTTCGCGCCGTCCGTCCTGCCGTGAAATACCTTCATGCCTGCTTCTCCTTTTCTCAGTTGTCCTTGCCAGCGTCATGCAACCGCACGCCGCCCGACACATCGCCGATCGCATCGACGACCCGATTGCTGATCACATCGCCATAGCCGAGTGCCGTACCAAGGCCGAAGCTCGCCAACGGCCCTGCGGAATTCAGCGACATTACGCCCAGTTCTCGCACGCGGTCCACATATAGCACCACGTCTTTGGTCATCAGCTTGCCGGTGAGACCGCCTTCCAGATAATCGCCGTCGACGATCTTCGGAAAGCGGTTCAACGTTGCAAAGTTGACCCCGCTGCTGCTGTTCAGCACATCGAGCAGCAGATGCAAATCGAGGCCGGCCTTTTTCCCGGCCACCATCACTTCAGCGCTCGCAGCAAGGCTCACCGCATTCAGAAAGTTATTCAGCAGCTTGGTCGTGTGGCCTGTTCCGCTCGCGCCCATGTATGCGATCTTTGCGCTGATCGGCTTGAATGCCCATTTCAGCTTGTCGACCGCGCCGGCGTCGCCGCCCACCATCAATGTCAGCGTGCCCTTTTCAGCGGCCGCTGCTCCGCCCGAGATGCCGGCGTCGACATAGTGAACGCCACGTTCTGCGAAACGTTTTGCCAGGCGGATGGTGGAACTGGCCGCAGCCGTGCTCAGATCGACCACGACCTGCCCCGAACGGCAATGCGCGAGCACACCATCCTCCCCTTCGACCACCGCCTCCACGATTTTGCTGTCCGGCAGGGACATCATCACGACATCCGCGAATGCCACGACATCGCGCAGCGTACCGGCAGGCTCTGCGCCAGTTGCCGCAATACGGTCCTTCACGGTATCGAAGCCGAGTACAGCAATACCTGCATCGACGAGCCGTCTCGTCATCCGGCCACCCATGTTGCCAAGGCCGATAAAGCCGATCCGATTCTGATTCATGAAACGCGTCCCTCTTAAAGAAAAACAGTTGCTTTAGAAATCGACGTCCTTCGTTTCCGGGCCCATTAGCGCGCCGACCATCCCAATCAGGCCACCGAGGCACAGCAACGCGACCGCCGTCATACGCAGCGGCATGAATGCACTGAGCCAGTTCATATAGAACGCGTAGAACGACGGAATGATCACGGAAAGACTAAAGCCGACGCCGAATCCGGTTGCGCGCACATCGGTCACGAAACGCTCGTTGATGTACGTGACGATTACGCCCCATGGTGACGTCACGAGTACGGCAAGCACACAGACCAGCAAAATAATTGCTGTCAGCGACAAACCCTCGACATTAGCCAGCACATACAGCAGCGCCGCGCCAACCGTCGCGATCAACGGTCCGACGATGACAAAGAAACGGCGGCGTCCGATCCGTTGCGCGATCAGCCCCGAACCGATATAGCTGAAAAACAGCACGAAATAGGTGATCATCAGCGTCGATGCCATCTGGAAGCCCGACAGGTGCAGCGTTTTCACGAGCAAGCCGGTGGGCAGAAAGATCGTCACAATGTTTTGTGTGAGCCAGAAGCCGGTCATCATCACCAGCACCTGCAACAGGTTGCGTCCGCTCTTGCCGCGAATCAGGTCGGTAAGCGGCAGTTTTTCGGCTTGCGCCGCTTTGTCAGCGGTTTCGCTTTGCCAGATTTCCGACTCCGCGACCTTGCGCACGTAGTAGGTCGCGAGCACACCAGCGAGCGCCGCGCCCAGCACGAAAGGCACGCGCCAGCCCCACTGCGCATACGGCGAATTCATGCCATTGAGCGGAAAGAGCGCGAACATCAGCATCGCCACGAGGTTGATCGTCACATACGCGGCGGGAAAGCCTGCAATGATGAAACCGCCGACGAAGCCACGCTGCTCTTTCTTCGAGTATTCGATTGCGAGCGGCATGGCGCCGGTGTAACCGCCACCCAGAAAAATGCCGTCGACAAAACGCAGCAACACCAGCAACCAGTACGATGCGAGGCCGATACTCTGATATCCGGGCAGCAGCGCAATCAGCAACGTGACCACCCCGAAACCCGTCACCGACCAGATCGACGCCTTACGTCTGCCGATCCGGTCCGCGATCATGCCGAACAGCAATGCGCCGACCGGCCTGCCGAGTAAAGTTGTGATGAAAACCAGAGACGCCAGAATCGTCTCTGTCCCGGTCGAAAGATGCGGCGGTTGAAAAAACCCGAGCACCGGCGAGAGTACGACGACCGGTAGGTAAATATCGAACATGTCGATAAACTCGGAAAAGAACGCGCCCTTGATCGCATTGCGCCTTTTCGTTTCGATCGACTGCTCGCCTTCCGACTGGACTACGTCATTGGCAGTTATGGTTTTCATCGTTGTCTCCTGGGTGTTGGTCTGCCACGTAATCAGGCCGTCGAGTTCTCCGCCTCGTAGGCCTTGATCGCTTCACTCGCGACGCGGAATGCCGCCAGCGCAAGCGGTGCTCCACAATAAACAGCTGCCTGCATCAACACCGCGCGAATCTCGTCGCGTGTCACGCCATTGCGCAATGCGCCCCTCACGTGCACCCCCAGCTCATGGTGCTGGCTCATCGCCGTCAGCATGCCGAGGTTCAACATGCTGCGCGTCTTGAACGACAACGTCGTATCGCCCCAGATGTCGCCCCAGCAGCATTCGGTGACGAACTTCTGCATCGGGCGATTGAAGTCATCCGCGTTGGCCCACGACTTCTCCACGTGCCCTGCACCGAGTACCTCCTTGCGGTTCTCAAAGCCTTTGTCGAAGCGTTCGTTGTTGTCCATGGTGAGATCCTCTCTGGTTCATTGCGGTTTCAGATTCAAACCGTCCTGTTGCCGGACACACTGATTGTCCGACAATGAAAAAGTGCAAATTTTTTTGCCCCATCCGGTCTAGCCGAACCGGGCAGTCCAACAATAAAGCGGCTTTCGTCAGGCCGGGCCATATCCGACCATCGACTTCGTCTCCAGATACTCGCGCAGGCCGGCTTCGCCCCACTCACGGCCATTGCCCGAGCGCTTGTAGCCGCCAAACGGCGCGCCGAAATCAGCCGCGGGATAGTTCAGGTGCACACCGCCTGCGCGCAAGGCACGGCCTACTTTGCGTGCGCGCTCGAGGTTGCCCGATTGCACGTAAGCGGCGAGACCATAGTCGGTATCGTTGGCAATGTGGATTGCCTCTTCTTCCGAGTCGTAAGCGATGATCGAGAGCACAGGTCCGAAGATTTCCTCGCGCGCAATCGTCATATGTGGCTTCACGTCGGCGAAAACGGTTGGACGCACGTAGTAGCCGTGTCCAATGCCGGCAGGCAGGCCCGTCCCGCCCGTCACGAGCCGTGCTCCTTCGTCGATGCCCTTCTGGATCAGTGTCTGCACGCGGTTGAACTGATTACGGTTAACGAGCGGTCCGAGTTGTGTAGCCGGGTCGTCGGTTGGACCCATACGGTAAGCCTCTGCAGCACGCTTTGCGATTTGCGCGGCGTCGTTCATCAGATGACGCGGCACGAGCATACGGGTAGGAATCGAGCACGACTGACCGGAGTTCGTAAAGCACGCTGCCAGACCACGCGTCACGGCCTCGTCGAGGTTGACGTCGTCGAGCAGGACGTTCGCGGACTTGCCGCCAAGCTCCTGAGCGACGCGCTTAACCGTAGGCGCTGCCGCCTGCGCCACCAGCACACCCGCGCGCGTCGAACCGGTGAACGAGACCATGTCGATGCCCGGATGCGACGCGATCGCCGTGCCAACGCCAAGCCCATCGCCGTTGACCAGATTGAACACACCGGCGGGCACTTGCGCTTCATCGAGCACCTCGGCGAACAGCAATGCGCTCAATGGCGAATACTCGCTGGGTTTGAGCACCATCGTGCAACCGGCCGCGAGCGCCGGGGCGATCTTCACTACGATCTGATTGATTGGCCAGTTCCATGGCGTAATCAACCCACATACGCCGATGGGCTCCAGCACGACGCGCGTGCTGCCACGTTGCTCTTCGAAGTCAAAGCGCTCGAGCACGTCGATCAGCGCATTGAGATGCGCCGGGCCGCGCGCGGCCTGGCCGCTGCGAGCAAAGGTAATCGGCGCACCCATTTCACGGCGGATCAGTTCAGCGAATTCGTCGTAGCGGCGCTCGTAGACTTTCAACACGCGTTTGAGCAGCTCGACGCGTTCGCGGACATCCGTGGCGGACCACGCCGGAAACGCCCGGCGTGCGGCGGTCACGGCCTGATCTACATCTTGTGCGTTGCCGAGCGCAATCTGCCCAATCGTTGTTTCCGTGGCCGGATCGACCACATCGAAGCGGACCTCGGACAAGGGTTCGACCCATTGTCCGTCGATAAAGAACTGCGCTGTGTGTGACATGATGGACTCCGAATCTGTCGGTTTCAGTTCAGGATGCATCGCGAGGCAATAGCCGGTAGAGTTCCGTGTGATCCGTGGACGGTGTCGAACGCTGCGCTGCCTCATCCCAGACTTCCGCGCACGTCGCGCCGAGCGTCATCGGATAACCGACGGATTGCCCAAGGGCCCGCGCAATCTTCAGGTCCTTGTTCATCAACTGAAGCGCGAATCCTGAAGCAAACGTGCCGCTCAGCATGAACTGCTTGACCTTGTTCTCGGACGTGTTGCTGCGGCCCGACGACGCATTCAGCACGTCCGTCATCACCTCGGGTTCGATGCCGAAACGCTGCGCGATGTGCAACACTTCGACAGTCGCCGCGAGGCCCGCGGCTGAGACGTAGTTGTTTAACGCTTTGGCGGCATGGCCCGAACCCGCAGCGCCAATGTGAAGCACGCTCGTTCCCATCGCGTCGAGCAGCGCCTTGCAGCGAGCGAGAACTTGCGCATCGCCACCGACCAGGATCGCCAGCGTGCCCTCCTTCGCCCGCTTGACGCCGCCCGAGACCGGCGCATCGAGATAGGCTAGACCGCGCTCTTCGAGCGTCGCACCGAGCTTGCGCGAACGCTCGGGTTCCGACGAACTCATGTCGATGACGACCGCGCCTTTCACAAGCCGGTTCGCCCAACCGTTAGCACCGTCTCCAAGCAACACGCTTTCCACGATCGCCGAATTGGGCAGCATCGTGATCAGCACGTCTAGCTCCGCGGCGTTTTGGGCTTGCAGGCGCTGGCCGCCGGTTTGTGCGGTCAACGTATCGACACGAGCGGCGTCCGCGTCGTCGAGATATAGCTCGAACCCGCTACCCGCGAGACACTGCACCATCGGCGTACCCATCATGCCGAGTCCGATGAAGCCGATGCGTTTCGGTTGGGTCATGACATGCGTCTCCTACTTCAACGCCGAGAAGACCGTCGGCGTCAGAAAGTGATTTTCAACGCGCTCGACAATCGGCTTCTCCGCCTCAGTAGCAGAGCGCTTGGCGATCCACTCCGCGTCCGCCTGGAATGCGTTCCACTTCTGCTCGCGCTCCGCGAGACTCTCCCACTTCACCATGTAGGTGAGCGTGTGATTGCTCGGACCGATCAGCGTGGTCCAGAAGCCGATTTGCTCAATGCCGTATTTCTCGAAGAATCCGAGCGTGATGCTGGTAAAGCGATCGAGCAACGCCGGCAAACGCGTGGGGGCGCAGTGATAAATACGCATTTCAACGATCATGTAGTTCTCCAGTTAAGGTTGTGTGGTCTTCTATTGTGCTGTATTTCCGCAGCGGCGATCAGGTGCCTCAGTCCGTAAGCCCTTCGTTAGACGACCAACGTTCGACGTATTTGACGAGTTCGGTCATATCGCGCTTCGTGCCGTCCTGCATTGCAGCGTAGTTCCATACCTGGCGCGCAACATTGCCCACCCACATCGGCACGCCGAGGGCCTGGCATTCTTCGACGGCAAGACCGATGTCCTTGCAAACGCTGCCGATTGGAAAGCCGAAATCGAAGGTGCGCGGTAGCACCTGCTTCGGAAACTTGTCCAGCGTCGCGCCGTTTTTGCCGCTACCCGCGTTGATCACAGACATCATGACTTCGGGATCGAGGCCGCCGCGCATCCCTGCGACGAACGCCTCGGAGGTGATGGCGAAGGCCGTCGACGACAGCATGTTATTCAGCAACTTCAGCAACTGGCCCTGTCCAGCTTCTTCACCCACGATGAACACCTTGCCCAGTACTTCGAACAATCCACGCACTTCGTCGACCGCCGCCGGGTTGCCTGCGGCCATGATCGCAAGCGTGCCCTTCTTCGCTCCTGCTGCTCCGCCGCTCACCGGTGCATCGACAGTTGCGATGCCTTTTTCCAGCAGTCCGCCGGCGACTTCCTTCTCGGTGCGGGACCCGACGGTCGACAGGTCAACCAGAATCTTCACGCCGCTGCCTTCAATCAGGCCGCCATCGCCTAACGCGACCTGCTTGAACACGGCTGGAGTGGGCAGGCTTGTAAACACGATGCGTGCGTTGTCGGCTACTTCGCGAACAGATTTCGCTGCCCGCGCGCCAAGCGCTGCGAGTTCCGCGACCGCCTGTTCGTCACGGTCGTAGACAATCAACGGGTGACCGGCTTCGATCAGACGCCGCGCCATCGGACGGCCCATCACACCCACACCGACAAAGCCGATTTGATTCTGTTGCTCACTGCTCGACATGATTTCCCTCATCCATGAAAGATCGTTTGTTTCGCGTTGCTGCAGCGCTGTTTCAGCTTCGTTTCTGCTTCGCAGCCGTCAAGCCGCTTGCGTTGGGCGCGCCATGCGCATCAACGTTGCGGCATCCGGCTCACGGTCGAAGCGCCATAACATCTCCGTCAGCGGTTGCGGCTGGACGCCGGAGCCGCCATATGCAGCCAGCTCGCGCAGCTTCGCCGCCAGTTCCTCATCCGTCAGCGGCGCTGCGAGGCTGCCGCGCCCGGCATCGACTCGCCGCGATACGGACTCTCCCGAACGCAACACGATGCTGACCTGCGCCGACTCGACATCCCACGACGCATCATCGATGAAACGCAAGCGACCCGTGAAGGCCTTGAGCGAACCATCGGCGACCGCCTCGTCACTGAACTCGGCGAGACCCGCTTTGCCGCGCGCCAGGGTCACTGCAACGGCATGTTGCGCGCTGACCTGCGATTCACGCCCCGAGCGCACGCCGGGCCGGTCGGTCCGTTCACGCAGAAGCGGATGTCCGGTCAGCTCGACGCGCTCGATATCGTCAAGCGTCCAGCTCGCGTCGCGGCGCAACTCAAGACACGCGTCGATGACCGGGTTGAGCACGACACCACACGGATAGGGCTTATATGTGTTCGACGACAACGCCCAGTCACTTCCAAGGCCATCCGTGATCGCGCCCAGATCCGGTCTGGCAGCGCTCACGCGCAAATATCCGCGTGCTCCTTCGAGAGGCGCGTCGGGACCCGAAAAACCCTCTGCAGCCAGCAGTGCAGACAACAGTCCATTGCGCGCCGCATTCCCGACGCTAATGCTTTTCGACATCGTGCCAAGTGTTTCAACCAGACCACCCGCCTGCGCCGATGCATTGCCAAGCGCCCAGACGATCTGTTGTTCGCTCAGCCCGCGGGCTTTAGCAACCGCCGCGGCGGCACCGAAGACGCCGCACGTCGAAGTGATATGCCAGCCGCGCTGATAGTGTTCGGGCGACACTGCGTTGCCGATCCGGCATTCCACCTCTACGCCAAGCACGAACGCAAGAAGCAGCGCTTCTCCACTGATCGTTGCGGACTCCTCCTGCGCTTCTGCCAGCGCAAACAGCGCGGCCGCGACCGGCGCGGTTGGATGGATGATCGTCGGCATATGCGTGTCATCGAAATCGAAGACATTGGCGCTCATTGCGTTGAGCGCCGCTGCGTTCAACATGTCCGTCTGATCGGCACGTCCGATCACGCTGGCGCTCCGATCCGCGCGAAAGCGACCGTAGACTGCGGCCGCCTTGTTGATCACTGGATCGTGACAACCGGCGAGCGCAACCGCGACGTAGTTCACCAACGCACGTTTCGCCTCATGTCGTACAGCAGCCGGTATCTCGGACCATCCGGTCGTGGCGACGAATCGTGCCAGCGCACATGTGATTGTGTTTGCCGGGATCGTTTGCATCGCGAAGGAATCAGCCTGCAAGCCAGCCTCCTTCGATCGGCATCAACGCACCCGTGATCTGGCTTGCCGACGGGGAGCACAAGAAGACGATCAGATCGCCGACATGTGCCGCATCGATCAACTCGCCCGTAGGTTGCTTTCCCTTTAGAAACTCATGCACCGCATCGTCACGACTTAGCCCGCGCACATCCATCAACTCGTTGATGCGACCGTCGATGTTCGGTGTCAGCACCGAGCCCGGGCAGATTGCATTGCACGTAATGCCCTGATTGAGCGTCTCGATCGCTACCGAGCGTGTAAGTCCGAGCAATGCCGTCTTTGTCGTCACATAGTCGACGCGATTTGCCGTCGCGCGTGCGCCGTACACGGAGGTCATATTGAAGATGCGCCCCCAGTTACGCTCGCGCATGCCGGGCAACGTCAACTGGATGGCGCGAAACGCTGCCGTAAGATTGACGGCCAGTGCGTTGTTCCAATGCTCGATAGGGAACGACTCAATGCCCGCGAAATGGCGCACCACCGCGTTGTTGATCAACACATCGATCGTTCCAAGCTGCGCACGAGCCGACTCGACAAGCGCATCGACGCCGTCGATTGCCGAAAGATCGCCGCGCAAGTAATGCACCCCAACATCGAACGACGTAGCGAGTTCGCGAGTCGTATGCTCCATACCTTGTGCGTCTTCCAGACCATGCAGGACGATATTGCAGCCCGCCGCTGCAAGCGCCCTCGCCATGGCCAGACCCAGTCCATCCGACGAACCGGTCACGAGCACATTTTTGCCTTTTAGCGCCATGTAATCTGTTCCTCAGCGCGGCGCAGCATCGAGACGCACAATCCAGCCTTCCGTCTCGCGATCATGTGCCGGGTAACGCGCAAGCACATCCGGATCGTGACCAGGAATCACATGATTCGGCGACGCGGCGAGACGATGGGCGGTTTCATAGCCTTCCAGCATGTCGCCGACGTTATACACAATCGGGAACGGCCGATGCTCCTGCATGTTCGCGTAGAAGTGCGATGCATCCGACGCCAGCACGACCCATCCGCGCTCAGTATGGACGCGCACGATCTGTAGACCGTTCGTATGGCCGCCGACCCAATGCACGGTGATGCCCGGTGCCACCTCCGATGCGCCGTCATGAAACCGCACGCGTCCATCGAACAGACGGCCGACCATCGACTTCACATCTTCCGGTTCGAACGGGTGGCTGAGCGCGTGATGGCACATGCAACGGCCCGTGCAATAGGCCATCTCGCGGTCCTGTACGTGATATCGCGCATGCGGAAACAGCGCGTGGTTGCCCGCATGATCGTAGTGCATGTGGGTGATGATCACGTCCTCGACGGACGCAGCGGCGATGCCGATTTTCTGCAAACCGCGCTCAACCGAGTTGGTAATCGTGCGGCCGCGTTTGTCGGCCATGGGTTGATCGAAGCCGGTGTCGACGATAAATGTACGCGTATTGCCGACCACGGCCCACACGAAGTAATCGAGCGGCATCGGGACATCATGCGAATCGCCGCCGATAAAGTTGTCGCCTGAGCGGCGCTCGAAATGTGCGTACTTGACTGCAAAAATCCGGTAATTCTCGATCTGCGATGACATGTCTCGGGTGTCCTCGTGATGGATGATTTGCAACTTGGCGTTTCAACCCGCCCTTGACTCTGCGGCGTCCGGTTTCATCTGATTGCTCCGGCTGCGCCGCTCTCGATTGCGTCAGGCGATGCAATGCCCGCTTCCTCTTCGATGGCTTCGAGCGAGCGCCGTTTTGTTTCCGCACCGATCAGGCCAACGATCAACGCCTGAGCAAGCAGCGTTCCGACAATCAGCGTCAGCACGCCGGCGATGCCGAACCTCATGAACGATGCTGCGACTGCGTAAGGAATCGCGATGCTAACGGCCCGCCCAACCGTATTCGACAGCCCCGCCCCGCGCAGCCGCAAGCGGGTCGGAAACAGTTCGGGGACATACGTCGCCACACTGAAAGAGGACAGCACGTAAATGCAGCACGTAATCGCAAAGCCCAGCGCGGCAATCGCAACGGCGGACTGCGCGAATGGATAGGCGACGCCAAACGCCGCGCAGATCAGCGAAAACAGCACGATTCCCCATTTTCGCCCCGTCCGCTCGGCAAGCAGAAACGCGATCAGCGAACCGACCGGCCCTCCCGCGAACATGACGGCCGTCAGCCCCAGCGAATTGGACACGCTATGCCCCTGCTTGACGAGGAACGTCGGTATCCAGCTGACGAATGCGTAATTGACCGTGAAAAGCGCCACCAGCACCGTAATGCCGGTAATGGTGCGGCCCAGCAGTTGCCGGGAAAACAGTTCGCGGAGCTGGCCGTGATCTTCCTGATCGATGCGGCGTGGAGCCGCTTCGTTTGCATGGGAGGTGGCGGCATCCACGCCACAGGCAGCTTCAATACGCGTCACGATGCCTGAGGCTTCCTCGGCGCGGCCACGCGCTTCGAGCCAACGCGGCGACTCCGGCATCGACTTGCGCAGGAACCACACCACCAGTGCCCCGCAGCCGGCGATCGCGAACATCCAGCGCCAGCCGTAGTGGGGAACGATGAGCCAGCCGAGAAACGTCGAAAGAAACAGCGATGTGTTGATGATGAGGTTGAGGATGGTGCCGAAACGGCCGCGCCAGACGGCCGGAATGAACTCGCTGAGCGTGCCGTAGCCCACCACGATTTCCGCCCCCATCCCAATCCCCATGATGAGGCGGAAGGCAATGAGCCATGGCATCGACGGCGCAAACGCAGCCGCAATCGAAGCAAAGCCATAGATGCCGAGGTTGAACTGATAGCAGAAGCGACGCCCGAAGCGGTCGCCAAGGACACCTGAGAGCCATGCTCCGGTCATCATGCCGATGAACGTAACGGATACGAAGGCGGCGTTGAGACCGAGCGTGGATTCGCCGCTATGGATCATCGCGGCAAGCACGCTGCCTGCGATGTAAATGTCGAACGAATCGAAGTACATGCCGGCTGCGATCAGACCGAGCAGCCGCCAGTGGAAGCCGGACAGCGGCAGGCCGTCCAGACGTGCTCCTACGCTTGCATAGCCCGGCATGATGGCGTCTCCGTCTCTATCAGTCTTTGCCCACGAGCCGCCCGGCACCCCGGATAAGACGGCAAACGTAAAGCTGATAAGTCAGTCTATACGCCTGTCATACAATCCGTCAAGAAGACGAATGTTCGTGTTGGCTGACAATGCGAAAATACTTCATGAATGCGGCTCCTCTCAAGCGTGCCCGCCTTCGCGGCGGCCACGCTGTCGTAGTCGGCAATGTCGACTTTCTCCGTATGCACCGCGCCCTTGCCAACGGCGTTCAGGTCGGCGCTCGCCTGCTCCGGGGTCGCCTCGTTGATGTCCCACACAACCAGCTTCGCCCCGGAAGCGAGAAGCCGGCGGCCGACCGTCAGCCCAATGCCCTGCGCGCCGCCTGTCACGATAGCGACACGGCCCGGCGGACGGTTGCCTGCGTACGAAGTGATCTTCGAACAATGACACCGTCGTATCGAGCACCAGAGCGAAAACGGTGAGCAGCAGAAAGGGAGCCATCGACAATCCAGGGATCGTCATGGCGGTGCGAACGCTGATAGAGGATGATCTGTGCAGCGGACGGCTGGTGGCACCGTTCGAACTTCGGGTGCCGACGCCGGGTGCGTATTATCTCGCCTGCTCGCAGGTTAGCTCGGCGTCGCCGCAATTGCTTGCCTTCGAAACGTGGCTCGTTCAGGAGGCCCTGGACTTTGAAAAGGCCCTGTTGCAGCGCGTGCCGGAGTGAAGGAAGGCAACGGCCAAAACTGAAACCCGGGCCACCGTAAACCTGACTATCAATAGAGACCCAGGGTGCGCGCATGCAGGCGCGCGAGACCCAGCAACGCATCGATAAACGGTGTCGGCACATCCGTGATCTGCCCCAGTTCTCGCACCGCGCCCACCAAAGCATCGATCTCAACCGTCTTGCGAGCCAGAACGTCCTGCAGCATGGATGTTTTCATCGCGCCCAGTTTCAACGTTACTGCATGCCGATCGCTAGGCTGTTGATCGATGGTGATGCCGAATCGCGCACCGATCTCCTTTGCCTCCAGCATTGCGTGCGTAACGAAGCCGCGTACCAGGTCGTCGCCCAGAATCTTGTCGGTGGTGGCGCCTGTTATCGCGCTGATCGGGTTCATTGTCATGTTGCCCCACAGCTTGTACCAGACGTCCCGCTGAATCTGGTCTGACGCCGAGGCGTTAAAGCCGGCTGCCGCGAACGTCTCCACGAGTTTCGCGACCCGCTCGCTCGGCTGTCCGGATGCCTCGCCGAGGATGAGTCCGTTACCCTGGTGATGCCGGATCACGCCCGGCGCGTCCTGCAGGCAACTTGCGTGCACCACGCAGCCGACCGTCTGCGCGCTGGGAATCGCTGCTGCTATGGCGCCCTCCGGATCCACCGATGTCAATCGCTTACCCGCAAAGCCCGAACCGAGACCATCGCAGAACCACCACGGAATGCCGTTCATTGCCGTGATGATCGTGGTGTTTTCGGTCAGCAACGGCGCGATGCCGGCAGCAACCGCAGCCATCGCCGGCGCCTTCACCGCGACGATCACGATATCCTGAGGACCAAGGTCCGCAGCGTGCTCGCTGGCCGCGACTGTCGATGCCGTCGTCTTGCCACCCTCCACGAGTTGCAGGCCGTTTTCCCTGAGCGCGGACAGTGTTGCGCCTCGCGCGATCACGCTGACGTTATGCCCCGCCTGTGCAAGCCTCGCTCCCATCCAACCGCCAATGGCGCCGGCACCGTAAATACAGATCTTCATGCTTGAATCCTTGTAGCGGGTTTCAACCCGGTCAAAGCCTGGCGGTCTGGTCATTCTATGCCGCTTCGACCTTGCCGCCCAAAGTCCGGTAACGTGACGGCGTCACGCCTATCAGACGCTTGAAAACACGCTGGAATGCAGCGTTCGACTGATACCCCACCATCTCTCCGATCTCGGCGACACCCACGTTCGACTCAAGCAGTTTGTGCCCGGCGAGCGTCATCCGGATATCGGTCAGCATGTCGGTCGCGGAGCGGCCGATCACATCCTGGAACTGTCGTACAAACGTCGCTCGCGACATATTGCACAACGAAGCAAGCTGGTCGAGCGTCCATGGCTTGTCCGGTGTTTCGAACATGGCCGTGACCGCAGGTTGCAGGCGCGGCCGTGCCGCGAGAGAGAGCAAGCCATGCGGCGGTTGCGAGCCGCCGCTTGCAAAGCGCAACGTCAAGGCGAACAGGGCGGCCGAAAGATGGTTGATGAGAGCCTCGCTGCCCGGCCCTTCGTCGACCGACTCCTCACGCATCAGCTCGATCAACCGTGTAAGCCGCGTGCTCGCTGGCGTTCCTGTGGCTTCGCTACTGCCGTTCGCGGTGCCGCCAGCGCTTTCAGCGCTGTGTACCACGAGGCGTCCGGGTAAATGCTCGCGCAGCAGCCGGTCAGGCACGGCACCAATCAGAAACCGGCCACACAGGATGTCCGCACGCGCGCCCGAGCCTTCGTTCTCTGCGATCAGCAACGAGACGTCTTGCCGTTCGACTGGCGGCGCCGGTGGACGTCCGCTGCCATCGTGGATCCGATGCGCGCCGCCGGTCGGAAACAGGACGATGTCGCCTGCAATCAGCTGCTCGGCAGGACCGCTCCCATGCTCCAGCACCGCCTCACCCGAAAGCAGCACGTGGTACGGAATCTCGCGCACGGCGGCGCTGCCCTGCGCAATCGCCCACGGCGCACCGAAATGACAGCGCACGTCCAGACGGCCGCTGACGGGGATAAGGGCGAGGACTCGACTGAGCAGATCCATATGAGCCGCTTGAGCAGATTCTTGAGTCGGTTGAGGATTAGCGCCGAGGGGGTACGCGCCTAAAGTTACAGGTAATCAAGCAGCAGATTCTACCCGAGCATGTCTCGATGAGCCTGCGGTGCTTCTCCCTTCATCGCATCATGGTTTCGAGGAATTCATGAACACAGTCCAGACCGATGTAGCCATTATTGGTGCCGGCAGCGCCGGTTTGCCGGCGTATCGCGCCGCGAAGGCAGCCGGCGCGTCCGCGATTCTCATTGAAGGCGGACCGCATGGTACGACGTGTGCACGTGTCGGGTGCATGCCATCGAAACTGCTGATCGCCGCCGCAGAGGCAGCGCATGCCGCGCAGCACACGGCGCCGTTTGGCGTGCACGTCGACGGGACCGTTCGGGTCGACGGCCGCGAGGTCATGCAACGGGTGAAGAGCGAGCGCGATCGTCTGGTCGGTTTTGTGCTCGATAGCGTCGACGCGATTCCGGCTGCCGACAAGTTGACTGGGTATGCCCGCTTTATCGACGACGGCCTGCTGCAGGTTGGCGACCACACGCGTGTAAGGGCACGCAGCGTGGTGATCGCAACCGGTTCGTCGCCGGTTGTCCCGGCGAAGTACCAGGCGCTTGGCGAGCGCGTCATCGTCAATGACGACGTGTTCGAATGGTCGGACCTGCCGCGCAAGATCGCGGTGATCGGCGCAGGCGTCATTGGGCTCGAACTGGGACAGGCGCTTGCCCACCTCGGCGTAGACGTGACAGTGATCGGCGCGCGCGGACGCGTTGGCCCCCTTACGGATCCGGCTATCAAGGCGTATGCCGAACGGACCTTCCAGAACTCGTTCCGTTTCGAAGCCCAGGCCGAAGTAGAAGTGGCAACGCGCGTGGGTGACGCGGTGCAGATCCGCTTTCGGACCGGCGCTGGAGAGGTTGTCGAGGACACGTTTGAATATGTGCTGGTTACGGCTGGCCGCAAGTCGAATTTCGAAAAGCTTGCACTGCATAACACTTCTCTTACGATCGATAAGCACGGTGCCCCTATCTATGATCCGCTTACGCTGCAGGCAGGGGCGCACCCTGTGTTCATTGCCGGCGACGCAAATGGCGTCCTGCCGCTATTGCACGAAGCCGCGGACGAAGGTCGCGCCGCGGGGACAAACGCTGCCCGCTTCCCGGACGTCGCACCGTTGAAGCGCCGTGCGTCGATCGCCGTGCTGTTTTCGAACCCGGGCATTGCGATGGTCGGCGCGCGACACGCCGATCTGGAACCGGGCACGTTCGCAACCGGCGAAGTCAGCTTTGAAGACCAGGGACGCAGCCGCGTGATGTTGAAGAATCGCGGCTTGATGCATGTGTATGTGGACAAGGCGAGCCGGCAGTTTCTGGGCGCGGAGTGGATCGGTCCGGATGCCGAACATATTGCCCACCTGCTTGCCTGGGCACTGCAAATGAAGCTGACAGTGGATGCAATTCTTGAGATGCCCTTCTATCATCCAGTGGTTGAAGAAGGTTTGCGCACGGCACTACGGCACGCTGTGGCCGCGTTACAGTTGCCTTGAACGCGTCACTTCATAAACAGCTTCCCTAGCAACAGCAGTCGTAACGTAGCGACGAAGAGCGCCAGAATCGCGACGTTAAGCAGCACAAACAGCGGCAATGCAAGGACATCGACCGCCGGGTGAGCATGCACGCTAGCCGCGTGCATGCTGGCGAGCACCAGCGCGGTCGCCCCGAAGCTGAAGGCCCAGTACGAGGGCGAAAATCCCGTCTCCACGAACCAGTGCAACAGGCGCGATAGCAGCAGCAACTGCAGGACCGCGTAGCCAAACAGGCCCAGAAACACCATGTCGATGCTGTTGTGGGAAATTGAAAGGTACGCGATCGAAGCCACGGCGGGCGGCGCAAGCTGGATGCCCAAGGTGGGACGAATCGCGTGCGCCAACGGCTCGGATGTATAAAGCCGGTTGGTAATCACCGACTCGAGCGCAAGCCACGAGAAAAGACCGGCGCCGAAAAACAGCTTGGCCGCGTCTGCATATCCAATCGAACTCAGCGCGATGGAGGACACGAAATTGCCCGCCACGGTGGGCAGATACATGACGGCGGTCGTGTCTTCGTGCCTGCGGCCGCCGCGCAATAGCGCGCCGGAGCGGTACGTAGAAAACCCAAGCTGGCCCGCCGCGCCCAATATCACCAACACGGACCCCGCGCTATCGCTCCAGGTGGCCACCCACGCTCCGACCAGGACCGTCGAAACCGGCACAAGCCCGATGAAACAGCAATGTATGGGGTGTTCGAACTCCGTCATCGCGTCGTCGTGGTCGCGCATCCACTTGGTTACATAGCCAACCAGTAGAACAAGCCATACCACTGCGGTCAGTGTAAAAAGTGCTTCGCCAATCCTCGCGTCCACGCCCCAGACCACATGGGCAAAACGCCAGCAATTGCTCAACCCTGCCATTCCCAGGACGATTCCGAACGAAGAGGCCGGAACGGAAAAGTGACGCACTTGCGGAGACACCGAAACAGTGGACATGACTTCCTCCGAGGGCTGATGTCGGCCGGGGCCGGGCTTGCCCGTCCAGACGTATCAACACTATAGGCGTCACTGTTCGGCACGCAACCAGAAGTTAGTCGCAGCACACCTTGGCCAGCGAACGGCGGCAGCAAGCGGTTCGTGCAGGAGCGTCGTTAGGTGCCCTCAGGTAATCGCCCCGATCTGCCACGGCACGAACTCGTTCTGTCCGTAGCCGTGAACCTCGCTCTTGGACATCGTGCCGGAAGCGGTGGCCAGCATCAGTTCGAAGATTTCCTGCCCCAATTCGTCGACGCTCTTCTCCCCATCGAGGATCGTGCCGCAATTCAGGTCGATGTCTTCTTCCTGCCGCTTCCACAACGCGGTGTTCGTACCCAGCTTCAACGAGGGCGAAGGCGCGCAGCCGTATGCGGAACCACGTCCTGTAGTAAAGCAGATCAGGTTGGCACCGCCTGCGACCTGCCCCGTTGCCGAAACCGGATCGTAGCCGGGTGTGTCCATGAAGACGAGGCCATGTGCGCTGACGGGCTCGGCGTAGCGATACACGTCCACAAGGTTAGTCGTACCGCCCTTCGCTACCGCACCCAACGACTTCTCCAGAATAGTCGTCAGGCCTCCTGCCTTGTTGCCCGCCGACGGATTGTTGTTGAGGTCGGCATTCATCCGCGCGCAGTAGTCTTCCCACCAATGGATGCGTTCGACCAGTTTCTCGCCCACTTCCACCGAGACCGCACGGCGCGTCAGCAAATGCTCTGCACCGTATACCTCCGGCGTTTCGGAGAGAATCGCGGTCCCGCCATGCGCAACCAGACGGTCAACCGCAGCGCCAAGCGCGGGGTTCGCCGTGATGCCCGAATAACCATCGGAGCCGCCGCATTGCAGGCCGATCACGAGATGGCTGGCATCGACCGGTTCGCGCTGTACCTGATTCGCTTCGACAAGCATCGCCTTGACGGTTTCGATTCCCGCCGCCACCGTGCGCGCGGTGCCACCGGTGGCCTGGATCGTCATCGTCTTGAGCGCGGCGCCTGGCGTCAGGCTTTCGCTACGCATGAGACCTTCGATCTGGTTGGTCTCGCAACCCAGGCCCACAATCAGCACCGCGGCGAAGTTCGGATGCCGCGCGTAGCCGCCGAGCGTGCGGCGAATCAGGCCAAGCGCCTCGCCTTCGGCATCGACCGCGCAACCCTGGCCATGCGTCAAGGCAACGACGCCATCCACGTTTGGAAATGCCGCAAGCGCTTCGGGATGGATATCGCGCCGGAAATGGTCGGCTATCGCGCGCGCTGCGGTCGCCGAGCAGTTCACTGAGGTCAGAATGCCAATGTAGTTGCGAGTCGCGACACGTCCGTCGGCGCGCACGATCCCCATGAAGCGCGCGGTTTTAGTCTGCGGTTCCAGCGGCTTCGCGTCGGCGCCATAGGCGTAGTCGCGATCGAATTGTCCCATCGACAGATTCTGCATATGGACGTGCTCACCCGCTTCGATCGGACGACTCGCAAAACCGATGATCTGCCCATAGCGCCGCACCGGGGCACCCGTTTCAATTGCACGTACAGCCACCTTGTGGCCCGCGGGGATCAGGCCGCGCACTGCAAGACCGCCGCCAATCTGCGCGCCCGTGACCAACTGGTGCCGCGCGATCACCACGTCATCCTGCGGATGCAGGCGCACCACCGGCTCCGCACTTGCGGATACATTGCCGGCGGATCCGGCCGCGGTATTTTCAGCCTCGAACGTCATGGTGATTTCTCCAGTTCTTTAAAGCCACGAGGGGAACAGGCCACTCTAAGCCTGCCTCTGCCAAACTTCCAATCGCACCTTGAGTACAATCGATTCCAAATGGTTATGAGCTAATTGGTGCTTACCCTATGTCCAGATCGCCCGCTGTGCCTCCCCCGAGTGTGCTGAGCCGACTACGTTTCAAGCATCTCCAGCTGCTCGATATTCTCGGACGCACCCACAATCTGCGTATCGCGGCCGAGCAAATGCATATGACCCAACCCGCCGCAACGAAGATACTGGGCGACATCGAGTCCATGTTCGGCGCGCAATTGTTCGAGCGTTTGCCGCGGGAAATGCGGCCCACCGATCTCGGCGTGCTGTCTTTGCGTTACGCGAGTGCCGCCGTGGCCGATCTGGGCAAGTTCGCCAGCGAGTTCCACACCATGAAAAGCGGCGGCTATGGCCACCTCGCGATCGGCGCCATTACCGCATCAACCGCGCAGGTCGTCGCCGCGGCGATCAAGGAAATCCAGCAGCAACGGCCGCGGCTCATCGTCAGGCTGATCGACCAGAGCAGCGACCAGTTGGCGATCTGGCTCGAAGAGAAAAAACTCGACCTGATGATCGGCCGTCTGACCGAAGCGCGCCAGGAGACCCTCTTCAACTTCGAAGACCTGTCTGCGGAGCCGGTGTGGGTCGTCGTTGGACGGCATCATCCGCTGCTCAAACAGGCGTCTGTCGAGATCGCCGATCTCGGCGCATGGCCGTGGATTCTCTATCCGCCGGCCACGGCGATCCGCCATCTGTTCGACGAGACCTTCGCCGCCGCCGGGATGCAAGCGCCCGTCGGCATGGTCGAAACGCCATCGATCTTCTCGACGCTCGAACTGCTGCAGGCCACGGACATGATTTCGCTGCAGCCGCGTGCCGCCGTCGCGAAGTATGTCCAGAGCGGACTGCTCGGTCAGCTCGTCGTGCCTATCCGGCGCACCATGACGAACTATGGCGTCATCACCCGCAAGAACGAAATTCCGTCGCAGCCCGCTCAGGAGTTCATGGCGATCCTGCGCACCACCGCCGAGCGGCTCGGCGATCACGTCGCTGTGCCACGCACAGCGACATAAAGCGAGTACAGCGAAGTATTCGCGGCAATAAACAGGCGATTGCGATGCAGGCCGCCGAAGGTCAGGTTAGCCACCACTTCCGGCAACAGGATCTTGCCGAGCAGCGTGCCGTCTGGCGCGTAGCAATGCACGCCGTCGAGCGCACTGGTCCAGAGGTTGCCGTACTCGTCCACTCGCATGCCGTCGGGAACGCCCTGCTCGATCTCGACGAACACACGCCCGTTGCTCAGCTTGCCGCCCGCCACATCGAGAACGCGAATGTGATGCGGTGCTCCTTCGATATGCGAGGCCGCTGAATCCGCGATGTAGATGCGGCTCTCGTCCGGTGAAAAGGCAAGCCCGTTAGGCTTGACGAATTCGTCCGACACCAGCGTGACTTCGCCGCTTCCGGGCGTCACGCGATACACGTTGCAGCGGCCAATCTCGCTGTCGGCACGACCACCTTCGTAATCGCTAAGGATGCCGTAGTCGGGGTCCGTGAACCATACCGAGCCATCGGATTTGACGATTACGTCGTTGGGCGAATTCAGCCGCTTGCCCTGATAGGCGGAAGCGAGCACGGTGATGCTGCCGTCGTGCTCGGTACGCGTCACACGGCGCGCGCCGTGTTCGCAAGTGACAAGCCGCCCTTCGCGGTCACGCGTATTGCCATTGGAGAAATTCGAATTCGCGCGAAACGTGCCCACACCCATGTCGGGCGCCCAACGCAGCATGCGGCTGTTAGGGATGTCGCTCCAGACGAGGTAATCGCCCGCGGGAAAATATGCCGGGCCCTCGGCCCACAGACAGCCGCCGTATAGCTTTTCGAGCTGTGCGTTCGGTTGCAGTAAGGCGCGAAAACGTGCATCGTGAACTTCAAAGTCTTTAGGTTCCATTGTCTTTGTCTTCCCATTGCACTTGAGATTAAGCCTGGGCTAACCGAGGCTCGAACCGTTGCGTTTGATCTTGCGTTACTAGTAGCGCGCCGAGCGGCCGCCTGCCGCCACCACGACGACAATAATCAGTACGCCGTACGCAATCGAGCGCACGCCGGCACCCGCGCCCAACGCGTTGAGCACAGCATTGGTGAGGAACAGGAACATCGAGGCGCCCCACACACCGATGACCGTCGCGCGGCCACCGGTGACCTGAGTGCCGCCGATCACCACCACCGCAATCGAGATCAGCATGTATTCGACGCCCATATCCAGCGTCGCGCCACCCGACACGGCAGCGAGCAGTACACCTGTGAGCGCCGCAATGCCACCGGACAGCATGTACACCTTGCAACGCGTCGCCTCGACACCCACGCCCGCCAGCCACGCCGCTCGCGGATTCTGGCCGACCGCGGAAAGACCGCGGCCGAATACCGTCAGATGCAGCAGGACCGCAATCACAACCGACAACGCCAGCGCGATCAACGCGAGATGCGGCACACCGAGCAGGTGACCATTGGCAAATGTCTCGAGCGCGACAGGCGGCGCGTTCATGCCGCTGCTTTGCGTGATCGCCACCGACTGGATAATGAAACTCGACGACAACGTCGCAATGATCGGCGGGATACGAAGCACACGAATCAGCAGATAGTTCGCGAGACCGACGACGACACCGGCAGCGAGTGCAGCAACGAAGCCGGCGAGAATGCCATACGCGCCCATCACGTGAACGCCGATCATGCCCGCGAGCGCAATGACGGATGGCACCGACAGGTCGATATTGCCCGGCCCCGACGTGATGACGAGCATCTGCCCCAGACCGACCAGCACCATGAAGACGCCAAACACCAGCGCCGTCAACACGACGTTACCGGCAATGGAAATCCCAAACACGACCGCGATGAGGATGCCTACGCCGATCGCCCCGACGAAGGACCAGACCCACGGCGCGCGCAGCATTCTGAGCCGCGCAGCGAGCGTTGGTTGCGCGTCGGCGCTGGAGCTTGCCGTGGATTGAAGTTCGGACTGCGGGTTCATCTGCGCCCCCCGCTTCGTTGCAGCAAGACGCGCAGCGACAGCACCGCAATCAGGATCACGCCTTGCATGCCCACCTGCCAGTCCGGCGAGATGTTGAGGAAGGCAAGAAACGATGCGGCCACGGTGAGCGTGATAGCGCCCAGCACGGCTCCCCAAACGGAGACCCGTCCGCCGACAAACTCGCCGCCACCAAGTATCACCGAAGCGATCGACAGCAGCGTGTAGCGCAGTGCGAGGTTCGGGTCCGCGGAAGTCGTCAGGCCGAGCAATGACAGGCCGGAGCACACCCCGAAGAAGCCAGCGACGCCGTACAGGATGGCGCGGCTCTTGACCATCGACCAGCCAAACCGGCTCATCGCCCGAGGATTGCCGCCAGCACCCCGCACCCGCACGCCTGCCGACGAACGCATCAATAACAGATGCCCCACCAGCGCGATCACGACCGACCATACTATCGGCGCGGCAATCAGCGGCGTTTGATACGTCATCAGGCTGCCAAGCCATTGGGGGCTGCTGCCACCGGGCGAAGGCAACAGTAACACCGCGAGTCCCGTCCACACGAACGACAGGCCGAGCGTGACCACAATCGATGGAATCTGGCGGAATTCGATCAACGCGCCGATCGCCGCATACGCCAGCACGCAACCTATCAGCGCTACGATGCCGAGCCACGGCTCGCGCACGCACAAGGTCGCGCCAATGCACGCGGTCAGGCTGACGAACGCGCCGATCGACAGATCAAGATCGTTCACGGTAATGACGGCCAGTTGCGCGAGCGTCGCAAAGACGATCGGCACGGCAAGATTGAGCAGCAGTCCCAAGCCGAAGTAACTGAACGTCGCCGGCTGCAGGATAAAGATAGGCACCAGAATCACCACCAGTGAAAACACCGGCAGCAGCGCCCTTAGCCGTGCATTTCGGACGTTGCGGACATTGAGCCCTGTCGCGACGGAAGGCGTCATGCGGCTTGCTCCTCGAAGCTGGCTGCGAGGAGTACCTCTTCGGTGCATTCGTCCGCGTGCAGCACGCGCGTGACGCGGCCAGAACGAAACACATAGGCGCGATCGCAGTATGCGAGTTCGTCGTTCTCCGTGGTGTACCAGATAAATGTGCGTCCGTTCGACGCCTCGCCGCGTACGAGTTCGTAGATGTCGCGCTTGGTGCCGATGTCGACGCCGCGAGTCGGATCGTCCATCAGGATCAGGTCCGCGTCGGAGGCCAGCGCGCGTGCGAACAGCACCTTCTGCTGGTTGCCGCCCGAGAGCGACAGGATGCCTGCACGGGTCGCGGCGCCGCGAATGCCGATCTTCGCGCGCCAGTCCTGCACCAGCTTGCGTACGCCGTCGGCATCGACCAGCCAGCGCTTGCGCAGACCGTTCGACGCACCATACAGAGAGCGGATCGCGAGGTTCTCGCTGATCGACCAGAGTGGGAATACACCGTCGTCAGCACGATCGCCGGCCACAAACGCCACGCGCGTCGCTGCTCCTCGGCGGGTGGAGTCGCGATAGATGGCGAGCAACGCTTCGGTTTGGCCCTGCCCTGCGAGGCCCGCAAAGCAGACAATCTCGCCGCGTGCCGCGTTGATCGTCGAGCGCTTTACTGCCGTGGGCCCAACCTGCCACATGAAATCCGCGGCATTGACATTGCCCTGCGCGCGACCGGCCTTTTGAGTTTGACGCCCGACATCGACGTGCTGCCCCATCGCACGCACAATCGCATCCTGAGTCAACGCATCGCGCGGCAACACCGCGGCCGCCATGCCATCGCGCATCACCAGCACGCGGTCCGCGACGCGTTCGATCTCGCCAAGCATGTGGCTAATCAGAATACAGGTGATGCCACGGCTCGCCGCCTCACGGATAAAAACCAGCAGCTGTCCGGCGGTATGCGCATCGAGGCTGGACGTCGGCTCATCGAGAATGACCAGCTTCACCGGCGCAACCACCACCGTAAAAGCTCGAGCGATCTCGACCATCTGACGTTGTGTTAGCGTCAGGTCCGCGACCAGTTCATGCCCCTTCAGACCATGGCCCGGAAAAATCGCGTCAAGCTGTTCGACCATCAATGCGGTTGCTTTCTTGCGCCAGCCGCGTCCTTTGAGTTGCGGATGCAGGATGCACATGTTCTCCGCGATCGACAGGTTGGCGCACAGGGAGAGCTCCTGGAACACGCAACGCACCCCTGCTTCGCGTGCCACGTTAGCGTCGTAGTGGCTGACGGGCAGGCCCGCCACCGAGAGCGTGCCGTGATCCGGCGCGTACACGCCCGCGAGCACCGCCATCAGCGTGGACTTGCCCGCGCCGTTATGACCGGCGACGCCGACGCATTCGCCGTTCCGGAACGCAAAGTCAATGCCGCTCAGCGCCTTGACCTGGCCGAACGTCTTGCCGATACCGGCAAGACCGATCAGTACCTCGCCAGATACGCCGCCGGGCGAGCCCGATGATTCACCGAATGAAACCGTCATAGATCCCTTCGTTGTGCCGACGACGGCCAGCGGCGACCTCACGCATCGCCGCTGGCCTGTTGCCTTATTTCGAGTCGACGACCTTGAGCACTTCGTCGCGCGTGTATTCCTTGTTGGCAAGCTGGCCCGGCGGCGTTTTGGCGAGCACCGAGTCGAGCTCGTCCGCTTTCACCTCGAGCAGCGGCATCTGGATATCGTGCGGCAGCTTTTTACCCGCCAGCAATTGCTGGGTGATCCAGAAAGCAAACGTCGAGCAACCCGGCGGGATGGTGACCGACAGCGTCTCGTAACTGCCCTTCTTGCGTTGCCCGGCCCACCACGCCAGCTCTTCCTGACGATTGCCAAGAATGATGATCGGCGTCGGACGGTTAGCCTCGGCGAACGCCTTCGCCGTGCCAAAGCCGTCGCCACCCTGGTCCACGACACCGTCGATTTTGGGCAGCGTCGGCAAGATACCGGCTACCTGCTTTTGCGCAACCGTCTGGGTCCAATCGCCATGCACGGAGCCCACGATCTTCAGCCCTGGGTACTTCTTCAGCTCGTCGACGATACCCTGATGGATTTCGTCATCCACGGAAACGCCGGCAAGACCGCGGATCTCGAGCAGATTGCCGGTGCCGTTCAGGCGTTTCGCCATATAGTCGACCTGCATCGAACCGAGTTTGCGAAAATCGACCGTGATGCGATAAGCGCAGGGCTCAGAGGCGATGCCATCGAACGACACCACCGTCACCCCTGCGCCGCAGGCCTGCTTGATGACGCCATTGAGCGCGGTGGGCGACACGGCATCCACCGCAATGCCTTTGAAGCCCTGCAGGATCAGGTTCTGCATTTGCTGCACCTGCTCCGTGGCCTGATTCTCCGCGGTCGTGAACGTCGGCGCGGCGGCGACCACCTTCTGCTTGACGGCGGCATCGGCGACATTCGACCAGCTCTTGAGCATCGCCTGACGCCAACTGTTGCCCGCGTAGTTGTTCGAGAGCGCGATTTTCAGCGACGAGGTATCGCCGCTCGCTGCCTGTGCACTGGCTGTATTGGTAACGCTGACGCAAACCACGGCGGCAAGAATGCCGCAGGCCACTTTCGATCTCACGTGATGTCTCCGTTTTGGAATTGTAAAGAAGCAGATCTGAGGCACTTGGGACGAGCGGTAGCCGCGGGCACCGTCCGCTCCCCGCCAAGTCTAGTACGAGGGAAGACGTTATCCAATTGCGTATTCCGCGCAACCGATTCCTGCTGGTTATCGATCCGACAACGTAAACCCTTATCGAAACCGCTCATTGTTCTATGCCTGCAGCGCCGAGCGCAGCGCTTCGAGAAAACGCAGATACGCTGTCGCGCCTGGATCGGCATGCCCGATGCTGCGCTCCTGCACCCATGCGGCGCGCCCCTTCTTCGATTGCTGGCTTGCCGTCGCCGTTACCTGCTCCTGCGATTTCGCAATCATCGCGTCGAGCAAGGCATCGGTGGAGCCGGATGTGGCTTCGAGCGTATCGAGGCTAGGCACGAGCGCGTCGAGTACGGTCTTGTCGCCCACCTGGCTTTTGCCGCGTTCGATAATCCGGGCTGCCACCGCACGCCCGATCGCGAGTGCATCGGCTTTATCGATCGCGTCCTTGCCTGTCACCGCCTTCGATGCAGCGAGCAGGCCGCCGCCGATCAGCGCCGCGAACGTCGACGGGTTCGCTGTCGAAAATGCCTTTCCCGACGCAAGCAAAAGTTCGGATACCGATGCTGTTTCGGGCAATGTGCCAATCGCCTTGACGACCGCGGCCGATCCGGATTGCACGGTGATGCCGAGATCACCGTCGCCAAGTGCGGCATCAAGCTCCCGCAACTCTTCGGCGTGAGTGGGTAACGCAGTAAGCGTACGCGTGAGCAAGTCACGCAGTTCAATGCAGGAAAGACTCATGACGTTCCCCTCTTTCAGCTTTGCGACCAGTCATGAAAGAAAGGTGAGCGCGCAGGCGCGGCGAGCAGCGCTTCAAGCTCGTCGTCGACCAGCATGATCGTGATCGAAGCACCGGCCATTTCCAGGCTCGTCACATACTCGCCCACATACGAGCGTGCAATCGTCAAACCCTGCTCTGCGATGAGCGCGGCCGAACGTCGATAGAGCAGATACAACTCTTCGAGCGGCGTGGCGCCAAGCCCGTTGATCAGCACTGCTACACGCGAACCCTTGGGCGCCGCGAGATCGCGCAAGATTTCTCCGGTAAGCCGCGTAGCGATTTCATCCGCCGTTTCCAGCTTGCCGCGATGCGTGCCCGGCTCGCCGTGGATGCCAATGCCAATCTCCATCTCGCCTTCGGGCAGCGTGAAGGTCGGCTTGCCGGCTGCGGGCAGAATGGTCGGCGACAAACCCACGCCCATCGTGCGGCACTGGTTGTTCGCCTTCGCCGCGATGCGCGCCACTTCCTCTAGCGAATCGCCGCGCTCCGCCGCTGCGCCCGCACACTTGAAGACGAATACCATGCCCGCCACACCGCGCCGGTCAGCGCTACGTTCGCTGGGCGCGGACGCTACGTCGTCGGTCAGCAATACGGTCTTTACATCGATGCCGTCCGGCTCCGCAAGATCTGCTGCCAGATCGAAGTTAAAGACGTCACCGCCATAATTGCCGTACACATAGAGCACGCCGGCGCCGCCGTTCACTGCTTTGGTCGCTTCATAAATCTGCTCGGATGACGGCGATGAAAACACGTTGCCCACCGCCACACCGCTGCACAGCCCCTCGCCCACATAGCCGAGGAAGCCCGGCATGTGTCCCGATCCGCCGCCTGTCACGATGCCCACGCGGCCCTGCTTTGGCGCATCGGCGCGCACGAGCGCGCGGCGGTCGGCCGTTGCTGCCTTGATCCAGCCCGGATGTGCGATCAACAGCGACTCGATGATTTCATCGACGAACTGATCGGGCTGGTTGATGATCTTTCTCATGCGTGTCTCCTGAATGAGGTTAGTTCTTGCGGCGCTGACTGAGCGCGTCGAGCATGACGGCAGCGAAGATAACGCCGCCCTGAATGAATTGTGTCCAGAATGGATTGACGCCGAGCAGCGACAGACCGACGTTGATCACGCCGATCAGTACCACGCCAATGAACGTGCCCACGATCGAGCCGCGCCCGCCCGCAAGCGACGTACCGCCGATCACCACACCGGCGATCACCTGCAATTCGAGTCCGTTCGCCGCCGACGGCAAGGCCGAATTCAACCGCCCTGCGAGCACGATGCCCGCGATGGCCGCTGTCACGCCTGCGAGCGTGTACGTGAGAAAAATCACGCGGCCTACCGGAATGCCCGCGAGCCGCGCGGCTTCCTTGTTACCGCCGACCGCGAACACCTGATGTCCAAACGTGGTCTTGCGCAACAGCACGTGACCGACGATAAACACCACCAGCATCACGAGCATCGGCGCTGGAAGGCCTGCTACGCTCTTCGCGCCGAACGCGGTGAACGAATTGGGAAAATCGAACTTCGTGCGGCCATCGGAGATGGCGAGCGTGAGACCGCGCGCCATTGCCATCATCGCCAGCGTGACAATGAATGGCACGAGCCTGAACCACGACACCGAGAAGCCATTCAGCGCACCCACGATCGCACCGACCGCCAGCGCCACCCCGAGTCCGCCGATCCCGAGCCCGACGTTCCCCGCCGCCGAGCCGGCCATGACGGTTGCAGCCACCATGCCGCTCAGCGCCACGAGCGATCCGACCGAGAGGTCGATGCCCGACGTGATGATCACGAAAGTAGCGCCGACTGCCGCAATGCCGACCACCGAGACCTGCACCATGACGTTGGTCAGCGTGCTGGTGGTCAGGAATTCCGGCGATGCGATCGAGAGCACCACACAGATCAGCACGAGCGCCGCGAAGAGCGGCCCGATGCCGCTGCGCAGTTGCCGGATGAGGCGCTGCGAGAACGCCTCCGAATCCGCCTGTTTGGTTGTCGTGGACGTCATGCCCCTACTCCTGTCGTAGCCCATTGAATCACCGTTTCCGAATCCGCCTTGTCGCGAGCAATTTCCGTGACGATGCTGCCCCGGTACATCACCAGCACACGGTCCGACATGCCGAGCAGCTCCGGCAGTTCAGAGCTGACCATGATTACCGCCGCGCCCGCCCGCGCCATGGAAACCATGTGCGCATAGATCTCCGATTTCGCGCCCACGTCGATACCGCGCGTGGGCTCGTCGAGCATGATGACGGCCGGATTCGTGGCGGTCGCACGCCCGAGAATGACCTTCTGCTGATTGCCGCCCGAGAGGTTGCCAGTGATCTGCATGACCGACGGCGCACGCACGCCGAAGCGCGTGCTTGCCTCCTGCGCGAGTGCACGCTTGCGGGCATTGCTGACGAAACCGCCTGTGGCAAGCGCCTTCAGGCTCGATAGAGCAACGTTCTCTTCGATGCTCGCTTCCAGCACGAGGCCTTCGAGTTTGCGATCCTCAGCGGTGTAGACAAGGCCGTGTTGCACGCCGTCGCTAGGCGATTTGATGTTGACCTTCTGGCCGCGCACGACGATTTCGCCTTGCGTCACCGGCAACGCGCCAAAGATCGCCTTCAGCAATTCGGTGCGCCCTGCCCCTGCGATGCCCGCAATGCCGAGGATCTCGCCCGCTCGCACACTGAGCGAGGCGTGCCGCACGATGGGCGGGCTCGCCAGATCGCGCACCTCCAGCACAACCGGGCCATATTCGCGCGGCTCCCACGGATAGAACGATTCGAGGTTGCGCGCGACCATCGCCTGGACAAGCTCCTGCTCGGTCCATTGCGACATCGGACGCGAACTGACGGTGACGCCGTCACGCATGACGACCGCCGAGTCCGCCAGTTCGAACACTTCTTCCAGGTGGTGCGAAATAAAAATGATGCCCATGCCCGCTGCACGCAGACGGCGCACAACGGCATAGAGGTTCGCGATATCGCCACGTTGCAATGCGGCGGTAGGCTCATCCATCACAAGGATGCGCGCCTCGCGCGCGACTGCTTTCGCGACTTCCACGAGTTGCCGCTTGTTGAGCGGCAGATCGCCAAGGCGCATTGACGGCGACACGCTCTCGAGCCCGACTTGCGCAAGCGCCTTGCGCGCATCGTCATTCGCTTCGCGGCGCTTCACGAAGCCGCCTTGCGACGGCATGCGCCCGAGGAACAGGTTTTCCGCCACGGTCATGTCGTTGACCAGCGAAAGCTCCTGGTAAATCACCGCAACACCCGCGTCGATAGCAGCGTGCGTCCCGCGCCCAAGCGGCACGCCGTTGATCGCGATGCTTCCCTCATCAGGCTCGTACGCACCCGACAACGTCTTGATCAGCGACGACTTGCCCGCGCCGTTCTCGCCGACAATCGCCATCACGTGACCGGCTTCCAGCGTCAAGCTCACGCCGCGCAAGGCCTTCACGCCCGGAAAACTCTTGACGATGCCTTCCATGCGCAACAGCGGCGCATGACCGCCCGGCGTGGCGGCGAGCCCGCCGCCTGCCACCTCCGGCACATTCGTTTCGGCACTCATGTTCGATTCTCGTCTGGCTTGAAGCATGCGGCGCGCAATGCGGGCGCGCATGTTCGCATTTACAGATTACTGGCTGACCTGCAGCGACCAGAGGCCGTACTTCTTGGTTTCATCGGAGTCGATATTCGACTTGTCGATCAGCAGCGTCGGCCACGCGTAGTTCGCCGGCACGTCCTTCTTCGCTTCGTAGTCCGTGATGAAGCTCAGCGCCTTGGCCGCCATTTCGATCGGGTTCTGCGAGATCGTGGCGTCCTGCTTGCCTGCGCGAATCGCCGACAAGGCCTGCGCCGTGCCGTCCGCGCCGATCACCATGATGTGATCCTTGTCGCCGAGCGGCTTGTAGCGGTTCGCGTTGTCGATCGCCTTTTCCGCACCTACCGTGTTGTCGTCGTTCGCACCGAACACAGCGTCGATCTGCGGGAATTTCTGCAGAATGTCCGTCATGGCATTAAGCGACTTCTCCTGGTCAAACGCGCCTTCCTGGCGTGCCACGATCTTGATGTCCGGATACTTCGCCATCTCGTCGGAGAAGCCTTTCTCGCGATCCGTTGCGGCAGTCGTGCCGACAAGGCCGATCAGGTCGACTACATTGCCCTTCGGCGAGCCGTAACGCGCCTTCAGTTGATCCGCGATCCACTTCGCGCCTGTCGCGCCGAGGGCCACGTTATCCGACGCCACGAACGAGGTCACCTTGCCGCCGTCCGAGCCGCGATCGAGCATGAACACGGGAATACCCATGCTATTGGCTTTTTCTACGGCCGGAATGATTGCCTTCGAGTCGATCGGGTTCAGCACGAGTGCATTCACGCCCTGGCTCAGTAGGTTGATCGCGTCATTGACCTGCTGCTGTGCGTCGCCGTTCGCGTTGGTCTGTACGAGGTCGAAGCCCTGATCTTTGGAGCCCTTCTCCACACCCAGCTTCAGGCCGACGAAGAACGCGTTGTTGAGCGTGGACACCGAGAAACCGATCTTCGTCTTGCCACCCGCTGCGGGTGCCGCACTTGCCACTGCCGGTGCGCTTGCGCCCGCGTCGCTCGCCGCCGTGCCCGAAGACGACGGCGATTCGCTCTTCGAACAGCCTGCCAGCACTGTAGCCGCACACAGGACCACCGTTCCCGCCGTGGCGCCGAGCTTGCCCCATGCATCGAATCTTCCTGAATTCCAAGCCATGTCTGTCTCCGTTTTTCACGTTATTAAGGCGGTTTTGCTACGCGTTGCAGATGTAGCGTGCGATGCAACGATCAGTTCTACTGCGTCCTCTTCGGACCATAACTTCTGAACTTCTCTACGACGATCTGCATCTCTTCGTCGGGTAGCACGGGCGGCGTACCAAGCTGGCAAGCCAGCAGGTACTGCTTCGCCAGCACTTCGACCTCATGCGCGAGCCACAGCGCACGCGCAAGATCGGGGCCCAGCGCGATCACGCCATGATGCGCAAGCAGACAGGCGCTGCGTCCTTGCAGGGCGGCGACGGCATGATCGGAGAGCGCTTGGCTGCCGAAGGTCGCATACGGTGCGCAGCGAATGGAGTTGCCGCCAGCCGCTGCGACCATGTAGTGATGAGCGGGAATATCGCGGCCGTGAATGGCAATCGCGGTGGCTGCTG
This sequence comes from Paraburkholderia phenazinium, assembly GCF_900141745.1. NCBI lineage: Bacteria > Pseudomonadati > Pseudomonadota > Betaproteobacteria > Burkholderiales > Burkholderiaceae > Paraburkholderia > Paraburkholderia phenazinium. The sequence goes on along the minus strand of NZ_FSRM01000002.1, from coordinate 2,242,664 downwards.
CCGAATGCGTGTGAACGATCGCATTCGCGTCCGGCCGCGAGTGCAATATGTCTCGATGAAAGCGCCACTCCGACGAGGGTCTGGCCTGATCGAGCACCGGCGACGGTTCCTTGATGTCCATCGGCAACCATACAATCCCGCTTGCCCGCAACTGCGCGGCCGGAACACCGCTTGGCGTGATCAGAAAGCCGTCGAGCCAGCGCGCGCTCACATTGCCGGAGGTCCCCTGGTTGATGCCCAAGCGCTCCATTTCGCGCACGGTAACGACGATCTGTTCGCGCAAAGCGTTTTCGCTCATGCCGCGTCTCCTTCCATGGCGAACAGCGTTGCAAGGTTTCGCGCAAAGGGCGCCTTCACGATGCCGCGCTCCGTGATAAAGCCGGTCAACAGCTCGTGCGGCGTCACATCGAATGCGGGATTGCTAACCTTCATATTGGCTGGTGCGATACGCTGACCATAGAGGTGCGTGACTTCATCGTCACGGCGTTGTTCAATCACGATGGCGTCGCCCGTTGCCGTGTGCAGGTCCAGCGTGGAGGACGGACAGGCCACGTAGAACGGGATGTCGAAATGCCGCGAGACGATCGCCAGCGCCAGCGTGCCGATCTTGTTGGCGAAATCGCCGTTAGCCGCAACACGATCCGTCCCGACGATCACCACGTCAACGAGTCCGCGCGCCATGAGCGAGGCCGCCATGCTGTCGGTGATCAGCGTCACGTCTACACCAGCCTGCTGCAACTCATAGGCGGTGAGGCGGGCGCCTTGCAACAGAGGGCGGGTCTCGTCGGCGTAGACGCGGAATTTCGTACCTGCGGCGTGCGCCATGTAGATCGGAGCGGTTGCCGTGCCCAGGCCAGTCGTGGCGAGCGCCCCCGCATTGCAGTGGGTCAACACCCCGCAACCTTCGGTGATCAGCGGCAAGCCGTGTTCGCCGATGCCTTCGCACAGCGCGCGGTCTTCGTCGTGGATTGCGACGGCTTCATCGATCAATACGCGTAGCAGCGATGCCGTTTCGCTCGCAGGCGACGCCTGCGCCGCCTGAAGCATGCGTCTGAGGCTCCAGCTAAGATTGACCGCCGTGGGCCGCGCGCTGTCGAGATACGCCGCCTGCTTCGCCAGTTGCGCGCGGAACTCGGCTATTGGCAGATGCAGACTCGCGCGCATCGCCACGCACAATCCGTACGCTGCAGCGACGCCAATAGCCGGTGCACCGCGCACCCGCAGCTCGTGAATGGCGCGCCAGACTTCCTCGGCTGTCGTCAGTTTTTCAACGACGGTTTCATGCGGCAAACGCGTTTGATCGAGGATCGACAAGCCGTCGTTTTCCCATGCGATGGTCGCGGGAAGGTTAGAAATGGACGGCGTGGAAACCATGTGTGCTCCGTAGGCATCACGGGTTGAAAGGGAATGGGCGCGGGTCATGAGGCAGATCCAATCTCCCGCGCAAGACCAATGACGTCTTCTACACCTGTCAGCGAGGCGCGTTGGATTAGCAGCGTTTCCGCACACTGCAGGCAGCGCACTTCGATCGCGGCTCGGGCAATATCATCAGGAATACGCGTGATCTCTGCCACTTTTGCCATGCCGACAATGCGCCGGATCATCTTGCATCCTGCAAAGCCGAGCGTGTCCGCAAAGAGTTGTTGCATGAAGCGCGCCCTGAACGCATCGGCGCATACGCGACTCGGGTCGTTGCCGATGAAATGCGTCTTGCTGCGCCCTTCGTGATCGCGCCAAAGCGCCTGAAATTTTGCCGAGAAACCTGACCAGATGTCGCGCACCTGATCGAGCAACCACGCCTGATACGGTTCCGGCGATGCGCCGTTGACGCGGCCATGCCAGTCGCGCGAGAAATAGGCCAGCAGCAGGTTGGCAATGATCGCGCCGACGTCGAACGCCATAGGTCCGTAGAAAGCGAACTCGGGATCGATCACGTAGGTCTCGTCTTCATTGACCATGATCGAACCGGTGTGCAGGTCGCCGTGAATCAGCGTCTCGGCATGGTTCATGAATGCCCACTTCATCTCGCCAACCGCGGTGCGCAATTCGGGCGTGTACCGCAACCGGTCAATGGCCGCGCGTGGCAACGCCGCGCTATAGACGTTCGAAGAATGGTCCTCGAACGGATACGTAAATACGAGATCTTCAGTGATCCTGCATAGTTCGCTATTGACCGCAGCGGCCATGGCCTGCTTCTTGATGTCGGGCGCGAGAAAAAGATCCGAGCCGAAAAACAGCGTATTGGCGAGAAACGTGGAGAGATGGTCGGCGAGCTTTGGATACAGCACGCCATTCATTAACCCCTGGCGCAGAATGCAATGCGACGACAGTCGCTGCATCACCATCAGGAAGAGCTCGCTGTCGGCATGGTAGACCTTCGGCACGTGCTCCGGGCATAGCGCACCGAAGCGCCGGAGCGCTGCAACCTCGCGCTCGAGCCGCTCGCGCGTGAGCGGCCAGGTCTTGCCTACAAGCCGTAGAAACGGCGGGGCCTGCTTGACCACCACGCTCTTTGCCGGCGTCCTCGCATTGCTCGCGAAGTAGACGTAGTTCAGATTGCCGTCGCCGACTTCGGCAATATCCAGCTCAGCCGGCTCGCCGAGCAGCTTGTGTAGAACAGGAATGCCTCGCAGATACGCCGACAGCTCGGACGCATTCAACGCCTCAAATTCCATAGTGCCTCCTCCGCGATCGACCCAACCGCGCGCCCGCTATCAGTGACGCTTGCGTACCAGGTCGAACTTGAAGATGCTCGTGTTGTAATAGTCGTTGCTATAGCAAAGCGGCTCGCCGCTTTGATCAAAATCCACTTCGTCCAGCAACAGGAACAACCCAAAGCCGTCGCCCAGTTCGGGCAGATCGCGCGGTGTCAGGATGGTCGGCTGGATCGATGAATGCGTATGCGAGAGTCGCCTCCCGGTACGGTAGAACATGGCAAACAGCGATTCGCCTAGCTCGCCGTTCGCGGCATCGAACACCTGCTTCGGGACGATGTCGATGCAGTACGCCGCCACGGCATCATCAGCCCTTCTGACCCGCTCGATCCGTACACACGGATCACCCGGTTTCAGTCCCAGCTTTTCGGCCAGACTTTCCGATGCCTCGATGTGCTCAATCTGCAGACGACTGGTGGACGGCACCGCGCCGACGCTCTTGATCATATCGGTCACAGACATCAGATCATCGAGACCGCCCTGCAATTTCAACGAAACTTGTCTGATGAAGGTACCTCGACCCTGCACACGCGAAAGCAGCCCGTGCGAGATCATCTGCGCCACGGCTTCACGCAAGCTCGAGCGTCCCACGCCCAGCAATTCGCAAAGCTCGATCTCCGTAGGGATCTGATCGCCCGGTTTCAGGCCCTTCTCGCGAATCATCGCAAGAAGCGAGTCCTGAATCTTGTCGCTCATCGATCGTTCTACGCTCAGGCGCATACGCAGGCCCATCCGTTGTTCTTTGTTAAAGAATACATCAGACGTCTGATGTTTTTCTCAGGATTTACCCTGGCTGATGCAGCCAGGGCGCGTCGGCAAGCCGGCCTTCAATGAACTCCTTGAGCAGTCTGACCCGTTCCGGCAAATGCGGCCGGTACGGCGCAATCCACTGAACGTCGGAGTCCAGCTTCGCGTAATCACGCAACACGTGAGTCAGGCTCCCGCTCTGAATGTGTGCGTAGACATCCCAGTACGGACGAAGCGCGATGCCTGCCCCACTCAGTGCCCAGTCACGCAACGCCTCGCCGTTGTTGCTGGAAAGTGGGCCCGAAACGCGCACGTCGATGGTCGACTCCTCGGCGCCCGGCGGCGATACACGATTCAGGCGCCACACGTACGATGGCATGTCGCGCTCGAGCATCAACAGGCACGTATGGCGCGAAAGATCAGCGGGCGTCTGCGGCATGCCCGCACGCTGCAGATAGTCGGGCGCCGCGACAATCACACGGTTGTTCTGCGCCAGGGTGTGGATGATCCATTGCGTGGACAGGGGGCGCCACAGCCACACCGCAGCATCGAAACCCTCCGCCTGGAGATCGGGCAACGTGTTCCGGAGATGCAGTTCGATCCGGACGGATGGATACAGGCGCGAAAATGCGTCGATGACCGGTGCCATCCACTGTCGGCCAAAGCCAACGTTACACGCCAGCTTGATCAGACCTACCGGCGTGGTGCTGAAATCCGCAATGCGGGCCTCAAGGCTTTCAAACCCTGCAACCAGTTGCATGGCCTGCTCGCAATAGAGATCGCCTTCAGGCGTGGGCACGACGCTACGGGTGGTCCTCCTGAAGAGACGCACGGCCAGTTGAGCTTCAATCTGCGCAAGCCGCTTGGTGATGGCTGCGCCGCTCACCCCCAAACGCCGCGCCGCGCCGATCAGACTGCCCGTTTCCCGCACCGCCAGCACCAGCATCAGGTCCGCTCGCTCCAGCATTCCTAACCTCAGGTAAATAAAGAAGTGAGCCATTATGGTATTGCAAGATCGCAATGAGGCGCCAAGAATGCATTGATGCAGCGGCGATGAATACGGCGTCGCAACAAAGTGCTGCACGGCGCGCCTAATGATGCGCAAAGCCACTATAAAGACGGAGACAAACATGGAACTCAGCTTGCCGTCAGCGCTGCGAAGTAACTACGCGATCATGGCGAGAATCGACCGGTTGCCGAGGTCGCGTCATCTGATGAAGATCGTCGCGCGAATTGCTGCGGGCGGCTGGTTCGAATTCTTCGAACTGTTTATGCCGGGCTTTATTTCGTTGGGTCTGGTGCGCTCCGGCATCTATACGATCGCCAACAAGGGCTTGCTGGATGTTCATAGCTTTGCCAGCTTTCTCGCTTCGTTCTTTATCGGCATGTTTCTTAGTACTGCTGCTTTCGGCGCGGTGTCCGACCGTTTTGGACGGCGCGCGGTGTTCGTGTATTCGATGATGGTCTACTCGGCTTCGCAGTTTGCGGTGGCCGTCCTCAGCGATCCGTTGCTGATCGATCTGGCGCGCTTCATAGCCGGCTTTGCCGTCGGCATGCAACTCGTGAACAACGATTGTTACGTCACGGAGCTGACTCCCCGGGCGAGCCGCGGCCGCTACATGACGACTTCGTACATCTTCGTGCTGTCGGCCATTCCAGTGGCGGCCTTGCTTGCTGCGATCCTCGTGCCGCTCGATCCGTTCGGAATCGCTGGCTGGCGGATCGTCGTGATGATCGGCTCGGCTAGCGGCATGATTGTTTTCCTGCTGCAACGCGGTTTGCCCGAATCGCCGCGCTGGCTCGAAGTCCACGGCCGGGTGGAGGAAGCGGACCGTGTGGTACGCGGGATCGAACAGGCTGTGGAAAGCGAGCGTGGCGAGCCTTTATCCGCGCCTGACCTGAGCGTGCCGGATCCGATTATCGAAAAAGGGCGATGCAGAGAAATCTTCAGCCGCTTCTATCTGCCGCGCACGATCATCGTGTCGCTGTTCCAGTTCTCGCAGACCATTGCGGTGTTCGGCTTTACCGCATTCGTGCCGGTTCTGCTCATGCATCACGGATTTTCGATCGTCCACTCGCTCAACTATTCGCTCGCGATCGTGCTGATGGCGCCGGTTGGCGCTGCCGTAGGCAGCTATTTTTCCGAACGTATCGAGCGCAAGTGGCAGCTCGTTTTATGCGCCTGTCTGATCGGCGTGGCGGGAACGTTGTTTGCCACGGGCCACAACGTGCCGCTGATTGTCTGCACGGGTGGACTGATCGCGCTGGGCAACAACTGGATGATTGCCATCTTTCACCCCTATGCGGCGGAACTCTTCCCTACGCGCATTCGTGCCCGCGCCATTGGTTTCACCTTTTGCTGGAGCCGCGTCAGTTCGGTTTTCGTCGGCTACTGGGTGGGCGATCTGATGGCCAGTTATGGTCAACGTGGCGTGTTCCTCATGATTGGCCTTGCGATGGCAGCGATCATCGTTGGTATCGGCGGGTTCGGTCCACCGACTAACGGCCGCAGCCTTGAAGAGCTTTCGCCATGAATCGTATCGATCATTAGACATCCTCATTTGAACGGAGAAAGCAGTATGAAAATAGGTATTCTGGAAGGCGACGATATTGGTCACGAGGTCGTGCCCGAGACGGTGAAAGTGATGCGAGCGGCCGCTGAGGCGACCGGTCTTGAGATCGACTGGCATCCCATTCCGATTGGCCGCAAGGCGTATGACACGCTCGGCCATACGTTGCCTCCCGGCACTCTGGAAAAACTGGAATCGCTCGACGGGTGGGTGCTCGGACCCATCGGACATATGGCTTATCCGAAAGTGCCTGAGGCAGTCAATCCGCATCCGATCTTGCGCAAGCACTTCGATCTGTTTGCGAATATCCGCCCTTCGCTTTCGTATGCCGGCATTGAGTCGCTGCATCAGAACGTCGATCTTGTCATCGTGCGGGAGAACAATGAGGGGTTTCAGCCAGACCGCAACGTTGTCGCCGGGTGCGGGGAATTTCGGCCTACTCATGATGTGACCATTTCGGTGCGCGTGATCACCCGCGCCGGGTCGTCGAAGGTGTTGCACGAGGCGTTCAAGCTGGCACGATCGAGACGCAAACAGGTCACCGTGGTTCATAAGGATACGGTTTTCAAGCTCGGCTGCGGCATGTTTGTTGAGGAGGCCAAGCGTATCGCGGCTGAGTATCCGGATGTGGTCATGAACGAAGCGATTGTCGATACGTTCGCGATGCGTCTCGTGATGACGCCGCAGAAATACGATGTAATCGTCACCACCAATATGTTTGGCGACATTCTTAGCGATGAGGCAGCGGGACTTGTTGGAGGTCTCGGTTTGGCGCCGGGGCTTTCAGCTGGGCCGCGGCATGCGATGGCTCAGGCCACGCATGGGTCGGCCCCCGACATTGCTGGTCGCGGCATTGCAAATCCGTACGCGATGGTTATGTCCGGGCAGATGCTGCTTGATTGGCTCGGGCGCAAGCATGACGTCGCCAAAGCACGCGAAGCCGCTGTGCTGATCGAGAAAGCGGTGGGCACCGTTATGCGTGAGAAGCGTTCGCTTACGGCTGATCTGGGTGGGACCAGTAAGACTCATGAGATGGGTGACGCTATTGTGCGGGCCATTGGGCAAAACTAAGTACCCGTCGACTCACTCAAGACGATCGCGGCCAACCCGATGGTGCTTCGCACCTGATCATCGTCGTGTTGGCCTTTTCAACCGTCAGGTTAACCGAGCGTGCGCCGTGGGGTCGCGTCCGATGACGCATACCCGCCGGCACAGTGAGCAGCTGGCCGGATTGGAGGTCGACCGATCCATCGTCGAAATCAATGGTGAGCACACCCTCAATGACGAGGAATGTTTCGTCAGAGTCGGGATGCAGGTGCCAGAAATATGGGTCGTCCATGACGCTCAAATGAACATCGTGGTCGTTCACGCTGGTCAGAACCCGATTTGAGTAGCCCTGAAGTGTGTCACCCGCGAGCGCACCAATGTCGATCGGCTCGATCATGTCGTCTCCAGTGAAGCGCCGTTGGACTAACACTGCACGGCGCAGGCGCGCCGCGCTTTCCATCGTCCCAGCATAGCCCGCGGTTGAAGCGTTCTCCAAGCCAAAAATTCTCGTGAGTATGTGAGCGGAATTGACCGGTCACGGCAGAACCAAACCGGTTGGGTTCGGTTCGATGATGGCGGAATGATCAGGTAGTCCTTGCAGCTTCGCCTATCACGGCGTTGCTTCGCATCCACTCCTCGAGCCCGCTGACCGCGATACCCCGTTGCGCGTTGAACGTGCTTTGCTGATCCCACGCTACACCGCGCCCTTCCGCAAAAACAACACGATACTTCCGCAGAGAATCACCAGGTTCCTGGACCAGTTTCCGCTTCAGTTCATCCACGCTCCAGGCACTGCGAAGGACTTCCGTGCCCATCAGTCTGTCGATCGTGTCCGCCAGTTGCCGGTAAGTCACTGTGTCGCCCGCGATGTACACCACCTGGTTGGCAATTCTCGGCTCCGAGAACACAATCTCCGTGGTCAGCGCGCCGATGTCCTCCGCCGTCGTCACCGTCACCGCGTTGTCCCAACCGCCCAATGCGTTCACAGTGTTCCGGGCCAGATCCACAACACCGAACGCTGGTTCGAACAGGAAACTCGTAAACATACCGGTCGAGACAATGACCCATTCGGTCTGCACTTGCGAGCGGAGAAGATCGCGCACGTCGAGTTGTTCGTCGAACAGATCCTGCGCGCTTCCTCTACCGATCACCTCATAGTCGACGCCGAATTGCCAGGGGAAATACCGTTTGACTCCGGCATCCAGCGCGGCTCGGGCGAGCTTGAGTTGTACACCCGGACCGCCGACAAACCCGGTGCATGAAATGACGGTATCGAACCGTCGGAAAATGGCCGCGAGCGCAGCGCCCGATTGGTCCGAAAGATCTCCTGGAACGATTTCGACGCCTAACGAGCGTAGCTCTTCCACGTCCTTCTGTTTGACGGGGTCCGTAGACTGGATGGTCGCCGGACGGAGTAGCACTGCCACGGGGATGGCGGCAGGCGCCGTTCGGCGCACCAGTGTGCGCACTACAGCCATGCCGAGCTCGCCAGCGCCTAGAACGAGAATGCCGTTGTCGTGCAACATATGCGTTACCTCTTTGAGGAAATGGAGTTGAGTAGAAGCGGAGTTCGCGGACCGGACTACGTAGCACTCGCTTTGTGCAGACTGGAGAGTCGGGCCGTCGAATGATCAGGAGTGTAGGGGCGCACAGGCGCCGCATTGTTCGCCGTGGCGGAATACAGAAAGCATCCGCGGCGAATCAGCCGGCTCTACTCGCAAGCCGGACAGACTCATTGAGCGGGAACGTCCGGCGGTGACGGTATGATGGGTGTCCCTCAAGCTGCCGGTCGCGCTTTGCTGACGACCAGACCAAACGCCGACCACGTATGGACAAACTTCTGGCAATGACCACCTTTGTACGCGTCGTCGAGGCACAGAGCTTCAGCAAGGCAGCGGAGACGTTGTCGATGCCTCGATCGTCCGTCACGACAGTCATCAAGAATCTGGAGACTCATCTTGGCACGCCGCTGCTCAGGCGCAGTACCCGAACGCTCAGCCTGACCGATGCGGGCTCGCGTTACTTCGCATCGTGCCAGGCCATTCTGTCCGACATTGCGAAAGCGGAGATCGATCTCTCCTCTGACGCAATGACCCCGCGCGGGCGTGTGCGGGCAGGTATGCCGGGGCTGATCGCCCGGGCGATCGTCTTGCCGAGGCTGCCCGAGTTCGAGAAGCGCTTTCCGGATATCGAGCTGGTGCTAGGGCTCAGCGACCGACCCGCGGACTTGATCTACGACGGCATTGATTGCGTCATCCGCACTGGCGAACTGACGGACTCGACACTGGTAGCGCGTCGGCTTGGGCAACTAGGTTGGCTGACCTGCGCGTCGCCCGGCTATCTCAGGGAGCATGGCGAGCCCGATTCGGTGAGCGCGCTAGGCGCTCACCGCATAGTCAACTACATATCGAATGCGACCGGCCGTCCGCTTGACTGGCGCTTCAAGGTCGACGGTGAAGATCTTGCGATCACGCTGCAAAGCCGTTTTTCCATCAACGAAACGGAAGCCTATTTGCAATGCGGTCTGGAAGGCCTGGGGCTGATCCAGATATCACGATTCGCAGCATCTCCCTACCTGCAAACCGGACGGCTCAAGGAAGTGCTGGCTGACGTGCGATGCACGCCGGTACCGATTTCCATTGTCTATCCACTTGGCCGGAATGCAAGCGCCGCGATCAAGGCATTTGTCGATTGGATCGTCGAGATCGCGACGACAGCTTCGTTTCAATGACGTGTAGTCCGAAGCACTATCAGGAAACGGGTGTGCGGATGATCGAAACACCCTTCTGCCTTGCGATGCCTCGTTAGTCGCCGCCTTGGTAGAGTTCGCGCATCTGCGCTGCCTGGCCATTTTTCTGAGAATCTTCCAGTTCACGCATCACTTGCTCGCGTGCAGCAACTCGATGTTCGGGAAGAGCTCCCTGAGGAGAAGCGCCAATCCGGCTCTGAAGAGCTCGTGATCATCGACGATCAGTACGCGCATTTCATCGTCTCCCACGACCGCATTCAAAGCGAGCGGCAATTACACAGCGGACGATGCTACATCTGTAGCAATCATCCGCTGTGTTCACATCGATTTCATCTGACCGGTTCAATCTTGAAGGCATCGACCGCGACACCAAGGTCTACACCCTCCCCGCTGCCGCTCAACGCCATCGACGTCGTTCCCTTCGTCAGCACCTGGGCAGTACCGCTATTCCCCACGCCGGCCGAAGCACCAGCCTGCGCATAGCTGCCGTACACATCCCTGATGCTATAGACATTGCTGATATCGCCGTGGCCGGTGACGTGGAACTTGCCGGCCGTCAGGCCGCCGCCGTGCACGCTGATCGTGACAGCGGCCTTTTGCCCATTATCGCAAGTTACTCTGCCGCGCCCTTCGGCATGTTGATAAATCGCCGACCATCCGGACATGCTGAAGGTCAGATGGCACTTCACCGGTGCACCGGCTGCCTGAGCCGAGGTGGCGGTCAAACCAGTCAGGGCACCCACGCACAGCAACGTGGCGGCAGTCGATACAAGGGTACGCTTGCTCATAGAAGTCTCCTAGCACATGAATAAACGTTATCAAGTGTAACCATCATTCGGCGTTTCGGCAGGACTTTTCAGGCAACTCAGGGCTAGGCCTAGTCAAGCCACCCCTGCCTGCAATGGGGGTGCGCAACGCTCGGCCTTGCCGCGGGAGGACCGGGGTTGCGGCGACGCCGCGTTTCAGGCAAAGTAATATTCACCGAGAAGAGGATGCCAACCGGCGCCCCACCTTAAGCGTATCAACGCGACCAATCCTCGGTTTTTGGACAGAAACAAGACATCATGGAATTTTTGAGGAACCTTCCGCAACGACCTCCGGTGCCCGCAGTAGCGGCCGGAGTTTGCTCGCGACCTCAAAATGCGCACAAGAAAGGCTAGTCGCCTGCGCCTTGCGTGAGACTGAACGATCCGGACGCCCCCTGCGGGCGTTTTTTATTTTCAGACCTATTTTTTCGCTGAATTTAAATCCGGAGCACATGATGAAATTCTCACAGCAGTTTTTCTCGAACAGCTTTTTTGAGCAAGACAACGACAGGCTTGAGCTGACCGACCTCGCTCGCAAGTCATGCCTGATCCACCAGGACGCCGCGGGACTTTACTCGTGGATGTCACTGGGATTGAGAGCCCAACGCCGCGTCGAAAGCATTGTGCGCGAGGAGATGGACCGAGCCGGGTTCTGCGAAATGCAGATGAGCCTTCTGCAGGATGCCGACCTGTGGCGGCAAAGCGGGCGGATAGACGTCTACGGCGACGAGCTGATGAGGTTGACCAACCGGACCGGCCGTCTGTTTTGTCTGGGTGCGACGTGCGAGGAACTGGCCACCAACATGGTCAAAACTCACTACAACAAGACAGACATGAGCGTGGGCCTCTATCAGTTTGGCAACAAGTACCGTGACGAGTTACGGACGCGAGGCGGATTGGCGCGGGCCAAAGAATTCATCATGAAAGACGCCTATACATTCAACGCTACGGAGGAAGGCGCACGGAAGGCGTATGAGGCCGTTCGCGAAGCATATATCCGCATCTTCCGCCGCCTGCAGCTGGACGTCGTCATAAAGTCTTCCGACAACGGGGAAATTGGCGGCCGAAGTTCGGAGGAGTTTCACGTCTTCAGTGAGCTGGGCGAGGACGAAACCGACGGACGCAAATCGCTTGAGTGTGCCCACATTTTCGACCTTGGCGACCGCTACTCGAAGGCTATGGGACTAGTCAACGCCAAAGGCGAGTTCGTCAAAATGGGCTGCTTCGGAGTGGGTATCTCGCGTCTGGCAATGCTCCTGCTCAACCGTCAGCGCGACGAGCGAGGATTCTGGGGCAGCGAGTCGTTCAATACTTTCGACGTCGTGCTGACGGTCATCGATTGGGACCGCCAGGCGCACCAGGAGGCAGCCGAGGCAATGCGGCGCGATCTGCAGGCGAGAGGACTGAGCGTGCTCGTGGATGACCGCCAGGCGCAAGCTGGCAAAAAGCTCGCCGACGCTGAGCTGATCGCGTGCCGGCAACGCGTGGTAATCGGCAAAAACGCAATCGCCTCCGGCCGCTTCGAGTGGATGAACCGACGAACGATGGCGCGCGCAACCGCGACGGCGGGAGAAGTCGCGGATCTCTGCGCGAGACAGCTCTAGCAACACGAGCCGCGAATCGCTACCAACGTCGCTTCCATGAACCGGCGGAAGTCCTCGTGCACCAATCGCGAGATAAACAATCCGTCGGGCAAACTCCTCGGGCGAAACTTATATTCCCAACGTATGTGCGTGCCCCGGTCGCTTCCTGAGAAGCGAAAATCCGAAAGCGCGTAGGTGACGTATCGACCCGTATCGTTCGTGAGACTCCATATCTTGAACAGAGTCGGCACTCCATCTTCCCTACAATAGCAAGGGAAGTGCTTACGAAAATTCCAATAAAAACTTACAGTAATTACCCTTATCAGGATTCGCTAATCGACTTAGCATTCACCCTTCGCGTGACATACGAATAAATTACAGACCAATGTCGAGCCGGGGTGAATTGTGAAATCAAGTGTCAGTAGTAAGCTTTTGTCCGTGGTTATCCTGCTTGTGCTTAGCATGGTGAGCTTAAGCGTGTTTTTTCTCGTCAAGCTCAACGAGTCTAACGCACGCTCGGCCGAGATGTATGAACGAGACTTCCGCGACGTATTGACGATAGGCGAAGTGGATGGCCTTCTTACCCGATCCGACATCAATATTCTGCGCATGATCGCGATTGGTGATCCTGCGTCTATTGCGATCTGGAAGCAGGAGAACAACGACCGCTTTGCCGCAGTGGACAAGGCGCTCAACGAACTAACTGCGCATGATGACGGCACTCAGGCCAGCGTAATCGCGAATTTGCAGAGTGCCTACCAGCGCATGCAGGCCGGCATGAAACACCAGGTCGAGCGAATCGAAGCTGGTGACATCAAAGGCGGAGCGGAGGTTAACCGGCTTGAAGTTAAAGAGAATGCCAATCAGGTATTCAGCATTCTGACCGCCATGAAACAGCATGTGCAATCCGCTGCTCAGGCAAAGCTCATTGACGAGCAGACGGCCGCCAGTCACCTTCGGATTTTATCTATTGTGATCGTGGCTCTTGTATCGCTGCTGGCCATGATCGTTGGTATTCGGGTTGTCCGCTCGGTAACGACGGCGCTGCAAACCGCGCTTGATGTCGCAAATCACATCGCGGCAGGAAAGCTCGGCAATGACATCGTCAATGTTTCGCTCGACGAATCCGGACAACTTCTGGATGCGCTCAAGAAAATGGACCGGCAACTCAGCGATACGGTGCGCGGAATCAAGGCAACCACTGAATCGGTCACGGTGGCATCGCGCGAAATCGCCAGCGGCAATACCGATCTCTCCGCTCGCACGGAGCAGCAGGCGAGCTCACTGGAAGAAACCGCGGCCAGCATGACGCAGTTGACCGAAACGGTGAAACAGAACGCCGACAACGCCCGCCAGGCGAATGCCTTGGCCACCCACGCTACGGACATAGCCGATGCGGGTAACGACTCGGTTCAGGCCATGGTCGGGACAATCGGGGAGATCAGCAGCAGTTCCAGCAAGATTTCCGAAATCACCGGCGTGATTGAAGGGATTGCGTTCCAGACGAATATTCTCGCGCTGAACGCTGCTGTGGAAGCAGCGCGTGCTGGCGAGCAGGGTCGAGGCTTTGCCGTCGTAGCCAGCGAGGTTCGCAGTCTGGCTCAGCGTTCGGCCGCCGCAGCCAAGGAAATCAAGGAACTGATCAGCTCTTCCGTGACGACGATCTACGAGGGTGCGCAGCAGGCAACCGAAGTCAGCGCCACCATGGGTCGGGTCAAGCAGGCGATCAAACAGGTTTCCGATATTGTCGGCGAGATCGCCGCGGCGTCCGAAGAACAAAGCCGCGGCATCGAGCAGGTGAATCAGGCCGTCAGCCAGATGGACGAAGTCACGCAACAGAACGCGGCGCTCGTCGAGCAGGCTGCCGCCGCAGCTCAATCGCTGGAAGAGCAGGCGATCAGTTTGAAGGATGCCGTGGCCGTGTTCAAGGTAGCCGATACGGGGCAATTCGCGTCACACGTCGCGACTCCGCAAAGCAAGCCTCGCCTGCCCGCTCCCAAGGCTCCCGCCGTGCGTCGTACGGAGCCACAAAAGCCGAAGGCTGCCGCCCGGGCTCCCGAGGCTGACAGGCACGCTACTGCCGTTGGGGATACCGGGAAGACCGACTGGGAAACATTCTGATCTGCAGATACATCATGTTCAGTCTCTTCAAAATACAGGGCGACGACGCAGACGTTGAGGCGGGCCTGGTTTCACCGGCGCAATCGTCGCCGGTACCGGCCCCTCAGTCCGCGATGGCGAGCGACGACACGTTGCTCGATTCACTCGCGACCCTGTCAACGCTAAACGGCGTCAGTCTGCTACAACACAGCGCACGCCTTGAAATCATCAGTGGGTTGCTGGCTTCCGTGTTGACCCGCTTGCCCCTTGCGATGCGCGAAGGTGTCGCCGAGTCGTTCCGCGGCAGGGTTGAGAAGCTGATGTCTCTCAGTGACGACCGGCCGTTGCCGGAAACATACCACTCGGCGCTGTTGACGGAGGTCAACCGGTATTTGAACGCGCTTCGGTAGGCTGGGTACGAACTCTTTCTACGGGGTCAACCCAGCCGAAGCAACAAATAACGACCGCTATCTCAATCGCAGATCCCACAACACATCAAGTACGTGTTGTGTGGAACGCTCGACATACCCCGCACGATGTGCGATGCCGAGCCGGCGCCACAACGCAGGGCGCAGAGGACGCATAACGACGCGCCTGTCGGGCAATGGAGTACTAGCCTCGTGGGGCAACAGCGCTGCGCCGTAACCCGCTGCGACCAGACTCTTGATCGCGTCGTTGTAGTTAAGCTGGATGCGCGGCGCAGGATGGTGACCGGCGCTCGCGAACCACTCCGCACTCAATCGCGAGAGACGCGTGGTGGCGTCATTAAGAATAAGCGGCTGAGCAGCGAGCCATTCCGGCGTGACGCGAGCCGGACACCGCCAATGCGCCGGCACAAAAGCCATGACAGGGTCGCGACGCCATGGCTTTATCACGAGTCCAGCCGCCGGAGGCTGAGGCAGCGCGACCAGCCCAACATCCAGTGTCCCTCCCGCCAGTCGGGTTAGCGTTTCCTGCGAAGTGAGGACCGCAACCTGAATGTCGATAGCGGGATGGTCCTGCCGCAGCACATCCAGGGCTTGCGGCAACAGATGTGCGATTGCACCGGTCGACGCACCGAGTCGCACGCGTCCTGCAAGGCCCTGCACCTGGCGTTGAACATCGTCCAATGCCTGCTCCGTATCGGCCAGCAGTCGACGCGCGCGCTCTACCAGCACCTCGCCGATCGCCGACGGCCTTACGTTTCCGCGCTTGCGTGACAGGAGCGGCGCCCCAATGCGGTCTTCGAGTTCTGCGATATGCAAGCTGACGGTCGGAGGCGCCAGGTGCAACGCGCGCGCCGCATCGGCAAACGAGCCGCGGTCGGCAATGGCAACCAAGGTGCGCAAACGGTCCAGGCTGATCTCTCGCATAGCGGCGTCCTGATTCAGAAAATCTGAATGTGTACGTTATGAAATTCAACTTTTGCTATTGTAGCCGCGCGTAGAAAATGATGGCTCACTCTACTTGTTACAGCCCAGCCACCGGAGTATTCACGCATGAGCTCTCCCCTTGTTTTCATCGACGGTGACCAAGGCACCACCGGGTTGCAGATTCACGAACGGCTGCGCGACCGGACCGACATGAGACTCTTTACGCTTCCCGCTGCGGAGCGTAAGGATCCCCGGCGCCGTGCCGAGGCCATCAATGCCTGTGACATTGCCATTCTCTGCCTGCCCGACGACGCCGCGCGCAAGGCGGTAGACGCCATCGTCAATCCCGCCGTCAGAGTTATCGACGCAAGCTCCGCCCACCGCACGCACCCGGACTGGACATACGGCTTTCCAGAAATGGCTCCGGGACAGCCGGAGCGGATCGCGAACGCACACCGGGTCACCAACCCTGGTTGCTATCCGACCGGCGCGATAGGTCTGCTGCGGCCTCTGTTGCAAGCCGGACTCATACCCGGCGGTTATCCGGTCAGCATTCATGCGGTGTCCGGCTACTCCGGACGCGGGCGAGCCGGCGTGGAGGAACATGAGGGGCCGGGCTCCGTCGACGCCCCCGCCTACCAGGTGTATGGTCTGGAACTCGCGCACAAGCACACCCCGGAAATCCAGCGGCACGCGGAGCTCACGCAGCGGCCCTTGTTCGTCCCTGCGTATGGTGCGTTTCGCCAGGGCATCGTGCTGACGGTGCCCCTGGAGCTGCGGCTGCTGGCGCCTGGCGTCGACGGCGCCGCGTTACACACATGCCTCGCGCGCCACTATGACGGCATGGCCCACGTGCGCGTCTCGCCGCAGGAGGAATCGCGCGCCGTAAAGCACCTCGATCCGCAAGTGCTAAACGGTACGAACGACATGAACTTGAGTGTGTTTCTCAACCAGGAACACGGACACGTGCTGCTATCCGCCGTTTTCGATAATCTGGGCAAAGGGGCGTCGCGTGCTGCGGTTCAGAACCTGGACCTGATGCTCACACATTCATAGAGGCCGATGGATATCGACTGCTGACGCAACTTCTCTCAGACGCTGGCCGGCTTCGGACGGCCAAGTTTTACCATTTGCCGGAACATGAAGTGCGGTGCAACGCGGCTGGCGATCTTCAATATATTGCTCACGCCTGGGCGAATTTCGAGTTTTCCAGCCTCGATACCCGCAATGGCACGCTTGGCGAGCACGCTCACATTCATGCCTTTTTCGCCCTTCATTTCCTCGGCAAACTCGCCCTGAAATAGCGGTGTTTCGGTGCCCGGAGGGGCCAATTCGACTACGGACACGCAGGTGTCCGTCAACTGCGCCCTCAGGCACTGCGTGTAGGCGTGAAGCGCGGCTTTTGACGCACTGTATATCGGAGCCGCAGGAAAAGGAATAAACGCCAAACCTGATGACACGTTCACAATCAGGCTGTCGTTCTGCTTCAAGAGCAGAGGCAGGAAAGCCTGAATCATCCACATGGGTCCTCTCAGATTTCCGTCGACTTCAGCGGTCAGATCACTCAACCGATGCTGCTGCCCCAGTTTGATATTGCGCATCGTTCCCGCGTTGTTCATCAATGTGTTCAACGCTGGAAACTGGCCAGACACGGTTTCGTACAACGACTCGACACTCGTCGGATCGCTAACGTCACTTTGAAAAGCATGGAGTCCCGGCACGGCTTGCCGCGCCGCCTCCAGCCTGTCGAGATCCCGTCCGGTGACGATCACCGTGTTACCCCGAGCGATCAATTGCCTTGCCAACTCCAGACCAATCCCGCTGGTCCCTCCCGTAATCAATATGGTTCTTCCGGTCATCTTCATCATTCACTCTCTGTTTTGTTGAGCACGAGCCTAGTTTGACCGGCATACTCTCTAAAGGGAAGAAGGCACCAGACGGTTATATACGCACCAAAAGGAGAGCGTGAAAATGAAGCGAGTCCCAGATTTCACCAAGGAACAGATCGCTGCCGCGCAGTACTACGCCACCCTGACACCGCCGATCGATCTTGATCCTCGAATTGCTTCGTTAGTCACGGATCTCATCGGCCGAGTGGCAGACAAATGGACGATGTTGATTCTCGACGTGCTTGCTGAGAAGTCACCGCTGCGGTTCAGCCGGCTTGCCGAACTGGTTGAGGGAATCAGTCAGAAAATGCTCACCCAGACCTTGCGCGCGATGGAGCGCGATGGTCTGGTGACACGCACGGTGTATCCGGTCGTGCCGCCGAAGGTCGAATACAAACTCACGGACCTCGGGATCACATTGGGCGCTGCGTTTTGCGGAGTCTGGGTCTGGGCGGCCAACAATCTGGATGCAGTAGAGAAGGCACGCGGAGATTTTGATCAACGCCCCGCGTGAGGGCTGCGCTTCGCACATGGCTCGCCTTGCTGCTGACTTTCGCGCATTCGGCGTGAGAAGTCCAACGGGGCGAGCGCTCTAATTCAGGCGGTCGTTTAGTCCGCTATCGAGCAAAGCCACGCAATGGCAATTTCGCATTGTCATTAATTTGCCTCGCTATTTAATCAGTTGAAAAAAGGCATTCCATAGACTAGAGTGGACCGTAACTTCTACCCCGCTGTGCCGCACATAAATCGCAGTCGTTCTGACGTTGATGTCGATGTTGGTGCATATGCCTCTGAATGGTTAGGATTGCTTTTCGTGATCGCCCGGCGGTGTATGCCGTGACGCTCGCTGCCCACAGTTCTCACGAATTCCGAAATAGCACTGCATTCCTGGTATTGGCTGCGTCGTTGTCAAAATGCATTCGGCACGCTGACGGCCAGGCGGCCAATCGCGATCCAGGTTACGGCTCAGGAAAGGGGTTTGCCATGCGATCCGCAATCAAGGTAGTTAGTAGTGTGTACTATGTACGCCGCGTCCTGATTGTTTTCACCACCCTGCTCGCGGTCGCCCCATTCCAGCTTGCCTCAGCCGAAAGTCTCGTCATCAAGGATCTCGGCGCGCTCCCCGGTAGCTTCAACTCCAGCAGTGCTCTTGGGATCAACGAGCGCGCCCAGGTGGTCGGCTATTCGATCACCGCGAGCGGGAGCACGCACGCTTGTCTCTTTGAAAAAGGGGTGGTGACCGACCTGGGCACGTTCCCAGGCGGTAGCATCAGTACAGCTACCGCGATCAACAATCGTGGCCAGGTGGTCGGTTCCTCGAGCACCGCACGCGGGAACGACCACGCCTTTCTATATGAACACGGCGCGATGACCGACCTGGGTACGCTCCCCGGTGGCGACTTCAGTTCAGCTGCCGCGATCAACGAGCGCGGCCAGGTGGCCGGTTCCGCGTCCAACCTGCGCGGCTATGTGCACGCGGCCCTGTTTGAAAACGGGTCAGTGACCGACCTGGGCACGCTCCCCGGTGGCACCGATAGCGGAGCTCTGGGAATCAACAATCGCGGCCAGGTGGTCGGCTATTCGTCCACCGCGGGCGGGTTCGCACACGCCTTTCTGTATGAACACGGCGTGATGACCGACCTGGGCACGCTTCAGGATAGCGGCCTCAGCCATGCTCAGGGGATCAACGATCGTGGTCAGGTGATCGGCATATCGTCTACCGCAAGCGGGGACGTGCACGGCTTTCTTTACGAACACGGGGTGATGACCGACCTGGGCACGCTTCCCGGCCGCAGCGACAGTAACGCTTTTGGGATCAACAATCGCGGCCAGGTGGTCGGCGAGTCGGATACCGGAACCAGTCCGTACTTGCCGAACGCCTTCCTGTTTGAACACGGCGCGATGACCAACCTGGGCACGCTCCCCGGCGACAACTTCAGCGAAGCTGTCGGAATCAACGAGAGCGGCCAGATCGCGGGTAACTCCACGTTGCACGCTATTCTTTGGACGCGAGAAAAATGATCGCTGCTCGCTAGTTGTTGCTGCCTGACCCTGCAAGCGCCATCGAACTCAAATCTGATAGGTCAATCGTATGTACTAGTAGCCGCCACGAGCAATGTTCTCGAGCCGTACAGATACCTTTAGTTGCAGCTCGCTGATTTCCCGCTTCAACGCCAGGGCCTCGCTACTCGACGCATCGATTGTGGATAGCCGGGCTCGCTTATCCGCGAGGGCTTTCATCATCTCGACCTCGGCTGGCACGTATCCGGAATCTTTCAAGGCCTTGAACGCCATACGATACTCTTCCGGCGTTTCTTCGTAGCCGTCCGCGTAAGCCGTGCGTTTTCCCCAATCCTTTGCTGTTTGCAGTTCGCCGCTCTCCTGACTACGACGGATGCTTTCGGCGATTTGTTCGTCAAGCGTGCGCGGGTTCGCCATGGTGTGTTTCCTTCTTTATCATCGCGGTGTTTTTAAATGCGGCCGAAAAAAATGTGTGGGCGATTGGTTGGATTTGAATCAATTGCCTTGAATCTGGACTGCGTTGGTTGAGTGCAGGCTAACAGATTGTCGTCGATCTGCTACGAAGGATCAAAGTCTGCAGATGGCTGAGCAAAGGTCAATGCGGAATGCATCATAGCGGGCCTGTGCGAAGCGGTCATCCTAAGGACAGGCAACCAGTCGGTGTGCCGCACGCCTCTCCCAGAAAGAGGCCCAAAAAAGACAAAAGACCGCTGCCCGTGAGGACAGCGGTCTTTCTTAGGATAGCTGGTGAATGACCAGGCTTGATACCGTTACTGACCAGCCGGCGACACAGTGCTCGGAGTCGCCAGCGTATTGTGACTCCCGGGCGCATTGACGAGAGACGTCGAGCTATTGCTGACGCTATTCGGCATGCTTGAGCTCGTAGACCCGGAGCCCGTACCACTGTCCGAGTTAGTCGCACCAGGGGTGCCGTATCCGCTCGTTGCAGCGGCCGGCGACACGGTGCTCGGGGTCGCCAGCGTGTTGTTCTGTGCATAGGCGCCGGCCGACAGCGTAAGTGCGGCGACCGCCGCGATTAATGTGCTGGTTGCCTTGTTCATGACCCGTTCTCCTTGATTGGACTGGAATGTCAGCGCAAACGATCCATTCGCTTTATCCACGGCGGTCGTTGTGCGCTTGTCTCGTGGCGATCCAAACAAACTCGCGCGACCATTCGCAGTGACATACGTGAAGCACACCGGAGATCGCCGCTCAGGGCTGGCACGAGACACGTTTCATTCCTGGCAACAATCTATGCCTGCGAAAGGCCTAGACTCTCAGTTTAGGAAAGTGATCGATAATGATTAAGCGCGTTGTCCGCAAGGGTGAATTTCTATTTCTGGAATTACCCCCAAATGGCCCCCGTCCCCAATATGAAACCCGCATATACGATGCTTACGTCTGCGCGACAAGCCGGAACGAGGAAACCGCGTTTTCCAGCTGACGTGCCTATGCCTCGAGCGAGCCGGCCGCTGCAGCGGCCTCTTCGACAAGCGCTGCGTTCTGCGTCGGAAGTGACGTAAAGTAATCCTTCAGCTAACTGAGACGGAGCACACCCGATGACAACAGCTGCAATTCCCATCGATCCGATCAACGGCATTCTTGAAGCCTTCAAAACGCATAACGTCGTCGCACTTTGCGACGGCGGCCACGGCTGCGAACAAGCCTATGCCTTAAGAGTCGCGCTGATACGGGACCCGCGGTTTGCTGACATCGTGAGCGATATCGTCGTTGAATGCGGCAATTCCCTTTACCAGAGGATGATGGACCGCTTCGTTGCGGGTGAAGATGTGCCGGAAAAAGAACTGCGCCAGGCTTGGCAGAACACCACGCAACCTCACGATGTGTGGGATCGCCCTGTTTTTGAGGGGTTTTTCCGCGAAGTACGCGCTGTGAATGCTTCGTTGCCAAAGGACCGGCAGATTCGCGTCCTGCTGGGAGACCCGCCGGTAGACTGGTCGAAGATCAACAATGCCGAGGAATACAAAGCCACCACCGTCATGGCTAACCGGGATAGTTGTCCCGTGGAAATTATCCAGCGTGAAGTGCTAGCCAGGCAGCGCCGCGCTTTGGTCGTCTACGGCGCGATGCACTTTTTGCGTAAGAGCCCGTACTGGCAAATGAAAGACCAAGCGAAAGCAGAGCAACGATTCAACAAGCCGGCGAATTCAATCGTTTCGTTGCTGGAAAGTCAGGGTGTCAAAGTCTATTCAGTCTGGTCCACGGTACTCATCGATCTGGCAGCGTTACATCCCGACGTCACTTCCTGGAAGGTGCCAGGTCTCGTGCCGATTCATGACACTCCGCTTGGAGCAATGAGCTTTCGCTCATATTATCCGCACATCGCGATCACGATGCACAATGGTGTCGCGGAAGAAATTTCTATTGATCCGATCCGCTCTCCTGTCATGCAGGAGCAGTTCGACGCCATTCTTTACTATGGACGACCGTCGGAGTTGACCTGGAGTCAAGTCTCTCCAGCGTTAGCCGCCGATCCAGACTACGTGAAGATGAGGTCGGACAGAATCGCGTGGGTGGGGTTGCCTTAAGTGAGCGCCAAGTGCGGACATCAGGATCCAGAGTCCGTAATCGCGCTATAAACCATCGTCCGCAACTGACGACGCACCGGGTGCGCGGACGACGGCAGGAGTTGAGTGAGGAACAGCACAATCAGGTCCTCGCGCGGATCGACCCAGAAGAACGTACTGGCCGCACCGCCCCAGAAGAAGTCACCCGCGCTGCCCGGAATCAGAGTGGCCGCGGGCGTAATAGTAGTGGCAAAGCCGAGTCCAAAACCGATCCCTTCGTAGATGGCCTCGCTGAACATCGAGCGCGACAGGCGAGGCAGATCAACACCACCCGGCAGATGATTGCTCGTCATCAGTGCCAGCGTCCTGGGGCCGAGCAGACGCACGCCATCCAGCTCGCCACCCTGGAGCAGCATGCGCGCAAAGCGCATGTAGTCGGTCGCCGTGGATACGAGGCCACCGCCGCCGGAAACAAAAGTGGGCGGCTTGAGATACGGGCTGACGTGAGGATCGTCCTGCAGCGTCGGCGCTTGCGCGGAGGCGATCTTCGAGCCGAGTGCGCCGATGGCATAGCACGCGCAGAAACGGGACACCTTTTCTTCCGGCACGTAGAAGGCCGTGTCGACCATACCCAACGGATCGAAGATCCGTTCTTTCAGAAAGACCTCGAACGGCGTTCCGCTGACCTTGCCCACGATATAACCGAGTACGTCCGTGGCAACGGAATAGTTCCACGCTTCGCCCGGCGAAAATTCGAGCGGCAACGTGGCCAGCTTCTCGATCATCTCCTCCAGCGTGCCCGCAGTCGCGAGCTCGCCGAGCTTCAGCTTGCGATAGGCCGCGTCGACATTGGTATTCTGTTGAAAGCCATACGTCAAACCGGAGGTATGGCGCAGCAGATCGACCACGAGCATCGGGCGGCCCGTCGGACGCGTCTGGAAGCTTTCCATGAAGCCCCCCGCGTGAACGCCCAGCTTATCCCATGACGGGATGTACTTGCTGACAGGATCGTCCAGAGCAATCTTGCACTCCTCGACCAGCATCATGACCGCCACCGACGTGATGGGCTTGGTCATCGAGTAGATACGGAAGATCGAATCCTCAGCCATCGGCACCTGCCGCTCGCGGTCGGCGAGGCCAAGCACCGAGTTCAACGCAAGTCCGCCACCCCGCCACACCTGGACAAGGGCACCTGCCAACTTGCCGGTGGCAATATAGTTGTCGTCGACGAAACGCTCGATCCGTTCCAGCCGTTCACACGACATCCCCTGCTTTTCCTTGTCGCCCACACCCATGCCGCCTCCTTTGTTGAATGCGTCCTTCAGGTCGACGCCCGACAAAAGGCATCTTACTCGCCATGAGCGTGATGAACTACATGCTCGCGTCGGGCGGTGGCGAATCGGTCACTTGATATCGCGCCGGTCTTGATGCGATCATGCATCGACGCAACCCATCGCCGACCCCAACTGCGCGAGTCCTCCGTATCGATGCCCTCGAATCCGCACCGCAAAACCAGCATGGCGGATGTCGCCAAGGCAGCCGGCGTCAGCGAGGCCACCGTGGATCGCGTCCTCAACGGCCGCGGCGGCGTGGCGCGCGACAAGGAAGCGCGGGTGCTGGAATGGGCGCGCAAGCTGAAACTCGACCGAGCGCTCGGCGCGGTGCCGGCGCGCTGGCTGCGCATCGCCATCCTCATGCAGCAACCCGCGGCGCCCTATTTCGTCAGCCTGAAGCGCGGCTTCGAACTCGCGCAGCAATCCTTCGAGGCGCAGCGCGCGATCTGCGCGGTCACCTACTTCGATAGTCTCGACCCCGCCTGCATCGTCGACACCATCCACCGCGCGACGCAAAAAGCAGACGCCCTGGTGATGGTCGCCTACGAGCATCCGGACATTAGCGCGGCGGTTCGCAAGCTGAGCCCGGTCATTCCTGTCGTGACGCTCGCCAGCGACCTGCCCGGCACCGGGCGCCTCGCTTACGTCGGCATCGACAATCGCGGCGCGGGCCGGGTCGCCGGCGAACTGATGGGGCGATTTCTCGGCGATGCCGGCGGCCAGGTTCTCGTCATCACAGGCATGCATGACTTTCTGGCGCACGAAGAGCGCGAAAACGGCTTTCGTTCAGTACTGCGGCGCTGGTTTCCGCGCTGCGATATCGTTGAAACAGTCGAAAGCTTCGAGCGGCCGGAGCGCACCGAACGCCTGACACGCGATACGTTCGCCCGCTATCCGGATCTGCACGGCATCTACAACATTTCGGCCGGTGACGAGGGCATCAGTGCCGCGCTGCATGCGCTCAACCGCGCGCGCTCCACGGTCCTGATCGGTCACGAACTCAATCAGGCTTCGCGCCGTCTTTTAATGGAAGGTACGCTCGATGCGGTGATCGACCAGAATCCGGTTGCCGAGGCCACGCGTGCGGTCCAACTTATTCTTCGCCACTATCATCGTGAGCCCGGGGTTGCACCGCTTCAGCAGATTCCGGTCACGGTCATCTTGCGCGAGAATCTGCCGCCTGAAGATTGAGGGCGGTTCGTGCCGCTCCATTTTCGTGTGCGCGCATACCGTGAGCACGTTGCTGCTGCACGTCGTGCCAAACGTCACGGATCCAGTCGCGTAGCATCAATGATTCTTGCCAACGGTCAGTCGTATCGTTGCCGTCGCGGCCGATGATTGCATAGGGCTTTGGCCCGAGCTCACAGGTGAACGACAAGGTGTCGTCGGCGCCGGCACGCTCGCACCATGATTCGAAGCCATAACGCCACCAGTCGAGAAACAGGTCCACCCACATCCGGTGCGGCCCGAACGACAGCTCGATCTGCACCTGCTCGCGGCTCGCCACGCGGCCGTGAAAGGCCCACGAACTATCGAGAATGCGATGCATCAGCGCATGGTTTTCGTCGGAGACCGGCCATGCGAACTCGCGTCCGACGAGGTAGTGCGAAATGTCGCCAAGCAGTTTCAGGTGCGGTCGCGCGTCGAGCAGATCCAGTGTGAAAAACAGGTCTGTTGTCATCCGATCGCGGTGCGTCTCGATGTACACCGGAAAGTCCACCTGTTCCGCAAGACGCGTCCAGCCGTCGAGCAGCGTCAGCGCTTCCCCGAGACTGCGCGGACGGACATCCGGCTGCAGGTCGATGTGATGCACACCGAATTCAGC
Organism: Paraburkholderia phenazinium; assembly: GCF_900141745.1. NCBI lineage: Bacteria > Pseudomonadati > Pseudomonadota > Betaproteobacteria > Burkholderiales > Burkholderiaceae > Paraburkholderia > Paraburkholderia phenazinium. The sequence continues at coordinate 2,217,398 of NZ_FSRM01000002.1, read as the reverse complement.
GGCGTTTTCGAGCACGGGTTGCAGATCGTCGACGGTGCGCGGAAAACACTGGCCTTCGGCGTCGAGACCGTGCGTCTTGCGCAACGCGGCCAGTCGCTGCACATCCTCGCGGTGTGTATAGTCCGCGCTGATGCCGTCGAATCCCGCCTCGGCGATCATCTGCAGATTTGCTTCGAGCGAGCGTTCAAAGCCGTCGGTATGACGCCGTTCCATCGCCCACATCGACTGGAATACCAGCAAGCGTTGTGTCATCACGCCTCCACCGTCAGCAGCGACTTCAGTTTCGTCGAATGATCGGCGAGCACGGCGGGTTCGACGCGTGCACGGCGTGCGATCAACTCCTGTGCAACGCGCACTTCGCGGGAAATCTCACTTACCTTGCCAACGCCGCTCGCGCCCACCAGGATGCCATCTCCATCAAGAGCGAAAAATACTTTGGATGCCGAACCGGTTTCGCGCACCACGCTGGTCGTACCGAATGCAGGCATACCGGCAATCTGGATTGTCATGTCGTACTGATCCGACCAGAACCACGGCACGGCCGAATAAGTCTCACCGTATTCGAGCATGTTGCGCGCCACGACTCGCGCATGGTCTTCGGCGTTCTTCCAGCATTCCAGCCGGATGCGTCGGCGAAACAACCGGTGTGGGAACGAACATACGTCGCCGGCCGCGAAAATATAAGGATCGTTGGTCCGCAATGTGTCGTCGACAGCGATGCCATCCGCGACATCGATGCCCGCCGCCTCTGCCAAGGCGGTGCGGGGCGTTACACCAATCCCGACGACGACCGCATCGCATTCCACCGTAGTGCCGTCGGACAGTTTGAGTCCCGACACGCGCGTGCTACCCAGAACCTGATCTACTTGAACCGCGAAGCGCACCTCGACGCCCATCTGCCGATGCCTTTCAACCAGAAAGCCAGCGACGACTTCCGGCACGGCCCGCATCAACGCACGCGAGGCCGCTTCGATCACCACCACTTCACAGCCTCGCGCAATGGCTGTCGCCGCGACCTCCAGACCGATGAAACCTGCGCCGACCACGGCAATCCTCTGCCCTGGCGCAAGTTCGCCGACGATCGACAACGCATCGGGCACGGATCTCAGCACATGCACGCCGGCGAGCGCCGCCCCCGGCACCGGCAAGCGGCGCGGCTGTGCACCGGTGGCGATCAGCAGCCGCCGGTACGACACCGAGCGGCCCTCGCCCAGCACGACACGCCGTTCTACACGGTCGATGGCGGTGACCTGCGCGTCGACCCGCAAATCGATTCGGTTGTCGCGATAGAACGCATCGTCGTAAAGCGCGCACTGCGCCACCGTCTTTTGTCCCAGCAACACGCCCTTCGACAAAGGCGGGCGGTCGTAGGGCGCGAGCCCCTCGTTGCCGAGCAGCGTGATGTCGCCTTCCCAGCCGTTAGCGCGCAGCGCCTGCGCGGTACGCGCGCCGCACTGGCCCGCGCCGACGATAACCATCGCGCCACGCTCAGCGGTTTTCATGTGGCGTCCTTTGCGACATCTGTGGCGGCTGTGGCAGGCAGGCCAATCAGCACGTTATGCCCATCGACGCGGACCGGATAAGTCTGCAGCTTCACGCAGACCGGCGGGCTCAGGGGCTTACCGCTGACGATGTCGAAACGTCCCTGATGCAACGGACATTCGATCTCGCCATTTACGACGAAGCCGTCGGCCAGATGAGCCTGCTCGTGCGTGCACCAGCCGTCCGATGCATGAAAGCCCTTCGCCAGCCGATATACCGCGTAGCTCGCGCCTTCGTGATCGAAGCGCAGCACGTCCTCTTCATCGATGTCGTCGGTTGCGCACGCAACGACCCACTTCGTGTTGCCGGTATCGACTGCCACGATGCCTCCGGGATGCCAGAACTAGATTGAATACGGACTGCTACCGAAATCTGAACGGGTTTTATGCACTCGGTTGAGCAGTGAAATTCGACTGTGCGCCGGAACCCTGATCGGGCAACGTGCGCTTGATGACATGGGCCGGATCGCGCCGTTGCTTCCACAATGCCGGCACCATCTCGCGATAAGTCGCATAGAGGCTCGGATAGGCCGGTGGCAACTGCTCCTTGATCACGTCGTGCAGGCGCGGCAGTGCATGAAAAGGCACCATCGGCAACAGATGGTGCTCGAGGTGATAGTTCATGTTCAGATACAGGAAGCGGAACACCGGATTGATATACACCGTGCGGGTGTTGAGCCGATGATCCTTGACGTTGACGCCAAGCCCGGCGTGCTGCGTGAGGGCGAGCAGTTGATGCAGCCAGCCGCCGTAGAAACGCGGGGTCCAGATGAACATCAGCGGCAGGAAGCTGCGCAATGCAATTGCTAGCACGATCGTCGCCACGATCACCGCAAGATAGATCCGTGACGACCAGATCATCTTGGGTTTTTCGCTGGCAGGCAGAAACGCTTCAGTGACGGCGTCGACGCGCCCAAACGCATGGCGAACGGTCTTGCGAATTTCAGCGACGCCGCCGATCAACGCCAGGAAGTCGAGCACTATCGGCAGCACCTTGGTCGGACGCGTCACCTGAATTTCCGGGTCGCGCTCGACGAAATACGTATGCGTGTGGTGCCGTGCATGACTCCAGCGCCACCAGTAGGCTTCGCGGATCGTCATGAACGACGACAGGTGATAGAACGCATCATTGAGCCAGCGCGTCTTGAACGGCGTGCCGTGCGCGAGTTCATGCCAGCGGGCGTCGCTCGATGAATAGATCGTGCCGTACACGAAGAACGCCGGCACCGCCCACCAGGTGCCCCAGGTCAAGCCGGCGACCACCCCCGAGACAATCAGCAGCACGAGCCACAGTCCAAAATTACGTAGACCTGCTGCGTCGCTGCGTTTCATCAGATCTTTGAGGACGGCGCGCGGAATGCGCGGCTGATACCACTGCTCGCTGATGCGATCGTCGAACGTCTCGTCGGTCAGGCCGGGTTTGGACGTGCCGGGCGGGGGCGTCGATGACATGCTTGTCTCCTGTCTGCCTGCTGGCCGGAGGGCCGCTGCGGTTATGACCCAGCGGTGAACGCCGCTGGGTTGGAACAAACAGTACTTGATCGACGGCCGGTCGGCACGACGAAATTTGATGGATTTCCCTCAATGCTTTGCCTGCGGATCGGGGCTGGCGGACTGCAATCCGCGTTCGAAGCATTGTCAGGCTTTACAGCGCCAGCGCTGCTCCCGCCGAGGTTCGCTGGATGGCTTGGGGCGGCTGGCCAAATGCGCGGAGAAACGCCTGCCGCATGCGTTCCCGGTCGCCGAATCCAGTCTCGCGGGCAATGATTTCAATCGGGTGCCGTGTCGTCTCCATCATCAGCCGTGCCGCCTCCACGCGCAGACGCTCGACGGCCTTGGCGGGCGACTGGCCGGTTTCATCACGAAACACCCGGCTGAATTGACGTGGACTCAGCCGCGCGACTTCAGCCAGGGCCTCGACCGACAGGTCGCGGCCAAGATTCTCCGTTGCATAGGTAAGCGCCATCTGCACGCGGTCGGACTTTGCATCCAGCTCCAGCAGCGCTGAGAACTGTGACTGCCCGCCACCGCGCCGCTGATGCAACACGAGCTTGCGCGCGACCATGCGGGCCGTCTTCAACCCGAAATCTTTTTCGACGATCGCGAGCGCAAGGTCGACTCCGGCGCTCATGCCCGCCGACGTCCAGATTTGTCCGTCCACCACGAAGATCCGGTCTTCATCGAGCAGCACGTCGGGGTATTGCTTTTTGAAGTCCTGAGCATGAAACCAGTGCGTCGTGGCGTGCTTCCCTTCGAGCAACCCGGCCGCGGCCAGTACAAACGTCCCGGTGCAGATCGCTGCGACGCGCCGGCTCTGGCTCGGCGCGTTGTGGATGTAGTCCAGCAGGCTGGCGGGCGGGAGACGGCACTCATTGTCACCGGCAACAATGAGCGTGTCGTATGTCGAGTCCCGAAGCCGATCCGTATTGACGGAAAAGCTCTGCGACGTCATCACGGGGCCGCCCTCTTCAGATACGAGGCGGAATTGATACCCCCTCTCTCCGCGCAGGAGATTCGCGTATTCGAAGACGCTGGCAACGGCAAGCCCTAGCGCCTGGAAGTTGGGATAAACGACGAGTCCGACAGTGTGCATGATCGCCTCGCACGCAGTTGTCACAATACATTGCATATATCATAAAGCAGACATTTGTGCGAGAGATGAAGGCCAGAACGTCATGGCGTAAATCATTGCATCTATGTCATTGAGGATGCGTGATGTCACAGTCAGAATGGCCTCCAACCCCTGACATCCCGTCGGGCAAACATTCCGAAAGAGAAACGACCATGACCTCTTCTACCTCTAACACCTCTCCGAAAGGCACCGCGCTGATCACGGGTGCATCCGCCGGCATCGGCGCCGTGTACGCCGACCGCCTGGCCAGGCGCGGCTACGACCTCATCCTGGTGGCCCGCAACGCCGATCGCCTGAACGCGCTGGCCTCCCGCCTGCAGGCGGAAACTGGACGCTCGGTGAACACCATCGCCGCTGACCTCAACGACAAGGCCGGGATTTCGAAGATCGAGAACGTGCTGCGCGACGACAAGAGCATCACGATGCTGGTGAACAACGCTGGCGTCGGCTCGGTTGCGTCGATTCTCAAGGGAGACGTCGACGAGATGGAGGCGATGATCGACCTGAACATCACCGCGCTGACGCGCCTGACCTATGCCGTGGCGCCAGGGTTCGTCAGCAAGGCGTCCGGCACGATCATCAACATCAGCTCGGCAGTGGGCATCGCCGTGGAACTGCTGAACGGCGTCTACAGCGCCTCGAAGTCCTACGTCCTGAGCTTCGGTCACGCGCTGCAGCGCGACCTCGCTGATAAGGGCGTGCGCATCCAGACGGTGCTGCCGGCAGCGACCGCCACCGAGTTCTGGGACGTGGCTGGCTATTCCAGTCAGAAAGAGGCTGCCAGCACAATGACGGCTGAAGACCTGGTCGACGCGGCGCTGGCCGGCCTGGATCAGGGCGAACTCGTGACGATCCCGACACTGCAGGATGGAAACGACTGGACGCGCTGGGAAGCGGATCGCCGTGCGCTGACGCCGAAGTTCGCCAACGCCAAGGCAGCACCGCGCTACGTCGTGACGACTAACAAGGCCTAAAACGGACGACGGCGTGGGCGCGTGGTTATCGAAGATGGGGCGGGCTGTGTTCGATGATTCGTCGTCGTCACCAAAGCGCTTCGTCGGGGCAACAGCCACCGGGGCGCGTCGGGTTGACAATCCTCTGCGTCCTGGGGCACTTTAAGCTCCCACTCCTCCATGGAGCTCTACCGTGCGCCCCGTCACGACCCTGCTTCTTGTGGCGTTCCTTCTAACCACGCTGCAAACTGCGTGCGCTGCCGATGTCGGTTTTCAGGCGATCGAGATTCCCGATGGCGACGAAAAGCCGCTAGACGCCGGCGTCTGGTATCCGACCGATGCGCAGGCGTCGCCGCATCGGATCGGCGGGGCGACCCAAACAGTCGCGTTGAATGCGCCCATCGCTGGGCGGGACCTGCCGTTGATTCTCATATCGCATGGCTCTGGCGGGTGGTACGGGGGTCATTACGACACGGCGCTTGCGCTCGTACGGGCCGGATTCGTCGTCGCGGCTGTGACACACCGCGGCGACAGTTTCGACGATCACAGCCGTCCCGCGCAGCTCTGGGTTCGTCCCGAGCAACTCAAGCGGCTTACGGATTACATGGTCGCCAGTTGGCCACCACATGCGTCGATCGATGCAAGCCGGATCGGCGTGTTCGGCTTTTCCGCCGGCGGCTTGACCGCGCTCGTCGCTGCCGGCGGCGTGCCGGACCTCGGTCTGATTGGACCATACTGCGTTGAGCACCCGGACACCGACACCTGTGCCGTCGTGCGTGGCACGCCTGGACTAATGGATCGTTTCGCGACGCTGCCAGCATCGGTCTGGGTGCACGACACGCGCGTTCGTGCAGTCGTCGTCGCGGCTCCGGCTGTCGGCTTCGTCTTTGATCGGGGAGGACTCGTCGATGTTCACGTCCCCGTTCAGCTGTGGAGCGCACGGTTCGACCACGTGGAGCCCGCTCCCGACTACGCGGACATCGTGCGTGCCGCGCTGCCCACCGCGCCGGATTTTCACCTTGTGGAGAATGCTGACCACTACGATTTTTTGCCTGCGTGTAGCGCATCGGCCGCGCGCGAAATTCCGGAGATCTGCACGTCCCGATCGGGCTTTGATCGTGCGGCGTTTCACAGCGAAATGAATCGCGATGTAGTGGCGTTTTTTGAGCGGACGCTTGGGCAGTGATATGCGTTCTGGTTCGTTGGAGTGGCAGGTTTGTTCGGCACCCACATTTCGCGTCGCCGATATCGTCCGCGCATATCAGCGATGCGTACCAGGTGAAGCGACCGCGAGAAGCGCATCAGAGCGCGCGCTGCATCCAGACCGAACTCACGTAGCGACCGTTCTTGATAGCGTACTCGGCAAACGTCCCGACTTCGGTAAACCCGGCTTTCCGATGCAGGCGTACTGAGGCTTCGTTTGGTAGGGCGATGCCAACGACAGCGCAATGCAGGTCCTCTCCCGAGATTTCTTTGAAGAGCTTTTCATACAACGCCGACCCCACGCCACGACCTCCCGCTTCGGGGTCAACGTAGATGCTCGTTTCGACCGTTTTTTGGAAGGCTGGGTGATTACGATATTGCTGACTTCCTGCGAACCCAAGCAATCGCCCCGATTCGGTAGCTACGAATAGCCGATGCGGGCCTGAGTTGCTGAATGAGCCTATCCACGCGCTCACCGCTTCCTTCTGCATCAACTCCTCGTCAAAGGTCGCATACGAATTGGAAATGTAATAGTTGCGAAGGCTGAGAAGTGAATCAAGGTCCGCTGTCTCTGCAGGCCGGATAATCATAGGCGTTCTATTCGAAGAAAGGTTACGAGGCCGTGACGCGCGTCGCCTGCTTTGGCTGGGACGCATATCGGCAAACGCCATCCGGAGAGTGAGGCAGGCTCAACGGCATCAAGCAACCACCCCGGAGAAAAACAAACAGGACTTCATCAGCTTGTATCAGTGGAGACGGTAAATATTCGTCGCGCAACTGCGCGGGAAATTGCGCGAGATGACTCATTGGCCGACCGCATTCTTCGCGCACGGGCCAACGCTCTATGGGGAAGCCCCTCTCGACGAACGCCTCCCTTATCAATCCGATTTCCTTTCACTTTTTAACTCGTTGCGATCTCTACGGTAATTTCCGGTTCGGACGGCGATGCAACGTCCACAACGTGATTCAGGCAATACGCAGCCAAATGCTTATAGGGTCTTTGCCGCGTCGACGGCACTGCCTTCGGTTGCCTCCAACAGAACAAGCCGCAATGTCCCATCGTCCATTTGACCGATGCCTTTGAGATAGAGATATCGGCAGTTCAGAAAAATATCGGTTAGTTTTGACATCGTGTTTGGCGTTCCCCCGCGAGAATCGGGGCGCTTGTTAGCGATCAATGCGATGGTATCGAGTGGCTGTTGTTGGCCGGGCGTTAGGCAGCACTAGCCTGGATAAGACGCAGGCCCCATCCCGTCTTTAACGTTCCGTCTTCGCGTTGCATGGGCGCAAACGCCGACAATAGTTCGCTCTTGAACTGTGCCCGCGCTGTTTCCGACATCCTGTCCGCATCATAGGTGTCCAGCATGTCCGACCATAACTGCTCTGGCGTAGGCGTCCAGTCAACTTCGATGTCTTCGAAGACGACATTAGCGAAGCCATGCTGGAGTAGTTCGCTCCAACCGGATTCGCTGCGTGTGCGTGCATCACCGAGTGGTAGGTGTGCCAGGTTTGCCTTCGCAATCGGTCTGAATATGTTTAAAAAGACTTCACCAACTGGCCCGGTCAGAAAGGCCCGCCCGACGACAGCCGAAAGACTACCGCCTTCACGCAATACCCGACGAATTTCACGGATCACTTGCTCTATGTCGTCCATCAACATCAAAGCCATGTGCGACAGAACGTAATCGATCGAGCCGGTATCAAGCGACAAGTCTTGTGCGCGCTCATTGATCAAGCGAACATCCTGCGGCAGCACTGTCCGGGCAGCGCTCAACTCGCCGTCGCTCATGTCGATGCCAATCAACTTCGTTGCTGAGTTGCCCCTGTCATTCAGAATTTGCAGCAGTGGTCCGTCGCCGCATGCCAGATCGAGTACTGTGCGCGGCATCCCATCATTTGGCACCCGCTTCGCCAGCGCATGATAGGAAGACGGGTATTCCGCATGCGCGGATCGCGCAGGGTGGTTGCCATAGGCTCGACGCGTTGCTCCTGCCCGGCGCCGATGAAAATCTTTTAAATAGATTTCTGTTTGAGATGTCATTCTTGCATTGCCCGATTGTTCAATTCCTGGTTCTACGCCTGGACTCTGGATCGTCCCTCTCGTGACGAGTTGTCAACGAAGCAGCCCACGATGTCGACCGTCCACTGTTAGCCGATGACTGCCCGATGCAATAGGCATGCGACACCCGAAACGCACCGGCCCGCGATCAGTAGCACGCGCCCAGGAGCGGTCCTTCACATTGGCCGACAACAGTCATCCGACCGGGTATCGAGGTTCTGTCGATGCGGTCTTTCGTCGTTCTGCCATCGCTCCAATCGGGTTACTGATTCTTAGATTGAATCGTAAGATTGAAGTGTTCCCGCGCTTTCCCGCTAGCGTCCAAGGGCAATGGATCAGAATTCCTGACCGCCTCAAGCACCGCCGTATCCCATGAGGGATTGCCGCTGGATCGAATGATAGTTGCCGACAGAAGTTTGCCGTCTGAGGCGCAATGGACGGCAACCGTAGTCCGCCAGCCGCTCCCCGCCCCATGCCATACGATCTGCGGGTTGATGCGTCGAGCGAGCTTCGCGATGTACGGCATCGATGCCGGTTCAGGGTGGAGGGCCGAGGCGTTGAACGGAACCGGGTAAGCCGGCGCAGCTGGCATCGGCGGCTTGTCGTCCAGTTCACGCACTGACTGAACGAAAGGTACGTTCAGCAGGCCGGGATTGACCTCGACGTCGTAGAGGTGAGGTTCCGGAACGGCGCGATAATGCACCTCGCCACATCTCAACGGTAACCTTCCCAGCGATAGACCTGGTACCAGATCCAGCATGGGATGCTCAGGGTACAGCCAGCAGCTCGTGTGTCGTCCATGCGTAACGCCGACGGTACCCTCAATATGCACATCCTCGGGTGCTCGGAGCCTTTCTCCCAGATAGGTATTCGCGATCATCACCACGCTCGACGCCAGAAAAAATGACGCCGTCACGGTCGAGATAACTGCCTTGGAAACAATGGCCCCTGCGACCAGGGACTGACGCAGATGCCAAGGCAGCAGAAAACCCGCCACAACAGTTGCCAATAGCCCGCCGAGGATCATCCCCCATATGGCCATATACACGGGTGCAAGCGACGGTGGAATCAGGCCAAAACAAAGACCGAACAACACAGCCGCTGCAAATGAATAAACCTGATACGGGCGAAGCAGGTGGGCGGGAGCATCGCTGTCATTCAGGGACTGTGCGCCCAACGCCTCAATTCGTGTCGCCGCTATGCCAACGTTGGAAGACAGCTGGGACTGCGACTTTTCGACGTGTGCATTGCCGACGGTGAGGGTCAATCGACTGTCCTGTAACTCCAGTCGCGTCCCCATGCTCAGCAATATATCTACGGCTTTCACGAATTCCATATCGCGCTTCAGTGAGTCGAGTGCGTGACCACTCAGCCCGAAAACAGAAATGTCATCGATGAACACTTCAGGGGGTGTAAGCCCGAATAATCGATTCAACCATAAACTCTGCCCCTGTGCGCTGGATCGAATAAAGCAGATACTTCCCCCCGACATTGCACTCAGCGCCCATCAAGGTCAGCTTTTTGACGCGTCGCACGGTCACAATGCGGGTGACATCAGCAGCGGAAGCTTGTCCGAAAGTCGGTTCAATCGGTTCGAATCTCATCAGGCGCCCCCTCCTTTATGTAGTTGTTCGTCTCCGCCCTATCCGCTTCGGCGTGTTTTCGCGAAGATTGTCGGCGAAATGCCAATCGTTGTCGATCGACCGCTATGGCTGAAGCCAGCCGACGGCGAACTTCCGTACTCGACCCACAACTGCCTGTCGCCGTTGCTCAATCAGTGTCTCATGCCGGTCGCAAAGCAGACGCTCAAAGCGTGTGTTCGACGGGACTCGTATCGGATTCCGACAGCATAGAATTACGCGCCCGTCCCATGCCTGGCCGGGTTGATATCACCTTGGTACTCAATCGAAGTTTTCAGAAATTACCGGATGCGTTAAAAGCTCTCGGCGTGACAGGTTCACTTGCGTAAGAACGCAGCGTCTTTTGCCACCAACCGACGTCTCGCCATGCACCGAGCTTGAATCCGACCTTTTCATAGACCCCGATATGCTTGAATCCAACTGCTTCGTGCAGCGCGATACTCGCGGCGTTGGGTAGCGCGATGCCCGCGAACGCCTGCGCGTAGCCGAGCTCCGTTAGCTCCGCCAGCAAGGCTTCGTACAGTCCGCGACCAACACCTTGCCCTCGACTGGCAGCGCGGACATAGACTGTCGTATCGACCGACCATTGGTAGGCTTGCCTCTCACGATGTGCGCCGGCATAGGCGTAACCATTCACCAGATCCGCATCATCGAGACTGACTAGCCACGGGAACCGTCGCAACGTCGCGATCAATCGTCGACGCATCTCGTCCGCTGTCGGTGGTTCAAGTTCGAAAGAGATGGCGGTGCCTGTGACTACTGGGGCGTAAATCGCTGAGATGGCCTCAGCATCGTCAGGCGTCGCGATGCGCAGTCGCATGAAAGCCCCCATGTTTGATGGGTAGAAAGGAACTGATTCTGTAGCGCCAATTATCGGACGTACATTCCGTGTCCTGTCCTGCCGAACCTCCGCGCAACGGAGGCGGCACGATGTCGCCCCGTAGCGCCCCACCCGTCAATTCAATAATACTTGAAATGTTAAAATGAATGACCTATTGTTCCGGGCATGGACTCAAACCTCGTTGTACGCGCCCTTAGCGCGCTCGCCCATGAATCGCGCCTCGCGATCTTCCGTGCCCTGGTTGTGGCCGGTCCAAACGGTATGGCCGCCGGTGAAATTGCACAGCAGTTGGAGCTTTCCCCTTCAAGCCTGTCGTTTCATCTGAAGGATCTGTCACATGCAGACCTGGTGAAGCCGCGACAGCATGGGCGTTTCATTATCTACACGGCGAATTTCGATGCCATGACTGGCCTGATCAGTTTCCTGACGGAGAACTGCTGCGCGGGAGCAACCTGTGCCGCGAGCGATTTCCCCAACTGCTGCGGAGACACACCATGAAGCGTATACATATCCATGTCGCTGTCGAAAATCTAAGCGACAGTATTCGGTTCTACAGCGCGATGTTCGGCAACGCCGAGCCCACCGTTCTAAAGACCGATTACTGCAAATGGGAGCTGAAGGACCCCGCGGTGAATTTCGCGATTTCGCAGCGTGGTGCAAAACCGGGTATTGACCACGTCGGGATTCAGGTCGAAACCGACGCGGAGTTGGCAGAGATGAATGCGCGATTCGCGACGGCGCAACTGCCAGTTGCGGCGCAAACCGGCACGACCTGCTGCTATGCCAGGTCGGACAAGGCGTGGACCATTGATCCGCAGGGCGTCGCCTGGGAAACGTTTCGAACACTCGAAGCCGCGCCGGTCTACGGTCACTCGCGCGAGCAAACACAATCGCATCCGCAATCGTCGGCAGCATGCTGCACGCCGGGCAATTGAACCGATCGTGACTTTCCGGAGCCGCCTGTGAGCGACAAACCTTACTCGATTCTCATTCTCTGCACGGGCAACAGTGCGCGCAGCATCATGGCCGAAGCGCTTTTCAACGTACTTGGGAAGGGCAAATTCCAGGCGTATAGCGCCGGCAGTCATCCATCCGGGACGGTGAACCCGTTCGCCATTGAGCGCTGTGAAGCGCTTGGTTACGACACAGCAGGGCTGCGCAGCAAGAGCTGGGACGAGTTTGCGACGCCTGACGCTCCGCACATGGATTTCGTCATCACGGTCTGCGACCAGGCTGCGGGTGAAGTCTGTCCAATCTGGCCTGGCCACCCGATGACAGCACATTGGGGTTTCGAGGACCCGGCGGCTTTCGAGGGTAGCGACGACGAGAAACGCAAGGTATTCAGCAAGGTCTATCGGCAGATCATGAACCGCGTGAGCCAGTTCGTGAATCTGCCTCTGCATGTGCTGGACCGTAATGCGATTCAGCGCGAAATGCGCGCGATCGGTGACAAACCCGCAGAGGAACCAAATGAGCAGCACTGATACAGCGATCGGCGCGGCACGGCCGGCGATCGGATTTTTCGAGCGTTATCTGACGGTCTGGGTTGCCCTCTGCATCGTGGGGGGCATCCTGGTCGGGCAGCTCCTGCCCCAGCTCTTCCAGGCGATCGGCCGGATGGAAGTGGCGCACGTCAATCTTCCGGTCGGTGTGCTGATCTGGGTGATGATCATTCCGATGCTGATCAAGATCGATTTCGGCGCGATGACCCAGGTCAGGAGCCAGTGGCGCGGCATCGGCGTTACGCTGTTCGTGAACTGGCTCGTCAAGCCCTTCTCGATGGCATTGCTGGGCTGGATCTTCATCCGTCATGTGTTTGCGTCATGGCTTCCCGCCGACCAGCTCGACAGCTATATTGCCGGCCTGATCCTGCTGGCCGCGGCCCCCTGTACGGCCATGGTGTTCGTGTGGTCACAACTCTGCAAAGGCGATCCGTATTTCACGCTCTCTCAGGTGGCGCTGAATGACTCCATCATGATCGTGGCATTCGCGCCCCTTGTAGCGCTCCTGCTCGGCCTGTCCGCGATTACGGTGCCGTGGGATACGTTGATCATTTCGGTTGGGTTATACATCGTCATTCCCGTCATCCTTGCCCAATTGCTGCGCCGGCACCTGCTGGCAAGAGGAGAAGCGCATTTCCGGCAGGCGGTTGCACATCTCGGCCCGTACTCGATCAGCGCGCTGCTCGCGACACTCGTCCTGCTGTTTGCTTTTCAGGGACAGGCAATCGTCAAGGAGCCGCTCGTTATCGCCATGCTCGCGGTGCCGATCCTGATACAGGTGTTCTTCAATTCCGGCCTCGCTTACCTGTTGAATCGCAGGCTCGGCGTTGCGCACTGCGTCGCTGGGCCGTCGAGTTTGATCGGTGCCAGCAATTTCTTTGAACTGGCGGTTGCAACGGCAATCAGTCTGTTCGGGTTCCATTCCGGTGCAGCCCTGGCCACAGTGGTTGGCGTGCTGATTGAAGTGCCGGTGATGCTCTTCGTCGTCGGCATTGTCAACCGTTCGCAGCACTGGTACGAAACGAAACACAGCACAGAAGGGCAGCAGATATGAGCGTCACGATTTATCACAACCCCGACTGCGGTACGTCGCGCAACACGCTGGCAATGATCCGCAATGCGGGGATCGAGCCGCAAATTGTCGAGTATCTGAGGACTCCGCCTGATCGGGAGACATTGAAGGAACTGATTACTCGAGCTGGCCTGGCGGTACGTGCCGCGTTACGTGAGAAGGGCACGCCCTACGCCGAGCTTGGTCTGAGCGATACGTCCCTGACCGATGCGCAGTTGCTTGATGCCATGATGGACCATCCGATCCTGATTAACCGCCCGCTAGTCGTGACACCGCTTGGCGTCCGCCTGTGCCGGCCGTCCGAAGTCGTGCTCGACATCCTGCCTGCCGGGCAGAAGGGCTCGTTCACGAAAGAGGACGGGGAGCAGGTTGTCGATAGCGAAGGGAGGAGACTTCTCTAATGAAGCAGGACACGCCTAACGTCAGTGCCCCGCATCTCGACACGCCTGACCTGAAGAAGCTCGAACCGCGTGCAGTTTCGCAGCACGCGCCCCGAATCCTGTTGCTCTACGGTTCGTTGCGTCCTACGTCGTACAGCCGATTTCTCACGCTCGAAGCCGAGCGCATCCTGCGCCATTTCGGCGCGGAAACGCGTGTCTTCGATCCGCACGGCCTGCCGCTTGTTGACAGCGTGCCGGCCGACCATCCGAAGGTGGTCGAACTACGGAAACTCTCGGAGTGGTCGGAAGGGCATGTCTGGTGCAGTCCTGAACGTCACGGAACCCTGACGGCAGTATTCAAGAACCAGATCGACTGGCTACCGCTGGAAAGCGGTGGCGTTCGCCCTACGCAAGGCCGCACGCTCGCGGTAATGCAGGTGTGCGGCGGATCGCAATCGTTCAACGCTGTGAACGCGCTGCGCATTCTCGGCCGGTGGATGCGTATGGTGACGATCCCGAATCAGTCTTCGGTAGCAAAAGCCTGGCAGGAGTTCGACGCAAACGGTCGTATGAAGCCCTCGGCGTATTACGATCGCGTCGTCGATGTGATGGAAGAGTTATACAAGTTCACGCTGCTGGTGCGTGACCGCTCGGACTACCTGACCAATCGCTACAGTGAACGGAAGGAAGCGCACCCGGAGCTTGCAACGACACTGGCGGCCGCCGCCATGAACCAGGAAGCGGTGACCGCCAATGCAGACACCGACGACAGCGAAACGGAGTGACGGACGCAACAGTGGTCGCGACACTATCGCAACGTGGGCGCTCGCAGTTGCGCAACTCGTTTCCTGGGGATCGATCTATTACGCGTTTTCACTCTTTGTCGTGCCCATGGAAGGAGCGATGGGATGGAGCCGGACGGCGACGAACGCAGCGCTCTCGGTCGGCCTGCTGATTTCAGGGTTGGCGGCTTATCCGGTCGGGAAGTGGATCGACCACGGCCATGGCCGGAGTGTCATGGTATGTGGGACCGTGTTGGCCGCAGCAATGCTGGCCCTGTGGTCGCAGGCACATAACCTCGTGACACTGTTCGTCGTCTGGATCGGCCTCGGCGTCGCGATGGCCGCGACGCTTTACGATCCTGTTTTCGCGGTGATAACACGGGACTTCCCAGGCAGCTTTCGCACAAAGATTACATTGGTCACGTTGGTGGCCGGCTTCGCCAGTACCGTCTTTATCCCTCTGACACAGGTTCTGGTCGACCTTCTCCAGTGGCGAGACGCGCTTCTCGCGCTTGCCGGATTCAATCTGGCAATCTGTCTACCCATACATGTTTTCGCAATCGGTCGCGATGCGTCTCGCGAAGACGATCGGGACTACAAGGCCGCGCTGAAGGCGATCAACGCAGCGGCAACCGGGCGCGCTTTACGGACGCCGACATTCTGGGCGCTTGCGGTCTGTTTCACGGCCTACTATGCGACATTTGCGGCGCTGACCTTCCACCTGGTCCCGCTTATGGCGGAGCGGCGAGTGTCGCCAGCCATGATCCTGATGACCATGGCGGTGATCGGTCCGGCTCAGGTGCTTGCGCGCGTGCTGTGGTTCACGGTCGGCCGCAATGTTCGTCCGTCGATTGTCGGCGTCGTAATTACAACAGCGTTTCCCGCATCGGTTGTTGTTCTTATGTGCGCAGGCACGTCGCCTGCGTTGCTGATCCTGTTCGCGGTCGTCTACGGTGGCGCAAACGGCATGATGACGATCCTGCGCGGGACGATTGTGCAGGACGTGATGTGGACGGAAGGCTATGGAGCCGTGAGCGGACTGCTATCGATGCCCTCGAACATTGCCAAGGGGATCGCACCGATTTCAGCCGCGGCGATCTGGACGGTCGGCAGCAATTATGTGCCTGTCGAATGGACCGTTCTGTTGGTGTCGCTGATTTCGGCTGCTGCGTTCATTCTCGCCATACGCTTCGCCTCCGGCAAAAATTTTGGCAAACATCAGGTCAGTCTCGAGTGAGCATACTGCCATGCAGATAAGAAACGCCAACGAAGCCGACCTCGGCACGATCCAAAACTTGTTAAACGCGAATGATCTGCCTGTTGAAGATCTCTCGACGGCACTCATCGAAGGATTCCTCGTTGCCGAAGACGCAAGCGGAACGATTGTCGGTAGCGGTGGCCTTGAGCAGATTGGTTCGAGTGTGCTATTACGATCGCTCGCCCTCAAGCAAGAATGGCGCGGGACAGGCGTCGCAAGGAGGCTGGTCGAACTGCTCGAAGACAACGCACGCTCACTCGGCCAACAGGAAGTCTGGCTGCTGACTACGACTGCTGAGCGCTTTTTTGAACGAGCTGGCTATGAGCGGGTAAGCCGCGATGACGTGCCCGGCGACGTGCGGTTGTGCAGGCAGTTCGCGACTCTGTGCCCGTCAACCGCCATGTGCATGCGAAAGAGGCTCTAACAGAAACATCCGTCGGCGGTGATCGAACGACCGGTATCAAGCTGATTTCTGCCGCCCGATCAAAATCGTCAACGGCTCTTGTTGGCCGAAACCGGGCCGACGGCGAGCGCACCAAAGCGACCCTGAACAGACTTCCACGTGCCGGGAAACGGATGCCCGTTTGCTAGAGGTACAGCGGCCGTAGGGCCGTCGATGTTGTCGGTGGTGCACGTCGCTCAAGGAAACTCACTGGTGAGTCGGCCGGTAAGTCGGATGCGGCTGGGGCGGCGGTTGAGATAACGGTACGCATACTTGTCTCGCGGCGACAGATGCCCGTGCAAAGATCGGCGTATCGATCGACCAAGATCAACATTTTCGTGCTTGCCGTCCGCCCGTTGGGGTGACTACGATTACACACCCAGCGGAGATCACAATGAGAACCACCTACAAAGCACTACAGGCACACGTGCGCGCGTCGCACGGGCGCGTCATGCAGTCGTGCTGGATTGCTCATCGAAAGGTAGTGAACGGACTGCCGGTGAATTCCCGGCGTACAGGCGAGCGGCGAAAACCCTGCCCGCCACAATGGGAAACCGTGATCGACCAAGCAATGAGGGAACTTGGATGGCTCTGACGGGCGTAAGTAATCAACCTCGGACGGTGCCCATCGCATGACGGACACGAAAACCATTCAAGTGGGTAATGCATCCGATTCGACGTATGTAGCCTTCGGCGACGACTGCCAGTTCAACGACATTTGCGGATACGTGCTGATCGGCCTGCGGCGCTCGCGTATCGGGGTAGTCACCCGGGAGCTAGATCGCATAAAGGACGGCTTCAAGATACCGCATAGCACGCCGCTTCATTGCCGCGTACTCTTTGGATTTCATCAACGGGAGAAGGCTGGGCTAGGGCATCTCACGCGGGAAGACGCGCAGAACACCGTGCTTCGCTGTTTGCTGTTGCTGAATAACTACGGCATGCACGTGAAGTTCGCTCACGCACGTCTTAGCGAGTTCTCCGCAAAACTGGGCGATACGCTAACGCTATCTGATCAACAACGGGCGAATCCAATAGACCTTGCGGTCCACCACGACCCCAAAGGGCTTATTAGCCTACTCTCGCAAACGTCCATGATTGTTCCCTGGGCTGATCGCAAGTTGTCGAGATTCAATGCTGTGGAAATCGTTG
Source organism: Paraburkholderia phenazinium (assembly GCF_900141745.1). NCBI lineage: Bacteria > Pseudomonadati > Pseudomonadota > Betaproteobacteria > Burkholderiales > Burkholderiaceae > Paraburkholderia > Paraburkholderia phenazinium. The sequence goes on along the minus strand of NZ_FSRM01000002.1, from coordinate 2,199,941 downwards.
CCTCAGCGGATAAGACACAAGCAAAACTCTTTGGCAATGGCAGTAGGCAGGCGCACAACCTGCTGCAGGGCTTTTCCGACATCGGAGCCGCGCCAGGTTCAGTGTTTCAGTTTTCGCCACGAATCAGTACTACCGCTGAGGATCCACTGTTGCAACTTGCTGACGTAGTGGTTTATGCGTTGTGCCACCAGCTTGACGAAGAAAAAGGTCAGTCGTTTTGGCGCACGCAACTGCCTCCCATCAAAAATCTGCAACCTATCCCGTGGGGTTACCCGCCAATCGCGAATGGCTGATGTCGGAGCCGAAGCCGCCGCACAAACGGCCCGCCGATTGCGCTGGCGACCGTCCCTTCCTGGCCGAAGAGCGTCTCATGTGACTGGCATAACGTGCCCCACGACGAGTTCTAGGCTTTTCGGGAAGCGGGCATTCGTAACGCAAAATCGATTTTTTGAAGAGGTAAGATAACGCGCTTCTCAGTAGGTGCCCACACACGACTGAGACCAAGGTTTTTATACCGGATTACGCCGAAGCGTTGACACCAGATGTGTACATCACCGAGTTGAGGGAGCGCGAATAGGATGCTCGAAACGAACCGAACTGCCAGTTGCGCTTGTGGCCAACTCACAGCCACGACATCGGGTGCCCCGGTCGGCGTTTCCGTTTGCCATTGCCTCGATTGCCAACGCAGAACCGGTAGCGTGTTCGCTGCACAGGCTCGATTTCCCGCAGAGTCGGTGACCATTACCGGTACCTCAAACACGTTCGTTCGGGTTGGTGACGGCGGAAGCAAGAGCACGTTCCATTTCTGCCCCACATGCGGTTCCACGGTGTATTACACCAATGAGGAACGCGAAGACAGCATCATCATCACCGTCGGGGCATTCGCAGACCCGACGTTTCCTGCCCCGACCTTCTCCGTGTACGAAGAACGCATGCACTCCTGGGTTGAAATGCCCCCGGACATCGAGCACATGGATTAGCCAGCGACAGCAGTCGCATTAGCTACCCGAGTTGCATTGTCGACGATTCGGCCGCTCGCACCGACCGTCTCTTGTTGGCCGATGACTGCCCGATGCAATCGGCATGCGACACCCGAAACTCAAAGGTCGGCGATCGATAGCACGCGCCCCGGGCGGTCCTTCACGTTCGCCGACAACAGCCATCCGACCGGGTATCGAGGTTCTGTCGATGCGGTCTTTCGTCGTTCTGCCATCGCTCCAAACGGGTTACTGATTCGCCGACGGTGAGGGTCAATCGACTGTCCTGTAACTCCAGTCGCGTCCCCATGCTCAGCAATATATCTACGGCTTTCACGAATTCCATATCGCGCTTCAGTGAGTCGAGTGCGTGACCACTCAGCCCGAAAACAGAAATGTCATCCATGAACGATTCAGGGGGTGTAAGCCCGAATAATCGATTCAACCATAAACTCTGCCCCTGTGCGCTGGATCGAATAAAGCAGATACTTCCGCCGACATTGCACTCAGCGCCCATCAACGTCAGCTTTTGACGCGTCGCACGGTCACAACGCGGCTGACATCAGCAGCGGAAGCTTGTCCGAAAGTCGGTTCGATCGGTTCGAATCTCATCAGGTGCCCCCTTCTTCATGTAGTTGTTCGTCTCCGCCCTATCGGCTTCGGCGTGTTTTCGCGAAGACGATGATTTCCCACGCGTTGGCCGCAGCGGACAACAACCGCGCCGATGCTGCTCGCCAGTTGGACATTAGCCGCCAAACGCCCTATGCCAAGCTCTCGGCACTCGGGATCGAATGAAGTGTCAAGCAATCCGACGCGAGGTGTCGGGCCTCTCGACACTTGCGTCGCTGGGTTGTCCGCAGGGCCCTCCCCTTCAGGGCTTGAGTAACATGGCATAGCGCTTGCAAATGTCTCCGTGTCATTCAACGGAGAGCATCATGTCCTCAAAACAGTTCATCCGCGGGTGCCGCCAGCGTGAGCCTGTGAGCCGTACTAATTCGGCTTCCAAAATTGCGCGGGGTGCTGCCCTATCGCTTTGCCTCGTCACAATCGCTTGCGTCGCGCAAACCCCTCCCGCTCCGGGGCCTGGTCTACCAGTCCCTCCGCCGGTTGCTGGCGGGCCGGGCGGCGCGGCGCCAACCATGCCCTCGCCGCCCCCACCGCCTGCACCCGCTCCCATAGCGGCGCAGCAGCAGTCTGCCGTCGCAACCGGAACGGTAAGCCGCTTCGTGATCAACCCGGAAGGCGACGTCGACGGATTTCTTCTGGCCGATGGTTCGCTCGTCCACTTCCCGCCACATATGGGCTCGCAGCTGGTGAGCGTCATACATCAAGGGGACGCGGTCCGGATCGCGGGCTTTCGGGACGGTGCGGGCAACATCACTGCGCAGCAAATCGCAAATGAACGAACGTCACAGCAGGTCGTCGACCAGCCGCCGCCAGTCGATGCACTGCGTGCTCCACCAGCATTGCGCGGCGCAGGACTGGTCAGGCTAAGTGCCAAAGGCACCGTTGCACGCGTCACGACCGCGCCACGGGGAGAGCCCGACGGCGTGATGCTCCGTGATGGAACGATCATCAAGATGCCGCCACCGGTCGCACAGCAGTTTGCGAATCTCCTGCGACCAGACGTCGTCGTCGCCGCCACCGGATACGGAACGCGCAACCAATACGGCGAGGCGCTGCAAGCGATAGCCTTCGGGACCCCGGGCAATGTCACGCAGTTGTACAACGACATTCCCAACTGATTTTCATTTTTATCGGAGTTACACCATGCATTGGATTGACCCGGAATGCCTGCAGGAGACGCGCGGCACCGTCACCCAGTTCCTTTTGAATCCACACGGAGAACTGGACGGATTCATCCTCGGTAACGACAGACAGGTGCATTTCCCACCACATCTGTCCAGACAGGTCGCAAAACTGATTGGCATTGGCGACAAGGTGCGCGTGCGCGGTGTGAAGCCCCGCGAGGCCGACGTCGTGGCTGCCGTTCAGTTGACGTCTGGCACGGGCGTCACGATTGTCGACGAAGGACCGCATCACGACGGTGAGAAACATGAGAAGCCCCACGTTGAGAAGCGCCCAATGGAGGCGATGGGCGAAATCAAGCTCTCGTTATATGGACCAAAAGGTGAACTTCGCGGCGCGCTGCTGACCGACGGAACGGCAATTCGTATGCCCCCCGCACGCCGCTGCAGAGCTGGCCAGCTACCTCGCACCCGGCGTCCATATCCAGGTCTGGGGGCACGGGGTAAAGAACCGGTACGGCAAAACCATCGAGGTCGATGACATCGCCGAACTGGTCGACGCTGACAGTCTTTCGGCGTCGACGGAATAGTGCCCCCGAACCCGACCTGATACCGAAGAGTTCATCGAAGGAGAAACGCGAGATGGCACAAGAGAAAAACGCACAACAGGCATCGAAGATTTCAACACGCGGCGGGCCGCTTGTGTGGATGCATATTGGGGACCTGCATCTGACCAATGCCGGACTGCCCAACCATCTCGCTCTACGCGACATTGTCCTGCAGGACAACGCGCATCTCGCGGGGCGGATAGACTTTGTCGTGCTACCCGGCGACAACACCGACGACGGAACAGCCCGGCAATACGAAATTCTACGCAGCGAACTGGACCAGCTCGAGCTCCCAATTCACATCATCCCGGGCGACCACGACTTCAAGTCGGGCAACCTGCATGCATTTCACGACGTGCTTGGTGCAGAGCATGTCCCGAAGGTAATCACGGTGGGAGGCTACCGCTGCATCTTCCTGGACTACGTTTCGGCCGGTACAGGCGGCCCCGACTTCAGACTGGGGGAGTCACAACTCGCCTGGCTCCGGGCGGTGCTACAAAGTGCTGCGGCAGAAGGCAGAGAGTTGGTGGTCTTCGCGCATGCGTATCCGGCAGACCTCGCCGACTCTGTGGAAGCCAACGCTTTCCACGGGATGCTGCAGGAGTTTCGCGTCGCGGTGGTTGATATGGGACACACACACTACAACGAACTCGCGAACGACGGCAGGACCATCTACGCATCGACACGCTCAACCGGCCAGATAGAGGAAGGACCGGTCGGCTTCTCACTCCTCGCGGTGGATGAAGGCGTAGTGAGCTGGCGCTTCAAACCCCTGGATGAGCCATGGCCTGTCGCGATGATTACCTCGCCAGCCGACAGGCGACTGATCACCCGACCTCATTTACCCAATCACGTGCCCTCAGGTCAAACCACGGTCAGGACAAAGGCATGGAGCGCACGAGGTGTCACGCGGGTCGACTGCAGGATTGACGACAGTGACTGGCAACCGATGAATTTCGTCGCGTCGAAAGAAATCTGGACGCTGGATTGCAAAATCCCCGAGGGAACATTCAAGGTTACCGTTCGCGCAACCGACCAGGCCGGCTCCACAGGGTTCGACCGCATCGAAGCCACGACGACATTCGACGAAACGGATGAACCACGGGCCGATGGCAGTGACCGCGATGCGATTGGTGCGTGGGAAGAAAAGCACATCCTGGGTACCCAGCTCGGACCGAATCGTAACGGGAGAAAGTGGTGAGCAAGGCCGCCCGCTCCACACTCCACGCGCTGGATGCAACCAACTTCTTCATGGCTGACGTGCAGGCCGGAATCGGTCCATTCGTCGGAGTCTTTCTGCAAGCGCGGGGTTGGGGTCCTGGCGTGATCGGCGCCGTGATGACGGTGGGCGGCATCGCCGGGATGCTGGCGACGACGCCCGCAGGTGCGATCGTCGACGCAACCCGATACAAGCGCGCGGTGGTGGTCATTGCCTGCGTGATGACGATGTTTGCCTCTGCATTGCTATGGGTCTCGAATTCGTGGCCGGTCGTCGCGCTGTCGCAGGTCGCAACCGCGGTGACAGGAGCGGCCATCGGGCCGGCCCTGGCGGGCATCTGTCTTGGCCTCGTCCATCGTGCCGGATTCGATCGCCAGTTCAGCCGCAACCAGGTTGCAAACCACGCGGGCAACGTAATTGCCGCCGCGTTGTCGGGCTGGCTGGGCTGGCGCTTCGGTTATGGAGCGGTCTTTTTACTCAGCATCGCGTTCGCGCTACTCTCGCTCGCGTCAGTCCTTGCGATCCCGGCCCACTCTATTGACCACGACGCGGCGCGCGGGCTCGTCCACCGTGACAAAACGCACGATCCCGATACAGCGGAGCGCTGGAAGATGCTCCTGCGGCACCGGCCACTGCTTGCGCTCGCGGTGTCGTTGGGACTGTTCCACCTGGGGAACGCCGCGATGCTGCCGCTATACGGCCTCGCCCTCGTTGCCGGCCATCGGGCCAATGGCAGTGTTGCAACGGCCGAGACAATCGTCATTGCCCAGTCGGTGATGGTTGTGGCGGCGCTTGCGGCGAATCGTCTGTTCCGGTGGCGCGGCTACTGGTGGGTCATGCTGCTGTCGTTCCTGGCTTTGCCATTGCGCGGGCTGATCGCCGCCCATGTGGTCAGCCTATGGGGCATCTGGCCGGTCCAGATGCTTGACGGGATCGGTGCCGGTTTACAAAGTGTCGCCGTGCCAGCACTCGTTGTCCGCCTCTTGCAGGGAACGGGACGCGTCAACGTAGGACAGGGACTCGTCATGACTGTTCAGGGTGTCGGGGCAGGCCTGAGTCCGGCGCTTGGCGGATATCTTGCGCACGCATTCGGTTACCCAGCAGCGTTTCTGGCACTTGGCGGTATCGCAGTGGGATCGGTCGCGGTCTGGGTGTTGTTCGGCGCCGAAGTGCGGCAGGCCTGCAAAGACGGCGACGCAGAAGTTGCGCCAGAACCTTCCCAGCCTGCCGCGGCGACCTGACTCACTCAATCCGGGAGATTCATGAATTCAATCTGGGCATCATGGGGTATTGCCGCCGCAGCCACATTCGGCGTCATAGCACGTCCGTTCCGCTGGCCTGAGGCTATCTGGGCCGTGGCCGGCGCGGCATTGCTCATCATTCTTGGTCTTCTTCCCCTTGATCTCGCCTGGCAGGCCGTCGGCAAGGGGGCAGACGTCTACCTCTTTCTGATTGGCATGATGCTGCTTTCAGAGGTGGCGCGGCGCGAAGGCCTCTTTGACTGGGTGGCCGTGCAGGCTGTGAACCACGCGCGTGGATCGCCGAAGCGGCTGTTCGTCCTGGTCTACGGCGTCGGTATTGTCACAACCACGTTCCTGTCGAATGACGCGACCGCAGTTGTGCTCACTCCCGCCGTATTCGCCGCGGCGCGTGCGGCAAAAACCAGGCCGTTACCGCTGTTGCTGGTGTGTTCGTTCATCGCGAATGCCGCGAGCTTTGTACTGCCAATCTCGAATCCTGCCAACCTTGTACTGTACGGCAATCACGTGCCGCCGCTCGGGCCATGGTTCGCCCGGTTCGCGTTGCCTTCGGTGCTTTCGGTCATCGTCACGTTCGCCATGTTGCGCGTAACGCAGCGTCGCGCGCTCGACGGGACGTGCGAGTCTGAGCTTGAGCCGGTGCCGCTCACTACGGGCGGACGTATTTCTCTTGCCGGTATTGCGACGACGGCCCTCGCCCTGATGACCGTCTCCGCCCTGGATATGCAACTCGGCCTGCCGACCGCGCTGCTCGGCGTGCTGACAACCCTTGCGGTGATGCTAACGGAGCGTCGTTCACCGTGGCCGGTCGTCAAGGAAATCTCATGGGATGTACTGCCGCTTGTTGCCGGGCTATTCGTCCTGGTCGCAATGCTTGAGCACACCGGCGTGATCGAGATGCTGGCGCGCACCCTTGCGGCGGCCACACGCTCCGGGGAAACGGCAGCCGGGTTAATTGCGGGTGCCGCGCTGGCAGTCGCATGCAATCTGGTGAACAACCTGCCAGCGGGCCTGGTCGCAAGTTCCACACTGATGCAGGCGCACAGCCCAGAACGCATCGTTGATGCACTGCTCATCGGCGTGGACCTCGGTCCGAACCTGTCAGTCACGGGGTCGCTTGCGACCATACTCTGGCTGAACGCGATACGCCGTGAAGGAGAGAACGTGGGATTTCTGGATTTTCTGAAGGTGGGAGGCGTCGTGATGTTTCCCGCGCTCGCCTGTGCGCTCGCGGCGCGCATCTTTTTCGGTTGAAACTGGAGGTCGACCATGCTCAACGGCATCTGGCTGTACCCGTTCATCGTTATCGCCGGCATCCTGCAGGCGGCCGGTGCGCCCATCAACGGCCAGCTCAAAGGTTCGCTCGTCAATCCGTGGCTCGCATCGAGCGTCTCATTTCTGCTGGTGACCTTTCTGGCGATAGCGCTGTTCTGCATTCAGCCGCATCCATTACCGACTCTGGCCGATCTGCGCAACATGAAATGGTGGGCGCCGTTGGGCGGCATCGTTGGCGCGGTTGCCGTATTCGCCGGGCTGACCCTTGTGCAAAAGGTAGGGGTGGGCACGCTGAACGGGCTGACTATATGCGCGAACCTGGTGGCCTCTGTCGCGATTGACCACTTCGGGCTGATCGGTGTGCCGGAACATGCGCTGAGCTGGCCGAGGCTGGCGGGTGCGCTACTGATGGTCGCCGGTGTTGCGTTGGTCATGCGCTTTTAATGCGGGTAGCGCCGCGGAACTGCCACGTTGGAAACGATGCATGCGCGCGGTCGACTGGCGCAGCGTGCCGGTCCTTGCGCTGGTCGTAGTCGCAACGGCCACCGGCTATTGCTCGCGCAACGCGATCTGATTGAGCACACGTATGAGGTCATCTCGACGCTCGAAGCGATCCTGCAGCAGGTCACCGACGCGGAAACAGGGCCCTAAACTCACGGGCCGGTGATAGACAGCACGCGACCCATTTGGGACCGTCGCGCCTTCCGAAAGCGGTCACTCACGAGGGCGTTTCGACTATGAACATCCGCGCTTGCTGGGCTTCCCGACGTTCGACTTTGATCGGCGCATACCTCTCGGAATTGTAGAAAGCTAGCGCTTGGGCGAGAGTCGGAAACTCGAACACGCCGGCCATCGGCAACGGCACCTCATCCCCCTCTAGAACCTGCGCAACAGGACCAAAATGTAGAATCTTCCCGCCCGCCTCTTTTAGCGCCGCCTGAAAGCGTGGAGCGAGCGCGGCCTGCTTGGTGGAGTCGATGACGCGTAGATTGACGTGCACGAATGCTGGCATTGTGCCTCCCTTCAATAACGTATACGCATGATTATGTATGCGACGGTGAACTTCTTTTCGTGGGCGCAGTGTCTCACAGTCGCCTCGACGCTCGCGTGATACATGCGGCATGGACCGACCCGAAAGGAACGCTCCACAAACTCAAAAGCGGTCATTGGCCCGGACTTCCGCAATTGCTCGTGCGTGCCTCGGCCGTATAGTCAGCCATGCGCGAGCCTCGGCGCTCCGATTGAAAGTTAGTCAGCCGATCTCTCGTACAGTGAATCGATATAGTCGCCATGCTCGGGTGTTGGCGCGATACCTACCCGGACGAAACCAAGCGACTCATAGTAGGCACATAGCTTCGTGTTTCTCGCATCGCACCCAAGCCGAACAAAACGTCGGTCCAAGGCGCTCACCAAATCAGCGCACCAATCGATTACAAATCTGCCAAGTCCACGACCGTTAAAACCCTTTCTCACAGAAAGTCCGTGCACATAGCCCGCGATAGGTTCTTGGCGCCCCCAGTACAGTTCATCGTCCCAATCCAGAGAGAACGTCCCCACGGGTACACCGTCTTGCTCGACAACATACACCTGTCTTCGCGAGATACTGTTTAGTACCCACCCTTCGGAAAATCCGTCTCCTTCCCTGCCCCACGCATAATCACCATGAGCTACCTTCTTTGCGTGCGCATCGTTCCGGATCTGTGTAAGTACCGGTACATCCTCCGCGGTTGCTCTGCGAATGCTTCTCGAGGTCATAGCTCTTATCTCCGTTGAGCTGTCTTCGTGAATTTCCAAACCGGTCTATATAAGCCGCTTCAGGAAGAAGACCACGCGCTCGGTTTCATCGAAGCCAAGGGCGCGGTGCACCGCTTGCCCGTCGATATTGTCGACCGGTGTATCGGATGCGAATTCTGTGCAAGCGTGTGCCAAGCCCCATTGACCAACAGCGGCACACAATGCCTTCGCAATACCTTGCCGACGCGCGACCGGAACGACATAAATACCTTCGAGGAACAGCACCGGCGACGCTTTACAACCGTTTACGTAGTCGTGACGCACCGTGGCTTCGGCGAAACCAACTGGGTCACCTTCGCAAGAAAACGCCATGAACGTCGCGAAACGATCCCCGTCGGCAAGCAGTCGTTCAGCTTCGCGGATATGGTCGTCATCGCTCACATGTTGCCAAAGCACGCGACGCAACGAACACCATGCCGCAGCGTCTTGCGGTATAGCAGCCCGGACAATGAAGGAAGCTGAAAGCATATTCTGAGGGTCGTCAATGAACGTGAAAGGCTTGACGGGCCTAAATACCCTGGACTCTCAACGATTCAGGCGATCGTGTCGAACAACCGAAACTGGCTGCTGGACACGTGTGGCTCGGTCCGACGCGCAAGAGACCTTCGCGATTTCCAGTATTGGTCGCCGCGCTAAATGAGTTCAGCGATACGAACGATGATAAATGCCGCTGGAACGAGCACCGCCTGCGCACACAGTGTCCCGAGAACGCGTGCGCCCGCGAGAGTTGTAATTGCCCGCCGGAAGCTGTTTTCCGAAATCCGGCCTTCGATTACGTCGTCCGTCATCACTGAGACTTGCGGATCGATGACGACTGCCAATACCACGGTCGCAAAGCCATTGATAACTGATGATAGATTCGCGCATGTAACCCGCAAATCGGGCTTCAAGTATCCAGCATAAAGCGATGCGAAAACGCCGACCGTCCAGATCGCCATCGCGATAACGTTCAGTCCTATAACTTTCCAGGAAACGCCTGCGCCAGTTGCCAGTTGGGTGACGTTGTGCCGGGACGGAAGCCTTGCTCCAAGCCGAATGTAGCTGACGCCCCCGCGGCTGAAGATATGGAGCAGCAGGCGAGGGATCGAGCGGTTTGCTTGAAAGTGATCGACAGCGCGGCTGAAATAACGCTGGAACGTGGGAATTAGAAACGCACCGACAGTGCTTGCCACCGTGGCGGTCAGCAGGAAAAGCCGAAAGTCGCCGAGCAGACCGTGCTCCATGTGATGAGCAATGTCTAGCTCAACCCGCTTCGCTATGAATGGTCCTTGAAAGGAATTTGCCGTCCGGGAAACCAGGGCGATGATCCCGAATAGAGAAAATGACACGGCGATACGGCGCGTGCGAACACCAGCGATCCGTACCGCATACGCAAGCGTCGCGATCACATGGATTACGAATGTAAGCCCGCATATAACCAGAAGCTGGGTGTCCATGTTGTCGCCGCGAGGTTGGCAATAACCAAAGTCTACCGGAGTGCACTGCCGGCCCGATTGTCGACGAATCAGGTTACGAGGTCGAACGTCGCAAAGTGGCCGGACATGAACCTTCGCGTTCTCATGTCCGGCAGCCCGCTGGAACCGCCGGTCTGCGGCCGCATATCGCCGAAAACCCGTGGCATCGGATGCCGCACTGACCAGTTACGGCAACCATCGATCGCGGCGATCACGGCTTGCGTCCCTAGCGACGTCGGGCTCGGACCGGTGTTGTTGTGCCGGTACCACCGTATGCGTGATACCGCACATCGCGCGAGCGCTTTCAGGTTAAATATTTCTGGAGGAATTCCACATCGCAACTGGCCAGAAAGATTTCGGTAGTTTCTCTATCGCTTACGATGGCTAGCGCGAGCCAGAGGCTCTCCAGTTCTCGCAAAGAGCGACCAACACGATGAAAGGATCTCTTTTCGACAAATGCTGCGTGCTTCGTGGCCACCGAAAGGCAGCGAGAATTGCACTATTGGTGGTCCTGTCACCCTTGTTTGGGACTACGGCGGCTGGCGAGCAATCGACGATTCAGCCGGTTTCGCAGGCCGATACGCCTGTCTTTCGGGTGGGCGATACATGGGCCATTGGGCCAACCCGGGGGGACCCGAGCTCGCAGCACCCGCCGCGTCAGACAGTAATCGAGGTGACGCCTGAGCAGACCCGGATAGCGGTGCAAACGACCAGCGGAAACCCATACGAAATCGACCTGAATAGCGCGGGCGCCGTGACTGTATCTGGTCCGACGCAGTATCGCCCTGGGCGCGGTTATGTGCACTTCCCGCTCTCAGTAGGGGCAAGCTGGGACGAGAACTATACCGCCACGGCAACCGGGCGGGAGACAAGCTGGGTTGCGCATCACGTTACAGTGGATGGGGTGGAGATTGTGCACGTGGTTGCCGGCAACTTTTTTGCTTTCAGACTCGTGGCACGCGGCGAGGTTGATCGCGTCGTAAAAGGTGCATACCACCGCGGGAGCACATTCACGGAAACCTACTGGTATGCGCCATCCGTAAAACGCGTCATCAAGCACGAGAGCACGAATTATTACTACGGCGCGAGCGCGGATGACCTTAACTGGGAACTCTACAACTACAGTCTTGTGGATCCGCTTAAACCCGCGGCGGCGGCGGCAAAGGCTCCATAACTGCGCCAACGCTGATCGCCGGGACTTTTGGGCCGCTGTAGCAGGTGAGACGCGCGTGGCGTGTGTTCCCGCTGTTTGTCGACGCTTTGCGCACCTGTCCCGACCGACCGCATATGGCCGAACCCGGTCCGACGCAGACGTCGGGGGATCCCTGCCGGCAGGGCGTCAATTCATGCGAATAGCATGCGCGCTTCAACCTTGCGCGGCTGCGATCGGCAGCACGCGACCCAGAACGGGGAATTAATGTCAGGAAGTCGACGCGCTAGATGGATTACCTTCCTGGCTTCGCGATAAATGCGAGCTTCTCATGTCCGTCAAATCCCGCTGACTCATAAAACTGCACCGTTGCTTTATCCTTTCTTCCCGTCAGCAACATGACCTTATAGCAGCCGGCCGACCAACTCCATGTCAACGCCTCTCGAAGCACTGCTTTGCCGTAGCCCTTCCCGCGATGAGCGATGTGAGTGACAACGTTCTCCAGGACACCGTAAGGCCTGCAACCACGTGTGAGATTTGGTATGACAGTCAGGGCACAGCTAGAAACCAGCTCACCACCAACATATCCACCGAACAGTGTGTGACGAGGGTTTGCCATAAGCTCATTCCAGACTGAGCGAATAGCCGGTTCATCCGGGAGCGCTTCGTCGGCTGAATGCAGGTGGCGATAGAGAAGGAGTAGTTGTTCAAGATCGGTCGGGGAAACGCTGCGTACTTGCAATTAAAGACCCTCCTTCTTTCCAGAAGAGACTTTCCTTCATGCTGGACCGAGTGATAGATAGTCCGATACTGCCGGACCTCTGTCGATGAAGACCGACACGACGCCGCGCTGCTTTCCAAACGATGACCGTAGCGGGGGCGGTCCAGATAGCTGAGATTCGGCCGTGTGGCCTGGATTGTCACCGATTCATGCGTGGTTGTCGAAGGTCCATTCATGGCCGGTCACCGTCCCATGCAAACCGCATGGTTACCCGGTTCTTTCGTTGAGCTTATTCGACGGCGCGCGACCCACCAGAGACCTTCAACTCAACACAAAGCGGACGCTCGGCAGTCGCGGACCCGCGACGTCACCTAAGGTGGCCGTCAACCAATATCACGGCCAGCCGTAGGTTGAGTAGGTGACTCCATCACGAATGCGGCTTATGGCTTGGCGAACATAAGGGATCGTATTGTTTGGCAGATTCGATTTATCTTTCCATGCCAGCAAGTCATGTTTATCGGTCTCGATCAGTACGGGTTCACCTCCCGGCTTGCATGTCGCGAAGAAGAAACCGAGCCATTCAGTCCCGTCAGGATTGCGAACGTGAATGGTGTGGGCAAGGCGGAACGATGCCGATGAAACGATCAGGCCAGTCTCCTCCGCGAGTTCCCGAGCGGCAGCTACTTCCAGTCGCTCTTTGCCGTCCAGCGCACCTGCCGGAAGGCTGAAATCGCGGTCGTGCCACCCGGTATTCGAGCGGCGCAGCATTAACACGGTGTTATCGAATTCGACGTAAGCAAAAACGCTAGCACTAAGTGCGAACCTTTCACGACTACCCATATGATTCGTTCCTCACGAAATTTCCCCTCCGAACAAGCTCGACGAGGAAGGCGAGATTCTAATATCTCTCGGACTGTGGAATAGAGCGGACCACTGCTGGCTTGGGCAGTATTACCGTGAGTGCCGCTTTCAGGTGCATACGTCGGGCGCTACCCTTTGGCCGGCAGGTGACAAGCGTATCGCGTTAATCAACGCGGAGCGGCCTGACGCTAGTAACCAGCTAGCGACGGCGGCCCCTCAGATGGCTGGGGTAAACTGTCGGCGGTATTTCACAAACCCACGCTTGAGGTCGGCACGGAACCCGACATGCTCAAAGAATCGGTGTGCGTCGGCGCGGGAGGCCGAACTAAGCAGCATCATCTTCGAACAATTCCGCGATAAGCAATACTGCTCAACCTCACGTAGTAGAGCCTGCCCGATTCCATTTCCGCGACATCGATGATCGACGACGAGATTTTCAATCACGGCAAAAGGCTGGCCCGCATACATCACGTCGGCGCAAAGAGAGACCAGCACGGTAGCGCAGACATCGCCGTCAATCTCGCAGACGAACAACCGAGTGCGCGCGTCTTCCGCGATCATTTGAATCTGCGACTCGGTGACATTCACGTTCACGTCGTCAACCAACTGGCAATACAACGACTGGAGGGCCGTAGCGTCTGTGCGATCCGCCAGGCGGACGATCGGGAGGTAACTCATGATGTAACGTGAACATGTCGGAAATGAGCGCCGATTCTAGATTATCCGAGCCGCCGAGTGGCGGTCTTGTCCCGGTCATCTGATTGTCGACGATCCAGGAGGCGGCTCCGACCGGCGGCTCTTGGCCGAAGCTCGCCGCCCCACGCTATATCTTTCCCATCTCGTCGCGGGTCAATTGTTGGGGTATTCGGTAGATGACGGACATATATTTGGCTGTCTCACGCCGCTCCACGATGACACCGCCGAGAGATTCGGCGATGCGGCGGCTGGGGCTGTTTTCTTCGGCTACCGGGTAGGCGAAGCTCTCAATGCCAAGTGCCAGGCTTGCCCACCTCGCCACTAGTCCCACAGCCTCGCGGCCAAAGCCTTGCTTATGGCAATCCTCCCGAATCCAAATACCCAATTCCGGGATTGTGTTCCGAACACGATGGAGTCCGACCAGCCCCAAGAAGCTCCCGTCACGCCGTTGGCGGATTGCAAATACGAAGTCCGTCCCATCGGCGATCGTCGGCAACCAACCCTGCCAGATGCGATCAAAATCCTCCCTGCTAGCGGGTGGATCCCATGACATGAAACGGGTAAGTGAAGGTGTAATGCAGCGAAACGCGGCATCGGCATCATCAGCGGAGAATGGCCGAATTGAAAGCCGCTCTGATTCAATGTGGATTTCGTCCAGGTCTATCGCCACTTTCGTCCCCATTTGCTTGTAGGTGCCGTCGGATTGTCGACGAACTGCGCCGTGTTGTCGAACGGCCGCTCGTGGCCCCACTCGGAATGCCGCCCCGAACGCAGCTAGGCGCCTCTAGTTTCGGCGGCTGCGGCGTCACGTATGTCTGGTGCCTATATAGTGCTACCAAGACTGAGGGCAACAAGCAGGAAAATAACGACGGGAAGAATCAGTAGCAAGCTTAAGAGGCCAATCACCAACACGCGCAGCTTAATTCGCACCGAACGTACGGCCAATAGAGACGTCAGCGCTAAGGCAATGAGAATTAGGAGCCCTACAGCGAGCTGTCTTTGCCAAGAGTCCACAGGGCCGGTCCGTAAGAATTATGTTGAGCATTTGTTCGCGACTGGCCGTGGGGTGCTACGCGCCAAACGGCACCTGCTGCCGGCCGCACGACCTGCTTCGCGGGTCATGCGGTTTCGATTCTCGACGATCTTCCACCTGCCGTCGACTGTCCATTTCTGGCCGAACCTGCCCGACGACGACGGACAGCGGCCGACCCAGCGGCCTCATACACTGGCGTTGCCGCCGGGCCGGTCCTAAGGTCCAGCGGTCATTCAAACGACGTGGCGGTGCTTGTATGGAGTATCGGCGATAGCAAGAACCGCGCTGCTGTTGGAGCGAATCCAGAACTTGTGTATTCGCGAGAGCAATCTAAGCGCACCTCAACTCTCAATCGCGCAAGGATGCTATCTTTGAACCGTCTACCCAATATCAGCCGGGAGCGCGCTATGGCAGAGGACAAAGGTGATGTTGACGATCATTGGCACGTAAGCGCAGCTTGCTTCAACTGCGGTGCGGTTCGAACGGCCGCTCCGAATCTGTTCGTTGAGCGAAACGGCGCTTCGGCGTTTGATCACCAGCCTGCCAGTGACCAGGAAACAGAAGATGCGTGGCGAAGCGTCCTCATCTGTCCAGTGGCTGCCGTTCGGCCGCCAAAAGGATTGAAGATGCCGACAGGTCTCTTCCCGCAAGCCTTGGCTCCCGGCGTTTGGAGGCTCGGGTATAACGCCCGCTCTTCATACGGCGCTCACAGCTACATCACGCTTGCAGGCGGCTTGCGTCTGATGATCGACGGGCCGCGCTGGTCCGGCCACATCGAGCGCTGGATCGCGGAAGCCGGAGGATTGGATCACATCTTGCTGACCCACCGCAACGATGTCGCTGACGCAGGCATCTATGCGAAGCGCTTTGGCGCCCGCGTCTGGATGCATGCAAACGACGCGGATGGCACTCCGTTCGTCACTGACATAATCACGGGTGATCTGGCTCATGAGATGTTGCCCCGCGTTCGGGTCATTCCGGTGGCGGGACATACACGGGGAAGCGTCATGTTCCTCATCAACGACGCCCTTTTCTCTGGAGACTCGCTGTGTTGGGATTTCCGCAGGCGCGCTCTGCATGCCTTTCGAGACGCCTGCTGGTACGACTGGCCCACCCAACTTCGCTCGCTCGAGCGACTCGTTCACGAAAGCTTCAGTGGCGTGTTCGCTGGACATGGCGGGAGTATCGCTCTGGATGCACCGACTATGCAGCACGAACTGCGAGCGTTTCTCGATACGGTAAAAGCGGACTGAGACTTTCCCCGTAAGTTGATCGCCTTGGAAATGACTATCGGACAGCGAGACGGGATGACCGCTCCTGGCCGATAGCGCCAGTTCGGCAAACCGTCCTACAGAACAGTCAATTGTCAGGCGCGCGTTGAAACAATTGCAATGGCGCATCAATCTGGAATCATGAGATCGAAGCAACGCCGACGAAAGAACGCATTGTGCCCGCGACCACGACGATCGAACGGGCACTGATGCGATAAATGAAGCAGGCGGTCTGTCGGCCCTGCTGTCAAACCGTAATCACGCCAGGGAAGCCCGTCGCTAACAGGAAGTTGGGAGGCTCGTAAGAACCTATCATCTGGAGTTCCGCGACGGGGCCGCCTGGTCCCGTCGCGGTGAGTACGCCGTTAGCGAATGCGACGTTGGTCACGTCGGCTTCCAGCACAATTTTGTGGGTCTTCCCGAAGTTGCTGATCGAGCCCGCGAACTCGCCGGGACTTCGCAGGACGAGGCGGGCGTGCGCGCCGTCGAACGAGACGGTCTGCCCGGACGCCACCGCTTCGAGCGACGCCACGCTGTCGGCATGAAGCGAGAGTGTGCCATCATCGGTCAATGCGCCGAAAACCTGCAGTTCGCTGTCAGCGGCGACCGTCATTGAGCTGCCATGGGCGATGGGAGCATTGTCGACGTCGCCGACCAAGATAAGTTTGCCGACAGCCGTGATCACTCCGCCGTTGTTGTCAACACCCTGCGCGGCGATCACAGTACCGTTGCCCGACAGCGTCGCGCCGGTGTTGACGCCCAATGCCAGCGTATCGATCACCCCATTCGCCAGCGATAGCGTGCCATTCACGATGATTCCGACGCCCGCCGACACGAAGCCGTGATCCGCGACCGTCAGTGAGCCGGTTCCCATGTGCTGGACTTCCAACTGGTTATCAACGATCAGTCGGGCGTCCCGCCCTTTGACCGTCACCGCGCCGATGCCCTCGGTCGGTGGAGAATTTTGCTGGTTCGTCGGTTCCCAGCCGATCGCAAGATCCTCCGCGACGACCAGACCGCCTTCGTCCACGTTCAGCGTGCCCGTCGAATTGCGACCAACGATGATCTCGCCGTGCCCAAGCAGCGACGCGCGCTGAACCTGGACCGTGCCGCTGGACCCCGGGTGATTGCCGATCACCAGACACCACGGGTAGATGAGCGGGTCCGCATTCCCGACGCTCACGACGCCGCCGTTCCTGATCGTCAACAAACTGGGGCCGGCCTGTCCCACGGACATCGGCAGATTGCCGCCGTTGACGACGGCGCCAGCGCCCTCGACCACGAGACTCGAGTTCGACCCAGCGAGTTCGGACATCTCGATCGCGTAGTTATTTGGTGTGTGGCTTCCTGCGATCACGACAGCGCTGCCCTCACCCACCGTCATATTGCCGATCATTGGCGGGGGGGAATCAATGCCCACGACGAAGTGCACCATCGGCGTAGTCAGCACGGCACCCGGCAGCAAGGTTAACTGCTGTGCATTGACGGGGCTGCCATAGGTTTCCGTGAAGTGCCCCGCTAATTTGACTGTGCCTGATGTGTACAGGATTTCCGGGTTGCCCGTTCCTGTGACCGGCACGGCAGCGCCTTCGATCTTCGCCAGGTCGTTGGGTCCGGGCGGCGCACCCGCTACGGGCAGCCAGTTTCCGGCTGTAGAGAAATCGCCTGTACTCGCACTTCCTGTCCACTGAAAGACGGCCATGATGACCTCCATTGCGCGCGCAATGCGTCGACGTGCAACTGCGTTCTCCTACGGGCAAACAAAAGCGCCGGTGAAATCGTTTCTATCGATGGCAATAGCATCGAGGTGCCGGCGAAAGAAAGACGGCTGAAGGTTCTGTCTTTTTCACGCTTCGCGCGAAGCGGCATTGCAATGCGCGAGGAGCAACGCGGCAGCCGACGCTCGGCTCGAGTCGACCCACTGCGGCCTCCCGTCTTTGCCGAAAAAGGCCATTCGCGCCTCGCCAGTCCGTGGGCCCTAGATCCCTAAGCGGCAACGTATCGCAGATCTCGCATATATCAGGTCACAGTGCGGTTCACTGCTGTATCTGATCAACAGCGTGCTCGATACAACGGGCAAGCCCGAACGTACCCATGTCGTAGTTGGACAGGACAATCACTACGTATCCAGTGCCCAGGGCTACCCTGAAACTCGCGCTGATTCCAGGGAACCCGCCGCCGTGACCGATCATCGTGCCCGATGCCGTCTTTTCGACATTGAAACCGTAGCCATAGCCCACGCCAGCGTAATCGGTCCAGAGAGCTTGACGCATTTCTGGGCCCACGAGGGCGCCCGAAATAAGCGAGTTGGCGAACCGGTGTAGATCGCGCACGGTCGAGTAGCCACCGCCGGCTGGCCCACCTTTGGCGACATGCTCGAAAATATTCTCGCGCCAACCAGATGCGCTCCGACGATCCGGCGGATCGACAAGCGGGATGTAGCCCATCGCGAGATTCGGAACCGGGGCGTCGATGTCGTAGCAATCCGTGTCGAGCATACCGCTGGGTGCGTAGATCGCTTCGCGAACATAGTCGTAGTAGCTCATGCCCGTCACCCGCTCGATGATCACTCCGGCTAGCAGCATTCCACTATTGCTGTATTCGAATCGTTCACCCGGCGTAAAGGCGGGAAGGTCATCGCGCACGAGTGGCTTGAAGTCGTCGATGGCACGAAACCGGGCACGTGAGCCGCTGAAGAATGTCTCGTTGAAATAGTTACCCAACCCCGAGGTATGCGAGAGCAAATGATGAATCGTGATGCGGCCGGTCACCGATGCCGGTAGCCAAGTGTCGTCAATGTACTGGTCGACGGTATCCGTGAAGCTAAGAAGGCCGCGTTCCACCAGTTGGGCCACCGCCACTGCAGTAAACATTTTGTTAGCCGAACCAAGGTTGAATTTAGTGTCCGGATTGTTGGGCACGTCATACCGCTTGTTTGCGGCTCCGCATGCATATTCAAACAGCACTTCAGATCCGCGTGCGATAAGCACGGTTCCCGAGAACACTCCTGCGCGAGCGCCTCGATCGCATAGATCCTGGACTTGTCCCAAACAATCGGCCTGCGACCTGGCGATGCACTGCATCTCACTCGGGCCGACCTCAATCTCCAGAATCTTGCCGTCCTCAAACGGCTCAAAGCGCAAATGGAATTCATGTGTAGCGGAGTAAATGCGGTCCTCTACAACTACCGTCTGAGTGAAATCGCTCGTCTCTACCGGCTTGATCTCACGCAGCACGATGCCTTGCGATAAACGAGAGAAAGAGACAAACCAGTCAGCATATTCGTCCATAGTCGTCGGACTGGAGGACGGCAGAGCCACATGGACGCGCAAAAAATCCATCAAGGACTGACGACTGTTGGAGTTGATCGCCACCAACAGCCCCTCAATGCGTGCGTCGCCATCTAGCTGCGGTGCGGTACCACGGTTATGCATCGGGGAGCCGGTATTGGGCATAACAATCCTGTGCGTTGTTCGAACCGCGACGAATGGTTGCGTCGGCGCGTCAATGAGCCTCGCCTCAGCGTCAGAGGCGATACTCCCATACTGTACTGGCTATCCATCGAGGCGGAAAGCATGCGGCGGCGCGCGATGCTGACCGAATTGCAATGGAGGGCGTTGTAACCAAGGTCCGAAATTGGCCGAGCACTGCTTAACGCAGTACGCCTACGCGGCGGTGGGTCGAAACGCAGCGGGTAACAGCACGCGACCGTGTGAGAACCCTGACGACATTTCTCAGGGGACCAAACTCGCAACGTCGTCCCACGCAAATACGACGTTTTTTGATCTCCAGACTGGTCCCGGATCTATGTACTCGCCTGCCTGCCGACCATTTAGCGCCTCGTAAAAGGCGATCGCGAGGTCGTTTCCCTTGACAACGCTTAAAGCGGCCCCCTGATAGTTCATTTCCCTCAAATGGCTCGCGAGTCGTGCAAGCAACTGACGGCCGATGCCCCGGCGCTTGAAGTCGGGATCAACATAAAGGAATTTAATCTCGCCGCGATCGCCGAATATCGACTCTGAGGGTCCACCGGCGGCTCCGATCCCAACCATTCTACGGCCAATCTCAGCAATGAGCACAATCTGACTGGCGTCGTTCGAAGACAGCTTTTCCTTCCATTTTTCGCCACGATATTTCTCGTTGAGGACGGCGAATGCTTCCGCAGGCGCGAGATCCTGGTAAGTGTGCCGCCAGACCCTCACATGAAAATCAGCGATCTTTTGCGCATCGTCAATATTTGCGGACCTGATGGATATTCCAGTCATTTAAGGCTCGTTCGAATACAGAATTGCGCCGCCAGGCGCGGGTGTGCACAAGGGATTGCTAACGATCTGAGCAGCGATGTCGACTGACCGGTTGAATCCGCCGCCGGCTGTTGCCAGATGGCGATCAACGGCACTCAATCCACACTCGACATTTATCACATCGTAAATCCATTGTCGGAAACTAGGGTTATCTACAATGCTGCCGCCCAAGTCGCCCTTGAACCGTGACCGAGGTCAACTAGTCGGAAATATTCCTAAAGTTCGCCAAGCCTCTGCCGTTATCGTTATTGAGCGCATGTTTCGGTTGCGTCTCGATAGCGTTTTGTCGGTGCACGCGTTAGCGCAGCTAAAAAATATATCTTCCGAGGGGTTTCTCAGTGAGAGAAATAGCAAAAGCGAGGCCGCTTTGGCTCGCCACGATCACCGTTTTCGCATTGTCCGGGTGTGCCAGTCCTGGCGAGTTCCAGCAGACAAGCGGTGCGCCTACGGATCCGGACAAAGCCGCGGACTTGAATGTGTTCGAGAGCACATTCGCAAACCCCGACCCATGCGCGAATAGCAACCGGAACATTGGTATCGCAGTCGGCGTGGGGCTTGGCGTTGTTCTAGGCGCAGTGATCGCCAACAAGAACAAGGTTGCAGCGGCGGCGATTGGCGGCGCGGCAGGCGGTCTGGCCGGAGGCCTTATTGGACATGCGGTCGATAGTCGGCGCTGCGCATTGTCGAAAATCGCCGCCAGGCACGACCTCACCTACTCGGCGATCGCGCTCGAAGAGCGTGCTCCCGACACAGGCAAAGCCGAGCAAGTCGGTAGTTCTTTCACGATCGTCGACACTGCGCGACACACCCAATTCGAAACAGGGTCGGCCGAGTTGACGCCGGAGGCGGCGACCTACTTCGCCGAGATTGCCGAACAATATCGCACTTCCACTCGCGTGGCTGAGGCGTCGAGCGCGGCCGACA
Source organism: Paraburkholderia phenazinium (assembly GCF_900141745.1). Classification (NCBI taxonomy): domain Bacteria; kingdom Pseudomonadati; phylum Pseudomonadota; class Betaproteobacteria; order Burkholderiales; family Burkholderiaceae; genus Paraburkholderia; species Paraburkholderia phenazinium. Next base: position 2,178,647 of record NZ_FSRM01000002.1, on the reverse strand, counting down.
AAGCAGCTGCAGCTCAAACAAAAATTCTTCTGATCGGCCATACGGACGACACCGGCAGTTCGGAACTTAACGCAGACCTGTCGGAGCGACGCGCTCGAGCCGTAGCACGCCTATTCGCGAGCCACGGTATTGCGCCGGAGAATGTGTTCTACCAAGGCGCGGGCGAGACATTGCCGATTGCCGATAATCACACGGCGGAGGGGCGCGCCGCTAACCGTCGGGTCGAGATCGTCGATCTCAGCGGTGCTAGGCCTGACATTTTGCAAAGCTACGCAAGCAGCCGTCTACCTAAATACCAGTACTACCGGGCAGTAACCGATCAGTCCGATCAGACGGCTGCGGCGGCTGTACCTGCAGCATCTGGTAGTCCGACGACCAAAGCGGCGCATCGCGCGGGTAGCAAGAATCGCGCGGCGACGGATACCGCGGCAGCCGGAGCCCCGGCCGCGCACGCTGCGTCAGAATCTGGATCGACGAACAAGGGAGCCGCATCGAACGCGTTGCCCGCTACGCCTATTACGTCCGCTCGCGCCGCGCCGTCCGACGACATCGATTTCGGCTGGCATGAGGCACTCCCCGCAACCCTTGGCCTTCAGTTCTCAGCTTTGCCGGCGTCGACTTCGACGGTCTCACTCCTCTCATCGGCGGTAGCCGATGAGGCGCCGGTGGCGAAGAGCTGTGTGAACGACCGGCCGCGCGTTTCGCGAGCGATGAAGTCCGTTTCCGATGACCGGGCAGTGCCCGTGCGCGACCATTTGCCGAATCTATATGGGAGCAGTTGGGGCGCTGCGCTGAACGGACAGTATCTCGCGCTCAAGGATGTCTCGGTTCTTCGCAACGGCGACACTGCGGGTGCAAAGCCGACGCTGCTCGTGTGGAAAGACTACGACCGCAACGCCGGGCTGAACGGCTCGCCACAAGTGACGTTGTCTCCCGACGTGGATGCCTACGCGGTGAAGGGCGGTGTCTTGTATAGAGTCTTCGTGAATAACAGCGGCGTGTTCGACTGCGCTGACATCATCTTCTCCAACGGCAAGGCGACATCCGGCGAACTCGTTCGGCGCAGGAGCAGTCAGTATTTCACGGTGAACTACGTGCCAGTCATTGCACGCACCTAACAAGAGGGTAATAACAATCATGATGGATTTTATTCAGGCCAATCTGGGCCCCGCAGTCTGGTGCGTTGTCGTGATACTACTTGCGATTGGTGCATTTTCTTTCCGCTCGACGCTCGAGTTCTGGCTGAATCATTGGAAGTACACGTTCCCCGTTCTCGGGAAAACGGCGCGCTTGTCGCGCCACGGCGTTCACGGCAAGGATGGTTGGACCGATTCCGAACGCACGCTGTGCGGCGACTACAACAAGTTCATCTCATATCTGACGAAGGCTGAGTTCAGCAAACGCAATGAATATCTCGCGAAGTCAGACGATAGCGGACGCTCGCCGACGCCGTTGTGGCTTCTCACGCTGCTGACCATCCTGGTGATCGCAGAGGGTCTCGGGTTTTCTTATTTGCTCGGAAGCTGGATGGCTCGCGATGGGAGCGCGAATACGCACACCTTGTTGATGGTCGCCATCGTGTTCGTACTGTGCGTGATCATGGTTTTTCTGACACACGTCGCGGGGCATCAGCTCTATCGTTCGAATCTTGTTGCACGATGCCGGAAGCAATGGAAGCAGGACAAGTCACAAGAGCGATTTTCGAGCCGCAAGGTCAAACTCGATGACGATCAGTCTGTCGATGACGGAGAACCCGACTACGCGCAGGTCGCAAATCGCGTTGGCACGAGCCACAGCTATTTCATGGTGGGGTTGACGATCGCGGTCATTATTGTGATCGCGGGTACATCGACGTGGATGCGCTGGAGCAACCTCAACGCGGAGCAGACGCGTGAAGCGATGGGCATGAGCCAAGGCGCCGACGCGGGCAATCCGTTCGCGGCGGCCAATGCGATGCCGGCGGAATTGGTCGCCAGCCAGAAAGCTGCAGACGACCGCGCTAAAGCGGAAGAGTCGTCGTCGACCCGAAGCGAAGGCGCTGCAGCCTTTATCACGCTGGCCGTGATTTTTGTGGTCACGCAGATAGTTGGTATTTTTGGCGGCTTCGCGTGGGGTTTCGGCGGCCGGGAAAGTCTCGCGGCGTGGAAGACGACGAAGGGTTTCAATACGTTCGAGGACTACAACAACTACTACGCGCCGTTTCGGGCCATCGCGCAGTCGCAGCTCGAGAACCTTCAGAAGCGGATGGCCGAGGACGCGGATATCTCGGGCAAGACTTTTTCGAAGACCTTCAGGGACTACGTGCTCGAGCATCGAAATTTCACGGACCTGGAAAGCGGGCTGGTTCGCTCGACTGCCGGAGCGACGGCTCAGCAACCCACACCTGGACACGTCGCGTCCGATAAGCCCGCGAAAGTTATCGCGGCGCCGGTAGCAGCCTCTGAGGAAGTGTCGACGACAGCGACCATCGACGCGCTCGTCGCTAAGGTCGAGGCTGAGTCTGACGTGGCGCGCAAGAAGGAACTGATTTATGGCTTCGATGAAGCCGTTCGGGTTGACGTGGTCAATGCGATCAAACTTCGGAAAGAGCGTGCAGAGAAAGCAAAGCTTGCGCTCGACTCTGAGCTCGACGACCTTTTCAAAGCCTGATTCGACGTAAATGAATAAACATCTCACCCACATGGTCGCGGCAACATGTCTAACCGTGAGTGCCTTGCCGATACAAGCCGGCGTCACTAACGATATTCCGAGCTGCTACGCAGCCAACCACATAAACCAGGTTGCTGGCGGCGCCGATCATGAGCTTTTCATCGCTATTGACCAGACGACTGTCTTCGATGAGAAGTTGCAGGCACAAATTGCCGAGATGGCCGGGAAGGCCATAAGACCCGCAGGCGCTTATACGTTGTTCGACTTTTCGGCTTTCTCGCAAGGGCATTACACGGAGGTCGTGACGCGGGGTGTCATCGAGTCACCGATCCCTGAGAAGTTACGGGACGATATCAGTGAACGCGCGTTGCGTAACTTCGACGCGTGTATGACCGGGCAGTCCGCTTACGCGAAGAAGGCGTTGCTTACGTCGATCGCGCGTGTCGAATCGGTGGCCACGAATGATCTCGCAAAGTCGGACATTATGGCGGCGTTGAAGGATATTAGCGACAAGGTCCGGGCTTCGCCTTCGTCCGATAGGGTCGTGTTAATCGCGTCGGACATGCTTGAGAATAGTTCGGTATCGAGCTTCTATTCCCACAATGCCGTTCGTCGTATTGATCCTCGGACGGAGATAAAGAAGGCGACAGCTGCGGGCTTGATTGGCGATTTCGGCGGAGCGCGCGTTTATGTAATTGGTGCAGGCTTGCTGGCTGAGGACGCGAAGTTTAAGAATGCTTATCGTGATCCGCAGACGATGAGCGCATTAAAGGAGTTCTGGACCCTTTACTTCCAGAAATCGAACGCGTCGATCGGCGAATTTGGCGAGCCAGCGTTGTTGGGGGCGATGGTGTATTGAGAGAGAGCGGACGCGGGTGTGGCGCTTCTATTTGTCAGGCACTTGCGCCTTTGGACTGTGTCGACCGGATTCAGTCATCCATGGTCACGCATAACAGACGTTCAAACACGCAATTCTGCCGTGGATGCAGTTGCATGTGATGTGACCCAGTCTGCGCGATTTGCACGACACGCGGCACAAAAGCTCGCGATTGACGTACGAAGCTTTTTGCCGCAAGCAGTGCATGGGGGACCATATAGCTTGATTCGGTGATGCATCAATGCGTTTGCATGACTCTCGCGGAATCCCGTAATGCGTTCGTAGGCCACTAGAGCGGGAAGGTCCGTATTGTTCCGATTGGCTTCCGCTAAAGATGCCCCTGTCTCTTTTCGATATTGCTTTATCTGTTCGAGCAAAGTTTCGGGATTGACTAATTGCCACTCGTCTTCGGTAAGCATCGGGACATCTATCTTGCAGCGCCAACAGTAGATCGTTTGTGGCATCTTTTTCGTCGCTCCTTGGACCGTCGCTGTTTGCCCGCGCGATCAAAACCTGCCGGACATTGTCGCCGATTTGGCCTAACGTGTCGAAGGGCCGATATTAGCCAGATACTGCATATGGTCAATGGCATTCTTCAGTGCTCCGCTCATCGCACCGTGAATCATCACGTCCGCGCTGCGGCAGCTGGCGCTCAGTGTCCGAGCGACTCACCCTTCAATGGTTTCGATGTCCCGTGACCCGGATGAGCCGCCTGCTTGACCAGCAACGCGACGCACGAAATCAGAGCGGCCACCGCGACAACCGCGAAGATGCCTTCGAACGAGAAGTGTTCACGCGTCAGTTCCGCGACCAGAAAAGAGCCGGCAATGCCGCCGAACCGGCCAATGCCGAGCATCCATGCAACACCCGTTCCGCGACCTTGCGTCGGATAGAACGCAGCCGCGAGCGCCGGCAGCGACGACTGCGCCGTATTCATCAACACTCCGGCGACGAACACCACCAGCACGAGCAACCCGACATTGCCCACCGCCTGACCGATGCAGTACACGCTGATCGCCGTCAGTGCATAGCAGACCGCGATCACACGATTCGCGTTGAAGCGGTCCATCAGGACACCGCACAGCACGGCACCCACGCCACCAAGCGGGAACAGCGCCGAGATCAGGGTGGCGCGTTGCGGCGGGAGTCCCGCCTCTTTCAGCAGAACCGGCATCCAGTTGATGGACGCATAGAAAATCACCAGACCCATGAAATAGGCAAGCCACAGCATGACGGAGCCGATTATGTACTGACGCGACAGCACCACCCGCAGGCCCTGCTTACCCGCCACTGCTGGCGCCAACTCCGTCATCACGAACGAACCGGCCTCGTGGGCCGCGCTGGAGATCCGGCCCAGCGTCGCACGGATCCGTTCGACCGCGTGTTGCTTCGCCACCAGATAGCGCACCGACTCGGGCATCGCGATCAGCAGCAACACAGCCAACAGCAGCGGCGTGGTGCCGCCGAGCAGCAGCACGCTGCGCCAGCCGAAGTGCGGAATCAGCCAGGCCGCAAGAAAGCCGCCAAACGCCGCGCCAAGAGGGAAACCGCAGAACATCAGATTGATGAGTGTCGCCCGGCGGCGGTCGGGACAGAATTCACTCATCAGCGTGACCGCATTCGGCATGGCGGCGCCAAGTCCGATACCGGTGACAAAGCGCAGGACGGTCAAATGCCCGATGTCGCCGGAAAACGCCGAGGCGAAACACGCCACGCCGAACAGCGTGACGGAGCCAAGCAGTAATACACGTCGTCCGATCCGGTCGGAAAGCGGACCCGATACCAGCGCACCACAAGCGAGGCCGAACAGCGCCGCGCTCAAAACGGGCGCGAGATCCGGCTTGCTGATGCCCCACTCGGTCACCAGCGACGGCGCAATGAAGCCAATCGCCGCAGTATCGAAGCCGTCGAGCAGGACGATAACGAAACACATCGCGAAGACGAGCCACTGGAACCCCGAAAACGGGTGTTCATTGATAAATGTCTGTACGTTGACGGCCTCACTCTGACGCACGCTTTGTCTCCTTGTGATGAGCTTGTGCACTCCGCGCGGCCCATGGGCTACCGGGTCCGGTCAGAACCTGTGAACGATCCCAACACCCGAAGCGCCGACCACGCGAGGACGACGGCGCAGTCTGGAATCCGGTCGCCGATAGCAGGTGTCGCGTTGAAGATGTTGCCCGATCCGCATTCGAGCAGGTGCAACGAGCGCCTCGGGTGAGATCGATTCGCCGGTCTGGGATCGGCGTGCACCGTACACAGCGGCGCCTATGGTTTCTCACTCGAAGAGTTCGATTGACGAACATCCATTCTTGAAACGAACAGCCTGTGAACTGTAATGAATTTGCACAATGGGGATCTATGGGGACTAACCCGGCTGGGCGTAACGTGACGCTCAACGGCGCGGCAGGCACAGCGCCGATACGCTCAACGGACTTCCGATCGTCGACAACGTGGGCGACTGAGTTAAGCGGCCGTTTCTGGGCCGACAACGATCATTGACTCTCAGGCATCACCTGCAACAACGGCTCCGGCGTCAGCGCGATTTCTCCTGTAAAGGGCCGATCGTGGGAGAGGATGAGTAAAAAGGTTGTGGCGAGTGCTACGGAAAACAGTCCGATTGCCACGGCAGATGTCAGCCGGTTGTCGCAATGAACGAATGCGATGGCGAACAGCAGGCACACCGCCAGAATCGCCAGACATAACCATTTGACACCATTCACTTCGCTGCGACTGATCAGGATACGCTCGCGACGCACTTCAAGAGCCTGCTGCAGGGACGCCGCGACCTCGCGCTGCGCCGTCTGCTGTCCGGGCGTAACGACTGGCAGGGATAGCGTGAACTTCAGTGCGTTGTTCAGCGTGGGGGGACTAACGATAAGTGTAACGGCTCCCTTCGCCAGGAGCGGCCATTCAGTTGTCGCGGTGTACTGAATGTAGTCTCGGACCATCCTTCGCAGTTCGGTCTGGGCTTCGTTTGGCAAAACGGCAGACATGACAACAACCGATCGCAGCGCACTCGCTTCAGTGGCTACCGCGACGTTGGCGCGCGCTGTATCGTTCCAGACTTGCGAGGCCGTGAAGGCGATAAACAAGCCGAATATGATGCCAAGTGGAGAAAGCAGACCGGGCGAAATCGCCTTGAACGATCGCGCATATCGACCGGCAGCAAGCCATCCGGTGACGAAATGGACGACCGCGCCCGCAAGAAATATCGCACCGAAAGTGACAAATGCCATCAACCATAACGGCAGTTCATGTACCCATGTACTCATCATTGTGGTTGCGCGGTGCGCGGTCTGAACCGGATATTGGCGGTGGGTCGAGGAGTCCAAACCCCTCAACCAGAACACGAAGCTCCATTAGCAGTCTGTACGCTCGACCACGTTGCGCGGTGATGACCGAACAGCAAATCCGTCGGCATTGGATAGTCGTCAGCGCGCGATTTGGCGCATCTGAAATCTAAACCCATATATCAGTCGCTCTCGATCAACCGGGGAGCCTCGATGATATACGAGACAAACGATGCCGCTCACCTCCGATCGCCCCCTTCAATCAAGATTTCGGTTCAACCAGACACTACCCCTCGGCCAGAACCTGCTGAATGGTTTTCTCGAACACGTCAGCGGGTTGTGCGCCCGTCAGCAGGTATCGATTGTTGAAAATGATCGACGGCACAGAATGAATGCCCATTGCCTGGTACTGCTCTTCTTCTACACGAACCTCATTGGCATAGTCGCCGCCATCCAGAACAGCACGCGCCTCGGCGCCATCAAGTCCCACGGATTCCGCCGCCTCCACCAGAACGTCATGGTCACTCGTGGGCCTGCCCTCGCCGTGATAAGCCTGCAGTAGCGCCTGTTTAAGCTGTACCTGTTTGCCTTTGATGCCGGCCCAATGGATCAGACGGTGTGCATCGAAGGTGTTGTAGATGCGCGTACGCGTTCCGAAGGTAAAGCCGACATCCGCGCCACGCTGGCGAAGCGCGGCCTGCGCCTCGCTCACCTGTTGCGGAGTGCGCCCATATTTCTTTGCGATATGTTCGACGAGGTCTTCACCCTCCTCGACCATCTGCGGATTCAGCTCGAAGGGGTGCATGACTATTTCGGCGTCGACCGTATCACCAAGTCGCGACAACGCGAGTTGCAGCGAGGATAAACCGACGGCACACCAGGGGCACGCTACGTCGGAGACAAAATCGATTCTGATTGGCTGTTTCATTGCTTTCGCACCCAGAAGTTTCGGTCGTGATCGAGATAACCCCTATTCTGGACGAGTTTCGACACGAAATCATCATGGTCCGCGGTAATTCAGTTATTACCTGAAGTAACGTCGAACCGTGCAAACGCTGCCTGTTCATGGCAATCGATCTGCCAACGTCAATTGGCCGCCGTCGTCACATGGACTTCGCGCAGGCCATGATTGGACCGCGGTTCAATACTGAAGCGATACGGAACTGCCCGGCTTGCGGTGCGTAACAATCCAACCGGACGCCAACAGCGCAATACCGCCGAAAATCACGATGCCGCCGAGCACAGTGAAGCCCAGCATATAGCTGCCGCTCGCGCGATACAGCAGCCCGACCATGAAACCGGCTATCGTACCGCCGCCCCCCGCCCCGACGCCGTTCATGATTCCGGATGCCGAGCCGATCGCCGACGGCCGCGCGGTCAGTTGCAAGATCGACCAGATATTGGGTGTATAGCTACTGGCGTATAGCCCGAGTGCAAGCGTGATAAGGCCAAGCTTCGCATAGCCGCTATGCAATTCGGGTAGCAGCAGCAACATCGCACCCGGGATCATTAGCCCAAGTCCGGCGATCAACACGCGCTTGTTGGTGCGGTCGCTGATCATCGACATCGGAATGGCAAACAGGATGGCGGCCACGAACGGGACAGAACTGGCCAGCGCTTGAGCGACGCCGCTAAAACCGATCGACTTGACCGCCATCGGCACCCACAACGTGATACCCCAGAACAGCATGCCCTGAGTGATATAGCTGATAACGAGCAACACGAATGCCCAACCGCCAACCGCATTGAACGTCAGTGGCACGACGGCGGCGACGTTTTCCGGCTCGGCAAATGGCGCTTCGCTTCGAGGCCGCAGACATTTTGCATACATCGGCACGATCAACACCAGACCGATAGCGCCGGTCAGGAAGAACAGCGTACGCCAGCCGAACGCATCGTAAATCGGCGTAAGCAACAGAAATCCCGTCGCGAGCGCAAGGTATTGACCGTAGTACTGAATGATCGAATTTGCCTTGCTGAGTTCGTCAGGCGCGAACCAGTCACGCACGAAACGCGACATCTGTGGCCAATAGACGCCTTCAGCGATCCCCAGGATCAGGCGGCATATCAACATCACCGCAACGCCATTCGCAAAGCCGGCGAACAAAGTCGCCGTGGACCATATCGCAAAGCTGGCCATCACCACTGTCTTCGGTTCGAGCTTGCGCGTGGCCACACCTCCGACGACGTTGGCCAATGCATAGCCGATCAAAAAGATGGTCAACACCCAGCTGGACATCAACGGAAACCGTGCGCCAGAAAAACCAAGGTCCTGTGCGACCGATGGCAAAGCGACCGACAGATTCGTGCGATCCAGATAGGCGACAAACAAACCAGTCAGCAATGCCCCGCCAATACGCCACCACCGCGAACCCGTCGCCTGCCTCATCGCTGCCTGCTGCATGTGCGCCTATCCTCCCGCATCTACGCCTGCGCCGGAAACCCCGGAGGATCGCCCACCGGCACAATTTCCAGGTACCCCCGCCCCATCTCGCGCTCGAAGCTGGACGGATCACCTTCCCACACAATCCGGCCATGCTCCAGAACATACACCCGATCGGCATGCGGCAACGCGAAGGTGACATTCTGCTCGCCCAGCAACACCGTAATCGGCGTGGTCCGCTGCAGTAACTCCAGCGCCTTCGACAATTGCTCGAGAATCACCGGTGCGAGCCCCAGGGTCGGCTCATCGAGAATCAACAGTTTCGGTTGCATCATCAGCGCGCGGGCAATGGCCAGCATCTGCTGTTCACCACCCGACAACGTGCGCGCCGTCTGACGTTGCCGCGACTTCAGGATCGGGAACAGTTCGAAGAGCCACGCCAACTGCTCAGAGCGCGCAGTTTCGGCAAGATGGTATCCACCGAGGTCCAGGTTCTCACGCACAGTCATGTCGCTAAAGAGTTCACGAGTCTCCGGACATTGCACCACGCCCGCCCGCGCGATCGCTGCACCGCTCATGCCGCGCAAATCCTGTCCGCCGAAACGGATCGTGCCCTGGTACGGCACAAAACCCGAAATGGCGTTGAACAGCGTCGTCTTGCCGGCGCCATTCAGTCCTACCACCGAGACGAATTCCCCTTCGCGCACATGAAGACTCGCGCCATCGAGCGCCCTCGCCTTGCCGTACAGTACGCCAAGATCTTCCACGTCGAGCAGCGTCGGCTTGCTGACCACCTCGTCGCGCGTCCGCTCTCTCGTCTCGATCTTGCCGCCCAGATACACGCGCCGCACGGTCTCGTTCTGCATCACCTGTTCGGCCGTGCCTTCCGCGATCTGCTCGCCCAGATACATCGCAAGTGCGCGGTCGACCAGCGCAGCGAGACTCTTGACGTTGTGGTCCACCAGCAGCACAGCGCGACCCTCGGCGCGAAAACTGCGAATCAGCGCCGCGAACGACTCCGATTCCGCCATCGTCAGTCCTGCGAACGGTTCATCGACCAATACGACCTTCGGATCGCGCGCAATCGCCTTCGCCATCTCCATGCGGCGCAGATCGGCGAACGGCAAGGTCGCGGGATGCCGGTGCATCACGGCACCGAGCTCGACACGCTCGGCGATTTCGCGGGCACGGCGGTTGACATGCGGATCGGCGACGAGCTTGATCAACGAGTCAGGCAAGAGCGCCAGCTTGATGTGCTCGAGCACCGTCTGCCGATGCAGCGGCCGCGAGTGCTGAAAGACGATGCCCACGCCGGCGCGGGCAATGCGGTGCGGCGCCCAGCCCGCCATCTCCGTGCCGTCCATCTTGACCGACCCGGCATTGGGCCGCTCGATGCCCATGATCAGCTTCATCACGGTCGACTTGCCGGATCCATTCGGACCGATAAGCCCGAGGATCTCGCCAGCCTCGATGTCAAAGCCGATGTCCTTCACCGCGACCAGGCCGCCGAAGCGCTTGGTCAGGCCACGTACCGAGAGGCGAGAGGCTTCGCTCATTCTCGCTCTCTCACGCGCAGCAGGTTGCCGAGCAGGCCGTCCGGAAAGAACAGGATGACCGCGAGCGCCAGCGCTGCGACTACGAAGGTATTGATCTGGCCCAACGGCCTGAGAAACTCACCAGCCACGATCAGGAACACCGCGCCGAGTACCGCGCCCAGGATAGTTCGGCGCCCGCCCAGCACAGCGGCAATGATGATCTGCACGCCCACCCCCAGATCCACTACCGTGCTGACGGAAGCGGTGCCCTGGTAGAACACGAGCATCGCACCAGCCACGCCGGAGAACACCGCGCTGATGCAAAAGGCCGCGAGCTTGTGCTTGGTTACGTTGAAGCCGAGCGCCTGCGCGCCGATGGCGTCCTGACCGCTCGCCTGCAGGATGAGGCCCATCGCTGAGCGCGACAGGCCGAACAGGATGATCGCGCACACCACGAGAAACGCGAGCGCATACCAGTAGTTTTGCTCCGCACTGACGGACATGACATCGGGCACGGTCATGCCGATCTCGCCGCCGGTGATACCCGCGAAGATCACGATCGAGTTTTGCAGCAATAGCACGGCAACCAGCGTGATCAGACCGAAATACGGGCCGCGCAAACGCAACGCAGGCACCGCCAATAACAGCCCGCCAATCAGCGCGACAAGACCGCCTGCAACGATGCACACGGGAATCGGCAGCCCCCACCGCGCATCGAGTATCGCGGCCGAGTAGGCGCCGAGACCAATCAAAAACGTGGGACCGAAGTTGACCTCGCCGGCGAAGCCGAACAGCAGGTCCCAGGCCATCGAAAACACACTGAAATAATAGGCGACGGTGAGGATGCCGAGAATATAGCCGGACACCCACCAGGGCAGCGTGCCCGCCGCGACCGCCAGCACGACGGCGGACCACAGCATCCGCGAGCGAACAAGATTGGTCACGTACCCTCCTTGGCTAGCGCCGCCCCAGAAAACCCTGCGGCCGCAGGTACACCACCAGCACCAGCAGCACGAGCGCGGGCATGGGGCGCAGCGTCGGTGCGATCAGGTAGGCGGTGATGGTCTCGAGATAGCCGACCACATACGCGGCCATCAGCGAACCCGACACGCTGCCAAGACCGCCTAGCACCACGATCGAAAAAGCGCTGGCCGTCAGTTGACCCGTGTTGTTGGAACTGACACCAAGGAACGACGCCAGCAGCACGCCTGCAACGCCGGCGAGCACGCCGTAAAGGGTCCACGCGAGCAGATAAACACGGGACAGTTCGAAGCCGAGCAACGTCAGCCCACGCGGGTTCATCGAGGCTGCGAGCAGCGCTTTGCCGGCCCGCGTGCGATTGACAAAGAACCACAGCAGCCCGATGACGACCCAGCAAACGACCGCGATCATCACCTCGTTGATCGGCGTGCGCACGCCCGCGATGACCACGACGCCGGGAAACAGCGGGCGCATCGTCACCGGGTTGTCAGTGAACAGATAGGCCATGCCCTGCTGGATCATGATGCCCCACAGCAAGGTGCCGGTCAGCACGAAAATCTCTTTCTCCTCGTGCGGAATCGCGGCGGAGCGTTGAATCGGCCGCACCACCATCAGATAGGTGATGTACGCCGCAACGAGGCCGGAGAGCACGCCGAGCAGCGTGCCAAGCCAGGTGCCGAGGCCGGCCTCGCCGGCCAGCATCCAGCCCATCAACGCGGCAACCAGCATCACGCCGCCATGAGCGAGATTGAGAACGCCGGACACGCCGAAAATCAGCGTAAAGCCGATCGCGCCCAATGCGTAAAGCGAACTGATAGCAAAACCGTCGATGAGAATTTGCAGCCAGACCATACGCTACCCTCTGGTTCGGCCAACGGCGGAATCCGTCGCCTGCGATGACGCCGGATTGCCGGATAACCCCGGCGCCCGGCCACCTCCGCGTTGCGCGACTAGTTGGCGTTTGCCTGCTGCAGCTTGATGAAGGACGGGAACTTCACGGTTCCATTGGCGAGCGCTTTCGGCCAGATCGCGACCTGCTTGCCGTCCTGCCATTGCAGGTTGATACCCGTGATGTAACCCGGACCGTATTTCAGCGCATGGGTGAACTGGTCGTTGCGGCCATAGAACTGCCAGCGGCCGATCGTCCCGACGTAGTCCGTCTTCTCGAGCGCATCGACCATCTTGTCGGGATCTGTTGCGCCGTTATTGCGCTTGATCGCGTCCGCGAGGATATAAACGAGGTCGTAGCTCGTGAAGCCGCAATAGGCTGGCGATACGCCAAACTGTTTGGTGTACGCATCGACGAAGGGCACGGTCTTTGGCGTGATCGCCACGCCTGGCGCGGCGGCAGACGCCGTGATGACGCCTTCGGTCGCGCCGTTGGTGTCCTTCCAGAAGCTGGTGGTCGTAGCCTGCGAACTCTGCCCGGTCAGCGGAATGGGCACCTGCTGGTCATGCCACTGCACCGTGGGTTGCACCCCAACATGGCTGATGCCAGTGGTGATCGTATCGGGATGCTTGCTTTCGATCTGGTTGTAGATCGGCGTGAAGTCCGTCGTATCCGGATTGAAGCGGATGTGATCGAGCACCTTGAGCCCGGCCTTCGGCAGACACTCGAGATAACGTTCGTCCAGCGGCTTGGTCCAGGCGGCATCCTCGCTCATCACGACCGTCGTCTTCATCTTGAACTGGCCGACCAGGATGTCATGCGAGAAGTCGCAGATCGACTGGGCAATGAAGGCCGAGGTCATCCAGCCGTGGAAGGTGTATTTGTAGTGATCGTAGTCGTCGTGGACCTGCTTCGAGATGTCGTTGCTCGCCGCGCCTGGCGTGATAAACGGCATCTTGAGGCGTGCTGACCAGGGCTCCATCGCAAGCGCCACCTCGCTGATATAGCTGCCGATCACGGCCACGACCTTGTCCTGGCTGGCGGCGCGCTGGAATGCGCGCACGCCTTCGGAGGCCGACGAGTGGTCGTCGTAAGCAATGATCTGGATCTGCCGGCCGTCGACGCCACCGTGCGCGTTGATCTCGTCCGCTGCGAGCTGGGCGGCCTTTGTGATAGACGCGCCGGCTACCGCCGACTCCTCGCCGATCACCCCGATCTTGATGGGGTCGCCCGCCGCGTAGGCTGAAACTGCGAGCCCGAGCGCCGCGATTGTCATACCGGTGCGGATGACGCGGTACAGGCTCCGCCGCGTATTGCTGTTGGACATTGTCTGTTCTCCGATGCGTGGTGCGATCGTGGAGCAACATTTGCCAGCTACAGTGCATCTATTAAGAATGCGCAGGGAACAATAGCATCCGTTCGGGGCGACCTATATCGGTAGTAACGATGACGAGACCGTTGGTATCCTGCATCGCTATTGGATTCGCCGGCGGGCAGACATGAAGCCCACCCGTGGCCGTTTTTGTGCGGCGCGAAAATACCAGGAGGAGTTTGCGGATGCGATGTCGATTTAGCCCTATCTCCAACGTCTAGCAGGTAAGCACCCGGATTGCGTGTCGCCCACTCAACGAGACATCCAGCAAAGGAGAAACACCATGCCCCCTTCACTGCCCCCCGTTATCACGTGTTTTGAACAATCACCCGATCGCGGCAGGGGACTGGCGCGTGACATGCGTGTTCGCTGGGCGTTTGAAGAAGTAGGCCAACCCTACGAGGTTCGTCTTGTCTCGTTCGGTGCAATGAAGGAACCGGCGCATCGGGCGCTGCATCCTTTTGGTCAGATTCCGACCTATGAGGAAGGCCCTCTTGCCCTGTTCGAGTCAGGCGCAATTGTGTTCCATCTCGCACAGCACCATGCAGGCCTGCTACCTGAGGATCCGGATGCGCGGGCTCGTGCGATCACATGGATGTTCGCCGCACTCAACACGGTTGAGCCGCCGATCCTCGATCTTCAGACCATCAGGTTTCAGGAGCGCGACAAGTCCTGGTACGAGGAACGCCTGCCTCTCGTCGAGGATCGCATCCGTGACCGGCTGGGCGACCTTTCCGATCGCCTTGGCAACGCCGAATGGCTCGACGGTGCGTTCAGCGCGGGCGACCTTATGATGGTGGCGGTGCTACTCAGGTTGAGAGCATCGGGTCTGCTGGACGAATATCCGAACCTTGCCGCCTATGTCGCCCGCGGCGAAGCGCGGCCCGCATACCAGCGGGCCTTCGCCGCTCAATTGGCGGTCTTCGTCGCTAGCCAGGCAACGGCCAGCTGATGACGGTCGGCTCCGGGTTCCACGCCGTCAACCCTGTGAATCGGAGCCGGCCCCAAACCGCTCCACCACAAACTCGACGAAACTACGAAGCTTCGGCGACATCTGCCGGTCGCGCAAATAGAGCAGGTTGATCTGCCGCATGGGCGCGGCATAGTCAGGCAACACTTCGATCAACCTGCCCGCCTCGATATCCGCGTCGACCAGAATGCCCGGCAACATCGCGATCCCCATGCCGGCCAGCAAGGCTCTGCGGAGCGCTTCTGAATTGTCGATTCTCAAGCGGCCTCTGACCGGAACGCTCACCGTTCCATTCGTGCCGGACAGCGTCCACTCCGGTTGCGCCGCGTGCATTTCGGAGCGCAGCGGATAGGCGTAGGTCAGACATTGGTGCGCACGAAGATCCTCCGGCGTCGCCGGTACGCCGCTCGCATCCAGATACGCGGATGACGCACAGAGCACGAGGCGATACGCCCGCAACGGACGCGCAACGAGGTCAGGGTTGCCCGGCGTACCGATACGAATAGCCGCTTCGAAACCGTCCTCAATCAGATCCGACAAGCCATCGGTGGCGACGACATCCAACTGCACCTCGGGGTAGCGCTGGCAATAATCCGCGATGGCTGGAACCAGGCACTCGTTGCTGAAAATCACGGGGGCGGTAATCCGCAGGCGTCCACGCGGCGTCCCGAGATGATCGAGCGCCAATCGCTCGGTATCGCTGACGAGACCGAGAATCTCGACGCAGCGCTCGTAATAGGCCTGCCCGAACGCGCTGATCTGCTGCTTGCGCGTGGTGCGGTGGATAACCCGCGTGCCGAGTCTGTCCTCCAGCGCCTGGAGGTGATTGCCGACCATGGTGGGCGACAGATCGCAGGCGAAACCGGCCGCCGTCAAGCTGCCGGTCTCGACTACGCGCACAAACACCGTCATCGCTTTGAGAAGATCCATTCCCCAATATTAGTGGGTTCTGTGCCAATTTGCAGGCGGTTTATCAAGCCTGACTGGGGGATTAGAGTGGGGCATGGATATCGGTCAGGCGAACCCGCCTGATCCGCTTGAGTCCCTAACCGCGCTCTACCCGACCGACCATCATGCACAGACAATCGACCCGATCTCCGCGTCTCGCCCTGCTCGCCGCCAGTCTTGGCTTCGTCATCATCTGCCTCGACGTGACGGTCGTGAACGTCGCACTCGGGCGGATTCAGGAAACGTTATCCGTCAGCTCCACGGAGCTCGAATGGGTGCTCAACGCCTATACGCTCGCCTTCGCCGCCCTGCTGCTCAGCGCCGGCGCACTCGGCGACCGGTTGGGCGCGCGGCGCGTTTTCGTCGGCGGCTTTGCGATCTTCACATTGGCGTCGGTAGCATGCGGCTTCGCATCCGGAGCGCTCACGCTTGTCGCGGCGCGTACGGTACAAGGCGTCGGGGCGGCGCTGTGTGTGCCGTCGTCGCTATCGCTGCTGAGCGCGGCCTTTCCCGACCCGCGGGCGCGCGCCAAAGCCGTGAGTATCTGGGCCGGAACCGCCGCGCTAGCGCTGGGTGCAGGCCCGCTCGTGGGCGGCTTGCTGATCGACCGTTTCGGTTGGCCAAGCATCTTTCTGATCAACGTGCCGTTCGGCGTTGCCGGCATCTGGCTCACGCTCGCCCATGCGCCCGATACCCTCCGTCACGCGGCACGCCGAATCGATCTGGCCGGCCAGATGCTAGCGGTGGTTGCGCTGGTGGCGTTGATGTTCGCTGTCGTCGAAAGTGGCAGGTTGGGCTGGGGTAGCCCGGCTGTGATGACGGGTATCGTTTGTTTCGTCGTGTTCGGCGCGTTGTTCGTGCTGGCGGAAGCGCGGCAAAAGGAACCGATGCTGCCGCTGTCGCTGTTCCATATACCCGCGGTCAGCGTAAGTTCGTTGATCGGACTGTCGCTCAACTTTGGCTATTACGGGCTGATGTTCGCCATGAGCCTCTTCTTCCAGCATGTCCGGCACTACACGCCGCTCGAGACTGGTCTGGCTTTCCTGCCGATGACCGCCGTTGTCACCGTAGCGAACCTCGCATCCGGCGCGCTCACCTCACGATTCGGCTACCGTCTTCCGATGGTCGTCGGGCAGGCCGTGGCGGGGCTCGGTTTTCTGTCGCTGGCGCTGCTCGAGGTCAACAGCAGTGACCTGATAATCACCGCTCCGTTGCTGGCAATCGGCGTTGGCGTCGCGCTGGCCGTACCGTCGATCAACACCGCCCTCCTCGCGCATGTGGAGCCCCGTTCCGTCGGTATCGCTTCAGGTTTGCTGAACACGGCGCGTCAAATTGGAGGCGCACTCGGCGCGGGTATCTTCGGTTCGCTCATCGCCAGAACGGCAGGCAATCCCGTCACCGGACTGCACACCGCCGTGGTACTGGCAGGTGTATTGATGATGGCAGGCGCGGTGATCGCGATTGCGGGGTTGAAGACATCCGGCGGGGTGCCAGCCGCAGCATAGCGGCATTAGCGGACGCATCATTCCAAATGAATGCGCATCTGCTAAATTACACGGATGCAAGAAGATTCCGCGGACTACCACGCGCCATCCGGCATCGCGGCGCTGCCTTCCCTCGCCTGGGGAAGCCATATCGGTCAACTTTACGGTTCGGCCGCAAATTTGCGCGACCTTATTATTCCCTTCTTTCGGGCGGGTCTTGAGAACAACGAGCGTTGCCTGTGGGTAACCGGTACACCGCTCGACGCAGACGAGGCGCGCTCCGCACTGCGCGCGGTCGTCCCCGACCTCGACGCACGCGAGCAAAGCGGTCAGATCGAGATCCAGGACACGAGTGCCTTCTACAAGCAGGGCGAACCGCTGCGGCCACAGGCGCTCGTTGCAGGTCTCGTGCAACGCGAGCAGGAGGCACTTGCCGCCGGCTACCGCGGTCTGCGCACCAACGGCAATTGCGCGTGGGTCGACAAAGCGAACTGGAGTGGCTTTCTCGATTATGAATCCGGCGTTGACGAGGCGGTCCATGGGCGGCGTCTCATCTGCATGTGCAGTTACCAGCATGACCGCATCGAAGCGGGGCAAGTCAGAGACGTCCTCGAAAGACACGGCCTCGTGCTGCATAGCCCGCGCCCGAACAGCACGGAACCGGGCCAACTCGATGGCGGTGCGGCGTGCACATTGCCAGGCACGGCCGCCATGCACGACGCCCCGCACGATGCCGAGGAAGCTGGCATGCGGCTCGCGGAAACCGAAGCACGACTTTCCGACGCCCTTGCGCTGAACGCGCTGCACCATCAGTCGATCGCGGTGCTTGGTCACGATCTTCGCAATCCGCTCGTCGCCATCAGCGCGGGTGCAACATTCTTGCTCCGCAGCAAGCTGGACGACAAGGCACGCGCAATTTCGGAAGCCATCGCCAGAAGCGCGGATCATATGGCCGCCCTGATTGACGATCTCTCGGACATGTCGCGCGGCCGGCTCGGCAACGGCATCTCCCTGCGCCTTAGCCGCGAAGGGCTGGAGCCCGCCTTGCGTCACGCCGTCGAAGAGTTGCGCCTCGCTCATCCGGGGCGCCAGATCGAAGTCACCCTGTCACTGCGGCACCCGGTCGAAACGGACCCGGTCTACATGGCGCGGCTCCTGTCCAATCTCCTCAAGAATGCGCTGATTTACGGTTCGCAAACAGATCCGGTCGAGGTCAACGTATCCGCGGATACCGACTTCATCCTCTCGGTCAGCAACAAGGGGCCGCAAATTCCGCACGAAAGCCAAAAACTGCTGTTCGCGCCGTTCACGCGCGGCGCGCTCGCCGCCGATCAGCAAGGACTGGGACTCGGGCTCTACATCGTCGCCGAGATCGCGCGCGCCCACGGCGGCACGATCGAAGTCGCTTCGACGGAAGACGAAACGCGCTTCAGCTTTCGCATGCCGATCAGATAAAAAGAAGGCTCGGACAAACACGTCCAGGGGCCGCCGGCGCCGACACGTCTCGTCAAAAAGTGCTACGTTGCAAGGGTTCCCGCCGCTCAAGCGGCCAACGTTAAACCTGCAACGGAGAAACGATGAACAACCCTTCCCGACGTGTACAAGATATTGTTTCTGAAGCCGAGTGGAATACGCGCATCAACCTTGCTGCGTCGTACCGGCTCATTGCCCATTTCGGCATGTCAGATCTCATCTATAACCACATCACCGCGAGAGTGCCGGGCAGCCATACAGAATTCCTCATCAACCCTTACGGGATGATGTACGAAGAAATTACGGCGTCGAGCCTCGTCAAAGTCGATCTCGACGGCAATGTCCTCTTCAATGTCGACGACAACTTCAGCGTCAATCGCGCCGGCTACGTGATCCATAGCGCGATACACGCCGCTCGCCACGACGTGGAATGTGTCATTCACACGCATACACGCGCGGGCATGGCCGTCTCCGTGCTGGAGTGCGGTCTCCTGCCGCTTACCCAGATGGCGATGCGCTTCGATTCCATTGCCTATCACGAGTACGAAGGTGTCGCGGTGGATCTGGACGAGCAGAGCCGGCTGGTAAACGACCTCGGCGAGCGCGACGTGATGATCTTGCGCAACCACGGACTATTGTCGGTAGGGAAAAGTATCGCCGAGGCCTTTAACGCGATGTATTGGCTCGAGATGGCGTGTCGCGCTCAGGTCGACGCAATGGCATGCAATACGCCGCTGCATGTGCCGCCGCAAGCGGTGGTTGAAAAAACGAACCATCTATATCGACCGCAGGTTCGGCGGCCGTTTGGCGTGATGGAATGGCCGGCGATGTTGCGTCTTCTTGATCGGCGCGACGAGTCTTACAAGAGCTGACAAATCCGCTAGCCACATTCAAGTATCCGCACAACCTCCCGGGGCCGGCGCTCGCCGTTCCCGTCGACGGCGTCACGAAATAGCCAATGATCTATCGGCGAGCATTGGCACGCCATTTTCGATTCAGGCTTGTCTGAATGGCGCGTAGGGAAATACCGAACAACGCGTTTAAAACCCTGAATTATTTATCCGAATTTATCTTTCGTAAGAAAGTATAAAGTTATCGGATTATTTTCCGATATTCAGTCAGCTTCGACTCGATATGAGCGCGACGCGGGATTCGTCGTGTGTCTTCGTCTTTCACCTTCTACTCGCTGTGCATAAACCCAATAAGGACGCCCGGGCCGTCCTCAAAAAACAAAGGAAACCAATGCGTACCAGTCAGCTCTGCGTCGCAATAGCTATTGCAATGGCGACGTTTGAAACCGCGACACCCGCATACGCGGAACTCGGGGGGCCGCCGACCTGGTCGTCGAGCGGCACCAACAACGTGACGATCCTCGCGCAACGCCAGAGCACCGCCTCGGTCACGTACAGCGTGAACCAAACCACCCTTACGTCCGGCACGGTCGTCAGTGAGTACGTGGCGCAAAGCGGCACCGTCTTTGCCATCACATGGCACGGTCCAAAGATCGCGCCGCTCAATACCTTGCTAGGCACTTACTTCTCCGCTTATCTGCAGGGCTTGTCCACCGCACGCGCGACGATGGGTGGAGGCTCCGGCCCGCTGTCGGTTCAGCAGTCCGGGCTCGTGGTCCAGACGGGTGGCCACATGGGGGCCTACACCGGTCGTGCGTACCTGCCTCAGGCATTCCCGCAAGGGTTCAGTGCCGACGACATCCAATAAACGGGAAACAGAACAATGCGAGCAATTTTCGGGGTTATGGTCGCGGCATTGACGATTGGCCTCGCCGCATGCGGCGGCGGAGGCAGTTCGAATTCAACGACCTCCAGCACAACGAGTTCCGGTACTTCCAGTAGTACGAGCAGCAGCACCACCAGTTCGTCGACAAGCACGTCGACGCTCGCCACCGATGCGTCGGCCACGCCGACGTCCAGCAGCGCGACCAACACGGTTCCCATCACGATTTCGTCTGCACCGTACGGCAACAAAAACCGCCCGATGGTAAGCGTGACGGTCTGTACGCCGGGAAGCAATGCTGCGTCGAACTGTTCGACCATCGACAACGTCCTTCTCGATACCGGTTCGTACGGACTGCGTTTGTATGCGTCCGTCGTACCTAGCACGACGCTCTCGACGCTGACGACGCAAACGCAATCCTCAACCAGCGACACGATCGCCGAATGCGCGATCTTTGGTAGCGGCTACACGTGGGGCACAGTTCGCAGCGCAGACATCAAGATGTCCAGCGAGATTGCGGAAAACGTGCCGATCCACATCATGACCGACTCGACGCTCGCAGAGTCGGCGCCGTCGGATTGCCAGGTCAGTACTGCGCTCAGCACGCCGGCGCTGCTCGGCGCGAACGGTATCCTCGGCGTAGGCGTGCGGCCCCAGGACTGTGGCTCGAGTTGCGTGAGCGGCTCACAAAGCGCCGCCTACTATGCTTGCGGCAGCTCGACGTGCACGGCCACCACAGAGGCTCTCGCATCGCAGGTGGGCAACCCGGTCCAGTATTTCACGACCGACAACAACGGCGTGATCGTCGAGATCTCACAGGTCTCCGATAGCGGAGGCAGCACGGCGTCCGGAACACTGGTGTTCGGCATCGATACCGAGACCAACAATGTGCTATCCGGCACGAGCGCGACCGTCTTCACCACAGACGAGTATGGCGACGTAACGGCAACGTTTAACGGCACCACCTATACGGACAACGCGTTCTTCGACACAGGCTCAAACGGTCTGTTCTTCGCGGACTCGAGTATTTCCCAGAGCAGCAGCACGTGGTACACACCGTCGAGCACGTTGGGTCTGTCGGCTACGGTCACGGGTTCCAATTCATCGAGCGCGAGCATTGGTTTCAACATTGCCAACGCAACTACGCTGTTTGCGACGGGCAACTACGCATTCAACGATCTCGGTGCGTATCTGTCCGGCAGCTTTGACTTCGGGTTGCCGTTCTTCTACGGGCGGCATGTGTACTTCGGCATTACCGGTACATCGTCGGCCGGCGGCGGAAGCGGGCCATACGTGTCGTACGTATCGAGCTGATCGTCGGTTGTGACACTAAAGGCCGGCGCCTTCAAGGCGTGGGCCGTTTGCATGAAATTAACGGCTGGCGCCTCCGGGGCGCTGGCCGTTTGCATCATGGGAACCGGAAACATCGTTTTCCTCAATAAGTTTCCGCGCCAGGGCGTCGGCCTGTTCTGTCTCATCGTTGGCGACAGGCGCAATGCTTGCCCCTGCGGGATCGGTGGCACTGGCCAACGCTCCGTCACGTTGATGCGTGTCGACCGACACGACCATCGACAACCCAACCCGCAGCGGATGCGCAACCAGTTCCGCCGGGTCGAGAGAAACGATCACCGGTACGCGCTGCACGACCTTGATCCAGTTGCCGGCCGCGTTTTGCGGCGGCAACATCGAAAACGCACTGCCCGTTCCGGGCGACAGTCCACCGATGCGGCCATGGAATACCATCCCCGAACCATACAGGTCGGAGACTGCGGAAACCGGCTGGCCGATGCGCAGGTTGCGGACTTGCCCTTCCTTGAAGTTCGCCTCGATCCAGAGTTGCCTGACCGGCACCACCGTCATCAGCTGGGCGCCGGGCGCAACGGGTTGACCAATCTGCACGGCGCGCTGAGCCACGGCGCCTTCGACGGGCGCCACGAGCGTCGTGCGCGCGAGCCTGACATACGCAAGCTCCAGTTGCTGCACCGCCAGCGACACGGCTGGATCGTCCTCCACGTTCCCCGAACCACTCGCCGCGAGTCCGCTGGCAAGCTGGCTGCGCGCCGCGGCCAGATTGGCCTGCGCAACGGCAACGGCCTCTCGCGCGCGCTCGTACTCGTCGCCGGACACCACCTGCACGGTGGCACCCGAGCGCGCCTTCAGCGCCTGCTCGGCCTGTGCGAGTTCCGCCGCACGAGCGTCGACCGCAGCGCGGTACATTGCATTGGCGAACTGGGCGCTGCGCGTCTGCCGCACTGCGCGTATGAGATCCCCCTCGGCCTGCCCAAGCGCAATACGCGCTTCTGTATCGTCGAGCCGCACCAGCGGCTGTCCGGCCTTGACGTACTGCGTATTGCCCACCAGCACCTCCCGCGCGGTGCCCGCCACCTGCGCGGCGATCGGCACCACGTTGCCGGCGACATATGCGTTATCCGTTTCCTCGAAGAAACGGCCGGAGACAAACCAGTTCACACCTACCGCGGCGGCCGCAACCGCCGCTACGCCGAACAGCAGCATAAACAGGCGGTTTCGGCGCGAAATCTTCCTTGGATCGCGATGCGCAAATGCCATGCGTTCGCCGGGCAGGTTTTCTGTACTCATGCGATTCAGCTAGAGGAAGGATTGTTGGATGAGCGATTATCACTCTGGCTTGCGGGCGAGTCCTGCATCGCGGGCTGGCGGGTCGCGGCGGGTGAAGCCGCGGCGGTACCCGTCCGGCTTGCCTCGTCGAAACCGCCGCCCAGCGCGCGGATCAACGCAATGTCCGCATCGCGCCGTTGTGCCTCGAGTTCGAGAAGCCGCTGTTGCTCGTCGAGTTTCATATCGTGTTGCGCGAGAACATCCGCCTGTGGAATCAGACCGCGGCGCTGCCGTTCAGTCGCGACCGCGATCATCTGTTCACGCGCGGCGAGGACGCGCTGCTGCTCGTCGATGAGTGTCGTAAGGCTGCGCATCGTCGCAATCGATCTGGACACCTCGGCAAGGGCCTCATCGAGTGTCTTGTTGTACAGCGCGATCGTCTCGTCAGCTTGTGCAAAGTCGCCATGCAGTTGCGAGCGCAACTGGCCGCGTTCGAAAATCGGCAGGGACACGGCAGGACCGATGGCAAAGAATGCCGACGCGCTCGAGAACAGCGAGCCGAGACTCAACGACGACAGGCCACCCCCAGCAGACAGATTGATGTTCGGGTAGAACTCCGCGCGGGTAGCATCGATCTTTGCGGTTGCGGCCTGCACACGCAGCCTGGCCGCGACAATATCGGGGCGCCGGCCGAGCAGTTCGAGCGGCAGGTTCGCGGGCACGGACAAGGCGTCGCTATCGGTGAGCGTCGGCCGTTGCAACGAGAGCCCGCGTTCCGGTCCCGCGCCGGTCAGCGCTCCAATCTGCAACTGCGTCTGCGTGATCGAATCGTCGATCGTCTGCAACTGCATGCGAAGCGCCGCCTGCTCGATCTGTTCCTGCTGCGCGCTGTAAGTGTTGTCGATGCCCCTCGCCTCGCGCGTGCGCCGGATCGCATCGAGTTGCTCGGCGTCATGGCGGCGCGCCTCCATCAGGTCGCGCCTCGCATACGCGTAGGCCAGTTGGCCGTAGAGGGTGACAAGCGAAGTGGTGAGGGTCAGGCGAGCCTGCTGCGCATCGACTCGCGCAGCATCGCGTGCCGACACCAGCGCCTGGGTGAGCGCGCGGTTCTTGCCCCACAGATCCAGTTCGTAGTTGGCGCCGACGATCACGCTCCCCGGCGACACCCACGGGTCGCTAAAGAGATCGATCGGTACCGTGGTGCCATCGAAATTCACGCTCGCCGCCCCGTCGACGGCAGGAAAGCGCGCCTTGTAGGCTGCCGCCGTCGCCGTCCCCGTCAGACCCGTGCCCGAGGCGAACCGTTCGAGTTGCGACTGCGCCTCGGCGATCCGCGCGCCGGCAATCTGAATGTCCGGATTGCCAGCAAGCGCTTCTGCGACCAGCGCGTCGAGTTGCCGGTCATGAAACGATGCGAACCATTGCGCCTCCGGCCACGCGCCGCCTGCATCTTTCGTGGTCTGCGCCAGTTCCTGCGGACCCGGCGAGCGCATGGCAAGCGGTTGATAGGGGGTGTGGTCCGCGCAACCGCTCAGTACACACAAGCCGCTCAGCAAGGTAGCCGATGTTAAAGCCCATAAGCGCTTTAACGCGTGCTGGACATGGCAGAGTTCGATCGCCATCGCTCAGCCGCGCGCCAGACGGGCGGCGAGCCGCGGGCGCGCGGTTTCGAGCGGACCCAGCCTGCCAAACATGCCGTCGACAATCCCGCAGGCGATGCCGGAAAGCTTCGCCAGCTTGCCGGACTCGAAGAGCAATACCTGCCACACCTGCATGAGTGTGATGAAGTTAGGGATAAGCGCGACCGGAAGCGATAGCGTGTATTGCAGACACAGATGCATGCCGTTGCGTGCCATGTAATAGCGGCGAAACGCCGGATGGTTCATCGAAGTGAGGCGTATCGGACCGAACCGGTGCTGCCGTTTTTCGCCGATGCGATGTGACAGGATGAGCCGTGGTTCCACATAAAAAGGTACGCCACGCTGCAACGCGCGCAATGAATATTCCGTGTCGACGTGGTCGATAAACAACGGTTCATCGAACGCACCCAGCCGCTCATAAGCGAGGCGCGAAATGACGCATCCGGAAGACAGGAGAAAGGAGCACGGCTGCAACGATGCTCCCGCTTCGAAAGCCAGCGTGCGGATCGAAAAGCCGTTGCTGTACATCTGCGGAAGGAAGCGGCCGATGTTCTCGTCATAGATACGCGGCCCGATAGCGAAGGCTCGTGCGCCGAGCGCCGCGCAGGACTCGCGCATCACGCGAAAGTAGTCGGCACTCGCCAGCGAATCCTGATCGAACAGCGCCACCGCACCGATACCGCGTTCGAACAGGTGCGCAAGGCCCCGGTTGTAGGCGCCGGCAATCCCGCCACGATTAGCATTACGAAGATATGCGATGCCGTGCGCGGCCAGTCCATCGGCAATCGAGGTGGCAGGCACCGGCGAATTGTCGACGACCAGCACCGGCACGCTAGGTTCGCACAGTTCGAGAAGATGCGTAAGCTGCTCGGGCGTCGGCCGATACAACACCACCAGCGCGCCGAGCAACGGCGCGGCGCTCTCGGTGGCGCCCGCGCTGCCCGAAGAGGTGATCGTTTCGCTCATGATCGTTATCTCCCCATACGCGTCAATGTCCGGCGCGCGCCGCGGAGATGCCGCGCCACGGCCTGGTGGCCCACATCAGCAAGGCAAGCGCGAGGCACACGAGGCTCGCCATATAGAACAGGTCGTTGGTCGCCATCATGTAGGCTTGTTGCTCGACCACACTGCGCACGGCGGCCAGCTGATTGGGGCCTAGTCCAAGCGTTTGCAGCGATCGCATGAACAGGCTCGTGCCGGTGGACGCATGCGTCACCGACTGCGCGAGATTGCCATAGTGATGCGCGGCGCGGTTGTCCCACCAGGTAACACTGAGCGCGGTGCCGAAAGCGGCCGAAAGCGTGCGCAAAAAATTCGACAGACCCGAGGCCGCCGCCAGTTTTTCGTTGGGGATACGCGACAGGATGGCCGCGCTCAACGGGATAAAAAAGCACGGCAGGCCGATGCCTTGAATGAAGGTCGGCGTGACGATCTGCCAGAACGACATCGTCAGGGTGAAGTGCGCGTCCCACGACAGCACGGCAAAAAACACCAGAAAACCAAACGACGTGACGACGCGCGCATCGAAGCGGTCCAGAAACATGCCGACCAGCATGGAAAAAACCAGCGCAAGGATGCCGAGCGGCGCAACCGTCAATCCCGCCTGGAATGCGGTGTACCCCATCACGGTTTGCAGCCAGAGCGGAAAGATGACACCGATCACCGAGAAGCTCACCATTCCGAGCGAAATGATCGTCACGCCGAACGAAAACGTGCGGTCGCGAAACAGGCTGAGGTCGATCACCGGATAGGGCTCGGCCGATTCCCAGATCAGCAGCGAGACCAAGGCGAGCGCGGCGATCAGCGAAAGCCCGACGATCAGGGACGAGTCGAACCAGCCGTGATCGCGCCCGAGGTCGAGCACGCCCTGCAGCGCCCCCACACCGACTACGAGCAGCACGATACCCATCACGTCCATCGGCGGCTGATGCGGATCGGGTGGCTCGCGCCGCAGCAGCGCGGCGCATGCCGCGAAGGCAAACAAACCGATTGGCAGATTGATAAAGAAAATCCACGGCCAGGAAAACTGGTCGATGATCCAGCCACCCAGCACCGGCCCGAAGATCGGCGCGAGCAGAACCGTCATGGCCCACAACGCCAGCGCCAGCACACGCCTTTCCGGTGGAAACGCGCGCAGCAGGATGGCCTGTGAAAGCGGCACCATTGGGCCTGAACAGAGCCCCTGCATCGCACGGCATACCACCAGCAGTTCCAGGTTGCCAGCCATCCCGCATAGCAGCGAAGTCAGCGTGAATAGCAGCACGGACCAGACGAACAGGCGCGCCTCGCCGATCCGTTGCGACAGCCAGCCGGTCAGCGGCACGGCAATCGCCGCCGCCACCGAATACGAACTGATGACCCAGGTCGCCTGTGAATTCGACACAGCGAGACTGCCCGCGATGGACGGCACGGCGACGTTCGTCACGGTCGAATCGAGCAACTCGATGAAGGTGGCGAGTGAAAGCGCAAACGTCAGCAAGGCGAGCATCGCGCCGCGCAAAGGCGGCGCCTCGCGAGCGCTGAGATCCGGTATGACTACGTCGCTTGAAGTACTCATATGGACCGTGCTGTTCCCAGGGTCTTGCGGTCTGCGGGACGCGTGCCGGCAGCGGCACGTCGCTCGGCCAGACGCTCAATGTATTGCGCGGCGGCTTCGCAGGCGTCGGGGGCGGTGCCAATCCGTTGTCTGGCGATCGTGCAGCGCGCCGCGACCCATGGGTCCGTGGCGATGCGCGAGAGTGCGGACGCCAGCGCCTTACCGCTCGCCGGGCTGTCGATCCGGATGCCGCAACCGCTCTGCGCGACGCGCTGCGCGTTGTCGAACTGATCGTGCGCAAACGGCGTGACCACCTGCGCAACGCCTGCTTCGAATGCCAATGCAGCCGTGCCGATCCCGCCGTGATGAACCAGCGCCGCGCAGTGAGGCAGAAGCTTGCGCATCGGCACAAAGTCGCGCACCAGCACGTCGGCGCGCGCATGCCACCGGTCTCCCACGTTGCGGGCGAGGACGATAGCGCGTGCGCCGGTACGGCGCAGCGCTTCGTCGACGGCGCCGAAATACGCCCGCTCGTCGATCAGCGTGGAGCCCGGTGTGAAGACCACCGGCCGTTTGCCCGACGAAAGGAAAGCACTCAGCTCATCGTCGAACGCGCCGGGCGACACATCGTTGAAAAGCGGGAAACCCGCCATGAAATGGTTGCGCGGCCAGTCTGGCTGCGCGGCCGCAAACCAGTCCGGAAACAGACACAACACGCCGTCTGGCGAGTGCAGCCAGCGGCCGAGGATGCGGCTCGCCGGTGGCAGGCCCAGGCCCTGCCGGACGTCGTTCAGCGCGGGGCCGCAAGCCCTGTCGATAATGCCTGTCTCGATCATCTCCATGCACTTTGCCCTGAGCGGAAGCGGCAGCCACATGGGCACGGTCATACGCTTGTGGGTCGGCGGCGCGCTGGCGGACAGCAGCGTCGAAGGCGACACCTGAACAGATAGGTATGGCGTGCCGTGAACTTCCTGCATCAGGCGGGCGGCGAACGCCCACAGCGAGCCGACCAGTACCGTGTCGGAGGTCGTGAGCGCGGCAAGCTCATCGAAGTGCGGCCGGATCGACGGCGCGACGATGCTCCACAGCGTGCGAAACGACGTCCGCGGGTTCCAGAGCGCGGGGCAGGCCATCGCCCGCGCATACTCGTCCCACGTGCCGATCGGCACGAACGCAAAACCGTGCCGCTCGGCCAGCGGCGCGAATTGCGGATGCGTGCAAAGCACGATCCGGTGCCGCCGTTGCGCCAAAGCCCGGCCAATCCCGATGAATGGATGAACGTCGCCGGCCGAACCGATCGCGGTAATTACGATGTGAGCCATGGGTCGTGCGCCGCTCAATAGACCCAGGGCACAAGCGCCCTCACTTCGCGGCGATAGGTGCGGTAGGGGTCGCCGAAATGCTCCGACAACCACTGCTCCTCGACGCGAACCTTATAGGCCAGCGAAGCAAAGATCAGCGCGAAGCCGGCCACTCCGCGCCACTCCTCCGTAACCAGAGCGGCGCCGGCGATGGCGAACAGACAGCCGGTGTAGATCGGATGACGCACGAGCGCATAAGGTCCGCTGCGGACCAGCTCGTGATCCGCCTTCAAGGTGACCGATACGCTCCAGTTCGAGCCGAGATGGCGCCGCCCCCAGACCGAGAAACTCAGCCCGGCCACGATAATCGCCACCCCGATCCATTGTTGCGAATCGAAGTGCGCGTCCGCAAGACTCCAGGCGCCGGCCAGCCGGTCCGGTAATACCACCAGCGCACAGCCCACGATCAACGGAATCGACTGGATCGTGCGCGACAAACGATCCTCGCGCCTGACGGTTTTCTTCGCCCACGAGGAGGCCTTCATCCAGTAGGCGAGCCACACGGCCCACGGGCCGAGAACGGCAATCGAGTGATAGATCGTCATTTTCAACCTCCGAAATCCACGTTCATTCCGGGGGTCGCAAACGTTTGCGCGACGGACAGAGAAGACGGCACCTCAGGTCGTGAACGACCGAACTCTTGAGCTACACCGAAGAAACCGAGGATTTCCTCACGGATGGCGGCCGCCTGGGTTCGCCCTTCCAGTTCGAGGAAATGCCCCGTGTTCGGCACCGCAGCGAACTGCGCGTGCATGACGTAGCGGGCGAGGACACGAATGTCCTCCGCGGTGGTGTATTCGTCGAGCTCGCCGTTGAGGAACTTGAGCCGGCAGCGAATCTCGGCCAGCTTGCCGAGGTAGCTTTCCGGCTTCAGCGCCAGAATCTGTTCGGCATGGAACGAGACGCGGCGCTGATCTTCCTTCGGCAGGCCGGTGAGATAACGGTAGTTCAGCAGCTTCAGGATACGCGGCAGGTGCTTGCCTACGGTGTCGTTCAATAGCTGGGCGGCCTGCAGGTGCTCGCCGGCCTCGAGCATGTCCCGCGCCTGACTGACATAGGCGATCATCGCATCGTTGAGAAACGGCGAGAACGAGCCGATTACCGCGCCTTCGATACTGGCGGGCCGCCGCGCCAGGGCCAGCAGCGCCGCAAGGCCGCCCCAGGACACGGAATACAGGTAGCTCGGCTCGAAGTGATTGATCAGATGCAGCAGAATCTCCGCCTCGTCGTCCTTGGTCAGCAGGAACTCGCTGCGGTTGTGCTGCCGGGATTCGCCGGCATAAGGCAGGTCGAAACAGATAACGTTATATCGTTCGCCAAGGTATTTGATTGTTTGCCCAAATGAAGCTGATGTTGCGAGGGCCCCATTCACGAGAATTACGCTTTTCCGGTCAGCCTCGAAGATATGCCGCTCAGCCTGTACGCAAAGAGAATTGGGTAGACGAACGATTGTTTTTTCAACCGGCATAGAACCCCCTTCATTCTTAATTGAATGAAAAATTG
This sequence comes from Paraburkholderia phenazinium, assembly GCF_900141745.1. NCBI lineage: Bacteria > Pseudomonadati > Pseudomonadota > Betaproteobacteria > Burkholderiales > Burkholderiaceae > Paraburkholderia > Paraburkholderia phenazinium. Next base: position 2,148,442 of record NZ_FSRM01000002.1, on the reverse strand, counting down.
ATTTGCACTTTATCGAATGCAGTGCAACAGGCAGCGCATTGACATACAGCCACATCCATATAGGACAATGGCTTCCAGGATTTTGCGATGCAGTGATACTGCGAACAAATATTGTCTGAACAATTGTGAAAAATCAAGCACGTCTATATTTTATTTTTGGAATGAAAATTACTTATGTAAGGTTGGATAATATGCTTATTGAATTGCATATTAGAGAAATAATTCCCGAATGATATTTGTGTTGATTTTATGTCGGTAAATTATTCATCACCCGATTTATATTGTTATAACTCACGCAAAACCGGACAGCCGCATATCACGCTTCGTCCGAAGCCCCGCTCTCCCCCCACGGGGATATGAAGTTGTACCGACGTGCCGTGGCCACGCTTGCTGAAAACGACCGGTTGCGCCAACGGGCAGCGCCCGTTCCCGGATGCCCAGCAAGCCTGCTGACGGGTTCAAGGCTCCGTGGCCGCGTCCAGTTCAAGCAGCCGTGGCAGCGTGGCCATATCGGACTTCGCCAGCGGCTTGCTATACCGAAACCCCTGCGCGACCTGACACCCGTTCGCCAGCAGGAAGTCTGCCTGTTCCGCCGTTTCGACGCCTTCCGCAACGACTTGCTGGCCGAGACACCGTGCGATAGACAGGATCGCCTTGACGAGCTCCGCGTGGCGCCGGTCCGTGGTCACCTTCTGGACAAACGACCGGTCGATCTTCAGCGTATCGATCGGAAACCGTGCGAGATAGCTCAACGCCGAATAGCCGGTGCCGAAATCGTCGATGGCGATCGAGAGCCCCATGGCCTTGAGCGCCGAAAGCGTATCCAGGATCGTGTCGTCTTCCTCGAGCAGCAGACTCTCCGTAATCTCGAGCTCCAGCCATTCAGGACGACAGCCGGTCTCTTCGAGCAACTCGCCGACCATCGGGACGAGATCGCGAAACTGAAACTGCCTCGCCGACAGATTGACCGCGACCGTGTGGCACGCCGTGCAACCGGCGTTCCATTCCGCTGCGGCGAGGCAAGCCTCGCGCAGGACCCACTTACCCAGATCGGCGATCAGGCCCGTCTCCTCGGCAAGGGGAATGAACTGGTTGGGAGGGACGAGCCCGACGCCCGGGCGCCGCCACCGCAGCAAGGCTTCTGAACCGATCACCTGATTGCCGTCGAGCAGTACCTTCGGCTGATAGTGCAACTCCAGTTCGTCACGCTCGACGGCGCGGCGCAGCTCCGATTCCAGTAGCAGGTACGCGGTCGCATCGACCGTCAGTTCTTTCGAGTAGAAGCGAAAGCTCCGGCCGCCGGCACGCTTGGCCGCGTACATGGCCAGATCCGCGTATTTCACGAGGTCGTCCGCTACGACGCTATCGGGCGGATACAGGGCAAGTCCAACGCTGCAGGAAACGTACACCTCTCTCCCGTTCAGGTAGAAAGGCTCGCCGAACTTGCCGAGAATCATCGCCGAGATGTCCTCCAGAACGGCACGATCGCAAATGTCCGGAAGAAGAATCGCAAATTCATCGCCCCCGAAGCGGGCCACGGTATCGCAAGGACGCACGCAGAGGTTCAGACGCGCAGCCGCGTCGCGCAGCAACTGGTCGCCCACGGCATGCCCCATGGTGTCGTTGATACCCTTGAAGCGATCCATGTCGATCATCATCACGCTGGCAAACTTGCGCTGCCCGCCAGCCTCGCTGGTAATCCGCACCAAACGCTCATTGAACTCGGTACGGTTCGGCAATCCGGTGAGCGGATCGTAGAAGGCCATCTGGTGAATTTTCTGGCGTGAAACCTGCAATTCGGAAATGTCGCGGCCCACGGTCAGGACATGTTCAACCGTACCGTGCACGCCGAATTCCGGAGCCAGCTTGATCAGATGGCAACACTGCGCGCCATCCTTTTCTGTCCAGCTCAACTCGAATTCGGCGGCTTTGCCGCTAACGAATACTTCCGTCAGCTTCTCCTCGTAAATCAGGGCATTGGGGCCACCGGGACATTCGGACGGTTTCTTGCCCATCAGCGCGGCTAAACCGCCCTCGACGAGCGCGGCGGAAATCGGATTGACATAGACACGTCTAAGCTCTTTGTCATAGCGCACGATCGTGTCTGGCGAGTTTTCCACCAGCGTCCGGAATTCCCGCTCGCGGCCGGCGAGCACCTCTTCGATACGTTTGCGCTCCGTAACATCGCGGGACAAGATGAGGAACGTGTCGGTCGCGGGCGTTTCGCCCAGCTTCTTCGCCAGCGAATACTCGAACCACCGGCGGCTGCCATCCGGCAGGTCGATCATAAGCGTCTCGCCAACGGTCACCCCTTGCCTGTCGGCCATCCCGATGGAGCGCATCGCGGCGCTCGCCTGCTGCGCGGGCAACACTTCGTCGAGCGTTTTGCCGAGCAGCTCTTCCTTGGGCATGGCGAGCAATTCCGGATTCTTGGTCCAGACGTTCAGATACCTGCCATCACGGTCCAGTTCGAACAGAATATCGGGGATCGCGGCGATGACCCCTTCGGCGAAATCGAGCGCATGCTTGAGATCCTGCTCTGCCCGGCGCCGCTCGGTAATGTCGCCTCCAATAACCAGTACGGAGACGATGACGTCCGTTTCATCGCGTTCCGGGACCAACTGGACGTGGTGGATGCGGGGCTCTCCCTCCTGCGTCGTGAAGCGCAATTCCAGTTGCCCTTCTTCTCCTGTGCGGGCTGCCTCAAGAATGGCGCTTTCGTAACCTTCGAACCGCCCGTCGGGAAAAAGCTGGCTTGGCGCCTTCCCGACAACCTCGTCGATCCCGAGACCGAAGATGGCTTCGAGCCGCGGATTCAGATAGACGATCTCAGCGCCGGTGGCATGACGCGCAAGGTAGTTCGGCAGATTTTCGGCCAGGGTCCGGAACTGACGCTCGCTGGCTGCAAGCGTCTCGCGCATCCGGCTGTGCCCGTCGTTCTGGACAGCGATGTCTGCGGCAAGCTGCGCGCCCAGTGCCCGCAGACACTGCGAAAGTGTCTGCAGGCGCCTTGCCATGCGGCGGTTGCGAACCTCGCCCTCCCCGGGCGTCCGGAGCTCCATCACAACCGCGTCGATACCTCTGACGATGTTCAGAAACTGTTCAGTCCGCTGCGTGACGTCGAATCTCACCGAAGCCTCCAGAAGTCAGCTCTCACCGGGCAAGAGGACAGGTTGATTGTCATTGTGGGGTTGCCTCGTCTGTGTGCGATGTCTCGGCCCAGCGCAAGGCGCCGCGGCCGGCTTCTTTTGCCGCGTAGAGCGCCATGTCGGCGGACTTGTAGAGCGTCTGGGCATCGAGTGCGTCCTGCGGACACCGCGCGACACCGATGCTCGCGCCGACCGCTAACGAAAGGTGGTGGTACGGAACTGGCTGGGCGAACGTGGCCATGATGCGTTCGCACACGGCGGCCACGGCCTCGCGCTCGCCTGGCTGCCTGAGCAGCACGGCGAACTCGTCGCCGCCAAGGCGCGCGACGAGATCGACCTCGCGCGTCGCCTGGCGCAGGCGCGCGCCAACGGCCTTCAACACCTCGTCGCCAGCATCGTGGCCGTAAGTGTCGTTGATCGGCTTGAAGCGGTCGAGATCGACCAGCACCAGCGCGAATTCGGCGCCCCGGCGTGCCTGCCCCACGAGGAGATGCAGGTCGTCGTTGAAATGCCGCCGGTTCGCAAGGCCGGTCAAACCGTCGAAGTAGGCCAGCTGTTCGAGCCGCTGTTCACTGGCCTGCAATTCCGCCGTACGGCGCACGAGTTCGTCGGAGCGTTGCTGGAGCTCATTGGTGCGTTGCTGAAGTTCCTGCGTGCGTTGCGCGACCAGCGCCTCCAGCGCCCCAGCACGCCGGCGTAGCAGGCGCGTGCGTACCTGTATCAGTACACCGAAGAGCACCAGCAAGAACAGCACCGCGAACAGACGAAAGGAAATCGTCTCGTACCACGCTGGCACAACGCGCACCGGCAAGCTCGCCCACTCCGTCCACTCGCCGCCGGCACGATTCGACGCGCGCACTTGCAGCACGTAGTTTCCAGGCGGCACGTTCGTATAGTGAGCGATCCGAAGGTTGGCAGGCGAGTCGGTCCATGCGTCCTCGAGACCCGCCAGGCGGTAGGCGTATCGCGTGCGCTCGGGGGCCGAGTAATCGAGCAGCGCGAAGGTGATCTGTATTGCGCGTTGCGAAGGGCCGAGCGTGATTCCGGACGACGGTATCGATCGGCCATCGGCATCCGTGAGCCTGATAGGAGCCTTGAAACGCGAGGGTTGAAACTCGCCGGGATGCACGATCGTCAAGCCATTGCCGCCGAACAGCAGATCTCCCTGCAGCGTGGTACCGGCCGAAGAGGCCCAATAGGGCAGCAGGCCAACCCCGTCGGCCTGTTGCAGCCGTGTCGTGGCCAGCGTGTCGTGGTCGATGTGCACGATGCCGCTATCGGTGCTCACCCAGACATTGTCCTTCGCATCGAGCAGCAGCGCGTTCGCGGCGTTGTTCTCCACACCATCCTCGTGACCGATACGGTGCACGTGCAAGACCGCACCTCGCGGACCGGGCTCAAGCGCACGCACGCCGCCGCCGTAGAACGCGATCCATAGCCAGCCGCGCCTGTCGCGCACGATGGAAGTCACGCAGCTACTGGGCAAACCGATCCGCTCCGGCGTCTCCGGCCAGGGCCGGTCAGTGTGGCCGGTTGCCGGCCAGTAGCGCGCGAGTCCCGTCTGCGTACCGACCCACAGCGCCTCGTTGTCTCGGCAGTTAAGGCTCGTAATGTCTGCGCCCCGCAGACTCGGGACGCTTTGCGCCGCCGCACCCTGGACCGACAGGTCGACCTGCGCCAGTCCACTCGGGCCGCCGATCCAGAGCCTGTTGCCGTCGACGCACAGCGCCCTGACCAGTGCCGTGGGCGGCAAACCTGGGAACGCGGCCCGCTCGACGCTGCGGCCGCCATCGCGGGTGCGGTACAGCCCCTTGGCGGTACCGATGTAGACGCTGCCGTCCGGCGCATCGACCATCGAAAGTGCGGAGCTCCTCGGGAGCGCGGTGTCCGGTCGACCGTCCTCGGGCGCGAGGCGCCGGCTGTGTCCGTGTTCCGCTGAGACGATGTCGATGCCGCCGTTGTCGCTGCCGAGCCAGACGCTGCCGTCGGGCCGTGCGAACACCGAGGTGACCTGCGCGTGCTTGCCGCCGAGCAGGTGGCCATCGCTGCCATACCACGTTGTAATCGCCCGCTGCGCCGGATCGATCGAATCGAACAGACTCGGCCCACCGGCCCAGATAAGTCCGCTGTGATCGCGCAGCAGCGCGACCACGTCATCCTCGGCGAGGCTGCCGGGCAGCCCTGCATCGTGGCGCAGGCGCCGGGTCGTCCAGTTCCGCGTGTCGACCTGGACGATGCCCTGAGACCATGTACCGAGCCACACCCGGCCGTCGCCGACATCGACGATCGCGACAACCCAGTCCGTCTCGACACCCTTTCCGCCACCGCGTTCACTATCGTGCAACTGCCGGGCCATCGTGGCGCCAGGTTCGATTACGAAGGCGCCGTCCGCACGCGTGCCGACCCAGACACGTCCGTCCTTGTCCTCCGCCAGTTGCCAGACCTCGATAGCAGCGCGGGTCATGCTTTCGGTCGGCACCGGCACGAAAGCCGGGGTGCCCGCGCGCAGGACGAACAGGCCGTCGTGCGTGCCGGCCCACAGGTTGCCGCTGCGATCAGCGAGCAAAGCGCTGATCCGGCGAGCCGGCAGGCCGGGCGGGTTGCCTCCCTCGGCCGCCCGCCGCACCTTGCCGGTGCTCAGATCCAGCCGGTCCAGTCCGGCTTCCGTACCCACCCACAACCCATCCGGGCCGTCAGCGGCAAGCGCGAAGACGCGTGCGCTGCTCAGGCCCTGGGGGCCCGCACCCAGCGTCCAGAAGGTACCGGTCGAGTTGTCGAAACGTGCAAGCCCGCCGCTATCCGTGCCTACCCAGAGGCGCCCCTGGCGGTCCTCATGCAGGGCATTGATGTAAGAGGAAGGCAAGCTGCCGGGCTTGCCGGCATCGCCAATGTAAACGCGAAAGCGGTACCCGTCCCAGCTGGCAAGGCCTGTCTGCGAAGCGATCCAGATCAGACCGTCCCGGTCCTGCAGCATCGCGGTGGGCGTGATGCTGCTAGGTGCTTCGACATGGCGAAAAACCGGCGTCGAGCCGTCGTACCAGGCACCCGCCGCGGCGGCGGGTGAAACAGTCGCAAGCACCATCAAAGGTGCGAAAAAGCAGCACAGCATCTGCGACCAAAGAAACTTCCATTTCTGCATCGAACTCTGGTCCCCGGTAAGTCGTTCGGCGCGATCGCCAGTCCGATGCACAGAAGGGCTGCATACAGTCATCCGAACGGGTCACGCCAACGCGATGGATCGGCCACTTCTAAGGCGGCCACGTCACCCGCCGCGGATCCGCCCAAAAGGCACCCACGTCTCTTTAAGTTACGGCAGACGGGCGCGACTTCTGAAGCAGTTCCTCAGTAGGGATTGGCTGAATTTTTTGTAGGTCTCGCGAACCGGAAACCTGAGAAAATACGCTGCGCCGGGTATTCGCCAGGCGCCGTCGAGTGTCCCGCAGCGGCCAGTTACGAGCGGCGGCCAGGCGACTTGTTTCGCATTAGAATCTGAGCATCAGAATGAGAATCGCCGGGTTTCATGGAAGCCCGGCCGCCCGCCGTAAGGGATATCGCAATGCTATGGAAGATTGAAGGCTCCGAGACTCATATTCTGGGTTCGGTTCACGTCACCAACCTCGAGCCGTTTCGCTTGCCGCGCCATGTTCTGGAGGTGTTTAGCACCGCCAGTCACCTCGTGCTGGAAGCAGACCTGTCGGAACCGCCCGACTCGGCGCCCCTATTGCTGCCGCCCGGCACCACGCTCAAGGATTGCGTGACACCGCTTACGTATGCGAAAGCGCATTCGCACTGGTTGCGGCTCGGACTTCCCGGGCAGAATCTGCCGCGCTTCAAACCCGGCGCCGCGGCGCTGATCCTTCACCTGAACGAGGCGGCCAGGAGCGGCTATGTGATGGAGCGCGGCGTCGACCGGCTTCTCTGGGATCGCGCCGTCCACGATGCAAAACACCGTGGGGCGCTCGAAACGGTCGAGGCCCAAACCATCGCCCTGACGTCGGCGCCGATTGCCGAGCAGACCTCCATGCTGGAATATTTCGTGAACGGCGATCTCGGTGTTGCAGAGCTGTCCACGATGGTGCGCGCCTGGACTCACGGAAATACCATCCGTTTCGATGCTGCGCTCACGGAACGCCGCCGGCGCTGGCCGGCCATGTTCGATATCCTGATCAATCAACGCAACAGGAACTGGGTGCCCTCGATTGTCCGGATGGCGGCGGATCGCAGGTCGCGACTGATCGTCGTGGGCGCCATGCATACGGTCGGCCCGGCGGGACTTCCGCGTCTGCTGTCGATGCACGGGCTGCGTTTGCGCAGCCAAAGCTGGTGCCTGCCGGCCACTCCTTTGACGCGATACCGGCATCACGCACGCCGTGAAGCGCACGGCCGGGTCCAGCCCGACTAGTCCGGCGCCGCCTGACGATCAGGAAGACGAACCTTGATCGCAGTGCCGGCGCCCGGCGCACTGAGCACTTCGATCTCCCCGCCCAGCATCAGGACACGCTCTTCCATCCCGGCCAGACCGAACGAAGTTTTTCTGATCGCCTGCGCATCGAACCCTTGGCCGTCGTCGCGAACTTCGAGCACGTAGGCGCCAGGCGTTCGTTCGAGCGTGATGATCACTTCGGTGGCCGCTGAATGCCGGGCGACATTCGTCAACGCCTCCTGGACAAGGCGAAACAGCACCACGGCGTGGTCTTCGCTCATGACGATGTTCTCGTCCTGCACGCGAAGCTGACATACCGTGCGGCCATTGCGGTCGAACTCGGCAGCCAGCCACTCGAGCGCCGCCACGATACCGGCATCGAGAGCCGGCGGACGCAGCGACGTGATGACGCCCCGCACCACCTCCATGGTGTTGTCCACCAGCGCAATCAGTGCCCGGGTTTCGTCGAACAGCTCCGGGTGGTCATTGCCGAACTGCATGCGCAACGTCGACGCGCGCATGCGCAGCGCGGTGAGATATTGCCCGAGCTCGTCGTGCATTTCCCGTGCGATATGTTTGCGCTCTTCTTCACGTGCCGTTTCACGGCGCGAGGTGAGTTCGCGCAACATCTCGTAAGACTCCCGCAAGCGGTGCTCTGCTTCCTTGCGCTCGGTCAGATCGACCACGAAGGCGACACCTTCCTTCCCACTAGCTTCGAAAGCGACCCTGCCGATCATGACGGGCACACGGCTGCCGTCCTTCCTGAGGTACTCCTTCTCCGTTGGCTGTGAGCGCCCCACTGTCCTTAGCTCTTCCAAAGCCAGTGCGGCGCTTTCGCGCCATTCCGGCGGCGTCAGGTCCGTCCAGCGCACGCGCCCCGAGACGAGGTCGTCGCGCTCGTATCCCACCATGCGCAGAAACGCGTCGTTCGCCTCGAGGATGTCACCATCCTCTCTCCAGACGATGATGCCGATGATGTTGGCATCGACGAGCCGCCGAATCCTCGATTCGCGCTCCGCAAGGTCACGGTACAGGCGGGTATTTTCGAGCGACGTCGCGGCCTGCGAGGCAAGCAGCCTCAGCGCGGCAATCCGTGCAGGCGCGAATACGCGGGTAAGCAGATCGTTTTCGAGGTACAGCGCGCCGATGAGTTTGGCCCGGTTCATCAAGGGCATGCAGAGCATCGAACGGGTGCGGTGCTGAACAATGTACGGGTCCGTGGCAAATGTGGGATCGCTCGCGGCATTGTCGAGAATCACGCTCTCGCGCGTACGCAGGACGTGGTACAGAACCGACTCGGGCAGCATCGCCGCGCTCACCGGCACATCGCGCAGCTCGACAAGCGGCATATCGCCGTCGGTCGTGACCTCTGCGGCGATCCGTTGCTCATTGCCGTCCGGAAGAATCAGCAAGCCGCGTCCGGCGCCGGCCTGTTCGATCGCCGTACGCATCACCGTATCGATCAGCTTGTCGAGAACGATCTCTCCCGAGACCGCTTGCGACACCTTGATCACCGTCGCGAGATCGAGGTGTTCGACCGGCGCCCCGATCGTGCTGGTGGGTCTGAGCGCCTGGTCACCTTCTCTGAGGTATGGGTGCATTTCGTCGAGCTGCCGCACCTTGCCATCTGCGCCCCAGCGCCGATACCCTTGCCGGGCGTCCTGCAGATACATGCGGGCTATCTTGTCGAATCCGCGCGCCGCATAGAAGCGCGACGCGAGTTCGCCGGCAAGCGCTTCGTTTTGCACGAAGCCGTTTGCGCGTGCCGAGCGGATCGCCGTTTCGTAGAGGCGCATCGCCTCGGCGTCGCGCCCTTCCAGGCGAGCGATCTCGGCGCCGACCAGCGCCGCGCGATCCTCGAAGTTTTCGGGGCAACTCTGCGCCCGCAATTGCAATTGCCTTTCGTGAATAGCTATCGCTTCGAGAGACTCCCGCGCTTCAGGGCCGGGGCTGGCAACAGGACCGCAGCAGGCAGCCAGCGAGAGCGCGCTGTAGAAATGATATTCCGCCTCTTCCAGGTACGATGCCGCGGTCCACAAAAGACGTTGCGCCCGCATCGAAGCATCTGCCGCCGCCGCGTAGTCGCCGGCAAAAAAGCGCGCCTGCAACTTGCGGATCCAGTACCAGCTGTGCGCAATCACGAGGTCCGGATTTTCGAGGAAGTGACGCTCGATCCGCATCTCGTCGAACTGCCCATCGTTGAAAGAGCCAAAGGCCAGCGTCAGGCCTCGCAGCGTTCGTACCAGTCCAAGCTGCGTCGCGCTAACGTCGGTGGCGAAACCGAAATGCGCTTTTTGCGCGAACATCAGGCTCGCTTCAGCTTCGCGCTGCACGTCGGCGAGTGGATCTCCCGCGATGAGCAGATTGGTGATCATATGGGTGTAGCAATACCCTTCGCAAACGAGGTCACCCGTATTCCTTGCAGCCTCGAACGCGCGGTTCATCAGTTCGCGGCCAGCCCGCAAATGTTTGGCCATCGGCAGGATGACGTTGCCGAAATGCATGTAGGTTCTTGCACGGAAACGCATCAGGCGGCGCCGTTCGACAAGGTCGTAACCCAGCTGACCGAATTGAAATCCGACCTCGTAGTGGCCAAAACGCGCTCCGGCCATCATGCCGAGCCGGACATAGGCGGAGCTGGATCCGTCGCAATTGCCGCGCTCAAGGCTCAGATTGACGGCCCTGGAGACGACCAGCGACCATAGATTCGTATCGGTAAACAGTGCGGCGGGCATGACCTTGACGAGGACGTCCATGGTCGCGAGCGATTCCGGGTCGGTCATCAGCCGCAGATCGATGAGCTCCTCGATCTTGCGGTCTCCAAGCTGGGACCAGATTCGTTCGTATTCCTCACGCGCTTTCTCTTCCGCGGTATGCGGCGACCAGTCGATGCCCAGATGTTCCAGGTAGTCCAGAGCAACCGCAACGGCGCGGCTCGCCTGATCGAGCGTCATGTACAGATCGACGCGCAAACATGTCACGTTGGCACGCTCGGGCACAGTCGCGGCACGCTGAATAAGCACACTCAAACGCTCTTCCGCGGCCGACAGGCGGCCCGTCAAAAACTCGCATTCGGCCCGCTCCAGCTCCAGCGCGAAGATCAGGTCGTGCCGGCGCACCCAGCAATCGTCCCTCAGGAATTCGGCGCCGGCGCTCAGGTAGGTGAGCGCCGACTCATAGGCTGACGACGCCTTCGCACGCTGGCCGGCAATCAGGTTGAGCCCGGCCAGTTGCTCGCGCTCTTCCTGCAGCGTGACGAGGGCTGCACCACGGTTGAGCTGGTTGACGATTTCGAAGACCGCCTCTTGCCGTTTCTCCGGTAGCGTCTGCGCAGCAAGCAAACGTCCGACGCGCAAATGGGCCTGCGCACGCAACGCCTCGGGGATCATCGAGTAGGCCGCCTCCTGCACCCGGTCGTGGACAAACCGGCAGGATTCCTCAAGTTGCTCGATGAGCTCCTGTTCGACCGCCGGCAGCAGCAGTGCCCGGATCTCGTCCCTCGAACGCTCAAGAACGTTCGCGAGCATCGCCGTCGTGGCGGTGTTGCCGAGACAGGCAAACTGTTGCAGCGCCTGCTGCGTTTCGACGGGCAAGCGGGCCAGCTTCGCGACCATCAGGTCGGCGACATTGTCGGTATAGCCCTTGCCATGAATGTTCGGCAGATCCCAGTGCCAGCAGGCTGCGTCGTGATCGAAACCGAGCAGGCCCTCGTCGACGAGTGCGTGCAGAAACTGGATGACAAAGAACGGATTGCCGGCGGTCCTTTCGTGGACGAGCTGCGCGAGCGGTGCCGCGTGTTCCGGCACGTCGCGAAGCGCCTCTGCGATCAACTGTTCGACGTGCCCGCGCGCAAGCGGCACCAACGCCACTTCATCGAACGTTGCGCCCGCGTTGCGCACGGCCTGCAGCTTGCGCATCAGCGGATGCGAGGCGTCCACCTCATTGTTGCGATACGCGCCGATCAACATCAGATGGCGCAGATCCGGACCGGTAAGCAGGTCTTCCAGCAGATCGAGCGTCGCGGCGTCGAGCCATTGCAGATCGTCGAGAAACAGCGCCAGCGGATGTTCCTGCGTGGCGAACACGCCGATGAAGCGCCGGAAAACGAGCTGAAAGCGGCGTTGCGCCTGATGTGGATCGAGCTCAGGAACCGGCGGCGGATCGCCGATGATCAGCGTCAGTTCGGGGATCAGCTCGGTCATGAGCCGGGCGTTCGGCCCAAGGGCTTCGATCAATGCGTCACGCCAGCTTGCGAGTTCCGCCTCGCGTTTGCCGAGCAGCGGTCGCACGAGGCCCCTGAAGGCTTGCACCAGGGTCGAATAGGGTATGTCGCGCTTGTACTGGTCGAACTTGCCCGAGGCAAAGAGCCCGCGCGGGGGCACCAGCACCTTGTGCAACTCGTTGACGACCGCGGATTTGCCGATGCCCGAGTAGCCGGAAACCAGCACCAGTTCCGGCGCGCCGCTGCTGATGACGCGGTAGAAGGCGGCCACCAGCGTGCCGACCTCGCGCTCCCGCCCGTAGAGTTTCTCGGGGATCAGCAGCCGGTCGGGCGTGTCGTGCGCGCCCAGCCGGAAGACATCGACGCGACGCTGGCGCGTCCATTCGGCCAGACAGTACCGCAAATCCCACTCGACGCCGGCCGCGGTCTGATAACGCTCTTCGGGTGTCTTCGCGAGCAGCTTCATCACGACCGCCGAGACGCCAGGCGGAACCGCCCCCACCCGCGCGCTGGGCGGCAGCGGCTTGCGGGCGACGTGACAGTGCACCCATTCCATCGGATCGAGAGCCGTGAACGGCAATGTGCCCGTGAGCATCTGGTAGATCGCGACGCCGAATGCGTAGAGGTCGCTGCGCGAGTCGATCGAACGGTTCATCCGTCCGGTCTGCTCGGGTGCCATGTAGGCGAGCGTGCCGGCAATGGTCTCCGGCGGCTCGGGACGTTGCCGCTCACGCGGCAGCCGCGAGGCAATGCCGAATCCGGTGAGCCGCACGTGCCCGTCCACACAGTTCACGAGGATATGGGCTGGCTTGAGATCCTTGTGGACGAGGCCGCACTGGTGGAGCTTACCCAGCGCCACCGCGACTCCCGTAGCGAGGCGCAGGACACTTTCCATTTCCATGGGTGCGCCGGTCAACCGCTCGAGCGGCTCGCCGCCTGGATCCTCGAGCACCAGCACGGCGCGGCCTTCTGCCTGCAGCAGTTCCCTGGGTCGCACTGCCCATGCGCTGCCGAGTTGACCCCGCAGCGCAAATTCATGAGCAATACGCGCGAGGCTGGCCGGCGATGGATGCTCGCTGGCCGTGCGCGCCACCAGCACGCTCTCGCTACCGTCCTGAGACCGCTCCCGGCAGAACACGCGCTCGCCATCCTCCCAGAGAAGCTGGGGGCTGCTGCCCGCATCGAATCCGTGTGTGGCGTCCATCTGCACTGGCTGGCTGGTGTGCGGGCTTTGCCCGTCGTGTCTCTAGAGGGCGCACGCCCTGTTTATCTGTTTCATCGGCGTCCTGTGCATGTGAATGCATGACACAAAGCGGCGTATTGTGACCGGCAATTCTTACGCCTTACGATCAGGAACGTTTACAAATGACCGCATCACGCCACGATACACCTTGACGACCGCCGCAACATATTCGCGTCGACCCTTGACGTGCCTGGACGATGGCTTCGCTTGCACCACGCCGGGCGCGAGCCACCCGCCTATTGTCTGATGAAAAGATTGGAATCACGCACGGCGGGACGTCTAATAAGAAGAGTAAGGTTGCAGGCTTCTCAAGATTAAAAAGCGTCTGGTGGTATCCGTGGTTGCGCTGCCACATCCCACACAAAGGAGAATGATCATGACCCGCACCATTTCCGAAAAACGCCAGGCATTCCGCGCGTTGCACGAAGACGGATGTTTCGTGTTGCCGAATCCGTGGGACGTAGGCAGCGCCCGTTACCTGGCATCCATGGGCTTCAAGGCACTCGCGACCACCAGTTCGGGCTTCGCGTGGTCGATCGGCCGGCCCGACAACGGAGTCTCGCGCGACGCGGTCATCGCTCACCTGCGCGAGATGGTCCAAGCGACGGATCTGCCGGTGAACGCCGACTTCGAAAGCGGCTTTGGCAGCGATCCCGCCGAAGTGGCGCAAAGCGTCCGGATGGCGGTGGACGCAGGCGTCGCCGGCCTGTCTGTCGAGGACTCGACGGGCGATGCGAAGTCGCCGTTACTTCCGGTCAACGTGGCCGTGGAACGGCTCGCTGCGGCACGACGCGCGATCGACGAAACAGGCGGCGATACGCTGCTCGTCGGACGTGCGGAGAATTTCGTTGCCGGCGTGCCCGATCTCGAAGACGCGATTACGCGTTTGCGCGCGTATGCGCAAGCCGGAGCCGATTGTCTGTACGCACCCGGCATCCAGACGCGCGAGCAGATCGAAGCGGTGGTCGCCGCGGTCAGGCCGAAGCCGGTCAATCTGCTGATCGGCGGACCCTCTGCGTTCACGCTCGACGAACTGGCGAAGCTCGGCGTACGGCGTGTGAGTGTGGGGGGTGCACTGGCCCGTGCGGCGTGGGGCGGCCTCGTGGCCAGCGTTCAGTCGCTTGCGGAGGGTCGCTTCGACGGCTTGTCGAAGGAGCCCTCAGGTGGATGGTTGAACAGTGTGTTTAAGGATCCGGCATAGCGTCCTGATCGATCGTCAAGCACCTTTTGCACTGAGCGACCCACGCAATGAATGGAGCCTCGCGTCCGCGCGAGGCTCCCGTTTCACTGACCCAGCCGTTCCCGACACACCGTTAGCGTCAGTTGACGGAGCCAGCGGTGAACAGGATCCACCTCCAGGCGCGGATGCCACATCTGCGACACGGTAATCTCGCCGGTTGTCACGGGAAGCTCAAAGGCGTGAGTGCCGGCGGATGCGGGCAATTCCTGCTGTGCGGACTGATTGTCCAGAACGGAAGCAGGCACCAGCGCGACCAGGTCGGAGGCTCGCGCCACCGCGAGCGCGGCGGGAAAACTCGGAACGACGGCGACAATCGTTCGTTCCAGTCCTAAAGCGGCCAGCGCCTCATCAACCGGTCCGATGGTGCGGCCGTGACGGGAGGCGACGACATGGCCGAAGGCGGTGTACCGTTGCGTCGTCACCTCAGGCTCCATCGCGAGCGGATGGCCTTGCCTGACAACGCCTATAAAGCGGTCGCGGAACAATGCCTGCACGCGGACTTCCGGTCCCATTTCGCTCAACACACCGATCTCGAGATCTGCCGAACCGTCTCGCAAGTACGCTGCCGTCTTCTCAAGCTTGGGTGCAAAACGCAAACACACACGCGGCGCAACCGCTGTCGCCGCGGCGATCAGCGAAGCACCAAAGGCTTCGACGAAACCATCGTTGGAACGAATGGTAAAGGTGCGCTGCAACGTCGAGAAATCAAGCTCCGTCGTTGCGGGACCCAGTACAGCACGTGCCTCGTGAACCGCATTCTGTGTGCGTTGACGCAGTGCCTCTGCATGGGGTGTCAAAACCATCTGGCGCCCGGCCCGAACCAGCAGCGGGTCACCGGTCGCCTCTCGAAGCCGGGTCAGGGTTCGGCTCATTGCCGAAGCGCTCAATCCCAGCCGACGCGCAGCACCGGCCACGCTGCCATCGGCAAGCAATGCGTCGAGCGCAATGAGCAAATTCAGGTCGGCTTCTGGCATGCCTGATCCTAGCACGCGCCGTTCAGACATGGCGTTTGATGCAGGTTATAAGTGCAACGGCTGCGCCTTCCGCCATGTCTCGTGGATCGATATATTCGTTGTACCGACTTATGACCCAAACACGTGGCACCTCAAAGCATGTTGTATCGGGTCTCGCTCATAGGAGTTACCAATGCAAGACACCTCTGCGCAGAAAACCGTCCTTCTCATCGGTGCATCCCGCGGCCTCGGATTCGCAATGGTCGAGGAATATCTCAAGCGTGGCTGGCAAGTGATTGCCACCGGGAGGGAGGGCTCAATACAACACCTGCACCGACTCGCGCAAAGCACTCAGGGTGCGCTGCTCGAAGTTGAAGCCGTCGATATCACGATCCCCGATCAGGTCGCCGCGTTACACGATCGCCTCAAGAATCGACGGCTGGATGTACTTTTCGTGAACGCTGGCGTCAAAAACGACGATCGCGAAACGATCGCCGACGTCTCGACCGAGGAATTCGTGCGCGTCATGGTGACGAACTCGTTGAGTCCGATGAGGGTAATCGAGGCGTTTCAGGATCTTGTGCGGCCGGCTGGAACGATCGGTGTCATGTCGTCCGGGCAAGGCAGCCTCACCAACAACACGAACGGCAATTACGAGGTCTACCGTGGCAGCAAGGCTGCCCTCAACATGTTCATGCGCAGCTTTGCCGCGCGTCACCAGAACGACCCGAAAACCTTGCTATTGATGGCGCCTGGATGGGTAAAGACGGACATGGGCGGCCCCGACGCGCGTCTGACTATCGAAGAAAGCATCCCGAACCTGGTGAACACGATCGAGGCTTACGAAGGGCGCTCCGGTTTGCATTATCTGGACTACCAGGGAAAAGTCGTTCCCTGGTGAGCGGCGACGAAAGCTTCAAGCAAACATTTCACTCGTCGCCCGGCACGCCGTAGCTCGGCGCTGCGGTCGGGTTCAACGCGCGCGTCAGATAGTCCTGCATTTGCGGTCGATAGGCGTGCCATAGCGCGTCCAGTTGTCCGATCGGATCGACCTCCGCCCAGTCGACCCGCAGATCGACGATCGGCCAGATCACGTCGCCCATCACCTTGAGCGCCGCCGAATGCACGGGCCCCGCTTCACCACCCGCCGCTATCGCGGCACGCATCGACGACAGCAAGCGCTCGGCCAACAGGCCGGGCGTTGTCTCGAACGCCTGAACCATCGCCTCGATGACCTGCACGTCCGCCAGCATGTTGCCGGCGGCGACGCATTGCTCACCCGCCACGGCGTGGTGCAGGCCCAGCGCTTCCTTGCCTGTGAAAAACGCCGTACGGCCCTGGCCGTCGATCACCGTCACCTGTCGATACTGGCTCCATCCGTCGCCGGCGAGCGCACGGTCGAGCGCTGCGGAAGGGTCGAGATGCCCTGCGTCTTCGAGGAGATCCAGAATCCGCGGCCCGAGGGCTGGCAGCGTAACATTCTGGGTCGCTACCGCGCCCACGCCCGCGCGCACCCACGGGCATCGGGCTCCCACCGAAATGCTGGACGAACTGATGGCGATCCCAAGCTGGCCCGTTTTCGCACAACGCCCAACGATGGAGAATGTCATGTGCCGCTCCTTTTAATCCTGATTCGGCTTCCAGTTATCGGGAATCACCGCGATCACGTCGATCTCCATCAGCCATTGAGGCTGACCCAGGGCGCTGACCACGAGGCCGGTGGAAATCGGATAGACCCCCTTCAACCATTTACCGACTTCCTGATACACCGGCTCGCGATAACGCGGGTCGATCAGGTACGTGGTGGTCTTGACGATATGCGACAGGTCGCTGCCCGCTTCCTCGAGCAGCTGCTTGACGTTCTTCATCGCCTGCTCGGCCTGAGCCTGCGGATCGCCGAGCCCGATCAGATTGCCATCGAAATCCGTGCCCACCTGCCCGCGCACATAAACGGTGTTGCCAGCCCGCACGGCCTGGCAGAGGTCGTTATCCAGCGCCTGGTTGGGGTAAGTATCCTTCGTGTTGAACATGCGGATGCGGGTGTGCGTAGGTTGGTTCATCATGCGCCTTCAGCGTAGTGAAAAAAATCCTGTGTTTGACGTTGCGACGCATCGCGATACGAGAGATACCCGCGCTGCGTGGCGATATGGTCGGCAATGTGCATGGCGTCGTGCCACACACCCCAGATGAAACTGGAGCCACGCCGCGACAACCACGGTAGGCCCAGAAAATAAACGCCGGGCTCGGACGACACGCCTCGTTGATGTTGCGGCTTTCCGTTCGCGGCGAAGGCGCTGACATGCAGCCAGCTGTAGTCGGCCGTATAGCCAGTCGCCCAGACAATGGAAGTCACGCCAGCCTCCGCGAGATCGAGCTCGAGAAGCGGATGGGTCACGCATTCGGGATCGGCCAGCATTTTGCGCGCCTCCGGTTCTTCCGGAAGGTCCAGGCCATTTCGAGCGATATACGCGTCCGCCGTGTCGAGCAGCGCCAGATAGTTTTCGTCACCGCGGGTGAGGTTGGCTGCAAGATCCGGCTGGAAGGCGACGACGCCGCGCTCGAACGATTTCGTCAGACCGGCGAGTACGATGCCTTGCTGGGCAAGCGCCCGGAAGTCGACGGTATGGCCGCCACGGGCACCGCTCACCGCAATGGTGACGTGCTCCCTGCCCGGTGTCGCGACCTCCTTGTCCCACTCGCCCAGCACGCCTAACCACCAGCAGTAATCGCGGTTGCGATAGGCGCGCGGCGGACGATCATGCGGCCCCACCGAGAGATATACCTGCCTGCCCGAGCGCTGCAGTTCATCGGCAATCTGCACCCCTGACGACCCGGCTCCCACTACCAGAACGGCGCCCAGGGGCAACTGGCCTGGATTGCGGTAGTCGGCGGAATGAATCTGCGTGAGCCGCTCGTCGTGCGGCGCAACAGGCGGAATCAGGGGACGCTGGAACGCGCCGGTCGCGACCACCACACGATTGGCCTCGACAATGCCCTCCGACGTCTCAATCGTGAAACCAGGCCGGCCCGCGCTACGCTCCACTTTCGTCACCTCGACGCCGGTGCGGATAGGCGCATTGAACTGCCTCGCATACGCTTCGAAATAATCCGCCACCCGGTCTTTGGACGGAAAGGCGTCGGGATCGAGATCGTCGAATTCCAGACCCGGAAACCGGTCATGCCATGCCGGGCCGTTGGCCACCAGAGAGTCCCAACGTCCCGTGCGCCAGCGCTCGGCAATGCGGCTGCGTTCCAGCACGAGATGCGGCACCCCTTGCCTGCTCAGATGTTCGCTCATGGCCACCCCGGCCTGACCGGCGCCCACCACAAGCGTATCGATTGACGTTTTTTCAGCTGTCATGGCTGTTCCCTTCCGAAAGGCAGCTTGAGTGCGGACATGGTCCGTGGCAGCGCTGCAGGCACGCCGCGCCGGATTCGATGAATGCAATCTACGCCCGCCTCAAGCATCCGAAAAACATATTTCAAAAATGCAATACATCGCTTTTCCCTATGCAAACGGATTTCTTTCGACGCACAATCGCGACAGATAAAACGTCGAGGAGCAGGCGATGGAAGTGGGTCAATTGCACTATTCGCTGCGGCAGTTGCGGTATTTCGTGGTCACCGCGGAAGCGCTGTCATTCACCGCGGCGGCGAAGAAACTGCATATCTCGCAGCCGTCGATCTCGACGGCGCTTGCCGACCTGGAAGCGTCGTTCGGCGTGCAGCTGTTCATCCGCCATCATGCGAGCGGCCTGTCGCTGACGCAGGCCGGGCGCGACATGCTCGGACAGGCGCGCAATCTTCTGAAGAACGCGGAGGAGCTGCAGTCCGCTGCACGCGAGATGGACGGCGGCATGTCAGGCGTAATCGCACTCGGCTGCATGGTCTCGCTCGCGCCGCCGGTCATGCCGGCGCTCATCAGCCGCTTCATTGCTAGCCACTCGGGCGTCACCTTCCGCACCGAGGAAGCCCATCAGGACGACCTGCTGCACGGCCTGCGCGACGGCACGCTCGATCTCGCGCTCACCTACAGCCTCGACCTCACCGACGAGGTCGCCTTCACGCCCCTCGTTTCGCTGCCGCCCTACGTGATTCTGCCCAAGCTGCACCGGCTCGCCCGCGCACGCGCCGTCTCGCTTACGGATCTGCTCAACGTGCCGTATGTGATGCTCGACCTGCCGCACAGCCGCGAATACTTCGCAGGACTGTTCGAAGCGGTCGGCACGCGGCCTGTGCCTGCGTTCCGTTCGTCGCAGCCGGAAGTGGTGCGCGGGATGGTCGCAAACGGCCTCGGCTACAGCCTCCTTAACTTCCCGCTGAAGTCGCTGAGAACCGTGGACGGCGCGGACTTCGTCATCAAGCAGTTCAAGGACGACGTGACGGCGACCACGCTTGGCATCGCACAATCGCGCGAACTGAAACCACGCCAGTTAGTGAAGCGATTCGCGGACTTCTGCGAGACGCACATCCGCGAACTGCATCGCAGTGACTGAGCCGGCCGGCCCGATGCCTGCATAGGAAAAAACTGGCTTTTACATCCGAAAACAATATTTTGGCTGGCAATTTGACTTGGTAGATTGGTGTCCATCGCAACGCAATGCCGAACCGGAGGCCATATGGCTGCCCTTGCAACGTCGCCGGATGCCGGACCCGAGATCGCCCGCGAATTGCTGGCGAACTGCGAGCGCCCGTTCGACGATGCGCGCGCCATGCCGCCACGAGTCTATACGTCTGACGCATTTCTCGCGCTCGAACAACGCGAGATCTTTCACAAGCAATGG
Source organism: Paraburkholderia phenazinium (assembly GCF_900141745.1). Lineage (NCBI taxonomy): Bacteria > Pseudomonadati > Pseudomonadota > Betaproteobacteria > Burkholderiales > Burkholderiaceae > Paraburkholderia > Paraburkholderia phenazinium. The sequence goes on along the minus strand of NZ_FSRM01000002.1, from coordinate 2,128,428 downwards.
CTTTGCGTAGGGCGCGCCAGCACGCTCAGCAATCCTGGTGATTACCTGAGCGCGCAGATCGACGGCCAGCCCATCGTGGTACTGCGTAACGAACAGGGCGAGCTGCGCGGCCTGTCGAACGTGTGCCTGCATCGCATGTCGGTGCTGCTCGAAGGACGCGGCAACGTCAGACGTATCGTGTGCCCGTATCACGCATGGAACTACACGCTCGATGGCGCCCTTGCCGGCGCACCGATGATGGAGCGGCAGGCAAGCTTCTGCAAGGAAAGCTACCGGCTGCCGTCGATCCGCTGCGAAACCTGGCAAGGCTGGATCTACGTCACGCTTGATCCTGACCTGCCGTCCGTCGCAACCCAGCTCGAAGAACTCACGCAACTGATCGAGCCGTACGGCATGTCCGACTACGTCGAGACGTTCTACGAAGAACACGTGTGGGACACTAACTGGAAGATCCTCGCGGAAAACTTCATGGAGAGCTACCACCTGCCCATGCTGCATCGTGCCACGGTGGGCCCGCATTCACGGCTCGAAGAGATGGAGTGCCCGCCCGGACGCGCGGCCTTCAACTATCATTGGATTACGAAGGAAGCGTCGCTGCCGATCGGCAATGCGCACCCCGGCAATACGCGTCTGCAGGGACACTGGCGCCGCACGACCGCGCTCCTCGCGATCTACCCGACGCATCTCGTCACGCTCACGCCGGGGTACTTCTGGTACCTCGTGCTGCAGCCGCGCGGTGTGGGCAAGGTGCACATCCAGTTTGGCGGCGGACTCTCGCCCGAGTTTATCGACGATCCCAAAGCGGCCGACTACATGGCCACGCTGAAGACCCTGCTCGACGAGGTCAATGCGGAAGACCGGCGCGGTGTCGAAGCCGTGTTTCGCGGCGTGCATGCCCCGCTCGCGAGGCCAGGCAACCTGAGCCACCTCGAGCGGCCGAACTACGACTTCGCGCGCTATCTCGCGCAGCGAACCGCTTCGTCATGACGCGCGTGAGCCGCGCACCGGATGATCACACGACCATGTCCAGCCAATCGTTCATTTCATTCGCAGGGGTCAGCAAATCGTACGACGGCGTGCATAGCGTCGTCGAAGGTCTCGATCTCGATGTCGCGCGCGGCGAATTCGTCTCACTGCTCGGCCCGTCCGGTTCAGGCAAGACCACGACACTCATGATGCTGGCAGGATTCGAGTCGCCGACGCACGGCGAGATTCGCCTGAACGGCAAGCGGCTCGACGACAAGCCGGCGCACCAGCGCGATATCGGCATGGTGTTCCAGAACTACGCACTGTTCCCGCACATGACGATCGCGCAGAACGTCGCGTTTCCGCTGTCGGTCCGCAAGATTGGTCGTAACGAACAGAAGGCGCGCGTGGCGCGCGCGCTTGAGATGGTCGAGCTGCCCCACCTCGCGGCACGCCGGCCGGCGCAGCTTTCCGGCGGCCAGCAGCAGCGCGTCGCGCTGGCACGCGCATTGGTATTCGAGCCGAGCGTGGTGCTGATGGACGAGCCGCTTGGTGCGCTCGACAAACGCCTGCGCGAAAGCATGCAATACGAAATCATGCGCCTGCATCGCGAGTTGTCGCTGACCGTCGTCTACGTGACGCACGACCAGAACGAAGCGCTGACGATGTCGGACCGCGTCGCCGTGTTTTCCGACGGCCGTATCCAGCAGGCCGCGACACCGACCGAACTCTATGAAAATGCGGCGAATGCGTTTGTGGCGAACTTCGTCGGCGAGAACAACGGCTTGACTGGCCGCGTCGTCGCGAGCGAGGGCGAGTGGGCCACGCTGCAGCTCGCCGACGGCACCACCATCAGCGGCCGCGCCGGAGCCGAACTGCGCACCGGCGGCGAAGCAATGCTGGCCTTGCGGCCCGAGCGCGCGCACATCGCGGCAGCGGCGGCTGCGACGGCCGATGCCGCGCGCGGCGAAGGCGATTCGAATGTCGTGCATGCGCTCGTGCAGGAACTCGTCTATTGCGGCGACCATCACCGCGTGCATCTGAAACTGGCACACGGCGAGAGCGTCGTCGTGAAAGTGCCCAACACACAGCATCGCGATCTGCCTGCACTTGGCCATACCGTGGCCGTGACGTGGCGACGCGACGACTGCAAGGTACTGGCCGCCGTTTCGCCGCGCGTCGCGGTTACCGCCGACGGCCCCACCCAGGTTTCGCCCTCATCGTCCGCATCGCCACTCATCGCAGGAGTTAACTAAAATGCACGCTACTCGCTCTCCCATCCGGCACGGCGCTATTTTTACCGCCGTCACGGTCCTCTCTGTCCTGTCTTCGATGGCGCACGCCGCCGACACGTTGTCCGTCGTCACGTTCGGCGGCGCTTACGAATCGGCAGCAAAACAGGCCTGGTTCGAGCCGTTCACCGCAAAGACCGGGATCGGCTTTTCGACGGAATCGTACGACGGCGGCCTCGCGAAACTGTCCGCGATGGAACAGGCGAAGAACCCCACGTGGGATCTGATCGACCTCGAAACCAACGACGCCATCACGGCATGCGACGAAGGTCTGCTGCAGAAGTTCGACCGCAAGCAGCTCGGCAATACCGCTGACTTTCTGCCTGGCTCGATCAGCGATTGCGCCGTCTCGGCGATGGTGTGGTCGACCGTGTATGCGTACGACACGACAAAGCTGAAGACGCCGCCCACCTCCATCAACGATTTCTTCGATCTGAAGAAATATCCGGGTAAGCGCGGCATGCGCAAATCGCCGAAGGTGGCGATGGAATGGGCGCTGATCGCCGATGGCGTTGCGCCGAAGGACGTCTATAAGGTGCTCGGCACGCCCGCAGGCGTCGACCGCGCATTCAAGAAGCTCGACACGATCAAGTCGAGCATCGTCTGGTGGGACGCGGGTGCGCAGGCACCGCAGCTGCTCGCGGACGGCGCGGTCGTGATGACGCAGGCTTATAACGGCCGCATCGACGATGCCACGCACAAGGATGGCAAGCCCTTCAAGGTCGTCTGGGATGCGCAGGTCTACGACTACGAATGGTGGGGCATTCCGATGGGCGCCAAGCACGCGGCCGACGCGGAGAAGTTCATCGTCTCGGCATCGACTCCGCAGGCCTATGCGGACCTCTCGAAGTACATCGCGTATGCGCCGCCGCGCAAGGAAGCGATTCCGCTGATCGACAAGGCACGCCTCGCCGATCTGCCGACTGCGCCGGCCAACTTCAAGCGTCCGCTGCAGATCGATGCGACGTTCTGGGCCGACAACGCGGATGCGATCAGCAAGCGCTTCCAGGTGTGGCTCACGCAGTAACGAGAACGGGCGAGACGATGAACACGCCAATGCAGCCCACATCAACGATCGGCGCCGGCAACCCCGGCGGCGTTCGTCACGCCTGGCAGCGCGCCCGTCGCAAGGCCGCCCTGCAGGCGTTACTGCTGGCGTTACCGTTGCTCGTGTTCCTGCTCGCCACCTTCATCGCGCCCATCGCCAGTCTGCTGGCGCGCAGTGTGCAGAATCCCGAAGTGCGCGGCAGCATGCCGCAACTGACGGTGGCGCTACGGGCGTGGGATGGCAACGGCGTGCCTGGCGAACCGGTTTTTGCCGCACTCGGGCAAGACTTGCGGCAATCGGCCGAAGCCGGCGAACTCGGTAACATCGCACGCCGAATGAATTTCTATCAGCCGGAGTTCCGCAGCCTGCTGATGAAGACGGCACGCGAAACGCGCTCGCAGACACCCGACGCGTGGAAGCCTGCGCTGATCCAGATGGACCCGCGCTGGGGCGAGAACGAAACATGGCGGCTGCTAAAACGCGCCGCCACGTCGCCGACGCCGGACTACCTTCTCAACGCGATCGATGCACAGATCGCGCCGGACGGTTCCGTGACACCGGTGCCCGCGGACAGCGCCGTCTATCGCGCCGCCTTCGTGCGCACCATCCAGATCAGCGCGACCGTCACGCTCTTGTGTCTGCTGCTCGGCTACCCCGTTGCCTATCTGCTCGCGACGCTACCGCCAAAACAGGGCAACCGGCTCATGCTGTTCGTCATCGTGCCGTTCTGGACATCGCTGCTGGTGCGCACGACCGCGTGGTACGTCCTGCTACAGCCGAGCGGCGTCATCAACACAGCCTTGATGCGCTTCGGCATCGTCCATCATCCCGTGCCGCTGGTCTTCAATCGCACCGGTGTGCTGATCGGCATGACGCACATTCTGCTGCCGTACATGATCCTCGCGATCTATTCGGTGATGAAGGGCGTTTCGCCGGTGTACGTACGGGCCGCGCAATCGCTGGGGGCGCATCCGGTCACGGCATTCATCCGCGTCTATATTCCGCAGACGCTGCCAGGCGTCGGCGCCGGCTGCTTTCTCGTCTTCGTGCTTGCGCTCGGCTACTACATCACGCCTGCGTTACTGGGCGGCGCGGGGGACGAGATGATCAGCCAGCTGATCGCATCGCAGACCAACGAGCAGCTCAACTGGGGACTCGCGGGCGCCCTGTCGTGCTATCTGGTGGTCTTCACGGCCCTCTTCTATTTCGTCTTCAACCGGCTTGTCGGTATCGACCGGCTGCGCTTCGGCTAGCGGAGAGACCAGCATGCAACCCCAACGTCACCAAACGCTGTCCGAACGTATCGCCGGCGCCGGGCTGCGCGTGCATTGCGCGTTGATCTTCCTGTTTCTCGTCGCGCCGATTCTCGCGATCGTGCCGTTGTCGTTCAACGCAGGCTCGTTCTTCTCCTATCCGATGGAAGGCATTTCGCTGCGCTGGTACGCGCAAGCGTTCGGCTCGCACGACTGGCAGCTCGCGTTCGCGAATAGCATCGGCATCGGCGAGGTCGCGACATTGATCGCAACCTGCCTTGGGACACTCGCCGCGCTCGGGCTGAGCCGTCCGGTGTTCCCATTTCGCACGATCATCATGCCGCTGCTGATTTCGCCGATGATCATCCCAATCGTGGTGGTCGCCGCCGGCTTTTACCTGATCTTCGCGCCGCTCGGACTCGTGAACTCGTACATGGGCGTAGTGCTCGCGCATGCGGCGCTTGGCACGCCGTTCGTCGTGATCACGGTGACCGCCTCGCTGCTGTCGTTCGACCAGAGCCTGCTGCGCGCCGCCTCCGGTCTCGGCGCGCGGCCGTGGACCACCTTCCGCCGCGTCACGCTGCCGCTGATCGCACCGGCTGTGGCGACGGGCAGCGTGTTCGCGTTCGCCACGTCGTTCGACGAGGTGATCGTTATTCTCTTCATTGGCGGTCCTGAGCAGCGCACCGTGCCGCGTCAGATGTGGAGCGGCATCCGCGACCAGATCGATCCTTCGATTCTTGCGGTGGCGACGGTGTTGATTGTGTTTGCAACGTTGTTGTTCACTGCGATGAACTGGTTGCGTGGGCGGGCGGCGGCTGCGTCATCGGTTTGATGGGGTGACGGATCGTATAGCCAGTCAAGACTCTCTCTCTGCGCCGCCTCGTAGACGTCGCCGATCCTCAAGTTCTTGCCGCGAACGCTGCAGCGCATCGGCGATCAGTTGTTCGTCGGGCAACACCGTTTGGTACTCCGCCGCCAAAACTTTATTTGGCAGATTGTCGAGGGCGTAGTGTGCCTCGGCCGCACCCTTCTCGGCGCAGAGGATCAGACCCACAGGTGGATTCTCGCCCGGCATCGTCCAATGCTCCTTGGCGTAATTGAGGTAGAGATGCATTTGCCCGGCATCGGCGTAACTGAAGCGCCCAGCCTTCAGATCGATAATGATTAAGCAACGAAGACGGCGATGGAAGAAGACGAGGTCCACACGAAACCATGTGTCATCGATACGCAATCGCCGCTGACGACCAATGAACGCAAACTCGTCACCCAGTTCCAGAAGAAAGTCTGCCAGGCGCTGGATCAGCGCGTCTTCCAGGTCGCTCTCGGAGTATTCGTCTTTGAGTGCTAGAAACTCGAGAACGAAGGGATCTTTGATCGCCGCCTCCGGCGTCGCCAGGTCAGAAGCTTCCGCTGACTCTGCCGTCTTTAGCATTGCCGCCTTGTTCTTTGACACAGCAATCCGCTCGTAGAACTGGCTTTCGACCTGGCGGTCGAGTTGTCGCACGGACCAGCCACACCGCAAAGCTTCGGTCTGGTAGAAGGCTCGGGCGCCCGGATTCCTCACAGATAACAGCCGCACATAAGCTGACCACGGAAGTGGAAAGCATACGGCGAGCTTCGCGAGGTCCAAGGTTTGAACGTGACCCGTCTGCATCGGTGATTTTTCAGACGGCGTCTGAAAAATCACCTCAGGAGGCCATGTGAGATAAAAGCGCCGCATCTGACTGAGATTGACCGCCCCAAAACCTCTACCAAACCGTCGGCTCAGATCGACGGCCAAGCGCTTGATCAGCGCTTCTCCATACTCAGCCCGCCCCTCGCCAGCCTGTTCAAACTCGACGATACGTCGGCCCACAAGCCAGTATGCAGCGGTCATAACGGCGTTGACGTGGCGCGCGGCGGCTTGGCGTGCAGATTCAACAACACCAACAATATCGGCTTGAATCCCGGCATAGGTCGCTGGCGCGATGTCGGAGTTCTTCATGGAATGCTCACCTCTTCATCTTCATTAACTGCTTGCCGGCGGTGTGTCCCACCAGCGCAACTCCGGTCTGCGGCGCCTCGCCCATATTGCCTGCGGAAATTCTGCGAGCCGGAGCCAGCATCGGCCCGTCTTCGCTCTCTTCCTGGCAGCTTGAGCCTACGCATAATCCTATCCATGTTATGAAAATGCAAGGCCCGTTGCGAGAGCAGCCCGAGCCTCCCTTTCCCCAAGCCGTCTCAGTGCCCTCGTTTCACTCGAATATCCCATTAACACTTTGTTTTTAAAGTGAAATGCCCCGTTTTTTCCAACATGCGGAATGATCGGACGGGGCTATTTTTCGCGAGCTATCTTTACCCTTGACACAAGTATCGGACGAGCGCGAATCGTACAGATCGCGGCGCGGCCGGATTTCCATTCATCGAATTTCTTACGGTAGATCGTCATGTTCAAAGCGCTGAAGAGTGGCCGACGCGGGTGGGCTGTGCGTGGCCGTACCGGGCAAGTCATGTTGTTGCTGGCGACAGCAGCGATGGTTGCAACCTCGTCATATGCAATCGCGGCTGAAAAGGCTGCCGTGCTCTTGCCAGGCAGCATCAACGACCAGAGCTGGAACGCCCAGGGCTACGAAGGGGTCAAGCGTCTGAAGGCCATGGGCTGGGATGTCGCCTACTCCGAGAACGTCCAGCCCGCCGATATGGCGCAGGCGATGCGCGACTACGCGCAACGCGGCTATAGCGTGGTGATCGGTCATACAGGCCGTTTCCAGTCCGCGGCCGAGGCTGTCGCCCCGCGCTTTCCCAAAACGATCTTCGTGGTGGGTTCCGGGGCGTCGGGAGAAGGCAAGAACGTCACGTCGGTCGATTTCGACAACACCCAGTTCGGCTTTCTCGAAGGCGTGCTGGCGGCGCGCATGAGCAAGACCGGCAAGATCGGCTCGGTCAACGGACTCGAGGGCCTGCCCAACGTCGTAGCCCAGGTGGGCGCGTTCCGCAAGGGAGCGCTGAGCGTTAGACCTGACATCCAGGTCAAGGTCATTTACGTGCAGGACATGGAGGACGCGGCGGGCGCCAAGGAAGCGGCGCTGTCACTGGCCGCGTGGGGCGCGGATTTCATCACCGGCAAGCTCAATGCAGGGCAATCCGGAATCATCGAGGCAGCCAAGGAGAAAAATATCTACGCGACAGGCCGCTCGGTCGGCGACACGGCGATCGCGCCGAACAACGTCTTGACCAATATCGTCGAACAATGGGGCGACATGTATGCGGCGATTGCGGCTGCGGCCGCCAAGGGCTCGGGCGGCGGCCAATATCAGCTGTACGGCTTGAATAGCAAGGGCAGCACCGGTGCCCAACTGCAATACCTGCAGGGCCAGCCGTTCAATCCCGCGGTGCCTGCGGCGGTGGTCCAGGAACTCAATGCGGATGAGCAGAAATTCGCCTCGGGCACCCTGAAAGTATCCGTCACGGCGAAGGACGCGCGAGGCGGACTCTGACGCCTGCCCGCTAACGAGATGAACAGGCGCCGTAACACGGTTGCGCCGCAACACCGCAGCAATGGCACCAGGCACCACAGGACATTCGATGACAGCAATGCTCGAGATGCGCGCGATCAGCAAGCGCTTCGGCAACGTACAAGCCAATCACGCAGTCGATCTTACGGTGCAGACCGGGCGTATCGTCGCGTTGCTGGGCGAGAACGGCTCGGGCAAAAGCACGTTGATGAAGTTGCTGTTCGGCATCGTGAAGCCCGATAGCGGCACGATCGTTTTCAAGGGACAAGAACTGGCAGCGCAAAGTCCCAAGGAAGCGATTGCGGCAGGTATCGGCATGATCCATCAGCACTTCATGTTGGTGGAGTCGATGTCGGTGGTCGACAACGTGATGCTCGGCTGGCCGGCGGCCGGCCGCTGGCTGCGCCGCGCAGAAATGGCTGAAAAGATTCGCGAGGCCAGCACGCGCTATGGACTGGAACTCGAACCTCAGCAACTGATACGGGATCTGCCATTCGGCGCACGCCAGCGCGTCGAGATCATCAAGGCGATCATGCGCGGTGCAGATCTGCTGATTCTCGATGAGCCCACCTCCAATCTGAGCGCCCCTGAGGTTGCGAGCCTGATGGCAGTGATGCGCCGTCTCAAGGATGAGGGTCGCTCGGTCATCTTCATCTCGCACAAGCTCGGTGAAGTGATGGAAGTCTGTGACGAGGGTATCGTGCTGCGCAACGGCCGGGTTGTCAGCACGTTCGAAGTGGGCTCCGTCACGCGTGCGCAGCTTGCACGCATGATGGTGGACCGCGATCTGGAGAGCGCCGCAGCACGCGACGAACGTCCGGCGGGGAGCCACGTGCTGAAGGTTGAGCACCTGAGTCTGTCCGACGGGCGGGGCCGTGCGTTGCTGAACGACGTTTGTTTCAGCTTGCGCGAAGGAGAGATCCTCGCGCTGGCCGGCGTGGACGGCAACGGCCAGACCGAACTGGTCGAGACCCTGGCTGGCCTGCGCGAGTGCTCGAGCGGCACGATCGAGCTGGCGGGTGTCGACATCACCGCGGCCAACACCAAGGCGCGGCTCGCCGCGGGGCTCGCCTACATCCCGGTGGACCGTGCCAGTACCAGTATCGTGCCGGCCATGACGATCGAGGATAACCTCGCGATGCGCGACTACACGTCAAGACCGTGGCGTCGCGGCATGCTGCTTGACCGCCGTGCGTTCCGCCAACAGGCGCTCACCCATATCGCCGGATTCGGCATTGCATGCGCCGGGCCGGCCACTACAGCGGACGCGCTATCGGGAGGCAACCAGCAGAAGATCGTGCTGGCGCGCGAACTGGGCAGGCGTCCGCGCGTGTTGCTCGCTGCGCAGCCCACCTGGGGTCTCGACCCAGGTGCCACTCGCTTCGTGATCGACCAGATCCTCGCCTTGCGCAACAGCGGCGCGGCAGTGCTGTATATCTCGGCGGAACTCGAAGAAGTCCTGATGATTGGCGACCGCATCGGCGTGCTGAGCGCGGGCCGTCTCCAGGGCGTCGTGCCGCGTAGTGAAGTGGACCTCACGGCGATCGGCATGATGATGGCCGGCGCGGTACGCGAGCGCATGCCGGTAAGCGATCAACAGGATGCGGTGCGATGACGGGGCTAGAAAAACAGATGCAGGCACACGACACACTGCCTTGGGCCGACCGCTGGGTGCGCGCCGCTGGCGCCGGCCGCAGGCTGCAATATTCACTGCTCGCGGTGCTGCTCGCCTTCGGCGTGGCGGCGTTTTTCATCATGCTGTCCGGCAAGAATCCGTTGCTTGCGTATCGGGTCATGGCGCGCGGCGCATTCGGCTCGGTCGACGCGATCTCATTTGCCTTGAACAAAAGCGCGCCGTACATCCTCGCAGGCGTCGGCGTGGCGTTGTGCTTCCGGGCCCGCATTATCAACATCGGCGGAGAAGGACAGATTGCCGTCGGCGGCATCTGTACGACATGGGCAGCCTTGCATTGCGGCGCCGCGCCAGGACCGCTGCCGATCATCATCTCGCTCGCAGCTGGCGCCCTCGGCGGTGCCCTGTGGAGTGGCATCGCTGCCCTGCTACGCATCTGGCGCGGCGTCAACGAGGTGATCGCCACGCTGATGCTGAACTTCGTCGGTCTGCTGATGGTCGGCGAGGTCCTCAATGGACCGATGGGCGAAGTCGGCGCGGGATTTCCGCAATCGCCCGTGGTGCCGGATAGCGCCTTTTTGCCGATCATCTGGCCTGGCAGCGATCTGCACATGGGCATTCTGCTAGCGCTCTTTCTGTGCGCCGTCTGCGCCGTGCTGCTGTGGCGCACGCCGTTCGGCTTCGGCTTGCGACTGATCGGCGCCAGTCAGCCGGCAGCGCGTTACGCGGGTGTCTCGTTCGCGCGCAGCATGCTGCTCGTGATGCTGCTCGCCGGTGCGTTGGCCGGCAGCGCAGGCGGCGTCGAGGTGCTGGGCGTCCAGTACCGCCTGATCGATGGATTCTCGGTTGGCTTTGGCTTCAAGGCGGTCGCAGTGGCACTGCTTGGCCGGCTTGATCCGCTTGCGGTGGTGCCAGCGGGACTTTTCTTCGGCTTCGTCGAAGCCGGAGCGCTGGCGATGCAGCGTGAGATCGGCGTCCCGTCATCGCTTGTCGACGTGATTCAGGGGCTGGCGATGGTGTTTGTACTGTGTTCGATCGGACTCGACAAAAGGCGGCAACGCGTATGAGTTTCACATTGAATTCGGCTGAAGTGGGCGGCTTGCTCGCCTCCACGGTCAGGGTCGCCTCCCCGCTGCTGTTTGCCGCGCTGGGTGGCGTGCTGTGCGAAAGCGCCGGCACCTTTGCAGTTTGTATCGAAGGCATGATGCTGATGGGCGCGTTCGCGGGGGCCGTGGTGGCGTACCTGACCGGCAGCGTGGCGTTCGGGCTGGCGGCCAGTGCGTTGGGCGGCGCGTGCGTCGGCCTGCTGGTCGCCGTGTGCACTGGACGCTTTCGCACCGATCACATGGTGACGGGGCTGGCCATCAACATCCTCGTGCTGGGCTTGACCAGTTTCCTGTTGCGCGGGCTATTCGGTGGACGGGCGCCGAACATCCAGATGCAGACGCTCGCACCATTTACCGTGCCGTTGTTGTCGCGCATCCCGCTGATCGGACCCGCGCTGTTCCAGCAACCGTTGTTGACCTACGCCGCGTTCCTGACGGTGCTGCCATTGCAGCTGCTGCTCAAGCGCACTCAACCTGGTCTGATGCTGCGCTCGGCCGGTGAGAACCCCGCCGCGGTGTTTGCGACCGGCGCCAACCCGGCCGCCATCCGCGCGTGGGCGGTGATTGCCGGCGGCGTGTTTGCGGGTCTCGGCGGCGCCGTCCTGTCCTTGCAGGAACTGGGGACATTCACCGACGGCATGACCAACGGCCGCGGCTTTATCTCGCTCGCTGCGGTGCTGATTGGCCGCTGGTTGCCGGTGCGCACGATGCTGGCTTGCCTGTTGTTCGGCGCGACCAATGCGATCGGGCTGAACATGCAAGGCTGGAACCTGCCCGTGAGCTCCTATGTGATTCAGATGATGCCTTACCTGATCGCGCTAGGCGTGTTGTGCTGTTTCGGACGCTCGACTCGCATGCCCGCGGCGCTCGGCGCCCCGGTTTCTACCCATTGATGCCGGTCTTTGCGCCGCCAGAGAACACTTCCGATAGTCCTGGAGAACCAAATGAAAGTAGGTGTGCACAAGATTGCAATGGCGTCACCCGCCGATACGTCCCAACTGGCTGCGTTGATCGATGCAGGCACGCTCGATCCGCGCGAGATTGTTGCCGTGATCGGCAAGACTGAAGGCAATGGAGGCGCAAACGATTTCACGCGCGGCTTCGCGACGCAATCGTTTCAACTGTTGCTGGCGGAGCGGCTCGGTGTCCCATTGGCGGAGATCGCGCAACGCGTGTGCTTCGTCTGGTCCGGCGGCACCGAAGGCGTGTTGTCGCCGCATGCAACAGTGTTCACACGCGAGGAGACGCAGCCCGCGGCTTCCAGTAGCGAACCTCGTCTCGCGCTGGGTGTGACGACCACGCGCGACCTGCTGCCGGAAGAAGTCGGCACGGCTACCCAGGTTGAACTGGTGGCAGCGGCAGTTCGCGAAGCGATGGCGCAGGCCGGGATCACGAAAGCGGGCGATGTTCACTACGTCCAGGTCAAAGGCCCGCTGTTGACTCCGGCCTTGATTGCCGACGCGGACAAGCGTGGCAAGACACTCGTCACTCGCGATGCGAACGGCTCCAAACCTTACGCACGCGGTGCTACCGCCCTCGGCGTGGCGGTAGCGCTTGACGAAGTCAGCAATGACCAGATCGACGATGCGGTTATCGCACGGCGCATGGATCTGTTCTCGTCGGTGGCGTCGACATCGGCGGGTGGGGAGCTCAAAAATTGCGAGGTGCTGTTGTTCGGCAACTCGCCGGCGGCCACCAGCGATTTCACGATCCGTCACGGCATCCTGCATGACGTGGTGGATGCGGATGCGATCCGCGCATTGCTCGGCGATACGGCAACGGCTGCGGGGTCGTCCGGCAGCGAAGCGGTGGCGGCCGTGTTCGCCAAGGCCGACGCGAGCCCCAACGGCCGCATTCGCGGCTGGCGTACCACGATGTTGTCGGACGCGGATATCAATTACGAGCGCCACGCCCGCGCGGCGCTGGGAGCGGTGATTACGTCGATAGTCGGGAATCCTGCCATTTTTGTTTCGGGTGGAACCGAGCACCAATGCGCGCCGGGAGAAATGCCGATCGCCGCGATCATGCATGTTTGACGAACGGGGCGCAAACCTTGACGAATCAAAATGGACTGTGGGCCTGCTCGGCCGCCGATCTTTCAGAAGCGTATGCCGCCGGCACCTGCTCGCCGGTCGATGTATTCAATAGCGTGGTGGCCCGAACCGAGGCGGTCAATGCGCAAATCAACGCCGTCGTGACACTTGACCCCGCCGGCGCACTGCAGGCCGCACACGAGAGCGAAGCGCGCTGGCGTGCGGGCACGCCGCTCAGTCAGCTCGACGGCGTGCCGATCACGGTCAAGGACAACATGGTGGTGCGCGGCATGCGCTCGACATGGGGGAGTGCCCTGTACTCGGAATTCATGCCTGACGCCGATGAACTGCCAGTGGCACGTCTGAGGGCCGCGGGCGCGGTGATCTTCGGCAAGACCAACTGCCCCGAGTTCACGGTGCAAGGCTATACGGACAACCTCCTGTTCGGGCCAACGCGCAATCCGTGGAACCTCGCCCTGACGCCAGGTGGCTCCAGCGGCGGCGCGGTCGCGGCGGTCAGCGCGGGCCTGTGCCCGATCGCGCTGGCTACCGATGGCGGCGGCTCCATCAGGCGCCCAGCGTCTTACACCGGCCTCGTTGGCCTCAAGCCGTCACGTGGACGCGTAGCACGCGCCGAAGGCTTCGCGACCGTGCTGCACGATTGCGAGGTGGTTGGTCCGATCGCCCGCACGATCGAAGACGTGCGGCTCGTGATGCGGATCATCGGGCTGCCCGATAGCCGGGACCCGCTGTCGACACAGTTGCAGGAAGATGCGTTCGAAGCTCAGACGCCTCCGCCCTGCCGCATTCTCTATGTGCCGAGCTTCGGCGGATCGCCAGTCGACCCTGCGATTGCTCACAGCGTCGCGCAGGCGGCTCGGGCGCTCGAGTCGCTTGGCCATGAGATCCACGTCGGCAGCGAGCCGTTCGATATCGACGCGCTGGGGCAATCGTGGTCCGTCGTGAGCCAGACGGGCTTGTCATGGCTAATGGGCTATCACGATGGATGGGAGGCGCAGGTCGGCGAGGAGATTCGCAAGCTCATCACAAGCGGGTCCGCCTTGTCCGCTTCGCAGTACTACGAAGCGCTCGTTCAGTTTGCCAAACTGAAACGCGAGCTGGAGCAGGTGTTCGACAGCTACGACATGATCATGACGCCGTCCGCCGCGGCGATGCCGTGGCCAGCGGCCGAGGCGTTTCCCAACATCATCGACAACCGCACGGTCGGACCGCGCGGCCACGCCGTCTTCACCGCGTTCGTCAATATGGCCGGCAGTGCCGCGCTTAATCTGCCGGCCGCGCCTGCGCCGGACGGCATGCCGATCGGTTTCCAGCTGGTCGGGCCAATCTGCAGCGATGCGCTGCTCTGCAATGTCGGCGCGCAGTACCAGCGGGAGTACGTCGCAGACATGCCGTGGCCGGCGCTCTGAGCGAGACCCGGTAGTGGGGTCGTCCGGCGGCGCTTCGTCGCCGGACGTGTCGCTCAGTGGGGCTGGGATGCCCTGATGCGCAGTATCTCTTCCATTTCCTTCGGCACGCGGCCGCCCATGGCCGAAGTGATTTCGCGGGCCGCCAGCATGACATGCCAGCTCAGGTTGTCGAGCCGTTCATGGGTGATGCGCAGCGTCGGGCCGACCACCGAGATCGCCGCGAAGGCAACGCCAAATTCGTTGAATACCGCAGCCGCGACGCAGCGCAAGCCGACCGCCGTCTCTTCGTTGTCGATCGCATAGCCGGCGCGGCGGATCTCCGTCAGCGCGTCGTGTAGCGCTGTACCTCTCACGATCGACTGCGGCGTGCGCCGCTGCAAACCGCCATTCTGGATGATCTGCGTGGCCCGCGCGGGCGGCAGCCACGCCAGGATGGTCTTGCCCATTGCTGTATTCGCGAGCGGCGAGCGACTGCCCGGGCGCGAGATCGCCCGCATCATCTGCTTGCTTTCAACCTGGTGGATCAACAGGATTTCATCCTGGTCGAGCCCGCCAATGTTGACGGTCTCGCCTGCCAGATCGCGCAGCCTGCGCACGATTGGCGTGGCCAGTTCCACCATGTTGCGGCGTGGACCGAAGGCCGAACCGACCGAGAAGCATTGCGCACCGATTCGCCAAAGGTTCTTGTCGGCTTCGAACGAAACAAAGCGACGCTGCTGCATGGTGGTCAACAGGCGGTGGATGGTGGGCGCGGGCAAGCCGCTGCGCTCCGCGAGATCGACCAGCCTGTAGCCATCGTCGTCTTCCGCGAGGATCTCCAGCAACGAAAGCGCTCGCGACAATGCCTGCACCGAAGTCCGGTCTTCGCGAATGATGGGTTGAACATTGCCACGCGTTCTGGCGCGGGCCGTCTTGAGGGATTCGCTTGTCATGGCTGCTGGCACCTTGTCGTTTCGCGACAGCGTTACTGTCGAACTGTACTTTTAATTTCTGACACAGTTAAGCAAGTCCCATGCCGTTCCTGGACTCGTATTTCTTCGCGTTTGCACCATAGAAGCGATACGCGCTCAACGTAATTGTGCATGCAGCCGCAACCATGCACCACTAGGGTTCAACGGCGGCGCTGCGCGCGCCTTGCGGCGAACCACTGGCTGCCCGTACGCTTCCCCTCCGCTTCATTCAAAAGAAAAAGTCGCCAAGCATTTGAAAATAAAGCTCTTTTCTTCACGCTTTCATCCTGCGAAATCGTCGCTCAAGGGGGATTCTGGCTCGTTACTTTGCCGACAGTTCCCATGACTGCCATGCAGGCTGTTCACGGGCCACTCATCCTTCAATCGCTGTGCGGATAAAAACATGAAAATCAGACCCAGGCCTCTGGCACTTCGCGTGCTGAGCCACGAAATGCTCAAGCTGCTTATGTTAGTTATGCCAATTTACGCGTCGGCGCAGACGGTAGATGCAACACAGCCGCCCGTGGTGAACGACCTTGTCGACATGTTCACGCAAGGGCAATTCTCCGGCGATTTCAGGACGTTTTACTTTGCCGCTCATAACGCGTTCTTCAACAAAGGTCTTAACCAGAACACCATCAACTATGGCGGTGGGCTCGCCTACCAGACCGCAACGCTCTACGGATTTTCTCTCGGCGTGAGCGGGTATATCTCGCGCCCGCTGTTTCACCCCTCCGACCCGTCGCGGATCGACGGCAGCCTGGGTCCGACGTTCACCGAGCTCGGCGAAGCTTATGTGAAGTATCAGCACCAGCTCTTTAGCGTGACGGCAGGCAACCAGGAATTCGATGTTCCGTTCATTTCGCCGTACGACTACCGGATCGCGCCGCAACTGTTCCAGGGCGTGTCGACTACCTACGGTACGAAAGACAACTATATTCAGGCCTTCCGCATGTTCCGCTGGGAGTCGTGGATCAGTGGCTCTTTCACCAACCAGACGACCTACAACGCAAGCTTCGATTCCGCATCGAAAATCGGCAACGAGAGCACGAGCGGGTTCTAT
The DNA here is from genome assembly GCF_900141745.1 of Paraburkholderia phenazinium. Lineage (NCBI taxonomy): Bacteria > Pseudomonadati > Pseudomonadota > Betaproteobacteria > Burkholderiales > Burkholderiaceae > Paraburkholderia > Paraburkholderia phenazinium. The sequence goes on along the minus strand of NZ_FSRM01000002.1, from coordinate 2,112,157 downwards.
GGTGTGGGCGGCGCTGGCACCCTGAATGTCGGCCAGCTTAACCTCAAGGGACAGGCGTGGTACGTCAACTATATGGACTACACGCAAATGGGCTATGCGGATGGCCGGATCAGCGCAAACGAGGGCAGCTTCAGGCCGTACGTGGGCGCACAGGTTGCGATCGAGGGTGGTTCCGCAGGCTTGCTCGGGGACGTGCATAGCCAGGTGTACGGGCTGCAGCTCGGCGTAAAGCACAACTCCATCGATGCCAACCTCGACTACGACTACACCCGGCCCGACTCGCACTCCTACCTGAACGGTGCGCTGGTGACACCTTACGCGCACAACATCGCTTCAGGTCCGCTGTTCGCCCAGCCGTTCATCACGAGCACGCAGGATCTGGGATCGGGTGCCGCTTATGGCGTCGAGGTCAGTGGAAATCCGACCCAGGGCCTCACGCTGGGCGCTGGTTATTCGTTCATGCACCTGATTAGCACGCCAGGCACGCCGTATCTCGACCAGTCGGAATACCTCGTGTACGCCATGTACAACTTCTCAGGACGCCTGAAGGGATGGAACGTGACAGACTTCTTTGCATACCAGACGTCGCCGGCCAAATCGTCGCAGTTCTTCCAGAACCGGCTGCAGATCCAGTACGCGTGGGGCCAGTAGTCCCGTGTCGCAGTGCTCCGCACGAGCGCTGCGAGGCATCGTCCCGAGCCGGTCATCTCCAGTGGTCATTAGCGGATTCCAGCGGCGCACTGCCGAAACGGCGACTAATGTACTGTGGGATGTTTGCCGGAGTCACCACGACCACGGACGATGAATCGCCAATAGCCGACGCCGGCAGCAGCTTGTGGAAATGCATGATCTGGTGGCACGCGTTGCGCAGATCCAGACGCAGGTCATGATGCAAAACCGCGCTAATGCTTCCATCGCGCAACAGTCGAATGTTGTCCCTGTCGAGATCATGCGCAATGAAGCACTGTGGCGCTTTTCCCATGCCATGCAGGGCGCGGAGTATCGCGACATTGCCACCGCCCATCGAGTACACCGCTGCGATGGCCTTTTTTCTGCCGACGGCTTTTCGCACGCGCTCCTCGGTCAGGGCGTCGAGCCCATGGCCGCCACTGGCGTCTACCAGGGCCAGTTTCGGATAGCGCGCGCGCAGTTCATCGCGAAAGCTGAGCTTACGATCTTCCTCGCCCCGGAAGCTGTCGTCGCTCATCGCCACAAGGACGTTTCCGTGTGACTGCGCAAGCCACTGACCGATCAGAAAGGCGGCGGTCGCACCCGCCATCCGGTTATCCAGACCCGCGTATGCAATCCGAGCCGATCGCGGTATATCGGTGAAAATCGTCACGACCGGAATGCCGCGTTGACGCAGTGCGGCAATTGCGTCCGTCACCTCAGGGACGTCACGCGCCTTGAGCAGCACACCATGTGTGCCTCTGCGGCCCATCGCCTCCAGTGCGTCCACCACCTGCGCGGTCGTCATGGTGTCCTGCATCGTGAAGCGTGGCCTGAATACGGCTGGGCGTAGAGTGGGAAGCTCCGATTCGAATGCTTCGCGTATTTCGTCGCAGAACCGGCTCGGCGCTTCCACCAGGACGTCGACGACAAGTTTTCTCCCGGTGACTGCCAATTGAAACTGCTGCCGCTCCAGTTCCTTGATCGCGTGTTGAACCCGCTGACGGCTGCGCTCGTGCACGTTTGGGCGGCCATTCAGCACGCGGTCGACCGTGGCGAGGCCAACGCCAGCCTGCAGCGCAATTTCCTTCATCAGAAAGCGACGGGCCATGGATTCCACTTGAGGTGTTTTTGATGTGTTTATGGTACCGCAGACCCGTACAACGGCAGTATCGTTAGGGAAACCAATTAGCAACCCTCACATGAGAGTGCACTTTCATGGGATCGGAGACAGACATGGACACGCAACGCTCACGCCCGGATGCCGGGCGCCGGAATCCGTACCGCGAACAGGATTGTTCGCTTCGCGACTTTCTTACCGTATCGCACGATGGTCGCGATGCCGTTCGAGCCGAATACGCAGACGAAACGCGTGAGAACGTGCCGTTCTACGATTGCAACCGGTTAAGCGGGATGCTTGAGGATGCGACACGGCGCACGGAGCTGCAACTCGAGTGGGCGGACGTTCTGGAACATGGCGCAGGCGTGCTTGTATTGAAGCGCGCGTTTCCCGACACGACGCCGATCGACGATGCAACGGCAGTCTTCGATGCGATCATCCGGGACGAGCGGGAAGCAGGCAGCGCGGCAGCCGATCATTTTGCCAAGGCGGGAGCCAACGACAGAATATGGAACGCTCAGCAAAAGCTTTGCATGCGCGCCCCGTCCGCGTTTGCCCGTTACTACGCTAACCCCGTGCTGGTTGCCGCGGCGCAAGCATGGCTGGGCCCCTGCTTTCAGGTGACGTCGCAGGTGAACGTCGTGCGTCCCGGCGGCGACGCGCAACAGGCGCATCGTGACTACCACCTCGGGTTCCAGACCGTAGCGGAGGCCGAGCGCTATCCGGCACATGTGCATACGATGTCGCCCTTCCTGACACTGCAAGGTGCGGTCGCACACAGCGACATGCCGGTGGAAAGCGGACCCACCAAGCTGCTGCCGTTCTCGCAGCGCTACGCGCCAGGCTATCTTGCGTGGCGGCGTCCGGACTTTCGTGAGTACTTCGAGGCGAACTACGTCCAGTTGCCTCTCGAGAAAGGCGATGTGATCTTCTTTAGTCCTGCGCTTTTTCACGCAGCGGGGGCGAACCGCACGGCAAGCGTTCAACGTATGGCGAATCTTTTGCAGATTTCCTCGGCTTATGGGCGTGCAATGGAATCGCTGGATCGCACGAGAATGTGTGAGGTGCTGTATCCCGTTCTGCTCGATCAAGTCATGACCCACAGGTTGAGCGCAGCTGAAGCCGAGGCGGTCATTGCGTCAAGTGCTGAGGGGTATCCATTTCCTACCAATCTGGATAGTGATCCACCGATAGGCGGTCTCGCGCCGGAGAGCCAGCAAATGTTGTTCGCGCGGGCACTAAGGGAGTCATGGAAGGTTGATGCGTTCGTTGCGGCGCTACGTCGGCAAGCGGGGCAACGGGAGGCGTAAAGCGGTGCCGCAGCTGATGCGTTGGGGCCACAAAGTCAGCTCCTCGCGATCCCACGACTGTTGTAAAGGCAAGAAAACAGTTTTGCGCTCAGCGGAGTGGTAGTGCGTGCTGACTGGTGGTCTACTAAATACACGCTATAGAAATAGAAACCCCTACGAAGCATGCCGGCTTGCGCTATCCGCGCAAATGCTGGGATACATAAAAGTGGAGACGCTTCATCATGATCCATCCTTTCAGATTAGCAATTCCGATTACGCTAATGGCCGCCAGCGCATGTGCCATGGCGGGCACCCAGCTTACGCCGGAACAATGCAGCAGCTATCCTTTCGCACCGACGCATGGACAGGTGACCAGGGCCGACCTGTCGCGTGAACTGGCTGAGCTCGAGTCAGTAGGGTATTGGCCTGGGACAGGCAACTACTCCCCGGGCATTCCTGTGATGCGAGCTCGCCTGAATGAGAAATACGCCCGGGACTGCGGGTCGCAGCACACTTCGACTGACGTTCAAACGCCGGGTGGCTGAGCGGGCTCAGGCAGGTGAACGGCGGGAAATATGTCGCAGTACGGAATGATCGTCTGGACACGACTGACGAGACAACCGGAGCTGAAATCCACCAGGGAGTGAATGCTTGATACCCCCTGATGGGTTTGCTGCTTGCATAGCTTAAAACGCGTGGTACATCCCCACCGACATCAGCAGTTGCCTGGAGGTGCTGGAGTCATAACCGGCGCCAGGAATTTCAGCAATTGCTGTACGCCCTACTACTGCACCATCGGCATCGAACACAGGAGCTATGCCATCGCCGCCTGCCTTCTGAACAATCGCAATGGCATAGAGGCTGGTGCGCTTCGAAAGCGCGTACGTCACACCAAGGTTCACCTGCTGGAAGTCCGGCTTAAGGTTCTGGTAGTCGGCCTTCCCCGCGTTATAGATGTAGGCCGCGCCTAACAGCAATGCAGGCGTGACTCTGTAGGTCGCGCTGGCTTCGTAGGCATCCATCTTGAAGTCGTTGCCGCCTCCCGCACCCGCAAATCCGTTGATGACGAAGTACTGGCTGTTTTCCAGGTCGGTGTGCGAGTAGTTCAATGCCAGCGTTGCCTGGCCGATCGAGTACGAACCGCCAATCGTGAGCACCTTCATCGAACTGGCGTCCTGCAATCCGACGTAATCGTTCAATGAGCCCACATAGTTGCCATTGGATGCGTACACGCCGCCGGTACCGCCCGCGTTCGTCGCAGGATTCTGAATGTCCAGATAGCCCGCGGCAACCGCGAACGGTCCGCGGTTATACGCGGCGGCCAACGACCAGACGCGATTCGTCGAGAAATTACCTGCTACGCCGCCCAGGCTGAACATTCCTTCCACATGCAAGCCACCCCATGTCGGGCTCACGTACTTGACGGCGTTGTTGAAGCGGATCGACTGGTTCAGGTTGTCGAGATCGCCGAAGTGCGACCCGTAGCCGGTGGCGAAATTATTGCTGGACGGAAAGTAGCCGACCGTCAACGACGGCGGATCGTACTGACGCCCAAGCGTCACCGTGCCCCATTGATCGTTGGCGAGCCCCACGAATGCCTGCCGCCCGAATTCCGTGCCGCCCTGTCCGAGTTTGCCGTTCTGGATGTTAAAGCCGTTCTCGAGCGTGAAGATCGCAGATGTGCCGCCGCCCAGGTCTTCCTTGCCCTTCAGCCCCCAGAGGTTGCAACTCGGCGGACCGCAGGTGTCCGCCTCGACGACGTGCCCCTTGCCGGTATTGTTGACGAACGTCAGGCCCGAATCGACCAGCCCGTACAGCGTCACGCTGCTCTGGGCCGAGGCCAGCGCCGGTAGCGCCATCAGCACGGCAAGACAGATACTGCTCTTTTTCATCAGGATCTCCAGGTAAAGGGGCTGTCGTTCGAAGAGGCTTATTCAGACGGTCGATTGCTCGCTCGCGGCACGCTCAAGCGCAACGCCGAGCGACACCGCATGCCGCCCAGGCAACGGCGTGGCCAGACTGACGAGCACAACCGTCGCTGCATTGATCGCCATCGCGATCAGACCAGGTTCGCATTCGGGGGCGACGGCATCCCAGTAGTGCGCCGCAAACGGTGCAAGCAGCGCAATAAAGCCGGCCACGAGACCCGCAAGTACACCTGTCGCAGTGGTCCTCTTCCAAATGAAACCAAGGAAGACACCGGGCGCAAGCATCCCGATTGCCGAATACGCGTCGAGCAGAATCTTGACGAGCGAGCCTTTCTGGCTGATCGACAACCACACGGCGATCGCAGCAAATACCGTGAGCGCACCGCGGGAAATCACCAGGAACGTGGCGTCCTTAAGACCCGGCAGGATCGGCGCGACCACGTTGCGGCTGAAGATCGATCCCGCGGTTAGCAGAAGCAGCGCGCCAGGCGCGAGTGCCAGCAGGAATCCGGTGCCGGCCACGAGGCCCACGATGGGCGCGGAATAGCGCTGCGAGATGAACTGCAGCAAGGCCGCGTTAAGGTTGTTGCCAGGCGGATGCGTGCCGGCCAGCAACGCAGCGAAGCCAAGCAGAATAATGAAGAAGTAGGCGAGCGAATAAAGCGGTTGCCAGATCGCGTTGCGGCGGATGGCGGTAGCGCTTTGCGCTGTGTACGACATCTGGAACAGATGAGGAAAGACCCAGTTGCCGAGCGCGATGTTGATCGACGATGTCATCAACCAGATCGCCGTAGTGGGTGACGTAGGATCCAGACCGGGGAATCTGCCAATACCTGGATGCTGAACCTCAGCCATCCGAAAGATATCCAGCATCGATGCGGCACCGACCTTACCCGCTACCGTCGCGCTCAACAGCACGACCACCACGATCATCAACACATCCTTGACGCCGGCCGCGAATGCTGCGGAGCGTATCCCCGCGACGAACACGAACGTGATCATCAACAGCCCGGCAATCAGCGTGGCCGTCTGGGTGGAGATCAGGTCATCCAGCGTCAACTGGACGATCAGTCCCAGGCTGACCAGCTGGATTTGCACATAGACGATCAGCGAAGCGATGCCGATCACGCCCGTCAGGACGCCGAGCCACGTAGCGTCGTAGCGGGCAGCGAAGAAGTCGGCCTGGGTAACGAGTTGCCGGGTGCGTCCGGCGCGCCAGATCTTCGGCATCAGCCAGTAGCCAATGGCATAGCTCATCGACACCGAACAGAAGGCAAGATACGCAGGCGCGCCTAGCGCCCATGCATAGCCGGAGATGCCGAGCACAGCAAATGTCGTGTACACCTCCCCTGCGTTCATGAACCAGAAGATGATCGCGCCCAGACTGCGGCCGCCCACCGCCCAGTCCGACAACGTATGCCCTTTCCGGGTGCGACGGCCATAGCCCACCGCACCAGTCAGCGTGGCAAGCAGAATCGCCACAACGATGGCGAGCTTCATCGTGGATCTCCCGCTGAACCCGACGTCGCCGCAATCAACGCCGCTTCCTCAAGTTCGACGCCATGGGCGCGATCGAGCCGGAACACAATCGCGATCAGCACGCTCGTCAGCACGATTCCCGCCAGTTGCCACAGCATGGGAAAGGGCAGCCCGAATGGCGCCCACATCACCCCGTTGACGACAGGCGCAAGTCCTGCCTGCCATACGAAAGGAACCGCCAATAACCATCGATACGTATGACGGGGCGAGCCGCCCGTCCCGGGACCTTGTGCCATGACCGATGCTCCACGTAAAGTTACACTGCACTACCGCAGGCGAAGTGTGCATCCACAGTGCACAACATTTCAAGTGAGTCAAAAACAATTTCTCGTCTAAACAGATCAGGTAAGCCCTTGGTTAAACGCAAATTTCTACGGAATTCAGATTTTTTTGGGGGCGGTCGCAAACGGCGTCGAGGAAATTGACGATCCAATTTTGTGCACCTATACTCCACACTAATGTACGACTCAGTTGCACGACGTGAGGCCTCAAATTGATTGGTGAACGGCTCAAGGAATTGCGGACCGCGCGCGGCATGTCGCTGCGTCAGCTGGCGAGTCTCGCGGATGTCTCACCCACCCTGCTCAGCCAGATCGAGCGGTCGGTGACTGATCCAAGCCTCGAAACGATGCGACGTCTGGCCGGGGTATTTGGAGAATCGGTCGCCTCGCTGTTCGCTCAAACAGTTGCCCCCGCTGTGTGGATCAGCCGCCCGGGTAACCGCTCGAGGCTGATTGCCCCCAAGGGTCGGGTCGGCTACGAACGCCTGACTGCCGGCAACGGACAGCTCGAAGTGCTGCGCGCCGTGCTGCAACCAGGCGAAATCTCCGCGGATGAGCCGCGCGGCCATCCGTCCTCGGAATGCGTCTACGTCATCGCGGGCGAGCTCATCGCGCAGATCGACGGCATCGAGTACCAGGTGGCGGCCGGCGAAAGCATTTCGTTCGACTCACGGCTGCCGCACCGGTATCGCAACGGATCCACTACTCCCACCGAAATCATTCTCTCGGTCACACCACCGAACCCTTGAGCCATGACCTCTCACACTCCTGACGAGCGCGCGGGTCTGCCCTCGTTCGAACTCTACGATCTGCGTGTTGAAGTCGTTGCCCCCGAAGGGGCAAAACTCTACTGCGGCGCGCGCGTCGGCGACTACTTTGAACTGCATGGGGAAATGCTGCACCTGCCGCCGGGGCAAGCATTTTCCATTTATTCGCTTGCGGCACTGCTGCCGCTGCTGCCGGCCAAGCAACGCGCCACCGACCCGCATGACTGGATGTCGACCGATGCCGAAGTAGCCTGTCCCGATCCCAATTGCCCGTCGCGCTTTCGCATTTCGCGGCTCGGCAAACGCACGTTCCGTCACGTGGATACGACAGCGGTCAAACTGATTGATAAGGACTCTGAATGACACAGATGCAGCGCATCGAGCTGGCGCCAGGCTACTCGATCCCACGTATTCTCAAAGGAGGTTGGCAACTCGCCGGTGACCATGGCAGCGTGGACCGCGCCGCCGCGATTGCCGACATGGGCGCCTATTACGACGCAGGCATTACCGCATTCGACTGTGCAGACATCTACACCGGCGTCGAAGAAATGATTGGCGAGTTCCGCGACGACTACCGGCAACGGCGTGGCGCCGACAGCCTCGACCAGTTGAAGATCCATACGAAGTTCGTACCCGATCTGTCTCTGCTGCAGACGATCGACCGCAGGCTCGTCGAGCAAACTATCGACCGGTCTCTATCGCGCTTGCGCGTCGAACGGCTCGATCTGGTCCAGTTTCACTGGTGGGACTATTCCATGGCGCGTTACCTCGAAGTCGCGCACTGGCTGCGTGAACTGCAGCAAGCCGGCAAGATCGACCGGCTAAGCGGGACGAACTTCGATACCCAACGCACCATGGAGCTGGTGGAGTCGGGCATCGAACTGACGAGCATGCAGGTGCAGTACTCCCTGCTGGACCGGCGTCCGGCGCGCCAGCTGGGCGCTTACGCTCGCGAGCATGGCATTCACCTGTTCTGCTATGGCACGGTGGCGGGCGGCTTCCTTTCCGGACGGTGGCTCGGTGCTACGGAACCGGGACAAGACATCGCAAACCGCTCGCTCATCAAATACAAACTGATCATTGACGATTTCGGCGGGTGGGATATTTTCCAGGCGCTGCTGCAAGCGCTGGACCGTATCGCGGCTAAACACAACGTCTCGATTGCGACCATCGCGACGCGCTGGGTACTCGATCAGGAGCAGGTGGCGGGCGCGATCGTGGGCGTGCGCCGCGGCGATCATCTGCCGGAGCATCTGAAGGTCATGTCGGTCACGCTGGATGCCGAGGACCGTTCAGCAATCGAGCAGGTGCTCGCCCAGAGTGCGACGATCGAGGGAGACGTATATAGCGTCGAACGCGACATTCATGGACGGCACGGCAACATCATGAAGTATGAGTTGAACAGCGCTTCGTGACAGTGGACGGACCGATCGTTAATACGCGTTGTTAGCCTTTATATTTATCGGTTGACCTGAGTTGCCTGGATTATCCTAGTCATATCCCGCGTCCCGCAGACTTTGCGCCGAGCCTCAAACAGATCAGCGGGCTGATGTTCCCCGGAGGAGACGACGGATAACCCCATGGACGACAACCCGCAGCGCTCGCCCGATCAAGGCGCACAACCCCGGCAGGCCGCGCAGCGTCCCGTAGCGGCACTTGGTCAATGGCTGGACCGGATCGATCCCGGCACGCACCGCCGCATCAAAGGCTTGCGGCTCGTGACGGCGTACGGCATCGCGGCGGCGCTCGGAACGTTGCAGGATATCGCCCATAGTGTGCCGAGCACCGTCTCGCTGGGTTACCTTGCCGGGAGCTTCGCTCTGTGGGCGAGCGTGTCCGAGGGCAAAGCGACGCGGGCCGAATCGAGCCGCGACCTCGTCCTGTTGAGTTTTGCCGCCGCGCTGGGCGCAGTCCTGTTCGTGGTGTTATCCAGGCCATTGCAACTCGCGGGTCGGGCGGGACCGGAACTGGTTCTCGTGACTGGCGCGTTTCTGGTCGGATATCTGAAACGATTCGGTGTACTGGGGGCGGGCATCGGTTCGCAAATCTACATTGGAGAATTGCTCGCGTACGGCACCCATCTGACGATTGCCGATCTGTGGGCGGTTGGAATTGCGGCGCTGATTGCCGCCCTGGCGTCGGTCGTGCCGCGCATGCTCAGTGGACCCGCGGAGCGGCCGGTCACGCCTGCGGTGCTCGCAGCCGGGCCGCAACCGTTGCCCGGGAGATGCTCGCCGGAATTCCTCATGGGATTGCAGGCGGCCATCGCCGCGTTGATTATCTGCCTGCTCAACGGCCTGATTAGCCTCGAGGAGTCCGCCTGGGCGATCACTGCGTCCACGTACGTCGTCGCGGGTTCGGCAAGCGGCACGATACAGCGGGTGCGGCGACGGATCATCGGCACACTGATTGGCGTTCCGATAGGCCTCGCCTGTCTGCCGGTCGCAGAGCACGCGCCGTTGCTGATCTGGGCCGCAGCCGCCATCGCGATGATCATCTATGCGATGGCCTTGCCGGAACGCTACGACGTCGCCTGCGGTGCGTTCGCTTTCACGTTGATCGTCACGCTCGCGGCAAGTGGGGTGCACTCGATCCCCTTGCTCGCCGCTCGCGCCTGGGAGACGCTCCTTGGTGGAGCACTCGGCCTCGCTGCCGCGATATTCATCTTTCCACTTCGGTCTTCGAATCCCGAGCGGTGACCAGCACTCGGACCGCATCCCGGCTCGAAAACGCGCGTTAGTCGTGCTCATACGCGGCAGGCATTGTCATCGCAGCGTTACGGCGCAAAACGCGTGAAGACGTAATCGCGGTCCTTCACGCGAGCTGCGTGACAGGCAAAACACGTCTGGTGTTGCGCTGCGTCGACCGGTTGCCCGTTGATGAAGCGACCGAAACCCCATCCACCCGTCGACGCATATCGGCGTGAATCCTTGACCATCACCTGAACCGTCGTAGGTGTACCGGGGATCGTTGCCGATCCAATGTCAGGAGACTGCTTTCGCTTGTACGCGAGCTTCACGAGGATGGTTCCGTCGGGATAAGGCAGCGTCGAACTCTCGATGGCCTTGATAGCGGCGGGGTTACCAAGTACCAGACGCAATTCGTCGAGCGGTGCCGCTTCTTCGGCCGGGGCAATCGCTTGCCACTGGCGGTAACCGTCGGGAATCGTGACACCATAAATCGGTGACGGGGCCGATTTCGCGGGCTCCGCCACGGCGTCGTGCGCCACTGCGGCTAGTAGCAACACCGCACCAAGGGCGAGACCTGCAGTCGGGATTCTTCGCATTTTCCTGGTTCTCGTTGGCCCGGCTAGAAATGGGCTATATCGATGACGGCGTCGGTAAGTGCCTTCTGTGCTTCCTCAGGCAATTGACGTCCGATGCCGCCGTCCAGGCTCACGGCTTGGTATAGAGCGAACCGAGGCCGATCACATCCGCGGTAACGGCGTGTGAACCCGAAGCCGACGTGCCGGCCGCCGACGAACCATATGACGATGCCGCAACGCCGTTTTGCGCGCTCAGGCGTGCCTCGGCTGCCTGAATGTTCTGCGGGTATTGCGTTTGATCGGTGGCCGGGTTGTAGCCGACCTTTTGCAGTTCGACGAGTTGCGCACGCACTTCGGCGCGGGTGAGCGGCTGATTCGACGATTGGGCGAACGACAGCGCAGGCAGAGCGACAACAGCAGCGACCAGAAGAGATTGGATGACTTTCATGATTTGCACCTGGAGATTGGGTTGTTCGCGCAGACACCCGTCGGGGGCGTCTGCTTTGCGAAGCCAGAACGTCTGGCGTGGAAGTATTAGAAGCCCCGGACGTATCTGGCTTGTGTCCGCGAGAGGCGCCAGTGCAAGGTTTTGTATTTATCGTGGGCGCAGATACATTGCGATACAAAGGCGATGACCCGCGACTCGTGCTACTCCATTCCACTAACCGAAAAAAGTATGAAAACGCGCCACGCTGGATCGTCTATCGGTTGTAACCATGGTGATTGCGTGAGCCAGGGGAAGGAGTAAGACCGTGCGGCGCTTTGCTCTTGTCTTTCTGTCATGCATGACGCTAGCGATCACGTGTGCCGCCCAGAAGCCTCCAAGGTGCGACAGTGACGCAGAGATTGCGCGTTCAGACGGTGCCTGCAAATCAACGGCCGCTGGTCAGGGCAGCAAAGCCGGGGCGCTGTCAGCCTCCCGTTCAGGCATGTCCCCAGGCGAAGCGGCTTCGGCGACCGGCGCGTTTGCGACCATCCGCGGCCTGAACAAAGGCGCGACCGTTCCCCATTACCCGGCGACGAATGTGCCCACGTCTGACGAGTCGTCGCCCTCTGATGCGCCGAGCGACGTCAGTCCAACGAAAAAACCGCCGTCGTCGGTGAAGAAGCCATCTGCGCGCCGGCCCGATCCGATGGAACCCATACCGGACAACAATAGATTGCGACCGGTAACGCCCCCTCGGAAGCCTATATGGCCCATCGTCGTAAGAATCCTTGCTGCCCTCCTTTCACTGGCTGTTCTCGCCCATGTCATCCGAAAGTGGCTGCGACGCCCGATGTCCACCAGGTGTTACGTCCGCATGCGCAGCGACCCCGGTAACCAGTCGTGCCGGCTGCCGAGCCACCACATGGTGTATCCCTCAGTCGAAGTGAGACTCGGGTCGACGTCGTGGGAAGCGCACATAGGTACGATGTCCGGCAGAGTCATCTCGTAGGAAAATCATGTCCGATATACCCGTTACGCTAGGTACGCTTTTGTGGAGCGACTCGCCCAGGACGTGCGCTAGCGCGTTGATCGACGCAGTCAAGCGCAACGCGCCGCATAACGTCGCGAAGCTGCCGCTCATGCAATGGAAGGAAATTGCGCAAGCGACGGAAGATCAGGTGTCGGCAGGCTTCGACACCAGCCTCGGCTCAATTCTGGTGCGTTCGTGGTGCGATCTGAAAGAGGTCCGCGAGGCGGCGGACCCTACACACACCCCTCCAGGAACAACCCGTTGTGTGCAGCTCGTCGATCATTCGATCGAGTCCGTGCATCATCCAAAACTGGAAATCACGATCGAAGGACTCGCCAGCTTCGAGATCCTGTTTGAGCTGAAACTCGCACTCGACATTCGCGGCGCAATACTCAGCATCCGCGACGCTCGGCTTCGAGAGATTTCGCTCGTCGAATGCCGCGGCGACGCCACCTTGTCATCGTACGGACAAACGCTGCAGCACTATGAATTGGGAACGGTCAGGTTTCCTGCGCAGATCCGCTTCGCCGGCGAAGGCGTGCCGCTCACATCTCCGCTAACGTCTCATTAGCAAGCCCACTCGTTTGCAACGTGGCAAGTCATGCCATCGGCCCCTCGCCGATATTCAGGTCTTAAAGCAGATGAGGCGCTTTCAGCTCCGCATCACGGCGCGCCCGCATACGAGACGCGCCATACGGTGCCGTTGCCGTCTTCGGTCACGAGCAGAGCGCCGTCGTGGGCAACCGCCACACCTACAGGTCTGCCCCATACGCTGCGGTTGTTCACCACGAATCCGGTGAGAAAGTCCTCGTACGTACCGGTCGGAACGCCGTGCTCGAGACGCACCCGCATCACCTTATAGCCGGTGCGCGAACTGCGATTCCACGAACCGTGAGAGGCCACGAAAACATCGCCGCGATACTCGGCGGGGAACGCTGCCGCGCCCGTTTTCGCCGTATAGAAGCACATCTCCAACGGAGCCGAATGCGACTGCAGCAGGACGTCGGGGGTGATCGTCTTGCCGGCGAGATCGGGGCGCTCACCAGCGTGGCGAGGATCTTCGTGGTTACCCATGTAGTACCACGGCCAACCGTAGAATCCACCCGCCTTCACCCGGGTGACGTAGTCGGGCACGAGATCGTCGCCAAGGCCATCGCGCTCGTTCGTCGCAGTCCACAACTCGCCCGTATCCGGATCCACCGCGATCCCCACGCCGTTGCGAATGCCCGTCGCGAAGGTGTGGAGCGCTTCATGACCTTCGGGATCGGTGACGAGAATATCGGCACGATTGGTTTCAGCATCCCACCCAGCGCCCTGCCCGTGTTGCGAGTCCCAACGAGCGATTTCCTCAGGACTCTTCTTGCTCATACCCTCAGCAACGTTCGACCCGGACCCGACCGTGATGAACATGCGCTTGCCATCCAGCGAAAAAGCCACATCGCGCGTGCTATGACCGCCGTGACTCTCCGTCAGACGTGGCACGATCACCTGCGCCGCACCGCTCACCTTGAGATCGCCGCTACGATAGGGGAAACGGACAACCGAGTTGTTGTTCGCCACGTAGATCCATTGCGGATGATTCCCCGGTGGATAAAATGCGATCCCGAAGGGCTGGTCCAGGCCATCCGCAAAGATCTGATTGTCGGACGGCGCCTGGGCTCCGTCGGCGGCGCGCAATACCCTGATGCGATTCTCGGCGGTCTCCGCCACAAAAATATCCCCATTGGGTGCGACGCGCACGATGCGGGGATCGGACAGGCCTGTCGCAAACAACTGAACCTTGAATCCCGCTGGCACGGACAACGAGGCATTGGCGGGTTGCGCTACCACTCGCGGACTGTTGCCGGACGAAGTCGTCTTGTAGGGTGCCGGCAAATCCGCCACCGTGAAGTGATGCTCGACACCTGGAGCGGCGTGACGCCAGTCGCCTGGGTCGGTTTCAGGCGAAGCGCCTGATCCGGTGTTCGCGGTCGACGAAACCTGGGCCGGCTGCTTCAAGGTGGAGAGGTAGGCGATCACGTTGCTGCGATCGCTGGAATCGTCGACCGATATAGGCATGGTGGTGCCAGGGACTGCCGCCGCTGGATTGAGCAGGAAGTGCTCCAGGGTCGCTGAATCCCATGTGAGACCTGACCCGCTCAAGGCATTGGTGAAGCTGAAGTTTGGGACAGAGCCCGCGCGCCGGCCGAAAACGCCTACGAGGCTTGGGCCTTGCCCCATGATGGGTAAATTGCCAGGCCCAAGGGTGTCGGCGTGGCACATGGCGCAATTTTGCTGAAAGAAGACTTTACCTTGTGAGGCATTACCTGCAGGCGGGACCTGCGCTGCGGCTTCTCCAGCAACACCAAGACCGGCAAAGACCATGCTCACAAGGAGCGCCCGGGGGAGTGGCCGCATGGACAGCATCCCATGCCCGGCTGTGTTCGACCTGCGATGCGGCATAGATAACATGACCCACCTTCCGCGGATTGAGTTATCAATACTCTACGGTGGAATCGAGGCGATGTAGACCCTGCTGAAGCAATGAATGCCTTTTCTGGCAGAGATGCCATCCCCCCGCCACTCAATTGTCATTCTGCGGGGCGATGTTGTGCCGTGATGTATTGCAGCGACCGACGCTCTACCGCCCCACTTAAACTGCCAAAGCGGCCTTCGCTATTTCCCAGCGCCGGATCCGGTCGTCGAGTCCGTTGGTGCCACCGTTGATCCGCCGCGTAAGCGCCACGAAGTCTCCGCTATCGGCGAGCGCGTTGCAGCCGTGCTCCTTCCACCACCATGCGGCGGAACGTGCCGCCCAATCGTCGTGCTCCAGTAATTCCGGCGTGGCCGTCAGATCCACGCCGAGCGCCACGCCACATGACGCGTAGTTCGCGCGGCCCGTTATCTGGATCAGGCCGCGTCCGCGGTAACGATATCCGTCTCCTGCCCGAAGATTTCCCAGACTACGAGCTTTCTCTGAGGGCGGTTCATACAGTTTTTGCGCCGGTGTTGGCCCCCACAGTTCGTGTGTCAACTGGAAGCCAAGCGTTTCGTGCCCGGTTTGCGCGATGAAGGCAACGAGACGAACCCGGCTCGTGATGTCGAATCCGTCGAGCGCGGCGCTTACACAGGTATGCCAACGAGTCGCCAGCGCTGCCGGAAGGTCGGCGGCTTTTTGAAATTCTTCGAGTGTCATTTCACTATCCCCACGCCAGGATCAGGCGTCGCATCCAGTTAGTGGATCGGAGCGGCTGGCCACGTGCCGCGCGCTATCAACGCGTCGATGGTCTGCCGGAAAGGGGCCGAACTCACGCTGACGTCGCCGGCAAATGGGCGATCGACTGCCAGCACGAAGAAAAATGCGAGTCCAAGCGTGACAGCCCATGCCGATGTGAGTGCGACGTGGAAGCGCGTCGCAGGCAGCGCATACAGCAACAGGAAGGACAACAGACTAACCACGATCATCACGGCCCACAGCGTGACAGGCATCGCCACATCGAGTGTAGCGATGCGTTGCTCGCGGTACTTCACCATCTCGTTGGCGCGAGCCAGCACTTCAGCGAGCAAGGTGGTCTGCCGCGGACCGGTGGGTTGGATAAGGTTGGCCGAGTCGAACATCGCATCGAAGCGGGCCTCCGCCTCCGGGTCGAATCTCGCCTGTTGCTGCATCAGCGGCCACTCATTTTCTACGACGCGCTCCAGATAGCCGCGCAGCGCCCGTCCGGTCGCATCCGCGTTTGGACTGCTAAACGCTGCCAGATCACGCGCGAGTTCGCCGGCACAGGCGGCTTCGGCCGCCACCGTGCGATTCGCGTCGTTGTACGCATCCCATACGCTAATTGCTGCGAATGCCACCAGCAGCGAGTTGATCGTCGTGATGACGGAGACCATCGAGATGGTCATCGCCCGCTGTTCCGCATCGAGCTCAATTGGCGCGCAGCGCCGGAATATGACGTACCCCAGCAGCGCAGCCGCAAGTGTGGCGCCTACGACGAGCGCGGCCATGCAGAAGGTGGGCAGGTTGTAGAGAAGCAGCATGGTCCTACTCCTGCCCGGTGGATGCGGCACCATCGACCGCGGTGCTGGCGGAGGGCGCCGATTCGGGCGATAGCATCGCCCGCGTGAAATCGCCGAGTCGTTGCCTGATTTCCACGGGCGTGGTGCCCGCATCAAGTGCCTGCTGAAGCTCCAGCAAGCGCGCAGCGAGATCGCTTTGCGACTGAATCCGTTCGGTGGCGGCGTGGGCGCGCTGCGCATCGAGCGTCGCGTTCACCTGGGTGGACCCGTCGCCGCGCACGAGCGTCTCCACGGTGTCGACGAGACGTTGCAGAAGCCGGTGCACCGCAGTCGCGGAGAAGCCACCGAGCATCGCGAGCGACGGTTTTCCGAAGCTGTTCATCGGGCCCGATCTGAACAGATCCGCGGGCAGCATCTCCACCAGGATTAGCCCTGCAATCACGCCAAGGATCAGGCGCGCACCGTAGGAGGCGTCGAATTTCGGATCGTAGGTCGAGTTCGCCACGTAGCGGTGGGCGTGAAAGAGCGTCGCGAACGATGCACCCAGCCCCGCGCAAAAGAGCAGAAACAGCGTATTCCACAGCAGTGTCGAGCCCGATGACGCGAGGAAGCCGCGTTGCATGTTCGCAGACGACACTTCCGCCGGCAGTCCGGTAACGACCACCGCCAGCAGAAACAACACCGATGCCACGGTCAGCACGCGGATCAATGGAACAGGGCCCAACCATGCGAAGCGCTGGCCGCGGCGCCGTTCCGTGTCCAGCAACGTGATGCCCTGAGGCGTCGCGGGCGCTACGGCGTGAGCCAGTTTGCGATGCATTGCCGCAAGCTCGCGGGCACGGGCGCCAGGGGTCTCCGGCGAGCGGCGTGGAGCCGCGGCCATGGTGGCATCCACATCTGCTCCATCGGCCGAATCGATGAGCGCGGAAAGCTGCGCAATCAGTTCTGCCGGCACGGCGAGGCCGTGCTGCAATGCGTGGCGTGCCATTGCTTCGCACTCCAGCTGAAGCTGGCCCACCAGCGATTTGGCGCGCTCCCCGGTCACGGCCGGCGCCAAGGTGGCACTCGACCGCCCGCTTAACGCGCGGGGTAAAGGCGTCGGCCCCAGTTCCAACGTACGCATATGCCCTCTCCTTTTATCTTGTGTGCCTGCCGTCCGGGAGGGAGAACCGTGTCATGACGCCTCTCCCTCCCGGCTGCAAAAATGCGGTTCCCTCGAACTACATGCCGCGAGTGAACAGACGGGTCAGGTTCTGCAACCGGGGTAATCCGGCGCCAAAACGGTTCTCAGGATCTCTCGCCAGGATCGGCGAGCTGATCATGCGGATCAGCCGGAACAGGCACGCCACCCGGTTCAGTCCGCGCGGCCCCAGATACTGCGAAAGCTGCGGATCGGCTAGCAGCATTGCGGCGAGCCCGGCGATATGCGGCGCCGCCATCGACGTGCCCGAATCGGGCATGAAGGTCGCGCCGGGGACTGTCGATACGATGCCGACTCCAGGTCCGCATACGGCCACTTGCGGGCCGAAACACGAGAACGTCGGCGCAAACAGCCCTTCGCGCGTGAGCGCCTGTTTGAGGATCTGCGTCTGCTCCCACACCGTAGGGGGCAATTCGCTTTGCAGTCCCAGGGCAGATACGGCAAGCACATAAGGCGAGGCCGCCGGGTATTGCACCGGGCCGCCGGAGTTGCCCGCAGCGACGATGCAGGCGACGCCACTCTGGGCCGCCTCGATCAGCTT
Organism: Paraburkholderia phenazinium; assembly: GCF_900141745.1. Taxonomy (NCBI): domain Bacteria; kingdom Pseudomonadati; phylum Pseudomonadota; class Betaproteobacteria; order Burkholderiales; family Burkholderiaceae; genus Paraburkholderia; species Paraburkholderia phenazinium. The sequence goes on along the minus strand of NZ_FSRM01000002.1, from coordinate 2,094,104 downwards.
GTGTTCGACGACCTCGGAGGTCTGCGGTGCGCCGAGGCTGAGATTCACGACATCGATGTCATGGTCGATGCAGTAGTCCAGTGCCTTGAGCAGGGTGCTGAACTGGCCGCCCGGGAAAATCTTCAGGGCGTGAATCTCGGCGTCGGGTACAAAGCCACGCATCGATAGCCGTTGTTTGTCTGCCTCCGCACTGGCCTTCGCGCCGATCACACCCGCGCAATGCGAACCGTGACCGATCGTGTCGCGCTTCCACGTCTGGACGTCGTCGCTATTGGTGAAATCCACGCCTTCGCGGATGTGGCTGAGCAACGGATGGCTGGCATCCGCGCCGGAGTCGACGATCGCCACGCGAACGCCAAGTCCACGCGGCTCGCGGCCGTTGTCTTCGAGTCCCATCAACCGTTGTCCCCATCCGAGGGACGCAGCCGGCGGCACCTGGGGATTCGGCTGTGATAACGGTACGACCTGGACCACGTTGACCTGCTCCGACGACAAGGTCGGCGTCAGCATGTATTTGTTCCAGTAGCGGTTCAACGGCCGCACAAACAGCGAGCGCGCCGGTCCCGGCTGCGACTGGACAAGTGCCAACGCGACTTCTCCGCTCGCGTCGGTCGTGCCGCTCGCCGGATTTCCGTCACCCGTCAGCGCAATGGCCACGCCTGCAACGGGCTGCCCCTCTTCCCCGATCACGCGGATCACCACCTGGCGCGTCAAGGGACCGTCGAAGGCGGATTGCGGATGCAGCAACTCAGTGCTTTCGCTCTCCGGCTTTCTCCCGTATCCCAGCGGGTGATCTTCCTCGACGATCATGTGCGGCGGCGCAACGTTCTGCAGCGCCTGCGCGTGATTCGCGTCGAGTTTGACCACGTAGGTGTGCGTAGCTTCGTCGGCGCGGACCGAATTCTGGTGCGAATTCTTATGACCGGTGACCACATGCACGATCTCCACGCCTGGCAGATTCGTCACCGCACTGTGCAATTCCGTGGCCGACATCGGCTGGACTGACGCTTGCTGCGCAAGCACGCCACGGCGCGATCCAATCAGGTATTGACGTTTGTTGTTTTCCACCGTGACTGGCTCTGCGCTGGGCGCACCAGAGTGTTTGTCCTGTTCCATGGGTGTCTCTCCATTCAGGCGCCGCGCCGAAGGCGACACCTCAGAATAATTTGCATGACTAAGTTAATAGAGGAATGATCCCGGTAATCGAATCGCCCTTTGAAAACAAGAGCCGCTACCGGCCTCTTGTCCCGTCTCTAACCGGACCCGGTGGCCTTTAACGGCGCGCACCGGATCCGGGACGCCGCGATCAGTGGTAAATGACCATCGGTTGCGCCGAGAACGGCAACAGACTGCCGATATGTCCCGCGACCGTGCCGATCTGCTGACCGGCGTTCGGATGACCGACGAGGCCACCCACGACGTTCCCGACCGTGGGCGCCAATGCGCCGATCAGGTCACCGAATACGCCTTGCGGAGCGAGCGTCACTTGCGGCTGGGCAGAGAACGGCAGCAGGCTGGCCACATGCCCCGCGACCGTGCCGATCTGCTGACCGGCGTTCGGATGACCGACGAGGCCACCCACCACCTGACCGACCGTCGGCGCAAGCGTACCGATCAGACTGCCGAGAATCCCTTGCGGAGCGAGCGTCACCTGCGGTTGGGCAGAGAACGGCAACAGACTGGCCACATTCCCCGCGACCGAGCCGATCTGCTGACCCGCATTGGGGTGACCGACGAGTCCACCCACCAGATGGCCAACCGTCGGTGCAAGCGTGCCGATCAGACTTCCAAGAATGCCTTGCGGCGCCAGCACGATTTGCGGTTGCGCTGAGAAAGGCGAATACCGCGCAGCCTCACTGACGATGTTGCCGAGATGCTGACCCGCGTTCGGATAGCCCACTGCAGCGCCGATCGTCGAGAAAACGGGAGGCGCCACGGTATGAACGACCGCGCCGATCGGGCCCGGATGTGCAGGCGGCTGCGGAAACGGAATGTGACGTACTGCGCCGGCAAGCGCATGCCCCGCCACGAGTCCCGTGGTGGGATAGCCGAAGTGAGTGCCGACAGCGTGCAGGGCGTCAGGCGCTGCCGCCGCCAACGCGTCGGGCAGTCCGCTTTGCGGATGCAGAAGCCATTGCGGATGCACTGAAAGCGGCAGCACATTTCCATAAGCGTGAAACGCAGGTTGATAGCTCATTTCATATCCTTGGTTATCCATATTCCCAATGCGCGGCGGAGCCGATGCATGTCTCCTTCAGCGCTCTCATACCGGGCCTTTTTAAATCGGCCCGCGTCTCGAGGATCGAATTCGCGAAGCCTTGCGTGCACCGGTCAGGCCATTCTGCGATGGCACTTCTGACACAACCATTCGGCAAATGCGGTATGGGATGGATAAGGCAGAAAACGGAGTGTCTGGCGAATTCACTGTCTTTTTTACTTAAATTTCATTTTCATTACTTTAATTTTTCGTTTTGTAATTTTGCAAAACTGCATGGAATTGAACCGTCAAAAAAGGCAATGGACGTTCACGTATTCGTCATATCATATGAATATAGATCTATACGCAGAGCGCCAGCCTCCGGCGCCTGTACTGGGATTCCCCGTTCGCCTACGTCCGACCGTCAACGAACGGCTGCAGCCTCGAATAGCAAAGCAATCGAATTTACACGCTGTGATCTGAAAAGCCTTACCCGGCATATCCAGTTTCCGCTTGTGGGTCCGATAAAACGCGTTGTTACGGGGGCATTCCCGACGCGGTAAACATGCGGCTGCCACTCCTGCACCGGAACTGAAATTCCGGGTCGCCAGGAGACCTCCATGGGACTTACCCTTCGGGAAAAGGACGTGCTCGCGCTTATTGCACAGGGATTCACTGATCGGCAGATTGCTATGCAATTAGCATTCGCCGTTTCTACCGCACGCAAACATCGCGAAAATCTGCTTCTGAAATTTTCAGTAACCAAATCTGTTCATCTGGTCGCGCAATATTTATCAGATCAACCTGATTTGCTTAAAAAAACTTAATAATCCCTATTCCCTCCCCCTGCTCACCGCGTGAACGGGACGTTTTGCAGCAACTGGCCAGGGGCTTAAGCGACAAAGAGGTCGCAAGGTCTCTCGACATTAGCGATCAAACCGCCCGCAAACACCGCACCAATCTGCTCCGGAAGACCGGTACGCACAACGTCTGCGCGCTTGTCTTCAAGGCAGCCACATCGCACTGGATCGATCTTGCGGGACCGCTGGAATGAAATCCCGAACCGCGACATCAGCGCTCTCAAACATGAACGACTACCGCATTTGCCGTATGGCGCCGGTTAGGTTCAGTTGCGCAGAATGATTCACAACCGGTTGGGCCTTCGCAGTCGGGAGGTCCGCTCCGGTCAATCGACGTTTCGAGCGCGGCAACCACTCAACGCGACGGGGGGCGGGATGACTTGCTATCTGGTGCAGACGATGTCGAGCGGAGACCTGAGCCGCATCACCTATTTCAGGCGGCATCCGGAAAGCCATCCCTATCCGGATGAGAAGCACCGCTTCACGGAAGACGCAACGCTGGACTACGCCAGACTGCGCGGCATTGCGCCGTCGGAGGTGGTGGCGGGCAAATTGATCCTGCAGCAAAACGCACTACGGGGCGTATCTGCCCGAGAGCTCGACGTCACGCACGGCATACCGCTCGAGTGTGACGGCCACATCCAACCGGCTTGAAACGCCGTACTGACAAGCCACCACTACCAGAAACTACAAGGAGTAGCGATGAAACGCCTATTACCACGATCCGCCTCGCGTCTGGCGTGGCTAAGTGCCGTCCTCATACCGCTAGCGTCAATTGGGTATGCCGCGGATTCGACTGCGCCGCTGCCCAGCTACGGAGCGGATCTTACCCAGACCTCGGTGTCCGGACTTTCATCGGGCGCATTCATGGCCGTCCAGTTCGACGTGGCATTTTCGAACGAAATCGTCGGTGCAGGCATCGTTGCAGGAGGCCCGTACTATTGTGCGGGGCTCTTTGCGCCGACCTCCCCCTTTCTCGCGGCACAGACGCAATGTATGGAGCCGCTTGGCGATTCCGGTCCGCAGGCGAGCGACGCGTTGCAAGCCGCGCGAACGTTTGCCCGCGATGGCCTCATCGACGATCCGCACGGGCTCGCGCGTCAGCGCATCTACGTCTTTAGCGGATCCATGGACAAGACCGTGGATCGCCGCGTCGTCGATCAAACCGCGGCGTTCTTCGCGCTGGCGCAGGTTCCGCCAGAAAATATCCAGTATCAGCATGACATTCCCGCCGGGCACGCGTTCATTACAGACAGGAGCACGGACGCGAATTGCGGCGTCTCTGCCGGTCCGTACATCAACAATTGCGGTTTCGAACAATCGCATCAGATCCTGCGCTGGATCTACGGGAACCTGAATCCGCCATCCGCAGGGGCCACCGGCCGTCTGCTTCCGTTCGATCAGGCGGATTTCGATCCTGGCCACCGTGCAACGCTTAGCCAGACTGGCTACGTGTACATACCTTCAGCTTGCGATACGGACACATGCCGGGTCCATGTCGTCTTCCACGGCTGCCTGCAGGACGCGCAAGCCATTGGTGACCGGTACGTGCGTGGCACGGGCTACAACGAGATGGCGGATACGAACCACATCATCGTGCTGTATCCGCAAGTCGATACGTCTTCGCGCAATCCACAGGGGTGCTGGGACTTCTGGGGATACACCGGCGAAAGCACGCGTAAGCCCGACTTCTATTCACGCGAGGCACCACAGATCGCGGCCGTCATGCGGATGGTTCAACACCTCGGCGCGCCGCGTCAATAACACTTACCGAAAACAAAGGAGCCCTTATGTATTCCGCCCTGTTTGCACCTTGGAGCAACACGAACCGCATGCAATTAGACCTGCTGGCCCAAACCTACGCGCTCTTTGCCGAAGCGTCCAGGTCCTGGCCTACGAGCAGTGACCCCGCACAGTGGCGAACGCTTGCCAGTCATTCGCTGAAGACGTTCTCGCAACTCTCGGATGAACGCGATGCAAAGGCCGAAGATCTCTGGCATGGGCTGCGCGACAAGCTCGATCTCGCGCGCACAGCACAGTCGTTGCGCAGTCTGCATGGAATCGACGCCGATATCGTGGGGCGTACAGGACAGGCCAATAGCCGGTGCATCGCGGCCTTTATCGAAAGCATGGCCTCATACATGCAGGCCGCGAGCTCGGCACGCGACGCGAACGATATCAGTCTTGCCACGGTGGAAATGGGCAGTGCTCTGCAGAACGCGCTGAAAGACTACGTTACCGATCTCGCGAGAACCGGTAGCGGAGTACTCCCGGCGTGGGTTCAGTGGTTGCGCACGAGTGTGGGCGATGCCCCCGGCGGCTCGGCGCAACCGGAAGCCAAGGCGCCGCGCGGCAAGACGCCGTGAATGGCACTACGGCTTGTATCACTCCCCCCGTATCAACCAACCAGTGAGGATTTTATGGAACACAAACTTTTGATGGCAGTGCCTCAGTCACAACCGGAACTTCGGCATATGGTGGCCGAGGCAAAGAGGATCGCTGATCTGCATGGAGGTGCACCGGCGAATTTTGTAATCGATCTTGCCTCGATCAACACAAGATTGACTACGGCGAAAATCGACCTGGGCGTTTTAGGGGCACGCCAACAGCAACGGAGTGCAATCGTTTCCCTACTGGAACGGCTGATGATCGAAGCTGCAACTTTGGACTACGACGTATCGAATGACGACGTCTTTCGGGCCCTCTATGCGGTTGCCTGCAGCGAGCACAGTGCCGATTATGTGCCCATGCGTGTACTGGGAAATACCGCTGAGGCCATGGTGCCGAAGAAGAAATGATTGGGACTTCGGCAGGATGGACGTGTGAACCATGTACGAGAAGCCGAAGCTGTGCGCGAGCGGGCACAGCTTCGGCTTCTGCATTGAGGGCAAGGATGTTGGTCCCCCGATGGAGATAAAATTTCACGAGCTACCAACTAATTGCCAGGTTGCCGAGACGAAAGTTTGCGCCAAGACTTGCCTGGTCGGCCACCCACCCGCGCCATGAAGTTTGACCAAAGGAGATTTGTCAAGTGAGCATCACCGACACCCACGAGTTCCAGCGCGTCGATCCCGATACATTGCGGGACTTCGTCTGCGCCGTCTACGAAACCACCGGCGCCACCGACGAAGACGCCTACGTCGCCGCCGATGCGATGGTCCAGGCCGACCTCTGGGGCCACCAGTCGCATGGCGTGCTGCGTCTCGGCTGGTACTACGCACGCCTGCGCTCGGGCGCGATGCGCTCGCAGACCAACCTGAGCTTCCCGGTAGACGCCGGTGCGATCGCCGTGATGGATGGCGGCGACAGCATCGGACCGGTGGTCGCGAAACACGCGGCGCTAGACGCAATCAGGCGTGCCAAAGCGCACGGTATTGGCGCGGTGTCGGTGCGCAACTCGAACCACTTCGGTACCTGCATGTACTTCACTCGCATGGCCGCCGAACAGGGTTGCATCATGCTCGCCACGACCAACGGCGGCCCGAACATGGCGCCCTGGGGTGGCCTGAAAAAGATGATCGGCACCAACCCGTGGTCGGTGGCCGTGCCGGCCGGCCGTCACGCGCCGCTGATCATGGATGTCGCCAACTCGGGCGTCGCGCGCGGCAAGATCTTTCTCGCGCAAACCCGTCACGAAGAGATTCCGCTCGGCTGGGCTATCGACTCCAGGGGCCGTCCGACCACGGATCCGGAAGAGGCGCTCAAGGGCTTTATCCTGCCGATGGCGGGCCATAAGGGCTATGCGATCGGCACCATCGTCGATGTGCTGTCGGGTGTGCTGTCGGGCAGCGGCTTCCTGGACGAAGTGCACGGCCCCTACGATCCGGTCAATCGCAGCCGCGCCGGGCATCTGATGATCGCGCTCAATGTGGCTGCGTTCCAGCCGCTCGAGGAATTCAATGCGCGCATGGAGCGCTACATTGAAATGCTGAAATCGGTGCCGCTTGCCGAAGGTGTCGATGAGGTGTTCTATCCCGGCGAGAAGGAGGCACGCGCTCACGAACAGCAGAGCAAGGAAGGCATCGTGTTGCCTGCGGATACCGTCGCGGGACTCGACAAGGTGGCGGCCGAAGCCGGCGTACCGCTGATCGCGCGCGGGTGAGGTCTAGCTAAGGCCGGTCCGCGATGTCCGGGGCGGCTTTACAAGGTGGGGACCAGGAAAGGCACGATCAATTGATAGATGTGTACACCGAACGTCTCGCTTATGGCTCAAGAACGCTGCTGATTCTGGACAACGCCTCGAGCGTATGACGAAGATGCTCCCGCAATGCCTCCGACGCCTCGTCGTTTCGCTCCTGCTCCAGCAACGCGAGGATGTGAAGATGCTGCTTGCAATGCTCGACATATCGGGCGCGGTTCTGCGTCGAGCGGTAAGAGAGAAGACGGCGCACACGATTGACGCGCCTGATCGTGTCGATGAAGAACGAGTTGCCTGACGCTTCCACGAGCGACTCGTGGAAGCGCACGCCACGATCGTGAATCTGGTCGGCGGTGTCGGTCTCGATTCCGCCAGCCAACAAATGGTGTTCCGCAACGCGGCAGCGTTCGATGATTTTCGGATCCAGCCAGTAGCCTGGTTCGAGCAACGCGGCAGGCTCCAGTGCGATGCGCAAGCGATAAGATTGCAGCAGGCTGTCCGGCGTGGTCAGCATGCTCGAAAATTGCCAGCCGTAGCCGGGTTTGCGTTCGGCCCACCCTTCCCGTGCGATCCGGCCCAGCACCGCGTTGAGTCGTGCGTTGGTCAGCTCGTAACGGTTCTTGATCAACAGTTCCGTGAAGTCATCGGGTAGCAAACCTTTGAGGCGGTCATCGGCGATACGGAAGTACGTGCTCGTCACCACATCGGACTCGGACAATCCCAACTGGCCAACAACGTCCGCGAGCGACCCGGTAACCGCTTGCGCGACGAAAAACCCGCGATTGCGCTCGCGTCTGACGATCCCTTTCTCATGCAGCAGCGCCAAGGCCTCGTTCACTGGCGAACGTGACACACGCAGGCGGTCGGCGAGCATCTGCGCAGGCAAATGGCTGCCTGTTTCGAGGCCTTCCGTCTGGATCAGCTCGACTATCTGACTTGCAATGGACCTGTCGGTGTTCATGAGCGTTCTGATTTCCGTTGCCGCCAACATCCCGCGTATGTGTCAGGCGCTTTGCGACGAAATGACCTTCTTCAGGATTAAGGGAATCACGCCACCGGAACGCAACAACTCAATTTCCAGCTTTGTTTCGACGGCGGCGGTCGCAAAGATGGTCTCGCTGCTGTCGTCGAAACGAACGATACGGACCGTCACGGGACCTCGCGGAGCCAGCAGTTCGGCGGCAGCGTCGACCTCGATTCTATCGCCGGGCTGTATCTCCAGCGTCACCGGATTCGTTCCGGCCGGCAGGCGTAGCGGCAGAATGCCCATGCCAATGAGATTGGAACGATGGATCCGCTCGAAGCTTACCGCCAGTACCGCGCGGATTCCCAGCAGCCGTTGACCTTTGGCGGCCCAGTCACGCGAAGACCCCGTTCCGTATCGCTCTCCAGCAATCAGGACTACTGAGTCGCCAGCGTCGCGATATCGTTGAGCGGCTTCGAAGATCGGCACGACCTCTTGTGTCGGCACGTGCAGCGTGTGGGCGACAGGGGCACCCGGCTTCAGCAGGTTGACAAGCGTCCGGTTAAAAAACGCCGCACGCACCATGACTTCCCAGTTGCCGCGCCGGGACGCGAAGACGTTCAGATCGTTGCGGTCGTCGCCACGTTCGACCAGGTAGTCCGCCACGAAGCTATCCGGCGGGATGGCACTCGCCGGAGAGATATGGTCCGTCGTCACATCGTCGCCGAGCACGAGCAGCGGATACGCCTGGTAGCGTCCGAGCTGGCTGCCTTCGCTGGTCGAGGCGAACGGCGGCCGGCGCAGCGCCGTCGATTTCGGGTCCCATGGATAACGGGCCGAGGCCGGCGATTGCAACGCATGCCATTGCGGATTGGCGCTTGCCGCAGAAAACGCCTCCGGATAGTCCGTGGATTCAGATGCGGCGGCTACGTGCGCCGCGATTTCCTCGCGCGTTGGCCATAGATCCGCGAGAAAGATCGGCGCACCCTGCGCCGTCACGTGCAACGGTTCACGGCTCAGGTCCCGCTCGGCATCGCCAGCCAGCGCGAAGCCGATCACGAGCAGCGGCGACATGATGAACGCGAGGTCAAGTTCGGCGTGAATCCGGCCCGGAAAATTGCGGTTACCCGAAAGCATCGCGACCGGGTAGATGGCCTTGCTCGCCATGCCGTCGCGAATGGGCTTGGTTAGCGGTCCAGAGTTTCCGATGCACGTGGTACAGCCATAGCCGACGATATCGAACCCCAGCGCGGAAAGATCGTCCAGCACGCCGGCCCGCTGCAGATAGGAAGCCGCAGCAGGCGAGCCCGGCCCCAACGATGTCTTGACCCAGGCTGGAACCGTCAGCCCGAACGCGCGCGCCTTGCGTGCAACGAGGCCTGCCGCGATCAGCAACGCCGGATCAGAGGTGTTGGTACAACTCGTGATCGCGGCAATCGCGACTGGATGCTTCGGCAACGGCGGATTCGCCGTAGCGGGCTCGAAGCCCAGCTTCGCGAGTACGGCGGGCATTTGCGAATAATCGAGCAGGTCTTGCGGGCGACGCGGACCGGCAATGTGCATGCCGATCGAACCGAGATCGATTTCGATGGTGCGTGTGTACTTTGGTTCGGCCGACGGGTCGAACCACAGCCCCACACGTTTCGTGAATGCTTCGACAAGTTCGACCGCTGCCGGCGAACGATGTGTGGTGCGCAGGTAATCGAGGGTCGCTGCGTCGACCGGGAAAAAGCCTGTCGATGCGCCATACTCCGGCGCCATGTTGGCGACGAGCGAGCGTTCGCCCGCGCTGAGCGTCGCGACGCCCGCGCCGAAAAACTCGACGAACTCGCCCGATACGCCAATCTGCCGCAGCCGCTGCGTCACGGTCAGCGCCAGATCCGTCGCAAATATGCCCGGCCTTAACGCGCCCGTGAGCCGAACGCCAATCACATCTGGAATGCGCTGCATAACCGGCATGCCGAACATCACGGTCTGTGCCTCGAGTCCTCCCACTCCCCACCCAAGCACGCCGATGCCGTTGATCATCGGCGTATGGCTGTCGGTTCCGATGAGCGTGTCGGGCACCGCCCATTGCTCGCCATCGCGCTCCTGCACCGTTACCACTGTCGCCAGTTGTTCCAGGTTGATCGTGTGCATGATGCCCGTGCCGGGCGGGTGAATCGTTACGCCGCGCAGCGCCCTTGAGGCCCAGCGGAGGAATCCGTACCGCTCCCGGTTACGGCGAAGTTCAAGCTTCAGGTTCTGTCCGGCCGCATCGGGAACGGCGAAAAATTCGACCGCGAGCGAGTGGTCGACCGATGAATCGACCGGCAGGACCGGGTTCAATGCCGTCGGGTCCGCTCCAGCTTCTGCCACGGCATCGCGCATGGCGGCAATGTCCACGAGCGCCGGCGTGCTGGTGGTGTCGTGCATCAGTACCCGGTTCGGCTGAAAAGCGATTTCCACCTCACTCGTGCCGCGCGCGAGCCACGCAAGAATGCCTTCGACCGCCGCGCGACGCTCCTCGCCGACGGCGTTGCGCACCACATTTTCGAGGAGTACGCGCAGCACGACTGGCAGGCGCCAGAGGGTATCGCCGAATAGTCCGTGAAGATCGACGAAACGAAAGGAGGACTGCGAGGTGAGCAACCTGGCTGTGGTGGGGGCGTGGGGGGTTTCCATGACAGCATTTTTGCACTTTTTCTCGTATAAATGCAATAACGCAAAATTCCTCCCGCTTGTATATGCCTTGCCGCGTGCGATCGGTCTGTGGATGTCAGCGGGTCGGCACCCGCAAGTGTTCGCGGTATGTGGAGAACTGCGGGATTCAGGGAAGTTTACGGCCGGCTTCGTCAGCGGTCTTAGGACGCTCTGATAGACTGCCTTGTGGAACGACACGACCCAAGGCCTTTCCTGTCAGCACATGACCAGGCGCCCGGATAAAGATGAGCCAGCGCGTTCGGGGAAACATCGTCTTTAACCAATGCGTCTGGTTACCGGCACCTATAGCCCCTTGAGATCGTCATCCGCAAACGGGGGCGGGCATTGGCCCGCATAAAGGTGCTGCCAATGAAAAACACTCAACAAATCTATTCATTGCCGCGCGGTCGGCTGGCAAAGTGGCTCGTAGCGCCCGGTCAGGACACACCACACGAGATACGCGTCGCACTGGTCGGCACGCTGTTCGGAACACTCCCCATCTTCTTCGGCGGCGTTTCCAACACGATCGCGGTCGCATGGGCTCTTGCCTATCGACACCCAACGTTGCCCTTCCAGTTGTGGCTCGCGGCGGAAATACTGGTCTGCGCAACCCGCCTGTGTGTACTTTTCTTTTCGCGGCGGCGGGCCGCGCAGGCCAAGGAAACGCCCACCGACCTCTACATCCTGCTGGCGCCGCTGTGGGGCGCCACGGTCGGCTATGGCGCGTTTGTCAGCGCGATCAGCGGCGACTGGGTTGCCGCGACGCTGTCATTCCTTTCCGCAGCTGCGATGGTCGGCGGGATCTGTTTCCGTAATTTCGCCGCACCGCGGCTCGTTGCGGTGATGATCTTCTGTTCGCTCGGACCGTGCTGCATCGGCGCGCTACTCGCTCGCGAACCGGTCCTTCTTCTGACGCTGCTGCAGATCCCCTTCTACATGTTTGCGATGAGTGTTGCCGCGCAGCGGCTGAACGGCATGCTCATTTCGACGATGAAAGCCGAACGCGAGAACAGTCACCGTGCGCGTCACGATGGACTCACCGGACTACTGAACCGCGAAGGTCTCTTCAAGGCTGTCGGGCCGCGTGGCACACCGCCCGTCACGGCCGGCATGACGCTCCTTTATCTCGACCTCGATGGCTTCAAGCCGGTCAACGATGCCTACGGCCACGAGGCTGGCGACATGCTGCTGATTCAGGTTGCGACGCGCCTGCGCGCACTCGGAAGTCCGCATGCGCTGGTTGCGCGTATGGGCGGCGACGAATTTGTCATCGTTGACAGGATCGTGGACGGCCATGCATCGCAAGAAATGGCAGCAGCTGTTGCACGCGCAATCGAGCAGCCGTTCGAGATCGCGCCGGGTCTCGCGATTACCGTAGGGGCAAGCGTTGGCATGGCGACTGTAACGACAGAGGACACCGATATCGACGCAGTACTCCGTCTGGCGGATAACGCGATGTACGACGCCAAGCGTAGAAAGAAAGGTGGGCTGGGGCTTGAACACCAGGCCCCGGAAGCCGCGGGTATTGCGGTCGAAGCGTTCGTTGTCGAAGGCCCGACTGATTGAACATCGCGCGTCGCACCTGAGCGGTACCACGGCCAGGTGCTCAATCGAGGTCTGACGAAAGCTCTCAACGTCTTTCCCGCCAGCCTCATCTCCTGTTCTCCATTTCGTCCAGTTTGCAGCGCTCAAGCAAATATCGCTGCATGACTGGCTTCTGCACGCCTCAGCGGTACTCCACCCCCACGTAAACCATCCTCGGCAAATGGGTTGACACGCCTCCGCCATCGACCTACTATACAACAATGATGCATGCGTTCACTATTGTTGAATACATGCACCTGATCTAGCAGGAGACATCAAGGCTTTCACGATCGCCATCATTTATTAAGGATTCCTTTCAATGAAAAGCATCTACTTTGAACGTCGTCAGAACGTAGGCCATATCGTATTGGCCAACCCTCCCTCGAATCTCATCGCGGCTGATTTCGCAGACTCCCTCGAAACCTCCGTGCGCGAAGCCAGCAAGGCCGATATCCGTGCGCTCCTGATCCGTGCAGATGGCCCAGATTTCAGCAAGGGTGGCGACGTCCTCGATTTCATCGACAAAGGTTTCGATGACTGGCGGACCTTCATAGCGCAGATTCACCATACGTATCGATCCATTGAAGGCCTCCAGATTCCGACGATTGCCGCCGTGCGCGGCGCGGCATTCGGTGGCGCATTCGAACTGGCGCTTGCTTGCGACTTCATCGTCGCCGCGGGGAACGCCACCTTCCGCTGCATTGAAGCATCGGTGGGCTCGGCCCCTGTCGCGGGCGGCGTACAGCGTCTGGCGGAAAGAGTGGGCCGCGCGTATGCAGCGCGCTACGCGATGCTGAGCGAATCCATGTCCGGTACGACCGCCGGTCAGCTCGGTGTTGCCGCTTTCGTGGTCGACGAAGATCAGGTCGAGCGTGTTGCCGGGGATCTCGCCACCCGGCTTGCCAACGGGCCCACGCGCTCGTACGGCGCCATTCGCGCCCTCCTCAAGGCATGGTCGGGCGGCGGCGTGCCTGGTGCCGACGTGCTGACCCTCGACCTCACCATGGGGCTGCACACAACGGAAGACGCCAGGAAAGGGCGTACCGCCCGTGCGGAAGCCGTCGCTCGTGGCGAGGAACCGGCTCCGGTCGTGTTTCTCGGCAAATGAGCCATCAGGCAAGCCCATTGCACGGAAGACACCGATGAACACGCTTTCACATGAGCGCGGAACACGTTTCCCTGAACTGATCGACAAGACCATTGGCGATGCATTCGACGAGGTCGCCGGCAATATGGGCGACCGCATTGCGGTAGTCAGCCGGCATGAAGGAGTCCGACTCACCTACGGCGAGCTTCGTGAAAGATCGGACCGGCTTGCGGCCGCACTTCTCGATTCAGGGCTCGTGCCCGGCGACCGGATCGGAATCTGGTCTCACACGAATGTCGCGTGGCTGCTGTTGCAGTTAGCCACCGCCAAGGCCGGACTGATACTCGTCAACATCAACCCGGCCTATCGGACTTCGGAGCTGGAGCATGCACTCAACCTGGTGGGATGCAAGGCCATCGTGACGATGGTCCGCTACCGGTCGAGCGAGTATCTGAACATGCTGCGGGAACTGGGAAAAACGCGGCTGCCGACCCTCGAGACGATATGGTGGATAGACGACGCCGACTGCCCCGACGAAGCCGGCGCACAACGCTTCTCCGAGCTGCTCAGCTGCGCCCCTGCAGACAGCGCATCGCTTCGCGACGCACGCCGTGAAGTGCGCCCGGACGATGCCGTCAACATCCAGTTCACGAGCGGAACGACGGGCCTTCCCAAAGCCGCCACGCTGAGTCATCGCAACATCCTGAACAACGGTTTCTTCGTAGGCGAGTGCATGAAGCTCAGCCACGAGGATCGCGTATGCGTTCCGGTTCCGATGTACCACTGCTTCGGTATGGTCATGGGCAACCTCGCGTGCCTGACCCATGGCTCGACGATCGTCTACCCCGCCGAGCGCTTCGACGCAGAAGCCGTTCTGGAGACCGTCCAGGCAGAAAAATGCACTGCCCTGTACGGGGTGCCGACCATGTTCATCGCTGCGCTCAATCATCCGCGCTTTGCGCAGTTCGATATGAGCAGCTTGCGTACCGGCATCATGGCCGGTTCGCCTTGCCCGATCGAAATCATGAGGCGGGTTGTCGGCGACATGCATCTGTCTGAGATCACCATCGCTTACGGCATGACGGAAACGAGTCCGGTGAGTTGCCAAAGCACGACGGATACCCCGGTGGAGAAACGGGTGTCCACGGTCGGCCAGGTGTTGCCTCACCTCGAAGTAAAGATTGTCGATCCGCTGACCGGCCAGACCGTGGAGCGCGGTCAGCCCGGTGAGCTCTGCACACGTGGTTACTCCGTCATGCTCGGTTACTGGAACCAGCCCGAGCGCACGCGCGAGGCCATCGACGCGGACGGCTTTATGCACACGGGCGATCTCGCCACGATAGATGCGCACGGCTACGTAAATATCGTCGGGCGCATCAAGGACATGGTCATTCGCGGCGGCGAAAACCTTTATCCCCGGGAAATTGAAGAGTTTCTGTACACGTGCCCAAACGTTCTCGACGTGCAGGTGGTCGGCGTACCGGACAAACAATTCGGCGAAGAACTATGCGCGTGGATCGTCGTCCGACCGGGCGCGGCTCTCGACGACGACGCTGTCCGCGCCTTTTGTCAGGGCCGGATAGCGCACTACAAGGTTCCCAAATACATCCGCTTTGTCGACTCGTTTCCGACCACCGTGACGGGAAAAATTCAGAAGTACCTGATCCGGCAAATCATGAGCAAAGAGCTTGGCCTGCATGAGCAACACACCGCGTGACGCTCCCCGGTCAGGAGCCCACATCAATTCCGTTACCACCATTTGCCGGAGTGCTGCCATGGCAGAAGTTGATATACAAACCGTCTATTTCATCGCGAAGGATATGGACCAGCTGGAAGATTTCTACGTATCGGCGCTGGGGATGCCTGTCCAGTTCCGCGACGAGAACAAATGGACTCAATTCCGCCTGCAACGCGGTGCATTTGCCCTGAGTTCGCCAGAGGAAGCAGCTGAAGGAACCGTCGGAGCCGTCCCCGTCTTTCAGATCGCCAGCGCGGACCAAGACGAAGTCAGGCAGAAAATCGTGTCTGCGGGTGGCCAGCTACTCGCGCAGCGCGACATGGGCACGCACGGCGTCGTTACCACCTACAAGGATCCGGAAGAGAATATCTTCCAGGTATTCAGCAAGTCTTCGACCCGCTAAGTCAGAAGATCACTCATTTCTCACCTTACTGGAAAATCGATGAAATTCGGCATCTTTGATCAAAATGATCGCAATGGTCTGCCAATTCATAAGCAGTACGAAGATAGAATGCAGATTATCGAGCTTTATGACAGGCTTGGCTTCCATTGCTATCACATGTCGGAACACCATGCGACCACGCTGAGTGCCTGCCCGTCGCAAAGCGTGTTTCTCGCCGCTGCCGCGCAGCGCACGGAAAGACTGCGCCTGTCTCCGCTGGTCTACATTCTTCCGATCCATCACCCCGTGCGTCTCGCGGAAGAAATCTGCATGCTCGACAATCTGAGCGGCGGCCGCCTGGAGTATGGCGTAGGCCGAGGCGCCTCGCCCCACGAGATCGAGGCGCTCGGGATCGATCCAGCCACAGCGCAAGCCAGATACGTCGAGTCGTATGAAATCATCAAGCGCTATCTCAGCTCGGACACCCTCAACTACGAAGGGACGTTCTGGCAATTCAACGACATGCCGGTCGAACTCAAGCCGCTGCAGACGCCCCCTCCGACCTGGTACGCGCTGGCATCGCCGGAATCGACGGTATGGCCGGCCCAGGAGAAGATGAACATCGTATGCGGCGGTCCGATCCAGCGGGTCCGAGCCATCACCGACCGATATCACGAAGAATTTGCAAAACGGCACCCGTCTGTCGCTGAGCCGCTCATCGGCGTGAATCGCTATATCGTCGTCGCGGAAACGGATCAGGAGGCTATGGAAATTGCCTCGCGGGCATGGTCGGTGTTCTATCCGAACTTTTTCAAACTCTGGAAGAAGCACGGGACGGAACCGGTCAACCAGAAGCTTCCGCCGACAATAGAGCCGCTCGTGGAATCGGGCCTCGCCGTCGTGGGCCGGCCGGAAGCCGTCCGTGAAAAACTGCTGGCGCAGGCGCACGACGGGGGGTTCAACTACCTCATCGGCACATTCATGTTCGGGGACATGTCGGTATCCGAAGCAAAGACGTCTATCGGCCTGTTCCACGAGTCTGTCATGCCGGCGTTCGGCGAGTCGCAAAAGGTTCTGTCATGACTGGAGGTACTTCGTCAGACAAGGAACGTCCTGCAGTCAGGACGTTCGACAAACGTCAGTTGAGAGACGTACTGGGCTCTTTCGTAACCGGTGTCACGGTGGTCACCACCGTCGACGCCGAGGGACGCATGCACGGCCTCACTGCCAATTCGTTTTCCTCGGTATCGCTGGATCCGCCTCTCGTTTTATGGAGTCAGGCGACATCTGCGGGAAGCCATTCGGCGTTCAAAGATGCCCAGAGATTCACCATCAACATCCTGGCTGAGCACCAATACGACCTTGCCAATCACTTTGCGACCCGGTCACCGGACAAATTCTCCGGCATCGACCATGACCTTGGCGTCGACGGGCTGCCGCTGCTGCGTGATTGCAGCGCATGGCTGGAGTGCGAGGTGGTCTCCCGCTATCCCGGCGGAGATCATGTGATTTATGTGGGCTCGGTGGATAGCATCCGCCAGAGTACGAGACGGCCACTGGTATTCGGTGGCGGGCAGTATCTGGTCGCCGACCCGCACGACCTTGGCGTGGCGCCAGTCGGCACGAAAGGCGCGATGAAATCGCAGCCCCATGCTGTCCGGCTGGCGAGCCGCGCCATGTTGCGGCTCGCGCAGACACTCGACAAGACCCTTGCGCTGGTAGCGTGGGGCAATCACGGTCCCACGGTGATCGCGTGGCAGGCCGCCACCACGCCCGTGGCCGCCGATCTGCCGCTGGGACTTGTGCTACCGGTGACATCCTCCGCTTCGGGGTTGGCTCTCGCGGCCTTCCTTCCGCCCGAGGCGGTCGATCGATTCGTGACCGCAGAACTGCGTGATAACGCGCGACAAGCCTCTGGCGAACCGCCCCTCACCGCGGAGTCACTTGCACGCGAACTGGAATCCGTCAGGGCCTCACATGTTGCGACGAGGCGCCCCGCGCCGTTTTATGACGACCGGACACTCGCTAACGCCATCAGCGTGCCGATTCTTTCTCCAGGCGGACTGGCCGTGCTGGCACTGACGGCGATCGGCCCAGCCGAGCAGTTCGATGCTGCGGCCGACAGTCCTTGTGCAGAAGCCCTCGGGGCCGCCGCGCGCGAGATCTCCGCTGCGTTGAAAGAGGCGTGAACCGGCTTTTGCCCTGATTAAAGCGACTGATATATCGGCTGGACTCCTAATCATGACTGAAACAGACACCCATCTTCTTGAATCCCCGCTGCCCGCCATCGAGGAAGCCACATTGAACCTCCCAACACTCGGGGACAAACGAGTGATCACATATCGGGCTACCGGCGACGCGAACGCGCCCGCCATCATGCTGCTGCATGGCATTGGTTCGAGCTCGGCGGGATATCGCGCGCAGCTCGCGGCACTGAGCAAGAACTATCGGGTGATTGCCTGGGATGCCCCCGGCTACGGGCAAAGCAGTCCCTTCGCGGTCAGCACGCCGGCCGCAACAGACTATGCGGATGCGCTCGCGGGCATGTTGTCCGCGCTAGGCGTCACGCGTGCAACCGTCGTAGGCAGTTCATGGGGGAGCGTCATCGCCGCGACGTTTGCGGCGCGTTACCCGGCGGCTACGCATGCCGTCGTCCTGAGCGCTCCCAATGTCGCACGAGGACACCTGTCCGGTGCCGAGCGCGACGCGGCGCGAGAAGCTCTGATGCGAAGTGCAACGGCACAATCGCCCGAAGCGCGCGCCGCTGTAGTCGACGCTCTGCTCGCGCCAAACGCCGCCCCCCTGGTTCGCGCGGTCGTATCCCGGCTGCGAGACGCGGTGACCCCTACAGGTTGGGCGCAAGCCGTGGATATGCTCTTCTCGACGTATACGCCATCCGTAATCCGTTCGATCCAGGCGCCGATCTCCGTCGTGGTCGGCAACCTGGACCGCCTCGCTCCGGTTGAAGCGCATGCCCGGCCGATTCATGAGGCCGCTCGCCATTCGACACTCCATGTGCTCGATGCGATCGGCCACATGCCGAAACTCGAAGCGCCAGAGGCGTTCAATGCCATCGTGCTGGCAGCGGCGGGCGCTGGGACAGACGGCGCGCACCGGCTTTGAGCGCCCAGCTTCTACCCGATCTTGCGGGGGACCTTTCCGCCGAGCGCAACCGTAGCTCGAACCGCGCTATCGAGCAGCGCCTTGATCTCTTTACCTTCAATTTCCGTGTTCAGTGTTGCAGGCGATCCGATGAGACTGATGGCGAATCGGAGATCACCGTCCCTGTCCCAGATAGGGGCCGCGACAGACACGTAACCCATGTCCCCGCGATGAACCGCTGTGAAGCCGCAAGTGCGCAATTCAGTGATCGCTTCGTCACGGAAGGAAGCGGGGCTCCATTCCTGTCCCGCGGACAGTTCGCGGCTGATGAGATCGTCGGTGCGCTCGGGTTGGAGACAGGCGACGAACAGCTTTCCCGCGGCAGTCGTGACGAGCGGAATCAGGCCCGTTCTCAGCTCAAGAATGCTGCGGGTCTGCCCCTCCTGCTTGAAGAGACTAACTGGTCCATCTTCGGTCCACGCGGTCACGGCCGCACCACTCAGGGTGGCTTCCCGCAGGGCGATCACCTCCCGGCGCACGATATCGAATCCGTCCAGCTGGTTGATCGCGCTCATACCCAGTGCGAGCGACGCTGGCCCGAGCTTGTAGCAGCCCGGTTTTTCGTCCGCCGATACAAGCCCGGTTCGCACCAGACTGATCATGTAGTTGCTTGTCGCGCTCGGCGACAGTTCGGACAACGCAGCAATTTCCCTGAGAGGGAGTGCTCGCACACTCGTCTGCAACGCCGACAGGATCCGGAACGCAATCTCGACAGACTGAATGCCGCGTCTCGCAGTCACATTGGTCATTTTTCAGCCGCAGTAGAAGTCATAAGAAAACGCCGCCCGGGTTTCCACGGACGTTCATCGTGTTGACACGTCCCGGGGCGGCCCCTATATTGTTCAACATACATTGTGTCATTCATTACTGTTGAATGCAACACCGGCGAGCTGAGGCGATTACGCACGAGCGAGCAGCTGGGACAAACGATTGAATTTTTATCCGCTCATTTCATTAGTAGTACAAATATTTTTTGGATTTCCCTTAAATCAATAACTTGTTCGGAAGAGCAACAACCGGATTGGAGACAGGGCATGGCAATCTTTGGACGTACTGTGGCAGGCGCGATCGTGGCACTTTCCGTGACCAGTTCCGCCAACGCGCAATCCAGCGTGACCTTATATGGCATTGCGGACACCGCAGTCCAGTACATCAGCAATGTCGGAGGACATGCCCTGTTTCAGGAGGAAAACACGCACTCCCCCGACATTTTCGGCATCAAGGGAGTTGAAGACCTAGGCGGCGGGCTACGCACCGTCTTCGATCTGCAGAACGAGTACACGCTGAACAATGGCGAGGCGCTGGTTCCCGGCACGCTATTCAACAGAAAGGCATACGTCGGACTGCAGTCGGACACCTATGGAACGTTGACGCTCGGTCACCAACCCAGCTTCATGTATGACGTTCTGTCCAGCTATCAAACGCCCTTTATACTGGGGAACATTCTCTCGCTTCACCAAGGCAACCTCGATGAGATTGCCAACTTCTTCCAGTTCAACAATGCGGTGAAGTATGTGAGCCCGACCATCGGCGGGTTCTCCTCGGGCGCCGAATTTGCATTCGGAAATGTGGCCGGCAATTTCAGCGAGAGCAGGGACTACTCGTTCTTTGTCCAGTACAAGGGCGGACCTCTGAGTCTGGCCGCCACGTACGCGAACGAGAACAATCGCTTTCTGGAGCTCTCCAGCGCTATTGGGCTTCCTTCGCTGTTTGGCACCTCGCTTCCTCAGGCCGAGGGCGTTGTTGCCAACAAGCTTGTCAATTGGGGACTCGGAGCGTCGTATCAGTTTAAGAATGTGCTTCTGCACACCACGTTTACGCAGTCGCGCATCACCTTGGCAACGGGCCAGGGTAACGCCAACACCGTGGACGCTGGTGTGAACTGGACGATCGTACCCGACGATGTCATCGCGATTGGCGGATGGGTGGAAAATCTCGACGGCGGTGACTGGAAGACCATTACCCTTTCAAACTCGTACCTGTTCTCGAAGCGAACGACGGTCTACCAGCAAGTGACCTATCAGCATGCCTCGGGCACCAACGGCATCGCTTCGCTCACGGGAGCTGGCGTGGCATCCGGCCGGTCAGTGACCGCCATCTCGGTTGGTATTCAGCATTTCTTTTAGGAGTGCAATATTTATGTTTCGCACATTCCCCCGCGCAACGCGCTCCGCTGGGCAGCCGTCGATCATACTCAGGAGGACACCGGCGCCGTGCGCGGCCCATGGCAGAGCTCCCAGCAAAACTCGAGAAATGCCTCGACCGCTGCGGGAGGTAAACGCCGCGATGGCCGGATAGCATAAAGCGGAAAGGTCTCGCCCGGCCAATCCGGGAACAGTTCAACCAAGGCGCCGCTTGCAAGAAGATGCTGCACGCCAAGGGCCAGGACCTGCGCCACCCCTGCGCCGGCCACACATGCTCCGACCATCGTATCGACGTCCGTTAGCGTCAGCCTGCCTGTCGTCTCGACAGGCAGGATCTCCTTGCCACGGTGAAATTCCCAGTGAAACGGTTTGCCGTGCTGTGGATCGATGTACTGGATACAGTCGTGCCCGACGAGTTTCCCAGGCGTCGCGGGGCGCCCATATTTCTTGATATACGACGGCGACGCCACCGTCAGCACACGGGTTTCGAGCAACAGCCGGGAGGACATGCTCGACGCCGGCTGCGGCCCGAACCGCACCGCGGCGTCGATGCCTTCCGTCACCAGATCGCCCGCATCCGGTAGCTGCACCACCGTCAGGGCGAGGTCAGGATAGCGCTCGGTGAATTCCGGCAATCTCGGCGCCAGAACGTTGCGGGCAAACACGGGATTCAGGCTGACCCTTAGTGTCCCGCGAACCGTCACCGCCGCGCCTGACACCACATTCGCGGCGTCCTCGATGCCGGAAAGATGGGGCGCCGCCAGTTCGTAGAGCCGGGCGCCCTCGCCGGTCAGGTGCAGCGCCCGCGTCGTACGGTCCAGCAACCGTACCCCCATGCGCGCTTCGAGCCGCGAAATCGACCGGCTCACGCCTGAAGCCGACAGCCCAAGCACCTCGCCCGCCCGCGTAAAGCTACCGGTCTCGACGACGGCCGCCAGCACGCTCATCCCTGCAAGCAATCTTCCGTCAAAGCTCATTTGCGTCTCGCCTTTGATTCATCTTTGACTTTTAGCATAAATCATTTGAACGACCCTATCTTAATCAAAAGTCGCGGGGCGCCTATCTTCCCATCACCGACGCGTCACAGTGGCCGCCGCCACCCGGAAGTACGGCTCCGCACCGCCCTTCCGCCGTCGTCGATAACCCACCTGGAGGAGTTCACCATGTCTGGCACTGCACGCACCATCCTTTTTAAGGGCGGCACCATCGTCACGATGGACCGCAATGTTCCCAATCTCGCCACCGGCGACGTCCTGGTCGAGGGCGACCGCATCGTGGCCGTCGGTCCCAGTCTGAAGGCCGATGACGCCGAAGTCATCGATGCCGCCGGCAGCATCGTCCTGCCCGGCCTGATCGATGCGCACCACCATGCATGGCTCGGCGTCATGCGCCGGATGATGCCCGACGTCGACGATCTATTCGCCTACATCGATGTCGTCGCCGAGACACTGGGCTCGCAATATCGTCCGCTCGACATGTATCTGAGTACGCGCCTCACGGCGGTCGCGTCGCTCGACGCCGGCATTACGACCATCATCGACGCCTGCCACAGCTCGCGCAGCCCCGAGCACACCGATGCAGCGCTCGAAGCACTCGACTCGGCCGGCATCCGGGCGCTGCATATGGTCGGTGCGGCAATGGACAAGAAAGCGTCCAATGCCCATCTGCCGCAAGATCTCGAACGCCTCGCACTTAACTGGAACGCTGGGGCGGGCCGGGTGCGGGTTGGCCTCTTCGGTCAGCTCAATCTCGACTGGTGGAAAGTCGCACGCCGGCTCGACATGCAGATCCTGACCGAGTTCATCGGCGATCTCGCCAAACTCGGCCCTGAATTCGCCGAGCCTGGGGTGCTGGGCGCGCACAACATCTTCAATCACTGCACACGTGTCCCGCAAGAAACGTGGAAGCTGTTCGCGGATGCGGGCGTGAACGTCACCGTCAATCCCCGTTCGGATGCGCTATTCGGTTTCGACGACGATAGCTTCGCGTATCAACAGGCGATCGATCACGGCCTCACGCCGGCGCTCGGCATCGACCTCGACACCGCCTTCGGCAGCGATCTGTTTGGTGAGATGCACGCCCTGTTCGGGCAGCAGCGCGCAGCCATGCGGTATCGCCGATTCCGTGGCGAGGCCGACGCTCCCGCGCCGATCTCGGTAGAGGCGGTGCTGCAAGCCGCGACGATCAATGGCGCCCGCGCCGCCGGCCTGGAACGTTCGATCGGCTCGCTGACTCCGGGCAAGCAGGCCGACATCATCATGGTGCGCACCAACGGCGCGAGCGTCTTCCCGGTGAACAACGCCATCGGCACAGTCGTCCAGGCTGTCGAGCGGTCAGATGTCGACACCGTGATGGTTGCCGGCCAGTTGCGCAAGCAAGGCGGCAAGCTGATCGACGTCGATCTGGCAAAACTGTCGGCCGAGGTGACCGCGTCGCGTGACTACCTGCTCGACGCGAGCGGCTACCGGACCGAACTCTTCGGGACGTCCGCTTCCTCTTCTGGCACTACTGCCTGAGCGTGTTCGGCCGCTCTTCGCGGAGCGGCCTTCTCCCACGATTGCCAATCTGGAGTTAATCATGCCATCGCTTACCGTGAAGACGATAGGCCAGGCCGACGCCCCACCGGCTCATCTGGCTCGTCCCTCCCTCGCCGTCATCGCAATGCTGTTCTGCGGTTACCTCGCAGTCGGTTTGCCGCTTCCCGTCATTCCGCTCTTCGTCCATGACAAGCTGGGTTTTAGCAACCTCGTCGTCGGACTCGTGATCGGGATTCAGTTCCTTGCCACCGTACTGACCCGTGGCTACGCCGGTCACGTGACCGACCATCACGGCGGCAAGCGGTCGGCGTTGCAGGGCGCTGCCTTCTGCGCCCTGGGTGGCCTGCTCTATCTGGTCTCGGCCACCAAAGGTCTCTCGCCGGCGGTCAGCCTTGCCATCGTGATTGCAGGGCGTCTGGTGGCCGGGCTCGGAGAAAGCCAGTTCGTCACCGGCTGCGTGTCCTGGTCGATCGCCTCGGTAGGCCCGCAACGCGCGGGAATGTCGATGTCCTGGACTGGCATCGCGATGTTCGCAGCACTGGCGATCGGTGCGCCCGTCGGCATGAGCCTCTATCAGCAATTAGGCCTTCAGGCCGCGATGGCGGCCTGCATCGCCGCACCGCTGCTCGCTGCCTGTATCGCCTTCGGTGCAACCTCGTACGTTTCGCCGGCCGGCCAGCGACTGCCGTTCTATCGCGTGATCAGCCAGATCTGGCGAGAAGGCTTGGGCTTGATGCTGCAAGGCGTGGGGCTGTCCGGGCTGACGGCATTTGCTTCGCTCTACTTCGCGATGCGTGGCTGGGGCCATGCCGGGCTCGTCATGACTGCGTTCGGCGTTGGCTTTATCCTGATGCGGATGGTGTTCGGCCATCTGCCCGATCGCATCGGCGGCTACCGTGTGGCTCTCTGGTCACTTGGCATCGAAGCCATCGGCCAGGCGGTACTGTGGGCAGCGCCGTACGAGATCGTCGCGCTCGCAGGTGCGTTTGTCACCGGTCTTGGCTGCGCGCTGGTGTTTCCGGCCCTTGGTGTCGAGGCGCTCAAGCGCGTGTTGCCCGCGAATCGCGGCAGTGCGATGGGCGCTTTCGTCGCCTTCCTCGACATTGCCTACGGCATTGCCGGGCCAGCGGCGGGTCTCGTCGCCGGTCACTTCGGATATGCCGCGGTCTATCTGCTCGGCGCGGCAAGCGCGATTCTTGGAGCGGTCCTCGTTCTGATCAGCCGCCGCTCCGCACGTTGAGCATCCCATCCCCGGAACCGGCGACGACCATGTCGCCGGTTCGCCATCCAGTACAGGAGAATTCACATGACACGCATATTCATTTCCGGTTCGTCCACGGGCCTCGGCTTCATGGCGGCCCAACTGCTTGTGGCGCAAGGACACCAGGTTGTCCTGCATGCCAGAAACGCCGCCCGCGCAGAAGTTGCCCGGCGCGCGCTACCTGAGGCCGAGGCCGTAGTCGTGGGCGACCTTGAAACGATTGCTGGCGCCAAGGCGCTTGCTGCACGCGTCAACGAACTTGGCCGCTTCGATGCGGTGATCCACAATGCCGCGGTCGGCTATCGCGAAGGCCAGCGCCTCACTACCGATGGTCTGCCGCACGTCTTCGCGATCAACACACTATCCGCGTATATCCTGACGGCCCTGATCGAGAAGCCGGAGCGGCTCGTCTATCTGAGCTCGGGAATGCACCACCACGCTGACGCCAATCTCGACGACATCCTCTGGCGCAAGCGTCGCTGGAACGGATCCGCGGCCTATGCCGAGAGCAAGCTGCATGATGCCATGTTGGCATTCGCGATCGCCCGTCGCTGGCCCGATGTTTTTTCCACCGCGCTGGAGCCCGGCTGGGTGCCTACCCGGATGGGTGGCCCCGGTGCGCCCGACGACATGGATCAGGCACACCGCACCCAGGCCTGGCTCGCCGCCAGCGACGATCCGCAAGCCAAGGTGACCGGGCAGTACTTTTACCACCTGCACCCACTCGCTCCCAACCCGCAGGCGGATGATCCCGTTCTCCAGAAGCGGCTCATTGCACTCTGTGAAGATCTGTCCGACGTCCGTTTGCCGGCATAAGCACTCGCTTGTGCGGCCGTGTTTTTGCATGACCACCCCTCAGACCTGCCGCTCACGCCGAGCGGCAGGTCTGACTGCTTCCGGGACGAAGGTTCTCATCGCTGCCTATCAAAAATCGTATGCGATTAAATCTTATACGCTTGACAACGAAAACGCTCTCGCCCATCATGCGGCTCATGCGATTACATCGCATGCGATCAAAACTACCTAACCCCCGTATTCACGAAGGAATCCGTCATGAACAAGATCGAACAAGTCCTCCACTCCGGCAACAGCCACGCTACGATCAATCGCGCCCCTAATGCCCGGCGCGGTGAGCACGGCGCGCTGGATCTCAAACTTTCAGCTCCCGGCGCTGAAAACCGCGAATTCATCGCTACCGGACTGCACCCGAGAGCCGAGCAGCTGTTTTCAGGCGCGTGGTCGGCCTGTTACATCAGCGCGTTCGAGATCGCGGCCAAAATGAAGAAGGTCACGCTGCCGTCCGACTATTCCGTGGACATTCAGGTCAGCATTGGGTCGGTCGGTACCGGGCATTGCCTCGGCGCCCAGTTCACCATCCGCGCGCCGGATCTGGCAGCCGACGTTGTCGAGTCGATCGCGCACCTGGCTCATCAGATCTGCCCGTACTCTAAGGCTGTGCATGGCAACATCGAGGTCGGCCTGAACGTCGTCACGCAGTGACCGGATAAGGCTTGCGGATCTCGCCAGGTATCTCCCCTTATATATCGCACGCGATACAATCGCCTGCGCTTTAAATTAACGTAACACCCTTATTCCCCAAGGAATCCATCATGGAAAAGATCGAAAAAGTCCTCGCCTCAGGTAACACTCACGCCACGGTCAATCGCGACCCCAGTGTCCAGCGCGGCGAGTTTGGTGTCTTCGACCTCAAGCTGTCTGCGCCCGGCGTTGAAAGCCTCGATTTCATCGCCACCGAGCCGCACCCGCAAGCCGAGCAGCTGTTTGCGGGCGCGTGGTCGGCCTGTTACACGACCGTGTTCGGAATTGCAGCCTCGATGAAGAAGGTCACGCTGCCGTCCGACTATTCCGTGGACATCCAGGTGAACATCGGACAGACCCGTGCAGCGTGGTTCCTCGGCGCCGAGTTCACCGTCCGCGTGCCGGGTCTGGCACCGGAAGTCGTCGAGGAAATCGCGCACCTGGCCCATCAGATCTGCCCGTACTCGAAATCCGTGCGCGGCAACATCGAGGTCGGCACGACCATCGTCACGGTGTAATCCGCCAAGGCACGTGCATCTCGCTGAGGCACGTGCCTTCATTTTGGGGTATTCACCATATTGCGATATAATCGCATGCGATGTATATTTGTTCGTATGTCTTGTGAAACATCAGGCTCCAGCCAAAGAGGATGCAGATGAAAACTACCAATCCGGCGCTCGCTGCAGCTGCACCGCTGTCAGACTACCTCTGCTTTGCGATCTACTCCGCGAACCTGGCGTTCGGCAAGGCATACAAGCCGATGCTCGAGGAGCTTGGGCTCACCTATACGCAATACATCGCGATCGTTGCGCTTTGGGAGGAAGACAACCCAACCGTCAGCGGTCTGGGCGAGAAGCTGTTTCTCGAATCCAACACGCTCACGCCGATGCTGAAGAAGCTCGAGGTGATGGGCTATCTGGAAAGGCAGCGCGATCCTGAAGACGAGCGTCAGGTGCGGGTCAGGCTCACTAAAAACGGTCGGCGGCTGCGCGAAAGAGCCCTGACCATGAGTCTCAATGGGGCGACTGGCCTCGCGCCAGATGAATTCGCCAAAGTGCAGAAGGCGATCGTGGCGCTGCGGAACAATCTTATCGATTCAGTTCAGGCAATTTAGTACCCTTTGAAATCAGGTTTGCGCCCCTGTTCGTCGGCTTGTTTGCCCTCCTTGAAGCCTCTGGTATGAAATGGGTGTGCGAATACTGTCGATCCGCCGCCAGGAAATGACCGATCCGGTGTTCTGGGCATCGCTTTAATCGGGGTCAAGGTCGTGTCGATCCCCCAATCACTCCTTCGGCGCGTATTGCATTTCGCCGTTGCCGAAGGACCAGTCTTCCCGGGCGACGTCTACGAGGTTTATCACGATGTCCTCCTTTCGAACGCCCGTTTTCGCGTGAATACCGTCCGCGATCGCCCTGTAGAACGCCTTCTTGACCTCCGTCGTGCGGCCCGCATTCCACGTCACCTGAATGAATATGATGGAAGCCGAATAAGTCATACCCAGATAGCCTTCGGCCGGATAGATCAGTTCGTCTTCAGCGTGGCGCGTGACAATCTGAAACTTGTCGTTTCGCGGCACGTTGGCGATCTCCACCATCGCCTGATAGACCGTCTCGCTCACTGCCTGTACAACTTGTGGCGTGGCATTTCTTGAGAGATTGATGCGTACGAGAGGCATTCGATTGCTCCTGCAAATGACGGCATGGCGTCGTTGGTCAGTGCTCACCAGTCATTGAACTGGCGCGCGAAGTGAGATCAGGTTAAGCTTGCTCATAACTTTCCTCAAGAGAATAAATGTCATGTTAAACATGACACATTGGAATTATGATCGACGACCTGAAAACGTTCGTGACGGTGATCGATGAGGCGTCTTTGACGCGCGCGGCAGACATCCTCTGCGTGTCGCAGTCGGCCATTTCGAAACGCGTCCAGCGGCTCGAACAATTGCTTGGGGTCGAACTGTTCGACCGCGACTCGAAGCCACCCCGGCCCACTGCGCTCGCAAATCGCGTGTACGAACAGGCCGTGACGTTGCTTGGCGCCTGGTCGCATCTGCTCGATGTTGCTCACGAGGGCGCTGCGCCGTCTGGCACCTTCCGCTTCGGCCTGCCGCACGCGGTGGCCGATGCCACGCTGTTTGACGCGGTGTTAAAAATGAACGAACTGTTCCCCGCGCTGGAGATCAGGTTGCACACGGAATGGAGCCCCGCCTTACAGCAGGCGACGGAACAGGGTCAACTGGATGCTGCGGTATTGATGCTTCCCGAGGGCACGGGGCTACCCCACGGACTGACGGGACGCCAGATCGTTACGTTCGAGGTGAAAGTCATCCAGAGCGCGGATAAGCCGCTGGTCAAGCGTAAGAGTTCAATACGGTCGTTAGTCGGGCATGGCTGGATTCTCAACCCGGACGGCTGCGGATATAGGGCGGCCCTTGAACGCTCGATGGAAGCCGCTGGCCAGCGGCTCAGGATTAGCGTCGACACTCAAGCAACGAACACACAGTTGCGGCTGGTCGGTGCTGGCCTGGGGCTCGGCCTCGTGCCGCTCGACGTGTTGCGCACGAGTCCGTATCGCGACCAGCTAGAGATCCTGGACGTCAGCGATTTCAAGCTGAGCCTGGGCGTCTGGCTGGTTTATCCACGTCAGACGGGTAACCTGAAACCTGCTATAGACGCATTGACGGAATCGCTTTGTGCGTCGTTCGAGCGGCAGGCGGCAAAAGTTTAGTAGTCCATTCGCTAACCTCTATCACTCCCTTCACGATACAAACCGAACCGATTGTCATTGGTGCCGTTGACTTCTTCAGGCCATCAGCCGCATCGCATCCTCCCCGGTGAGCCGAGGCGAGCGGCTGCAAGAGCTCCTCAGATTGACGGTGCCGTTGCTAGCCGCGGCATCTTCGATGGCCAGCATCGTTTCAAGGACGTGGAATGCGAATTCGCCGTTGCACCGGTGAACCACACCGGCCTGGATCGCCGAAGCCATGTCAGCCAGCCCGAGTCCCCGATAACAGCTGGAACGGCATACGCCATCGCCAACCCAGTCACGGTTGAAAGCGCCGAAGGGCATCGTGTTCGTGTGGATACTACGGAAGCTTTTGGCGCCCACTGACACGGCGACCTCGCCGCTGAACGAATTCGGATCAGCCAGCCGCAGCGTACCCTCCGTTCCGTGAAGCTCAATCGGACGAAGATCGCTATTCCAGACGTCCCAGCTAGCGAGCAGTGTGACGTGAGCGCCGCTGGCGAACGAGAGCAAGGCATGCAGGGTGGTGTACGTCTCCACTTTGATCACGTCACCCTTCGTTGGCCCTTCCGTCGTCACGACTCGCTCCGGGTAGCCGATCGTGCCCGACGCCTTCACGCTTGTGACCGGCCCTAACAGGTTGACCAGCGTGCTCACATAGTACGGCCCCACATCGAGCACCGGTCCGCCGCCCTTCTTGTAGAAGAAGCTGGGGTTCGGATGCCAATGCTCCATGCCGTGGCTCTGCACCGTGGCGAGGCCCGACACAACTTTGCCAATTTCCTGAGAGTCGACGATCGCTCGCGCCGACTGGACCGCCGGCCCGAGAATCGTATCGGGCGCGGATCCCACCCTGACACCACGCTGCCGCGCAGCATCCAGAATCGCAGCCCCTTCTGCCAACGTTACCGCCAGCGGCTTCTCGGTATAGATGTGCTTGCCTGCGGCAATCGCCATGAGGGAGACCTCGGCGTGCGCGTTGGGCACGGTGAGATTCAGGACCACGTCGATATCGTCGCGGCCCAGCATCGAGTCAATCGACATCGCCTCGAGGCCGTAGAGCGCAGCCTTACGCTGCGCAAGTTCCGTATTGAGGTCCGCGCATGCGACATAGCTCAGGTCGCGAAAGTGCACCGCATTCCTGATATACGCATCAAAGATGTTTCCGCAACCAATCACGCCAATGTTGATTTTCATGTCGTTCACTCGCTGACAAGAGCCCGGAAAGCTGCCGCGCTGTTCTTTGCAAACCTGATCCAGTCGCCAGGACGGTCGTGTTCGAGAACAGCCACGCGCGGCTCCGCGCGGTTGACCACGGGCCAGATACGCTTCCAGTCCACCACACCCACTCCGAGGTCAGCCCATCCATCCTGTTCAAGGTTCTGGCCCTGCGGCGCGATGTCTTTCACATGCACCGCCACCAGACGGTCCGAGTACTTCTCGAGCCATACCAGCGGGTCGGCAGCTGCCCGGATAACCCACGCCACATCAAGCTCCAGGCCGACGCTGTTGCCTTCAAAGATGTGCTCAACCGGAAACGAACCATCCGGTAGCCGGATGAACTCAAAGTCATGGGTGTGCCAGGCAAACGTCAGACCGGCCTTGGCGAACTTCTTTTGAAGGACGGCCAGCCGTGCTCCCAAAGCCTTCCATCCGTTCGCATCCGTTGGGCGCAATGACGGGTCGAGCCATGGCGCAATCACAATCTCGATACCAAGAGTATTGGCAATGTGAATCGCTTTCTCTGTATCGGCTTCGAGCATCGACAGATCAAAGTGACCACTGAGCGCCGACAAGCCGTTGGCGTCCAGTTCCTTGCGAAACTCAATGGGGTCGGCGTATAGGGCACCAAATGGCTCTACGTTCTCGTAGCCCAGCTTCGCAAGCTCAGCAAGCTGAGTCTTTAGCGGAACGGTATCGCGCGCTGAAAACATCTGAAAAGACAGTGGATAGGATTTTTTCATTGCTATCTCCCGACTTTAGAACCTGGGTTCATTTCCGAGCGAGGACGCTGTGGTGACGTCACCATATCGGGATCGAAGAAAAGCTGCAAGGCCTTTTTTGACGGCGATGGTGACGTCACCACCCCATTTCTGTTCATGGCAAAATTCGGTCGAGCTGCGAAGTCCACCGGAAGGCCGTCCGGCGGGTTCGATAGACTATGCTGCACAGCAGCGACACAGCGCGACCGCGCGTAAGACGGATAGCGAGGTCCAATTTGTTTGTAAAGGCAAAATCATGAACGCACGAGCCAGTCGCGCAACGATGACGGACGTCGCCCGGGAGGCCGGCGTCTCCGCTTCGACCGCGTCACGAGTCGTTTACAACAACGGGTATGTTTCCGAAGAGAACCGGGCGCGGGTGCTGGCAGCCGTCGAAAAGGTCGGCTACAGACCCAACATTCAGGCTAGAAGCCTTCGGAACCAGCGTAGTTACACCCTCGGCCTTGTGATCGACTCCGCGACCAACAACGCGCACTTCGCACACATCTCACACGCGATGCGCATGGAGGCCGCCGCCGCAGGTTATTCGCTGTTGACTGTCGATCATGAATATAACGTTGACCTCGAACGGGACGGGCTCAAACATCTGCTCGACCACAATGTCGAAGCAATTGTCGTGTGCCACCCATTCATTTTGGAGAACTACGATATCGTCCGCGACGCAGGGATTCCACTCATCCAGATTGAGCGCGACAACCTTGGCGAAGTGCATCGGGTCGGCATTGACCCCACACCTGGAATTGAAGAGGCGGTCAGGCATCTGGTCAGGTTCGGTCACCGGTCCATCGGGTATATAAGCGGCACCAGCACGAGAGAGGCGGGTCCCCACAGAAACTCAAGCGTCGAAGAATGCCGCATTGCTTCGTTTACCAAGGCACTGCTGCAACATGATGTAGACCATAAGCACTGCACAATCAGAACTGTGCCTTATGACCTTGTGATTCCGAACGCACCGCTTCATGGATACACGCTTGGCATCGAACTACTGTCGCGCCCACACTATCCCACGGCGCTAATCGTCGGCGCCGATGTTCTTGCCGCCGGCATTCTTCAGGCAGCGCAGGAGTTGAACATTGCAGTGCCGCAACGGCTGTCGCTCATTGGCTTCGACGACAGCATTGCGAGATTCCTCGCCCCTCCGCTTGCGACCATTGTGCAACCGTACACTGACATCGCTCGCCACGTCCTCGATATAACGTCCGGTCTCGGCACGCCCACTCCAGGCTCTCTCCAGCAGCGAATCGCCAAAACTCACTTTCTGCCGAGACGGTCTACTGGAACCGTAGCCCTATAACCTGCAGAAGACATCGGAATGCCCGAGAGGCATTGACTGGCGGTTTCGAAGTCGTTTCCCAGAAGCATTGTCATTAAACATGCCCTGCAATCTTGCCGATGTAGAGCGGAAAAATAAAACCATGAGCGGCCGTACCGGCCCGCTCATGGTTCATGTGGCAGAGTCATAGACCGCTGCCATCAGCGACTCAACATCACCCTCCAAGCGCTGGATCCGATACGCTGTCACGCCCGGTTTCTACGTGACCGGCAATGCGCCACAGGGCATTCGCATCCGCGTTGATCGTCACTGTCAGGTCGTACCAGCCGAATGAATTTCGCAGATCAATCATCAGAACGCTGACATCGCCGCCACGCACGCTGAGATCGCCGCTCATCGGCGAGTTGTAGGCACTCTCGACCTTGAAAACGGACCGCTCTTTACCCGGGTTTGTCAGACGCAGTTGCAGATTGCCGTTTGCGACATCGTAGCCGTCGGCAATCTGAAACGCTGTTTGTTGCTCCCCTGTAGAGTTTGCTTTGCCCACAAAGCGGCGCAGATAGCCGTTGGGTCCGAACACGGAAAAGTCGTAGCTTCCTCCCGGAGCGAGCATCAACTCGTCCGAAAGATCCTTACCTGCTTCAACCGTATAGCTGCGCGGCAGATCCGTCGCATTACCCGAATAGACCTGGAAGTTGACACCCGCGCGCCCCGTGTTCGTCATGTGCAAACGGAACGCGTTGCCTTGCCCGCTCACGCCGCCGCGAACGAAAAACTCGTACGGCAGTGCGCGTGCCGGCCGTACACCAGATTCCTGTTTCGGCAGCGACTGACTGCTCGGCACGACAGGTACCACATCCGGATGACGGTTCTTGTCCGCTGGAAACGAGGTGGGTGGCAGTTGCGGGAAGCCGTCGTTAGGGTTCCTGAAGTTGAAAATCGATGTCAGGTCTCCGCAGACCGTGCGGCGCCATGCCGTGATGTTCGGCTCCTCCAGGCTGTTACCGTGCCCAAAACGCTTCTGGATAAACCGGATGATCGATGTGTGATCGAAGACTTCCGAGCACACGTAACCACCCTTTGACCATGGCGAGATGGCAATCATCGGTACGCGTGGCCCAAGACCGTAGGGACCAGGTTGATTGCCGCTCGAACCCGCGAAAAACTCGTTCGCTGTGGAGACGGTAGAAAGGCCTGTTGCAGGCGTGGACGACGCATACGGCGGCGGCATATGATCGAACAGGCCGTCGTTCTCGTCGTAGGTCAAAAGCAGTACCGTCTTGCTCCATACTTCCGGATTGGACGTAAGTGCCTGAAGGACCTGGTCGACATACCATGCGCCGTAGTTCGGTGGCCAGTTGCCGTGTTCCGAAAACGCTTCCGGGGCCACGATGTACGAAACCTGAGGCAACGTATTGTTTTGCACGTCCTTTCTGAGGATATCGAAGTAGGTCCCGCTCACTTCGACCTGTGTACCCGTGCGTGCCTTTTCGAACAACGGACTGCCAGGTTGTGCGTTCTGATACTGCTTGAAGAACAGAAGCGAGGTATCTCCGAAGTTGCCGATGAAGGGGTTCTCGTCGTCGCCCCAGCCGGTCGACGGATTCAGACCGGAACCCATGTCCTGGTATACCTTCCACGATATGCCGGCAGCCTCAAGCTTTTCCGGGAACGTGCTCCATGAGTAACCAGCCTCGGCGTTATCGATCACGGGGCCGCCGCCGGTTCCGTCGTTGCCTACCCAGCCCGTCCACATGTAGTAGCGGTTCGGGTCGGTCGGCGTCATGGCCGCGCAATGATAGGCGTCACAAATCGTAAATGAGTCAGCTAGCTGATAGTGAAACGGGATGTCCTCGCGCGTCAGATGGAACATCGTCGTCGTGCCCTTGACCGGCACCCACTGGTCGTAGCGGCCGCTGTTCCATGCCGCATGCGTGCCAGGCCAGCTATGGTCCAGATCCTGCACGAACTGCAGACCGAGGTTCGGAAGATTGGGGCGGAAAGGCAAGACATAACCATCCGCGTTGTTGGCGGGCTGGAAGAATACAGACTTGCCGGTAGTCAGTGGAATCGGACGTGTGTCGCCGAAGCCGCGCACGCCGCGCAGTGACCCGAAGTAGTTATCGAAAGAACGATTTTCTTGCATGAAGACAACGATGTGCTGTACGTCTTCGATCGTGCCGGTCGCATTGTGCGCAGGTATCGCCAGTGCACTGCGGATACCCATAGGTACTGCACCCAGTGCGGTGGCCGCACCGGCCGCTTGCGCAGCGGCTCGCAGGAAATCACGTCGACTGTTTGATGTCATGTTCGCTGTTTATCTGCCGTTTATTGAGGGAGACGACGTCCAGTGCAACCAGAAGATAAGGACTCCTGGATTCACGGCACGCGCTACAGGGAGACAACTGTTAACTCACAACCGGGGAAGGCACCCGCAAGAATGAGCTTCGAACATGACCGAGATGTGGCAATTGCTTTGAGAATGAGGCGATATGTGGCAACGTGACGGCAGCCATGATCGTCAACGATCATGGCTGCCGTGTTCAAACTCTCAAGAGTAGCCGGCGACGCTGTACAAGGCGCGCTTCAAGAACCTATGAAGTAGGTCCGCACATTGTGCTCTTCGACCCAGATCTGGAGGTCGAACATAGTGCGAAAATCAATGGGCACTCCGCGGTAAATGCAACAGAAACCATGCGCCGTCCGGTACGCAATCACCCACTCGCATTCCACTTCCGGCATGGACTGCGCTCCGGCTCCGGATGAACGTTTCAGTGCATTCACGTGAAAGAGCTTGCTCATGCGCTTGCGGACAACATCCACCCCACGTGCCAGTTTCAATTGACGCTCCTTCCCCTCTC
Organism: Paraburkholderia phenazinium; assembly: GCF_900141745.1. Taxonomy (NCBI): domain Bacteria; kingdom Pseudomonadati; phylum Pseudomonadota; class Betaproteobacteria; order Burkholderiales; family Burkholderiaceae; genus Paraburkholderia; species Paraburkholderia phenazinium. Next base: position 2,058,947 of record NZ_FSRM01000002.1, on the reverse strand, counting down.
CTGCCAATGCACTGCATCGAAAACGTGCGGCACAGCTGGTCGCACCAACCTCTATTTCCCGTGGCCGCCACCCGCGCCACTTCCGGCGCCTCCGCCGTGCCCCATGCCTGCGCTGTGAGCTCCGTCGCCGTTAAAAGTGGCGGCTCCGCCAGTACTGTGGACGCTCGGGGTACCGTGAATGCCATTGTTCCCGTGGGAATCGTTGTCGCCGTGAGGCAACCGGTCGGGTCGGTGGTCTACGTGACCGCCGCCGCCCATCGGAGGACATTGGTTAAGAGAACCATCTGCGAGAGTGGGGGTGCAATTCTGGGCAAACACGACACCCGGGGAAACGAGAGGCGCAGCCAGACCGGCCCAAAGCGTCAACATCACGATTGATTTGGACATCATGTCTCCATTCCTTATCGGCACAACGATCTCTGTATAACGAACGGCGACCCTCAAATATTCCATGAAAATTTCGCACCTCGGGTGCTTCCTGTCATTGACCTGTTCGCTTTCGAGGTGGAGCGTTTGTAAGGTATGACTTTATTTTTCACGCGCTGGAATATTCGCGATCCTGGTTCCGTTTCTCCACCCATGACGCCGCCCCGGTTCGCGTCACTCATTGGATCAATGCTCTTGCCGTCCTTTTGATGAGGGCAAGCGACTGGTGACGTTCTTCGTCGAGCACATTGCGATCGTCATGCTCGTGCCGTGTTCGGCTCTTGTGATGTCTCGTGGACGATAGACATGGACATTCGTGAATGGACAGGAGGTGCTTGCACAAGTCAAAGATCTCGTCCAGGGCAACGACGTCTCGGACTTCAGATTGAAATAGAACAACGGGTCGCTCTTCCCTCCGCACCTCGCGAGTCGTCCATTGGACTTCACGTGGCAGCGGTTTTCGTGTCTGCGTGGATTTCTTTTCGCTCACTCTGTATGAAAGTAAAAATCTTGTTGTCCCGCTGCGTGAGGGCATTGACCCTCGTTGGTTTAAGCGCGTCAACAATGTCGGCAAATGCCGCTGACTCATTCGTGGTTCGCGACATCCGGCTCGAAGGCTTGCAACGTGTCGAGCCAAACACAGTCTTCTCCTATCTGCCCATCAAACGGGGCGACATCTTCACTGGCGACAAGGCGTCCGCCGCGATCCGCGCGCTGTACGCAACGGGCTTCTTCAACGACGTCAGGATTTCTGCCGAAGGCGATGTCGTCGTCGTGCAGGTCGAGGAACGTCCCGCCATCGGCACGATCGATTTCTCGGGCCTGCACGAATTCGACAAGGACAACCTGAACAAGGCGCTGAACTCGGTCGGTTTGTCGCTCGGCCGCTATTACGACAAGTCGCTCGTCGACCGCGCCGAGCAGGAGCTCAAGCGCCAGTACCTGACCCGCGGCTTCTATGCCGCCGAAGTCACGACCACGGTCACGCCGATCGACCGCGACCGCGTCGGCCTGCTGTTCTCGGTGATCGAAGGTCCGAGCGCGAAGATTCGCCAGGTCAACTTCATCGGCAACAAGGTGTTCAGCGACGGCACGCTGCACGACGAAATGCAGCAGTCCACGCCAAACTGGTTCTCGTGGTACTCCAAGAACGACCTGTACTCGAAAGACAAGCTGACCACCGACCTCGAAAACCTGCGCTCGTATTACCTCGACCGCGGCTACCTCGAGTTCAACATCGATTCGACCCAGGTCTCGCTGTCGCCGGACAAGAAGGACATGTACCTCACGCTCACGCTGCATGAGGGCGAGCCGTACACAATTTCGGGCATCCGTCTGTCCGGCAACCTGCTCGATCGCCAGGCAGAGCTGACGAAACTCGTCAAGATCAAACCGGGCGACCGATTTTCCGCTGCCAAGCTGAAGGCTGCCACGAAGGCCGTGGTCGACAAGCTCGGTGAATACGGTTATGCGTTCGCAACCGTGAACGCGGAGCCGCAGATCGACCAGCAACACCATACAGTCGACCTGACGCTGCAGGTGGATCCGAGCCGCCGCGTGTACGTGCGGAACATCAACATCGTGGGCAACACCCGCACGCGCGACGAAGTGATCCGCCGCGAAATGCGTCAGCTCGAAAGCTCGTGGTTCGATTCGAGTCGCCTTGCGCTGTCGAAAGACCGGATCAACCGTCTCGGCTACTTCACGGATGTCGACGTCACCACCGTGCCAGTCGAAGGCACCGCCGACGAAGTCGATATTGCCGTCAAGGTGACGGAAAAGCCGACCGGTTCCGTTACTCTCGGTCTTGGCTACGGTTCCGGCGAAGGCCCGATCATCTCAGCGGGCGTGTCGCAGGACAACGTGTTCGGTTCGGGCACGAGCCTCGCGGTGAACGTGAATACCGCAACGACGTTCCGTACGCTGACGGTCACACAGGTCGACCCGTACTTCACAGTGGACGGCATCAAGCGTATTACCGACGTCTACTACCGCACCAGCGAACCACTCGTTTTCTCCAGCGTTAACGACACAAGCTTTCGCATCATTACGGTCGGCGCCGACCTGAAGTTCGGCATCCCGTTCTCCGAAGCCGACATGGTGTACTTCGGTCTCGGCATCGAGCAGAACCGTCTCGACGTCGACTCGACCACACCGCAAAGCTACATTGACTACGTCAACTCCTTCGGGCGCGTGTCGAACAACGTGCCGCTGACGATCGGGTGGTCGCGTGACAATCGCGACAGCGCACTGGTGCCGAGCCGCGGTTACTTCACGCAGGCCAACGCAGAATACGGCTCGCCTCTGGGCAGTACACCTTACTATAAGGCCGACCTTCAGGCGCAGTACTACTACTCGTTTTCGAAAGGCTTCGTGCTGGGCCTGAACTTCCAGGGTGGTTACGGTAACGGTCTCGACGGCAAGCCGTTCCCGATCTTCAAGAACTACTACGCCGGCGGTATCGGTTCGGTGCGCGGCTACGAGCCGAGCTCGCTGGGTCCGCGCGATGCGACCACCGGCGATCCGATCGGCGGTTCGAAGCTGCTGGTCGGCAACATCGAACTGACCTTCCCGCTGCCGGGTACTGGCTACGATCGCACGCTGCGCGTATTCTCATTCTTCGACGGCGGCAACGTCTGGGGCAACGAAGGCAACAGTACCGGCGCGAACGGTCTGCGTTATGCGTACGGTGCGGGTCTCGCGTGGATCTCGCCGATCGGGCCGCTCAAGCTCAGCCTTGGTTTCCCGCTCGTCAAGCACGCCGGCGACCAGTACCAGAAATTCCAGTTCCAGATTGGGACGGCATTCTAGGCTGGCTGCGGTCGTTACTCATAGATCGCTTTAAGATCGGGGGCGCACGGGACCACTACGGAAGATATCGGAATGCCCGGAAGCCTTGATTGGCGGAAGGCGGCCGATTTCAACGGTTGCCCGCGAAGCGCCGCAAGGTTTGACTCCCGCTCTGCGTTGCCTTAACACGGTCTACCCATCATCCTACCCAAACGGGTTTGGCTCTGCTCATGGCAGGAGTGCCCGCTTCGGATGCATAGGTCGCAATGCGGCAGTGTGAAGGATCACGGCACGATACACGCCATGTCTTGCCATTCGCGGTTCGCCCAGCGCCGCCTTCACGCCCTTTCATTCAACGCACTTGAACGAAGCGGCGAGATTGACGTCGCCGCTCCGGTACCGCGGCCATTTGGGGAAATCACACAGCGGTCGCGTGCGCCCGGGAACGCCCGCGGTATCGGTCGTTACCTGGTCCACCGGCGCCCTGCCTTTTTCCACCCATTGCTCAAGTGCCGACAACGAATCCCACGTTGCATTGAAAGTACTGCTTACCGCGTGGCCCAGGCCGGGAATCTCATAGAAACGCACGAACGAATCGACCTGATCGATGCCGAACTGCGCCTGAAGCCGCCGATAGTATTCCTCAGTGGCGCGCGTACTGACCAGGACGTCAGCTATGCCATGCACGAGCAGAAGCTTCCCGCCACGTGCCCGGAAAGCGGAAATATCGGTGCTCGCATCGAGCTCTTCACTCAGCTGATTGATACGGTTGGCCCACACACCCGGCTGCTCCGGATCGAGTGCCAGCGAGTCGAAGCTGGGGTCGCGCGTAACGGAGTATTTGAACCACTGGTCGGTCAGGACGCTGACGTACGGTGCTGTCAGGGGCATCGGATTCGCCGGCTGGGAGGTTCCGAATGCGAGGAACGTGACCTCGGGCTCTATGGGTGAAGTACGGGTCGTTATGCCAAGATCGGCGCCCCAGACGTTGTAGCCGGGGTACTCTGTCTCACCATCGGCGAGCTGGAAACGCAAGTAGGTTGGCGTATTGATTGTCTTCAAGGCCTCGATCTGCGCGTCCGACAGGCAATTGTCGCCGGTGTCCGCCCCTTTCGGGCAGCGCAACGGAGCACCGTGAAGGGTAGCGGTTGATGGATCGAAGCGCGCGTTGCATTCCTGCTGATTGCTGATCAGGCCATCGACAACGCCATCAAGCGCATCGCAGGCCTCCATCGCAGCGTCGTACACGGCCTCCCTTTTCCCCGTGGAAAGGTAGGCATCAGGTTTCGCCAGCGCGCGATTCATACGCTGACCTGCTAGCAGTGCTGCTGCGTCGTTCCATGCCGGGTACCATGCAATCGCGCCGTCCCAGTCCGAGGGCCAGCGCTGGATTGCCGTCACGGCTTCCCTTCCGCCAGTCGAATCGCCTGCGAAATAGGCTTCGCGAGGAGCATGCGCGTAGCGAGCCTTGATAATCGCAAACGCCGCATCGCGCGTCTTCTTGATCGCGTCGCCGCCGAAATTCCTCACTGCCTCGTCGCTCAAGCCGAAACTCCCGTCCTGGGAAGCCAGCGCATTCGCCTGATGGCCGGAGTCGCTCGCGAACGTCGCGTAGCCACGACCGAGCGGCACGAGTTTGTCGACAGGGCCGTTGGGCACATTGCCTGTGACATCAGGGATGGTCCCGTCAAAGCCTCCACCGCCGAACATGACGACCTTGTCGTTCCATTGCGCAGGCAATGCAACCGCGAAGTCGATATCGGGAGCCGACCTGTCGACAGGCGAGATCTTGCCCGTCACCTCACAGTAGTCGGGCAACGCCGCTGAACCGCTGCCACTGGCGGCGACCTCTTTGACCGCAGTTACGCTCGCGCCAGACGTTGGCAAGCCGATCTCGGAGGCAGGCACAACAAAACCCTGGAGGCGTTCGCACGCACCTGAGCGGGCTGCAGGCAAGGTCGCGCCAATGCCGCAGGTCGAGGCCGCCGAGGCGACGACGAGCGTGATCATGCGCGCGACGCTCGAGCTACGAGAATGAATGTGCACGGTGATGTCTCCGTCAGATTTGATGTTCTATGTCGCGCGAGCAGATCCACGATCACCAATCGCAGATGACGTCCTCGATCTACCGATTTGATGTTAGCCACTGGACGGGGGTGAAGCGAGGTCAGTTTCGGACAAAAAAGTGTTCCCTGAGGACATCGGTACCGTCGACTGGCAATAGCACGTTGGCGTTTCGTCAGGCGTCCATGGCTTACGGCAGACCGCACTGTCCTGTTCTGTCCGTTGGCCCGACGAAAGGTGGCCCGCCCGTCTCGCCAGGATAACGATCGTCATCGCAATAGCAGACCAGGCCGGTTGTTCAAAGTGACCTTTGTCCCGTCGAAACGCTACAATCAGGCAATGATTCCTCACGATCTAACATTCGTTCTCGGCGGTGCCCGCTCGGGCAAGAGCGTGCACGCCGAGCAACTCGCAATCAACAGCTTGCGGCCCGTCACGTACATCGCAACCGCGCAACGCGTAGGCGACGTGGAATTCGCCGCCCGCATCGCCCATCATCGCGCGCGGCGTCCGGCGCACTGGCAGTTGCTCGAGGCCTCGGTGGACCTCGCCGGCGCCGTCGCGCAAACTGACGCGCCCGGCCACTGCATCCTGATCGACTGCCTGACCCTGTGGCTCGTCAATCTGCTGTGCCCGCCGGATGGCACCGAACCCCGCGACGATTACCTCGCACGTGTCGCCGCGTTCGAGGCCGTGCTCGGCTCGGCCAAAGGCACGATCATCGTCGTCAGCAACGAGATCGGGCTGGGCGTCGTGCCGCTGGGCGCGGCGACGCGTCTCTACGTCGATGAACTCGGACGTCTCAACCAGCGCGTCGCTGCCTTGAGCACCCAGGTCACGATGATGGTCGCGGGCCTGCCGCTCGCACTCAAGACCGCGGCCCGCTAACGATGCTGTCGCTCCCCCTGATCGCCACGCTGGCCACCGCCGGCGTCTGCGTAGATCGCTGGCTCGGCGAACCCGGCACCGCACATCCGCTGGTAGGCTTTGGCAAGTTCGCCATGGGTATCGAAGCGCGCCTGAACACCGGGCGGCACGGGCGGCTCTTCGGCATTCTCGCCTGGGCGCTTGCAGTGCTGCCTCCGGTGCTGATCGCCGTATGGCTGGTCACCGTGCTGCCGTTCATGCTGACTTGCGCGGTGCACGTCCTGCTGCTGTGGTTCGCGCTCGGCGCCCGGAGCCTCAACGATCACATTGCGCCGATTGCCCGTGCGCTCGCTCAGCACGACCTCGCCGAAGCGCGACGCCTGACCGCGCGCATCGTCTCACGCGAAACCGCGCATGCGGACGAGTCGGCACTTGCGCGTGCCGCCGTCGAATCAGCCCTCGAAAACGGCAACGACGCAATCTTCGGCGCACTGTTCTGGTTCGCCGTCGGCGGCGGTCCGGGCGCGCTCGCATTTCGCCTGGCCAATACGCTCGACGCCATGTGGGGTTACCGCACGCCGCGTTATCTGCGTTTCGGCTGGGCCGCCGCGCGCATCGACGACGTGCTGAACTGGATTCCTGCGCGCCTGACTGCCGCAAGCTATGCGCTGCTCGGCGACACGCGCACCGCGTGGCGCTGCTGGCGCGAGCAGGCGCCGCGCTGGGACAGTCCCAATGCGGGACCGGTCATGGCGTCGGGGGCAGGCAGCCTCAACGTGCTGCTCGGCGGAGCCGCCGTGTATCACGGCACCATCGAAGCACGCCCGACGCTCGGCGCGGGGCAAGCCGCCGGCACTGCGCATATCGGCGCTGCGCTGCGACTGGTCGAACGCACGGTGATACTGTGGCTCGCGCTGCTGATCGTACTCGCCTTGATGAGCGTGCCGTTTCATGGCTAATTCACGCTCTGCCTCGCTTGCCTGCGCAGTTCTTGCCGCCTGCGCTTTCGCATCACGCGCGCACGCAACCGTCAGCGCAACCGACGACACCGGCGCCACCGTCTCGCTTGCCGCTCCGGCCCAACGCGTGATCAGCCTCGCACCGCACGTGACCGAACTGATCTACGCAGCGGGCGGCGGCGCGAAACTGGTGGGCACGGTGTCGTACAGCGACTACCCGCCCTCAGCGCAAAAGGTGCCGCGTGTCGGCGACAACAAGGCGCTCGACCTCGAACGCATCGTCGCGCTGAAACCCGATCTGATCGTCGTCTGGCGGCACGGCAACGCGCAGGCCCAGCTCGAGCGCCTGCGCGAACTGCATATACCGCTTTTCTTCAGCGAACCGCATCAACTCGATGACGTCGCGGTGACCCTCACCCGGCTCGGCAGCTTGCTGGGCACATCGGGCACTGCAGATGCAGCAGCAAGCGCGTACCGCGCGGACATCGAACGCCTACGCGCCCGCTATGCGAACCGTCCGCCCGTCAGCGTGTTCTATGAGGTCTGGGATCAACCGCTAATGACGCTCAACGGCACGCATATGATCAGCGACGTAATTACGCTATGCGGTGGCCGCAATGTGTTTGCGCAACTCGCGCCGCTGGTGCCGACGGTGTCGACCGAGGCGGTGATCGCGGCCAACCCGGAGGCGATTGTGACTGCCTCGGCAGGCGCAACGAAGCCCGACGCCCCGTTGGCAAAACTGGACTCATGGCACACCTGGCCGAGCCTCACAGCGGTGGCGCGCAACAACCTGTTCGCGATCGACGGCGATCTGATCGATCGTCCTGCGCCTCGCATTGCACAAGGCGCCGAGCAGCTTTGCGAGGATCTGGAGGTAGCGCGCTCACGCAGGCCAGCAGCGGGCAAACAGTGAGATGGGTGCGGCGCAATAGCCTCAGGAGCGGCCCGACAAGGCGACAACGCTAACCACTCAAGCATTCCACCGCACCAGCGACCAAAGCAGCCGCTCGTCGTCACGCCGCAGCCAGACTACCCCGGACGTAGCGAGTGACCATTGAGTGGAACGCTCCACCGGCACACCGAGCACCAGCGAGGCGATCGCCCGTATCACGCCGGCATGCGTGACGACATAGGCCGGCGAACATTCGCGGGTCTGTCCGAACGCATCGAGCCACGCCTGCACCCGCGCGACAAACTGCGCGACGCTCTCGCCCCCGTGAGCACGGGCGTGCTCGAAGTTAGCCGCCCAGTCATCGAGCGCTGCCCTGTCGATTGCATCCCAGCGTTGTTGCTCCCACGCACCGAAATTCATTTCCTTCAGGCGTTCGTCGACACTGTGCGCGCAACCGAAATCCCCCGCCAACGCCGCGGCAACCGACGCACACCGTAGCAGCGGACTGGACAGCAATACCCGCGGCGGGGGCACCTGCAAGGTGGCAAGATGCACCGCCAGCGCAGCGGCAGATGCCGTCGGATCGTCGGCAAGCGCGACGTCGCTATGGCCGTAACACACGCCTGCATCGACGGCGACGGCCGGGTGACGAATCAGGACGATATCCATGCCGATGTCCAGGCGATTGCCGCCAGATAGATAGCCAGTTCGAAAATCTGCTGCGCAAAGCCGAGGCAATCCCCGGTATAGCCGCCAATGCGTCTGACGAAATAACGACCCATGGCCACACGCAGCACCGCCAGCATCACAAGCGCCATACAACCGAAGCGCCAATCCGGCCAGAACAGCGCCGGCAAGCCAAACAGCGCCGCTACGGCGAGCGCTACGCCGCTCAGGCGCTGCGCAACCGGCTTCGCCTTGCCTTCCGCGCGCACGTAATCGAGTGTCGCCAGATAGCTGATCGCACAGGTACGGCTCGCGGCGTGCGCTGCAACCATCAGACCTGCGACACGCAGCGGCGGCACCGCCGCGAGGGTTTGCCACTTCAAGGCGAGTGCAATCATCAGCGCAATCGCGCCGAACGCGCCTATCCTCGAATCATGCATGATGCGCAGCACATCCTCTCGAGTATAGCCGCCGCCGAACGCATCGCAGCAGTCCGCCAAGCCGTCCTCGTGGAAAGCGCCAGTGACGAGCAAGGTCGATGCCATCGACAGCAGCACGGCCACACCGGGCGGAAACACATGCAACGCCACTAGATAGACAAGCGCACCGAGCCCGCCCACCAGCACGCCGACAAGCGGGAAATAACGCGCAGCTGCATTGAGATAGTGCGGCTCATAGCCGACCCAGCGCGGCACCGGCACGCGCGTGAAGTAGCCTAGCGCCGTAAAGAAGTAGCGCAACTCCATGAGCGGCTTCATCAGCGTGCGGAGCCGGCTAACCGCTCAGGCATCGCGGTCCGCGACACCGGCCGACTCGAAACTCGCCATTTCATTGAGAAACGCCACTGCGGCGCGCAGCAAGGGCACGGCGAGTGCCGCGCCGGTGCCTTCGCCGAGCCGCATGTCCAGCGCAAGCAACGGGATGCCGCCAAAGTGGTCGAGCATGCGCCGATGCCCGGCTTCGTTCGAGGCATGCGCAAACACGCAGTAGTCGCGTACGTTGGGCTCCAACGCGTCGGCCACCAGCAGCGCGGAGGTCGCGATGAAGCCGTCGACGAGAATCGTCATACGCGCTTCGGCCGCGGCGAGATAGGCGCCGGCCATCATCGCGATTTCGAAGCCGCCGAAGGTTGCGAGCACAACCAGCGGATCTTCACTCGGCGCATGATGCGCCAGCGCCGAGGTCAGCACATTGCGCTTTTTCGCGAGGCCCGCGTTGTCGAGCCCGGTACCGCGACCGACGCACTCGTCGATCGGCACGCCGCACAGGCGGCTCATCAGACAGGCTGCCGCCGAGGTATTGGCAATCCCCATCTCGCCGAAACCGATCACGTTGGTGCCGAGCGACGCGTGGTGACGGACGCGTTCTGCTCCGGCACGCATCGCTGCGAGCGCCTGATCGCGCGTCATCGCAGGTTCATGGGCGAAGTTGCGTGTGCCCGCGCCAACCGGAATATCGACAAGACCCTCGGTAGTCGGCAACGGCGTCGCGACACCTGCATTGACCACTTCGAGCGCAATGCCGGCCACGCGGCTGAGCGCGTTAATCGCAGCGCCGCCTGCCAGGAAGTTCGCCACCATCTGCGCGGTCACGGCTTGCGGATAAGGGCTCACCCCTTCCTGTGCGATGCCATGGTCGCCGGCAAACACGATCATGGCCGGGCGCTGTACCGTGGAATGCGTCGTTTTCTGGATCAGGCCCATCTGCCGAGCCAGCGTTTCGAGCCGCCCCAGGCTGCCGGGCGGCTTGGTCTTCGTGTCGATCAGGTGTTGCAGCGTGCCGAGCAGCGTCTGGTCAAGCGGTTCGACCACAGGTAAGGCGAGTGACGACATCATAGACGTTCGTAATAGATAAGGTTCTGTTCGTTATTTCTTTTTCTTTCTTCTAGCGGACGCACTGAGACAGAAATTCATCGCTTCAGTGACTGTGGACGTTCTGCTGTCCCCGGGGCCGACGAGACAGTTGATTCCCGCGGAAAGGTTACCACGCCAGGTGTTTGATACCCCGGAAGTTTGTGGTTTCGACGATGCCTGGAGGGTCACCATGCCCAACCGGGCGCTAAAATGGCGTATTGCTCCAGGCGCCCAGGTTATGCATCAGTCCCCTCCTCCACCCCCCTCGGAAAACGTGCAGCGTGATGGCCACGCATTCAGCGACGCCGAGCGTGCCGCCGTCTATCGGGCAATCTACGAGCGACGTGACATGCGCCACTTCGTGTCCACGCCTGTCGACCCGGAGGTGCTGCAACGCCTGATCGAAGCGGCCCACCACGCGCCGAGCGTCGGCTATATGCAGCCTTGGCGCATCATTCGCATTAGCGATACCGGGCTACGATCCGAACTGCACGCGATTGTCGAACACGAGCGCCTGCGCACCGCCGACGCGCTCGACCAGCGCCGCGACGAATTCATGCAACTCAAGGTCGAGGGCATGCGCGAATGCGGCGAACTGCTGGTCGTCGCCCTGATGGATGGCCGGGAAAAGCATGTGTTCGGGCGTCGCACGCTGCCCGAAATGGACCTCGCCTCGGTGGCCTGTGCGATTCAGAACATGTGGCTGGCCGCACGCGCCGAAGGATTGGGCATGGGATGGGTCTCGCTGTTCGACACGGATGAAGTGCGCCGCGTACTCGGCATTCCGGCGGGCGCGAAGCCGGTCGCGATACTTTGCCTGGGCCACGTGCGGCAGTTCTATGCCGAACCCATGCTGGAAACTGAACGCTGGGCCCAACGGAAACCTCTCGCCGAGTGCGTCTACGAAAACGGTTGGCCGGAGGCCGCGCCATACAGCGTCGAGTCCAGAAAATCCTGCGATTCGAGCACCTGACCCACGAGAATCAGGGCAGTGCGCGACGCATCGGTAGGTTGCACCTTGCCCACTATGTCGCCCAACGTTCCGCGAATGATTTCCTGATCTGGCCAGCTCGCCCTGTACACCACGGCGATCGCACCGGCCGGACCGTAGAACGGCAGCAGTTCCTCAACGATACGCGCGAGATGCCGGACCCCAAGATGAATCGCGAGCGTCGCGCGGTGCCGTGCCAGATCGGCAAGCTGTTCGCCATCGGGCATTGCGGTCTTGCTGGCGTAGCGCGTCAGGATCAGCGTCTGCGAAACGCCGGGCAGCGTCAGCTCACAACCCAGCGCTGCGCTGCAGGCCGCCGTCGCCGTGACACCGGGGACGATTTCATAGGGAATATCGAGTGCGCGGAGCCGGCGGATCTGCTCGCCAATCGCACCGTACAAGGACGGATCGCCGGAATGCACACGCGCAACGTCGAGCCCGCGGCGATGTGCCTGCTCGAGCAAAGCTACGATGGCATCGAGGTCGAGCTCGGCGGTATTCACGACCTGCCCGGCGCGATGGCCTGCGATAACCGCCTCGGGCACCAGTGATCCCGCATAGAGAATCACCGGGCAAGTGCGCACCAGACGCTGCCCCTTGACCGTGATGAGTTCAGGGTCGCCGGGACCGGCACCGATAAAAAACACCGTCATAAACCGCTCCAAAAATTTTCTTGCCCGCTCGCGCCGTCGGTCAGGGTGCCAGTGCGTCAGGCCAATCTTCCAAAGCACCGAGCAATGCGGCGCCACTATCGAATACGCGTGTCGCCGCCGGCAGCTCCGGGCGCCTTAGCATCAGAACCGGCAAGCCACGCTCGCGAGCCACGTCGAGTTTGGCCTCGGTCGCGCGTCCGCCGCTATTCTTGCTGATCACCACGTCAATCGCCGCCTCTGCAAACAGCGCGCGTTCGCCTTCATGCGTAAAGGGACCGCGTGCATCGATCACGCGCGCACGCGCGTTGCCTGCATGCGCATCGAGACAGCGCACGGTCCAGAATTGTTGCGGCGGAATCTCGTCGAGATGCGCGAGCGGCTCACGCCCGAGCGTGAACAGAGGTCGGCGGAAGGCAGCGAGTAACTTGACCAAGCCCGCCCAGTCGTCGGCCTCGCGCCAATCGTCGCCAGGCTGCGCAATCCAGCCTGGGCGACGCAGCGCCCAGCACGGTACGCCGGCCTCCCGGCTTGCCGCCGCGGCGTTCGCGCTGATCCGCGCAGCGTATGGATGGGTGGCGTCGATCAAAAGCGAAACATGCTCGTCAACCAGATAGCGCGCCAGACCTTCACTGCCTCCGAAACCTCCAACGCGGACCCGGCAGTGCAAATCCTCCGGCACCCGGCCGAGGCCTGCCAGACTGTAGATATGCCCGCCCGCGAGCCGGCGCGCCAGTTGCAGCGCGTCGCCTGTACCGCCGAGGACAAGGATGCGCATCATAAGGCAGACCCGACCAGATTCCCGCCCCGATCGATCGCGAACATTTCGAGCGCCACGCCGGCCGGCGCAATCCCAACGGCCACATCGAGCGCACGCCGGCATACCGCATCGCCGAGCGGCACCGCCCGAGCGTGCGCCAGCGCTAGCGCCTCCTGACTCGTATTGGCGGCCCGCATGGACGCCTGCAGACTCGAATCGGCGCCCCACTCGCCGGCCCATTCGGCCAGCTGCGCGAGATCGATACTGGATACGCGGCTATGCAGATCCAGATGGCCGGCAGCGAGCTTGCTGATCTTGCCGAAACCGCCGCACACGCTCAGTCGCTCGACCGGAGCGCGCCGCAGATGCTTGAGCACTGCTCCGACAAAGTCCCCCATCTCGATCAACGCGATCTCGGGCAGGCCGTAACGCTGCCGCATCGCCTCCTCGCTTGCGTTACCCGTGCAGGCCGCCAGATGCCGATACCCGTTCGCACGAGCTACGTCGATACCTTGATGAATCGAGGCGATATAAGCCGAGCAGGAAAACGGCCGCACGATTCCCGTGGTGCCGAGAATCGACAGGCCGCCCACGATGCCGAGCCGCGGATTCATCGTCTTGAGCGCGAGCGCCTCGCCCCCCTCCACGCCGATCGTCACTTCGAAGCCACCGCTATAGCCGCAGGCAACAGCAAGTTCCGTCAGATGTTCGGTCATCATGCGGCGCGGCACCGGGTTGATTGCCGGCTCACCGACCAGCAGCGTCAACCCCGCTCGCGTGACCGTGCCCACACCAGGGCCGGCATGAAAACCCACCCCAGGTTCGGCCCTCAGACGCACGCGGGCGAACACCAGCGCGCCGTGCGTCACGTCGGGATCGTCGCCCGCGTCCTTGATCGTGCCAGCTTCAGCTTGCGTACCCGACTCGCCCCCAGCGAGCCGGCAAAAGGTCAGCCGCAAGGAGACGCGCTGCCCTTTGGGCAGCACGATTTCCGCCGCGTCACTCGTTTCCCCTGTCAACAGCAGCCGCGCCGCCGCCAGCGAAGTCGCGGTCGCGCAGCTGCCCGTGGTATATCCGGAGCGCAGGGGCGCAGACTGCTCGGGGGTTTCGTCACGCATACCGGTCTTCCCGCTTGCATACCTCAAGCAGCGTGACCGGCAGAGCCGGACGCCAGGTATCGAAGCGCCCAAGAGGCTCGGTTTCCGACAGGGCAATGCGCGTTAGCGTGCCCCCATGTTGCGCGTGCCAGGCCGACAGCGCCGCCTCGCCTTGCACCGTGACCGCATTCGCGACCAGACGTCCGCCCTCGCGCAAACGCGCCCAGCAGGTATCCAGCACACCCGGCCCGGTCACACCGCCGCCGATAAAAACCGCGTCGGGAGTATCCAGACCCTCGAGTGCTGCGGGCGCCCGCCCGGCAACCAGTTGCAGCGTCGGCACACCGAGCGCTTCACGGTTGTACTCGATAAAAGCCTGCCGCTCAGGGTGGCTTTCGATCGCGATCGCGCGGCAATCCGGATGCGTACGCATCCATTCGATACCGATCGAACCGCTGCCCGCGCCGACATCCCAGAGTAGTTCGCCGGGCGCCGGCGCCAGACGTGCGAGCGTGATCGCGCGTATGTCACGCTTGGTCAACTGGCCATCGTTGCGATATGCCTCGTCGGGCAAGCCGGGGGTCAGCGGCAAACGCAGGGCTTGCCCATCCGCACGGCATTCGACGGCGATCAGGTTAAGTGCAGCGACCGTGCCGACCGACCAGGCATCGGCACGCCCGTCGATACGCCGTTCGTGCACGCCGCCGCCCAGATGTTCGAAGACGGTCATCCTGCTCGCGCCGTAACCGCGCGCCATCAACAGAGTGGTCAAGGCTGCCGGGGTGTTGCCATCTGCGCTCAGCACGAGCAGACATGCGCCGTCATGCATCACCGTATTGAGCGCGGCCAGCGGACGGCCGACCAGCGAAACCGTCTTGACCTGTTGCAAGGCCCAGCCCATACGCGCTGCGGCCAGAGACACAGATGAAGGCGCCGGCAGAACATGCAATTCCTCCGCCGGTAACTGGCGCGCCAGCACCGCGCCGACACCAAACAGCATCGGGTCCCCGCTCGCCAGCACGCAAACCGGTGTGCCACGCCGCGCGAGCACCGCCGAAAGATCGAACGGTTGAGGCCACGCTTCGCGCTGCGCCCGCAGACGTGGCGGCAGCATCGCCAGATGACGCGCACCGCCGTAGACAATGTGTGCGTCGAGCAGCGCACGGCGTGCCGGCCGGCCGAGTCCGGCGAAACCGTCTTCGCCAATCCCGACCACGGTCAACCAGGCTGGCCTTGGCCCAAATTCTTTTGCATGCATCGAGAGGTTCTGCGAACGCCTGAGCCGCTCGGCCGCAGCGTCGTTTCAGATATCGAAAACAGGCATAATACAGCGCTTAGGCAGCCTTCCTTGCGGCCTTCTTTGCCCTGACACTGAGCGAACGCTGAGGCCCGCCCGCACAACACGCGGGCAGCGCCGCTCGCGCACGCGTGAAGTGATCCATGCATTTCCGGCCCTACGTGAACCGCCCTCCACTCCCCGCCAGCAGCAACGTTGCTCCGTACTCATCGGCCTGTCCCGGGTTGCTGCATATCGTCGCTGCGCGAGATGGCGGGCTGTGCCGTATCCGGCTGCCTGGCGGCACGATCGGGGCCGCTCAACTGCACGCCCTGGCTAGCGCGGCAGAACGCCATGCGGGCGGCCCTGTCGAACTGACGAACCGCGCGAATCTGCAATTGCGGGGCATTCGTGCCGGTCACGAAACGGCGCTGAGCCAGGCGCTGCTTGAGGCAGGGTTCGGCCCCCGTGGGCACCACGAAACTAGCCGTGCCGATGCACAAGCGGCGGACGCCCGTCGCAACCTGATGCTCAGCCCCGCAGCCGGTCGCGATCCTGACGCGCTAATCGATACGCGAGCGCTTGCGGCAAGCCTGCTCGACACTTTGCAGAACGAACCGCGCTTCGCTGCGCTCTCGCCCAAATTCTCCGTGCAGCTTGATGGCGGCGAGCGGCTCGCCATGCTCGAACATCCGCACGATATCTGGTTTGCGGCACAACCGGACGGGACCGGTGTGGGTTTCGCGTTCGGCCTCGCAGGCTGCCCATCGCCCGGTATCTATAAGGCGGGCGGCAACATGCTGAACCCAGCGCTGGAAGCGAGCGCCGATATACCGGCGCTCGGCATCGTCGGTCCGGAACAGGTCCCAGCGTTGCTCAATGCCCTGCTGCGGGCGTTCCTCGATCTCGCCACGCCGCAGCAGCCGCGCATGCGCGATCTGTTACGGACACACGCGGCCAGCTCAATCCTGCAGCGTGCGCAAACGTATCTCGACTTCCAGCCTCGGACAGTACGCGCATGGACTCGCCGTATCGCCGATCCAGCCCTGCGCTTTGGACCCCAACCGCAAGCTACAGCCGGTTTGTGGTGGGTCGGCGGCCAGCCGCCGCTAGGCCGGCTCGACACGCGTACCCTGCATGCACTGGCCGAACTCGCGCACGCGGCAAACACACAGGCCACGGTGATAGTAACGCCCTGGCAAAGCATCCTGATCCCGGATCTCGCCAAAACGGCAGTGGCGCCAACTGTCGCCGCCATGGAGCGACTCGGTTTTATATGCGATCCCCAGGCAGCGTATGCTGGCCTGATTGCCTGCGCGGGTTCAAGCGGCTGTGCGAAAGCGCGAGCTGATACCAAGGCCGACGCGCAATACCTCGCAGAACATCTGCCCCAACTTCGCCCCGCAGCGCTCGAGTTGCACCTGAGCGGCTGCGAGCGCTCATGCGCGGCGGCTCATTGCGCGGCTCACACGCTGCTCGCCGTGGCCCCCGGACACTACGACCTTTACGAACGCGATGGCGGCCCCGGCTTCGGCCGCCTCGTTGCGCACGATCTGAACCTTGAACAGATCAAGACTGTACTTACAACAACCGCCCGGAGCCCTATCGATGTCTGAGTACATCCGTGACGGACAGGAAATCTATCGCCAGTCCTTCGCCACGATTCGCGCCGAAGCGGATCTGTCACGCATCCCGCCCGATCTGGAAAAACTCGCCGTTCGCGTGATTCACGCCTGCGGCATGGTCGAAATCGTCGAAGCGCTGGAATTCTCCGCAGACGCCGGGCACTCTGGCCGTGAAGCACTGATGGGCGGTGCGCCGATTCTCTGCGATGCGCGCATGGTTGCCGAAGGCATTACGCGCGCGCGCCTGCCCGCGGCAAATCAGGTCATCTGCACGCTCGGCGAGCCGCGTGTACCCGCACTGGCCGAATCGCTTGGCAATACCCGCTCGGCTGCCGCCGTGGAATTGTGGCGGCCGAATCTGGCCGGCAGCGTGGTGGTCATCGGCAACGCACCCACCGCCCTGTTCCATTTGCTGGACATGATCGCGGCCGGCGCACCCAGACCCGCGCTCATCCTCGGTTTTCCAGTGGGATTTATCGGTGCTGCCGAATCGAAAGCCCTGTTGGCCGCCAATACGCTCGGCCTGCCCTATGTCTGCGTCGCGGGCCGCCGCGGCGGCAGCGCGATGGCCGCAGCAGCGGTCAATGCGCTCGCCTCGGAGATCGAATAAGTGAAACCAGCTGGACGTTTATACGGTCTTGGCGTCGGCCCAGGCGACCCCGAACTGCTGACGCTGAAAGCACTGCGCCGCCTCACAAGCGCCGACGTGGTGGCCTATTTCGTGGCCAAAGGCAAGAAAGGCAACGCCTACAGCATCATCGAGGCACATCTGCGACCAGCCCAGACGCAGTTGCCACTCGTCTATCCGGTCACGACCGAAGCACTTGAACCGCCGCTGTGTTACGAAACGATCATCGCCGGGTTCTACGACGAAGCGGCCGAAACGGTCGCAGAGCATCTCAATGCCGGACGCGACGTCGCCGTCATCTGCGAAGGCGATCCGTTCTTCTACGGCTCGTACATGTATCTGCACGACCGGCTCGCCGCGCGCTTCGAGACCGAGGTCGTGCCTGGTGTCTGCTCGATGCTCGGCGGTGCGGCCGTGCTCGGCTCGCCACTCGTGTACCGGAATCAGAGCCTGTCGGTACTGTCCGGCGTGTTGCCCGAAACAGAGCTGCGCGAGCGGCTCGCCACGGCGGACGCAGCCGTCATCATGAAACTCGGCCGCAACTTCGAAAAGGTCAGGCGCGTGCTGACCGAGCTTGGGCTGGCGCAGCGCGCGCTCTATGTCGAACGCGCAACCATGGCCAATCAACGCATCGTGGCGCTCGACGAGGTCGATCCGATGGCCTCGCCATATTTTTCACTACTGATCGTGCCGGGTAAAAATTGGCAAGCCTGATCCCACCCGCCATCGTGATTCTGGGGCCGTCCGCGCTGGCAACGGCGCGCAAGATCCAGGCCTGTTACGCCGGCTCACGGGTGCACGGTCTGCAGGCGCGAGTCGCCGCCGACGAAGCTTATGCCTCGCTCGGCGAACATTTACGCGCACTCTATGCGCAAGGCACACCGCTGATTGTGCTGTGCGCCGCGGGCATCGTGATCCGCTGCCTCGCCCCGGCACTCGCCAGCAAGGGGGCCGAGCCGCCCGTGCTCGCCGTCGCCGAGGACGGCAGCGCGGTCGTGCCGCTGCTTGGCGGCCTGGCTGGTGTCAACGACATGGCACGCGAGATCGCCGCAGCACTCGAAGTATCCGCCGCAATTACCACCAGTGGCGAATTGCGTTTCGGCACCTGCCTGCTCGATCCGCCTGACGGTTATGTGCTCGCCAGCCTGGAGCACGGCAAACACTTTGTCTCGGACCTGCTCGCCGGCGAGAGCACGCGCATCGAAGGGCATGCCCCCTGGCTCGAGCAGGCGAACCTGCCGCAGGCGCCCGGAGCGAGGCTGTCGATCCGCATCAGCGAACAACTGGGCACCGGGACGGCGGATGAACTTCTGATCCATCCGCGCTGTGTGGTAGCGGCGGTGCTAGAAGGCGACGAACAGACAGCCGCACGGGTCCAACAGGCCTTGCAGGACGCGCGCATCGCGCCGCTCTCGCTCGCGGCCCTGGTCGCACCGCATCGGACCATGAACGATGCGGCACTCAGACAGGCAGCGGACACGCTCGGCGTCCCGTTGCGATTTGTCGAAACAGGCGTCGAGGCGAGCGACTCGCATGCTCTCTTGAACGCGGCGCTTCGGTTACCGTGGCGGAGGCTCGACGGCAGCGAACCCGGGCTCGCTTTGGCGTCCTGCGCGGCGCCCGTCGATCCTGCGCAGATCGGCCATGGCCGCGGCTCGCTTAGCGTGGTCGGCCTCGGCCCCGGCAGCGCGGACCTGATGGTTCCAGCCGCGCGCCGCGCACTCGACGCGGCCACCGATATCCTCGGCTACGCCACCTATGTGAACATGGCCGGCCCGTTCCGCGTCGGCCAGCAACTGCATACCAGCGATAACCGCGAGGAGTTGCAGCGCGCGCGTCATGCGTTCGAGCTCGCAAGCCTGGGGCGCTCGGTCGCCATCGTCTCCTCCGGCGACCCGGGCGTGTTCGCGATGGCCGCGGCCGTACTGGAAGCGCTCGATAATTCCGATGATGCCGCCTGGGCCGGCGTCGAACTGAATATCGTGCCCGGCGTCTCGGCCGCGTTTGCTACCGCAGCTCAGGCGGGTGCGCCGCTCGGCCACGATTTCTGCCTGCTCTCGCTGTCCGATAACCTGAAGCCGTGGAGTGTGATCGAAACGCGGCTGCGACATGCGGCCGAGGCTGATCTCGTGATGGCCTTTTATAACCCCATCTCGCGTGCACGGCCCTGGCAGCTCGACCGCGCCCTGGAGATTCTGCGCGCCTTGCGCACACCCGATACCGTGGTGGTGCTGGGCCGCGATATCGGCCGGCCAGGCGCGACCCTCAATTCAACCACGCTCGGTATGCTGCGCTCGGAACAGGTCGATATGCGCACGATGGTGATCGTCGGCTCGTCGACGACGCGCCGTATTCCGGGTGGCCCGCATGGTGAGTGGATCTATACGCCGCGCTGGTATCCGGATGCGAAAGACGCAGTGTCCCAGACCGGGATTGAACCTGCTAAAGACGCCTGAAACTGTTTCCCGTCGTGCATTAAACTCAGATCAATCCTGGCCTAGCAGATCCTCGGGTCTGAGATACAGGGCGCCCCAACTCTCCGCCAGCGCTTTGCAACGTGCAAGCCTGAGCGGGCCGGTTTCGAAGTCGACCAACACGATACTGTCGGCCTCGGCCGGAAAAGGCGGCTGATCCACGCTACGGCCGTCCGTCAGAATCCATAGGCAACGCTGTCGCGTTACCTGACCGGTTGCAGCGCTCGCCAGCAACTGGCGGGCGCTGCGCACTCCGCTACTCAAGGGCGTGCCGCCACCCCCGCCAAGCGGGCGCAGCCAGCGCTCGTTCCACCAGCGCGGCACCGCCGGCCCGAAGCGACGCTCAGCGCGTGTGCCGGAAAAACAGATCAGCGCCGCCTCATCGCGTGCCTGTCCGATACGATCGAACAGGCTGGCGAGCACGCCCTTCGCAAGCGCGAGACGCCGTCCGCCCAGCATTGAACCCGAGCAGTCGAGCAGGAAGCAATGCAACGCCTTCTGACCGCTCCTCTCCGGCCGGAAACGCAGATGTTGCGTTTGCAGGCGCGCCGCCCCCTTGCTGGCGAATGTCGCCGGCCAGGCGATGCGCCGCACGCCCCGCATCCCGCTGCGGCTTGCAGTGCCCGCGCCTTCCAGCCATCGAAACCCGGCGGGCAAACCCGCGGGGGCGCGCTCCCGATGGCTCAGTGTTTTTTTGCGTCTAGCGGCCGGACCGCCTTGACCGGTTCGATTCCCGCAGCCACCGGCGGCAGGTAACCCCAGTCTGTATCGGTGGTCCGACCTGCGGGTGTTGCGGTGGCCGAGGCAGGAGGCGATGCAGCGTTTGACGTATCGGTCTGCCGCGTATCGGATTCGGCTGGCGGCGGTGCAGCTTGTGCCGGGTCTGCGTCATCCGGTTGCGTCCCAGCTTCTGCGTGCCGCCGATGACGTAGCGTCGCTTCGGCCACACGGTCGACGTGCTCGACCGCAATCGCTTCAGCCTGCTCGAGCGCCGCGAGTGCGCGAGCCGCGCGCAGCATCACCAGATCGGCGCGCATTCCGTCGACGGCCGCGGCGATACAGAGCTCGCTCACACGCGCATGGACCGTTTCGCTGAATTCGAGCGACGGCAGACGCATGCGCGCAGCGCGAATCCGCCGTGCGTAGTCGTCCTGCTGCACGTCGAAACCACGCCGGAAACCCTGTGGATCGAGTTCGAATGCGAGGCGAGCCTTTACGATCCGTTCGCGCAGCGCCGGCTCAAAGCAGTTTTCTAGCTCAACCATCAAACCAAACCGGTCGAGCAATTGCGGCCGCAACTCCCCTTCTTCGGGATTCATCGTGCCCAGCAGGACGAAACGCGCCTCATGGCTGTGCGAAATGCCATCGCGCTCGACCGTATTGACGCTGCTCGCTGCCACGTCGAGCAGCAGATCGACCAGCGAATCGGGCAGCAGGTTGATTTCATCCACATACAGTACGCCGCCATGCGCCTTTGCCAGCAGTCCGGGAGAAAAGCGCACGGCGTTGTCGCGCAACACCGTTTCGAGATCGAGCGTGCCGACGAGGTGCTCTTCGCTTGCGCCGAGCGGCAACGTCACCAGCTGACCATCTGGCAGCAGGTCGGCAAGCGCACGCGCAGCCGTCGATTTGGCTGTGCCGCGCGGGCCACTGATGAGTACACCGCCAATGCCCGGATCGATCGCAGCGAGCAGCAGCGCCTGTTGCAAGGGCGCCTGCCCAAGCAGCGCCGCAAACGGGAAAACCGTACGCGTGGCGCCGGGCGTACCGAAGACGAGCGTCCTGGGCGAGTCGATGTTTGTCATGAACGTCCTTCGAGATGCTGTTCCACCGCCAGCAGTTGCTGTTCGACCTGGCTTCGGTACGTGCCGGGATGCTGCCACAAGCCGCGCTGCATGGCCTCTAGCAGCCGCTCGCAGATGCCGTGCAACGCATGCGGGTTATAGCGCTGCAAAAACGCCCGCGTATCCGCGTCGTTCAGGTACGCGTCCGTGACCAGCGCGTATTGATGGTCGGCAACCACGCGTGCGGTGGCGTCGTAGCCATAGAGATAATCGACCGTCGCAGCGATTTCGGCAGCGCCTTTATAGCCGTGCCGCTTGATGCCTTCGAGCCATTTCGGATTCACCACGCGCGAGCGGATCACCCGTGCGATCTCCTCGCGTAACGGCCGGATGCGCGGCGTCTCCGGGTTGCTGTGGTCGGCATGGTAAAGCTGCGGTTGCGCGCCGCTCAGGTGCCGCACGGCTGCGGCCATGCCGCCCTGGAACTGGTAGTAGTCGTTCGAATCGAGCAGATCGTGTTCGCGGCTGTCCTGGTTCTGCAGCACCACGTCGATCGCAGCGAGGCGCATGCCGAAAGCATCGTGGGCGGCCTCGCCCGAACATTGTTGGGTGTAGGCGTAACCGCCCCACTGCTGATACGCGTGCGCAAGATCGGCGTCGCTTTGCCACTGGCTGGTGTCGATCAATTCCTGCAAGCCTGCGCCATAGGAACCAGGGCGTGCGCCGAAGATACGCCAGCCCGCGCGGCGGCGAGCCTCGCCAGCCTCCAGACCGCCGGCGATCAGCTGATCGCGCTCGCGCAGCACGCGCGCCCGGACCGGATTCAGCTCAACAGGTTCGTCGTCGAGCTCGGCCACCGCCTGCACCGCCGCGTCGAACAGGTGCATGAGGTTCGGGAACGCATCGCGGAAAAATCCCGACACGCGCAGCGTGACGTCGATGCGCGGCCGGTCGAACGTTGCGATCGGTAGAATCTCGAAATCGGTCACGCGATGACTGCCGGCTGCCCATTTTGGCCGTACGCCGAGCAGCGCAAGTGCCTGCGCGATATCATCGCCGCCCGTGCGCATGGTCGCCGTGCCCCACACCGACAGTCCGACTGCGCGCGGGTAATCGCCCTGCTCCTGCAAATGTCGCTCGATCAGTTGCTGTGCCGATTTGAGTCCGAGCGCCCAGGCGGCCTGGGTGGGCAGTGCGCGCGTGTCGACCGAATAGAAGTTGCGCCCCGTCGGCAGCACATCGGGGCGCCCCCGCGAGGGCGAGCCGCTCGGCCCCGGCGGCACGAAACAACCGGCCAGGCCTCGCCGCAACTGCCGCAGTTCTTCGCCACCGCATGCGTCGAGGCGCGGCAGCACGTCATTGCGCAAACGCTCGAGCACCTGCTCGGCATGCGGCAGACTGCCCGGCGCCGGCAGGCCGTGTGCAGGCCCAGATTCAGTATTGGCACTGGACAAACCGCACAGGTCAGCAAGCAATTCCGCTGCGAGCAGTTCGAGCCGCTCGCGCGTATCGCCCTTATGCCGCCAGGGCGCATCGCTCACCTGCTGCAATAGTGCCGGGCGAGGACCGTCCCATGGCGCCGACCAGTCGGGCGCCAGCGGATCGAACAGGCGGGCAATGTCGAGATCCCGTGCAAGCGCATCGATCAGCCCCGCGTTCGCCTCCCGCCCGTTGCCCACCGGGAAACGCGCCAGCGCCTGCAAGGTGTCGCGCCGCTGCACGCCCTGCGGCGAATGCCCGAAGATATGCAGACCATCGCGAATCTGCGCCTCTTTCAACTCGCATAGCCATGCATCGACCTGGGTCAGCAGCGCATCCTCGGCATCGGGACTGCTGGGTGCGGCCAGACTCAGTTCCTCATGCAGCCGATGCTCGACGATCGTCTTCAGGATCGTGCCGCGCAGCAACCTGGCACGCCGCGAATCGACCATCAAGGCGTCGTAGTATTCGTCGACCTGGCGTTCGAGATCCTGCAGCGGACCGTAATTCTCAGCACGCGTGAGCGGCGGCATCAGATGATCGATGATCACGGCCTGCGCGCGCCGCTTGGCCTGGCTGCCCTCGCCCGGGTCGTTCACAATGAACGGATAAAGATGCGGCAGCGGCCCAAGAATCAGATCGGGCCAGCACTGGCCGCTCAATGCGACGCTCTTGCCCGGCAGCCATTCGAGATTGCCGTGTTTGCCGACGTGCACCACGGCATCGATTTCGAAGCGGTGCCGCAGCCAGAAATAGAACGCCAGATAGGCATGCGGCGGCACCAGTTCGGCATCGTGATAACTCGCGTAGTCGCTGGCGTCACGGGAACGCGCGGGCTGAATCCCGACGAACACCTGGCCGCAGCGCCAGCCGGCGATCATGAAGCGCCCCTGGCGGACCGTCGGATCGAGTTCCGGCGCACCCCAACGCGCATTGAGCGCGGCTTGCACCTCGGCAGGCAGACGCTCGAAATAGCGGCGATAGTCGGCCAACGCCAGGCTTTGCAAGGCAGGACGCAAGTCGCGCACAACCGGGTCGTTGGTGACACCCTGAGTCAGCGTGCGCAGCAGGGCGTCGCCATCGGCCGGCAATGGGTCGAGCCGGTAACCCTCGTCACGCAACATGGCGAGGATCGTAAGGACAGAGGCCGGCGTATCGAGTCCGACACCGTTGCCGATCCGCCCTTCGCTGACGGGGTAATTCGCGAGGATCAGCGCGAGCCGCTTGTCGGCATTCTCAAGCGTGCGCAACCGGCACCAGCGCCGGCTCAGCTCGGCCACGAACGCGATGCGCTCGAGATCGGGCTGATAGCGCACCACGTCGACCTCGGTATGCGGGCAGCGGTAGTCGAGTCCCTTGAAACTGATCGCTCGCGTAATCACGCGGCCGTCGACCTCGGGCAGCACCACATGCATCGCGATATCGCGCGCATTGAGGCCATGATTGTCCTTGAGCCACGTCTCGCGGTTCCCGCCGCTCAGGATCACCTGCAGCACCGGTGCATCGCCCGCGAGAGCAAAGGCATCCGGGGCATCGATCGAAGAGACGGCAAACGCGGTGGTATTCAGCACCAGCGCGACCCGATGCTCGACGCTCAACTGCCGCAATACAGCGAGGCTCACTCGATCCTTCAGCGAAGTCACGGCGAGCGGCAAGGGGTTCACGCCTTGCGCCTCGAGCGCCTCGATCAGCGCATCGAACACGCGCGTATTGGCCGCCTGCAAATGCGCCTTGTAGAACAGGATCAGTGCCACCGGCGCACCGGGGCGCCAGCGCGCCTGCCAGTCGGCGATGCTCGGCGTATCGTGCTCAGGATGATAAAGCGCGGCAGCGGGCAACACGCGCGGCGCGGCCGGTTCGCTGCCCCAGCCGAGCGCGCGATAAGCGATGCAGCGCAAGAAGGCTTCGGCATTGAGCGGGCCGCCCTCGCGCAGATAGCGCCAGAGCTGATGGCACAAGGCGGGATCGGCGGTACTGCGCGCGAGCAGGTGCGGGTCTTCCTGAAGGTCGCCCGAGAACATCACCAGCACCTGCTTCCTGCGTTCGGCCAGTTCGACCAGCTGCTCGATACCGTAAGGCCAGTAGGCTTCGCCGCCCAGATGGTCGACGACCACCACACGCGCATGCTGGAGCACATCGTCGACGTAAAAATCGACCGATGCAGGCTGCCGCAAAAAGCTGACATTGGTGAGCCGGATCTCCGGGAAGCCGGCGCCGAGCCTCGGCACCACGCTCGCCAACAGCGCCAGCGTCGTGTCGGCCGAACTCAGCACCACGATCTCAGCCGGTCGCTGATCGATCCGGATGACGCCTTCGGTATCGTCGACAAAACCGCCCGGAACGGTGCGTAGCAGATGCATAACGGATCAGGACTGCTGGGCCTGGGTAGCCAACGCGGTGCTCAGCGCGCGCTGCAGCACAGGTTGATCGAGATCTTCGCCGATCAGCACGAACCGGTTGGCCCGTGCTTCGTCTTCGCGCCAGCGCCGGTCGAAATAGCTGTCGAAGCGCCGGCCCACGCCCTGGATCACGAGGCGCATTGGTGTGCCCGGCAGCGCTGCAAAACCCTTGACGCGGTAGATCGTGTGCTGCTCCGTCAAACCCTGCAGCGCCGCGATGATCGTTTCGCGCGATGCAGCGGGCGCTTCAACGATCACAGAATCGAATTCGTCGTGGTGATGATCGGGATCGTCGGCCGAGCCATGATGATCGTGGCGCAGATGAATCGTGGTTTCGGACGCCGCCTGCAAACCCAGCAGACCGTGCAGATCCAGCTGCCCTCGCTGGGCGCGCACGATCTTGACCTGGGGCGGCAACTCCTCGCGCATCTCCGCTTCCACGGCAGCCTGCTGTGCCTCGTCGAGCAGGTCGGTCTTGTTCAGGATCACGAGATCGGCCGAGCCGAGCTGGTCTTCGAACAGCTCGTGCAACGGCGATTCGTGATCGAGATTGGGATCGGCTCGGCGCTGCTCGTCCACGGCCTGCGGGTCGTCGGCGAACTGTCCGCTTGCTGCGGCAGGGCCGTCCACCACGGTCACCACCGCGTCGACGGTGAAGCTGTTACGGATCGAAGGCCAGTTGAACGCCTGGACCAGCGGCTTCGGCAACGCCAGCCCCGAGGTTTCGATCAGAACGTGGTCAATTTCGCCACGGCGTTCGACCAGTTGCTCCATCACAGGGAAAAACTCTTCCTGCACGGTGCAGCACAGACAGCCGTTGGCGAGCTCATAGAGCTGGCCGGCCTGTTCGCGGCCTTCTTCGTCGCAGCCGATTCCGCAACCACGCAGAATTTCGCCGTCGATGCCGAGCTCGCCGAACTCATTGACGATGACAGCAATCCGCAAATTGTTCGCGTTTTGAAGAATATGGCGCAGCAAGGTGGTTTTGCCACTCCCAAGAAAGCCCGTGACGACAGTCACAGGGATCTTGCGCATGGGGTTCTGCATGATCACTCCGTTATTAAACAAGCAAACGAGCCAGCTCGTCGGGCACTCGCTCCAGAACAGACGCGAGCGGTAGCGTCTGGCGCAGGACGTAAACAGGACGTGGGGACGATACGGAACGTTGCGGTCGCAACAGAGGAACGCGATGAAGGCGTGGATGGCCAGCTGCATCCCCGCAGCGCCAACACCTCTTCTCTGGCCGGTATCCGGGCTGGCGAACGCACCGCTCCACCTTCCCACGCGAATCTTTCGCGCAGTGGTTGATTGCCCGCGATCCTGGTCGCGGACATGGAGCCGGCTTCGCATCGCCTGAGCGACGCTTTCGCTGAACCGTTGCGGGGGCAGCACAGGTTGGGCTCGCGCTAGTGCGGCAAGCCTCCTGTTTCCCGTTTAACTGCCGGCGCGATAACGCGTCGGCGGGCACCAGAGTGGAACGAGTTTAGGCTGGGCCGCGAGGCAGCGTCAAGAAGCGACGCTGGCGAGCGGCCGCCAACGCGTGTATTGTAGCGCGCCAGATATCTGCAAACCGACACGCCATATGCTTACGGCCCGAGCGGACGGTTACGACACAACATGAAGCAATTCAGCATCGGCATTGGCTGTCGGCAGCAAGTTTCGGCCGAGGCGATCGAGGCCGCCGTGCTCGCGACGCTTGGCAAACTGGGCGTGCAAGGGGCCAACGCCTTTGAATCGATCGCCTCGATCTCGACCATCGATTCAAAGGCGCGAGAACCCGGCCTCCTGACATTCTGTGCCCGTCACGCGCTAATGTTGCATAGCTTCAGCCGTGAAGCGATCGCCGCCTGCCCGGGCGGCATGCTTCGCGCAACGGCATCGAAAGCGGTACAGGCCCGCTTTGGCGTCGACGGCATCTGCGAACCTTGCGCACTGCTGGGGGCGCCCGGCGGCAGCCTTGTTGCCGGCAAAACGGCTTCGCCTGGCGTCACCGTGGCAATTGCCTGCCTGGCCGAATTCTGTACGCAGGCGCCCGGGGCGCGCCGACTGAACCCAACCACCAGGACCTGACTGCATGAAAACCGATACGGAATCGCATCTGCGCATGACCCAACGCCGCCGCGAAGGACATGAAAAGAAACAGGCGCAGGCCACCATCGAAAAAGGACTGTTGATCGTCAATACGGGCACGGGCAAGGGCAAAAGCACAGCGGCTTTCGGCATGGCCGTGCGCGTGCTCGGACACGGCATGCGCCTCGGTGTCGTGCAATTCATCAAGGGGGCACTGCATACCTCGGAGCGCGATTTCCTGGGCAGTCTGCCAAACTGCGATTTCGTCACGATGGGCGACGGCTATACCTGGAACACGCAGGATCGGGAAGCCGACATTGCGACGGCACGCAAAGGCTGGAGCGAAGCCTGCCGGATGATCGAAAGCGGCGAGTATCAGATGGTGATTCTCGACGAACTCAATACCGTACTCAAGTACGAGTATCTGCCGCTCGATGAAGTGCTAGACGTCTTTAGCAAGCGTCCGGACATGCTCCATGTGGTGGTCACCGGACGGCATGCGCCTGAAGGACTGATCGAGGCCGCAGACCTCGTCACCGAAATGCGCATCGTCAAACACCCATACCGCGAACAACACGTCAAAGCGCAGCGCGGCGTCGAGTTCTAAGCCATGGCCGCCTGTCCAGCGCTGTTCATCAGCGCCCCGGCTTCGGGTCAGGGCAAGACCACCGTCACGGCAGGGTTGGCCCGCTACCACAGCCGCCTCGGGCGGCGTGTGCGCGTGTTCAAGACCGGTCCGGACTTTATCGACCCGACTATCCTCGCGCACGCGAGCGGTGCCGCCGTGTTTTCGCTCGACCTCTGGATGGTCGGCGAAGCCGGCTGCCGTACACTGCTGGCCGAAGCGGCAGGCGACGCCGATCTGATCCTGGTCGAAGGGGTCATGGGGCTGTACGACGGCCAGCCGAGCAGTGCCGATCTGGCCAGCGCCTTCGGCATACCGGTATTGGCGGTGATCGCAGCGAAATCCATGGCCCAGACCTTCGGCGCATTGGCCTTCGGTCTCGCTCAATTCCAGCCGCGGGTGCCTTTTTACGGTGTGCTCGCGAACCGGGTCGGCTCGCCCTATCATGCGAAACTGCTTGAAGAGGCATTACCGGCCTCGCTGCGCTGGTGCGGACATCTGAACAGCAACGACTCGATCGAATTGCCGGACCGGCACCTCGGCTTGCACCAGGCCGCAGAAATCGCGGATCTCGATGCACGCCTCAACCAGGTTGCCGATGCGCTCGCCACAACGCCGCTGGCCGAACTGCCGCCGGCCATCGACTTCGAGGCGCCACCGCGTAACAGCCTGCCACGCCTGCTCGACGGCAGGCTGATCGCAATTGCAAAGGACGCGGCCTTTTCCTTTATCTACCCAGCCAATCTCGCACTGCTCGAAGCACTCGGCGCGAGACTCGCGTATTTCTCGCCGCTCGCCAATGAACCGCTACCTCAGGCTGCCGATGCCCTCTATCTTCCCGGCGGTTACCCGGAACTCCATGCCCGGACCTTGGTGGACCGGAAATGCAGTGCCGGCTCGATTCACGCACACGCCGCAGCCGGCAAGCCGTTGATCGCCGAATGTGGCGGCATGCTCTATCTGCTAGACCGACTGATCGACGTGCACGGTGCCTCTACCCCGATGCTCGGCCTGCTGCCCGGCGAGGCCAGCATGCAGACCCGCTTCGCGGCACTGGCCATGCAACAGATCGAAGGACGACACGGCGTCATGACCGGACACACGTTCCACTATTCGAAGCTGAACACGCCGCTCGCACCGGTTACGACCGCGGTTCGGCCGCAAGGCGCAACCAGCGGGGAAGCCCTCTATCGGCACGGTGCAATCGTCGCAACCTACATGCACGCTTACTGGCCGTCGAATCCGGTATTCGCCGCCGCCTTGTTCCGCGGCGAGGCGTTCTGAACAAAAATCGTTGGAAAGGGAAAGATCCCTCCGTCCGAACCGCGATTCAAGCGGAGATTGACGCCCTCCGGCAGCCTTCTGTACTCTTGCGCCTTGATGGTTCCCCTCACCGGGATTAAACGGGAACGCAGTGAGAGCGCTCTGCTCAAGTCTGCGACTGCCCCCGCAACTGTAAGCGCCGAGTCCACACCATGCTTGACCACTGGGTAACCGGGAAGGTCGGTGCCGGATCGTGACGTGCTAGTCAGGAGACCTGCCATCGACCGAGGTCTGCTCAGCCGGATCGGACGGGGATGTCCGAGTCGCCAAGTATCCGTTTGCGCGAATGGATACCTGCTGTAAGGACAGCCCGAACCTCAGGATTCTTGCATGTCCATCACGTACTCAAGGTCAGTTCCAACTGACGCATTGCGCTATCGGCTGATTGCCATCTACAGCGTCCTCGCTTTATTCAACGTCGGTAGCTGGATCTGGGCCTTCATAGCCTTCCACGGTCACCCGCTGTTGCTGGGCACCGGCCTGGTCGCCTACGGCTTCGGTCTGCGCCATGCAGTCGATGCCGATCACATCGCCGCCATCGATAACGTCACACGCAAACTGATGCAGGATGGCCGGCGCCCCGTCACGGTCGGTTTCTTCTTTGCCATCGGTCACTCGGCCGTGGTTTTGCTGGTAGCGGCAGCGGTTGCTGCTACAGCCTCTGCGCTCGAAAGCCGGTTCGAATCTTGGCAAAACGTCGGCGGCATAGTCTCGACCAGCGTCTCAGCGATCTTCCTGTTTTTGATCGCGGCCATGAACCTGATCATCCTACGCGGCGTATGGCGGGCGTTCAAGAAAGTAAAGCGTGGTGAGCCATACGATCAGGAAGATCTCGACCTCCTGCTCAACAGTCGCGGCTTGCTCGCACGGATGTTCCGGCCGCTGTTCAAGCTTGTATCGAACTCATTGTGGATGTTGCCGCTCGGCTTTCTGTTCGGCCTGGGTTTCGATACCGCGACCGAAGTCAGCCTGCTCGGCATCTCGGCACACCAGGCATCTCAAGGGTTGTCGATCTGGATCGTGCTGGTGTTTCCGGTACTCTTCGCCGCAGGCATGACACTGATCGACACCACCGACGGGATCCTGATGCTTGGTGCCTATGAATGGGCGTTCGTGCGACCGATCCGCAAGCTTTACTACAACCTCACGATCACGCTGGTCTCTGTGCTCGTCGCGGTCGTGATAGGCGGTATCGAGGCGCTGGGGATGATTGCCGACCAGATCAGGCAAAAGGGCCTGTTCTGGCAGACCGTCGATACGCTGAACGAGAATTTCAACAACCTCGGCTTCGTCATCATTGGCATCTTCATCGTCTCCTGGGTCCTGTCGTTCCTGATTTACCGAATCAAGGGCTACGACAAACTCGAAGCGCATCTGCATGCGCAATAAGCGCTCAGTCGAGCTGGCTCGGCTGGAGTCAGCGTGACGCGTCCGCACGCTTGCCGATAGCGGCGAACACCCGAGCCAGGTCGAGGTGCTCCTCGAGCGTATCGGCGAGCCGGTCGAGCGACGCGTCCCGCAACGCCGGATAGTCGAGTGCTTGCGAACCGGCCAGCCCCGCCCACGCGAGCAAGGCACTGCAGGAGGCCGGCGTGTCGAACAGCCCGTGCACATAAGTGGCGAGAATCTGTCCGTCAGCCGACATTGCACCATCGGGACGTGTACCGTCCCCGTCCGACTGATCCGCTACGAGGTACAACGCCGGCGCATCAAGCGCGGGGCCGTGGGTTTCGCCCATGTGAATCTCGTAGCCGCAAACGTCCGGCGAACCGTTCAGCGTCAGGGCGCCCGTGACGTTCCTGAGCATCTTCTCGCGTGTGATGACGGTCTCGTAATCGAGCCAGCCGAGACCCTTCGTGGTACCCGGCTGGCCCTCCACGCCGTGCGGGTCGTTCACCGATTGGCCGAGCATCTGCATGCCTCCGCAGATACCGATCACCCGGCCGCCATAACGCAAATGCCGACGCAGCACTTCTTCCCAACCGTTGTCGCGCAGCCAGGCCAGATCTCCACGCACATTCTTGGAGCCGGGCAAAATCACCAGGTCCGCGGGCGGCGGCGGAATACCCGCAAGCGCATAGCTGAAATCGACCTGCGGGTGCGCGCGGAGCGCATCGAAATCCGTGTGATTGCTGATATGCGGCAATGCCGGCACGACCACCCGCAGAGACTGCACGGCATCGGCCGCACCGCTATGCGCCACACGCGGCAGCATGTCTTCGGCGTCGAGCGCCAATCCGTGCAGATACGGCACCACCCCCAGTACCGGCTTGCCGGTACGTGCCTCCAGCCAGTCAAGCCCAGGCTGCAGCAGACCTGGATCGCCTCGAAACCGGTTGATGACGAAACCGCAGACCCTTGCGCGTTCGGATTCGGACAGGCATTCGAGCGTACCGAGCAAATGCGCAAACACACCGCCGCGATCGATATCGGCCACCAACAGCACCGGGCAATCGACCGCTTCAGCAAAGCCCATATTGGCGATATCGTTCGCACGCAGATTGATCTCCGCCGGGCTGCCCGCCCCTTCCACCAGAATCGTGTCGTACTGCTGCTGCAGGCGCGCGTAAGATTCGAGCACGGCCTTGAAGGCCAGCGGTTTATAGTCGTGATAGGCGCGCGCATCAAGATTCATTCGTGCTTTGCCATGCACGATCACCTGCGCACCACGATCGCTGGTCGGCTTGAGGAGCACCGGGTTCAGGTCAGTATGCGCGGGAATGCCGGCCGCAATCGCCTGCAGCGCCTGTGCGCGGCCAATCTCGCCCCCATCGATCGTGACTGCGCTGTTGAGCGCCATGTTCTGTGGCTTGAACGGCGCTACCCGTCCGCCGCGGCGCGACACCAACCGGCACAAACCGGCGACCAGCGTGCTCTTGCCTGCATCGGAGGTTGTACCCTGGATCATCAGGGTGCCGCCAGGCACAGCCGGTGCGAAATCGTTCGGAACAGTCATCAGGAAACTGAGGCTCGATCAAAAATGGATGAGTTGGTGCACACAACGCAATTTGCAGAGGTGCGAG
Source organism: Paraburkholderia phenazinium (assembly GCF_900141745.1). Lineage (NCBI taxonomy): Bacteria > Pseudomonadati > Pseudomonadota > Betaproteobacteria > Burkholderiales > Burkholderiaceae > Paraburkholderia > Paraburkholderia phenazinium. The sequence goes on along the minus strand of NZ_FSRM01000002.1, from coordinate 2,026,223 downwards.
AGGCATCACACGGTTTACGATTATCCCATTGCCACCGGTGCGTCACCCCTGTCGATACAATCACGACATGATTTCACCCAACCCTACACTCGTCCCTGGCGCAATCGTGCATGGTGGCAATCTGCGCGAAGCCGTCCGGCGCTACGGTATCAGTTTTGATGCGTGGCTCGATCTGTCGACCGGTATCAATCCGCACGCCTATCCGGTCCCGCCCATTCCTGCCGAGATATGGCGCCGCCTGCCCGACGATGGCGATGGCCTGCTCGCCGATGCCGCGCGGTACTATGGCGCGCCGAGTTCCGACCATATAACGTCAGTGGCGGGTAGCCAGGCAGCCATCCGGGCGCTGCCCGAACTGCTTCGGCGCGGAGTCGCCGCGGTTGCTCCGCTAACCTATGGCGAATATGCCCCTGCGTTCGAGCGCGCGGGCCACACCGTCGTGCCACTCGACGTCGACGACGATGTGTTGCCCTGCGGCGTCAACCACGCGGTCGTCGTCACGCCAAACAATCCGACAACGAAGCAAGTGGACCCGCACCGTCTGTTGCAGTGGCATGCGCAACTTTCGGCGGTCGGCGGCACGCTGATCGTGGATGAAACGTTCGGCGACGCACTGCCTGCGGAGACATGCTCATCGATGGCAGCGTATGTCGACCGCGAGGGACTCGTGGTCCTGCGCTCACCGGGAAAATTCTTCGGACTCGCCGGAGCGCGTTGCGGCTTCGCGCTGGGCCGGCCCGAGTTACTTGCAGCGCTAAGCCTCCATCTCGGCGCCTGGACCGTCAACGGACCCGCCCGCCATGCAGTGGCACACGCGTTCCGCGACCATGCGTGGCAACATCAGATGCGTGTGCTACTTGCGTCTGAAAGCGCACGGCTTGTAGCCTTGCTGCAGGCTCACGGCCTGGTCGCACTGAGCACTCCCCTGTTTGCCTGGTTCCCGGATCCACGTGCAGAGGCACTGCACCAGGGGCTCGCCCGGCAAGGGATCTGGACACGCTATTTTTCGGCTATCCCCAGCGTGCGCTTCGGGCTACCCGGGTTGGAGCAAGAGTGGGCACGGCTCGAGCTGGCTCTTGCCCGGACCATGGACGAACTCTCGAAGTCAACAAACGGCCCGATCCGGAAATCGTGCGCGAGATCATTGCCGGACTGAAGGCCGAGCTGCCTTATGCGGCGGACGACATCAAGGCGGTCGTCAGGGACGGACACGTGACGCTGAAGGGTGAAGTCGAATGGGACTACCAGCGCCGCCGAGCGGCCGACCACACCGAGGGATTCACGTTTGCTGTCGCGCTGATACAGCCTGCTCCACCAGTTTGAGCGCTTCAGGAAGAAAAGTTTCGCTTGCCGGGCAAACGTCGAAATTGTTGTCGCTGCATGTCGTGAGCACTGCCCAGTGGACACATCCTGCGCCGTTTGCTCGAGACACCCTGTACGCTCAATGCATCGCCTGCCACGTATCTGCGGGCACGCAAGCGATTACACTCAAAGCTTCAACCCTACACGCTGCGCTTCCTGGCTTATGGATCTCAAGCAAATCCAATATTTCATCGCCCTTTTCGAGGACGGCTCGGTCACGCGCGCGGCAAAGCGGCTGAACATGGTGCAGCCCGCGCTCAGCATGCAGATCTCGAAGATTGAAGCGGAACTGAACCAGAAGCTCTTCGAACGCGGCCCGCACGGCATGACGCCCACTGACGCGGCGCGTCTCATGTATCGCCTGTATACGCCGATCATGCGCGACATCGACCATGCACGCGAGCAATTGAGCCAGCGCGATGTGATCGTCACCGGCCGGGTCTCGCTTGGCATGGTCGCGTCCGAGGCGCAAAGCGTTTTGCCTGAATCGCTCGCGAAGTTCAACGCGCTGTTTCCGCAAGTGGAAGTCTCGGTGGCTGACGGGTTCAGCGCGCAGTTGATCGACGCCGTTGAAGCGGGCCGGCTGGATGCGGCCATCATCAACAAACCGCGCGGGCGCCTCTCACTCGATGTGGTGCCGCTGCTCGACGAAGAGATGGTGTTCGTGACGAGTGCCGCACACGGCGTCGAATTGCCCGCGGAAATCGACCTCGCTCATCTACCTGCCGTCGAACTGGTGTTGCCGACGCGGCGCAACGGCCTGCGCGGCGTGCTCGATGCGGAATTGATGGCGGCCGATATCGTCATCAAGCCGACGTTCGAAATCGACCTGCTGAGCACGATTGTGCAGTTCGTCGAACAGAGTCAGGTGGCGACGATCCTGCCGCGTGTCGTCGTGCAGCGCGAGGTCGACGAAGGCCTGCTGCGCGCCTATCCCATCGCCTCGCCGCCGATCGTGCGGCACATCATTCGCGTGAGCCATCCGAAGCGGCCTATCGGTCCGGCAGCGCACGCGCTGATCGAAATCATCACGGACGAGATTCGCCGGGTGACGACCGGTGTGTCTGCGCGCTGACGCACTTCACGGGCGCTCGCCCAACGCCCTCAGCATGCCTTAAGCCGCTTCGCGGGAAGCATTTTTGTCGAGCTTGCCGAGCGTCTCAGGCACGACAAACGCGCCGGCGAGGAAGATCACGCTGATCACGCCCACGAAGATCGCCAGCGTCAGCGGCAGCTCGCTTGCGTCTTTGGCGACAAGCGACACGGCGGTCGGCATCATGCCGCCAATGGCAAAGCCAATGTTCCAGGAGAGGCCTGTGCCGGTCGCGCGAATCGCCGTCGGAAACCGTTCGTTGAGGAAGATCAGGATCGGCGCATAGCCCGCGCTACCGAGCGCGCTCAACACTACCGCATAGACGCCGATCACCGTAATGCTCTGCGCGGTAGGCAGCAGCAGGCACAGTGCGGGCAACGCAAACAGCCGGATCAGGCCAATCCATATGAATGTGCTCTTGCGGCCGATGAAGGTGCTGAGATGGCCAGCCGCGACTGACGCAATCACGACGCCGATGCTGGAGATCATCAGGATCGCAGCCGCCGAGCCATTCGGCACGTGGCTGACCACCTTCAGCACGGTCGGCAGATAGCCTGAGGTCAAATAGTAGCCGCTGCCACCGCCGATGGTCAGCAACAGGTTCACGAACAGGATCGAGCGGTAGTCCCTGGAAAATAGCGTGCGCAGCGGCGAGCGCACAACCTCGGCGGGCGCGTTGCTGATGCCGTCGCGTGAAGCAATCGCAGCCGCTTTGGCGGCCTTCTCGGCCGCGAGCTTTTTCCACAGCGGCGACTCTTCGAGACTGTTGAAGACAAAGAGTCCGAGCATCGAACTGATGATGCCGGTGAAAAACATGCAGCGCCAGCCCCACACATCGAACTGCTCACCCGGGAACAACGCCGACATCGCAAGGAAGGTGAGCGAAGCCAGCAACGCGCCTAGTCCCGCTCCGCCACCGCCAATCAGACCCGACACCGCGCCGCGATACCTCGGCGCCACGGACTCAGTGCCGATGGTATGCGTCGAGGCGACCACGCCGCCCACGAACACACCCTGCACGAGACGCAGGACGACAAACAGCAGTGGCGCAATCATCCCCACCTGGGCGACGGTCGGCAGCAGGCCGAAGGCTGCGGTCGACAGCCCGACGCCGACGACAGCAAAGATCATTGCCCCTTTACGACCATGCCGGTCAGCGTACGAGCCGAACCACGCCGAGCCGAGCGGCCGCATGAACAGCGTCACCGCGAACGACGCATAGACCGCGGCAAGCGACAACATTGCGTGTTCGGACGGAAAGAACAGTCGCCCCACGACCGGGGCCACATAGAGCAGCACGAACAGGTCGAACAAGTCGAGCGCCCATCCCAGACACGAGGCAAACACTGCGCCCATCACCTGTTTCTGGTCAACTGCGGGCAAGGCGGCTCCATTTTGTGCGGCTACGGACATCTCCATCTCCTTGAAGGTTACCGGCTTCTCTTTTGAGCGGACCGGTGTCAGGCACGCTTGATATGCGTGCTCTTGTTGCGTGAAAGAAATCAGTCAGCAAGGCGACGCCGCAGTCGGGACCGTATCCCGCTCTCCGCGCTGGCATCGCTTCATGACCATCGCGTCGGCAATCTTCTCGGCGATCATGATGGTCGGAATGTTCGTATTGGCCGACGGCAGGCGCGGCATCAGCGACGCATCGACGACGCGCAATCGTTGCGCGCCGTGTACACGGCCTTCGGTGTCGGTGACGGCGCTCCGTTCGCCGGCCTCGCCCATGCGGCAGGTGCCGCTCGCGTGCCACACGCCGAACACGTTGGCGCGAATGAAATCGTGCAGAATGTGCTCGTCGACTAGCAGCGCGGCCATCTGCTGGCCACGGGAAAAGAAGCGTTCAATCAGCACACGGCGGATCGGTGCAGGTGTGTCGAGCAACAGGCTCGCGAGCGAGGTCAGCATGGCGTTGCTTTTGCCGACGCGGCTCAATGCCTTCACACGCGGCGAAAAAGTGGCGGGGAAAAAGTCGCGCTGATCCTGACTCAGTCCCGACGCTGCGACCACTTTCGCCAGCATGCGCACTCCCGCGGCGAGCCGTGCGAGATCGCGCTCGTCATCGAGCAGATTGAGCTCGACGTGCGGCGCGACTGCCGGATCGGGCGACACCAGTTGAACATGACCGCGCGAATACGGACGATTGCACCACAGGAAAAACAGGCCGAGCCGGTTACCCAATGCATGCCAAGCGGCACGCGTCGCGCTCGACAGATACAGGTCGGAGGCCTCGCAATCCACCACGCCCGAGGTAAAGCGGGCCGCCGTCATACTCGCCCGGCGTCTCGCGAGCGGCATGCGGAAGCCGCGCTCGAGAAAATGGCAAAAGGTCAACGACGGATGATCCTGCAGATTGCGGCCGACGCCAAGCAGATTGACCACGCATTCAATGCCGAGCGAAGCAAGCGCGCCCTGCTCGCCGATTCCGGCACGCATCAACAGCGCGGGCGATTGCAATGCCCCGGCGCACAACACAACCTCACCGGCATCGAAGCGCAGGCGTTCGCCGTTCTCTGCCACCGCGATCACTCCTTGCGCCGCTGCCCCATCCATCACGATGCGCTCGACGCGTAACTGGGCATAGATGCTCAGATTGGACCGCTTGCGCGTTGGCGCGTCGAGATAGCCCGCCGCCGCAGACACGCGCTTGTCGTGCCGGTTCGAAAAGGCGCCCGGAAACAGTCCATCGCCGAACTCGCCGTTCTGATCCTGCAAGGTGGGGAAGCCATTGGCACGCAGGCCATCGGCAAACGCATGACAGAACGGCGGCCAATCCTCCGGCATGATGCGGCGAATCGCTATCGGACCCTCGCTGCCGTGCAAGGCACTTTGCGGAAAATTCTCGTCGCATTCGAGCTTGCAGAAATACGGCAGGACGTCCCGCCAAGCCCAGCCCGGCGCACCGTTCGCAGCCCAGTCGTCGTAATCGCGCGGCAGGCCGCGGTTGGCCGATTGCACATTGATGCTCGATCCGCCGCCCATTACGCGGCCCTGTTCATAGACGCGCGGCGCGGCTTGCCGGGTGGCACGCGCTTTCAGATCGGGCCAGATATACGTATCGCCGCAGAAAACCGGCATCGGATAACTGTCGAGAATCTCCGCGGGCTCGGCGCCCGGCGGCGTATCCACGCCCGCCTCGATCAACGCGACCCGAACCGACGACACGGCCGAGAGCCGATGCGCGAGCACGCATCCGGCGGAGCCGCCGCCGACGATCACGTAATCGAAACGCTCCATGCCTCGCTCCTCCGCTATGTCTTTTTTTGATCGCGGTCCTTAGCTTCCGCGAAACACCGGCTTGCGCTTGCCATGAAACGCTTCAACGCCCTCGCGGAAATCGTCGGAGGTGCGCAGACGGCTATAGCAATGCCCTTCCAGTTCGATTGCGATGGACAGCGGCGCGTCTTCGGTGTCGTTCAGGAGCTTCTTCGCGGTACGTTGTGCCAGCGGCGAGAAAGCGCGCAACTCATCGACGAGTGCGTCGGTTGCCGCTTCGAGTTGTGCATCGGGCACGCACTCCACGGCGATACCCCACTCGTAAGCTTGCTTGCCGGGAATGCGACGCGAGCGCATCACGATGTCTTTGGTGCGGCCAATGCCGACCATCTGCTGCAGACGCGCGGAGCCGCCCGAGCCCGGAATCTGGCCGAGCTTCTGCTCCGGCAACGCGTAGAACGTCGTATCCGTGGCGATACGGAAATCGCACGCCAGCGACAATTCGAAGCCCACACCAAAGCAGAAACCGCGGTTCGCTGCGATCACAGGTTTCGAGCACCGGGAAGGCGCTGCGATATTCCATGCCAATTTCGACACATGTTCCGGCGATGCTTCGAGAAAGCCCTTGATATCGCCGCCACTAGAGAAGTGTTCGCCAATGGCGCGTACGACGATCACCCGCACGCGCTCGTCTTCATCGAGCGCTTCGAACGCGGCGCGCAACTGGTCGCGGGCATGCATTGAAATGACGTTGAACGGCGGGCGATGCAGGATGATGTCGGCGCGCTCACGTGCGGCATCGATCTCGATCGAGAAGCCATCGAGCTCCTGAAGCAGCGTCTGGCCGCGATGGGTCAAGTCAGTCATTTCGGATACTCCTTGGTGGTATGAACAGGTTGTGCAACGGGCTCGCGGTCGTCGAGCACGTACTCGCCGGCAGAGAGCTTGCGGCGCAGAATCTTGCCTACCGGCGACTTCGGAATGTCGTCGACAAACACGTAGTCGCGCGGCCGTTTGAAATTGACCAGATCAGAGGTTCGGCAGTAGGCGTCGAGCGTTTGGGCGTCGACGTATTCGCGGCGCTTGATGAAAGCCACCACACGCTGACCCCAGCGTTCGTCCTTGATGCCGGTCACGGCGACTTCGTCGACGGCCGGATGCAGCGACAGCACTGACTCGATATCGACCGGCGAAATGTTTTCGCCGCCGCTGATGATCATGTCGTCGACGCGGCCCGTGACGAACAGCTCGCCGTCGGCGTCGAAATAGCCGGTGTCACCGGTGAAATACCAACCGTCGTGGAGCGACTTCGCGTTGGCGTCGGGGCGGTTCCAATAGCCCTCAAAGGCTTCGTCGCCGAGCAGGTCCGCGACGATCTGGCCTTCTTCGTGGACTCGCGCGAGCTGGTCCGGCGAGCGTGCGTCGAGTTTCACGACCCGCAAGCGCGTGTTGATACCGGCGCGTCCTGCGCAGCCCGGTTTCCTGGTGGCGTCCTGTTCGATGCTGAACGTGTACACCTCCGACGAGCCGTAGTGATTGACGAACAGCTCGGGCTTGAACGCCTGCTGCAGACGCTTGAGCAGGCCGTCGCTCATCGGCGCGCCAGCGAAGCCGAGCTTGGTCACCGTGGATGTTCCGGTGCTGGCGAAGCCTGGATCGGCAAGCAGATCGTGATAAAGCGTCGGCACGAGATACAGACACGAGAGCTGGTAAGCGGCGATCGAATCGAGCGCGAGACGCGCGTTCCAGCGGCGCACGCAGACGAACAGGCCGTCGACCAGCGCCATCGCCAGCAGCGAGCGCACGCCCATCGTGTGGTAAAGCGGCATCACGCCGAGCGTGCGTTCGCCATGCCGGTAGAGGTTCTGCGCAACGTGCGCAAGCGCCGCGGCACGCTCATGCCGGTGGCGGCGCGGCACGCCTTTTGCCTTGCCGGTCGTGCCGGAGGTATAGAGGATCAGCGAGTAGTCGTCGGCGGTGGCATGGACCGCTTCGCCGGTATGTGCGCGCTCGACGAGCAGCGCGTCGAATGTGGCCGTGCAGCCGGGCACCTCGTCGAGTCCGATTCGCGGCAGCCTCTGCGCGGCGGGACTCTGGCTCACCGCATCGGCGCATACCGGCTCGTAGACGATAGCCTTGACGCCCGCGTCGGTCACGCAGTAATCAAGTTCTTCGGGCTTGGCGCGCCAGTTCAGCGGCACGATGACGATGCCCGCGAACTGGCAGGCCCAGTGCAGCGTCGCCATTTCCCAGCGGTTTTGCAGCACCGCCAGCAAACGATCACCGCGTGCGAGACCGAACTCGCGCAGACCGTCGGCCACGTTGAGAATGACGCGATGCCACGCTGCGTACGTTAGCTCCAGTTCGCCATCCACGAGCGCCAGCGCATTCGGACTGCGTTCAACGCATTGCAGAAACGTGCGGCCGAGATCAAGCATGGACGGCCTCCGGACTTTCGTTGCGCTGCTTGCGGCGCGCAGCTACGTCCAGCACGGCCGCGATGATCGGCGTATAGCCCGTACAGCGGCACAGATGGCCTGAGAGCATCTCGCGCACCTGTTCCTCAGTCGGATCCGGCACACGTTGCAGATAGTCCGCGCACGACATCAGAATGCCCGCCGTGCAAAACCCGCACTGTAACGCGTGATGCCGCTGGAAGGCCTGCTGCAGATCGCCGAGCGTCTGGTCGGGCGCGAGGCCCTCCACGGTATCGACACGCCGCCCTTGCACCTGCACGGCCAGCATCAGGCACGAACGCGCCGCGACGCCATCGATATGTACCGTACACGCCCCGCACACCCCATGTTCGCAGCCGACGTGGGTGCCGGTCGCACCCAGTTCGTGGCGGATGAAATCCGACAGCAGGTCGCGCGTCTCGCACAGACCGCTGCGTACGCGGCCATTGAGCGTCAGCGCGACGCGCTGCGTTTCGCCCTGCCGCAGGGTATTGCTTGATGCCTTGCTCACTTCGCCTCCTCGATCACGCGCCATCCGAGTTGCCGGACCAGATGCCGCCGGTATTTCGCGCTGATATGCGCGTCGTCCTGCGCGCCCAGCTTCCAGCTCAAATCGTTCAATGCGCCGCGCAGATCATCGCCCTTCAGATACGGCCAGCGTTCGACGACCGGCCGGTCCGCCACGCCGCCCACCGCGAGGCTGATGGAGTCAGGCGTCACGACTGCTGCGCAGGCCACCATGGCGAAGTCACCGTGCCGTGCCGAGAACTCCGTAAAGCCATAGCGTTCGCCCGTTTTTTTAAGCGGGAAGCGGACCGCTTCAACCAGTTCGTCCGGCGCGCGTGCCGTCATCAACATGCCCTGAAAGAAATCCGCGGCGGCCAGCACGCGCTTTTTCTTCTTCGAGCGCAGCACCACCTCGCCACCCAGCGCAGTGAGCACCAGCGGCAATTCCGCGCTCGGATCGGCGTGCGCAATCGAGCCGCAGACCGTGCCGCGGTTGCGAATCTGAAAATGCGAGATATACGGGAAGGCCATCATCAGCAAGGGCGTTTCGTTCACCAGCCACTCGCGCCACTCGACGCTGCCCTGTGTCGCCGCCGCCCCCACCACCAGATAGCCCGCCTCGTTGTCGACGCGTACCGTGTTCAGTTCCTCGGTGCGCGAAATGTCGATCAGGAGACGCGGTTGCGCGAGCCGCATGTTGAGCACGGCCATCAGCGACTGGCCGCCTGCGAGGACGCGCGCGTCCTCGCCGGTCTCGGCCAGCGCATCGAGCGCATCCTGCGTCGTCATGGCGCGCAGATAATCGAATGGCGCCGGTTTCATGTCGTTCTCCTGAAGATCGCCAACAGGCGCGACAGCCACGATCCGCTCATTTTCAGAGGCTTTCCCGACGCCTGACGTCCAAGCGATTCGAACAATTGGCGCAACACGACCTTCGCCGCGCCCTCGAGCATGCGGCCGCCGACCGCTGCGACTTTGCCCGACACCTGCGCTTCGTAGTCGTACGAAAGCCGCGTGCCTTGCGCGGTCGCCGTCAGTTCGATCAGGCCGTTGCCGCGTGCGCTGCCTAGCGGCGAGATTCCCGCGCCGGCCAGTGTCAGCCGATGCGGCGGATCGAGATCCGATAGCCCGATTTGCGCCTCGAAGCGTGCCTTGATCATGCCCACCCCAACAGTGACATCCGCGCGGTACTGGTTGGTGCCCGTCGACTCCAGCGCATGACAGCCCGGGATCACTTTGGCGAGCGCATTCGGATCCATCAGCACCGCGAAGATTGCCTCGGGCGTAGCGGGTAGATCTACCGTGCCCTGCGCGGTCAGTGCCTTGCCGCCACCCGGCACGGCCGGTTTCGTGGCAGGCGCCTCGCGGAGCTCCGGTCGCGATGGTTCGGGATCGTCGATGCCGATCAACGCCATCACTTTCGATGGCGTGAGCGGCAAACGGATGTCCTCCACACCGAGCGCATCGGCTACCGCGTTGGCAATGCACGGCGGCGTGCTCATGTTGTTGCCTTCGCCGAGCCCTTTCGCGCCAAGCGGCGTGAACGGCGACGGCGTTTCCAGATGCACGATGACCAGATCTGGCACCTCGCAGGTGGTGGGCATCAGATAATCGGCGAGCGTGCCTGACTGGAAGCTGCCGTCTGCTCCATAACGAAACTCCTCCATCAGCGCCGCGCCCAGCCCTTGAGCGAACGCGCCGCGAATCTGGCCGTCGGCGAGCGCGGGGTTGAGCAGCTTGCCGGCGTCGTGCGCCGTCACGTAACGGTCGATGCGGATCCGGCCGGTGGCGCTATCGATTTCGACGCCGCACAAATCAAAGGCAAAACCATAGGCTGCCGAAGTATTGATGCGATCGTTTTCGTCGGGCGCGTCCATGTTTTCCGGCGTCCAGAACACGGTTTCGCGCAGTCCCGGCTCCTCGCCTTCCGGCAATAGAGCGGGCGCCCAATGCGGCGCATTGCTGGCGACACGGCCGAACGGCATCGCCTTGTCTTCGGCGCCTTTCACATAGATACGTCTGCCTTCGAAACACACCTCATCGGTCGTGCAGCCGTACTGGTTAGCGACGATCCGCGCCAGCTTGTCGCGCACCCTCACGGCAGCGAGATGAACCGTACCGGCCACCGCGCCCGCAAAACGGCTCGAATAATTGCCCGCTGCAACCGACCAGGCATCCTTGTACGTATCGAACTCGACGTTGACAACGATGTCTTGCGGCTCGATGCCGAGCACGTCCGCGACAACCTGCGCGCAGACCGTCATATGCCCTTGCCCGGCCGGCGTGGACGCCACGGTGACCACCACACCGCCAAGCAGATCGACGCTCACCGTCGCGCTCGCAATCGCGCCGCTCTTCGGCCCCGCCTTCTTGCGGGCCTCGGCGGGCATCACTGTAGTGATGTATCCCATGTTCGATACTGACGGCTCGACGATCGCCGCAAAACCGATGCCGTAGAGGCGACCCTCCTTGCGGGCTGCTTCACGGCGCGCGACGAGCTCGTCGTAGCCGCCCTCCGACAACGCGCGACGTAGCGCCTCCTGATAGTTGCCCGAGTCGAGCAACGCACCGGCCGCAGCGCGATAAGGGAACGCATCCGCCGCGACAAAATTGCGCCGGTAGACCTCCAGCACATCGAGTTTCAACGTGAGCGCAATCCGTTGTATCAACCGCTCCAGCGCAAAATACACCTGCGGGCCGCCGAAGCCGCGCACGAGCCCCGTAGGTGTCTTGTTGGTTAGCACGACACGATTGCGCACCAGCAGGTTCGGGATCGCGTAGGCGCCGGTCAGGCAACCGTGCATCCGGTAGAACGTCGCGGGTTCCGGCGCGCGCAGATAGGCGCCGCAGTCTTCAAGCTGGTCGTAGGAGAGCGCGATGATCCTGCCGTCGTTTTCCACGGCAGCTTCGAGTGTCGAAAAGCGCGCCGTCGCCGAGGTGGCCGCGCTCAGATGTTCGAGCCGGTCCTCGACCCACTTCACCGGCGCGCCGGCCTTGCGCGAGGCGAGGCACATCAGGACTACATAGGGAAACACCGCCTGCTTCACGCCGAAGCTGCCGCCCGAGTCGCGCGGCGCCTTGTGACGCAGCCGGTTCGCCGGTACATTCAGCGCCATCGCCATGACCGCGTGCAGTGAGAACGGTCCCATGAAATTCGATGTGACGTCGTAGCCTTCGTTGCCTGACAGGAACTCGGCAATCACCACACCGCACTCAATCGGCGCACAACTGTTGCGTGGATAATGCGCCTCCAGCTTCACCCGGTGCGGCGCCTTCTCGAACGCGGCCTCCGGGTCGCCATAGCGGAAGTGGCGATCGCTGATCACATTGGTACCGACGCGCTCGTGCAGAATGGGAGCGCCGTCGCTGGCCGCCTGTTCGATTGACGTCACCGGATCGAGCAGCGTGTAGTCGACCCTGATCAGGTCGAGTGCGTCTTCCGCCAGCGCACGCGATTCCGCCAGCACGACGGCCACCGGTTCGCCGACGTAACGCACGCGGTCCATCGCCAGCGACCATTGCTCCATGGGCGACTTCACGCCGACGACGAACGGCCGCGACCATGCGCGCAGATCATCGCGGGTCAGCACAGCTCGCACGCCCGGGTGCTTCAATGCGTCTTCGGTGCGGATTGCAGCAAGTTCGGCATGCGCATGCGGTGAACGCAAGATCGCGGCGTGCAGGGTGCCAGGCTTCACGCCGATGTCGTCGCCATAACGGCCGCGGCCTGTCAGGATCGCGGGGTCCTCGAGGCGCTGCATCGGGCGGCCGACGTGCCGCCGTGGTGCTGCGCCCGGAGCCGCTTCTTTCGCTTCGGCCGGCGTCCGCGGCTTGATTTCGGCGAACGCCGTATCGCGCTGGTTCATCGGTCTGTGCCCTCATCGCGGCCTGCAAATTCGTCGGCGAGACCGCTCCAGCGGTGCGCGATCTCACGATGCTCGATGCCGAACAGATCCAGAATCCGCCCCACCGTGTGATCGACCACATCATCGATAGTCTGCGGGTGCGCGTAGAACGCCGGGACCGGCGGCATCACGATCGCGCCCATCTCGGTGGCGAGTGTCATGTTGCGCAGATGGGCGAGGTTCAACGGCGTTTCCCGCGCCACCAGCACGAGGCGGCGGCGTTCCTTGAGCATGACATCGGCGGCACGCGTCAGCAGGTTGTCGGCGAAACCGTTCGCGACGCTCGCGAGCGTTTTCATCGAACACGGTGCAATCACCATGCCGGAGGTGAGGAACGAGCCGCTCGCAACCGAGGCGCCAATATCGCGCACGTTATGGACCACGTCGGCCATGCCGTCGAGGTCGCTACGGCTGAGACCTAACTCCTGCGCGGCCGTCACCGCGCCCGAGGCCGACACGATCAGATGGGTCTCATGCGTGCCAAGCCGGCGCAGCGCGGCGAGCAAGCGCACGCCGATGACCGCGCCGCTGGCCCCGGAGAGGCCAACGACAATGCGCTCGCGCTGACGCTCAGTCATGGCGCTTGCCCACGTCAGCACCCAGATAAGCAGCGAAGCTGGCGTTGTCCGCCGCAACCAGCGCGTCGAGATCGACCTTGTCCTCGCCGGGAATCCGCACGCGGGTGAACACGTGCGCCGGATACACGACCGGCCGCGTGGCGTCGAGCCCCATCTTCGCGCTCACGCCTTGCAGATGAAGCGGCGCATCCTCGGGCTGGCCGACCGTGGTGGACGGATCGAGCGGCGAGCCTTGTGCACCCTCGATCACCACCAGATCGCGATCCGCCTGAAAACGCGTCGCCACCGCCCATTCGATTTCCGCCGGATCGTGCAGGTCCACATCGGTATCGACGACCACCACCTGCTTGATGTCGTAATGCGCACCGAACGCGCAGAGGATCACATTCTTCGCCTCGCCTTCCCGCTTCTTGTCGAACTGGATCCACAGGTGATAGCGGCACACGCCGCCTACCGAAAGGTGCACGTCCTTCACACCCGGATGGCTGCGCTGCAGGTGAGCGAGCAGCGTCGCCTCACGCGGAATCGCGCCGAGCAGCAGATGCTCCATTTCCGCCGGCACAATCGTATGAAAAATCGGCTTCTCGCGGTGCGTGAGCGCAGTGACTTCGATCACTTCACGCGCTTCCCGTGCGCTGTAGTACTTAGGAAATTCGCCAAACGGACCTTCCGGCTCACGCACGTTGGGCAGGATACGGCCCTCGATCACGATCTCTGCAAACGCGGGCACACGCACGCCGTTCGTCACGCATTGGACGACCGGCAGCGGCATGCCGTGCAGCGCGCCGGCGATTTCCAGCTCGTCGTGATCGATCGGAGTAATTGCTTGCGAAGCGAGCATAGTCAGCGGGTCGACGCCAATGGCGACTGCCACGTCGAGCGCATCGCCCGCCTCTTCCGCCGCCTTTTGAAACGCGTACAAATGACGCGGCAGCAGCAGGATCGCCATGCGGTCCGGGCCATGCACCTGGATGCGGTTGATCGACACGTTCTGCACGCCGGTGCGCGGATTGCGCGCGATCACGAGACCTGCCGTGATATACGGGCCGTTGTCATGTTCGCTGTGCGTGGGGATGGGGAGCAACGCGCGCAGATCGATGTCCTTCGTCAGCACCACCTGCTGGCACGGCGCAGCGTCGCGCGGCAAGACTTGCGACGCAATCGGCTGCCCGGCCGCTTCGCGAAATCGCGTCAGCAGTTGAGACTCAGCCACGCCCATAGCTTCAGCAATCCAGGCGCGCTTTGACATGAAGCCGCTCACGACCGGAATGTCATGGCCAGCCGGCTTCGTGAAAAACGCGGCCTGCTCGCCGTCGAGACGTTTGGCAATGGCGGCGAGTTCATGTTCGAGCGCGACGGGCTTGTCGATCGTCGCCAGACGATCCGTTCTTGCGAGATGCGCGAGCCAGTCGCGCAACGTCAGCACGCCGGATTGCGGGGCCCACGGCAAGGAAGAGGTGCCGTTCGTGACGGCATCGCGTGTATTCATCTACGTCTCCATCAATGCCTCGCTTTGCGCCGGGGAACGGTCGCTGCGAGATATGCAATGAAGCGTAGCGAGATCGCTGTATAAGTTCTAATACTGTTTTTTGATGTTTTTAATCACCAATGCTGATATCCGTGTTAGCCCCAATGACACCCGGCCTACAAAACGATATCCATAGAACTTCCGTGTCAGGCAGGCTGGAGCGGCACCATCCGGAACATCCATTGGTGCGCTTTTCGGCGCAGACCTGATAATGTGGACGGAGCTCATTAGCTACGTTGATGGTCGCCGGATTGACGCACCCGGGTTGATGTCCCATTCAGATCGCTATGGACCTCAAGCAAATCCAGTATTTCATCGCGCTGTTCGAAGACGGTTCCGTCACGCGTGCCGCAAAGCGCCTGAACATCGTGCAGCCCGCATTGAGCATGCAGATTGCCAGGCTCGAAGACGAACTGCACCAGCAACTCTTCGAACGCGGTGCGCACGGCATGGCCCCGACCGCGGCGGGGCGGCTGATGTACCGCCTGTTCCTGCCGATCGTGCGCGATCTCGCCCATGCCCGGCAGCAACTCGTGCAGCGCGACGAAGTTGTGACCGGTCACGTTGCGATTGGGCTGATCGCCTCGGTGACGGAGAGCGTCCTCGCGGATTCGCTGTCGCGCTTTCATACGCGTTATCCGCACGTCGAAGTGACCGTGGCGGACGGTTATAGCGCCACTTTCATCGATTGGGTGGCGGGCGGCCAGCTCGACGCTGCGCTGATCAACAAGCCCCGCTCGCGGCTGTCGCTCGACGCGCAGCCGCTTCTCGATGAGGAGATGGTGCTGGTCACCAGCGCCACCCACGGCCCCGATCTGCCGCACGCGATCGAACTGGCGCAGTTGCCCGAACTGGAGCTCGTGTTGCCGACCAAACGTCATGGCCTGCGCGGCGTGCTCGATACAGCCGCGCAGCATGAAGACATCCTGCTTGCGCCGCGCTTCGAAATCGATGTGCTCTCCACCATCGTCAAGCTCGTGGAGAGCACGCGTTTTGCCACGATCCTGCCGCGCATCGCCGTTGAACGTGCCGTGCGGCAAGGCACGTTGCGCGCCTATCCGATCCTCGCGCCGCGCATCGTGCGCCATATCGTCTGTGTGAGCCACCCGCGCCGGCCGCTGAGTGCGGCGGCTGACGCGTTGATCTCGATCATCGCTGACGAACTGCGTCAAGTGTCGATTGGGCCGGATATGAACGCCTCCGCTGCCACATGAGCGGACCTCGATGGTTCGCCGCCCATCGTCCTGATTCAAGTGGTCGTCGCGCCAGTGGGCTGATGTAGCGTCGTCATAAACCAGCAAACCTGTACCGGATACTGCCGCAACGCCTCCGCTAACGCGCCGAGCACGGTTGCAACTCCCGCCGGCTTTGAGGAAGGGGCATTGGCGGTCTGGAGAAATGCTTTCAGCTGGCTGGCACCGAGTGCACGGCTATAGAAGAAACCTTGACCGAATTCGGCCCGGCTTGCCCGCGCGACGTTGTGATGCGCCGCGTTCTCAATTCCTTCGACCACGACCACGGCGCCCATCTCATGGCCCATGCTTGTCAACGCACTGATCGTTCTGGAGCGCTCATCGGGATCCATTCCCAGCACGTCCCTGTCGATCTTCACCATCTCAAAGGTCATGTCTGCCGGCAGTTCAAATCCGACGTCAGTGGGACGCACGCCAACGACAGGTTGATACTCAACATGGAACCGGCGCCCACTCGAACAACTGCAGATGGCCGAGACCGGGCCGATGGCGAACACACCAAGTCGACCCATTGCTGACCTTCGCTCGACGCCGGCGGATGACCGCTTCGCAGCCGAATTCGGTCGATCAGTCGGTAGGTGAACGATCCGAACCGAACCGCGTGCTGGGTGCGCTACCGCGCCCGGATGGCTCGCCGCAATCGCGAATTGAACTGCGCTAGCTCTTTGTCAGCGAGCACGTAGTCGCCGCAATCGTGCAGGCGGGCAATGGCGAGATCCAGGAACGCTCGGACTCTCTTGGGTTGAGCAGTTCGGCTTCCGTAGTAAACGTGCAAACTAAAGTACGTGCTCATATGCGGCAAGAGAACGGGAACCAGTCGTCCCGCGCGGATATGGCACGCAGCCGAGAGACTCGAGAGCTGCCCCATGACTTGCCCCGCGAGCACTGCTTGCACTTCCAGCTCTGAATCGTCCGTCGCGAACGCAGGGGACACCTGCCGATGTTCGAGCTTGCCATCCACGGTCAAGTACCAGGGCGCTACCTTGCCGGTGTCCGGATGCCGGAATACGCTGCAGCGGTGCGCCGCCAGGTCATCGACTGTCGATGGCGTTCCGTGCGCCTTGAGATAGTCGGGCGCCGCGCATACGATCATCTGGATCGGGAAAAGCGGCCGACCGATCACGCCCTCACCGGCCGACGCCCCAATCCTGAAACCGACATCGACGCGATCCAGTACCCAATTGCCGATACCGTCATCGAGCTGGACGTCCGGCTGGATACCGGGGTGCGCGCGGCAGAACTCGTCGAGCAGTGGCATGAGGAGCGCGGCGAACGACGATTTCGGTCCAACGATGCGCAGCGGGCCCGCGATTTCATCCTTGGACTCCCGTGCTTGGGCCACGGCCCTGTCCAATGCCGCCAGAGCGGGCTGGGTATTTTCCAGAAATCGTTGGCCCTCCTCGGTCAGAGCGAGGCTACGCGTCGTCCGATGCAACAGACGAACTCCCAGATGCAGTTCCAGTTGTGCGATGGTCTGACTGGCTGCCTGGGGTGTGACGCCTTGAGCCAGTGCAGCCTGCCGGATGCTGCCGAGTTCCACGGCTTTGGCGAACATCGCGATGGCCTTAAAGTCATTGACAGACATGGTCAATTCTTCTGATGGGGGGCGAATAGAATGGTCTGACACAGCGCCCAGTATCAAGCTGAAGTTGATACTGATACAAGATTTATTCTACTAGTCACTTGAAACCGAGACTTCTAAAGTTGAGGACATCGGGCCACTTGCCCACGTCGTCAACTGCAAGGAGCGCATCATGGATAAGCGGCAACTCGGCCGTTCTGGACTTGAGGTTTCAGCGCTTGGCCTTGGGTGCATGGGGTTGAGCTTCGGTTTCGGCCCGGCCATCAGTCGATCAAAGGCTGTGGAGTTAATCCGGGCCGCCTTCGATCGGGGCGTGACCTTTTTCGATACCGCCGAGGTCTATGGGCCGTATCTCAACGAAGAGGTCGTTGGCGAAGCACTGGCGCCCGTCCGCGATCACGTAGTCATCGCGACCAAGTTCGGCTTCACCTTCGGCGATGACGGAAAACAGCAAGTTTTGAGCAGCCGGCCGGACCATATCCGGTCGGCGGTCGAAGGGATGCTCAAGCGTCTCAAAACCGACGTCATCGACCTGCTTTACCAGCACCGCGTGGATCCACAGGTGCCTATCGAGGACGTCGCCGGCACGGTGAAGGAACTCATCCAGGCAGGCAAGGTAAAGCACTTCGGCCTCTCAGAGGCTGGAGAGCAGACCATCCGGCGCGCGCATGCTGTGCAGCCCCTGGCGGCGCTTCAGAGTGAGTATTCAATGTGGTGGCGCGAGCCCGAGGAAAGGATCCTGCCTACGCTGGAGGAACTCGGCATCGGCTTCGTGCCGTTCAGCCCCCTCGGCAAGGGTTTCCTCACGGGCGCAATCGCCCAAAACGCGGTCTTTGGCAGCGACGACTTTCGAAGCAAGGTACCGCGCTTCACGCCCGAGGCACTTCAGGCAAATCAGCCACTTGTTGACGCGCTCGGGGCCATAGCCAGGAGCAAAGGTGCGACGCTAGCTCAGGTTGCACTCGCATGGCTGCTCGCCCAGAAGCCCTGGATCGTACCGATTCCCGGCACGACGAAGTTGCATCGTCTGGAGGAAAACCTTGGGTCGGCTGAAGTGGAACTGACCGGGACCGAGCTTCAGCACATCGACCAGGCGCTCGCGAACGTCGAGATTCACGGCGATCGTTACCCGGCCGCCCTGAAGGCTACCGCCTGATTCGACGAGCTGTCTGATGATGACATGATGGTCGTCGCAACGCTGGAGACGGGCACCAGCAGCTGCTTCTCGCATCGCGATCCGGGCGATCGTAAAGTGGATGAGCGAACGAAAGCCTGGCCTCTAACATGCAATCGGGATGGTTACCCGCAGATCGGACGTCGCCCAGGTCACGCGCGTTGACGAGCGCCGCGCGGCCACTTGCCCACGCCGCCGCTCTGTTCTTTTGGTCATCCCCCATGCCCAGCAGGAATGACAGTTATGCATGCATGCTGTCTTCTCCGCGGGTTTGCATTGACTGACTATTCCTACCACGCAATGTGCGTTAAACCTCATCAGGAAAGGAATTGACATGTCACTTCAAGCCAGGCTCGACGCATTCAAGACCGATTTCAAAGGCGGAAAGGCCCCGTACTTTGCACCGCCGGAAATCCATCCGATCATGGAACGTGCGACAGCCGAACTCGCGGCGTCCGGTCAGGCTGCACGCGCTCTGAAAGCAGGCGACGTCGCGCCGGAATTTACCCTCAATGATCCGGATGGCAAACCCGTGTCGTCTGTCGAACTGCTGAAGCAGGGACCGATCGTGATCAGTTTCTACCGTGGCGTATGGTGCCCGTATTGCAATCTTGAACTGACGGCCCTTGAAGAAGCGCTACCATCGTTCAAGGCCGAAGGTGCCAGCCTGATCGCGATCTCGCCGCAGAATGCCGTGAACAGCCGCAAGTCCGTCCGTACCAACAAGCTGAGCTTCCCGATCCTGAGCGACACGCACAACGATGTGGCAGCCGCATTCGGCATCCGCTTTGCTTTGCCCGACTATCTCGTGGATCTGTACAAGAACCTCAAGAACGATCTACCGGCGTTCAACGGCGACGATAGTTGGACGTTGCCAATGCCGGCGCGCTACGTGGTCGGGCAAGACGGAACGATCGTGTACTCGGAGGTCAACCCGGACTATACGCGCCGTCCGGAGCCTCAGGATATGTTGCCGGTTCTCCGCAAGAAGCTTGATTCGGTATCCTGAATCGGTCTTGCTTCGTTCCCGGCCGTAAGCCGCCGGGAACGATTGAACAGGCAAACCGTTACATCAACATCGAGGCAAGATGAAATCACGCACTTTTCTTGTAACCGGTGCCAGCAAAGGCATCGGCAGAGCCGTCGCGGCGCGGCTGAACGCAGACGGGCACCGGGTAGTGGGACTGGCGCGTCAGGCAGACGACCCTGGCTTCCCAGGAACACTCGTGTCTGTCGACCTCTCCGACCGCGTGAAAACGCAGGCTGTGCTCGATAGTCTTGTGGCGAAATACAAGTTCGACGGCCTGGTCAATAACGTTGGCCTCGTCAAACCGCAGAGGCTGGGCGCCATCGATCTGCACACGCTTGACTCCGTCATGTCGCTCAATCTGCATCCAGCTATACAGGCGGCGCAAGCTCTGCTGCCCCATATGAGCGCCCAAGGCTGGGGCCGAATCGTCAACATAACGAGCCTCACTGTCCTTGGCATCGTGGAACGTACGGCTTATGCGGCCGCCAAGTCCGCCCTGGTGAGTTTTGCGCGCTCCTGGGCGCTTGAGCTGGCGACCACCGGCATCACGGTCAATTCCGTCGCACCCGGCCCCACGGAAACCGAACTGTTTAGAGCCAACAACGCGCCAGGAAGCGAAGGAGAGCAGCGGTATCTTGCTGCCGTCCCAATGAAACGCTTCGGCAAGCCAGACGAGATTGCCGCAGCCATCACTTTTTTGCTGTCCGACGATGCTGCTTTCATTACGGGTCAAACGTTGTTTGTCGACGGCGGCGCCTCGATCGGCAAGGCCTCAATCTGAGGGCCGAATATCTCCTCGGTCCAGGCGACGAAAGCGCGCACCTTTGCACTGACCATGCACCCACTGGGCAAAACCGCTGTCTGGCGAACCGCTACCAGGAGAGGTCTGACCGACAGCAAATCGCCGTTGTGGCTCGCTGCCGCAGTTGCAACAGCCATCGAACGTGTTACCGCACTCGTGCCGCAAGCCGGTGCTAACTGATCCGCAAGGAGTAACTTCATGAGCAAGTTGTTTTCAGCCGTCAAAGTAGGTCCTTACACGCTTTCCCATCGCGTCGCGATGGCGCCATTGACACGCATGCGTTCGGAGCCCGGCGATGTGCCGGGCGATCTGATGGTTGAGTACTACACGCAGCGCGCAACCGAAGGTGGTCTCATCGTCACGGAGGCAACCCCCGTTTCGGTTCAAGGCTACGGCTACGCAATGGCCCCGGGAATCTACTCCGACGATCAGATTGCAGGGTGGCGCCGCATCACGGATGCCGTGCACGCCAAAGGCGCGCGCATCTTCCTCCAGTTGTGGCACGTAGGCCGTCAGTCTCACCCCGATCTTCAGCCAGGTGGCGCGCCGCCCGTTGCTCCGTCCGCGCTGAAAGCCGAAGGCCATGCGTATTCGGTGAACGGCGAAGTCGAATTCGCGATGCCCCGCGCGCTTGAATTGAACGAAATCCCCGCCATTGTCGAGGACTTCCGCAGGGGTGCCGAGCGGGCACTGCGCGCGGGCTTCGACGGTGTGGAACTGCACGGCGCAAACGGCTACCTGCCGGACCAGTTTCTCCAGGACGGTTCGAATACACGCACCGACGAGTACGGTGGACCGATTGAAAATCGCGCCCGTTTTCTGCTCGAAGTGACGGACGCACTGATTTCGGTGTGGGGAGCGGATCGGGTTGGCGTGCGCATTGCACCAAGTGGCACCTATGGCTCGATGCATGACAGCGACCCAGAAACCACCTTCGGTTACGTGACGGAGCAGTTGGACAAGCGCGGCATCGGCTATCTCCACGTGGTCGAGCCACGTATCAAGGGCACGGAAACGATCGGCGAAGTTCACGATCCGGTCGCGGCGCGCCATCTGCGCCCGAAGTTCACCGGCACGCTAATCGCTGCAGGCGGCTTCACGAAAGAGACTGCGGACGCGATCATCGAAGCGGGCCACGCGGACATCGTCGCGTTTGGCCGCCAATTCATCGCCAATCCCGATCTGCCCGAGCGCCTGCGGTTGAATCTGCCGCTCAACCGGTACGACCGGAGTACTTTTTATGGCGGAAACGCACGCGGTTACACCGACTACCCATTCCATGCTGAAACGCAGGCGGCGTAATTCTGCACCCCACCATCCAGACCCGGAAGAGCGGATTCCGGTGCTTGACTCCCTTCACATAAGCACGCCCTGAACGACGCAGCGACCTGCGCTAACGTAGCGCCGGTCGTTGCGTTGGCCACTAAGGCACGGCAGGGCGAGAGTTTCCAACCTATCTCGCAGGACTCGATATGAGCATTCTGGTTACCAGCGCTTCTGGTTCGAACGGCGATGGATACGGGGTGCTCCTGTCATTCCGACTCGACGGTACTTTCATTGGTTCGTTCAGCGACGACCCTCGCATCGTCGATCCTCGCGGCATGAGCGTCAGTCCGGATCGGCAGCATCTTTATGTCAATAGCGGAAACGACCGCATCCTTACACTCGACACCAAAGGGACGGTGGTACGCGACACAGGTGCCGTTCCAGGACTGAATGCCGGAGGTGGCCACCTGGGACCCGATGGCCGCTATTACGTTGGACTGCGTAGCGCGCGGACAATTGCCGCGTTTCCCCCCTATCTCGACGGCGCCGCGCAATCCGTACTGCCCGCCGGTGTGGTTCCGTACCCTCGCGGATTCGCCTTCGGCACGGATGGCAAGCTTTTCCTCGCGTCCGGCATCGGTCCGGACGGTGAGGGTGAAAACAACATCGTCGTGTTTGATCAGGACGGTGAACTGCATGCTTCTCGCTTCATTACGGACGACGCAGTGAGTCCACTGGATCTCACGATCGGGCCGAACGGGAACGTGCTTGTGTCCAGCGAGTTTCCCTTCGGAAAACCGGACGCGGTATGTACCGTCCGCGAGTACGACAGTTCAACCGGTAGCCTTGTCCGCGTGTTCCGGGTGGATCGGAAGACGAACTTTCATCGTCCTCGGGGTCTGCGCTTCGACTCCGAGGGATATTTGTTTTGCGTCGCTCAGAACACCGTCATTGCGTTCGACTTCGCCGACGGGCGCTGCCTGGGCCCGATTGTCGATAAGCCAAAGTTGAACGGCCAGGCGATCGCTTTCTTTGCTTGACACACCGATTCGACACGGACGCTATTCATATTCACCGATGTGGCTTTTCGATCACGAACTGGCGAGCGGCGAGGTTCAGTAACTCCTGCCGGACTGGACGCCGCCCGCTATCCCCATCGTTCTCTCCCTCGCTGGCTTGGACGGTTTGTGGCCGCAATGAGCCCGGCGGTGGTCGACTCAGAACGACCCACAGGGGATGGTTGACCGAAATTCACGAGTCGCGATCGCGGCGGCCGGATTCGGAGTTATGTATTCGGGCCTGTACGATGTATCGGCTGCATCGGGGCAAGCGCTGAGCCCAATTGGCCAGGGCATTTTTCCGATTGCGCCGGAATTGCTAACATTACGGCAACATCCGATGCATGACCTGATCGCGAAGCACAAAGCGGTGAAACAACGCCGCAGCAACATGTACCGCGATCAGTGCAAACAGCACCCACGCCAGGACTCCATGGACGTCCCCCATCGCGTGTCCGAATGCGGAACCTGCCGGGGTCAAGCCGGGGAATGGCACGACGCCTAAAAAATTTACGGTCCAGCCACGTGAAGATGCGTTGATCCATCCCAACACCGGCACGATAACCAGCGCGGCGTAGAGAAGCAGATGGGTGATCCGGGAAGCGGCACTCAATATTGGCGACAATGCGTCGGGCGGAGGCCGATGCGTGAGTCGCCAGATGATTCTTAGCGCCATAGCGGCAACCAGCGTCGCACCGACGCCGAGATGCCACGCGATCAGTCCAACCGGCTTTGTATCGTGATGAACATCAGGCATCGTCCAGCCAATCACGAACTGAATCGTGATCAACACTACGATTGACCAGTGAAGGAGACGCGCTACGCCGTCATAACGTGCTTCAGCCGATCGTCGAAAATCCGCCATGGAGTGGTCGCCTGGTTTTGATTGCGTTCATTGCTCGCCCGTGGATTCAACGGAACCCGCGAACATCGGTTTCGAAGATGCTACCGCTAACACCTGGCCCACTCGAAAGCCTTGCGATTGAACCGGAGATGAAGAACCACAGGCATCCGGACAGAACCGAAGCAATCGCGGGCACGCAAGTCGTCTTGTGACCAGCGGCATGCACGCAATCGCCACCTCCGTTGCTGCGCGAAAGATCATCGATGTAAGCACGTCTTCGGAAACACGGAACGGGCCGATAGCCAGAAGTGCCGCGGCTTCTATCGCGGTGGCAGCAGTTAACGCTGTCAGGAGACAGGCTCGTAGCATGTCGATCGTGGATGGTGTCATGGCGCAACTCGCCGATGCGGACGAACGTAGATATCGAAGGCACTTTCATTTTCCTTGTAGCGATCGATCAACCGATGGACCTCGGCTGGTTCCAGGTGACAACTGTGCATCCATGCGCGGTTAGCTGATACTAATGGCCGAACCTGAAGGAAATCTTAAGCAGGTCGGCATCATGCGCTTTCATTGCCCCAACGTGGTTACACTGGCAAATATGGCCAGGCGCGTTGCCGCGTCGATGACAGTTTTGCCGGATGCTTCTCTGGGCGCACCTGTATGCGAATACTTCTTGTCGAAGATGACGATCTGATTGGTAGTGGTGTCGAAGCAGGACTTCGTCACGCAAATTTTGCGGTCGACTGGACGCAGGACGGTCGCAACGCGCAACTGGCTCTCGAAACCACCGACTATGCGCTGGTCGTGCTCGATCTCGGACTGCCCCGAATGTCGGGCCTCGAACTCCTGGGATGGTTGCGGGGCTGTGGGAAGAATGTGCCAGTGCTTGTGCTCACCGCAAAAGGGACGGTTGCCGACAAGGTGGGCGGCCTCGAGGCGGGTGCGGACGACTACCTAGGCAAGCCTTTTGACCTGACGGAACTCATTGCACGCTGTCGTGCGCTTTTAAGGCGCTCGCAGGGGCGCGGCGTCGAAGTCCTCCGATATCGCGCTCTGACTGTCGATCCGGCCGCCAAGACCGTATTGCGCGACGATGTCCGCATTCCGCTGACTGCTCGCGAATGGGCCGTGCTGCATCAGTTGCTGACGCACCAGGGTGTGCCGCAATCCAAATCTCGTCTTGAAGAAAGCTTGTACGGATGGCACGAAGAAGTCGAAAGCAACACGATTGAAGTACATATATCCAACTTGCGTAAAAAGCTTGGGGCGGATTTGATCAAAACCGTCCGGGGTATCGGGTACGTGATGGAGCAGGCATGATGCCAGGATCGATACGCGGTCGACTCGCGCTGCTAGTGCTCGCGAGCATTATCCTGGTGTGGGCTATCGCCCTCGGCTGGAGTTACCGTGAGGCGACGCGCGAGGTTGGAGAATGGGACGACGCGCGCCTTGTTCAACTCGCGCAGTTCATCGTTCTGCTCGATCAGAACGACCTCTCGGTCCTGTCCAGGACGCGTATCGACGCGCGTACCGAATACGGCCGCGGTCCCGGCCACACAAACGGCAACGATGGCGACAAGTCGCCGCGCGAAGCGCTCTTCCAGGTGCGCGATGCACAGGGACGCGTCCTGGCCAGCAGCGCGCAGCTCGAGTCCCTGGATGCGTTCGAGGTACCAGCCGACGCCACAGCAAGCGCGCGAAGGGTAACACTTGGCGGCCAGCCGTGGCATACCTATGTGCTTCACGATGGTGTGTCAGGTCGTACGGTACGAGTGCTAGAGTCAACCAATCAGCGCAGTGACCTGACCACCGGGGTAGCACTTCGTATTGCGAAGCCGATCGCTCTGGCGTTGCCAGTTCTCGCATTGCTGGTCTGGATCAGTATTGGTCACAGTCTGGCGCCTCTTGAGGCGCTCTCGAAGGCGATCCGGACAAGAGATGCCAGCAAACTCGAGCCGATCAGGATCGGGCCGACGCCGGTCGAAGTCCGTCCACTTGTCGATGCAATCAATCAACTGTTGTCACGACTAGGACTTTCAATCAACCGCGAGCGAGCATTCACCGCTGACGCTGCGCACGAGCTGAAGACACCGCTGGCCGCGATCAAGGTTCAGGCACAAGTTGCGCTCGCGGCTCAGGACGCCGCCCAGCAACAACTTGCCATGCAGCGGGTCGTACAGGGCGTGGATCGCAGCGCCCATCTTGCCGAACAGTTGCTTCTGCTGGCCCGGCTCGACGAACATCGCAAGGTACCTGCGCAACCTGTTGCACTTGCTGCGCTCGTCAAGGATGCCATTGCCACCAACGAGCCAGACGCTCGACGAAAAGGCATGACCGTCGCTCTGGTCGGCGACACTAACTACATGGTCATGGCGGAGCCGGTTTTGATGGACATTGTGCTCGACAACCTGATTGACAATGCGATCAAGTATTGCGATGAGGGCGGCCGAGTCGAGGTCTCTATCAGGCGCGACGCCGATGCGGTCGTGCTGACAGTCGGAGATAACGGCCCCGGCGTGGATACGGAGGACATCACGCGTCTGACCGATCGCTTCTTTCGCGTGACTGGCAATGGTGCGAACGGCAGCGGACTCGGCCTGTCAATCGTCGCCCGCATCGCGGAGTACTTTGGAGCAAGGTTGGACTTTGATACTGGCATCGGCGGCCAGGGACTCGCAGTCCATGTTTCATTTCCCGGCGCCGATGCCAATCGCAATCTCAACGAGCCACGATGACGGCGCGGTGGCACTTCACACCCACGTATGAAAACTGATATCGCATCACCGCACTCGAGTCGAAGAGGTGCCGTCCTGGAAGTTCTCGCGGTCTTCCTCAAACTTGGACTGACGTGCTTCGGCGGTCCGATTGCTCATCTGGGCTATTTTCGCCGCGAATTCGTCGAGCGGCTTCGCTGGCTTGATGACGAAACGTTCACAGATCTGGTCGGACTTTGTCAGTTCCTTCCAGGACCGTCCAGTAGCCAGGTGGGATTTTCGATCGGCCTTCTGCGAGCAGGGTGGCTCGGAGGACTCGCTGCCTGGTGTGGCTTCACGCTACCCTCGGTCCTGCTGTTACTCTGCTTCGCTGCCATCGCCCCGAACCTGGGTGGCCCGGTCGGTAGCGGCTTGATACACGGTCTGAAGCTTGTCGCTGTCGCCGTCGTCGCTCAGGCAGTTTGGGACATGGCGCGTCGCCTTTGTCCCGATCACCGCAGAGCGGCCATCGCGCTCATCGCTATAGCGGTACTCAGCATTCTGACGACCGCTTATGCGCAACTCATCGTTATCGGCCTCGGTGCTGTGCTCGGATCTGCGTTGTGCCACACGACGGCATCGTCAGACGGCGGCCATGTACCACGACACACACACGAATTCCCTGTTTCCCGCACGGTGGGCGCCGCCGCGCTGATCCTGTTCTGTATCTTGCTGTTCGGGCTTCCTGTCCTTGACGGACTTCGCGCGGGTCAGGCATTCAAGGTCTTCGAGGCATTCTATCGTTCCGGTGCCCTGGTGTTTGGCGGCGGTCACGTCGTGCTGCCGCTTCTGCAACAGCAAACTGTCGCAACCGGCTGGGTCACTTCGAACGATTTTCTGGCAGGCTACGGCGCCGCGCAGGCCGTCCCGGGCCCCTTGTTTACATTCGCGGCATTTCTTGGATGGATGATGGTCAAAGCGCCGAATCACTGGACCGGCGCGTTGCTCGCTACAGCGGGAATATTTCTGCCAGGCCTTCTACTTGTGCTTGCAGCGCTACCTTATTGGCGAGCGCTGCGCGCTCGCCAATCGATGGCGGCAGTGCTTGCAGGAGTGAATGCTGCAGTCGTTGGACTCCTGGCCACCGCGCTGTACTCGCCGATCTGGACCAGTGCGATTCGCTCGGAACTCGACTTTGCCGTCGCGGCCATCGGCTTTTTCCTGCTGACGCGCTGGAAGATTCCACCGCTCGCCGTCGTTGTGGTCTGCGCGCTGGCCGGCATTGCCGAGGCGACCCTGCACTGAATCGACGATGCCCGCAGAAGCCCAGAGAGCATCCAGGGAGGAACTCGACGCTCACAGTGGACTACATCGATGCATGTCGCCTTGACTGCGATGGATAGCTCACGGCGCATTGAGTTGCTATCCGTATATGCCTGGTGTCAGAGTTGCGCCAGACCACCGTCGACGGCGACCTCGCTAGCGGTCATGAAACTGCTGTCCTGCGACGCAAGAAAGGCCGCCACCGCTCCGATCTCCGCCGGATCGGCCATGCGCTCGAGTGGCGTCATCGAGGCATAGGCCTTCTGACCTTCCTCGCCCAGCGCCTCCTTCGCGAGTTCCGTGGCCGTCGCGCCTGGCGACAGCACATTTACCCGGATGCCAGTGCCCTTGAGATCTTGCGCCCAGGTCCGCGCGAGGTTGCGCACGGCTGCCTTGCTCGCGCTGTATGCGCTCATTCCCGGCGCACCCGTGGTGCCCGCGCTCGATCCGGTCAGGATGATCGAACCGCCCTCGCTCATCAGCGGCAGCGCCCTCTGGATTGTGAAGATCGTACCCTTCACATTGGTGTCGAAGGTTTCGTCGATGTGCTCGGCGGTGATCTTGCCAAGCGGAAGCATGCTTCCCGCCCCGGCATTGGCAAAGACGATGTCGAGTGTTCCGCGCTCGGCTTGCACCGCCGCGTAGAGTCGGTCGAGGTCGGCCTCATCGGAGACCGAGCCTTTCACCGCGCGGACATTGGGCCCAAGTTCGGCGACAGTGGCGTCGAGCGCCTCCTGCCGGCGGCCGAAGATGAAAACGAAGGCACCTTCCTCGATGAAGCGTTTTGCTGCGGCCCGGCCGATGCCGGTAGCCCCACCGGTGATCACAGCGGTCTTTCCATTCAGTCTGGTCATCATGTGCATCCTTCCTTGGCGTGGTTGGGAAGCAGCGAACTGCTTACTTGAGACCAGTATGCAGTTCTGATAACCTCAGGACAAGTATGCACCTTTTGGTAACTGTCAAATGAATGACTGCTCTGAAAAATGCGGTGGCCGGTACTCCTACGGGCTCGCCGCCACCCTCAGCATCATCGCGGGCAAGTGGAAGCCGTTGATCCTTTACTTCCTGCTCGACGGCCCGAAGCGCTACGGCGAACTCAAACGCAATGTCCACGGTGTCAGCGCCAAAGTGCTGATCCAGCAATTGAAGGAACTGGAGGCCGATCGTGTGCTGGCGCGGACCGACTATAAGGAGGTGCCGCCACGCGTGGACTACGCGTTAACTCCGCTCGGTCGTAGTCTGGCCGATAAGATCGTCCCGCTATGCACTTGGGGAACCGAGAACATGGCAGAGATGGTGAACACTCTTGCCGAGCGCGACCGTTCGCTTTAGCAGAATATTCTGGAGAACCGCATGCGACCCTTCGCGTTCCTGGGAGGGCGCCTGCGCGTCGGCGCCGCGAACGGACTCCAGATAGAGGTCGAAGCCGTGAGTTGTGATGCCATTCAAAGAGGACACATTCAGCTCGCCTAGAGAGAGATTCAGTTATCAAGGAGTGCTGCAACCTGGCTCGCCGTCGCCTTGGCCGATTGCGGATTCTGACCGGTCACGGGGACCGGAATATCGGGCGTAATGCACTCTTTTCAATCCGGTCGCAGAATTTTCATACGCGACATAGCGGTCGCCACTGGTTGATCGCTTCACTATCTATGCGGTGTGACGGTCATCTTTAGTACAACACGGGACACCGCCGCGGTTGCCGCAAAATTCTCTCCTCGACGTACCGCATCGAATCGTTCTGGTTGCATGCACTAGCGGGATCGCCTCTTGCTGCGACCGATTGAGGACGCAGCACGTGACTTCACGTGGCTCGCGATGTTGAATTCGACGGAGAATGTCATGTCCCACGCCAATCGTCCCGCCCCTCCCTTTCCGGCACAGCAGCAAAGCGACGTGCCAGGACATACCGCTTCAATGGATCCCGTGCCGGATCACGGTGAGGAATCGTACAAAGGCTCAGGACGGCTCGCCGGCAAGGCGGCGATCGTGACCGGCGGCGACAGCGGCATTGGCCGGGCCGTCGCGATTGCCTTCGCGCGCGAGGGTGCCGATGTGCTGATCGCCTATCTCGACGAAGACGACGATGCCCACGAAACCGCGCACTGGATCGAAAAAGCTGGCCGGCGGGCCGTATTGTCACGTGGCGATGTGACGGACGCTCACCATTGCAACGCCATCGTGCAGCAGGCGGTCGATGCCTTCGGCAAGCTCGACGTACTGGTCAACAATGCCGCATACCAGATGACGCATGCCTCGCTTGACGAGATCACCGACGAAGAGTGGCATCGTACCGTCGATACCAATATCGGCGCCATGTTCAGGATCACACGGGCTGCGGTACGGCATATGAAACCGGGCGCGTCGATCGTCAACACGGCGTCGATTAACGCCGATCATCCGAATCCGGCCTTGCTCGTCTACGCGACAACCAAAGGTGCGATCCAGAACTTCACGGGGGGACTTGCACAACTGCTTGCCGGAAGAGGCATCCGTGCGAACTGCGTCGCGCCGGGACCGATCTGGACACCGCTGATTCCGGCAACGATGCCACCGGATAAGGTCGAAAAATTTGGCGCGCAGGTACCGATGAAGCGCCCGGGCCAGCCCGCCGAACTGGCACCCGCATATGTCATGCTGGCTTCTGACGAAGCGAGCTACATCTCCGGCGCGACCATCGCCGTCACCGGCGGTGCACCCATTCTCTAGGATTTCAGAAATCGGGGGCGCGCCGTCCAGGAATGTTCCTGTTGCCGAACCGTCCTCATCTCTTCATCGGGAGATCGCAATGAGCCAGACCGTTGGTGACTTCATCGTCGATCGACTCCATGCCTGGGGCGTACGGCGCATCTACGGCTACCCGGGAGACGGCATCAACGGCGTGTTTGGTGGACTGAACCAGGCAAAGGGAAAGATCGAATTTGTGCAGGTGCGCCATGAGGAAATGGCGGCTTTCATGGCATCGGCCCATGCGAAGTTCACCGGCGAGCTGGGTGTGTGCATCGCCACCTCGGGACCGGGTGCGTCGCACCTGGTCACGGGTCTGTACGACGCCCGCATGGATCACATGCCTGTGCTGGCCATCGCCGGCCAACAAGCTCGGGCAGCAATGGGCGGCCACTATCAGCAGGAGCTCGATCTGGTCTCGATGTTCAAGGACGTCGCCGGCGCCTTCGTCGAACAGGCGAGCGTGCCTTCGCAGGTACGCCATCTCGTCGACCGCGCGGTGCGAACCGCACTCTCCGAGCGTAAAGTCACGGCGATCGTGCTTCCAAACGACCTGCAGGACCTGCCCTACGAAGCGCCGGGCCGCAAACACGGCACACTGCATTCGGGTATCGGTTACCGCGCCCCGCGGGTCACGCCCTACCCGGATGACCTGCAACAGGCAGCGGACGTGCTCAATGCCGGCAAAAAAGTGGCCATCCTGGTCGGTGCCGGCGCACTGCACGCGACGGACGAAGTGATTGCTGTTGCAGAAAAACTCGGCGCGGGTGTCGCCAAGGCCCTGCTCGGTAAAGCGGTCTTGCCTGACGATCTCCCGTGGGTCACCGGGTCGATCGGCCTGCTCGGCACCAGGCCAAGCTACGACCTGATGACCGGGTGTGACACGCTGCTGATGATCGGCTCAGGCTTTCCGTATGCGGAGTTTTTACCGAAAGAAGGGGCTGCACGCGGTGTGCAGATCGATACGAAGGCCGACATGCTGAGCCTGCGCTATCCGATGGAAGTCAATCTCGTCGGCGACAGCGCGGAGACGCTGCGCGCGTTGCTGCCCTTGCTCGAACAGAAAGAGGACCGCGCGTGGCGCAAGAAAATCGAAGGCTGGACTGCTGACTGGTGGAATACGCTCGACAAACGCGCTCATGAACCCGGCAAAGACGGCATCAATCCACAGCGCAGCGTCTGGGAGCTGTCCCCGCGCGTGCCTTCCAATGCCATCGTCACGAGCGACTCTGGTTCGTGCGCGAACTGGTATGCGCGTGACCTCAAAGTGCAGCGCGGCATGATGTGCTCCCTGTCTGGCGGACTCGCGTCGATGGGTGCCGCCGTGCCCTATGCAATCGCGGCCAAATTCGCCTATCCGGAGCGTCCCGTGATTGCACTGGTCGGCGACGGCGCGATGCAGATGAATAACATGGCAGAACTGATTACCGTCGCAAAGTACTGGAAACAGTGGGCCAATCCACGCTGGATCTGCATGGTACTGAACAATAGCGACCTGAATCAGGTGACATGGGAACAACGCGCAATGGAGGGCGACCCGAAGTTCGAGGCATCACAGGATATCCCGTCGGTACCCTACCACCGCTTTGCTGAACTGATCGGGCTGCGAGGTATTTACGTGGACGACGCCGAGCGCATGGGCGCCGCCTGGGACGAGGCGCTCGCCGCCGACCGTCCAGTCGTGCTCGAAGTGAAAGCCGATCCGAACATCCCGCCGCTACCGCCGCACATCACGCCGGCGCAGGCCAAGGCTTTTGCGTCCACATTGATCCGGCGCGATCCGAACGAGGGCAACGTGATCGTCGAGACAGCGAAGCAGGTACTGGATGCGGTGATTCCCGGTCATCGCGACAAATGACGGCAACCGCGTTAGCCAGCAGATATCTTGCGCAAAAGTCAGATACTCTCCATTCAATCCATTCCTCGTGGCCGCTGCGGCATCATCGTAGTTCTGGGCAAGGTTTGCGTAATTGAGGGCGTCGTAGGTATTCAGGTTCACCGAGCCCGCGTACAGCTCTGGTGGAATGCTCTCCTTTGGAGAGCTTGCGCCGCTTTGGACAAAAGTGATGTTAAAGACCGTTAGCTTGCCCCGCCCGTTGCCGTCCTCAACAATCCGAAGGCTCGCATCGAAAGCGACCATCCCTCTGTAAAACCATGACGTATCCGGGCGTATCGGGACGCTCGAACGGCTCACTACGCAACATTTAGTTATACCGAACAAATAGATATTTATAAAAGTATCGACATTTCGATGCGGATAAAAATGGAGATGCCGCATGAAAAGGTTGATTACTTTCGCATCCGGCGTAGTCTTGTCCTACGTGTCCACCGCCGCCGGCTTTATCCAGAACAGGAATCGGGCGGCCTACACGCTGGCCGGCACGGCATATTCGGGCCTGGCGATCACTCCCGGCACTGACACGCGCGGCATCGGGGTCGGCCTCGTACACAAATTCCGAGACCACAGCAGAATTCCCGCCCGGCCCACTCGCAGCCGTTTAAAAAAATGCTTTAAGCGACAACCAATCGGGGCCGAAGCTGAAGCACGACCTCGACCTTGATCTGCAAGAGGTCCCAGCGCGGCGCCCGTTCGGGATGCGACACTCTCATCTCGCCGCAAGCAGATCCTCGATCATCACCGGCAGCTTGCGCACCCGCACGCCCGTTGCGTGGTACACCGCGCTTGTGATTGCTGGTGCGATCCCGGCGAGCCCGATTTCCGCGATACCCCGGGCGCCAAGCTCATTGAAGATCGTGTCGGGGTGGTGGAGGAAAGTGACGTCGAGTTCAGGCGTGTCGGCGTTCGTCGCGATGATGTAGTCGGCCAGATTACTGTTGATCGGCGCGCCTGACTGCGAGTCGTAGCTCGTGTGCTCGAAGAGCGCCATGCCTACGCCCATCACCACGGCACCCTCGATCTGGTTGCGCCCCGCCTTCAAGTTAAGGATGCGGCCGGCATCGATCACGGTCACCACACGCGACACGCGCAGTTGCGCGATCTCCGGCCGCCACGTCACTTCGGCAAAGTGCGCACCATACGAGTGGAGCGAATATTTCTTCTTGAGCGGGTCGTCGAAACCGCCTTTCGCGCTGCCGCTACCGGAGGCCGAGCGCATCTTCGCCGCGCACAGGATCTGCTGGTACGGCACGCCTTTCTCCGCCGGCTCGTGCTTGCGGTGTACCCGGCCATCGCTCATGCGCAGTTCGTCGGGGTTCATACCGGCAAAGGGAGAGTCGCTTAGCGTTCCGGCGCGCGTCAGCAAAACCTTTACCGCGGCGCGCGCTGCATCCGACACCGCCGGCACGAGTGACGCCGTTGCGGCCGAGCCTCCCGAGATCGGGCCAAGCGGCAATGCCGTATCGCCGAGACCGACTTCGATCCGGTCGAGCGGCAGGCCCGTCTGGGCAGCGACCAGCTGCGCGAGAATGGTATACGTGCCCGTGCCAATGTCTTGTGTACCCGAGACCACGCGAGCCGTGCCATCGTCGCGCAAATCCACAGTCGCCTCCGCCGAAAAGCGCAGGGCGGGCCAGCTGCACGCGCCCACGCCCCAGCCAATTACGACTCCGT
The DNA here is from genome assembly GCF_900141745.1 of Paraburkholderia phenazinium. NCBI lineage: Bacteria > Pseudomonadati > Pseudomonadota > Betaproteobacteria > Burkholderiales > Burkholderiaceae > Paraburkholderia > Paraburkholderia phenazinium. The sequence goes on along the minus strand of NZ_FSRM01000002.1, from coordinate 1,992,252 downwards.
CGTCGCGTTTCATCGAGCCGACGCCGGGCGTGCGTTGAGCCCAGCCGAACTTCTCGGCGCCGGTCCGAAGGCATTCGACTAGGTGCCGGGACGAAAAGGGCAAGCCGCTTGATTCATCCACCTCCGGCTCGTTGCGGATGCGCAGCTCAACTGGATCGATGCCGAGCTTGACCGCCAGTTCGTCCATGGCTGATTCAATGGCGAACAATCCTGGCACTGCGCCGGGCCCGCGCATGGCGGTGGGCGAGCCCACATTGCGCTTCACTGTCGTCGACGCAACGCGCAGGTTCGGTACGCTATAGAGGCCGGGAGTGAGTTCACCGCAGGTTTCGGCGTAGACATCGGCGATTGCTGTGTGATTCAGGTACTCATGCGCGAGCGAGCTGAGCTTCCCATCCTGGGACGCCGATAGCCGCACGCGCTGCTGCGTGAGCGGCCGGTGACCGACGTTCTGAAACATCATCTTGCGGCTGACAACGAGCTTCACGGGGCGGCCCGTATGGCGTGCCGCAGCCGCGGCCAGCAGCGAATGTGGCCACATCCAGAGTTTGCCGCCAAAGCCGGAGCCGAGATAGCGCGACACTACGCGCACTTTTTCCTTCGGAAGGCCTAGCATTTGCATGAGCGTCCCTTGATGATTCGAGACCGCCTGCGACGTCTCATAGAAGGTGTACGCGTCTCCGTCCAGGCGCGCGACGGTTGCGTGCAGCTCGATCGGGTTGTGCGTCTCGACGGGCGTCACGTAGGTTTCGTCGAGGGTAACCAGCGCGCTGGCAAAGGCCGCGTCCGCGTCCCCGCGCTCGCTTTCCACCGTCAGTTCCTCGTCGGTGGAGAGCGCCGTGCTCACGTCGTGCGGCGCCGTTTCATAACTCACATGGACGGCCGCCGCGGCTGCGCTGGCCGCCTCGAAGGTCTCGGCGATAACGAGCGCCACGTACTGGCCGTAGTAGCGGATCACGTCGTCCTCAAACGGCGGCCGCGCTTCGTCGACAAAGCCCGTATCCATGGAGTTGCCGGAAATGCGATAGAACTGGCCGATGTTGCCGCGATGCAGCACCGCATGCACCCCAGGCATCGCTTCGGCGGCGGCGAAATCGAGCGAGACGATTTTGCCCGCGGCTATCGCGCTGCAGACCGGCACGGCATGCAGCATGTCGGGGAAATGGATGTCGGAGGTATAGGTGGCTTCGCCGCTTACCTTCACGGGACCGTCGATGCGCGAATGCGCGCGGCCGATGACTTCGTGTACGGAATGGAGAACGTCGGACATGGTTGCTTCCTGTTTGGGGGACGTGCGGGATCAGGCCGGCGTCGTGACGAGCGTCAGCGCGTGCACGAGGCAGCGTTGCGCAAGCTCGACCTTGAAGCCGTTCTCCGATTGCGGCTGCGCATCAGCGAGGGCATCGGCTGCGGCGCGCTGGAACGCCTCCGCGCCCGGAGCGGCCCCTGTGAGCGCGGCTTCCGCCTCTCGTGAGCGCCATGGCTTCGTGCCCACGCCGCCCAGCGCCACACGCGCATGGCTTACCTTCCCGTCTACGACGGTGACAATTACCGCGGCGGAGGCGAGCGCGAACTCGTAAGACGCCCTGTCGCGCAGCTTGAGGTACAAGGAACGGCCGCCCGGCGCTGGCGGCGGCAGCGTTACGTGGGTGATCAGGTCACCGGGTTCGAGCACCGTCTCGCGTTCGGGGGTATCGCCCGGCAGCAGAAAAAACTCGTCAATGGGCACGCTGCGTTCGCCGCGCGCACCGTGGATGTGCACGGACGCCTCGAGAGCCATCAGCGCTACGTTCATATCCGATGGATTCGACGCAATGCAAGCATCGCTCACGCCGAGGATGGCCTGTGTACGGTTAAAGCCCGTCTTCGCGGCGCAACCCGAACCGGGGTTACGCTTGTTGCACGGCATGGCCGTATCGCGGAAATAGACGCAGCGCGTGCGCTGCAGGAGATTGCCGCCGGTCGTCGCCATGTTGCGCAACTGCGCGGAGGCACCCGAAAGCAGCGCTTGGGAGAGCACCGGATAGGCTCCACGGATCAGCGGATGATTGGCGAGATCGGCATTGCGCACGGTTGCGCCAATCTCCACGCCTCCAGCGGCCGTCGCTTCGATGGCGCCCAGCGGGAGGCGGCTGATGTCGACCACGCGGCCAGGCTTTTCGACATTGAGCTTCATCAGGTCGAGCAGCGTCGTGCCGCCCGCGAGGAAGCGCACTTCGGCACCCTGTTGTGCGGTATGGGAGGTCGCGCCAACGCGGATGGCATCTTCGACATTGGAGGCGCGGGACAGTTGAAAGAGTTCCATGGCACGCTCCTCAGGCCTTGCCGCGCACGATCTGGATCGCGGCGACGATGTTCTGGTAGGCGCCGCAGCGGCACAGATTGCCACTCATGGCCTCGCGTACGTCGGCATTGCTCGGGCCAACGGGCTCATCGAGCAACGCGACCGCCGACATGATCTGGCCCGAAGTGCAATATCCGCACTGATAGCCGTCGCATTCGACGAACGCGGCCTGCATGGCATGTAGCGACTGCGAATTGCCGATGCCTTCGATCGTCGTAATCTCGTCGCCTTCGTGATTTGCCGCGAAACACAGGCACGCGTTCACGCGTCGCCCATTGACGTGCACGGTGCATGCACCGCACTGGCCGTGGTCGCAGCCTTTCTTCGTGCCGGTAAGTAGCACGTGCTCGCGCAGCGCATCGAGCAGCGTGGTGCGCGGGTCGAGCGCGAGCTGGTACTGCTTGCCGTTTATCTTCAATTCAACGGGCATGGTCACCGGCTGGGTGGCACTCGTATGGCTTTGCGCCTGCGGGACCTCGGCCTTCGGCCCAACGGTCGGGTCGACAATACGGATGGGAGCGGACTGCTCGGTCATGACGGAACTCCTGACGGTTGGGACAAATCGCCCTGCTCGACGGCTGCCTCGAGGTAAGAACTTTGAGGTTTCTGCAAGCCAGTTGCCAAGCAAACCTCATTCCCGTGAGCGCTAATATTGGCGTGCACGGCTGGAATCCGCCAAGGGGTGCGCGCAAGGCGCAGAAACTTACGCCTGTTCCCGCCCGAAAAACGTGCAAATTCGCTTCTGATTGCTCCTGACGTGCCGGCGCCGCGTCGCGGCGCTTTCATTCTGCCCGTTGTCGCAAACGGGACAGGCGTTCTGATTGGTGTCACGGGCACTCCCGAATAGTTGAAACTGCGACCTTGGCGGAGGCGGTGGAGATGGTAGCGAACACGCCTTGGGCTGTCGCACACGACGTTGTCGAGGTGTTGCCGGTCAAGCCGACACAATAGGTCCACTCACACACGGGCCACGTTCTCGCGCGTTATTGGCCCGCGCGTGTCGAATAAGAGGCTAATGGCCTATCGGCGTTGCGGGACGGGAAACATGATCCGGACGTCAGGCGGAAGAGCAAGCACGTCGTTACCCACAAAGCGCTTTGAAATCAGCGACCTGGATGACGTCTACCGAAGATATTGGAATGCACGGAAAGCCCGAACTGGCGGAAGGCAGCCGATTCCAACGGTTGCCCGCAAAGCGCCGCCAGGTTTGACTCCCGCTCTGCCTTAACACGGACGCGCCGCGCGTCCCATTTTGATCCGCGTAAGAAAAAATTTTTTGCCTGCTGTAACCGTATCGGGCCACGTGACGAACTACCTTACAGATGCGCGAGGATAACGCATCGGTAGTTGCTGGACAGCAGGTTCACCCGATACACACATGGGCCGCATACGCCGCATTGGCCGCACCGGCCCGGTCAACAATATCCAAGGAGTCGTCATGAAAAGTATTGCAATCGCAGCATTCGCCGCAGCGTTGCTCGTCAGCGGTGGTTCGGCGTTCGCACAGGCGAGCGGCGCCATGTCCAATGATTCGATCTCGAAAGACGCGATGAGCAAAGACTCGATGGCCAAAGGTTCGATGTCCAAAGACTCAATGGGCAAGGACGCAATGGCCAAAGATTCGATGAGCAAGGACGGCAGCACGATGAAACCCGACGCGATGAAGAAAGACGACGCGATGAGCAAATAAGTGCTCAAGGTGCGTTCCCGGCATGCCGGGAACGCACCGCCGGATCGTCATGCCGCTTCGCTTATCCAGCGGGAGTCAGTCATGCGGGTAACATCATTTCTGTCTGTCGCCGCGGCGTTGATTTCAGGGAACTCCCAGCGTGCACCATCATGAAGCAAACGAAGTTTTCTCCCGCGTCGACGCCAATCCCGGAGATTCGACATGAATGCAATCCTTAAGCCCCGTGCATCGCACGACGCGGCGCGCACGATTCAACCCGCGTGGGTACGGATCACGCACTGGCTCAACGCGCTGGCTGCGGTGCTAATGATGCTGTCGGGCTGGCGAATCTACGACGCGTCGCCGGTGTTTCAGAACTTTATGATTCCGCCCGGCATCACGCTCGGCGGCTGGCTTGGAGGTGCGCTGCAATGGCACTTCGCGGCGATGTGGCTGCTGTTCTTCAATGCCCTCTTCTATCTGGCCATGAACCTCGTCACCGGACGGTTCATGTCGAAGTTTTTCCCGCTTTCGCCTCGCGCGATCTTGCACGACCTCGGCGAAGCGCTGAAAGGTCGTTTGTCGCACGCGGACCCGAGCCATTACAACGCGGTGCAGAAGTTCGCGTACCTGTTCGTGATGCTCGACATCGCCGTCTTGATCGTATCCGGTCTCGCGATCTGGAAATCGGTGCAGTTTCCGTTGCTGCGCGAATTGATGGGCGGATATGACCGCGCGCGCGTCGTTCACTTCTGCGCGATGTCACTGCTGGCCGGTTTTATCGTCGTCCATCTGACAATGGTCGCTCTTGTGCCGCGTTCGCTGCTTACGATGATTCGTGGCCACTAGCCGAGGTATTCCATTATGAAGCTATTCAAACCTTCCTCCTGGAGCGTCGATCACGAGTCGCTCAGTATCGACGTGCGTCGTAACCTCGATATGCCGTCACGGCGACTGTTCGGCAAGCGCATTATCACGCTCGGCGGCCTTGCGATGCTGACCGGATGCAGCCTGTCGGACGACAAGTCGGTTGAGACGTTTTTATCGCGCGTGTCGAGAATGAACGATAGCGTGCAGGGCTGGCTGTTTGATCCGAGCCGTCTCGCGCCGACCTACACCGAAGCACAGATCACACGCCCGTTCCCGTTCAATGCGTTCTATGGCATCGACGATGTGCCGCAGGTCGATGGCAGCGATTTCCGCCTGAAAGTGAGCGGTCTCGTGCAGGACAGGCGGGACTGGACTCTTGCCGATCTTTACGCACTTCCGAAGGCCGAACAGATTACGCGGCATATCTGCGTCGAAGGGTGGAGCGCCATCGGCCGATGGGGCGGCACACCGTTCTCGGAATTTCTCAAGCGCGTCGGTGCGGACACATCGGCGAAATACATCGGCTTCAAATGCGCTGACGATTACTACGAAAGCATCGATATGCCAACGGCGCTTCATCCGCAGACGCTGTTGACCTTTACGTATGACGGTCAGCAATTGCCTGCAAAATACGGTTATCCGATGAAACTCAGAATGCCCACGAAACTCGGCTACAAGAATCCCAAGCACATCATGGAGATCTTCGTAACCAACACGTTTCCGGGCGGCTATTGGGTCGATCAAGGCTATAACTGGTTTGGTGGATCGTGAGCCTCGCAAGCCCGAACGAAGACGGCCGTCCGCGCCGACCTGTCTTAGCAGCACGCGGCGGTGTTTCACCTGCAATGGCAACCCGACTGCCAGCGTCAGATGCCATGACACCCCTAAGCGCCAGTTGAGTCTGCGTCCGCCTGCCCCCGATGCTGCCAACCCCGATCATATCGATGTTGTCAGCGCGGTTAGCCACGCCGGACTGGCGGACAGGAGAAGGGTTTCCAGTTGACGGTCGAAGCCAGTGATGACGATCATCCCCATCACCACGAAGAGCGTACCGAGCGTCCAGCGGACCGTACTACCCCACGTGGCGAGTGTGCCCCGCATCTTCATGAGCGAAACTCTCGAGATCGTTCCGAGCAAAACCAGCGGCAATGCCGCACCCAAGCCAAACAGCGCCATCAGGATGGCGATGTGTCCGAGGTCCTGACCTTGTGCCGCCAGCGAAGTCGCCGCACCCAAAGTTGGCCCGACACAGGGGGTCCAAACGACTCCGAGCAGCAATCCCACCATCATCTGCCCGAGCAGTCCGTTTCCTTTCACATCGTCGAGCGCCTGCTGGCCCTTCACACCGATGACGGCGCTCAGCCGGGAGAAAGCCCTTTGAAGGGTGCCCGATAACATGACGAGGCCGAAAAACACCATCACGCCCGCTGCGCCGCGTCGAAGAACCTCAGGGTCCAGCCCAGCTGACGCTCCTAGAGTGGCGAGAAATATGCCAACACCCGCAAACGAAATAGCCAGCCCCCCTGCCAACGCGACGATGCCGAAGCGATGTTTAGCCAACGCTGACGTCGCGAGTATTGGCAGTAGCGGGAGCACACAGGGGGACAGTACCGATGCCGCCCCCGCGACGAAACCCAATCCGTACGTTGCGACGGCGAATTGCATCACAGCGCCTTTTCAAACACGGCCCGGATTGCAGCCTCCTGGGTTTGCCCTGTCGAACGCGCCACTTCGTGGCCGTTCTTGAAGACGACGAAGGTCGACTGCTGAGTCACCTTCAGTACTCTTTTCAGTTTAGTTTCCGAATCGAAGTCAGCTATGAAAACCGTCACCGCCTTCAGCTTGGGGTCGACAGAAAGACGGTCGACGATCGGCTGTTGAACCCGGCACGTGGGACACCAACTTGCATGCAGGTACACGACGGCAGGCAGGCCCGCTGAGACTGTCTGATCGAAGCTTGCCTGAGTAAAGGCCACCTCGCCCGCGAATGCAGTGGCTGATACGGCCAGGAGCGCTGCGCCCACGATATGTTTAACGAATGGCAACCGGTTCATGATTAGGCCCCTTTGGTGGTTGGGAGAGAGAGAAAAAAGTCGGTACCCCATCCTAGTTCGGATATTTGGCCAAATCGGTTACAGCGCGGCTCAAAATCTGGTGCCCCTGTTCGTAGCTCTCGACCGGCCCAGAAGCGTCTGGTGAAGCGGAGGCTATTTTCACGTTCGGATGTAACCGAAACGGGTTTCAGATCGAACTAGCAAAGGATCGATTGCAACCGCGGTTGGGCTGTCTTTCGTTTCCCTTTGTATGTACCTGTATTTCGCTTTCTGAACCCCGAGATCGATATGGCCATGGATATAAATTTCGCATGCACGATGTGCGGCGATTGTTGTCATAACCTTCGTCTGCCCCTCAGCGTTCACGAAGCCATACGCTGGCTAGAACGAGGGGGAGACGTCCAGGTGTTTTGCGAAGCGATGCCTTGGCCCGTTGAGCCATCGACGGATGACGGCCAGGTGAAACACAGGCGAATCCGCTCTTTTGCCGCCGAAAGCGGTGAACTTGCAATCCGCGTGCTGGTGACAGTCGTGGCCGCCTTCGATGGCGCCTGCCCGCACCTGCAACCGGATATGCGATGCGGCGGATACGAAGCAAGGCCAAACGTGTGCAGAATTTATCCGGCTGAAATCAATCCTTTCATTGAACTGATGCCAACACACAAGGCTTGCCCGCCGGAGGCCTGGGCCGCCGACAAGCCCTCATTTATCAAAGGCGGTCAAATCGTGGATTCCGTCACGGCGGACCTGATCCGGAACTCGCGTGACGTCGCCATCCACGATGTTCCTGTGAAAGAGCGTCTGTGTGGCAACGCTGGTTTTCATACCGCATCTTTGGCCAATGAGGGATTTGTGTCGTACACGCTCCCTCCTCGTGCAATGCTCGGCGAGTTATACAGAGCGCTGGATCCCGCCTCACCTACACCAGCGGTGCCATGGCGCATCCTGTCAAATCGACGCTCGACAGTCGACACCCTCAATTCGGTGGGCGCTCATTCGGAAATGCACACTGCTCTATTACCGACTGAGGGTTACATTCCGCTCCTTGAAGCGAACTAGCATGTCAGTTCCGGGCTCGGGCCACGGTCTTTGACGGCCACGACGATGAACCAAATCCGGCGGTGTGCGCCCAGACGCTGAGCCGGAAACGTTGGCGACTTGCTTCTTGCTGCAACATCACATGGATCGCATTGTTCGGAAGTCTTTGTACCGTCAGACTCCAGGTGCCCGGACGGGGAGGCCCCGAAACTATTAACGCCTGAAGCATGACCGAAGAGAATATTTTCCCATCGACGTAATCCGCTGCAGCCGCCCACCGAATTCACGTATAGACTGCCTCGTATGCTGGGGCATTGACCGATACCACATTACGCAGACGTATCGGATTCCATCGCCGCACCGACGGCGCAAACGATTGATCAGGAGCATAGCTATGACAAATGTTGCGTTATTCGTTGAAATAAAAGCCAAGCCGGGCAAAGAGGACGTAGTGGCAGCTTTTCTCGCCAGTGCGCAGGCTCTGGTGCTACAGGAGCCGGCAACAACGGCATGGTTCGCCGTGCGGTTCGATACAGATACTTTTGGAATATTCGATGCCTTCGGCGACGAGGCCGGTCGGGAAGCGCATCTTAACGGTCGTGTTGCTGAGGCGTTGTTAGGACGCGCAGACGAACTGCTGACCAATCCTCCGTCGATACGGCGAGCCGACGTGCTGGCCGACAAGCTGCCAGGGTAAGCCTTAGAAATTCTAATGTGCTAAGGGTTTGAGAGTCGAAACGAACGGTGTAGCCAGCGACCTGTCTGAACGCTGGCATACCGGTATCTGTTAAATACAGAGAGTGCAAACGCACCGTTCAAAGGAATGGCCGGGTAGCGCACTGCCCTGTCCATTTGACGGCGACTCCTTCGCCTGAGGGCTCGCCGATCCATTTGACCTGAGTGGGATGGCCGCGCCCGCCGCACCCATCAGACTGGCGTGGTTCGCACTCACACTACCATTCATTACCATACTGCTCGTCGCCACGTTCATGGTGCTCGCGACCCCAAGACGCTATCGCCTGAAACTGATGCTAAGTACAACGTATAGAGTCACCACAACGAATATAATTCTGCTCGGTGATTCACGATCTATATCTGTAAAAATACGCTGATGCCGCCGTATTGTTAGCAGCCATTTCGGCGCCCAGATCGAGGGGCGGTTGAAACGCGTGTGTGCATGCGCGGGGAGATCGTGGGTATGATGTCGGATCAACCAGCCCATTCCGATTACGGGAACCTACAGAATGGCGACACACAGGAAACCAGTAGATCCACAGAGTATGCCGGATAAGGAAGACCTCGAAGCGATGTCACTTTTCCGCTATCGATTGCGTCGATTTCTTCGCTTCTCGGAGGAGGTGACACATGCCGAAGGTGTCACGCCTCTGCAGTATCAACTGATGCTGCATGTCCGCGGTTTCCCGGGACGTGACTGGGCCACGGTCGGAGAACTGGCGGAGCGGCTTCAGGCAGCGCCGAATGGTACCGTCGCGCTCGTGTCGCGCTGCGAGGCCAACGGACTTGTATTGCGTCGTGCCAGCAGGGCAGACGGGCGTCAGGTTGAAGTGCACCTGACGGCCAAAGGGGCACAATGTCTCGCTCGGCTCGCGTCTAAGCACAAACCGGAGATCGAAGCATTCGGTTGGGCGTTCAACCAGACGACTGGAGAAGACTGAAGATCCGCGGATCCGCACGCCGTCAATGTTGCCAGGCTAGCCATCGTCCCTCATCGATCCAAACCGCCTGATCAGTTCCGCGCCTTCCGACGTCAGCTTGAACTCGGCGGCATCAATCGTTGTTGTGACGAGTTCGACCAGACGTTCCCGCTGAAGGCCTGCCACGTCGGGGTCCGAAAGTTCGACCGCGGTTGGCGAAGTGAGTAACACAAACAGCATCGCAATCTCGTGCGGACTGAGCAGTCTCTTCATTCCATACCTCGACAACTATCGTATAGACGGAGTTTGTTCGCATCGCTGCGGGGAAGGAGGAAGTCCGATGTCGAACACTCGTAAAACTCGGAATGGACGAACGGGACGGTGACGTGGAGGTGTGATTGTCGCGACGCGTCAGGCACCGTGTCACCCAGCATAAAAAAAACGGATCCGGCCTTACGTCCGGATCCTCAAAGTCAGCCCCGGTACAGGGAATAGGGCTGTCTGGCCACCACTAGCAGTCCAGTTGCAACGAGCACGCGAGGCCGTGCTCTCGAGGTTCAGTTCCCGCCCGCAAGCATATTCGGACTTGCCGCATTCGAATATCAAGGCACATAGGCTACTTCGGACATACTGCCAGACGACGATGCCATGAGCCGCTACCACCTGCTCGAATCTAGAGTGAAGGGCTTAAGCGAAACTTAAAGATGACATAGGGACAAACCCGCGAGGTTGAGGCGGTGTGAAAAATGGGACTCGCCCTCTGAATTTGCGCCAGATCGCTCATAGAATCTTGCATGTATCACGGCGTGACATAGAATTGAAGGGTGGATTTCGGGAGGACATCGTGTTCATTAACAGCGACTTCGGGATCAGCTATCTGATCGTGACTTTTGCACTTCTCGGAATCATTTTCACCGACAGCCTGCTTACAGCGCTGCGTATCGAACGATGGCATCCGAAGCTGCGGAGTGCGGCGCTAGGCACGCTATTAGGCCTGGCGCTGATCGAGGCGGTTACGGTCTTCGTTTAGCTCGCCCGTCGTGGGTAGGTGGTGGTCGCGAACGTACCGGCAATACCTGTGCGGTGACAACGGATCCGCATGGGTGACGATCTCCGGCGGGTCGTTGGAGGTGATCTGGATAATGGCTCCGTTTAACCGGATTCTTCTTTGTTATGACGGCACCCCCGAAGGGAGGCTGGCGCTACGCTGCGGCTCGGCACTTGCGCGGCAACTGCAGGCCGAAACCCATTTGCTCGCGATTCTAAGTTTCTCGTGGTGTTCAGGTGGTTATGATTTCTTTTCTACGGTGAAGCCCGACATTGACGAAGGCACGGCAAAAGAGATACTCCAGGAAGGAATCGAGAAGCTTCATGCCTGGGGTGTCACGGCGACAGGGCATTTTGCTGTTGGGAGCGTCGTTGAAGAAATCGCACGTCTCGCGAACTCACTGAAAGTTGATCTGATCGTTATTGGCCACCATCCCGAAGGCTTCTTCGCACGCTGGTGGACCGGGGAGAACCATACTTCGTTGCTCAATCGTGTGTCCTGCGGCGTTCTGTTCGAAGTGTGCGATTAGCCGGAGGCATCCATCTACTCGTTCAAGGCTAGTCCAGAACCTCGCCATGGCAAAAGCCGGAGCCTCTTTCTGAAGAGGCCTCTTGAACCGGTATGGTTCTGTTTGTTCACTGCACGCTGAAGCACAATGAAAAAACCCGCTTGCGTCACGTTCAGTCCTGGCGCGCTCTACACGTTGTCCTGATTTTCGCGGTCAGGTATTGCGGGAATTTCAATTCGTACTATCATGCCAGTCGCCCGGGGCGAACGGTTCTCCAGTTCGACTGTTCCACCATAGCGCGTGGCCAGGGCCCGCGCGATTGGAAGACCAAGTCCGCTCCCGTTGCCTCGGTGCGTTTCATCGCGCTGAAATCTTTCAAACACCTGATCAATGTGCTGCGCAGTCATGCCGTGCCCGTCGTCGATGACCAGAATGACCGCAACGTTGTCTATGCACGATACTGTGATATCGACGTGTGCGCCTGCACCGCTGTAACGGATCGCGTTGTCGACGACGTTTCTCAGCAGGATCCTGAGATCTGCCTCTGACGCACGAACGTTCACTTCCTGTATTCGACCCGCGCCGAGGTCCACGTCACGTTGAATGGCGAACGGGAAAAGGTTCGCGACGACGTCATGGACAACCCGGCTCAGCGCAACGTTGGTAACAATATCGCGGGGCGCTTCCCCATCCGCGTTCGCGAGATCGAGGAGTTGTGAGGCAAGTGACGTCAATCGCTCGACGCCTTGCTGCAACTCGGCCAGGCGCTCTTCATGCTGCCCGGTCGGCGCGTTGTTCAGATTGGCAACCTGAACGCTGACGGCCGCAATCGGAGTACGCAGCAGGTGGGCCGCATTTCGCGTAAATCGCCTGTCCACTTCGCTGCGCGATGAAAGCCGCATAGCCAAACCATTGATGGTATCGACGATGGGCTTTAACTCGAGCGGCACATCTCCCGCCTCAACCGGTTTTGGCCTTTCAGGATCAAGCGAAGCGACAAGGTGCTGCAACTGATCCAGCGGGCGCAGACATCGGCACACTATCAGGACATTTGCGAGCGCCAGGAGCAGCAGGGACATGGCAATTGGTGCGACGCAGTCCAGCGGCAGTCCACCGCCCTTCTCATTGTTTCCACTGCTTGCGATATCTGACCCGCGTGCTGTATCTACGACCTCTCCCGCGTTCTGCGGCGCAGCAGCCCCGGCGGATTGGCTGACGTTAGTTTCGAACTTGCGAGCAACCAGGACGGTTCCGGCTATTCCCGCACAACCGACGGTGAGCAATGTGCAGAGTAGCCAAAAGCAAAGACGCCGGCTCAGAGAATTCGCAGCGAATCTTCCATACATAGCGAACTCCTGTACCGGCGGTTCCGATCTGTCTCCATCGCGTTTTGCGACTACGGTTGCGACGCCTGGGCTGCAACCGTCATCTGAGCCTGGACCATAAAACTTAGAACAGAATTAGCAGTTGCAAAGGCGCTGAATGGTGCGAGACAGCGGTGACAGGTAGTTCGACAGCAAACGTGGACGTCTCTGCGGCAGATCGACGATGCGTAACAATCAAGCTGGGGACGGGGTTGATCCATCTGCGGCTGGCCGGGTTTAAACGGAGCTGGGCGGAACGGACCTGGCGAGTTGCAGGTCGCCTGTTCGTTCAATGAACATCAACCGTTGCGTGCAGCAGGGTCTCGTGTCCTCACCGAGAACAAAGTCACGCTGCCGGTCACATTGGACGGTCACTTCGAATTCGCTAGCGGCGTTGACAACGGGACATCCAGCTTTCTTCGGGCCACGCGGTCTCACCGGTAGACGAGGTCTGCGCGCCGGTTCTGTGCCCACGATGCCTCATCGTGGCCCAAAGCGAGCGGCTTTTCTTTCCCCAGGCTAACCGCTTCCAGCTGTGAGTCGGGTACGCCAAGGGTCTCCAGATCATGGAGTACTGCTTCCGAGCGTTTTTCACCCAGCGCGAGATTGTATTCGCTCGTTCCGCGCTCATCGGTGTTGCCCTGAATCAGAACATGCCGGTTCGGGTGAGTCATCAGATATTTCGCGTGGGCCTCAAGCAGCGGTTGATAGTCGCTTTTGACGATATAGCTGTCGAAGTCGAAATAGATGCTTCGCTTCGCGAGTGGGCTATTAGGATTGTTGAGTTCATCGGCCGTTATGGGCGCCACGTTTGCCGGCTGGTTGGCGGTGGAGTTGCCCTGGGTGGCACCGCTTTGCGGTTCCACCCTCACACCCGAATGACACGCGGCGAGCATGCTCGTAATGAGCGTGGTAGCGAAAAATCCAGTCCTGGTCATGGTAGGTCTCCTCTGACCGAAGGCGCGATCGCGCCTCCTTATGATTGCCGTGATCGCTCCAGAGCGGAGGGTGGTTAACCTCGCGAACAGCGATGGGCGATTAATACAAATGACGGAGAGTCATGTTTTCAAATCCATTAGGGTGGCCGCACGGAGAGCTGGGCGCGCATTTCCGTCCTCCCAACCTCGGTGACCTGTCACAGGCGTTCCGCGGCTTGTGCCGTGCGCGGATCGTCAGTCGGATCCCCCTGCGATGAACTTTCCCCGGTAGCGCTGGGTGGTACGACATCCGGCGCTACATCGAGCCTGCTGTAACGTTCAGACAACGCTTCGTAAAGTGCAGGCGCAAACAGTTTCGATATCTGGCTGGCGATCAACGCCGTGGCCATGAGGGAGATGACAAGCGCATGGCCGTTGATCATCTCGATCACGATCACGAAAGCGGTAATGGGGCTTTGGGTAACCGCTGCCAGATAGCCCACCATGCCAAGGGCGATCAGCATGGGCAACTGCATCTGGCCAAACAGCAGGTGTAACGCATTGCCGATACCAGCGCCAATTGCGAGCGACGGCGCAAACAGGCCGCCGGGCGCGCCTGGCAGATACGATCCGACCATCGAAACCATTTTGACGACCGGATAAGCAGCGCTTAGTTGCGCACGTCCTTCCAGCATCGCGCGCGCTTCGGCGTAGCCGCTGCCGAACGTGTGGCCGCCAGATGCGACACCGATCACCGCGACCACGAGGCCGCATGCCGCTCCGAATGCCACCGGCCGGTTCGCGCGCCAGGTGACCACCGACGCAGGCATCCAGCGATTGGTATTCAGTAGTAGCCAGCAAAAGATGCCACCGGCAACGCCCGATACGGCGCCAATCAATACAACCGCCACTGCCAGCAGATCGGGGAAGCGACTGCCGATGTCGATCGTTCCGAAATACGTGTAGTTGCCCTGCAGGCCCAGCGAGACGACCCCAGCAAAGATGATCGCAGTAATCAGCACGCCACTCGTGCGCTGCTCAAAGCTGCGGGTCAACTCTTCGATGGCAAACACGACTCCCGCGAGCGGCGCATTGAACGCCGCCGACAGACCTGCGGCGGCACCGGCGAGAGCCAGACGCCGCTCCAGTTCGATGCCCCGGATGGCCCGGAATCGCTGCGGATAAAAGCGTCTCAGGTTGAACATGAGCGCGGCACCGACATGGATCGTCGGCCCTTCGCGGCCGATCGTGAATCCCCCGAGTATCGAGAGGAACGACACCAGGATCTTGCCGATCAGGATCCTGATGCTCAGCAGACGCGGCGCAAGATCGCCGCTGTCATGGAGTGTGGCCATAACCTGAGGGATGCCGCTGCCTTCGGCGCCAGCAAAGTAGCGTCTGGTGAGCCACACACCCAGAGCGCCGATTGCCGGGGTGACGGGAAGCGGTAGCCACCAGTACCGCGTCGCGTAGCGAAGGAAGGTGTCGTAGCCAATGTCGATCAGCTTCGCGTAGAAAACGGCGACCAGCCCGGTAGCGATGGCGCCCAACCAGAAGACACCGTAGTGCAGCCATAGTCGCCGGGCGTGTTGTAGCGCACGTTTGTCGATAAATTCTGGAATATGCATGCGGCCACCGGAAACGCTTCAGCGTGTGCAATATAGCACAGTGTGCCATATTTGCCCGCAGACGACATTTTGCAAGGCAGTTGACCATGGTCCGCGCAAACGACACCTATGGCAGCTGAGTGCCTTGGCGGAAGCAGCAAGCACGCAGTTACCCACAAACCGCTTTAAAGTCAGCGGCCTGGAGGACGTCTGCGGAAGAAAAGGAATTGGAATGGCCGGGTTAGTAAGACTCACTAATCAAACGCGCGCGGCATCGACGTAAGATTGACCGGTGATTAAATCAGCCGCATCACGGGTGCGTCTTTTCGAGCGACGATGTACTGAACGAATGAGCAAAAGGTATGAGCAGGGCTAGGCAACGCGCGTTCGATACGCGGGCGAAGATCATCGACGCAGCGGAACGTATCTTTCTTCTGCGAGGCGCGACACGCACGTCGCTCGACGACATCGCGAAGGAGGCCGGCATGACGCGCGGCACGATGCACGGCCACTTCAAGAACAAACAGTCGGTGCTTCATGCGATGCTCGAAAGCTCCAGCCTGCCGCTCGACCCGTTCTCGATCGAACCATGCAGCAGCGACGGCGATCCGCTTGGATTGTTGCGCACCGATCTGCATCGGTGTCTGCGCGACGTGTTGCAGAACGCGCGGACGCGGAGTCTGTATGGCATTGTGTTCACCGCATGCGAGAACGCATCGGAGACAGCGCAGTTGTGCGAACGCATTCACATGGCGGGTATCCACGCCCAAGCACAGATCGAGGCTGCGTTGAGCTGTGCGGTGGCGCTCGGCCAACTGTCCGCGGATTTCGACACGAGGCAGGCGGCCGCCTTCATCCATGGGACGTTGAGCGGGTCTCTTCGCAAGTGCCTGACGATGTCCCCGCGAACGAACACCGACGCGGAAATCGATCAGATCGCGGAGGCCGCGTTCCTGTGCATTGACGTGATAGACAACCACATCAGCAAGTCAATCAGTAGTGGACATGCAGCCGGATGAGTCAATGCTGGTCGTCTACTGACGCGTGAGCGCAGAATATCCGATCTGGCGGATGAGGCCAGTCGGAATTGCCGCAACGGAATCGCGCAAATCCGAACTAATGGTCGCAGCACCATTCACTACCACCCGCCTCCGAGCACTTTGTATAACGTGACGAGATTGGACTGGCGCGACAAGCTATCCGACGCCAGTTGCTGCTGCGCGGTGTAAAGCGTGCGTTGCGCGTCGAGGAACGTGAGGAAGCTATCCGTACCCGCCTTGTAACGCCCTTGAGCCAGCGTGTAGTAGCTCTCGGATGACGCCACATACTCGCGGTCCGCCTGCAACTGATCGACATACGTGGCCCGCGCCGCAAGCGCATTCGCCACTTCCTTGAACGCCGTCTGGATAGTGCTTTCGTAATCAGCGACGTCGATATTCTTTTCGATCTTGTCGACATCGAGCGTTGCCTTGTTGCTGCCGTAGTCGAAGATCGGCACGGAGATGCTCGGCGAGAATACCCACGCGCCACTGCCTGCCTTGAACAGACTGGAAAGCGTCGAACTCGACGCCCCGGCAGTAGCTGTCAGTTCGATCTTCGGAAAGAATGCCGCGCGGGCGGCGCCGATGTTCGCGTTTGCCGCCTTCAACGTATGCTCGGCTTCCACGATGTCCGGACGACGCGTGAGCAGCATCGACGGCACACCTGCGCCGATGTCGGCGAACATCGAACCGTCGTCGAACGCATCGTCCAGTTTGGGCTCGGGCGGCAGATCGTCCGGAAGCGGCGCGCCGAGCACCGCAACCAGGTTGTTGCGATCCTGCTCCACCGCACGCCGGTAAGACGCAAGGCTTGCCTTCGCGCTCGCCAGCGTGTTCTCCGCCTGCCGCACATCCAGCAGCGAAGAATTACCCAGTTGCTGGATGCGCTTCGTCACGTCGTACGTGGCCTGATCCGCTTTGACCGTGTCCCCGGTCACTTTCAGGAGCCGCTCGTCGGACAACCACGTCAGGTAGTCGGTTGCCACTGTTGCGATCAGGCTGATCCGTGTGCTCTCGCGCGATGCGTCGGTGGCGAGATAGTTCTCCAGTGCCTGGCGCTTGAGGCTCCTCAGGCGGCCAAAGAAATCGATCTCCCACGACGTCGTGCCGACATTCAGTTCATTGTCACCCGTCGTGACGCCTTCGACGCGCTCACGCGTCAAGCTGCTGCTCGCGCTAATGGTCGGCGCGAGCGCAGCGCGGGTGATCCGGTATTGCGCCTCATACTCGGCCACGTTCAGCGCGGCTACGCGCAGGTCACGGTTATTGTCGAGGGCGATCTGGATCAGCCGCTGCAGACGGGGGTCGCGAAAAAACTGATGCCAATCGGTATCGGTTGCAAGCGGCGCGCCGGCGATCGTCTTTTGCGCCGCGGTCGTACTCTGGTAGGCGTCGCCTTGCGGATAGGCGGCCGGAACCGGAGCAGCGGGCCGTTCGTAATGCGGATCGAGTGTGCAGCCCGTAAGCGCGGCAACCGCCAGTGCCACACTGCAGGCGGCCAGTTTGAGTTTCATCATTCATTACCTTCGTTTTTCGGGGTATGGCCGTGCTCGCCGAACAGCCGCCGTACGACGACGAAGAACACCGGCACGAAGAAGATCGCGAGCAAGGTCGCGGCGATCATGCCGCCCATCACGCCGGTGCCGATCGCATGCCGGCTAGCCGATCCCGCCCCCGTACTGATGACGAGCGGCAGCACGCCGAACACGAAGGCAAGCGAGGTCATCAGGATCGGTCGCAGGCGCAGGCGCGCGGCTTCGAGCGTGGCGTCGATCAGGCTGTGGCCCTGCGCCTGCAGGTCCTTGGCGAATTCGACGATCAGGATCGCGTTCTTGGTTGAGAGTCCAATGGTCGCGAGCAGGCCGACCTTGAAATAGATATCGTCCGAGAGGCCGCGGATATGCGCGCCGAGCACCGCCCCCAGCACGCCGAGCGGCACGACCAGAATCACGGCGATCGGGATGGACCAGCTTTCGTACAGGCCCGCGAGGCACAGGAACACCACGATCACCGAAATCGCGTACAGATAGATTGCCTGTGAGCCAGCCATACGCTCCTGATACGACTGCCCGGTCCAGTCGATGCCAAAGCCGGCCGGCAGCTTCTTCACGAGCGCGTCGACGGCGGCCATAGCCTGGCCGGTGCTCGCGTGCGGGCCGGTCTGCGCGGTGATCTCCATGGCCAGCGTGCGGTTAAAGCGCTCGATCTGCGGCGGCCCGAAGGTCCACTTGCCGGTGGCGAAAGCAGAAAACGGCACCATCTCACCGTCGTAGCTGGTCGTGGTCGTGCTGCTGGAATCGCCCGAGCTGCTGGAGCTGCTCGAACTACCGGAACTGGTCGTCGTGCTGGAACTGCTCGACCTCACGTACCAGCGCCCAATGTCCGACGGCATCATCCGGTACGGCGCGTCAGCCTGAACGTAGACCTTCTGGATACGTCCCGTATCGACGTAGTTGTTGACGTACGTGGAGCCGAACGCCGTTTGCAACGTGTCATTTACATCGGCGATCGAAAGGCCGAGTGCACTCGCTTTCTCGCGGTCGATATTCACGTTGAACTGCGGCGTATCGTCAAGACCGCCCGGGCGCATACCGGACAACGCGCTGTCGTTAGCGGCCAGGGCAATCAGTTGCTGGCGCGCTGCCATCAGCTTGTCGTGACCTTGCCCTGCTCGATCTTCCAGTTCGAAGTCGAGCCCGCTCTGCGTACCGAGCTCCTGAATGGCCGGCGGATTGAGCGCGAAAATCTGCGCGTTGCGGGTGGCCGCGAAATGCATGTTGGCGCGCTGGATAATCGCCGCCGCTGAATTCATTTCACCACGCCGTACACTCCAGTCCTTCAGTCTGACGAAGGCGAGCGCGTTGTTCTGCCCCGAACCGTTGAAGCTGAAGCCCGTGATCGAGATGATCTTGTCCACCTGCGGCAGCCCGAGGTAATACGCTTCCACCTGCTTGATAGTGTCTAGCGTGACCGAAGCCGGCGTGCCGACGGGCGCCGAGATCGACGTGATAACGATGCCCTGATCCTCATCCGGCAAATATGAGGAAGGCAGTTTCATGAAGAGCAATGCCACCACACCCGCAATCAGCGCGTAAATCACCATATAGCGCAGAGGTCTGCCGATCACGCGTGCCACCGCCGCGTCGTACCGGTGAGTGCCGCGCGTCAGCACGCGGTTGAACCACCCCAAGAGACCGCGCTTCTCGTGATGCTCGACATCCGAACGTTTGAGCAAGGTCGCGCACAGCGCCGGCGTAAGCGTCAGCGCAAGGAAGACGGATAGCAGCATGGCCGCGACAATCGTGATCGAGAACTGCCGGTAAATCGCGCCAGTCGAACCCGAGAAAAACGCCATCGGAATAAATACCGCAATCAGCACGGTAGTAATGCCCACCAGCGCGCCGGTGATCTGTTTCATCGCCTTGCGCGTCGCTTCAACTGGCGAAAGCCCCTCCTCTGCGATGAGCCGCTCCACGTTTTCCACGACCACGATGGCATCGTCCACCAGCAGCCCGATGGCCAGCACCAGCCCGAACATCGACAGCACGTTGATCGAAAAGCCGACCAACGACATGACACCAAAAGTGCCGAGTAACGCAACCGGTACGACGATGGTCGGAATCAGCGTGGCACGCAGATTTTGCAGGAACACGTACATCACGACGAACACCAGCATCACCGCTTCGATCAAGGTCTTGAAGACCTCTTCGATGGAGATGCGCACAAAGGGCGTCGTGTCGTACGGGTAATCGACCACCACGTTCTGTGGCAGTTGCGCGCCCAGTTCGGTTAGTTTCGCGCGCACCGCCTTGGCGACATTCATCGCGTTGGCGCCGCTCGCGAGCTTGATGGCGAGCGACGCCGCCGGCTTGCCGTTCAGACGCGAATCCGTGCTGTAGTCGTCGCCGCCCACTTCGACGCGCGCCACGTCCTTGAGCTGCACTTTCGAGCCGTCGCTATTCACCCGCAACAGGATGGCGCCGAACTGTGCGGGCGTCGTGAGGAGGCTCGAGGACGAGATGGTCGCGTTGATCGCCTGAGCCGTGGTGGACGGCTTGCCGCCGATTTCCCCGACCGAGAGTTGGACGTTCTGATTGGTGATGGCTGTCGTGACGTCGCTGGTCGTCAAGCCGACGGCCTGCAACTTCACCGGGTCGAGCCAGATGCGCATGGCGTGCTGCGCGCCGAAAAGCGTCACGTCGCCGACGCCGTTGATCTGCGTAAGCGGGTCCTCGATCTGCGTGGCGATGATGTTGCCAAGGTCGATCGAGTTCACACTGCCGTCGCTCGAAGACAGCGAAACGATCATCAGAAACGCGTTGGCCGCCTTCGCGACCTGCACGCCTTGATCCTGTACCGTCTGGGGTAGCGACGAGGTTGCCTGCTCCACCTTGTTCTGCACCTGCACCTGGGCGATGTCCGCGTTGGTGCCTTGCTGGAACGTCAGCGTGATGGTGGCCTGTCCGGCTGAACTGCTGGTGGACGACATATACAGCAGATGATCGATACCGCTCAGCTTCTGTTCAATCACCTGCGTGACAGTGGTCGCGACGGTTTCAGCGGAGGCACCCGGATAGGTCGCCGTGATCTGCACGGAGACAGGCGCCACGCTCGGATACTGCTCGACCGGCAGTGTCGTCATGGCAGCCCCGCCTATCATCATGATGACGATGGCGATGACCCACGCGAGGATCGGTCGATTGATAAAAAATCCAGCCATGAGAGTCTCGCTTTAGCTACCGGTTGTCGGAAGTGCGGCCAACGCTCCGGTGGCCGGCGCGCGGGTCGCTGCAGCGGCAGCGGTGTCCGCCGTGGCGGGACTCTCCACCGGCTTGACAAGAGCGCCCGCACGCGCCTTCTGCGAACCCGCGACGATCACCCGGTCGCCGGTTTTCAGCCCGCGGGTGACGATCCAGTCGGCGCCGTTGGCGGTATCTGCGGTGACGTGTCTCTGCTCCACCTTGTTGGCGGCATCGACCGTCAGCACGCTGGCCGAGCCATCGGAGGCGCGCGAGACCGCAAGTTGCGGCACGGTGATCGCCTGCTGGTTTACGCCCTCTTCAAGCCGCGCACGCACGAACATGCCGGGCAGCAATACGCCAACGGGATTCGGGAACACGCAACGCAAGGTGACCGAACCGGTGGTCGAATCGACGGTGATATCGGAGAACAGCAGCGTGCCGGCCTGCGCATAGGGAGAGCCGTCTTCCATCACCAGATGAACCACCGCGCCATCCTTGCCGGCCTGCTGCAACTGACCGCTGGCGAACTCTTTCTGCAACCGCAGCCAGTCCGCCGACGAGCGGGTCACATCGAGATACATCTGGTCCGTGGCCTGAACCGTGGCCAGTGCAGTGGTCTGTTCCGCCGTGACGAGCGCACCTTCTGTCACGCTGGATTTACCGATGCGTCCGGCAATCGGCGCGACCACCTTCGTGTAGCCAAGATTGATGGCTGCCGTCTTCAACGCGGCGCGGTCGGCGACCGCATCCGCTTGCGCTTCCTGCAACGACGAGATCGCGTCGTCATAGTCCTGCTGGCTGACGCCCTGGACCTTCCACAGCGCCGTGTAGCGCGTGGCTTTGGTTTGCGCCGCGGCGGCCGTGGCCACCGCTTTCGCGAGCGTGCCAACGGCCTGATCGTAAGCGGCCTGGTAACTATCGGGATCGATCTGATAAAGCACGCTGCCCGCCGCGACCACCGCGCCTTCCGTGAAGAGGCGCTTTCTCACGATGCCCTCTACCTGCGGCCTGACTTCGGCCACACGTATGGCGGAGAGCCTGCCGGACAGTTCCGTGCTGGCAACCACAGGGTGCGGCGCGATGGTTACCACGCCGACTTCGGGGACCATTTGGGGTGGCATCTGCGGCGCCTGTTGACCGCAGCCCGCGAGGGCGAAGGCGGCGATCGCCGCCACGACGGCAAGCGGGCTTACTACCGTTGCACGCGGCGAACGTGCCGGCAAAATATGAACTCGTGTCATGCTCAGGGCATCCTTCGACTGGGTTCGACAAAGGGCCGCCTGGCATGCAATGACGCATGCGTCCTTCAAACGCGTAAGGAGAACGAGGATATGTCGCCTGCGAATGCGCCTGATTTCGCGCACAACGGAGCGCGGCGCCAGAAGCGGCGCCAGGCTCGAGGGAAACCGCGCAATGCCATGCCAGCGGCTATGGATGACCCAGATTAGCGGCCAGTCGATTACGGTGGCTTAGGGGTTGATTACAACGTGTAACCCAATGCCCACCCTCTACTTTGCCGCCGCGTAATAAACTGTAAGCGCCGCTAAGAACCAGCAACCGGCGCGGCCCTGTATTTCGCTATATTTCGGTGTGCGACCGGCCAGCAACCGGCGCGGCGGAATCTTCGCCCTCGTGCGCCTCGCCATGCTCTTGTGCGGATACACACCGCCGCTTCCAGCGTCAACAGCGCTCACCTCGTCAGGCTCAACCATGTCCGACACGCCAATCCAGGTCCTGCTGGTCGACGACGACGCCGATCTGCGCGATCTGCTGAGAACGTTTTTTCAGCAACGCGGCATCGAATTTTCGGTGCTGCACGATGCGAACCAACTGATGCGCCGCCTCGAACGCGAGCGCCCCTCCATCGTCGTGCTTGACCTGATGATGCCGGGCATCGACGGACTTACCGCGCTCAGACAACTCCGCACGAGCGGCAACACCATTCCTGTGATCATGCTGACGGCGCGCGCCGACGGCGTGGACCGCGTGATCGGTCTCGAACTCGGCGCCGACGACTATCTCGGCAAGCCGTTCATGCCGCAAGAACTGCTCGCGCGCATTCACGCCGTACTGCGCCGCCACGCGCAAGCTCCGTTAGCGGTCCAGGCGGAACGGCGGGAAGCGTTTCGCTTTGGGTGCTTTCGTCTCGACTTCGCGACGCGCACCCTGTATCGCGATGACGAGCCACTCAAACTCACTGGTAGCGAATACGCGCTGCTCGAAGTGTTCGCGCTGCATCCCATGGAGGCGCTCTCGCGCACGAAGCTGGTTGACCTGCTGCACGGCCCCTACGCGGAAGTGACCGAACGCGGCATCGACGTACCTGTGTGGCGCCTGCGCCGCCTGCTCGAGGACGACCCCGCCAATCCACGCCGGATCCAGACATTGCGCGGCATCGGCTACATGTTCGTACCAGGCAACAGCGACGATGAAAAACCCGCTTAACACGCTGTTCGGCCGCCTCGCGCTGATGACGGTAGGGCTGATCGTGCTGGTTCACGTCACCTTGCTGATCATCGTCGACTCGGAGCGTGGTCAGCTCGATGCGACTCATATGCAGCACGCGGTACAGCTTGCCATGCAGGCTGAGCACGACGGCTCGCTCGCCGCCTCGAGCATCGCTGCGACGCTCGGCGTGACCTACGTGCCGGCGGACAAGGCGATCCAGTACGGCTGCCCCGCGCCTTGCACGAACACGAACACGCCGTTCGACCGCGACCTGCGCAGCAAGCTGCCACCGGGCAGTCAGGTCATATTCGATCCCGACAACGGCGCCGTGTGGGTGCGTTATGCCGGCAATGCGGACTGGGCGAAACTGCAAAACGCGGCGTTGCCCGGGCGGCGTTTCCTGAGCGCATCTTTATTGATGCTCGCGCTAGCCGTGATCATCGCGCTGCTCGGCGCATGGTATTTGCAGCGGCCGCTGCACAGGCTTGCGCGAGCCTCGCGCGAATTCCGTGTCGGCCACCGCGCGCCCGTGGTGCAGCCAGGTGGTCCGCGTGAAGTGAAAGAGTTGATCGGTGACTTCAATCAGATGGTGCATGAACTCGCGCAAGCCGAACAGGAGCGCGCAGTGATGCTGGCGGGCGTTGCGCATGACCTGCGTGCCCCGATCACGCGAATGCAGGTGCGCGCCGATCTCCTCCCCGACGAAGCGAACCGCAGCGGCTTTCTGCGTGACGCCGAATCGCTGTCGCGCATCGTGACGCAGTTCCTCGACTTCGCGCGTGAGACGGCCGATACGTCCCCGCACGCGGGCGTCGACGCACATTGCCACCGTCACTACGGCGACAGTCTCGCAGACGATGCGCTGGTGCGGCTTAACCTGCACGCCGGTGATGGTTTCAATTTGCCGCTGGTCGACCTCGACCGGATTCTCGCCAACCTGATCGAAAACGCGTTGACGTACGGAGAACCGCCAGTGGACATCTCAACCTTCAGGCGCAACGGCCAGTACGTGTTGAGCGTGCGCGATCATGGCGGCGGCATCCCTGCCGGGCAACTCGAGCGTGCCTTGCAACCCTTCGTGCGGCTCGACGAAGCTCGTGGAGGTAACGCCCATTGCGGACTGGGACTTGCAATCGTCCGACGCCTCGTGCGGTATAACGGCGGGGCATTTAGCGCGGAGAATGCGCCCGATGGGGGATTTGCAGTGTCGTTGACGTTTCCTGCTGCACACGGCGGCAATCGCGGCGGCGCGTGACACCACACGCTGGCAATAGAAAACGCCCTTCGCGCGATAGAAGCCTGCCCCCTCCGGACCAATCACGGTTGTTCGCCGCAAACTTGAGGATGTCAACGGATGGCACACGAGCTTCCGGGAAGCGAGGAGGCATTGAAACGCGTGCGCGGCAAGAGTGGGAAAGATTTGGACGGAACGTCCGGGACCTGCTGGAACAACGAATGGTGGGCCGGGTGGGAGTCGAACCCGCGGCGTCCTTTCGGGGAGGATTATGAGTCCGCAGCGCGAGCGGACTCGCGTGCGGAAAAGTACGAGTCATGCGTTGAACTGTGCGTATCGACCCGATCACGACTGGATCCTGGAATTCCGCTCCATTCCTGCCCACCAAACCCATATCGCTACCCATACTTCTTGTGGAAATTGTGCGGGACCTTGGCGGAAGCGGCAAGTACGTCGTTACCCACAAACCGCTTTAAAATCAGCGACCTGGAGGACGTCTTCGGAAGATGTTGGAATAGCCGGGAAGCCTTGCTGGGCGGAAGGCAGCCGGAGTCGAACCGACCAGGGAGTGTCTGACACCCCCTACTGGATTTGAAGTCCAGCCGCACCACCAGATGCGAATGCCTTCCTTCTCGGGAAGATGAATACACCGGACACGGCGACGGCACGGACACGCTCAAAGCGTCTCGAGCAAACGACTGTCGCCGCGCACGAGTCGAAGATCGCGCTGGAAACGAGTATATCCAACGCGATCGAAGAACTCCAAAATCTGGATCGCGCGCTTGCGTCCCAAACCGCTCGCATCGCGAAATGCGGACGCGCCCAGCCCACCGCCGTGCTCCTGCGCGAGCGAACCCACCAGGCGCGCCAGTTCATACACCACGTCCGGGTGATAGAAAAGATCCCGCACCACCTGGTACACCCCACCCTGCCGCGAAAGCTTGCGCAACAGTTGCCGCACCTTCTCTTCCGGCTCATGAATCTCACTTGCCAGATCGCGCACCCAGGGCGGATCGAAACGGCCTTGCGCGATCAAGGGCAACAGCTTCGCGGCCAAAGCTTCCTCGCTCGCGTCGAGCGCGACACGATGCTCCGGCAGATGCAGCCTGGCACCGCTTCTCACCACTGTCCCTTGCATTTCCAGCGCGTCAACCAGCGCGCGCCACAACCCATCCGGCAACAGCGGCGCCGCGATACGGCGCAAGCGCGCGGCGTCCGGGCCCTGCTCGTCGGGCATGCGCAGATGAAACTGCTCCAATGCACTCACGACCTGCACGCCCAACTGCTCCCAATGACGACGCTGCACAACCACCGCATCGTCCGCGGTCTTTCCGTGCAAGGGAATAGTCAGTGCGGTCTCCGGCACGCTCAGCAGGTTTGCCGGCAACCCCGTTACATGCATGAGAGTCGAACGCAGCATGCCGTGCGGAGCCTGCTCGAGCAGCGGCTCGATCGTGCGCGCGTCGATCCATGCTCGCAGCGCATCGAGCCACGCGTGACGTTCAGGAGTGCGACGCTTGCGCGCGGGACCAAACGGATCGAGCACGCGGCCGCCGCCAACGGTCTTGGTAGCCTGCGCATTACGCACGATAAAGCGATCGCCGGCCAACGCACACACGGGCAAATCAAAAACGAGTTGCGCTCGCGCCGATTCGCCAGCATGCAAGGTATCGCCATCCAGCAACGCCACGTGCGCGACCCGATGCGTCGTGCCGATATGCACATGCAGCGGCGTCCAGTGCTGCAATGCAATGCCGGCATCGGCTAACAGCGTCAGTTCGACATCGAGCCGTTCCGACGGCTCGGCCAATCGCGCATCGACGATCCAGTCGCCGCGCGCGATCGCTTCCTTTTCGATACCGGCGAGATTGAGCGCGCAGCGCTGTCCGGCATGGCCCACCTCCGCTGCGCGATTCTGCGCATGAATGCTGCGTACGCGCACCGTCGTCGCGGCCGGCGCGAGCATTACCGTATCGCCGGTGGTCACGCGTCCGGCGAAAACGGTGCCCGTCACGATCGTGCCTTGCCCGGTCAAGGTGAACACCCGATCGATCGCCAAGCGGAATAGCCCGTCATCGCGACGCGCTCGCCATGCGACCGCGGTTTCGTGCAGATAGGCTTTGAGTTGTGCTACCCCGGCGTCGTCTGACTGCGTCGCGTTGGTTTCGAACACCGGCGCTCCAGCAAACGACGACGCAGCGAGCCACACATCAATTTCTGCACGCACTTGCGCAAGACGCGCCGCGTCGACACGGTCGGTCTTCGTCAGCGCCACTGCGCCGTGCGATACACCGAGCAGTTGCAGGATCGCCAGATGTTCCCGCGTTTGCGGCATCACGCCGTCATCCGCGGCGATCACCAGCAATGCAAAGTCAATGCCGCATGCACCCGCCGCCATCGTGTGAACGAGCTTCTCGTGGCCGGGCACATCGATCAAGCCCAATACGTCGCCGTTTTCTAGCGGCGTATAGGCATAACCGAGTTCGATCGAGATGCCACGCGCCTTTTCTTCCTTGAGTCTATCCGTATCGACGCCCGTCAGCGCGCGCACCAGCGTCGTCTTGCCGTGATCGATATGTCCAGCAGTCCCGACGATCATGCGTGCAACGCCTCGCACTGCGAGAGGAACGTGGCTTCATCGACGGCTTCGAGGCAGCGCAGATCGAGCCGCAATGCATCGTCGGCAATGCGGCCAATGACCGGTCGCGGCAATGCGTGAAGCGCTTTCTCGAGTTTCATCAATGCTCGGCCGCTACGCTTGCCGGTTGCAAGGCGCACCACCAGTCCGTAGCTAGGCAGCTGCTCGATGGGCAACGCGCCACTACCGATCTGGCTGAACATGGGCTCGGCGCTCACGATAAAACTCTCCCCGAGTGCGTGCTGCAAAAGCGGTAACGCGCGCTCGGCAAACGCCTGCATTTCCGCGGCTGGACGTGTCAGCAGACGCAGCGTTGTCAGGCGTTCACGCAGAAATTCAGGCGCCTGATAAAGGCGCAGGACAGGCTCGAGCGCCGCAAGCGTGAGCTTGCCCACACGCAGCGCACGTTTGAGCGGATGCTTTTTGATCTTGTGGATCAGATCGGCACGTCCGACGATTAGGCCCGCTTGCGGACCGCCAAGCAGCTTGTCGCCACTGAACGTCACGAGGTCGGCCCCCGCGACAATGTTCTCGCGCACGGTTGGCTCATTCGGCAATCCCCACTGCGCGAGATCGACGAGCGTGCCGCTGCCCAGATCGACTGCAACCGGCAAACCATGCCGGCGTGCAAGGGGCGCGAGTTCATCGAGCTCGACGCTTTTCGTAAAGCCGCTGATCGCATAGTTGCTGCAATGGACTTTCATCAGCATCGCAGTGCGCGGACCGATAGCCTCTTCGTAGTCCTTCAGATGCGTGCGGTTGGTCGCCCCCACCTCGCGCAGCCTTGCGCCCGCGCGCGACATGATGTCGGGAATACGGAACGCACCGCCAATCTCGACGAGTTCGCCACGCGACACGATCACTTCCTTCTTCGCCGCAAGCGCCGATAGCGTCAAAAGCACGGCCGCAGCGTTGTTGTTCACTACCGTGGCCGCTTCAGCGCCGGTCAACTCGCAGATAATGTCGTCGATCAGATCGTCGCGATCGCCCCGGCTGCCGGTTGCGAGATCGAACTCGAGATTCATCGGACGCGTGAGCGCTTCAACAACGGCGCGCACGGCCTCGTCGGGCAGCAGCGCACGGCCGAGATTGGTGTGCAGCACCGTACCGGTAAGATTGAAAACGGCGCGCAGACGGTTCTGCGCGCGCTGCGCCAGCAGAATGGCGACCTGACTGACGACGTGAGATTCGTTGCACGCGGCGTCAAGTGACATGCCGCCCTGCAGAACGTCCGGACCGCCGTGAGACATCGCAGACGCTGTGGCGGGTCCATCATCCTGCCGCTCGGCGGCACGCCCGGCGCCGGCCTGCAGATTCTGCCGCAGCCTGTCGAGCGCTGCACGCACGGCGGCGAGCACCTGGGTGCGGCCGTATTCGGCGAGCAAAGGCTGCACGGCTAAGGACGACATGACTCGCTCCACGGCGGGCACACGTGCCAGCAGCGCGTTTAACGGGTTTCCCTGCACTTCGCTCACGCGACGTTTCTCCTGCTTAGGCATCCGATGGCACTTCAGGCCACAGCAACGGATTGGGGCTACTGCGCCGATAGCCTGCTTCGTTCATCAACAGATCGAGCGTGAGGCTCGCGAGGTCGTCTGCGAGCGGCTCGAACTCGAAGTCTTTCTCCTGATAGCCGATCTTGCGATACGTATGGCATTCATCGCAGGATTCCGCCTTGAGGGCCTCGTTACCGCCCGCGATGCCATGATAGGCGATCCCTTTGGTCGAATCGCAATTCGAGCATTTGGTGCGGACCACATGCCATTCACTGGAGCATAGACCGCATTGCAGATAACGGTAGCCCTGATACTGACCGCCGACGCGCACGATGCTGGCAACTGGCAGAGCGCCGCAGACGGGACAGACGCCTGGCGTGTCGAGATAGGGAATATCGCGCGGATCGAGACGGCTCGCAAGATCGGTCCAGACCACCTGGAGGGCCGCCATGATAAACGGGGCGGAGGCGGGATCGATTTCGTTATAGCGATGGGCCAGGACCGCGTCGGCCTGGGTATCGAGTTCTTCGAGGGTCTTTAGACGCAGGGCGTCGAGAACGTTGCCGAGTGCGGGGGTGATGGCGCCGGCGGCTTCGACTTTGTCCAGCAAGCGGTGGACGACGGCGCGCCACTGCGGGTCCCGGTCCGGCGAGAGGGCCGGGATTAGAGGCATGGAGTGGTGTTGGGCCTGGGTGATCGCTTCCCGCGATGGGAGGTTTGAGATGATGGTTGTTAGCTGCAGGTGCTGGGCTGCGGCTACTGTTGACATCAGTCTGATGTAAGCGGAGATCGGATTGCCAGCGGCGAGGTTTTTTAGTCTCGCTGCGCGGGTTTCAAATACTGTCGCCCGCTCCGGCAGGCGGATGCGCGGGATCGCTGAGGGGTCCTGGGATGCTATCTGTGATGGGTCTAGGATTTTTTGGGGCATATCAACTGCGGCTCTTTCTTTGTTTGCTGCGCACGCTTTGGGGCGGGGTGTTCTGTTGCCTTGGCTGGTGGCCTTCCTATTTAACACTCTCCCGAAACCACTTAGGATGATGCTTCCTCGCCCACCCTAGCGTGACGGTACCACGCACCATAGCGCCGACGGACCCCTTGATCCAGATGGCAGCATAGATATGCACCACAATCCCAACAATGAGAACAAACGCGGCAAAAGCATGGACAAGGGCAGCAAGCCGAATCACCTCAACCGGGAAGTAAACTGAAAAATACCGCCGCCAGATAACAACCCCACTGCAAAGCAGTAACACCAGACACCCCACCATAGTAAAAAACAAAAGCTTCTGCCCAGCGTTATACCGCCCAATCTCCGGCAAATTCTCCTCGCGATTCGCGAGTACATCATCAATCTGCCTTAACCACTGTACATCGTCACGGTCCAGATAGTTGTGATGCCAAAATCGCACCGCGAGAATCAGGAACGACACAAACATCACCAGACCCACAAACGGATGCAGGATCCGCGTCCACTGCCCTCCGCCAAACAACGCCGTTAGCCAGAACATCGACGGATGAAACAACGCTAACCCAGACAACGCCAGCATCACAAACGAAATCGCCGTGATCCAGTGATTCGTCCGCTCGTTCGCCGTGTAACGCACAATCAGATTCGGGTCATTTGACTTCATCGTTCTGCTCCTCGCGCTCGCCACGAATGCGCCTGGCCTCATCCCGCGCCGCCAGTTCGTCGTCTTCCGTCACCTCGTTCGGGCCAATCCGCGTGTAATGGAAGAAGCCGGACAGCGCCGCCAAAGCAATCCCCGCCACCGCCAGCGGCTTCGCAATGCCCTTCCACAAACGCACCATCGGACTGATCCGCGGATGATCCGGCAAGCCGTGGTACAGCGAAGGCTGGTCCGCGTGGTGCAGCACATACATCACGTGCGTCCCGCTCACGCCCGGTGGGTCGTACAGTCCCGCGTGCTCGAAGCCGCGCTCCTTGAGATCTTCGATGCGCTCCGCCGCGTGCTGCTTCATGTCCTCCTTGGTGCCGAACACAATCGCACCGGTCGGACACGTCTTCACGCACGCCGGCTCCTGACCAGCCGCGACGCGGTCGGAACATAGCGTGCATTTGTATGCCCGATGGTCCGTCTTCGAAATGCGCGGAATGTTGAACGGACAGCCCGTCACGCAATAGCCGCAGCCAATGCAGTTCTCCTCATGAAAATCGACGATGCCGTTCGTGTACTGCACAATCGCGCCCGGCGACGGACACGCCTTCAGGCAGCCCGGATCCTCGCAGTGCATGCAGCCGTCCTTGCGGATCAGCCATTCGAGGTTCCCGTCCGGATTCTCGTACTCGGAGAAACGCATCACCGTCCACGAATGCTCGGTGAGATCCAGCGGGTTGTCGTACACGCCGTGGTTGATTCCCACCTCGTCGCGCAGGTCGTTCCACTCCATGCACGCCGTCTGACACGCCTTGCAGCCAATGCATTTGCTAACGTCGATCAGCTTCGCCACGGTGCCGGTCACCGGCTCCCGTACCCCCGGGGGAGGAGTCGTGGTGGCGGACAGGCGCTTGATATCCAATGATTGCAGTGCCATTTTTTATCTTGCCCCCTATGCCTTCTCGACCTTCACGAGGAACGACTTGAATTCCGGTGTCTGCGAATTCGCGTCGCCTACCACCGGCGTCAACGTGTTGGTGATGTACCCCGGCTTCGTCTGCCCCTTGAAGCCCCAATGCAGCGGGACGCCAACGGTCTGCACCTTCTTGCCGTCGATCATCAGCGGCTTGATCCGCTTGGTCACCACCGCTACGGCAATCAGATAGCCGCGATTCGACGATACTTTCACGCGGTCGCCCGCCACCACGCCCACCTCTTTCGCCAGGTCTTCGCCAATTTCGACGAACTGCTGCGGCTGAATGATCGAATTCAGCCGCGCATGCTTGGTCCAGAAATGGAAATGCTCGGTCAGCCGATAGGTGGTCGCCGTATGCGGGAAGTCCGCTGCCTTGCCGAAGGCCGCCCGGTCCTCCGGGAACACGCGCGCGGCCGGGTTGTTAGTGGCCTGCGCGTTCTGCGGATGCAGCGGGTTATAGCCAAGCGGCGTTTCAAACGGCTCGTAGTGCTCGGGGAACGGTCCTTCGTTCATCGCGTCGCGCGCGAAGAAACGCGCTACGCCTTCAGGGTTCATGATGAACGGTCCCATGCCGTTTTCCGGGGGCTCGTCCACCTTGAAGTCGGGGATGTCCGCCCCGGTCCATGCGGAACCGTTCCAGCCAATCAGCTTGCGGGTGGGGTCGAACGGCTTGCCGTTCAGATCGCACGATGCCCGGTTGTAGAGAATCCGCCGGTTCACCGGCCACGCCCACGCCCAGTTGAGGGTCTGGCCGATACCGGTCGGGTCGTCGTTGTCGCGCCGCCCCATCTGGTTGCCGGCCTGGGTCCATGAGCCGCAAAAAATCCAGCAGCCGCTTGCGGTCGAACCGTCGTCCTTCAATTGCGCAAAGCCCGATAGTTGCTCGCCCTTCTTCACCAGCACCTTGGTCGGGTCCTTCGCGTCGGTCAGATCGGTGACCGCGCGACCGCTGTACTCCATCGCCAGCTCTTCCGGCGTCGGGCTTTCCGGGTTCGCGTACGGCCATGCGAGCTTGACGATTGGATCCGGGAATTTGCCACCCTGCTCCTGATACGCCTTGCGCATGCGCAGGAAAATCCCCGACATGATCTCCAGATCGCTCTTCGATTCGCCTGGACCCTCCACGCCCTTCCAGTGCCACTGCAGAACACGGCTCGAACTCACCAGCGAACCGCGTTCCTCCGCGAACAGTGTTGTCGGCAAGCGGAAGACTTCGGTCTGGATCTTCGACGCGTCGACGTCGTTGTAGTCGCCATAATTCTTCCAGAACTCGGCGGTTTCGATGGCGAGCGGGTCCATCACCACCAGCCATTTCAGCTTGCCCAGCGCGGAAGCGGTTTTGGCCTTGTTCGGCGAGGATGCGAGCACATTGAAGCCTTGCGCGATATAGCCGTTCATCTTGCCCTGATCCATCAGTTCGATGGCTTGCAGCAAGTCGTATAGCTTGTCGAGCTTGGGCAGATAGTCGTAGCCCCAGTTGTTATCGGCTGTAGCCGCGTCGCCCCACCACGACTTCATGAAGCTCACAAAAAACGCGCCGTAGTTCTTCCAGTAGCTAAGCTGATTGGGCCGTAACTGCTGCGTAGCGCGCTTCTTGATGTAGTCGGCGTAGTTCTGCTCGCCTTCCGTCGGCAGCGTCATATAGCCCGGCAGCATGTTCGACATCAACCCAAGGTCCGTCAACCCCTGGATGTTCGAGTGACCGCGCAGCGCGTTCATGCCGCCGCCGGCGATGCCGATATTGCCGAGCAGCAGTTGCACCATCGCGCCGGTGCGGATCATCTGCGCACCGACAGAGTGATGGGTCCAGCCAAGCGCATACAGGATCGTCCCCGCACGCCCGGGCACGGCCGTCGTGGAAAGCATTTCGCAGACCTTCAGGAATTTTTCCTTCGGTGTGCCACAGGTCTTTTCGACCATCTCGGGCGTGTAGCGCGAGTAATGCTGTTTGAGCAGGTTATAGACGCAGCGCGGATCCTGCAGCGTCATGTCGACCTTCACAAAGCCGTCGTCGCCACGCTCGTAATCCCACGAATCCTTGTCCGGATACGCGTGCTTGTCGGCGTCGTAGCCGGAATAGATGCCGTCTTTGAAGGCAAAATCCTGGCGCACGATGAACGCAAAGTCCGTGTAATTCTTTACGTACTCGTGCTGGATCTTGTCGTGTGTCAGCAGATAGTTGATCACCCCACCAAGGAACACAATGTCCGTGCCGGTACGAATCGGCGCGTAATAGTCCGCCACCGATGCGGTTCGCGTAAAGCGAGGGTCGACCACGATCAGGCGTGCCTTGCGGTTCGCCTTGGCTTCCGCTACCCACTTGAAGCCACACGGGTGCGCCTCGGCCGCATTGCCGCCCATCACCAGGATCACGTCCGCGTTCTTGATGTCGACCCAATGGTTCGTCATCGCTCCACGGCCAAACGTCGGGGCAAGACCTGCCACCGTCGGGCCGTGTCAGACACGCGCCTGGTTGTCGAACGCCAACATCCCCATGCTGCGCACGGCCTTGTGCGTCAGATACCCTACTTCGTTGCTTGCGGCCGATGCAGCGAGCATCCCCGTGGTCAGCCAGCGGTTGACCTTCTTGCCATCCTCGGTGGTTTCGACGAAGTTGGCGTCGCGGTCGGCCTTCATCAGTTTCGCGATGCGGTCGAGCGCGTCATCCCACGAAATGCGCTGCCACTGATCGGAGCCGGCCGCCCGGTACTCGGGATACAGCAGGCGGCTCGGGCTATGGATGAAGTCGATCAGGCTCGCGCCCTTCGGACACAGCGTGCCGCGATTGACGGGATGATCCGGGTCGCCTTCTATATGGATGATGCTGGCCGTGGCGTTCTTCGCGCCGTCACCGAGGCCATACATGAGGATCCCGCAGCCCACCGAGCAATACGGGCAGGTGTTCCGGGTTTCAGTGGTGCGCGACAGTTTGTACTGACGGACTTCGGCGAGCGCGGGGTCCGGGGAGAAGCCCATCAGGGCCAAGCTCGATCCGGCCAGCGTGGATGCCGTCACCTTCAGGAACTGACGCCGGGACATTTGCAGCATGGTCGCCCTCGGCATGGATGTTGTGTGGGTAGTAAAAAGTATAAGACGTTTACTTATATGTGTACGTGTGACTGTGCATGACCCCAGCCGGCCATACCCTGCCGCGGGATCGTCCTTGTTATAGTGACAGGCATAGTGCTTGCAATACGTAAGGTCATACCCGCCGTGCCGCATCTGCACGTGAGCAACTTCCGGCGCCACGATCCCGTCAAGAGGCCGTATGGACATCGACACGCTATCCGCCGACAAATTGCAAAGCGCAGCGCGCCAGCAAGCCTCATGGGCAATCGGTGCGTTCAGGCAGTTCGCTGAAGACCGCTGTGCTGCGATGGCGGCAGCCATTGCGTTTTATGCCGCGTTCTCGCTGGCGCCCACGCTTGTCATGGTGATCGCCGTGGCAGGATGGTTCTTCGGCGCCCAGGCCGTGCGCGGCGAACTGTTCGCTCATATCCATGGGCTGCTCGGCGACGAAGCCGCCACCGGCGTGCAAACAATTGTCCAGAATGCCCGCCACGCGGGTAGCGCAGGTGGGATCGCGGCGATCATTTCGTTCGCGCTCCTCGCGATCGGCGCGTCGGCCACGTTCTCGTCGCTCAATAGCGCGCTCAACATCGTCTGGCCGCTCTCGGGACCGCGCTCGTCGAGCGTCATCGCGTTGGTGCGGGTCCGGCTCATTTCGTTTGGACTCGTGCTCGGCGTGGCGTTTCTGTTGATCGTCTCGCTGGTGCTCGATACAGCCATTACGTTTATCGGTCAGTGGCTGTGGGGCAACTCGCCCTACGTCGTAATCGGCAACCTGATGCAGTTGGCAGTCGGCCTGCTGGTGCTGGCCTTCGCCTTCGCCGCCCTGCTGAAATTCCTGCCCGACGCCGTGGTCCGCTGGCGCGACGCCCTTGTGGGCGGTGCGGTGGCAGCCGTGCTGTTCTCGGCAGGCAAGAAACTCTTCGCTCTCTATCTGGCCCATGCGGGCATGGCCAATTCGTTCGGCGCGGCGGGTTCGCTGGCGGTGCTGTTGATGTGGCTGTACTTCTCGGCCGCCGTGCTGCTGCTCGGCGCGGAGTTCTCGGCGGCGCGCGGACGTCTGCACGATCCGCGTGGCGCATGGGGGCAACTGGACCAGGCCCCGCCGGGCAGCCGCGCGAAGATGGCCTCGGTGTTCGCCGCTTCGACGATGTCCGGACGTACCGCAGGTCTCTCGCCCGCCGCCACGCTCGCGCAGGCGATGGCGCCGACAGAACGGCCAGACAGTTCGGACGCGCAGAGCACCGCTGCTAATGGGGCTCCGGCAGGCTCCGCGGCAAGCGAGCCGGAAACACAGGCGCAGCAGATTCAGCGGAGTCAACGCGGTCAGCAATCTCCAGCCCCGCGGGCCATGGACGTCCGCGCGGCCGCCAGCATTGGGCGCAAAGTCTTTCGGGCGGAGGGCCAGGCAACTCGCGCTGCCGCCTCGACTCTGCTGGAGGCTGGGCGCAAAGCTGCGGCGGCGGACCGCTATGTCAAACGGTATCCGTGGAGATCGATACTGCTGGCCGCCGGCGCCGGGTTCCTCGTGACCGCGGTGACCGGCCGCCGCCGCGACGATAACGCCGGCTGAGACCTTTTTCGCGTCCCATACCAGGGAGAACACTCACATTCGGGCGCAACTGTCTAGCACGCAAATCAATCCAGCGTTGATTTCAATGGAATTTGACGATCTCGCGTCACCCCACCCAGAGATACAAAAAGTTACATCCGTCCCGCCACGGACGCTTCTGTGACACATGCCAACGCCCTGACTATGAACGAAACAACAATAATGCGGATTTCGACATTCGGTGTTGCTGTATTAGCAACAATGTTCACTTTCCTTGATATATAAGCGTTTTCGGCCGGTGTCACGTTTACGAGACACTCATTTTTTTTCAGTATTACCCTTCAGACGGCCTGCGCTATTCTCCATCCCGCAACAACTAAACCAATCATCGCGTGGAGAAATGGATGAAAAAGTTCGCACTGTCTAGCCTCTCGCTGGCACTCTTGGGCGCAGCAGGCGCCGCTCATGCTCAAAGCAGCGTGACCCTGTACGGCGTGCTCGACGATTCGATCCAGTACGTTAATAACGTTAACGTTTCGGGCAGCAACAAGAGTTCCGTCGGCCTCGCCGCCGGCAACCTGCAGGGCAACCGCTGGGGCCTGAAGGGTACGGAAGATCTGGGCGGTGGCCTGAAGGCTGTGTTCCAGTTGGAAAACGGTTTCAGCCCGAACAGCGGCGCCATGGGTTCGTACAACGGCTCGAGCAAGCTGTTCGGCCGTCAGGCATTTGTTGGCCTGTCGAGCGACCAGTTCGGTACGGTCACGATCGGCCGCCAGTATGACCCGGTCGTCGACCTGGTCCAGGCAGTCACGGCTGACAACTACTGGGGCTCCACGTTCACGACGCCGAGCGACGTTGACAACAACGACAACAGCTCGCGTACGAACAACGCAATCAAGTACACGTCGCAAACGTACGCTGGCTTCCAGTTCGAAGCGATGTACGCATTCGGCGGCGTCGCAGGTTCGACTGGCTCGGGTCAAACCTGGTCGGGCGCAGCTACGTACGCAAACGGTCCGTTCAGCGTTGCAGCCGGCTACATCCGCATGGATAACGCCGACACGCTGGCAGGTCGCAACGGCGGCTGGGCTGGTACGTCGGACGGCACGTTCAACTCGATCAACACGCCGTACGTGACGGCGAAGTCGATCGGTATCGCTTCGATCGGCGCACAGTACGTCATCGGACCGGTTACGGCTGGTCTGCGTTACAGCAACGCCCAGTACAAGGCGGACGCGTTCTCGGCGTTCACCTCGACGGAACGTTACAACGTCGGCGCAGGTTTCGTGAACTACCAACTGACGCCGGCAGCATTGCTGGGTCTGGGCTACACGTTCACGCACGGTTCGGGCAACGGCGACTCGGCATCGTACAACCAGATCTCGCTGGGCGGCGACTACAACCTGTCGAAGCGCACGGACCTCTACCTGGTTGGCGCCTATCAACGCGCAACGGGCACGGGCGCAGTGGCATCGGTTGCTGACTACGACGAATTCTCGGCTTCGAACTCGCAAGCAATCGTCAGCCTCGGTATCCGTCACAAGTTCTAATCGACTTGACGGACAGCTGAAGCAGGACGCTGTCAAAAGCCAGCCACAGGCGATAAGCCGGTGGCTGGCTTTTTTCATTGCTGCGGGAATTGTTTGCGCGACCTTTGGCAAGCGCCGCGCACCCGTTCTACGGGTCTACTAGCGTTGCGCCTTGTGCTTCTCGGCCTGCGCCAGCGTCTGAGCAGGCTTCGCTTCGACCGCCTCGTCGCCACCTACCGGCGCGCGATGCATCACCAGGGCGCGCTCGGGGCGCTGCGTCGGCACGTTGGCCGACGCCTGCCAGTCGGGATCGGGAATCTCGGAGAACACCTGACGCAGGCGCTCGCCCCACGTGCGGTGGATCATTTCAAAGTACGTGTTGTCATGATCGACCGAGACGAAGCGCGTCACGCGCAGCGCGTCCTTTTCGTACACCAGCAGATCGAGCGGCAGGCCCACGGACAGATTCGAGCGTAGCGTCGAGTCCATCGAGATCAGCGCGCACTTGGCGGCCTCGTCGAGCGGGGTGGTCGGGGTCAGCACGCGGTCGATGATCGGCTTGCCGTATTTCGACTCGCCAATCTGGAAATAGGGGTTCACCGCCGACGATTCGATGAAGTTGCCCGCGGCGTAAATCATGAACAGATGCGGCCGGCTCGCACGCGCCTTGCCGCTGGCGGCAATCTGGCCACCCAGAATAAAGCTGCAATTGAAGTCGACGCCGAATTCCTGCAGCGCCTGGGCTTCACGCTGATGCACGTCGCGCACTGCCTGGCCGATGACGCGTGCCGCGTCCGCCATGGTCGGCGCGCTCCACAGCGTAGGGCGCTCGGGGTCGGATGGCTCGCTCAGCTCCTGCAACACCGCCTGGGTCAGCGACAGGTTGCCGGCGCCCAGCAGCACCAGCACACGCTCGCCGGGCTGCTCGAACACCGTCATCTTGCGCGCGGTGCTGATGTGATCGACGCCGGCGTTGGTGCGAGTATCGGACAAAAAGATGAGTCCGTCGTCCACGCACATCGCCACACAGTAAGTCATAGAAAATATCCAGAAGACCAGCAGACGCCGCTATTGTAATGCGACGCCGCCGCAGCCTTTGGTGCGATCCACCTTACTGTGGTAACTGTGCACTAACCGTCACCGAGACGTTCAGCTTTTCCTCGAGTCCGCCGATGCGCCGTCCGCGGATCGGCGCGGCCGCTTCGTAATCGCGCGCCGCTGCCAGCCGGCAGTAGATTTCGCTTGCAAACGCCGCGTTTGTTACGTCGACTGAAATCCATCCAGTGCCGAGCCAGACGTCAACCCAGGCGTGGCTCGCGCCATTCGGCACGTCGCCCGGCTCGATATAGCCACTCACGTAACGCGCCGGGATGCCGCGCAACCGACAGCAGGCCAGCATCAGGTGCGCATGGTCCTGACACACGCCGTTGCCGAGCGCGAGCGCCTCGGAGGCCGTACTGGTCACTTCCGTGGTGCCGGGCCGGTATTTCACACGCTGTGCGATCTCCTCGGCCAGCTTGATCAGGCCGCGCGGCGAATCGAGCACTGCCACCGACTGCGCCAGTTCGCGCACTGCCCCGTCGGCTTCGGTCAGCCGCGTGGCGCAGGTGTAGTGCTCGAGCGGAATGGGGCCAACCGCATCGCGCAGCTGGCCGTCGACCAGCGCAATCGTGTCGACCTCCCCCGAAACATGCAGGCGGATCTCGCTATGCGGCTTGTTCAGCACCAGCGTATGCAGCACGTTGCCATAGGCGTCGAAGGTGGAATCGAGTTTGCCGGGGGCGTCGATACTCCAGCGCCGCACCGTCTGCGAGGCGCCGCTGGAAGGCGTGAGACGCAGCTGCTGGATCGAATAATGAACCGTCGATTCGTAGCGATAGGCGGTGTCGTGGCGGATAGTCAGGTACATAAAAATAACTCCGTCAGGCCACTGGCAACATCAGATAGGTACGCGCAACGAGATTGCCCAGTTCGAACACCCGAGCCAGGAATTGCGTCAGATAAGCGTGCAGGCCGGCTTCGAAAATCTGCCGGATGTCGGAGTACACCAACTCGGCGCGCAGCTTGCCGGCAAACCGCTCGCACTGGTTGGAGCCGGTGGTACGCAGCATCGCCAGGTTGTTGCAGACGCCATCCACGGAGGCGAGCAGCGAACGCGGCATCTGCTGGTTCAGGATCATCAGCTCGACCACGCGCGCCGGCGTGACGACATCGCGATACACCTTGCGATAGATCTCCAGCGCCGACACCGAACTGAGAATCGAAGTCCAGTAGTAGAAATCTTCGAGCTGGCGCGCGGCATCGCGCGAATTCGGCTCCACGTCGGCAAAGCGCACGTCGAGAATCCGCGCGGTGTTGTCGGCCCGCTCCAGATACGTACCCAGCTGCGTGAAGAAGAACGCATCGTCCTGCAGCGCGGTGCCGATCGTCACGCCGCGCGACAGGTGCGAGCGGAACTTGACCCATTCGAACAGACCATCCGGGCTCGTGGCGAGCTGCCCCGCCGCGATCCGCTCGGTGAACTGAAGCCAGGTGTCGTTGATCGTCTCCCACCATTCGGTGGTCAACGTGCCGCGCACGGCGCGAGCGTTTTCACGCGCGGCCTGCAGGCACGAATAAATGCTGGACGGGTTGGCAGCGTCCGCCACCATGAAATCCAGCACCTTTTCGCGCGTCGGTTCGTCGTAGCGTTGCGTGAAGGCCGACTCGAGTTCGGAGATGCGCAGCACCGAACGCTGTGCGCGGGCCTCCTGCTCCGGCGTCTGCGGCAGCAGCAGCGCCTTCAGATTGATATCCAGCATGCGCGCGGTATTCTCGGCGCGCTCCATGTAACGGGCCATCCAGAAGAGGTGGTCGGCAGTGCGGCTTAGCATGACGGCTTTCCATGATTGATGACGCTGGGCATTCCTGGCCCGCGCTGGTTACCCGTTCGCGCCGGCGCTTATACGATCTGATGCGAGCATCGCGCCGGCTTTCCTTGTCAGCGGGTGTGGCTGCCGCCGCTTTACGACGGCGGCGGCGAGACCCGCGACCCCTTCAGTCGACCATCCAGGTATCCTTGGTCCCGCCTCCCTGCGATGAATTGACCACCAGCGACCCTTCCTGCAGCGCCACACGGGTCAGCCCGCCTGCGCACATCGTCACGGTCTTGCCCGACAGCACAAACGGCCGCAGGTCGATATGGCGCGGCGCGATGCCCGCCTCCACGAAGGTCGGACACGCGGACAACGCGAGCGTCGGCTGCGCGATATAGCCGGCCGGGCGCGCGATCAGACGTTTGCGAAAGTCTTCGATCTCGGCCGTGGTCGAAGCCGGTCCCACCAGCATTCCATAGCCGCCTGCGCCGTGCACTTCCTTCACCACCAGCTCAGGCAGATGCGCAAGCGTATAGGCGAGATCGTCCGGCTTGCGGCACTGGAACGTCGGCACGTTGTTGAGAATCGGCTTCTCGCCGAGATAGAACTCGATCATTTCCGGCACGTACGGATAGATCGATTTGTCGTCGGCAATGCCGGTGCCCATCGCGTTGGCGAGCGCCACGCGCCCAGCCCGATAAGCGGTCAGCAGACCCGGCACGCCGAGCGCCGAATCGGTACGGAACGCAAGCGGATCGAGAAAGTCGTCGTCCACCCGGCGATAGATCACGTCGACCCGCTTGGGTCCCTGGGTGGTGCGCATGAAGACGTAGTTGTCGTCGACAAACAGATCTTTGCCTTCCACCAGTTCCACGCCCATCTGCTGAGCCAGGAACGTGTGCTCGAAATACGCCGAGTTGTACATGCCCGGCGTGAGCACCACGACGACCGGATCGTCGACGCCTTCCGGCGCGACCGAACGCAACGTATCGAGCAGCAGATCAGGATAGTGCGCCACCGGCGCAATGCGGTTCTGTACGAACAGTTCCGGAAACAACCGCATCATCATCTTGCGGTTTTCCAGCATGTAGGACACACCGGACGGCACTCGCAGATTGTCTTCGAGCACGTAGAAAGCACCGTCGTCGCCGGCCCGCACCACGTCGACGCCGGCAATATGCGCATACACGCCGAGCGGCACATTGACGCCCTGCATCTCCGGACGATACTGCGCATTGGTATAGACCTGCTCAGCGGGAACGATGCCGGCGCGCACGATATTGCGGTCGTGATAGACGTCGTGGATAAACAGATTGAGCGCCTGCACGCGCTGCCGCAGACCCGCTTCGAGAGACTGCCATTCGCCGCGCGGAATGATCCGCGGGATCAGATCGAACGGGATGAGCCGTTCGGTGCCGGACAGGTCGCCGTTAACCGCGAAGGTGATCCCCACGCGGCGAAACAACAGGTCCGCCTCCGCGCGCTTGCGCGCGATTGCCTCATTGCCCTGCTTTACGAGCCAGCGCTCGAAGCGTGCGTAATGAGGCCGCACGACTTCATCGTGATGACGCATCTCGTCATAGCATCGCATGTCACGCCCCGCTCTTGTTGTCGGATAGAAGGCGAATGCGCTGCGCATTCGGGTGTTCAACAAGCATCAAAGCAAACGCTATGCCATTGGCTTTCCGCACACAAACCGGAGAAGGATGCACACGAACAGCGCATACGGCCCGCACAGCTTCGGCATCATCGTACTGCGGCGCCCCGCAATGCGCTACTCCGGTGCATCGGGCGCATCTCCATGGCGTATTGGCGGCCTCATACGCCCAGCCCGTGCGCGTTGCGCAACAAACCGCAGCGCCAATAAAAATCCCCGCGGATTCGCACCCGCGGGGATTTTGCACTGCCTGAACATTCAGCACATCAGCTCGGCGTGACGCCAACCGCTGTTATCGAACCGGCCATAACGAGCGGGACGTCCTGCACGATTACGCTGCTGCTGCGTCCTTCAGCTTCTTCAGCGGACGTGCCTTGATGCGCACGCTAGCCGGCTTGGCCGGGAACCAACGCTCTTCGCCCGTGAACGGGTCTTTGCCGAAGCGCTTCTTCTTCGCCGGCACAGCTTGCACGACGATCTTCAGAAGACCCGACAGCGTGAATTCGCCAGCACCCTTCTTGTGGACTGCGCCGAGGATCGTGTCTTCGAGCGCGGCCAGCACAGCCTTGGCAGCCTTCGGCTCAACAGCAGCCAGTTCTGCGACGTGTGCAGCCAGCGAGGCCTTCGTGAAGGTGTCCTTGATCGGCGACGGGGCGCCGCCAGACGCCTTCACGGCGACCTTCTTAGCTGCGACGACTTTCTTCGCAGGAACTTTCTTCGCAGCAACCTTTTTGGTCGGTACCGTAGCAGCCTTCTTGGCCACCTTTTTTGCGGAAGTCGGCATGTTTCTCCTACCTGTTGTTGGTCAGTGAATGCAAGAAGCGCCCGCGGTATGCGCACGCTTCAAGGCCGGATTCTACAAGCGCTATGGCGTTTTGCGCGACTCTTTTGTGTATTAGCGTTACGGTTTGTTGCGTCGCGCCGACTCCGCAACACTTTTTAACCCGTATTTCAGGGGGTAAACGTGAAACGGCGCATGAAAAATGAACCCTGGCGCTCAGCGTGCGAGACGGGGCATCAGCTTCGCAAGCGCCGTTAACGCAGCATCAATCTGTTCAACCGCGATGCCGCCGTAGCCGAACATCAGACCAGGCTGCGGCCTCGCTCGACGATGAAATCGAGCGATTCCGTAGAGCCCGATCGACGCCGCGCGCGCCGCTGCGATCACCTTTTCCTCGGTAATCGTCCCTTTGAGGCGCGCGGCGAGATGGATGCCGGCGGTCGGCACCACGGCGTCAAACCATGGTTCGAGGCCGCCTTGCAGATGCTCGAGCAGACACACGCGACGCGCCGCATAGATCTTGTGCATGCGCCGCAAATGCTTGGCGAACTCACCATCCAGCATGAAAGCCGCAAGCGCGGTCTGGGTCAGCGTGCAGCCGTGCAGGTCGGCAACCTGCCGCGCCGTGCAAAGCGGCCTGAGCAATGGAGCGGGCGGCACCACGTAGCCGACTCGCAGCTCCGGGAAGATCGTTTTCGAAAACGTGCCGATATAAGCGACCAGTCCGGCGCGATCGAGACTTTTCAACGGCTCCATAGGCCGGCCTTCGAAGCGATATTCGCTGTCGTAGTCGTCCTCGATGATCACTGCGCCGCGCTTTTGCGCCCATTCCAGCAACGCAACGCGACGCTCGAGACTCATCGGCATGCCGAGCGGAAACTGGTGCGAAGGCGTGACATAGACGAGCCGCGCATTGTCCGGAAGTTTGTGAACCATCAGGCCGTCCGCATCCACCGGCACGGCAACGACCTTCGCCCCGGCCGCCGCGAAGCAGGCACGCGCGGGCGGATAGCCGGGATCTTCGAGCGCCGCCACGTCACCCGGACGCAGCATGACACGCGCCATCAGGTCGAGCGCGTGCTGCGCGCCTTGCGTGACGAGTACCTCATCCGCGTTGCACACGACCGCGCGGTTAAACCCGAGATAGCGCGAAATCGCGAGACGCAACTCCGGCTCCCCGGCGGCGTCGCGATAAATACCTGGACTGCGCGACTGCACTTGCACAGCCTGATTGATGCAGCGGCGCCAGACGTCGAACGGGAACAGCGATTTGTCCGTCATGCCGCCGATGAATTCGTGCTCCAACACGAGCTTCGATGCCGGCAACGACAAGCCGGCAGGCATGTGTTCCCAAAGCGGCTGTGCGCGCGCTTTAGAACGGGCTTTCGTCTGCGCACGCGCCGGTTCAACTGTCCGAACGTAGCCCGCATGTTGCACGGGTAGCCGCTGCAGACCTTCGGCAACGAACGTTCCTGCCCCTGTGCGCGCGCTCAGATAGCCCTCGGCAAGCAGCCGCTCGAACACATCAAGCGTCGTCTTGCGCGATACGCCGAGTTGCACCGCGAGATCGCGCGTGGAAGGCAAACGCGTGCCGCCCGCCAAACGTCCTTCGACGATGCCCGCGCGCAATTGCCGGTAGATCTGGCCCGCCAGGTCGCGGCGTCCAACGACTACGATGTGGATGTCCATCGAAGTGGCTACCTGAAATAGTCGATAAATGGCTATTTTATACGACCAATCTAAGGCCTAAGCTGACGTTCGTGGTCCCGTCTTGCGGACATTTTCAATCAGGAGCAAATCATGCAATCCCGTCTCGACTTCTACAAAGCGAGCCCCACCGGCACCCGCGCCATGATGGCGCTTGAAAAGGCCGTCAGCGAATGCGGTCTCGAGAAGCCGCTGATGGAACTCGTGCG
Source organism: Paraburkholderia phenazinium (assembly GCF_900141745.1). Taxonomy (NCBI): domain Bacteria; kingdom Pseudomonadati; phylum Pseudomonadota; class Betaproteobacteria; order Burkholderiales; family Burkholderiaceae; genus Paraburkholderia; species Paraburkholderia phenazinium. The sequence continues at coordinate 1,947,629 of NZ_FSRM01000002.1, read as the reverse complement.
ACTGCGCGCCTCGCAGATCAACGGCTGCGCGTTCTGTGTCGACATGCATACTACCGATGCGCGCAAAGGCGGCGAAACGGAGCGGCGTCTGGCGTCCATCGTTGTCTGGCGCGAAGCGCCATTCTTCAGCGCACGCGAACGCGCAGCGCTCGAATGGACGGAAGCGCTCACGCTGGTTGCCCAGACTCATGTGCCGGATGCAGTGTGGGACGCGGTAAGACCGCATTTCACCGATCAGGAACTGGCCGACCTGACGATGCTGGTGGTCGCGATCAACGGTTGGAACCGGATCTCGGTCGGCTTTCGCAAGATTCCGGAATGAATGAAGCCGCACAGCGCAGTGACAGGAAGCGGCCATAAAACAAGGCCGTAAACGGAACAGGGCGCGCCGCAAAGGCACGCCCTGTTCCGTTTATCGAGCGGGAAACGGCATCCGTTCCCGTCTGATATTTACTTCGCTGCGGCAGACAGTTGCCCTTCAGCCTGCGCGGTCTCGCGCGCTTCGTTCGAACTGCGATGATGCTCGCGCGACAGGCGGTTCATCAGCGGCAACAGCAGAACGGCCACCAGCGCACCGAGCGCCGCGAGCCAGCCGAGGCCCATAAAAAGTTTCGTATAGAGCGGCAGCGACTGCAGCGGATCGAGATCGCCGGAAGGCATCTGCGCGAAGTTCGCCACCACGCTGCCGAGGTATTGCGACACACCGCTCGCCACGAAGTACGCGCCCATCAGAAAGCCGCTCATACGCGCCGGCACGTAGCGCGCGATCATCGCGAGACCCAAGCCGCTCACCAGCAGTTCGCCGAGCGAATACAGGCCGTAGCCACCCACCATGAACCACGACGACACCCGGCCGTCCACCGCATAACGACCGCTCACTGCGTAGACAAAGAAGCCCGCTGCGACGACCGCGAAGCCAATCGCATACTTCACCGCCACCGACACATCGTTGCCGCTCTTCGCCGCCCGCGTGTACATCACCGCGAGAATCGGGCTCAGCAGCATGATCCAGATCGGATTGAGCGCCTGGAACTGCGCCGCGCTCCAGGTGAAGAGCGAAGTGCCGAGCACGTAGAAATGCGGATCGACATTGCGAACCGCAAACAGCGTAAGCGACGTGGACATCTGCTGATAGAACACGAAAAACAGGATCGCCTGCAGTGTGAGAACCAGCGCAGCAATCAGACCGGCGCGTTCCGACTGTTCGCATTTCGCGAGCATGTAGCCGAAGATCGCCAGAATCGCGACACCTGCCGTGTAAACGCAGGCCACGGCAATCGCCTTATGCTGCAGCACGAACATGGTTGCGAGGCCGAGCGCGGCGCCACCGATTACCACCATGCCCACGCGATCCCAGCGGATCGGTTCGGAGTCCGGTGCAGAACCCACATGCGCCAGCGTGCGGAACATGATGAAGTAATTCACCACGGCGAGCAGCATGCCGCCGCAGCACACGGCGAAGGCTGCATGCCACCCCCAATGGTCCTTGATCCACGGCGTGGCGAGCATCGACACCGTCGAGCCGATGTTGACGGCCATGTAGTAGATCGTGAACGCGCTGTCGATACGCGCGTCGTCGCCTTCATAGATGCGGCGCACCAGATTCGCCGCATTGGCCTTGAAGAGGCCATTGCCCACGACGATCACGCCAAGCGAGCCATACATGTAGCCGAGCTGATCATTCGGCATCGCCAGCATCAGATACCCGCAGCACAGCACCAGTGCGCCGAACACCATCGTGCGGCGGGCGCCGAGGATCTTGTCGCCGATCCAACCGCCTACCGACGGCGCGGCATACACGAGCGCCGTAAACGCGCCCCAGGTGAGCGTGGCATGACTGTCGGTGAAGCCGAGCTTGTCGATCATGAACAGGACCAACAGCGCGGCCATTCCGTAGTAGCCGAAACGCTCCCACAGCTCGATCAGGAAGACGGTCGAAAACGATCGAGTCTGGGATACGGTTGAATTCATCATTAATCTCGTGTTCTTGGCAACGGCGCGCTTCGGTGAGCGCGCCGCCCGTATGTCCGCGCCCAGGATCGCCGTGCGCGGGATTTCAAGGAGCAAGCGAACCGAAAGCTTATGCCGCTTCGCGAGCGCTCGCGATTCTCCTGAGTGCCAACCTCCGCGTCACTCAGGGAATTCACTGATGCAGGTAACACCACGTAAGGGCAATCGAACATTTTTCCCATGCCTGCCGCGCGATATCATCCATTACTCCAAACGCATCGCGTAATTTAAGCGCCAGATGCATGAATGGTGCGAATTCCAAATAGACGCTGCTATCCTCTGCTGCGCCTCCGGACGGCACCTGTCACTGAGCAAACTGCCGACCAGAATGGGCTTCTGGCACTATAGAGAGTTTATTTCGAAAAAAAACGCCCCCGGGCATACTCGCGCTAGTGCGATGGCCTACAAGGCTATCAAATTTTGTTTACTTAAATCAAACATATTTTGACGGGCTGATTCATCTCGCTATGGTCACGAAAACTGAAAACAAAAATCCGGCCCTCGAGCTGGGTAGCAAGATACGCGCGCTGCGCCAGCGGCTGAAGCGCACACTCGATGACACAGCCACAGCAGCACGCATTTCAAAACCCTTCCTCTCGCAGGTGGAACGCGGCCTCGCCACGCCTTCGCTGACGTCGCTAGCGGGGATCGCCAGCGCGCTCGGCGTCACCGTGCAGTATTTCGTCGACACGCCCAGCGAAGAACGCTCGGTCAGCCGCGGCAACCAGCTGAAGTTTTTCGGTTTCGCCGACTCTGCGAACCTGTTCGCGCGCCTGACCAACCTGACAGGCGGCCGTCAGCTCGAAGCGATTCTGGTGAAGATGCCCCCAGGACAGAAACGCTCCGAGGTGAACACCCATGCAGGCGAAGAATTTCTGTATGTGATCAGCGGCAAGGTCTCGTTGACACTGGAAGGCAAGACATTTGCGCTACAGGCAGGCGATAGCGCGCACTACGAGTCGACCGTGCCGCATAGCTGGGCCAATACGGCGCGCGGCGAATCGCTGGTGGTTTGGGTCGGAACACCGAGATTGTTCTGATAAGGGCGCCCCGCCACCTTCGGTCAGGCCACCCGCTCGTTCGTCATGACACGTGAGAGGCCATGCATTGGCCGGCGCAATGCCACATCGAACGGGTTGGTCTGCGGTCCGAGTGCCTGAGCCTGGCGCCGCAATAATTCGACCACCATCGGCAGACGGTCGTCGCCGAGACGCGCGGCTAGCGTTCCGACGCTGAGCGCCGCCACCGCCACGCCGGTGCGGTCGAGAATCGGCACCGCCACGCCGGCCATGCCGTCCAGCACGCCGCTATTGCGGCCTGCGTACCCGAGTTGCCGCACCCGTTCGATTTCGGTACGCAAATAGACTTCGTCGAGCACGCCGTAGCCGCGAATGCGCGGCACATTGAAGCGAATGATTTCCTCACGCTCGGCTTCCGGAAGAAACGCCAGAATCGCGAGACTCCCCTGCCCAACGCCAAGTGCCACGCGCCCGCCAATATCGCCGGTGAACGAGCGAATCGGGAACGGCCCTTCGCAGATGTCCAGACACACCGCGTCGAAACTGCTTTTGACCAGCAGGAAAATCGTGTCGCCAAGGCTCGCGCACAATCGCAACAACGCCGGCCGGCACAGCGTGCGCATGCCGCTCGGATTGCCCGCCTGAGCCGCGAGCGCAAAGAACTCGACGCTCAGGCGATACAGCTTCGAATTCTCGTCCTGCTCGACCATTCCCTCCGCGATCAGCGCGTGCAGGATGCGGTGTACCGTGCCCTGGGTCAGCCCCACCGCTTTCGCTAGCCGGGTGACGCGCCCGCCATCGGGTTGCGCATCGGCCAAGGCGCGGATGACGGCAAACGAGCGCTGCAGCATGCCCGTGCCGGGTGCGTCGGGTGCGTCGGGGGCATCGGGCGTGTCGGCATGAGCAACCCCTCGCTTTGCGGCAGCATTCATAGTTTTTCCTCAAACTTATTCCACTGTACGGAACACTATAAAGATTTTTATTCGTCAATGGAATAGCCGTCCGCTACCCTCGCGCACGCACTTCCTCCTGAATATTGGGGATTCCTCGCGTATCACAGAGCGGAATGATGCACCGCCATTCCGAACAATTCATTCCGATCAATGGAATTTTTTCCATTCTTATACCGCCAAACGGAATTTGCATTTGACGACGCATAATTTGGCTAGCTAGAGTCGGCTCCATCAGAAGCGTTGTCGATTCAGCCGGTGCCGAGCCACCGAAAGGCCACATCATGTCGTTCCTCACACTCACGGACGTGACGAAAACGTTCGGCGACCTGCATGCCGTCGCCGACGTCAATTTGTCGGTGGAAAAGGGCGAATTCGTTTCGCTGCTCGGTCCTTCCGGTTGCGGCAAGACCACCACGCTGCAGATGATCGCGGGCTTCGTCGAGACCACACGCGGGCGCATCGTGCTCGATGGCCGCGACATCACACATACCAGGCCTAACCAGCGTGGACTCGGCATCGTGTTCCAGAGCTACGCGCTGTTTCCGCACATGAGCGTCGCGCAGAACGTCGCTTTCGGTCTGGAAATGCGCGGCATCGGCAAAACCGAACGCGCCGAACGGGTACGTGAAGCGCTGGCACTGGTGCGGCTCGACACGCTCGCACACCGCTTTCCACGCGAACTCTCCGGCGGCCAGCGGCAACGTGTGGCGCTGGCGCGCGCCATCGTCATCGCGCCGCCCGTGCTGCTGCTCGACGAACCGATGTCGAATCTCGACGCCAAGTTGCGCGAGGACATGCAGTTCGAACTGCGCGCGATCCAGCGCAAGATCGGCACGACCACCATCATGGTCACGCACGACCAGTCGGAAGCGCTGTCGATCAGCGACCGCGTCGTCGTGATGGAAGCGGGTCGCATCACGCAGGTCGATACGCCGTATCGCGCGTATGAGCGCCCCGAAAACCACTTCGTTTCGCAGTTCATCGGCAAGGCCAACATGCTGCCGGGCAAGATCGTCGCGCGCGATGGCAACGACATCCGCATCGACCTCGGCCACGATCTCGCCGAGACCGGCAATACCGCACAACTGCCGATGCGCGAGCGCGTCGTCAACATCGGCGATGCCGTCACCCTATGCATTCGCCCCGAAAAACTACGGCTCTGCGCAGCGGGCGCGGGACGTCTGCCCGCCACCGTCACCAGCCGCTTTTTCCTGGGCAGCCAATGGCTGTACCGGGTGGACTCGAAGCTCGGCGAAGTGCTGGTGTGTTGCCAGAACGAAGGTACGGAACCTTTAGCGGAAGGCGCCACGGTCGGCGTGGACTGGAATAGCGACGCGATCCGCTTCGTGCAGCGGGAGGCACGCCATGGCTAGCGCGCCGCCTCTTTCCTCTGATAACGCGAACAACGCCGATAGCACAGGCAACGCCAACGAGAGCGGCAACGGCAGCAACGGCGATAGTGGTCACCGCGCCGGAAGCACACGCCGCGCGCCATGGCATGCCTTTGTCCCGCTATGGCTGATGTGCGCACCCGCCTTCCTGCTCTTCGCAGCGCTGGTGCTGATCCCGCTCGCGATGACGCTCGTGCTGACCTTCTACCGCTTCGATCCTGCGAGTGGTCCGATTGCTGCATTCCAGTTCGGCAACTACGCGGAAGTGTTGACGTCGAGCTACTTCCACACGATCTTCCTGCGCACTTTCGGCATTGCGTTCGTGACGACCTTGTTGTGCGTGGTGATCGGCACACCCGAAGCGTATGTCCTGTCGCGCATGCGCGATCCGTGGCGCTCGCTGTTCCTGCTGGTGATCCTGGCGCCGTTGCTGGTGTCGGTGGTGGTGCGGGCATTTGGCTGGAGCATGCTGCTCAATCCGGGCGGCCTGGTGAATCAGGCATTCGCCCTGGTGGGTCTCGGACCATACAAGCTCGAATACACGACCTTCGCGATCGTCATCGCTCTCGTGCACGTGATGCTGCCGTTCATGGTGATCCCCGTGTGGACAGCCCTGCAGAAGCTCGACCCGCAAACCGAAAACGCCGCACTGTCGCTGATGGCCTCGCCTGCCACGACGCTGCGGCGCATCGTGTTGCCGCAACTGACGCCGGGCATCCTGTCCGGCAGCCTGATGGTGTTCGGCCTGTCCGCGAGCGCCTTTGCGATTCCGGGCCTGCTCGGTGGACGACGCCTGAAGGTGGCCGCCACGGCCGTCTACGACGAATTCCTCAGCTCGCTGAACTGGCCGCTCGGCGCCACCATCGCCGTGCTGCTGCTGATTGCGAACCTGATCGTGATGTTGACCTACTACCGGCTGCTGGAGCGCAGGTACGCCCGGAGCATGGGCTAATCCACCAGACGACGAGACTACGATGAGAAAAAACGGCCCTCTCGCGCTACTCTTTCATGCGCTCGTGATCCTGTTCGTGCTGGCTCCCCTTGCGATCGTGGTACTGGTCGCCTTCACGCCCGACGAGACGCTGACGTTGCCCACGCACGGTTTCTCGCTGCGCTGGTTCCGCGCGATCCTCGACTATCCCGACTTCATCTCGGCGTTCTTCAACAGTCTCAAGCTTGCCTTCGCGTCGGCCACGCTGTCGCTGATCGTCGCGCTGCCGGCTGCACTTGCCATCGGCCGGGCGCGCTTTCCTGGGCGCGGCTTTCTGAACGGTTTGCTGCTGTCGCCGCTGGTGATTCCCGGTCTCGTGCTGGGCATTGCGTTGCTGCGCTTTTTCGCGCTGATCGGTGCAACCGGCTCGTTCGCATGGCTCGTGCTGGCCCATATGATCATCATCACGCCGTTTGTGATGCGGCTCGTGCTCGCCTCGGTCAGTGGTCTCGATCGCAGCGTCGAGCATGCGGCCGCGTCGCTCGGTGCGGATGCGTGGACCACGTTCCGCCGCATCACTTTTCCGATGATCCTGCCCGGCATCACCGGTGGATGGCTGCTCGCTTTCATCAACAGCTTCGATGAACTGACGATGTCGATCTTCGTCACCTCGCCGCAAACCATCACGCTGCCGGTGCGCATGTACATGTATGCGACCGAATCGATCGATCCGATGATGGCCTCCGTCTCTGCGCTGGTGATCTTTATCACGGCCGGCGCGATGCTGCTGCTCGACCGCGTGTATGGGCTCAATCGCATTTTGATCGGGCAGCACTGATGACTTCTTCTGCTTCGCCTACCATGTCCGGCACGCTGCACGTACCTGAATCCTCCGCTGAACACCGCCCGCAATTCGTACGCGTCGCGGAGCTGCGGCGCGCGCCGCTCGCTTTCGTGCTTGATGGCAAGCCGGTTAGTGCCTTGAACGGCGACACTGTGCTGACTGCGATTCTGACGCAGCAGCGCGAGGTCCGTCGCAGCGAATTCAGTGGCGAACCACGTGCCGGTTTTTGCCTGATCGGCGCGTGCCAGGATTGCTGGGTGCGCAGCGAAGATGGTGTTCGTCTGCGGGCATGTTCCACTTTGCTCACGCAAGGCATGCGCATTGTTACGCACAGCGCTGCGCCGGTTGGCTGCGCGGTGAATGCCGCGAGTAACGTTGGTGCTGCTGGGGACGCTGATGCTGCTCGTACTGCCGGTACTGCTGCGGACGCCGGTAACGCCGGTAACGGAGATGCTGGCAATGCAGCCGCCGACGGAGCCACGCCATGACGCACGAACAACGCGTGGTGATCGTAGGCGCGGGACCAGCCGGCGTACGCGCCGCCGAAACGCTCGTTGCAGCGGGCGTACGCCCCGTGGTGCTCGATGAAAATGCGCGCTGGGGCGGACAGATCTATCGCCAGCCGCCCGCCAATGCCGCATTCGAACGCACGAAGCAAACCCTCTACGGTTTCGAAGCCCGCAAGGCCGACGCCCTGCATACAGCAATGGCGGCGCTGCTGCCGCATCTGGACTACCGGCCCGACACGCTGGCGTGGTCCTGCGGGCAAGGCCGCCTCGACACGTTGCACGCGGGACGCGAAACCGGCGTGCCGTTCACGCATCTGATCATCGCCAGCGGCGCCACCGACCGCGTGCTACCCATACCCGGCTGGACCCTGCCGGGCGTCTATACGCTCGGCGGCGCACAGGTCGCGCTGAAGTCGCAGGGCTGCGCGATCGGCCAGCGCGTCGTGCTGGCGGGCACCGGTCCCTTGCTGTACCTCGTCGCGTATCAGTACGTGAAAGCCGGTGCGCAGGTCGTGGCCGTGCTCGACACCAGCGCGTTCTCGCAGCAGATCGCCGCTGCGCCGAAACTTGCACGCCAGCCCGTCACATTGGCGAAGGGGCTGTACTACGTGGGCTGGTTGCAGGCGCATGGCGTGCGGATCGAGCGCAATGTGACGCTCGTCGGCATCGGCGGTGGGCACCACGTCAAATCCATCGCCTGGCACGGTGCGGGCAACGGCGCAACTGAGGAGACCCTCGTCTGCGACGCAGTGGGCCTCGGCTTCGGCCTGCGTCCGGAGACCCAGCTCGCCGATCTGGCCGGCTGCCGTTTCCGCTTCGATGCGCAGAATCGTTGCTGGCTGCCCGAACTCGACGCCGCTGGACGCAGCTCGGTGCCAGGCATTTACCTGGCCGGCGACGGCGCGGGAATCGCCGGCGCCGATGCCGCGGAACTCGCAGGACGCCGCACCGCTCTCGCCGTCCTCGACGATCTGGGTATCGCCCATCCCCGTGGCCCCAACATGCCCGGCGCAGCATCGCTCGAGCGCCGCTTGCAGCGCATCACCGTGTTCCGCCAGGGCCTCGAAGCCGCCTTCGCGCCGCCCGCCGGCATTGCATCCCAATGGCCTGACGAGATGACCGTGTGCCGTTGCGAAGAAGTGAACGCGGGCGCGCTGCGCGGCTGCATCCGCAGCGGTGGAGCAACCGAGATCAACCGCCTGAAAGCGCTGACCCGCGTCGGCATGGGCCGCTGCCAGGGACGCATGTGTGGCGAAGCCGCGCTTGCCCTGCTGAGCGCGGAAACCGGCAAGCCGCTGGAAGCGGTCGGCCGGCTGCGCAGCCAGCCGCCGGTCAAGCCGATTCCGCTCTCTCCCGCGCTGTATGCCGACGACGTCGCCGAGATACCCGAAGAGGCCCGCGATGAATAAGCCTCTGCACTACGACGTCGCGATTGCCGGCGGCGGCCTGGTCGGCGCCTCGGCTGCGCTTGCGCTCGCCAAAAGCGGCCTGCGCGTGGGCCTCTTCGAACGGCGCTTCTGTGGCGCCCAGGCGAGTGGCGTCAATTACGGGGGCGTGCGTTGCCAAGGGCGGCCGGCCGAACAGATGCCGCTTGCCATGCGGGCACGGCGCGTCTGGGACCGCTTGCCTGAACTGATCGGCATCGATGGCGAGTTTGTAGTCTCCGGCCATTTGCGGCTCGCACGCAGCGAGTCCGATCTCGCCGCGCTCGAAACGTGGGCCCGGATGGCGCGCACGCACGGTCTCGATCCGCAAGTGATCGGCGGCAACGAATTCCGGCGCCGTTACCCGTGGCTGGGCGCCGCGGCCATCGGCGGCTCGCTGTGTGCCAGCGATGGGCACGCGAACCCGCGCCTCGTCTCGCCGGCCTTCGCTCGCGCTGCGCGTGCCGCAGGTGCGGATATCCGTGAGCAGACCGAACTGACCGAAGTTAGCCACGACGGCACGCACTTCCAGTTACGCGCGGGCGATCAGCATTTCACTGCGGACTGGTTGATCAATTCTGCCGGCGCATGGGCCGACAAGATCGCCGCATCCTTTGGCGAAAGCGTGCCAATGAAGCCGATCTACCCGAACATGTGGGTCACCGAGCCACTGCCGCTCTTCATCACGCACAACCTGGGCGTGTACGGCGGCGGCATCTACGCGCGGCAAGTTGCACGCGGCAACTGCGTGGTCGGCGGCGGTCGTGGACACGGCGACGGCGAATACGGCCAGCCCTCCACCGACACCACCCGCGCCGTCATGCGCGATGCCTGCGCGTTGTTGCCTGCGCTGCGCGACGCGCTATTGATCCGCACATGGAGCGGCGTGGAAGGCGAGACGCCGGACAGCAACCCGATAATCGGCGCGAGCCGCACCGTGCCGCGCCTGCTGCACGCGTTCGGCTTCTCGGGCGGCGGCTTTCTGCTCGCGCCCGGAGTCGGCGAAGTGCTCGCCGATCTGATTATCCGCGGCGCGACCTCTACGCCGCTAGACGCATTTGCAATCGATCGTTTCACCTCCGTCCCTACCCTGCACGCTCTCTAGTCAAACCCAGGAGATCCATCATGAAACTATTCCGGACCATGGCGGCGCTCGCCGCATTGTGTGCCTTCGGTGCTGCGACGCCGGCGTGGTCGCAGACCAAAACGATCTACATCGGCATGAACGGTGGCCCGATGGAGAAGGCCTATACGAGCCAGGTATTCCCCGACTTCGAAAAAGCCAATGACGTGAAGGTGGTCGTGGTGCCGGGCACGTCGTCCGATATCCTCGCCAAGCTGCTCGCCAACAAGGCCAATCCGCAGATTCATGTGGTGTTTCTCGACGATGGCGTGATGGCGCGCGCGGTCAGCATGGGCGTCTGCAAAAAGCTCGACGACGCACCGGTGCTCAAGGAGTTGTACCCGTTCGCGCGCATGAAAGACGATATGGGCGCAGGCGTGCAACTCGGCATGACCGGCATTGCGTACAACAAGAAGCTGTTTGCCGAAAAGGGCTGGGCGCCGCCGACCTCATGGATGGATTTCGCCGATCCGAAGTACAAGGGCAAAGTGGTGTTCCAGTCGGAGTCGAGCAGCACGTTCGGCCTGCATGGCTTCCTCGCGATCAATCGTGTGATGGGCGGCAGCGAGCAGAACGTCGAACCCGCCTTTACGAAGTGGTCCACGACCGTCGGGCCGAACGTCGCGGAGTACATCCCCAACTCGGCCAAGATCTCGGAAATGGTGCAGACAGGTGAGGCCGCTCTGTTCCCGCTCACGCCGACCGGTGTCAGCGATCTGCAGGACAAGGGCATTCCGGTGGCTTACGCGAATCCGAAGGAAGGTGCGGTGCTACTGCTGGTCGACCTGTGCGTGGTGAACAACAACCCGGACCCGGCGCTCGCCCAGAAGCTCGCGCAATTCCTGCTGTCCGCTCCTGCGCAGACCAAGGCGGCCGACGCCGGCAAGCAGATTCCGACCAACCGCCTCGCGAAGATGCCGCCCGCCATGCAGCAAAGCCTCGGCAATGTCGAGGATCTGCTGCACAAGGTGACGGTGGTGGATTGGGATGCGATCAACGCGCACCGCGCGCAGTGGGATACGCGCTGGAACCGGCAGATCGAGCAGTAAATACCCGCGGTGCGCGGTGCGTGGTGCGTTGCAGCGTCGCTGCAGCGCGCCGCGCTTAAGCGGACATCATGACGGAAAGCGACACCGAGAACCAGATCGCGCACACGCCAGCCAAAAACAGACGTCGGGCCACGCGAATCCCGGCGTCGTTACTCTCCGACTCGACCGGGCGGGTTGCCATCCACGGCACGAGACCGAGGCAGGCGAAACCGCCCAGCGCGCACAGGACCACCAGCGCATCGGTGAATCTCCACGGCGCGGGCTCGTGGATCCCCCAGTAGCCGAGATAGACGATACCGATCGAAAACGTCGTCGCCGACGCCGAACTCAGCGCCACCACGGATCCCGTTGGACTCGGCATCATGCCCTCCTGTTGAACGACCGCCGCTGCGTTCGCGGCCTGATCGATTCTACTGCATGGCATGTTTCGTTCTACCGCGTGCTGTGCGCCGTGCGCCGCAAAACCTCGCCAGCGGCGCCCCAACGCCCGACTATTGCCCGACTATTCAGCCGTGCGTGCCTGACGAGCCTCGTAGGCCTTCAAATGGCTATAGGCGATGCGCAACAGCGACAGCCCTGAATCGCGCTGTTGCGCCGATCCGCCGCGCTGGATCAGATCGCCGAGAATGTGGTCCGCTTCCGTGCGGGCGTGATTTTCGACATCGCGCAGCATGGAAGCCGTCAACGGCGAAGGAGTGAACAGTGTCTGGTTGGCACGCGCGTCGAACTTCGGCCCCATCGAGAAGCCGTTGTGCTCCGCCACGGCGCGGCATTCGCCGAGCACGCCTTCAATCACGCGACGGCCATCCGGCGCACTCAGAATATCGGCCACTGCGCCACGGAACAGGCACGTGCTCGCCGCGAGCGTTGCAAGGAACACCCACTTTTCCCACATGCCCAGCAGAATATTGTCGCTCGTCGCGACGTCGAAACCTGCGCCGGACATGACCTCGCCAATTGCGCGCACGCGCTCCGACAGGCCGCCTTCCAGTTCGCCAAAAGAGATTGCCTGAGATTCGTTCAGGTGAACAATCTCGCGCTCGCGGTTGAGTGTCGCTGCGATAAAACATTGACCACCGAGCACACGCGTTGCGCCGAACTTCTGCGTAAGGATATCGATGTGCCGCATGCCGTTGAGCAACGGCATGATCACCGTCGACGAGCCAACGAAAGGTTCGAACGACGCGATCGCATCGTCGAGGTTGTAGGCCTTGCAGCTCAGCACGACCAGATCGAACGGCTCGGCGGTATCGCCTGTCTGCACGGTCTTGACGTCACGCAGCGTGGCGTCGCCGTGCGCGCTCTTGATGACAAGGCCGGCACGCCGCAACTCTTCGGCCCGGCCGGCTCGCACGAGGAATGTCACGTCACGGCCAGCCTGAACCAGACGGCCGCCGAAGTAGCCGCCCACCGCACCTGCACCTACAACTAGAATTCGCATCGCTTTGTCTCTCGGGAGAATGTGTTGCGCCGTTCACGGGCACTGTGCCGCCCGCCGCCTGAAGGCCGCGGGACGCGAACCGGCGCATCTGCGTGAATGTAGCAAAAATTCCCGGTCCGCATCGACGCGGTGTGCATTGGGCAGCTCGCCTCCCTGCGCGCGCGCATTGGTGGCGACGCCGCTCCGCTTTCGCAAGGCTCAGAGAATTTCGAGCGCCAGCGCGATGCCCTGGCCGCCGCCGATGCACAACGTCACGATCCCGCGCTTGAGGCCATCGCGGCGCATCGAGTGGATCAGACGAGTGGTCAGCACGGCGCCCGTTGCGCCGATCGGATGACCGTGTGCGATCGCCCCACCTTCGACATTGACGACCGCTTCGTCGAGGCCGAGCCTGCGCAACACGGCAATCGGCACAGCGGCAAAGGCCTCGTTGATCTCGACCCGCTCGACGTCCTTCAACTGTCAGCCGGCGCGCGCCAGCGCCATCTGTACGGCCGGCACCGGTCCAAGCCCGAACATACCGGGCTCGACCGCCGCCACGCCGTACGCGACGAGCCGCGCAAACGGCTCGATACCGTGCGACTCAGCAAAGCCGCGCTCCGCAACCACCATCGCTGCCGCACCGCTGTTCAGACCCGGCGCGTTACCGGCGGTAATCGTGCCGTCGTGGCGGAACGCCGGACGCAGCCTGGCCAGCGTTTCCACCGTGGTGTCCGGACGAGGTTGCTCGTCGCGTGAGAATGGCTGCGGTCCCTTGCGTCCTTCGATCTGCACGCTCACTACCTCGGCATCGAACAGGCCGCGCTCCTGCGCCGCCGCGAAACGCTGTTGCGAACGTGCGGCCCAGCGGTCCTGCGCCTCGCGCGTGATGTCCATCAGCGTCACGAGGTCTTCGGTATGCCAGCCGGAATGCTCGCCGGAAAACGCATCCAGCAAACCATCGCGCAGCATGCTGTCGTGCACCTGAGCGTTGCCCATCCGATAGCCCCAGCGGCCTCCGTCGAGCAGATACGGTGCACGGTCCATGTTTTCCATGCCGCCCGCCACCGCGGCGTCGCCCAGACCTAGCCAGATTTCATTTGCCGCCGATGCGATAGCCTGCGCGCCTGAACCGCAGACACGGTTCACGGTCAACGCCGGTACCGCGACCGGCACACCGCCGCCGATTGCCGCCTGACGCGCCGGGTTCATCCGGTTGCCGGCCTGGATCACATTACCCAGCACCACCGAGCCCAGTCGCTCTGCCGCAAGACCGCTGCGACTCAGCGTCTCGCGCACCGCAACGGCACCGAGATCCGTCGCCGGCACCTCTTTTAGCGTCCCGTTGTAAGCACCAATCGGCGTTCTCACCGGATTGCAGATCACTACATCTCGCTTGCTCATCATCATCTCCCGCTATGAAGTACCGCACGCCTACGCCCCGCATGCGCGAGGCAAGCGTGCCTCAATTGGCGGCCACCGCCGCCGGCGCATCCCATCCGCCGCCCAACGACCGGTACAACGCCACCGCCGCCAGCGCATGCTCGCGCTTCGCCTGATTCAATGCTTCGGAGTCCCGCAGATACGCTTCCTGCGCAGCCAGCACGTCGAGGAAGCTGGAAGCGCCGTCCTTATAGAGTTCGGTAGACAGCCGCAGCGCATGACCGGATGCATCGAGTGCACCGCCCAGGCGCTCCACCTGCGTGGAATCGCTGACCAGATCGCTGCGCGTGTCTTCGACTTCCTTGAGCGCCTGCAGCATCGTCTGCTGCAAGCCGAGTTGCGATTCGCGCAGCTTGCTTTGGTGCTCGTCGATATTGGCGGTGATACGGCCCGCGTTGAAAATCGGGCTGGTCGCGTTCAAGGCGGCGCTAAACAGGTTGTCGGTCAGGGTTGGCAAGCCGAGATACGACGACGCCAGCAAACCATCCGCGAGATTCAGATTGAACTGCGGATAACGTTGCGCCTTCGACTGCCCCACTTCCGCTGCACGTTGTTCGACGCTCGCATAGGCAGTCCGCACATCGGGACGGCGCAACAATGCTTCGGAGGGCAGAACTTGCGGCACGCTTTGCGCCGGCACGGGGATATCGCGCGCCGTGGTCAGCAGCAGGTCATTGACGCTTTCCGGCGTACGTCCCGAGTAAACCGCGATCAGACTCAACTGATGCTGGATCGTCGACTGCACATGCGGAATCTGCGCCTGCAGGTCCTGCAACTGGTTCTGCGCACGGGCGACGTCGAGCTGCGTCGACAGGCCATAGTGCAGCCGTTCTTGCGTCAGCTTCAACGCCCGGCTTCGAATCTGCTCGTTGTCGTTCAGGATCTGCAGCTCCGACTGCGCCCAACGCAGATCGATGTAGGCCGACGCAGTGTTGGCCGCGAGCGCGAGGCGCAGTTCGTCGAGCGCACCCTCACGGCCCGAAACCTGAGCCTCGGCAGCCAGCACCGCGAGCCGCTCGCCGCCGAAGACGTC
This sequence comes from Paraburkholderia phenazinium, assembly GCF_900141745.1. Taxonomy (NCBI): domain Bacteria; kingdom Pseudomonadati; phylum Pseudomonadota; class Betaproteobacteria; order Burkholderiales; family Burkholderiaceae; genus Paraburkholderia; species Paraburkholderia phenazinium. The sequence continues at coordinate 1,932,480 of NZ_FSRM01000002.1, read as the reverse complement.
GGGCGTCCAGCTCGCCGCTACGCCGAAGCCAGCCTGACGTACATAGCCAAGCGGTGGCGGCGCATTCTCCCGTTGGTCCGCGGCCGTCGCCGTAGCATCGAGTTCGGGCAGCAACGTCGAGCGTTGCTGCGTGGTGACGGCCTGTGCCTGCTTGACACGCTCCACCGCAGCCTGCACATCCAGATTGCTGTTCAGCACCGACTCGACGAGTTGATGCATCACCGGGTCGCCGAAATGCGTCCACCAGGTATTTGCGTCCACCGTATCTTGCGGTGCGTCGACGCTCCACGCGGTGGGCGCCACAGCCTGAGCCGAGTGCGGCAGATCCGCGTGCGTCTCGGGCTGTACCGCACAGGCCGCGAGTCCCAGAAGCAGCGCACTCGCCATGCTATATGCTGCGATCGATTTCATATCGCTATCCTGATCAATTTCTAATGAGCGTCGGGAGGCGGCACGTTCAGGCCGAACGGACGCGAAAACGCCACGCTCACCAAAGCCACCACAAAACAAAGCGCCACCGCAAGATAGGCGTCGGAGAAGGTCAGCACCAGCGCTTCGCGCATCAGAAGCGTGTGCAGCAAGTCCAGTCCCGCATGGCCAGCATTGAGCGTGTCGCCGCCGATCGCGGCGAGCCGCGCAGCCTGCTGTTGCAGTAACCCTTCGACTATCGGACGCCCGGCGGTGACGTGCTCGTCGAGCCGTTGGTAGTGCAGGTTCAGGCGGTCGTTGAGCATCGTGCTGCTCACTGCAATGCCGATAGCACCGCCCAGGTTTCGCATCAGGTTGAACAGCCCGCTTGCCGAGCGCAGCCGCGATTGCGGCAGCGAACCGAGCGCCATCGTGACGATCGGCGGCACGCAAAATTGCTGGCCGATACCGCGCAACGCCTGCGGCAACAGCAATTCCTGCCAGCCCCATTGGTTAGTCAACGGCACATACAGATAGCAGCCCAGACCAAAGCACGCGAGTCCGAAGACCATCAGCCAGCGCATGTTGATCACCCGTGCGAGCCGCGAATACGCAACCAGCGCGATCAATTGAAAACATCCCACGGACAGCAGCGCGATACCAATCTGCAGCGAATCGAAACCGCGCACGCGCCCGAGGAACACAGGTGTCAGAAACACCGTGCAAAAGAGGCCAATGCCCGTGATGAACGACAGCAGGCTGCCAATGCCGAAGTTGCGGATCGCCAGCGCACGCAAATCGACGATCGGCTCTTTGGCCGTGAACGCATGCACGAGGAATAGAAACCCGCTGACGGCGGAGACCCACGTACACAGCACGATTACGTCGTCGCCGAACCAGTTCTTGCGTGGCCCTTCTTCGAGCACGTATTCGAGGCAGCCGAGAAAAAGCGACATCAGCAGCATGCCGAGGTAGTCGCCTTTTTTTATCAGCGACAGCTCGACTTTATCGATGTGCACGAACTTCGGCACCAGCACCGTGACCAATACGCCCGGCACGAGGTTCAGGTAGAACAGCCAGTGCCATGACCACTGATCGGTGATCCAGCCGCCGATCACCGGGCCGATAGTCGGCGCAAGCGAAGCGAGCGCGCCGATGGTGGTGGACGCAATCAACCGCTGTTTGCCGGGGAAAAGCACGAACGCGGTGGTGAACACAGTAGGAATCATCGCGGCGCCGAGTGCGCCTTGCAGGCCGCGAAACAGGATCATCGAGTTGATGTCCCACGCGAGGCCGCACAGCATGCTGGTGATCGTGAAGCCGAGGGAAGAGAACGCAAACAGCCAGCGCGTCGAAAAAACGCGCGTGAGCCAGCCCGACATCGGAATCACCATGATCTCCGCGATCAGGTACGAGGTCTGCACCCACGAGAGCTCGTCCTGGCTGGCGGACAGGCCGCCGCCAATATCCCGCAGCGAAGACGCGACGATCTGGATGTCCAGCGTGGCCATGAAAAAGCCGAGGCACATCAGCGCGAATGCAAACGCCTTGGTGCGGGTGGGCTGGTCGGCAGGGTTCAAGGGTTGGGTCATGGTCGGCAGGTCTCAGACGGACGTGTACGCGAGCGCAGAGCCGCGCGATTCGGGGCTGCGGTCACGAATGCGCCGGCGTGCTGCCGCCGCTGCCGACATGAACCTTCACCGTCGCGGACAAGCCGGGGCGCAGCACGCCCAGCATGTCTGGAGGCACCTCGAGGTGTATCCGCACCGGCACGCGCTGCACGATCTTCGTGAAGTTGCCGGTTGCGTTTTCTGCGGGCAGGACGCTAAAGGTCGCGCCAGTAGCAGGCGCCAAACTGTCGACCACGCCGTGCAGCGACTTGCTGGAAGCGTCGAGCGACACGTCGACCGCATCGCCCACGCGCATCTTCTTCAACTGGTCTTCCTTGAAGTTCGCGTCGACCCACAGACCCGTCGAAGGTACGACCGTCAGCAGCGAAACGCCGGTATTGGCGAGCAACCCCACCTGGGCCGTGCGATTACCAATGTAGCCATCCACCGGTGAGCGGATCGTGGTGTATTCGACGTTCAGTTCCGCGACGCGCTGTGCCGCCTGCGCCGTCGCCACGCGCGCCTGCGCCGCACCGATTTGCGCGTCGAGCACGCTGATCTGGCGCTGCGCGGCCAGCAGCGCCGCGCCGCTGCGATCCACCGCGGCATGCGCCTTGGTGAGATCCGCGTCGGCGCGCTCGACGATCTGGTTCGACACGGCTTCATCCTTGACGAGTTCGCGGTAACGGGTCTCGTCCTGGGCACTACGGGTCAACTCCGCGCCCGATGCCTTCACCTCGGCCGCCTGCTCGGCGATGGTCGCCAGTTGCAGCGACTTCCTGGCCTGCAACTCGGTGACCGCTGCCTGGGCGCTCTGGACGTCGGCGGTAGCTTGCGCGAGACGCGCATCGTAATCGCGCGAATCCAGCCGGATCAGTACCTGATTCACCTGCACGTGCTGATTGTCATGGACCAGCAGATCGGTGACGAAACCGTTCACCTTCGGCGCCATCACCGTGACGTCGCCGCCGACGTAGGCGTCGTCCGTGGTCTCGACAAAGCGGCCAATCACAAACCAGTACGACAGCGCCGCGGCCAGAACCACGGCCACGGCAATCACCGCGAGCAGCATCCACGGGGTACGTCGTGCCGGTTTTGCGAGGCCGGCGGCGCTGGGCGGAGCAATAGTCGAAGGTGTAGTGGACATGATGATGGTGTGTGTGTATGCACTAAATATTGGTCAAAGCGAGCGTGAAAACCACGCCACCCCTTACCTGATAATCAGGCCTTGGTCATATCGAACAGCTCGCGCCGCAGCGATGCCGCGCGTTGAGCGCCGAAACGGCGCTCGAAGTCGTCCTGCGCCGCGTGCCAGCAAACGCGCGCGGCCGCGAGTTTCGCCTCACCGGCCTCGGTCAGGCTAAGCGCCAGTTCCCTGCCCTTCGTTGCCGCGCTGCGACTCTGCAACAGGCCATCGCGCTGCAGCGGCTGGATCGCACGCACCAGCGTGGTCCGTTCCATCACCATCTGATCCGCCAATACCTTCATCGTCATCGACGCCGCGCGACTGATCCGGCTCAGGATCGAGAACTGCGTGATCGTCAAACCAACCTCGGTGAGATGCCGGTCATAAAGCTGCGACACGTAGCGAGCGGCCTGGCGAATTGCGAAACAATCGTCATCGGGGAACACCTGCATCTCGTCGATCCTGATTCCAAGTGCATACGCACTTACCAGCATAAAAGATGATCGCCAACCTTACAGCCTTGCAGCGCTAACGTCCGCGTCCGGCGGCCGCTTCACTCAGCGGTCATACCGAACAGTTCAGCCCGCAACGCCTTCGCCCTCGCGTGGCCGAACTTTCCTTCGAACTCGGCCTGCGCGTTGTGCCATGCCGCGGATCCCTGCGCGAAGGTCGCCTTGCCCGCTTCCGACAAGCTGAGCAGATAGGTCCGCCCATCGTGCTCCGATGCTTCGCTAACCACCAAACCATCGCGCTGCAGCGGTTTGAGCGCTCGCACCAGCGTTGTGCGGTCCATCACCATCGAATCGGCCATCTCGACCATGGTCGCCGGTGCCCGCCGCGCCAGCTTCGCCAGAATCGTGAACTGCGCAGCCGTCAGCCCCACCTCGCCGAGATGGCGCTCGTAAAGCTGCGTCACATAGCGGGCGGCTTGCCGCAGCGCGAAGCAATTGCACTCGTCGTAAGAGATAGGTCGGGTCATGAGAGCGAGTCTATATGTGCGTACACACAGAGTCAAGAAGCAAGCAAATCGAAAACTTCTTGTAATCTCCCCGAATACGTTATTACAATATCTTACAAATCGATCCACCGGGGTTAGAACGGCTTGGGCACTTGTTTGAGCGCCCGCTTACCGCCGTTTCTATGTATCAAAAAAGACGCGAGGGGCCACCACGTCATGACAACGGTAACCAGCAACACCGCTTCCAGTTCAGCGAGCACGGCACTCCAGGAAGCCGCGCAATCGATCATCAGCGGCTCGACCAACTCGACCACTGACGTGAACGCCCTCGTCACAGCGCTCGTCAATGCGAAAGTGGCCGGCAAAACGGCCATGCTCGCCAGCCAGGCGACGCGCGACAACAATCAGTTGACCGCACTCGGCACATTGAAGTCAGTCCTGTCGCTGATGCAAAGCGCCTTGACGCCGCTCGCAAACGGCACCGCCTTCTCGAGTTTCACGGCCACCGCCAGCGGCAAGGGGCTCACCGCCACTGCCGGCAAAGGCGCTGTGGCTGGAAGCTACACGGTCGACGTCGACAACATTGCCTCCTCGCAGTCCATCACCTCGGGCGCGTTCAGCAGCAAAGAGGCGCTCGGCTCTGGCTCGCTGAAGATATCGTTGGGCGGCAACAGCACCACGATCAATATCGAACCGGGCAAGAGCACGCTTGCTGATATTGCCGCGGCTATCAACTCGGCATCCGGCAATCCGGGCGTGTCGGCCACGGTCGTCAACGGCGTGGACGGTACGCATCTGTTGCTGCACTCCACCTCCACAGGGCTGGCTAACGGCATCAACGTGCAGGTCACCTCTAGCGACGCTGAACTCAACAAGCTCAGCGTCAAAACCAGCACCTCGACCACGACGCCTGCCACCACGGTAGTGGACGATTCGGGCAACTGGAAGCAAAGCGTTGCCGGCCAGGACGCGCATTTCAGTATCTCCGGCATGGCGATCGCGAGTGCGAGCAATACCGTCACCTCGGCGATCGACGGCTTGACGCTGAACCTCTCCGACGATGCCGTAGGCAGCCCGCAGACGCTGACGATCGCGCAGGACGTCACCGATCAGAAGACCGCCATTGGCGCGTTCGTCACGGCGTACAACAACTTCGTCACCGCGGCGGCTTCGTTCACGGGTTTCGATGCAACGAAGGCGGCCGGTTCCCAGGGTAGCGTGCTGCTCGGCGACTCGACGCTCAACGCGATCCGCAACACGCTCTCCGGCGCGATGAGCGGCGGCGTGAAACAGGGCAGCGGTGCGGCGAATCTCGCAGGGATCGGCATCACGTTTCAGAAAGACGGCACGCTCGAGATCGACGATGCCAGACTGACTAGCGCGTTGAGCAACGACTCGACAGCGGTCTCAGCGCTCTTCAATTCAAAGACTGGTCTGGCTGCGTCGCTGGACACGTCGCTTACGTCGTTCCTGAAGACCGGGGGTTTGCTCGATACGCACTCCGCAGCGCTCACTACTGATCTGAAATCGCTGACCACCCAGCAGGACCAGCTCACCGATTACACGGACAAGCTCACCAAGCGGTATGAGGCGCAGTTCACGGCGCTCAATCAGTTGATGGCGCAGACCAGCCACAACGCAGACTATCTGACCGCGTTGTTTGGCGGGAAGAATAGTGATGGGGCGTTGGCGAATAACAAGTAGGTCGCCAACCGCACACCTCACCCCCGCGACAACACAGCCTGCAAAAAAGCCTGCGTCCGCGGTTGAGTCGGCGCCGAGAAAATCTCCGAGGGCGGTCCGGCTTCGACAATCACGCCGCCGTCCATCACTACGACGACGTCGGCGACTTCTCTCGCGAAGCCCATTTCGTGCGTGACGACTACCATCGTCATACCTTCGCTAGCCAGCAGTTTCATCACCTGCAGCACTTCCCCAACCAGTTCCGGGTCAAGCGCCGAGGTGGGCTCATCGAACAGCATCACACGCGGCTGCATGGCGAGAGCGCGCGCAATCGCGACACGTTGCTTCTGGCCACCCGAAAGACTGGCGGGCATCGCATCGGCCTTATGTGCAAGGCCAACCTTCTCAAGCAACGCCAGCGCCGCGGCGTCAGCATCGCCTTTGCTCAAACCGCGCAACATGCGCGGCCCCACCGTAATGTTATGCAGTACGGACAGATGCGGAAACAGATTGAACGACTGAAACACCATACCCACTTCAGCACGCAACGCATTGAGCGAGCGCTCCTTGAGCATGACGCCATGATCCACCAGACGATGTCCGCAAATATCGACGGTGCCCCCCTCGGCCTGCTCGAGCCCATTGCAGCAGCGCAGAAACGTGCTCTTGCCCGAGCCGCTCGGCCCGATTACGACCACCACCTGCTGCGGCTGAATGTCGAAGTCGATGCCGTTCAACACCACATGCGAGCCAAACGATTTGGTCAGTCCGCGAATCTGAACGATAGGTTGCGATGCGTCGTTCATTGCACCATGCCCCCTGCGCGCAGATGGCGTTCGACGCGATGCAGCGCGTAATGCGTCGCCTGGGTCAGCACGAGATAGACCAGCGCGATGACGAGATACACCTCGAGCGAACGGTACGACACGCTGATGATCTTCTGTCCTTCATGCATGAGATCGTCGATCGTCAGCAGCGAAACCAGCGCCGAGTTCTTGATCAGCGCAATGAACTCGTTGCCGAGCGGCGGGATCATCCGCACCACGGCCTGTGGGAGAATGATGGCGCGCATCGCCTGCCCCGACGACATGCCGATCGAGCGTGCCGCCTCCATTTGCCCGCGGTCCACGGATTGAATCGCCCCGCGTACGATCTCGGACACATACGCAGCCGAATACAGCCCAAGCCCAAGCACGCCGCACACGAACGCAGGCAACAGGATGCCGAACTGCGGCAAGCCGAAGAACAGCAAAAACAGTTGCACGAGCAACGGCGTACCGCGAAAGAACGTCAGATAAGCGGTGCAAAACCCGTACAGCACGCGGCGTTTCGGCGTAAGCCGGCCAATGCCGATAAGAAGTCCGAGCACACAACTCAGCGCGAGCGCCGCGGCAGTCACTTCCACCGTAACGAGCGCACCGTGTGCGATGTCGCTCCAGCCTGCGACGACCGGCGAGAAATCGAGTTCCATCTGGATGGCTTAGCCGTTTACTGTGCGTCGGCGCCGAACCATTTGTGGACAATCGCCGTGTACGTGCCGTCCGCCTTGATCTTCGCAAGCGCGGTGTTCAACGCGGTCTTCAGTTCAGGCTCGTCCTTACGGACCGCAATGCCGTATTGCTCGGTGGTGAGCTGCTGGCTGATCACGCGAAAACCGCCGCGCGTTTTCGCCAGTTGATAAGCAGCGGGCTTGCCGGTGACGGCGGCATCGACACGGCCAATGCCGACCAGATCGAACATCTCCTGATTCTTCTCCACCTCGACGCGCTGCACTTGCGGGTAGTTGTCACGCAGGAAGTTGACCGACTTCGTGCCCACCTGCACCGAGATCTTCTTGCCGTTCAGGTCGGTGAGTGCCTTGATGGGCGAATCGGTTTTCACCAGCGCGACGAGACCACCTGCATAGTATGGCTCGGTGAAGTCGACCACTTTGGCGCGCTCGTCCGTGATGTAGATCGCCGAAATCGCAATGTCGAAGCGGTGCGCAATCAGACCTGGGATCAGGCCTTTGAAGTCGATATCGGTCCACTGCACGGTCTTGCCCATCACCTTCGCCAGCGCATTCATGATGTCGATATCGAAGCCGGTACGCGCGCCGTTTTCGGTGAACTCCATCGGCGGGAAGGTAGCGTCAGTGGCGACCTGTAGCACGTTGGCGCCTTGCGCGGAAGCGGTCCCGGAGAACCCGGCGAACGTGACGGCGAGCGCGAAACACGTGAGAGACAACAGGCGATGCAGTTTCAAGGCGGCGCTCCTTAAGAGGATCAATGAAAGGCTCGATGCAAGGATCAATGCGACGCTCGAGTCACTCAAGCGGCAGCACGCTCACCCCCACTTCAACACGATGCGCCCCGCCACCGAGAATCATCCCGCGCAACAAGGATACATCGCTGTAATCGCGGCCAATGGCCAGCGTCACGTGATCCATATCGGCCAGCACGTCATTGGTAGGATCGAGATCGATCCAGCCGCTGCCGGGGCAATGCACCGACACCCACGCATGCGACGCGTCCGCGCCAATCAGGCGCGGTTGTCCGGGCGGCGGATCGTTGCGCAGATAGCCGCTGACGTAGCGCGCCGGCAGCCCAAGCGAGCGCAGACAGCCGATCATCACCTGCGCAAAATCCTGGCACACGCCGCTCTTGAGTTCGAAGGCGCGCTCGGCCGGCGTATCGAACATCGTCGCCGAAGGCTTGTAGTCGAAGTCCTCGTAAATGCGATGCATCAGGTCGATCGCTCCAGCTGCGATCGGCGTGCCGGGCGCGAAGCTCGGCAGCGCATAGGTACGCAATGCGGGCCGCAGCGTGATATTCGGGGAAGCAAAACAGAACTCGACTTCGGGCCGGAATTCGCCGCCCACGCGAAAACGCAGCGCCTCGGCCACCTCGTCCCAAGCCGGCGTGGTGTCCGGATCGAGCTGCGTCCAGCGCGGCGTCAGTTCCACGGTCGTTTCGCTGATCATTTGCAACCGTTCGTGCGGCGCATCGAGCGTGAAGTACAGCACATCGTTGCCGAATGCGTCGACCCGGCTATGCAGATACGACGGCTGCGGTTCGATCGTCTCTTCGTGCGAGATGACACGCTGCCATTCGCACTCCAGCGGCCGGATCGTCGCCAGATGCTGGGCGGTCTCGACGAACGTCGAATAACGATAAGTGGTGCGATGCGAAACCGACAGGATGGTCTGCGCGGTCTTCATGACGATACCTGCGAAGCGAGCGTGTTGGCGTGGCTGAAATAGCGCGCGCTGATTTCATTGGCCGCGGCGGCGGCAAAGGCGCCGAGTTCGTCGCACACCTGGATCAGTGCGACATAGGCGCCGTTTTCATCCGTTTCGCACAGGCTTTCGAGCGATGGCAGCGTGCCGGGCGGCGGCATCAGATCGACAAACGAGCGACTCCGGGCGCTGCCCGCCGCGATCGAAATCTCGTCGAGCTTGCCGCACAGGCGCTCGTAGACCCCGTATAAACCACGCGGATTGGTCGGCTCGACCACCAGCAGATCGATCAGCGCCGGAACTTCGAGACGCCCCGGATAGAGCGAGCGATACGTGAGCGTGCTGTCGAAAAGCTGCAGCAGCAGATCGAATCCGGCGGGCGTCGCAAGCTGTCCTTTGTCGGCTACCACGCGCAGGATCGACGTCATCGCCGCGACCCGCTCGATATGCCGGCCGGCGAACAACAGACGCCACGCTTCGTCGCGCGTCATGCGGTCGCCTTGCGCGCCGCTGATCGCCGAGAGTTGGGTTGCGAGGTGTTCGAGCGCATCCATCAAGGTGACGCGGTCGTAGCGGTCATAGCGTCCGCTGCCGGCCGACGCGGCGACGCCGTTCGCACCATTGCCGCCCGCCTGCGACACGCTCGCCGGCATCAGCCTCTGCAACGCGTCGCGGAAATCGTTGCGAGCGGCGAGAATCGTGCGCCAATGATCGTTCGACAGGCGGCCACGAATCTCGCCGCTCGCCCGCGCCTGCGCCGACAGCACCTGGCCGATGCTGGCCGCGCCGTTGGCCTCGTGCAGATTGGCCACCAGCGTCCGCTCGAAGGCCTGCAGCGAATCCTCGGCGCGCACGTCGCCGGATTGCACCAGGCCGCAGTACAAGGCCAGTTCGACCAGCGTCTCGAACATCGCATCCGCGTCGGCGCTTTCGAGCGAGCCGAGAATCAGGCGCAACAGCCGCACGTTGTTTTCAGCGCGCTCGCTGTAGCGGCCGGCCCAGAACAGATTCTCCGCGGCACGGCTCGACACCGTACGATGCTTGCGCGCGAGATCGGCGGGCTGCATCGGCGATGGCAACAGCGTGAATGTGGAGATCGGCTGGCTCGATAGCACCCACGTGTCGACGCTGCTGCCGCCGAACTGCATCGAGACGGTAGCCTGCCGTTCCGCCGCGAGGCGCGTGAAGCCGCCAGGCATCACATGCCAGCCGCCGTCGAAATCCGCGATGGCATACACGCGCAGCACCGACGGCCGTCGGCCAAGTGTGCCGTCCTCGAAACGAGGCGTGCACGAATACGGCAACGGAAGCTGGATCGTGAAGTTATCGGGCAGCGCTTCAATACGGCTGCGCCACGCTTCGAGATTCTGTAGACCTTGCTCCAGTCCAGGTGGACTGTCGCGCCGCGCCGCGGGCCAGGTCGGCACGAGAAAGGCTTCATCCAGCCGCCTGAAGGCGTGCTCGCGAGCCGCTTCCTCGCCGCACCACCACGTCGGCACGCCCGGCAGCAGCAGATCTTCGCCCAGCAGTGCCTCGGCGATGCCCGGCAGAAAGCCGTGCAACGCGGGCGATTCGACGAAGCCCGAGCCCGGCACGTTCGAGACGATCACGTTACCTGCCCGCATCACCTGCAACAGGCCAGGCACACCGATGCTTGAATCCGCACGTAGCTCGACCGGATCGCAAAACGCGTCGTCGAGGCGGCGCAGCACCACGTGCACGCGCTCGAGTCCTGCGAGCGTCTTCAGATACAGCTTGTCGTCGCGCACCGTGAGGTCTTTGCCCTCGACGAGCGTCACGCCCAGGTAGCGCGCCAGAAAAACATGTTCGAAATAGGTTTCGCTGAACGGCCCTGGCGTGAGCAGTGCGATATGCGGGGAACTGTCCGCGGCGTCGCCATGCATCACGGCGCGCGCCGACTCCACCAGCGTGGCGATCAGTTGCGAATAGGTCGGCGCGAGCCGGTTCACATGCAGCGAGCGGAACGGCTCGGCAAACTGGCTCGAAACGATCAGCCGGTTTTCCAGCGCGTAGCCGAGGCCCGACGGCGCCTCGGTACGATGCGACATCACGGTCCAGTTGCCGTTAGACGCACGCGCCAGATCAACGGCGACAACGTGCAGATACTGGCCGCCCGGAGGCGTAAAGCCGCGCACGGAACGCAGATAACCCGGATGGCCGAACACCAGCGCCGGTGGCAACTGCCCATTCTGCAGCAGGGTCTGTGGGCCATAAACATCGGCCACTACGGCGTTCAGCAACTGCGCACGCTGCATCACGCCCCGCTCGATTTCGGCCCACTCGGCCTCGCCAATCAGCAACGGTAAAAGATCGAGCGCCCACGGCCGTGGCTCGCCCTTGTCCGCGTAGACGTTGTAGCTGATGTCGTTATCGCGGATCTGCTGCGCGACCGAGGCGGTGTTGTTTTCAAGCCTGGCGATACCGTCTTCGCCTAGCAGATCGAAAAACTGCCGCCACGGTTCGCGCAACGCCCCGGACGAATCGAGCAACTCGTCCCAATGCCCATCGCGGACCGGCAGCACCCGCAGGAGCGACAGCGCATCCGCGTGAGCCGCGGTTGCCTCAAAGGGAAAAGTCGATTGAAAGGCCAAGGTCGTGTCAGGTTAATTGTTTTCAGATCACCAGTAGCGTAAGTCCAGCGTGAACGGGAATTCCAGGCTGCGTTGCGGCGCTTCGGCCACGAGCGGCCCAGGTGTATGACCCATCGTGAAGAAGCGCGCGCGCCGCCGGCTTTCGGCCTCGTACGCGTTGACCGGGAAGGTCTGGTAATTGCGCCCACCCGGATGAGCCACATGATACTGGCATCCGCCTATGGATCGCCCAGTCCAATTGTCAACAAGGTCAAAAACCAGCGGTGCGTCGACGCCAATCGTCGGATGCAAGGCCGACGGTTGCGACCACGCGCGATAGCGTACGCCGGCCACGTACTCGCTGACGCGGCCCGTGGGCTGCAGCGGCAACGGCACGCCGTTGACCGTCACGACGTGGCGGTTCTCGTTCAGACCGAGTACTCGCACTTCGAGCCGCTCCACCGACGAATCGACATAGCGCACCGTACCGCCGGGCGCCCCCTCCTCGCCCATCACGTGCCACGGTTCGAGCGCACTACGGATGGACAGCGTCACGCCGCTGGTGGTGGTTTCGCCCACCAGCGGGAAACGGAACTCGAAATGCGGCGCGAACCACGAGCGGTCGAACGCGTAGCCAGCCTCGGCCAGGTCCGCGAGCACGTCGTCGAAATCCACCTGCACGAACGTGCCGAGCAGGAAACGGTCGTGCAGTTCCGTGCCCCAGCGCGTAAGCCGCGCGGTGTACGGCGTCTTCCAGAAGCGCGCCACCAGCGCGCGCAGTAGCAACTGCTGGACCAGGCTCATGCGCGCATGCGGCGGCATTTCGAAACCGCGCAGTTCGAGCAGACCGAGACGGCCGGTCGGACCATCGGGCGAATAGAGCTTGTCGACGCAGAACTCGGCGCGGTGCGTGTTGCCGGTGACGTCGATCAGGATATTGCGCAGCGAGCGGTCGATCATCCACGACGGCAGTTGCCCGCCCTCGCGGCCGCCGAGCAGGTCGATCTGCCGCTGCAGTTCCCGGAACGCGATCTCCAGTTCGTAGACCTGGTCGTTGCGCGCTTCGTCGACGCGTGGCGCCTGGCTGGTCGGTCCGATAAACAGGCCCGAGAACAGATACGACAGCGAAGGATGGTTGATCCAGTACGCCACCAGGCTAGCAAGCAGATCCGGCCTGCGCAGGAACGGACTGTCCGCCGGCGTCGCGCCGCCGAGCACGAAGTGATTGCCGCCGCCGGTGCCGGTGTGGCGGCCGTCGGTCATGAACTTCTCGGTGCTCAGATAGGTTTCGTGAGCCGACTGATAGAGGTACTCCGTGTGATCGACCAGTTGATCCCAGCTCGAAGCCGGGTGGATGTTCACTTCGATCACGCCCGGGTCCGGCGTCACTTGCAGCAACTTCAGACGCTGATCGCGCGGCGGCGGATAGCCTTCGATGACGATCTTCATGCCCAGTTCGGCGGCGGTCGCTTCGACGGCGGCCAGCAGGTCCAGATAGTCGTCGAGTTCGGTCAGCGGCGGCATGAAGACGTGCAACATCTTGCGACCGCTGCCGAAGGTTTCGGTTTCGACCTTCGGACCGGCTGCGCGGGCCGGGTCGCGCGCTTCGACGCACAGTGCGGTGCGGGTGATCCAGCTTGCCGATTCACCGCGTTCGGGGACGCGCAGGGAGGCGCGTGAGGCGTCTGAAGCGTCGGCGCCAATGCCAATGCCGGTGCCAATGCCCGTGCCTGTACCACCAAGACCGCTGCCGGCTGTGCCCAACGCCGCAGCGCCGCTAACGCCACCATGGCCGCCTGCGCCCTGGCCGTCCGCCGCGTTCGCATCTGCGCCTGAAGCACCGCCCGCGCGACCCGCCCCACCCGTGCTGCCTTCATACTGCATGCGCAACTGCGCCGCGCTGCGCAGCGGCGCAGGCGGCGCGAACGGATCGTGCGCGTGCTGGTACGGGTAGTCCGTCTCCGAGACCCACGGCAGCGCATCGAGCGGCAGGCGGTAGCCCATCGGCGAATCGCCAGGGATCAGATACATCCGGTCTCCGCGGAAATACCACGGCCCGGTGACCCAACGCGGCCCTTGCAGCGGCAGATCACGTTCGCGCGACAGCGGCAGCACATAGCCCGTCACCGACGCCAGCCCGCTGTCGTACACACGTCGCAGGCGCACGCGCTCCATCTCGTCGTCCAGACGCGATTCGAACGGATCGACGTTGACCGGCAGACGACGCTCGCGCCACAGGTAGTACCACGTGTCCTCGTAACCAGGCTTGATGAACTGCGTATCAAGCGCGAGCTTGCCCGTCAGGTGGGTCAGGAAACGCCTTGCATCCTCGGCGGTATAGCTGCCCGGCTCGCGCTCGTCGGCGAACAGCGTGTGGTCGTGCCAGCACGGCTCGCCATCTGCACGCCAGTACAGCGACAGCGCCCAGCGCGGCAGTTGCTCGCCCGGATACCACTTGCCCTGACCAATGTGCAGGAAGCCATTCGCGCCATAACGCGCGCGCAGCTTGTCCATCAACCCGACCGCGTAGCTGCGCTTGGTCGGCCCGAGCGCGTCTGTATTCCATTCCGCGGCGTCGCGGTCGCGCACCGCGACGAAGGTCGGCTCGCCGCCCATCGTCAGGCGAACGTCCATGGCCTCCAGTTCGCGGTCCACGTGCGCGCCCATCTGCAGCACGTCGGACCACACTTCCTCGGTGTACGGCTTGGTGACGCGCGGGGTTTCCAGCACCCGCTGAATCGACATCGTGTGCTCGAACTCGACTTCCGACTCGTCGACCGCGCCCGAAATCGGCGCGGCGCTGCCCGGTTCCGGCGTACAGGCGACGGGAATGTGTCCCTCGCCCGCCAGCAGACCCGAGGTCGGGTCGAGGCCGATCCAACCCGCGCCCGGCAAATACACTTCGCACCACGCGTGCAGGTCGGTGAAGTCGATTTCGGTGCCGCTCGGGCCGTCCAGCGACTTGGTATCCGGTGCCAGTTGCAGCAGATAGCCGGACACGAAGCGCGCCGCGAGCCCCAGTTGGCGCAGTGTCTCGACCAGCAGCCAGCCCGAGTCGCGGCACGAGCCGGCAGCCGTGGTGAGGGTCTCTTCGGGCGTCTGCACGCCAGGTTCCATGCGGATCAGGTAACGAATCTCGCGCTGCAACCGCTGGTTGATCTCGACCAGAAAATCCGCCGTGACCTTGGGCGAGCGGTCGATGCTCGCCACGAATTCGGCAAAGCGCGGGGTCGGCTCACGCTTGACCAGATACGGCGCCAGCTCGGCCGCGAGGCCGGGCGCGTACTCGAACGGGAATTTCTCGGCGGACGGCTCGAGGAAGAAGTCGAACGGGTTATAGACGGCCATTTCGGCCACCAGGTCTACCGTGATCTTGAACTCGCGGGTCTTCTCGGGAAACACCAGCCGCGCCTGGTAGTTGGCGAAGGCATCCTGCTGCCAGTTGATGAAATGCTCGGCCGGTTCGACGCGCATCGAATAAGACACGATCGGGGTACGGCAATGGGGCGCCGGACGCAGCCGCACGACTTGCGGCGACAGTCCGACGAGGCGGTCATAACGATAATGTGTGACATGGTTCAGCGCGACACGTATAGACACACCTGACTCCTGGGCGAAGAATGGCAGCCCGCCAAAAAGCAAGCTTCATGCCGTTGGTAGAAAAACTTTCCGGGTTCGGTCCTGATTCGACCCGGGATTGGCCTGCCGGCCTAAAAACACACCCTGCACGCATCGCAGTGGACGTTGCAGCCTTCGCGAGCCCGCGCGCGAGCGTCGAACGCCCTTCGCCAGCCCACCATGCAACGGGCGTTGCCGACCGCGCGCACCAAAGCGGCGCACTCCACATGCCCCATCATGCACGTAATGTGCGTTAAACCAGTGACCTCTGGCAAATGCGGCATGAAGATTGCGACGTCTTCCGCGACAGTCACGCCTCCCCGTTCCTTACTAGAAGCCCCGCCATGCGAACCTTCCACTGCAACCGCTGCGATCAACTCGTGTTCTTCGAAAACGTCCGCTGCGAGCGCTGCGAGGCGCTGCTGGGCTATCTCCCCGATCTGGGCGAGCTCAGCGCCTTCGAGGAAGCCGGCGACGGGCTGTGGCGCAGCCTGCATCCCAAGGCCGAAGGTGCGCTGTATCGCCAATGCCACAACTACGCGGTCGAAAACGTCTGCAACTGGATGATCCCGGCGGACCAGCCGGAGACGCTGTGCCGCTCCTGCCAGTTGACGCGCACCATCCCGAACCTCACCGCGCCGGACAACCGGCTCTACTGGTACCGCCTGGAAGTCGCCAAACGGCGCCTGCTCTATACGCTGGCGGCGTTGGGTATCAAGGTCGAGTCGCGCCATGAGAATCCTCAGACGGGGCTCGAGTTCGAGTTTCTCGAAGAGACGAGTCCCGGCGAGAAGGTCCTCACCGGCCATGACAACGGCCTGATCACGCTGAATATCGCGGAGGCCGACGACGCTTACCGGGAGCGCACCCGCACTGCCATGCACGAGCCCTACCGGACGCTGCTTGGGCATTTCCGGCATGAAACGGGTCACTACTTTTTCGACCGGCTGGTGGACGGCACACCCTGGCTGGAGCCGTTTCGCGCGCTGTTTGGCGACGAAAGCGTCGACTACGCCGCGGCGCTCGACACTTACTATCGCGACGGCGCACCGGCCGACTGGTCGCAGTCGTACGTGAGCGCCTACGCGACGATGCATCCGTGGGAAGACTGGGCGGAAACCTGGGCGCATTACCTGTTGATTGTCGACGTGCTCGACACCGCCACCTCGTACGGCGTGGCGCTGATCCCGCTCGACCCGAGCGATCCGACGCTCACCGACCAGACGCCAGTTGAAGACGCCAGCTTCGATAATCTGATGAAGCGCTGGTTTCCGCTGACTTACGCGCTCAACAGTTTGAACCGCAGCCTCGGCATGCCGGATGGGTATCCGTTCACGCTTGCCGCACCGGTGGTGGAGAAGCTGCGGCTGGTGCACCGGGTGATTGCGGCGCAATCGGCGGCAGGGGTGGAACCTGCGCAGGCGGCCCAGGCGGCGCAGGCGCCGGGGCCGACGCCGGGGGCCCAGCCGGGTCAAACAGGTCAAACGGGGCAAGCGGGGCAAGCGGGGCAGCCCGGTCAAACGGGCCAGCCGGGCCAAACCGCCTCAGCGGCTGAGCCCGCTCCGGCGCCGCAACCTGATCAACCACAGCAAGCGCCGCAAGACACGCCCGCGCCGAATCCTGCAACCGCTCCGTAATATATTGTTACCAATAGTAAACCTTGGTAGTGAAACGCTCGTTATCCTGCCCGTTCTGGCGGAGAGGCACCGGCTGATCGGCCCCGGCTGACTCCGCCCAAATCGCCACCCCCAAGAACAAGGCAGGACTTCGATGCGGACCGACCAGTGTCTCGCGTTGGCCAAAGAGCGTCACCTCGCGGGCGATCTCAACGGCGCACGCACGCTCTACGAAACCGTCCTCGCCGACGAGCCCGCCAATGCCGACGTGATGTTTCGCCTGGGCGTGCTCGGCCTGCAATGCGCCGCCTACGACGACGCCCTCGCCTGGCTCGACCGCGCGATTGCGCTGGCGCCGCAGGAGTCCCGCTACCATTTCGCACGCGGCCAGGTACTCTCGACGATGGGACGTTTCGACGACGCCATCGATACCTATCGCGCCCTCCTCGCCTTCGACGCCACCTCCGCCGATCTCTGGTTCGCGCTCGCCAACGCGTTGCAATCGAGCGGCGACCTTCGCGCTGCGGCGTCTGCTTACGAGTCCGCCGCCTTGCTCGACCCGGCACAGGTCGATGCGCTGAACAACCTGGGCAACTGCCATCGGCAACTTGGTGCGCCCGAACGCGCGCAAGACGCTTATCGCCGCGCCCTCTCGGTTCAGCGCGATCACGCGAATGCTTTAACCAACCTCGGGACCCTGCTGCAGGCGAGCGGCCAGATCGACGCCGCCGTCGAACTGCTCAACGAGGCGCTGCGCGTCGCGCCCGATTCGCCGTCGTGCCTGCTCAATCTCGGCGTGGCTTTGTGCGAACGTCACCAGTTCGACAAGGCGGCAGCCCTGCTCATGCGCACGCTCGAACTCGAGCCGCGCTTCCCCAAAGCGGCCTATAACCTGGGCAACGCGCTGCACGCACTCGGCCAGCGCCGTGACGCGCAGACGCAGTATCGCAACGCGATCGCACTCGACCCGCACCACGCAGACGCCTACAACAATCTAGGTAACGTCAGCAAGGAACTGGGCGAATACAAAGCCGCCGCCGAAGCATTCGACGCAGCGATCCGCGCACGTCCGGGGTTTGTGGCCGCGTATAACAACGCGGGCAATCTGATGCGCACGCTGCGCCGCACTGCTGATGCAGAGGCGCTCTTCACAGCCGCGCTCGGCTTTGATCCGGATCACTCGGCTTCGCACAACAACCTCGGCAACGTGCTGAAAGACTGTGGCGCGCTCGACGAAGGCATCGTCCACTACCGGCGTGCAGTGGAATGCGATCCGGGCAACGTCGTCGCACATAGCAATCTCGCCTATGCGCTGACGTTTCAGGCCGAGCATGGCGAAGCCGTGCTCGATGAGTGCCGCCGCTGGTCCGCGCAACATGAAGCGCCGCTGCGCGCCGCGCGCAAGCCGCATACAAACGACCGCACGCCCGGCCGCCGTCTGAAAATCGGCTACGTGGCGGCGGATTTCCGCGATCACTGCCAATCGCTCTTCACAGTACCGTTCTTCTCGCACCACGATCATGAACAGTTCGAGATCTACTGCTATGCGAGCGTCGAGCGGCCTGACGATCTGACGCGGCGTCTCGCCGGCTACGCCGACGTGTGGCGCGACGTGCGTGAACTGGACGATGAAGGCCTCTCGCAACAGGTCCGCGCGGATGGCATCGACATTCTCGTCGACCTGGCCATGCATATGGCCGACGGCCGGCCTTTGCTGTTTGCCCGCAAGCCGGCGCCCGTACAGGTGGCATGGCTCGCCTATCCGGGCACCACAGGCATCGAGGCGATCGACTACCGCCTGACGGATCCTCATCTCGACCCGCTCGACTCACACGGCACAGGCGCGAACGACAGCCACTACACCGAGCGCTCACTGCGCCTCGCGGACTCGTTCTGGTGCTACGACCCGCTGACGAACGAGCCGGGCGTGAACGCGTTGCCGGCGCTGACGACGAACCACATTACCTTCGGATGCCTTAACAATCCCTGCAAGCTGACCGATCGCACGCTCGCCATGTGGGGCGCCGTGTTGCGCGAAGTGCCCGATGCCCGTCTGCTCCTGATGGCGCCGGCCGGCAACGCGCACCGCAATCTCGCACAGCGCATGGAACAGCAGGGCATCGATACGCAGCGCGTCGGCTCCGTACCGTTCCAGCCGCGCGCCGATTATCTGCGCACGTATCACCAGATCGACCTCGGCCTCGACACGTTTCCGTATAACGGCCATACCACCAGCCTCGACTCGCTGTGGATGGGTGTGCCGGTCGTGACACGGGTCGGCGAGACGGCTGTGGGACGTGGCGGGCTGAGTCAACTGGCGAATCTGGGACTGACCGAACTGGCAGCATACTCAGACGATGCGTTTATACGCATCGCCGTCGAGCTTGCCGCGGACAGGCCGCGTCTGGTTGCATTACGGCAAACCCTGCGGCCGCGCATGGAGCAATCGCCACTGATGGACGGCGCGCGTTTCGCGCGCACCGTCGAGGCGGCGTATCGGGAGATGTGGCAGGCCTGGTGTGCCTAGTACGCGATATACGGTCCCGTGCCACCCGGTGTCGATTGCTGCTCGACTGCCGCGTAGACACTGCGGCCGTAGAAAAACGGCAGGCCCCAGTCGAAAATTGTCGAAGTCACGAACGCCGGCCCCGCCAGCAGCGGCATCACCGCATCCCCGCTGGAAGTCTGCGTTAGCGCCGTGGCGTTGCCTACATCGAACGACACCGCACTGTTGATGCCGTTCACGCCTTCGATCACTGCGCTTAACTGCTCGGTCGAGGCCGGACAGTAGTACGCGCTATTCGGGCTCGCGCAGACAGGCAATCCAGTGGTCTGGAAGAACAGGCCGGTCGAGCCGCTGTCCATGATGCTGTTCGTGTAGGTCGTGCCGTTTTGCACGGTCGAGAAGGTGCCGTTGTTCGGATTGACGCCGATCACCTGCGCACTGCCAAGACCGTTGTTGGTCTCGGTGCCGATGCCGAACACCAGTTGTCCGGCAAGCGACGCGGCACCGCTCGAAGCGGCGGCGGGCAACATCAGGACAGAGCCGTTATTGTCGGTGCTGAAGTAAGGAATCGGATTGGCCACCTGCAGCGCTTCCGCGAGGGCGAGCGACGCGCAGGTGGTCCCCTGGCAGCCGTAATAGGTCGCTGGCACCGCCTGCTGCACGCAGTTATAGCCGCAATCATGCTTGAACACGCCAATGCCGAGCACGCCATTGGCGGCAAGCGCGGTGGGCGTATTGCGCGATGCGCCAACGCTGCTGCAGTCCGACGGCACGGCGCTGTAGTTCGGATCGATCACCTGGATCGGCAGCGAAGCCGCCTTTTCACCGCCTATCTGCACATCGGCGATCCGCACGGAACCCCACGTATAGCCATCGAAGAACTGCATGCATTCGGCCAGCGGATTGGCGAGAACATCCTGTTCCTGCGGCAACGCCACCGACGCCGGCAATTGCGACGCGAACACCCGCAGACCCCACGAGCCGGTGTCGACCAGCACGTGATTGATGGTTTGACACTGCGTCGAACCGGGCGCACAGACCGTCACGCTGACGAAGGGCATGTTCGGCACGTCCGTCACGCCGGAGTCGACGGTCACCGTCGCGACGTTGGCGGCCAGCGCTTGGGCTGCAGGCGCGGTAGTGGTAGCGGTCTGCGTCGACGTGGAAGCATTCGACGCGCTGGTGCTCGCACTGCTGCCGCCACCGCCACCCCCGCCGCATGCGGCGAGCAACAGGGCAAAGACTGCAACGGCGAGCAACTTAAGGAACGAATCAGATGGGCGCATGATCGCTCCGTTATTGAATGACGTTGACATCGACGCCCGCAGGCACCGCTTGCGGCAGGTACGCATGTCCCGCGAAGGCACGCAGATGACCGCCCGAGAACACCACGAGATCGCTGTTCGACACGGCCAGCGGCGTGGCGCGTCGTGTCGCGGTGGCTGCGACGTATTGGTCGAAAGCCGCGCCCAGCGTGGTCTTCAGATCCGGCAGAGTCGGCCCTTCCCATGCAACGCCGAACACCGTGCCATTGGGTGCGACGTACTCGCGCACCACCGTGCCGGAGGACAGCGTCATCAGATGCACCGTGTACGCGAATTGCGAAGTACTGCTATGCGATATGGCATGCATCACCGCCTGGTCACTGCTGATGCTGCTGACCTTCTGGCCCAACGCGGCTTGTGCAGGCGAAGAAAGCGCACAGATTGCCCCGAGCATTGCGCAAGCAATGCCTGTATGAAGCATCGTTTTCAAGTGAATTCCTTCGAGGTGAAAGCGCTCGTGATCCTCATCGCGATCGCGAACGACGAATTAGGGGCGCACTTCTCGACCGGCGGGCACTGGTGCTGCAATCACGCCTAGAGAGGTTGCGTGAATGCGTCTACGGAGTGGCGGCGCGAAACTTTAGTGAAGGAAAACTGCTCTCGCAATCGTTTGGCGGGGAATCCAAACTTGCGTGGTGACAGAGGTTGTTTGACTTATGGAATCGGCGCCAACACCAGCGGTGCATACGCGTCGATTTCCGCTATGGCTCGCGTTTTAAGCGAACAGCATCTATGCGGGCAGGATTTGCAGCAAAAAAGTTATGACGCGCCGACGCTTGGTTTCGTTTTATTAAATGAACGCTACATAAATGCAGATCAAGCAGCTTTTCCTCATACTTTTCGTTCTGCGAACTTTATTTTCTTCGAGGAACCCGGCACCGGCTTCATGTGAATTCAGGTGGACCCGCAGCGGAAAGCTAACCGTAATCTCCTGCGGTCCGGCCTCCAAATGAAAATGCCGGCGATGACTGCGTACTTCCAGTCAGCACCGGCATCTGTTCGACCGCATCGGTTTGCTCTCGGGGCGAGAGCAAACGCGAGGCCGTTACTGCTTCGGTTGCAAGAGCGTCTTGAGTTCCTGCACGTTCTCTTCTACGCGCTTTGCGATCACCGCATACGACTCAGCCTGCGATTGATACGCTGCCTGCGCGAGCTGTTGCATATCGGCCAGGGCTTTATGCAAGGTTTGCTGGACCAGCTCGGCCGTTTGCGTGGGTGCGCCTCCCGTAGCGGAGAACTGACCCGCCAGGGTCTGCAACTCGCCCAGAGTCGAACGGAGCATGTCGGCCTGCTTCTGCGCGAGCGACTGCATGCCCTGCAGCGCAGCCTGATTTGCCGTTACCAGCGCTTCGACATCCTTACGTCGCGCTTCCATGATGGCGGGCACGTCGAAGCCAGGTAGTTTGAACTGCTCCAGCATTTTGGTGAATTCGCCAAACGGATTGGCGGCGTCAAATCGTTCCATGCTATTTCCTCCAGAGCAGATAGTTACATGTCGTGCCAGCCCACGACGTAATGATGCGCCTTCTGCCGCTATTGCGCCAGCTAAGGGACAGAACCGTGGGCCCGAACCGGGTTTGATCGTCCCGCGTTGCGCGATTCTTACCGGCCCTTACTACGCTCGTTCATCCGCCGCACATTCACCACGCTTGTGCGCACTGTCAGCGCGTTTTGAAGCGAACGTAAACCGAATGAAATAAGCCTCACTGCATCTGCAAATCGATGTGCAATTCTGCGGCCCCATACCTCAAGAACTCATCCTGCAGGTCGTTTACACGGGTACGGCCCAGCGTCGCGCGATGGGGATTCCGGCGAAACAAACACGCGCGCATTCCCTCCGCAAAGATTGATTACACCATCGTCACAGGTATCCCCGCATGAACAAGTTGACCAATACCATCAGGTTCAAGATCATTCTCGCGCTCGGCGCGTGCATCGTCTTGATGATCGCTATCGGTTTGATGGGCGTTCGTGGGCTCTCGACCATGAGCTCCGACATGAACTCCATGTACACGAGCAGCACCGTGCCGATCGAAGACCTCGCTGCCACGCAGGCCGACGCGCTGAAGATTCGGCTGATGTTGAGCCGTCTGATGGGCATGCACGATGCGAACGACCAAAAGCAGGCGGTCGGGCAGGTTCGCGAACTGCAGAAGAAACTCAACACTTCGTGGACCGACTACTACCCCGGCAAGGTCTCCGATGATGACGAACGCAAGGTCGCCGATCAGATCGCCGCGCAATCCGCCGACTTCAAATCGCAGGTCGACACCGTCCTCTCCGCCGTCGACGGCGGTACGTTCGACGCCAGCAGTACGTCCCTCGAAAAAATGCGCGACGTGGGCAACGCGCTGTCCGACACCATTGATCAGGACATCGATATCAACGCGGCCCAGGTCAAGCAGACCGCGGATCAGGGCGTGGACACGTTCCACACGCTGCTGTGGGTCGCCATCGGCACAATCGTGCTGGGCCTGATCGTCGCCATCGCTGCATCCATGTATCTGTTGAAGACGATCATGATTCCGCTCGGAGCGGCACTGAATGTCGCGCAGCGCATCGCGGAAGGACAGCTCGAAAACGAACTCAGCGTTCACTCGAAGGACGAATTCGGCCACCTGCTTGGCGCGCTCAAACAGATGGACACGCAACTCGCCAGCATCGTGCGCGGCATCAAGACTTCGAGCGAATCGATCATGGTCGCTTCGAGCGAAATTGCCGCCGGCAACATGGACCTGTCTTCGCGCACCGAAGAGCAGGCTGCGTCGCTGGAAGAAACCGCTGCCAGCATGGAGCAGCTCACCGCCACCGTCAAACAGAACTCCGAAAATGCCCGTCAGGCCACCACGCTGGCCGGCAATGCATCGGAGATCGCGGACAAGGGCAACACCGTTGTCGAACGCATGCTGGTGACGATGGGCGATATCACGGCGAGTTCGTCGAAGATTGCCGAGATCACCACGCTGATCGAGGGCATCGCGTTCCAGACCAACATTCTTGCGCTGAACGCCGCCGTGGAAGCGGCGCGTGCCGGTGAACAAGGGCGCGGTTTCGCGGTCGTGGCGGGTGAAGTGCGCAGTCTCGCGCAGCGCTCGTCCAGTGCTGCGAAAGAAATCAAGGACCTGATCCAGAGCTCGGTCGCGACGATTCACAGCGGCTCGACGCAGGCCGAAGAAGTGGGCCGCACGATGACTGAGGTACAGCAGGCCATCAAACGGGTCGCCGATATCAACGCGGAAATCTCTGCCGCTTCCGATGAGCAAAGCCGCGGTATCGAACAGGTGAACCAGGCCGTGAGCCAGATGGACGAAGTGACGCAACAGAACGCGGCGCTGGTCGAAGAGGCGTCGGCTGCAGCCCAGTCGCTGGAACAGCAGGCCGCGCAGCAAAAGCGGGCCGTCTCCGTGTTCAAGGTGGCCGAGAGCCATTCGGCCGCCGCGCCGCGTGCGCAGCGTGATGCGGCTGCTCCCGCCAAAAAGCGCGCTCCCATCATGCGCCCCGCAGTCAAACGCGAACCGCTTACCGCAGCCGCTCAACCCGCCGTTGCATTGTCCGACGCCGGTTCGAACAACTGGGAGACGTTTTAACGCTTGACCCACACGGTGCGCGATCGCGGATCACAACAGATTGCGCACCGTTCGACACTTCTCCAGACAGGCCAAGGCCTCCGGTTTCATCAAACCGCCTGCTGGAAAATTCTGTAAGACTTGGCCGATGTATTCGCAACGCTCTCGCTAACCGGCGCCCCCTCGCGACATTCACGGCGCAATGTTAGTGCCCGCCTGCAAGGTTATGTAAGGTCCAGACGGACTTCCGTAACCCTACAATCGGCTATCTCCACTATCGTGTCCACATGGTCGGCGCACTGTCGTGCCGACGCTGATCCGATGGAATCGATAATATGAAAAAGGCCTTTGTGAGCACGGCGGTGGCCGCGCTGCTGATCACCGCTACGTTCTCTGCAACCGCACAGCAAGACACCTCGCCGCCACCTCAGATGGACGGCCTGATGGGTCATGGCCAACCCTCTCACGGCGAAGGCATGCCGCCGCCCCACGGTCCGGGCTTCGCCGTGATCAACGACCTGGAACAGTTGCGCAGGCTTTACGCGATGACCGGACACGAAAGCGAAATCATCGGCGTCTATCACGATGTGCTTAACAAAACCCAAGACCCGATGTTGCGGCATTTCATTTATGAGTCGCTCGCGCGCGAACAACTGAAGCCGGCGAATCCGGATCAGGCCATCGCAACGCTGCGTACCAGCCTTGCCGAGGATATCGTCGAGGCCAACCGCGCGCCTCACGGCGAGCACGCAGGCGCCGACGTGCCGCACGCCTCGTCTCAGACGCAGTAATACGCTCGCCGAAGTTGGCTGAGTGATTGGCCAAGTGATTCACCGCGCGACTCGCCGATTAGCGCGCTGCGCGGTTCTCGCTGGTGGACAGCAGGCAGACCGTCGTATTATCTGCACCTTGGCCACCCACCGTCGAGCACCATGCCGTCTGCCGCAGCGCCCCGCATCGAGTCCGCCTCCCCGCTATTGCCTCGCATCGCCCCGCCACCTTCGTGGCGGGCTCGCTCCCGCACGTGGCTGTGCCTGCCCACCGCTGCGCTGTGCCTCGCGCTCGCGGCGTGCGCCACGCCGCCGTCTGCGCCCACTACGCAGGTGCGTATCGGTATCGATCCGGTCAGCGTGTTCCCGATGGATGCCTACGACCAGGACGTCGATCATTGGATCGACCCGGCCAGCCCTGGCTACGATCAACCGTTCCTGAGCGCTGCGGACCAGCAGACTCATTTTGAAGCGTTGCGCGCCCGCTACTTCGGCGCAGCAGAAGGCGATGCTTCGCCGTGGAATCGCGCTTACGTCGACACACGCGTCTACCGCGATGGCGGAGCAGACATCGCCGCCCTGCAGCGCCGCCGTATTGCGGAGTTCGACAACACCGGCAAGGCTGCCGACGAACTCGGCTACGGCCAGAACTTCCGGCCTCACACCAAGGCCTGGATCGACGCCATCGAGCAGAACATGGATGTCGGCCAGTTCGAGCGAGCGCCAGGATACTCGGCTGCGCGCCGCGCCATTGCAACCGGCAACGTGCTGGTGCGTGAACTGCCGACCGTCGACCCATCGTTCTACGATCACCGCCTCGCTGGCGAAGGCTATCCGTTCGACAATCTGCAAGTCTCGGCGGCCCGTCCCGGCACGCCGCTCTATGTGCTGGGCAGCAGTCTCGACGGCGGCTGGTACTACGTGCAGACGCCCGATGTGCAAGGCTGGGTGCGCAGCGACGAGGTGGGCCTCGTGAACGACGCGTTTATCGACATCTGGCGCAGCGCGGCACGCAACGGACTCGCCGCCGTCGTCGTGGCATCGGCGCCGGTGCGCGACAGCCAGGGCACTTTCCGTTTCGATGCACCCGCCGGCACCTTGCTGCCGGTCGCACCCGACGATAGCGCAACCCAGCGCAGCGTGATGGTCCCCGCCCGCGACGCAAACGGTCATGCCGTGGCGCGCATCGCACAACTAAGCGATGCACAGGTGGCCACTGCGCCTCTCGCAGCCACGCCACGCCATCTGGCGATGCTGATCAAGGCGCTGATCGGGCGGCCATATGGCTGGGGCAATGCCGACTTCTACAACGATTGCTCGTCCGAAACGCAAAGCATTTTCGCCGCGTTCGGCGTATGGCTGCCGCGCCATTCGTCGACACAGATGAGCGCTGGGCGCATGACCGATTTGTCCGCCGACACGCCAGAGCAACGCATCGCTTACCTTGCCGAGCACGGCGTGCCGATGCGCACGCTCATCTATATCGGCGGCCACGTGATGCTGTATCTCGGCAACACCACGCGCGACGCTCAGGTGGTGCCCGTGGTCTATCAGGACGTGTGGGGCTTGCGCCCGGCGGACAACAGCCGCCGCGCGGTAATTGGCGGCTCGGTGATCTTTCCGCTGCTCGCGCATATCCCCGAGGACCCAAGCCTTCAATCGCTCGCGGCCACGCGCATCTTCCAGATCAGCATCATCGGCGCGCCTGGCGAAGGCACGCCCGTTCAACCCGACGACGACAATCCCGCCGGCTGAATACAGCTTCGCTTCCGGTTACTTCGACCCTGGCATGGCACTTGCAGCAGGTAGCTGCAAGCGCAGGGGCCTCAGGCCCCTGTCATGATCAACCACAAGTATCCGGAGGCGTTATGTTGGGAACCATTCTTCTGATCGTTCTGATCCTGCTGCTCATCGGCGCCTTTCCAGCATGGCCGCATAGCCGCTCATGGGGTTATGCGCCGACAGGCACGATCGGTATTGTCGTCATCGTCGTGATCGTTCTGGTCGTGATGGGGCAGATATAACCCAGATGTAGCGACACCGCGAAACGCGTAACCCGTCAGTTTTACCGTTTGGTTTGTCAAACTGGCGGGCTACGTGCCCAACCGACCATCCGCAGTCTCAACTATTGGCAATGCGCCGCCCGCACCGCGCAGTGATTCTTACACTGCCCCGGCAATCCGTGCATTGTTGTTTTGCGCATCTCCCATCCCTCCAGCACGTAACACCCGGCCGGCATCGTCCACATCCAGAGCAGGCGTCAACCGCCCGCCCTTCTCTTCGTCTCGTCGCGATCTGCGCCTCGGCGCCGCGCCAAAGTGAGGCACGCTGCTTGCGGCCCATAAAAGTGTGCAGATGGATATCCGTCTGCGTGACAACCCTACCTTCTGGAGGATCTGAAAATGAACAGCACAACGAAGAAAATTCTTGCATCGGCGCTCGTCATGGCCCTGTCTGGTGGTGTCTATGCAGCAGGTGGTGCCGGAGGCGCTGGCGCGGGTGCTGGTGGCGCCGGGGCTGGTGCTGGTGGGGGTGCCGGCGTAGGCGGAGCCAGCGGCAACGGCGGCGGGATTGGTACAGGCGGGACGGTTGCACCTAGCGGCCCCGGCAGCGTGAAAAGTCCGGCTGACACCAGCGGCTACGGTTCGCCGGGCACGACCGCTACCGGCGGCGGGATGGGTACAGGTTCAGGAGCATCGCCTAACTCGGCCACCAGCCCGCGTAACAACATGACCAGCCCGAACCAGATGGCCCCGAACGGCACGATGCAGAACGGCCAGTAACGTGGCCAGCAACTTGACGGCGCAAAGACGCGCCACATAAAGCGGCGGCGCGCGCGCCGCCGCTCCCTATTGCCTGGGTTGCAAGAGTACGTCTGCAGCCCACATGACTTGCCTGACTCGCGTTCTTTGAGGAACCCACCATGCCAACAGATGCCCGGCGCGTCATCAGCCTGACGCAACTCGCCACAGAGCACGCGACACGCGTCGAGGTAGACGGCGAGAAGATCCTGCTCGTACGCGATGGTGACACGGTGCGTGCTTTCAGCGCGGACTGCCCCCATGCGGGCGGCCCACTAGAAGAAGGCGCCCTTTGCAACGGCCATATCGTTTGCCCATGGCACAAGGGAACGTTTGACGCCACCAGCGGAGACGTCCTCGAACCGCCTGCACTCATGGGGCTGGACCGTTACCCGGTCGAAGTGCGCGATGGTGAAGTCATGGTTACGCCGCAAAAGCTGGAAAGACCCCGAGCGACGGAGTTCAGCGATACGCCGAAATTCGTCGTGATCGGCGCAGGCGCGGCAGGTGCGGCAGCCTGCTCCGAGCTGCGCAGAATCGGCTTCAATGGGCGCATTACCCTGATCGGAGAGGAATCTCAGGAGCCATACGACCGGACCGCGCTGAGCAAATTCGTGCCGTCTGGGGAGATGGCCGTCAAGGATGTGCCGCCGCTGTTACCCGGGCACTGGCTGGAGAACGGGCAAATCGAGCGCATCACCGCGACGATCGTCGAGCTCGATGTTCCAAAGCGCCAGATTCGCCTCAAGGACGGGCGCGAACTGACGTACGACACCGCGCTACTGGCATCTGGAGGCACGCCCAAGGCTCCGCCCATCCCCGGCTGCGAGCTTGGATCCGTGCACATGCTGCGCAATCTGCAGGACGCCAGTGCCTTGTGCGATACGCTGAAATCCGCACAGCATGCCGTCATCGTCGGCAGCAGCTTTATCGCACTCGAGGTGGCGTCGGCGCTGCGCGAGCGTGGCACTCAGGTCACCATCGTGTCGCCTGAAAAAGTGCCCTTCGAGCGTCAATTCGGCGCCCGTCTCGGCACGCTGTTTCAGCGCCTGCACGAGAGCCATGGCGTCACATTCAGACTGAACGAGAAGGTGACGGAACTTACCGGCGATACGCGCGTGCGGGACGTCGTGCTCGAGAACGGCTCGCGCATCGCCGCGGACGCGGTTCTGCTTGCCACAGGCGTTGCGCCCGCCACCGGTTTCGTCAAAGGACTGCCGTTGCAAAAGGACGGCAGTGTGCTGGTCAACGCCGGCATGCAGGCAGCACCTGGTCTCTATGCCGCCGGAGATATCGCGGCGTTTCCGTTATACGAGGATCAGGAACCCGTACGCATCGAGCACTGGCGTCTCGCGCAGCAGCACGGATTTATCGCCGCGCGAAACATGCACGGTGCGCGCAAGCCTTACGCGGGTGTGCCGTATTTCTGGACTTATCACTACGGCATGAACTTCGAATACCTGGGGCACGCCAGCGGTTGGGATACCGTAACAATCGACGGCGACCTCGAGCAGCACCATTTCCTCGCCCTGTTTGTGAAGGCGAACATCGTCGTAGGAGCACTGGCCTGCGGGCGCGAAGCTGCAACCGCGCGCCTGATCGAATCGATGCAAATGGGAGTGTCGCCCTCCGAAGCGCTTCGACTAGCCAAGGAGCAGGAAAACGCCACCGCCGGGTGAGCGGCCATTTATCAAAACAATCCCGAAACCACAGCGAAAAAACAATGAACCACCGAGACGTGGAACAGGAACTCCGGCACCTCGAATATGTGTTCGGACACATCACGGCCGCCAATACGGTCCCATCGCTCACGTACTGGCGCGGCCGCCTCAATTCGCTGCGCCAGGCGTCGATCGCGCCGCAACAGCGCAACCGCATCAATCGTCTGGAGCAACAGCTACTGAAGCTTGAATTACCCGAGCGTGAGACCGCCGGGCCGGCGTCGCAAGAGACGCGCACCCATCCCCCTCAGCGTGCGCCGCGTTAACCCCGTGTTAACCGTCAGCGTGGATCCACTTCGAGGCGCAGGCGATCGAACGAGCGCAACACACGGCCATCGGTAAGCGCCGTTTTCCAGTAGCGTTCCTTGAGTGCGCCGCCGAGGAGCAGGTTGTAGGGCAGCACAATCGCCCCATGTCCCCAGTTAGGGCGCCAGGTGCGTGCGATGCCGCGTCGCATGAACAGCGATAAAGTCGGCACCCCCAGCGCGGACGCCAGATGCCCAAGACCGGAGTCGTTGCCGATAAACCATCCGGATTCGGCAATCCAGGCCGCCACATCCCCGAGACTATCGAATGACTGGAGCCGTTGAGCCGCCTCATGGTCCATCAGCCAAGTGTGCCGTTCGCAGGGCGCAACCAGAAAGGTCGGTTGAAAATCGCGCTGCACGAGCTTGCGCACCAGCGCGAGAAACTTGTTGCGCGGCCACATTTTTTCCACGTGACTACCGGTGGGATGAATCGCCACTCGCCGCTCGTGGATCCGGAAGCGAATCCAGTTCGGCACAGCAATACCATTGTGGCGTGTGACGTCGGCGAGGCCAAAGTTGTCACGCGCCACAGCAACGATCATGTCGATCATATGCCCAAGCGCCTGAAACGCTTCACAGCGGACGATTTCGCAGACTTCGCCATCCGCCGCCAGCGAGGCACCCAATGGGGTCGCGCGCAACTGGATCACCAGATCGAATTTTCCGCTCGCCTCCCGCTCGTGACGCACGTCGACGCCCGGGAACCAGTCGGCCAGATCCGCTATCACCCAGCTAAAGACGGTAAGGCGGTAACCATTCCTTATCAGGTTGTTGACGAGCACCATCATCAACAACGCATCGCCGATGGCCGTCGGCATTGCTACGGCGATCGACGCGGCACCTTCAAGCTTCGCCTTCATCTTCCAAACATCCCCGTTGAACTTCTTATGTGCGCCTAACTAACCCGCCGCGCGAGAACGCAACCCGCTAAAGGCCTTGATCACGCGCCGGACGCTGATGCTCTCGCGCCACCAGCGCTCCTTGAGCCTCGCCGTCGGCACCCACCATGACGGCAAAACAATGACTCCGGCCGTGAAGCCCGGACGCCAACGCTGCGCGACGCCGCGCCGGCGGAAGATAGTCAACGTCGGAATACCGAGCGCAGACGCCAGATGTCCGACGCCAGAATCGTTGCCGATAAACCAGCCGGATTCGTAGAGCCATTCCGCCAGCTGCGCCGAGGAAGCAAACGAACGAAGCGGCGGTAGCGGGTCGGCACGTTGCTCCCAACGCGAACGCTCGCGCTCTGCGAGAATGAATTCCACCTGCATCCCGGTTGCCTGGAGACGGCGAAACAGGTCGAGGAAGCGCTCTGGCGACCAACGTTTGTCAGGCGTGCTCGCCTCCGGATGAACCGCCACACGCGAGCCGTGTTTACGAAACACCAGATCGGCCGGCGGCCGCATGCCATTCGAAACCACCACGTTTTGAAGCTCGAATCGCGCTGCTGCGAAATCGGCGAAGCGCTTCGCCATGCAATGCGGGTTATCGGCGTATTCCACGTCGTGCAGGTCGATAAAGCCCGGATGCCAGTCTCCCACCTGCGCGAGCGGCCGGTCGCGATGCATCTGGATGACATGCGCATAACCGGTGAGCACGTTGCGCACATCACCCGGCTCGAGCGCGGGGGCAACGCTCAGATTCGGGAACCACGCGGCAAGCGCATGGGCGTGGGCGCCAAACACGTCTACCCGCCAGCCGGCGAGCACAAGATTGTTCGCGACGATGAGCAGGTTCAGGGTGTCGCCCAAGGCGGGCGACATGACGAACGCGACGCTTTGCGGGCCGGATTGCACGTCAGGCAAGCCGCTGCCGATCGAACCGGTGCGATCCGCCTGATGCGCCTTGTCATTCCCCATACTGTCAATCCGGCCAAAGTCGATTCGCTCGAATGTTGCCACAAGAACGGCTAAATCATGGATTTCGGAGTCTTGCACCATATTTCGATTTTGAAAGCCTGGAGAACCTGCGCGCGAAGCCAACCAGGTGGTCCGCTTTGGCGATTTGATTTCGAAGCATTTCTTGAGGTGCTTGCAGCGCCCAGCCAGCCGGCCCGTGCCGCGTACCGAAGCGCTAGCACCGGCGCGACTCTGCCCCCTTCGAGCGGCGCGCGCGGCACGCGTTTTCTCGCGAAGCGCTGAAACTTTCGGTAAGACTCTTGAGTTCGTGACGCGGCGCGCTTCATGCACTATGCCGCTGGAATCGACCGGGCGGCGCAGCCATGTCCGCTTTCGATTTTGACTATGGGGATTCCCCTATGCATCACGCCGTCCGGCTCATTTTCTGACCGTCATTTCCAGCCATGCAAGTTGTCGTGTGCCTGACCTCGTTCAATCGCATCGATTGCGCGCGCATCTCCATGGAGATCATCAAGCTCAACTGGGCCTACAAATGGCCTGTGGTGCATGCCTGTTCGGATGACGGCTATACGCGTTATATCGAAGACGTCCTCGTCAAGCGCGAGCCGCGGCCGCTGACCTCCGGCGCCGCCGATCTGCTGCTCGCCTCGGTCACGGCGGCCATCGACCGCTTTCAGGCCGATTACGTTATCCACCTCGAAGCCGACACCTGGATATTCGATCAGAACGTCATCAGGCGGTACCTCGAGAAGCTCGCGGAAAAACCTCATGCGATGATCGCCGCCTCCTCCTGGAGCACCGATTGCATCCCGCAGTGGAAACGCTCGCCGTTGCTCGGAAGGCGGCTGCGCGCCGGCCTCGCTAGCGCCATCAGGCCGCTTGGATTCCGCTATGGGATTCGCGAGAGAAAGTCGCTCTCCACCCAGTTCTTCATCGCGAGGGCAACGCCCGCGTTCCTGGACATGCTGTCAGGGATGCGCGTGAAAGACGGCGACTTTCTGGAGAAGGAACTGTATGCGGCAGTGGTCGAGCGCTTCGGGCGGCGCGCGATCATCAACATGCCGGAGCGCGAGCCGGTCCATCCGCACTTCCGGCACGCTTGCGAGCCGCTCAGTCTGTTCTGCCAGCATTGGCCGAGCGCGGAAGACGCTCCGACGGATCGAACCCATCCGGACCTTACGCAGGACGACCGGCTGCGCGGAAAGAAGGAATGCCTGGCGACGGCGCCTTTGATGCGCCGTGGTCCGTACATGGAGCAACTGCTCAACAGCAGCGATTTGCGCTATTACAACGGCAACGCCAAGCGGTCGGGCTAACGCGCTCAACAAATACCAGGGTGGATTAGCGTCGCCCTCGCCTGAAAACATTAGTTGCCAAGCTAATCATATTGCGCTTTAATACGCTCCATGTTCGATCATTGCCTTTACTTCAACTCCGTCGCCCTTGGCCGCCTGGTCGAGCGCGAATGGACTATTGCCTACGCCGGCTTTGGACTCACACCGGCGCAAGGGTTTGTGCTGCGTGTCGTGCTTGCAACCCCAGGTTGCTTGAGCAGTCAGGTGGCCGATCTACTGGGCATCGCTCGTCCCACCGCTACCCGTCTCATCGACAACCTTTGCGACAAGGAGTTGGTGGAGCGGCGTCAGGGTGAAGCGGACGGCAGGGAATGGGGCGTGTACCCCACCCGCTCGGGCAAGGCACTCGAGCGGCCCATTAACGAGGCGAGCGCGGACATTGCCAAAGCGTTGCGCCGGAAAATTGGGCCCGGCTTGTTCGAATCCGCTGTCTCTACCATGCACGACGTCCGCAAGGCACTCGATTAGCGCAGTCCGTTTGTTCGGTTGTCCATTTTCCTGCGCCAATCATTGTTTGCTTATTTTCCATCGCAAATGATTGCCTTGCTAATCAAATTGAGGAAGCCCGAATGGAAAAGCTTGCGGTACAGCGTCTGAATGTCTGTGAGGCTTCTCAGCGAGGCGCGCTCAAGGCGGAAGGAAAGCGGCACTGGACGGTTGGCATCGCGATTACGCTAGCTGCGATTGCCTTGTTTGCGATCGCTGCTGTTTTAGCGGCTTCAAGCGTGCCCGCCAACAACGCCTTGTGTCTTCAGAAGGTTGCAAACGATGAGCACGTAAGCCTTGACGCGTTCTTTCAGAACCCCGCACGACAGGACGCGCTAGTGGAGGCCGCTACCCTATGTTCACGCTAAACCGCAAGCGAACCGCAAAACGAGGCAGGCGGCGCGGAAAGCCCGGCGATGATCAACCGGCTTGGCGCGCTGCAACAGCCCGCTCGACAGGTTAGCGTTTTGGCGACCCGTTATGCGACATAGTTCGCTGCCCTGCGCTGCCGCACACCAGGACCGAACGTCAAGGCGCTAAGCAGCGCTAAAGCCCAAACACCGAGACCACCATAGAGCATCACCAGACCAAACCCATGCACGAGTGCGGCATGAACGATCGCGCCATGCGAAGCGATCGTCGCAAGTACCGCATCATGGTTTAGCAAACTCATGTCCCCTGCGGCTACTTTTTCGGCGAGCTGCTGCAATTGTCCCTCGTCGGCAATCGCCGCAAGCGCATGTTTCAGGTACGACAGCACACCTTCAAGAAGAATAAACCCCATCACGGCGATGTTGATCGCAAGCGTGATCAGCCGCGCACTCATGTCGATGCCAGAAGCCATCCCCGCGCGGTCCGCAGAGACTGCGCCAGTGGCCGTGTTCGTTACCGGCGTGTTGGTCAGACCCAGCCCGATCCCGGACAACAGGCAGCCGGGCAACATCGTGAGCCAGTTCGCATGCTCGGCACTACTGCCGAACTTCATCAGGATGAAGCCGAGGCCGATTGTGAACATGCCAAGCGGAATCACCCTGCGTGCCTCGCAGCGAAGCACGAGCCGCTCGGCTAGCGGCGGAACGACCAGTGTGGGCAAGGTATAGGCAAGCAGCGACAGCCCGGCGCTAACGCTCGCATAGCCCAGACCCCCATGAAAATAGATCGGCAGATAGATCATGAACGGCCAGAAACTGAAATTCATCCCCATCGAGCCGAACAGCGCGCCCGAAAAACTGCGGATGCGCAGCACCGAGAAATCGAACATCGGCCGCGCACTGCGCCGCTCCACCACCAGGAACGCGATGAAACTCAACACCGCCACGGCAATGATGCTGATTGCAGCGACGCTCCCGAAACCCAGATCCGGGCCTTGCGTAATGTAGTAAACGAGACCGAAGCACGCCACGGAAAGTGTGACGACGCCCGCCACATCCAGACGTTGCGCCTCCGGATCGCGCGACTCCTGCACGCCGGCGAAGACCAGGCCCAGTGCCACGAGCGAAACAAAAACGTGGATCAGAAAAACCCACTGCCAGTTCGATACCGCGACGATCACGCCGCCAATGATGGGACCGAATCCAAGTCCAATGCCAAGGATGATTCCCCAGGCTGCAAACGCCCTGCTGCGCTCGCGGCCTTCCTGAAACTGATGCGAAAGCACCGCCACCTGGCAGATCAGCATGGCGCCCCCGCCGATCCCTTGCAGAAACCGGCTCACGATCAAAGCCGACACGCTCTGCGCGATGCCGCAAAGCAACGACGTGATCGCAAACAGCACGATCGTGGCGGCGTACACGCGCTTTCGACCGAAGCGATCCGCGAGTGCGCCGGTTGCCATCAACACGGTTGTGCACGCAATCGTGTACGCATTCATGATCCATTGCATCGACTTGAAATCACCGTGCAGCACGGTCTGAAGCGTTGGGAGAATGGTTGGTACGCTGGAAATTTCGAGGCCGAACATCAAAGAGGTCAGGCAAACCGCAGCCAGTGCGAGGGCGTTTCTCGGATTATGGGTGTGCGTCATGGGTACCGCCGGAGGTTGAGTAAGGTCCGATCGCGCTGGGCGCGAGTTCAGGATTAATATATCGGGACCACACTTCCCCATTGGCGAGAGTTTTTCCCGTGAATTATTCCTGCAGGGACCCAATATGACGGACCGGCTCGATGGCGTAACGACCTTCGTACAGGTGGTCGACGCGGGCAGTTTCACGCTGGCGGCCGAGCGCATGCACCTCACGCGCTCGGCTGTCGGCAAGGTGATTACGCGGCTCGAGACCCGGCTCGGCGTGCGCCTCCTGAATCGCACGACGCGCAGCCAGACGCTGACTGAAGCCGGTCAAGCCTATTACGACCGCTGCGTGCGGGCGCTGGCCGAACTGGAAGCGGCAGAGGCCGACCTGGAGAGTGAGCGCACCGACCCGCAAGGCCGCTTACGTGTCAGCGTGCCGATTGCGTTCGGCCATCAATGCGTCGCGCCCGTGCTGTTCGAACTTGCACGCCAGCACGCGCAACTGCAGATCGATATGTCGTTTACGGACCGGGCCGTGGATCTCATCGAGGAAGGGTTTGATCTGGCGGTACGCATCGGCGATCTGCACGACAGCACGAGTCTGGCCGCGCGCCGTCTAGGTGTGCAACATATGAGCATTGGCGCCTCGCCGTCGTATCTGAAGCAGTACGGCATGCCTGCGGACCTCGACGACCTCCACGGGCATGCCGGCATCGCCTATTCGCGCGGTGGAGTATCGGCGCCTTGGCGCGTGCTCGATAGCGACGGCCATCAACAGGAATTGCGCATCACACCGCAACTAAGCCTCGACGACGTCCAGGCAATCGCAGACGCCGGCATTGCCGGCTTCGGCCTCGTGCAATTGCCATGCTGGTTGCTGAAACGCCACGTGCAGACAGGTGAGCTCGCCGTCGTGAGAGAGCGCTGCGGCGTGCGGGCGCAGGACATCCACGCGGTGTGGCCGAAGACGCGTTATCTGCCGCTCAAGACCCGTTGCGCGATCGATGCCCTCGTGGCAGAAATTCCGGACATGATTCGCGCCTGACGCACTAGCTACCCTGCAACGCTGTCCGTATTGCAGCAAGCCAAAGTCCCACTGCGTGCGCACCAGGATCGGCGAAACCGAGCGCGCGCTTGCCGACATAACTGGAACGCCCTAGCCGCGGACTCATCGATGCCGTCTGCTCCGCACCAGCTTTGGCTGCATTGACCGCGGCCAGCAACGCAGCGTCGACATCACCCGAATGCGCGAGCGCGCCTTGCAACGCTTCGGCAGCAGGCTGCAGCGCATCTACCATCGTGCGATCGCCAGGATGCGCGCCGCCGAGTTCCATCAGCGCCGCGACGCCCGCGCTAAATGCGTCTGTCCAACGCTTTGCATCGGCCCCGGTGGATTGATCCAGCACACTGCCCGCGCGCAGCAACATGACGGCATAGAGCGGCCCCGAAGTCCCACCCACGACGCGCCGGACTGTTGCGGACACGGCCCGCAATACCGCACCTGACGCCGTCTCTGCCGGGTAGCTGCCGATTTCCTGAAGGATGCCACGCGCGCCGCGTGAGAGACTGATGCCCAGGTCGCCATCGCCCACGCGTTGATCCATCTCGGTCAGGACCGGTTCCGCATCGATCAGGCACGCGCAAACCGCTTCGATTACACGGCGCAACCGGGATTCGCGGGCGAGCCGCGCGTCGTGGTTCTCACGAGGCGCGGTCGGCGCGTCTTTGATGGACGCCCGTGCAATATGGCCGCTCAAAGCGGGCCAAGCCGACGTATGTGCAGGCGCGTCGAGCCACGCAAGCCGCTCATCGTCGAGGCGTAATAAGGTCAGCGAAACACCGGCCATTTCTAGCGCGCTCAAGAAAGTGCCAGCCCACGCGCGCTCGACGTTGATGTGCCGCTCCCCAAGGTAGCGCAGTGCTGAAGCGGCCACAATGCTCAACTCGCTCTGCGGCGTGCCACCGAGATTGTTCACCAGCAACGCGACCCGCTCGCTCGTCTGCAGCGCAAGGTCGTCGACGATTTTCGTCAGCAGCCTCGCGACGATCGCATCAGCGGACTCCAGCGCGCCACGTTCGACGCCTGGCTCGCCATGGATCCCTAGCCCCCACTCGATCTCGCCATCGGCCAGCGTAAAACCCGCCTTACCTGCCGCCGGCACAGTGCACGGCGTCAACGCCACGCCCATGGTGCCGAGCTTGCTGGCGGCCTCGCGAGCCACCTGGGCCACTTCTGCCAGCGGACGTCCCTCGGCGGCAGCCGCGCCCGCAATCTTGTGAACCAGCACCGTGCCGGCCAGACCGCGCCGGCCGGCGTGCTCACCGCTTGCTGCCAGCGCGACGTCGTCCGCAACGATAACCATCTCGACCTTGGTACCTTCTGCGCGTGCGATCTCCGCGGCGAGGCCGAAATTGAAGCGGTCGCCCGTGTAGTTCTTGACGATCAGCAGCACGCCTGCGGGACCCGCTACAGCGCGGATTGCGTCGAGCACAGCATCCGTCGACGGCGACGTGAACACTTCACCTGCTACCGCTGCGCTGAGCATGCCCGCGCCGACATAACCCGCGTGTGCCGGTTCATGACCCGAGCCACCACCGGAAATCAGCGCGACCTCGCCGCGCCGGGCGGCCGCTTCTGCGTCAGCACGCACGATGATCGTGCCGCCCTGCAGCAAGGAAAGGTTGGGGTTGAGCGCAGCGAGTCCGTCGAGCATGTCGGGGACTACCGCGGAAACATCGTTGATGAGCTTTTTCATATGCGCCAGCTTCCTTGTAGGCCGCGGGCCCTGTCTCCATCACGAGCCGGTCGCGGCTGGGGTTGCGAGTCTGTCGAGAAACAGTTGCAAACACATCACCGGAAACCGGACTTTACCGCGCCTCGGCGTATAGCGTCGAATTGCACGGCAATGCAGGAAACCAGGACCACGAAAAGAAGCTGGAAACAAAGCGGAGCATAGACCCCAACCAGACGCTCACATCTTCACCACCGTAAGCAGGGTCTGCTTGCCGCTCTTGTAGTCATAGAGCGAGATCGCACCCTGCTTCAGATCGCCATGCGCGTCGAACTGGGTACGGCCCAGTACGCCGACAAAATTTGCCGCCGGCATCGCCGCGAGAATGCTCGCGGGCTGCGTCGAATTCGCACGCTTCATTGCATCGACGATGATGTACACGGCGTCGTAGGCAAACGGCGCATTCAGCTGCACATGTTGATGAAAACGTGCTTCGTAACGCTGCTCGAATGCAGGGCCATCCGGCATCTTCTCAAGCGGCATGCCGGCAATCGAGCACACGACATTGTCGGCGGCGTCGCCCGCCAGCTTCGCCAGCGAGTCGGCACACAGACCGTCGCCACCCAACACCCGCGAAGTAATGGCAAGCGCACGCGCCTGCTTGGCAAAGGGGCCGCCAGTGGCATCCATGCCGCCATACATGATGATGTCCGGATGCTCACCCTTGATCTTCGTAAGAATCGAACGGAAATCGACCGCCTTGTCGGTGGTCGCGTCGTGCGACAACACATTGAGCCCATCTGCCTTCGCCTGTTTCTCGAACTCGTTGGCGAGGCCCTGGCCATAGGCGGTTGCGTCGTCAACGATCGCTACGGTTTTCGCCTTCAGGTCCTTCTGTGCGTAATTCGCCAGGGCTGGTCCCTGTTGCGCATCCGTCGCCACCACCCGGTACGCGGTCTTGAAGCCCTGTTGCGTGTACACCGGATTGGTCGCCGAGGGCGACACTTCGACGATGCCGGCATCGCTGTAAATCTTCGACGCCGGAATCGTGGTGCCCGAATTCATATGACCAACCACCGCGGCGACATGATCGTCGACCAGTTTTTGCGCCACCTGCGTGCCCTGACGCGGATCCGAAGCGTCATCCTGAGCGTCCAGTTCCAGGGTCACCTTGTGGCCGTCGATCACCAGTCCTTTCGCATTGATTTCTTCCACGGCGAGACGCGCGCCGTTTTCCGTGTCTTTACCCCACTCGGCGTTCGGACCGGTCAACGGTGCGACGTGACCGATCCTGACCACTTCGTCCGCACGGGCCAAACCTGTGCCCGCCGTAACCAGCCCACCCAGAATGCCGACCGTCGCCATACGACGAAACCCTGCGAACATGCTCATACCCCACCCGCCATAGTGTTGGTTCAATCAGGAACGCGCTGCGCGAAGCAACTGACAAACACCTGCAACGGGCCACGATGGCCTTGCGCGTTCACCTACCCCAGCCAGGCTCGCCAGATGCGATATGGCTTAAGGGATAGGGCGAATGTAGTCAGAACGAAAAGATCGGCATTGAACCGATCGGCCCGAAAACAGAAGAATTGCGGCAGCGCGGATTACCCTTATTGATGCGCCCAGCCAGCCTTATACTGGCCGTGTTCAATTGTTTGTTCTGCTCAAGTTCCGTTTCTTCGATCAGGAAATCGTCATGCGCCAGACCGATAATGCAATTCGCAGGGACGATTGTCCCGCGGGCCGTGAGCTGGTCGAGCATCTGGATCACGCCGCGGACATGCCGGAGCAGCGCGGCAACCGCTCCAGCTCTGCGGAGCTCAACGTGGGTTTTCTGCTTTGGCCGCGCTTCCCGCTGCTCTCGCTGGCCGGGCTGTGCGATGCGCTGCGTCACGCCGCCGATCTCGGCGACCAGAGCCGGCCCTTGCGCTGTTCATGGACCATCATCGGCGAACAGAACGAGGTAGTCGAGGCGAGTTGCGGCGTGACCGTAACGCCGCAGGCTGCATTTCCGCCAGTGGAGCAGTTCGATTACATCGTGGCAATTGGCGGCTTGCTGCCGCATCTCGACGACGCCCATCCATGCTATTGGGATTACCTCCGGCAAGCAGATCGAGCGGGGATTCCGCTAATCGGCATGTGCACAGGCAGCTTTGTGCTGGCGCGCGCGGGGCTAATGGAAGGCCACGTGGCCTGCGTACACAGCTTCCATCTTGAGGATTACCAGCAGATGTTCCCCGCGCTGCGCGTCATCACGCACAGTGACTACCTGATCGACGGTAATCGCATCACCTGCGCCGGCGGCATCTCCGTTATCGAACTGGCGACTCGTCTGATCAGCTTGCATTGTGGAGCCGACCGCGCGTCGAAGGTGATTCATCAGATGACAGTCAGCCGGCAAAGCGGTACCTCATTCGTCGAACGGCGTCGCGCGCTAGGCTATCTCTCCGTTGAAGACGTGACGGTGCGGCACGCGATCATCCTGATGGAGGAGAACCTCGAAGCACCGCTGAATATCGCCGTAATCGCCAAAATGAGCGGCACCAGCGTGCGGCAACTCGAACGCGCTTTCATGACAGCCATGAAAACGTCGCCTAACGAATTTTATCGGCAGATGCGCCTGCGCTACGCACGCTGGATGTTGCTCAACACCGCCCGACGCGTCACCGACGTCGCGTACGAGTGCGGCTTCGCCGACTCCGCACACTTTATTCGCGTGTTCAAGGAAACCTACGGCGTGACGCCCGGCAAACTGCGCGCCTCAGTTGGGGCGCCCGCAACGGAGGCTTGACGGTAGCCCGCCCCCTGTCGCTTTTCTTCTATTTTTCTGCAGATTGGTGCAATCGCAGTGCCCGGCTTTACCCGTACATTGCCTGTCATGAAAGACAAGGCCCACATCGTCGTGATCGGTACAGGCGGCACCATCGCAGGACGCGGCGCATCGTCCGTCAACACATCGGACTATGCGTGCTCTGTTCTATCGATCGACGAAGTGCTATCGGGTATCCCACAAGCGCACGCTATTGCGCGCGTAAGTGCGGAACAACTGATGCAGATCGGTTCGGAGAACTTCTCAACCACGCATCTGCTGACACTCGGCAAACGCATCGATACGCTGCTCAAGCAGGACGATATCGACGGCATCGTGGTGACGCATGGCACCGACACGATCGACGAGACCGCTTACTTTCTGCACCTGACGTTGAAGAGTTCAAAGCCCGTGGTGGTAGTCGGCTCGATGCGGCCACCGTCTTCGCTCAGCGCAGATGGCCCGTTGAACCTGTATAACGCGATTCTCGTCGCCGGCAGCGAAACCTCTCACGGCAAGGGCACGCTGGTCGTTGCGAACGATGAGATACATAGTGCGCGCGATGTCGTCAAGACCAGCACGTTCAAGCTCGAATCGTTCCGCTCACCCTATGGCCCGCTCGGATATGTCGTCGAAGGCAGCCCGCGCTATTACCGCACGCCGGCGCGCCGCCATACGCTCAGTACCCAATGGTCGATCGATGCGATAGACGAGTTGCCGGAAGTCGGCATTGTCTATGCACACGGCGGCATCGATGCCGCCGTGATCGACGCCACCGCGCAATCTGGCGTACGAGGCTTGATTTACGCGGCTACCGGCAACGGCAATGTCGCGGCGCATGTCGTCGGCGCGCTGCAGCGGGCAAGACGCCGCGGCGTGCAGATCGTGCGAGCCTCGCGAACCGGCAGCGGCATCGTGATACGCAACGCCGCGCAACCGGACGACGAGTACGACTGGCTCGTCGTCGACGATCAGGTGCCGCAAAAAGCGCGGCTTCTGCTGATGCTCTCGCTTGGCAGCGAACAACGCAGCGCGGATCTGCAGGACGCGTTCTACCACTACTGAAGCGCAACCAGCCGCTGCGGCCTGCACGGATTCCCGCTCAGCTTCCAGTCAGTTGCTCAAGACTGTCTACATTCTCCGAATACGTCCCCGTCTGGGTGCCCACGGTAACGACAACATTCACCGACGACGCCCCTGAAGCCGTAATCGTTTCAACCGCGCCATCGTCCGTCAGCTGAATCACTCCGCCTTCCAGGTTGCCGTTGCTGATCGTAACCGCAGTAGGAGTGGTGACCCCGAAGGAAATCACCGCGTCGCTCGCCTGCACGCTGATCGCGCCGCTGGACGACAGCGTGTCGCTAGACGGATCTACGCCGTGCAGACGCGAATAGGCAAGCGCAGTAATCGTGATGGTGCCGCTGACGTTTCCAGAGCTCGCCGTATGCGTAATGGCCAGCGTGACCGTCGGTGCGCTTGCGGTCGTCGTGGTGGCGCCCGTGGCGGCATCGTAGCTCATTGAAAACGTTACCGTCCCGTTGACTGACGTGACGCCGTCGGGCGAAGTCAAGGTCAGGTTGTTCGCGGTTTCAACGGCGGTGTACGACCAGTCCGCCGAATTGTTGCCCACCACACCCTGCGCGCTTTGCACCTGCACCGTCACCGAACCGCTGACCGACGCACTGCTCGATACGGCTGGAGCCTGCACCTGCCCCACGCACTGGTTGAAGGTAACTGTTGCCGTCTCCCCGCTTTGCAGACCGGATGCACCTGCGTTCTGCGTGGCGATGTCGATCGAGCCACTGCCAGGACACAACTTGGTAGTTGTGGCCGCGCTCGACGTGACACCGGTCACCAAGGACTGCACGACTGACGAATAGATCGCGCCCACGCCGGGACCGGACAGAATTCCGAAGGCCGCCGCATAGCGGGCAACCGGTTCGCTCTGCACTGCCGTCGAGAGTTTTAGCTGGTTCGAAGCAGCGGTACTGCTGGCGCTACCCGACCCTCCGCCACCGCCGCATGCACCCAACAGGGCCGATGCCGCGATAAGCGCGACTGCAGCGAATGACCGTGACGCCTGATACAAAGACATGCTTGCTCCACTCAAAAATGCCGGCGTGCACACGGTCCCGCCACTCGCAAACGAAGGCGCTCGTGCGCCGCGTTTAATCAGACAAATCGGTTCGTCTGCATGTCCGTGTGTGCGAAACGGACGAACCAATGAACAGAGTGATTATCGAAGCGAGGCGTCGTCGGCAATCTCACGAACAGGCCTTAAAAAGCAGGTCTAATCTGCGCAGGCGAATCGATCATTTAGGATTCCGGCAATACTTACCCGCAGAAAATTCCGGTTGCGCGAAGTTCGACTTCACGAATCAGAACTGCTGTGTGATTTCCCCGTTGTTCATGCATTTGAACTCGCCGCTCGAACCGTAAAGTCTCTTCCACAAGACGGATTTCGTTTACGGAGAAGGCGCGGTGAAACAGGTAAAGAATGCTGCTCTCGCAGCAGCAACGGTAATACTCGCGGCAAGCGCAGCGAGCACGGTAAGTGCGCAGGAAGTGTATGTTCAGGGTGGCACGCTGGGCGCCGGCGTCGGCGCTGCATTGCCGCTCAGTTCGTGGGCCGGTGTGCATGCCGAACTCGAAGGCTTCGGTCTCTCGCATTCGGTCACGGTGGACGGCAATGTTTACGATGGCCGTCTCACGCTGTTACAGGGTGGGCTGTACCTCGATCTGTTTCCGTTTTCGTCGAGCGGCTTTCGCGTGACAGCCGGCGCGCTGATCAACAATGACGAGTTGAAGGCGCACGCTGTCGCCAACTCGGACGGTAACTACAAGATCGGGAATAGTTACGTGCCCGCCGTCGG
The DNA here is from genome assembly GCF_900141745.1 of Paraburkholderia phenazinium. NCBI lineage: Bacteria > Pseudomonadati > Pseudomonadota > Betaproteobacteria > Burkholderiales > Burkholderiaceae > Paraburkholderia > Paraburkholderia phenazinium. The sequence continues at coordinate 1,888,471 of NZ_FSRM01000002.1, read as the reverse complement.
CGCTGCTCCATCCGCAACCGCCGAATTTCCGCACGTGATGCCGTATCTCGGCATCGGTTACGGGCACAAGCCGGTTTCGAAGGGCTTTGGGGTGACGTTCGATCTGGGCGTGGCCTATGGACGTCCACACGTCGACTACAGCGTGCCGCAGATCTACACACTGTTCACGACCCAGGCGAACATCGATCAGGAAGAGCAGAAGCTCAATAATGACGTAGCCCGTTACAGGTGGTACCCGGTCGCGCAGATCGGTGTGACTTACCGGTTCTGAGTTGCGCGCGTTATCCGAAGTCCGGTTGATGACTCCCAGCCGCCGCCGTCTGCGCCAGCGGCTCACCAAACTGCAACGCCGCTAGCTGGGCATAAAGCGGCGAGCTCAGAAGAAGTTCGGCATGACGTCCCTGCGCAATGATGCGTCCATGTTCCAGCACGATAATGCGGTCGGCCTGCTGAACGGTCGCTAGCCGGTGAGCGATGACCAGCGTGGTGCGGTTTTGCGCGGCATTGTCCAGCGCCTTCTGCACGAGACGTTCGCTGGCGGCATCGAGTGCGCTGGTGGCCTCGTCGAGCAGCAGGATGGGCGGATTCTTCAGGATCGCACGAGCAATCGCAATGCGTTGCCGCTGTCCGCCGGAAAGCCGCACACCGCGTTCACCGAGAAACGTGTCGTAGCCCTGCGGCAGTTCTTCGATAAAACCCGCCGCAGCGGCCATTTCCGCAGCGCGCTGAACTTGCGCGAGCGTGGCCTCGGGCGCGCCGTAGCGAATGTTATCAAGCACGCTACCCGAAAAGATCACCGATTCCTGTAGCACCACACCAATCTCACGGCGCAGTTCATCGAGCGGCACCTGTCCCGTAGGGACACCGTTGATCAGAATCGTGCCGCCCTGTGGGTCGTAAAAGCGCAGCAGCAATTGGAACAAGGTGGTCTTGCCGGCGCCGGACGGTCCCACTAGCGCAACATGCTCGCCCGCGCGCACGTGCAGCGAGAGCGCGGATAGCGCAGCGATGCCGGGGCGTGACGGATACGAGAAGCTCACGTTGTCAAAGCGGATGCCGTCCCCGCGCGCCGGCAATGTGATAGTGGACTCGGCTTGTACCACTGGCGAGCGCGCGGCCAGCAGCTGCAGCAACCGCTCAGTCGCGCCAGCCGCGCGCTGCAGATCGCCCCACACTTCCGCGATCGCCCCTACCGCGCCAGCGGTGAACACCGCGTAAAGAATGAACTGGGACAATTGGCCGGCCGTCATGCGCCCGGCCAGCACCGCCTGCGCCCCGAGCCACAGCACGAAGACAATCGCGCTGAACACCAGCACGATCACCACGGCGGTCAGCCACGCGCGCGCCCGGATACGCGTGAGCGCAGTTTCGAAAGCCACTTCCACCGCGCCGCCAAACCGCTGCGCCTCGAAAGGCTCCTGCGTATAGGACTGCACAGTAGGCATGGCATTGAGTACCTCGCCCGCCAGTGCGCTCGTGTTCGCTATCTTGTCCTGACTGGCACGAGAAAGACGCCGCACGCGCCGTCCGAAGATGACGATAGGTGCGACCACTACGAGCAACGTAACGATGATATAGCCCGACAACACAGGACTGGTCACTACCAGCATCGCTACGCCGCCGGTCAGCATGAAGAAGTTGCGCAAGCCCATGGAAAGGCTCGTGCCGACCACGGCCTGGATCAACGTGGTGTCAGCCGTAAGCCGCGACAGCACTTCTCCGGTCTGCGTGGTTTCGAAGAACTGTGGGCTCATCCCCAGCACGTGCTCGTAGACCGCGCGCCGCAAGTCCGCCGTTACGCGCTCCCCTAGCCACGACACCAGATAGAAGCGCAGCGCCGTCGCGGCAGCGAGAATCAGCGAAACGAAGAACATCGCGAGGAAATAACGATCGATGTGCACGCGTTCGCCGCTCGCAAAGCCACGGTCAATCAGGTATCTGAACGCCACCGGCAACACCAGCGTCGCACCTGCTGAGGTGATCAGAGCGAGGAACGCGAGCGCCCAGCGCCCGGCATACGGACGCAGGAAGGGAAACAGGGCAAACAGCGGCGCGATACGCCGTGAGGCCGGTGCAGGGTCTGGCATGAGGATTCCCAAGGGATCGAAGATCGCCTCGATTGTGCCAGTCCCTGCCGATTTGAAGTTGTTCCCCCGCGAAAAGACTGACGCCGCCCAGAAGATTGCCAGCACCCCGGCAGCGCCCGCTTGCTGTGAACGTCCAGAAGGATCAAGATCGGGGCGACACATTCCTCGCAAGTCATTCCCATGACAGACCTACCCGATCCTGATCCCGACGCCGATAGCGATCCCGACAAACTGAAAGGACCTGGCGGCATGTCGTTGCGTCAGATCCACGAACAGGTGCAAAAGAGCGTCGAACGCGATCGCGAAGCGCGCGCCGGCCATGATGCCCAGGCCATGCCGCGCAGCAGATGGCAGCGTTGGGTGCGGTACGTGTGGGGGCGTAGCGGTCGCCGCTAAGCGTTCAAGCTCAAAGGCTCGCGGCCCCCATATCGGCCGGCGAGCGGAAGTCTGCAAAAAATACACGGCCCCGCAGCACGCCTCACGGCGCCCTGCAGGGCCGTACCTACACGCTAGCTACGATCAGAAGCGGTGCTTCAGACCAACCGCCACAACAACCTGCGAGTTATTCGACGACGGATCCAGACTGTAGACGCTGGCGTCGAACGCTGCATTGCCGTTGCCGCCGCCAACACGCTGATACACGCCTTCCAGATAGACATCCGTGCGAGCCGAAAGGAAGTAATCGGCCTGAGCCATCACCTGGTTCCAGTGCGGCGTGGCCGACGTAAAGCCCTTCGTCGCGCCGCCGAAGCCGCCCGTCGTGTACGTGTACGCAACGCCCAGGCTTAAGTCCGGCATCACGAAATAGCGGCCGTTGATTTCGAAGTTGTCGAACTTGATATAGCTGCCGCCGATCGCACCCGTAGACGTGCTGCCGCCCTGCCAGATGCCCGTCACGTTGTCGGTGACAGAATGCGTCCACACCGCGCCAACGGAGGACTTGCCGAACTTGTACTGGACACCGGCACCGTAGATCTGCTGGCTGCCGCCCGTCGTGAGCTGGTCGCCGTCGCCCGTGCTGACTGCACCCGTTGCGTTCGCCAGTGCGGACTGCGCCGTGCGGTTGATCTGCAGGTATGCGGCCGCGACGTTGAACGGACCATACGTGTAGCTCGTACCCAGGCTGTATGCGCTGTTGTTGGCAAAATCACCCGCCTCGCCGGAGAACGCATACATCGCGCCTGCCTTGAAGCCGCCAAACGAAGCGCTGCTGAACTTGACCGAGTTGTTCAGACGCAAATCGTTGTTCAGGTTGTCGTTGTCGTACACGTGCGACGCAAGGTTGCCGCCGAAGCCCGAACCCGTCGCGCTCAAAGGTGCAACGTAGTCGACCATGAAGTCGTATTGACGACCGAGTGAGAGCGTGCCGTACTGTTCCGAACGCAGACCGACCCAGGCTTGCCGGCCGAACAGGTCGCCACCGTTCTTCAGGGCGCCGCTGTCAACGTTAAAACCGTTCTCGAGCCAGAAGACCGCGGCAAGCCCACCGCCAAGATCTTCCGAGCCGCGCAGACCCCAACGCGACGTGAAGACGTTGCCGCTTTGCATCGACCAGGAGCTGGCGCCCGGTGATGTGGCGCTCGATTCCGACACACGCGCGTTGTTCTGGTAAACGACGCCGGTATCAATGAGTCCGAAGAGCGTGACGCTGCTTTGCGCGTGTGCCGCTCCAGCCAGAAGCATGGCCGACGCAGCGGCCAGATATCGCATCTTGATCAAAACCTCACCCCATATTCAAGTTCGTGTTTCCCATCTGGCGATCGGCGACCGCCATGAAAACGGGTGGAGTATAGGGTTGAGCCCAATTGCAATGAATGCGCAAATCGTGGAAATCAGCCTTCCTGTTTTTGAGGGCAAAAATTCATAAAACTTTAACGTTACTGAATTCAATGGCTATTGACGCGGCTACTCAAGGGACAACATTAAATGTACATCTCTCAGGGAGAGATATCGCCAGCCCATGAGCCAGGCAGGCACTTCCCTCATGTCGCAATTTAGCTACAGGAAGCGCTGCATATTCTCATAAGACGTAACTGAACCACAGGACGATCGTCATTTGAAATTTCAGCGTCGGCCAACTGAAATTTAGAAAATAAAGTCATTTATAAAATAAAATTTAATTTCTAAAAAAACTTTCATCTTTCAACGGTGGTGTCGAAGCCTCGATGTCAGTATCGGCATCACGGTCGAGCACCGCTCGCGCCTTCGTCATATCGAGCGCCCCCTCCCATCGCGCCACCACGATAGTTGCCACACCGTTGCCTATCAGATTGGTCACGGCGCGCGCTTCGTTCAGGAAGCGATCGACGCCTAGCAACAGCACCAGGCCGGCCACAGGAACCTTGTGCATGGTCGACAGCGTGGCCGCGAGTGCGACGAATCCGGCGCCCGCGACACCGGCTGAGCCCTTGGAGGTCAGCAGAAGCACGCTCATCACCAGCAACTGATCCCAGATCGTCAGGTGGATGTTCATGGCTTGCGCAATGAAGAGGGTTGCCATCGTCAGGTAGATTGCCGTGCCATCTGCATTGAACGTGTAACCGGTCGGCAATACCATTCCGACGACGGGCCGCGAACAACCCAGCTTCTCCATTTTGATGAGCATCTGCGGCAGTACCGCTTCGGTGGAAGCCGTACCGAGCGTGATGAGGATTTCGTCCTTGATGTAACGGAGAAACTTCCACAAGGACAAACCACATAGCCGCATGACGGCGCCCAGCACGACGATCACGAAGACGATCGAAGTCAGGTATAGGCAGAACATCAGTTGACCGAACGATGCGAGCGTGCCGATTCCGTACTTGCCGATCGTGAATGCCATGCCGCCGAACGCGCCGATCGGTGCGACATACATGACAATTCGAACCACGCCGAACATGCCCTGCAGGAACATATCGAGCATGTCGACCAGCGGCGCGGTACGTGGCCCCAGCTTGGCAAGGGCAATTGCGAACAACACTGAAAAGAAGATGATGGGCAGCATGTCCCCGTTAGCGAACGCGCCGACGATACTGTTCGGCACGATGCTCATCAGGAAATCGAGCGTGCCGTGCTGCTGCGCCGCGTGGGTGTAGCTTGCAATCGACGCGCTATCGATATGCGCCGGGTCGATGTTCATCCCGCTGCCAGGCTTGATGACGTTCACGACCAGCAGACCGATGGCGAGCGCGATGGTGGATGCGACTTCGAAGTAAAGAATAGCCTTTACGCCGACCCGCCCCGCCTCGTGAAGATCGCTCATGCGCGCAATGCCGACCACCACCGAAGCGAAGATGATGGGCGCAAGTGCCATCCGGATCAGCTTGATGAACAGGTCCCCTAACGGCTTGAGCTGATCGCCGGTCTCAGGATAGAAGTGTCCGACCAGAATGCCGGCGATGATGCCAATCAGGACCTGTACATAAAGCCTGGAAAGATATTTTCCAATCGTTGAAACCAGCATGTCTGTCTCCTGTCGTCCTTTTTGCTTTTTTGTGGACGCTGCGCCGGCGCTTTGAGCCGGCGCGGTTTCGCTAACGGCTTACGCGGAAAGCTTCTTCATCTCCGCAAAGAGATCGGCCTTGCCTTCAAAGCCGATACCCGGCAAGTCGGGCATGGTGATATGGCCGTTCTCGACCTTCACGCCATCCGGGAATCCACCATACGGCTGGAACAGATCCGGATACGACTCGTTGCCGCCAAGCCCCAGGCCAGCGGCGATATTCAACGACATCTGGTGGCCGCCATGCGGGACGCAGCGGCTCGGCGACCAGCCATGCTGGCGAAGCATGTCGAGCGTACGAAGGTATTCGACCAGCCCATAGCTCAACGCGCAGTCGAACTGCAGCCAGTCGCGGTCCGGGCGCATGCCGCCATAGCGGATGAGGTTGCGGGCGTCCTGCATCGAAAACAGGTCTTCGCCAGTCGCCATCGGATTGGCGTAGTAGTTTCGTAGCGTCGCTTGCAGTTCGAAGTCCAGCGGATCACCCGGTTCCTCGTACCAGAACAGGTCGTACTGCGACAACGCCTTCGCATATTGAATCGCGGTGTCGAGATCGAAGCGGCCGTTGGCATCGACTGCAAGCTTCTGGCCGTCGCCCAGCACGCTCAGGATCGAATCGATGCGACGCAGGTCTTCGTCGAGCGATGCTCCGCCAATTTTCTTTTTCACCACCGTATAGCCCCGGTCGAGATAGCTGCGCATCTCGTCCTTGAGTTTTCCGTGGTCCTGGCCCGGGTAGTAGTAACCGCCCGCGGCGTAGACGAAGACCTTGCGATCGGGTTGACCGTTGCCGTAGCGGTCGGCTAGCAACTGGAAGAGCGGCTTGCCTTCGATCTTCGCGACGGCATCCCAGACCGCCATGTCGATTGTGCCGATGGCAACCGAACGCTCGCCGTGACCGCCCGGCTTCTCGTTCGAGAACATCGTGGCCCAGATTTTGTGGGGGTCGAGGTTATCCCCGGCGTCGTTGATAAGCGTGTCCGGAGCGGCTTCCAGCAGACGCGGAATGAAGCGCTCGCGCATCAAAGTTCCCTGTCCGTAGCGGCCGTTGGAGTTGAAGCCGTAACCGACGACCGGCTTGCCGTCACGCACGACGTCGGTCACTACGGCGACCAGACTCAGCGTCATCTTGCTGAAGTCGATATAGGCGTTGCGGATCGGTGAGCTGATAGGGACGGTTTTTTCGCGGATTTCAACGATTTTCATGAGGGTCTCCTGGCGGCATCGCGCGTCGTCGATGCAACGGGCTGTAAGAGCCGCTAGGTTATGCCCTGCAAGTAGCGTTATGATTCACTGAAAGTCACTTCTTTATTAACTTACGGTGAAGACTGACCTCGCCTCCCACCTGCAGTTTTTCGTCCTGCTCGCACGCCACGGAAATCTGACCGCGGCCGCACGCGAACTCGATCTGACGCCGCCCGCAGCGACCAAGCGGTTAGCCCAACTGGAGGCGCGGCTTGGCGTACGACTGGTGAATCGCACCACACGCAGCGTCAGCTTGACCGCTGAAGGTGAAACCTACCTGCACCACGCGACGCGAATTCTGGCCGAGGTGCGGGAGATGGAAGATGCCGTTTCATCCAGCCGGTCGATGCCGCGAGGACTGCTGCGTGTGAACGCGACGCTGGGGTTTGGCCGCACCACGATCGCGCCACTTGTCTCCGAGTTCGCAAAACGTCATCCGCATGTGGAAGTACAGCTTGACGTCACCGACCGGCCGATCGATCTCGTAGACACTGGTGTCGATCTGGCCATCCGCTTCGGTTCACTGCCCGACAAACGGCTCAACGCGCGGCGCGTCATGTCGAATCGCCGATTCCTCTGCGCATCGCCACGCTATCTGGAGCAGCACGGCACGCCTGCGACGCTTGCCGACCTTTCCGATCACCAGTGCATCGTGCACCGCCAGAACGACGATGCCTATGGGATCTGGCGCCTGGTGCACAAAGGACACCCCGAAGTGGTAAAAGTGCAAGGCATGCTGTCGAGCAACGACGGCGACATTGTGCTGGGTTGGGCACTCGACGGACACGGCATCCTGGTCCGCTCGGAATGGGACCTTGCGAAATACCTGGAGAGCGGACGACTGCGCATTGTTCTGCCAGAGTTTGTGCAGCCCTCGGCAGACCTCTTTGTGTACTATCCAAGCAAGCGCAATCAGTCCGCACGCGCCCGAGCGTTCGTAGACTTTCTGGTCGAACGATTTAAAAAGCCAGTAATACCTGCTGTTTAGGCCGCTTCTCTCCGACACCGGCGGACCGCGCCATAACGATATGGCATCAATTAACAATCCTTAACGAACCCGGTCTCCCGACTGCTGTTCGTTGCCCTTACACTGGGCTCTCCGCCGCGAAATATAACCAGACTAGCCTGGACATCGACGCGTTCCCTTCCCGAACGTTCGATCTGGACCGCGCTCGGGTTCTTCCGATCGCCTATCGTCACCATGAATACACTTCAGACTCCAATCGTCCCTGTCGCAACCGTACTATTGGTCGACGATCAACCGATTGTTGGAGAGGTGATAAGACGCGCCCTCGAGAACGAGACCGGCATCCTTCTCCATGTCTGCACCGAGGGACGCGAAGCCCTCTCCACGGCGTGCCGGATAAAGCCCACGGTAATCCTTCAGGATCTCATCATGCCAGGCATAGATGGGCTGGATATCGTGCGCAGCTATCGCACTCATCCCGTCACGGCGAACGTCCCGGTTATCGTGCTGTCTTCGCGGGAACAGCCTACGGTAAAAAGCGCAGCATTCGTTGCCGGCGCTAATGATTACCTGGTCAAACTACCCGACTCGATCGAGCTGATCGCGCGAATCCGATATCATTCGGCATCCTATATTAGTCTGCGCCAGCGCGACGATGCGATGGATTTTCTCTCGCATGACATGCGCTCGCCGCAAACGTCCATTCTGGCCCTGCTCGAACTCTATCGCGCGGAACACGGGACGCTCACGCCGCTGCTCGAGCGTATTGCCACGCACGCCACCAATGCACTGGAACTGGCGGACGGCTTCCTCAATCTCGCGCGTGCACAGTCGGAATCGCGGCAATTCGAAATCGTCAACCTGAACGAGATACTGATCGTTGCCGTCGATCAGCTCTACGAAAAGGCTGTCGCTAAAGGATGCCGCATCTCCATCGAAGCGCCCGACACGTCGCTGGTGTGTCTTGCCGACAGCCTGCTATTGACTCGCCTCGTCACCAACCTGCTCGACAACGCATTGAAATACGGACCGCGTGACGCGACCGTGCGCTGCATCCTTGCGGATACGCGCGAGGGTCTGCTTATAGGTGTGGAGGATGAAGGCACGGGCATTCCGGCGAGGGAAACGGACCGCGTCGCGGAGCGCTTTGTCCGGCTGCCGTCTGGAGTGATCAATGAAGCGAGCGGCTTCGGTCTGGGGCTGGCATTTGTCAATTTCACCGCCACTAAACATAGAGGCCGCGTGATCATGAGCCGAACGGAGAGAGGCTTTATGATCGGCGCGCTCTTGCCTAAGGCCGAGCAGCTGCCGAGAAGTCTCGGTGCAAGGTAAAGTTGACCAGCGAATGATCTGATGTTTGCAGTATCAGGCTCTGCATAGCAGCAATAACCGCAGGCGGGTTAGCCTTGCAAAGGCAAAGCTGACCACCCGCGGGATTTTCTTGCCGGGCAAGCTTACCGGGCCTGCGATTGACCCTGCTGAGCGGATTGCTGGTCTTGTCGGGCAGCGTCCTGCTTCGCCTTCTTCGCCGCCATATGATGGCCCACCGCGCATCCCCCTGCGGCGCCCACCGCTGCGTGGCCGTTGCCAACATAGTGGCCCGCAACGCCGCCAGCCGCGGCGCCTTTCAGGCATCCCGCAGCGTTCGCTTCGCCGGCCAGCGCCATTGAGACGATGCATGCGGTCAGTACGATAACTTTGGATTTCATCTGCTTTCTCCCTGTGAGTTCGGCTTGGCTTCATAGCCTTGCTTCTAACCAGGAGAGCGCAAGTTCCATTCCATCCATAGCGATTGGGGCAACGTGAAGCGAAAACGTCGCGGTTCGCGTCACGTACTCTTCGCACACTTTTAACTTTCGAAGTCTTTCGAAACCTAAAGCACTTACAAATTCCGGTCGATACGCGAGTGGTCAATGCAAGCTGCCCAAAGGACCAGGATGAACAGATCAGAATCACGTTCACACGCCAGGCGAACTGTATCGGCATCGCGCCTGCGTAGATTGCAATGGTATTTTCGGCCGCGGCTCGGCCTGCGCGACCTCGACGCGTTGCTTCGCCCAAAGCGCGGGGTGACAGGACAGCATGCCCGTCGATGACGGCGCCCGATGCTGTTTGCGGTCTCCGTCCGTGCGTGGGGCGTACGGCGCGAATACGCCGGGGCCCGCGGTAGACGTGTGACGGCAAACGAGGCCAGGCCGCGGATTCTCAGGACCGTGTGAGGGTTGGCTCTCGAAAGCCGTATAGCCGGTGCGCGTTCTTCGTCAGAATCGCGGTGCGGGTCTGCTCATCCGGCGCCCACACGGCGAGCGTATCGAGCAACTGCCCGACTGTCGGCATGGCGCCCCACAAAGCGACGTGCGGCCAGTCGGAGCCCCATACGCAGCGATCCGGCGCCGTTGCGATCAGGGCGCGTGCGTAATCGGCGGTATCGGCGTACGCGGGCGCCTGGGTACTCAGCCGGTATGCACCGGAAAGCTTGACCCATGCGCCGTCGCGCACCAGTGCCAGCAGACCTTTAAAGCCCGCGGACTCAACGCCGACTGCGGTCGGCATGTGGCCCATGTGATCGATCACGATGGCCGAGCGCAGCTTGTCGAGCCGCGGCGCGAGTTCAGGCAAGCTCCGCGCGTCCAGCAAGAACTGGATATGCCAGCCCCAATCGCGCGCCAATGCGTCGTACTCGGCCAGTTGCGAAAAACCGATGCCGCCTCCGCCGAACAGCACGTTCAGGCGCAATCCAACCGCGCCGGCGTCCGTCATGTCCTGGTACGCAGCATCGCCTAATCCTAGTGACGGCACCACCACGCCGCGCAACCTGTCCGGATTCGCACGCAGCGTTTCCAGCAGCAGCGTGTTGTCCTGCCCATGCACGCTCACCTGGACCAGCACGCCATACTGCGAACCTGTGTCGTCGAGCATCTTCAGATAGGCTGCGGGGGTGGCCGCTGGCGGCGTGTACGAGCGATCGGGCATCCACGGATAACGCGGCGGCTCTCCGATCACGTGCGCGTGTGTATCCACGGCGCCGGGCGGCATGACGAAGGTGGACGGCCCCGATTGCACTGCAGCGGGCGGCGGACACAGCGGTGCATCATGATTTTCCGTTGAACCGGTCATTTAGGGATCCTTGCATGTTGGATTGCCCGGTCCGCGCGGCCATAACGCGTGCGGCTCCGAAGCAGGCTTAAAGACGAAGCATGCTCCGCGTGGCTCACGTCCCGTGCGGCAGAGACTTCTCAGAGGTCGATTCCGGCTGCTGGGCGGGGATCAGATGATCAGCATCGTCGAGCCGTCGTCCTCGCGTCTCAGGTAACGCCAACACCGTCACAAATACTGCCGCGTTGGCGATAACGGCGAGAATGCAAATCGCGTTTCCCAGTCCGGTCTTCGCACTCAGGAGGCCGACGAGGGCCGGAAACAAGGCGCCGATGCCGCGGCCGAAATTGTAGGCAAAGCCCTGACCGTTCGCGCGAAGCGCAGCGGGAAACAGTTCCGTGAGATGCGCACCGACTCCGCCGAAGATTCCCGACGCACAAAATCCGAGCGGGAATCCAAGGTAGAGCATTTGTGAATTGCTGAAGTTGACCTTCGTATAGGCGATCGTGATGACCGCAGACAGGAATGCGAAAAGCAGCATATTGCCGCGCCGGCCGATCCGGTCCGAGATATAGCCGCCGCTTGCGTAGCCGATAAACGATCCGGTAATCAGCACAGCCAGGTAGCCGCCGGTGCCGATCACCGACAGGTGCCTGTCCATCCGCAGAAAGGTGGGAATCCAGGTGGCGATCGCATAGTATCCGCCTTGCAGGCCGGAGCACATCAGCGACGAACATACCGTTGTGCGCAGGATCCCGGGTGCAAAGATCTGCAGAAACGAGGGGCGTCTCGCGCTCGAGCGCATGATCTGCTGCGCTTTATTGAAGCTCTCAGGTTCCGCCACATGCCTGCGGATATAAAACACCAGCAATGCCGGAGCAAGCCCCACCCAGAACATGCTGCGCCAGGCCAGCGCTTCGGGGAGGACAGAGAACGCCACCGTGTAGAGAATGGCGGCGAGGCCCCAGCCAATCGCCCAGCCGCTTTGCACCACGCCGACAGTTTTGCCGCGATGCTCCGGCCGAACGATCTCGCCAATCAATACGGCGCCCACGGCCCACTCGCCGCCAAATCCAAATCCCTGCAACGCTCGCAGGACAAACAGTTGCTCTACGTTCTGTGACCAGCCAATCAGGAAGGTGAACACCGAGAACCAGACGATGATCCATTGCAGCACCTTGACGCGGCCGAACCGGTCCGCAAGGATGCCGCCCACCCATCCTCCGGCGGCGGAGCAAAGCAGACTCACCGTGCTTAGCAAGCCGATCTCGCCCTTGCCGACGCCCCACAACGTCATCAGCGAGGTGACGACAAAGGTGAACACCATAAAGTCAAAGGCGTCGAGCACCCAGCCCGTGAAGGCGGAATGGAAGGTCGTGCGCTCCGCTTTGCTAAACGACGCGTACCAGTTCATCGCTTGTCTCCTTCATTGCAGCCTCGGTCTCGCGCCGCTGGCGAATGGAAAATTATTACAAGCTCACGACGGCACGGAAAGGATGTTTATGAAGATTCAGTAGATAAAAAAATTTGCGTCCCACCGGCTGAGCAACCTGCGATGCCTCGCGAGAATGGCTGTGCCTTGCGCCAGGCACGACGGCCACGCAAACCAATCGATCATGCTAGGATCATCAGCTCCCCTGTTCGAACCGATCGAAATCGCGGCCCTTGGTTGACGCCACGATTCCTGCACCAGCGAGGATTCCGATGACTCATTCTGCTCTCACTCCCGGCGCAGTCGCCGTGATCACTGGCGGCGCTGCCGGCATCGGCCTTGCTGCGGCCAAACGCTTCGCACAACTCGGCCTGCGTGTCTGTATCGCCGATCTCGGCGCTGAGCGCATCGCGCAAGCAGTGGAGGAAATCGCTGCGCTGAGCGCGAACGGCAAACAGGATGTCTTCGCGCTCGAAACCGACGTGAGCGTCGTCGCCGACGTGCAACGCTTGCACGATGCCGTCGTCGAACGATTCGGCGGTGTGGACGTGTTGATGAACAACGCGGGTATTCAGCCGGGCAGCAAGATGTTCGGGCCCGCCGAAAACTGGGAGCGCGTGCTTGGCGTCAATCTGTGGGGCGTGATCCACGGCACCCAGGTGTTCGTACCGGAGATGATCAAACGTGGTCGCCCGGGTCTCGTGATCAATACCGGTTCGAAGCAAGGCATCACCACGCCGCCCGGCGATCCGGCCTACAACGTTGCGAAGGCTGGGCTTAAGGCGTTCACCGAGGCATTGCAGCACGAACTGCGCAATACCGCGGGCTGCCAGCTCAGCGCTCACCTGCTGATTCCTGGCTTTGTGTTCACGGAACTGACACGTCACGGCCGCGGCGAGAAACCGGCCGCCGCGTGGACGCCGGAGCAAACCGTCGAGTTCATGCTGGAGCGTCTGGAAGCCGGCGACTTTTACATTCTCTGCCCGGACAACGACGTGCCGCGAGCGCTCGACGAGCGGCGCATTCTTTGGGCAGCCGGCGATATCGTCGAGAACCGTCCTGCGCTGTCGCGGTGGCATCCTGACCACGCAGCGGCGTTCGAGGCATTTATCAAGCAGCCTCGCTAGGCGCAGCTCTGGCCAACCGGCCCGATGCCGGGTTGGCTGAGCGACCTGGGCGCTATCAGGCGGTCGTATTGATGTTGCCGCCCAAGATGCTGTTCACGGCGGTCGAGGTCGACGATCCGCTACCCGTGGACGACGTGCTCAACCCTGCGTCCGTCGCGACCTTATGGCCGTGGTGGCCGCCGCCATGTGTGCGCTTCGGTTCAGATGTCTGCTGTGCAGCCGGCTTGCTGCTGATGCTTTGGGCGGAACTGACAGAGGAGGCAACGCTGGAAATGGACATGATGTTCCCCGTATATAGGTCGATGTTTTGATGTACGGCCGCGCAAGAAAGGGACCCATGCGCGCGCGCCATTTAACAACATCGCCAGCATGCGACGTTTACTGCGTCGTTTCAATGACGAAACCACATCATCGGGCGACGCCCTGTTACCAGAAGTTACGGCGTGCGGACTTCGTCATTGTCCGGTAATCCCGGATTCTCTATCGCCGCCGGCCTCACTTATCACGCGCGACGCCGTCGCGGACAATTTGGGTAAGGGATTTCAGCCGAATTCCATTACCGGGAACCGCCATGAATACGTCCGCTTCACTGAGCATGCCGAGCACGCCGAATTCGATTCGGGCAGCTGCCGCCGTAGCTTTCACAATCCTGTCGTGGGCCGCGGCCTTTCCTTTCATCCGGCTTGGTCTGCAAGGGCTCACGCCGATGCAACTCGCGGCCGCGCGCTTCGCGACAGCAGCGGTGCTGGTCGTGGGATGGTTGATTTACGCGCGTCCGAAGCGACCGTCGCTGCGCGATTCACTGCTCTTTGTCCTGTCCGGCTTCCTCGGCATCGCAAGCTATAACGCGCTTCTGAACACCGCCGAACTGACCGTTGCGCCAGGCGCAGCGGCCTTCATCATGAGTACCTCGCCTATCTTCACCGCCATTCTGGCGACGGTTTTCCTGCGCGAAAAACTCAATCGATGGGGTTGGCTCGGCTCGGTGTTCAGCTTTGCAGGCATCGGTCTGATTGCATGTGGACAACCCGGCGGCCTCGCACCCGGCAGCGGCGCAACACTGATCCTGCTCGCTGCTTTGGCATCCTCAGCATATTTCGTGTTGCAGCGACGCCTGATTCCGATCTATGGGCCGCTCGCAAGCACTGCTTATACGCTACTCGCCGGCGCATTGCTGCTATCGCCGTGGTTGCCGGGCGCCATGAGCGCACTTGCAGCGCCTTCTGCATCGGCAGGAACTTTGGGTGCTGTGCTCGTGCTCGGCGTCTTCCCGGCCGCGCTCGGTTACGCGACGTGGACGATTGCCCTGGGCCACTTCGGTGCGGCGCGGGCGTCCAATTTCCTGTATCTGGTACCCGCGATCGCGATCGCGCTATCGATCTTTTTGACTGGCGAGCACCCCGCGCTGACGACCATCGCCGGTGGACTGATGGCGATTGCTGGTGTTGCCTTCGTCGCGTGGCGCGGCCGGGGCTGACTACAACCTCACTTCTGCTGACCCGCCGCTTCGAGGATCAGGTTCGCCACTTCAGTCGGATGCGACAGCAGCGACACGTGGCTCGAATCGAGCTCGATCGTATGCGCATGCATCCGGTTCGCCATGAAGCGCTCCAGATCGGGGTTGATCGTCCGGTCTTCAGTCGACACCGCATACCAGGTGGGTTTGTCGTGCCACGCGGCGACCGTCGTCTTCGCCATCGTGATTGCCTTGCCAATCGGCTGCTGAACCGCGTAGTACGTCTCAGCTTCAACGGTAGGCAGATCGCCCGCAAAGTCGTGCACAAAGGCCTGCTCAGACAGCTTGCCGTAACCATCCGCCGACCACTGCAACCCCGCCGACGCCGGTGCGGCCGGGAATTTCTTCGTCAGCGCCGGATAGTCCTCGCCAGCGTCCGGCGCACGCGCGGCGATGTACACGAGGCCCGCCACCTTCGGATCGTCGCCGGCCTGGCTGATCACCATCCCGCCGTACGAGTGCGCGACCAGCAAGGTTGGACCATCCTGTTGCGCAAGCGCTCGCTTGACCGCATCGACATCCGCGTCGAGCGAGGTGGTCGGATTCTGCACCGCCGTCACGTGCAGGCCCTTCGCCTGCAGCAGCGGAATCACTTTCTGCCAGCTCGAACCATCTGCGAACAGACCGTGAACCAGCACGACATTCCTGATCGGTGCGGACGGGGCCGCAGCGCTGTCCTGCGCGAATGACGTCGTCGCGCTCACCAGCGTGGCGCAGGTCAGACCCGCGAGAACAAACGAACTCAACTTCATGAAACTTCTCCCAAGCATGTGTAGGACGAGATTCGTGGATTTCGTTCACCTCGTTGTGGTGACGCCATAGACGAACCATACCCAGGCAGTCATCATTTGGCCGATTCCTGACGTCCGCCGAACGGACGCTGCACTCTGGTGTACTTAGGAGCAAACACAGCGCTGGCGCAAACATTCCGCTCAGCGCAAAAATTTTTCGCGGCGTCGGCGCCGACTGTTGCGCAAGTTGCCATGCGAAAATGTCAGCCACTCGCCTCTTTCCAGCTGACAAGCGAATGACACGATAATGTTCACAAAAGGATTAACACTGTGAAACTCGAGTTACGCCACATTCGCTGCTTCATCGCGGTCGCGAGACACCTCCATTTCGCTCGCGCAGCCGAAGAGCTCGGCATCGCGCCCCCGTCCCTTACCAAGCAGATCCAGGAGACGGAGCGGCTGCTCCAGGTCCGTCTGTTCCACCGGACCAAGCGCTCTGTTGCATTGACAGCGGCGGGCGAAGCGTATTTGCCCGAAGCGACAGCCGCCCTCGCCTCGCTTCAGCGCGGTCAGGAACTCGCTGAACTGGCGGAACGAGGCGAACTAGGTCGCATCCAGATTGGCTTCATAGCCTCGGCGGCCTTTGCGGGGATCATGCAGAAGACCATAAGAGGCTTCCGGAAGCACCGCCCTAAAGTGGATGTCGTGCTCATCGAAGCACCGATGACCCAGATTCCGGGGATGCTTACCGACGGCCGGCTCGACGTTGCGTACATACGGCCGCCGTTGGACTTTCCGGAGGAAATACGGGCCGTCAGCGTCTATCAGGACGAGTTCGTGCTGGCCCTTCCGGACGACTCACCGCTTGCAGATCATGCGGTCATCAATCCGTCGCAACTGCGTGAGGCGTGCTTCGCGCTTCCGGAGCAGGAGTTCGGCACATTCGAGGTGGGCAGACGTGGACGCTTCCAGCCAAAACTGGGGCCGAGACCCGGCCCGCTGGCTGCGGTACTCGCGTGCGTTTCGCTTGGAAGCTTTGTGGCCGTCGTGCCCCGCACATTGTGCGACTGCCTGAACTTACCGGGCGTGGTCTATCGACCGCTTGGCGGCAAACCTGTTGTCTCGGAGATAGCCCTTACGTTCCGGCGACATGAGCGTTCCTATGCTGTCCGCGAATTTATTAAGTATGCCGGAGCAAATACGCGCTAGGTTGAGCGCTTGCCGCTACTCCTCCGGTTCGGGTTGAAGCAACGCGGCTGCGGAGCATAAGTAAAGCCGGCGTGACGAACGTCAGTAGGCGAATTTGAGGTAACTTTCGGCACTCTGGAAGGCGCCGGCGTCGTCGACCTGGGGCATGTGCCGGAGCAATCGCTTTGCTTTCGGGCCAAGTTGTTGATAGACGTCGCGCGGAACGTCGATATGCACTTCCGGTCTGAAATACCAGCTTCGACTGTATCCAATGACGACCATTGGACGCGGGGCGTCCGTATTGTTTGGCGTACCGCGATGCAACGCTCTGACGTCGCGAATCATGACGTCGCCGAGTTCCATCGGAATGGCATGCAACGGAATCTCCCCCGCCACATATGCCCGCATCGCGTCTTCCGAGTTCATTCGGTGGGTGCCGAGCGTCGTTTCGAACGGGCCGTTATCTGCGGTGACGTCGCAAAGCGGAAAATTTACGGCAAGTTGAAACGACGGCGTTTCCGGCTCGTTGTCGAACAGGGCAGGTGTGTCGCGATGAACGTCCTGATACGTCGACCCGCGTAGTGGCGTGTCGGTCGCGAGTTGGCACATGACCGGGTCTTCACCTGCAACGCGTTCGACAATAGCCAGTACGTCAGGGTCGCAGAATATGCTTTCATCCGCGAACACGCCCGCAAACGGCAACGTGATGTAGTGCCGGTTGGCTCCGCGCACAGCCGTTGCGTTCTCCTGCAATCTATGGGCAAGGATGCCGTCGAAGGCCTGTCGCCAGCCCGAGAGCGTCTCCTTTGGAAAGTGCTGCTTCAGGAGCACCATTCCATCGCGATCGAATGTCCGCGCGAGCACATCGTGTTCCTCGTTTGAGTAACGCATCAAAGTGTCCCCGTGTAAGTTCCATAAGGCTAGCAAGCGGGCTCAGATAGATCAATCCTGGTGAATAGTGGTTTCGCCTTGAACGAACTCCCGCTTACACTGCTTACTGGCAGACGTACACCCGATACAAATTGATCTCGTCCCAAGGGTGGCACTTTTTTTGCGTCTGGCTTGGGTTGCTCTCCGGCGGTCTCATGTTCCTTTAGAAATCCAAGGGGTCTACATCATGCAGAAGCGGGCATCGTCAGGCGTAGTGCATCTCCTCAGCGTTCTGTTTGCAGCCCTCGCCGGCTTGTATCTGCTGATCGGCGGGGCGTGGCTCATCTCGATCGGCGGGTCGCCCTACTATGTCGTCGCCGGCCTGGTCATGCTGGTGACGGCCGCCCTGCTTTACCGCCGGAACGCGAGCGCGCTTGGCTTGTATGCGCTGCTGCTGCTGTGCACCATCGTATGGGCGGTGTGGGAAGCCGGCTTCGACTTCTGGGCATTGACGCCACGACTCGATGTGCTGGTTGTGTTCGGCATCTGGCTGCTGCTGCCGTTTGTCTATCGCACCCTCGAAGCCCCTGCGAAGTCCGCGGCGCTGGCGCTGGGCGCGACCTTGATTCTCAGCGGCATTGTGCTCGTGTACGCGTCCTTCAACGATCCGCAGGAAATCAATGGAACCCTGAGCGCCAGTGCAGCATCGTCCGCAAACCCGGCGGCGGGCGGCACCGATGCCGATTGGCCTGCCTACGGCCGCACGCAGCACGGCACGCGCTACTCGCCGCTCAAGCAGATTACCGCGGACAACGTGAAGAATCTGCAGGTTGCATGGACATTCCAGACCGGTGACACGAAGCGTGCGACCGACCCGGTCGAAACGACCAACGAAGTCACACCGATCAAGGTGGGCAACATGCTCTACCTGTGTTCGCCACACCAGATCCTGTTCGCGCTGGATGCTGCAACGGGCAAGCTCGCGTGGAAATTCGACCCTGGCCTGAAAACGGATCCGAGCTTCCAGCACGTGACATGTCGTGGCGTCTCTTACTACGACTCGACCGCGGCAAGTACCGATGACAGCGGTCAAACAACGGCCTCGACCGCTGCCAATACCGGTAACAACGGTCAAACGACGGCCTCGAGCGCCGCCCCGGCGGTTTGCGCGCGCCGCGTGCTTCTGCCGGTCAACGACGGCCACCTGTACGCGCTCGATGCGCAAACGGGTCAACGCTGCCCGGATTTCGCCAACCATGGCGACCTCGATCTCCAGCATGGCCAGCCGGTGACCACACCCGGTCAATATGAACCCACCTCTCCGCCTATCGTCACCGACAAGGTCATCGTCATCGCGGGTGCGGTGACAGATAACTATTCGACCCGCGAGCCTTCCGGTGTGATCCGCGGCTTCGATGTCAATACCGGCAAGCTGCTTTGGGCATTCGATCCGGGCAACAAGGATCCGAACGTCATTCCCGGCGAAGGGCAACATTACTCGCTGAATTCGCCGAATTCGTGGGCGCCCGCGGTCTACGACGCCAAACTCGACATCGTTTACCTGCCGATGGGCGTGACCACACCGGATATCTGGGGCGGCAACCGTACGCCCGAGGAGGAGCGCTATGCAAGCGGCCTGCTCGCGCTGCACGCTTCGACCGGAAAGCTCGCCTGGTTCTACCAGACCGTGCATCACGATCTGTGGGACATGGACCTGCCGGCGCAGCCCACGCTGGCCGACATCACCGACAAGTCGGGCAACGTCGTGCCGGTGGTTTACGCACCCGCAAAGACAGGCAACATCTTTGTACTGGATCGCCGCACTGGCGCGCTGGTCGTCCCGGCTCCGGAACAGCCTGTCCCGCAAGGAGCCGCGCCTGGCGATCACGTCTCCCCTACCCAGCCGTTCTCCGAGCTGACGTTCCGGCCAAGCAGGAAATTGACGGGCGCAGACATGTGGGGCGCAACGATGTTCGATCAGATGGTGTGCCGCGTGATGTTCCACCGCCTGACCTATGACGGCACGTTCACGCCGCCATCGGTGAACGGCACCCTGGTGTTCCCGGGCAACCTCGGCATGTTCGAGTGGGGCGGCATGGCTGTCGACACCGATCGTCAGATCGCGATTGCCAACCCGATTGCCCTGCCATTCGTATCGAGGCTGATGCCGCGTGGTCCGGGCAATCCTATCGAGCCGGCCGCGAGCGATGCGGGCGGCAGCGGCACCGAATCCGGTATTCAGCCGCAGTACGGCGTACCGTTCGGCGTGACGCTGAACGCGTTCCTGTCGCCGCTCGGTTTGCCGTGCAAGCAGCCGGCCTGGGGTTATGTCTCGGCAATCGATCTGAAGACCAACCAGATCGTCTGGAAGAAGCGTATCGGCACCGTGCGCGACAGCTCACCACTACCTCTTCCGTTCAAGATGGGAATGCCAATGCTCGGCGGTCCAATGACAACTGCGGGCGATGTGTTCTTTATCGGCGCCACCGCGGACAACTATATCCGCGCCTTCAGCACCAACACGGGCGAGCAGTTGTGGCAGGCCCGTTTGCCTGCAGGCGGTCAGGCCACGCCGATGAGCTATGAAATCAATGGCAAGCAGTACGTAGTGATTGCCGCTGGGGGACATGGCTCGTTCGGCACGAAACTGGGCGACTATGTCATCGCCTACGCATTGCCTGACGGGAACTGATCCGCGTGCGTAAACACGCGGTCTGCTCGCTTGCCGTTCTGCTTGCACTGGGCGCTGGCGCCCGGTGCGCTTACGCGCAAAGTTCGGTGACGCTGTATGGTTTGATCGATACCAGCATCGAAATCACCAACCCCGGCTCTTCGTGGACACCACGAGTGGATTCGGGCGCATATCGTGGATCGCGGATAGGCTTGCGCGGCGAAGAGCAGATCGGCTCGGATACGCGCATCCTGTTCGATCTCGAGAACGGTTTCAATGCGGGCAACGGCGCACTGGCGACGGCAGGCACCCTGTTCAATCGCCAGGCGTGGATCGGCGTTGGTGCGCCATGGGGCGAAGTGCGGCTCGGTCGCCAGTACTCGCCGATCTACATTCCGTTCAAAGGACAACTCGACGCATTCGGCGCAGGCACGATTGCATCCGGACTGAACAACCTGTCGAAGATCACGCCGTATACGAACAACGGCCTCGCGTATCTGTCGCCCGATCTGCACGGCTTCACGACGACCTTGATGGTCGCACTGCCCCAAAGCGGCAACGGCAACGGTCTATCCGGCAACTACGAGACCTTCGATTACCGTAACGGGCCATTCCACATTTCGTATGCTCACCAGCAGACCTCAGGGGACACGGGACTGCGCGCGAATCTCGGCGGCGTGTCATACGTGATCGGCAAGACGACCGCTTTCGTGTCGTTCTTCAACGGCGACGGCGGATCGCCGCGTTATCACGACGACGGCATGTCGGTGTCGGCGCGCTACGCGGTCTCGACGCGCCTGCGAGCCTCACTGGGCTACACCTATATGCGAGACCGGTCGGGTGGCGACAACAACGCGGACCAGTTCAGCGCTGAATGCGAATATGACCTCTCGCCGAGGATAATGCTGTACGCGAGCGCCGGCATATTGCGCAATCGTGCTGACGCTGAGTTCACGCTGCGCGGTGTCGACGTGACCGGGCTTGCGCCGGCTTATCCGGGTGCGCCTGTGCGCGGTGTCCAGTTTGGGATGATCGACCGGTTCTAGAACCCGTGGCGAAGGACAATCTGTACCGGATACCATCATCGAATCTGTACCGTTACTGTACCGGCTCTGGCCGATAGACTGCGTAAAAGCGTATCGTCACCGGAGTTACCCCCATGTCTTTCGAATCCCTCAGTGCGTTGCCCGCCGGCATCCTGTTCGCGCTAGTCACCAGCATCACGCCGGGGCCTAACAACACGATGCTGCTCACCTCGGGGGTCAACTTCGGCTTTCGCCGCACGCTGCCGCATGTGTTCGGCATTAGCGCCGGGGTCGTATTGCTGATGCTGTGCGTCGGTTTCGGGCTCGGCGAAGCATTCCACCGTTTCCCGGCGCTGTACTCGGTGCTGGAAATCGCCAGCGTCGCCTATCTGCTGTATCTCGCGTGGAAAATCGGTACGTCGGGTGAGGTGAAGCTGCGCAACGGGGAGCGCCGCCCGATGAAATTTTACGAGGCCATTGCGTTTCAATGGGTCAATCCGAAGGCATGGATGATGGTGCTGACTGCCGTCACGACAATTCACGTGAGCGAAAACTTCGGCAGCAATGTGATGCTGATGGCCGTAGTGTTCTACGTCATCGGTCTGCCCTGCATCTGTCTGTGGGCCGGGTTCGGTACGGCCATGCGGCAAGTGCTGACGGACCCGAAACGGCTGCGCATCTTCAACATAGCGATGGCCTTGTCGCTCGTGCTGACGCTGTATCCGATCGCGGCGCGTCTGCTGGGTTAATCGACCGGGTTAATCGAGCTTCCCTTTACCCACGCGCTCGATAAACAGCCACAACGCGTCCTCGGTCGAATACGGCGCGTTGAAGCGGAACCACGCGCTCGCCGCATCATCCGGCCGGAAATACGAGCCCGGCGCGAGCCAGATGCCGTGAGCGAGCGCGGCCGTCGCCACCTCTCCTGCACGCTCCGGTTCGACCGGCAAACGCGCCCACAGAAAGAGTCCCCCACGCGGCCGGTGAAACACCTCCAACCCCAGCGCATCGAGCCGCTCTTCCACCACCGCATGGGCGGCCTTGAGCCGTTCGTTGACGTCCTCCACGTGACGCGCGTAGCGCCCTTCGAGCAGCACCTTGTCGACGATCCGCTCGATCGTTTCTGACGACGTCAGCCCCACCGCCATCTTGGTGCGTGCCAGTTCGCGCAGCACGTCGCGCTCGGCCACCACATAACCGCAGCGCAACCCAGGCGTCACCGTCTTCGAGAATCCACCCACATACAGCACCCGCTGCAAACCCTCCATCGCGGCAAACAGCGGCGCGCCCGGCGGAGCGAGCTCGCGGCTCACGTCATCCTCGATCACCCACATGCGCGCGCGTTCCGCAATCTGCAGCAGACGGAACGCCGCGGCCATCCCGAAGGTCGCGCCGGTTGGATTCTGCAGCGTCGTGTTGACGAAAATCGCCTTGGGCCGATGCGCGGCCACCAGGGTTTCGAGGACATCCGTATCGACACCCGCCGGCGTGCGCGGCACGCCGTACACGATCAACCCCGCCAGCTTGAGAATCTGCAGCAGGTTGCAGTAGCCGGGATCTTCGACGATCACCACATCGCCCGCGCGCAGCAAGGTCCGCACGATCAGATCCAGCCCCTGGGTCGCACCTTGCGTCAGCAGCACATTCGAAACCTCGACCGGCAAGCCGTGGCGATCGAGTTGCCCGGCGATGCGCTCGCGCAGCTGCGCAAAACCGTACGGATGACCATAATCGCCCATGCGTGGCCCCGGCACCCGGCTCATCGAGCGTAGCGCCTGCTGCAGGCCGCTTTCGTTGATCCATTCGTTCGGCAGCCACCCGCCGCCTGCCTTGATCGGCACCGAATGGTCGGCGAACACGTCGGACAGCAGCCACGTCGCGGTGAGGCTGGGCGGTTGCCAGTCGGTCGCGCTCACGCGCGCGGCCTGCGCGCGCGACGCCACCCGGTAGCCCGAACCCCGGCGCGCGACCACCAGACCCATCGAAACAAGACGGTTGTAGGCCTCCGTCACGGTAAAGGTGCTCAGCTCGTGGCTCGCCGCCAGGCGCCGCACCGACGGCAGCAACGCGCCGGCCCGCAACGACTGTCCTTCAATGGCGCTCGCAAACCCTTGCACCAGTTGCTCGACGAGGGTGGGCGCGGCGCGGCGGCCGCGTTCCAGTTGGAGTTCGATCATTGGGGCGAAAGCACGGTTGCGAGCGGAGTCACGGCAAAAGGAGTGCAATATGGGCAAGAGAGGCGAGTTGCAGGACGCCCAAAGGACGTCCAAGCAACCAGCACAGTTTCAGCAACTTGACCTGCACAGTTAGCAGCGCAGTGCATCAACTGTTTATGTCCTCCATTTAACCGCGGACGCTACAGTTTCGCAACGGCAACGCCCCGAAGGAAATCTCCTCGGGGGACCACTTCGAGGAGAACACCATGACTTCGCGCCCCGTCATCGACGATCTGTCGTCTTTCTGGATGCCTTTTACCGCCAACCGCCAGTTCAAGGCGTCGCCGCGCCTGCTGGAATCGGCCAAGGGCATGTACTACCGCGCGACGGACGGCCGCGAGGTGCTCGACGGCTGTGCCGGACTCTGGTGTGTGAACGCTGGCCATGGCCGCGATGAGATCGTCGCTGCAATCACCCAGCAGCTTTCCACGCTCGATTTCGCGCCGACCTTCCAGATGGGCCACCCGCTCGCGTTCGAAGCGGCAACGAAAGTCGCCGAACTGATGCCGGCCGGCCTCGACCGGATTTTCTTCACCAACTCGGGTTCCGAATCGGTGGATACGGCGCTGAAGATCGCGCTGGCGTATCACCGTGCGCGCGGCGAAGGTCAGCGCACGCGCCTGATCGGCCGTGAACGCGGTTATCACGGCGTGGGCTTCGGCGGCATTTCGGTCGGCGGCATCGCACCGAACCGCAAGACGTTCTCTGGCGCGCTGCTACCGGCGGTCGATCATCTGCCGCATACGCACAACCTCGAACACAATGCATTCACGAAGGGGCAGCCCGCCTGGGGCGCGCATCTGGCCGACGAACTCGAGCGCATCGTCACGCTGCACGACGCGTCGACGATTGCCGCGGTGATCGTCGAACCGGTGGCCGGCTCCACGGGCGTGCTGATTCCGCCGCAAGGCTATCTGCAGAAGCTGCGCGATATCTGCACGAAGCACGGCATCCTGCTGATTTTCGATGAAGTCATTACCGGCTTTGGGCGTCTGGGCAAAGCGACGGCCAGCGAATACTTCGGCGTCACGCCGGACCTGCTGACGATGGCCAAGGCCATTAATAACGCCTCGATTCCGATGGGCGCGGTGGCCGCCAGCCGAAACATCCACGACACGGTCGTCAATGCCGGCGCACAAGGTGCGATCGAGCTGTTCCACGGCTATACGTATTCGGCGCACCCGGTTGCGGCTGCGGCGGCCGTGGCGACGCTCGACCTGTATCGCCGCGACGGCCTGTTCGAACGTGCTGCATCGCTAGCGCCCGCGTTCGAAGCCGCTGCGCATGCACTGCGCGATGCGAAGCATGTGAAGGACATTCGCAATCTCGGCATGATCGCCGGGATCGAACTCGAACCGCGCGACGGCGCACCGGGCGCACGCGCCTATGAGGCCTTCGTCAAATGCTTCGAGGCCGGCGTGCTGGTCCGCTTCACGGGCGATATTCTGGCGTTCTCGCCGCCGCTGATCATCAGCGAAGAGCAGATCCAGCACATCTTCAAGACCGTGCGCGACGTGCTCGCCACGGTGCAGTAAGAACTGCGGCAACACTTTGAGGTATCGGGCAGCGCCCGCGGCTACGTGCCGTCAGGCGCCGCTGCCCGATCTGTTTAGCCAGCCCTGCCGACGATCGTCTCGAAGTAGAGCTGCAGAAAGCCCTCTACGTCGACGTCGACACACACATCCTGCTTCGCCACGTCATCCCAGTCGGGCGCCGGCACGCCCATCGTCTCCGGCTTCTGAATGGTTTGCCCAATCGCGAGACCTTCCACCACCACGCGCACCGCGCCACGCCGGATCTGATAAAGCTCAGGCGCCATCAGATAGGCAACCGCGGACGAATCGTGCACGTAGATGCCCTGCACGCCCGAACTGTCGACGTGAAACTGCTCGTATGAGCGCGACACGTCCCAGATAAACTGCCCCACCTCGCCGCCGTGCTGACGGATGCGCTCGAGGTACGCCGTGTTCATGATGGCCTTTTGCGTCACGTCTAACCCTGCCGCCGTGACTTTCCACGCAGCGGTGAAGACCTGATCGGCTGCGTCCGGGTCGGCGGAAATATTCGCTTCGGCACACGGCCTCACATTGCCTAACACGCCGTTGATACCGAATGCGCCGCCCATGATGATCACCTGTTTAACCAGCTGCTGGATCTCCGGGTCCTCCTGCAGCGCGAGCGCGAGATTGGTGAGCGGCCCTACCGCGATCAGGTTGATCTCGTGCGGATGCTTACGGATTTCGTCGATGATGAAACGATGCGCCGGGCGTGCGTCGAGGCGGGCACGGCCCTCGTCGGGCATATCGGGGAGCTCGATATCGCCGAGGCCGTTTTCCCCGTGGATATGCGGAATCGGCTCGGGTGCGGCCTTGCGCAGCGGCTTTGCTGCGCCGCGCGCCACGACGACGCCCGGGTCAGCGAAGCGTTCGACCAGATACACGGCATTGCGGGTCGTGGTTTCGATCGTCGCGTTGCCGAACACGGACGTCACGCCGATTAACTCGATCTGCGGATGACACGTCTGGAACACCAGCGCCATCGAGTCATCGACACCGGGATCGGTGTCGAAAATTACCTTGTGCATGATGGTTGGGCACTCATGTTGATTGCGTATGGGACCGCTTTAGCGTGCATGTGAAACGCACGTCGCCATGCCTGACGCTAAGCCGCAGACGCGCCGCCGTCAGGTTCGAGATAGAACGCGCCCGGTAGTAATGCGGCGGCGCTGGTCACTTCGACCTTGCCATCCAGATTGCTCAGTACGACTTCGAGTTTGGGCGAGCCCAGTTCGATCATCACCTGACGGCAAGCGCCACAGGGTGCAATCGGGCCATCGGTTTGTCCAATGACAGCTAGTCTTTTGAATTGCCCCGGACGATAACCTGCCGCCACCGCGCTAAAAAACGCCGTACGTTCCGCGCAATTGCACAGGCCATACGAAGCGTTCTCCACATTGCAGCCGTGAAAAATCTTGCCGTCGTTTGTCTCAAGCGCAGCGCCGACCAGGAAGCGCGAGTAAGGCGCATACGCAAGCTCGCGGGCTTTGCGGGCTTCGTCAATCAGATGTTCGTGTGTCACTACTCCTCCGCATCGGGGTCAGGATCCGCGTTGTTCGGTTACTCAGCTGATCAGTTCGTACACGGTGGCCGGAACGGGCGAAGCGGTCTCGGCGAGCGTGCACGCTGTCAGGATGTCACGGGCCGCCTGTTCGGCGGCAGGAAGATCGCTGGCATGAATAAGTGCCAACGGCACTCCCGCTTCGACGTATTGTCCGAGTTCAACGACGTCTGTCAAACCGACCTGGTAGTTGATCGCATCATCAGGGCGGCGCCGGCCTCCACCGAGCCCGACTACCGCCAGTCCCAGCGCGCGGCAATCGATGTGTGCCACATACCCTGCACGAGGTGCAGTAACCGGCACGATCACCGCCGCCTGCCCCAGATGACGCTCGGGCGCACCGATAAGATCAGCGGGCCCGCCCAACGCTCGCACCATCCGCGCGAAGCGCTCCGCCGCGGCGCCGGAATCGAGCACCGCGTTCAACTTTGCACAGGCTTGCGCGGTATCGCTGGCGAGGCCACCCAGTACGAGCATCTGCGCGGCCAAGGCCAGCGTGACCTCATGCAAGCGCGCAGGACGACGATGCCCGGTCAGATAATCGATCGCACAGCGCACTTCCAGCGCGTTGCCGGCGCAAGGGGCCAGCGGCTGGTTCATATCGGTGAGCACGGCGGTCGTCTTCATGCCTGCACCGTTGCCGACCTCGACGATGCTGCGCGCCAGTTCCAGTGATTGCTCGTAGGTCGGCATGAAAGCGCCGGAGCCGACCTTGATGTCCATCGTCAGCCCTTCGAGCCCTGCCGCAAGCTTTTTCGACAGGATGGACGCCGTAATCATCGCGATCGATTCGACGGTCGCCGTTACGTCGCGGATCGCATAGATCCGTTTGTCGGCAGGCGCGAGCTGCGCCGTCTGACCGATGATCGCCACGCCGACTTCCCGCACGATCCGCTGAAACGTCCGCGCCTCAGGAACCAGGTTATAGCCGGGAATGGCCGCGAGCTTGTCGAGCGTCCCGCCGGTATGGCCGAGACCGCGCCCGGAGATCATCGGCACGAAACCGGCGCAGGCAGCCACCATCGGGCCGAGCAACAGCGAAGTCAGATCGCCGACGCCGCCCGTCGAATGCTTGTCGATCAACGGGCCCGGCAGATCGAACGCATCCCAGGACAGCACCTGGCCCGAGTCGCGTTGCGCCAGCGTCAGCGCAACGCGTTCGTCCACGCTCATGTCGTTGAAATACACCGCCATCGCGAACGCGGCGACCTGCTCGTTCGCGACGCTGCCGTCGACCACACCCCGTACGAATTCGCCGATCTCATCACGGCTCAGCGGCTGCCGGTCGCGTTTCTTGCGAATGATTTCCTGCGTCAACGACATAATGATCAGCTTAAGAAAAGGTAGGAGCCCCTGGCGTTCCGGTGACGGACGGACTCAATGAAACGACAGGAAAATCCCCGCAATGGCGGCGCTCATCAGGTTCGATAGCGTAGCAGCCGCTACGACACGCAATCCATAGCGCGCCACTTCCGCACGGCGTTCCGCGGCAACGGCACTAAAACCGCCCGTGAGAATCGCGATCGAAGAAAAATTAGCAAAGCCACACAGTGCAAACGACACGATCGCAAGCGTCTTCGGATCCAGCACCTGCAAGCCGGCCGCCGCGACCGACTGGGCGCCCTTCAGGTACGGCGACAGATCGACGTACGCGACGAACTCGTTGAGGATCAGCTTCTCACCGATAAAGTTGCCGGCGAGCGGTGCGTCCTGCCACGGTACGCCAATCAACCACGCGAGCGGTGCAAACACCCAGCCGAGGATGCTTTGCAGCGTGATCTGCGGATGGCCGAACAGACCCGCGATTCCGCTGACGGTCGAATTCAGCAACGCGATCAGGCCAATAAACGCAATCAGCATGGCGCCGACGTTGATGGCGATTCTCAGGCCAATCGAGGCGCCTGCTGCCGCCGCCTCGATCACGTTGGCCGATTTCCTTTCGTCGAAATGCAGCCCTTCCAGCACCACCCGGCTTGGCTCCGTGGTCGGGAAGATCAGCTTGGCGAACAGCAGGCCGCCCGGTATGGCCATGAACGACGCGGCCAGCAGATACTCCAGGTTGACGCCGAGGCCCGCATAGCCGGCCAGCACCGAACCCGCCACCGAAGCCATTCCGCTCGACATGACCGCGAACAACTCAGCGCCCGTCATCTCGCGGACGAACGGCTTGACGAAAGCCGGCATCTCGCTCTGGCCGAGGAAGATCGTAGCTACCGCGGAACATGCCTCGACTCGGGTCACAGCCAGCAGCTTCTCGAACACGACACCGAGGCCGTTGATGATCCACTTCATCACGCCGATGTGGTACAGCACCGCAATCAGCGCGGTGACGAAGATGATCATGGGAAGCACACGCAACGCGAAAACGAAGCCGCCACCGCCGAAGAGCTGGAACATCTTTGCGTCGACGAGGCCGCCGAACATGAACGACACGCCGCGGTCGCCCATCTGCAGCACATTGTTGACACCACGCGCGGCGGCCGCCAGCGCTGCGCTGCCAAGCGGTACGAACAGCACTAGCGCACCGATCGACACCTGCGCGAGGAGCGCGGGAATCAGCGTGCGCAAACGGATACCACTTCGATTGGTCGACAACACATAAGCGATCAGCAACAGAAAAACAATGCCACACAGACTGCGTAAGATATCCACGTTGTGCTCGCTGTTTGGAAATTAGAATTGGGGATGAGCGGATGGTCACAAAGCGGACTAAATTTTCCTTCGCATACCTATCTTCCTCCTGTCGTCTCTTTTGTCGATCTTATCCAGTGCGTCGCCCAAGCGTGCACCGTATAGTGCAGCGCAAAGACACATACGTCCACCCTCGGCCGGCGAACGTCCCTTCACTTCGACATGCTGCAGCGCGATGAGCTTCTACGTCGCGTCGTTATGGGGAAGCCGCATCGATGCATCGCGCATCGTTGGGCTTTTCGAGCTTCAATCCTGTCCTGTCGGTCAGGTTATAGATGAACAAAAAAATAAAGTACAAGGGTTTTGTGAGGACGCAGGATTTTGATCGCCTGGCCGCGCGTCATGCAAGCGGCCCGACCGGAGCGCGAAATTACCCGGACTTACGTGGGGTAAGGGTTCTGCATTTATTACATTCGCCCATCCGCATTGCACGGAAGGCGAGATCAGGCGGCGGCGTGGTACCGCCGCCCTTCTACCGCTTTTGCGCCCAACTCAATGGTGCGAGCGCGCCGCTCTCGTATGAGCGGCTTTTTTCGCCGCGGCCGAACGGCCCGCGGTGCCCTTGGTGGCGACCGCCTTTTTCGCCGCCGCCGAACGGCTCGCTGCGGGCCGGCGAGTCGCCGAACTCTTCGCCTGTTTCGACATCGCCGCACTCGACGCGCCGCATCCGCTCTCGCGCTTTAGCGCTGTAGTGGCGGCACGCGCGCGTTTTGCCTTGGATTCAGTGCTGGTGCTTTTGGCTGCGGTCTTGTGCTGGCCCGCCGCGTTGTCTTTGGCGGCCTTCTTACGCGTCGCTTCGCTGGTCGTACCCTTCTTCGGCGCCTTCAGATCGACGCCGGCACGGCGCGCCTTCGACAGACCGATGGCGATGGCCTGCTTGGCCGATTTCACGCCGTGCTTGCCGGCGCGCACGCGGTCGACCTCTTCCTTGACGAACTCCCCGGCCTGGGTACTCGAGGCTTTGCCGGCGCGCTTGTCCGCGTGGGCACGGTGGATGGTTTTCTGTTCAGGCATGACAGTCCTCCAGATTGGCTGTTGGCCTGTATCACGCAGCAACCCCTGTGCCTTGGCAAAAACGTGCGGTATCCGCGCGGACGGCGTATGGTTATAACAAGGGGCGGCAGCTGCGCCGACTCTACGGTTTTCGGACCATCCGGGAGAAGCCGCATGAAGATACCCACCTTACGAGCAGGTGCCCACATCGAAGGCGTGCACTGGATTGCCGAATATGCCGAGGACGTCCACGAGATTCGCGTGTTTCGCGAGGGACAGGAAGTGGATGTGCATAACGCACCGTCGACGCTGTTCGGCGACGAGGAAAACGCCGGTTCGAAAAGCTGCGCCGATCATCGCGCCGCGGAAGCGGCTGTGCTTGCTTACCTGAAGCGTTTCGTCGCCGAGCACGACGCCGAAGAGTAGCGAACGCAGGCGCGGCGATTTTCACCGCACCCGCCACGCCTGGCCCGCTTTAACATCCAATCAATCAGCCGGACGCAGTTTTTTCACTTCGGCGTCCGAAGGCTGCACGCTCGCGCCGTCGATATAGTGGAACGACGTCATTACGCCCTTGCCGTCCTTCACGCCCGTCACGCCGACAAAAGCACCCATGGTCGACTGGTTGTCCTGCGCGCGATACGACACCGGACCAAACGGCGTGTCGACGCTCAAGCCCTTGAATGCAGCGGCCAGCTTGTCAGGATCCGTAGAACCGGCTTTCTTCAGCCCATCCGCAAGCGACATCAACGCGGAATATCCGACCACCGAACCGAGGCGCGGATAGTCGTGATACTTCGCCTGATACGCATCGACAAACTTCTTGTTCGCAGCCGTATCGATCGAGTACCACGGGTAACCGGTCACGATCCAGCCGGTCGGCGCTTCGGCGCCAAGCGGATCCAGGTAATCCGGCTCGCCCGTCAGCAGCGAAACCACGCTGCGGTCCTTGAACAATCCCGTCGTATTGCCCTGACGGACGAATTTGCCGAGGTCAGCGCCAAACAGCACGTTAAAGATCGCATCGGGTTTCGCATCGGCGATGGCCTGGGTCACCGCACCAGCGTCGAGATTGCCTAGCGGGCTCGCCTGATCGGACACGAACTCGATATCGGGTTGGGCAGCCTGCATCAGCTTCTTGAAGGTCGCCACCGCCGACTGACCGTACTCGTAGTTCGGATACACCAGCGCCCAGCGCTTTTTATGCAGCTTGAGCGCTTCCGGCACCAGCATCGCGACCTGCATATAGGTGGAAGGACGCAGACGGTATGTATATTTGTTGCCGTCGGCCCAGACGATCTTGTCGGTCAACGGTTCGGCCGCGAGGAAGAAAACATGCCGCTGCTTCGCGTAGTCGGCCAGCGCGAGGCCGGTATTCGACAGGAAGCCGCCGAACAGCACCTGCACGCCTTCGCCCGTCACCAGCTCCTGCGCGACGCGTACCGTATCGCCAGGGTTGGCGTTGTCGTCGCGCGAGACGACTTCGAGTTTCTTGCCGAGCACGCCACCCGAAGCGTTCACCTCGTCGAGCGCGAGATTCCAGCCGTTCTTGTAAGGGCCGAGAAAGGCCGGTTGGGCCTTATAACTGTTGATTTCGCCGATCTTGATCGTCTCCTGAGCCACGGCCCCAAGCGCCGTCAGCGAGAGCGTCAACGAAACAGTCAGACGAGAGATCCATCCTGCGCGTGTGGTCATGCGTTTCTCCGTTATCAGTAGTGGGTGCGAGAAGGCGAATGCGGGTACAGCGAATCAATCGGCGCGCGATGTCGCGCGAATACGCGCCACGCTTGCCTCGACGTCTTGCCATGCGGGCCTGCCGCCCGCGAATTGCTGACGCAGGTACGACACGAGTTCGGCTACCTGGGCGTCGTTGAAACTGTCGCGGTAAGCCGGCATCGTACCGAGTTCGGGCCGTGCAGGCGAGTTGATGCCGTCCAGAATCACGCGAATCAGATTATCGGGCGCTGCGCTATGCAGATTCGTGTTAAGCGCGAGCGACGGATGCGCACCGAATAGCGTCGGTCCACTGCCGGTGTGATGGCACGCCGCGCAGGCGCCGTCGAACAGCCGTGCGCCCATGCTCGACGCCGTGGGCGTAGCCGCGCTGGCCTGCTCGTATTCGCGCGCCAGCGCTTCTGGATTCGCATTAGGACCCGCGGGGTTCAGCGAGGCAAGGTAATTCGCCATGGCGCGGATATCGCTGTCCGGCAAGGAAGCCAGCTCGCTGACGACCGGTCCCATCGGGCCGGCCGCTACGCCATGCAGCGGCGCGTGCCCAAAGCGCAGATAGCTGAACAGTTCGTCTTCGGTCCACGGCACGGGCGCATTCGAAAGTGTCGTCAACGCAGGCGCTTCCCAGCCTTCCGCTATACCGCCGCCAAGAAACGCCGCGCCAGTTTTCTCGGCGCCGAATGCATTGCGCGGTGTATGACATGCGCTGCAATGGCCGAGGCCGTTGACCAGATAGGCTCCGCGATTCCATTGCGCGGTTTGCGTTGCCTCCTGCGTGAACGTATTGCGCTTCAGAAACATGGTGTTCCATGCGGCCATCAGGGGCCGCACGCTGAAGGGAAACGCCAGCTTCGTTTCAGGCGGACGTGAGCGTACCGGCGTTTGCGACATCAGGTAGGCATACAACGCCTGAAGGTCATCGTCCGATACGTTCTTGAACGACGTGTACGGGAAAGCGGGGTATAGGTGCCGTCCATCGCGATGGATGCCCTTGCGCATCGCCCGTGCAAACGCGTCGAACGACCAGTTGCCGATGCCCGTCTGCTCATCCGACGTGATATTCGTGGTGTAGATCGTGCCGAACGGTGTATCCAGCGCGAGACCTCCCGCGTTCGGCACGCCGTTGTGTGCCGTGTGGCAGACGGCGCAGTCACCGAGCGAGGCGAGCAGTTTGCCGCGTGCGATCAACCCGGGTGCAAACGAAGTCGCTAGAGGCGGTGTGATCGGGGCAATCGGCTGAGGTGCGAACGAGGCCATGCTTAACCAGCCCGCGGTACCTGCAGCCAATGCGCCGAGGAAACCGAAACGCCAGCGCTTTTTCCTGCGCGCGGTTGCGGCCGCGGCCGCCTGCGCCGGGCCGTCGGCGAGCGCGGCCCGAATCACTTCCGGCGTGAACGGCGGCCTGCGAAACCGCACACCCGTCGCATCGAACAGCGCGTTTGCAATCGCAGCCGCACCAGGCAGCGACGCCGATTCGCCCGTACCCATGGGCGGCTCGCCGTGGCGCGGCATCATCACCACCTCGATGACCGGCACCTCGCGGAACGTCAGGATCGGATACGCGCCCCACTCCTGGCTCGTCACTTCGTTCTTGCCGAAAGTCACGCGCTCTTTCAACGCGCGGCTCGTCGCCTGGATCACGTTGCCGTGAATCTGGTGACGGACACCATCTGGATTCACCATCGTTCCGGTGTCCTGACCGACTACCACACGCGTCACCGCCAGTTCGCCGCTCTTGCGATTCACCTCGATATCCGCGACCCACGCGGCCCATGCCGCGCCAAAGCCGGGGAATTTACTGTGCACGTAGCGCGCGTAAGCGAAGCCTCTGCCGCGCGCGATGTCGCCTTCCTCTTCCTCTGCGTCTTGCGCTTTGAGCGCGACGTTGCGGGGTTCCCAGCCAGCTTTCGCTGCAACGGCTTTGACGAGATCGATCGCGCGCGGATCCGTCAAATGCTGCAGACGGAACTCGACCGGATCGACACCCGCGTCGGCGGCCAGTTCGTCGATGAACGATTCGTGTGCAAACGTGTTGGGCAACGCCGACACGCCACGCAACCACGAGGCCCGGACAATCGGCGGCGTGTCGTCGCAAACGATACGCATCGTGCGGTAGTCATAGGGCGGAACGGACGTGCGGTCGCCCATTTCGAACACCTGCGGCTGCGGCGAGATCGCTCCGGTCAACAGCAGCCCAAGTGTGGGTGCATCGTTCGAGGGGTAACGCGTGGAGAAGTCGTAGCCCGTGAGCAGGCCATTCGCATCCACAGCGCCACGCACGTCCATCAATTGCGCCGCGCCTTTCGGTTCCCACCGGTGTTCGTCTTCGCGAGACAGTTGCACGCGCACTGGACTGCCCATCGCACGGGAGAGCAAAGCGGCATCCGCGGCTACGTCGTCGGCACAATTGCGACCGTAGCAACCGGCAGCGTCCATGCGCACCACTTCAATCTGCGTTTCTTCCAGCGACATCAGCAACGCCAGATCCGCGCGCAGCGAATGCGGGTTCTGTGTACCGGACCAGACCTTAAGCACACCGTCGCGATAGTCGGCCACCGCACACGACGGTCCGATCGACGCATGCATCTGGAACGGCCAGACGTACGTGCGTTCGAGCGTGTTGTCCGCTTGCGCCAGCGCCGCGTCGACATCACCTTCGATCAGCAGATCGCGGCGCGTCGAGGGATTGGCGCGCAAGGCGGCCTCGACCTCCTCGCTGGTTTCGAGCGCCGGCAGGCCTTCCACTGTTTTCCACTGCACGTCGAGCCGTTTCACCGCCTCCTGCGCGACCTCCTCGCGCACCGCGACGATGCCTATGAAATCGCGGATCACGACCACTTTGACGATACCCGGCAGATCGCGCACAGATTCTTCGTCGACGTGCAGCAGGCTGTTGCCGATAAAGTCGCCTTGCGCGACGCCCGCATAGGGCGGCCGCACTACCCGGCCGTGCAACATGCCCGGCAGACGCACGTCATGCACGAACATCAGTTCGCCGATCGCCTTGGCCGGAATGTCGATGCGCGCAGTGCTTTTGCCGACGATCCGATACGCCTCAGGCGGCTTCAAAGGCGTATCCGCTGCTAGCGTCAGCTCGATACGCCGCCCAGCGATCAGTTCGCCATAACCGATTCCTTGCGCCCGGTCGTCGCCACGACGATGCACGATGCCATCGCGAACCTCCAGCGTCTGCGCGCCGACGCCAAAGCGCAACGCTGCTTGCCCGACCAGGTACTGCCGCGCCTGCGCCGCGGCCAGACGCAGCGGCACGGCGGAAATCTGGATCGTTGCGCTCGCAATGGTTGGCCCCTGATTTGGCGCCTCGGTGGTGTGACCGAGCACGACCGAGACACGCGTGAGCGGCACATCGAGCTCTTCGGCGACGATCTGGGCGAGCGCCGTGCCGATGCCCGTCCCCAGATCGACGTGGCCGTTAAACGCCACCACGCTGCCGTCGCCACGCACGACGAGGAACACATCGGCCAATGTCGGCACAAACGATGAGCGCGACCCAGGTTGCCCGATCGCGGGTTTTACCGGCGCTTGCGGCGGCCGTACGACGACCAGCACGTTCTGCATGTCGTCGAGCTGCTGCCGCGACAGAGGCTGACGCTCGACGCTCACGTCCGGCCCTGTCATGCGCGCTCTCCTTCAAGCCCTTCATGCCCGCGACGGCATGCTGCCAGCAATTCGGCGGCACGATGCACTGCACGCAGAATCTCGACATGCGTACCGCAGCGGCACAGGTTGCGTGACAACTCGCGCCGGATGGTGGCGTCGCTGGGATGAGGATCGCGGTCGAGCAGAGCTTTCGCGGTCATGATCATGCCGTTGAGACAATAGCCGCACTGTGCGGCCTGTTCGTCGATGAACGCCTGCTGCACCGGATGCAGTGCCGCACGCGTGCCCAATCCTTCGAGCGTGGTGATCTCTCGTCCTTCCGCAACCCTCGCCGTCGTCACGCACGAGCGGGTTGGCATGCCATCGAGCAGCACCGTGCACGCGCCGCACTCGCCCAGCCCGCAGCCGAACTTCGGACCGTTCAGCGCCAGGTCGTTACGCAGCAGATAGAGCAGCGGCGTGTCAGCGCTGGCACTGACGACATGCGTCGCCCCATTCACCCTAAGCGTGAGGTTCTCGGGGAGGTTCATGGCCACCACGCCGGCAGGTCGCGACGCGCGTTCAGACAACCACCGGCACTTCGGTCGCCGGCGGCGTATTACGGCTACGCCGGCAACGGATCAGGCCGTCGATCATCACCATGCCAACGCCCGGAATGTCGCCAAGCTGTACGCTCTCGAGCAACGTGCTGCCGGCCGTATGCTGCGCGCGGTCCATGAACACGAGATCCGCGGGGCGGCCCACTTCGATCAGCCCTTGCCGCAGATTGCGCTGCCGCGCCGTGTTGCCGGTTGCAAAGCAGAATGCGATTTCCGCCGGCACGTCGGCGAGGCTTGAGATCAGCGCGATCATCCGCAGAATGCCAAGCGGTTGCACGCCGGAGCCGGCCGGGCTATCGGTGCCGA
Organism: Paraburkholderia phenazinium; assembly: GCF_900141745.1. NCBI lineage: Bacteria > Pseudomonadati > Pseudomonadota > Betaproteobacteria > Burkholderiales > Burkholderiaceae > Paraburkholderia > Paraburkholderia phenazinium. The sequence goes on along the minus strand of NZ_FSRM01000002.1, from coordinate 1,851,761 downwards.
GAATGATGCGGTGCGGACATTTGAGTTCGATCGCATGACGCGCGGTCAGCAATGCAATGCGTTCATTGCCGTTGTGGACGATTTCCAGTGCGCGTGTGGATTGCTCGCACAGGTCGCAGACGTGACGATAAGACAAGGACGTGTGGCCGCCATTGATGTGACCGATAACGTCGGCGTCAGCCGCGAGCACCACGTCCTTGTCGATCAGACCCGAGCCGGGGATCGACGGGCCGCCCGTGTGAATCGTGCTTTGAATCCCGTACTTGCGCGCCCAGGCGACCATCTGGCCCGCTTCCTCGCCGGCCTTGACACTGCCGAGACCGACTTCGCCGAGCAGCTTTACGCCCGCTTCCGACAGTTCCTTGAAGTCTTCCTCGACCATGCCCTTTTCGATCACCGGCGCGCCGGCCAATACCTTGACGCCTCCGCCGACGCCCGCGCCGCGCATGCCTTCGAACGAGCGCTGCGCCGTAATCGCCAGCGCCTTCACGCCGATGATATCCTTAGGACGCCCTGGCAAGTGCACTTCGCCGGCGGAGATCATGGTCGTCACGCCGCCGTTCAGGTTCGACTCGATCCAGCCCATCTGGTTCTGGCGCGGCGTCCAGTCGCCGAAGACGGGGTGCACGTGCGAATCGATCAGGCCAGGCGCCACCGCCGTGCCTTTGCAATCGACCTTCGTGCGCGCGCCTTCGAGGTCGCAGTCTTTCTCCTTGCCAACCGCGACGATCACGCCATCGTCGATCACCAGCGTGTCGGCATCGAGAATCGGCTGATCGATATCGCCCGATAACAGCAGGCCGATGTTCGTTACGACAACCTTCCCCGACAATCCTGTCAACGTCTCTGCTGCCATCTGCTTCTCCCTTTCGCAACGACTACCCGAGGCGGCCCACACGCGCGCATTGCGCGAGGCGTATGACCGCGTCGCAGGAATCAGACGCTCAAGTAAGCGCGCCTGACTGTTTCGTTCTTCGCGAGTTCGCCGATCGTGCCGCTAAAGCGGATCTGCCCTTTTTCAAGGACATACGCGCGGTCGCTGACCAGCTCGGCGAAGTGCAGGTTCTGTTCGGACAACAGAATCGACAGCCCTTCGCGCTTGAGTTCGAGAATCATGTTCGCCATCTGTTCGACGATCACGGGCGCCACGCCCTCCGACGGTTCGTCGAGCAGCACCAGATACGGATTGCCCATCAGCGTGCGCGAGACGGTCAGCATCTGCTGCTCGCCGCCGCTCATCTGCCCGCCGGGACGTCTTGGCATCTCGCCGAGATTGGGGAACAGGCGAAACAGCTTTTCCGGGGTCCACCGCGGCGCGCCTTCGCGCGGCGGTTGCCGACCTGTGTCGAGGTTTTCCAGCACCGTGAGATCGGAGAACACGCGACGGTCCTCGGGTACGAAGCCCATTCCCATGCGGGAAATCCGATACGGCGGTAGCGATCCAATGTCCGTGCCGCGGAAACGCACTTCGCCCTGGCGACGCGGCAACAGCCCCATCACCGCCTTCATCGTGGTCGATTTCCCCGCACCGTTGCGACCCATCAGCGCCACTACCTCGCCGCGCCCGACTTCGAGGCCAACGTCGAACAGGATGTGTGCGCGACCGTAGAACGCGTTGAGGCCGGAGACTTTCAGCATCGGCTCGCTCATTGCAAGGCCCCTTGGCGACCGCTTTGGTCGTCGTGATGGTCGTCCAGCGCCGCATGCGCCTGGAAGGTCTTGCCAGTGCCGAAATAGACTTCCTGCACGCGAGCGTCGTTGCGGATCGTCTCTGCGCTGCCTTCGGCAATCAGCTTGCCGCGCGCGAGCACGATCATGCGGTCAGCGTAGGCAAACACGACGTCCATGCTGTGTTCGGTGAACAGCACGCCGATCTTGTGCTCCGTGACCAGGCGCTTGGTCAGCGCCATCAGATCGTTGCGCTCCTTGGGCGCCATGCCGGCGGTCGGCTCGTCCATCAGGAGAAGCTTCGGGCGGTTCGCCATGGCGATAGCAAGTTCGACGCGTTTGACGTCGCCATAGGCCAGCACACCGCAGGCGCGATGCGCGTCGGCGGCCATGCCTACCTGCTCGAGCAGGCCGAATGCTTCATCCGCATACCACGATCCGGCGGCCTTCCACAGGCCAAACAGTTTGCGTTCGCGAGACACCAATGCCATCTGCACGTTTTCGAGCACGGTCATCGAGTTGAAGGTTGCGGCAATCTGGAACGTGCGGCCCACGCCGAGTCGCCAGATATCGCGTGGCCGCATGCCGACGAGTTCGTGATCGTCGAGGCGGATCGAACCCGACGACGGCCGCAGTTGCCCGTTGACCATATTGAAGCACGTCGATTTTCCAGCGCCATTCGGGCCGAGCAGCGCGAGCAGTTGACCGGCTTCGAGATCGAAGGAGACATCGTCGACCGCTTTAAGGCCACCGAATGATTTAGACAAGCCCGAGACGCGCAGGAGGCTCATAGACCCTCCTTCATCGCAGTGGCCTGCGATGGCGGGGTTGATGCTGGCCCGGCGGCAGCCCGCTCCGCGTCGGCCGATCCACCTGCGTGACCATTCTTCGTACCAGTATCGTCGTCGCCGAAGCGTTCACGGACGAAACCTACGATGCCTTGCGGGAAAGCGATCACCAGCAGCAGGATGGCAAAGCCAAGGAGTGCTTGCCAGTAGTCGGTCTGCCGCGCCACCGTATCCTGCAGCCAGGTAAACACCGCCGCACCGACGATCGGCCCGGCGAGGGTCTGCAGACCGCCTAGCAGCACCATGACGAGTCCGTCGACGGAACGGCTCACGCTAATCACTTCAGGCGAAATCGTGCCCTTCGAAAACGCGTACAGGGAGCCCGCGAGACCACAAAACACCGATGCAATCACAAACGACGCCCATTGCACCCGCTTGACGTCAATGCCGATTGCCTCGGCGCGCAAGCCGGAATCGCGCGAAGCTCGCATGGCATAGCCAAGCGGTGAGAACAGCATGCGCCGCAGCAACCAGACGCAGATCACGACGCACACTAGCGTCAGGTAGTAATACGCAACCGGCGAGGACAACCAGTTCGACGGCCACAATCCGAGCACGCCGTTGCTGCCACCCGTCACATCGTCCCACTGAAACACGACTGACCACACGATCTGCGCAAACGCCAGCGTCAGCATGGCGAGGTACACGCCAGACAGTCGCACGCAGAACCAGCCGAACACCAGCGCTCCGGCGAGAGCGAGCAATGGCCCAAGCAGGAGCGCTGCTTCCATCGGCAAGTTGAGCACCTTGAGGAACAATGCAGCCCCATAAGCGCCGAGGCCAAAATACGCAGCGTGCCCGAACGAGTGCATGCCTCCCGGTCCCATGATGAAGTGCAGGCTAGTGGCAAACAACACCGCAATCATGATCTCGACCAGCAGGATGGGCATATACGGGAACGCCTTGGCCGCAAGCGGCGCGAGCACCAGCACGGCAAGCACCGCTACCGCCAGCCGCTTCAGACGTTTGCCCGCGGGCCGCAGCGGCGCTTCCGGCGCAGCCATGCCGCGCACCGCGGCAGTTGCGCGGCCAAACAGACCCCAAGGCCGCACAACGAGCACGACGGCCATCACGACGAATTCCGCAACCAGTGTGAAGCGGCTTAGCGAAAAGTCGATCCCGCCAATCGACACGTGTCCGATGCCAATACACAGCGCCTTGATCTCCGCAATCAGCAAGGCAGCGACGAACGCACCGGGAATGGATCCCATACCGCCCACCACCACGACCACAAATGCATTGCCGATCGTCTCGAGGTCAAGCGACAGATTCGCCGACATGCGCGGCCCTTGCAACGCGCCGCCGAGGCCTGCTAAAAATGCGCCAACGAAGAACACCCCGGTAAACAGCCAGGCCTGATTGATACCCAGCGCGCCGAGCATTTCACGATCCTGTGTCGCCGCGCGCACCAGCGTGCCCCAGCGCGTGCGCGTAAGCGCATACCAGAGCAACAGCAATACGAGCGGGCCGATGATGATCAACGCGATATCGTAGGTAGGCAGTGGGTGGCCGAGCAGATTGATGGCACCTCCCAGATGCGGCGAACGTGGCCCGAACAGATCTTCCGGACCCCACAGCCATAACGCGGCGTCACGGAAGATCAGCACCAGCGCGAAGGTCGCCAGCAAATGGAACAGCTCCGGCGCCTGGTAGATGCGCCGCAGTACGATCATTTCGACCAGCGCACCCAGCACCGCAACAACCAGCGCTGCCGCCAGCACCGAAAACCAGTAGCCGCCTACGGTGTGGCCGAAGCGGCTCGCAAAGGTATACGCGACATAAATGCCGAACATATAGAACGAGCCGTGCGCGAAGTTGACGATGCGCGTCACGCCGAAGATCAGCGACAGGCCCGCGGCGACGAGAAACAGCGTCGACGCATCGGCGAGTCCGTTGACCAGTTGTACCAGCAGATTCGAAAGCATCGTAATCCTTAGCGGCTTGCCATCCATCCCATGCGCGGCACGCTCATACGCACCTCACGGGCAGCACAGTACCAGCGAAACTATTCAACGCAAACCGTCTTCGCCCTTGATTTCGCTCGCCTGCAATCCACCGATGCGCGGCAGCGGCCGGCCCGAGGCCGTCACCGCAACCGCCACGACGATTTCGTTGGCGCGCGGCGCATCGGCAACGCGTGCTTCGATGGCGTCGAAATGGCTGCGCACGAAGGCGGCGTCTTTATGGCCAAGCGGTACGTCGATGGCAGTACCCAGCGTGCCCATTTTCTTCGCCGACGGCACCAGTGCCGCCCCCTTCTCCACTGCAACGCGCAGCGGCGCACCAAGCTTTGGATGCAGGATCGCCGCAGCGTGCTCCAACTCGCCCGCCTCTCCGACAATCGCCGCCTTACCGTAACTTTGCGCCTCGCCTGGTTCGATGCCCAGCGCTTCGACGCACTTCTTGCCGAGCAGCGCGCCGAGTTCTTCACCCGCCTCGATCAGTGCATCGAGTTTAGGTTCGAAACGGCCCGCGTAGGGGTTTTCGATCACGGCGATGGCCACCGCGCGACGCGTCGGCGGATCGATCGTCTGGCCCATTTCAATGCGTGTTTCATCTACCTGAACTACCAGCTTGCGAAGCTTGATTGCCATTTCGCTCTCCGTGTATGGGTTCGCCGGGTTTGCGTGAGCCCGGTTTGCCTTGACCCTGCGTTGACCGTGTCTACGTGTCTGCCACTACGCTACGTCGCGGTCGCCTAGCGCAGGCCGTCCTTGCCGACAATCGCCTCTTTCGCGAGACCGCCTACCCGCGCATGCACGCGCTGCCCCGTGCTCATGACGAGGATGTAGACCACTTCGTCCGCTGCCGGCGCTCCGGGCACGCAGACTTCGATCGCATCGAAATGACTGCGCACGTAGCTCGCGTTCACATGAGTCATCGGTACATCGAGCGCCGTGGAGGGTGCACCGACCTTCTTGGTCGACGGCACGATCGCGTTGGTCGGCACGCCGTTCTTCTCCAGCAGTTCACGCATGGCGTAGCCGCCCGGCACGTGCCATAGCGCACCGTGTTCCAGTTCACCCGCCGCGCCGACGATTGCTCCCTTGCCGTAGCTCTCGATTGCCGCATGCGGGACGGCCATCGCGGCAAGCAGACGCTGGGCCAGGTCGATGCCGATCGGCTTGAGCGCTTCCATGGCGTGCTCGATCTTCGGCTCGTAGCGGCCCGCAAACGGATTCGTCATCACCGCGGCAATCGCGCCCTTGCGCAATGGTTGCGCAGGCGGCGGTCCGAACTCGTGAAAAATGTCTTCGACGTGCGTCAGCACGCGGCGGATTTCGAACACGGAGCCTCCGTTGGATATTGGGTGTTATGGGTCACGCGCAAGCCGCTGCCAGCGGTCAGCGGCGCATGCAAACTCGTCATGCCGACGACACTCACACGCCGCTGCAAAAACAGCGCGGCGCCTTCGATCAAACCTTGCTCGTGCAGACGTCTCGCTTCCTGCGCACCGCAGGCGAGCGCGAAATCGACCAGCGGTTGCGGCAACGGCGGCACGTCGACGGTGACCAGCAAGTCGCCGAGGTCGCTATCGTCTTTCAGCGACGAAGCCGGCTGGCGCACGATATCCGCGTGCTTCAGATCGACCGCGTTGGCGATCATCGTTGCAGCGGCGTCAGCGGCGGCTGCGCTGCGAGCCAGCACGGTCACGCTATCCGCGATGCCGAGGCTGAAACTGCGGCCACGCCAGCCGCTCGTTGCAATACCGCGCACCGGCGACGCAGCGTCGAGCGTCAGGTTGGCGTCGAGCTTGAGGCCTTCATTCAAGCCGGCATCGGGACCATTGGCCAGGCTCGCGCCTTCAAATTCAGCCAGATCGGTGAACACGCCGATCCGGTAATGTTGGCCCTCGCCAAGATACAACGCAATATCGCCACCGTTGTTGATGAACGCCCGCGATACGCCGGGCCGCGCGAATGCCGCGATCAGTTCATCGGCCACGCTGCCCGCGACTGCAGCCATCGGCGTGATGTAGCGGGCCCGGTGCGGATAACAGGCGTCCCACATGCGGCGTGCGACCGCGCCTTCGCATGGCGCGCTCGACGCATCCTGCGGCACGGGCTGGCGTAACTTCGGCAACTCGGCCACCAGTTCGTCGAGGATCGTCGTGAAGCGCGCCCAGCACGCTTCATGCGCAGCCTGCACCGCCGCGGCGTCACCATCGGCGCCGATGATCAGATCGATCGGGCCGTGATGCAGGTGCCAGCGTGTGGCGTCGAGGGGCGCGCGGGTTGCGGTCATGGACGTCATCCGAGCATCGGTGGTGTGCCGAGCGGCCAAGGGTTGTCAGGGTGACGCACGAGGGTACGGCGCCCGAGCGGCGCTCCTTCCACATGATCTGGTCCGTGAGCGAGCACGCTTTCCAGCGAACGAACGGCATCGAGGTGGCCGCCGAGATCGCGGTAAACGTCATAGCTCATGGTGAATTCGATCGGCGCCACGATAGCGGGTGTGGGCACCGTACCGAACGAACGGTCCGGCATGCGCGTCACGTCTACCATGACGGTGATACCACCACCAGGCCATACGTACGCAGGCGCCCCGCCGCAGGTCACGTTCACCAGACGCTGTTTGATCGCACGGGTCAGCAGGACGGGATTCTCAGTAGCGCCGGCGCGCAGGCTGCCGCCCGCGCCGCCCAGGAAAAGCACCGTAGCCAGCGATGGCTCGCAGTTTTCACCAATCCGCTCCACGGTCCGACGAACCGCTTCGGGCATCTCCATCACTCGCGGCGCCAGATTCGCATCCAGTTCGTACCACTGCGCATGTTCGCCCGTGGTGGACACCATCAACAAACGCATACCGGGCCGCGCTACAGCGGCATCAAAGCCCTCAACGATGGCAAGCGGGTCCGAGATGTCCGTGCCGCCCCATCCCGTGCCGGGGTTCGCCACCTGGAAATAACGGCCCGGTGTCGATTTGCGGCCGCGAATCTTCAGACCTGAACGCGTCATGCCGAGGCATCGTCCCGCTTGATGCTCGGTCAGCACGCCGGTAATGTGATCGTCGACCACCACCACTTCGTCGACATGTCCGAACCACTGCTTGGCAAATATGCCGATGGTGGCCGAGCCGCAACCCACACGCATGCGCTGCTCTTCGACGCCATCCACGATCGGCGCCGCGCCGGCGCGAATCACGAGACTCGCGCCGCCGTCGATGGTCAGCTCCACCGGCTGCTTGTTGCCGAGTTCGAGCATCATCTCGCAGGTCACGCGGCCCTCTTTCTTGCTGCCGCCGGTCAGATGGTGGACGCCGCCGAGGCTCAGCATCTGCGAACCGTATTCGGCCGTGGTCACGTGGCCGACGATCTCGCCCTGGCAACGCACATTCGATTGCTCAGGGCCGAGAAAGCGGTCGGTATCGATTTTTACCTTGAAACTGCAGTAGCTGAAGATGCCCTCGGTGACGACCGTCACCATGTCCACGTCGTCGAGCTTTGAAGAAACGATGAAGGGCGCCGGCTTGTAGTCAGGATAGGTAGACGACGCGCCTACGCCAGTTACAAACAGCGCCTGGTCCTGAGCCTGGAGTACCGCCGGCGAAGCTCCGTTCACGCCGGCAGATGCACCAAATTCGATCACCGCTGCTTCGTCCGTGGGCTTGCCGGACGCAAGCGACGGCGCCATGAACACCACCGGATCAACGCGGATCAACCGCCCGTCCGCATTTGCATAGCGGTCGCAAGCTCCGGTGCGGCCTTCGGAGATCTGGCACAGCACGGGACACGCATTGCATTCGATCTTGTTGCCCGCCATCCGCTCGCTGCGGGGCGCCGCTTTTTCGAGCACGGTGGGACCGGGCGTGGAAGCGGTTTCGCCATCCACACGGTCTGCACCGAAATCGACCTTCGTATGTTCGGTCATGTTGGGGTTCCCATACGACGACATTACAATCGGCCCTGCCCGGTTGACGAAATAGCCCTTGTTTCAAGGCATATTCGTGTGACCCGCACCGGCATGCATTTTGAAAAATGTTGCGGTCACTAACCGTTCGTGTAGTATGCACTACATCAAACTTGATAGAAATCTACTCGATCAAAATAGACTGCGCAACGTCTTTTCCCTGGTCGTTGGTCATGTTGCGGCGCGCCATTGTCTGCGCCGCGGCCCTATGCAGAAGGAGTTTCGCCGTGACACATGTCGTGACAGAAGCCTGCATCCGCTGCCGTTATACCGACTGCGTAGACGTCTGCCCGGTGGACTGCTTCCACGCCGGACCGAACATGCTGGTGATCGATCCGGACGAATGCATCGACTGCGCGGTCTGCGTAGCCGAGTGTCCCGTCAATGCAATTTACGCCGAAGAAGACCTGCCTGCAGCACAGCAGACGTTCACCGCGCTGAACGCCGAGTTGACCGGCGTGTTCCCGGTGCTAAGCAAGCGTGAAGACCCGTTGCCCGACGCCGATGTATGGAAAGACGTCACGGACAAATTGCATCTGCTCGAGCGCTGAGGTGTGCCATGCCGGGTCCCATGCGTTCCGCGCCACCGCCGTTCAGCATCCTGATTTCGCCGCACCGCAGCCTCCCCGGCGTGCGTATCCGGCTCCTCGTTCCCCCGTTGTTTTTCCCTCAACCGATCGCAGGAGAAACCCATGAACGAAGTTGTTGACCACCCCGCCTCTCACAATACGCAGGACACCCATGCCGAACCGCCATCGCCCATCGAAACCGACGCATTGATCGTCGGTGCAGGGCCGGTCGGCCTCTTCCAGGTGTTCGAACTGGGGCTGCTTGAAATCAAGGCGCATGTCATCGATTCGCTGCCGGTAGTAGGCGGCCAGTGCGTCGAGCTGTACCCGGATAAACCGATTTACGACATTCCTGCGGTGCCGATCTGCACCGGTCAGGAGCTCGCCGATAATCTGTTGAAGCAGATCGAACCGTTCGGCGCAACGTTTCACCTCGGGCAGGAAGTGCAGATCGTCGAGCGTCTGGAAGACCGGCGCTTCTTCGTGCGCACCAGCAAAGGCACCGAGTTCGTGACTAAAACCATCTTTATTGCAGCGGGGGTGGGCTCGTTCCAGCCGCGCACGCTGAAAGTCGCGGGCATCGACAAATACCACGGGCGGCAACTGTTTTACCGCGTGCGCGATCCCGAACTGTTCCGCGACAAGGACATTGTGATCTGCGGCGGTGGCGATTCCGCGCTGGACTGGGCACTCAATCTCGTGGACGTCGCGCAAAGCGTGATCCTCGTGCACCGGCGCGATGACTTCCGTGCGGCGCCTGCATCAGTAGCAAAAATGCGCGCGCTCTGCGACGATCTTCGCATGCAATGTCTGGTCGGCCAGGTAAGCGGTTTCGAAGACAATCATGAAGCGCTTCATCGCATCAAGGTGACGGGCGGTGACGGCGTCACGCGCACGCTCGAACTCGATCATCTGCTGGTGTTCTTCGGACTCTCCCCGCAGCTTGGGCCGATCGCCCAGTGGGGACTGGATATTGAACGCAAACAGGTAGGCGTCGATACTGAGAAGTTCGAAACCAATGTGCCGGGCATCTTTGCGGTTGGAGATATCAACACCTACCCCGGCAAAAAGAAGCTGATTCTCTCGGGATTCCATGAAGCCGCGCTGGCAGCATTCGGTGCTGCGCCCTATATTTTCCCGGACAAGAAGATTCATATGCAGTACACAACAACCAGCACTAAACTGCACAAGGTGCTGGGTGTGGAGTCGCCGGTGTTCGATTAATGACGTGCTTGCCCGTTTGCATCCGGGCGGTATGATGACAACGGCCGGCGGCGGAAACCGCTGGCCCGCAGTTTTGTGCCTAGTTTTGTGAGTAGATGCATCAGAACCATCACCAGAGAGAACCGAGGCCGCCCATGAGTCCAACTGCCGCCCGCAAGACGGGCGCTACCGGCATCCGCGCGAAGCAGGCCCAGGATACGCGCGCAAAGATCCTGAAAGCAGCCATCAAGGTATTCGCGAAGCAAGGCTATGCAAGCGGCCGGGTCGAAAGCATTTCAAAAGCAGCGCGCTCGCACGACCGGATGATTTACTACTACTTCGGCAGCAAGGAGCAACTATTCGTCGAAGTGCTCGAGACGATCTACTCGCAGTTCAATGAAGCCGAAAGCCGGCTCGACCTGGATCTGGACAATCCCGTGCATGGCCTGCAACAGATGGTCGAATTTGTCTGGCAGTACTACCTCGATCACCCCGAGTTCGTCACGCTGCTGTCCAGCGAAAATCTGCATCAGGGTAAGCACTCGAAGAAATCGTCCAAGCTGCGTGAGATTTCCGGCTACGCGATTTCTGTGGTCCAGAAAGTGCTGGATGCGGGCAAGGACAAGGGTGTGTTTCGTAGCAGCATCGCAGCGCGCGATGTGTACATCATGATCGCGTCGTTAGGGTATTTTTATAACGCCAATCAGTACACGCTTGGCGCGTTTCTGGGCGAGTCGCTGATGGACAAGGCAGCACTCGCGCATTGGCGCGAGGTCATCAAGGAGACGGTACTGCGAGCGGTGTTGGTAGAAGTGCCGGCCGAGGTGGCCGGCACAGAGAGCGAAAAAGCTTCGGTATAGGGCTGACCAGGGCTGGCGCTTAAGCCTTTGCCCCGTCTTCCTCGCGGAACAGCTTGTCGGCCAGATGAAACGCCGAATTAGCCGCGGGCACGCCGCAATAGATTGCGGTCTGCAGCAGCACTTCCTTGATCTCGTCGCGGGTCACGCCGTTGTTCTTCGCGGCGCGCAGATGCAGAGCGAGTTCTTCGCTGCGATTGAGCGAAACCATCAGCGCGATCGTCACGAGGCTGCGGGTATGACGCGGCAAACCTTCGCGCGTCCAGATCTCGCCCCATGCATAACGCGTGATGAAGTTCTGGAATTCCTCGGTGAGTTCGGTGCGGTTGGCCAAAGACCGCTCTACGTGCGCGTCGCCCAGCACGGCTCGGCGCACGTTCATTCCGGCTTCGTAACGTTCGTCGTCGTTCATTGCTGCTCCGTGAGGAAGTCGAGGATGGTCTTCGTGAAGGCGTCAGCTTGCTCGATGTTGGAGATATGCGAGGAGTCGAGTTCGACATAGCGCGCGCCAGGAATCGACGCTGCGAGCTCCTTGCCTTGCGCGGGCGTCGCGGCCAGATCATGCGTACCGGAAATCACCAGCACCGGCAGCTTGATACCAGGCGCTTCGGGACGCAGGTCGGTGGCATCGATCGCTTCGCAATTGCTGGCGTAGCCTTCCTTGTCCGTGTGGACGAAAACATCGCGGATTACGGAGAAGATCAGCGGTTCGCGTGCGATGAACTCGGCGGTGAACCAGCGCGGCAAAACCGCTTCGGAAAGCGCCAGCATCCCTTCCTTGCGTGCCCGTTCGGCACGCGGCACCCAGACTTCCGGCGAACCGATGCGCGCTGCCGTATTGCACAGCACGACGCGTTCGAAGCGGTTCGCGTGACGGGCCGCGAGGCCGACGCCGGTCAGTCCGCCCATCGAGAGGCCGCAAAAATTCGCCTTGGCGATCTTCAGCGTATCCATCAGGCCAATCACGTCGCCCGTCAACTGTTCGATCGTGTACGGCCCCTTCGGCGCTTCCGAATGACCGTGGCCGCGCGTGTCGTAGCGCAACACGCGAAACGTCTTCGATAGCGCGGCGACTTGCGGCGCCCACATCGACATATCGCTGCCAAGCGAATTCGACAGCACGATCCACGGCGCGTGACCATGACGGTCGCCGTCGATCCGATAATGAAGCTCGATGCCGTTGACTGCGGCGTAGGGCATTCCGTTACTCCTGGGAAGGTGCGCGGCCAGCGCGCTCGCTGTGAAGAGCCAGCACGGCGTCTACATAGGCGTGTGCCTGGCCGACGTATTGAGCCGGATCGAGCAGGCGTTGCAGTTGCTCGACCGGAAGATGTTCGGTGACTGCGGTATCGGCAGCGAGGACGTCGAAGAGCGTTTGCCCCGATTGCACCGCTGCTTTCGAAGCCCGCTCTACCAGATGATGCGCGTCGAGCCGGCCGATGCGATCGCCCAGCGCAAGCATCACCGATTCGCCGAGGATCAGACCATGCGTGACTTCGAGGTTGCTCGCGAGCCGTTCGACATTGACGTCGAGACCGCTCACGATCTGTTCTATGTTGGCAAGCGCCCCACCTGCGAGCCGCGCGAGATCGGGCAACGCATCCCATTCGGCCTGCCAGCCGCCGAGGGCACGCTCGTGTTCCTGCACCATGCCTGCAAGCACGGTAGCGACGAGCCCCGGCGCGCGCGCCGAGGCGGTTAGCACGGCCGCGCAGCCGACGGGATTGCGTTTATGCGGCATCGTCGACGAACCGCCCTTGCCCGCCGCGGCCGGTTCGGCCAGTTCGCCGAGTTCGGTTTGCATCTGCAGCGAGATGTCGCGAGCAATCTTGCCAAGCGTGCCGATCAGCATGCCGAGCCATGAGGCCGTTTCGGCGATACGGTCGCGCTGCGTGTGCCACGGCACCGCGGGCACGCTCAGGCCCAGCTCTTTGCCTAGCGCTTGCGTTACTTCCGGCGCTGCGTCGCGCAGACTCGCAAGCGTGCCGGCCGCGCCGCCGAATTGCAGTGCCAGCACGCGAGGGCGCAACGCATCGAGCCGTTCTTGATGACGCAGTAACGTATCGAGCCACTGCGCGAATTTCAGACCCAGCGTAATCGGCAAAGCCTGCTGCAACCAGGTCCGACCGATCATTGGCGTCGCGCGATGGGTGCGGGCAAGCACAGCGAGCGCCGCACAGGTAGATTGCAGATGCGGGCCGAGCAGATCGAAGGTGTCGCGCAGTTGAAGGACGGTCGCGGTATCGATGATGTCCTGGCTCGTCGCGCCCCAGTGGACGTATTTCGACGCTTCCGCGTCCGCCGCCTTCACGCGCGCAGTCAGTTGCTTGACGAGCGGAATGGCCAGATTACCGCCGAGAGCCGCGTCGCGTGCGAGCGCGTCGGCATCCAGTTGATCGGCCTGGCAAGCCGCTTCGATCGCGGCCACCGCCGATTGCGGAATGACGTTGTGCTGCGCCGAGGCCCGCGCGAGCGCCGCTTCGACATCGAGCATTCTTTGCAGCGTGGCGCGGGGCGACCAGACATCGTTCATTGGCTGCGTGCCGCAGATGAGACCGGTCAGACGGGCGCTGGCTTCGAGCATGGTGAATTGAAAAAAACGGAGAAAGGATATCGTCCGCGTCCGAATCTACGCGCAAGCGGAGCACGCGCGGCCTTCGGAAACAATGGACACGCGAGACACGTTACACCATTGTCGCCAATGCCGCGCCGAGCTCACGCAGCGCGTGCCGCCTGGGTGCCGTCGATCAGCGGCACGCCGGTCAGTTTGTGCAGCGCGTCGAAATCGATGTCCGAGAAAATCTCGCGCACCACGAGGCCGTCTGCGGTGACGTCGATCATCGCCAGGTCGGTGTAGATGCGATCCACGCAGGCCACGCCTGTGACCGGATAGGTGCACTCGGCAGCGATCTTGCTCTCGCCCTGCTTGGTCAGGTGCTCCATCATCACGTACACCTGCTTGGCGCCGATGGCCAGATCCATTGCGCCGCCGACTGCCGGAATCGCATCCGGCGCGCCGGTGTGCCAGTTCGCGAGGTCGCCCTTGGCCGATACCTGGAATGCGCCGAGCACGCAGAAATCCAGGTGGCCGCCGCGCATCATCGCGAACGAGTCCGAATGGTGGAAGTACGCACCGCCCGTCAGCAACGTGACGTGCTGCTTGCCGGCGTTGATCAGTTCGTCGTCTTCCGCGCCAGCTGCCGGTGCCGGGCCCATGCCGAGCAGACCGTTTTCGCTGTGCAGGAAGATTTCCTTGTCTGCAGCGAGGTGGTTGGCCACCAGCGTCGGCACGCCGATACCGAGGTTCACATACGCGCCTTCAGGGATGTCCTGAGCGACGCGCTTCGCCATTTCATCGCGGGTCAGTTTTTTCATGTCGGGTCTCCTCAGGCTGCGGTCGCGGATGCGAGCTCTGCTTCATGCGTGGCTTGCGGCACTTCGATCACGCGTTGCACGAAAATGCCGGGGGTGACGATCACTTCCGGATCGAGTTCGCCGAGCGGCACCACTTTCGACACCTGCACAACCGCAGTTTTCGCCGCGCTCGCCATGATCGGGCCGAAGTTACGCGCCGTCTTGCGATACACCAGATTGCCCCAGCGGTCGCCCTTGAAAGCCTTGATCAGCGCGAAATCCGCATGCAGCGGCGACTCGAGCACGTAATGCTTGCCGTCGATCAGGCGCGTTTCCTTGCCCTCCGCGAGTTTCGTGCCGTACGCGGTCGGAGTGAAGAAGCCGCCGATACCCGCACCTGCTGCGCGAATACGCTCGGCGAGATTGCCCTGCGGCACCAGTTCGAGTTCGATCTCACCGGCGCGGTAGAGCGCGTCGAACACATAGGAATCGGTCTGGCGCGGGAACGAGCAGATGATCTTGCGCACGCGCCTGGCCTTCAGCAACGCGGCCAGGCCGATGTCGCCGTTGCCGGCATTGTTGTTGACGATGGTGAGCTCGCGCGCGCCTTGCTCGATCAGCGCGTCGATCAGTTCGGACGGCATACCGGCCGTGCCGAAACCGCCGATCATGACGGTCGCGCCGTCGTGCACATCGGCGACCGCCGACTGAAGTGACTCGAAAATCTTGTTGATCATGTCGAATTCCCTAAGGGACGCGCCGTACCGTGCCGCTCGCGCCGTCACGGCACGCCTGCTCTGGCGAACCACGCGGAACGGTTTGCGGGACGGTCTCCACGTCCTGGTCATGGCGCGCCGACCGGATTCGATCAACACGCAGTTTGTTCGCAAATTTGTTCGGTATACGAACACTGATTCGTTTAGCGAACGCATTGGCGCATTATGAAAGCTGCTGCTTGCGCTTGTCAAGGCGGGGCTATCCATGATCCGCTTTTATCCCACCCGCCCGGTAAAAATTCTGACGAAAGAAAAGAAGTCCCCGCTTGTTTAACCTGCTCAGGATATTCAATATCTTGATCTGGCGATCTTCGATGTCCACGTGGTTTTGAGTTCCTGACGGTTGGGGTAAGTGATTCAGGACACACGATCCGTATCTCACGTATCTCACTTCATCAGGATTCTTAACTAACCAAATTGAATGAGCCAGATCGAACCACAATTCATCATAGAGACAAAATATCTTGCAGCTCAACCATCCGCCTAACAACAACGTCGACGCAACCCTGGACGTGGAGGCGCTTGTCGCACTCGCCGACACTGACTTTGCCGCGCGGCGTTTCACCGAGGCGATGAATGGTTACCGCAAAGTGCTCGCCATCAGCCCGCGCCATGTGCACGCGCTGCATCTGATGGGACTCGCCTGCGTGCATGCGAACGACATGAACCAGGCGCGCGGCTATCTTGAACAGGCGCTGCAAGTCGCCCCTGACCGCGCCGATCTGTGGGAGCACGCCGGCCTGCTCGCGGCGTTGCAGGGAGACATCGTTTGCGCCGACGCGTTCTATCGTCGCGCGATCGCATTGGGCGGCAGCACCGCCAGCCTTCACAGGAACCTCGCTGACAGCCTGCGGTTGTCCGGCCGCTTTAGCGAGGCAATCACCCACTACAAAAAGTCCCTTGAAATCGAGCCAGCGTTGAATCATGCAATTCGTGCCTTGGCCCGAATCAGCGCGCAAATCGGCCACATCGATGACGCCGCCGATTACTGGTTGCGCGCATGGACGCTCGATGCATCCTGCCTGCAGGACGGCCTTGATCTGATTGCAGCACTGGCAAAGACAAACCGTACCAGTCAGCTCGACTTGGCGACCGCGCAGATCCGAACCCGCTTTGCCCGCGACGCCGAGGCGCTCAAATCGCTGTCGTTCGTATTGAACACCAACGATCATTTCAGCGACGCATACAGCGTTGCGACACAGGGACTCGCCATCGATCCACGCCATCCCTTACTGCACCACAACGCAGCGCGCGCACTCGGCATGCAGGGTGACCTCGCCGCAAGCCGGCCACACAGTATGGAGGCTGCGCGGCTTATGCCGGATAACCCATATATGCAATTTCAACTGGCCGGTGTGCAACTTGGATTGGGCGAGTTCGAAGAAGGCTGGCAGCGATACGGATGGTTCTACAAAATCCCCGGCCGGGAGAAAGAATTGGTCCGTCCACCGTTTCCTGAATGGCAGGGTGAATCGGTTGCGGGACGTCTATTCCTGCTGGTTGGTGAACAAGGACGTGGCGATGAAATCCAGTTCATCCGGTTTGCTGAATGGTTGCATCAACAACGAGCAATCGTCGACGTGCTGGTAAGCGAGCCCATAGCAAGGCTAGCCGCCAGCATGACGAACGTGCGAACCGTATGGACTACCGTACCTCCCGGACCTTACGACTACTGGAGTCATATGCTAAGGATTCCAGAGCGCATGAAACTCAGCTTGCCCATGCTCCCCGTTGCGATGCCGTATCTCACCACGACGCCTCACAAGTTTCGCTATTGGCAGGGCTACATTGATGCCCTGTCATCGCGAAAGATGAGCGAAGGAGGCAAACATATCGCCGTGGTGTGGGCAGGCAGCGCGACCCACGCTCTCGACCGTTACCGGTCTATCCGGATCGAGGCGCTAAAGCCGCTCTTCAACCTCCCGCAGGTCAGATGGTATTCCGTGCAGAAAGGCGAGCGCGAACGCGAGAGCGAACGTCTCGGCAATGACTTCGACGTGCACACGTTAGGCCCCGCAATCGAAGACTTCACCGATACGCTCGCGATACTTCAAACGCTCGATCTGCTCATTACGGTAGACACCTCCGTTGCCCACCTTGCCGGAGCCGCGGGCTTGCCCGTGTGGACGCTTATACCCGCCTGCGCGGACTGGCGCTGGCTGACGGACAGAACAGATAGCCCCTGGTATCCATCAATGCGCCTGTTCCGGCAACGTCGGTTGGGAGAATGGGATGCCGTCGTCGACGAGGTAAGGCATGCGCTACGCGAGTGGCAAACGGCCCCTTCGGCGCTTTCCCCAATATCCGCCAGCGCGATTTAAGGAGTAAGGTATATGCGTTAAACCGATACTCCCTTGCGCTGCCGGCATGCCCGAACTAGACCTCAACCTGATCCCCTACCTCGTTGCGATGGAGGAAACCCGCAACGTGAGCCGCGCCGCGGAGCGTCTGGGCGTCAGCCAGCCACGCGTAAGTACGGCGCTTGGCCGGCTGCGCGAGTATTTCGGCGATCAACTGTTCGTGCGCACTTCGCGCGGCATGGAACCGACGCCGCGTGCTCTCGCGCTGATTCCCGCGGCGCGCGAGGCACTGCTGCGCATCGAGCAAGGCATGCTGGACGCGCAGGACTTCGAGCCGTCCACTACCACCCAGACGTTTTCGATCGCTCTCTCCGACGTCGGCGAAATCGTCTTTCTGCCGCGTCTGCTGCAAATGTTCGCCGAACGCGCACCACGCGCGAATCTCCGCTCGGTCTCACTGCCGCCTTCGCAAATCGAGCGCGGTCTCGAATCAGGCGACGTGGATCTGGCGGTCGGCTACTTCCCGGACCTCTCAGGGAACAACTTCTTTCAGCAACGCCTCTTCACGCATCGCTTCATTTGTCTGATGCGCAGCGATCATCCGCTCGCGCGCGAACCGTTGACGCTGTCGCAGTTCATCGGATGTGGACATGCTGTCGTGCGTGCCGAAGGACGCAGTCAGGAAGTCCTCGAGCAATTCCTCGAGAAAAAACGCATCCGGCGCCGCGCGGTGCTCGAAACTTCGCATTTCATGAGCTTGCCGTTCATTCTCGCGCGCACCGACCTGATCGCCACAGTGCCGCATGCAATCGGCTTTGCGTACGTCTCCGAACATGCCTCCATCATGCTCGTCGAACCGCCGCTCGAACTGCCGCGCTTCGATCTGAAGCAGCACTGGCATCGCAAGTTTCATAACGACCCGCGTGCGAGTTGGCTGCGTAGTGTCGTCGCCGAACTCTTTAACGACGCCATGGACGAGTGGCCGAAATAGCCGGCGCATTGCGGTGCCGCGGACCAGCGCTCACGGTTATAAAGCTGCAGCCTTGCACACCGCATCGCAAAACATGGAACAATGACCGGTACCGGTCGGACCTGGTAGACGTGCGACCTCACAGGAGTGAAGGATGACCAGCAAGGCAAAGAAGACCAAACAAAGCGAAGCCCTTGGCCGCCCGACGCGTGAAGAGGCGGAAGATGCCGTACGCGTGTTATTGCGCTGGGCCGGCGACGATCCGCAACGTGAAGGACTGCTCGATACGCCGGCGCGCGTCGTGCGCTCCTATGAAGAGTTCTTTGCGGGCTATTCGGTCGATCCGCGCGAACTGCTCGCTCGTACGTTCTCCGAGGTGGATGGCTACGACGAGATGATCGTGCTGAAAGACATCCGTTTCGAAAGCTATTGCGAACATCACATGGTGCCGATCATCGGTCGTGCGCATGTCGCCTATTTACCGGGCCATCGCGTAGTGGGGATTTCGAAGCTGGCGCGGCTCGTCGATGCGTTCGCCAAGCGTCTGCAGATCCAGGAGAAGATGACTGTGCAGATCGCCGATACGCTCAATGAAGTACTGCAACCGGCCGGGGTCGGCGTGATCCTCGAAGCGGCTCATCAATGCATGTCGACACGCGGCGTGCACAAGGCCGGCGTCACGATGGTCACCTCGCGCATGCTCGGCACATTTCGCACGGATCCGTCCACGCGTCGGGAATTCCTGTCGATCGTCGGCCATCCTGGTGTCGTGGCAGTGTCGAATACCTGAGCACGCACCTAGGTGCTCGCAAAGTTCCGTCGTGGGATCGGCGCTCAGACCCGCGATCAAAGCCGCAGCCAGGTACGCCGCGTCACGCTGTGCGACGCGGTGCGCGCTTCAGGTGCCCCATCGTCGCAAGCAAAACCGCGCCGAGTACACACGCCACCCCGGTAAGCTGCGCACCCGTCACCGGCTCGCGTAGAAACACCGCCGCCATCACCACGGCGCTAATAGGCACGAGCGCCGTCATGAGGCCAGCTTCCGCGCCGCTGATCCGGGCGGCCCCCGCATACCACAGCACGAACCCGCCAACCGTCGGCACCAGGGCGTAATAGACAACGCCCGCCAGCGCGGCTGCATCGAACGGCAGACGCCATGCGTGCTCAAAGGCCGCTGGTACGATTGCCACCGCGAAGCCTATTCCACTCATCAATGCGGACAGCGGCAGCGCCGCCACCGGCGTGCGCAGCTTGCGGTTAAGCAGAATGAATAGCGCTTCGCACACGATCGCGATAAACACCAGTGCATTCCCCGCTAACGAACTCGCTGCACGCGGGACACCAAGCTCGCCCAGCCGCACGGTGCACACCAGCACGCCTGATGTCGCCAGAATAATGGCGCCGACGAGCGAAGGCGCTGGACGCTCGCCGAGCGCCAGCATCGCCACGAGTGCCGACACGGCCGGAAGAGTGCCCGCAATCACGCCGGCATCCGCTGCCGAAGCGAGCTTCATGCCGCTGATCAGAAACACCGTGTAGCCGACGCTGCCCGCACCTGCCTGCGCGATCAGCAGCAACACGTCTCGCCATGCAAGGCACGGCCAACGCACACCGCGCACGCGCATCACCAGCAGGAACACAGGAAACGCGATCGCAAAACGCAACGCAGTGGCCGAAAACGGCGGCAGCCCGGCCGCGATCGTCTTGCTGACCACGACCGTGCTGCCGACACCGATCATCGCCAGACCGCAAAACAGATAGCCGACGTAACGCGAATTCATTCTGCCGCCGTTCATGATTGAATGAGCGGCCAGCTTAGAAGTCGCGCAGCGGGCGGTCTTGAACGAAATTGCAGCGTACTGCGTGTTGACGCGCGCAGATCGCCCCGCGCGCCGCCGCATGCAAAAGAAAGGAGAGAACGCTGCGAACACGGGCCATGTGGCCCTCGCGAGACGCCGAACGGATCGCTAGCGGATCGCCGCGGCGTAGTTAGCCGGCGTCACACCGAGCAAACGCACGAATGCACGCGTCATATGACTCTGGTCCGCAAATCCCGCGGCAGCCGCCGTCTCGGCAAGCGCAGTGCCACGCGCAATCAGCTGACGAGCCAGCACAACGCGCCGCTGCATACGGTACGCATGCGGCGGCAGCCCTAGCGCTTGCGCGAAGTTGCGCAATAACTGAAAGCGGCTCATGCCCGCCTCTGCGGCCAGCTCCGCGAGCGTAAGCTGTGCTGCGGGATCATCGTCGATGCGGGCCCTGGCGCGCGCAATCGGAGTCGCCACGTCGCGCGGCGAAACGTACCTCAACGTAGTGTGGCGCCGCGCGAGATGCCCGAGCATATGCAGCAGCGCCGTTTCGCGCGCCAGTGCATCGCCGGGGCCGGCTACCGTAACGGACACCAGGAACAGCCGATCGAACAGGGCGTTCAATACAGGATCGTGAGCGACCGGCTGCGTCAATTCAATCATCTGATGCGGCACGCCGGCTGGTCCCTGCGCTACCAGTTCACCCGCAACATCGCGCAGAAGTGCCGGCTCGAAGTAAAGCATGCGCCATGCGCGGCCACGCTCGTCCAGCGGACTGCCGTCGTGAACTTCCCCAGGGTTGACCATGATCGCGTCATTCATGCGCGCTTCCACCACACCGCGCCCGCTCGCCGAGCGGTGTCCGCCTCGCACGATCACCCCAACGCCGAAGCGGTCGTGCGAGTGTCGTGGAAATGCATGTGCCGTTTCCGCAATCGTCGCCTCTACGCCGGCGATCGCGCAGCGGGGCATATAGACGCGACCGCCAGTCACGGCGAACTCCTCCGGGCGTGGAAGAGCGTCGGCATCAACGCCCCCCGTCGTCCTTGCGATCGCCTTCGCGGATCTTGCCCTGCGAGACGCTGCTGCCCGGCGGCACGCTATGCGTCAACCAGACATTGCCGCCGATCACCGAGCCTCGCCCAATCGTCACACGTCCGAGAATCGTCGCGCCAGCGTAGATCACGACATCATCTTCAACGACCGGATGGCGGGCATTGCCCTTGACCAGCGTGCCATCCACATCCGCCGCGAAGCTTTTCGCGCCGAGCGTCACGGCTTGATACACCCGCACGCGCTCGCCGATCACAGCGGTCTCGCCAATTACCACACCCGTGCCATGGTCAATGAAAAAACTCGGCCCGATCTGCGCGCCAGGGTGGATATCAATGCCAGTGGCCGAATGTGCGATCTCGTTGATAAAGCGTGCCAGCAGCGGCACACCGAGCCGGTGCAGTGCGTGCGCGAGGCGGTGGTGCGTCATCGCCCACACGCCCGGATAGCAGAGCAGGATTTCGGTAATGTGCTGCGCAGCGGGGTCGCCCGTGAATGCGGCCTGAATGTCGCTGACCAGCAGCGCGCGGATACCAGGCAACTGCGTGCCGAATTCACGCGCCACCTCGAACGCGCGCTCGCCCAGCTCCGTCTCCGGTGTCTCGGCGTGTTCCGGCAGGAATCGCAAGGCGCGGCGAATCTGTTCGGCGAGCAGCCGCAAGGTGCTTTCGAGTGTGTGCCCAACGTAGTAGTCGACAGTCTCGTCAGTCAGGTCGGGCGCACCATAGTGCGTCGGAAAGAGCGCGGCGCGCAGGCCCGTGACGATACTGCCCACTGCCTCGCGTGAGGGCAGGTCGCGAATGCCGAGCGGGTGGCGGGTGCGGTGCAACTGCTCGCGCGACTCGCGCAGGTCTGCGACGATCTGCTCGAGGCCCCAGTTATGGGAAGGACGGTTTGACATGGTGAGGACGGCGCCCGTGCGGCGAGCACGGTTCAGAGTGAATTGTCCCCAGAGATTACCGCGTTTTGCCGCCGCTCGCGCGGCGCTGCATCCAGGCCAGCAGCGTCATATGGTGACGCTGCTGGCGTCGATCCAGCGCACCGCCCAGTCTCGCGCATGCGCGATCGCGGCGGCTTCATCGGTAAAGCGGAAATCGGTAGGGAAGAAACGGTTGGCCACCAGTTCGCCGTCGCTCGAACGGGAGATCACCACGTAAGGTTGCCAGGTTCCATCTCCTGCGCGCGCCGGCTCGCAATTCAGCAAGTAGCCGCGATGTGTGAATGCAGCATCGAAGTGCATGTGTCACCGCCCCTGATTGCCTCGTATATAGTTGGCTCGAGCAGCGCCGTCTCTCTCTGGTCACGCTGAAACGGCTCGGTAAAAACCGTCGATTTAATAACCGCGCTGACTCGTCGGATTAAGATCATACTCTGTAGAAAATACGCGCTGGTCAAAAAAAAATCAAAAGAATGTCATACGCCCGCCCTGGTGCAAGCTGAACCGTGCAGCGCTACTCAGGGAAGACCCGGAACAACTTTTGCTGCACTCACCTATGTTGTCTTCAAGGAGAAAGCATAATGAACAGCAATGTCACAGACACCACCCGTAAGCCCGGCACCGGCGGTCCGAGCAGCACAGAGTTGCACAACGACCGCACTCACGACAGCACCGTCGACACCGACGGCAAGAATCTCGAAGCTGCGCGTCTCGCGGGCCATAGCCCGATTGGACCGGACGAAGTCACAACCACCAACGCCACGCTGGTGAACAGTGTGCCGGAAGCAGGCGACGGTCTTGGCGGCTTCGACAGCCGCGTTGGCGGCAATCGCCTACTGCTCGCGTTAGAGCCGGGCTATACGGTGATCGACAAGGGCATGGTCGGGCCGCAGTCCGCCTACGATGAAGATCATCAGTTCGACGATCCGCGGCCGGTGGGGAGCCGTCAGGACCGCGGGCGCATTCATTACGCGTTGAACCATATGCGGCCTACGCGCGTCATCGAGTTGCAGCGCAGGACCAAGGAGTGACCTTTGCACCGCATGAGGTCACGAGACTCATGCGGTGCAGCGTTTACTTTCTTCCTGTTTCGCCCGGATCTGAGGGAATCCGCGTAGCGCGTACCGTTTGAATGACGACGTGGCGCTACGCGTCGCTGCATCGACATGCCGCTTCGCAAGACGATTCGAAACTGCAGGTTTAAGCACTTGCAAGCCGCGCCCTCTTACTCCCGCTCCCTATCCCGTCGACAATCGAACCCACATTTAACATTCAGGGGTGGCAGATGAAAAAGATCGTCGTGATTGGCGCTACCGGCACACTCGGCCAGGCAGTGAGCGCCGAATTGAAGGCCCGCCATGAAGTAATCGAAGTGGGTGCGACGCGCGGCCAATATCGCGTCGACAGCACGGATCCTGCGAGCATAGAAAAGCTGTTCCGCGAAATCGGCAAGGTGGATGGCGTCGTCACCACCACGGGCAAGGTACATTTCGGCCCGCTGCCGGAGATGACGATCGAACAGTTCTGGGTCGGCTTACGCGACAAGCTGATGGGACAGATCAACGTGGTGCTCGCGGCGCAGCAGTACGTCAATGACGGTGGCTCGTTTACGCTGACCAGCGGCATCCTCGCCGAGGAGCCGATCCGGGAAGGCGCGAACGCGACTACCGTTAATCTCGCGCTGGAAGGTTTTGTGCGCGGAGCGGCGATCGAATTGCCGCGCGGTATCCGCATCAACCTGGTGAGCCCGACGGTGCTGACCGAATCGATGGGAGGCTACGCGCCGTATTTCCGCGGCTTCGAACCGGTGACGGCCCAGCGCGCTGCGCAGGGGTATCTGCGCAGCGTAGAAGGCGCGCAGACGGGACGCGTGTATCGGATCGGGTCTTGACGATGCATTGATGCGCAATGACGTATTAGATGCCTGCGGCGCCAGGCAACCAACGGCGGCGGGACGCGACCAAAAACGTCCCGCCGCCCCGAGCAAAACACTCAGTGAATTTCCGGCTCGCTGCCCGCCTCAGCCGCACCGTCGCGCTGCAGGAAGTCGAAGTCGCAACCCTTGTTGGCCTGCATCACGTGTACCTGATGCATCGCACCGTAACCGCGCGTAAAGCGCGGCGCCGGTTCGACCCACGCGGCCTTGCGGCGCGCCAGTTCCTCGTCCGATACCAGCACATTGAGTTTGCGTTGCGGCACGTCGAGTTCGATCATGTCGCCGTCCTGCACCAGCGCGAACGGTCCGCCGATAAACGATTCCGGCGCCACGTGCAGCACGCACGCACCGTAGCTCGTACCGCTCATCCGTGCATCGGAGATGCGCAGCATGTCGCGCACGCCCTGTTGCAGCAGCTTCTTCGGAATCGGCAACTGGCCCCACTCCGGCATGCCCGGTGCGCCCACCGGACCCGCATGCTGCAGCACGATCACACAGGTCTCGTCGATATCGAGCGCGTCATCGTCGATGCGCGCCGCCATGTCGTTGTAGTCCTTGAACACCACTGCGCGGCCGGTATGCACGTGCAGCTTCGGGTCGGCCGCACCCGGCTTGATGACGGCGCCATCCGGCGCGATATTGCCGCGCAGCACGGCGAGACCATTGTTCGGCAACAGGGGCGCAGCGCGGCGGCGGATCACGTCGTCGTTGAAGATCTTCGCGCCTTCGAGATTCTCGCCGATCGTGCGGCCATTCACAGTCTTCTGCGAGCGGTCGATCAGATCGCCGAGCTCGCCCAGCATCGCCTGCAGGCCACCCGCATAGTAGAAGTCTTCCATCAGGTACGAACCGGTCGGACGGACGTTCGCCAGCACCGGCGTCTGCCGCGAGATATCGTCGTAGCGGTTCAGCGTCAGGTCGATGCCGGCACGGCGTGCCAGCGCAATCATATGCACGATCGCATTGGTCGAACCCGAGAGCGCCAGACACGTAGTCACGGCGTTGTCGATCGAACCCGCCGTGATGATGTCCGACGGCTTCAGGTCTTCCCACACCATCTCGACAATCCGCATGCCGGTTTTCGCCGACAACTGCGCGTGGCGCGAATCCGGCGCAGGCGTCGAGGCGAAGCCCGGCAGCGTGAAGCCCAGCGCTTCCGCTGCACTCGTCATGGTCGAGGCCGTGCCCATCGTCATACAGTGGCCCGGCGAGCGCGCGATACCGCCTTCCACGCCCTGCCAGTCCTGCTCGGTGATCTTGCCCGCGCGCAGGTCGGCCCAGTACTTCCAGGTGTCCGAACCGGAGCCGAGCGTCACGCCATTCCAGTTGCCGTTCAGCATCGGACCGGCCGGCAGGAAGATGGTCGGCAGATCCATCGAAATCGCGCCCATCAGCAAGGCCGGCGTGGTCTTGTCGCAGCCGCCCATCAGCACCACACCGTCTGCGGGATACGAACGCAGCGTCTCTTCCGCTTCCATCGCAAGGAAGTTGCGGTAGAGCATCGTGGTGGGCTTCTGGAACGGCTCGGAGAGCGTCTGCACCGGCAGCTCGATCGGGAAGCCACCCGCCTGCCAGATACCCCGTTTAACTTCTTCCACACGCTGCTTGAAGTGCGTGTGGCACGGGTTCATCTCGCTCCACGTGTTGAGGATCGCGATCACCGGCTTGCCTGCATATTCCTCGCGGCTATAGCCCATCTGCGAGGTACGCGAACGGTGGCCGAACGAGCGCAGGTCATTTACGCCATACCAGCGATGGCTGCGCAATTCTTCAGGGGTCTTTCTCTTGGTCACAACACTCTCCAACGACGTCTTGACTACAAAGCTCGTTAATAAAACACGCTGAGCACGCCTGCCCGAACCGCCGCGTTACCTCGCGCGGCGGTTCGCCTGGCTCAGCGCTTCTGTTCCTTCACACGTGAGACGATCTGCGTCGGACTCACGAATTGCAGCGCGATCAACACCCATACCAGCGTGATCGCCATATAGATCATCGCCATCGCATCGATCGATTGCGGCGCGCGCACCCCGGTCGAAAACACCGCGTAGTACAGCGCGACCACCAGCGTCTGCGTGCCGGGACCGGCCGTGAAAAAGGTCAATTCGAACATGCCGATGGTGCGCACCAGCACGAGCAACCCCGCGGCCAGCATGCCAGGCACCAGCAGCGGCAGCAGCACGTAACGGAAATAGCGGAACGTATTCGCGCCGAAGATCCGCGCAGCCGCTTCGAGATTCGGGTCGATCTGCTCGATAAACGGCGTCATCACCAGAATCACGAACGGCAGCGCCGGCACGAGATTCGCGAGAATCACACCGGGCAATGTGCCGGCGAGGCCGACCTTGTACATCACCGTCGCCATTGGAATGCCGTACGTGACCGGCGGCACCATCAATGGCAGCAGAAACACCAGCACTGCGAAGCGTTTGCCGGGGAATTGCACGCGTGCCAATGCATAGGCGGCCGGCACACCGAGCAGTACCGACAGGATCACCACGGCGCCAACCACTTCCACCGTGACCCACAGCACGCTCGCCAACTGGAAGTCGCTCCATGCCTGCGCGTACCAATGCAGCGTGAAGCCTTGCGGAAGCAGCGTGCCGAACCAGCGCGTGCCCACCGAGTTGACGGCTACCGTCGCGATCAGCAGCAGGACGTTGAGGAGGAAAAACACCATCGCGCCCCACACCAGCACTTTCCAGATCCGCTCGGCAAGCGGCGTGCGCTGTTTGACGGCTTTGCCCGGCTGCACGCCGCGATTGCGGCCCGCGCTATCGTCTTCGGTCTGGCCGGCCTGGGTTTGCGGCTTGGCGGAGGCGGGCCACGCTTGCGTAGCGTGATGATCGGTTGTCATCAGCCCTTCCCTCCTGTCACCGGGCCGCTATAGAAGAAGCGGCGCGCACCCAGCATCCCGGCGACCACCAGCAACTGCACGAAGCCCATCACCATCGCGATGGCCGACGCAAGCGAGTAGTCGTAGTTTTCGAACGCGGCTTCGGCGGCGGCAATCGACATCACCCGCGTCGGTCCCGCCGGCGCGCCGAGCAGCACCGCCGAGGGGAACACCGAAAACGCCTGCACGAACGAGAGGCAAGCGGCCATCGTCAAACCGGGCACCAGCAGCGGCAGGTAAATGCGCAGAAACTGCTGCCACGGGCTCGCGCCGAGCGTGGCGGCGGCGCTGGCAAGCGTCGGATCGATCCCCGTCACGTACGACAGCGTTAGCAGAAACGCAAACGGAAAGCCCGACACGATCAGCGAAATCAGGACACCCCAATAATTGTGCGTGAGCCGTACTTCGTTGGTGTACAGATGCAGGCCTTGCAGCGCCTGAGGAAACCAGCCGTTCGGCCCGAAATACGTGAGCATGCCGTCCGCAATCAACACCGTGCCGAGCGTGACCGGAATCACTAACAACGTCGTGACGAGCTTCTGATACGGCGAATTGCGGCGCAACGCGAAGGCTACTGGAATCGACACGCCCACGTTGATCAGCGTTGCAGGCACCGCGAGTTTCAATGTGACCAGGATCGTCGGCCACATCGACGTATCGGTGAAGAACGCGACGTAGTTCGCCCACAGGCCACCGCCGTTCATCGGCTGGAACGACAGCACCAGGCCGTAGGCGAACGGGTAGATAAACAGCGCAACGATAAAGATCAGCGCAGGCGCAACCAGCCAGCCCTTGGGATCGTGCGCAGCGACCGGCGGTGACAGCGTGCCGGCGTTCATAGCGCGTCGCCGTCGTAGACGAGCGTGCGTGAAGGCGGCACGCGCAACGTAATGCGCTCGCCCTCAGCGAAGTCGCCCGCCACGCGCGCCCACAGATCGCCGAATGCCGACTTCACACGAATCAGCGAATCGCGGCCGCCGTATTCGACGGTCGTTACCTCGACGTCAAACGCGTTCTCGGCGCCGGGCGTGCTGCGTTCCAGATCTTCAGGACGCATGGCCACATTCACCCGCTTGCTGTTGAAGCCGTGCATCGGCATACCCAATAGACGGACACCGTTCGCGTTCACCGCGACCGCTTCTCCCTGCGTGCCTTCGAGCGTGAACTCCATCACGTTGCGATAACCCATAAAACGCGCGACGTGCAGGTTCTTCGGCCGCCCATACACTTCCTTCGGCGTCGCTACCTGCTGCACAACGCCTTCCTTCATCACGACGATGCGGTCTGCCATCGAAAGCGCTTCGTCCTGATCATGCGTCACGTAGATCGTCGCGCGCTCGAGCTGACTATGGATGCGGCGAATCTCCGCGCGCATCTCGATGCGCAACTTCGTATCGAGATTCGACAAGGGTTCATCCATCAGCACGAGTGGCGGCTCGATCACAATGGCCCGCGCGATTGCTACGCGCTGTTGCTGGCCGCCGGACAACTGCCCTGGCAGCTTGCCTTCATGCCCGACCAGTTGCACGAGTTGCAAGGCTTCGCGCGCGCGGCGCACCGCGTCGCTTCTCGCGACGCCGCGCATCTTCAGTCCAAAGCCGACGTTGTCGAGTACGCTCATGTGTGGAAACAGCGCGTAGTTCTGAAACACCATACCGAAGCCGCGCTTTTCCGGCGGCAGGACGTCGATACGGGTGTCGTCGAGCCAGATGCCGCCGCCGGTGAGCGGTTGCAAGCCGGCGATGCAATTGAGCGCGGTCGACTTGCCGCACCCGGACGGCCCCAGCAACGCAATGAACTCGCCGCGCTGGATGTTCAGATCGAGGCCCTGCAACGCAGCCACAGGATGCCCTTCAGCATTCGTAAAACTGCGGCTCACCGAATCGAGACGCAACTGCTCAAAATGAGGCTTCATGGCGCTTACTCCCGTCCCATGCAAAGCGGAGGCGGGCCGTAGCCCGCGCTCCGGCTATTGGCTTTTCTGCGCGCCGATATCACGGTCCCACTTCTGGAACGCGGCGACCATCGCAGCAGCGTCCAGCGGCAGAACGTGCGGATGAGCCGCCAGCATTTGCGTATATTCCGGCCGGCCGTATTTCTTCAGGACTTCCTGGCTATGCGCCGGTGCCTGATCGACGGTCACGCCCTTGATAGCCGGTCCCGGGTAGAAGTAGCCATCGTCATAGGTCAACGCCTGCTGCGCCGGTTCCAGCATGAAGTTCATCAACTTGTAGAGCACGTCGAGCTTCTCTTTCGGCACGCCCTTCGGAATCACCATGTAGTGCGCGTCGTCGACCCACGTCATGTTGTCGAAGTTCTGCACACGGAACTCCGCCGGTACGATCCCGAGCGCACGCGGGTTGATGTCCCAGCCGGTCACCGTCACCGTCATGTCGCGAGTGCCTTCGCCGAGTTCCTTCATCACCGCCGATGTGCCGCCCGGGTAATACGGAATGCAGTCGTTCAGCTGCTTGAGGAATGCCCAGGTCTTGTCCCAGCCGTGCACCGGATCGCGCGGATCCTTGTCGCCAAGCACATACGGCAGCCCCATCAGGAACGTGCGGCCCGGGCCGGAGTTAGCCGGACGGGCGTAGATCAGCTTGTTCGGATGCGCCTTGCACCATTGCAGCAACTGATCGGGAGTCTTCGGCGGATCGGTGACCTTG
The DNA here is from genome assembly GCF_900141745.1 of Paraburkholderia phenazinium. Taxonomy (NCBI): domain Bacteria; kingdom Pseudomonadati; phylum Pseudomonadota; class Betaproteobacteria; order Burkholderiales; family Burkholderiaceae; genus Paraburkholderia; species Paraburkholderia phenazinium. Next base: position 1,822,014 of record NZ_FSRM01000002.1, on the reverse strand, counting down.
GCCGGGTTGTATTCGAGCAGCGGTCCAGCCGGCATGTACGCCACTTCCAGCCCAAAGCCCTGCGCCAGGTCCTGCATCTTGCGTGGACCAGGCGCGTATTTGTCGAGCACGCCCGGGAAGGTGGCGGCCTGCTCCGGCAGCAGCTTGGTCCACAGGCTCTGTTCGATGCCTGCAGCGAGTGCGTCCGTGCCGGTCAGCACCAGATCGATATCGGAGCGGCCAGCCGCCTGCATCGCCTTGATCTTGCCGGGCAATTGCGGCGCCGGAGCGTTCGTATAGGTGATGTTCGCCACGAGGTTCGGGTACTTCGCCTTGAACGCCTCAAAGCCCTTTTGCGTCAACTGAAGATCGCCCGCTACATCGACGATATTGAGCGTGACGGGGTCTGCATAGGCCGGCGACGCGAAGGTCGCGCCCAACGCTGTTCCCACTGCCACGCAGATACTCGCTAACCTGACTGACAAGCTGCCAGAAAAAGTCATTACGTCTCCTCGCTTCTTGGTATGGAAGTCCGCCGGTCGGATTGCGGTGCCCGCGGTACGTGTCTCTCAATGCAACATAGCCAGCGCCCATTCATCACGTCAAGCAAATCGCAGGCTAAAGCGCGGGCAAGACGCCGTAGCCTGTTTCAGCAAAATCCTTTTGATGCTTAACCGCCCTTCACACCCTGCGTGTTCACGTACAGCGAATACAAACCGTGGCTCGCCGCCATGAACAGGCGATTGCGATGCACGCCGCCAAAGCAGACGTTCGCGCAACGCTCGGGCAATGCAATATGGCCGATCGCCTCGCCTTGCGGCGTGAAGATGCGCACACCATCGAGTTCGTCGGTGCCCATACCCCAGCCGCACCACAGGTTGCCGTGAACATCCACGCGGAAACCGTCCGGCGTGCCCGGGCCCGCATCGATGAGCACGCGGTTGTTCGAAAGCGTGTTGCCGCTGACGTCGAACGCGCGGATCTTGCGCGGCTCGCTACGCGACTCGACCACGTACAGAATCTTTTCATCCGGCGAGAAGGCGAGGCCGTTCGGGCCAAGCACATCGTCGATCACCATCGTCACTTCGTCGCTCTGCCCGTCCACGCGATACACGCAGGCCGGCAATTCAGATTCCTGGTGCTCGCCTTCGTAAAACCCGTCGATGCCGAAGGTGGGATCTGTAAACCAGATCGAGCCGTCCGACTTGACAACCACATCGTTAGGCGAATTGAGGCGCTTGCCGTTGTAACGATCCGCCAGCACGGTGATCGAACCGTCGTACTCGGTACGCGTGACGCGGCGTGTCAGATGCTCGCAACCGATGAGCCGCCCTTCACGGTCGCGCGTGTGACCGTTGGCGTTGTTCGACGGCTGGCGAAACGGTGTCACCGTGCCGCTGTGTTCATCCCAACGCAGAATGCGGTTGTTCGGGATGTCGCTCCACAGCACATAACGCCCGTCGCCAAACCATACCGGACCTTCCGACCAGCGCGCACCCTGGTACAGGCATTCGACTGAAGCCGACGCAAGACGCAAGGCTTTGAAACGCGGATCGAGAATACGGACGGCGGGGTCGGGATAGCGTCGGTTTGTCTCGGTCATGCAATGTCCTTTGGATGCTTCGTTTGGTGCCTCTTACGGCGCCCATATGGCGCTTCTTCGCACGGCACCTCGTTCGGCGCCCGTGCGAAGCGATCGACGCTTATCCCTGCACAAGCTTGCCGTCGCGCAGGCGCCAGAGCTTGAGCGGATTATCGTCGTGCAACGCTTCGGGCAACAGTTCGGCCGGCAGGTCCTGATAGCAGACCGGGCGCAAGAAGCGCTCGATTGCGGTCGCACCCACTGAAGTCGCACGCCCGTCGGACGTAGCCGGGAACGGGCCGCCGTGAACCATCGCATATGAAACTTCGACGCCCGTCGGGAAACCGTTCGCCAGAATCCGGCCTACCTTGCGCTCGAGTGTCGGCAACAGACGCCGCGCCAGTGCGTAATCGTCGGCTTCGAGTTGCAGGGTCGCCGTCAGCTGGCCTTCGAGATGGCCGGCCACCTTGAGCATTTCGTCGATGTCCGCACAGGTGACGATCAACGAAGTCGGCCCAAAGATTTCGTCTTCGAGTTGCGCTGTCGCGAGAAATTTCGCCGCCGTGGTTTCGAACAGGACCGGGATGGCGGCGCAAGTCGCTTCCGATGGCGTGCCCTGCGCCACGCTTTGTACGCCGCTCTGCTCCGCGCGTTGCTTGACACCGTCCTTATAGGCAGCGGCGATGCCGGCGGTCAGCATCGTCTGCTCGCTTTTCTTTGCGAGCGCCTGCGCGGTGGCGTCGATGAAGCCGCGTGTATGCGGCCCTTCGAGCACCAGCACGAGGCCCGGGTTCGTGCAGAACTGGCCCACCCCAAGCGTGACCGAATCGACCAGCGCATTCGCCAGCGCTTCGGCGCGCTTCGCCAGCGCACCGGGGAACACGAAGAACGGATTGACGCTGCTCATCTCAGCGAACACGGGAATCGGCTCGCGACGCTTCGAGGCGATGTCGACCAGCGCAAGACCGCCGCGCCGCGAACCGGTAAAGCCCACCGACTTGATGGCCGGATGCTTGACCAGCGCCTCGCCGATTTCATTACCCGCGCCGATGACGAGCGAGAACACGCCTTCCGGCAGACCGCTATCGGCCACGGCTTTCTGGATGGCCCGTCCGACCAGTTCGGAGGTGCCGAGGTGCGCCGGATGCGCCTTGACGACTACCGGGCAACCGGCGGCCAGCGCGGAGGCGGTATCGCCACCCGCCACGGAAAATGCGAGCGGGAAGTTGCTCGCGCCGAACACTGCAACCGGCCCGACCGGAATCTTCTGCAGACGCAGATCCGAGCGCGGCAACGGCTTACGCTCGGGCAGCGCTGAGTCGAGCGTAGCGGTTAGCCAGCGGCCTTCGCGCACGAGCGTTGCAAACAGCTTGAGCTGCCCGACCGTGCGTGCGCGTTCGCCTTCGAGGCGCGCTTTGGGCAGCGCCGATTCAACGTGAGCGCGCTCGATCAGCGCGTCGCCGAGCGCGACGATATTCTCGCCGATCGCTTCCAGAAAACGTGCGCGCGTCTCGAGCGGCGCATGGCGGTAAGCGTCGAACGCCTGGGCCGCCAGCTCGCATGCGCGGTCGACATCCGCTGCGCCGCCAGCGCCGAACGCGGGTTCGATCTCCGCGTTACGCGCCGGATCGAACGCGCGCAATGTGCCTTTGGTCCCGCGTACTGCGGAACCACCCAAAAGCATGTCTCCTGTGATCTGCATCTTGCAATTCCCTTAACGTGCCGCGGAGGTTTCCGCAAATTGGCGTTCGAAAGCGAGCAGCGCCTGTGTCGCGCTGTCGATACTCGCATGATGCCCCACTGGGCTCGAACTCAACAGCGGCAGCATCGGTCCCATGTCCGCGATTTTCGAGAAAGTCACGGCGTCGTGCAGCACGCGGATCAGCGAAATATCGTCGCGCAAGGTTTCGAGCGGCATGAAAGCGTCATAAAGGCGTTGGGCCTCGTCCATCTGGCCGGCCTTGATGGCACGCAGCAACGCCATGACGGCATGCGAGGCGATGCAGCCGGAGCCCGTGGTCCATGCTGCGAGACCGAATTCATGCAGATGCACCAGCGCCGGACGTTCGCCCATGCCGGACACCAGTTTAGCGGCTGGCACGCTTTCGAGCAGACGGCGCAGATACACGTCGTCGGCCGGGTTCTCACGCACGATGGCGTACTTGACCGCGATCAGCGTGCCGCTGTCGACGAGGCGCGCGAGCGTGTCGACGTCCACGTAGTTTTCGCTCTTGACGTAGAGCGTGAGCGGGATTCCCGCGGCGTCGACAATCCGCTTGAGACCGGTTTCGACGCCTTCGGAAGTGGTAAAGCCGGCGAGCGGCAGGACCATCGCGGTGCGATACGAGGTCTGCGCGAGGATGCGGGCCTGGTCGAGCATCTTGCCGTAGTCGGCGCCGATGGCCGGAATCACCCGGGTGTCCGGACCCGCGCTTTCCGCGAGCATGTCGAGCAGTTCGCGGTATTCGCTCACGGCCACGTGATACAGGTTGGCGTTGCCGCCATACAGCAAGGTGCGCACGCCGCCGGCTTCGATGTGCCGGATCAGCTTCTGGTTTTCGGCGGCGTCGAGCGAATAATCGGCGCGGCGGGCCAGCGGCGGCACGGCCATCACGGTGGCGGCAAACTCGCTATCGAGGATGGGGGAGATTTTCATGGCGCCTCAGCACAGTATCGAAGAATTGATGCCAAGGTAGCACCGGGTCCGCAATGTTGTCAAACAACATTTGCGAGACGCTCGGAGGATGTGCTCGCGCAAGCATGCACGCGCGGTGCCGAAAGCAACCTTTCGATTCTGGTCTTCAAGCCGGCCTGTCGGTGCTGTCAGAGATTTTTTCCTTAGGCCGGATCAGTGACTTAAATTTCGTATGACAACATTTAAACCGAAGGTCGTCGCGGCCCAGTCAAGATTCGTTAGTTCACGCTGGATAAGCGTCGATGGCCAGGCGGCACCGAAATCGGCCAGGCGGAACAAACCAGAAAATGGTCAAACAGGCAGAACATAATCTTTCGCGCAGTTTTATCGCTCGAATAGGCACTCTATTTTTGGCCTTGGTTTTTATAAGTACCCGGTCATTAACCGTTGGGCGATTTGAACAGAATTCCGGCACGCCGGACAACCCATTCAACCCTGGCAGCTAAATTTTTGAAGATTATTGCCGATATCAAGTGTTTGAAACTATGATGCTGTTCCGCGCGCAAAAACCGGCCCGGGACAATTGTTAAATCGTCCGGAAATCGTTTTCAGCCGGGCTGATTTGACAATTTTTTGAGGAATCCGCAGCAGCCGGGGCATTGGTCTTACAAGCGGTAACCAGTCCGGGCAAATTTTCGCCGAGCGAAGATAGTATTGGTTTATCCGCCGCGCGGAGAGATTCTGAAAGTCCGGAATATGGGTCCGGACTTCGTTTTTCGAGCCGCTCAGTAATAAACGGTGATAGATTGCTGCCCATTATCATGCCGGTCGCGAGTTCGCGCCGGCGAAGCCCGCAGCTGGGCCGCTGTGATTGAGGAATCGAAAGTGTCGCTACATTTTACTGAGCAAATGTCGCCACTCGTGGACGCTCCGGACGAAGCAACGTGGTTCAACGCGATTACCACTATTGCAGGCGGCTGGGGTTTCGACCGGGTTCTGATTGCAATGCTGCCGCGGCCCGGCATGCGTCTGGAAGATGCATATGTGCGCAGCACCTATTCGCAAAGCTGGCGCCGCAGTTATGAAGAGCAGGGATACATGCACATCGATCCCGTCGTCAGCCACTGCCTCACCCGCGCAACGCCGCTGGTCTGGTCACCCGAACTCTTTGCCACACGGGATCAGCGGGCGCTTTACGAACTGGCCTGCTCGCACGGCCTGCGCTCCGGCGTGTCGTTGCCGATTCATGGACCCAATCAGGAAGCCGGCATGCTGTGCGTCGCCAACAACTTCCACGGGACCGACACGTTCTGGACCCACATCGACGGCGTGCTGCCCAATCTCGTCCTGCTGCGCGATCTGGTAATCGACACCAGCCGCCGGCATCTCAACTCGCATGCGAAAAGTGTCCTGCCGCAATTGACGCCACGTGAACGGGAATGCCTGAACTGGACCGCGCGCGGTAAATCCACCTGGGAAATCTCACATATTCTTAGTTGCTCGGAAGCTGCAGTGAACTTCCACGTAAAGAATATCAGGGCGAAATTCGGGGTGAACTCACGGCGCGCGGCGGCCGTGATTGCCGCTCAACTCGGTCTTATTGACCCGGGCTAAGCAGCGCAGCGGCGTCGCGGCTGTAAATCACGCGTTCGGCACGCCCTAAATCGCTGTCGGAAACCGTTTTCAGGAAGTAAAGCCCCAGCAGGATTGAAACCGGCGGCGGAATTTCCGCGCCCGATTCGAACCGGCTGCCGCGCGACTGCGTCACGCCAAAGCGCGCCCAGAAACGGCGCTGGCTTTCCTTTTTCATTTTCCTGTAAGCAATGATGAGATGCCGATCCACTGCGGTGGCCGGAGTCTCTTCTGCGACGTCAACGGCCCGATTTTGAATGGTGACGGGTGCTTTCCAGTGATTTTCGAGTAATTCCATTTTTTGAGTCTCTCAGGTGGATTAACCATTATTCGTCTGAATTTTGATGGACCCTGAAAAAGGACACACCTATCCAGGTAGGTAGGTGCAAATCCGACCCAACATGCATACCGTTTTTCACGCGTTTTTTATGCCCTACGGACGAGCCGATAAACACAGGAAATCAGGAATTATTTCCGGATAACTGATTATGGTGTTTGAAAAACGGTAAAAATGTGACTTAATTGGCGCTGCGTCTGAACGTGATATTCGAGATCCGGCGGACCACAAAAGCCGCCACCAGCGCGGCAACGCCCGTGAGCACCACGCCGATATGGATGGACTGAACCAGCACATGGCGTGCCGCTTCCACTAGCGCCGGACCCGCGAGACCCGCCCGCCCCAGCTCGCCGAGCAAGGTATCGCGCAGGCTCGGATCGATCAGGATCCGCGGGTCAGACAACTTTGGCAACCAGGTGGAGGCCACCGGTTCGCCGAGCACCTGCAACGCGTCCGCGACGCCCGTCTCGTAGCGGCGGTTGATGATCGTGGCGACGATGCTGGTACCCAGCATCCCGCCCACCATCCGGCTCGACTGCAACAACGCCGTCGTGATACCGAAGCGCTCCCGGCCCGCGATCTCCTGGCCGAAGACGTTCAGATTGTTGAGAATGAAGCCGAGTCCGATGCCGACCGCGCCCATCGCCAGTTCGAGATAAAGATGCGGTGTGGCCGGCGTCGCCAGTGCGATCCCGACCGAAGCGATCACCAGCAGCATGAAACCGATCGACAGGATCAGCGTCGGCTTCGGCAAATGAATCACGATCCGCGTGTTGATCAGACTGCCGAGCGCGATGCAGGCGGCGATCGGCGTCGCAAGCAGTCCGGCCTCCTGCGGAGTCAGCCCAAAGCCGCCCTGCAGCAGCAACGGCGCGAAGAAAATCAGCGAAAACATCACGAAACCGGACAGCAGCGAGAGGGTGAACAGCGTCACGAGCTGGGCGTCCCTGAACAGGTCGAGCGGAATGATGGGGTGCGTCGCCCGGCGCTCGCAAACCAGCAGCGCGCCGGTGCCAAGCACGACGAACGCCGCCAGCAGCAGATTGGCCGTTGTCAGCCCCGACTTGGGCACCGCCTCGATAAACGTCTGCAGGCCGCCCAGCACGAGCGCCACCAGTACCGCCCCGCTCCAGTCGATACGCACCTCGCCGGTCACGGCACGCCGGTAATTCGGCAGATGCGCCCAGATGAAATACAGCGCAAGCGCACCGACAGGCAGATTGACGAGGAAGGTAGAACGCCAGCCGAACTGCTGACTCAGCCAACCGCCGAGCGACGGCCCCGCCGCCGTGCCGATGCCGTAAGCCGCCGCCATGATGACCTGCCAGCGCACCCGCGCGCGGGCGTCGGGGAACAGATCGGGAATCGAGGCGAACGCGGTGCCGACCATCATCCCGCCGCCTACGCCTTGCAGGCCGCGCGCCACCACGAGGAACGGCATGGTGGGCGCCACGCCGCACAGAAGCGAGGCGACCGTGAAGACGATCACCGCTGCGATCACAAAGCGCTTGCGGCCGAAATAGTCGCCAAGGCGCCCGAACACCGGCACCGTCACCACGGACGCCAGCAGGTAGGCGCTCGCGATCCACGCGTAAAACTCGAAACCGCGCAACTCGGAGACGATCGACGGTAGCGCGGTGCTGACCACGGTCTGGTCGAGGGCGACCAGCATGTTGACGAGGGCGATGCCGAGCATTGCCAGCAGCGCGTCACGGAAAGGCAGGGGGCGGGGAAGATTCACTTCGGCACGACGCGGCGTAGCGCGTAAAGGAGCATGAGGGAGCCAGACACGAGGCCGGACCGTTCAAAAAAAACGGGCCGCGTTCGACGCGGCCCGCAGAGACTGGGATAACTCAGGAACCGAACATCCGCTCGAGCGCATTTTCGAGGTGCGCGCGCATCGCCCGGCCGGCTCCGGGGCCGTCCTTGCGGCGGATTGCTTCGAGCACCGCGAGATGCTCGGCCTGCACCAGCCGCTGCCGCTCGACCGTCTTCACCAGCGACAGGTTGCGCGACAGGTTCATGCTGAACACGATCTGCTCTTCGATAAAGGACATCACGGTAATGAAGAATGGATTCTTCGACGCCCGCGCAACCGCCAGGTGAAACGAGAAGTCATCCTTCGCGCCGATCCCTTGGGTTTCGACGATGCGCTCCAGTTCGTCCCACGCGAACTGGATCGCGTCGATGTCGTCCACTTCAGCTTTTTCCGCGGCGAGTTCGGCGGCCCCGCCCTCTGTGACAATGCGAAATTCGTAGCAGCGACGGATATCGGAGAGCGTTTCGAGCGGCGCAAAGCGGCGCACGTCCGGATCGGGGCGACGCGCGACCGTAGTGCCGGAGCCGTGCCGCGTCACGATGATGCCGTCGGCACGCAGACGGGCCAACGCCTCGCGTACCGTGGGCCGCGAGGTCTCGAAGCGCTCGGCCAGCGCGTGTTCGGTGGGCAGCCGCTCGCCTTCCTTGTACTCGCCTTCGAGTATGCGATTGAGGATGTCGCCGTAGATCTTGTCGGGCAGGCCCGTCGATTTGCGCTCGTTCATCATCGATGAAGGTTTCAGCTTGTCAGAATAGGCCACAATTGTAAGGCAAACAGGGTGGATTGCCTGCTCAAAGATTGGTTAGATGGACTGCACGCCCGCCGCAAAGGCTCACCGGACGGCGTTCCGCCTATATGACCCTACCTGCGGAAATTTGCCAAGTGTTTGATTTACATCCCGACAAAAAAACACAATCCCGCACATGATCTAAGCTGAAACCGGCAATCAGGCGGCAACAGGCGCAGCCGGTCCCGAACCCTTTCCACGCGGAGTCCAACATGTACAAACGTATCCTCGTAGCGGTCGACGGCAGCAATACCTCGCGCCGCGCATTTGAATCTGCGCTGAACCTGGCGGGTTCCATGGGCGCGGTACTCCAGCCGTTCTACGTCGTCGAAAACACGCCAATGTATTTCGAGGCGCCCGGCTATGACCCGTCTATCCTGCGTAACCGGCTGATCGAACAGGGCAAGGAACTGGGCGCAGAATTTACCCAGGCGATGCGCGAAAAAGGCGTTTCCGGCGAGGTGGCGGTCGCCGAGGCCACGGCGGTCGACGATGTCGCCACCGTGGTGCTGAAGGCCGCCGCCGCGTTCAACGCCGATCTGCTCGTCATGGGCACGCACGGGCGCCGGGGCGTTCAGCGGCTATTCCTCGGCAGCGTTGCCGAACGCTGCGTGCGTCAGGCTGCGCTACCCGTGCTGCTGGTGCCTTCGGCGGCAGGACAGGAGCACGACGCCGCATCGGCTTGACGCGTCATTTTGCCGCGAAACGGTGGATAACCACGGTGGGACAATGGATTAATTCCCTTACAAACGGTCGTACACCATGCTTACGCCCACCGCCGTAGTTCGGCCTCCAGCCCGTCGCCGCCGCCCCTCCACCAGCCTGCCGGTACCCCGCAGCATCGCGCGCTGCTCGAACTGCGCGATGCGGCCGCTCTGCATGCCGCAAGGTCTCTCCCCGGACGAACTGCCGAAGCTCGAAGCGCTCATCTGCAGCGCGCGCCCGGTCCAGCGCGGCGAGACGCTATACCGCTCCGGCGACGCGTTCGGCAATCTGTACGCGGTGCGCTCCGGCTCGCTGAAAACCACCCTGGCTTACCGCGACGGCCGCGAGCAGGTCACGGGCCTGCGCCTTGCCGGCGAGGCACTCGGCTTCGACGGCATCAGCGAAGACCGGCACGCCTGCAGCGCAACCGCGCTGGAAGACAGCACCGTGTGCATCATTCCGTACGTCAAGCTCAAGCGTCTGTGCCGCGACATCGGCTCCATGCAGGAGCGTCTGCACAAGCTGATGGGCGAGCAGATCGTCCGCGAGGCCGCGCAAATGATGGTGCTCGGCTCGCTGTCCGCCGACGAACGGGTTGCCGCGTTCCTGCTCGATGTATCCGAACGCAACGCAAAACGCGGATATTCGTCCGCGGAATTCAACCTGCGCATGACGCGCGAGGACATGGGCAGCTATCTCGGCACCACGCTGGAAACCGTGAGCCGCACCCTGTCAAGATTTCAAAAGCGCGGCCTGATCGACACGCAAGGCAAGTTCATCCGTATCGTCGATCTGGACGGACTGCGGCACGTGTAAGCCGTGAGGCGTCACACCGCGCGGCCCCGCGCGCCGCGCCTGTCCCAGGACGCTTCAGTTCCGCCACCATCCGCCTCCCCCGTGGCTCCGCCTTGGCACGTCTCCTGCGACTGCGGTACAGTCTTCAAACTGTCCCCCATCCAGGAGACCCGGCGACATGAATCGCGACCCCACCCCGCATCATCCGCTAGTCCAGCGCCTGATCGACGCGCGTCAGATCACAGACGCCCTCTTCTCCATCGTCAAACCCGAGTACCTGTACGAACGGCCGATCCGCGAGCGTCACCGGATCGTGTTCTACATCGGCCATCTCGAGGCGTTCGACCGGAATCTGTTCGATCAGCGTCTGTGCACGTTGCCCGCCTTCAATGCTTCGCTCGACCAGTTGTTTGCCTTCGGCATCGACCCGGTCGACGGCGGCCTGCCGACCGACGTGCCCGACGACTGGCCGTCGCTGGAGGCCGTGCGCGGCTACGGCCAGCAGGCACGCGAACAGATCGACCGTGAACTGGCGGCCTTGAACATCGACGGCGACCCCGAGGCGGATGACGCCCAGGATGCCACGGCCGCGCAGCTGCTGAACGTGGCCATCGAGCATCGTCTGATGCATGCCGAGACGCTCGCCTACATGCTGCATCAGTTGCCGCTTGCGTGGAAGGTAGACGCACCCGGCCGTGAAGACGGCCAGGCGCCGACGAGTTCCGAGCGTCGCACCTTCGGGCCGGAGGAAGCGGCCATGGTCCGGGTGCCGGCGGGTTCGACGCTGCTCGGCATGCCGCGCGACAGCGGCCGCTTCGGCTGGGACAACGAGTTCGGCGAACTGCGCGTCGACGTGCCCACCTTCGAGATTGACCGCTACATGGTGACGAACGGCGCCTTCCGCGAGTTCCTGCTTGCCGGTGGATACCACCAGCGGGCCTGGTGGAAAGACAAGGACTGGGTCTGGAAGGAAAGCGAGGGCATCAGCCACCCCGCCGGCTGGTCGCAACGCGACGGTGACGGCGAGTGGATGCTGCGCACCATGTTCGAAGAGATCCCCTTGCCGCTCGACTGGCCGGTCTACGTCAGCCACGCGGAAGCCAGTGCGTACGCCCGCTGGGCCGGCAAAGCATTGCCAACCGAAGCGCAGTGGCAGCGCGCCGCGCACGGCGCCCCGCACGCAGCGTCAGGCAACTTCGATTTTCGTAGCTGGGATCCGCAGGCCGTGGATGCGCATCCCGACAACATTAGCGCATTCGGCGTGGAAGGTCAGTTCGGCAACGGCTGGGAATGGACCTCGACGTTGTTCGATGCTTTGCCGGGGTTTGAGCCGTTTCCGTTCTACCTGGGATACTCAGCGAATTTCTTCGATGGGCAGCATTACGTGTTGAAGGGTGGTTCGCCACGCACCGCGCAATGCATGTTGAGACCCGCGTTTCGCAACTGGTTTCAAGCGCATTATCAGTATGTGTATGCGGGGTTTCGGTGTGTGCGCGCGTGACAAACAAAGCGTAAGTTGATCGTCAAAACAGCCTTATGCTTTATTGCAAATACTGGCCGACTTATGCTTTATTTTCCCCACCCAAAGCGAATATGGAGGCGAGCAGAAAACGTGCGGGGTGTCTCGGGACGAGTATGAGCTGCCCCCAACTAAAGCTTACCTCGTATTACCAGTTTCAGTATGCGACTGCTTTCCGTGCCGGGCCAGAACCCTGCCCCTGTCTCCGAGCGAGCAACGCACTCTGTAAGCCGGCCGCCCGTCGCCTCAACTTCTCTCTTGATCTCATGCAGCCTTTGCACGAGCCGTTGCCTACGCGCGCGACGCCTCTTGGCCCTTTCAATTTCGTCCTTTCTTCTTATGGTGGCTACTAGTTCCGGGAGTATTACTTCCATCCTCCTTGGAGCGACGCGCACCGATTGCGCGAGTTCATGTAACGACATTCCAGGCATCTCACCAGCCGCCTGTTGAAACGCTAGAGCGAGCTCAGCATCGCGGATCGTCCTGCGGCGCGCCCGGGGGATAGCATCGGACGGCTGGTAAGCCCGCTCGATTTTCCCGTCAAGCAGACGTACGAGATTCGCGCCAGTTGTCAAGCATATCGTCATCAGCAAATCGATGGGGACCCTTGATCGGCCGCCAAGCGTATACAAGTGACCCACATCCATTCTAAAAAATCGGGATGCCTCCATTACGCTGCCGAACTCATCAACGAGGTGGCACAAGACCGCCTCAGCAGCGACGCCACGATCAAACTCCTTGCCATCCGATATCGCCGCAATCAGATCGGCCATCTGCGAGGCGATTATAAGTTTGTTCCCGGTTGCCCGTCTTGCAGGGTGTTCGGAACAGCCATACGACACCGATCCACAGCATGGACATACACCAAATAGATTCGGTGCCTTTGCGGACCCGTACTGCATCGGGATGAGACACGAGCAAGACATTAAGTCGATCTCATGGAATGGACATGCGTCCACTATGGAAATGTCCCACAGCACCCGGCCCCACGCATCTGGAAATGGAGATTCCTCAACACACACAGGGCAATAACGCCCGGCGCCATCTATCCCTCCGATCATTAAAGCGAAGTTATTTCGAAATGGTAGTAGTGCGCATTTATGAAGACCGTCGCAGCCCGTCGCTAAAGTGAGCGATTCTGCCTCTTTGCCCGGACTGTTATATCGATTGCGCAATCCGCGACGACTCGGATAAATTTCGGAAAGGTACGATTTTAATTTCACATAAGGTACGCAGTGCTGGAACGCGAGGCGACGCATGAAGCTTCCGACGCTTTCGCAGTCCCACAAACCGAGACCAATAGGCTTCAACGGATAAAGGATGGTTCCCGTCGTTTGCACATCTACCTGATTTACCACGGTACGTACCTTTATCAACTAGTGCAACTAACCATTACGTATCGAAGACTCGACAATTCAAGAAATCTAGCCTACGCGCGCTAGAAGCAGATCGGCGAGCACGCTGTTTGGAGTTGGTGATCGAAAAACCTCGGGCAATGTGAACGACTAACCTGTCATCTCCTCGTTGGTGCAATCGCTGCACTTCGGCATCGCCCTACTCGCGCTGTACTAATGCAGCGGCTGACGAGACTAGTCGTTCTGCGCATCCTGCTCACGCCTGAAAGGCTCTTCAAAGCGTGAGCCTCGACTTACACAAATGCCCGATTCGAGCCACACATTGCGTAGCGTAACGGATTTACCTGCGTTCTTCAGATTCTGGGCAACGGATTCAATCGATGCTTGTGCCTCAAGTATGCGCGCGGCCGTATTAATGCTTCTTGCCGAGCGCCAACGCGCTGTGAGCATCGCCGCCTCCTCCGGCAGACGTTTCGAAATGGTTGAACGGTCGCAACCTATATAAGCCGCAACAGCCGCCACGGAGGGATCTTGCAGGACAGCAAGCGCAGAATCTATCTTTTCGCGCAACTCATCAAGAGAAGTGATCCGAGTTCGGCGCGCGTGAGGCTTATAGCGAAAGTCCGCCCCTTCGGAGCATTGCGCCGGGCCTCGCAACACATCAACGACATTTATACCGCATGCCGCGCAGAGCGCGAGCAGAGGGGCGTACTTGATAAGCCTGACTCCGTGAATCCAATCGTATAGCCTGGCTTTGTTGAACCCGCATACTGCAGCTGCGCGAAATGGGAAGCCATCGCCTATCTGGGTCGCGAGCCCGCGGATACGCTCAGGCGCCAACGGTGCGTCAAAATTCTCGCCATCCGAGACCGCAGCAATGAGCATCGCTGACTGACGCGCCACCCACTGCTCTGCGAGCGACGCGCCTACGTGGGAAACCGCCCGGCAAGCGTAGGCGATCGAGCCACACTCGGTACAGACCCCTGGCATGTGAACTCTATGCCACCTCGGACGGCGTTGGGGTGTCTCCCGTCCGCATTCAGAATCGACCAGTCGCACCGCGTGAACCGGACAGCAACTGACTGCCTTCAGATCCCAAAGAAGCGGACGGTGCAGTTGGGCAAACTCTGCGGCTCCGTAGCACAGCGGACAGTGGCGAAGACGGAGAGAGGACATGCCCGCCAAATCTATGACGCCATCAAGAGAAGCTAGCGAAAGCCGACCGACCGCCTGAATTCCGGTCGCTCCGACGAGGGCGTCCCGGAGTGCCAGCGTGCGTTGCTTCGCAAAGACATCCACCGCGCGGTCTTTCATCCACGTCGAGAAATGACGCCAGATTTTGAAATCGTTTGCGGAATACCGCGCCAGTCCCATGTTGACCAGATCATCGACGCTAACGCAATGCGCCAAAGCCAACCTGCAAAGGTAACTCACCAGACCTTCGCAATCTCCCGTCCCTATCCCCATTGGCAGAAGCCCATAAAACAACGGAACAGGTTCTCGCGCCAGCGGTAGACCGGAACGCAAGTCTTCGGACATGGCGGACTGCATCGTATCTGCGTTCACTTCACCTTCCCGCCACGAGCTTTTCCATCTCCGCAACGCGATCCAGATCAATGGTTGACTCATCGAAATTTTCTCTTATCAACATGGCTTCACCGGCCTCGACTGCTTTCCGGATCTTTTCGATAGAGTGCTTCTTCTTGAGCGCAACGGGTATGAAGCCTTCCTTCCACCTTCCCGAGTTCTCTATCTGGCAAATCAGACATCGCGTCAAAAATTCCTTCAGCAATCCGACGATACCTAACGTCGCCGTCAACAAGTCGCTTGCTACCAGTTCAAATCGCGGCACCAGCTCCAGTGGCCAGCGTTCCATCAGTTTTCTTATAATATTTTTGTACTCATCCACATCGCTTTTGTTCCGAACTTTATCCGGTCGATCATTCCTGTACCGGCCGAGATAAACCATTTCGCCTCGCCGCACCACCTGGTCATAGTTTGTCACCATGCCGAACAGATCATAAGGCCCGATCAACAGAATCTGGGTTGAAACGGCGTCCGACAGGTCTTTCACCGAGTCCAAGGCTTTATCGTGATCACCATATCGCAGGATATGGAGAATTTCGTCAACGACGAGTAGCCGTGTGTCACGGTTTTTCAGCATCTGGCATACCGCATTTTGCAAAGCCGGGAGGTCAGCCCGACTACTCGAGCCGATCAGACGATTGTCCCGCACGCCCCATGAGCGCTTCGCGTCAATCATCGGTTCCTGACCTGCCTCCAGGATTTTTCTGAAAAAACCACCCCAGGATACTTTTGCGGCTCCAAAAGCGGGCGCTCTCACATAAATATATGGCCGATGACCGGCTTCAGTCGAGTTCATCCGGGAACCAACTGTCTCGGCCAGCGCTGTCTTGCCCCCTCCGGTTGGCCCGAAAAGTGTAATTATTCCGGTATCGGTGCACGGCCCCAACAGATCCGTTAGCTTAGCTTCCGCACCGTCACGAAGAAGATGCTTTACTCTCAGCGAATAAAAGTAGCGAACTTTCTGCGCATCGGGAAGCGCGAGGACCTGCTCACGAGTCAGCCTGCTATACATCAGCCTCTCTTCGTACGTAATCCTGTGTATTGTCTTAGAGAAGTCCAGCTTCATCTGGCTCGCTCCATGCGGAAGAGGTCGGATCAGACAGCGCGGCAAGTTCGGCAGCCGCTTCTCCACCAGCTCGCGCGATCGCCGCATCGGGCGCCATGTCCACCTCCGAGGAATCGGGCCCAGAGGCTGAACTGCAAGCTGGTTCCTGACGAGGTACCATGCCAAGATCAATGGCTCTTGCAGTTCCCATTCCAAGCGCCTTATAAAGCTCCAATTCGCTCTTCTGTTTCTTTGCAGTGGTCTCGTCAAAACTTATAGGCGTTCTTACCTGCCCAAGACGCACGGCCCGCGATGTCGTATGGCGGTCACGTTCTGCAGCAAGGCGGTTGAAATTTCGCTCCATCCGCTTGGCGTACTCCACTTCGTAGCGCGTTCGACCCCAGTAGGGCTCGAGGTCACGCGCGAGGGCCGTCACCCAGCAATGACCAACATAGACATAGATGACGTTCGCCAGCCACGGCTCGTATCGGACCGGACACGGCTTCCCGCCGACCTTTGCAAATTCCGCATGCCAATAAAACATGCCGCTCTCCCACACACCCCGTTGCGCGTGAACCTTGTGTTCGCTGCGTGGTGGCGAAGGCGCCGTGAGCAGAAGCAGATTCTCGTCAAATTCGACCCGTATATGGTCCCGCCGGCCTGTCTGTTCGAGCCTGGCCTGCTCGTAGTCACACTGCGTCATACCCAGCCCCGGATGAACGTGCCGACGGTATCTGAAGTCGAAAAGAAAGGATTCCATCGCGCGGTAAAGCTGAGGGAACGTCCAGACAGCGCGGCGCGTAGGATCGACTGACTTGGTTACGGTGCGAGCCTCCTTCAACTGGATCGAACAGCCTTCCAGACCGGATAGCAGTTCTTCCTCGGTCAGACCGAATAGCCGCTCAACGTCTTTGCCGCCACGCGGTCGACCGCCTGCCCGATATCGCACATCAATGTTATGGATCTTGCAGAACTGTTCAACCGCGTGCGAGCGCATGTCGGCGCCACCGTCAAAGACCACAATCCGCGGCAGGCGCCTCCACCGACGCACATAGTCCCGGAGTGTCATGAGCACCGACAGCGCGGATGGTGGACGATATGAGAGATAAAATGCGCGTGCACAGGTTACGTTACCGTCCACTGCCGCAGAGAGCCAGAGCTTTCCCCAGTCCTGTCCCTCAGGACCCTTCGTGAAGAGATTAGGCTCGGTGTGGTCGATGTAGCAGACTTCGTGGGGCGCTACGCCATCCACCGGCTCGCGCGCGTCCAGGATCAGAGGAATCTGCCCGTCCCGGTAGGCAACACGTTTGCCGAACCGGGCATTCGGGTCCTCGTATGCCTTGACCCGTTGGCACAATGTTGGATAAGACATGGGCACGACACCCTGTTTAATGCATTCCTCGCAGTAGGTGTCGTAAGTCTTCTTTGCATTGCCGGCCGATGCCGCGTTATGAACGGTCTCAATCGTCGTCTTCGCAAGCAACTCGACCAGTGGTGGAAGCCGGGGTAACCGGTTACCTTTTTCTGCGTGATGCGGTGCGAGCTCGAGCAGGACATCCTGTACGAAGGTGCAGTCGCGTATTGCCTGCCTGGACCTGCCCAGAGTCGCATCGGAATACTGGTCTGCCCCGTCGTCCAAGATTACTGCCTTATATTTCTTTATTCCATCCTTGAGCTCCGTCCTGCTTAAGGAAGCGATGGCGCGCCGTTTCTCGCTGTTAAGCAAAGCAACGCGCTCTTCATCGGTTGCGCGCTCGGCCAGCAATTGCCTTGCTGTCTCGGTGGGGAGGCTCATTCTCCCTCCCGCGCCTGAAGTAAGAAGCACCTCCGCGTCCGGTCCTGTCGAACCCAAGATAACAGTCCACGCCTCTCCTCCATATTGCAGTCGGGTGCCGATTGGGCACGCTGCAAGGCCGGGAAGGGGCAACGGCTCGCACATGAAGTCGCCCCGGCGAATGAGCCGATCGGCCTCGGCAAGGTCAGCATCGCGGTGCATCAGCAGATCGGCGGGATTACCAATACTGTCGGTATTCAGATCAACGAACAGCACACCCTGGACGATCGCCGACAGCAGAACATCCGCTTGGAATCCCTCACGCTTCATCATGTCATCGTAACTGACCGGACCGTTCTGTACGCATTGCCTTAGCCGCTCTGCCGTATCCGAGGAGAGAACCGGTGTCCTTGGATCGTAAAAATCCCGCAGATATCGAATATTCTCGAGAAACCGTCGTGGAATCTCTCGGTTCGTCCGCAGTTGATGCGCAATTCCAAGCGACCCGCAATATTGCTCGCATGCGCGGTCATGCCAGCGATCGCATTCATCACGCCAGAAGCGGCCCACCTTTTTCCATCGATCGTCTTCTTTCTTTTGCATCTGGAATAGGACCGTCTCCTCTTTCCAGTCCTCGAAGCGGGGCGCACCGTCCCCAAGTATCAGAAAATCGAACCAGTGCTGCGACTTGTTTGCGACGCTCCCATCTTCCCGTTGAGTAATTGCAGTGAATGAATGCACATTTGCATAGTATTCCTGAATTTTTTCGTCAAATTCATACCACATGGCCGCACTGGCGTGTAGCGTCCGGCTCTGTACGGTGACGCCCTGCTGCATTTTTGCGGAACGAATCGTCACGACCGTTCGTGTACCCTGATGATTGAACGGATTGAAGTCTGACTGATTGCGCCGGATCTTCTCCACCAGTTCGCGCGTGGTAGCCGGCATCGGATGGCTTGCGAGATACTCAGCTAGTTCCAGTTGACCGAACATTCTGGCACCTGTAATCCATGCATCATGATTGCAACACACTTCTGATTGACGGCGGCGGGATACGGTGGATCCTGACCAACGCTTTTGCGTTCGCCATCAGTTACACACCTGACACGTCCTGAAATAGCAGCTCATGCGCCATATTCCAACGATCGGAAGCCGGAGCACCCCAATCGCGCGCCCACTGTCAGGGACAAGCATAGCTTGCCTGCCCGGGAATCGAGGCATGACCTGCGGTGTGGGCACGTGGTGGGCGGCTGTTTCCAGGCCGTGCACGGCTGGCTGGATAACACGGGCACGTAAGAGCTTTTTCGGCACAAAATCGGGTTTTTATGGGAAAGCCGAAATGTCGATATATGTCCTACAACGGTTTTCAGAGCAGTCTGACGGAATACTGTTTGTATCGGAAACATCGTCTGTGGTATTTTTTTTCAATTGCTGATACGCGCAACCGCCATGTTCGATTGCGAACATCCGTCTTTCCCCATACCGGTTGCCGTTGTTATTTAGTTAACGGCACAAATAAATACACGGCAAAAAAAATGGACGGTTGGCGCGTCATGCCGGGACGGTGAGCGCAATAATGCCACTCTGTTTCGCGTGATAATTAAAGTTATCATTTCTCCAGCGCTCTATCCCGGACATTTATCCCAATCAGTACGTCCTGTATGTATTGGAATAACCGCGAATCACATTAAAATCCGTTTTCGGGCCATAATCAGTTTTATGAGCCGCGCTCCGTCCAATTCCCCCGAAGCCGTTCGTGCGACCGTAATCGCTTTGCTGGCCGAAGCTGGTCAACCCGCGCCTGCGTCAACGGAAGAGTTCCGCCGTCACGTCTCGGTCCGACGAGTCAGGGCGAGGCTCGGGGGCGGTGACACCACAGCGTTAGGGCGGACGATAAACGAGATTGAAGTTGAACTCGTCGCAGCGGGCCGGGCGCACCTGCGCGTGCCGGACATTCCGCCACACGTCTCTGACCTGATGCGAGGGTTATGGACTGCGGCACTGGATGCGCAGACCCACGAGATACTTAAAATCCAGCAGGCGGCGGCCGAATCCGTGGAGAACGCCGAGACCGAGCGCGACAATGCCCGCGCGAGGGTGGATCTGCTGAAGGTGGAACTGGATGATCTGCGTCAGGATCTTTCCACCCGTGACGAAACGGTTGGCGAACTGCGTGCCCGACTCGCGGAAACCGAGACGCAGCTGGAAGCAGCAAATCGCAATGCACGGACTATGGCGGATCGGCTCGATGAGATGAAGTCCCAGCGCGATGAGGCACACCGCGCTTACCAGGAGCGCGTTGATGCACTCCGACTGCAATTTGACGGCCTCGGCAGGCAACTCAGGCTTGAGACCGACACGCTGCGGCAGGGGATGGTGTCTGAAAAGGCAGCCCTCGAAGGAGGGTTGACGAGAGCATCGCAAGTGATTGAAAGCCAGAAGCAAATCATTGAGGAACTCCAGGCCGACCGGCAAAAACTCAGGAGCGAACTCGCGGGCCAGCGCGATGCGGATTCCCCGGTCCGGTAGTCAGGCCGCCCGTTCACTGTTTGAAAGGTTGCATCATGATGCCTTCCGCGTGGATCGACGCGATGGTCGCACCGCCGCGGCGACTGCCAGACCGAATCGACGACGCGATCGAGTATGTGTCCGCGGCGCTGGGTGTCCCTGTCTATGAACGATGGACACCGGCAACGCTGGCACGTCGTTATCCGTCGATGACCGCCGCGAAGAGTGCCCAGCCGGCAGTGTTCAATCTGCTGCTCGATTCGCTCGAAGCCGTGCAGTTCTGGCACGCTGGCACCATCGTGGTGATGACAAGCGAGCAGGCGCCCACCTCGGGACAGGTGCTGGAACAGCTGTTACGCACCCTCACCGTCCGGTTTCGCCTGACGCACCCGGATGCAACGAAACGTTCAGCAGACAATCACCCGATCCCGAAGGGCGACGGCCATGCAGTTGCTATAACCGGTTCCTCCCATGATGAAAGGTGGTTGGCGAGAACGGGCAGGTTCTTCAACGCGGACCCCAGCACAAATACCCTGAGCTCGACGAACGACGCGACGGCACTCCGTGCATTCCTCGTTGACCGTACCGGCCGGTCTTTGCATACCCGGCGCGCGTACGTGACAGAGCTGAAACGGCTGATCGCGTGGTGCCAGTGTGCCGATCTCGGACCGTTATCAGGTCTCACCCGCGAACACTTGATCGCATTCCGTGATACGCTGCCTCATATTTCAGCTCACGCTACCGCCCACCCGCTTGGAGCAGCAAGCTGCGCGCGCGCCATGGCGGTCGTTAAAAGTCTTTACCAGTACTGGGCGAAAACGGGCTATATAACGGTGAACCCCGCACTGGAACTCGGGAGTACCAAGGGCGAACGACCCACGTTCGAGCCGAAGCGCTTTCTGCCAGACAGTGCCACTGAAGCGTGCGATGCATGGATTAGCGCGTGGCTTAGCGCCCCGCCGGCCAACGCAAAACGGAACCGCCAGGCAACCATCCTTGGCCTCTACCGTTATACAGGTGTCAGACTGGCCGAGCTTGCGTGGGAAGACGGCTATCCACTGCTTCATACAGACCGGACAGGATGGACACTCGAGGTGAAGGGGAAAGGTCAACGCGTGAGACGCATTCCCCTTCCTGCTCAATGTGTCAGCTGCATCATGCGTTACCGCGAGTCGCGGGGACTACCGCCCGCTCCGTCTCCGATCGAAGACATGCCTCTCATCCACACCACACGAGGACACGGGCTGGGACGAAGCGGACTATATCGCGAGGTGAAGCTGGCTTTCGAGGAGATCGCAGGCCAGCTTCCAGCCAACGACATCGCCGGACGGTTCGCCCTCATGGCCGCGTCAACCCACTGGCTGCGACACTCGTACGTGCATCACCTTGTTGTGAGCCATCAGGTGCCACTGCCCGTGGCGCAAGCGCTCGCCGGTCACTCATCCGTGCAAACCACGGCAGCATATGCCCTTACCGATCAGTCGCAGCTGCGTAAATTTGTGTCGGAAAGCTTCGGCGACGTGCCAGCGTCGTGATCCTCCCGTGGCGCGACCAGCAAGTGGGGCACTTTCACTGTGCAAGTATTCTTCGCGACACCTCTACTCGGCCCGCACGCTGTGCGCCCCACCTCATGTGACAGTCGGCCATCCAGAATCGATGCAGCGTGCACCGACTGCCGCGGAGTTATCCGCAATTGAACGAGGCGCTGGCGCGTGTTTCCTACGTAAGCGCGCAGCAAACCCGCCTTGACGGATTGCGCTAATTGACTATCACAGGCGGACGCCAGCGATGCGGCAGCAATGCCGAGATGTCGCTGGCCTTGTGGGTCGGCAGCCGCGTGAGGATGTCCTTCAGATAGGCGTGCGGGTCGTGGCCGTTGAGTTGGGCCGAGCGTATCAGGCTCATGATGGCGGCAGCACGTTGGCCTGCTCGTAGCGAGCCGGCGAACAACCAGTTGGCCCTTCCGATAGCCCATGGGCGGATCTGGTTTTCGACCCAATTGTTGTCTAGGCGTCGAGAAGGCGATAAAGATCGTTCAGAGTCCTGACTACTTCGATGCGCAGGCACGTCGACTTCTGTTACCCCTTCTCACGGAGGACGACAAATGGCAGCTTTTGGGAATCGACTTCGGTGTGGCAGCGTGAGCGCACGACTGTGAATTTCTGATGTGCTTCGCCTTTCAAGCAGCGAATGCCGAACTGTCAGCCGCTAGTCCCTACGTTGAAATTGGCTTCTCCTTGCCTGAGAGTTCCGCTGCCGAGTCAGAGTTCATTCCGACAATCGAAACGGTGTTCGGCACGGATTGCCCGCGTTCAATGAGGGTCACGCGCTCACAGGAACCATAAGTGCTTCCGCGCCGAGATAGACGCCCAACGTCAAAGCGTCGTAGCGATTGAAAAATGTCTCGAAGAAAAACCGGTGCGAATCTCCATTGTCATCCGTCAAGATGAGCTCTCGTTCGCCAAGCAGGCCGCCCTTCTGTCGTCCGCAATAGCTGCTCACTGCGTTGAACAGCTCCACTTCAGTGATTCTGGAAAATCTTGCGTGAAAAGCGTGCGACTGAATCAGATGGCGGCATGGACTTGCTGGATCAAAATTGATCGGGCGACGATCCACATGCGGGTGGCAGGTCATGAGGCCCACTACGGGAGTTTCCTGTCCGACGCTCTCGACGAAGCGATAGAGGGTCGTTGAAAGCGTATTCCCATACGTATTTTTGAGATCGATTATTGATTGAAGACACGCCGGCGAGGAGCGGGCTTCGTTCACAAACCGGTCCCGAAGGAAAAGTAGCCGACCGGCCGCGAAATTAGCCTCGGTTTCAATCTGTTCGGCGCAGTCTCTCGAGACCGTGTTCTCGTTATCGCCATGCATCATGTCCTGATGCCAGGGAATGAGACTGTGGCCAATTTCGTGAGCTTCATTCCATCGGTGCTTGAGCAGTGGTACCGCACTGTCTAGCATGATCCGCTTACGATCAGGCAGGTAAAGTGCTTTCAGAGAAAATTTCTTCACTGCATCGAGAATCAGCGCGGGCCGGCGGTATACCTGCACGGCCGCGACGCGGATTCGGCTGATGGCTTCCCGAGCCAGACCAGGATCGTCCGAGGTGTAGAAAGCCAGATCTAACTTGAGGAGCTCACGAACATCTTCAAGCCGCAACGGAGGCTCAGGGTTGCCGAGGCCCCGGAGCACCCGTTCAACTCGACTGTCGATGTCATTTGAAGTCCTGGCAGAAAGAATCAGATTCCTGGCCATAGTTGCCTCATGCAGTTATGTTTACTTCTGCTCGCTGAGTACCGCGACGAACGCCTCCAGGGCGGAGCGCTCGGTTTCATTCAGGTCAGTGACCTTCTCGGATCGAGCCGCGAACCGTATTGCTTCATTGGCAAGATGGCTATCGCGCTGTTGCGATAGACCGGCCAACTGCATCAACTTCGAACTGGGAATCGCGAAATAGCTTGCCAACTGGAAGACAGTGCGCGGCTCCGGTCTGTAGTGTGAATCTTCCTCAATTTCTACGAGTTCGGTGACGTCGATGTCGGCAGCTTCCGCGAGTTTCTCGAGCGTCTGCTGTCGTCCCCTTCTCATGAGTCTGACAAATCTGCCAAAAGCTATCCTGGGATCGGCGGATTCCTCCATCGCATACTCCGGACGCTGTGTGGATGGGTCTGCGGCAAACAGGCCAGCACCGATCTCGACGTCTGTTCCATTCTCGTGCTCAAGCCTCGCCATTTTCAGGCACCACTCTTTCGTTACTTCAAATTTCATGACTAGACTCCTTTGGCGATGAACGCCTCCGCCTGTTCAGGCGTCATCTCAAAATAGCGGAGGTTCTCCTTGGCGGAATCAATTCCCAGGTCCGACATACCGCATACGTTTGCGTACCAAGCGTTGGCCTGCGGCAGCGAGTGAAGTCCAATTCGTCCGCCAAATCCTTCACTACGGCTAAGCTCGATAGCCGCGCGGACTAGTAGCGTTCCCACGCCTTTCAGACGTGGATGTTCAGCGGAGAGGCCAGGGCGATTCCATGGCGCCATTTCGAGGTACTGGATATAAACGAGCGGCTTGCCCTTCTGATGCGGCAACCGGCAGGATTCCAGGGTTTCGACAATCATCAGGCCCTGGGTCATCCCCTGGCACACGATGCTGAAAGATGGAGCCGCAAGCAGGCCTTTGAAGGCCTCAGCTTTTCTGCGCCAGTCCCAATGCCGGTTCTGTGGCCAGAATCGCCTGTCGACACCCTTCTCCTTTAGCTGCTGAAGCGCTCTCGCGAGCGCGGGCATCCAGGCATCTTCCCAGTCGCTAACGTTGGAATCGGAAATGCCCTCGATCAGGCTTGCCTCAACGGCCGCGTCCGAAGCGACATCAACTAGGTATACCGGGAATTGGCTCATAGCATCACAACTTCTGCCTTTTCCTTGGTTTTCTCATCCTCGAAAAAAAACTTGTCGCCTCGCTCAGCCCGTACTTCGACAGCCTGATAAAGCCGCAGCGCCTGCCGAAGGACCGCCGTTTTGCTCAGATCCTTCTTTTCGCAAAGCTCCTCGAGCGCACTCATCTCAGCATCGGTGAGATTTAGGGTCATAGTCTTTTTTGATGTGGCCATGTCTTTCTCCTTACTGTTTCCACAATTTTAGGTCCAAAAAATAGCCATGTCAAAGCTATTGACTAGCTAAAATTTAGCTATATAATCAGTATCAAGCTACCGGGTGGCCGGTTGCTCGAATCAGGGAGAACAGAATGAACATAACGATTGAAGATCTGCAGGATGCGCTGGCGGCAGGCCGCACGATCCGCGACCATGGCCCTTATCATGTGCGGATCGGGATGCAAGGATTCGACTTCAAGAAGGTCGTTCTTGCTGAGCCGGTCGTGACCGGCAACGCAATCCTCGAAGCGGCCGAGGCATTTCCCGTCGAGCAGCACCTCCTCTTCAGGATTACGCGAAGTGGCGTGACGGAAGAGATCCGCCCTGATTCGGCGTTGGATTTGCGCCTGGACGCTGTGGACAGGTTTGTCGTGTTTCGGAGTGATCGCACCTTCCGGTTCCTGCTGGATGAGCGTGCATTCGACTGGGGCGCATCGCAGATTTCAGGCGCCACCCTCAAGCACCTCGCAGGCGTTGACATGTCAGATCACGATGCGTGGCAACTGGGTACGGACGGGACTGAAGCGTTGATTGAGGACGACTGTTTTGCCGACCTTGCAGCACCCGGTGTTGAGCGCTTCATCACCCGACACACCGGGCTGACCATCGTCGTGAATGGCAAGCGCAAGGAGGTATTCCGACGTCGCCTGTCGTACTGGGAGGTCGTGAGGCTCGCGTTTCCCGACGCGGTGAAGAGCGAGAACATCATCTATACGATCAACTATGCTCGCGGTCCGCACGCGAATCCCGAGGGCTCGATGGTCGATGGGCAGCACGTGAAGATCAAAGAAAATATGGTGTTCTATGTCACTCCGACTGATCGCTCTTAATCAGGACCTGCGTCGCCTGCGCGACGAAGGATATGAACTGGAAATCAGATCAGGCTACCTGCTTGTTCATTCCATACCGTACGTAAATTCGAGGCGTGAAGTGTGCCTTGGGGTTCTCGTGTCGGAAATGAATATGGCGTCTCCTGACGTTCTCGATCGCCCCAACACGCATCAAATCTATTTCGTTGGGGAGCATCCGTGCAACCCTGACGGATCTGAACTTGTCCAGATCAAGAACGGAACGAAAACCTACCAGTTGGCCGACAACCTTGTCGCGAACCACTACTTCTCGAACAAGCCGAAATCCGGCGCGTACGAGAATTACTACGAGAAGGTAACGACCTACGCCAACGTCATTTCAAACCAGGCGAGAGCCCTTGACCCGACTGTGGACGCGCGGACATGGAAAACGGTCGACTCCGCTGAGGATGAGTCCGTTTTTCTTTACGAAGACACCGCATCGAGTCGTGCCGGCATCCAAGCGATCGCCGCACGCCTGAAGCACCAGCGCATCGCGATAGTCGGGCTCGGTGGGACCGGTGCGTATGTACTTGACCTGGTGGCGAAAACGCACGCCAAGGAAATCCACCTTTACGATGGAGATCCGTATCGGCAACACAATGCGTTCAGATCGCCTGGCGCTGCATCGCGCGAAATGCTCAATCGCCGGCTCAGTAAGGTTGCGTACTGGGTTGAAGTGTATTCGGCCATGCGAAAAGGTGTCGTGCCTCACGAGGTCATGATCAGCGAGACCAACGTCGCGGAGCTGTCGGGCTATGACTTCGTCTTCATCTGCGTAGACAAAGGTGAGGTTCGGCAACTTATCGTTCGGGAACTCGAACGGCAAACTGTGCGGTTTATTGATGTCGGAATGGGGATTAACCTCACAGAAGACGGAAGCCAGCTCTGGGGTACCTGCCGCATCACCACCAGCACGCCCGCGACCCGTGCGCTTGCGTCCGCCCGAATCCCCAAGGTGGACCGCGATGACGAAATATATGGCTCGAACATACAGATCACCGACCTGAACTGTCTGAACGCAACCCTGGCCGTCATGAAATGGAAGCGTCTTAGCCAGTTCTACGTTGATGACCGCAACGAGTACGACTCAACCTACAACGTTAATCTGAACCAGTTGACAAACGAGGAGCCCGAATCGTGAAGGTTAGCGGGTTCAAACCAATGTTTGTCGAGTACATCCCCGATCGGCTCGACGAGGGTGTTCTCTATCTGTCGATGGAGTTCGCCACTGCCTCTCATGCGTGCGCCTGCGGATGTGGCCGTGAGGTAGTCACACCGCTGTCGCCGGTTGGATGGCAAATGCGCTACGACGGAGAGAACGTCAGCCTTGAGCCATCCATCGGCAACTGGAGCTATCCCTGTAGATCCCATTACTGGATCAAGGGCGGGCATGTCCGCTGGGATAGCGAGATGCCGCAATGGGCCATAGATGAAGGCCGGGAGCGCGACCGGCAAGCAACAAGAAGATATTACGCGGAACGATCGAATCCGGCAGCGCCCGCAGCACAGGTCGAGCAGGCTCCGCAGTTGCATGACGTAACCCAGGAAGCAGACGTCCCCGTCTCGCGTACCTGGTGGGAAAGATTGATTTCTGTTTTCCGGTAAGGGGGACAACAACATGATCGAGCGGCACAGGCGCTAAGCCTCAAGTTCGCGCGGGGCGGTACTACGAACTGCCCTGTCATCTCGAAGACCTTGGCCATTGAATCGCTGGTTTCCAGTCGGGGATTACTGACCAAACCAGCGGACGTTGCGCATCATGTGCGATGGCGATCGCAGCTTGTGATGCATGATCCGGTAGCGGCGGCTGTCGCAGCGATCGGACGCTTGGCTCAAATTGTCGTCGTGTAGACCAGCTCTGCCCAGATTCTCAAGACCGTATTGGTCCCAGTTCAACGAGGAAATAAACATGAAGCTTGCCGAGTACATCGAACATCTCCAAAGCCTACAGAAGCAGTATGCGGGACTAGACATCGAAGTCGCCCAGCGACATCCGACAGTGAGTACGAATGCCGGACTCTATGTCGTACCAGCGAAAGCTCCTCGTGTTTGGCCCGTGAGAACGGAGGACTCTCATTCTCAACTAGTGCCGTTAGGCGCACAACCGCTCGACCCGGCCGCAAAACCGAAAGGCCCCGGTCCACACGGCGTCATCCTTGTGTTCGACGTTCAATGAGTGACGGCTGGTCCCGTATAGGCTCACACGTATCCGATGAGCAGCGGTTGCCAGCATCCAGCAATACATTTGGAGTTCCATAGTGGCGTTGCATACCGTACGTGTTCGGCTACCCGGCGTATCGGTAACGACGGACATGGAGAAGCGTTGATGACCCAAGTGCTACTGCCAATTGACCGACCAGATGCGTGGCCGGCTCGGCTGATATCCCTTCTGGACAGTCTCCACGAATTACTTCTGGACTCGCAGATCGCCCCAACGAAAGTGAATCCGCCAGACCATGACCGAGCGATTCTCGCCGTCGGTGATGCCCTTCGTCCGTATTCGATCACCGGCTGGCACTGCACCCGCCTCACAGATATAGAGATCGCGCAGATCGTCGGATCTGGGATGCAACTGCCCGACGATACGATGCTGCGCCGTCGCATCAATGCGCTGGTCAAATCGGGCCGACTTCCGGGCGACATTGGTGACCGCCTCGCAAGGACCAATCAGGCTGATGAGAGCAATCGCGCAGGACGGCTGTGGTTCTGCTTTTTCCCGCCGCATCGCGCTGGCGAACATGGCATTGGACGCTTTTTCCGTCATTCGGGCGGTGAAGCGCTCTATAACTCCCATGAGGACGACCCAGTGACGTCTCAGATCCTCTGCGCGATCGGAACACCGTGTGTGATCGAGGCCGACGTACCTGTTACCTCACTCGCCCCCGGTACCGGCCTTGCCACGAAGCTCGTACGCACGTATTTGATTAGTCGCGGCTACGGGACGCATGAACCGGTGAAACATGTAGACAGAAGCGTGCAGCCCATTGTAGCTGACTGCATCAGGCAGGTGATCCGTTATCCCGAAACTGACTTCATGGAACTCACCGGATGCGCAACCTGGCGACGTCCGCCTTTAGATGGACAATAAACGCTGTTTCGGAGTGAATTCCGCCTCTGTCCGTGCGGACAGCACGGTATGAATAGGTAATTGCCAAAGTTCAGTCCAACCCCTCCGCCGCGCTCGCCGCTTCGAGGTCCGGCCTGAGAATGTTCCAGTGCAAAGTTAGATCGCCGCGTTCGGCGTTGAATTCACCCAGCCCCATGCTGTCGACAGCGAGGTTGATCAGGTGGATCGCAGCGGCGTTGGCACATAAAAGCGTCGACGCCATGTCGGACGTATCGGGCCCGAAGAAGTACGCGTCTGGCTCGCCGTCGATACCTTCCCTCATGTGGCGAACAAATGCACCCAGCGTCGCGTGTGCCCCGTTCCCGGATGTGAACCTGTACGAAAGTTCGTAGAGCAGCGTGAGATCTGACTCATGAGCAAGCGTCGCAAGCTTCAGTGATCGCGGCCTGTCATACTGCGCTTCAATCTCAGCTTTCCTTCTCCTGAAAATTTCCAGCCGTTCGTCCCCAGCGTCATTTCCGTTGAGTTCGAGAACCCGGTTACATACACCGAGATCGTGCGCTGCATCGTCCTCGCGGAGGCGTTCGAGCGTGCCCTCCACCTTTGCCAATCCGGCCGTTACGATGACGGATTCTGTGCACAAGCGTGCCAGCGCACGAGCCTCTGGCAGCGCTCCGCGACTAGCCATCAGGATGCCCCCCTGGAACGCTCCCAACGCCCGTACGAACCCGGCAATGGCCCACTTTACTTCCTCGCGGAGCTCGTTCAGATCAAAAGCCTTCCGCATTCGCATTCCCATCTCGTTCGCGCGCCCCGCGAACTCGAAGGGCCCGGCGAACAGTTCACGCGCAGCCGTCTGCCAGCCCTCAAGATCGTCAGACAGGAACCCGACTTCATCAAAACTCGCCATGGTGGCTTTCTCCAGTCACCGCACACAATGCCGGGGCCAGCTAGAACTACGCAGCAGCCTGATCCCGCTCGATGGATGTACTGCTTCGCTGAGGCTTGCGCAAGACTAGAGGCACGTGATGGCCTGTAGGGTGGACGGCTTTTCCGGCCAGTCCAGCCGCCGCCAAGCCGAACTGGCTCGTATGGGAGAGTATCGCGGTTTTTCGCGTACGCGAAAAATGCCCCGGGCTTGTCGCGATTTTTGTAGCAACGTTGTAGCTACACGCCACCTTTTGAGATACAATCAACCTACGCGAGATTCCACCAAAGGCCCGCGCGGGATCTCGCTGTTTATCGTCATTTTCAATTTCATAGCAGTATGAAGTAACTATTTCCGGTAACGGTGAAGCGGCTTGGCCTTTGAACTTGCACGGTTCTGGAGTGGAGATATGCAATGGTCGGAACCACTGTTGATAACAAGACAGCCGATGTGCGTACCCGAATCGAACCGGAATTGAAGGAAGCAGCCGTGAAGGTACTCGCACAGAACGGGCTAACGCTGTCTGACGCGATGCGCCTGTTCCTTCGCCAGGTCGTGCTTTACAAGGGATTGCCGTTTGAGGTTCGGCAACCAAATGAGGCAACAGTAAGAGCGCTCAGGGAATCCCGGGCGATGCGGGAAAAGGCGCGCTTCGGCTCTGTAGCGGAGCTAATCGATGAGCTTGAAAAAGAAGGGCGCAAGTAGCAAACGTACGACGCTGCCCCTGCGCAGCGACATGAGTAAGGATTTCAGGAAGGACTGGAATCGGCTGTCGGAGTCGGGGCGTTATGACCTTATCCGGCTCAAGCGGGCCATGATGCTGCTGGGCATGAATGAGGGGCCGCTGCCGGCCGAGTACCAGGACCACGCGTTGACTGGCGACTGGAAGGATCACAGGGAGTGCCATGTTGGCGGCGACTTTCTTTTGATCTACCGGATCACAAAGGACGCGGTGATTTTTGTACGGGCGGGGACTCACCCGGAGCTATTCGGCTGAGTGAAGCGGGCAAGACAAAAGGCCGTCGCGGCATCGCGGCGGCTTTTTTTCGCGTACGCAAATAGCTGGCCAAGGCGGCAGAAAGCGTTCGCCAGCTAACGAAGTGTGCCCTGGCATCCTCTTTGCCAGGCATCGATCTGCGCCATCCAGTACGGTATTGCTGAAGACCCACACGGGCATCCGCAGTGGTGTGACCCGCGAAGACAGGCGGTTCCGACTCGTAGCCGCGGATATCCAGATAGTCAGGAACGGCCGGCACATTTAGGAACACGCCCAGATCATCACGAATACAAATCCGGCTCGACTCCGCACGCGTCGTGCAGTACCTGAGTCTATGACTACTCCGGCGCGTTCGCAGCCGCTGCACTTGCCCAAGGTCGCAGCGCTCCGGATCTGAGCGCGACGCCCGCGTACGGAGAACTGGCATCAAGGTCGAAGCGGAAGGAGTTCTTCTTGTCGGTCAACCCAGGAATGGCGCCATGCCAGAACAACGTTGTCTTCTGGCCTGCCAGTGTCGGAAGGTAGTCGGGCAGCACTTTCTTTTTGCTCGATACCAGTAGCAGGGGAAGTTTCTTGGCTTCATGGAGAAATCGTTTTCTGCTTTCTATAAGGAAGCTATAGTCCGCCTCTCTGACAGTTGACGCGCCGAAAATGATACGCTCGCGCGGATTCAGCGAACTGATTTCATCGGAAGCACTGCCAAGAAACGTAAAGGCAGTCTCGTACGTCAGGCGGCGGCTGCCGATTAGACAGCGTCAAGCAGCACGGCCGGTCAGCGACAACTATTTTGGCCGGTCAACGGGTGTAGTTGTCGCTGGCTAATTCATAGTTGTCGCGCCTCCATCGTAATTGTCGCCGGCGCGCTCTGTTTGTCGCTGGCCTTTCGACGGCGATAGCTTTCCACATACAGTTCAAAGATCGTCGAGTGATGGACAAGCCCGTCGATGGCTGCGACCGTCATGCCGGGGTCGGGGAACACGTCATTCCAGCCAGAGAACGGCTGATTGGCCGTTATTAAAAGACTTTTTCGCTCATACCTCTCGGCGATCAGCTCGAACAGTACGCTGGTTTCGGCCTGGTCCTTGCGCGCATACGACAGGTCATCCAAGATGATGAGATCGAAGCGATCGAGCTTCGCGAGCGCGGATGGCAGCTGCAGGCGCTGGCGTGCAGCCTGCAGCTTCTGGACGAGTTCGCTGGTGCGCGTGAACAGCACCCGGTAGCCAGCGTCGATCAGCGCGTGCCCGATGGCCGATCCCAGATGACTCTTACCGGCACGAAGCGGCCCGAACAGGAGAATCGTGGCGCCTTTCTCCAGCCAGGATTCCCCGGTTGCCAGCGCAGTGACATGCGCCTTCGAGACCATCGGCACCATGCCGAAATCGAAGGTAGCAAGTGTCTTGGTCGGGTCCAGATGCGACTCGGTTCGGTGGCGCTCGATGCGTCGTTTGGCGCGTTCGGCCAGTTCGTGCTCGAGCAATGCGCCGAGCAGCCGTGAAGCCTGCCAGCCTTCCTTGTCAGAGCGTTCCGCGAACTCGGGCCACAACCTGCCGATGGTGGGCAGGCGCAGCTCGTTGAGCATCAGGGCCAGACGACCGTTCTCATAGGCGGGTGCGTTCATGCGGCCGCCTTGTCGAGGAGTTCGTCATAGACTGCGATGAGAGGCATCTCGACCACCACCTCGGGACACAGCGCCTCGCGCGGAGCGAATTCGTCGCGCAACTGTTTCAGGTCGGGCAGTTCGCCGACTACGAGTAACGCATCAAGCCGCTGCGCCAGCAACGCTTCAACGCCGTGGTGTCCTGCAAGTTCGAGCAACCCCACCATGGTCTTGCATGCCTGACGTTGCATCGGTTGCGCCTCCAGCCGCTCCCAGGTCCGGCGGTGGGCATCGCGCGGAAACAGCGCGTCGCGAAACGCAAGTCCCCTGAACGCCTGAGGCTTGCGCTTGAGAGAATCGATGAAGTGACGGTAATCCAGCGCGTGGCGGTTGTCGGCGGCACGGGAGCCTCGCGGCGTACTGTGCGCCAGCGCGCCCGACAGATACCGGATTCGACCAGAAGCAGCTAATGGCCCATCGTTTTCACGGTGAAAAGGTTCAGCATACTAGCTGCTTCGCCCACTCGAAATCTTCATCTTCCCCGATAGACTTGAGCGTCCAGACAACATCGCGCTGCGGGCAGTGATCAACCAGTTTTTGCAGCACGTCGAGGCGGATGTTTCGCAGCATGCCCACGAGATTGACGTTATCCTCGTGCAGCCTTTCGTCATGCACAGAACCGGCCAGATATTCCAGGATGGCACGTTCTGTGGCCGCCACCGGCATCCTTGCACTACGCGCGGGCAACGCCGAAATCGCGAACGTCGTCGGCAAGGCATCGTCAAACAGGCGGTCGTGCTCGTACGTGAGCAACAGCAACTCTTTCGCCCACGAAGGAAATTCGAAGGGCACGGCGCCCCACAGATTGATCCGGGGCGTGCGTACAGGTAATAGCGTATGCCTCGCATGTCCAATGCGGCCTTGCCGCTCACATGAAGCCCGGGAACGCGTCGGGCAAAAAAGGCAACGGTGCCGTCGAGAGCCGGCAAATCACCTCGGAGTAGGTAAGCGTCGTCAGAAAGTCGCCGCAGCCAACCGCCTGTTACGAGATCTGACGCTTCGACCGACGTCACGCCGTATTCGGCGAGGAAGCCTAGATCGAGCGGCTCTCCGCGTGGCGCGAAATCCATCAGAAGCTGGACCAACCGGGTGATGTCCTCCATGTCCGATTCGACTACGTCGCGTCTACAACCGGGTCATTGCAATCCTGTGCATCCAGGTTGAGTGCAAGCTGCAATGGGGCGTCGTTGGGAAGGCGATGCCGCAGCCGGGAGCAGGGATGCAGATCACCCTCTTCCGTTCTGTACCAGTAGTCGTACGCCGGCGCAATGATTTGCTGCTGGGTCAACAAGCCTGTCACGCGTTGCATTCGCGCAGATGGCCGATCCTCGGCGGGTGCATCCATGACGTACACAGAGAAGCTCCCTGACGTCAGTTCACTCGCGATATCGAGAAGCGCCGCCGGGTCGACGACCAGCAACCCGTCGGGCAGTGCTCCGGTCCGGTCAGACTGGGGCGCGGGGAAAACCCAGAAACAGATCGTGTCGTCCGTCCATCCCACACACCTCCACGGTTGGAACGGCTTTGCGATGGCGCGCCGGAACGCACTCGACTCGGCCCAGTTTGCATCTGTGAACAACATATCTCTCCCTTACGGTGACACGGAAACGCAAAACACACGACAAGACAACAATTAATGTTGCCAACCAATATAAAGCGATGTTATCAGATCAGTACATTGAAGAGACCATCTCATGTTGAATGACAACATGAAATGGTGACTTTTGACTGCCGTGAACGAGCAGAAGACCGCAAAGCATTTGGGGCGCGCGCTAGCAGCGGCCCGAGCCGATGCACAGCTAACGCAGGAGCAGGTGGCCGAACATCTTGGCGTTTTTGTCGAGACCGTAAGCCGCTTTGAGCGCGGCGCGCATTGGCCGACCATCCCGCGTCTGCTGGAGCTAGCGGATCTCTATAAAATTCCGGTCGTGACATTGCTCAGGCGCGCGTCCGACCGGCCAACAGATGTCAGCCTGGAGATCGCCGAGCAACTCGAGCGGCTCAGTAGTGACGATCGCGCATGGGTGGGCACGCTGGTCAAGGATCTGTGCAACCGGTTGCCAGCCGCATATGAACACAAAGCGAGCGGCCAAGGCCGTGCGCGTCAGTAACGCGACTTTAGCGGTTCACTCCGCAGCGCGCGACCGAGGGAGTTTTTCAGCGTCCCGACAGGATCCGCGCAACCTGCATACTCCGCGCCTTCCAGACACGAAGCTCGCTGAGGTATGTCGTTCGAAAGCAGGCCAATCTATACCGCCGGCGCTGCAGCGGTACTTTCCCGCACAATGAGTTCCGCTTCGAACTCGTCTTGCCTGACGGGCTGATTACCCACGTTGTTGACCTGCGCCAACAGGTTTTCAGCACTTAGGTGTCCGATCTTAACGGCATCGGAATGGATGGTGGTGAGCGATGGAGAACCGAGTCTGGCTAGATCCCAGTCGCCAAAACCCGTTACCGACACCTGACCCGGAACGGAAACGCCGAGCGCTCTGCACTCGGCAAGCGCCCAGGCCGCTACGAAATCGTTGTTGCAGATAAGCGCAGTCGGAGGATTTGCCCTGGAAAGAAATTGACGCGCTGCGGAGCGAACGGACTCGGGGTCATACGGCGTAGCGATCACAGCTTCAGGCCGCAAGGCTATTCCATGACGCCCCAACTCCTCGCGTATGCCCGAGAGTCTCGCGGCCGACAACTGATGGACATCGGACGGACCTGTGAGCACGCCAATACGGACATGCCCAAGGTTGACGAGATGCTCAGTGACGCGCCCCATGGCACGTTGGTTGTCATAGCCGACGGTCGGATGAACGCGCTCCGGGTCAGTCGCCCACATCAATACATAAGGAAGTTCCTGCCTGCGTATCAGGGTTAGCACGTCGGGATGATGGCTGGAACCGACTAGCGCGAGGCCATCGACTCCGCGTTCGATAAGCGTCCGAACGATACGCAACTCCAGATCTCGATCATCACGATGGCAGGTTAGCAGCCCCGTGTAATCCAACTGAAGAAATTCGCTTTCCAGGGTATCAACGGCTCGCGCGTACAACTCGTTCATCAATGTCGGCGCAACGATACCGATGGTTCGCGAGCGACCCGACCGGAGTACGCGGGCTGGCGCGTACGGGACGTAATCAAGCGACGCAATTGCCTCTCTGACCTTTTTCAGCGTCTTCGGGTGCAGGCGCTCCGGCGCTGCAAGCGCGCGCGAAACGGTGGACGACGACACCCCGGCAAGCGCGGCGACTTGTTTCAGATTCACCATGTACACCCCGATACCGGCATGTTCATACCCATAAGATCGTGCGGCGTTGAGTGTATCAAAACAGCAATTCTCTTCATGCCCGTCTCCAATGGAGGCGCCAAAAGCATCGCAGCATCCCGGCCCGTTGAATTCCCGGCAACTCGCCCCACGAAACCACAAATGATAACGATTGCAAAACATCATAATATTGATTTAAATAGAAAAAATATGATATAAGTCTGAACGTTGCAATCGTTGTCATCAAATTCATCAAGGCTAGGGAAAGGATGGGAGCGCGCAGCTGCGGACAACTTCCCATGCAGACGGCCCCAGTAGGAGAGATAGTCCATGAAGGCATCAAAACAACTCCTGATCATGCTGTGCGTGTCCATACCGTCGTTCATGATCAACCTTGACGGAAACATCATCGCCGTATCGTTGAGTTCGATTGCCCGTTCGTTACATGCCGATTTCGCCGCAGTCGAATGGGTTATCAGCGCTTATACCTTGACCTTTGCGGCCATGCTCATGCCGGCCGGAACGCTTGCCGACCGCTTTGGTCGCAAACGCATGCTGATCGTCGGCCTGGTCCTGTTTACGGGCGCCTCGGCGATGTGCGGCGCGGCACACTCTGATACGGCGCTCAACTGGGCACGAGCACTACAGGGAGTCGGTGCGGCCTTGCAGCTGAGTGCGGCGATGGCAACCCTCTCCCACTCATTTCGTGGACTCGCACGGGCCCGTGCGTTTTCGTTCTGGGGCTCGGTCATCGGCGTTGCGATCATGCTCGGGCCAGTCGCCGGCGGCCTGATCACCCAATATCTCGGCTGGCGCTGGATTTTCTTCGTCAATTTACCGGTGGGCGTGTCAATGATCGCGTTGACGCTGTACGCGGTCGAGGATTCGAAAGATCCGCAAGCGAAGCGACTCGACATTGCTGGTGTGACGACCTTCGGCGGCTCTCTGATATTGCTGACGCTTGCCCTTATCTCGGGTAACCGTGCCGGATGGTCCAATCATCTGATTCTGGCGGAGTTCATCGGGGCAGCGGTCCTCTTTGCCGGGTTCCTGACTGCCGAGACACGACAAGTCCGGCCAATGGTCGATCTGCGCTTTTTTTACCAGCCAACGTATGTCGGCGCCAATATCGCCGGACTAGCCTACGGGATGGCTTTTCTGACCATGCTGACCTATTTGCCGATGTACTTCCAGAATGGCATGGGCCGCACGCCGCTCGACGCAGGGCTTCTCATGTTGCCAATGGCCTTGCCGCTATTCGTGATCCCACGCGTCGTCGCCTGGTGGCTGGCGCCGCGTTGTTCCGGTCGCCTGCTTCTCAGCACAGGCTTGGCACTGGTCGGGCTGGGATTGATATGGACGTCCACCGAAATGCGCAGTTTCGCCTATACACCCATCCTCGTCAGCATGCTCGTCGCCTCTTGCGGTGCCGGAATTCTCAATGGGGAAACCGCCCGGGTCGGCATGACTGTCATTCCCTCAGACCGTGCGGGGATGGCCTCCGGGGTTTCGGGTACCGTCAAGTTCAGCGGAATCGTGATCGGCTTTGCGACGCTGGGGGCGATCCTGGTTTCCCGCGTCCAGGCGTCGCTCGCAGACGCTTTGCCTGGGTACCCGGCGGCGGTGCGCAAAGAGCTCACGCGAATGATCACGGGTGGTAATTTGCATGCCGCGCAGGTGCTGGCTGGCCAGCGCGGTGGTTC
The DNA here is from genome assembly GCF_900141745.1 of Paraburkholderia phenazinium. Lineage (NCBI taxonomy): Bacteria > Pseudomonadati > Pseudomonadota > Betaproteobacteria > Burkholderiales > Burkholderiaceae > Paraburkholderia > Paraburkholderia phenazinium. The sequence goes on along the minus strand of NZ_FSRM01000002.1, from coordinate 1,784,839 downwards.
GTCATTTGCGCAGTGGAGCTTTGGAAGTGGGTATGAGGCCGTGTTCTTTACGGCCGGCGCCATTGCACTGATAGCCGCCGCCCTGAGCTGGATGCTGGTCGACGCAGGTGAGACGGCACCGCTGGGAGCGGAAAGCATCCGGGATCACATCGCCGTGATGGAAGACTGAACCCATGAGATCGGCCACTCTCAACGGACCGTTCAAGCCGCGTCACGAATGACCTCCCTGATCCATGTTGTGAAGGCATCCATCGTGGCCTCGGTCCGCGTTGGCAGATGGCGGTGTCTTGGATAGAGAATCGATACTTCGGGCGCTGGCGTCTCCCATGAGGTCAGGATCCGCTCCAGCCTGCCCTCGCGTAGTGCGGGCGCAGCGAGGAACGAGAGGCTCTGGACGATACCCATGCCGGCGATCGCCAGTTGCAGCCGGGCATCGGAATCCCCAATCGAGGCGATACTGCGAGGGAACAGTTCCTGCCGTTCCCCGTTCTTGTCGAACTCCCACTCGAGCCGCGCTCCTTGCTGCGGCAGCAGAAAGTCGATCAGATGGTGTTCGGCGAGGTCTTCCGGACACTGCGGCCGCCCCCTTTTCCGTAGATACGCGGGCGAGGCGACCGTGACGCGTCGTGGACGCCCCAGGGGCCGCAGCACCAGGTCCTGATCCTCAAGTCCTCCAATCCGTACCGCGAAATCGATCCCGTCGCGTACAAAATCGCTGCGATGGTCATTCATCACCAGTTCGACGTGGATCTGCGGATGCTGCTCAAACCAATCAGGCAAGCGCGGTATGAGAATCGAACGGGCAATCGAGATGTTCGCACTGATTCGGACCCGCCCCGCGAGCGCCTCTTGAGAACCGGTCAGTGAAGCTTCGATTTCGTCCAGTTCGCCGAGCACCCGGCGACAGACCTCGTAATAGCGCGTACCAGCCTCGGTGGCGGCAACCGCACGCGTCGTGCGGGCCAAAAGCCGCACGCCCAGGATTTTCTCAAGGCGGGCCACCCGTTCCGTTGCATTCGAAGAAGACATGTCCATTGAACGGGCTGCCTTACCGAAAGAGCCCGTTTCCACAATGCGCACGAAAAGACGCATGGCAGCCAACTGATCAACGCGCATCCGATTACTCGCTTAAGCCGAAAAGAGTCTTCGCATCTTACGCTCTAGGCGACTGACCGTCGATTCCCTATTGTGTGAAGTGTTCTCAACATAAAGCGGGCTCACTGTCATGAACTACTGCACCTTCGGCCGCTCCGGCCTGCGCATTTCCCGTCTCACACTCGGCGCCATGACGTTCGGCGCAGGTGAAGGCATCTGGGCAACGATCGCCGGCCTCAATCGTGAGCAGGCAGCACGTCTTGTGGGTCTTGCCCTGGATAATGGGGTGAATCTGATCGATACTGCCGATGCCTATTCGCAGGGTCAGTCCGAGGTGGTGGTCGGCCAGGTGTTGGCCGATCTGGGCCTCGACGAAACGCGCATGCTCGTCGCCACCAAGGTCCGCCTGCGTACAGGCCCCGGCCCCAACCAGGTGGGCCTTGGGCGCTCGCATATCATCCGCACGGTCGAAACGAGCCTGAAGCGGATCGGCCGCGATCACATCGATCTGTTGCAACTGCACGATCGCGACGCACTTACACCGCTCGACGAAACCTTGCGCGCGCTCGACGATCTGGTTACACAGGGCAAGGTCCGGCACATCGGAGTATGCAATTTCAGTGCTTCCGAACTCGAGCGGGCACACGCGATCACGTCGCAGGCGCATTGGGCGCAGGTTGCCAGTAATCAGGTGCACTACTCGCTGGCCGCACGCGACATCGAGCACGAAGTCGCGCCCGTCGCACGGCAACACGACATGGCGCTGATGGTCTGGAGTCCTCTGTCAGGCGGTTATCTGAGCGGCAAATACACCGCGCAGAACGGCGAACCTGCAAAGGGTCGGCGCACCAATCTCAACTTTCCGCCAATCGTTCCGCAAAAGGTCGATCCCATCGTCGAGGAATTACGCGTGGTCGCAAATGCACTGAACACAACGCCAGCGCAGGTCGCGCTCGCCTGGTTGCTCGGGCGCGACGAAGTGGCAACCGTGATCGTCGGGGCAAGTTCCGACGAGCAACTTGGCGCCAATCTGCAAGCAGCAGAACTCGTGCTCCCGCCAGAACTCCGTGACCGGCTCGATCGCATCTCGCAACCGGACGTACCGTATCCGCACTGGATGCAGCGCTTTCATGACAAGGACCGTGTCTAATCCCACAGCAAATAGGTGAGAAAGACGAAAGGACGACCCCATGACTGAAGGCAATATGACTATTCCCCGCGCCCTCGCATTGCTGGCGATTGCAGGGAGCGCGCTTGCAGCGTTCCCCGCATTTAGCCAGGGCAGTATGCAGCCGACCGCTCAGCCGGCCACAAACGACGTCAAAACGATGCAATTCGATCTCCAACACCGTTCGCGGGAGATTCACTGGCCCGAAGGTTTCAACCCGGAAACAGCCGACCTCTTTTCCCACAATGAGACCGTCATCCATGCGTCGTGCGAACGCGTATGGGACAACATAATCGATGCCACCAAATGGCCTCAGTGGTATCCAAATTCGAAAGATGTCCACATCATCGGTGACAGCCCCGTCCTCACTCGCGACTCCGTGTTTCATTGGACAACATTCGGCCTGCAACTGGAAAGCAGGATTCACGAATTCGTTCCGTACACGCGTATCGGCTGGTACGGCTATGCACCAGGTACTCAGCCCAGCTTCTACCACACGTGGTATCTCACGCCTGAGGGGAGCTCCTGTCGTGTAGCGATGGACGAAGTAGGTAACGGTGCCGCCCCAGCCCATCTACGCGAGACCGATGAGAGCCTCATGCACCGCGGCCATGATCTCTGGCTTGCTACGCTGAAGTGGGTTTCTGAAGAACACTAGCCATCGTGACGGCATCATTGCCAGCACTGACTACGAGCACAAGCAAATCGTAGAGAAAAACAACCGCCCCAGCAATCTGTAACGTTCGCCAATACAAGGGCGAATGTGATCGTGGGTTTCAGACGATCCCACCTTCGCTTGGGAGTTCTGATGGTGAAAGCTGGAAAGCTTGGTTTGATTATGCTCGGAGTGGCGGGAGTCGCCCTTGCATGCGCAATCCGTTACGCATGGCAACCCTCGATTGAGCCGCTGTTGGCCCCTGCACCGACTGGCGCCGACACGGCGCTGGTCGCCCACGGGGAGCAAGTCGCAGAAGTGGGTGACTGCATGTACTGCCATACCGCCAACCGCGAAAAACCTTTCGCAGGCGGCATGCCACTCGATACACCGTTCGGTGTGATCTACAGCACGAATATCACGCCCGATCCGGATACCGGCATTGGCCGCTGGCCGCTCGATGCGTTCACGCGCGCGCTGCGCGAAGGCGTTTCACGCGACGGCCATCTGCTGTACCCAGCCTTTCCGTATCCGCATTTCACGAAGATGAGCGACAGCGACATCGCTGCACTCTATGCCTATCTGATGTCAGTCGCACCAGTCAGCGCACCGGCGCACCCGAACGATCTGCGCTTTCCGCTCAACTTCCGGCCACTCGTGGCTGGGTGGAATCTGCTGTACCTCAAAACGGGCGAACTTCAGCCGCCGGACAGGTCGGAATCGCCGGCATGGCTGCGGGGCCGCTATCTCGTAGAAGGAGCCGCCCACTGCGCATCGTGCCACACGCCGATGAACGCGTTGGGTGCGGAAAAAAACGGCGAAGCATTCGCGGGCAACCTGATTGACAGCTGGAACGCGCCGCCGCTCAACGCACTGACACGTGCGCCAAAACCGTGGACCCACACACAGCTCGTCGACTACCTGCGTACCGGGCTCGCCTCCGAGCACGGCGCCGCAGCTGGTCCAATGCTGCCCGTCACGCAACACCTGGGCAACGCGCCGGAGTCCGATGTAGAGGCCATCGCCACTTACCTGATGTCGTTGCAACCGCCGCCCGCACCGGCGCAACCTGCATCCTCCCGCGAGAAAGCCTCCAGGACCGACGATGCAAGTGCACAGTCCATCCGTGGCGGGACCTTGTTCGCATCGTCGTGTGCCGGCTGTCATGCGAGCGAAGCGCCGATGCGCGAAATCGGTGGCAGCCCTGCGCTCGGGCTCAGCTCCGTCCTCACCTCCGACAGCCCACGCGATGCGATCCATCTCGTCTTGCAGGGCAATCCGTGGAACGGCTCTGCGACGGCGCATTACATGCCCCCGTTTGCCGACGTTCTCGACGACGACCAGGTCGACGACCTTCTCGCCTACCTGCGTACCCAGTATGCGCAGCGCCCCGTCTGGAAAGACGTATCCCGGACGACCGCCGCAATCCGCAAGGAGATTCCACAACCATGACCAAGCTCTCAGTCAACGGTGTCGAATACAACCTCGACGTCGACCCGTCCATGCCGCTTCTCTACGCGCTGCGAAATCATCTGAAGCTCAATGGAGCGAAATACGGCTGCGGGCTCGGACAGTGCGGCGCCTGCACAGTCGTCGTCAGTAAACGCGCAGTGTTTTCGTGCCTGATGCCTATCTCAGCCGTCAAGGACCGACCGGTGCTGACGATCGAAGGACTCGGTACCGTCGAGCGGCCGTCGCCGCTTCAGCAAGCCTTCATCGACAAGCAAGCGGCGCAGTGCGGCTACTGCATCGCCGGCATGGTCATGCGCGCACAGGCGCTACTCGAACAGAAGCCCGGCGCCACAGAAGTCGAGATTCGCGAACACATGCAGCCCAACCTGTGCCGTTGCGGTACCCACATGCGTATCATCGGCGCTATCGTGGAAGCCTCGCAGACAATGCGTGAACAACACCGCGCGCAGGGAGCCGATGCATGAACGTGCGTCCCCCCTCCAATCCGGACGCCCCCACGAACCCAGGCCGCCGACGCCTCCTCGTCGCCGGCTCCCTGACGGTGAGCTTCGCGCTGTTTCCTGCTGTGGACGTCATGGCCCAGCGGGCCACGGAAGACGCCGCACCCAATGCTACCAGCGCAGCATTGACCAGCTTGCCTGGCAACCTGGCCGGGACGCCCTCGCTCGATGCATGGATACGCATCGACGAACATGGTCATATCACCGTATACACAGGCAAGGCTGAACTAGGCACGGGAATCAGCACCGGTTTCATCCAGATCGCCGCCGAGGAGCTTCAGGTTCGTCCCGGTGACATTCACCTGATCACCGCCGACACGGGCTCGACGCCGAACGAGGGCTACACCGCAGGCAGCCACTCCACCGCGGACAGCGGTACAGCCATCATGCATGCGAGCTCGCAAGTGCGTGTCCTGTTGCTGGAATCCGCCGCCGGCAAGTTGGGCGTGTCCGCCGATACGCTGCAGATCCGCGATGGGACGATCGTCGCGCCGGATAACCGCAGACTCACGTTCGGCGAGGCAGTCAGCGGTCTCAACCTGCACCGTAACGCCGTCGCGCAGTCGCAGTTGATCGCGCCGGCTCGACATCACGTCATCGGGCAGCCGATACAGCGCATCGACATTCCCGGCAAAGTCACCGGTGGAGCGAGCTACGTGCAGGACATGCGCCTGCCCGGCATGCTCCACGCAAGGGCGGTGCGCCCTCCCTCGTATGGCGCCAGGTTGATTTCCATCGACAACGCGGTGGAAATGATGCCGGGTGTCGTCAAGGTTGTCCGCGACGGCAGCTATCTTGCCGTGGTCGCCGAGGACGAATGGCAGGCGATCCAGGCAATGCGTGCGCTCGAGCGGACCGCCCGCTGGGACACCTCCGCGAAGCTGCCGACGCCAGCGACAATCTACGAGACGCTGCTCACGCTCCCGCGGCGGGAAATTCAGGTGGCCGAGCAACATGGTCCGGCGCAACCTGCCGTGCGAACGCTGCACGCCAGGTTCACGAAGCCGTATCTGTCCCACGGATCGATTGGGCCGTCGTGTGCCGTCGCGCATCTTGATCAGGGCAAGATGACCGTGTGGACGCACGCACAAGGCGTATTCCCGCTGCGCGGCGGGCTCGCGGAGATGCTCGGCATGAAACCGGAAAACATCCGCTGCATCCACGTTCCCGGCGCCGGTTGCTACGGCCACAATCCCGCCGACGATGCCGCCGCCGATGCCGCACTCATCGCACGGGCCGTTCCCGGCCGACCGATACGTGTCCAATGGATGCGCGAGCAGGAACATACATGGGATCTGTTCGGGCCAGCAATGGTGACGGACGTGCGCGCATCGCTCGACGCGACCGGCCACGTGATCGACTGGCAATATGAAATCTGGAGCAACACGCACAACTTCCGTATCGACAACGCGGGGCGATTGCTCGGCGCGCAATATCTCGCGCAGCCCTTTACGCCTGCCCCGCCCCAACCCATCCCGATGCCGGAAGGCGGCGGCGACCGCAACAGCATACCGCTCTACAACTTCCCGAATTTCAACATCCAGCACCACTTTCTGCCGGACATGCCACTGCGAGTCTCAGCCCAGCGCGGACTCGGCGCCTTCCAGAACATATTTACGATCGAGAGCTTCATGGATGAGCTGGCCAGCGCGGCGCAGGTCGATCCTGTTGAATTCCGGCTGCGACATCTCGACAACGCTCGTGGTCGTGACGTGATCGAGCTGGCAGCGCGGCAGTTTGGCTGGAACCCGAAGCACGCGCGACGCCCGGGCCACGGTGTGGGGTTCGCGTTCGCACAGTACAAGAACCTGATGAGCTATCTGGCGATCGCCGTCGAACTTCGCGTCGTGCCGGAAACCGGAGCCGTGCAGATCGAACGAGCCGTCGCGGCGCTCGACTGTGGCCAGATCGTCAATCCGGACGGCGTGCGTAACCAGGTCGAAGGTGGCATTCTGCAGTCGGCCAGCTGGGCACTGTATGAGCAGGTGCAATACGACAGCGAACGTATCCGAAGCTTCGACTGGAGCGGCTATCCGATCATGCGGTTTTCCGAAGTGCCGCTGCACGTCGAGGTGCATCTCATCGACCGGCCCGGTGCACCGTTCCTGGGTACCGGGGAGGCGTCGCAAGGACCGACGTCTGCGGCTGTCGCCAATGCAATTGCTGACGCAACCGGCAAGCGGATCCATGATATGCCCCTGGCAGCCGGCGGCCGACTACGAGAATTCACCATCTGACCGCCTGATCCTGATCAACCGTCGCGCTGCAAAAAACGCGAGATGGTTTCCCACCCCGCGTACGGCCGTTACGCCAGATCGAACTGCAAGGTGCCCAGCTTCTCTATCGTACTTTCGATCTGGTCGCCCGCCTTAAGCCAGACCTGCTGATCCTTCGGCTTGCCGAGGATAACGCCAGGCGGCGTACCCGTGAAAATAATGTCACCCGGCTCGAGCGCGAATAGCTTCGACGTATAGGCGATCATTGCCTGTGTATTGAAGATGAAACGACTCGTGTTGCTCGATTGCCGGACCTGGCCGTTGATCCGGGTTTGAAGCGAAAGGTTGTTCGGGTCGCCGACGAGATCGGCTGACACAAAATATGGCCCGATCGGCGCGAAGCCATCTAGCGTCTTGCCGACCATCCACTGGCCCCCCGTATCCATCTGCAGATCGCGCGCCGAGAAGTCATGGCCCACCGCATAGCCGGCCACGTAGTCAAGCGCGTCTGCTTCGGTCACGTTTCGTGCGGTCTTACCCATCACGATGAGCAGTTCCGTTTCATAGTCGAACTGGTAGGACACTTCGCGCGGCGGCAACTTGATCGTCGACCGGTGAGCTGCGAGCGTGTTGTTGTACTTGTTGAACAGAATGGGTACTTTGGGTAAAGCTTCGTGCGTCTCCTCCGCGTGCTCGCGATAATTCAATCCGACGCAGACGATCTTGCCGGGCGAAGTAAACAGCCTGCCGTATCGTATAGACGATTCTTCACGGTAAGCGGACGCAGCGGCCGGATTGCGAGCCGCTGCGGCGATCAGCGATGTCAATTCTGCGCCATTACCGTTACGTAGCAACGCTTCGAGCGTCACAGGGACGTTCGCGTTAAGCAATGCGTTGGCCTTAGCCACATCGAGGATGCCGTTTGGAGTTTTGACGCCGAGCGTTTCGGAACCATCGGGCTGATAAATGGACAGCAGCGTCACGCCGCGCGGCAATGCCGATGAGCGCGAAGCGCCAGCCAATGCAGCAGTATTTCCCTGCGCCAACACAGACTTTGTTGTCAGGGCCGAGGCGGCGAGAGAAAGCGCGCCTACAGTTTTGATCATTGTTCGTCGATTCAGCATGTCAATCTCCTTGGTTAAGGTCAGTCTGGTGCCATGTACGATATTGAGTTCCGCTTTCACAGCGACGACTGCACGAGTGCGCCATTAGCTGGCAAGCGCATTTCATCGCGCCCATTATGTTAAATCCGACCTCCGATCGGCCCGGACTTTCTCAGCCATCGCCAGTCAACACAGATCAGTAACAACGCCGAGAGAGCGGTTGCCGTAGCTGCCGCAAACGCAGAGGGTATGCCGTAGGATCGTGCGACCGCACCGGCACCGGGACCCGCAATCGCGAGCCCCAGATCGAAGCACGCAAGATAGGCACCTATCGCGAGACCGCGGTTTTCGCCGGGCACGCGCCTCATTGCCTCAACGCCGAGAGAGGGAAAGACAAGCGAGTAACCCAGCCCGGTGATAGTGGCTCCAGCCAGCGCGATCAAGGGGTCACTTGCCCAGCCGATCAGTCCAAGCCCGATGGTCTCTGCAAAGAGTGAAGCAAGACCCGTTTGATACCCACCCAGCCGGTCAGGAAGGCCACCCAGGACGAGACGCATCACAATATAGGCAGCGCCAAAGGCCGCAAGCGCGAAACCCGCATGAGGCCACGCCGCCATGCTGTAGCGTAGCGGTAAAAACGCGCTTATCGTGCCTACGCCGGAGGACGCCAGTGCCATGCCGAGTCCGGGTACCCATATCATGCGCAACACGCGTAAGAAGGAAGTACGCTGGGCGATGCGTTCGACGGCGAAGGCTTGCCATGTGCTTGCAGCCGCTGCGCCAAGAAGTGGGGCAAGGACCGCGCAAGCCGCGACAGCACCGAAGCCAGCGGCACGATAGATTGCCAACCCCAGCGGCGCGCCGACAGCCAGTGCTGCGTACATCGCGATGCCTGACCACGCCATCGCCCGACCTGCATATTCCGAACCGACACGACCGATACTCCACGCAGCCAACGCGGTAATGAAAAGGCTTTCTGCCAAACCGAGAAGCAAACGCCCAAGGCAAAGTAGCGCGAGACTCTCCCCCGGGTGCTGAACCAGGACAGCGGCGAGCAGATAAAACAAACCCGCTAAGGACGCGAAAAGGAGCCCCACCAGCGAGGTCAGCTTCGGGCCACGGGTATCCGACAGCCGACCGGCATACTGGCGCGTCAGAAGCGTAGCGAGTGACTGCAGACCAATTACGCCGCCGACAACAAGCGTGCCGAAACCTAGTCTTTCATGCACATAGAGCGACAGCACGGGTAACGGAAGACCAACCGCGAGAAAGCCCAGAAACGCTACCGCAGAAAACGGTACCAGTTGCCGGACCACGTGCGCTTCCTTGAGCATAGACAGAATCCTGAACAGCAACGGTGGCAACGGATCGCATGGACGCAAGAAAAATCATGGGTCTACCATGACCACTCTATTGCGACATTCGCTGTATCAGACGTTCGAGTGCCCGATCGATCGTGATAGAACCCTTCCGTATCGCAGACTTGTCGCCGTCGAACTCGATCCATCCTTCGTTGAAGCCATCGAGCATGCGTATACGTGGTTCGGGATTGGACGCGCCCTGCGAGCGGAACAGGTCGGCCCACGTCTGCCTTGGTACCACCTCCGCGCGCACCGGCCGTGCGAGCAACTTGCCGAGCGCAATCGCGATTTCGGTCGGCGTCACCCGTTGCGGTCCTTCAAGCTGCACAACACGCTGTATCGCGTCGTCCTGTTGGAGCAGTTCCGCCGCGACCTGTCCGATGTCCTCAGTGGAAACCATCGGTACCGGCTTGTCGAGCGGCTGCAGAAAGCTGGCAATCGTTCCGGTTGTCATGGCCGTCTGAATGTCGCGCGCCGCATTCTCCATGAACCATGCGGCACGCAAAAACGTGACGGATACCGGGAGCGCGATGAGGCTCCGTTCCATGATCCCAAGCTTGCTCAGCAAGTTTGACTGTGTCGCCCGCGCACCGATGGTTGACAGACAGACCACCCTCTGAGGGAGTGTCTCCTCGAGCGCACGGCGAATGGACGTCACCATCCTGACCGTCTCGGGAAATCCGTCTGCCTGATCGAAATTCGACGGCAGCATGACAAAGACCCCTCTTGAGCCGTGGAACGCGGTGACCAGTGACTTCTGATCGTCCATGTCGGCGACACACACCTCACATCCACGCTCCGCCCAGGCGGATCCCTTTTCCTGACTGCGCACGATCGCGCGAACTGGCTGGCCTGTGGCAAGAAGCGATCGGGCCACTGCTCCGCCGACCTTACCGGTTATTCCGAGAACCGAAAACATGTGTCACCCTACGAAGGATTGTCGAAAAGTGCTGCCATCGTGACTACAATGTCAGCCAGGAAAGTGGAACCAGACAGGCAAGCTTGGCTACCCCCAATTACGTGCGTCGATTACGACGGTCGCGCCAGGCCCGCATAAAATGCGTCGGCATCGCGCGCGAGCATGGCCTTGATCTCGGCGCTACGCGCGTCGGCACACACTTCGCGCTGGTTACTGGCAACGCCCGCAATCGCGCTACGTGCGATATCATCCGCGCTTGTTTTAGAAACGCCCAAGGACGCCGCCATATCCGTATCGATAAAGCTCGCATAGACACCCACGACCAGCGTGCCCTGTGCCGCCAGCTCCAGGCGCAGCCCGTCTGTCAGCGCGCGTTCAGCTGCCTTCGATGCACAGTAGGAACCGTTCATCGGATGCGTAAACCAGCTGACGACCGAAAGCATATTGACCAGCGCCCCGCCACCGTTATTACCGAGCACCGGCGAAAACGCACGGCACATGTTCAGTGTTCCGAAGTAATTTGTCATCATTTCTTCTCGCGCAGCCTCGATTGACGGCGCGGCGATGAACGGGCTCATCCGCATAACACCCGCATTGTTAATCAGCAGCGTTACATCGCTACATTGCCGGGCCGCTGCGGTGACAGTGTTGGGATCTGTGATGTCAAGTGCAACTGGAACCACACCGGGATCAGTGATTTTCGAGGGATCTCTCGCGCCGGCATAGACCTTTACCGCTCCAGCCTGAAGGAGTACTTGCGTGAAGGCACGCCCCAGCCCACGATTGGCACCGCTCACTAGCGCGGTTACCCCTTTGATCTGCATAGCCGGCTCCTGCTGTAGTTCGACGCCGCCGAGTATAGGGTTCCTCATCTGATTCAAAAAGCGCATCCGTGTCAAAATCACCGTGACACAAATTCATTGATCACTATGGCCTTCGATACACGTCTGTTGAATGGTATTGGCGTTCTCGCCGCAGTCGTCGAGAGCGGCAGCTTCGTGCACGCCGCAGAAGCACTCGGTGTAACCGCCTCTGCGGTCAGCCGCGCGGTGGCCCGGATGGAACAGCGCATTGGAATACGGCTATTCGACCGCACGTCCCGCGCGGTCAAGCTCACCGACGAGGGACAGCGCTTCTACGAGCGCGTCGCGCCGCTGCTAGCCGAAATGGAGGACGCAGCGACCGAGACGGCAGGCTCATCCGTCAACGTTCGGGGACGACTGCGCGTCAATGTAGACCCCTGGTTTGCCCGCTTCATACTGGCGCCCAAACTCGAGAAGTTTCTGTCAGCGCAACCATCGCTCCACGTCGAGCTGGCGATTCGTGACAGGCTCGGGGATCTGGTCGCGGAGGGTTTCGACGCGGCGGTACGCTTTGGCGTACCTGAAGCGTCATCGCTCGTGGCACGCCCGCTTCTGAGTACCCGCATCCTGACCTGCAGTTCGGCCGCCTATCTCGCGCGGCACGGTCGACCCGCGCATCCGCTCGAGCTCGCCGACGGTCGATACGAATGCCTGTTATTCCGGGATTCGTCGACCGGTCGGCCATTTCCGTGGGAGTTCCATCGCAATGGCGAAGTGCTAACTGTGCCCGTATCGGGACGGTTGATCGTCAATGATCTCGCGACAAAGCTGAGCGCTTGTGCCGCTGGTCTGGGTATCACACAGACGATGGAACTCGGGGCGCACCAATGGCTCGGCGACGGCAGCCTGGTCGAACTGTTTCCGGAATGGGCTCAGGAACAGCTACCGCTCTATGTCTATTACCCGTCGCGCCGACTGGTGTCGGCCAAGATGCGGGCATTCATCGACCTGCTGACAGCGGACATTGGCTAGCGTCAGGCATCTTGCAAGCCGGACGACGCGCTTCCGCTTGTTCAGATCCGCCGTGCGGCCCGCCGTATGGCGAGTAGCCACTCGCAGACGTTAGCTGCAATACGTGCCGGTAGCACCGGCTTACGCATCCTGGCGATTCGTTCAATGACAATCCGGCATCTATTAGATGACTTCGATGTTATTCAAGTTTGATCTATTTTTGTCCAGAATCTATTCCGAACGATCCGTTCCTTTCTTAACCCGCGTAAAGGAAATTTGCCATGAACTTCCGCCAAATCACCCTGGTCGTCGCGGCTGTGCTCGTCTTTCCGATCGCCAGCCATGCCCAGGAAACCTCCTCCACCGTAACCCGTGCCCAAGTGCGCGCCGAACTAGTTCAGCTCGAAAAGGCCGGCTACATGCCGAGCCGCGCCAATGATCCTCACTATCCGGACGACATTCAGGCCGCCGAGGCCAAGATCAGCGCACAGCGCAACACCTCTGCTAACGTCGAAAGCAGTTTCGGTGGTGTGCAGAACGGCTCCGAGGCATCGGGCAGTCCCACCGCCGTGATCGGCCTGGGTTCACTTTATACACGTCCCTGAGCGACCTGCCGTCCGGCCTGAAAGTACTCACACTTTCCCAGGCCTCGAAGGCCTGGATGCGTAGGGCCCGCTTTCCTTTGCGTCGGTGTGCTAACGGCAATGCAAGAAGGTCTCGCACCTGTTTAAGCGGGAAGGTGCGCCGGCAGATGCGTACTCAATGTTTGACGACGTTGAAGACGCGTGTACGGCGCATCGGCCACGACGTGACGCCTTCAAGTCGATTGCTGACGATTCGCAGGTCCGGCGTGTCGTACAAAACGATCATCGGTACATCGGCGATCATCATTTTATGCAACTGCTCAAACGTCTGTCCGCGCGCAGACGCATCAGTCACGCCGCGCAGGCTCTGCAGAAGCTTGAGTGCTTCTGGATTGTTCCACTGTGCCATCGGCGTCTTGGCTTTGTCCCCCAATATATCGCTGAACATCATCGCCGGGTCGGTTCTTGCCGAGTAAGCGAACGACATGATCTGAAAATGTCCGGCACGAAAATCGGCAACCTGCTTGCCCCAGTCGACCACGTCGAGTTCTGTCGAGATGCCTGCTTTTCTCAGCAGTGACTGAACGTAAACCGCCAGTGAAAACATAAACGGAAAGCGATGATTCGTCTCGATCTTCAACGTCTGTCCGTGATAGCCCGCCTCTGCAAGCAAACGCTTCGCTTCCCCAATATTTTGCGAGAACCCGACCCGGTCGCCGGGCCCGAACACACCACTCGTCTCCGGTACCAGTGATGGACTGTAGTGCGCACGACCATCGGTAACGGCATTCACAATGGCGGGAAGATCCAGTGCAAGCGCGATTGCACGACGAACCCGCGCGTCTGCAAGCGTTGGGTCCTGGCTTTGCATCAGTAACTCGACGGGATCGGCACTGGGGCCCACGATGACACGCCATCTGGGGTCGCTCCCGACGAGCCCGTCTCCGCTCACCGACATCATGTCGACCTGCCCGGCGACGACCGCAACCTTTTGTGCCGCCTCGTCCGGGATGACGACAAATCGAGCGTCGTCGTACGCGACCTTCGCGCCCGCAAGACCACTCGGCGGTTCGCCTCTCGGGCGATATTGCGCAAATCGCTTCAGCAGAATGTACTGTCCGTGTCTCCAGTCCGCAAATATGTACGGACCTGTTGCGACGGGGCGAAGCCAATGACCGGAGCTGTCGACGCTTGATGGGCTAAGGATTGCCAACTGACAGTGCGTGTCGACCATGTCTTTGAGGAACAGTTCGTTCGCTCTGTCCAGTTCGAACACCACGGTATAGGCATCGGGCGTCCGCACGCCGACGACCTTGGCACCTCGATGCCCGTCGTAGTTGCCACGGCACATGAATCCATTTTCTGGCCTCATCAGGAAGTCGAAGCTCCACTTGACCGCGCTTGACGTGAATGGCGAGCCGTCGTGAAACACCACGCCATGCCGGAGATGAAATGTGTAGGTCCGAGCATCTGAAGAGATGTCCCAACTGTCCGCGAGCATCGGGCCAATGCTGAGATCGGCACGTAGCGCTACCAGCGACTCGACAACGTTGGCCAGAACATTGTCGGTCATGGTATTGCGTGCGATATTGCCTGGCATCGAGGTAGGTGTGTCGGTGCCCTCCGCGACGCGGATTTCAGGTGTCCCGATCGCGGTCGACGAAAGCGTGCGCTGCGTTTCCGCTTTCGCGAAGACGGGAAGCACAATAGCGACGACGGCGGCCCCAATCCGGCAAAGAGTGGTCAGTCTGGACATTAAGATCAGGCAATTGAGGCAGGATGAGGTCCCCGCTTGCTGGCGAGTACACGCGCGAAGAATGCCTGGACTGCCGGAATCACCTCTGCGGATCGATGCGTGGCGTTCTCGACTTCTTCCAGCGCAACGTTGATCCCATGCAACTCAAAGCTGTTCTTGAGCGACTTCAGTCTCTCGGGACGCGTACGGCCCGCGTCGTTCGCGCCGGGCATATAGTGCGCGCCGTCCGGTTGATGGGTAATCTCCCAGGTCTCGATATCGGCTTTTCCGACCACCATGTGAATCGGGACTTTTCTCAACGCCTCCACATCGATCTTTTTCCCGAAATGGGACTCGACGTCTCGCGTGCCAGTCCACCAGTCACGGGTCGGATCAAGCAGCGTGACCGAGCCAGGCGCGCCGATCGATGCGGCCCATAGCCTCCCAGGATGCAGCAGGCAAAACCGGTTGGCAAACTGGCCACCGCCCGAAAATCCAAAGAGCCCAAATGTCTCCCATCTGCGTTGATACTTCTTCTCGATCTCGGCGATCATGTCCAGCAGCAACTGGTCGTAG
Organism: Paraburkholderia phenazinium; assembly: GCF_900141745.1. Lineage (NCBI taxonomy): Bacteria > Pseudomonadati > Pseudomonadota > Betaproteobacteria > Burkholderiales > Burkholderiaceae > Paraburkholderia > Paraburkholderia phenazinium. The sequence goes on along the minus strand of NZ_FSRM01000002.1, from coordinate 1,769,640 downwards.
CGGATCGTTCCTTCGCGTAGCTGCTTATACCCGTCACGATTGTCGTCGCCGCAAACGTTGGCGGGAAACAGAGGACTCAGAACGACACAGTTGTGCGACTCCGCGAACTCGGAAAAACGATCTCTGAAGCCCTCCATTCTGCGGTTCGACCCATGAACGACGACGATGAGGTCAATAATAGACTCAGGATCGAGAATGCTCTTCGGCACGTAAAGGGTATAAGCGAAGCGCGGATCCTTCGTATGCGAATAGACGGTGGTGTTCCCGAAGTTGTACATGCGATCCGAGCGCGATGCCGATGCAGACGTTTTTGTTGTGTCAGAGGTATCCATGACGTTTCCCTTTTGCTGATGCGGAGAGTATCGTATTGATCAATTCAAAAAAAAAGCTAAATTTACTTTATTTGAATTAAACAATTTCTTTCCAATCAGGTGTTGCTGAAAACGCAGAGTCCGTTGATCGAAGGGAGATACCCATGAGCACATTGAGGTTCCTCAGAACCTTCGTTGCGATTGCCGAACATGGAAGCTTCGCTGCCGCGGCTGAACGTGTCGCGCTGACGCACGCCGCTGTCGGCCAGCAGATGCGTGCACTGGAGAGCGAACTCGGCCGGCCTTTGTTCAGTCGGGAGAAGCGCTCAATCACGCTGCGCCCAGAGGCTTACCAGTTGCTTCCGCAAGTCAGGCAGTTGCTGGCCGACTATGAAGGGATCGTTGCAGGCGACAAAACTGAAAACAATGTTGCCGGGCACGTTTCGATAGGCGCGATCGTCTCCGGGATGGGGTTGCTTTCGAAATGCCTGGTCGAGGTTGCGCAGGTTCATCCCGCACTCGAGGTTACTTTGGCGACCGGACGATCGAGCGATCTGATCGTTCGGGTAGGGTCGGGCGAGCTGGACGCCGCGGTTGTTATTGAAGACAGTCGCCGGCCCTTTCGCGGTATCGGATGGACTCACTTGTATGATGAGCCACTCGTCCTGCTTGCAAATCGTGGACAGATCCGTCGCAAGGACGACTTTGATAGCCTGTTGGAAACATCCCCGTTCATTCGCTATGACAGGGCTACGGCAACCGGCGCGCAGATAGAGCGACTATTGCGTCGGGTGGGCACAAGACCACGGCAGATTCTGGAGCTAGACTCGATTCTGGGGATCAGCGAACTGGTCAGGCAGGGGGTGGGTGTTGCCATCGTACCGATGCTCGCACATTCCGGTTGGCACAAAGACCCTGCGCTACGCGTGTTCCCTGTGCCTGACGGCATCTATTCCCGTCGGGTTGGAATGCTCGAGCCGAGTCGCAAAGGGCATATCACCGGAATCATTCGGCGGCATCTGGTTGGCATCATGAGTAACCCATGCTAAGCGTATGAGGAATTCAAACCGGATTCGGAGCGAGCGTCACAGGCTTTGCGTCGATCCTGATGCGGAACAACGTATAAGGCTTCTTGCGCAAATCGTGACCATGATGAAATGAAGCCTGCCGAGGCAACTGGTTCGCCGTGAAGTACAGATAGCCGTCGTTCCCGACCGACAAAGTATCCGGCCACAGAATGCGCGGATCGTGTGCAATGGTTTGCCACTCACCGTCTGGACGCCGCCGGCGAATGCTGTCGTGTTCATAATCGCCGGCATAGATAGCGCCGCTCGCATCTGCTTCAAGACCATCGGATGCGCCCTTCTCGCCCAGATCCCGCACAGCTGCCGCTACCGCCGCGGGGCTGGCATTGCGATCGCGCAGCAGCGCAGTCGGCACCGAATACAGATGGCGGCTGGACAACGGTGAGTAGTACAGCGTCGCTCCGTCGGCTGACAACGCAATGCCATCTGCCGCACCATGTAGCGGCCGGCGTTCTCCGTCAGGACCGTCGGTTGCCATCTCTTCGCCCTCCACCACTGGAACGAACGCCGCATCGGCGCTGGTCGAAGGGTCCCCTGATAGTTTGCGCCACGCCTCGCCGCTTGCCAGATCCACAACAATGATTCCACCTGGCCCATGCGGCGACGAGTCGGTAACATAGGCAATGCCTTGCGCACCGAACCGGAAATCGAAACGCACGTCGTTCAGGTACGTTGTCGGCAACAACGCGTTCGGCGGAAGGAGAATCGTCCTGACCACCTTGTTGGTAGCAAGGTCGACGGCGACCAGTTTGGCGCCGCCCTGGATCGGTGCCGCCAATTTCGGCGACGCCGTGTCCAGAATCCACAGCCGGTTCTGCGAGTCGGCAACGACGCTTTGAACGCTAATCAGGCTATCGGCAGGATGCGCGGGATCCGCGCGATTCGTCTGTGCGTCCGGATAAGGCACGATCCGCTTACCGACGATCTCGCCGACGGTAAACGGCACGTCGTCTCCCCAACGTGGAAAGTTGACAAACAGGCGACCGTCTGGCGCTTTCGTTACACCGGTGGGCATGGCACCGTAGAACTCGAATACCGGTTCGATATGGCCGATCGTCTGTTCAGTGGCAAGTTTGGGCGTCGCGTCCGCAGTTGCCGTGAGCGTTGCTGTCAATCCGAGCGTCACCGCTGCCACGGCTTTGCTTATGCTTCTCATGTTTTTCCTGATTGGATTGCACGATTGAGCGCCTCCGGCATTCCCGTAACCAGCACGGTATTTTCCGCGGGGTGGCGCTGGACTGGAAATATCATCGCCCATTCACCGCACTGCCTCGCTCGATTTCCAGCGCTTCGAGCACCTCCGCTGCGGCATTGCTGGCAGTGTGCGCCGCCGGAAACCCGGCATATACAGACGCCTGAATCATCACTTCCTCGATTTCGCCCATGCTCAAACCGTTAGTCAACGCGATGCGAACATGATTCTTCAGTTCGTCGCGTTGGCGTAGCGCAATCAGAATACCGAGCGTAACGAGAGAGCGTGCACGACGATCAAGGCCCTCACGCGCCCATACGCTTCCGAACACAAAATCTATTGACAGGGCCGCCATCGATGCACCGAATTTCCCATCAGTCATCGAGTCCGCCATGTTCCGCGCTCGCTCAGCACCACGTAGTTGCTCGAATACGGCAAGACCCCGTTCCATGGCGTCCTTCATTGCGGCTCCAATACGATTGCACCGAGAACGGCCTTCGTCTCAAGAAACGCCTCGAGCCCGAATGTCCCGTATTCCCGACCGATGCCGGATTGCTTGTAACCGCCGAAAGGTGCGAGCGGTTCATGTGGCGCGCCGTTTATGCTCACGCGGCCGGCTTCGAGCCTGGACGCCACAGCACGGGCCCGTTCGATGTCCGCTGAAATCACGTACGCGTGCAACCCGTAGACAGTGTCGTTCGCGATCTCGATCGCTTCTTCCTCACTGCGATAGGTGAGAATGCACAGCACTGGCCCGAAAATTTCTTCACGCGCAATGCTCATGCCGTTCGTCACGTTCGCGAACACCGTGGGTTTTACATAGTAGCCGGCCAGCCCGTCCGGATGACCTTCTCCGCCAATTACGAGCGTCGCGCCTTCTTCGACACCGCGCCGGATATATCCCTGCACCCGTTCATATTGTCGCTGGCTGACCATGGGTCCGATTGCCGAATCGGCATCGTTCAAGTGACCGACCTTTACCGCTGACACGGCTTCCTTCACCAGCCGGATGACATCCTGAAGACGATCCTCAGGTACAAGAATGCGTGTACCCGCAATACACGCCTGGCCGCTATTCTGGAATCCGGAAGTGACGGCGACGGGTACCGCTGTCTCGAGATTGGCGTCGTCAAGAATCAGTGTCGGCGACTTACCGCCAAGTTCAAGCGTCACCCGCTTCATCGTGTCGGCGCCGGCGCGCAAGATCGATTTGCCGACCGCAGTCGACCCCGTAAAGGAGATCTTCGCGATGTTCGGGTTCACACTCAGTTCCGAACCCACAATGTCGCCCCGTCCCGTCACAATGTTGAACACGCCGGCTGGCAGACCCGCCTCGTGCAGGGCTTCGGTGACAATCTGCGTCTGGAGCGCGCTCATTTCGCTTGGTTTGATGACCACCGTGCAGCCCGCGGCAATCGCCGTTGCCAGCTTGTTGCAGATAAAGCCGGCGTTCGCGTTCCAAGGCGTAATTAGCGCAGCGACGCCTACCGGTTCCATCACCACTTCCGCCGACCCAATCCTCCGCGTGAACGAATACTCCTCCAGCGTCTGCGCAGCGTGCAGAAAGGACTCGGCGGCGTAACGTGCTCCCCACTTTGCACGCGTCGAGGGCGCGCCATATTCCTCGATTGTCGCAGCGGCGAGGCGATCGACATTCGCGAGCATGGCCTCATACAGACGCTTGAGCCACGCAATACGCTGCTCTCTGGTCGTACGCGCGAACGCCGGAAATGCACGGCGCGCGGCGGCTATCGCATCTTTCGTGTCTTGCACGTCGGCAAGACGCACCCGGCCGATTACGTCACCTGTCGAAGGGTTGTGGAGGTCGAACCACTCCTGACCATTTGGCTGCACAAACTGGCCGTCGATATAGATGTGTTCAATGCTGTACATGAATGCCTCGATCAAATGGTCACGTGTCCCAGCGTAGTCGATTGCATCCGGGCCGATAAGAGGGATAAACTTACACGACTTGATCCGTAAATCGGGACAATGCTCAAATCAGGCTTGATCGAACTGGAAGTCGTGCTCGCCGTCGCGCGGCTCGGTGGCTTTCGTGCGGCGGCACGTGAACTAGGCATGTCGTCGACAGCGTTGAGCCGTGCGATCGTGCAACTCGAAAATCGGCTGGGTGTGCGGATATTCAACCGGACGACCCGCAGCGTCGCGCTCACGGAACCTGGCAAGCAGTTCATCGCAACCGTCGGTCCCGCCCTGTCCGAAATCCAGCAGGCGATGGCCGCCGTCAACAATCATCGTGCAATGCCGACAGGCACCTTGCGACTGAACTGCGCGGTTGGGGCTGCGCGCGCTATCCTCGTTCCAGTCGTGCTGGAATATCTGCGCCGGTTCCCCGCGATGAGCGTCGACATCGCCACGGAAGCGCACTTCGTCGATATCGTAGGTAGAGGCTTTGATGCTGGCATCCGTGCCGCAGATGATGTGCCACGCGACATGATCGCTGTGCCGTTTGGCGGTGCATTGAAATTTTCCGTCGTCGGCTCGCCATCATATTTTGCGCAACGCAAGAAGCCGCGCACGCCAAAGGATCTGATGTCGCATCAATGCATACGAGCGCGCTGGCCAAGCGGCAAGCTGTCCCGTTGGGAGTTCGAGCGACGGGGCGAGAAACTCTCGCTCGACGTACCAGGAAATCTGACGCTAGACGAGCCCACGCTGATGCGTGATGCTGCGATTGCAGGTGCGGGCGTCGCGTATCTGTGGGAAGCCCCCGTAGCGGATGAACTCGCGACGGGGCGGCTCGTAGCTGTGCTAAAGGACTGGACCGTCAGTTCAGCCAGCTTGTGTCTGTACTATCCGGATCGGCGTAATGTATCAGCGGCATTGCGAGCATTTATCGAACTGCTGCGAGAGCCAATAAACCATGAAAGCCGAGGTGATGCGATTGTCCTGAGGTGCTGAAGTCAAGACACAGTTCGCCATTCACCGCGCCCTGCACGTCATTCCACGCCGCGAATGATCCGGAAATCGCGCACGACGGCGTCGCCCAAGGCTTCAAGCGCCTTCCGGTACGCGTCGCTTTCGTATGCGGCAACGGCCTGCTCATAGGACGGAAACTCAATCACAACGGTTCGCTCCTTCAAACCGTGCTCACGGACTTCGTCAGCCACTCCACGTGCGATCACTCTGCCGCCGGCAGCCTCCACAGCGGGTACCGCCAATTGGGCGTACGTCGCCAGCCTGGCCTGGTCCTTCGTTTCACGATAAGCCGACACCCAATATCCCTTGCTCATTTAAATCTCCTTCTTCCAAGAGGAAAGCCGCTTTTATGCAGTACCTTTTCTTCGCTTCGGCGAGATCGCACTTACGTGTCCCTGCAACGCCGCCGGCAGTGTCGTAACGCTCACGTCGTCTGATGCCGTCTGTTGGTATTCCAGAGCAGCGCTGATCAGATCCGCAGCGTCGTTAACCTTCAGACCCGACAAGCGGACGCGCGGCTTTTCCGGCGCGTCAAGCGCAGCGGCACAGGGCTTCCGACAACTGCCGAGGCAATGGACCATCATTACGGTTACGCCCTGGCCGGTCAACCTTTCTTTGACTTCGTTATACAGGGACAATCCCACCGCACCGCTGTGCGGCTGGTCCCTAGGGCAGGTTCGGCAGATTGCGACGGTATTCGACCGCGCCCTCTCGCTCATATCCTGACTAACGACCTGAGATTGTTCCTGGCTCTCGCGTGTGGCTAACATGACGCCGTCTCCTGGCTCTATCTTTTCGAGGAAGGAACTGTCCCGAGTTTTATGAACCGTCTTTAAACAACCTGGGACAGCAAATCCTATGAACAAATTCTACGAGCGTGTCAGATCGCATGCTTATCAGAGCGTCGTATCGCGTATCCTAGAATCCAACTCTGTCATTGATATTTATATGGAATCCTATATTTATCATCAATCTCTGCTATGTCACTGCTTCCCCGGTCCTGGAACTTTCCGCAAACCGCACGCCAGACGTCCGACCGCTCGAAGGACCGAACTACGGATTCAATTTCGCGCAGCTTGATATCTCAATGCAGTAGTGCAAATTTTATCGAATGGGTCGTCATGCCACGAGGTGTTCTGCATCCTCTTCGACGCTATGGACACCCATCCTTAATATCTGCGCGACAACTTGATACTCATCAGGCGTTAGCGTCTGCGGATGATATTGTAGAAGTGCCCGGAGAGCATGTAACAATCGACTCAGGGAAATGATCGGCCACGCACTCATGAGGTAAGCAAGTGGTAGTACGCTTTTTCTCTCGCACCATCTATCAAAGAGAGGGAGGCAGAGTCTTTCGAGCTCATCGATTTGCGCATCGACAACGAGTTCGTCAACGATTTTTGACGTGTCGACCAGATGTTTGCAGCGGCAGCAGCCGCCAAGCCAATTGAATAGCCAGAATCGAGACCCCGGCAGCGCAGATCCCTGTCCAGCCCCATTGACCCCAGACCCACCCGAATACCACGCCACCTCCACCACCGGCAAAATGGCACGTCATGTAGGCTGTCCGAATACGGACATGGATGATCGACATAGCCTTCCAGGCACGACTTCTACTTTCGGCAGATGCCAGCGAGCTCCACGCCAAGGTCCACGAAAAGCAATCAAACGTCATCACAGAGAGGTAAGCTCGGTTGAACCAGAAATGCCAAACGTTCCAATGGCCGGCGACATCGTTGAATCGGTTACATTGCATACACTTCCCCGATTCCCATGACTTTCAATGACGGCGCTTAGCAAAGTGGAGCCTGCGCCGATGGAGTTTGACCAGCCATGCGGAATTTCGCGTAAGTCAGACACCGTCCGACCTGCCCCAGGCAAGCTAGAGGACGAACCTCAAAATTCCGAGGGCTTACCGACACGCGTCCCACATGGCTGCTCCACGCTGCGAAAGCAGCGTGCTGGTTCAAGGCGTACCGGTCCCCTGCTCCCCAGACTCCGAGTTCGCGCTGGTTACACCACCATAGGAGGTCTGCGGATTTCCACCCGCTGCGTTGCTCGCGCGGACCCTGGCCTCGGCGGCCTGAATGTCTGCCGGGTAGTAAGGGCTGGGCTTGCCCGGATGATAACCAGCTTTTTCGAGGGCCACCAGTTCAGCACGTACTTGCTCACGCGTGACGGGAGTGCTATTTTCCTGAGCGCTCGCAAGAATGGGCAGAACCACCGCGAAACCAATAACCAGATTGCGAATGTTGACGATCATTTTCATGCTCCTGTGTATCAACGAAAACTTGAATGAGCGAAAAAAAGCTGCATCGCAGAAGTTATTAACTGCATTTCCTCGACGAGCATTTCCTTAATCAGTTCAACGTAGCGTCATTCCGTAAATATCCAGTTACATCGGGCTTCGCCCTCTGGCTATTTGCACTCGCTGAACTTGATGATATTTTCGGCAGTCGTAGCCAAGACGTCTACGTACGGCAGGTCATGTCTGTCATAACGTCGTAGCATCGCATCACCGCGCAAATCATCTACAACCGGCATGCTGGCGATCGGTGATCAGGCGGGCGAATGACGTACCGCTCCGTCAGCTTGTCGATCAGTTCCCTCAGCGCATTAGGACCGACATCGTGTCATGTCTACAATGCCGACATGGCATGGATAGTCTTCTCAAGAAACCGTCGTCTGATTTTTGCGCCGCGCGAACCGTAGGTGTCGGCGAATCGTATCGCTACGTCCGGGAGAGCCACCGCAGTTGCGCTCGGCGAATCAGGAACTCGTCGATCGATATGGCGCAGTCCACGATCGCGTATTCGTGGCCATCGTGATCGACAACCACCCGGCTCAACTTGTACAGACGGTCTGCATCGTAGTCCCACGCCTCGCGTTCGTCGGAACCGTCACCACCACGCAGGATTGCGTACGTAGTACCACCCTCGTTCAGCCTGTCGATGTTTAGCCGTCGCTCATTGCGAGCGATCTTCACTAGTTTGCGCCACGGCGGCGGACTCCACACCTCGATTCGATCGGTGCCGTCCGGCAATTTTTCCCGTTGCATCGCCCACAACTTCAATACGACCACATCCTCGCCGTACGCGTCCCATGACCACGCGCGATTCGTCAGTTTCAAATTGAGTGTGTACAGCAGAAACTCATTGATCGTCTGTTGATTGTTCCTGGCCATGCGGTTATGCCGTTCCAATGCCGTCGTGGCACGGCGGCGGTCTACGCCGAACAGTGCCCGCACGCTATCAACTAGATTACGGGTTGAGCCAGCGGAGTGTTCTCCGACGACAGGAGCTCCCGATTCTCGTCAGCCAGCGCCAGCGGCACCTGGTCTCGCGCGAACTCGACGAAGGTTCTGATCTTGGCGTCGAGGTAGCGTCTCGACGCATATATCGCATAGATGTTGCACTCTCGCAGGCGGTGCTCAGGCAAGACGCGAACAAGGCTCCCATCGCGTAAGCCCGGCAGCGCGACAGAAATCGGCAAAGGTCCGATTCCCATCCCCTCACGTATCGTCTCGACCAGCGCTTCGGCGACATTGACGGTGAGCGGTGCAGGCCGCATGTGACAAAAAACCGGCTCGCTTACATCCTCAAATTGCCATTCTCCGGGAGGCACATCCGGCAACATCAATTGCAGGCATGTGTGTTGGCTCAGGTCCGCAAGACGAGCCGGAGTGCCGCGCCTCGACAGGTATTGTGGAGAGGCGCACAGAATCGTTTGCACGCTTCCAATGCGTTGGGACACCAAGTTCGAATCCACAAGATCTCGCGTCATCACCACGGACACGTCGATACCTTCGTTAACGATATTGGGCACGTTCTGCGAGAGTACCAGCTCGATCAGTACCTCCGGAAACCGTTTGCTATAGCGTGCGATGAGCCGCGCCAGATGGTGTTGACCGACACTGGCTGTCGCGTGGACCTTTAACTTGCCGGAGGGGCGGGTGCCCGCGCCTGCCGCCTCGGTCTCTGCGAGTTCAACATGGGCCAGAATGTGCTCGCAGCGTTGTAGATAGCGTTCGCCAGCACCGGTAAGCGTGACTCGCCGCGTTGTTCTTTGCAGCAGTCGTGTGTGCAGATGCGATTCAAGGTCCGTGATTGCACGTGAAACGTGTGCTGTCGACACAGACGCAAGATTCGCGGCCTTCGTGAAGCTGCCGGTTTCCGTAACTCGCACGAACATCCGCATGTTTTCTAAAGTATCCATCGGAATCCTGACTACAAGTAAAAGGTTTTCGGCAGATCAGCATCGTGTCGATAGGCGTTGAGTCGTAAGGAGCCGTCGGGCGCTCCGAGCCTGTTGCGCCTTACTGACACAGAAGCTGGATTAGCACGCGTTTCGAATAAGCTCGCGCAATACGACATCTAAAGGTACACGCCCAATTCGCGTTTCGGTCCGACGGCCCTCGAACTTCAGCCAGCCTTCGTTGAAGCCATCGAGCATTTGCATGCGCGGCCCAGGATTCTTCATGCCTTGCGTGCGGAACACTGCCTCCCATGCGTCCCGGGGAACCAGCTTCGGCCGGACTTCGCGTCCGAGCAGTCGATCAAAGGTCCGGGCGATGTCATTCGGGCTAATACGCCTATCACCTTCAAGTTCTATGATCCGAATACCGTCCCACTCTTCTGTGAGCGTCTCTGAAACCACGCGTCCGATGTCGGCCGTTGCCACCATGGGAATGGTCTGGCCAAGCGGCTGAAAAAAGGTGGGAATCTCCCCGCTTTCACACGCAGGCTCAACATCACATAAGGCGTTCTCCATGAACCACGCAGCACGCACGAACGCGACTGGCATCTGGAGATTGCCAAGCGCTTCTTCCAGATAGCGAACCTGCGTGAGCAGGCTAGGTTGAGACACCTGAGCCCCAATGGTCGACAGGCAGACGACCTTGCGAGGTTGCGCGGTGACAATCGCGTCGTGCAAAGACGAGGCGATTTCGCGCGCTTCCGAAAAATCCGAAGAAGGATCGAAATTCAGGGGCAACATCACAAAAACGCCTTCCGCTCCCTGGAACGCCAGCGCCAACGCTTGCGTATCGCGCAAATTGGCAACCGAAACCTCGTATCCCTGCTCCCGCAACGTCGGCGTATGGTCCGGATTTCGAACAACGGCGCGAACGTCGTATCCGTTTGCCAGAAGCAGTCGGGCAGCAACGCCTCCTACCTGGCCGGTGACTCCAATCACGGAAAACATAGTGCCCCCCTTTCGCTAGAACTGAATCAAATACAGTGTTCCAGCATTCTCATTCTTCTTTCATCGGATTAGGACCGCCGTCACGTCATACCTTCCATAACGGTATGGCATAGCTAAGCCTCGAGCTGGGCTTTTTGAGACGCGAGTTCGATCTTTCGCATACTCCTGTCGGCTTTCCACCAACGTGAAGCGCATTCCTTTTCCGCCCTCGGCAACATGGCCGAAAGCACGGCTTCACATCGGACTGCTTCAGATTCAGGGATTCAGGTAACGCGTATTTTGGGCGTGCAGATAGCTCTCATTCCCGCGTGGGTATTCGCTGCAGGCGCGCTGAAAAAAAGCCGGTCGTCAGCGCATGCTCACGACCGGCTTTTTTCTGTCACGCGCTGCTCTTTCGTTGCGAGCGCCGCATCCGGGGCATCATCAGAACTTATGGCGTAGTCCGACGCTAACCACTTCCTGTGTGTTGGTGCCACCGTAGCCATACGAGCCCACGGACGCCTGCGCAGCCACCACGGCGGTGCCGCTTGCGCTAAGTGTTTCTCCGCTGGCGTGTTGCCATGCGCCTATCAAATATAGGTCAGTGCGCGTGGACAAGTTGTAGTCAGCGCCAATGTTGACTTGATGGTAGGTCGCGCCCGTGTCGCCGCTCGACTTCGTATAGCTGTAAGCCACACCCAACAGGATTGCCTTGGTGGCTTGATAGTTGAGGAAGCCCTGCCCTGTGTTGAATTTCTCAGTCGACGAGAATGCCGATTGTCCATCCGACTTGTACTGTGCGTTGCTATAAGCCGCACCGAACGTGAACGGCCCCGCCACATACTGCGCCGCGACCCGGGCAATGTTGATGGACTTCGCGCTCTGCAAGCCCAGATTGATCAGCGAGCCGTCGAAGGTGCCGTCAGATGACCCGCCCCAGCCGGAGCCACTTGTTGTCGAGGGTCGCACGAGGCCACCCACAGACGGATTGTTTGCCACAAAGTAACCCGCCGCCACTGAGATCGGGCCGTTGTTATACGCCGCAGCGGCCGACCAGGTCTGGCCCGAGCCCGTCTGTCCCGCGACGCCACCGAACGCATACATGCCCTCGACCTGCAGTCCAGAGTACACCGGCGACAGGTATTTGATCGCGTTGTTGGTACGGGAACTGTTATCGTAGTTGTCGACGTCACCTGCGGTTGCAAATCCGCTGCCGAAATAGTTATCCTCAGTAATGCCCTGCACAAGGTCAACGAGTGGGTCATATTGGCGGCCCAACGTGAACGTGCCAAATTGGCCTGAGGTCAAACCCACAAATGCCTGGCGACCAAATTCCCGGCCACCCTGCGCAAGTTGCCCCGTGCTCGGGTTAAACCCGTTTTCCAACTGGAAGATCGCCTTCAGACCACCGCCCAGGTCTTCCTGACCCTTCAAACCCCAGCGGCTGCCGGAGAGATCCCCGTTACTCGCGTTGCCGACGGACCACTGATTTTGGCCGGCTGCGTTCGCGTTATGAATGAAGGTAATCGACGTATCGATGGTGCCGTATAGCGTGACGCTGCTTTGTGCATGTGCTGCGCCTGCAGCAGTCAACAGTGTCAGCGAGAGTGTCGAAAGCGCTGTTCGTTTCATCTGTTTCTCCGGGTGGATGAATGATCTGGTTATCGCGTGATGGACGATAACGTGACGCCCCCTTCCGGAGTACCGAAAAAAATTGCCCGTCGCAAAAAGTTAACAGAAGCATGAGCCGAAGTGGACAATGATGTGCTCGACCAGAGCCAACGGACAATCAAAATTTTATGTGAGCGGAATTGGCCTGACACGGCTTTGCCGAGCAGCACACTTTCATCTACTTTTTCTGCGAACGCTGTGGTCTAACGAAACTGACTCACACCTCGACCCGCTTATAGCAGGAACGTCTGAGGCGGTCTGTATACGCGCAAAAACAAGGAACAGGACACCCATTTCAGTCGAACTGTCTTATTTTGTGTGGCGCACCCGTATCCAAAACCATGCTGGTTTCTCCAGAGAATAGCGTGTGCGTTACGCCCCCTTAACGTTGTCGACCGACCTAACCGTCGGTAAAGTCGGTGGCGCACTTGTTAGTTATACCCACCATTTGTCCCGATCCACGAGCGGCGAAACGTATCGTACAGTCCAACATATGCCATTTCGTCATAACAGGGATGCCGCTCTGGCCATTCTAATTTGACGAAATAAACGGTAAACCAAGTGCGATCCGCTTTCCGACATCAATCATAAGCCGGCTAGAGAGCTATCTCGCTCCGCGTCCGTTGCCTGCTCGGTTGTGCCGCCAGGCGCGTGCTCGGCAATCCGGTTCAGTGGCCGGATTTCTCCAGGCCTCCTTGGTGTTTTCACGCGCTCCTGTGATTCCACTGGCACTCTCTTATCAGATAGTCTATTTTTTCCGGACCCACGCGTGAACTCCAGGTGTACGACCAATACCTGGCTCTTCTAAGGCGTGCTAGCCTGTAAAAACTAAAGGCCGTCCAGCGACTGCGACTGGATAGCCACTTTATGGAGAGAGGCAAATGATGAATCCGCAGCTTTTTACCAATGTGAAGATTTTCGACGGCACGGGTGCACCAACGTTCGTGGGCGAAGCGCTTGTCGATGGCAATCTGATCCGCGCCGTGGCTCGCGGCAATGGCGGGATTCCGCGTGAATCCTACTACGACGTCATCGACGGCAAAGGCATGACGCTGATGCCAGGCCTCGTCGAAGCGCACGCTCACGTCACCTACAGCAACATGGCACAGTTCAGTGAACTTGGCCTGATTCCGATTGAAGAACACACCATCCTCGCGCTGCAGAACGTCAAGCTGATGCTGGACTCGGGCTTCACCAGTCTGTACTCGGCGGCTTCGGCGAAGTTCCGGCTCGAAGCGGTGCTTCGCGACGCCATCGACGCGGGAAAATTCCCCGGGCCGCGCATGCGGGCCGCTTCGCCTGAACTCACCGCAACAGGAGGTCTTGGGGACGAACGTCAATACCACACGAACCACCAGGGCTTCGAACTGATTGCAGACGGCCCCGATGAAATCCGGCGAACGGTCAGGACACTGATTCGCGAGGGTGTCGACACCATCAAGATGAACATCTCGGGTGACATGTTTGCTGGACGTCAGGGGTTCGCCCGCCGGCTTTCCTATACGGAGGCAGAGGTCGCCGCCGCCGCGGAAGAGGCCCATATGCGCGGCGCCTGGCTATCGTGTCATGCCCGTGCGGATGCGGCCGTGAAGCTTGCCCTGAAGTATGACTTCCGCGTTATCTATCACTGCGATTTCATCGAGGGTGAAACGTACGACCTGCTCGAGGCGAAGCGCGACAGCGTGTTTCTCGCGCCGGCCATTGGCGTGATTTACGCAACCGCGTACGAGGCAGAGCCGTGGGGCATCACCCGGGAGTTTGTCGAAAAGAGCGAGCTCTTCACCATGATCGAGCAATGCCCGAAGGTGTACGGCGAACTCAGGAAACGCGGCCTGCGGGTTCTCCCGGGCGGCGACTACGGGTTCGCATGGAATCCGATCGGCACCAACGCACGCGACCTTGAGCACTTCGTCAACATTCTTGGCTTCACGCCGGCCGATGCCCTGATGGCCGCCACGAAATGGGGTGGCGAAATCATGGATATCCCGAACCTCGGTCTCGTCAGCGATGGCTACCTCGCCGACCTGCTGCTCGTCGATGGCGATCCGGTCGAGAACATCAAGCTTCTCCAGGACCGCGACAACATCAAGGTCGTGATGAAGGACGGGGTCTACTACAAGCGGCTCATCCCGACACCCGGCATGTAGGGACCGAATTGTTACTGTGTATCTGAAGCCTATTTAAAGCAGGAGAATTTAAATGACAGTTAAAAAAAGTGTTCTCGTCGTAGGTGCCTCGCGTGGGCTCGGTCTTGCTCTTGCGGAGGAATACTGCGGCCGGGGCTGGCATGTAATTGCGACGTCGCGGAGCAAGTCCGCCGGACTTGCAAGCCTGCTTGAGCGCTATCCGGAATCGCTTGAGCTTGAGACCGTGGATATCGTGGACCTGGCCTCGGTGAGAACCCTGCGCACTCGACTCGAGGGGCGCAAGCTCAATACGCTCTTCGTCAACGCCGGCATCGCCAAGGCGAATGTATTGACGACGGTCCAGGTGGAAGAGAAAGACTTTCTCGACATGATGTTGACGAACGCGCTTAGCCCAATGCGAGTCATCGAGGTATTTCGGGACATTGTCGCGGAGAATGGCGTGATGGCAGCGATGTCGTCCGAGATCGGCAGCATTACCAACAGCTTCGGGTTCTGGGAGCTATACAGTTCGAGCAAGGCAGCGCTGAATATGCTGATGAAGGCGTTCTCGACACGCCATCCGGACGATTCGCGCGCACTTCTCCTGGTCGCTCCAGGCTGGGTCCGCACTGAAATGGGCGGACCGGAGGCAACCTTCGAGATTTCGGAGAGCATCCCGCTCGTGGTCGACGTGGTCGAGCGCAACGCAGGCGTGCCGGGACTTCGCTATACCGACCGTTTTGGTGAAATCCTGCCGTGGTGAGAACGACAGAAGGCGCGGAAATCTTCCGCGGTCGATAGCCCGTCTGAATTCCCGAGGCGATCAAATGGACGTGGACATAAAAAGAAAAAAGACCGAAGGCAAATCCACGCCCTGTTCGCCTACGCGGGCTGCGTCGACCGCGGAGTTGAGCGCCAGGACGCTTGTCTGGAAGGCTGTCCCTTCGTTTCGGTGGCGTAGGACGGCTAACCACCGGGTGGACGCCGAATGCGGCAGTTGAGCAATGTCGCGGCAGCGGCCATTGCCCTGCCCGATGTCATCGACAAAGAGTGCCGTCGCGATAGGCTACCAACCCCACGGCTGATAGCCCACCGGTTTTGCGTAGACGACGCGCTCATCGATCGACGTGTGGCGTTCACACCAATCGACCGCGAAAATTGTCGCGCCGTGCGTCTTTCTCACCACGGCAGGATTTCGCCAAAACGGTCGGTATAGCGAAGTCCCGGCACGCCTGCGTTGCGCTCGACCACGTCGACCACGAGCGGGATGCTCTCCGAAATCTCGAAGGTTGCCTCCGGTCCGCCCATTTCAGTGCGGACCCAGCCTGGAGCGACCAGGAGAAGTGCGCGCGAATCGTCCGGATGGCGTGTCGAGAACGCCTTCATCAGCATATTCAGCGCTGCCTTGCTCGAACTGTATAGCTCCCAGAACCCGATACTATTTGTAATGCTGGCGATCTCGGACGACATCGCTGCCATCACGCCATTCTCCGCGACAATGTCACGAAATACCTCGATGACACGCATTGGACTGAGCGTGTTCGTCAACATCATGTCGAAGAAGTCCTTCTCATCCACCTCGACCGAGGTCAATTCATTCGCCTTGGCGATGCCGGCGTTGACGAAGAGCGTATTGAGCTTGCGCCCCTCGAGTCGAGTGCGCAGGGTTCTCACCGAGGCCAGGTCCACGATATCCACGGTCTCAAGCTCAAGCGATTCCGGATAGCGCTCAAGCAGGCTTGCAAGTCCGGCGGACTTGCTCCGCGACGTCGCAATTACATGCCAGCCCCGGCCGCAGTATTCCTCCGCAAGAGCAAGACCGAGCCCACGCGAGGCACCTACGACGAGAACATTTTTCCTAACTGTCATTCCAATTTTCCTGCTTTAGTCTGGTGCGAGTTTTTTCGCCGGTTGTCTGGACATGCGGCTCGGATATCAGGCCACCGATGCCCCGCCATCGGCGACTACAACTTGGCCCGTCGTAAAGCTACCTCGCATCAGATAGAGGTAAGCTTCGGCCACCTCATGTGCTTCAGCGGCATGCTTGACGAGAAGGTTTTCTTCAGCGCGTTGAAATGTCGCCTTACGGACAGCCTCAGGGAAGCTATCCCAAAGGCTGGTCTTGACCGTTCCAGGGCAAACCACATTGACCCGCAGCGGCGCAAGTTCCACCGAAAGCGCACGCGCAAGCGCTTCAATCGCGCCGCAGACGCTCGACACCACGGACGAGCCCTTACGGGGGCGGCGCGCTGCCATCCCGGAGGAAAGGACGATCGAGCCCCCCTCACGAATCTGGCCCGCACCGTACTTCGTGGCCAGGAAAACACCCCAGTAGCGGACTCCGAAAAATGCCTGCGCATCCTTGAAGCTCAAGTCCTTCTGATCAGCCATTAGCAAAGGATTGCCGGCCGTATACACCAGATGGTCGTACGCTCCTATCTTCTCGAAGAACGACTTGATGCTAGCCTCATCCTGCAGGTTGAGCACATGACCTTCCGCACTCGGCGGCAGTTGCTGCTGCGCCTTCGCTACCCTCTCCTGGCTGCTAGACGCAATGACGACAAGTGCACCTTCGTCTGCCGCAGCCTTCGCCGTAGCGAAACCCATTCCCGACGATCCGCCGAGAATGACAATCCGTTTACCTTTAAGCGACATAACTTCCTCCAATACGATGCAAAAACCCCAGTTTCATTTCTGAATCATTGCCGTCAGTGTGGGCCAGACGTCCAGCAAATACAGTACCAAAGAGCGTTCTGCACGTCCTAAGCCCGCATTCGAATCTGCGGAGTCAGCGGCTCAAAGGTTCCAACCTGACGACGATGATCCTCCGGAATCCCAAGCGATCTTACTGCACACTCGATGATGTCTTACCCACGCCCATAACGCTTGACCGACTGGCACTGTTCGCCGAGACCCGCGATGCCAAGGCGCATGGTGTATCCACCGTCGAGGTAACGCGGCGGCGTGAAGCCAAGGCCGACGCCTTGTGGCGTTCCCGTTATGATCACGTCACCCGGAAGCAGAGTCATAAATTTGCTGACATAGCTGACACACTGCGCGACAGAGAAAATCATGTCTGCTGTATTGCTATGCTGCACTCGCCCACCGTTCACTTCACACCACAGATCCAGCGCCTGCTCGTTGCCCACTTCGTCCCGAGTTACCAGCCAGGGGCCGATAGGGCAAAACGTGTCATGACTCTTGCCTTTGGTCCACTGACCGCCTCGCTCGAGCTGATGCTCACGCTCCGATACGTCATTCACAATGACGTATCCAAAGACATGATCGAGCGCCACGGCCTCTGAAACATTTCTCGCACGGCGCCCTATCACAACGCCGAGTTCCACCTCCCAATCCGATTTCGTCGAGTTTTCCGGAAGAACGACGTCGTCGAACGGACCTGTGATGGCCGTATTCGCCTTAAGGAAGATGATTGGCTCCTTTGGAATCTCGGCGCCCGCTTCTTTCGCGTGCTCGCGATAGTTCAGTCCGATTCCGACCACCTTGCCGATATTTCCGATGGGACAACCAAGCCGGGAACCAGCGGGCGCTGCTGGTAAGGCGTCGATTTCCCTTGAATCGAGGCCCTGTAGCGAGTCCGACCCGATCAGTTGCGGATCAATGTCTGATACGTGTGCGGACAGATCGCGGACGACCCCGTCCGACCCGACGATACCTGGCTTCTCGGCACCTGTATGACCAAAGCGTACTAGCTTCATATCTTCCTACTGGAAGGAGTGATCCAATGTCCTGCCTGTTGGCGCGAAGACCCAGGCACGATCAGAGATTTCAGAGAAATTGACATCTCCGACTGCGGTGTCGGGCTCCTGCACGTCTTCACCTCAGCACGACACCGCAGCATGGCTTGCGCGTTTTATTTCGTCAGGAACTGGAGCAGCAATTCGTTCACGGCTGCTGCCTTTTCGATGGGCGTCCAGTGACCGCATTGCGCCAGTTCGACATACTTCGAGCCCGGAATCTTGTCGGCAATGCCCTTCGCAGTCGCAGGCGGCGACGTTGCATCCTGATCGCCCGTCACAACCAGCGCCGGAATCCGCAGCTTCTCGATTGCCGCCGGTTCGAGGCCGACAATCATCTCGCAGGTTTGCGCGTACATTTCGGGATCCTGTCGCATCACAAGCTCCCGCACGAAAGCCGCCAGCTCCGGATGATCCCGCTTGGTCTCAGGCGACGTGCCGCCCTTCACGGTCGCGTCGGCAATGCCTGCCAGACCAACCTTCCTGGCCTGCTCCGCACGATCGCGGATCGCCGTTTTCGCTGCCTCCGGCGCTGCCTGGATCGGCCCGATCAACGCAATGCTGCGCACCATCTGCGGATGCTCGAGAGCCAGACGCTGCACGATGACGGTGCCCAGCGAATGCCCGACCAGATGGACACTTTCAAAACCCGCACCGTCGATCAGCTCCACGACATCGGCGACCAGCGCATCGATGGAAATCGGTGCCTTGTCGCTGCGGCCGCAGCCACGGATATCCGGGACCACAACCCGAAAGCTGGGCGAGAGTGCCGCAACCTGCGCTCCGAAAACGTTACCCGTGCCGCCGAGTCCGTGCACGAACACGACCGGCGTACCTGTTCCTACGTCATCGTATTTGAGTTTCATATGTCATTCCTGAATGTAGTGGGTTGATGAAATGAAGGTGATGTGGTGCGTCGATCGCACCGCTCTTTTATGCTGCGCTTCGTTTCCGTTTCGGTGAAATCGCAGTTACGTGTTGCTGCAGCATCGCCGGAAGCGTCATGACGCTCACGTCATCCGATGCCGCCTGCCGGTACCCAAGTGCTGCATCGATCAGATCCAGCGCATTGACGTCCTTCAGGCCGGACAGCCGTACCCGCGGCTTCGCCGGCGCATCAAGCGCAACAGCGCACGGCGTCCGGCAACTGCCGAGGCAGTGGACCAGCATCACGGTCATACCCTGGCTGGTCAGCCTTTCCTTTATTTCGTTATAGAGAGCCAGTCCCTGCTCACCGCTGTGCGGCCTGTCCCTCGGGCAGGTACGGCAGATTGCAACGGTACTCGATTGGTCGCACCCGTTCATATCCGGGTTGACGGCATCGAGTGGTACTAGGCTCTCGTGCACGGTAAGCGCCACGCTGTCTCCTGACTTCATCTATTTCGAGGAAAGAACTACCCCTCTTTTTCTGAACCTTGTTCGGACAACCAGAAACTGCAAATTCTGTGGATGAATTCTAGGTGTGTGTTCAATCGCACGCTTATCGGATCGTCTAGTCGCGTATCCGCGCCGAGGTTGACTTGACGTTGATTTCACCAGTGTTGAAGGTCGCGGTGCCGCCCGGGCACTTCGGTCCGACGATTGCCCCGACGGCATTGCGTGACGCTGGCCGGGTGCGGAACGAATTGTTTAGGGCCGACTATAGAGCGCAGCATTCAACGCTTTCAGCTGCCCATCGTTCTGGGCCTGAATCAATTGTTCACGCACTTCCTGACGGGTAAGCCCCCTATTCGGACTACCGTAAGCGGTTGCCCCGGCCTCTGTACCGCCTTGATCCAAGCTGGCCGGTGACTGGGTGGGCGTGTTCTGATTCTGAGCGGAACCGGACACCGAATCCGCATGAGCGGCAGCTCCGACTATCAGAAGAGAGGCAAGGCCAAGAGCCGAAAGAATAGTTTTCACACCAATACTCCTGCGCGGAAAAGGCTAAAAATTAAGTGGAATGGATCAGATAGCTTTCGCAAGCGAATCCTGTGAATGTATTCTAGGTCTGGGTACGACTTCGGGCTTATCGCAGTGTCCTGACAATTATCAAAGAGTCCATGTTTACGAGAGCCAGGGTGAGCGCTCTGGGTGCACAGCAATACAACTGGATACCGACCGTTCCGAAATTGATCCTGGGACACGAGCCTTACTCTTGCTCTGCAGCAGATTTCGTTCGGTTGCGCATTAATGCGACGCTCCTTTCGCCTACGGCATCCGCGTGGTTACCCCAACTGCCACGGATGTAAGTCAACACCTCCGCAATGTCATGATCGCTCATGACTGCGCCAAAGGACGGCATCGGGTACGCCGCCGGGACACCCTGGATCACCACCCTGCCCGTCCCGTTCAGTGAGACGTTGATCAATGACGACGCATCGGTTTCGAGCAGATTCGGGTTGCGCTGAAGAGGCGCAATCAGTGGCGCCACTCCCTTCCCGTCGGCGCCATGGCATTGCAGACAATAGATCGCATACAAGCCCTTCCCGCTTTGTACCGGTGTTCTATCAGAAGTGGGGGATGCGAACGCAGATTGTGAAATGTATACGGCCCTCCCTTCCGCCGAATCACGAGCTGGGGGCAATGACTTCAGGTAATGCGCCATCGCAGCCACATCGGCATCAGTCATACCCTGCGTACTTTGATTGATGACTTCAACCATTGAGCCAAAGCTGGTGGCGTGCCGGTTTGATCCTCTCTTAAGAAATTCCGAAACTTCCTCCTCGGTCCATTGTCCTAGTCCCGTATTCGAGTCTCCGGTCAGATCGGATGCGTACCAGTTGTCGATTAACGCACCGCCGAGAAATCCCGCCCGCGAGCCGTCAAGTGCAAGCTCCTGATGAGCCACACCGCGCGCGGTGTGGCATGCTCCGCAATGCCCCAGACCTTGGACTAGATAAGCTCCGCGATTCCACCGCGCATCCCGACCCGACACAGGCTCATAGACCTTTGAGTCCAGAAAGATTGCGTTCCAGATCTTTATCGGCCAGCGAATGGCGAGCAGCGGACTGATGTCCGGTTGCCGATTGTTCTTCTGTGCCGGACGCACCCCATGCATGAAATATACATATAGTGCATGCACATCCGCGTCGTTCACCTTCGCAAAGGATGTGTACGGCATCGCCGGATAGAGGTTGTGGCCATCCTTCGCCACACCTTCACGGAGTGCTCGGGAGAAGTCTTGTTCGGTATACTTGCCGATACCGGTCACCGGATCTGGCGTGATGTTCGTGGAGAAAATCCTGCCCATCGGCAAAGCCATCGGTAAGCCACCTGCCAGCGGAGCACCGCCGGGCGCGGTATGACAGGCTGCGCAGTTTCCGACCCGGGAAAGATATTCTCCTCGTTCGACCAGTTGATAATTGGGATCCTGACTTTGAGCGCTTGCAGTGAATGCGAGGAGTGAAAGTATTGACGCGCAAACGCCACGGAACGTAGAAACATTCATTACCGATTGTCCTCAAGCGAAGTTGCCGTCGGCCAGCTGGTTTCCTACTGACAAGTGACGCAGGCGCTTGCCGGTCGCTGAAAAGATGGCGTTTATAAGGGCTGGCGCCAGAACCGCACACCCTGCTTCACCTATTCCGCCCGGCGATTCGTTGCTCTGCACTACGTGAACTTCGATGCGAGGTGTTTCATGGATACGCAAGATGCGATAGTCATTGAAGTTGCCTTGCACGACTCGACCTCGATCGATTGTGATGCCTCCATATAGCGCTGCAGTGATGGCGAAAATCACGCCTCCCCGAATCTGCGCGTCGACTGTATCCGGATTGATTACATGCCCGCAATCTACAGCGATCACTACCCGCCGCACGTGGACTTCGCTATTCCGAACGTCTGCTTCGACGACCGCAGACAGAAAGCTGCCAAACGCATGCATCACTGCCACCCCACGTCCGGCGCCGGCATCAAGGGGTTGGTCCCATCCCGCCTCACGAGCGACGACATCGAGAACATGAAGCGCACGCGGTGTAGGCGACAGCAGCGCCCGACGATAAGCGACGGGATCGGTCTTTGCCCGCGCTGCCAGTTCGTCGATAAAACTTTCAACGACAAAGGTTCCTCGTACCGGTCCTACGCCACGCCAGAAGCCGGTGACGATTCCACGCGGCTCCTGTCTGACATACTCGATCCTTTGATTGGGTATCGCATAAGGCAGATCGGAAGCGACGGCAACGGCGTCCCGGTCAAGACCGCCTTTGAAGTACGTCGGCTGAAAACGCGCAAGTACAGATGAGCCGGCCACAGTGTGCCGCCAGCCTACGGGCCAACCGTGTTCGTCGAGACTAGCCGCGATCTTGTCGTGGTACATGGGCCGAAGCGTACATTGACGAATGTCTTCCTCCCGCATCCACGTAAGCTTGAGCGGTGCATTCACATGCTTCCCGATCTGCAAAGCCTGGATGACAATGTCCACTTCGCTGCGCCGGCCAAAGCCCCCACCAAGGAGCCGGTTATGGAGGACGATTCGCTCCCGCGGCAAGCCCGTATAATTCACGCCGGCGTCCACTGCCCAAACCGGCACTTGCGTTCCGGTCCATATGTCACAGCCGTCCGGCCTGACATGAACTGTGCAGTTTAGTGGCTCCATGGGAGCATGTGCGAGGAACGGCTGACCGTACTCGGCCTCATAATGCAGGGTGTGTTTGGCGAACGCTTCCTCCACATCACCGACCTGCCGCGACACGACCCCGCTTCTCAATGCCGCCGTTTGCAGATCCCGCTGCAGTATCTGTGTATCGAGCGACGCGTTCGGGCCGTCATCCCATTCGATCACCAAGGCTTCGAGACCTCGCTTTGCTGCCCAGGTATGATCGCCGACGACCGCGACAGTGCGTTCGAGCGTAACGACCTGGCGTACACCCGGGATTTTTCGGGCAAACCGGTCATCAACCGCTTTGACCTTACCTCCGGCCACCGGACTTGTAATAGAAACCGCGTAAAGCATCCCCGGAACCCGGACGTCGATACCAAATACCGCGCTTCCATTAACTTTCTCTGGGGAGTCAAGGCGTTTCACTGGCCTGCCAATAAGGCGGAACCGCCGCGGATCCTTCAGCGTAACGGTCTTGGCGAGGTCTTTCGGGATCGGCAAACTCATAGCCATCTCAACCAGTTGCCGGTACTCCAGCGTGCGGCCGGTCGGTCCATGAATGACCCGCGCATTCTCAGCATGACAGCTCTCAGGGGGCACCTTCCACTGACTGGCCGCTGCCTGAATTAACAAAACTCGTGCGGCGGCCCCCGCGCGTCGCAGGGGTTCCCACGCATAGCGTATTGAATTCGATCCCCCCGTAATCTGCGCACCTAGCAGCGGATCGGTATAAAGCTCGGAAACCGGAGGCGAGGTCTCGATTTCGACATTGTCGAGAGATACTTCGAGTTCCTCAGCAATCAGCATCGGAATTGATGTATAAACACCTTGCCCCATTTCCACCTTAGGCATGACCAGCCTGATACGTCCATCCCGTGCAATACGGACAAACACATTCGGGACGAAATCGCTCTGCGTATCAGTGAGATCGGAAGAATCAACTAGCGGATTGCCCGCTCTCAATACTGGAGCCGCAATTACCGGCAAACTAACGCCAAACAGGAGCATTCCGCCTACGGTTAAACCAACACCGCCGCCAATCCTCAGAAACGCACGCCGGCTGTACTCGACCCCGTTCTCGTCGATCACGCCGCCTCCGCTGCCAGGTGAATGGCTGCTCGAATCCGCTCGTATGTCCCACAACGACAGATGTTTCCTGCCATTGCAACATCAATGTCCGCGTCCGTCGGTTTCGGGGTGCGGCCAAGCAGTGCGGCCGCTGACATGACCTGTCCCGACTGGCAATAACCGCATTGCACTACATCAATGTCAAGCCATGCCTGTTGCACCCGCTTCCCGACAGGCGAGTTGGCCACGGCTTCGATGGTGGTGACCTTGCGGTTTGCCAGAGTGGCCACCGGGGTCACACAAGCGCGGCCAACGTCGCCGTCCAGATAAACCGTACACGCGCCGCACTGGGCAATGCCACAACCGAACTTGGTTCCGGTGAGACCAATCACGTCTCTCAGCACCCAAAGCAGCGGCATATCACCTGGAACATCCAGCTCGTAGCCCGTACCATTGACATGCAGGAACACCATTGCTTCTCCAAAGTTTGTTCAAACGAAAGCGGGAGCCACAGGATGGGAACCAAGAGCCAGCCTGCTTACGGATTTGCGTCAGCGATGGGCTGGATGGAAGTGCACAACTTCAGCGGTCATTGCGGAGCTGATGCGCCGGTTGCCGTACTAACGGTTTTCAGCGGCGTTGACCCGGTGTGCTCCGCAGTGGATGAAGCATCCTCCGGGAAAGCCGTTTCCCAACCACCACCGAGGGCCTTGTACAGGGTCACAAGATTGACTGCAGCGTCCGCCTGACTCTGCGCCAGCTCGCTTTGAGCGGCCAGCAGGTCTTTCTGTACGGCGAGCACGTTGAGGAAATCAATGGCACCCTCACGATACCGTTGCTGCGCGACCGAAAGCGCGAGCTGGTCCTGCTGCACCACCTCCTTCAAATTATCACGGCGGCGCTGCTCGGCATCGTAGGCGGACAATGCGTCATCCACTTCATGCCACGCCTGCAAGACCGTACGCTGGAAGCCGATCGCTGCTTCCTGTTGCTGGGCCTTGCGCAACTGGAGCGTGCCCCTGAGTCTTCCGCCCTGGAAAATGGGCATCGAAATGGAAGGACCAAAGACGAACTGATGCGAAGCCCAGTCACCCAGACTCGAAAGCTGAAGCGACTGCGAACCAAGACTACCCGTGAGCGAGATCTGCGGATAGAAGTCAGCCTGGGCAACGCCAATCTCGGCAGTTGCAGCATGCAACTGTGCTTCCGCACGCCGGATGTCGGGGCGGCGTCGTACCAGTTCCGACGGAAAGCCGATCGGCGCACGAGCCGGGAGCGATGGAATGTCGCGCGGGGCTCCCAACATCTGTGCGAGTGCACCGGGTTGTTCGCCGAGCAGGAAGCTGAGTGCGTTGATAAGTGCGTCGCGGCGCGCCTGCAGCGGCGGCAGCCGCGCTTCGATCGACGCAACCTGCGCCGATGCGTTGGCAACATCGAGGGGGGTCGTAGCGCCCTCGGTCATGCGCAATCGTGTCAGCTTGACGGTAGAGTTGGCGAGCGCGAGATTCTGGTTCGTGATGTCAAGCAGGGTCTGTGTAGCTCGTAACTCGATATAGTCACGGGCAAGTTCGGCTTGCGCGGAGAGCAGGACAGCGCGGCGTTCCTCAGCCGAGGCCTGCACTGCCGCGTTGGCTGCTTCCACGCCGCGCCGCGCATGGCCCCACAGGTCCAGCTCGTAAGACGCATCGAAGCCGTACTGCCATAGGTTGTAGGGCGGCGATCCGCTCGAGCCAGGTAAGCTGGAAACACCGAATGCGGTTTCTCCATTCGCGGATTCGGGCTGCACTCCTGCGGGAGTGGTGCCCAGCAGCGAAAAGATGCCATTCGGGCTCGCCCGCTCCCGGTCGTAAGACGCAGCACCGCTTAACGTCGGATACAGTTCCGCGCCTGCAATGCGTAACCCGGCGCGGCTCTCCAGCAGGCGAACCGAGGCGGCCTTGACGTCGAGATTGTCGGTCGCGAGCCGCGACTCCAATGCCACCAGGTCCGAGTCTCCCAGCAGGGACCACCACTCGGGCGCGAGCGTGGCCTCGACGGGTCGGCTCGGCGCCTCAGCCTGGTTGGCACGGGTGAAATCATTGGGTGCTGAAACATTGGGCCGCTGAAAATTCGGTCCGAGCGTGCAACCCGCAAGCATGGCACCTGACAGCAGAGCTAGCAGAACGGGCCGAATAGACAAGGAGTGTGCCATCAGTTTGTCCCCGCCTCTTTAACTGATGTGTCACTTGCTGCGACATCGACCGTCGGCTCGACCGAAAGGCCCACGCGCAACCGGGCTACGCCCGGCTGACCCGGATCGAGGATGATCTTCACCGGCATGCGTTGCACGATTTTGGTGAAGTTGCCCGTTGCGTTGTCTGGCGCGACCGGCGCGAACGCGATACCCGTCGCCGGCGCAACGCTGTCGACATGGCCGGTCAAGACAAGACCCGGAAAGCTGTCCACTGTGATGCGAGCCGGCTGATGCGGGTGCATATGGTCAAGCTGGTTTTCCTGAAAGTTGGCGACGACATAAGCCTGTGACAGCGGTACCACGGCCAGCAACGGCGTACCCGCAGCAACGATTGCGCCAACTCGGATCGAGCGCTGGCCGACCATACCGTCTATCGGTGCGCGGATTTCCGTATAGGAAAGGTTAAGCTTCGCCTGATCGAGCGCGGCCT
Organism: Paraburkholderia phenazinium; assembly: GCF_900141745.1. Classification (NCBI taxonomy): domain Bacteria; kingdom Pseudomonadati; phylum Pseudomonadota; class Betaproteobacteria; order Burkholderiales; family Burkholderiaceae; genus Paraburkholderia; species Paraburkholderia phenazinium. The sequence goes on along the minus strand of NZ_FSRM01000002.1, from coordinate 1,743,066 downwards.
GGGCGCGCGCCAACTCGCCGAGCGCTCTGGTGCGCCCCGCACGCAGAATATCAAGATCCTGCTGGGCAGCTTGCAGCGCAGCACTGTCGCGATCGTGGTCAGCCTGTTGCTGATCGAGCGTGGTCACGGCGTGCTGCTGCTCCTCCATCGTGCCGGCGCCGCCAGCGGAAAGATTGCGATAGCGCGTGGCGTTGGCGCGCGCGAAGTCAATGGCGGCTTCGTCGGAGTGCAAGGTCGCTTGCGCCTGTGCGACGACTGCGGGATGCTGCGCAATCTTCGCGTCAAAATCACCCACGGTGGCCGCGGCTACATTCAGGTCACCCTGCGCACTGGCAAGGGCGGCGCGATAGTCGCGGTCATCGATACGCGCCAGAAGCTGGCCCGCTTTCACCACCTGGTTGTCGTCGACCAGAACCTCGGCAATCTGGCCAGCAACACGCGGTGCAACAAGCGTGTAATCGGCGGTGACATAGGCGTCGTTTGTCGACTCAGCGACGGGTTGTTGGGAGAGCAGCTTTGTGCCGCCCCAGCCGCAGCCGGCTAATAGGAGGGCCAAGGCCCCAAGCAGGACGGGCTTTCTGGATGGTCGGGTAGATTGTGACATTTTCGATGTGTTCAGCGAGAAGTTGTCTGGGTGGGCGCGCGGGGCGGACGGACACGCACAGGCACGATGGGAATGAGCAGCACAAGGGCGGCGGCAAAGACCGCCATGACGAGATAGAGGTCCGCCGACATTAGTACGATCGCCTGCTCATGGATCCTGCTGGCCAGTTGCGTAAACGTCCCCGCGTGATCGGCGGCCTGTCCGGCGATCAAAGGTGCGCCGCCCAACTGGTCGACGAGCATCGTGGAATGGTAGTGTTCACGCGCGGTGCCAAGCCCTTCCACCAGCCCGATGCCGATCGCCCCGGCAAAGCCCTTCACCATGTTGAACATGGCCGACGCAAACGGGCCCTCGGTTGGCGGCAGTCCGGTAGTCGTTTGCAGTAGCAGCGGAATCACGGCCATCGGTTCGCCGACCGTTAGAAGCGCCTGGAGCAGGTAGAAGTTCTCGCGCACCCAGTCCGACGTCATGAAGGTGCCGAGGGCACAAGAGAGCGCGATCAGGGTCAGTCCAATCCCCAGCACCCAGCGGCAATCAACACGTTCGATGTTGAGGATCGCCGCCGTGAGCGGTAGCGCGACAAGCTGCGGCAGGGCGACGACCAGCGCCAGTGGTGCAATCTGCAGCGGCCGATACCCACGCACCTCGGTGAGATAGTCGGCTGGAATGACAGACACCGCCAACAGGATCACCAATACGCCAGCAAGCGTAATCAGCGAATGGGTGAAATTGCGTCGAGCCAACAACCGCAACTGGAAAAAAGGCAGCGGGTGCGACCACTCGTTCAACAGGAACATACAGAACAGCAGCCCCCCTCCAACGAGCAGCAGGCAGATCAGCGGCGAATTGAACCAATCCAGCCGGTCGCCCTGGTTAAGCCCGATCACCATCATCGAGATGGCAGGAAAACCGGTGAGCAAGCCGACCCAGTTGAATGTGCGAAAGCGTTCCAGCCTCAGCGGATCCTGCGGCAGACCATAGGCGATCGCCGCGCTGCTCATGAGGCCCAGCGGCACTACCTGCCAGAACACCATGTGCCAGCCGACGTATTCGGTCCACAAGGCGGCTAACGGCGTACCCAGGTTGGGTCCGAACGTCGCGGTGAGCGCATAGCTGGCAAGCCCATAAAGTCTGACGTTGGGCGGCAGGTACCGAAGCGCCGCCGTCATCAGCATGGGCGGCAGGCATCCACCGGCAAGCCCCTGCAGCGCCCTCAGGACCGCGAGCGTTCCAACATTGGTGGCGAACGGGCAAAGGAAGCCCAACAATGCGAAAGCGAGGACCGCGCCGATGGTGAAACGTCGCAGCGAGAAGGTCACTGAGCACCAGGGCGCGAAGGCCATGGCGGTGACGTTGGTGGCCTCAAAGAGCGCGGTCAGCCAGGTTCCCTCGTCGTGGCCAATCGACAGCGCGCCACGCACGTCGATCATTGCCACGTCGGTGACGTGTTCGTTCAACCCCGCGGTAAACGAAGCGAGCAGTACGCCCACCAGTCCGATCGCAAGCCGTAGTCCGAAAGCGGGTGGCGTGGGCGCAGCGGGGGCCGGTGGCGCAGGCGCGGCAGCAGCCACCGGCATCTGCGGGCTTGGCACGGGGGGCGCCAGAAGTTCGACAGTTGTCATACTGATGAATCCGCAAACGCACACGCAAGCGTGAAAGGCACGCTTAGGCGAGCAGTTGTAGGGCAGATCGCTGTCATAGCTGCAGCGGCGCTGCAGACCCATCGGGACCGCGACCTACGCGTGGTGAGAAAATATGTACAGAAACTCGGCATGGTTTACACCCGGTGTGTTTGGAACAGTTTGTGTACTCTAGCAATTCCTGATTTGACCGTACCGTCAAGGGATGCCAACCATCGTCGCGATACGGACAACTGCTCTGAAAGAGATTTTCCCGCTTCAGCCGGGTACTTCACCAGCAACAACCCGCATCGGCCTGCGATGAGGTGGCCAGCCTGTTAATGCGCTGCCGTCGGAACATAAACGCCCTAAGACATCGGCGTGCCTGCCTGCATGCACCCCTTCGAGGTATCGGGAATAGAAGCAAAAATTCAATGTCGCTTCGTCTTGCCGGCCACCTTTCGGCCAACCTCAATTCATTCATTTCCGCCCGCTCAAATAAGCGGTTGGTGCGATCCCGAGCGTGCGCCGGAACATCGCGGTGAAGGCGCTCGGACTGTCATAGCCATGCTCCATCGCGACCTGCAACACCGAGGCGCCCGCAGCGAGACATGGCAGGCTTAGCAACAGCCGCATGCGGCGCAGCCACTGCCCGAAGCTCATCCCAAGTTCGCGATGGAACATTCGGGCGAGGGTTCGCTCGCTGACGTTGATTCCGGCGGCCAGATCTGCGAGTATCACGGGTCCGGAAGGGCTTGCGATCAGTTGCTCGCACAAGCACATGAGTCGCGGGTCTCGAGGCATGGGCACGTGCAATTGCAGCCGCGGCGCTGCTTCGAGCTCATCGAGAATCAGCTCCATGACCCGGTGATCCCTACCCCCAAGCTCGTAGTCCAGCGGTACGCGCGTCGCGGCGACGATTGCCTCGCGTAGGAACGGGGACACTTCGATGACCTCGCACGCATCTGGAAGACCGGGACGGGCATCAGGGGCGACAAAAACCGTGCGCATGCTGACGTCGCCAAAAAAGCGCACGGCATGGTCCGATCCAGTCGGCATCCACACGGCACGTCCCGCGGGTACGACCCAACTCCCGTGCTCGCTTATGACCGTCATGACACCACTAAGCGCATGAATCAGTTGCGCACGTAGGTGGCGGTGCGGCGGAAAATAATAGCCGTGCAGATAGTCGCTTGCCAGGGCCGCAATTTCTCGGGGAGATTGTTGGCAATCCTCAATGGTTCGAAAGATTTCCATAGTGCGAAAAGTGTAGCTGTTCCTAAGCAGGTCGCCGGAATCGAAAATTTCACGCATCAACTGCAACGACGCACGGCGTCCGGCAACTGCCGAGGCAGTGGACCGGCATCACGGTCGTCTCCTGCGTGGCCAGCTCTTCCTTTACGCTTTGATAGAGAGCATGTCCGAATCCTGTGAATGCATTCTAGGTCTGGGGGCGATTTCAGGCTTATCGCAGCGTCCTATCGGTTATCAAACAGTCGAGCCCGTGAGCGGGCCTTATCCGGAATTCGTGGTTTTTTCGCACGCTCCCGTGACTCTGCCAGCACTCGCTTATCAGACAGTCCACTTTTTCAGGATCCACGCGTGCTAGCCTGTAAAAACTAAAGGCCGCCCAGCGACTGCGACTGGACGGCCACTTTGAACATCTCGGGTGACATGTTTGCTGGACGTCAGGAATTCGCCCGGCGGCTTTCCTACACGGAGATGGAGATCAAAGCCTCGAGGCGAAACGCGACAGCGCGTTTCTCGCGCCGGCCATTGGCGTAATTACGCAACCGCCTACGAGGCAGAACAGCGGGGCATCACCAGAGAGTTTGTTGAAAGAAGCGAGCGCTTCACCAGTTCACCTGTCGGCTCAAACCCCGGGGCCGGTTACTACGAGCTTACCGAACGAGCCTCGCTCCAAGTGGTCCAGCGCGGCTGGGAGCTGGTCGAACCGATACGTTTTCTCGATCACAGGTTTCAGTTCTTGCCAGTCAACCGCGCGCACCAGGTCTTCTAGTGCGCGGCGCGGCCCGACTCCAATGCCCTGCACCGTGGCGCGCGCCTGCAGCAGCGGGAAAACGGAGGTCCGCAGCTCGTCTCCCTGCAGAATGCCGATAACCGATATACGGCCAGCTTGTGTCAATGACAGCATCGACTGGCCGAAGTTATCTCCACCGGCCAACTCCACAACGTGGTCTGCCCCGCGTCCTCCAGTGATCTCACGCACCGTTGCGGCCCAGTTCGGCGTCCGCTTGCGATTGATGCCATAGGCGGCGCCCAGATGCCTGACGCGTTCCAACTTGTCGTCGTCGCCGGAAATCACGATTACGCGTGCCCCCTGTGCTGCCGCAATCTGCACTGCGAACAGGGCGACGCCACCGGTTCCGATCACAACCACGGTGTCGCCTGGACGAGTCGATGCACTCTCGGTCAGCGAAAACCAGGCGGTCAGGCCGGCGCAGGTTAATGTGCTAGCCTGAGCCGGGTCCAGCGAACGCGGAGCAAGCACGAGCGAGTCCTCGTTGAGCACGACATACTCGGACAACATGCCTGGCCCTGGCGCGCCGAACATCACGCTAGTTTGTGGCTGGACGCCATCGACCCAGCCGGAGAAGAAAGTGTTGATCACCGCGTCGCCCACCGCGAAGCTGGTGACGCCCGGTCCCACCACGACAACCTCACCGCTCATGTCGGAAGCTGGCACGAAGGGCAACGGCAATGGCATGCCCATCCCATCGTGGGTGATCCGCAGATCACGGTAGTTCAATGCGATTGCCTGTACCTTCACCAGCACCTGACTAGGGCCGGGCACCGGTACAGCGACTTCGGCCAGTTGCAGATTTGTGCGACCATAAGCAGGCAATTGCCAACGTTGCATCGAGAGCGGCATGGTGTTCTTCCGTATTAACATGATGACAGCCGCAGAATAACGATTCTGTGGACTACAGAGTGCATCATATTGATCGGCAGTATGCAGATAAAATGGAACCAATAAGTGGAACCTGTTTCACATGATCGGCTGGCCGGAATTAGCGCCTTCGTGGCTGCAGTAGAAGCGGGAAGCTTCGCGCAGGCAGCGGCACGATTGAGGCTGACCCGCTCTGCAGTAGGCAAATCAATCGCCCGACTTGAGGCACGGCTGGGGTCCCGACTCTTCGTGCGAACAACGCGCAGCCAGAGCCTGACTGACGACGGCCAGGTCTTCTACGAGCGTTGTGCCCGTGCGCTGGAGGAGCTGAACGCCGCGCAGCAAATCCTCGAAGCAGGGCGCGACGAGCCGGTAGGTCGGATACGGGTAAGCGCGCCGGTAGTTTTCGGTCGTTTGCACGTGACGCCCGTTTTGCTAAGTCTGGCAAAGCGCTATCCGCGACTCCAGCTTGAAGGGATCTTCACTGATCGCCTGGTCGACTTCGTCGACGACGGCATCGATCTCGCAATACGCAGCGGTCTCCTCGCCGACAGCGATGCGATTGTGGCGCGCCGGCTCGGCGAGCAGCGCATGATACTTTGTGCGTCACCGGCCTATCTCGAGAGCAACGGAACGCCACGTGACCTTGCCGATCTCACCGCGCACCGAGGCATCAACTATATGCGTGGGGGTCGGATATTCCCATGGCCACTGACGGACGCCACTGGACGTAAGGTGGAAACGGAAATTGCACACAGGATTGGATTTGATGACATCGGGGCGATAGCTGCCGCTGCTGTCGATGGCGCTGGGCTTGCACACGTCCCGTATTGGCTGGTGAACGAACATTTGCAGTCGGGTGCGCTCGTCGGCGTCCTCGGTGAAGCCTCGTCGGTAATGGTCCCGTTGCACGCTATCTGGCCCCGGACGCGCTACCTGCCGTACAAGTTGCGTGTAGTGATAGACACACTGCTGGACGCCATTCCACCGTCCCTGCAGCCGGCAAACAAGCTTGCCGATCCGGCATACTCGCCTTGATCTGCACGCACAAGCTCAGGCATTCCTGGTACTACTGTACGTGCGGCCGCCTGACTTCACGAGCGCGAAGACCGGCAAGCGGAATGCGATGATCTCGCCAATCTCGCATCACGACGTCCCAGCTCACTGCCTTGGCACCGGGTGGCGCGAATGCCTTTTAAAAACGCTGGTTTGCCAATCCGACGTTCACCTCGTCGAGCGAGCGGGACATGTCGTGCAACACTGAGACTATGAGCAACACGGGGCTGTCTTATGTTGCGGTTACTGATCCAGTCTGAGTCGGAGCAACCGTCGAGGCGCTCGCAACCCCAGCCCAGCAAAGCGATGTCTTCAAAGAAAGCGGCACAAGAATCGATAAAGCGAACTACCGCACGGAATCTATTTCTCACGTTCAAAGGATTGTCCGTTGAGTGATCGAGTTGAAACGTCGGTCACAACTAAAGTTCGTGGCACCTGCCGGGAACGGTCACGGTCGTGGAAGCGTTGCATCCAGTGCGGATACGGCAGGCCCGGCCGCGGTACACGATCGAGCCGTTTCAAGCTGGTCTCCGCCGTACGCACGATGTGTAAGCGACCGAGTCCTAGCTGACTGGGACCAGCGCCAGTGCGCAGCCGAACTTTGGTCGCGACGAGCATGCGCCGAATGTGCAGTAGTTCATAGTCCAGACCCCTACCTAACCTCAACATGGATTGCGACGGCGGCGGGATTGATGCCCCGCCGTCTGGTGGCGGAACGACTGACAATATCCCGAATGCGGACTAAAAGCAGTGTTCGGGCGCAGGGAATTCTCTCGACTTGACAGCCTTGATATAGGCGCCGATAGCAGCTTCGATACTCGGCATTCCATCCATAAAGTTACGCACGAAGCGAGCGGTCTTGCCGGGAAATATTCCCAACATGTCGTGCATTACAAGGACCTGACCGGAACAGTCTGGACCAGCGCCGATTCCGATGGTCGGTATTTGAAGCAGGTCAGTCAGTTCTTTGCCCACCGTCGCCGGAATCGCTTCAATGAGCATCAACGATGCGCCCGCCTCCTGGAGTGCTACTGCATCCGCTTTCAATCGTTCGACATCCTCAGCTTTCTTTGCCTGAACCTTGAACCCACCAAGACGGTGAACCGATTGCGGTGTCAACCCAAGGTGGGCACACACGGGTATGCTGCGTTCCGTTAAAAATTTCACGGTTTCGACCAACCAGGCACCACCTTCGAGTTTGATCATTTGTGCGCCCGCCTGCATCAATCTCACAGCGCCTTCAAACGCAGACTCGGGCGTCCCGTAGGTGCCGAACGGCATATCAGCGGCTACCAGCGCAGATCGATTTCCGCGGGACACACACGCCGTGTGATACGCAACATCTTCGAGGGTAACTGGCAAGGTTGTGGTTTGGCCTTGCAACACGTTGCCCAAGGAGTCGCCAATCAGCAGCATATCGATTCCACAGCGGTCCATCATCGAAGCAAAGCTTGCGTCATAGCAGGTCAGCATCGCAATCTTCTCACCGGCTAATTTCATGTCCATCAGCGCTGGTGCTGTGGTCGCCTTGCGCACGGCGCTTTTGCTCTCTTGAAGATAGCCGGTCATTTAAAATGTTGTCGTTAAAGAAAATTTTTTCAACGCCGGAATGGGACTGCCGGGTGCGACGCTGATGAGGGCCTTCGTCGACGAGAACGCCCGATCGAGGTACGTGGTCGTCCGTTAGACCAGCACGTGGCCACCATCGACAATAATGACCTGGCCCGTGCTAAAACCCTGTTGTATCAGGTAAAGATACGTTCGAGCAACGTCGCTTGCCTCTCCAACCCTTCGCACAGGCATCTTTTCGGCGATGTGATCATAAAGACCATTGCGATCAGCTTCACTCATATTGTCCCACAAGGCCGTGCGCAAGACACCGGGCGCTACGGCGTTGACTCGCAGCGGCGCAAGCTCGACCGCCAGGGTGCGAGTCAGTGACTCGATCGCGCCAAGAATGCTCGACGGGATCGCCCAGGCAGGCAGCGGGCGCGACGACGCCACTCCGCTTGTGAGCGTGATAGAGCCACCCGCGCGAATCAGCGAAGCCCCGTATTTAACGGCCTTGAGCGCACCCCAATAGCGCACTTCGAAAGCCTGCTGCGCAGCCTTAATGCTGACATCGGCAAGGTTTTGCAGGAGCAGCGCTTCACCGGCCGTGTAGACAAGGTGGTCGAATGCGCCGACGCGCGTGAAAAACGCGCTCACCTGTGCCTCGTCGGTAAAGTCGAGCGACTCTCCGCGAGCGCCTTGAGGCAGTCGGTCCACTGCAGCTGCGACGCGTTCACGGTTGCTTGATGCGATGATGACCTCGGCTCCGGCTTGCGCCGCAGCTTCGGCCACAGCAAAGCCAATTCCCGAGGTGCCGCCCGCTACGACGACCCGGCTTTTCTGGAGGGTGACGTTGGATAGTTGATTGTTTCCCATGCTCGAAGTTTCGTAAGAAAGAAAGACCACGCGACGACGTAGAGCATAAGGCAGCACGCACCGCCTTAACTGATCTCTACCCTATCGCAGCTGCGAAAGAGTGTACTTGTTTAGCGACAATCGCGTCGACCCAATCGACCGATCGCCCGCGACACCGACAATCCGATTCGACAGAAATAATTTTCCCTATGTCAACGCAAAGTGTAAATTCGGACCCGATAGCTTCACCGCATGTTCCGCCTCGTAGCTGATAGACCATCGCAGCAGTGGATCATTCACACTGGGTGGATGGAATGCGCGCAGGGGTACTGCGCGCCCAGACTACATGCTCAGGTCAAACACTTTTGGCATCCTCACTGGGCGTCCGGAATTGAAACGCAACGGGTAAAGGTACGACGCGTCCTAGTTGGACTTCGACACTGCTGACGGCCCTGATTCCGACGAACCGGACACATCGCCGCCGCCGATCCCTTCCGAACGGTGTTTCTCAGCCACCTTGGCTTCAGCAGCCTGAATTTCCGCCGGATAGGTAGTTCGACCCTGGCCTGGGCGCCAACCAGTTTGTTCGAGCTCAACCAACTCGGCGCGAACCTGCGCCCGGGTGAGCGGACCATTTGATTGGGCAAAGGAGGCAACCGGGATGGCGAATACGCCGGCAACGACAATGGCTTGCATGAGGGACTTCACGATAAATTAGCTCCGTATTTCCGGTCTTGCCACGAACACCTTTGTTCATGGACTTTCATTTATATTTTAGATATCCGAATCTTTTTTATAAACGCCACAATGCGGAAAACACTGTTACGGAGTTGCGCGCCAACGCAAGCAAACCAGCTCTTTCGTTCCAGACCTACTACGCTATGGTATCGATACAATAAGCAACACTAATTTCATGCGAATTTTTCGTTCGCAAAGTACAGCAATTTCCCAATGGCGTCGCACGCCATACCAGCACGCGGAGCTGTCGCTGCGCGCCTGTAGTCAGAAGGCGAAACGCCAGTATGCTCCTTGAAAAAGCGTGAAAAATTGCTAGCCGCAGAGAATCCCAGTTCATCGGCGACGTTTATCAAGGGTACATCTCCGATCGCCAGCTTACGAATCGCCTCTTCAAGGCGAATTGCGCTCCAGAACACCTGCGGTGTAGTGTTGAGTTGGTCGCGGAATAGCGCAAACAGTCGTGCTCTCGACAATCCTGCCTCGCTCGCAATCTCGTCGATTGTAGTGCGCACATCAACTCTTTCGCGCATAAGCACTATTGCCAACCTCAACTTGCGACTGAGCAGCGGGACGCCCGCAGTCAACGGACCCGGTGAGTGTGCAACCAGCGATGTCTGGATTGAACCACTAATGAGCTCCTCTGCTGCGACCTCAATCTTCTCTTGTAGCTCCGGATGGAACATTATCAGGTCCAAGACCTTCCAGAGACTGGCGCGCAACTCGGGACTGATGGCAATACGAGGGGAGGTAAACACGAACGGCCTACCTGTTATCGCGGCCCTTTTGTCCAACCACTCTTTATTGATATACACCGAAAGGAAAACGGCTGGCGAACTTGACGACAAAAGCTTCCCGTCGTGCTGTTCGAATGGCTTGACCGCAACCGCATGCGTTTCGCTAAAGCGGAAAACCTGCGTACCTATCCTCGCCTCAGCGTCGGCGCCGCCGAGCCACCAGACGATATGCGCTTCCGAGTGCGCGTGGGAAACCAATCCCGTGCGCAGTGGCAGCAGCGAAATGCGACCGAACGCTCCTTCGTGCATGGCAAATGTCTCGGGCATCATCGTCTCCTACAGTAGTTTCACAATTGGTTAACGCCTATCAATTCTTCACTTTTGCTTCAGTATTCCTAATTTCTACGGCAGATCGGTCCAACGTGATGTTGCCTGTTTCCATTTCAGATGAAGCGAAGTGCAGCCTGTCACTTCAGCTCTGCCGTTCATCGCCGACGTGATCGAGATGGCATCACCACCTCGAACAGTGCCAGGGGTCCGATGCGGACCATGTGCGGGGCGGATGTCGCCAATCTGCACCGCACCGCTTTACGGGTAACCTCAATGCAGCGAGCGACCGGCAACTCCGCCACCTTCAGCTATGTGAGAAAAAACACTGCTTTCCGCGCCGAACAGCCAAAATCTGGCTGTTCTTGAATTTCAGCGCGAAGCGTTTAGATGTGAACGACCTCATTCCTCAGAACGCCGATACGATCGATTTCATTTTCGATGACATCGCCTGGCAAGCAATAGCGTGTCGCCGCAACCAATCCCTCCTGACCTTGCCACTTTCCGCCGAGTTCGGCGTCGGTTGACCAGGCTGTGCCTGCGGGCGTTCCGGTCAGGATGACCATACCGGGACGCAGAGTGAAGTTGATCGAGAAGAAATGAATCAGGTCTGCGCACGTCCAGATCATGTCTGAAGTCGGGCTTGATTGACGCAACTCTCCATTGATCCGGGTACGCAGCATCAGGGTCTGCGGATCGCCGATCTCATCAGCAGTGACAATGGACGGTCCTAGCGGCGAACTACTGTCGAAGGCTTTGCCACGACCTACTTCGTACCACGTGAAACCTTCAGGCGATTGGCGAACCTGCCGATCCCGGGCGGTGACGTCGTTGGCGACCGTATAGCCGAAAACGTAATCAAGCGCCTTTTCAACCGGAATGTGTCGACCCTCCCGACCGATGACAATAGCCAGTTCGGTTTCGCAATCGAGCTTCTGTGTAAGTTCGGGGTCGTAGACGATCGGCTCATCCGGTCCTACCACGCAGTCCGACGTCATCACAAAAAACTCGGGTTCTTTGCCGCTGATAGGAGCGCCCACCTTTTCGGCGTTGTGCGCGCGATAGTTGCTACCACTGCAGAGAATAGTCGAAGGCAAAATCGGCGAGGTCAATCGCACGTCACCAAGCGAATGCCTGCCCTCGCCCGAACCCACAATTGCGTTCGCCACTTCCCGGCCAGCCGCGCCGGAACGAATGAAGCTAGAGGTATCAGCCAACAGAGCGCTGTTCTCCGATCTTGCTCCAATCTTGGTCGCTAGCGGATCGACAATCTTGTCGTCGACCAGAAAACCAAGTCGACGCTGGCCGTCGACTGTGAAATTAACGATCTTCATCTTTATCCTTTGCTCTTGGGGGGTAACCGTGTTCATTGGTGATGGCGACATCTCGCCCTCGAAACCAAGGTTATACCATTAACGTCTTTGGTTCAACCAAAAATGCATCAGCATCGCACTTCCCTTCCCCACTTTCGGACCGCCAATTCCGATTTCGCACGGGAGGACGGAACGTCCCACCAGGCACCAAGGTCACTGGAAAACGGCGTCCCATCCCATAGCCGGGCACGGATCGACGTTTGCCCCAGATTCGGTTTGCCTAGGCAGAAATGTCCGCCAAGGCCGCGACTACGGGGCGCATCGAAGTGCAGTGCAGCACAGTAATTCTTTAGTTTCCATGCCTCTGGATTGAAACCAAGTAGTTGACAACGGGGTGTACCAAGGACTACATTGGTGTAACCAATGGACATTTTGGTGAAACCATTTGCCCAATTCTGATCGGGCGAGACCAGATGGATTCAAGGAGAGCGTGTGATATGGAGAAGCTTGATTTTGGCGAGGCGCACGTTCATCGACGCGTCGGTCGCTTGGCCAACGTGCCATGTTTTGCGAATACCCCTAACCCGCGAATTCTCGACGCGGCGCTCCGGACCTACCCGTTCGCGCTAGAAACTGACCTTGGAACTCCAGAAACTGGAGGGCCGCTGTGACAGCGGACCGTCCAAATGGCGGTGATTCCGCTTCTTCCGTGCACCGGGAGACAAATCTTCGTGTTCGCCTTCGCAAACGCGAGCCTTTTCTCGCGCTTTTCTCCATCATCCCGGCGGTCGAGCTCGTTGAAATCGCTGCTCAGTCCGGATTCGACGGCATCATTCTGGATACAGAACATGGCAGCTTTGGAACCGAAACGCTACCCGCTTTGATCCTCGCAGCACGGGCCTACGGCATTTTTCCTATTGTCCGCGTGCGATGCAATGATGCCTCTCTCATCGGTGCGGCGCTCGACGCAGGTGCGGCAGGCGTGCTGGTCCCCCAGATCGGGTCAATGCAAGAGGCAACACAAGCGGTACGAGCCGCCCGCTTCGCGCCGCAAGGTTCGCGTGGCGCCAACCCCTGGGTGCGAGCTGGCGGCTATGGTTGCTCTCCACGTTGGTTTGAGACGGCAAACGACGAAACCGCCGTTCTCCTGATGATTGAAGGCGCCGGGGGACTGGCAGCACTTGACAGCATCATGGGCATCGCCGATCTCGACGGCATCTTCCTGGGTCCGGTCGACCTGTCCCATGCACTGGGAGTGCCCGGACAAATCAATCATGAAACGGTGCGTGCAGCAATTACCACGACGATTAACCACGCCCTTGAGGCCAGCGTCGCGCCGGGGGTTTTCTCGCCCACGGCAACGGTGGCAAAAACCTGGCTCGATTGTGGCGCGAGGTTCGTAGCGATCGGCGTTGACACAGCACACATCGGTTTCGCCCTCAGCAACCTCGTTCAAGACGTTCGATCCACCGCTCAGGCTACCGGGCGCATCCAGAACTGATCACTAGCAAGGAGTTATACGCAATGACCAAGACGAAAGTAGCGATCATCGGGTCCGGCAACATCGGGTCCGATCTGATGATCAAGGTAATACGAAACAGTAAGTATCTGGAAATGGGTGCAATGGTTGGCGTCGATCCCAATTCAGACGGCCTCGCACGTGCATCTCGTCTGGGCGTGGCGACAACCGCCGAAGGTATTGACGGCTTGCTGGCCCTCGATGTATTCAAGGATATCGACATTGTCTTCGATGCGACTTCCGCCGGTGCACATAAACACCACAATGAAGTGCTACAGGCGCGCGGTGTGCAGGTGATTGACCTGACTCCCGCCGCTATCGGCCCATACGTCATTCCCGCCATCAATCTGGAAGAGGAAAACGCGACGAACATGAACATGGTGACATGCGGCGGGCAAGCCACCATTCCAATCGTTGCGGCTGTCTCACGCGTTGCAAAGGTTCACTACGCGGAAATCGTCGCGTCGATTGCGAGCAAGTCGGCGGGGCCGGGCACTCGTGCCAATATCGACGAATTCACTGAGACCACGCGCAGCGCGATCGAGAAGCTCGGCGGTGCAACGCGTGGGAAGGCGATCATCGTTCTCAATCCGGCCGAGCCGCCGCTCATCATGCGAGATACTGTGTTCGTCCTCTCCGAAATGGTCGATCAACAAGCCATCCAGGAGAGCATTGAGAAGATGATCGCAAAGGTGCAGAGCTACGTGCCAGGTTATCGACTTAAACAGCAGGTGCAGTTCGACGTGATTCCTGCTGATAAACCGTTGAACATTCCCGATGTCGGTCTGGTACACGGCCTGAAGACTTCGGTGTTTCTCGAAGTCGAAGGAGCAGCACATTATCTGCCTTCGTACGCCGGCAACCTCGACATCATGACCTCCGCCGCCCTCGCCTGCGGCGATCTGGTGGCACAACGTCGGCTGGCTTCAGGCATCACACGCGGCATCAAGGAGGCTGCACAATGACTCTCAACAAAAAGATCTACATTTCCGACGTGACGCTGCGCGACGGCAGCCACGCCATCCGGCATCAATATAGCGTCGCTAATGTCAGGTCAATTGCAGCCGCTCTTGATGCAGCTGGCGTCGACAGCATGGAAGTTGCGCATGGCGACGGCATTGACGGCTCAAGCTTCAACTATGGATTCGGCGCACATAGCGACGTAGAATGGATTTCGGCGGCCGCTGAGAGTGTGAAGACTGCGAAGATTGCTACGCTGCTGATTCCTGGCATTGGCACCACGCACGATCTTCGCAACGCATACGATGCGGGCGCCCGCATCGTACGGGTCGCTACGCATTGCACAGAGGCAGATGTCTCGCGCCAGCACCTTGAATTCGCGCGCGAACTAGGCATGGATCCGGTCGGCTTTCTGATGATGAGCCACATGACGACGCCTCAAAAGCTTGCCGAGCAGGCAAAGCTGATGGAAAGCTATGGCGCAACCTGCGTCTACGTCGTGGACTCGGGCGGCGCACTTGGTATGAACGATATTCGCGACCGGTTCCGTGCATTTAAGGATGTGCTCAAGCCCGAGACACAGACGGGGATACATGCACACCACAATTTGAGCCTTGGCGTGGCGAATTCGATCGTTGCCGTAGAAGAGGGCTGCGACCGCGTCGACGCAAGTCTAGCCGGGATGGGTGCGGGGGCGGGTAACGCACCGCTCGAGGTGTTCATTGCCGCCGTGGAGCGTCAAGGCTGGAACCACGGTTGTGATCTGTACAAGCTGATGGACGCCGCCGACGATCTCGTCCGACCGTTGCAGGACCGCCCCGTGCGCGTGGACAGAGAAACGCTCGCGCTGGGTTACGCAGGCGTCTATTCGAGCTTCCTGCGCCACGCAGAGCTCGCAGCCGCCAAATACGGCCTGAAGACGGTCGACATCCTCGTCGAACTTGGCCGCCGGAAAATGGTGGGGGGACAGGAAGACATGATCGTGGATGCAGCCCTGGATCTGCTTCGACGGGATGCTCGCCCTGTCGCCCAGCACGGTTAGGATTGCTATGCCAGTGAGGGGCTCCTGGAGTGATCAATCCCGGAGCCCCTCACCAATCCACCCCATCGAAATGATGGCGCTTTCTGGCAATGCGTGTGATGGCGCGGTCGCCGATATCAACACGCTGGCACGGGCGAGGCGGCCGCGAAGATCCACGTGACGCCGCTGCCGCCGTTCAGATATCCTCAACCTCCAATTCATCAAGCGCTTTGGACATAAGACCGGCGCGTCTCCATTGGACCCATTTGATATAGCACGTCTGTAACGGCGGAAAGTTAGCCGGTAACCTGTGCCGCTTCTCGTTGCAGGCTATGACCCAAAGAATCGCCTTCAGTACGTCCCGCGGATCCCGCGCGGGGCGCTCAAACCGCTGCTGCGAGCCTTGGGAGAATAAGTGACCGACATGCTGCCAATCCCGTTCAGCACTTCGATGTCCGTTGTGCGGTCGAGTACAGGCATGGTCGGACGTTTACGCATGATCCAATTAAACCGCTTCTAGAACGTTCGTCAGTGCGCGCCCTTTCAGGGGACGCTCCAGCAGTGAGACATGCGAAACCGCAACGGGCGATCCGGTGATGGATCGCCCCGCTGTAGAGAAAAGGAATCACGAGGTTCTACGTATTCCCCTGAACCACCTTGAACACGTTAACAGTTCGCCTGCTACATGCCGGGTGTCGGGATGAGCCGCTTGTAGTAGACCCCGTCCTTCATCACGACCTTGATGTTGTCGCGGTCCTGGAGAAGCTTGATGTTCTCGACCGGATCGCCATCGACGAGCAGCAGGTCGGCGAGGTAGCCATCGCTGACGAGACCGAGGTTCGGGATATCCATGATTTCGCCACCCCATTTCGTGGCGGCCATCAGGGCATCGGCCGGCGTGAAGCCAAGAATGTTGACGAAGTGCTCAAGGTCGCGTGCGTTGGTGCCGATCGGATTCCATGCGAACCCGTAGTCGCCGCCCGGGAGAACCCGCAGGCCGCGTTTCCTGAGTTCGCCGTACACCTTCGGGCATTGCTCGATCATGGTGAAGAGCTCGCTCTTTTCGACAAACTCCCGGGTGATGCCCCACGGCTCTGCCTCGTACGCGGTTGCGTAAATCACGCCAATGGCCGGCGCGAGAAACACGCTGTCGCGCTTCGCCTCGAGCAGGTCGTACGTTTCACCCTCGATGAAATCGCAGTGATAGATAACGCGGAAGTCATACTTCAGGGCAAGCTTCACGGCCGCATCCGCACGGGCATGACACGATAGCCAGGCGCCGCGCATATGGGCCTCTTCCGCGGCGGCGGCGACCTCTGCCTCCGTATAGGAAAGCCGGCGGGCGAACCCCTGACGTCCAGCAAACATGTCACCCGAGATGTTCATCTTGATGGTGTCGACACCCTCGCGAATCAGTGTCCTGACCGTTCGCCGGATTTCATCGGGGCCGTCTGCAATCAGTTCGAAGCCCTGGTGGTTCGTGTGGTATTGACGTTCGTCCCCAAGACCTCCTGTTGCGGTGAGTTCAGGCGAAGCGGCCCGCATGCGCGGCCCGGGGAATTTTCCCGCGTCGATGGCGTCGCGAAGCACCGCTTCGAGCCGGAACTTCGCCGAAGCCGCCGAGTACAGACTGGTGAAGCCCGAGTCCAGCATCAGCTTGACGTTCTGCAGCGCGAGGATGGTGTGTTCTTCAATCGGAATCAGGCCAAGTTCACTGAACTGTGCCATGTTGCTGTAGGTGACGTGAGCGTGCGCTTCGACGAGGCCTGGCATCAGCGTCATGCCTTTGCCGTCGATGACGTCGTAGTAGGATTCACGCGGAATCCCGCCATTGCCGCGAGCCACGGCGCGGATCAGATTGCCATCGACAAGCGCTTCGCCCACGAACGTTGGTGCACCCGTGCCGTCGAAAATCTTCACATTGGTAAAAAGTTGTGGATTCATTTTCTATTCTTAAATAAATGGATTTATCAGTTCCGTGTAACGCTAGCTGCGATGGCAGGCTACCGAAGCGTCGCTTTAGCACGACACCGCCGCATGGGTACCCGATCTATTTCGCGAAGAACTGGAGCAGCAATTTATTCACCGCTGCGGCCTTTTCGATGGGCGTCCAGTGGCCGCACTGCGCCAGTTCGACATACTTCGAGCCCGGAATCTTGTCGGCAATGCCCTTCGCAGTCGCAGGCGGCGACGTTGCATCCTGGTCGCCCGTCACAACCAGCGCCGGAATCCGCAGCTTCTCGATTGCCGCCGGTTCGAGGCCGACAATCATCTCGCAGGTTTGCGCGTACATTTCGGGATCCTGTCGCATCACAAGCTCCCGCACGAAAGCCGCCAGCTCCGGATGATCCCGCTTGGTCTCAGGCGACGTGCCGCCCTTCACGGTCGCGTCGGCAATGCCTGCCAGACCAACCTTCCTGGCCTGCTCCGCACGATCGCGGATCGCCGTTTTCGCTGCCTCCGGCGCTGCCTGGATCGGCCCGATCAACGCAATGCTGCGCACCATCTGCGGATGCTCGAGAGCCAGACGCTGCACGATGACGGTGCCCAGCGAATGCCCGACCAGATGGACACTTTCAAAACCCGCACCGTCGATCAGCTCCACGACATCGGCGACCAGCGCATCGATGGAAATCGGTGCCTTGTCGCTGCGGCCGCAGCCGCGGACGTCCGGAACCACAACCCGGAAGCTGGGCGAGAGTGCCGCAACCTGGGCTCCGAAAACGTTACCCGTGCCGCCGAGTCCGTGCACGAGCACGACCGGCGTACCTGCTCCTACGTCATCGTATTTGAGTTTCATATGTCATTCCTGAATAGGTTTTGTGAATCGAAGGTGATCGGTGCGTCAGGGCGCCGCTTTTTATGAAGTGTGACTTCGCTGTTCCGGCGAAGTCGCAATGACCTGTCTTTGCAACAGCGTCGAAAACGTAGTGACGGGCACGTCACCCGACATCGCCTGTCGGTCTCTCGGGCAGGTGCAGCCTGTCGCGACGGTCGTCGAACGGCCGTGCTCGCTCATATCCTGACTGACGATCGACATTGCGTTGGGCTCTCGTGTGCGATGAGCATGACACCGTCTCCTGGTTTTATCTTTTCGAGGAGGGAACTGTCCCAAGGTGCCCGAACCGTCGTTAAACATCCAGGCACCGTGAATCCCGTGAACAAATTCTAGGAGGGTGTCCAATCGGACGCTTATCGGATTGTCCAGTCGCGTATCCGGCAATCTAGCTCAGTGTCTGAATTTCTGCGGGAGTCCCTAACATTTCAGATGCCCGATGAC
The DNA here is from genome assembly GCF_900141745.1 of Paraburkholderia phenazinium. NCBI lineage: Bacteria > Pseudomonadati > Pseudomonadota > Betaproteobacteria > Burkholderiales > Burkholderiaceae > Paraburkholderia > Paraburkholderia phenazinium. Next base: position 1,724,578 of record NZ_FSRM01000002.1, on the reverse strand, counting down.
CCGTCGGCGCTCCGTTATCAGAAAGTCCATTTTTCAGCGCCCATGCATGCAATCCAGATGCCCGACCAATCCCACGCCCCTATTGCGCGTGCTAGGCTCTACCAACACGAGTGAACCTTTCCGCAAACCGGTTGAAAAATTGGTTTACGACGGGCTAAGTGCCTTATAATCGAACAAAACGCGAGAGGAATGACAACTATGGTGAAGGTCTGATATGGAAGACTTTGAAGCTGTCGCGGCTGCATTGTCGCAGCGCATTGCGGACGGTGCCTTTCTTCCGGAGGGGCGCTTGCCTACAGAGCGAGAACTCGCTGTCGAGTACAGAATCCCTCGAAGCGGCGTTCGAAAGGCGCTTGCCAACATTGAGCGCGAAGGGATGATCGTCCGCAGTGTGGGACGGGGAACCTTTGTTGCCGGCAGTTTGCCACCCAGCTTCGAGCAAGAGGATCTTGCCGACATCAGTCCGGCCGACCTGAACCTGGCTCGCCTTCTACTTGAACCTGGTGTAGCAGAGCATGCGGCGCTTCACGCAACAGCGGCCGATCTCGCATCGATCGAGAAATGCATGCTTGAGTGCGAGAACGCTAAAGATGTCAAATCGGTCGACTTTTGGGATGCGAACCTGCACATGGCGATCGCGAAGGCAACTCACAACAGCTTCATTGCTTTCACGTTCAAGGCTTTGCATCAGGTCAGGCAGTCACCGTCCTGGAGCCAGGTCAAGTACTTCGCAGTTACGCCCGAACGATTTGAGGTCACAGTTGCTGCGCATCGCGCAATCGTGAGCAGTATTCTTCGACGAGATGCTGCAGCAGCTCGTCGTGCAATGGAAACCCATATCGAGCAGATTGGCAAATACATTGCCAATCGCGACTAGACTCGCGTAGCAAATCCACGCAATCAGGTCGGGGCCTGTGCACCCGACCATTTTCTTTGATACCCGCGGCAGCGTCCGTATTTCCAGATGCGGGACTACATAAGACGTTTCTCATTCGCTCCGGCATGATTGCTTCGTGCGGTGTCGGCACTGTACCGCTCCGGAGGCGGTCGGAAGGTGCATCTGATGCCCGCGGCGGACACTGGCCTCTGCCTCGCGGAAATGGGGCTGCCTTGTAACCGGTCATTGCTAATCGAAAGACGTGTCGTTCCAACTTTCGGGGTCGAATGATGGGGTATGCGAATCCATCCAATCATAACGACTACTGTCCGCAAGCCATGCCCAATTTTGCGTCGACCTGGGTGACTGAGCTGCAGCTTCACTACTCGCACCTTCCAGTGTTTCTGGATCCGCATTTGGATCTCGCCGGTCGGCACCGAGGTTTTCAACCTTCGACCCAGCTTTGTTGTTGAGTTTCATTGCTTTCTACTCCTATCAATGCTTCCGATATGCACGGCCAATCGCTCGCTCCCGATAAGCAAAGCCGCTGCTTGCCTGACGAACCCGACAAAAAATCAATCTACAGAGTCATCTGTCGGATCTTCACATGCAGCGGCTCATGGTCGACGGACGACGCCAAGACCAACTGCACCGATTAACTAGACCGCACCTTCCGATCGTTGCTGCGTTTAATCTGCAATCCGATCAATTTCCGACATCGCTTCTCTCAACGCCGTCCGGCAACGACCGTCCGAAAATCCTGTGCATTGATTCTAGGTGAATGTATGGCTCCGGGCTTATCGGAGCGTCCCGTCGCATATCTGGAAATCCAACTCCGTATTCTTGCTGCTCTTAAGGTCGCGGCGCTTCGCCCCTCGGGTTGTCTCACTAGCAATTATCTTTTGCGAAATATAGCTCCCGTAGATCAAGCTATGACTGCGGACGTATTAAAAACACTCACATTTCCTTCGGTTTGCTAACCATTTAAAAAAATCACATCCGAATCCAGCGCGATGGCGACTACGACAAATATCAACGACCTTGCGGGACAGATAGAACGACGCGAGCCGGAATTTTCTCGGACAGGAAACCAAAACCCTTTGCCGCCGGATGAGACGATACAGAAAATCGACGTTGGTGAAAAATCTGGGACCGGCTGATAACATGATCCACCGGCAAGGACCTATCCGTTCGCGATCGCCATGCAGGGCTGTCATTTTAGGTATGCCATCGAGGTAGTTCTAATCCGGAAAATGACTGCCCATGATGAAATACGTGTTAAATTTTTCCGGCACCTCCAGTACGATTCGCGGAGCACGTGTTGCCTAGCTCATCTATTGGAGAGTCGTTACATGGAAATCGCAATTTAGGTATCTTGCGCAGGTCCACTACTTGATCCGGAGTTCTCTCAGGCACGCGTGTATCACGAATATTTCATTTAAATCTTTTCGAAGAACTTCCGACCAACCCACACCCCTCCGCTTCGGACAACTACCATGTCACTTCGCCCATCCCCAGGATTCGACGCGATCAGTATCGTGGACCTTATCGATCGGGGTCAGTTGTCTGCCGTGTTCCAACCCATCATGAATTTCGACGACGGGGCGATTCTCGGTTACGAGGGGCTGATTCGGGGGCCAGCGGGTTCCCCGCTCGAGAGCCCGTACGACCTTTTCGCACAGGCTAGCACCGAAGGTTGCGTGATTGAACTCGAGCAGGCTGCCGCACGTACCTGCATTGAGACCTTCGCTAAGCTCGCGTGTGCGGGCAAGCTCTTCCTCAACTTCAGCGCGGATACGATACGTCGATTCGCTGAGGCCAGTGACGACGTGCTCACATTGCTGCGCGAGTCAGGCATCAGCCCTGAGCGAATCGTGATCGAGTTGACCGAACAAAGCACGATTCGTGACATCGACAGCTTGTTGCAGGTGCTTACGACTTTGCGTACCGCTGGTGCGCAATTCGCACTTGATGACTATGGTACCGCCAACGCCAGCATGAATCTGTGGGTGCAATTGCAACCGGACATTGTGAAAATCGACCGGTTCTTCATCCATAACATCGCGAGCAATCTTCTTAAGCTCGAAGCTGTTCGTGCCATACAGCACTTCGCACACGCGAGCGGCGCCAAATTGGTTGCAGAGGGAATCGAAAACGAAGCGGACCTGATCGTCGTGCGCGACTTGGGGATTGCTTGCGGCCAAGGCTATTTCTTCGGTCGACCCACCGCGCAACCGGCTCGCATGGTGGCGGACGAGGTCCGCCTGGCGATTCGCGCGGGCCACATCGCGGTTTCTTGTGATAGATCACGCTCATGTCGAATCCCGTGGTGAGCCGCACAATCTCAGGCCCTACGCAACAGACGGTTTGTCAAGCCGATCCAATCCAGCAAAATCTTTCGGCAAAGCCGGTTCATGCCATTTTGGCATTACTGACATGATGCTATGTCGCTCGCAATTAGCGAGAGAATAAACAAAACGATGTCGCTCCGGTCTCCGATATGACGAGCTGGATGACAGCCGTTTCGTGTTCGCGTCTCTTGCCTGAGCCATTTCTGGGCTGAACGTGGCACCGTCTAACTCTGGTCGATATAGGAAACACCATGGTCAAAGCAGTTCGTTTCGATAAGACAGGCGGCCCCGAGGTGATGAAGTGGGTCGATGTCGAGGTAGGCGAGCCGGGTAACTGCGAGATCCGCATCAAGCAGCATGCGGTCGGTCTCAATTACATCGACGTGTACGTCCGCACCGGTTCGTACCCGTTGCCGCTGCCGGGCGGCCTCGGCATGGAAGCGGCGGGTGAGATCACGGCGGTGGGCGCCGGCGTGACAGGTCTGAAGATTGGCGACCGGGTTGCGTATGTGGCGCGCCCTCCAGGCGCTTATGCTCAAGAACGGGTGCTGCCGGCCGTTCAGGTCGTCAAGCTGCCGGATGCACTGAGCTATGAGCAGGCCGCTTCAGTGATGCTGCAAGGGCTCACCGCGCAATACCTGTTGCGACGCACTTACCCTGTCAAGGCGGGTGACACGATCCTGATCCAGGCAGCTGCAGGCGGCGTTGGCCTGTTGGTGTCTCAATGGGCCAAGGCGCTGGGCGCGACGGTGATCGGCACAGTTGGCTCGGACGAAAAGGCGGAAATCGCCAGGGCACATGGTTGCGATCACGCCATCGTCTACACGCGCGAGAACTTCACCAAGCGCGTGCGCGAGATTACAAACGGCGCAGGCGTGCCCGTCGTCTATGATTCGATAGGCAAGGACACGTTTGCGGGTTCGCTCGACTGCCTCGCGCCGCTTGGCCTGTTCGTGAGCTTCGGCAATGCATCCGGTCCGCTGCCACCGATCGACTCCTCCGAATTCGTCGGACGCGGCTCGCTCTTCTTTACCCGGCCGACCTTGTTTACACACATCGCCAAGCGCAGTGACTACGAGGCGATGTCGACCGAGTTGTTTGAAGTTTTGGTGTCGGGCAAGGTCAAGACCAGCATCAACCAGCGCTACTTGCTGTCCGAAGTTGCGAAGGCACACATCGAACTTGAAAGCCGCCGCACCACCGGTTCGACCGTTCTCTTGCCGTAAGCGCGCCAAGAGGGACACCAAGGTGGAATCATCGGACCGTTCCGTCCAGCACTGAACGGTCTCTTTCAATCAAACATTTTTATGTTCCCTCGAGCACCCTCGAGCGAACGCGCCATGCCGATCGGTATAACGTTCTATTGGTCGTACATACCCTCGCCAAGGCTACACAACACGCCCTAGTTCACCTCTGACACAACCTTGGCCGCGCGCCTGCCACGCATAGCGCGCATCTAGCATCCCTTGTCGAGCCAGGGACAGGGGCATCTTTTGATTAGTGAGAAAAAAACGGGCGGTCAATTGACACCGCCCGTGGGAAGACCCGTTAAAAAAACAACATCGGGTCGCGTGGATCGGTCGACGCGCCCACCACGCCGACCGATCCACGCAGTCTATAGCGCCTGTCAACAATCTCGATATCAACGCGTGTCGAAATTTATTTTTCTTTCATCGAGCACAATGTCAGGGAGAGACGCCTGACTTGCCGCTCGACCACTCGTTCTCACCGCACGACCATGCATCCCAGCCGGATGAATCACCTCTGTCCCCGGGTAATACCTAATAACAGAACTGGATTCCTCGATAAACGACGAGACGATCTGGTAACCCTAAAATCAAGTCTACGCCTAGAGTTGAATCTCAGGATTCGCCAAGTCATCTTAACAACGATCAGACATTTGGCGACGAAATTTATATATTCTCACTCGAACGCGCTTAAGTTCGTAGCAATTTAACCTGATTTGCAACGAGCCTCTACAACTCTGACAAGATAACCGCGCTCCTTATGACAAACAATTCGCAATCCTTAACTTTTAATGGGATTATCGCGTTTACGCGATGCGAACTTGAAGGAGAAAGCAATGAGTACGATGGACCGTTCTTTGCGTTCCCTGGTCGCTAGATGGCTTGGAGCGAATCCCGCAACACTGACTCGGGTAGTCCGGTTCGGTCACATACGTCCAAATCGGCGCCGATATGTGTGCGTTGAGACATTACGGCCGACAGGCGCGTTGACAATTTATTTCTTCCTTCACGATGACGGCATGTGGAGCGTTTATCCACAGGAGATCGAGCGTCCGAGCATGAGTTTTTCATAACGTCGATACCGGCGGCGATCGATACAGGTACGCCAAACTGCGCGCTCTCACAGTTCGCCAGCCCGCAACCAAGAACACTTTCGAAACTAAAAACGAGCAACTGGATTATCAGCCCACGCAGCTAATTTTCAGCACTTCAACGGAAATTCGGACCCAGGCGCGCCACAACGCGCCTAACCGATCTGCAGCAGCGATGCCTGGCTCTCCAGCACAGTCTGCAGTTCGTTGCAGTCCGGCCGTGTCCCCCAGTTTCGGGAGCCGACCACTGATGCGATGGCAATCCACGAATTGGGCGGAAGCCACTTCCGAACTACAGTCTCTCCCTGAAGAATCCGCAGACGCCCGGTCTGCTCGCAATAATCGGCACGCAGTTCTGTGCCGTCCAGTTGGACAGTCATGAGAGGGTGACGCGTTCGCTTCATTGATGTCTCCTTTCAAGAAAAAATCTGATGCGTGCACGGATATCCCAACAGGACCTTTCCTTCCGCACCGCCATGCCCTACGCTTCCCTTCACAGAAACCGGTCTCGAACTTCAATGTCCCCATCTCGCAGTTACCCACCTTCACACCAATCCGCTCAACGTTTTCTCATGGTGGAAACATTCGTTAAACGAAATATAAATTGTTCGGTGCAGTCGGTTTAGTAAGCTCGCACCAGCCGATCCTGTAAATCAATCGTAGATGCACGTTGGTCCTATTTCTTATCGGAACGTCCCGTCGTATATCCATGAATCCAGCTTCGTAGTCAGGATTTTCCCGAAGTCCTCTGCGTTTCGCGTGGTGCCAGTCGAAGGCTGAATGGAGGCCATAGTTGCGGGCCGATCCTGACGAGCAGGCACAATGCTTTGACCCAGGCTGTCCCGCACCCTTTGCGGAAGCCCTCAGGAACGCATACGCCAGCGCTCATCCAGGGAATCGCGCGCGTTGATGCTCCAAGCCTAGACACTATCCGCATCTGCCGCCCCTCCCTCTATAACCTGGTATTGGTGCATGCCACGCCACCAGATCTCTCGACGAGGAAGTGCGTAATTACAAGCGTCGTCGGACGATTGCAACACATGGAACTCCGGGAAATACCTCATGACGGAACTGGACGATCCGATACGTCACAAGACGATCCGATAAGTCTGAAATCGAACACATCCTTACACTTGCTTCACATGAGCAGTTGCCGGAAGCGCAGGAGCAGTCGGCAAGCGTTGTCCGAATGATCTAGAACACGAGAGGTCTGTTCCTTCCTCCAATAGATGAAACCAGGAGACGACGTCATGCTCACCCCACAAGAGAACGCAATACAACTCGAAACCATCAGACCGGGATGCGTGAACGCAACCAGCCGATTTTCGCTTTTCGCTGGGTTTGATTAAGGTTGAGAGGACGCTGACAGCATGGAGATCCAAGCCACGCTACGACCGCCGGACACCAGATTCTCCCGATGTCCACGTACGCACTCGTAATGCGAAGTGCTGATGTATGGAGTCCATCTTGATGCGTGACGAGCATCCCGCAACGCTGCTATAGCTGACGATTAAATTTCAAACAAGGAGACAAGATCGTGATTTCTCTCAAAACACCTCTTATTTCATTAGTTATACTAATTTCGACGGCAACGGCTGCACAGCCATCGTCCGCGCAGGTCGGCGATCTCAAGGATCCACAATACAAGCCGACCTCCGCACAACTGACCAAGGCTGGCGCATTCAAGAAAAGCCCTCCCTACAACGTCGTTTTGGCTATGCCTGGTCTTTTTACGACATGGTTAATCCAGGAAACCGAGGAGGTGCGCCACGAGGCAACGTTGCATCCCGAAATCGGGAAACTCACGGTGATATCGAGTGATTCGAATGCCGCCAGACAGGCTGCAGACCTCGAAGATCAGATAACGAAGGGCGTCGACGCCATCGTAGTATCGCCGGTTTCCTCGACCGCCATTAATGCGCAGATCGCCAAAGCGGCCGCGAAAGGGATTCCAGTTGTTACCTTCACGGCCACCGCCAGTTCAGACCAGGTCGCGGTCGCCGTGTTATCCGGCGGGGCTCCTGAAGGAAAGATCATGGCCGACTGGCTTGCAAAGCAACTGGGTGGCAAAGGTAGCATTTGGGCGTTTCGTGGCATCGCCGGAAACACAGAAGACACTGACCGCTACGCGGGACTCGCTCAGTCCTTGAAAGTAACCAGGTTGCCGGTCTCTGCCGAAGTCTATGCCGACTGGAACTATGCCAAGGGCAAACAGGCATGTGAAAGCCTGCTCCTTTCAGGAAAGCCGGTCGACGGCATCTGGGCCTCCGGAGGTGAGATGTCGCGAGGATGCCTGGAGGTTTTCCAGGAAGTCGGAAAAGCTCCAGTTCCTGTGACGGGTGAGGGCAACAATGGCTTTCTCAGAGCCGCCCAGAAGTCGGGGGGACCGTTTGTAGCATATATCTACCCTCCGTCCCTGGGACCGGTCGCACTTCGAGCGGCATTGTTGCTCCTTGAAGGTGACCAGATGTATCGAAGCTACTGGAGCGACGGGGGAGAAGTCATCACACGCGAGAACCTGACCAAGTATTACCGTCCCGACCTGAACGACTCCTACTGGGTGGGTTCGTTGCTTCCGGATGCAACGCTTAAGCACCTCTATCAAAACAAATAGTCTCCAACCCGGCAGGCGTCCCTCCCATGTGCATTCTGTCCCTGACACACGGAGTCAAACATGCTGTATCAAGCTGAAAAAGCCCCGCATCGGAAGGCGTGGCCACCGCTTATCGAAGGCATCGACATTTCCATGAATTTTGGAAATACGCGCGCGGTTTCTCGTGTTTCAATAGCCGGCCACGCTGGCTCCGTTCATGCCGTGACTGGCGAAAATGGTGCTGGCAAGTCGACCTTCATGAAGATTCTCGCTGGTGTGTATCGGCCGAGCGCCGGCGAATTGCGCATGCATGGCAAAACCATAACGCTGCGCAATCCACGCAGTGCCCGAGAGCATGGCATTTCCACGATATTCCAGGAATTCACTCTGCTGCCCAATCTGACTATCGCCGAAAACATTTTCATCGGACGCGAGTCTGGCAGGCGCGGATGGATCAACAGGAAGCAAATGCATGAACGTGCGAGTCGTACATTGAACTCCCTCGGCGTAGACATCGATCCTGGGACGCTCGCAGGCAGCCTTTCCGTGAGCGAACAGCAACTCGTGGAGATCGCCAAGGGCATCACGACAGATGCGTCGGTATTCATTTTTGATGAACCTACGGCAGCACTAAATGGTCCCGAGGTGAAAAAGCTTGAGACACTCATCAAGGACCTGCAGGCAAGAGGCAAATCCATCTTCTATATTAGCCACCGACTCGATGAAATCTTTCGATTGTGCGACACCGTCACCGTGCTGAAGGATGGGCAGCATGTTCTTACGACTCCTTGCAGCGAACTGGATGAACACACACTCGTCACGCTGATGGTCGGTCGCCCTATCGAGGACCTCTTCCCGCACAGGTCGTCTGGCCAGCTATCCAGTGCGTTGCGATGTGAACGCCTGAATTCCGGTCCTGGACGCAGCGCCGTGAATTTGAATCTGAACCGACGAGAGATTGTCGGACTCGTTGGACTGGAGGGACAAGGGCAGCGGGAAATCATCCGGGCCGCAGCAGGTCTCATGCAAACACCGCATGCGACGATTGAAAAATTCAATAGCGTCGGCAAAGCCCATCCAGTCGACCCGAGTGCCGGCGTGGCGCGGCGCCTCGCCCACGGGATAGCCTTCGTACCCGGCGACCGCAAAGCGGAAGGCCTGTACCTGGATCTCTCGGTTGCGGAAAACGTCGTTATAGGCACCTATCGGGATAGTGCGCTATACGGCCACGCTTCAGCCCAATCTTCGCTTGTAGAAGACGTCATTGCGCGGATCGGTCTCAAGGTAAAGCATCCAAAGCAGTCTGTCACAACCCTTTCTGGCGGGAATCAGCAAAAGGTTCTACTGGCACGAGCGCTAATCGCTGACATCGACATCCTGCTCATCGAGGAGCCAACCCGCGGCGTAGACGTAGGCGCCAAGGCAGATATCTATCGGCTACTACGCGGATTTGCCGACGAGGGTGGAGCGGTACTCGTCGGCTCCAGCGAACTGACAGAACTCATCGGGCTGTGTGACCGTATTCTTGTCGTGCGGGCAGGCACTATTGTCGCTGAAATTGATGGCACTCAAGCATCAGAAGAAACTGTCATGTCGCACGCGCTCGGCGTCTCACAGCGACAATCAACGGAGAAGACGCAATGAACCCATTCGGTCCCAACTCCCGCTCCGGCCTTAAACCCTACGTCGTGTCGATGCCGATCGCGCTTATCGTTGGGCTTTCCTTTGCCGCCACCGATTTCCTGAATCGCGGCAATCTTTCTAATCTCTCGGCCCAGATCGCACCGCTTGCAATTGCTACATTGGGCCAGTTGCTGGTCGCCCTGGTGGGCGGAATCGACCTGTCCGTTGGTTCAGTAATCAGTCTGACTACCTGCGTCGCCTCCGCTTCTGTCGGGTCAACCGCGGGTATCGCACTCGCTCTTTTATTGGGTTGTGTCATCGGTATCGCCAACGGTCTCGCGGTGTCCGTGGCCCGTATGCATCCGATTATCGCCACGCTCAGCTCCATGACGTTCGTCCAGGGACTGGCGTTGTACTGGCTCCCAACGGCCGGAGGGCTTGCTCCTCCGTTCTTACCGGCCTTCATCAACTCGACTATCGCCGGCCTGCCGGTCAGCATATTGCTGCTACTAGGCTGCGTGATAGTCGTAGGGTGGCTTCTCGCCCGTACGCGTTTTGGTCTACGCCTTTATGCGGTCGGCGCACACCCGCGCAACGCATCGCTTAACGGCGTAACGGACCGTCAGATCATCGTTGCAGCGTACGCTGCCGGAGGTCTGTTTGCCGCTTGTGCTGGTGTTGTACTTACAGGTCGAATCGGCGCTGGCGACCCCGTCATAGGAGCGCAGTTCGCACTCGCAACGATTACAGCCGTCGCGCTTGGCGGAGTCCAATTCTCCGGCGGAATCGGCAGTGCCGTGGGAGCATTTTGCGGCGTTCTTACCTTGGGCCTGATGCGCAATGGAATGAACCTTGTTGGTATCGACGCGTTCCTGCAATCTGCCGCTACTGGGGTGCTATTGCTCATTGCTATCAGCTTTCAGCGTCGAACGATCATAGGGTTTTAATACCATGCCAGCAATCACAGTCCAACAAACTCCCGATAGCCAACGCGCCGCTCGCAGACTCTATGGCTTTCTCTCTAATCAACCGCCATCCTGGTATGGCCTCGGAATTCTGCTGCTAGTGGCCTGGGCAACGCGCCCGGCCCTGCTCTCCCCGTTGCTGCTTCTTGCAATCCTGAAGCAGGGTGCGATCCTGGGTGTAGTCACCATAGGACAGTCTCTGGTGGTCCGGAGTCGTTCCATCGACCTTTCAATCAGTGGGGTCGTCGTAGTCGTCATCTGGATAGTCACCAGCGGGGCAATCCCGCTGCCGGTTCCCGCTCTGGTCTTCCTGGCACTGCTTGCGGGGGCACTCATCGGAACCATCAACGGCCTGATCATCACTCGCCTCCGGGCGTCGGCGGTAGTCGTCACGCTCGCGATGGCCATCGTCCTAACAGGCTCCGTCGTTGCAGCGAGCCAATACCATCAACCCGGCGAAACACCCGACCTTCTGCGGATCGTGGGTTCGGGTCGCATCGGGTCGCTTCCGATCGCGGCGATTGTGTGGGTCGCAGTGCTCATCCCATTCGCCCTTAGCTTGCGCACGTGCGTGTTCGGTCGCTATCTAGACGCGGTTGGATCCAACCCGACCGCCGCAACCGTGTCCGGCATACCAAGCCTTCGCGTCATGTCGATTACCCATATCTTCTCTGGACTGACAACCGCATTGGCCGCTCTTTTGCTCGTTGGCTCAGTCTCGGTGGGCAACACGAACATCGGTCAGGACCTGGTACTTAACTCGCTGGCGGCAGTCATTCTCGGTGGCGTGAGTTTCGGCAGCGGTAAGGGACGCATGCTGGGGCCGGCTGTCGGCGCATTCATGCTTACCTACCTTTTTAGCCTGTTAATCGGTTTTGGACTCGGCGCCGCCGGTCAAGCCATGGTCCAAGGAGCAATTATTGCGCTAGCCGCACTTGTCTTCACATTTCGAAGCCGGTGATACGTCGCCTTGCGCAAAGCGACATAGCGCATGAAGTTCGACACGAAGAAGACCTGGCCGCCGCTCGCGGCCTCATTACAAGGAGACAGTAGTGAAAAGAAACACTCTTGCGGCACTGCCGCTGGCGCTCGCAATGGCAGGCGCTCATGCCCAAAGCACCGTCACGCTCTACGGCGTAATCGACGTCGGCATCGATTACGCGAACAACGTTGTCAGCGGCTCAAACGGGAACGTTGTGCCCGGCAGCGGTGGCAAGCTCACGCAGATGCAAAGCGGCGTTCCCCTCGGTAGCCGGTGGGGCCTTCTCGGCACGGAAGACCTTGGTGGTGGCAATCAGGCGATCTTTCGGCTCGAAAGCGGCTTTGACGCGGCGACGGGAGGTTTGGGCGGTGGTCTGGCGTTTTCCCGTAATGCTTATGTCGGCATCAAGTCCAATCAATACGGTTAGCTAACGTTTGGCAAGCAATGGGATGCATCCGTCGACATCGTCGAGCCGTTCACGCTGAACGGCCAGTATGGCGGCTGGTACTTCGCACACCCGAACGATATGGATAATCTGGACAACGGATTCCCAATCAACAACGCGGTCAAGTATGTGAGCCCCAATCTCGTGGGTTTTACGTTCGAGGGTCACTACTCGTTCGGGGGTGTTGCCGGCCAGTTCTCCAACAACTCTTCGTACAGTGCGGCCGCGGGTTACTCGCATGGCACGTTCAGTGCGGGCGTCAGCTACCTTCGCATCAACGATCCGATCACGGCGGTCGCCGGCTATGGCAGCAGCGGCGGCTACGTCAACACGATCTACGGCGACGCACTCGCGAACGCGCGTTATCAGGGTGCTCTGTCGGCCGGCGCCGCCTACGTGCTTGGTTCGCTCAAGGTCGGGGCCGACTATTCGAACGTCGATTTTGCCGCGGGCCCTGGAGGACATGACCTGCGCTTCCAAAACTATGAGGTATCGGGTATCTACTCGGTCAACTCCGCGTTGATCATCGGAGCTGGATATACATTCACGACCGGCCTCGAGCATGCAACCGACACGTCGCCGAAGTACCACCAGGTTAACCTGATTGCGCAATACAGTCTCTCGAAGCGCACGTCCGTCTACGTAATGGGAATCTACCAACACGCCGCTGGGGCCGCCCAATACGCGCAGATAACCTCCTTCAACCCATCCAGCACGCAAAACCAGGTTGTCACTCGCGTCGGCATCACACACTCATTTTGAAGGTGGCGCCGCGGCAACGTGGTCCGTTTCGTGCCCGCAGTTGTCGCCGCGTCACCCTCAACTTGCCACCAACGCGACAACACTACTATGAATGGGAACGGTCGGAGTGTGCCTTTTCCGGTTGCCGGCGGTTCGCCCCGCGCTTTGCAGAACAACCGCCGTCTCCGACCGGTTTCGAACGCTTTCAGTACGCCGGAATCCGCCGTTACAGCACCAGCCAGCCTCCACTAATTTGCAGCGAAATTGAACTGACATACCGGCTCTCGTCTGAGGCCAGGTAGACCGCCCCCATCGCAACGTCGTGTGGCGTCCCAAGCGCACCGAGCGGAATGAGCGCCGTGAACGTGGCTCGTGCTGCTTCCGGGTCCGAAAACTCGCCACGACGCGCAGCACCCTTTAAAATCGAATCCATCATGCCGCCGTCACCCGTCTCAATCTGGCCCGGCATGATGCTGTTGCAGCGAATGCCGAACGGAGCGCCGTGCGCCGCTACAGACCAACTAAGGTGGCGAACCGCTGCTTTGCTCACACCATATGCGACCTCAAACGGCGTTGCGAGTACTGCGGCAATCGAGGAGATGTTGACGATGGACCCTCCGCCCGCACGCTTCATTGCAGGAATTGCGCTACGGCACCCAAGCATCACCGACTCGACGTTGACCAGTTGGATGCGACGGAATTCGTCGACCTGCGTGGTCTCCGGGTTTACGTTCTCCGTGGACCCCAGAATGCCTGCATTGTTCACAAGAACATCGATGCGACCATGCTTCTTTTCGATTTCATCGATGACCTGCGTCCATTGCTCCTCGCTCGTGACATCCTGAACCACCGACGAACACCCGATTTCTTCAGCGGATTCATCCAACAGACGCTCGCTGATATCCGAAATGATGACCGTTGCGCCCTCGTCCTTGAAGGCCTTGGCTGTCGCATGTCCAATCGCTCCTCCCCCGCCGGTAACCAGACACACCTTGTTCGAAAGCCTGTTCATAACATATCTCCATTTAAGTATCATTAGCGTCCAGAGCCGTAAGCGGCACCAAGACGCGAAGGTGACTACGTAATTCCTTCTCAAGACCCACGTGTTTGCTGGCCAGCTCGCCGGTAATGGCGAGCGGACCTAACCCAAAAACAAGACAAAGTCCAATGGACCAGTTAGCGACGATGTAAGCGAAGCTCAGCCCTCATTCATGCTCGAGAAAGCTCACATCTTGCGTGTTGACTTCACTCAGGGATGTCTCTTTCGTTCGAATGTCCGTTACCTGAGATTCGGATTGAGGCGTCCCGCGTTTTCTCATCGCAGCGCGGAAAACGTAGTGGGCGTCAATGTTTTCGCCGAGAACGATTCGACGATCGGGCCGTCACGCTCGGAACTCAGCTTCGCTTCCAGCCAGCGTGGGTCTTTCAGAAACGCCCCCATCTTTTCGGCGCGTTCGGCCTCGCTGTTCCACTTCAGCAGATAAATCAGTTCGGACTTACTGTCTGCTTCGGTGGTCCAGAATCCGATTGTCTGGATGCCCAGTTCATGAAAGATACCCAGTACCGGATGTTCGAATCGTTCCGCGACAGCGTGGAGCCGACCGGGCGTACAGATATAGGTGCGCAGTTCGTAGAACATCTCAATCAACCTCCCTTCTTCATGTGGAAAACACATTTGGATAACTAATTTTATTACGACTGTCAGTGCAGGGATTTTCGCCTTCCTGACTCCACTCTAACGCGGCGTCTACGATCGACGTCCGCCATTGCGAATCAATTACAGATGGGCTGCCACCACTTCGTCCGCTTCAAACGGATGGGCTACACAGAATCTTTCGCAATAGTCATTTCCTAAATAGTCCTATGTAAGTTGTGGTGATTGATGCATCAAACATCCATCGTCGTTAGCTACTTTTCCGTGGATGCCCCCTGTTTCGACTGAGCCGAGCGGCAAGTCACCGCAAAGCCACTCGGTACATTTACATGGCGACAATGCCTCAGCCTACTGCTAACCCTCCATCGGCTACCACTACCTGACCGGTCGTGAAGCCGCCTCGCATCAGATAGAGGTAAGCTTCGGCGACTTCATGAGGTTCACCGGCATGCTTAACGAGCAGACTCTGTTCCGCACTTTGGAATATCGCTTCACGGGCGGCCTCGGGAAAGGTATTCCAAAGTTCAGTCTTGACCGTTCCTGGGCAAACTACATTGACCCGCAGCGGCGCCAGTTCTACTGAAAGGGCACGCGCGAGCGCTTCAACCGCCCCACAGACGCTCGAAACCACCGACATGCTCTTAAGAGGGCGTTGCGATGTCATCCCCGAAGTAAGGACGATCGAGCCACCCTCGCGAATTTTTCCTGCACCGTATTTTGTGGCCAGAAAGGCGCCCCAGTAGCGAACTCCAAAAAACCTTTGCGCTTCCTCAAAGCTCATGTCTTTCTGATTGACCGCTCGCAAAGGATCGCCGGCGGTATACACGAGGTGATCATATGCTCCGATCTTTTCAAAGTATGACTTGATGCTGTCCTCATCCAGCAGGTTGATCACGTGCCCTTCAGCACTCGAGGGGAGTTTGTCCTTCGCCTGCTCTATCTGCGCCTGACTATTAGATGCAATGACCACGAGTGCACCTTCATCTGCCGCTGCTTTCGCCGTCGCGAAACCGAGTCCCGACGATCCACCGAGAATCACAATCCGTTTATCTTTAAGCGACACCGTTTCCTCCGATACGTTAGAAAAACTCCAGTCTGACTTTTTGAATCATTGCCATCACAATAGATTTGTCCATTCCACATTGCTCCGCACTGTGACGTCAGGCTCCATTACTCTTCGCTTGAGGCTGGCAACAACCGATGGGTTATCGTCTGGTCCCGACTGGAACCGGAGCCGCGCTCGTTCATATCTGCCCCAAAGGTCCCGAGTTGTACCAGCCGCCGGTATGCGGCCAACCTGACACCACCTCCCAGTTTCATCTAGTAGAAGAAGTCACTTCCCTCGGTCTTCGTACTTCGCTTAGATCACATCCGCCCGTGAGCCCTGCGAAGCAACTTTAGGTGTGTAATTGACTACTGGCTTATCGTATCGTCTCACGGCGTATCGAAGAATCCAGTTGCGTGATCAGGTCTTTCCCGAGGTCCTTTGCAATTCGAACGCTCCGTGGTGCTGCCAGCGATCTTTCAGAGGTATTGGCAGATTGAGGGCGATGCGACGACAATCGCGGGGAAGCAACAACCCACGTTGTCACGGCGCACGCCGGATATCGGGTATCGGAAGGCGCATGATGCTAAGGCGGTGCGCTGGCCTGTCACGAGGAGATCAGGTAGGCGCCGAACGATCTATGGATGGCGCGCAGAGCTTTGCGCAAAAACCTGAAAATGCAAAAAAAATCGAGGCCGCCAGTCTCAACCAGCGACCTCCGGCACAGAAAACGAGGCGATCAATGTACGGAATGCTCTCAACGTTGATACCGCCGCTGAGGTTAAGGCGGCCAGATCAGCGCGCCGTAGAGGGTTGTGTTGAGGTCTGGGTCAGCGCAAGTGCATCGCAACGATCACCCCCACAGGCTTCCCACCCTCCGCCGAGTGACTTGTACAGTGCCACAGCGCGTACGTTAATATCCGACTCGGCCTGCGCCAGATCATCCCCCGCAGCGAGCTCTACCCGCTCGGCATCGAGCAGTTCCAGAAAACCTGTCGATCCCTCCCGGTAGCGGACGCGCGCGAGATCAGCTGCGCGGTGACTCTGCGAAAACTGATCGATCAGTTTGCCGACCCGAGCATGAGTTTCGTTGTAAGACGTGAGCGCGCTGTCAACGTCCTCGATAGCGAGAAGAATGCTTTGCTCGTAAGCGGCTTGCGCAGCGTCCGAGCGGGCTTGCGCCGCATGAAGGTTTGCACGCACGCGCTGTACATTCAAACCATCCCAGGTAATACCCGGCATGATCGACCATGCCTGCGAACCCGCCGTCAAGAAATCCGTGCCCTGGCTCGAGAGAAAGCCG
The DNA here is from genome assembly GCF_900141745.1 of Paraburkholderia phenazinium. Classification (NCBI taxonomy): domain Bacteria; kingdom Pseudomonadati; phylum Pseudomonadota; class Betaproteobacteria; order Burkholderiales; family Burkholderiaceae; genus Paraburkholderia; species Paraburkholderia phenazinium. The sequence continues at coordinate 1,707,661 of NZ_FSRM01000002.1, read as the reverse complement.
AGAAATCCGACCAGTGAAACATGCGGATAGAAGTCGGCCTCCGCAACGCCGATACGCGCGGTCGATGCCGCCAGTCGACGCTCCGCTTCCTGCACGTCAGGTCGACGCGCAAGCACATCGCCTATTGACCCCATGGGTAGGCTCACGGCGATTGGCTCGGAAGTGCGCGGCGACAAATCGACGTCAAGTTCGCCGGGGCGCTTGCCAAGCAGCACCGCAAGCCGGAACTGTGCGGTCTGCTCGTCTATCCTGAGATTGGGCAACTGCGCCTCCACTGCACTCAACCGAGCGCCCGCGCTTGCGACATCCTGCTCCGAGCCCGTGCCAACATTCGCCTGCGCCTGCACGAGACGCAGCGTCTCCTGGAGCGTCTTGATGTCGTTCTGGACAATGGCGATTCGTGCCTGTGAACCGCGCATCATGAAGTAATTACGGGCCACTTCGCCAATGACGGAAACCTGGGCGCCGCGCAATGCCGCCTGCCGTGCATCGCGTTCATCCTTCGACGATTCCACTTCGCGTCGGATGCCACCGAACAGATCAAGTTCCCAACTGGCATCGAACCCAGCGCGATACTCGTCGTAGCTAACCTGGTCCGTGGTTATTCCCGGATACTGACCATAGGTGCGCGCAAAACTGGTCCCAGCCGAAACGGTTGGAATCTCCGCCGACTCCGCGCCGCTTACGAAGGCCCGCGACTCACGGAGGCGTGCCTGTGCAACGCGTAGATCGAGGTTATCGAGCGCCGCCATCTGTATAAGGGCATCAAGCGTCGGATCTCCAAACTGCTTCCACCATTGTGCCTGGAAGCTCCCGTTGTTCTCACGCATCGGATCGACGTTGAGCAGCTTCGGTACCGCTGGGGCGGCGGCGTGGTAATCGGGCCCGACGGACACGCACCCAGCGAGCGCCAGCGCAGACAGGATTGCTGCAACAGCCGAGAAAGGATTCAGCCTATTCATTTCAGTGCTCCCCGAGAACCGGCGCGCTTTGGATAGCCTTACTGCGGCGCGCCTCACGCCGTTCCACGAACCCGCGTACCAACACATAGAAAAGAGGCGTGTACACCAATCCGAACGCCGTCACGCCTAACATCCCAGCGAACACCGCCACACCGATCGCGTGTCGCATCTCCGCCCCCGCGCCGTGAGCCAACACCAGTGGAACAACACCCATGATGAATGCCACCGATGTCATCAGGATCGGCCTCAGACGCAGGTGCGCTGCCTGAAGGACTGCCTGCTTGCGATCCATACCGCGTCCTTGTGCGTCGCGTGCAAATTCCACGATAAGAATTGCGTTCTTGCACGCGAGGCCTACCAGCACGATCAAACCGATCTGCGTGAATATATTGTTGTCGCCATGTGTGAGCCACACGCCACCAATAGCTGACAAAAGTACCATCGGTACAATCAGGATGACCGCCAGCGGGAGCGAAACACTCTCATACAGGGAGGCGAGCACGAGGAACACCAGCAGCACGGACAAAGGAAATACGAGTACAGCCGTATTACCCGCAAGGATCTGCTGGTACGTCAGATCGGTCCATTCGAACGTCATCCCTCTCGGCAGATTCTCACGCGCAATGCGCTCCATCGCTTCCTGTGCCTGTCCGGTGCTGTAACCCGGCGCGGCGCCGCCGTTGATTTCCGCCGTGGGATAACCGTTGTAGTGCATCGAACGCTCCGTCCCGACGGTGCGCTGCACTGACACGAACGAGCCTAGTGGCACCATGACCCCCGAAGAGTTACGGACCTTCAGTTGCCCGATGTTGTCAAGCGTGCGCCTGAAGTCCGGTTCAGCGGAGAGATTCACCTGGTACGTGCGACCGAAGCGGTTAAAGTCATTCACGTAGAAGGTGCCCGTGAACGCCTGAAGCGTGTCGGCGACGTCGGTCATGTCGAGACCCTCAAGCTTCGCCTTCTCGCGGTCTATGTCCACGCGGACTTGCGGTACGCGTGCGTCGAAGCTCGAATAGAGCGGGCTCAATGCGGGCTCTTTCGCGCCTAGCGCAATGAGTTTATCAATCTGGCGTTGCATTTCCATCGAACCATAGCCAGCACGGTCTTCAATCTGCATCCGGAACCCGCCCGTCTCGCCCATGCCGTCCACCGGCGGCGCGGGCACGACGCCAATGCTGGCGCCAGAGATAGCCGCATACTTCTTGTTCAACGCAGCAATGATCGCGTCGGCCGACAGCGACGGATCCCTCCGTTCCTCAAACGGCTTGAGAAGAAGGAAGATCACACCCGAATCGCTGCTATTCGTGAGGCCATTGATCGACAGACCCGGAAATGACGCGGAGCGCCAGACGCCAGGCTGATGAGCTGCGATGTCAGTCATCTCGCGCACGACGCCTTCCGTGCGGTCGAGTGACGCGCCGCTCGGTAACTGGACAAATGCGAGAATGAGTTGCTTGTCGAGCGTCGGCACGAAACCAGTCGGTACTCGCATAAAGCCGACCGCCGCGAGCACAATCAGACCGCCATACACCACAAGCGCAACCGACGAACGGCCCAACACCCGACTCACACCGCCGACGTAACGACCCGCGCCAGTCACGAACAGCCGGTTGAAGGGTCTGAATAACCAGCCGAACAGGCGGTCGATCCATACTGTCAGCGCATCTTTAGGCGCGTCGTGAGACTTGAGCAGTATTGCGGCAAGCGCCGGGCTCAGCGTCAGGGAGTTGAACGCGGAGATCACCGTCGAGATTGCGATCGTTAGCGCGAACTGGCGATAGAACGCGCCGGTGAGCCCACTGATAAAAGCAGCCGGTATGAACACTGCACACAGTACCAGTGCCGTGGCAACGATTGGGCTAGTGACTTCCCGCATCGCACGTCGGCTCGCCTCCTTCGGACTCTGTCCCAGCTCGATATGCCGCTCAACGTTTTCAACCACGACGATTGCGTCGTCGACAACAATTCCGATCGCCAGCACGAGCCCGAACAACGACAGCGTATTGAGCGAGAAGCCGACTGCATCCATAACAGCGAACGTGCCGATCAGCGACACGGGCACCGCAATAAGTGGAATGATCGATGCACGCCACGTCTGCAGGAAAAGAATAACGACCAGCACCACAAGCGCAATTGCATCGAAAAGCGTATGAACGACCGCTTCGATGGACGCCCGCTCGAACTGCGTATCGTCGCGGATGATTCGAAAGTCCAGACCCTCCGGAAAATTCGCCTTCAGGCGTTTCATTGTCGTCATGACCTCGTTCGACGTCTGGATCGCGTTGCTGCCTGGGCGCTGGAACAACACAATACCAACAGCCGGATCGTTGTTCAGCAGGCTACGCTGCGCGTACAGGTCCGCGCCGAGTTCGACGCGCGCGACATCGCCAAGATGCACGACACCCGTGTCGCCACTGCTGCGCAAAATAATTCGGCGGAACTGGTCTTCGGAAACGAGACGCCCCTGAGTATTCACATTCAATTGAAATGCGTCGTCCGTATGCATCGGGGGAGCGCCAAGCGTGCCTGCTGCCACCTCAACGTTCTGTTCCCGAATCGCCTTTATAACGTCAGGTGCCGTCAGTCCGCGTTGTGCCATACGTTGCGGATCCAGCCACACGCGCATGCTGTATTCACCCGCACCGAAGATCTGCACGTCACCGACGCCATCGAGACGAGACAATTCATCGCGAATGTGTGTGCGGGCGTAGTTCGAGAGATAGAGACCATCATAGCGATGGTTCGTCGACACCAGATGCACTACCAGTGTGACCTCCGGCGAACTCTTCTGGGTCGTCACGCCGAGGCGCTGAACCTCATCGGGCAGGCGCGATAACACCTGCGCCACCCGGTTCTGCACTTGAACCTGCGCCGTATCGAGGTTGGTGCCGAGTGCGAAGGTAACTGTCAGCGCAAGCCGTCCGTCACTCGTCGCCTGCGACGATGTGTACAGCATGTGTTCGACGCCGTTGATCTGCTCCTCAAGAGGTGTGGCCACGGTCTGCACAATCGTCTCGGGACTTGCCCCCGGGTAGTTCGCCTGCACGACAACAGTCGGCGGTACGATGTCCGGATATTGACTGACTGGCAGCATCACTAGCGCAATGGCACCAGCGATCACGAACAGAACCGACAAAACACCAGCGAAGATCGGTCGGTCGATAAAATAATTAGCTATACCTTTCATGACTTGAGTCTCGATGAAGCGGCTATCGTGCAGCCAGTGCGGTTGTGCCAGATCCGGCAACCGGTCTGGTTACACTTGCGAGCTCAGCCTTTTGGCGGTCGTTGAGCTGCGCATCCATTGAGACGGTGATCGGCAGTACCACCATGCCCGGTTGAACATGTTGCAGGCCATCAACGACCACCCGCTCGCCTGGCTGAATACCGCTTTCGACGACGCGCAAGCCGGCAAAGACCGGACCTGTCGACACCTTGCGGTAGATGATCTTGCTATCTGGCCCGACCACGTAAACAAACTGATCCCCCAGATCAGTTCCCACTGCCGTGTCCCTCAGGAGGATGCGCGGCACCGGATGGCTCTCCTGAAGGCGGATCTGTGCATAGAGTCCTGGCGTGTACGCACCTTGCGCGTTGGGAAATACAGCTCGAAGGCGAATGGTTCCCGAACCAGAGTCGAGTTGATTGTCAACGAAATCCAGATGACCGACGTGCGTGAAGTCGTGCTCGTCCGCGAGGGCCATTGCAACTTCGGGCACGCTATGACCGTCATCGCGAAAATGCTGGAGCGTAAGGTAGCTCTGTTCGTCGACGTCGAAATATCCGTAGATGGGGTCGACGCTGACGACGCGGGTCAGGACCGCATCTGGCGTGACCAGGTTGCCGGCAGTGATCATCGCATAGCTGACCTTCCCGTCGATCGGCGCACGCACGTCTGTGAAGCTGAGATTCAGTTGCGCCGCGTCGAGCTGGGCGCCGGTCGCAAGCGCCTTCGAATGCGATGTGCTTGCCGCGGTGTCAAGTTGCTCCGACGCTTCGCGCGAAATGGCACTCTGCATCAGCAATCGCTTACCTCGATCCGAATCGGACCGGGCTTGCACCGCCTCCGCCTGAGCTTGCGCGAGTTCCGCTGTCAGACGGTCTACCTCGGCGCGATAAGGACGCGGATCGATCCGGAACAGTACGTCGCCCTTGTGTACCCGGGTGCCCTCCTTGAACAGCACCTCATCCACGTATCCGCTCACTCGTGGTCGTACGTCAATCGTGTCGACGGCCTGTAATCTGCCGGTGAATACCTGACGGTCATCCACCTGAAACGTACGGGCCTGCGCTACTGTCACCTGAGGTGCTGGCGCGGCGTTCACCGAATCGGCCGAAGCGGATGCATGCGTTTTAAGCAGCAGACTACTGCCCACGACGACCGCCAGCGTCATTATCTGGAGTACGATTCGCTTTCGTTTAAAGAAATGTGTCGTTGGTTGAGACATTACTTGACCCTCGTCGATTTGAAAGTATCGCTACTTCGTTTGCCTGATCCTCGGTTCCTGAGACACTGCCCCGCTGCGCCCCGGTCACCCCGTCTTGTACCTGATGCGTGTAAAGTTTTTCGCTCACATCGAAGTAAAAAAAGCGATTGAATGCCATCACGACATCACACGCATTCTGGCCCAGCAAGTCCGCTTTTCCGACAGCAAAGATGGCATCTTTCAGATGCAGTTTCGTCATGGCAGCGCCGATGCGCGTCACAAGCCCATGTGCATCTCGTGCGAAATCAAAATAAAGACGGACGACCGACACGAAAGCTACGCTCGCCTGTCGTCTGGCGAACCGCTCAATGTTTCTGTACAGTCTCTGGCTGAAGAGTCACTTCCGATACGCCACGACGTTTATCATTGCGATCTTCAACATCGATACGGTATTCGCTGCGAATGGTATTCGCGTCATCACACCTGGCACCAACGAAGACACCTTCTCGGGATTTAGAATAACAGCGCGAACGTCACATCCGTTCACTAGAGTCGACCGGGCGCCACCGCCTCTTACCTAGTTGACGACTCCAACAACCGAGAACATAAAGGATCCTATATTGCTAGAGCCGAATCAAATACGGTGTCTAATCATTCTCGTTCTTCTTGCATCAAATTAGGACCCCCGTTTCGTCATGTCTTTAATAACGGTATGGCATAGCTAACCTCGAACGTGACTTTTTCGAGGTTCAATTTCGACATTTCGCGCAGGCGAGCAAAGAAACGTCTCACGTCAATTTTGGGTCTGTCACGATCGTTGCCCTTTCCGAAATTCCGTCACTACGCTAGTTGCCACAGTCGCTCCCGCAGTTCTATCCGAAGAGCATCTGGTATTCCCATGCCTTCCTCTGAATGGAAACGGAACGGCACACCCTCCAAAGACGCGCCGTCGGTCAACCCCTGGCATTGTCACGTTATCGAACGGCACGCTCTCGAACACACTGTGTATAAAGACGCCGACTCTAATCAGAGTATCGCTACAGCACCGGAGCGCGCGTCACGCTTTCCCACGCCTGGAATGCCTCGGCGCGAAGAGGCCGCTTCTTTTTGCGTCGGTGTGGTAACGGCAATGCAGGAAGGGATTGGTGAACTGACCGCGTACCGAAGTTAGTGTCCGGTCCTTCATACGACGAACAAGTGGAGATAATACGTCTGCCAATCTCAAGGCGAACGCAAGCACGGTCACACAAAGGAATGACCACGTAGGCTGCCTCTCTCGCGCTGACGCGCTACTACAGATGGAGAGCGTCAAGCCGCGCTTGCGCGATCTCGTCTGGGTATTGGCGCTGGTACGCGTCGAACAACTGTAAACACAGCTGGGCGAGTAAAGCAAGTCCCAAGGCCTGCTCCGCGTACTCAACCTCGCCCGCGCTTAATACGTCATCGAGAACGGGAGCGAGACGGCGCAGTTGCAAAAACTTGGCGGACTCTAGCTTCATGCTAAACCTCGTGCGGCCTGATATTGGAGTACACGACTGCAGTGGCAACACCCTGGCAATGCTTCACCAGTAAGCGCGAATCGCCCCTCCCCACAGCGTCTCAAGCGATTGCGCGGTGCGTGGCCAGCTCGCTGGCCAGAATCATGGCGTCGCCGTTGAGTGGCCTCGATGGTCCGCGGCCTCGGGGTCGATAGACGCAATCGCCGCGGCCAATACGTTTGCCAGACAAGGCACAACGCCCGGACGAGCGAGCGCGGCACGGCACCCAGACCTGCTCCTCGTAGTTGCAAAGCGTCGGATCGTGCCAGCACAGGGAGAAGCGCGAATTGGACAATGCCTCCACAACCCTTACCGTATAAGGCCGCACTTCCCCGCGGTCGCTCTTGCGTGGAAGGCGCTGGCCGCCATCGGACCAGGAACGCCTAGACAAATGCGGAGGCTGTCGGTTCGGATCTGGCGGTGAAGAAAACTCACGGATGGTTGCGAGCATCGAAGTCCAAGGGTCCGCTGAAGTATGACCGGCTGGCCGATGCGATGATAGGAGGTCGGCCGTTAGCAGCATGGGGCCAATAGACGCATGGTAAGAATCATTGTTTAAGAATGTCTCAAGGGGCGAATCGCACTCAGCGTTCAACATCGCGTTCCTCTCTTTAGCGACGAGTGAAGATCAATCAAATTTAGCAGTACGGTCGAATGACCACTAACTTACGGCTACTGGACACATATTGAGATGACTCTTCGAAGAAGTTAAACGCTCAAACGGGGTGGGCGGCAGTTCCGCAGCAATGTTGGCCCAAGCCGCGCCGCACGCTTTGCGCTTTCGTAACGGTGTGTGGCCTCAATGTGAGAAGAGTAGCTCTTGCGGAAGAGCGAATCTATTCCCCGGTAGGATATTCTGACGCCGCATTGAGGTAAGTCGCATATACGAGGGTATAAGCGCGGCAAGGAAGCTTCATGCGCGGCGCCGATCTGCGCAAAGACGAGACTGCCGCAGAGTTGGTTCGATTCGCATATACGTTCGTATCATGTCGCCGCACATGGTTATAAGCTAATCTGCAGATGAAAAAGAGATGGACTGCACCGGCCTCACGCCGTCCCTTAAAACGAGAGGTCGAGAGGGCATTTTGCAAATTTCGCCTGTTGTTTCGATTGTCGATGATGACCAAGCGGTTCGTCATGCCCTGGACAGCCTGATCCGGTCGCTGGGTTGGCAGGTGCGCATGTATAAGTCGGCGGAGGAATTTTTTTCGTCAGGGGATGCTGCTCACACCGCCTGCCTGATTTCCGATGTTTTGATGCCAGGGATGTCCGGTATCGAGATGTATGAGCACCTTCGTGCTCAGGGGCATAATCCACCGACCATATTTATCACCGCCTGTCCGAGCTCACCTCTACGGGCGCAAGTCGTGAGTGCCGGCGCACTCGTGTTGCTGCCGAAACCTTATGACACAGCCACTTTGACTCACTGGCTCTCGGTAGCACTTGGTAGTCCTTAGCGATGGAACGGCGCTGAGAAGAAGTCCGAATTACCTGACACGATGACGCTCAATGATGATCGCCGCGAGGCAGAGAGGGCCCTATACCGAGCGATTCGGCCTTGCGGACCAGATCCGGCATCGAGCACGCGTTCATTTTACGCATGACGTGTCCACGGTGAACCTTAACCGTGATCGCACTCAGGTTCATCTCATAGGCAATCTGCTTGTTCAGAAGACCGGAAAGCACAAAGCCCATCACTTCTTTCTCGCGCGGCGAAAGGGACTGGTATAACGCACGCAGATCGGCCAGCGCGGCTTCTGCCGCGAGCCGCTCGTTGTCTCGCGCCAGAGCCTGAGCAACGGCGTCGAGCATGTCCTGGTCCTTAAACGGTTTCGCAAAGAAGTCCTGCGCGCCGGCCTTCATTGCCTTCACGCCCATCTCGATGTCTCCGTGACCGGTCATGAATACAACGGGAATACGCATGCCGCGATTCACGATATCTTCGTGAATCGCCATGCCGCTCTTTCCGCGGAGTCGCACGTCGAGGATGAGGCAACTTGGTCCGGCGGCAGGCGGGCACCGTAGAAATTCGTCCGGGGATTCGAACGCTTCGACCCGCAGGCCGACTGAGCGCATAAGGGTGCTAAGGGAAAGCCGGATTCCCTTGTCATCATCGACGATGTAGACGACGGAGCCTTCGGTTGCTGCGGTTTCGGCTGTTTTACGGGAGTTCGTTCCAGTAGTCATTCGGCCACCTCGCGAAACCGGAACGCGGCCGCGTCCCGTTGGCATGCAATTATTCTACGCCCCCGAGCGAAGCAGGTACCACTTCTACTCTCCCCCCCCAGCAGGCAACGTGAACTGAAAGACAGCCCCTCGCGGTTCATTCTTGCAAGCCCACAACCGCCCCCCGTGCGTCTCGACGATTGAACGGCAGATCGACAGGCCCATGCCTAGGCCATTCTCCTTCGTCGTGTAGAACGGATCGAAGACGCGACTGAACTCATCTGGAGGGAGCCCCGGACCAGAATCCCGCACGACGATAGACACGCCATCCGATAAATCTGCAGTTGTGCTGATCAGTAGCTCACGGGGACCCGTGCTCGTTGAGCCCATCGCCTCAAGGGCGTTGACGATCAGGTTGAGCATCACCTGTTGCAACTGAACGCGATCACCCAGGACGAGAGGCAAGGCATCGCCGAGTGCCGTCAGCACTGAGACGTCGTACTTCGCCGCTTCGCCCCGCGTCAGTTCGATCACCTCGACGACCGCCTCGTTAATGTCTACTCGGTCCTTGCGTGGAGGCGCTTTTCTGACCAGGTCGCGAATCCCGCTAATGATGCCGCCAGCGCGTGTTGCCTCATAGACGATGCCATCGAGCGCCTGCCTGACCTCATTAAGGTTAGCGGGCCTCGCGTCCAGCCAGCGCGAGGCGGCCGAAGCATAGGTCGCTACCGCAGTGATCGGCTGCCTGACCTCATGGGCAATCGAGGCTGTGAGCTGCCCCATCGTCGCGGCCCGGTTAGAGTGCGCGAGCGCCATCTGCACTTCACGGTAGCGCTCCTCGCTCTCCCGCACTTCGGCTTCCGCCCGCTTGCACACGGTCAAATCAAGTGCGAAACCGACACCTTGGTGCTGCCCTACTTCGAACGTCGCCACGCCGATCAGCACGGGCGCACGGCTGCCATCCTTTCTGAAATATTCCTTCTCAAAGGGCTGTAATGTCCCTGTCGTCGTGAGCTCCGCGATTCGCTGGTTGTCGCGCTCGAGCCACTCGGGTGGGGTCATGTCGGTCCAGCACATCCGTCCCGACTCGAGGTCCTCGCGGTCGTATCCCACGATCCGGAGAAACGCTTCATTGGCCTCGAGAATCTGGCCATCGAGATGGAAAGTGAAAATACCCACAATGTTGGCCTCGACGAGACGTCGGATCCTTGCTTCGCGTTCCGCCAGATCGCGGTACAGACGAGCGTTCTCGAGGGTAATCGCGGCCTGCGAGGCCAGCAATTCGAGGACGGTTATGCGCTCAGGCGTGAACGCCTGGATGGCCAGGTTGTTCTCCAGATACAGCAAGCCGATCAATTCGGAACGGCGCATGAGAGGCAGACACAACACGGACTTCGGTTGGCGGCGGGTAAGGTATTCGTCTGCCGAAAAGGGGTTCGCTTGCGTCGCATCATCCAGCAGCACCCGCTCCTGGCAGCGCTGGACATAGTTGACGATGGAGTCCGGCAACGCCGCTTCGCGCGCGGCTGACTCCGGCGGGGCCGAGCCGTGCGACACGTCGCCCAAGTGCCGCCGGACGTGAACGGTCTGCTGCGCGAGGCTCGCTTCGGCCACGAGTGCCAAGCTGGCATTGTGGGCTAGCAACAGCCGGCCGGTTTGCGCGCCGGCACTTTCGAGCAGGATGTGCATTAGCGTGTCGACAAGATCGTCAAGCACGATATGGCTAGATATGGCCTGCGAGGCTTTGGCGACCGACAGCAGATCGAGTTGCACCACATTGCCAACAGGCGTGGCGAGCCGAGACGTTGCTACTTCGCGTATTGGCGATATGCGCGCGTCGAGCTGCCTGACTTTGCCGTGTGCGCCCCAGCGCTCAAAACAGCTGCGCGCTTCGTTCAGATGGGCGCGGCCGGCGCTCGCCCATCCGCGGGCACGGCAAAATCCGGCGGCCAGTTCATGAGCGATGCCTTCGTTTTGGACAAACCCTTGATCGCTGGCCGCTTGAATGGCCACTTCGTACAGACACATCGCATCGAGGTTCCGCCCTTCGATCCGGGCGATCTCAGCCGACACCAAGGCGTGCTTGTCCGCGAACGTAGGCGGATAGGTGTCAGCCCACTCGCGCAATTGCTCCCGGTGCTCGTCGAGGAGGGCGTGCCACGCGACCTGCTCGCCAGCGGACCCGTTCTCATAGAGTGCAGCCAACGTCAGCGCCGTGTAGTAAAAATAGTCAAGTGACTGAAAGAGGCCGACCAGGACCCACAATTGCGGTTGCGCCCGTTGGGCGGCGTCGAGGGCCGCTACGTAGTCGCCTGCCAGAAATCTCGCGTGCAGTTTGAAGATCCAGTACGTGCAGACCATCGAGCTCATCCGGTCGTCCGTCAGTTGCGCCTCAAACGCCGCTTCGTCGAACTGCGAGTCGCTAAACGTGGATAATTTCGCGGTATGACCCTGCATGGTCGCAATGAAGCGTTGGTTGCACACTATGGCGTCCGCCGCGTCGAGGTACCCGGCCTTGCGCACGAAGTCGAGGCTCCGCTGCGACTCGCGCCAGACCGTTTCGAGCGGATCGCCCCGCAGTAGAAGGTCGCTGGTGCAATGGAACGCACTGTAGCAAGCCGTCGTCAGATCGCCCGTCTCGGTCGCGGTGCGAAACGCTGCCCGATGGAAGTCAATCACGGTTTCGATCGGCTGGGTCCAGAAAGCAACGTGTCCCGTTGCGATATAGACTAATGCCTTATCGACAGGGAAACCGCCCTCGCCGACCAGGTCGCATGCAAGCCTGGCGAAACGGTAACCGTCGCGGTAGCGGCGAAACACCGGGCCAAGGATAAACCCGAAGCAGGCGTACGCGGACGCACCACTCGAGCCGTGCAGCAGGCTGATGTTCACCATGCGGCACAGGTGCAGGCACAACAACTGGAAATCGATAAAGTAGGCGGATTCATACAGGGTCGAGAGAAGACGCATCGCGACCTGCAGTTCCGGATCGGTCATCAGCGGCACGTCTATTAAGCTCTCGACCGGGCGACCCGCCAGGTTGCGCCAGACCGCTTCGTATTCGGCCTCGACCTGTTCCTGAGACGGGTGCGCCGGGAGATCGATGCCGAACAGGCGCAGGCAGGTGAGCACGCTGTCGACGGCCTGCCGGTTCTCCGACTTGACGATATGCAGCCGCACCTTCATATGGCAGACGGCCGCATGATCGACTCTCGACACGCATCGCCGCAATAGCTCCTCGATGAGTTGCTCAGCCTTGTCGGCGCGACCTGTCAGATACTCACACTCCGCGCGTTCGAGCCGCAGACTGAACATCAGGTCACGGTGGCTGACCCAGTTGCCGTCGTCGAGCAGGTCCATGCCGGCCGCCAGGTACACGCACGCAGACGCATAAGCTGCCGAGGACTTAGCCCGGCGCCCGGCACTCAGGTCGAGCGCCGCGATCTGCACTTTCTCATCATGCCCGGTGAGCAGGGTTGCGCCCCGATTGAACTGGTTCGCGACATCGAACACATGCTCTGCAAGTTCGTCTGCAGTCAGGTTGGCCAGCAGCACGCGACCGATGCTTAGGTGGACGCCGGCGCGCTCCGCGTCGGGAATCAGCGCGTAGGCGGCCTGCTGGATCCGATCATGCAGGAACTTGCCGGTGCCGTCGGCAAGCACAATCAGATTTTCGCGCGCCGCGGCCGCGAGGGCTTGCTCGACCTCGACCTTGACCTCCCTCACGCCTTGCCATGCAGCGAACGCCAAATTGCCGCTGACCAGCGCGACATGGCGAAGGTCGAAAGTGTTGCCGAGGCATGCCGCCAGTCGCAAGGTTTCCTGTGCCGCGACCCTCAATTGTCGCAACTTACCCACCGTCAGGTCGACGGCGTTGCCGGCAAAATTTTTAGCCCTGATCTGATCCAGGTTCCACCGCCAGGCCCGGTGTTGCGCATCGTGCCGCAGCAACCCCTCCTGGTGCAGCACATCCAGGAACTGGATAAAGAAGAACGGATTGCCCCCTGTGCGCTCGCGAACAAGCCGCGTGAGCGGTTCGCAGGCGGCAGCAGATGGTGCACGGAGCGTGTCGGCCACCAGCCGGTTCAGATCCACGACCGACAGCGGCGCGAGCTGAAGCTCGTTCACCGATGTGCCATTCTGGCGGATCCTCTCGACGCTCGTCATCAACGGGTGCGTGGCACTCACTTCGTTATCACGAAAAGCACCCACTAGCAGCAGATAGCGTGTGTCCGGGTGTGTGATCAGGTCCTCGACGAGCGTCAGGCTAGCCGGATCGATCCACTGCAGATCGTCCAGGAAGAGAACCAGAGGATGTGCCTCGCTCGCGAACCCCATGACGAATTGCCGGAACACCACGCGGAACCGGTTTTGTGCCTTGGTCGGCGGCAACGCCGACACCGGCAATTGCGCGCCGATAATCAACTCGACCTGGGGCAGCACATCGACAATAAGCTGGCCATTGGTGCCGACCGCGGCCTGGATCCGTTGCCGCCAGCCGGCGACGCGCGCTTCGCTTTCCGCCAGTAGTTGTTGCACCAGTTCGCGAAACGCCTTGATGATGGCAGCATAAGGAAAATAGCGCTGGCCCTGATCGAACTTGCCCGAAATGAAGTAACCACGGTTCGCCACAATCGGCCTGCGCAACGCCTCGACCAGCGTCGACTTGCCGATGCCGGAGTACCCGGAGACGATCGCCAGCATGGCCTCGCCGGTGGCCGCCGTCCGCTCGAAGGCGCCTAGCAGCCTCGCTGCTTCGTGGCGCCGCCCGTAGAGCTTGTGCGGGGCATGGAAACGTACCGGGATATCTTCCCTGCCGAGCGGGAACGGCTCGATCTGACCCGAGGTCCGCCATTGCACCAGACACCGATCGAGATCGGCCTTCAGGCCTTGCGCGCTTTGGTAGCGGTCTTCTGGTAGCTTGGCCAGCATCTTCATCACGATATCCGACACCGGCTGTGGCACCTCGGGCGTGATCCCCGTCGGTGGTATCGGCATACGGGCGATATGGCAATGCGTCCATTCCAGCGGGTCGTTCGCCTGAAATGGCAGCTGGCCGGTCAGCATCCGATAGAGCATTACACCCATCGAATAGCAGTCGGTCCGATAATCAACCGGACGATTCATGCGGCCCGTTTGCTCGGGGGACACGTAAGCCCAATCTCCAGCGGGGGCGGTGACCTCCCTCGTCGGGACGGTGCTGGCTTCCTTTGCCGTCGCCATACTGAAATCCACCAGTAGAACCCGGCCAGTGCCAGGCTCGACGAGGAGATTGGCGGGTCGGATATCGCGGTGGATAACCTGCGCGGCATCGATACCCGCGAACGTATCCGCCAGATGACGGCCGATACGCAGGCAAACAGGCAGGTCCATTCGCGGCGCACGACCCAAAACGGCTTCGAGCGACTCGCCGGCGAAGTCTTCGAGCACCAGCACCGGGCCGATTCGCTCATCGATTAACGTGAGCGGTTTCGCAATCCCCGCGACGTTTAAAGATTGCAGCAGGAGGTGTTCGCGTTTCAGCAGAGCGAATTGGACTGGGTCGGCGTTTTCCGCAGGCAACTTCAACAGTACCGTCGACCCATCCGCGGAGCGTCCACGGAAGAGGTCGGAGCCCGCTGTCGCGCAGACCCGCTCAAGGATCTGACAGTTCGCGATGGCCACACCCTCTCCTTTGTGACGCCAGCGACTTGCCTACACCGGTACGTTGCGTTTTCCCTTAGTGCCCGAAACACAGGCACAGAGAAACCAGTGTGAGCATCGTGAGGGGGCCAATCACCCAGGGAGGTGCATAGCCCAATCGACGCGCGGGTTCGACGTCGACGATGGTAGATTTCTGTGGAAAATTTCTGATCTGCACTAGGGTAACCGGATGACAAAAGCAACAAAAATACTATTTAAAAATTGATGCTATGCTTTTGAGGTATAGGGGAACGAGGTCCCTCATGGAATTTCGCCATTTACGATATTTTCTCGCCGTCGCCGAGCATCGCAGCGTTGCCGAGGCCGCGAGACACTTGCACGTCGTTCAGCCAGCCTTGAGCCGCCAAATCAGGGATCTGGAAGAAGAATTAGGAGCCTTTCTCTTTGTCCGCAGCATTCGAGGTGTTGAACTCACTGCGGCGGGACGACAGCTTGTCGTAGACGCAACACGCCTGCTTGATGACCTACAGATGGCGACTGAGCGGGTCTCGCGAATAGCAAGCGGTCAACTTGGCGCTCTCCGAATCGGGGTATCTGCCAGCTACAGTTGGCACCCTTCAATCTTGCGACTACTACGCGAGTTCAGAACGACTCATCCCAATATAGCCGTTACGCTTGAGCCGGTACTCGCTATGAAACAGATCGAGGAAATTGCTGATGGCAGTCTCGACGGCGGATTTCTCGCGCTTAGGGATCGAAGCGATAAAGCATTTTTTGGGCACACCATATTTGGCGGCAGGCTGATGCTCGCGGTGCCGCGCCAAAGCAATCTTGCCCGTAAGCCGCCAGCTACACTTGCCGAACTCAAAGATGAACCCTGTATCTGGTTCGCTCGCGAAAACGCACCGTCGCACTACGATTTTTGGATTGATCAGTGCCAGCGAGCGGGGTTCGTGCCGCGCCTGGTAGAAGTGGCGGTCGATACTTCCACCATCTTGGGGTTCGTCGCTGCGGGCATGGGATATTCGATTGTGCCGGATGTATCAGAGTACAGCTGCCCGCCTGATGCTCAACTGATCAGTCATCCAGACCTGTCCAGCACCTATGAAGTTGAATTCGTATGGAGCGCGGACGCTAAAAACCCCGCACTCGATCAGTTCATCCAACATTTTAGGCCTTGATATCGCGTCCGGCGATTGCGTGTCCAGCATGCATTCGCGCCAGGTCTACGGATTCCCACTTACCTCATTTCGCTGGCCTGTGAGTCGCGCGGCAGCCGATCAGCAACGGTCGGCGAATCATCTGTGCCAGCAATACGCCCAAAAGAGTGACTCCGCCGCCGAGGAGGTGATATGCATGCAAATGCTCTCTGAACCAGCCAACCGCGATGACGGCTGTCGCGACAGGTAGCAGGTTAATAAACATACTGCAGCGGTTAGCGCCTAGATGTTTGACTCCCTGCATCCACAAATACGGCAGTACGACGGAAGCAGACATGCCTGCATATACGATCAACGGTACGCTCGCCCGATTCGGGAGCGCCGCGTGCAGCGGTAGCCGAAATTCGAAAACCAGCATGAAGCCCAGCGCGGCGATTGCCTGCAAATAGGTCGACTGCCATGACGGTAGGCCGACGTTCCAGCGTCGGAGCAACACGCCGTACAGTGCGTAAGCAAGAGCCGCAATCAGCATCAGCAGATCACCCACGTGGCCGCCGCCTGAGAGAAGAGCCGCCGGGTTTCCTGAACTGACCAGGTAGACAAGACCAACCAAGGATAGAAGGCCGCCGCATAGCATGCCCACCGTCGGGGCTTCGCGCAAAAACAGCACAGAGAGAAGCATAGTCAGAAGTGGCACAAGCGAGGTGATGACCGCCATGCTGGTCGCGGTGGTGGTTTTCGCTGCCTGATATGCCAGGCATTGAAACAGCGCCATGCCGAGAAAACCTAGAATCGCAAGTCTTGGCAATTGCGGCACGATCACGGCGCGGCTGCGCCACACCGGCTTCTGAACAAACGTGCTCATCAATGCAACAGCAAAAGCAAGTCGCCAGAACGTGATAGCCGTCGGATCGATGGCGTTGACCGCCAGCTTCGTAACCATCACGTTACCAGCCCATAGCAGTATCGCGACGAAAGGAAACAGGAAATACGGGGCAGACATGGCGGAACGTCTCCTGAAATAAGGAAATTGGAAAATGGTGTCCGCGGCGAACGAGAGCTCGCGAGGCATCGTGACTGTTTAGAATTTCCTGATGTAGAACCTTGCTGCCATTTTTTATCGGAGACTCGGGAGGGCTATTGCGGGGTCTCCGCGGGTCTTGTCAGCACCATGGAAGAACGCTGTGAGAAGTTTTCATACCAGTACGCAAGGTGGGGAGATGTCGCGCGCCATTGATCGCCTTGATAGCGGAAATCGGAAAACCCGCAAGCAGCGGCAATGGTTATCTGGGCAAGATCCGGTTCTGGCGCGAAATCCACCGCGTCTTCATTCAGCGCCACGAAGCAGCGCTGTGCCCGGACCTTCATCTTTTCGAGGAAAGCGGCGGATCGTCCCGCCGGATCGCGGAGCAGTTCCGCGCGCCGGCTGATGTGCGCTTCGAGTATGCCGTTCGCGATGGCGACTTGGGACAGGATGCGCCACCGGCGTTCGCCTGCCTGAGGAAGCAGCCGGTATTGACCATACTCAGCGTTCAGGTAATCGCAGATCACCATCGAATCCGCGAGGCTCAGCCCTTGATCCGTCACCAGCGCGGGGATGCGGCCAACCGGTGTAGCCTGGCCGAATTCGGGCGTGAATGGCACGGTGTGCGTTCCCCACGAGTGCGGCCATCGGGTTTGGATCGTGGTGACTTTGTCCTGGATGCCCAGTTCGATGATGCAAATCATGACCCGGCGGACCCAGGGCGATGCGGGGGTTGCGAATAGCTGCATGATGCCTTGGCGCGAACGAAATCGAACACGCATGATGTAGCTCCAGAGGAAAAGTGACTATCAGTATTTTTAAAAGCCCCCGTCAACGCATCCCTAACACGGTGTTAATGCAATCCTGATTGCCAGCCGCAGCGACCTGTCCGCACAATGTTCGGGTGTTCAACATACGAGCTGGCTCGAATGAAAATCATCGATGCACATTTCCATTTGTGGGATTTGAAGGAAAACTATTACCCGTGGCTAAACGACGGCAATCGATCTTCGGTCGTGCCGGACTACTGCTCGTTACGGCGTAACTATCTGGTGACGGATTTTCTTTTGGACTCAGAGGATTTCGAATTGCTTGCTGCGGTGCATATCCAGGCAGAGCACGATCCTTCTGACCATGTCCGCGAAACCCGCTGGCTGCAAGGTGTAGCCGACGATGTCGTTCGTTCCGGAGGGGTCCCTCAGGTCATCGTGGGCAATGTCGATCTGGCGGCGCCTGATGTGCGTGCAGTCCTCGAAGGCCATCGTGCATTCAGGAATACCAGGGGCGTCCGCCAGGCCTTGCATCGGCGGCTCGACGCGTCGCCCGCCTACGACCCACTGCACGACCCGGTATGGCAACGCAATTTTCGGTTGATCAAGGAATTCGATCTGACCTTCGATCTGCAATTCTTCCCCGAACAGGGAGCAGACGTGGTCCGGCTGGTGCGCGCGCACCCAGACACGCAATTTATTCTTACGCACGTCGGCATGCCCTATGCAAACCAAGCCGAACGCCATGCGCTCTGGCGCAAGAACATGCGGAAGCTGTCCCAGCTACCTAATGTCGCGGTGAAAATATCCGGGTTCGGCATGTTCGACACCGCATGGACGCTGGATTCGATACGTCCCATTTTGGACTATACCGTTGATCTTTTTGGCTCTGGCCGGTGTGCGCTTGCCAGCAACTACCCCGTGGAGAGTATCGTCACGCCCTATCGGGAAGTCTGGCAAGACTATGTCCGATATTTCGAAGATTACAGCGCCGACGAGGTGGAAGGCCTCTTCCGTGGAAACGCGCGACGCCTTTATCGGTTGGAACTGAATGGCGACATGTAGGCGAATGATTCATTCACCGCGGTATCATGATGCGCCATGAACCTACGTCTGGATCTGTTCGATCTACAACTCTTCATCCATATCGCCGATGCTAGCAGCCTGACTCAAGGTGCCAGCCGCAGCGCCATTTCCACCGCCGCCGCGTCCACGCGGATCAGGAACATGGAGGCCACGGTTGGTGCGCGGCTGCTCAATCGCACGCCTCAGGGGGCCACGCTGACTGCGGCTGGCCGGGCACTGCTTGCGCATGCGCAGCAGATCATACAGCAGATGGAGCACCTAAGCTTCGACATGCGCGATTTCAGCCGTGGCTTGCGGGGTCAGGTGAAAGTCTACGCGCACACGACTTCGATGACCGAATTCATGCCCCAGGCGCTCAGCGGATTCCTAGCGCAGCACCAGGACGTGGAGATCGAGCTCAGAGAGGCACTCAGCGACGATATCGTACGGGCGGTCGCTGCCGGCGAGGCGGATATCGGCGTCGTGTCCAGTCCGGTCGGAACGGGCGAATTGTGGGCCCGCCCTTTCGGCAGTAACAGGCTGGTCGTCATCTTGCCGCCTTCTTCCGAACTGGCGCGCGTCTCTTCGATCTCTTTCACCGAGACGCTCAGGCTTTCCTGCATCGCTTTGCCGGGCGACACAGCCCTACACCGGTTCATGGCGCGCGTGGCAACGCAATCCGGCGGGAATTTCCGGCCTCGAGTGCAGGTCAGCAACTTCGAGGCCATGTGCCGCATGGTCGAGGCGGGCGTCGGAATCGGCATCGCGCCGATTTCCTCAGTGGAGCGCTACGTGAAGAGCATGAACATACGTTATATCGCGCTCGAAGATCCCTGGGCCATACGCGAGGTAAGCCTGGTGACGCAACCGCCCGACACGCTGCCGACGCTTGTGAAAAACTTGTCGGAGCACCTGGTCGAATATGCAAAGGCCAATAGTCGAATGCGAGTGGACAGATGACAATCGGACACGGCTAGCGTCGGCGACGAGGGTCGTGTGGCTCCCATTCCAGTGTGGATTCATGAGACCCGCGCCGCGTTCATAGCGACGCTGGTTGACGCGTCTGACCATCAATCAATACACCCGATGACGTGCCGGTCCGGTGCCTACAAGTCGAGAACGAGTCTCGCGCTTTTCGAGCGGGAGCAACAGACTGTCATACAGTCGTTGCGAAGATGTTCCGCATCCGTCAAATACACATCCCGATGATCGGGTTCGCCCTGCAACACCCGCGTCAGACACGTTCCGCAGACCCCCTGCTCGCAGCTGACTTCCAGAGCGACACCGGCTTCGCCCAGAACCTCCACGATACTTCGATCCGCAGGAACCGTGAGGATCTGCCCCGTGCTGCTTAGTTGTACCTCGAAGGATTCCTCTGCAGACGCGGCGGTTGATGTCGATGCAGCGAAGAACTCTCGATGCAGCCGCGCTTCTGGCCAACCCCGTTCGCGCGCATTCTCCAGAACATATCCAATGAACGGCGCAGGTCCGCAAACATACACGTGCGCGTCGTCGTCCGAACTCCCCAATGCCTGCCGGATCTCAAGCCGTTGTTCTGGAAGCCCGTCATCAAAATGAAGATGCACATGAGCCGAAAATGACGATTTCGTCATGCGCCGGACAAAGGCGGCACGAGCTGCCGTGCGCACGCAATAGTGCAACTCAAAGGGCTTTCCCGAATCACTGAGATGTTCGGCCATGGCCAGTATCGGCGTCACGCCGATTCCGCCTGCAAACAGGATGTAGCGGCTTGCAGTGGGATCAAGCGCGAAGTGGTTACGCGGCGCTCTGATCCGGATTGTGTGACCGGCCTGAATGCTGTCGTGCACAGCTTGTGAGCCGCCACGCGATGACGGCTCCCGCAGCACACCGATCACGTAGCGATGGCGCTCGCGCGGACTGTTGCAAAGCGAATATTGTCTTATCAGGTCAGGTGCGACTTCGACATCGATGTGTGCGCCAGCCGTGAACCCGGGGAGCTCCCCGCCCTCCCTGTCCACCAGCTCAAGACGGACAACGCCATCCGCCTCGAGTTCCTTGGCCGAAACTTCTACTTCAATCCACGACTCATTCATTTACGACGCTCCACCATCCCATCACTATCACTCTTCGCCTCAAGGTCCAGAAGCCGCTCGCGCGCCCTGCGGACCCGCATTGCAGCTGCGTCACATGTCAGCAGCACCGGCTTCATTTCTTCTAGCGTGCGACCGTCCATATTCCTCTGGACGCTCGCGATCATTGGCTCATCCTCCGTGGCGAACGCCTGACGGATAAACTCCGCCAGTTCGTGCGTCATGGCATCATCGTCGCGACGATAGTTACGCAGATGTATAAAGAAGTAGTAACACCGGTTAGCGCTCGACGGCGTCACTACCTGCAAGGAATCAATCTGAGCTCCGTGATAACGTCCCTGTCCGGCCGGTGCGTGCCCAGATGTGAGATAGAAGTTCGCTGGCGCATCCCAACGGATGTCCAGCCAGTAATCTACGACGTCGTCCTTCGAGCACCCACCTGACATCGAAAAGGATGGCGCGGGCTTTGTGTTTGGCGCCATCCGCATGCTCCATATCGAGTTGCCATCCTCACGTACTTCCGTCTGACCAGGGACGAGCCCATCAGAACCCAAGGTATTCTTGTGCGTAAAGGCAACGTGACTCAAATCCATCAGGTTGTCTGTCATCAACTCATAATTCAAGGGCATCTCCATCGTTTGCCCACGGGTGTACGTAAACTTTTCGGGTTGATTCAACTCCGGATAACGAACAATGGTGGACTCATCGGCGAGTTCGGCTGCGCCCATCCAGATCCACACGATCCCGTCGCGCTCCGCCACCGGGTAGCGCCTGACACAAGCCGCTTTGGGAATGGTCGCACTGTGGGGATTGTGAACACATTGCCCCGAAGGTGCGAATCGCAGACCGTGATAGAGGCATTCGATGGTGTCGCCAACCACTGTGCCCATGCTAAGCGGAGTAAAGCGGTGCGGGCACACGTTTCGCAGAGCCGCCACCTCACCCTCGGAGGTACGAAACAAAACGACGGGTTGGTCGATGATGAGCCGTTCGAGAGGCTCTTGCAAGACATCCGCAGACCACGCGGCAAAGTACCAGACGTTCTGCAAAAACCGCGTATTCGGCTGCCCGTTCTCCTTCGAATCAGAACCGACAACTTCGAGTTGGACAGGGTTCTTTTGTACGGTCGACATCACGCTATCTCCTGTATTTGATCTATTCGTGCGAGGAAGCGCCCCTCGCGTTTCAAGCATTGTCCGGACAAATTTCGCCGGTTAATCCTATGTATCAATACTAGACCTGCGTCCGGCCGAACGCTTATCGGATCGTCTAACGCGTTGCCCAGGTCTTTCCCGAAGTCCGTTATGTTTTACACCGTGCTCTCCGCATAGGTCTCAGCAACAAACCTGTTAGTCGTCACGAGCCTGGAGTTTTCACTTACGTCCTTAGAAAGCTGGACGTTGAGATAAAGAAAGACGGTGGCAATACCACATACTCACGCCCAGTATCTAACGGAGGTCATGTGCCGCATTCACCCCAGGAAAAAAATTTTCTGCTTACCCGCGTCAGACGCTTGCGTGGGCAGGTCGAAGCGCTTGAGCGGGCGTTGGAGGCGAGTGCTGAGTGCGCGGCGATTCTGCAGCAGATCGCCGCAGCGCGCGGCGCGATCAATGGCCTGATGGCCTGCGTGCTTGAAAGCCATTTGCGCGAGGAGTTTTCTAACGCGACCAACCGCCAGGACGGCGCCAATGCATCGATCAACGGCGTTATCAATCTCGTTCGCACCTACCTGCGGTGATGATGTGCAGCCCAGTCCGTCCAGATACTCATATCGCCTGTCTTCGTCGTCCAATTGAGAGAGCTGTCATGAAATCACGTGCTGCAGTTGCATTCGCGCCAGGAAAACCCCTTGAGATCGTCGAGATCGATGTTGCACCGCCAAAGAAACGCGAAGTATTAGTAAAGATCACTCACACGGGTGTATGCCATACAGACTCCTTCACCTTGTCGGGCGACGACCCAGAAGGCCTGTTCCCCTGCGTGCTCGGGCATGAAGGTGCAGGCGTCGTCGTGGAAATCGGCGAAGGCGTCACATCTGTCAAACCTGGCGATCACGTGATTCCGCTGTACACGGCCGAATGCGGCGAATGCCTGTTCTGTAAATCCGGAAAGACGAACCTGTGTGTCGCCGTGCGTGCGACCCAAGGCAAAGGTGTGATGCCCGACGGTACAACCCGCTTCTCCTATAACGGCCAGCCGATCTACCACTACATGGGCTGCTCAACCTTCAGCGAATACACCGTAGTCGCCGAGGTCTCGCTGGCGAAGGTTAACCCCGCTGCCAACCATGAACAGGTTTGTCTGCTGGGGTGCGGTGTAACGACGGGTATCGGCGCGGTGCACAACACCGCGAAGGTTCAACCGGGTGACAGTGTCGCCGTGTTCGGACTTGGTGGAATCGGCCTTGCAGTAATTCAGGGAGCGCGTCAGGCCAAGGCCGGGCGCATCTTTGCGATCGACACCAACCCCTCGAAGTTCGATCTCGCGAAAGCCTTCGGCGCTACCGATTGTGTCAACCCGAAAGACCATGAAAGGCCGATTCAGCAGGTGATCGTCGAAATGACCGGCTGGGGCGTCGATCATTCGTTCGAATGCATCGGCAACGTCAAGGTCATGCGTGCCGCGCTGGAGTGCGCGCACCGTGGCTGGGGACAGTCCATAGTCATCGGCGTCGCGGGGGCCGGTCAGGAAATCTCGACGCGTCCGTTTCAACTGGTGACAGGCCGTACATGGAAAGGCACAGCATTTGGTGGCGTAAAGGGGCGCTCACAACTACCAGGCATGGTGGAAGACGCCATGCGAGGTGACATCCAGCTCGCCCCATTTGTCACGCACAGATTGCCGCTTGATCAGATAAACGAAGCATTCAACCTGATGCACGACGGCATGTCGATTCGCACCGTGATCAACTATTAGGACACGACCGTGCGCAGTCATTGGCGTAGCGTTGTTGCGCCGATTCCTATTCTGAAAACATTGGAGAATTCAAAATGAGCACTGTGGCAATCCACCCATCAGTCGATACCGGTATCAAGAAGGGTACACCCGGCTTCGCCGGCGGTACCCTCCATTGCAATTGTCAGAAGGACAAAGTCGAAGTCCGGATAACCAGTAACGTGGCACACAACCATGCTTGTGGTTGCACCAAGTGCTGGAAACCCGCTGGCGCCGCTTTTTCGGTAGTGGGAGTCGTCCCGAGAGACAAGGTCGAAGTCACGGCTCACCCGGAAAAGCTGCAGGTAGTCGACGAGAACGCCGCTATCCAGCGCCATGCCTGCAAGGCGTGCGGAACTCACATGTATGGTCGGATCGAGAACCGCGACCATCCTTTCTACGGTCTCGACTTCGTGCACACCGAACTGTCCAACGACAAAGGTTGGGAGGAGCCACGTTTTGCGGCATTCGTCTCGTCGGTGATCGAAGGTGGCGGCGCAAAGCCGGAACAAATGGATGACGTTCGAGCCAGACTTACCGAGCTTGGGCTCGCACCGCACGACGCACTCAATCCTCCGCTAATGGACGCGATAGCCGCGCACATCGCAAAGCGCAGTGGTGTGCTGAAGTAGCAAAAAAGCCAGGGCGGATCGTTCATACCGATCCGTCCGCTATTTATAGGAGTCGCAATGGAACGGATAGAACACCGTGCCTGTTTTGACGGATGGCAGGACGTATACCGGCATGAGTCGGCCTCGCTCAACTGTTCAATGAACTTCTCGGTGTTTCTCCCGGCGCTGGCATCCAGGAAAAAACTACCCGTACTGTACTGGCTCTCCGGTTTGACTTGCACCGAGCAGAATTTCACCACGAAGGCCGGAGCTCAACAATACGCGAGTCGCCATGGCGTCATCATAGTCGCTCCGGACACCAGCCCTCGCGGGCAACAGGTTGCTGACGATATGGGTTATGACCTTGGAAAAGGTGCAGGCTTTTACGTCAATGCAACCCAGAAACCTTGGGCAGCCCACTACCGGATGTACGACTACGTTGTCACGGAACTTCCCGAATTGATCGAATCGGAATTCCCTGCTTCAGAAGCCCGCTCCATAAGCGGACACTCGATGGGCGGCCATGGTGCAATCGTCGTGGCGCTGCGCAATCCGGGCCGCTATCGCAGCGTTTCGGCATTCTCGCCGATCGTCGCTCCCGCCCAGGTGCCATGGGGCAAGAAAGCATTCGAGGCGTACCTGGGTCCAGACCGTACAGCATGGAGGCAATACGATGCGTGCGACCTCGTCAGGTCCGCGGCAGAGAAGCTTCCGCTACTGGTTGATCAAGGCGCTGCAGATGAATTTCTTGAGACTCAGCTCAAACCTCATCTGTTAAAGGCTTCCTGTGAAGCAGTCGGCCATCCCCTGACACTTAGGCTCTATCCTGGATTCGATCATAGCTACTACTTCATCACTACCTTCATTGGCAATCATATTGCGTTTCATGCTAAAGCTCTCCATGGATAGTCGATTTACACCCGCAGAATTGTCGGACGCTGACACATGGAGACGATGCTGGTCGTAGTACGACCCAACACATTATTGACATGTTATGGCACCGATGAGTTACCTTTTCATCGTGATCCCTCGGTCAAAGTCGCACCGGACTTTTGCGGCGGTCTCATTTCCGATACTTTGAGGCTATAGGTAGTTCAGACGGCATTAAGGCGCGTTTCACTCGCTCCCGTATCTGCATACCGGCACGTAGTGCAAGCGCGGCACGATATGGCAATGACAACACTTCCGTCTTGTCTCTTGGAATGCGTTATCAATAGGCCTTCGCTTTTCGCTACCATCGCTGTTGCGAAAAGATACCACCGACAGGAGAAGCCATATGGCTTTCGACGAGCGAACCCTCAATGGGATGAGCGTACTTGCTGCAGTGGCCAATAGCGGCAGCTTTGCTGCCGCCGCTGAGGCGCTAAATATGTCGCAGCCCGGCGTCAGCCGTGCGATCGCGCGACTCGAGGGTCGGCTTGACGCGCGTCTGTTCGACCGTCATCCTCGTTCCGTAACCCTTACGGACGAGGGACGTCGCCTTTACGAACAGGTGGTGCCGCTGCTCACCGCACTGGAGGAGGCCGCTGAGTCAGCTGCCTGCAGCAAGGAGACCGTGCGTGGACGTCTGCGAGTGAACGTTCACCCTTTCTTCTCAAACCTTATTCTTGGACCACGCCTAAGCGAGTTCCTCAAAGCCCATCCCGAACTCAAGCTTGACCTGGTCACACGCGACCAACTCGGCGACACCGTCTCTGAGGGCTTCGATCTCGCCATCCGTTTCGGCGAGCCGAAGTCCTCGTCCATGATAGCTCGCAAGTTGCTCGAAACACGAATACTCACGGTGGCGTCGCCTTCTTACCTGAAAGAGCACGGCCGCCCGCGTAGCCCCGATGAGTTGCGTGGCTCCTCACATATTTGCCTGAGATATCGGAATCCTGAGACAGGCCTGCCATTTAAATGGGAGTTCCATCGCAATGGCACGCAAATGGAGCTTTATCCCGAAGGCCAATTAATGGTTAATGATGCAGGTACGATGCATGCGGTATGTTTGGCTGGATACTGTATCGCCCAGGTCATGGAGCTGGGCATTGAAGGCTTGATTGCAAGTGGGCGACTTGTCAATCTGTTCCCCGACTGGTGCGACGAACGCTGGCCTCTCTATGTGCTGTATCCCTCTCGAAATCATATGCCCGCGAAGACGAATGCGTTCCTCGACTTTATCTCGTCGATCGTCGGTAACCCTCGTTGAACCGCCATGTCTGTACGGCGCTTTGAGCAGAGCTGCTATCCCTGCCTCACTAACGTCTGCCAGCAGGCTCATTTGTTCCTCGCACTCGGCCAGACCTACGACTACGAGGCTTGCGTGCGTGTTAAAGCGAACCTTCGAAAGCGCGCCTGAGCCGCCGCACCCCCTCCCTGATCAGTACTTCGCCCGGAGCGGCATACGACAAACGCAGTGACGAAATGTCGGGCTGGTCAGCAAAAAACACCCTTCCTGGAACGTAAACAACGTCATTTGCAATCGCCTTAGAAAGAAGCGCCGAGGTATCACTTCCGGATCGCAAGCGTGCCCACAGAAACATTCCGCCCATTGGGCGATCAAAGACGATGCCGTCACTAAATTCCTGCTTTAGTAAGTCACACAGCACATCACACTTCTTCCCGTACTCGTCAGCAATTTTTTTCAGATGAGGTCTGAGGGCCCCACTTTTTAGATACTCGGCTGCAACGGCCTGCATCCAGGTGGAGCTGCATAGATCGGCGGTCTGCTTCGCAATGACACATCTGCGCACGATATCAGCCGGTCCGATTGTCCATCCCACCCGCAAGCCTGGCGCCGATATCTTAGACAGACTCCCCAGATGGACCACCCAGTCTCGAGCACCTTCGACGCGACCTGAGAGACTGAGCAAGGAAGGGATAGGCTCACCATCAAAACGCAACCCGTGATACGGATCATCTTCCACGATTACGAACTGATGCTTAACAGCCAGTTCAAGCAGTTCGATCCTTCTCTCCAGGCTCAGCGTAAGTCCGCTTGGATTCGAAAACGAAGGCACGACGTAGAGCAATTTCGGCTTTGCCTTTAGAGTATCCGATTCGAGGAGTAGTTTTAGCGCAACCGTATCCAGTCCGTCGCTGTCCACAGCGACTCCGGTGACCGAGGCCTGTTGCAGCCTTAGTGCTTGCAACGTGGCGGGATAGGTACGCTCTTCGACAAAAACCACATCACCAGACGACACAAATGCTCGCAACAGGAGATCGAACCCTTGTTGAGACCCCGTGGTGACTATAACCTCCGAATCGTCGCGTCTAATATCATCTTCTTCCACAAACCGGAGAATTTGTTCCTTTAACGCGGGCATTCCTTCGGTCGCACCATACTGCAGGCACGCCACTGGATTTTCGAACGCTATTTCACTCGCGCGTTTAAATCCGTGGACGTCGAACAGATCACTCGCTGGAACTCCGCCTGCAAACGAAATCATTCCCGGTTGGTTCAGATATCTTGAAAGCTCGCGGATGGGGGAACCCGTTGGTTGTTTAAAAACTGGCGCAAAATCGTACATTTTTTTCCTCGAAGCCATGCATCGCGATCACTGAAGAATGAGATCAAGTTCTTCTCAACGGTTGGCTTGTTGTTCAACACACGTGGCTATCCAGGCGAAGTCAGGTCCAGTGTTTCAAAACGCCCATTCAAAACCAACTTCGCTTATGGCGCGGCCAGGTCTGCAATCTGAGACCACAGCAATACGCGTAACGAGACCTACACAAGCAATGGCCGCTGCCCTATCTCAATCACGCGTCCACTACTTGATAGACCGACAGGTTTTCACTGACCTGCTACAGCTCATAAGAAACTGTCCCTTCCAGCCGCCGGATCATGGCCCCATACTGTTAAATTTCATACACCTTTGTTGGTTGATGTCACAACGACCCATTGACCTTGCTTCACTTGGTAAAGTGTTGAAATTGCTGTTTTGATATCGCCATTGGCAAGGAAGGCAATAGGACCGGTGATCCCAGTGAACTGGATTTTCTTGATTGCTGCGTTGATATCGGCCGGCTCCGTCGAATTGGCTGCTTCTATGGCGTGAATCAGCACGCTGGCTGCGTCATAGCTAAACGGGCCATAGGGGAGCAGGTCAATATCATAGGTTTTTCGGTATTTCGCAACAAACTCTTTGCCGTTCGGCAGCGATTGCAGCGGTAAACCGTAGTCCCAAACAAATGCGCCTTCCGCAGCATCGCCAGCGATCTTGATAAAGTTTGCATCTGCGACGCCGCCGCCCGCAACGAACGTCGCCTTCATTCCAAGCTGACGCATGCGCTTTACGACCATGGCAGAAGGCGTGTCACCACTTCCTGCGAAAAATAGCAGATCTGCACCTGTACTCTTGATTCTCGTCAACTGGGCGCTGAAATCCACTGCCTTATCGTTTGTGTATTCGCGGCTGACAATCGTTGCGCCGCTAGCCCGCGCCGCCTTTTCAAACTCGTCAGCTTCCCCAGCCCCGAAGGCAGTGCGGTCGTCCAAGATTGCAATCCGCTTCGCGTTGCCCGCTGTCGCGGCCCATCTACCAGCCGTGCCGGCATTTTGTGCATCGGTCGGCATAACCCGATACACCGTCGACAACCCCCCTTGGGTAATGCTCGGGTTAGTCGCAGCTGGCGAGATCATTGGAATACCAGCCTTTGAGTAGATTCGTGAAGCGGGAAGTGTAGTGTCAGAGGTGAAGTGCCCGATCACAGCAACAACTTTCTCGTCGACCAATTGTTGAGCGACCTGAACAGCAATACGAGGATCGCCCTGATCATCAGCGGAGACCAGTTGCAGCTTGATGGGCTTCCCGTTGATCGACAGCTTCTTCGCGTTGGCTTCGTCGATAGCGAGCCGCGCGGAGTTTTCACAGTCTTTGCCGTAGCCAGCATAGGGGCCTGTCATAGGCGCCACTAACCCGATCTGAACAACCGTCTCTTGCGCGTTCGCGTAGGCGGACAAAAAGAGAGAATGAGCAAGAAGTGCGGAGCTGGCTGCAAGACACCGCATACGAAATTTTAGCGACTTGAACATTTTTGCGAGTCCTCGGTGATCCTGAATATGGGAAGTCCGTTTGAGTCTCAGATTGAGCAAACGGGGCTACGGACCCGCTCAAGGTCCCATATGCGACCCTAGGTTTCATATCGGACGCACAGCCTAATTATAGACCCCGATCTTTTTTAGAAAGAACAAAAATCTGCGTACTTAGCGCAAACCCTAGTGCTGCACCTCGCACTGGCCCGGACGTCTCTGCCGTCGACTTAGCATCACGCGTGGCGTTCTCTACGAACCATGGGGCGCACCGAAAGCTTCGACGCAGCGTTTCGGGAGGTATTCCATACGGAATCCTGATTGCGTCCTCTTCCGCAATTCCGTCACGGCTCAGCCGTTCCCGTGGAACTCCACCGTCGCGGCAGAACCATGACCGTACTGTCAGACCTTTCGATCATCGTAGCTGCATACATAATCGACAGTCTCAAACACCGTCCCATCTATCTAGCTCTCGCGTTGAACACTAAACGAACCCCCGGCGCGATACTCGCTCCAATCATTTCTACCGACCGCCCTAACCATGCAATGACCAGCCAATACCTCAATTACATCGTCAACAGTCGCCGGAAGCGTCATTAATCCGGGCAAAAGAACGCCGAGTGTCTTCCTCATTCCATCCGCAAAAAGATAGTGTGAGACATACATTTTTCACCATATTTATTTGCTATTTTTTGATGATTAATACTCCTACGTACTGCATATCATTTTATATTTTCCCCACCTCTCCAGAGCCTCGCCTCACGCCAAAAAATAAGCGACTGCAATCTCACTCGCGACATCACCAGCGACGATGATATTTTGAAATCTGAAAGCGGTGGACAGATGCTTAGGTCAGGTTGCTCCGCTCGCGCCAGTCCACCGGCGCAAGCGCGTAGAAAATGGTCGCGCCGCGGCCTTCGTAACGAACTGACGTACCTGCGGGAATCCAAAGCACATCGCCCGGTCTTGTCTCATAGGCATGCTCACCGACGCGCAGCGTAAAAGCCCCGTCAAGCGTAAAAATCAATTCGTCGTAGTGGACCGTCCATTCGACAGAGACATTGTCGAAACGCGCGAGACCCGCACCCATGGTTTTGCTTAGTTCAGGACCGACCAGGCGTGCGATCGACGCGGATCCGCTACCTTGTTCGCCGAACGGTTCGAAGGACACAGTGTCACGTTGAAAATGAATGACTTCGGACATGGACATCTCCATCGTTGAGCGGCTGTACACAGTCGCCGAGGGTTTGCAAAAGGACGATTTTTCATCTTCCAGTGGAAGCAAAACAGCCGTGCCGTAATTGCGAAACGCGAACGGCCTTCATACCTGGGGCTGTTGACGGATAGTGCTCCTGTCATTTCATCCCCTTTGTTGTCGATTCGATGTCTTCTCGCTCTGCGACCTTGCTTTTATTTTGAAGCACCAAGTGCAGCTTCGCGAAATGAGCTAAGAGTTGCGAAAGGAGTAATTGCTTCGGGATCAATCAGACAGTGCAGGATCGCGGGCTTTCCGGAGGCGTATGCCCGATCCCACGCGCCTTCAAATTCTTCGGTGGTTTCGATGCGTTCGCCATAACCTCCGAAAGCCTGCGCGTATGCGGCGAAGTCCGGGTTACGTAATGTGGTGGCGACAACCCGGCCAGGATAGTTTTTCTCCTGATGCATCCGAATCGTGCCGTACATGCTGTTATCCACCACGATAAAAATGATGGGAAGTTCATATTGCACCGCGGTCGCAAATTCTTGCCCGTGCATCAGAAAGCAACCGTCGCCAGCGAATGAAACGACGGTTCTGTTACTGTGAACACGTTTCGCAGCGACCGCTGCGGGTACGCCATAGCCCATGGAGCCGCATGTAGGAGCGAGCTGCGTTCCGAACTCGCTGAACCGGTAAAAGCGATGCACCCAGATCGAGTAGTTTCCCGCGCCGTTGCAAATAACCGCATCAGCGGGAAGTCTTTTTTGGAGAAACTCGATGATCCGCGCCATTTGGAGTTCACCCGGAGACTGGATCCTGCTGAGGTCACTCCATCCTTCGTAATTCGTACGCGCAAGCTGCGTGGAAGACGCCCATAACGGCTGCTCAGGGGTGGCCAGCCTTGCAACCGCGGCGGCGAAGGACCTCGGCGATGCGTTGATGGAGAGTGTCGGCTGATAAACGCGCCCCAGTTCGTTAGTGTCCGGATGCACGTGAATGACATTTTGCGCAGGGGTCGGAATTCGTAAAAGCGTATAACCCTGACTCGCTGCTTCGGACAGTCGGGTGCCGATCAGCAATACGAGATCTGCCTCTTCTATCCGGGCCACCAGCTTTGGATTCGCTCCGAAGCTAAGATCGCCGATGAAATTGGGATGTGTTGCCGGAAAGAGCATCTGCCGACGATACGAAACCGCTACAGGGAGGCCATATC
Source organism: Paraburkholderia phenazinium (assembly GCF_900141745.1). Classification (NCBI taxonomy): domain Bacteria; kingdom Pseudomonadati; phylum Pseudomonadota; class Betaproteobacteria; order Burkholderiales; family Burkholderiaceae; genus Paraburkholderia; species Paraburkholderia phenazinium. Next base: position 1,675,864 of record NZ_FSRM01000002.1, on the reverse strand, counting down.
GTTCGCTAAATCGGACAAAGTTGGACACAGCCTCGGCGTCCCAACCGCTGCCTCCGAGAATCGCGACGGGGCGCTCGGCCGCCCGCAAATGTGCATCGAGCGTGGCAACGTTCGCTTCGCCGATCAACGTCTCGACCGGCGTGAACGGTTGAGGATCTAATGCGATGGCTGTCTCTGCAAGCATATCTTCGGGCAGCGCGATCACTACAGGTCCGGGCCGACCAGAAGTCGCTACATGGAATGCACGAAGCACAATCTCGGGGATCCGGGAAGGATCGTCGATTTCTGTAGCCCATTTCGCAAGGTGTCCAAACGTCGCCCGATAATCAACCTCCTGAAAAGCGTCGCGGCCGCGGGTTTTGCGTTCGACCTGGCCGACGAAAAGGATCATCGGGGTGGAGTCCTGCTGCGCGATATGAACGCCGGCCGCGGCGTTAGTGGCTCCTGGCCACGTGTAACGAAACAGATTCCGGGTCGTCCCGAAAGTTTTCCATGTGCCTCCGCCATCATGGCGGCACCTCCCTCCTGCCGACAAACCGTAACCTCTATGGGCGCGTCATGCAGTGCATCAAGAGCGGCAAGATAGCTTTCGCCGGGAACGCAAAAAAGGTGTTTGACACCGTGAAGTACCAGCTGATCAATGAGGATTTGCCCGCCAGTTCGCGGCGTTGAAAGAGAACATTGCATGAAATGCCGTCCGATACAGTTTGTGTGAGACGCTAGGGATCGTGTTCTGCTTCAGGGTGTTTGAGATCGGGAGTGCGCTGCTTCAGCAGGTATAGTTGAGGCCCATTCGGCCACCGTCTGCAAAGATGACTTGCCCTGTAATGTACGAAGACTCATTGCTCGCAAGAAATAGAGCAATAGATGCAATTTCCTCTGGCTTGCCAAGGCGGCCCATCGGTGTGCGAGACATGATTTTTGCCGCGGCGTCCGGGGACGACAGCACCGTGTTTCGCACCAGCTCAGTTTCAATCGTGCCAGGGCCAATCGCATTCACGCGGATGCCGTGAGACGCGAGCGTAACCGCCATATTTCTGGTCAACTGGTTAATTCCGCCCTTCGAAACGTTATAAGCAAGTAACGAAGGAATCGTCATCACGGAATTGACTGATGACATATTGATGATGACACCAGGGCTTTCTCTTGAAAGCAGGTGGCGCGCCACTTCCTGACTCGCGATGAACGCCGATTTGAGATTGATGTTCAGGGTGCGGTCGAATACCTCTTCGGTGATTTCGAGCAGATCCTGCGGTGTTGCTACCCCTGCGCTGTTGAGCAAGATGTCAACTACGCCCATGGTATCTATCGACGACTGCACCAAGGCCCGCACCTGCTTCGCATCACCCGCATCGGAGGGGAAAAACGTCGCCTTGAAACCTTGTCGCTGCAATTCGTTTGCGAGAGCCTCACCAGAATTCTCGTTGATATCTGAAAAGCAGACTTCAGCGCCTGCCAAAGCAAATCGCTCTACGCACGCTCGCGCGATGCCATTCGCACCTGCAACTACGAGTGCCTTCTTGCCTTCGAGCTGTTTCATTTGCGTACTCCCCGATTCGTGAGAAGTGCTGGCACCCTACGCGCGGACGCTACTTAAGATGCAAGCCCACCAATACTAAAGTGACCGCAGCCTACGTTCCGCTACGCCGCCCTGCATTGGTCCGATATGGGACATTACGTCCGTATGAAGACCATTCTATTGTTCCAACTCTTTGATGTCAACGAAACCTGGCTGTGGGGATTGGCCAGCCCACGGTAGTCGTGCGAGGTGGGCGTCCAGGTTTCGTTGGGTTATTCAAGTCACCTAATACCGTGAGATGAACGGCAGGTATTTCAGGAGGTGTTAATGAGGGAAGCAGACCCAAGGCGGAACTCGTGTTGAGCGGGTTGGAGTGCAGTGCAACCTCGTTCACGTTCGTTTGCAACACTTATCGAGAAGTGGCTTTGACGGGGAATGTGTCGCGACCCTTGCCGCTCAGCTGGTTTCAGTCACGCCGGACGTGGCACAAGCGCGCCGAGAACCGCATCCAGTTCAATCTGACCGCGGATGATTTCATCGGGGTGATTTTCGAAATCAATCCAGTCTTCGTTGAGTCCATCGAACATGCGTATCCGTGACAGCGGATGCTTCATGCCTTGCGAGCGGAACAGCGCGTCCCAGGTGTCCCGGCCGATGGCTTCGGCGCGTACCGGGCGGTGAAGCACGCGGGCAAAGGCCAAGGCGAGGTCGTTAGGGCTCACTCGGCGTGGACCTTCGAGTTCGACGATACGCACGCCGCTCCATGTTTGCTGGAGCAGTTCAGCCGCAACGCGGCCTACATCTCTGATGGAGACCATCGGCAAGGGCTTGTCCAGCGGCTGCAGGTAACTGGCGATGACGCCATCGTCACGAGCAGACGCGACATCCCGCGCGGCGTTTTCCATGAACCAGCACGGTCGCAGGAATGCTACCGGCACAGGCATGGTGCGCAACGCCTGCTCCATCATCGTGTGTTGTGTGAGCAGATTGCTCTCACTAGCTTGCGCACCGATCGTTGACAGACAAACCACTTTTTCGGGCCGCGCCTTCAGAATCGAGGCGGATACGGCGTCGCTAACTGCGCGCGCCTCGGGGAACCCCGGTGTGGGGTCGAATTCCGAAGGGGCAGGATGAAAACGCCAACCGCGCCATCGAACGCGGCGGCGAGCGCGGTAGCGTCGTCCATGCGGGCAGTGGCAAGCTCGCAACCGCGCTCCGTCCACGAAGCGGCTCGTGCGATGTCACGCACGATCCCTCGCACGGGGAGACCTGCCGCTATAAGTTCGAGGGCCAGCGCGCTACCGACCTTACCGGTGATTCCCGTGATTGCATACACTGCTCATCCTCCTCGCGTGGATAATCATGATGGAGCCGCACTGAAGTACAAGCCGTCCGGTGTTCCTTCGCGCCGACGTGGCTCCCCGAAGTGAACCGTGCAAAGATCTGGAGGGCTGGAAGCGTAGTGTCCGAGGTGAAATACCTGGTTCGTTTTTGTTGACAAGGTCCGATATGTGACCTATAGTCTGAATTGGGACAATTCTATTGCTGCATTCTTTTGATGTCAACGCGAGGAAGGATTGCATTGGTCATTTAGCGGATAGAGATGTGCTATATGGAAACCGAAACATTCGGATCTCGTCATAAGACTCAACCAGTCTTGAGGCATCCAGAAGCTTTAGAGGGGCACGGGAAGCGGCGCGGGGCGTTGAACGACAAGACGTCTTCGCTTCCTTGAGGAAACGCGACTTTAGCGGTATGCCTCCCGATCGGTTTCAGAGTGCAATGCCAGTATCCACACCAAGTCAAAATTCATTTATCAGCATGAGTAAAGCAACTGGAAGTACCTCGGTGAAGGAGCGTCGCCCGTCACCGCGAGCTGCCGCGCGGATAGTCCACGTCCTGCGACTCTTGGCCGATTTGCGCGAAGGTGCAAATTTAAGTAAGTTATGCGAACTTACTTCCACCCCCAAGACAAGCCTTCTGACGCTGTTGCGGGCTCTTACCGAAAGCGGCTACGTAAAAAACGTCCAGGGAACGTACACTTTAGGTTTGGAAGCGTTCAAGCTTGCATCAGCGGTTGTCGCTCACCGCCGCTTTCCCGAGGTTGCTCAATCGACAATTGAAGCGCTTGCCGCTGCTTCAGGTGAGACTGTGCTGATCGCTCATTTCACGCAAGACCGGCAACACATTGTTTATATCGCCAAGGCCGATAGCCCTAAGGAAGTGCGATTTATGGTGTCGGTTGGGGATAGAAGACCACTTTATTCGTCCTCTGCGGGGCGATTGCTCCTGGCAAATATGGCTCGGGTTGAGCAGGACGCTTACGTAAAGACTGTCCGGATCGACCCCGCCTCGAAATTGGTTACAAGCAAGTCCATGCTAAAGGACTTACTCGCTAAGGTTATTGAGTCCGGACTCGATACAGCAGACCTCGGCTCCGCCAACGATGTATATGGGATCGCTGCGCCGATCCTTGAGTCAAGTGGTGAGGTTTTGGCGGCGCTGGTCGTCGGTGGTCCAAACGCTCGAATGCTTGCCGACATACAGAACATCACCAATCTGTTAGTCCAGTCCGCGAACGAAATTTCCGAGCTTCTTGGCCGTCGCGGCCTTGACGCTTAAGTCGCCCCTTGCGCCGGAAAGCTTCGAGGCATTTAAGTAAACCTGCAATCCAGATTGAGTCAGATGGGTCCAGTGTCCCTTTAGAGTCGACTTTTTAAGAAATTCGAGCCACGTCGCCCGCGGGCGAATTTTGCTTGGATGCGAGACCTCTCGGCCCGACCAAGGGCACCCGACTCCGTTTTAGCGCATTGGTGACCATCTGCCTCCTTTACGCCCCCGCCAGAAAGCCGATCAATCTCCAGGCGTGATAGCACATTAGTCAGCGACAACATCACGTCGGGCCGATCACTTACTAAGTAGTCCGCTATATCAGCGTCAACAACGTCCCGTTTTCCCTCCGTACAGCCGTTCCTCCACCTTGATTGACGCCCGCTGAGCAGCCCGGCCCAAATTTAAAGCGCACTGCGCAGGTAGAAGATGCTCTTCGAAGATCGGTTCGAGCACTGCCATCTCTACCTTCACGCTCATACCAATCGCCCTAACCCCGGTCGACCCGGCAATCCAGTCAGTGCGCATTGCGCGCGAGATGGGTGCCGAGATTGTGCTCATCACCACATATGGCCCCACGCGAAGCTGCATATAAGAGACACCGGCATCAGGGTTTGCGATCAGTTCGACGAAATTATTTGTTTTCACAAAAAACCGATGGCTATAATCAAGTCAAGGTCTCCTATGGAACGCGTGTTCTGATATCGGACCATGAAATCGAGGCTCCAGGAACAGGCCACCTTGCTAAATGCTCAAGTCACGGTTCCCGTTCATGGATTGACGTGCGAAGGATTTGCAAAATGTCCGGAGTTTCCCGCATTGCAAGCCGCTCCTCACAATTGGTTACCCGGTGAGGTCTATTGATATGCAGAATCGACGACATGGACAGGAGGCACCGGGCTTGACGAACAGATGCCGACAAGGGGCATTGAAGTCACTGTCCAGTCAGAGTTTTGATTAGTTATACAAATTAAATCGTCGTTTGAGTGAAAACCAACCATGGAATAGGAGACCGCTGTGAGTAATTCTTCAGTCAACTTAAAGATCTCTGCAATTGCGCTCTCGTGCGCATTCTTCACACTCAGTGCGCAGGCACAGTCCACAGTAACTCTCTATGGCGCACTCGACGAAGGTCTCGACTACGTAACCAACAGCGGAGGGCATTCTCTTTGGCGCATGCGAGACGGCACATACGATGGCGTGTACGGCAGCCGATGGGGACTGAAGGGGAGCGAAGACCTCGGCGGAGGGCTCAGCGCCATTTTCAAGCTGGAGGCAGGTTTCAGCGTCGAAAATGGCCAGATGCGACAGGGGGGACTGGAATTCGGACGGCAGGCTTACGTCGGATTGTCAGACGACAAATACGGCACGCTTACGTTCGGGCGCCAGTACGATCCCGTTGTCGATTTCCTCCAGCCTATGACAGCAGGTGGCCAATTTGGCGGCCCGTTCGTCCATTCGGGCGATATCGACAATACGGACAACTCGTTCCGTGTAGACAACGCAATCAAATATGCTAGCCCGAAGATCGCTGGCGTAACGTTTGGCGGGATGTATTCGTTCTCAAACACCAATGCCGTCGGGCGGAGCACGACCGGACTCTGGGGCCTTGGAGCGAGCTACTCTTTCGGTCAATTTAATTTTGGCGGCGCTTACGAATACATCAAGGATCCAGGCGCCCTCCTCACGGACGGTGACTACGTGCCGAATACAACGGGGGCGGGGATCGGTGCGACCGGCCCCTTCAGCTACGTCGGACAGCCGGCCAGTCAACAAATCGTGGGCGCTGGGGTGTCCTATCTGATCGGTAACACAACGCTCGGCCTGGATTTCAGCGATACGAATTTTAAAGATGCGAACGGCACGACGAGCTCAGTGCGCTTCGACAATTACGAAGCGTTTGTACGCTACGCGATCAGCCCGGCGTTTTCTGTTGGTGGCGCCTATACGTACACCCACGGCAAGGTCAACTACAGCGGACAGGTTCCAATCTATCAATCAGTCGGGCTTGCGACGTCTTACGCACTTTCGAAAAGCACATCTCTCTACGCGATGGCCGTATGGCAGAAGGCAGTTGGCGGCGCCGGCGTGGCTGATATCCTCGACGGTGCAGTTGGCGATGCATCAACTAACAACCACCAATCGGTGGTCCGAATCGGCATTTATCACCTGTTCTAACAGACAAATTTCTCAACTTGAACCCAGCACCGACGTCGCGGATCTGCTTTAGCCCGAGCAGAAGCGACGCCGGCGTTTCGACGCGAGTCCCTTTAAAGCAGGGTCGCGATGGAGAACCAACCGTTGTCTGTAACGCGGTTCACAGCTGTGTTTAAACAGGTAGATTGGGCACACCGGTGGGCGAGCTGATCCATCAAACCCTGCACGTTTGACTAACTTTATTATGGATACCAAAACATGTGCCGTCCGAGCGGTACTGCGTGATGAGGACCATCACGAGACCGTACAGCAACTGACAGATCATCTCGGTCCCGACAATCTCATCGCGACTCAATGGCCGGTAGGCCACCCGGTCGATCGGGATCGCGAGCGATAACGCTGAAGCACGCCGTCGAAATCGCTAACAGGACTCGAAATCAGCAGCGGTAAAACCGCAAAACAGATGCGAAGATAGTGGTCATTCAGTTAGCAGATACGGGTGATGCCAGTCCATCCAGTCATACCATCCCGTTGTATTGACCCATGCCCACGTCGAACAATATTCCTTGGTAGCCGGCATAGCTACATCCCCTTCTCCGCTCAGTTGCTCATCTGCCCCTAACCCCGCTCGGCTTTCACCAAGATTCTTTACCGGCATTGTCATTGACTTCTCATTCATAGCCGGACTCCTTTTAAGCAGCACTCTTCACCATATCCTCGATCACCTTCTTCGCATCGCCGAAGACCATCATGGTCTTGTCCATGTAGAAGAGATCGTTGTCGAGCCCCGCGTAGCCGGCCGCCATCGAACGCTTGTTGACGATCACCGTGCGCGCCTTGTACGCCTCGATGATCGGCATGCCTGCAATCGGCGACTTCGGATCGTTCTTGGCCGCCGGATTTACCACGTCGTTCGCGCCGAGCACCAGCACCACGTCCACCTGGCCGAACTCGCTGTTGATGTCATCCATCTCGTAGACCATGTCGTAGGAGACTTCGGCTTCAGCGAGCAGCACGTTCATGTGTCCCGGCATGCGGCCTGCCACCGGGTGGATCGCGTACCGCACATCAATGCCCTTTTCGGTCAGCTTGTCCGTGAGTTCTTTCAGCGCATGCTGTGCGCGGGCCACGGCCAGACCATACCCCGGCACGATCACCACGGTTTCAGCGTTGCCCAGCATGAATGACGCATCCTCGGCCGAACCCGATTTGACCGGCCGCTGTTCCTGGGCCCCGCCCGCAGCCGCCGCGCCCGCCTCCGCGCCGAAACCGCCCAGCAGCACATTGAAGAATGAGCGGTTCATCGCGTGACACATGATGTACGACAGGATCGCACCGGACGACCCCACCAGCGAGCCTGCGATGATCAGCATCGGGTTATTCAGCGAGAACCCGATACCCGCCGCCGCCCAGCCCGAATACGAGTTGAGCATCGACACGACCACCGGCATATCCGCGCCGCCGATCGGGATGATGATCAGCACGCCCAGCGCGAACGCGATCAGCGTCATGATGATGAACGGCAGCCACGCTTGCGTCAGAAAGAAGATCACGCCGAAGCCGATCATGCCGATCGCCAGCATCAGGTTGATCAGATGCTGACCCGGATACACCACCGGCGCGCCCTGAAACAGGCGGAACTTGTACTTGCCCGAGAGCTTGCCGAACGCTATCACCGAACCGGAGAACGTAATCGCCCCGACGAAGGTGCCGATAAAGAGCTCAATCCGGTTGCCGTACGGCAGAAACCCCGGGATCGGATTGTCCGGATCGACGAGGCCGAACGCCGACGGCTCCGAGACGACCGCATAGGCAATGCACACGGCCGCGAGACCGATCAGCGAGTGCATGGCGGCGACCAGTTCGGGCATCTTGGTCATCTCGACGCGCGCGGCGACGAACGCTCCGATCGCGCCGCCTACCACCAGCGCCGCGAACAGCAGTCCGAGGCCCAGCCCGAGATTCGAGCCGAGTCCGGCCGCCTGCTTGAGGATCAACGCGATGGTGGTGAGGATCGCGATCGCCATCCCGGCCATACCGAACGTATTGCCGATGCGCGCGGTCTTCGGATTCGAGAGCCCTTTGAGCGCCTGAATGAAGCAGACCGAAGCAACCAGATAAAGCAGCGTGACGACGTTCAGACTCATTGCGCCTTCTCCTTTGCCGCTGCGGGAAGCTTCTTCGGCTCTTTCTTCTTGAACATCTCCAGCATTCGCCTGGTGACGAGGAAGCCGCCGAACACGTTGACTGCTGCCAGCCCGACCGCCAGGGTCCCGAAGAACTTGCCTGTGCCGCCCACCGTCAGGCCGGCCGCAAGCATCGCGCCCACAATGACGATCGCGGAAATCGCGTTGGTCACGGCCATCAGCGGCGTATGCAGTGCCGGGGTGACGTTCCAGACCACGTGGTAGCCCACGTAGATCGCCAGGATGAAGATGATCAGGTTGATGACCGTATGGTTGATGACTTCCATCGCGGGCTCCAGTTATGCCTTGCGCGTGACTTCGCCGTCACGGGCCAGCAGCGTGGCCGCGACGATGTCGTCCGCGAGATCGATGTTGAGTGCGCCTTCCTTGTTGATGATCAGCTTCAGGAAGTCGAGCAGGTTGCGTGCGTAGAGCGAGGAGGCGTCGGCGGCCACCATCGAGGCCAGGTTCGTGAAGCCGACGATCTGCACGCCGTTTCTGGTCACGATCTTGTCCGCTACGGTGAGCGGACAGTTGCCGCCGCGCTGGCCTTCGTACTCGGGGCCACGGCCAGCCGCCAGATCGATCAGCACGGAACCGGGTTTCATGGCCTGCACGGTTTCGACCGAGATCAGCGTCGGTGCAGGACGGCCGGGGATCAGCGCGGTCGTGATGACGATATCGGCCTGTTTGGCGCGTTCGTGGACGAGAGCGCCCTGGCGTTGGAGCCAGCTCGGCGGCATGGGCCGAGCATAACCGCCCACACCCTGTGCGGCCTCGCGCTCCTCGTCGGTCTCATACGGCACGTCGAGAAACTTGGCGCCGAGCGATTCGATCTGCTCTTTCACCGCCGGACGCACGTCCGAAGCTTCGATCACGGCGCCCAGGCGCTTGGCGGTCGCGATCGCCTGCAGACCCGCCACGCCGGCGCCGAGAATCAGCACACGCGCCGCTTTCACCGTGCCTGCGGCGGTCATCAGCATCGGCATGAAACGGGGGTAGAGATCGGCGGCGAGCAGCACGGCCTTGTAGCCGGCAATGTTGGCTTGCGACGACAGCACGTCGAGACTCTGCGCACGGGTCGTGCGCGGCGCGGCTTCCAGCGCAAAGGCCGTTACACCAGCCGTTGCGAGCTTCGCCGCGTTGTCGGCATTGAAAGGATCGAGCATGCCCACCAGCACCGCGCCGCGTTTCAGATGCGGCAGCTCGGTCTCAGTCGGCGATTGGACCTTGAGGACGAGATCGGCGCCAAAGGCGGTGGCTGCATCGACGATCTCCGCGCCTACCGCGCTGAAAGCCTCGTCAGGAAAGCTGGCGCCAGTTCCGGCGCCGCTCTGGATCGTGACCCGGTGGCCCTGCGATACGTATTTCTTGACCGTCTCGGGGGTGGCGGCAACGCGTGATTCGTGCGCTCGCGTCTCGGCTGGCACTCCTATGTGCATACATTCCTCTACTCATTGCCTTAAATCGGCGTGCCTGGTCATCGGGCACGTTCCACGTCAACGGCCGTTGCCCGCCTACTGGATAGGCCGACGTCCAATTGCACATTAGGGTTTGGGGAAACGTATCTAGGCGGTATGGTGGAACGAAGCCGTAAGACAGCGACCTCGAACCGTCAGCTCTACAGACCCTATCATTGACGTTGAGTCGTAACGTCCATCCTTTCTGGTGTCAACACAACGGATCGCCGATGATCAGCGCAGAAGCAGCGACCGCGGTCCACCTTCAAGCAGAGAGCAACCGTCAATCACGGAAGCTGCAGATATATTCGACCGTTTCAAATACATTTACCTCGATCGAGCTGTTGCGCGGGACTTCAAAGAAATCACCCGCACGATATTCGGTCCACTCAGCGCGATTCTTTTGTCGAACCGAACAATGACCAGCCAGGATCTCGAGTTCCTCATCCACTACTGAAGGAATCGTCAGTTTTCCACGAAGGAATACACCGAGCGTCTTTCTCGTCCCATCTGCAAAGATGACCGTGTGCGAAACGCATTTTTCGCCGAAGACATTCGCCCGCTTTACTACTGATACTCCTTCGTATTGCTTATCGTCTGGCATTCTGAAATATCCTTATATAACCGGTTTTTACACAGAAGGCTGGCAGGGCGCGCCAACCTTTTTCTGAATGTCACGCTGCACGAAATCTTACAGGGCTCGAACCAGCGCTCCATCGACACGGATATTTTGTCCGGTGATGTACCCCGCGCCTTCTGACAGCAGAAAGGCAACTGTCTTGGCGATTTCCTCGACGGTGCCGAGTCGCCCTGCCGGCAGGCCAGCAACAAATTCTTTCGGGGCGTCCTCCCAACTGTCAACGTAGCCGGGCAGTACAGAGTTGATACGAATATTCTTCGCCGCGTAACGCTCCGCGTACAGGTGCGTGAACGCACTCAACCCTGCTCGCAGCGTCGAAGAAACTGGCATGATCTGGAGCGGTGAATCAGCGGCAAAGCTGGAAATATTAACGACCGCGCCGCCTCCTTGTGATTCGAACACCGGTGTAACGCGCCGCAGCATACGGATGACGTTCAACAAGATGATGTCAAGACCGCTGCGCCACTGGTCATCGGTAAGAGTCAGCAGGTCGCCTTTCGGAGGGTGACCAGTATTGTTAACAACCGCATCGATTCGTCCGTATTTGTTAAGCGTTTCCCGAACCAGCCGATCAATGTCAGCGTCCTCTGTAACCGAGCCAGATAGACCGAAACCGCCCAGTTCTTCAGCGAGTTTCGCCGCGCTGCCCGACGGTGACATGAGGGCCACCCGATAACCGCTGGATGCGAGCTCCTGCGCAATCGCCCCCCCCATGCCTTTACCCGCAGCTGTGACGATAGCAACTTTTTCGGCACTCATACCACCTCCTTGTAGATAGTTTGGGAATTCACGCACGATGCGCCCGTGGAAGATCGACGTGTCTCCTTAAGACATGGTTCGGCTTTCAGTGAGGCTGGTAAGGTCAAAATCTTCGTGCAAATTCACAGTCCAAGCTCAACTTGATCATTTGAGATTTCGCGCTTTGCTGCACACACTCGAATCGCTGTGGGCCGTTTACAAATTCAGCTGATTGACGAGCTCGGGGACGTGGTCGAACAAGTCTCCCACCAGACCGTAGTCGGCGACGCTGAAAATCGGCGCTTCCGGGTCCTTGTTGATCGCCACGATGACCTTCGAGTCCTTCATGCCGGCCAGATGCTGGATCGCACCCGAGATGCCCACCGCGACGTACAGTTGCGGCGCGACGATCTTGCCCGTCTGGCCCACCTGATAGTCGTTCGGCACAAAGCCCGCGTCCACTGCGGCACGCGAGGCACCTAGTGCCGCGTTCAGCTTGTCCGCCAGCGGCTCGAGCACCTTCGTATAGTTCTCGCCACTGCCCAGACCCCGGCCACCGGAAACGATGATCGACGCCGACGTCAGCTCTGGACGGTCCAGCTTCGTGACTTCACGGCTCACGAACTGCGACAGGCCGCTGTCGGCTGCGGCTTCGATCTTCTCGACCGTTGCGCTGCCGCCTTCTGCTGCTACCGGGTCGAAGCCGGTGGAGCGCACCGTGATGACCTTGACCGGATCGCTCGACTGCACCGTTGCGATCGCATTGCCTGCGTAGATCGGGCGCTCGAACGTGTCGGCGGAATCCACGGCGGTGATATCGCTGATCTGTGCGACATCGAGCTTCGCGGCGATACGCGGGGCAATGTTCTTGCCGTAGGCGGTAGCCGGCGCGAGGATATGCGAGTAGTCCTTCGCAATGTTCAGCACCGTCGCTTCGACGTTTTCCGCGAGGCCTGCTTCGAGTTGCGGCGCATCGGCCAGCAACACCTTGGCGACACCTGCGACCTTGGCTGCAGCGTCGGCCGCGCCCTGCGCGTTGTGACCTGCCACCAGCACGTGCACATCGCCGCCAATCTTGGCTGCCGCTGCCACCGTGTTCAGCGTCGCAGCCTTCAGCGACGCGTTGTCGTGTTCCGCAATTACCAGAATCGTCATTTCGTCCGTCTCCTCACAGCACCTTGGCTTCGGTCTTGAGCTTCTCGACCAGCGTCTTCACATCGGCGACCTTCACGCCAGCGGAGCGCTTCGGCGGCTCGACAACCTTCAGCGTCTTCAGGCGCGGGGTCACGTCAACACCGAGGTCTTCCGGCTTGAGCGTCTCCAGCGGCTTCTTCTTCGCCTTCATGATGTTCGGCAGCGTGACGTAACGCGGCTCGTTCAGGCGCAGATCCGTGGTGACCACAGCCGGCAGCGTCAGCGCCAGCGTTTCCGCACCGCCGTCCACTTCGCGCGATACGGTTGCCTTGCCATCCGCCACGACAACCTTCGATGCAAATGTCGCCTGCGGCAACCCCGCCAAGGCAGCCAGCATCTGACCAGTCTGGTTCGAATCGTCGTCGATGGCCTGCTTGCCGAGAATGATCAGCGATGGCTGTTCCTTGTCGACCAGCGCCTTGAGCAGCTTGGCGACAGCCAGCGGCTGCAGTTCTTCCGACGACTCGATCAGGATCGCGCGGTCCGCGCCGATCGCGAGCGCCGTGCGCAACGTTTCCTGCGCCTGCGTCACGCCCGCCGACACAGCGATCACTTCGGTCGCCACGCCCGCTTCCCGCAGACGCACCGCCTCTTCCACGGCGATCTCGTCGAACGGATTCATCGACATCTTTACATTCGCAATGTCGACGCCCGTGCCATCCGATTTCACCCGGACTTTCACGTTGTAATCGACCACTCTCTTCACCGGCACCAATACTTTCATGTATGTCCTCTCATCGCCGCACACGACTGAATCGCAGCGTCGCTCTCCGCAAGTACGCGTCCAGACACGCGCTGACGGCGTTTCGCGCCGTCAGCGCGTGTCTTCCCCTTATATCCGGATGCTTGTCACACGACGTTTTTCTCGACAATCGGTTGGTTTTCCAACACCCTGGACCAACCGAGAGAAGAAACATCCAACGTTGTATAGCGACCATTTCTGATCAGCTCGCTCACAGCACGTCCCGTTGCAGGTCCATGTTGCAAACCATGACCACTGAAACCATTTGCAAAAACGCAATTCTCGACATCGGGGTGGTATCCGATGATGGCGTTTTGATCAAATACGTTGTACTCGTAATAGCCAGACCAGCAACTCTCGACTCTGAGCGCCTCAAACTGGGGAACCCGTTCTGCGAGTTTGGGCCACACGATCTCGTCGAAAAGTGCGTGATCTACTTCGTGCAGGGGCAAATCATCATGGTCATTCTCTGGCTTGGGTGCGATACCGCAAAGGTAACCGTTGCCTTCGGGTCGAAACCAGACGCCAGTAGGGTCAATCAGGAGAGGAGCGCGTTCTAGGACAGCAGGGGATGAAACGTTGAAAATGCTCCGACGGCGCGCGTGCACAGGGAGATCAATATCGAGCATCGCTGCGATGTTTCTAGCCCACGGCCCGGCTGCATTAACCAACGTGTCACATTCAAACTCCTCGCCGGAGGACGTCGCGACTCCGGTGGCCCGGCGAGCTTGCCTACGCACAGCGACAACTTCCAATGGAAAGTAGCGGGCACCTAGCGCCTGGGCCTTTTTCCTTAGTGCTTGAAGCACACCGTAGCTATCGAACCAGCCTTCACCTGAGACCCCGTACGAACCCGCTTCCAGATCGTCCACGTTCAGCCACGGAAACCGCTCAACCAGGCCCTTGCAATCCAGAAACGCAATGTTGGCTCCAAGACTATTCTGCATTGCGCAGTTCTCTCGCAGGACATCGGCCCCCTGCCGACCCGCAAGAAACAGATATCCGCCTTCATGCAGACTGGCCGTCGGTTTCGATCCGTTCACATCAAGAAGTTCTGGCATGGACCGAAGAAATTCGAGCCCGAAGCCCGACATCTGAACAGCCACCGCAGTCGAAAACTGCTGGCGAATCCCGGATCCAGAAAGCGCAGAAGACGAGCGAGCATAGCTCGGATCGCGCTCCAGGACCGTGACGGAGAGGCCGGGTTCATTCGCCAATAGAAAATAGGCCACTGCACTGCCAATCACTCCGCCGCCAATGATTACGACTTTCTGAGCCACTTTCGCTTCCTCCTATTGCTAACTAAGTGGTGATTCCGGATTACGTGGGCGATTGCGATCAGCCGTCCCCTATTGCGCAAGAGACAGCGAGTCGCCGACTCGTCTACCAAGGCCACTACCGGATCACGAGATCGTTTTCAACGTCGAGCCGTTCTGCGGTTTTGTCCCGCAACTTCGGGTTTCCAATGCCCCCGCCACCCGGCGTGCGTAATTGAATAACCTCGCCGGGCTGGATGACCTGCGTTCCCTTTCCTGCCATCACCCTGTCAGAGTCACGCATGCCAAGGTATCCGCTTGCACCGTCCTGACCTTCGTTACGGCCACGAGGAGGATGTTCTATCCGGTCAAAAGCAGCCAGAAGTTCTATAGGGCTGGAAGAAATATTCTCGATTTCGATATCGAGGCCGTTACCGCCGCGCCATTGACCTGCCCCCCCGGAACCGGGTCGCAGCTCTTTCTTCCAGAACATCAACGGCGTCGTGGTTTCCACAATCTCGATCGGCGTGCCTTTAACGCCGCTTGGGTACGCAGTCGCACTTAGCCCGTCTTTACCCGGACGCGCGCCGACGCCACCGTTTGTCACAATGCTACTGGCGAAAGCGCCGTTGCTACCGCCGTCGCGTCCACGGAAAGTCATAAGGTAAATGCACGATGTTCCTTCAGCGGGAACGCGGTCGGGAATCGCCTGGTGCAAACAGCCGAACACGACATCAGGAAGCATCTGGCCAACAATGTGCCGTGACGCTACGGGTGAAGGTTTCAGCGCATTAACAATAGAACCTTCTGGCGCAACTACGTCAAACAAGGATAGTGAGCCCGCGTTGTTAGGTATATGCGGCGCAACCGCGCAAGACAGTCCAAAAATTGCATAAGCTTTGGTATAGGACATCGGGCAGTTGATGCCCTTTCCCGATGCTGGCGAGGAGCCGGCAAAGTCAACAGCAATTCCCGATTCCGTGATCGTCGTCCTCGCAGTCAACGTAACAGGCTCGCTGTACCCGTCGATCGTCATGGAGCTTGTCCATGACCCCTTCGGCAGCTCCTTGACTGCGGCCAGCACCGCGGCACGCGAGCTTTCGAGAATATGTCGGCCGAGTTCGTCAAGGCTGTCCAGGTTGAACTCCCGCATCATGTCCGAAAGCCGCCGCGCACCGATTGCATTGCAATTCACAAGGGAATAGATATCTCCCTCCGTGTCGACCGGTGTACGTGTGTTGGCTTTGAAAATAGCCATCAACGTCTCGTTGAGCACACCCGCGTCAAAAAGCTTCATGAATGGCACTGCAAGCCCTTCCATGAAGACATCTGTCCCGTCTGGAACCGTCCCGATTCCCCCAATGTCCATCAGATGGCTTGTCGACGCGAACAATGCGACTAAGGTGCCGTCGTGGAAGGCTGGCGTCACCACCACGAGATCATTCAGGTGGCCCGTTCCCTTCCATGGATCGTTCGTACAATATACGTCCCCTGCCTTCATGCTATCTGCGGGGAACGCCTTGAGGAAGTGGCCAACCGATTCGGCCATTGAGTTGACGTGGCCAGGGGTACCCGTCACAGCCTGCGCCAGCATGCGTCCTTGAAGATCAAATACGCCTGCCGAGAGGTCTCCTGACTCGCGCACAATCGTACTGAACGCAGTTCGCAGCAGCGTCTGCGCCTGCTCTTCGACGACCGCCAGCAGTCTGTTCCACATGATCTGACGGCGGATCTCGTACAGTCCACCTTGCCTGACTTCCGATTTCATCTTGACTCTCCCTGGGAGACGCTCTTCTCGAGCACAATGCAGAGTCGATCGTTGACGGACGCGCTAAAGGTCGCTGGCACGAACGTCGTCGTCTCATATTCAGCGATAATGGCCGGCCCAGTAAGCGTGTTGCCGACTTCCATCTGTTCTCGCGCATAGACCGGAACGGTGATCGATTTGTCCGAGTCCGGGTCGAACAGGGTTCGTTCACCGACCGGTGTTGCCTCTGTCGCCGTCACCGGTCCCCTTCGCGTGATATCGGGCTTTTCCGCTATCGTGCTAACCGAAAACGTCCAAGTCAGTATTTCGACAATTGCGTGTGGAATTGCACGCGAGAACAATGCGATATATTCCTTTTCGAAAGCATCTCTAAGCGACTCCGCATCGCCTGCCGTCAACTCGCGCGCCGGCACACGCACCACGATCTCGTGTCCTTGGCCCTTGTAGCGCATGAATGCTTCGCATACTTCCACAAGTTCGCTGTCGCCCGCACCGGCGCGCACAACTGCACTGGCCTCCTGACGCATCTGGTCGATGAGTCGATTGGCCTGACCCGCATCGAATGTCGACAACGTCATGTAGCGGCTTCGTACGACCTCGAAAGCAATCGGCGCCCGGAGAAACCCGACCGCAGATCCCACACCGGCGTTTGCCGGGATGATCACCCTTCTCATTCCCAGCTTCTCGGCAAGACGAGCCGCGTGCAGGGGTGCCGCACCGCCGAAGGCAATCATCGTATGTGTCGCGATGTCTTTGCCGCGTTCCACAGAGTGCACTCGTGCAGCATTGGCCATGTTTTCATCGACCATTTCAAGGACACCGTAGGCCGAGTGGTGCACGGAAAGGTCGAGCTTCTGCCCGATCGCTCGTGTCAGGGCGGCTGCCGAGCGGTCCGGATAGAGCTTCATCTTGCCGCCAGCAAAACGATCGGGATCGATTCGACCGATGCAAAGATTCGAATCCGTGACCGTTGGCTCTTCTCCACCGCGACCATAACAGGCGGGCCCCGGCTCGGAGCCTGCGCTCTCGGGCCCGACCGCAATGCGCTTCAATGTGTCGACATGGGCAATGGACCCCCCCCCTGCACCGATCTCTATCATTTCGATCACGGGAATGCGCAACGGCAGTCCACTACCACGCAGGAATCGCGCTGCGCGGTCGACTTCGAAGGTGCGGGACGATTGAGGTTTCTGATCTTCGATGAGACAGATCTTCGCCGTGGTACCACCCATGTCGAACGAGACGACCTTGTGCTCGTCACATTGGGCCGCAACGTACGACGCAAGGATGGCACCGCCCGCCGGACCGCTCTCCACCAGGCGGATCGGGAAACGTGCGGCAGTCTCAAGGGTCGTCAGGCCACCACCCGACGTCATCAGGTACACCGGGCAATCGAAACCACGTGTTACGAGCTCCTTTCCGAGCCGCTGCAGATACCCCGCCATCAGCGGCTGCACATAGGCGTTTGCAACTGCTGTCGAGGTCCGTTCGTATTCGCGCACTTCGGGACAAACTTCGTACGAGAGAGTGACGGCAATGTCGGGACACTGTTCTGCAAGGATTTCCCGAACGCGCTGTTCGTGCTGCGGGTTGGCATACGAATGCAGCAACGCAACCGCGACGCTCTTGATCCCCATACGCCTGAGCTCGGGAGCCAATGCGTGAACCGACTTGTCGTCAAGTGGCAATACGACGTCGCCGCGCGCGTTGACACGCTCAATCACTGTGAATCGACGCGACCGCGGAATCAGCGCCGCGGGTTTGTCGATGAAAATGTCGTATTGATCAAAGCGTCCTTCGTCGGCGATGTCCAGGGTGTCCCTGAAACCTTCCGTGCCGATAACAGCGGTCAATGCACCCTTGCGCTCGATAATCGCATTGGTCGCGAGTGTCGTTCCGTGAATGAAAAGATCGACGTCAGACGGGGAGATTTCATGCTCCGCGAGCAAGGAAAGTGTGCCGTCGATCACTGCTCGCTCCGGCTCGCCAGGCGTCGTCAGCACCTTGCTTGTGAGTCGCTCGCCATCACGCTCCACTACGATGTCTGTAAAAGTACCGCCTATATCAGATGACAATCTCACGCGAGATTTTCTGTCTTTCGTGCTCATGTAATGCCCTTAATAGGTTGGCTGACTCTCAAAAGCTCGCGATTGAAGCGCATGTACTCACGTCAATACTGGCTTCGAGAACCACCACGCGAATGCATGTCGTACAGTCACCGCTACCGGATAGCTCATGGCGCCGAGCGCATCGCCACGCGTCCGGTCTCAGGCGGGAACACACACCATGCGCCGTCGTCGTGCCTGAAAAAAAAGAGTCCAACCGAGCCTGCAGGTCGGAGTATTTCGACACGCACATAGCACCTCTGATTCGAGCGCGTGCGACTGAATCGGGTCACCCGAACCGGTGTCGAAAGAGTCGGCACAAGCCATTTCTCGACCTGCAAACGCAATGATCTCGCTGCTACATTCACCTTCGTCTCCTTCAACTGCCAATTTTCAACTCGGGGCAGGAAACTTACGTATCGGAGTGCGCTGATAACGCGACGCCAACGACCAAAAGTCGCCTGCGGAATTGCGAGAACTCGGACATTTTGCGAATCCCTCGAATAGCCTGATGGTCAATGGAAAGCGCGGGCTCAAGCTCAAGCTCGGAACGATGCGGCCTACCTCGTGAGTACCGACGATGATGTTCCGTATTCGGACCATAAGTTTCATATCGGACCACAATTCAATTATAGGCGGGGAATTTTTCTGAAAACAACTAAATTCTGTAAAGGTCAGCGCAAACCCTAACGTTGTGACGATATGGCCTCGCGGTAGATACAGCGTCAGGGGGATACCCCTAGAATACGACTCGAGCGCACATAGATGCGCCGCTCGTGACAGCGTTGTGGCTGGCACGCTACCCCGGCGGGCCGATTCGACTGACAAAACAAGGCACCAATGCCCGGAGATCCGGACAGTCCTGGTCTGGCTTTTGTTAGGGGCCGCGGTGGGGTTGTCGGACTGGCGCCAGAGTCCCGTCTAAAACGACTTTCGGCAACCTATATGCGCGTGGCATTTATAGAGGAGTGCGAAGTAATAATTCAAGATGCCGATAAATTTCATGATATGAAATCCCCAATCCTGAACGCATCCAAACCGCTCCCACCGAAAGACATCGCCGTCGGGTGTCAACCACACCAATCGCCGCCTAGGGCAAAGGCACTGCATCGCTAGAGCCACATCGCGGCAAGAGGTGTCGGAAACCGCGATCTACGCTTGGTTAGCGACGGGTACGCGCATCCATCGCGGGTTGCGCGACTTCCGGACACCGTCGGTGGGCAACGACGGCAGACGCCAGCTTGAATCCTTCAAAACCGAGTGTTTATATTCCTTGGACATTCCTTACGTATCCGCTTCCTTCAGGACACGCTGGCTTTGGATATGCCCTAGCGGTGCGTCAACAGCTACCCCGCTACCGCTTTTTCCGCTATCAGACTCCCGCGCCTGCGGTTTACCCGCCCTGGTAATGACCCTGCCCCACGGTCTCGTCGTGGTCCTTTGTCTCGCACTCCTCCCCACCATACATCGGGTGCCCGCGTTTCCCGCGTCGACGCCGCACATTTCTTGCGCGTTGACATCCCTGATTGGGTGAAATAGACTGTTCTCCATTCAGACCATTAGTCTCGCATGAGAACAAATTCATTGCGAAATATTCTCTGCCAGAAACTTTCGCGACAACGACTCCGAGAACCTCCAGTCGAGTCGTCGCGGCCCGCGACAGGAAAATTCACCGAATCGGGAGCACGAAGATGAAATCCCTCGAAGGTAGAAAGGCACTCGTGGTTGCGGGTGCGAAGGGCATTGCCAAGGCGTGTGTAGAACGATTTGCCGCTGCTGGAGCAGAAGTCTGTTTCTCCGATATCAACGCCCAGGCCGGCTTTGCGCTCGCTGAAAAACTTCAGGAGGCCGGCTATAAGGCAAGCTTCTTCGTGTCAGATGCGGGTGATTCGAAACAGGTCCGGGAACTGGTGAAGTCGGCTATTGACACGATGGGCACCATCGATGTTCTGCTTAACAGTGCAGGCGTGGCAACGCCGCAGGATCTGCTTGACATCACCGAAGAGGAATATGACCGGACGCTCAACGTCAATCTGAAATCGGCATTTGTGGCGAGTCAGGAAGTGGCACGCCACCTTCTGGCCAATAAGAGCACGGGGGTGATCATCAACATGTCCTCGGTCAATTCCGTCATGACGATTCCCAGCATCCTGGTCTACAACGTCTCGAAGGGCGGCATCAACCAGCTGACGAGAAACATGGCGGTCACGCTAGCTCCTCATGGCATCCGCGTGAATGCAATCGGTCCTGGCACCATCGAAACTGAGCTCGTGCGATCGACCGTGTTGTCGTCCGAAGAAGCCATGGCGAAGATCATGTCACGCACACCGATGGGTAGGCTCGGCCAACCGGAGGAAATGGCCTCGATCGCCGTGTTCCTCGCGAGTGATGAGTCATCCTATATCACCGGACAAATCATCTTCGCAGATGGCGGCCGTATGGGTCTCAACTACACCTGCTGACAGTGGCTAGACACTGTCGTCTGACACGCATGTTGACGTGACGGTCTGCCGACAGGAAGGGAGCGCCACCATGATGTCCGAAGCCACGCAACAGGTAGCTCGCAGCCAAAGCAGAAAATTTCAATACTGAGTATGAAGGACGGAGGAGACAAAATGGCCAGTGCATTGTCTGAGATCAGAGTATTAGACCTGTCGCGCGTGTTGGCGGGTCCATGGGCGGCTCAGACGCTTGGAGACATGGGTGCAGAAGTCATCAAAGTTGAGCGTCCCAATACTGGTGATGACACGCGCACTTGGGGGCCGCCTTACGTGAAGGACGCAAACGGCGAACTGACCCGAGAGTCGGCCTATTTCATGTGCACGAATCGCAACAAGAAGTCCGTCACTATCGACTTCACCCGCCCCGAAGGTCAGGAGCTTGTGAGGCAACTAGCAGCGAAATCGGACATTGTTATCGAGAACTTCAAGGTAGGTGGCCTCAAGCAGTACGGTCTCGACTACGCGTCCCTAAGCGCTATTAATCCACGTCTCATCTATTGCTCGATTACTGGCTTTGGACAAACTGGCCCCTACGCGCCTCGGCCAGGCTATGACTTTCTGATCCAGGCCATGGGTGGCCTGATGAGCATCACCGGTCATGGCGATAGCGAGCCGGGTGGTGGCCCGATGAAGGTCGGCGTGGCTTTGACGGATGTTATGACCGGGCTATATGCAGCCATCGCAATCTTGGGTGCACTTGCCGCCCGGAGCGGCACGGGTCGCGGTCAGCACATCGACATGAGTCTGCTCGATGTCCAGGTGGCCTGCCTCGCTAATCAGGCTATGAACTACCTTCATGGCGGTGTCATTCCAGGACGCCTCGGCAACGCTCACCCGAACGTAGTTCCCTACCAGGACTTTCCGACTGCCGATGGGAACATGATCCTGGCTATCGGTAACGACACCCAGTTTGCAAAGCTCTGTGCGGTGCTTGAACGGCCGGAACTGCTGTCCGACAGTCGCTTCGCGTCTAACGCCGCTCGCGTCGCGAATCGCAACGAGCTAGTCCAGACCCTGCGCGACATTACCGTTCAACGTACGACAGACACCTGGCTCGCCCAACTCGAATCGACTGGTGTGCCAAGTGGACCCGTCAACACGCTTGATCGCGTATTCCGCGATCCTCAGGTCATCCACCGCAACCTCAAAATCGAAATGGAGCATACCCAGGCGGGGCCTCTCCCCCTCCTTGCCAGCCCGGTGCGGCTGTCGGACACGCCCGTGGAATATCGGTTGCCCCCGCCCCTCCTGGGCGAGCACACCAACGACGTGCTTTCAACGGTCCTCAATCTCACCCCTGAAGTGCTGGCCCGTCTCACCTCCGAAAACGTTATCTGAGGACTATCCAAACCCGACGGTGAAACCATGATCGAATCACTTGACTATGTCTGTCTCCCGGACGAAGCGGAAGCCTTACGCAGCGAGGTTCGCGCCTTCCTGGCCGAGCACCTCATGAATGTTCCGGCGAACCAACGTGCCCGCTCTTGGATGGGCTTCTCCGCAGAATTTAGTCGAGCCTTGGGCCGCCGTGGCTGGCTCGGTTTAACGTTGCCGCGCAGCTACGGAAGCGCAGAACTGGGTGCATTTTCTCGCTTTGTTCTTGTAGAAGAACTACTTAACGCGGGGGCACCGGTCGGTGCCCACTGGATTGCCGACCGTCAAAGCGGCCCGCTCATCTTGTCGTACGGAACTGAAGCCCAGAAGCAATTTTATCTGCCCCGCATTAGCCGAGGCGAAGCGTTCTTTTGCATCGGCATGAGCGAGCCCAATGTTGGATCCGATTTGGCGAGTGTCCGTACCCAGGCACGCCGCACGAGTGACGGCTGGATTCTATCTGGGCAAAAAATCTGGACAACGCAGGCGCATCGATCACATTACATGATCGCACTAGTGCGGACCTCGGGATCGCCGGAGGACCGCCAGAAAGGTCTTTCGCAGCTCATTGTCGATCTTTCGCTTCCAGGGGTGGTCGTGCGGCCAATCAGGGATCTAACAGGCGACAGCCACTTCTGTGAAGTGTTTTTCGACGATGTGCATCTTGGCGGAGACGCCCTCATTGGAACAGAAGGGGATGGGTGGCGACAGGTGACCGCCGAACTGGCCTTTGAGCGCAGCGGTCCTGAACGGATCTATTCCAGCATCGTGCTGCTGAATGAGTGGGCTAGCTATCTGCGGCGGTGTGGAGCAATCGATCGTCTCGAATACGTCGCAGCAGGCCGACTTCTGAGTTCGCTTGTCACGCTTCGGGCAATGTCCATTTCAATCGTCGCGAAACTTCAGGCAGGTGAAAGTCCGGCGACCGTGGCCGCGTTGACGAAAGACCTCGGCACGGAGTTCGAACAGCTAGTGCCCGCTGTGATCGCCGACCTCGTGTCGGCAGTAGACAGCAGAACCGGACACGACGGGCCGCCATCCCCGGAGTTGCTTCAGACACTCGCATACATCACACACGTCGCGCCCTCGTTCTCTCTCCGGGGCGGTACGCGCGAGATTTTGCGCGGAATGATTGCCCGTGGTTTGGGTCTGCGCTAAATCTGCCGGAAGGAGACCTCGCATGAACGATATTTTTGCAGACTCATTTGATCGCCTTCTCGCGGGCGAGTGCCCGGCAAGTACCGTCCGGCAAATCGAGTCAGGAGAAAGCTTTTCCGGCCTCTGGGAAGCGCTGACCGAGAGCGCCTTTGCAGACCTGCTAGTGCCCGAGAGCGCCGGCGGCGCCGGACTATCGCTGCTCGATGCATCACCACTGATTGCTGCATGCGGCCGATATGCCCTTCCCGTGCCTTTGGCGTACACCATGCTCGTGCGTGCGTTGCTCGACCGCAAAAACCTCGAGACGCTCGCGGGTCCCGTTACGATTGCGGCAAGCGCTGTCAGGCACACCGGAGACGTGTTCCATTGTGACAATGTACCGTTCGGTCACGTCAGTGAATGGATCATGGTGGAGGAAAGCGGGCTTTGCCAGTTGTGGTCACTTGAAGCCGCCGATGTCGAAAGTGACGGCATTGAGGGAAGTCTCGACGCGTCGGCGACGTGGTCAAAGCGGCCTCGCTCGATCCCTCTTTTCTGCAACGGAACGCGAATGTCTGGTGCCGCTGTCACCGCGCTGTTGATCTCCGGCGCGCTGGAAAAAGTGCTGGAAATGACGATTTCCCATGCAAACGAACGCTCACAGTTCGGTCGCCCCATAGGCAAGTTTCAGGCAATCCAGCAACAGGTCAGTGTATTGGCAGAACTGACCTTTGCAGCACGAATGGCTTCCCGATTGGCGTGTTCTCCGTCGAGTGCGACACCAATCGCCAGCGGCGTCGCAATAGCTAAAGCTTACGCGAGTCAGGCCGCAGCTACTGCTGCCAGTATCGCCCACGCCGTCCATGGAGCAATCGGCATTACGGCTGAACACGACCTGAATCTATACACGCGCAGGTTGCACGCGTGGCGTCGCGCATTCGGAGCCGAAACGGCCTGGTATGCCGAGATCGGCGCGGCTTGGCTTGGTGGCAACGATTCTGCTCTCGATTTTGTTCGAAACGCAATTCCGCCCAGTGCGTCGTACGCCGACTCAACCAGTGAGTTATGACCATGACCAACTTTCTTGAAGTCACACGCGACGGTGCAGTGCTTACCTTGGCAATGAATGCGCCAGACACGCGCAACGCGCTCACGGGCAATACGGCCATACCGGAGTTTCTTGCTGAATGCGATCGGATCAACAGCGACGTGTCCATACGGGCAGTCATCATTACCGGATATAACGGTATGTTCTGTTCCGGGGGTAACCTCAAGGACATGCGGCGATATTTCGATGACGAGCTCACTCAAGCGCAGATCGCAATCGAGTATCGCACCGGAATACAGCGCCTCACGCGTGCCATCTACGGTCTGGATGTCCCAACCATTGCCGCAGTGAACGGCCCAGCCATTGGTGCTGGCTGCGACCTTAGTTGTATGTGCGATATCCGCATCGCTTCGGAGAGAGCAACTTTCGCCGAGAGCTTCATCAAGGTCGGAATTGTTCCGGGGGATGGCGGTGCATGGTTGTTGACCCGAACTATCGGTCGTTCTCGCGCGGCCGAAATGGCTTTCACTGGCGACATGCTCAGCGCCGATGAGGCACTACGGATTGGCCTCGTTTCTCAGGTCGTTTCATCGGAGGACCTGCTGGAAGCGGCCCAAAAGCTTGCTGCCCGAATCGTTCGCCACCCCGGGGCAACGCTGCGAATGACCAAACGGCTGATGCGCGAAAGTCAAGATAGTGGACTGGATACGATACTCGAAATGTCGGCGACTATGCAGGCCCTGGCGCACAAGTCACCGGAGCACCGCGAGGCAGTGACGGCGTTCATCGAGAAACGCGCCCCTCGATTCCCGGAGTGACCTCTGCGTACGCCGAGAAATAACCGCCAAGTGCAAATTTACTATCGCTAAGTCCCCGCGACGACACACTGAGCAAGGGGCCATCTCATACGGAGAAGAAGTTATGCAACGTTACCAAATGTACATCAATGGTGAGTCCCGCGCTTCGGTGAACGGCGAATGGTTCGAAACAGAAAACCCCTTTACAGGTGAAGCCTGGGCAGAGGTCGCCAGAGGAAGCCGCACTGATGTCGATCATGCCGTGAATGCGGCTCACGCCGCATTCGTCTCAGGGCCATGGGCGCAAATGTCTGCAAGTCAACGAGGCATGCTGCTACACCGTGTTGGTGACCTGATCGCACGCGACGCCAGGCGGCTCGCCGAACTTGAGGTACGCGATAACGGCAAACTCATGGCCGAGATGTATGCCCAATGCCAGTACATCCCGCAGTGGTACTATTACTTTGGCGGCCTCGCCGACAAGATTCAGGGAAGCGTTATTCCGCTCGATAAAAAGGGCTTTTTCAACTTTACTCGTCATGAACCTCTGGGCGTGGTTGCCGCCATCACGCCATGGAACTCGCCTCTCCTTTTGGCATCCTGGAAAATCGCTCCCGCACTTGCTGCGGGCTGCACTGTTGTCATCAAGCCATCGGAATTCACATCCGTCTCAACGATTGAATTTGCGAAGCTGTTCGAGGAAGCTGGTTTTCCGCCGGGAGTAATCAACGTCGTCACCGGCTTTGGCGCCGATGTCGGAGCCCCCCTGGTCGAACATCCGCTGGTCAAGAAAATCACGTTCACCGGTGCCGAGACGACCGGCAGAGCCGTTAACGAAGCAGCGGCACGTCAGTTCAAGCACGTCAGCCTTGAACTCGGCGGTAAATCTCCGAATATCGTATTCGAGGATGCGGACCTCGAAGATGCTGTGAACGGTGCGGTGTCCGGCATCTTCGCGGCAACGGGTCAGACGTGCATCGCTGGATCACGTCTTCTTGTTCAGGAAAGCATTTACGACGAATTTGTAGATAGGCTGCTGACCCTCGCTCGCACTGCGCGAATGGGGGATCCGTCAAGCCCGGATACACAAGTTGGCCCCGTGACCACTCGACCGCAGTATAAGAAAGTCCTCTCCTATATCGATATAGCAAAGCAGGATGGTGCGACACTGCTGCTGGGCGGCAAGCCGGGCACCGCGCCTGAATGTGGGAATGGATGGTTCGTTGAGCCTACCATTTTCGGAAATGTCAGCAACAGTATGCGCATTGCACAGGAAGAAGTCTTTGGCCCGATTCTCTCTGTTATCAAGTTCAAGAACGAGGACGAGGCCGTTTCGATCGCAAACGACGTCCGTTTCGGCTTGGGTTCGGGGGTATGGACAAAAGACATCGGTCGCTCAATTCGCATGTCAGAGAAGATTCAAGCTGGCATCGTGTGGGTGAACACTTATCGCGCTGTCAGCTACATGTCGCCATTTGGGGGATACAAAGAGTCCGGTCTGGGCCGTGAGAACGGTATCGACGCGATCAGGGAATACCTACAAACCAAGAGTGTCTGGATCAACAGCGGCGTCAAGACGACAAACCCGTTCATATTGCGCTGAATCTAGTGAGACCAGGTTGCACGCGAGACCCAGTTCATCAGTTCGAGATGGCGAGTGATCCTAGCCAACCGCGAAACGACATGGGCTCGAACAGCTTCCCGGGATTCGGATGCTGAAGTACCCCTTCCTACGATGAGCTCATTTTGATGGATACGACTTCTGGCTGCGTGTACGGCCTGCGCGAGTCAATGAAATATAACGGCTGCGCCCCTTGAATCAGACCTGGCCGGAAGAGGTAACCTCGATGACAAGGGCCAGACCTTTCACGTGGCGATAGACCGCGAGCAACGGGAAGTGTGTGGCACTGACGTCAAGGGCCGCCGCGCGCTACCTAAACACAGTCAAAGACGACTGTGACCTGGTCACGCGATAAACGCATCATGCCGTCAGTGGATGTGTCGACTTCCCTCACCTGCTTGCCCTGGCTACTACAGTACGCTTTGGCACGGCCCGTGGCCGAATTCTTTACACTTGCCCATGAAATAAATTCCGAGTTAAGGTTGCCGCGCGCCGACACGGCCCAGTGCCCGTGCTCTGTCGAAGTTACGTCCGAGCTGGTCGCGCATCCCGCAAGCGCGATAGCATAAAGTATGGGTAATGTTAGTCGCATTTTTTAAATCTAAACTTTTATGGATTCCTGATCACCATTTTTTATCAGCGGATCGATTGTCGCCTTGATCGCCCACAACTCGATGGCCCTGTTTATCTCCGGTTGTCAAAGTGACCGTATCTCCTCCGCAGTGTATTTTTATTACTCATGAAAAGGAATTCCTAAACCGGTAACTAACTGTTAGCACCCGTGCAAAACTGCCCCAGTCGCTGATGTGGGAGCGGATCGACAGCGAGGCCCTTGTGATCCACTTTCTTCCGCCGAAGGCGGAAGACTCGAGTGGTGAAGCGGTCGTGGCGCAAGAGGTTGCCATTCCGATTGGCGCTACCTGCTGCGGCGCCGTGGGTGACAGAGGGGCTACATCCGGAACTCGTAGCCTCGGCCACAAGGGAAGAAGATGCATACGTGGAGATGAATACGGCCGACGCGTGTGTCTCCTCAAACCGCACGTGCGAAATGGGTTTGAGACACGTCACCGGATGACCCTACGAGTCGTTTGTTTTCAGTCTCGAAGAGTGCACCCGGGAGACGTGAAGCATCGCGGAATTTTGTGGCATGACATGCGCGCTTCGATGCGACCTTATTGCGCGCTCCATCCGCCATCGATTTGCAGCGCGGATCCTCGCATCTCATTGGCGGATGGGGAGCACAAGAATACGGCGAGATCGCCGATTTGATCAGGAGTTACAAATTGCTGAGAGGGTTGTTTTTCTCCAAGAAATCTCGCACTTGCTTCGTCTGGCGACAGCGATTCACGCACAGCGAAATCGTCGATTTGCTTCTGCAATAGAGGTGTCAACACCATACCGGGGCAAATAGCATTCACCGTGACACCTGAGCGTGCGCTTTCCAGCGCGGCGACCTTTGTCAATCCAACGACGCCGTGCTTTGCTGCTACATATGCAGATTTCCCAACAGAGCCGACAAGGCCGTGAACCGACGCGATATTGATGACCCGTCCCCAACCCCGTTCGCGCATCGCTGGTAGTGCGAGCCGCATTGTGTGAAATGCCGAACTCAGGTTGATGGCGATGATTGAATCCCAGCTTGCCACAGGAAACAAATCGATCCGCTCGACAAACTGGATTCCGGCATTGTTGACCAGTATGTCGACACCGCCAAACGTTTGGACTGCAAAATTTATCATTGCTTCGATTTCGGCCGGCCTCGTCATATCAGCGGCGTGATGCACGACGTTCACGCCCGACGTTTCGACCGTGGCAACGGCTTCTTTAACGTCGCCGAATCCGTTCAACACCAGGTTCGCACCCGCACGGGCCAAGGCGGTTGCAATTCCCAGCCCGATGCCACTCGTCGATCCGGTAACGACGGCCGCTTTGCCTGCGAGGAATCTGGAATCAGAAATTTTCATATGCAGTGTTAGACAGTAGTGGGAAAACATGGGGATATCGCCCCGGCATTGCAGTGCGTACAGACCACTGCGGTCACTTTGCATCGGAATTGCGGTGCGTGAGACGTAAAGACTAAATCGATCCGCCCGATCGTAATGCACCTCTTGCCGCTACACGGGCGTTCGGGCGCCTTCGTACATCTGGACTACCGGCGGTATCGTCATCAGCCCCGTGCCCAGCATCGGCCGCTGACTGGAAAAGCCCGAAAGCACGTTCGGCGAGTACCGCGCTGAAATTCGCGCTTCTCACTATCTGCTGGACCAGGCCGAGGTCCTTGACGAAAACGTCAAACCCCGCCCGCAAAAGGGAGGTGGCCACTCCCCTTCCCATCGCGCCCAAGCCAACCACCCCCACTTTTCGTTGCATGGCAATTTCCTTTCGCACGCCCCATATTGGTTGTACCAGAACTTACATGGTCGGACCTGAGAGGTCAATTTTCGATTTCCCGGGTCAGGCTGATACATTGCATGGATTGCAACGATTCGTCCGTGGGTCGAGGCCTGAGGGGATTGGGGCGATAAATTGACTTCGCCGTTTTTTGAAACTACCATCTGGTTGTACCAGATATGGCAAAAAATGGGACAACGTATATTTGCGTGCGAGGACATTTTTCTGCGGCTTCACCGAGGGATAAACATGCATCGCAAGTTTCGCGTTCTTTCTACGAGCAAAATCGATCCGCTCGGGTCTGAAATGCTGGCTCCTTTGTGCGAGCTGATAGTTCCACCAGATGACCGGGCGGACACGCTGCGACGATACATGGCGGATATCGACGCGCTGATCGTGCGCGTTCGCCTGCCCGATGACATATTTACGAAGGCCGCGCGACTAAAGGCTATTGTGCGCCACGGCGTCGGGCTTGATTTCATCCCGGTTAGTCAGGCGACTGAAGCCGGCATTCCTGTTGCCAATCTTCCAGACTCGAATACGCAGGCGGTGGTGGAGCATGTAGTCGGCGCGCTCTTCGCGCTTGCGCGCGACTTTCACCGCATACCCGGCCTGCTCAAACGCGAGGGTTGGTCCGTCAGGCAGGCGTATCACGGCTTGGAACTTCGGGGCCGAGCCGTGGGGATCGTTGGACTTGGACGCATCGGTCTCGGTGTCGCAACAGCACTGCACCATGGTTTCGGCATGCGAGTGCTCGGGTACGACGTCGCGACCCAAGCCACGTTACCTGATTTCATCGTACAGACGTCTCTTGAGAGCGTGTTCAGCGAGTCCGATTTCATTACGCTACACGCACCGCTCCTGCCGTCCACGCAACATCTGGTCAATGCACAACTTCTTGGTCTGGTCAAACCACAGGCTTATCTCATCAACGCCGCACGGGGCGGTCTCGTCGACGACTCCGCATTGCTAGAGGCACTGAGTGAAAATCGGCTCGCTGGAGCAGCGCTAGATGTGTTCGAACCTGAGCCACTCGCCGCAGACCATCCCTACCTGCAACGCGACAATGTGCTCGTTACGCCCCATACAGCAGCGCTTACCCAGGAGAGTGTCGCGCGCATGAGTGTGGGCTCGGCGCAGGCCGTGCTCGATGTCTTGCATGGCCGGTGTCCCACGAATCTGGTCAATCCGGAAATCTGGGACCACTACCTGGAGCGCTGGAATCTGCGCTCCCCACGCTGAGCAGTCAGCCCTGTTCTGTCAGCTACTTAAAAAATATGAAAATCACAGACATCATTGCATATCCGGTCACTTCGCCCGTGCCGGAGGCACATCAAGTTCGCCTCGGTATTGGCAAAATGGTCAAGCGCGACACGGTCGTCGTGAAAGTCACAACTGATGAGGGGATCGTCGGCTGGGGAGAATCCCATCATGCGCGCGCGCATCTGGCGGTCGCCACGCTGGTTAACACGACGTTAAAGCAACTTGTACTCGGGTTTGACGCGACTGACGTAAACGGCGTCTGGTCGCAAATCTACCGCTATCAGCTTGCGTCGCATGGCATGGGAGCGGCTTGTGCCGCGGCGATGAGCGGCATAGATATCGCCTTGTGGGACATCCGCGGCAAAGCCGTCGGGTGGCCTCTATACCGTCTTCTTGGCGGTGCCGCGCGGGACGTGCGTGCGTATGCGGGCGGTATCTGCCTCGGATTTCAGGATCCAGGAGCGCTGGTTGAAGAGGTCGCCCTCATGATTGAACGGGGATTTTCCGCCGTCAAACTCCGCATTGGGGATTCACCGAGATCCGATATTGACCGCGTGAGAGCCGTGCGCTCGCATTTCGCAGATGTAGAGATACTTACCGATGCGAACGTTGCGTATTCACTGTCGGACTTTTATGCGGTCGCACCGTACTTTGAAGAGGCGCGCATTCGTTGGTTAGAAGAAGCCTTTCCTGCACACGACTATCGCAGCTACCGGGATGCGAAACGAATGTCGCGCTTCGAGCTTGCCGCCGGCGAGAATCACTTCACCCGATATGAGTTTGCACAACTGATTGACGCAGAATGCGTGACGGTCCTCCAGCCGGATCTCTCCAAGGTGGGCGGCGTTTCGGAGATGCTAAAGGTGGCTGCGATGGCGTCTGCGCAAAAACTCCCCATCCACTGCCACTCGAGCATGGGCATCAACATGGCGGCCACGCTACACGTACTGTGTTCCATCGACAATGCAGGATATTTCGAGGCCGACTGTTCCGTTCACAATCCGCTTCGCGATCAGCTCGTCGACTTCCGTTTCGACATTGATCACCAAGGTACGCTACGGCCTGGCGAGCGCCCTGGAATCGGCATTGAAGTTGACGAAGATTTTATCCGCCACCATAGCGGCTCGACTGGGCCTAGCTTCGTTTAATGTTCACGGCAATATGTGTCAACGTGATCGATTCATTTTATTTCCAACAATCGAAGGAGCAAGCATGTCAGAGCAAATTCAAGCCGTCGTTGGCAGGACCTCGGTGCGGCACGTCGCTGCAGATGGTTCGGATATCGAACATGAATTAAGAGAATATTTTACATATCGCGACACAGGCTTAAAGGAGGCTACGTCCGGCGCTTACACTGCGCACGTAATTCGGGCGGTGCCGGGCAAACAGGGGGAGGCAGAATGGCACACCCATGAAACAACCTTCCAACTGGTGTTTGTACTTCGCGGATGGATCGACTTCGAGTTCGAAGATATTGGTGTTGTGCGCCTTGTACCGGGATCGTCGTGCTATTTCCCGTCCGGGGTGCGACATCAGGTATTAGGCAACAGTGACGATTTCGAACAGCTGGAAATCGTTTCACCTGGCGATTTCGCGACGAACCCTGCGTCAAAACCCTGAGCGACCCCGCAGAGCCAGATAAGATTTGACCTCCGGCACTCTCTACTTCAGGTAGATTGCGGGCGGAGTCTGGCTGAAACGCGCTGCCTGCCCCGTTGACAGGCGGTCTGTTGCCTCAGGCGAACTCTTTCGTAGCGGCACGTTTGCGCTTTCGACCCGGCGCCGCAAGTTTGTCCGCACCTTGTTCTTCGTCATTCTCCGTTGCAAACAACGTGCGGAAGTACACATCAACACCTTTAATGTGCTGCCGCAGTATCGTCTCGGCTTCTTCAATGTTTCTCGCGGCGATCGCGCCAAGCAACTTGCGGTGATCGGCAACCGACTTGCGGCAATGCTCGTCTGACGAAAAGTAGACCTCGCGACGCTTCTTCGACATCAGATAGAAGACGTTTACGAAGCGCACGAAGACGTCGTTTTGAGTGGCCGATACGATTGCCAGATGGAACTCCGCGTCGAGTGCTGCGAGTGCGTGACCGTCGCCACGTGCCTCGATGCAACGTTTGAGAATCGCGGAGAGCTTGTTCAGGTCCGCATCGGTTCGGCGCTCGCACGCGAGTCTCACCGCCTGAACCTCAAGCAATCGCCGCAACTCCACGGACTGGATCACCTCGTCAGGGCTCAGGGGCGTATCGGCCTCGGCAAATAAAACCATCGCTTCAATGCTTGTTTCGGCTGAGTCGGCGCGAAGAAAAATGCCGGATTTCGGCCGCGCGTCGACGATTCGCAAAGTGTCCAGCCGGATGAGTGCTTCCCGCAGCGCTCCACGACTCATGCGAAACATTTCCGACATCTCGCGTTCAGACGGCAGCTTGTCGCCCGGTCCAAAACCACGCTCCTGAATCAGACGGACGAGTTGACGAACGTTTTCCATCATGCAGTCACCGCTCAATATGCAGAACTGGCACTATTGCCTTTAGGTGCATCGGACTGGCGCAACAGCCACCATTCACGGGCCTTGCACCGCTTCGCAGGGCAAGCACCCAGCGCGCCATGTAGCTTACGCGTAAGGCCCAATCTGGTCAAACCAGATCAGGCCTTACGCTGCGTCTAACTGCCCATGCTGGTCAGTCCGCGGGCCGTCGCAGGAATCCGGCCGCCGGCCACATAGTTTTCAACTACTGTGCGATCGGGTTCACGCGATGCGGCACGAGAAACAGAAGCGCGCAGGCCGGTCCCTCCACAAAGCGTCTCCTAGAGCAGAATGCG
Source organism: Paraburkholderia phenazinium (assembly GCF_900141745.1). NCBI lineage: Bacteria > Pseudomonadati > Pseudomonadota > Betaproteobacteria > Burkholderiales > Burkholderiaceae > Paraburkholderia > Paraburkholderia phenazinium. The sequence goes on along the minus strand of NZ_FSRM01000002.1, from coordinate 1,642,531 downwards.
TCACGGGAAAAGTTGTTCGCGGACGTAATCGCGAAGACGTTCATGCCATGGGCACTGTCTGCTGCTCCCAACCTCTGAGGGACGTGGTTAAAAGACCGGTTACGGTGTATCCATCCCAACCGTCTCGAAATCGTGTATCCATGCAACAGCGATAAATATCGGCTGGAGTACCTCGTTCATCTCCCGCTCCCCGTGCGCCTGCCTGGGTTTGTTTCGACACAGTCATTGTCGACGATTCGTACGGTAGAGCCGACGGACCGTTCTTGGCCGCTTGCCGCACGCGTTAGCGACTATCATGTATTGAACAGTCTCCTTCGCGAGCGTTGCGGCGGGCATGCTGGGCAAGCCGTCGCCGTTTAGCCTGCAACAACGGAGCCCAGTGGGCTCTGCCGGACCGCGGCGAGAGTGCGAATGCGACGGCCTTCGAGCATTACGTCGACGGGCCGTCGAAGGTCTTCCATCAGGTTGACGGCAGGTTCGAGTATGCGGGGCCGGGCGGCAATCGCGCGCAGCACGCTGCTGATGGTGGTGCACGCGGTGGTCGCGCAGTTGACCCGGGATGGATAAGGGTCGTGTGTACGCTACGGCATGGGCCTGATGCCGCAACGTCCGGCACCGTCTTCAGGCCTCATTGGAAGGAGACAAGACGATGAACTCGAGAAGCAGGCTGTGGCGCACGCGTGGGCGCGCGCCGTCGTGGCTGGGTGCATTCTGTGTGCTTGTACTGTGCGCCATGTCGAGCGGCGGTACGTATTCGGAGACGACGGATGGTCCATGCCGGGACGCGGAATGCGGACCACACGGGCCACCTCCGCCGTCAAAAACAAGCTGTCCGCAACTAAACGGGTTGACCATCCCGGCCCGCGAGATCGGCCTGCCGACAACCGGTGCCATCGTCACATCAACGACACAGGTGGCGGCGAGCGGCACCGGAGCGACAGCTACCGGGTCATACTGCCTCGTGGCCGGCGCGATTCGTCCGGTCGATCCGTCCGCCCCGGATATCCTGTTCAACGTCGCGTTGCCGGACCAGTGGAACGGCAAGATCCTGATGCTCGGCGGCGGCGGGTTCGACGGCTCGATTCCAGCCGTGACCGGGAACGTGCCGAGCGCGCCGGCCAATCTGCCGGGACCGTTGTCGCGCGGCTACGCGGTGTTCGCGAGCGATTCCGGGCACGAGGCGACGAACGGCTCGGTGAACGGCGCGTTCTCCGTCAACGCCGAGGCGTACGACAACTTCATGGGCGAAGCCCTGAAGAAGACGCACGACGCCGCGCTCGTGATCATCGACAAGCATTACGGCACGCATCCGTACAAGGCGTACTTCGCGGGCGGCTCGACTGGCGGCCGCGAGGCGCTGACCGTCGCGCAGCGCTGGCCACAGGACTGGAACGGTGTGATCGCTTTCTACCCCGCGTATGACTTCACGACGCTGAGCCTGCAGCAGTTGCGCGCGACGGAAGGTTTCACCGCGCCGGGCGCGTACCTCGACACAGCACAGCGCGCGCTGCTCCTGAAAGCGGTGATGCAGGTGTGCGATGGGCTCGACGGCGTCGAGGACGGGTTGATCAGCAACGTGCAGGCGTGCAACTCGACGTTCAATCCGGCGACGGCCCATGTCGACGGCAAGCCATTGCGCTGCGCCGGCGGTGCGGCACGGGGAGACACGTGCCTGTCGGACCGGCAGATCGCGGCGCTCAACACGATGAACACCCCGCTCGTCTTTGGGTATCCGCTCGAAAACGGCGAAACGCAGTATCCGGGCTATAACGTGTATGGCGCCGATCTGGGGGTGGGCAGCAGTTCGCCGCTCGAGGCGACGATCACGGAGCTCGCGCTCGGTACGACGCAGCCGTCGTATCCGCTGCAGAGCACTGCGATGTTCGACGGACAGATCAGCGACCAGTTCGTCCGCTACACGGTGATGGGCAACCCGAACTTCGATTCACTGACGTTCAATCCGGCGCTCGCCGGTCAATGGTCCGGGCGGATCAGCATGCTGTCGGGACTCGACGCGACCGATGCGAACCTGACCCCCTTCATGCGACGCGGTGGCAAGTTGCTGATGGCGCACGGCACCGTGGACCAGACCGTCAGCACGCGGGCCACCGAGATCTACTATCAGCGCTTGCTGTTCACGATGGGCTTTAGCGCCGTCGAGTCGTTCGTGCGCTTCTACGAGATTCCGGGGATGCAGCACGGGATCGGCACCGAGTTCAACGCGTCATGGGACTCGCTCGCGGCGCTGGAGAACTGGGTCGAGCACGGGACGCCGCCGGTACATCAGGTGGACACCGATACCGCGGGCGTGCCGGGACGCACGCGGCCGCTGTGCCAGTATCCGGCGTGGCCTAGCTATAACGGCGCGGGTGACGTGAACAGCGCGACGTCGTTTACCTGCGTGCAGGGATAGCGAACGCAAGCCGCGACGCGCGAATGGCTACCGCGCCCGTTATCGCCGCGCGTCGCGCATCAACCGCAATCTATAGCGCTGGTGTGCCTGCATCGACCGCGTGCATCTCCTTCTGGATATGCGCGATCTGTTGCCCGTGATCGGCGAGGCATCGATACTCATCGTTCCTTGCAACGTAGACGAAGTCGCGCTTGGTAAAGAGTCCTTTCTTCCTTGATGCCGAGGTAAGTGGTTTCGGGACATACGCCTTGATCCCGGCCAGTTTGCACGCACGGATATCCGGACCGCTGAAGTACCCCCGGTCAGCCAGCACCTTTAGCTTCGGCTTGCCCATGGCGCTCTTCGCCGACAAAGCCCTCCTGCTGAGTTACCCGTGATCGCTTCCGATATTCTTCACCTCGTGTTCGACGATCTGATGATGCTTCGTATCAGGAACGTCTGGACGTTGTAGCCAACGGTACCGGTTCTCTTGCACCGCTGGTGCTGGCGCAGGAGCGCGATCGTCTCGTACAGGCGCACGGTCTTCACATCGAAACCTGTCGGACTGGTTCGGTCTGCAGTTTCAATCATGTCGAGGTATCGCTGGAGTCACCCGGTCTCAATGCGTTGATTCAGTTTAGGTGATGAATGCGTTTTCGCACGCCCTCGGCCGGAATGAGTCGCTAACGGCGGGCGGGTCGCAACGGCCTCCGTGCTCCCCATGTCCATATCGGGGAACCGGCAGCTTCTACAAACCGCCCATCAACTTATCGGGTGTGATCGGTAATTCGCGCACCCGCACGCCGATGGCGTCGTAGACCGCGTTGGCGACGGCGGCGGCAACCCCTGTGGCGCAGAGTTCTCCGATACCTTTGGCGCCGAGCGGTCCGGAGTTGGCGTCGTATTCGTCGACGAACCCGACATCGATGGCCGGCGGAATGTCTGCGTTCACGGGCAGCGCAACGCCGGCCAGGTCTTTCGAAATCCAGCGGCCCAGAGCTGGCTCGAAGTGGCTACCCTCCATCGCCGCCATACCCCAGCCCCAGACGATGCCGCCTATCATCTGTGACCGCGCAGTCCGAGGGTTAATGATACGGCCGGCGCTATAGATTCCTGTTGCCCGCCGCAAACGCAGCAGGCCCAGATCCGGATCGACGGCGACTTCCACGAAGATCACGCCAAACGTACGAGCAGGAAATTCCGGAGCACCCATATCAACGGGCGCCCCACCAGGCAGGTCGAAGGCGCCGTCGCAAACAAGTTCAAAGACGCCTGCCTCGTCCAACACGGACTGGATGCTGCGCGACCTTTCGCCATAGAGAATGTGCCCGTTGCGCATGGTCACCTCTTCCGTCGGCCAACCGGCCAGCCGCGCGAGCTTCGCGCGCACCCCTTGCGCCGCCTGCTGCAACGCCGCGCCTGTGCTGATCGTCGTCCCCGAGCCATAAGTCGGCCCCGAATAAGGCAGTGAGGTGTCACCTGCCAGAACGCTGACTTCCTCTGGCTTCAGGCCCAGGATTTCTGCGACGATCTGCGGAAAGACCGTGGCGGAACCAGTGCCGATGTCGCAGAAGCTGGATTCCAGTCGCGCCATTCCGTGTGCGTTGAGCCGTACTCGCGCGGTGGTATGGAATCGCGCCTGCCCCTGGCTGCAATCGGCGAGGCCGCAGCCAATGCGCCAATGTCCGTCGCGCGTACCGCCCTTTGGCCTGTCTTGCCAACGGAAGCGGCGCGCGCCTTCGTTATAGGCCTCTCGTAATTTTTTCGACGACCACGACTTCCCGCTTTCAGGATCGGTTTCAGCGTAGTTGGCGAGCCGCAACTCCAGCGGATCGACCTTCAACGTGCGTGCCAGTTCGTCCATGGCCGAGCCGAGCGACCATGAACCTGGGCCGTCCCATGGAGAGCGCATGAAGGTCGGCAGCACGACATTCCCACGGCGAACCTTCTGGCTGGTCGAAATGTTATCGCATGCATAAAAGGACCGTCCCGGGATCGATCCGAACTCGACATAATCTTCCGTGACGCTCGTGATGTTGGTGACCGCGTGGACAATGCCAAGCAGTTTGCCGTCCTCGCTGGCACCCAACGCGACGTTTTGCGTCATCTGCGGCTGAAATCCGACCATGTCGTACATGTTCTGCCGACTGAGCACCAGTTTGACTGGCCGACGCGTCACCCAGGCCGCCATGCTGGCGAGGATTTCGTGCGGCCAGACGAACGCTTTCACACCGAATCCGCCGCCCGTGTACGGGGAAACTACCCGGACCCACGCCGGGTCGATGCCGAACGCGGCAGCGAGCGTGTTTTGAACCGCCGGCAGGTGTTGCACCGAGTCGTAAACGGTAAGCTGCTTGTCCTTCCAGACTGCCAGGATGGCGCACGGCTCCATCGGGTTTGCGTGGCGAGACGGCTGTATGTACTCGGCACCCGTCCTGAGCGGTGCGGCGGCGATAGCCGACGCCGCATCACCCTTGCAAAATTCCAAAGCACTCGAATGGGAATAGCCACCCCGCTCCGGCGCAGGCGGTTCGGCTGGTGCGGTGTCGGGCACGATGAAGGAAGTGGCTCGGTAGTCCACGCATACGGAATCCGCACCTGACTCGGCCGCTTCGATGCTCTCCGCCAGCACGATTGCCACCGGCTGCCCCTCATAAACGACTTCGTCAGTCTGCATCGGAACGAAGCGGGTGGCGAGCGGCGGAACACTGATGTCGGCCAGCCTTGCATGCACTTTCGGCATGTCGGCGGCGGTTAGCACGTGCGTAACACCGGGCATCGCCAGCGCCTCGTGCGCGTCGATCTTCTCGACCCAACCGGCCGGAACGGTGGCAGATACCATCACCGCATAGAGCTGTGCTGGCAGATTCTGGTCGCCGGCATAACGGGCCTCGCCCGTCACCTTTACCGGACCGTCGAAGCGTGCAATCGATTCACCCGAATGGTTCATGGCGCACTCGCCGCGAGTTCGATGGCGCGAAGCGTAGCGTTGCGAGCGAGCGCGATCTTGTATCCGTTGGACGATAGCGGTCGGGCATCGGCAAAGCTCGCCCCTACCGCAGCCGCGACGCCGGCCGAGCCCAGCCGCTCGCCGACTAGCAGTCGCTCTGTCTCGTCGAGACGCCAGGGGCGCATTGCTACGGACCCCAAAGCAACGCGAGCCTTGTTGATCACGTCGCCGTCCAGTTCGAGCGCTACCGCCGCGGACACGATGGCGTACTCATAACTCTCCCGCTCCCGAATCTTCAAATATGCAGATTTCGGCGCTGGCCCACCTAATTCGATACTGGTGATCAGTTCGCCATGACGCAACACGGTGTGTGCGGATGGATTTTCGTCGGGCAGCACGTGGAAGCTGCGTGCGGGAATGCGCCGGCCGCCGCCTTGCGCATCCTCGGTTACGATCACCGCATCCAGTGCAGCGAGCGCCACTGCCGGGTCGGAGGGCTGCACCGCCACACACTCGTCGGTCCAGCCGAAGATCGCGTGCCTTTCGTTCAGGCCGTGCAATGCTGCGCAGCCCGAGCCCGCCACTCGTTTGTTGCACGGTGTGGGCGCATCGGCACGGAAGTAGGCGCAGCGTACACGTTGCAGGGGATTGCCGCCGATAGTCGCAAGATTGCGCAACTGGGCAGAGGCCGATTTCAGAATCGCCTGCGACAGGACGGGATAAGCGTTGCGGACCCGTTCGTGTTGCGCCACGTCGTTAAGCCTGGCAAGTGCGCCGATCCGCAGCCCCCCGCATGGTAACGCTTCGATGCGATCCATTTCAGGCACACGGCTGATATCGACGACCCGTTCAGGTTTGGTAATCCCGATGCGGAACCAGTTGAGGAGTTCAGTCCCACCAGCCAACACCGCCGCGTCGGGCAGTTGGGCGAGCGTCAGGGCGTCGGCCCGCGTCGTCGCGCAGGCATAACTAAAGTCGCGCATCAGCCCATCTCCTTCGCGGCAGCCTCGACAGCCGCCGCGATCTGCGGATACGCAGAACAGCGACAGATATTACCGCTCATCCATTCGCGAATTTCAGCGTTGGAACCGGTGTGTCCCTCGGCAATGCAGCCCACAGCGGACATGATCTGGCCACAGGTACAAAAACCACACTGGAAGGCATCGTGCTCAATGAAGGCCTGCTGGACGGGATGCAGCACCCCATCACTCGCTAATCCCTCTATCGTGGTGATTTTCTTGCCATCGGCACTGACTGCGAGCACGAGGCAGGCATTGACGCGCCGGTTATCCATCAACACCGTGCAAGCGCCGCATTCTCCGCGGTTGCAGCCCTTTTTTGCGCCTGTCAACTGCACCTGTTCGCGCAACAGATCCAAAAGGGTCGTCCTTGCTTCCACGTTGACGGAATGCTCAACGCCATTGATCTGGACGTGCGTCCACCTGCGTGGGGCAAACCGCGTTTCCATTTCTGGATCAGGCTGCCCATTCGCCGTGATTGTCTCGCCGTCTGTCGCGGGACCGGCAACGGCGGTCAACGAATCGTTGTTCATGACAGGCCTCGGCAAACGCTCGTCTTTACGAGGATGCCTCACTCCGTCCTAAGTCTGGCGGTATGAGGCTTCAGTCAACACAGACAGGACCGGCAGAATCTGCTCGGTCCAAAAATTATAGATGCCCATCGTCGGTTTGCAAGAATCCGCGCAGAACGTATGGCAGCGAATCTTTGATGTTTGGATGCCGATAGCGCTGTCTTCAGTGAGTAACAAGCGGTTGATCGATTGCTTCACCGGTTACAGGTATGACATGTTCAGACGAACAGCTGACGTGCCGCCCATGCGGGATTTTCGAGCCGTCAGACGAACTACCGGTAGGTCTGGTGCATTGATGAACTTATCGTTTGCGGTGACCTACCAGGACAGCTCTCTTCAGCACAGCACCCAGTAAAAGATGGCATAAGCCATTTTGTGAGGACTCCGTGTGGCTTGTATTCCGATCCCCTTAAGTCAGATCTATGAACGACGATGGTGGCAGCGCAAACCGATTGCGGTAACAAGAGGGACCGCCGCCAGAAGAGGATTTCGCATTGGACTGCCAGCTAACAATATGATGATATCGACAAAAACACGTACCGATTCCGATGGATGATGGCGCGACGGGTATAGCTGGTATAACTGAACACTTCCCTCTCCCCATGTGCGCCCACCACCATAGGGGTGGCCGGACAAACAACTCCGTTGATTTCCGCGTAGACGAAAGGGGGGCGCTCACGCTCATGCCGCTCAGATACGAAACATCGCTCAGCGTCGCAATCGTGCTGCCGAAATCCTGCTGCAGTTGCGCCAGAGATGACGAGCCCGCGCTCGAACCTCGGTTCACCACAAGCATTGGCGTCGTGGTCGTCACCTCCATTGCGTAGCGGATCGAGCCGGCGGACATCGCGGAGGTGTCCCCCGTAAGCGTATGCCCAACGCCGCCAATGACATCATTGGCAACGCTACCGACTGGCTGTCCGGAAATGTCGGTCGAAGTCAATGTAGCCTGCAGCACTCCCGGTGATCCACCAAGGCCGAACATGAAACCGTTCACGCTTTGTGCCGCTAACTGCATGTCGTTGCCTGGATACAGCGTTCTGAAGGCCGCGGAACTCGTCACCAACGACATCTGTGTCAAGGTTGCGACGTACTGACCAATAGCCGCGCTGGTCTGTTCGTTGAATACCGTTCTGCTAACACTGGCGAGGGACAGTTAACTTCGCTAAAGCGCCCGAGAATAGCCGTTGCAGCTACACAGTGTTGCTCGAGGACAGCCTCTGGTTCGCACTCCTTGTGAGTCTGGAGACGGACCGGTCACCAGCCAATGACGACGCTTTCGTCGCCTTCACGCAAGCCCTCCAGACAAGCACTACTTAATATCTCATCAACCGGGGTAAGCGACGACGCGAACTCTCGCGATACAGTTTCCCCGAAAGCCGCCGTCGGCATTTCAAACGCTTGACCGCTTTCCCACGCGGGCTGTTCCCCCCGGCGACTCGGTGTGTAGGTTGTACCGGGTCTTACCCACGGCATGACGGTCGCGGCCAAGGAGGCGGCTGTGTTGCGCGAGGTGCTCAAGGCGCACGCTTCGAATTACGACCCACTCGACGGCGTCATCGTGGATACAAGGTGTCCATCATGCTTGAAGAATTGGGCGTACCTTACGATCTCGCCGCAAGCGTCGAACCTTATAATGCGCTAAACCTTTGACCTGCGAGATGTCGATCAAAACCTGCTTGCGCGCAGACGGAAAATGAGGTCATCAAACGAATGCTCTCCCGATAATGCGGCCTGCGAAGGTCTCTTTGGTCTGCTCAAGACGCAACTGTTCTATCCTCGTGACTGACGGCTACGACCGTTGATCAATTCATCGAAGGTAGTTGGCTCTTATCCAGTAGTACGACGCAAAGTGTATCGAGATCTAACTCGGTTCTCTCAGCCCACTTGAATACCGCGAGAGTCTTGAAATCACGGCGTAAGCCACTCCAGGATTTTAGCCGTCCTGCGTCACGATTCCTTGCAAATCAACAAGTTACGCTCTGCTTGGGCAGGAGCAACCGAGACACCGGCCAGCCGATGGATTAGCTATTTTCGCGAACGATTTGAGCCGTCAGCAAAACGTGTTGCTGGATAAGGCGAACAGCCTCTTCAACGTTTCTCGCGAGCGCCGCGTCCACCATGAGCTTGTGTTCATTTTCGCGCGGCAATACCACGGCATGCCGTGACAAATTACGGTATCGTTCGGCGTGGTCGAAAAGATGCATGCACGCGTCGATCATCCATTCTGACCCACATCCGGAAAACAGCGCCTTGTGAAATTCGCGGTGGGGACGGTCATATAGCGGGTTTACGACTCGAGGGTTCTCTGAACTATACCGATGGACTTTGGAAAGTCGATGATAGCTGAGAAGGACGCGCTCTTCCCATTCGTCGTCACCCCGCAGCACGGCTTCGCGCATGGCAACTTCCGATGTCCAGGCTCGCGCCTGCGCCAGATCCATAAGGCTTTTGGTACTGACGGGTGCTACCGCGAACCCCTTCTGATTTGAATAAACCACCAGCGCTTCGGCTGCCAGTCGACTAAGCGCCTCGCGGATAGGAATGGGGCCGCAGCCATATCGCTTGCTGATATCGTTCAGGCGCAGCTTGAATCCGGGAGGCAGTCCACAGGAAATAATGTCCACGCGAAGCCGCTCATATATGGCTCCAGCGGCGGTCTGCAGACCGAGACTTCCCGGTGTCCTAGCTTCGGCGTCGGCATTTTTGGAGCGATGGTTTTCGACAACTTCCTTCATATGTAACGTAGAACCCAGCGAGCGTCAGCTGACTATTTTTACACAGCAGCTCTTTATATACAAATTGATTTGTGAAGTCAGATATATATACTTTGTGGCGCAAGCTGTTTCCAAGAACCATGTAGAAACCGGACGGCCTGTTGGTCCCCATCGTCCCGAGTCGCTCGGACCAGAAAACTGCGACCTGGGGGCTAGTTCGGCGTAGCTGACGGCGAAAGCGTGAAGACTAAAGATCATCGCCTCCGTCGAGTCGCCCATGGGCTACCTGGTCAGCAAGTGCGTTGTAAGGAAACGGCAGATGTGCTGGATACGGTGTAGTACGTGCCAGCTACTTCAAACTCTCGTGCAGGTTCTGAACGGTGACTTGCTCGACATGTTCGAACGATGGTTTGCGAGGAACACGGCACCGGCGCAGGCGAACCCGAGGGAGGTCGCATAAAACTCCCCCTACGTCCTCCTGCTCTCCCAACAAGGGCGCCTGTAGTGGCCGTTCCTGACGAGGAGATTGAAGGAAAGAGTTAGAGGCGAATCGGGACTGCTGATCGACCACGTAAGGAGCACCGGGTCGAACAAGTCCAACATTCCATTTGCGAAAAAAGCGGATAAAGCGAAGCCTGTAGGCCCATGTTGAGAGTTCACTATCGCCTGTTGAAAAACTGATCATGACTACAATCTCTAAACATAACCAGCTTATTACGTTGATCAACGTATTCACCGTCGAGCCGTCCCGGCAACAGGAACTCCTCGATTTGCTTGACCGTGCAACCCAGATCGTGCGCCTGGAGCCCGGATTCATCTCATCAAGCCTTCACCGGGGCATAGATGGCAACAAGGTCACCATGTACGCGCAGTGGCGAAGTGTTGAGGCCTATCGGGCGATGCGTGAGAATCCCACCCCTTTAAGCTACTTTGAGCAGGCAGCAGCATTCACGGAATTCGAGACCGCAGTGTACGAGGTCGTCGAAACATATTCCCCCCAGCCGGAGAGGCGTAGGGCGATCGGCGCACGAACGTGGGTAGAGAGAAGCTTCGTCGCCATAGCGTGTAGAAGTGACTTACAGAAATAGGCCCAATGCCCCTTCGGGGACGCGCGAAGCGGACCGGGGCGAAACTCGTTGTCGTCCGCGGGGGCCAGCTGACGAGCTTTGTTCTCATTTATTTGTCGCTGTGGTAAGTCTGCGATAAGTGCACCCCGTCACCGCACCGCGTTCGCACTACTGCTCCTGCGCCACGCGCAACACCGAGTGCGGATCGTTCACCATCTCCTCGAAACAGTCGGCAGTCAACCAGCGTTGCGTCTTCTGATAGACCCGTTCCCACGGCGCAAAGCTGATAGACAGCATTTGCGCGCCGGCTCGCACCCTCCAGCGCAGCGCGTCGAACACCACGCACAATTCGTATCGGCGTGGCGGCGCGTCTTCGTTCATCTGTGTCGGGCACGGAGCAACAAAACTCCATTTCTCATTCGAAACATGCGTTGGGTATCGCTTGCGACCTGGCATCCCGCCAGGTTACCAGGTCTGGCCAAGAATGTTCAACCCGCTTCAGGTATCCCGGTGTAAGGGCCGAGATGGCCTGCGCCTCTGCATTAACGCCGAAAGCAGGCGTATACGACCATACGTAACTCGTATCGCTGAACCGTGTGAGGTTCGCATAGCCGATATTGTTCAGCAGTGGCGCCCATCCGCCGCCGAGCCACTAAAAAAAGTGACGCATCCCGATATTTACACCGTACGTAGTCCCCGGTATTTCGGTAAGAATATCTTTGTACGTCAACGACAGGCCGGTGTCCATTGCTCCGTGGTTGTCGACACGTCCGAATTGCAAATAGACGGACGTGCGTCTCGAGAGGAAGTAGGTTGTACCCACCGCTGCCAATAGTGAGTGATTGGCGGTATCGTTGCGGTCACTAGTTACCCAAACGCCGCCGTTCAATTCAAGATCCGATCGGGCAAAGTAATCGACTCCCCCACCATAAACGTTCGAGTTAAATGCACCGGCCACCTTGTAATTGGTGAACGACACCTTGGTGGTCAGTGCCCCAAACCTGTACGCTACGCCTAGCATGCGACCCGTGAATTCTATATCGGTGGGAATAGGCGTGACCGCACCACCTGCATTGCTATCGTAGATCGCGGCGTCAACCATGAACGAGCCGTTGTCATATTTGAGGCCGCCCGACCACTGCCGTCCCGCTGAAAAATCACCGGCGACGCCGCCCGGAGCAAACATCACAGTGCCTGTGAGGCCAGCCAGGTTTGGGGTGGTGTACAACACAGCATTAGAGCTGATCATGCTTGTAAAGCGGACGTTGTTGTCATACGGCAAAATGGAGCTGCCAAACGTCGAGTGCCGTGGATCCAGATCGACCGCGGCTTGAAAGAATGGCGAGTGTTGTACGCCGAGCCTGATTTTGCCGAAATTGCCCTCGAGTCCGATCCATGCCTGGCGCCCCAGGAAATAGCCGTTCGAACTGACAATGCCTCCAGTGACCGTGCTGATCCCGCTTTCAAGATCAAATTCGGCCTTCATGCCGCCACCAAGATCCTCGCTCCCTCTCAGTCCGAAAACCGAAGGACCGAGGCCTCCATTATCAATCGCGAACGTAGGGCCGGCATTTTTCCCTGTCGAACCTGGGGTCCTGTTTGCATACAGGAACCCTGCGTCGAGCATGCCATAGAGCGTGACGCTACTTTGCGCGTGCGCGACACCAATTGGCACAAGAATCGCATTGACCACAACACACTTCCACATCGAGCGAAAAGATGATCTCACCCTGTCTCCTGCATAGTTAGTACTATTAATTTATTAAATTTATATTTTTTTCATTGCACTCAACACTTCATTCGGGCAAGTCGCTGCGCCGGTTAAGTTCATGCCGATCTGGTATGGCGGTCGCTTGATACGGGTAAGAACATCGTCATTTTCGTAACGCTTTACGCCGCTATGCTGCCTGGCCGGCGAACGTACGCCTGTAGCTCAGGTGCAGGCTGCCGGCGCCAGCAGGAGCACCTCCCCAACCTGTTCGGAAGAATCAGGCTTTCCGGATTCGAAGCATGACAAGGGCGCCCATGAAGGACGCGATTGCGAGCAGAAATAACCCATACTCTGGCCGCCCGCTTATCTCGCGCAGCCAGCCAATGCCAAAAGGGAAAACGTATCCACCCGCATTTCCTATCATCGAAATCATGCCGATACCGGCGGCGGCAGCCGTGCCCGACAGGATGCTCCCAGGCACGACGAACAGCACCGCATTCGCGCTGATCAAGCCAGCCGCAGCAAGCGTCAGACCGATCAGCGACAGCACCGGAATATGTGCAAACGCGCCGCTGAGCAGGAGGCCACTCGATCCGATTATGGCCGTGCAGGCTACGTGCCATCGTCGCTCGTTTACGCGGTCTGAATGCCGGCCGACAAAGATCATCGTCAACGCCGCGAAACCGAATGGGATGGCAGTTATCAGACCTGTGTGGAGCAAGCTGGCAACTCCGAGTTCGCGAATAATTTGCGGCAACCAGAAAGCAAGTCCGTAGATGCCGCCGATCTGAGTAAAATTCACGCAAGCCAGAGCCCAAACATCTAGATCCCTAAAGGCGTGCCCAAGTTTGTGGCCCATGCCAAGAGCATCCCGCGCAGCGCGCTCCTGAACTAGTGTGTCGATGACACGTTCTCGTTCGTTAGCCGTCAGCCATCGCGCTTTCGCCGGACCGTCATCAAGAAAGAAAATCGTTGCGATGCCAGCCATGACAGCTGGGATTCCCTCGATCAGAAACAACCATTGCCAGCCATGCAGGCCACCCTGTCTGTCTAATGTCTGCATCAACCATCCGGAGAAAGGACCTCCGATTACGCCAGCGAGTGCGATGCCCAGGAGAAAATAACTGATCGCCTGAGAGCGCTGACGAGTGGGAAACCAATATGTCAGGTACAGAATGATCCCTGGGAAAAAGCCTGCCTCCGCAACGCCAAGCAACACTCGCATCACATAAAATTCCACTGGCGATGTAACGAACATCATGCCTGCGGACACCAGCCCCCAGAGGAGCATGATTCGTGCAATCCATATTCGCGCGCCCACACGCGCGAGAATAAGATTGCTCGGGATTTCACAGATACAGTAAGCGACAAAGAAAACGCCAGCGCCAAAACCGTAGGCAGCATCGCTTAGTCCAATGTCGGAGGCCATACGCAGTTTTGCAAAACCGATGTTGACCCGATCCAGAAACGAGATCACGTATAGCAGGATCATGAATGGCAGTAACCGGCTGGCTATCTTGTTATATAGTCGCCACTCTGATTCATCGCCGAACCCTGCACGCGCTAAAAGATTCACTGTCTCCTCCACTGCTTCTTATAATCGCGTGCGCAAGCACGCGCTGACTTTGCACGCCGCGAGCGGCGCCAAGAGTCACAGGATCATGCTGTCATCCAATGGCATTGAGCGATTTCGCGCCGACGCTGTACGGCTCGGCATCAATCAGTACAAAAGCGATCACGCACGGCTCGGTACCCCGGTTTATCCAATCGTGAATCGTGCCGCGTTGAACCAGCACATCGCCGGCCTTCAGGTGAACCTCGACGCCATCCACATCCATATCGATCTCTCCAGATATCACCACGGCGTAGTCGATCGAGTCCGTACGATGGTTTCGCGGTTTGACACCCGGTGCATATTCGATGACGCGGAACACCGTACCGTTGGAATGACTGGTTGCTACCTTGCGTTTGGCACCGTCGAAGTCGTCGTTGTTATCGATCGGGAAGCCTTCGGTAGTCCAGATGACGGTAGCCTGTGCCCCTTCGCGCAACGAAGCGACATTTTTCACAAGCTCGTCGATGGCGACAACTGCTTTTCCGTTGGCATCGTGACCGGTCACAACGCGGCGCACAGAGAGTGTCATAGCTGCTCTTCTCGTATATTAGGTAAGGTGATTTTCACATTCGCGACTGCAACGACGATGGGGCACACGTGTTGTGGGCGACCAGATCGTGGACCGTCAAGCGGCGGTGGCGATGAGATTACGCAACAGCCCCAGCCCCGCAACCTCTGTTTCCAGAACATCTCCAGGCTTCATAAATTCCGGAGGCGTACGGGCATGTCCCACGCCCGGTGGCGTACCGGTAGCAATCACATCGCCCGGTTCAAGCGTAAGTCCATGAGATAGCTCCGCAATGATCCTCGGAATCTTGAAGTACATGTGACGTGTGTTCGACGTCTGCTTGCTCTCACCGTTCACTCGACTGGAGAGATCGAGACTCTCAGGATCGATCTCATCTGCGCTGGTAATCCAGGGGCCCATGGGGCAGGTTCCATCGATGCTCTTTCCCTTGAACCATTGCTGCCCATGCCGACGTTGAACGTCGCGCCACGTCACGTCATTGAGTACCGTATAGCCGAAGACATACTCCATCGCGTTAGCTTCCGGGATGTCGCGGCCCGCGCGACCAACGACTACAGCGAGCTCGACTTCCCAGTCCAACTGGGCCGACAAACCGCCGAAGAAGGGTATCGGGTCAAACGGCCCAATCACCGTTGTCGGAGCCTTGGTAAAAAATGTCGGAAACGCAGGCATTTCTTTCACGTGCGGACGGATCTTTGCGCCTTCCTCGAAATGATCCTGGTAGTTCCAGCCGACACAAAAGATGTTCTTACGAGGCCGTGGAATAGGCGCGTTCACCTGCACGTCGGCAAGCAAAAAATCCGTCGAGGCATGGTTGACAATAGTCCGGATCACATCCAATCCTGGTTGACCCGCTGAGATGACCGAAATCATGTCCCTCGAGTCGAAAGGCGTCTCGAGACCCAATTCAGCGGCCGACCTTCCGATGTCGACCACGCGCCTGTCGGCGTCTCGTAGTGCTCCGACGCGGCTCGCCTGGTCTCCGGTGGTCGCAAAAGTAAGGAGTCGCATTGATATCTCTGTAAAAGTAAAATTTGAACCTATTTAGCTATGATACATATTTTTTCAACAAATCATATATTTTTTTGGTCGGCACATTGCCTGCATGTCGGAAAACGGTCACCTTGATGCCAGACCATGCGGCGACAATCGCCGACATGAGGCACATCCGGTTTCCGCCTGATACGATCAGCCGCGCGGTGCGGCCGTACTACCGCTTGCTGCCGAGCCTGCACATGGTCGAAGAACTGCTGGCCGCGCGGCATCCCACCCATGTACGAGACCAAGCGAAGTCGGTCGGTAAAGTTTGACCTGGACATTGCTCGACGTATCCGGCCCGCCGCACCGACACGAGGAGACGAAGTGGCACCTGGATGGAAGTCGTCACGATCAATGTCAGGAGGCACCGGTTGTGGCGCACGGTGGACCTGCATGGCGCCATGTTCGACGTGCTGATGCCGAGGTGGAGCGACCAACTCGGCCAGGCGCCTTATGCGCGAGCTGCTCAGGAAGCACGGGCGCACATCGCGGGTGTTGATCCCGCTTCAGATCAACGCGTCGCCAGCAACGTTTTCGCTTCGGTGCATGATCAGGTCACCAACCTCTTTCGGCATTGCATTGCCATTACCACACCGACGCAAAGCAAAAGCAGACGCTCCGAGGCGAGGTCTTCGAGGCGAAGGAAAGCTTGACGGGAGCGCCGATGCTGGGGCAATTGGCTCATTAAATAGGCATCCTCAAGCGCGGCGTGCCAAGGGCGTGCCGTTCGACAACTTGACACCACCTCTCTGCCTCATCGACAAAAATCGCGGTCAATCCGATGGAGCGCCCCTGAGAGGCTAGCTAGGATTTGCGCAGTGCGGCCGCGGCTGCGTGAATAGCCTCTCGAATCTGAATGTAGGTTCCACAACGACAAATGTTGCCGTTCATCGCATGGTCGATATCCTGATCAGAAGGTCGGGTGTTTTTCATTAGCAATGCCATCGCGCTCATCATTTGTCCCGACTGGCAGTATCCGCATTGCGGTACTTCATGCTCGAGCCATGCCTTCTGAATTTCCCTGCCGATAACGCTCGCGCCCATCGCCTCCACCGTTGTGATCTCGTTGTCCTCAACTGCCGAAACGGGAATGCAGCAGGAACGAACTGCCTCTCCGTTCAGATGTATGGTGCAAGCTCCGCATAACCCAAGTCCGCAGCCAAAACGCGTTCCCGTCATGTCGAGCTCGTCACGAAGCACCCAAAGAACCGGGGTTTCAGGCGAGGCCGTTACCGGTTGTGTTCGTCCGTTGATCCTAAGCTTGTGCATAAAATTTTTGCCACGCTATCTGGTGAAAACGACGGGATGGTTGAATGCTCAGCTTCAAACCCGTGGAACCGACGATGCGCAAACACGGTTTGCGAACAGTCGATCAGTCAAGCACTCATTCAGGCTAAGACGTAGCCTGCTCCTTCTCCTTAGCCCATCCATCCGACTCGTCGCAAGGAACCTGCGACTGCGACTTCGTTTCATGCGCCTACAAACCGCAACTGAACGGTGTTGCGAGCCAATCGGACCAGAACGGCAGGGCGCAAAGCTCCTTGTGGGCGGAGTCCTTCTCTCGTGACCAGCGGAACATCAGAGCTACCGCGCGCGTCGCGTTTACAGCAATCTTAGGCCAATAATATATATTTTTCAATAAAACAAAATTTGATATATGATTCGTACATTGCGCGGGGGAACTTGATGGAGTTCGAATGGCGGCCGGGCAGAGTGGCGAAGTTGTGCAGCGACATGAGGGAAGCCGGCAAAGGGACCGATATGAACAACAAGGGCGAAGGTATTTCGCGGCGGGGCTTTATCTTTGGAATCAGTGCTGCGGTTGGCGGTCTTGTCCTTACAGGCTTGCCTTCGCTCGCGGAGAGTACAGGGGTGGTGCAATCGCCATTGCTCACAAATGCCCCTGGCTCAGAGGTAGGGATCTGGGTTGTGATAGACGGCGAGACCACGACGATTCGTGTTGCGCGATCGGAGATGGGTCAAGGGAATTTCACGGCGTTACCGATGCTGGTAGCTGAAGAACTCGACTGTGACTGGAGTCATGTGACGGCCGAATATGTGTTGCCCGAAGCAAACCTTGCGCATGGTCACGCATGGGGCGACATGATGACTGCATCAAGCGCGTCCATCCGTATGTCTCACCTCTATCTGCGTAAGGCGGGTGCTCAGGCGCGTCATATGTTAGTGGACGAAGCCGCGGCGCGTTGGAAAGTCAGCGCGTTGGAGTGCACGGCACGCGACAGTGTCGTAACTCACGCTGCTAGTGGGCGTTCATTGACCTACGGGGAACTCGCGGAAAACGCAGCGCGGCGTCCTGTTCCACAAGAAGTGACGCTAAAAGACCCGAACCTATGGCGACTGATCGGGACACCGGTGAAACGGCTGGACCTCGAAGACAAAGTATTGGCGAAACCGATCTTCGCGACCGACGTGCGTCTTCCCGACATGCTTTACGCAACGGTTACGGCATGCCCAACTCTCGGCGGACGACTCAAAGATTTCGACGCGTCAAAGACGTTGGTCATGCCTGGCGTACGTCATGTGGTGCCGGTTGGGGATACAGCCGTCGCCATAGTCGCCGACTCGTGGTGGCAGGCCCACCATGCGCTTGATACGTTGTTGGTCCGATGGGACGCTGGCCCTGCTGCGGCGCTATCCAACGAATCCATCCGTGAGATTTTCCTGAAGGGTCTTGACGATCCGCATCCTGCAGTTGCCCAAAGGATCGGCAACGTGGACGAGGTCCTCGCAAATGCTACCAATGTAATACACGCCGATTATGAGGTTCCATATCTCGCACACACCACGATGGAGCCCCAAACCTGCACTGCTCACGTAACTCCCGAATTCGCCGAAGTTTGGGCGCCTACCCAGAATGGCGATGGGACGCTGCAAGTCGTAGCACACACACTCAAGATTGATCCGTCCCGCGTCAAGATTCACAAATGCCATCTTGGCGGCGGATTCGGGCGCCGCGGAGTATCTCAAGATTGGGCTCAACAGGCAGTCTTGATTGCCAGGGCTGTAGGTAAACCGGTGAAAATGCTATGGACCCGGGAAGAAGATGTCAGGCATGACTACTACCGCCCCATGTCCATTGCCCGACATGTAGCAGGATTCGACAGGAATGGAAAACTTCTCGCATGGAAAGTGCGGCTGTCGTGTACGTCTATTCTGGCCAACCTTATGCCCTCTCGGCTGAGGCATGGACAGGACTTCGACATGATGGGGGCATTTCTACCGGGTGACATGAGCTACCACATCCCCAATTTTGAAGTCGGCTACGCAATGCGGCAGTTGCCGATCCCAGTGGGCTTTTGGCGAGGTGTCAATCATAGTCAGAACGGATTTTTTAGAGAGTCCTTCGTTGATGAGATGGCGCATGCAAGTGGCCAGGATCCCTACGCTTTCCGGCGTGAGTTACTCGCGCATAGCCCGCGCTCGCTTGCCGTTGTGGATGAGGTAGCGACTCGCGCTCAGTGGGGGCACACTAAAGCCGGCACATACCAGGGAATGGCACTCGTCGAATGCTACGACTCAGTCTGCGCTCACGTCGTCGACCTATCGATCGATGACGAAGGACGGGTGAAAGTACATCGCGTCGTATGTGCGCTTGATTGCGGATATGTCGTGAACCCAAGCATCGTCAAAAAGCAACTACAGGGCGCCGTCGCATATGCGCTTAGTGCTGTGCTTTGGGGTCAGGTAACGATCAAAAATGGCGAGGTACAGCAGTCTAACTTCCACGACTATCCGGCGCTTCGGATCAGCGAGATGCCCGTGGTCGAAACCTATCTCATCCCAAGTGGCAACAAGTACATTGATCGCTGGGGAGGTGTTGGCGAGCCGGGTACGCCACCCGTCGCACCTGCCGTCGTTAATGCGATTTTCGCCGCAACCGGTAAGCGTATTCGACTGTTGCCGCTTGCCGGCCAAAAGCTGGTGTAGACGCTGCTCTCCTGGCTTCCTTTCGAAGCGAAATTCATCGATGAAGACTGCAATCTCAAGCAACCCGACGCGCATACGTAGATGGTTCGCGCTTGCGTCAATCCTGGCGATGGTGCTAACGGCAAGTCTACCAAGCCGGGCGGCTACGCCTGCGGATCGTTTGGTCGCTCGGGGCGGCTATCTGGCAAAAATCGGCGATTGCGCAGCATGCCACACGGTTCGAGGCGGTGCGGATTTTGTCGGCGGGCTGCCCATGCAAATGCCCGTCGGCACGATCTACACGACCAATATCACGCCCGACCCCGACACGGGAATCGGCCGATACACGCGGGACGATTTCGAGCGTGCGTTACGACACGGAGTCGCTAGAGATCATAACTTGTATCCGGCAATGCCGTATCCATCCTTTTCCAAGATCAGCGATGAGGATGTGGACGCGCTGTATGCCTATTTTATGAAGGGTGTGAAACCCATAAAACAGCGCAATCGACAATCGGATATTCCTTGGCCGCTTGATATGCGCTGGCCACTCAAGCTGTGGAACCTCCTTTTTCTTGACGATACGGTCTATCGGGCAAAGCCGAACAAAGACCCCATCTGGAACCGGGGTGCTTATCTTGTTCAGGGCCTCGCGCATTGCGGCGCTTGTCATACGCCGCGAGGCATGGCGATGCAAGAACTAGCGCTCGACGAGAAGAGTCAGACTTTCCTTTCCGGCGCATCTCTCGACGGATGGTTTGCATCGAATCTGACCGGTGATAACAATGCGGGACTCGGTAGATGGACGGAAAATGATCTGCACATGTTTCTGAAAACTGGAGCGAACGTTCATGCTTCCGCGTATGGTCCAATGACGGATGTCGTCAACAATAGTACTCAGTATTTGTCCGACGAAGACCAAGTCGCGATAGCACGGTATCTCCGTTCGTTGGTTCCGTCACACGCGGGTGACGTCAACGAGAGAGAGCCGTATCGATACGACGGTCAGATAACCTCCACCTTGGTCGCAGGAACGCCGTTACCGAACGGCGCACACGTCTACTTGACCTATTGTGCCAACTGCCACGGGGTTGATGGCCGAGGACGTGCACCCTTCATCGCTCCCCTGGCAGGAAACCCGGATGTGTTGGGCACTAATCCATTGTCGCTTATTAACGTGACGATCAATGGCGCCGCGAATCTTGTAGTCGGCGGCGTGCCCGCGGCCTATCCCATGCCCAGGTTCAGGCTAGGCCTCACGAACCAGGATATCGCCGACGTGTTGAGTTTTGTACGAAGCGGCTGGAATAACCGCGCTCCAGAAATCAAAGCACAGGATGTTGCGAAGGTGAGAGCCAGTACGAGCGGCAAGTGATAGGTGGATACACATTTTTTGAGCAAGCATCAAATACAACTAGATCTACTTTCTTGACGACCAAAGAGGGAATCATGCGCCACCCTGTCGATCACACTTTTTCTTCGAAGACGCGGCAGACTTTGCGGAACGATAGCAACAGAAAACATCGTCGCGTACATGGAGGCGGCACATTAATCGTGGTGTTGACCGCTCTAGCACTGTCGCATAACGCCGTGGCTCAAGAGTCACAGGACAAATGGCAAACGCGTTCCTGGCCTGAGCTTGCCGCCGAAACGCAGGCGCGTGCGGATCGAGGTGCCTATCCTTTGACTGGACTCAAGCCAGATGATGTTCGCGAAGCGCTCTCGCATATCCACTCCCTCGATCGCGACGAATGGGCTTCGGCCTGGATGGCGATTGGCGATCAATACGAACTGCGTGCAAAATCGGAGGAACCGACAGACTCTGGCGCCGCACGTGATGACTATCGGGCAGCATGGCTCAACTATTCGTTCGGTCGTTGGCCCTCCCCTAATTCGCCAGGCAAAGCGCAGTCGTATGCAAAAGCACAGGAAGCTTTCGCCAACTATGGGCGGCTTCTCAATCCACCGATCGAAACGATCAGCATTCCATTCGAAGGCAAGCAGATCGTTGCCTATCTGCAAAAACCGCCCGGTGTCACAAAGCCACCGATTGTCCTTGACCTCGGCGGCATGGATGAATGGAAGGACTCCGTCGCTGACCAGGGGCGCGGATTCCTGCAGGACGGCATTGCCGACGTCGCAGTCGACATGCCCGGCACTGGCGATGCACCTATGGCCCGCCCGGGAGCCGAGAGGGTCTATTCACGTCTGATCGACTATCTACTCACGCGAACCGACGTCGACGGTAGCCGCATCGTCGTACGCGGCACGAGTTGGGGCAGTTATTGGTCCGCGCGGCTCGCATTTGTTGAGGCGAATCGTCTAAAAGGTGCGGTGTATCAGAGTGGTCCGGTGGACAGTTATTTTCAGCGTGCATGGCAAGATAACTCTCTGCACACGAAGGAATACCTGTTTGATTTCGTTGCATCACGCTTATATGTTCTTGGGCAACCCTCGGTAGAAGCGCTCTTGAACTATATGCCGTCGATGTCGCTGAAGGCAGCCGGACTCCTGGGACAGCCGACGTCACCTATGCTTCTGATCGGTGGTGTACAGGACAGCCAAACGCCGTTCACCGATCTAATCGAGCTACTGCAGACCGGGACGCCAAAGGACGCATGGGTCAACCCAGAAGGCCGACACATGGGAGACTCTGGCAGTTGGACGCATAAAGCTATCTTCGACAAGGTTATCCGACCGTGGATACGGGCGCGTTTGATCGTTGGGCAATGATCCATTTCGCGCGTCTCGTGATTCAAAACTGATCAAACTATGGAGCCACCACTTGCCACTAGCGGAGATGCGTTTCGGCAGTGGCATGACGTGTTGGCGTCGACCGCGTGAATGGCAGGACAACGGCGTGTGGGCAGACTCGCATCGGGCGTTCCTTGTACGCCTGCGTGGATATGACGCGATTGACTGGAGTCGTGTGAGCATTTATAGGGCGAGCCGACCGGGCCAAACACGACCGACCGGAGCAAGCTAGGCAGCAAGCGGCATATTGCAGTAGACGCCCAGGGTATCCCGCTGGCCCCGGTGGTCACAGGCGCCAACCGGCACGACTCGACGGTGTTCGAAGCTGTACTCGATGCAATACCGCCCGTGTCGGGCGTGCCTGAGCGACCACGGCGGCGGCCGGACAAGGTCCATGCTGACAAGGGATACGACTATGCGCTCTGCCGGGAATCACTGCAACAACGAGGCATCACGGCACGCATTGCGCGTCGTGGTATCGAGAGCAGCGAAAGGCTCGGCCGTCATCGCTGGGTGGTCGAACGCACACATGCCTGGTTTGCCGGTTTCGGCAAACTGTGCATCCGTTTCGAACGGGCTCTCGATACTCATGTCGCGTTGCTCAATCTGGCTTGTGCTGTCGTCTGCTCAAGGTTGGTTGATCAGTTTTGTTGGCAACTCTTAACCAGATTACCAGAACACCTCATTGCGCCCCCCTCGATCACATGCTCAATCTCTTCGGAGAATCATAATGTCTCAAGAAAAAGAACCGCGCAGACGATTCTTGCGACAGATGTTCGCAATCGTACCGGCATCCGGCCTGGCCACAGGCGTCGCACTAACACAAACGGCCTGTTCCAAACCCCCACAGACGGGGAGTGCCAATGAACTGGGCGCTACCAGTCTCGGACTCTACGAACCAACCTATTTCACGAAAGAGGAATACACGTTCATTGAAGCGGCTGTCGATCACCTCATTCCATCGGATAAATTTGGTGCCGGCGCGCTTGAGTGTGACGTACCGGTCTTCATTGACCGCCAGATGGAAACGCCTTACGGGCACGGCAAGCTCTGGTATATGCAGGGACCGTTTCATCCGGATGAAAGCCCTGACATGGGCTACCAGATGAACCTGAACCCGCGCCAGATTTATCGCCACGGTGTTGCCGAGACCAACACGTACTGCGTGAAGCATCATGACAAGGTGTTTGTCGATTTGTCGAAGGGTCTTCAAGTCGAAGTCCTGAAAGCACTCGACGCCGGCACGCCGCAATTCGAATCTCTTCCCTCCAGGACCTTCTTTTCATATCTGTTGGCAAACACCAAGGAAGCTTATCTGGCCGATCCGATTTACGGTGGCAACAAGAACATGGGCGGTTGGAAAATGATCGGATTCCCGGGTGCCCGTGCGGATTTCATAGACTGGATCGACAAGCCAAACGTGAACTATCCGTA
The DNA here is from genome assembly GCF_900141745.1 of Paraburkholderia phenazinium. NCBI lineage: Bacteria > Pseudomonadati > Pseudomonadota > Betaproteobacteria > Burkholderiales > Burkholderiaceae > Paraburkholderia > Paraburkholderia phenazinium. Next base: position 1,618,806 of record NZ_FSRM01000002.1, on the reverse strand, counting down.
CGGCCCGGTCTCGATCTCGGGAATGCGGGGATAACATGGCAATCCAAAAAGACAAGGTAGACGTCGTCCTGATCGGCTTTGGATGGACCGGGGCAATCATGGGAATCGAGTTGACGGCGGCCGGCCTTAACGTGCTGGCGCTCGAGCGCGGGGAGTTCCGCGATACACCGACGGACGCGGAATATCCGAAGGTCGCGGACGAACTGAAGTACTCCACACGCGGCGAGCTATTGCAGCACCTTGCCGACGAAACGGTGACCATTCGTCACGATATGACGAGGACAGCGGTGCCGTATCGTCAGCATGGCGCATTTCTGCTGGGAAATGGTGTCGGCGGTGCCGGCTTTCACTGGAACGGCATGATGTACCGCAACCTGCCGGAAGAACTCGAGATGCGCACGCGCTATACCGAGCGCTATGGCAAGAAATTCATTCCCGACAATATGTTGCTGCAAGATCATGGCGTGACTTACAAGGATCTCGAGCCGTTCTATGACTTTTCGGAAAAAGTCATGGCTGTTTCGGGTAGGGCCGGCAATATCAATGGCAAGCTAACTGGCGCCGAAGAAGGTAATCCGCTGGAGGGTCCACGAACCAACGAATTCCCGACAGCGCCGCTGCAAAAGCAATATAGCGGCATGTTGTTTGAAAAAGCCGCACGGGAAGTGGGTCTGCATCCGTACTCGGCACCGGCAGCGAATGCGTCCGCGCCATACACGAACCCCTATGGTGTGCGCATCGGACCGTGTAACTTTTGTGGTTTCTGCGATGGCTATGGCTGCTACATGTATTCGAAGGCATCGCCACAGACGACGATCATGCCGGTTCTGCTCAAGCGTGAGAACTTCGAGCTTCGGACCGAATCGCAGGTGATCAAGGTCAATATGGACTCCACGGGCACGAAGGCAACCGGGGTGACATATGTCGACCGGCAGGGGCGTGAGGTCGAGCAACCGGCGGACATGGTCATCCTGACAGCCTTTCAGATGCACAACGTGCGTCTGCTGCTGTTGTCCGGCATTGGTAAGCCGTATAACCCGTTGACGGGTGAAGGTGTGGTCGGCAAAAACTTCGCCTACCAGATGAACGGAAGCATTGGCATCCTGATGCCCAAGGGCACACATTTTAACCGCTTCGCGGCCGCGGGCGCAGGCGCTGTCGGCTTGGACGACTTCAATGGCGACCAGTTCGACCACGGGCCGCTCGGCTTCATAGGGGGGGCGAGCATTCGAAGTTTGAGCTCGGGCGGCCGACCGATCGGCCAGGCCCCGACGGTACCGGGGACGCCGTCATGGGGCTCGGGTTGGAAAGAGGGTGTCCAGGATGCATATCAGCGGTATATGAATATCGCGATCGCTGGCTCGGTCATGTCTTACAAGGACGCTTATCTCGATCTGGATCCGACCTATCGCGACAAGTTCGGTAAGCCATTGCTGCGCATGACGTTCGATTGGCATGACAACGAGTATGACATGCTGGGTTTCATGGGCGACCAGATGGAAAAGCTGGCCAATGTGATGGGCGGTGACAGGGTAGTTCGTGGCATCCGCAAGAAGGGAAAGCATTTCGATGTGCGCGAGTATCAAAGCACACACCTGACTGGCGGCGCCATCATGGGTACCAATCCGAAGGACAGCGTGGTCAACACGTATGGCCAAACCTGGGGTGTGTCGAACGTTTTCGTGATGGGCGCCTGTCTGTTTCCGCAGAACATGGGGTACAACCCGACAGGGCTGGTAACGGCAATCGCTTACCGTTCCGTGAAAGCGATCCGCGAACAGTACCTGAAGAACCCCGGCCCGCTGGTGCAGGCTTAGGCACGCACGATGACTAAATATACGAAGCGCGTGCTGCCGGCGCTGGCGTCGGTTGTCATGTCATCGCTCGCGCTTGGACTAGCGGCATTATCCACGACTGTGCGCGCGCAGGATGCAACTAGCGCGGATATGACCCAATTGATAAGGCAGGGGGCCTACCTCGCGCAAATCGGTGACTGTGTCGCCTGCCATACCGCGAAGGATGGAAAGCCGTTCGCTGGTGGCCTGCCGATGAGCATATCGATCGGCACGATCTGGTCGTCGAACATCACGCCCGACAAAGACACCGGGATTGGCAGTTACACCCTTGACGACTTTGATCGAGCGGTTCGCCACGGGATAGCGAAGAATGGCGAGACACTGTATCCGGCGATGCCTTATCCGTCGTATGCGAAGGTCAAGCCATCAAACATCAAGGCGCTCTATGCGTACTTTATGCACGGCGTGCAACCGGTCTCGCAGGCGAACAAGACCACGGACATCATGTGGCCGATGTCAATGCGATGGCCGCTGTCGGTCTGGCGTAAGCTGTATGCACCAGACGTGGTAACTGACGACACACCTGTAAGCGCTACTGATCCGGTGCTCCGTGGCCGGTATCTGGTGGAAGGTCTGGCGCATTGCTCCGCGTGTCACACGCCCCGTAAGGTGACGATGCAGGAAGCATCGCTGAGCGACGATGGATCGACGTTCCTGTCAGGTACGGTGATCGACGGTTATCTCGCAGAGAATCTGCGCGGAGACGTGAAGGACGGCCTCGGCAATTGGAGCGAGGGGGATATTGTCGCGTTCCTGAAGAGTGGCCGTAACGAGCACTCCGCTGCCTTTGGCGGCATGGCCGAGGTCGTACAGGACAGTACCCAATTCATGATGGACAGCGATCTCATGTCGATCGCCACGTATCTGAAAACGTTGGGACCGGCGCATCCGGACCAGACGTCGCTCACGTACGATAGCGCCACGGAGAAGATGTTCCACGACGGGAGCGCCAGCAGTAACGGCGCGATCCAGTTCCTGAATAATTGCGCAGCCTGCCACCGGACTACTGGCAACGGTTGGAATGGGACTTTCCCGCGACTGGCGTTGAGCACCACGGTCAACACGAAAGATCCGTCGTCGCTGATTCGTATCGTGTTGTCCGGGGCCCAGATGCCTTGGACGGCATCCGCGCCGACGCACTATGCGATGCCTGGCTTCGCTGATCGGCTAAGCGATCAGGATCTGGCGGATGTGTTGACGTTTGTGCGTAGTAGCTGGGGGAACACGGCACCTGCCGTTACATCGGAAATGGTGGCCGCCGTGCGCAAGAGCCTTCCCGAGAAGGCGCCGGCCACGGATCTTCAGACACGTCTCATCAACGGGATTTGTCGCAGTAAGACTCGATGAGTAGAGTCGAATCGATATGCAAAGTATTGCTTACGTTGCGAGTTCGTAGAATCGATCGGCGACGGGCGGATGATAAGCTCGAGCATGTTTCATCTGTCCTTTGCCGAACATATGCATCAGTTCGATGCCACTGTGATCGTCGATTAGCGCAACCCGTCAAGACGGGTTCCCGAGCCGCTTATGGTTCGTCTGCCATCATGCACAAGGATCGCTTCTACCAACGCGCCTTCCTGTCCTAGCACCGAGCTTACGGCTCATGGTTATGGACGCGATCGTTAAAGGTCGGAATCACGCAACTGATATCTGGTGACGACACGGCGCGCCTCCTCATCGCCACCATCGACGGACGTAAGCGGAGCCGGAACGACACCAACACAAGCATCTAGATCGAACGGAACATCCGTCGCCAAAGTGCTCAACAAGGTCCGTATCTTATGGCGTTGTGTCGAATAGTGCTCCTCGGCAATTTCTGCGAAGCTGGCGTCGAGCGTCGAACAGATGTCCAACCGACAGGGCATAACGGCAAGAAAACTAGCTTTCAGGCGCGGGGATTTCTACTTGACCGAGAAACTGATTCGCCTGCGCAAAATCTCTGCACGAAGACGAGGCCTAACTCGGAGGGAATTCGGGCGCCGCGGGAAGACGGCGCACGGGTACTGGGGCCGCCGCAAACTAGTTCGAGTCAGCGCAGGAGTCGGACGCCCTTTCTTATGACGAATCTGCTATCGGTGACACGCCGACTTGAGGGACTGCTAAGCGGGGCGGTGGTGCTGTCGGTAAATTTGTCTCGCCCCCCCAATTTAAGGTATGCGCAAGAGGCACTACAGCGATCGAAATACGCCCCAACTGACTGCTCGCGAACCGATTACTCCTGCTAATGCTGCATGGCAACACAGTTTTGAGACGTGCAGTAGGCTCTGCTGTATCTGAAATATCCAGAAGCGTTTGCTGCAGACTTTGTTGTGCTCCAATATCTGCATCAAAGAAAAAGCGATTCGAGAGCTTTCCCTTAGAAGTTTCTATCCAATCTCGGACCGCGCTTGAGACTCGCTCCGCTCCCTACCTTCAGCCTCTTACGGAAATATCCAACCCGCTCTGTGGACCCTCTTGGGTACACCACATTTTGATTAATAATCTGTTGGGCGGTTACCGTAGGCACGTGACGACCATGAAACGCTCAACATATGCTTCACCCCGCAATTCATTGACAAGAAATAACATTTAAAATCAATGCATTACATAAAAAATCAAACAATTTCAGCTTTTGCTTTATTTCTGCAAATAGTTGCGGGCTTTTGATTTATTCAGCGTCTGCTGCACCGATCCGCGTGCCCGATCTGACGTTCAACTTTTGGTTTATTTTTGATCAACTTTTGCTTAATTTGTCAGCGCGTGAAGGCAATAGACACCTTCTCCAGCACACTACCCTTCAAGGGATAGTGACCGCATGCGCGGAGCGCTTTCACACCGAACGCGCTGACAGCCGGTAGCTGACCGTGCGCGACACACCGGCGCGGAACGCGAGACCCGTTCGGCCCGCCAGCGGATGGTCGGCCGGAGGCATCACTACACGGCCAAGGTCGAAAAAGCTTTGGGCCGGCTCAACGCCCAATGCAAAGTTTCGTCCGGACCATGGTTCGTACGCACGTCCGCCATTGCTAATCCAGAGCAACGCGTCCGGAAGTTCCTCGGGATTCCAGTCGAGCAGGACATCGGCCTGCTGAGTGGAATATCGCAAGACAAACGGCGGCCGACACCCTGCGATCTGTAACAACTCCTCAGTCTTGCCCAGCAGTGGCAATCGCGTCACGTCCATAGGGCCGGTTGCTGTCGCGATCTCTTTCAGAGAAGCGAAGGCATGGTTCGGCAAGCTCCGCGAAATGCCCGACTCCGGTGAGACCGGGTAGCTGTGAACCATTTGATACGGACATGCGAGCACCTCGACTCCCTCGTCCGGTACGGCGAATGTAGGGTGGAGAGCGAACGGCAAGACGACGTCTCTACGCGCGTGGACAGTCAGTGAGACGATAAGCGCCGGCGCTTCAGGGTCAACTTCAATGGTGCGCTCGAGGCTTTCGATTGCTTCCTCGGATGGGTAATCAATCCGCAGCGTGAGCCTGTCTGCAGTCTTCTCGACAAGGCGCCACATGTGATTCGCGCCGTATCCATGGTTCCACGTATCAGTGGCGTTCCGTGTCTCGAAGCCTGGAGGCAGACCGGGTGGTGCCGCAACCGTTCCAAACGGCAGGCACGGCCATTCGCCGCGCAACGCGCGCAGGAGACCTGGCCAGCGAGCGTCGTCACCCCATGGAGCCACGTACAGCGGCGAAACGCTGCGGCCCCCGCCCAGTTCGAATCGCACAGGAGCAAGCATTCCGCCAAGCGACTGCGCAGTCGCTTCGCCATGGGCCCATTTCAACGTCCAACGTTCCATTGAATCCATCGTCCCGTCTTTCCAGGTTAGCTAGCAGTCGGATTCCGCCGGCCTTCTACGACGGCCACCGAAACACCAGGTCGGCACGATCTCGCGTCGAATCGATCAATACTGCATTGGGCTCGTCGGTCTGCTGGACCCACTTTCGAGCAGCGTCTTCATCGCGACCAAACCTGATGTGGCGATCGACAAGCCGCTGCCTGCGCAACTCCGGATCGACTTCGACATACCAGGCCTCGTCGAGAAGTGGGCGAACCGCCTTCCAGTGCCCGCGCTCCAGTAGCAGATAGTTTCCCTCGGTGACAACGAGTGGCACGTCGGGGCTGACAGGAATGGCCCCGGCGATGGGCTCTTCGATCTCCCGCCGAAAAGCCGGCGCATAGACCGTCTCGCCATGGCGCGGTGCCCGCAGACGGCTCAGCAGCGCGACGTAACCCGCACTGTCGAAGGTATCTTCGGCGCCCTTGCGGGACGCGCGCCCGAGCCGTTCGAGTTCGACGTTCGCAAGGTGAAAACCATCCATCGGCACAACCACGGCCCGGCCAGGCAGCGCTTCAAGGATCTGCTCCGCCAGCGTTGATTTGCCGGCTCCGGGCGCGCCCACCAGGCCGAGGATACGGCGCTGACCATCGGCGACAAGCTGTTCCAGCCGGGCGAGAAAGGGGTCTTCGATCATCGATACAATCCAGAGTTATTCGGGCAGGTAGATACTGTCAACGGGCCCAAAATACCGCATGCCATGCAATATGACAACGGGAAACCGCATGACGGCACCAATCCATACGGCATCCTAATTGTATCTGCCGCTCCTCTTTGCAACAGAACAGCACGGCACTCTCAGTGATGCGCCTTCGCTTTGGCCGCAGCATTGATCCCGCCGGCAATGAAACTCCTTGCGTGTGTTGCCAGATCCATGCCGTCGTCCCACATGTTTCGCCAGATTGCCAGTGCGTTGGACAACTGTTCGTTCACGACCGCGGAAGAGAAACTCTCGAACGTGACCACACCCTTATAGTCGATCATGGCGAGTGCGTGGAAAAACTGCACGAAGTCGATGGTTCCAGAACCCAGATAACCGCGATTGCTCTCGCCGATATGGACGTAACCGAGCCTTTTTCCGCACTCCAGTACCGGCTGCATGAAGTCCGATTCCTCGATGTTCATGTGATAGGTGTCGAGGTGCACAACCACATTGGGCGCATCGACATCGTCCAGTATTCTGAGCGCCTGCGATGCCGTGTTAAGCAGGTTGCTCTCGTAACGATTCACCACTTCAAGCCCGAGGGTCACGTTTTTCTTCAAGGCGAAGTCTGCAATCCGCTTGAGCGAGTCGACCGCGTTCCTGCGTCCCTGCACGGTGACGGGCGCTGAATACTTGGCCATCGCGCCGTACAGGATGCCGCCGAAGTAGTTGCCCCCGAGCTCGGCGGTAATGGTGATGCCTTCTTCCAGCAGCGCCACGCCACGCGCAACCGTGGCCGGATCGTCGCTGGAGACGTCCGCGTCGAAGGTCAGGCCACGCGAACAGCCGATTTGCAGCCCGTGCTCCTGCAACAGGTCGCGAGTGAGCGCCAGGTCCATTACCTTTGGCCCATGTAACGACAGTTCAACGAGATCGAAGCCTGCGGCCCTGGTCTGGCTGATTACCTTGCGCGTCGACTCCGGCGTCAGATCGCCAGCCCATACCAATGCGTGAACACCAAGCGTATTCATTGTGCAACTCCTCCCGATGCGGTCGCGCGTCTGCGGACCAAGGACTGAAAAAAGCCGTTTGCCCACGCCCAACGGAGCAGCATCACGGCAAGCAAAAACACACCCCATAAGGCGGTGGCGAGATGTTGGTTCGCACCGAGCAGATTGAGGCCAGAGGCAATCACCTGCAGGATGACCAGCGCAATCACCACCGGCACGACACGCCCGAAGCCGCCGAACGGGTCGACGCGGCCGAGGAAGCAGGCGAGTACGGAAATCAGCAGGAAAGCCTCGCCATGACCGACGCGCACCGAGTTGAAACTGGCCAGCATGACGATGCCGGCAACGCCGCACATGAGACCCGACAGCATGTAAATCCGCGTGACCGCGCGCGTGGTGGCAATGCCCGAGTAGCGCGTCGCCTCGAGATTCGAGCCGATCATGCGTGTGGCAAAGCCAAGTCGCGAGCGCGTCATGACGACGTGCCAGACGGCCGCGCAGCCGGCGAAGATCCATAGCGGCACCGGCACGCCAAGCAGCAGGCCATTGCCCATTACCAGCACGGCGGGCGGGAAGCCGGAGATATCGCCGCCGTGGGTCAGGAATTCGCCGAGGCCGCGCAGGAAGATCATCATCGAGAGGGAGACGAGGATCGGGCTTGCGCCGGTGCGCGCGATAATGGCGCCCATCACCCATCCGGACGCGGCACCTGTGGCGAGTGCCGCGACAATGCCCAGCACGATGACGCCAGCGCCGGCATCCGCCCCGCCATAGGCGTGCAGCACCCAGGCCATGGCCAGTCCGGAAATATTGGCGGTGAAGGTTACGGCGAGATTGAAGCCGCCGGAGATCAGCGGCATCAACATCGCCAGCGTGAACAGCCCCAGTTCCGGCAGCTGAAAGGCCACGGAGACAAACGTATCCGCAGAAAAAAAGCGGCTGGACGCAAGGCTCATTGCCAGAATCACGACAGCCAGAAAGCCGAGCAGACCGACGACGTCAGCAGGCACGAACGCTACAGCGGAACGTTGCGACGAAGAGGTTTTCATGAGAAGGCCTTGACGCGTTGCGACGCGAAGCGCGATCCGACGAGTTTGGCGAAGCCGCCGCTCGACAAGGTAATCGCGATCAGAATGACGGCGCCGATGATCATCTTGAACGCGTACGGAGAGACCCCTAGCAGGTTGAGTCCGTTCGCGGTGATGGCGGTGAGCAGAATGCCAAGGATCGCACCGAGGATCGTGCCGCGTCCGCCGCCCAGTCGTGCGCCGCCGAGCACCACGGCGGCGAGCACGTCCAGTTCGCGGCCATACAGCGCGTTGGGCACCACCTCCTGAACGTAGTGCGCCTGCATCAGCCCCGCGATCCCGGCCATCATCCCAAGCCAGCCAAAGGCGATGTAGTGCATGGCGCCGATATTGATGCCGACGCGCCGCGCCGCTTCCGGGTTGTCTCCCATGGCGTAGAGCTGCCTGCCGGTGGTCGTGCGCCGCAGCAGGAACCAGGTGGCCACGACCGTGCAGAACATGACGGCGACAGGCAGCCCGAGGTCGGCAACGCCGCTTGATGTCTTCAGCGCGATCAGTGAAATGCGGTTCATCCACCAGTCCGGCAGATCGTAGAGGGATACGCCTCCGGTCAAAAACATCAGGCCGCCAAAGAACACGTTAAAGGTCGCGATGGTCACCACGATGGAGACGATGCGGAACCGGTAGATGAACGTGGCATTGATGGCGCCCAGCAGAAACCCGAACGCGGCCGATGCGAGGACGCCTAGCGCCCAGTTGCCTCCGCCCAGATGCATGACCGTCAAGGCGGTCAGGTACTGCACCACGGAAGCGCCCACCGCAAACGAGATGTCGATGCCGCCAGCGATAAGTACAACTAGCAGTCCGACGGCAAAGATGATGTTGACCGAACTCTGGTTTAGGAGGTCGAACAGATTGGGCAAGGTCAGGAAAGTCGAGGTCGTCGCGCCAAGGCCGATCACCATGACGGCGATGACGAGGATCAGCAGCGCCTCGATCGAACCGATTCCGAGTTTGCGCAGATCAGGCATGGACGTCTCGCTCGATTTGGTCGATGGATGTGGCACCCGGCACGTATTCCTTCACCATGCGGCCATTGCGCATATGCAGGATACGGTCGGCGTTGAAGTAGACCTCCGGGATCTCGTCGGAGATCAGCAGGATGGCCATGCCCTGGGCAGCCAGCTTATGGATGATGGCGAAGATGCCGGCTCGGGCGCCGACGTCCACGCCTACCGTGGGTGAATCGAGAATCAGCAGCTTCGGGTTCGTGGCGAGCCACTTGGCGAGCACGATGCGTTGCTGGTTGCCGCCGGACAGCGTGGAGACCGCATCCTCGGGCTTGCCGATCTTGACCGCCAGTTGCTGGATCCAGTCCTTGATCAGGCCGTCGCGCTTCCTGAGACTGATCAGACGCGTGGCGTCGAGAAGATTGTCGAGCACCGCGGCCACGGTGTTGTCGCCGATCGATTGCGGCTGCACGAGGCCGAGCTGAAGGCGATCTTCGGAAACATAGGCTATACCCGCCCGTATCGCGTCGCGGTTCGAGCCCAGCGATAATTTCTTGCCGTCGAGGCCGATCGAGCCGGCGTCCGGACGCGTCATGCCGAACAACGACAACGCGAGTTCCGTTCGCCCCGCGCCAAGGCGACCCGTGACGCCGAGGATCTCGCCTTTCCTGACGGAGAACGAAACTGCGTCATATTCACCCCGGCGGGTCAGGCTATCTACCTGCAGTACAGCGGGTGCGGCGGACAGGTCCGTCGTGCGCACGGCATAGTCGAAGGTGCGGCCCGTCATCAGTTCCGTGAGGCGGGTTTGCGTCATGCCGGCCGTGGGAAAAGTGCCGACGTACTGGCCGTCGCGCAACACCGTCACGCGCGTACAGACGTTGAGCACTTCGGCAAGCCGGTGACTGACGAATACCACGGCAATGCCGTCGGCCGAGAGACGGCGCACGATCGTAAGGAGTGCCTCGGTTTCGGCATGACTGAGCGAGGCCGTCGGCTCGTCCATGAAAACGAGGCGCGCGTCGGCAACGAGCGCCCGGGCGATGGCGACGATCTGGCGCTGAGCGATCGACAACGAACGCACCGAACGGCCCAGATCGATTGAAACGCCGAGCCGCTCGAGGATGCGGCGCGCCGCCACTTTCATCTGGCGATAGTTGACGAGGCGCGGACGCGGCCCGAGGTTCTGTTCGAAAGCAATGTTCTCTGCGACCGTCATCTCGGGAAACAACGCGAGATCCTGCCAGATCACCTGGATGCCCAGCTCCCGCGCCTTCGCCGGATCCAACCCCTCGATCGACTGACCGTCCATCAGCATGACGGCACCAGGCTCCGGCTGATAGACCCCGCTGATCACCTTGATCAGCGTGCTCTTGCCGCAGCCGTTTTCGCCGGCGAGGCACAGCACCTCGCCGGGCAGCACGTCGAACCTGATAGCCTGCAGCGCTTTCACACCGCCGAATATCTTGGAGATATTGTCGAGCTTGAGCAGCGGCGTACGAGAGGTGTCGACGACCACGCCCGCTTCGCTCGTGTGTCCCCGCTCAGGCACAGGACGATCCTTTGAGGCCGCTGAAATCATGGGAATGCTCCAATGCGACTGACAGGCAACCAAGGTCGCTTCAGAGACCTAACTTCGCGAGATCGTCAACGGTACTGGCATTGAGATCCACCAGCTGGTCGACGATCAGATCGTGACCCTGCGGATGCACGACGCCCAGACCCGGGATGTTCGTGCCGTCCTTGATCGGTTCACCCTTCGCGACCATCGTGCCGAGTGTGACGAATACCTCACCCGCCAGCTCCGGATTCCACATGTAGCCGCCGGTCAGGATGCCGTCATGCACGAGACGCTTGCCTTGTCCCGGCGAGAACGGTCCTAGCACCACGACCTGGCCTTTCTTATGCGTTTCGTCGACAGCGCGAGCCGCTCCGATCGGCCCCTGGCTGCCGAACGCCAGAATGCCCTTCAGATCGGGATGAGCCCGCATCAGATCAAGCGCCGTCTGGCGCGATGCGTCGACGTTCTCGGCCACGCCATAGCGGTCGCCGACCAGCTTCATGTCCGGATCATTGGCCTTTAGATAAGCAATCGCGGCGTCGGCCCATGCGTTGTGCAACGGCACGGTGAGCGAACCGACGAAGACCGCGTACTCTCCTTTGCCGCCCATGGCGGTGGCGAGGCGCTTGCCATACGCTTCGCCGAAGCCTTTGACCGAGGCCAGTTCGAAGTCCCAATCCGTATTCTCCTGGTTCGGAGACTCATGCGTAATGACCTTGATGCCCGCGGCTCGCGCCCGCTGCAGGACGGGCTCCAGTACCTTGGCATCGTTCGGCACCACGCCGATCACATCGACGTGCTGCGCAATCAGATCCTCGATCGCCCGGACCTGCAACGCCGGGTCCGCGCTGGTCGGGCCAACCATAAACGCCTTGACGCCCAGTTGATCCGCGCGTTTCTTGATCCCCGCCTCCATGGCGTTGAACCATGGGATGCCGCCAATCTTCACGACGATGCCGATGACTGGCTTGTCGGGCGACGCCGAAGCCAGGCCTGTCGCGAGTGCAAACGCGGCGATGCCTGCGCACAGTGTGCGCACGAAGTTCTTTGACATGTCTCCTCCGTTGGACCTCGGCAAGCTTCGCCAAACGCCCGGATAGGTAATGGAAATGAGCCGATCCGCTAACCTCAGCAAAGTTTGCTGAATCCATTCAGCAAATCGGTGAGCAAATGCTGAATCCATTCAGCGAGGGGGTCAATCGGGTAGATACCCTAATATGGCTTCCGGTGGCAGAAGGTCTACCGTCTGCACAACATGAACGATGGTGCTTTGGGAGTAAAAGGCAGATGGCCCGCAGCAGTTCAGGACGTAAGTCGACTATTTATGACATCGCCAAAGCGACGGGTTCTTCGACGTCAGCGGTGAGCATGGTGCTGAACGGCACCTGGGCTCGCTATCGCATCAAGGAAGAAACCGCCAACCGGATCCTCGCGAGCGCCGCGCAACTTGGCTACAACGTGAACATGAAAGCGCGCGGACTGCGCCTGTCTCGCTCGGGACTGGCCGGCATGATCCTTCCGCACTATCGCAACCGCTTTTTTGCGGGGCTCGCGGAGAACTTCGAGGAGCATGCGAGGAGCCGTGGGCTGTGTCCAATCGTGGTCAGTACCCAACGCGACCCGGCGGTAGAAATGAGCGTGACGGAGACGCTCATCTCGCAGCAGGTGGAGTTGCTGTTCATCGTCGGCGTGCGCAATCCCACGCCTCTTGACGCACTGTGCTCGGCGGCAGGTATTCCATGCATCAACGTCGACCTGCCCGGCCCAGGTGCACCATCGGTGGTGTCGGACAATCGCGGCGGCGCGCGGGCGCTGACAGAGGCCCTGATGGAGAAGATGATCGCCGCCGGCAGTTCGCCCGGCGAACTACTTTTTCTGGGTGGCATCGTGGACGAATATGCGACCGAAATGCGCATTGCCGGCTACCGCGACGCGTTCGAGGCTCGCGGGATCAGCCCCGCGGCAGATGCCGTGGAATGCTTCGGATACGGCGCGTCGTCTTCGCGGCGCGCGCTGGCGAGCCGTTATGAAAGTCTCGGCAGACTTCCCACAGGATTACTGATGAATTCGATCACCGCGTTCGAGGGCCTGGTTCAATTCGCGTCGAAATTGCCGCGCGAGGCCTGGCAATCCACGGTGGTCGGTTGCTTCGACTGGGATCCTTTTGCTGTGCATCTGCCGTTTGAAGTAACCATGATGCGCCAGGACGTGCAGAAGATAATCCTCGAAGCCTTCGCGCTGGCGGACAGCCACGACGCAATCGACCATCCTCTCGTTATGGTGCCGACGGGCTTCGGAGAAATGGTCGAGGAAGACGAACTGACGATCAAGATCGGACGCGAATGCTGACACGTGCGTTCATCTGATCGCCTCATCAACGTATCTGAGAGATGCGAATCGCCCGTAAGTCACTTCAAGCGCAGGGGTATCGAGGGCACGCGTAATCAGCCGCTTGTTCTGTCCCACTTTGGCGCAAGCCCAGGTGGATTGACGATCCGGCTGTCCGCCGTCGCCAACGAATGTATTGCCGTCATATCCTCGCTCTCCAGTTCGAAGTCGAATACCGCGAGGTTCTGCGCCAGCCGCTCAAGCTTGGCGGTCCTCGAAAGCGCGACAACTCCGCGCTGTTGTACAAGCCACCGCAAGACTATCTGAGCGATGGTTTTGTCGTAACGGGCCGCGATCTCCTCAAGCGTTGGCTCCAAGAACACACGGCCAATCGCCATGCCGCAGTATCCCGTCACGGCAAGCCCCGCCTGCAACGTGCTTTCAATCAGCAAGGACTGGTTCAGATACGGGTGATATTCGAACTGGTTCGTCACGAGAGGAACCGCAGAGAGCCGCACAGATTCCGCCATCAATGCGCGATTGAAATTGCTCACGCCGATGTGTCGAACCTTGCCGGCGCGCGCGACTGCATTGAGGCCCGCGATCTGTTCCGCCAGCGGTACGTTCGATCCCGGCCAGTGCAGCAAAAGCAGATCGATATAGTCTGTCTTGAGCCTTCGGAGGCTCTCGTTCACTGACGCTTCGAAGTTTCTCACTGCATAATTGCTCACCCAGACCTTGGTCGTCAGAAAGATTTCGCTTCTTGGGATGCCGGACGCTGCGACGCAGTCGCCGATTTCGCCTTCGTTACCGTAGATTTGCGCGGTATCGATATGGCGGAAGCCGGCACGAAGCGCTGCGGGGATCAGTCGATAGATCTCCGCAGCGCTCATTCCGTAAGTGCCGAAGCCGATCGCCGGAATGGCGGCGTTACCAACATGGACGTTTTGCATGAGGTGTTCCCGAAAGAGTCTTCGCACACTGCCTGAACCGCAAACCGCTTTAAGCGGACTATCCGATGCGCCCGCTGCGACGCAGTTGTACCCCGATCTCCCTGATCCTGGCCTCACCCGCACGCAACGTTTCCGACGACGTATGAACCGAGTAATAGCCAAGCACGAGATCGTGCGGATGAGGGATCGCGGAGCCGAGGACGAACTCTGTGTCTTCATCGGCAGTGAATGCCAGGACGTCTTCGGACTCGTCAAACACAACGAGCTCGTCGGCGACGGATTCATCTGCAATGCGCAGTGCGCCACGCTGTACACAAACCCAGGCGACCTCGTGACCAGCCGGTGGCGTGTATTCCCAACGCTCTCCAGCCGCAAGCCGCACGAACAGATAGTTGATGCCTGCCGGTGCGGCTACCGGGCTTTCGGCGTTTCCATAACGACCCAGGACAACGCGCGCCGGACCGATGCGAGGCACTTCGCTCACCGACAAATACTGGCTACGGGGCTCGCCTAGTTCGATCTCGGGCGGCAACGCGACCCACAGTTGAAAGCCGCGCACCGGTCCATCGCCTCGGGCGCGACCATCGTGCCACACGCCTCGCCCCGCGTTCATCCACTCGACGCTGCCAGCCGGCATGATCCCCGACGCGCCTGTCGTGTCTTCATACTCAACTTCACCTTCCAGCAGCACGGTCGTCGTGGCGAGGCCCGAATGGGGATGCATGGAAAAGCGCATGTTGGCTTCCACCGAGCTATCGAAATAGTCGAGAAAGACAAACGGCTTCAACACTTCTCCAAGGTCGGACGGACTGACCAGCCGCTTGACGGCACCGTGTTGCCGGCCGGCTGTCCGTGTGACTATCGCTCTTCCGGCCCTCAGCGGGCCGGAGGTATGGGCAGTAGTTTGCATGGCAGGCCTAGCTTGCGTTCAGAGGCGAAAGACGTGAAGCGATGCGTCCGAGCCGGGCATCCAGGCTGAACGCGCCCGCACCGAAGTAAGTGATCTGCAGGAGGCCGCCAGCCATCATCACGTTCTTGAGGAAGTGAATCATCTGGTTTTGGTCTGCCCAGTTGTGGTGGAAGAAAAGCGCCGTGACCACACAGAACACCGCCATTGCCACTGACACAACACGGGCGCGGTAGCCCGACAGCAGCAGCAAACCGCCGCCCAGTTCGGTCAGCACGGCAAGAACGAACGCGAGAGGCGGTACTGGCAGACCCATGGCTGCGATATAACCAACTGTCGCACCGTACGCCGCAAGCTTGCCGAGACCACTCATGACAAACGGCCCACCAATCAGGATGCGGCCCAACAGCGGAAGAAATTTAAAGCGTTCCATTACGATCTCCTAAATTAAATTACGGAGGTGGATGACAAGAAAGGGAATCAGCCGGCGTCCACCATCACCAGTTCTGAATCTTCAAGTGCTGAAATCTGCGCCGTGGCGATCGTCGTAATCGCCACACCGTCAAGCGGTCCAACCGGCTCGCCGTTCACTTCGATGCGCCCCGACGCCACCACGAGATAGGCGCGACGCGCTGGCGCCAATTCGTATCGAACGCTTTCGCCTGCCTTAAGCAGCGCGCCAAGTACACGCGCATCGGCTCGAATGGGAAGCGCACCTTCGTCGCCGCCAAACCCGCTGGCAAGGACTACGAAGCGCCCGGATCGGTCGCCTTTTGGGAAAGGCTTCGTATCCCACGCTGGTTCTCCACCGCTTTCACGAGGTCGCAGCCAGATCTGATAGAGCTTGAGCGGCACCTCGCCCCGATTGAACTCGGCGTGGCGTATTCCCTTGCCTGCGCTCATGACCTGGACATCGCCTGCGTTGATCACTCCCTCGGATCCCAACGTGTCCCGATGCCCGAGCAGCCCCTGACGCACGTAGGTGATGATCTCCATGTCACGATGTCCGTGCATCGGAAACCCGCTGCCAGCGGCGATCTCGTCGTCGTTCCAGACAATCAGGGGTCCCAGGGGAGCATGCGCAGGATTGCCGTCGGCGCTGACCGCGAAATGGTGTTTCGCACGCAGCCAGCCGTGGTCCGCCCTGTCCAATGATTCCCAACGCCTGTGTGTGAGCATGTCCGCCTCCGTTTCCCGCCACCGCGAATGCGGTGCAGGCCGCCTGTATGACCGGCCGGTTTCGGCGCGGGTACAGTTGATGAGGCACATGCTATATTTGCAACGAACCCGTGCATATCTCCTGTATTGGAATGCATCGTTGCCCAGGATAGAACGATAAAAGCGAGCTTGTGCCTATGAATGCGATCACCGACCTCAACGATCTTCGGCTCTTCGCAGAGGTGGTCGAGCACGGCAGCTACACGGCGGCCGCGCGCAACCTCGGCCTGCAGACGTCGAAGCTCAGCCGGCGCATTCGTGCTCTGGAAGAAGAACTTGGCGTCCGCCTGCTCAATCGCACCAGCCGGAGCCTGTCTTTGACGGAAACGGGGCGGCAGTTCCACCAGCATTGCCTCGCGCTCGTAGCGGAAGCCAACGCTGCCAAAGATATCGTGGACCGCACGCGCGCCAGGCCGCAGGGCACCGTCCGCATCGCCTGCCCCGTCGCCTTGCTTGAGTCCGGCATCTCCACGATCATCGCGCGATACGTCGAGGAGAATCCTGATGTCCAGGTTCTGCTGGATGCAACCAACCGCCGCGTAGATGTCGTCGAGGAAGGCCTGGACTTTGCGATCCGGGTCAGGCTTCCGCCGTTGGAGAACACCGATCTCGCGGTGCGCCAGTTGGGACTGTCGATCCGCATTCTGGTTGCCAGTCCGGCCTTGGCGGCGCGCTATCCGGCGCCCAGTTCGATCGAATCGGTGAAGGAATGGCCCACCGTTTCCATGGCCAGCAGCGGCGGGCGGTTTGTCTGGGACCTCGTCGACGCCGAGGGACACGCGACATCATGGGCGCATCGACCGCGCCTCGCCACCGACGACCTGGCCAGCCTCCGGGTCGCGGCGATATCAGGTGTCGGGGTGGCCATGCTGCCGAGGGAGCAGGTCGAGGCCGATATTCAGGCAGGCCGCCTGCAGCACCTGCTGCCAGGTCTGGCCAGCACGCCGGGTCTCGTGCATGCGATCTTCCCCACGCGCCGAGGCATGGTTCCGGCGGTGCGTCACCTGCTCGACGCACTCGTTTCGGGGTGCGAAGGTTTGAACCCGGCGCACTAGAGTGGCAAGTCAACCTCCTGCGCCACGACTCAGTTGCCGGCCTCCCGGCGCCCCTGTTCCTCAACCGTATAGATCGCCTCCGGCATCACCTCTAGCCGGCCTTTCGGAATCGGGTCGCCGCTTTTGTCCGAAAAGCCGTAGGTGCCCTCATCGATCTTCTGCAGGGCACGCTCGATGTCGCCGATGCGCAGGTCATTCGTGTTACGCAGCGACTGGTTGATTTCATCCTGCGCCATTCCTTGCGCGTCGTCCTCGAATTCTTCGGCCTCGTCGCCGTGCTCCTCCTGGGACGCACGCTCATCGGCAATCGTGCCCTCTTCTGTACCGAGCAATTGCCGACGCAGCGCCTCGAGACGCGTGCGTTGTTGCGCGATAAACGCCTCACTCAAGCCACCTGATTGATCCGGCATGGTGTTCTCCCTTACGGCAATAGACGGAACGCAGCGTGATCCGCGTTTCGCGATTTCGTCACATGAACGACCATCATCGCGCCGAAAGCATGCGGCCGCAATGCCTATACCGACGACGAATGCCATGAGCATGTCACGAACACGCGGAAGTGGCATGATTGGGCTCGGTCAGCGAGAAGCAACCGCGCAACCGCAAACGGGTTTCAATCAGGAACGTAAAAGGAGAACACGATGGCAGAGAGCACCGTTTCTTACGGCGGATATGAAATCGTTATATCCCCTGAGACCAACAAGTTCGGCGCCTGGGTCACAAGCGTGAGCCTGAAAGATAGCGCGGGAAAAGTTGTCGAACATCGTCCCATGACCGTTCAACCCGAATGGCGGACTGAAGCGGAAGCGATTAGAGACGCAGTCGAGTGGGGGAGCCGGTTCATCGAGCGTGAACTCAACACGCCGCGGTCGCACTCATGGGTGGTCGACCGGTCCCGTGCGGAAATCTGGTTTCGCGATGTGCAGGAAAAATCGCGTGGCCCCGAAATCGACGCGTAAAGCCAGAAGGCCGAGGAGTGCAACAGAACCCGGCGAGGCGGGTTCTGTTCGCGTTCAGAGGATTTTTGCGGGATTTTCATCCTGCAAAAATCCTCAAACGATAGGTCCTCGACGGTGCAACAATGCCCTATCAGAACTGGTGATTGATACCGATAGTCGCGCCGAACTGGCTACGGGACGACGCAGCAGATTGCTCAGCGATGGCCGCCGTCGCGGTAACCACCTTGCCGTTATCGATCGTCTGGCCGTTAGCCCGCTGGAACGCCTCCAGCACATAGATGCGAGTTCTCTTGGAAAGGTTATAGAGCTCGGTCAGGTTGATCTGCTGATAACTCGCGGCGTCCTGGACACCGTTGGCCTGGGTAGCACGCGTGTAGCTGTAGCCAACGGCCAGATCCCACGACACCACCGGCCGGTAATGGAGAACCGCGCCGCCCGTGTTGAAGATCGCGGTCGTCGAGAAGCCTGAGTTCGGACCCACGATATATTGCACATTCGAATAGGATGCCGAAACATCCCATTGCGGATTGAACTGATAGCCGCCGGTCACAGCGAAGCGTTGCTGCGCTGCCGCGTTCTGATAGCCGTTCGTGATGCTCGATTCACCCTGTTCGCCGGTGCCCGAGTAGGCGGTCGAACTCGAGCTCCAGGCACCACCGCCGCTCGTTGCATTGTCAAAGCGCGCAAAGCCGACGCCTATGCCCGCGCCGCCAGCCACGTATTGCGCACCGACGCTCCACGATGCGCCCGAATTGAAGGCGCCCGCTACTCCGCCCAACGCGTACATGCCGCTTATCTTCAACCCGGCGAATGACGGCGACGTGTAGACGAGGGCATTGTTGACGCGATAATCGGTATCGAGCGCGTCGAGGTCGCCCGGATGGGCGCCGAAGGCACCTGTCAGCCACGGCGTCGGACCGTATTGCGCGAGCATGTTGTAGTAAGGCGTGTACTGGCGCCCTGCCGTGAACGTACCGTAGGTATCGTTGGTCAGGCCCACCCAGGAAGCGCGGCTAAACATCAGGCCGGCCTTGCTCAATGCGCCGGTGTCGGCATTGAAACCCTCTTCGAGCTGAAAGATCGCCCTGGTGCCGCCGCCCAGGTCCTCAACGCCCTTGAAGCCGAAGCGCTCGCCACCCCACACCCCTTCAACCAGCTTGACCACCGATTGTCCACCCTTGGTCGCGCCAGTCGACGGAGCCTGGCTGCTCAGGTAACCCACCCCCGTGTCCACAATCCCGTACAGCGTGACGCTGCTTTGCGCAAACACCGTCCCTGTCGCAAGCATGGCCGTCATGCCAGCGAGTACAAACCCGGCTTCCTTGTAGCGTTTCATCTGATCATCCTTTGTTGTCGTTGGAGTTATGGCGGCATGTCATGCCGCACGAAATTGTCCGGCTGCCATCCCGGCACCCAGTTATCGCTCTCGTCGTCACGCATCTCCAGAAATGCCGTTCATGACGATAAGTTATCCTTATCACGTGTTTCGAACCCTGGTCTCCTGTCGGAAAGCGCGTTCGGATGTCGCAGGCTGGGACCGATGAAGCTTTCTTTGCTGTGTGAGCTTGTGTTCGTGCGGACGGGCGCTAGCGTTCAAAGCGTGGGTTGAAGTCGCACTGAGCCGGAGGCCGAGTCGTCGCTTCGAGCGACATCCACGGCGCGACATTTGACTGACAACCGCACCAAATTGAACGCGCTAACTCACTAAAATCCTGTTATTTGGGATTTTTCGCGGATTAGCGCCCTGACAACTTTACTGTCCCAGAAACTATCCGTAAGCGAACATACCGAACCACAGGCAATGATGTCAAGCAACTTGAGGTGAGCAGCAGATGTCGCTGCTTAGGGAGAAATGACGTAACTATTTGTTTTAATTTTAATATTTTATATACGTAAGGAAAACCCGAATGTGGTGATTCCGCATACGCTTAACATCATGAAGAAAAATATCGACTCGTAATACAACTATATTCTTACATCGGTCAGTGAGCCCGCATAGCCAGCAGCGCCGTTGTCCGGCCTTCTGCTGGCCCCGCGATCTCACTCCACCGCCGACCTTACCGGCTGATGGACGAGATCAGCGCCAGCACCTTCCTCCACAACCTGGCCGTAATCGAGCTTGATATAGCGATCCGCGAGTCCAAAGTAGCGATCGTCATGGGTGATCACCAGAACGGTTTTGCCTTTGACCTTGAGATCCGGCAGCAGGCGGCGATAAAACACATCCTTGAAGGTCGGATCCTGATCTGCGGCCCACTCGTCGAACACATAGAACGGACGGTCCTCGAGATACGCAACCATTAGCGCGAGACGTTTGCGCTGCCCCTGCGACAGATTGATCGTCGACAGCTTGCCGTCGCGAATCGTCACCTTATGCTCCAGATGCAGCAGTTCGAGCAGCTCCTGTGCATGAGCGTCCAGCCCCTCCAGATGCAGGCCATGCAACTGGTCGAACAGGAAGAAATCGTTGAAAACGACTGAAAAATGCTGACGGTAGATGTCGCGCTCGGCCTCGCCGACCGCCTGGCCATTCAGCAGGATTTCACCGCCTTCCGGCGCATAGAGGCCCACCAGCATCTTCGCAAGCGTCGTCTTGCCGCTGCCGTTGCCGCCAATCAGGTACACCAGCTCGCCCGGTTTGAACGCCAGGCTAACCGGCCCGAGCGTGAACACCTCGTTTTCTTTCTCGCGGAAATAGCGGTGCGTGACACCCTTCAGCGCGATGCTATCGAACGCGCGAGCCGATTCTGCGGGCAGCACGTTCTCACGAGGAAGGTCGCGGTTCACCTTGTCGACACGTTCTAGCGCCACCTTCGCCGAACCCAGCGAGGGAATCGACGACAGCAGGCTCTCGATTGCCGTGCTCATGTAGAGGAAGATCACCACGTAGCCCGACAGCACATGTCCTTGCACCGGATAGATGCGTGTCAGCAGAAACAGCACGCAGCCGATGAAGGCGAGGAAAATCATGCTGCCCCAGCTCGCGGCAGCCGTGTACAGCACATAGCCGTGCGTGCGCTGCACGCGCACCGCCTCGACACTCGTAGCGAGCGAGTCGTCGACGAACGCTTGTCTGCGGCGGCGATGTAGTTTGAGTTCTTTTGCCCCATCGAAGAGCGAGCGGAAGTCGCCCACCAGATCATCTTCCCGCTGACGCGAACTGCGCAGATGAAACATGGCACGTGTATTGGCCAGATGAAATCCCAGCGATCCGATCAGGATCGTCACCAGCGCAAACAGCAGGATTTGCCACGACAGATAGCCCAGATACGCGAGACAGCCCAGCACAATCGAAGTGTTCATCGCGAGTGTCGGCACGCTCAGGAAGAACACGACGATAGTGTCGAGATCCTGCGTCAGTACCGTCAACGCCTTTGCGCCGCCCTGGCGTTCGAGGTTCTGATAGGAAGCCTCAGTAACGCTGCGGATCGTCCTCATGCGTAGCGCCGCTTTGGTTGCCTGGCCGAGCCGCACGAAGAAGGTCTGCGACAGCGTTCGCGTGACGAGCACGGCGAGCGCCAGCAGCAGAAAGCGCCAGCCAAGCTCCGACAACTGGTCGGCCGAAGCGCCGAGCGCCTGATTGATGATCGCGATGAGCGCGGCATTGCTCAGACCGCCGACAACACTCGTTATCAGCGCGAGCAGTAGAATCCAGCGGGATTGCCGGACCAGGGTCAGTAGCAGGGACATGAAAACCTTGTTTTGAAGTAGTTGAAAACGTCCAGCGTATCGGTCAATGCGTTGCCAGTCAGATGCGAGGCCACCGTCATAGCTCCGCGAGAATGTCCTGCATTTCAGCCGCCATTGCATCATCGTCCTGCGCCACCCGGTTCGCGGACGCGAGCGTCTGCGCGAGGTGATACAGCGGCTGATTGTTCATCAGATCCGCCAATTGCGCTTCGATGCCTAACGTACTCCGGATTGCCGACTGCACCTGCATCGCCGCCAGCGAGTGGCCGCCGAGTTCGAAGAAGCGATCGCTACGGCCTACCTGCTGTACCTCGAGGACACTGGCCCAGATCGCGGCAAGCGCCTCTTCAAGCTGGCCTTGTGGCGGGTCGGCCGGTTCCGCGTCTGCCTGCATCAGCTCATGCGAACCGGGCATGGGCAGCGCGAGCCGGTCGATCTTGCCATTCGGGTTCAGCGGCAACGCGTCGAGCACGATCACCGCTGACGGCACCATGTAGTCCGGCAGCGTAGCAGCGAGGCCGGCGCGTAACGCGCGAACGTCGAGTTGCGCGCCCGGCACCGCTGCGACATAGGCCAGCACGCGCGCGCCGCCCGCGCCTTCGCGCACCACCGCCACTGCCTCGCGCACTTCACGCTGACACAATAGCGCCGATTCGATCTCGCCGAGTTCGATGCGGAAGCCGCGCACCTTCACCTGATGATCGATGCGGCCCAGATAGTCGAGCGTGCCACGAGCGTTCCAGCGCACCACATCGCCAGTTCGATACAACCGGCCACCAGGGGACGCCGCATGAGGATCGGCGATGAAACGTTCCGCCGTCAAGCCTGGGCGTCCATGGTAGCCACGTGCCAGCAGCGTGCCGCCGATGCACAACTCGCCGGCCACGCCGACCGGCACGGGATTAAGCTGTGCATCAAGGACCTGCAGCGAACGGCCGTCGAGCGGACCCCCAATCGAAATATGCGGCGGGATCTCAACACCTGTGCGCAGATAGGGCGAGCAATCGAATGCGCTCGCCGTGACCGTAGCCTCACTCGGCCCGTAGGTGTTCGCGAGCTCAACGTGTGCGAGGCCCGCCGTGCGCCAGGCGAGTACGCCGTCAGCCGGCATCGCCTCGCCGCCGGCATGCACCCTGCGCAGGCTCGCACAAGCGACGCGTGCACGCGGATTACTGGCGAAGTCCTGGGCCAGTGCGTTCCAGTAGGCAGTGGTGAGATCGGCAACCGTGATGCGTTGTTGTTCGACCTCATCGAGAAAGCGCTCGCTGCTCCATAGCTGCGGTCCACGCAGGATCAATGCAGCGCCTGCGCTCAGCGTCGCAAACACCTGTTCGACAAAGCCATCGAAATTGAACGTAGAGAACTGCAGGACGCGGTCGCTCGAAGTGACACCGAACAGATCGATCGATACCTGGGTATGCTGAGCAAGCGCACCATGCGTAATCCCGACGCCTTTCGGGCGGCCGGTCGAGCCTGAGGTATAGATCACGTAGGCGAGGTTGTCGCGCGATACGGTGCACGCAGGAGCGCGGTCCATCTCCTCATCCTCAGGACGGGCACCCGCCAGCGCCGACGCCTGCTGCACGTCGATGCTGGCTACGCCAAGCTCTGCGAGAGCGTCAGTGGACGCCCCGCCAGTCAGTGCCAGCTTGATCCCGCTATCCTCGATCATGAACGCGAGCCGCTCGGCCGGGTAGGACGGATCGAGCGGCACATAAGCGCCGCTCGCCTTCAGCACGGCAAGCACCGCGATGATCATCTCGAACGAGCGCTCAAGCGCAATGCCGACACGCGATTCCGCCCCGACGCCGGCCGCGCGCAGACGATGCGCGAGACGGTTGGCACGGCGTTCGAGCGTCGCATAGTCGAGCGATTCGCCGTCGAGCATAAGCGCCTGCCCGGCGCCCCGCATGGCTACCTGACGGCTGATGCGTTCGTGCACCAGCGGTGCCTGCTCAAGCCTGCCGCCCGCTCCCCGTTGCCGCAATTGCGCGAATTCGGCATCAGGCAACATTGTCAGCGCACCGAGCGGAGCCGCCGGATTCGCAACGAACGCGTCGATTAGCGCTACCAGGTGCGACGCCAGATGTTCGACCTGCGACGCATCGAAAGCGCTACACGTGTAGGCGAATTCGATCCGCAAAGTCTCGCCGTCCCGTTGCGCGCCGCTATGTTGTGCGTGTCGTCCGTGGGTAACCGACAGTGTCAGCGGATAACTCGTGCGATCCTCGCTACGCAGCCCGGAGAACTGCAACTCACGCGATGTCGCTGCTTCAAGGATCTCGTCGACCGGATAGTTCTCGAACACGACGATGCTGTCGAACAACGCCTGCCCGCCTTCCAGTTTCGCCCAGCGCTGGATGTCGTACAGTGCGACGTGCTCGTGTTCGCGTGCCGCTACGCCGTGCTGCTGAATCTGTTCGAGCCATGCACCGACGCTCAGCGAAGGTTGCGGCACGGCGATCACTGGGATCGTATTGATGAACAGACCGAGGGTGCGGTGCGCACTGGCCAACGCTTCGGGGCGACCGGCGACGGTCGCCCCGAAGCTTACCGTGCGCTGCCCCGTGTAACGCTGAAGCAACAGGAGCCAGGCCGCCTGCACCAAAGTGTTCAGCGTTACGTGCTGTGCTTTCGCGAAAGCGCTTAGCTGTGCGGTGTGCTCGGCATCCCAGATCCGCAACGTTGAAGCATGTGACTCCGCGCGTATAGTGCTGGTCGACTCGGGTGAATCGGCCCGGCTGGTCGCTGCGGCGGCAGCGTCCACGGCCTCTGGCTTCGGCAACGCGCTAGCCAGCAACGTCGAACCGTCGAGGCGGCCGGTCTGCGCTCGCCACCACGCCTCACTTGCATTCTGATCGCGGGACTGCAGCCACGCGATAAACTCGCGATAACGTCCGGGCGGCCCAACCTGCTTGCGGCCTTCATACTCACCCAGAACTTCCGCGAGCAATTGCGCGGCACTCCAGCCGTCGAGCAGCGCGTGATGAAAGGTCCAGACGAAGTGATAACGCGATGCGGCCGTACGGATCAGCGTCACGCGCCACAACGGTGGACGGCCCAGATCGAAACCGCTCTCGACCTGCGCGGCCGCATAGGCATCCAGCCGCGTTGCAAGCTCTGGCTCTTGCGCATCGCGCCAGTCTTCGATGAAGAACGGTAGCTCGATGTGGCGCGCCACCCACTGGCGAGGCGCATCCTCAAACGAAAGAAAGCCAGTGCGCAGAATGTCATGGCGCGCAGCAGCCGATTCCCACGCTGCCTGAAAGCGCACGCAGTCAAGTCGTTCGATGTCGACACGCAACTGGTTCACATACGCGCCGGACTGCTGCCCCAGCAGACTGTGAAACACAATGCCCGTCTGCATCGGCGCCAGCGGATACAGGTCTGCGATTTCGCCGGCGCCCACCGGCAAGTTGTCGAGCTGCGCCTGATCGAGCATGGCGATCGGAACATCCGATGGCGTCAGGCCGCACGCACCGCTTTCACAATGCGCGAGCACCGCCAGCAGTTCACGACGAATATCTTCCGCGAGCGTGTCGAGCGTGCTCGCATCGTAACGGTCGCCACGTGCGTGCAGTAGCGTCAACGACAACTCGCCACCGTGCACCTGGCCTGCGATTTCGAGCGCGTGCGTACTGCCACTGCGTTCGTCGTGCGTGTGGCCGGTGCCTTCGCTCGCCAGTTGCCAGCCACCGTCGCCAGCGAGCGTGCCGTCGAACTGACCGAGGTAGTTGAACAGCACCTCTGCATGACCGACTTCCGATAGCGCCGCACGTTGTTCTGGAGTTCCCAGATATTTAAGCATACCGAAGCTCATTCCGCCGTGCGGTACTTCACGGCGCGCTTCCTTCACGCGCTTTAACGCAGCGCCGATCTCGCCACTAGGGTCGAGCCGGAATGGATAGACCGCCGTGAACCAGCCCGTGGTGCGGCTCAGGTCTGCCGCGCCGAAATGTGTCTCACGGCCATGTCCTTCGAGATCGATACGCAACACGTCCCGTTTGGCGAAGCGACACAAGGCACGACCGCTTGCCAATAGCAACAGATCGGCGAGCTGGGTTCGATAGGCCACCGACGCATCGCGCATCAAGCGGCCCGTCGTGGCAGCGTCGAAGCGCACGGTGGAGCTGACTGGAGCAAAGGATTGTGGCCCGACGCCGCCACTATCGCCTATCGAACCCGCGGGCAGCGCGACCGGAACATCGGCCAGCGCCTGCCACCTGGCGCTGTATCGTTCAATCTCCGGCTGACGTGCAGCGTGCTGCAACTGGCGGGCGAACGCCTGATACGAGGTGGTACGCGCGGGCAACGACACTGCCTCGCCCGCAACCAGTTGCGTGTATGCGCGCCGCAGATCATCGAGCAGGATGCGCCACGACACGGTATCGATGACGAGGTGATGGATCGCGATGAACAGACGCCAACTGCCGTCCTCGATACGCATGGCAAGTGCTCGCAACAGCGGCCCGCGTGTCAGATCAAGCGTGCGCTGCGCGGCGTCGCAGAGTGTCTCGATGGCGGATGTACGCACGCTGCTCTCAACCTGCAGCATGGGCGCTGACTCCACGGGCGCGTATTGCTGACGCCAGCTAAAGCCGTCCGATTGCGCCGGCTCGCACGGCACGAAGCGCAGACGCAACGAATCATGATGTGCGACGACAGCGTGCAATGCCTGTTCGAGACGATCGGTGTCGACGGCCTCATCGAGGCGCAGCAACACCGCCTGGTTCCAATGATGACGTTCCGGCAGCGGCTCCGCAAAAAAACGCGCCTGAATCGGCAGCAACGGAGCCGGTGCTTGCGGATCTATTGTGGTGGATGCATTGCGGTCGTCCGGCAGCGCTTCGTCTGGAGCGACTGCGCAGGCCGCGAGTTGCGCAATCGTCTGCTGTTCGAAGATCTGCCGGGCGGTCAAAAGAAGTCCGGCCTGACGCGCACGCGCAACGATCTGCAGTCCCATGATCGAATCGCCGCCCAGCTCGAAGAAATTCTCATGACGCCCGATCCGCTCACGCCGCAGCAACTGTGCCCAGATATCCGCCAGGCGCTCTTCGACAGTGCCCTGCGGAGCGTCGTCGTTCGCCGGCGCGCATGCTTGCGTGGGGGTAGGCAATGCATGCCGGTCCACCTTGCCGTTCGCGTTGAGCGGCAACGCGTCGAGCACCATCACGACGCTGGGCACCATGTAGTCGGGCAGCGTCGCGGCCAGTCCCGCGCGCAGCGCGGCCGTATCCAGCGAGTAGCCCGGTAGCCCGCTCACATAGCCCACCAGCCGCGTGCCACCCGGTCCCTCCTGCGCGTCCACCACGGCGTCGCGCACACCGGGCTGGGCGCGCAATTGCGCTTCCACTTCCCCCAGCTCGATACGAAAACCGCGCACCTTGACCTGATGATCGATGCGTCCGATGTACTCCAGCTCGCCGTCGCTGCGCCAGCGCACCAGATCGCCGGTCCTGTAGAGCCGCGCGCCCGGGTCGCCGGAAAACGGATCGGGCACGAAGCGTTCGGCCGTCAGTCCCGGCCGGCCCAGATAGCCGCGCGCCATACCGGTGCCACCCAGATATAACTCGCCAGGCAGACCTGACGGTACCCGGTTCATCTGCGCGTCGAGAACCCAGGCGCTGCGCTCGCCGACTGGCCGGCCAATCGGTGCGTACGCGCTGTCGAACCGGGCGTCGGCGTCAGGCTGCCAGAGCGTCGGTGTCACCACGGTTTCCGATGGCCCGTAGGCGTTGTAAATCCGCTGCGGATTCAGGTGCGTGCGCACTGCCTCGAAGCCCGCCCTCGACCATGCTTCGCCGCCCGCGATGCAGGCCCGCAGGCTCACCGCGCCGGTCTCCGTGACCCGGGCAAACGCGTCGAGATACGCAGGCGGCAGATAGAGCACTGAGACGTTCTTCGAGCGAATCTCGTGGACGAGCCGCTGCGCCGACCACACCTCGTCGTCGCGTAGTACGATTGCCGCCCCGTTCATCAGGGGCACGAGGAACTGCTCTGCGGCAGCGTCGAAACTGACCGAAGCAAAATGCAGAAGGCGGTCCGCGGCACTCATGCCGTAGCATTTCCCGACGGCATGGCAATGCGCCGCAAGTGCTCCGTGTGCAACCGCGACGCCCTTCGGCCGCCCGGTCGAGCCGGATGTGTAGACGACGTACGCGAGATTGTCGGCATGCGGCGTGAGCAGCGGATTCCCCGCAGGTTCGTTCGAGACATCGAGGGTATCGAGATCGAGCATCCGTCCCGCGCCGGATACAGGCAGGTGCGCGACGGACGCCCGATGCGTCTGCACGAGCAGCAGTTCGATACCGCTATGGTCGATCATGTAAGCGAGGCGCTCTGCCGGATACGCCAGATCGAGCGGCACATAGACGCCGCCCGCTTTCAGGATCGCGAGCTGCGCAACCAGCATCTCAGGCGAACGTGCCATTGCAAAGCCGACCCGAACCTCCGGTCCAACACCCTCGTGGATCAGACGTGCGGCGAGCCGGTTGGCGCGCTCGTTCAATTCGCTGTAGCTGAGTTGCACGTCGCCACACAGCAAGGCCACTGCATCGGGCTGCGCCTCTACATGCATTTCGAATGACCGGTGCACTAGCGGCATGCCAGCGGCCACGTCAACCCGGTGCGCCAGGAATTGCGATGGCTGGCACTCCGCGGGATCTGATAACTCAATGTCTATGAGCGCCTGGGCGGGATTCTCTGCCAACCCGCTCAGCACCTTCACATAGTGACGGCCGAAACGTTCGATCGTCTCTTTATTGAACAGATCCCTCGCATAAATCAGTTGTGCCGATAAATTCCCGTCGGAGGCCTCGACGATATTGAGCGTTAATTCGAAAGCCGCAGCACCGTCGGTCAGTTCGTACCATTCGACAGTCAGCCCGGGCAGCGCGTCGAGCACCCGGTAGTCACTGTGCAGATGACTGAACATCACCTGAAACAGCGGGTTATGGCTCAGACTGCGCTCCGGCTGCAGCGCATCCACCAGTACATCGAACGGTAAATCCTGGTGCGCCTGTGCGCCAACCGTCGCCTGCCGGGTACGCTCGAGCAGTTCACCTAGCGTGTCGCGGCCGGCGATCTCGGCGCGCAGCACCTGCGTATTGACGAAGAAGCCGATCAGCGGCTCCGTTTCGACGCGGTTGCGGTTCGCGACCGGAACGCCTACACGGATGTCGCGCTCGCCTGTGTAGCGGTGCAGCAGCGCCTGGAATGCGGCCAGCAACACCATGAACGGTGTCGTCGAACTGCGCTGCGCGCGCTCGCGGACGGCCTGCGCCAGTTCGGGCGGCAGCGTCACGCCATGGCGGCCTGCCGTGTACGACGCGTGCGCCTGGCGCGGTGCGTCCGTCGGTAATGCCAGCACGGGATGCGTCGTGCCCAGCGTATCGCGCCAGTAAGCGAGCTGCTTTTCCTGCTCGCCTGCTTCGAGCCACTCGCGTTGCCAAGCCGCGTAGTCTGCGTATTGCACGGGCAACGCATGTGCGGTCAACGGTTCGCTCATTACTGCTGCGCGGTAATGCTCCACCAGTTCTTCCAGCAGAACCTGTATCGACCAGCCGTCCGAGACGATGTGATGCAGCGACAGAACCAGCAGGCTGCGGCCTGCTTCGCCTTCGCTGCGGTACAGGGCGGCACGCAACAATGGACCGGCCGCCAGATCGAACGGCTCGCTCGCCAGTGCGCGCGCAGCCGTGTTGATCTGTGTGGCCGGCAAAGTAACTTCGCGCCAGTTGAGCTGAGCATGTGCATCTATCTGTTGTTCGACCCGGCCTGCTTCGTTTGCTACGAAGCGTGTGCGCAGCACTTCATGACGCGCCACGATTGCTTCAAAACTCGCGCGCAACGCAACCGCATCGACCTCGCCGGTCAGCCACAGCCCACCTGCCACGTGATACGCACTGCTCTCACGATCAAGCTGCCACAAGAACCATTGCCGCTGCTGAGCGTATGAAACCGGCAGTTTTTGTTCGGACACCCGCGCCCGCGCAAGAATCGGTAACTGCGCTGGCGTTACGCCCTGCTCGTTCATCCTCTGCCAGAACAGACGACGCTTGTCCGGCGACAACTCGATGAAGCGCTCGGCAATGCGTCGCGCGGTGTCTTTTTCCATGAATCTGCTCAAAGGGTGTCGATAAAGAGATCGAGGCCACGCAGCGCCTCGTCATTGTTCTCACCTTGACGCGTACGATCGATAGCCGCCGCCTGCTCATGCAGCGTCGCCGCTTCGAACAACGTGGCGAGCGGCAGGTTCGCGTTCAGTTCGAGCGCGATCCGCGCGTTCAAACGCACCGCGAGCAGCGAATGGCCGCCCAGCGCGAAGAAATCATCGTGACGTCCGACGCGTGCAGCGCCTAACAACATCGACCAGATCGCCGCGAGTTGCGCCTCGACGCCCTCACGCGGCGCCTCCCAGGTCACCTCGCTCGCGGCCTCCGAAGAAGGCTGCGGCAAAGCGCGCCGGTCCACCTTGCCGTTCGCATTCAGCGGCATCGCCGCGAGCGGTATGATCCGCCAGGGCACCATATAGTCGGGCAAACGTCGCGCAAGCTGCACCCGCAACGCGGCAGCGTCAAGCGACTCGCCCACCGCGTACGCAATCAGTCGGCCATCGTGCGCAACGACCACGGCTTCGCGAACACCGGTCTGTGCAGTCAACGCCGCCTCGATCTCGCCTAACTCGATGCGAAAGCCACGGATCTTTACCTGGTGATCGAGCCGCCCCAGATAGTCGAGCGCGCCATCGGCACGCCAGCGTACCAGGTCTCCGGTACGGTAGAGGCGCGCGCCGGGCGTACCGCCAAGCGGGTCCGGCACGAAGCGTTCCGCCGTCAGCCCCGGCCGGCCCAGATAACCACGCGCCAGTCCGGCGCCGCCAAGGTATAACTCACCGGGCACACCCTGCGGCACAGGCTCCATCCGCGCATCCAGCACCCAGGTTTGCGTAGCCGCAATTGGCCGGCCGATCGGCACCGGACGCCCGGCTTCTGCGACGCAAGTCCACGCGGTGACATCGATCGCGGCTTCGGTGGGCCCATACAGGTTGTGCAAAACCACCTGTGGCATTGCTTGGGAGACCTTTACTTGCAGATCGGCCGGGAGCGCTTCGCCGCTGCATACGATTCTCGCAAGTGTCTCGCCGCAGCGTGATGCCTCTCCGCTCGCGATGAACGCCTGCAGCATCGACGGTACGAAATGCAGCGTGCTCACCCGGTAATCGCGGATGGCTGCCGCCAGCCGCTGAGGATCGCGATGCGCGTCCGGCGCCGCGATCGCGAGTCGTGCACCCACCATCAGCGGCCAGAAGAATTCCCAAACGGAGACGTCGAAGCTGAACGGTGTCTTTTGCAGCACCGTTTCACCACGTTTCAGGCCGTAGGTCTGCTGCATCCAGACCAGACGGTTCCATAACGCGTCGTGACGGTTGCCCACACCCTTCGGACGGCCGGTCGAACCCGACGTATAGATCACGTAGGCGAGATTCGCGCCGTGCAACGGGATGTCGTTGAGATCGGATGTTGCGTACGCATCGGCGTCGATCGATTCCAGTTCGACGCGGCGCACGCCGTCTACCTCTGGCAACGAGATGCCGCCGTGGGTCAGCAACAGGTCAATGCCGCTATCGTCGATCATGTACGCGAGGCGCTCGGCCGGGTACGAAGGATCGAGCGGCACGTAGGCCGCGCCTGCCTTCATGATGGCGTAGAGCGCGACGACCATCTCCAGCGAGCGATGCGCTGCCATACCGACACGCGATTCGACGCCAACGCCCTGCGCACGCAGCCAGCGCGCAAGCTGGTTAGCTTGCGCGTTCAGTTCGCCATAACTCAGGACCTGCTCGCCAAAGAGCAAAGCGGCCGCGTCCGGATGTACGGTGGCATGATGTTCGAAGGCACGGAACACCGGCTCGTAGCCCACGTAACGAGTCGAATTGCGGCTCCAGTCTGCGAGGATGGAACGTTCCGTGTCGTCGGCTAGCACGATCGCGTCGACCGTTTCGTTTAGTCCGTCGGTGTGTCGCGAGAACGCTTCGAGCAGCCGCTGGTAATGGCGAGTCAGACGCTGCACAGTCGACTCGTGGAACAACTCCTGCGCGTAGGTGAATTCGAGCGTCAGCGTGCCGTCTTCCTCTTCACGTGTATCGAGCAT
This sequence comes from Paraburkholderia phenazinium, assembly GCF_900141745.1. NCBI lineage: Bacteria > Pseudomonadati > Pseudomonadota > Betaproteobacteria > Burkholderiales > Burkholderiaceae > Paraburkholderia > Paraburkholderia phenazinium. Next base: position 1,586,616 of record NZ_FSRM01000002.1, on the reverse strand, counting down.
CAACTCGAACTGCGCCATCGTGCCCGGAAGCCGGTAAGGCTCGATGGTTAGATCAGGCAGTTGCTGCAGCACACGCCAGTCGCGTCGCTGATGATTGAACATCACCTGGAACAACGGGCTGTGGCTCAGACTGCGCTCGGGGCGCAGCGCGTCCACCAGGACATCGAACGGGAGTTCCTGATGGGCTTGCGCGCCTTCGGCTGCGTTGCGTACCTGGGTCAGCAGAGTCCCTAATGTGGTCGCGCCGTCGATCTGGCTGCGCAGCACCTGCGTGTTCGCGAAGAAGCCGATCAGCGGCTCCGTTTCGACGCGGTTGCGGTTCGCGACCGGAACGCCTATGCGGATGTCGCGCTCGCCTGTGTAGCGGTGCAGGAGCGCCTGGAATGCGGCTAGCAACACCATGAACGGTGTCGTCGAACTGCGCTGCGCGCATTCGCGGACCGCCTGCGCCGGTTCGGGCGGCAACGTCACGCCATGGCGGCCTGCCGTGTACGACGCGTGCGCCTGGCGCGGTGCGTCCGTCGGTAATGCCAGCACTGGATGCGTCGTGCCCAGCGTATCGCGCCAGTAAGCGAGCTGCTTTTCCTGCTCGCCTGCTTCGAGCCACTCGCGTTGCCAAGCCGCGTAGTCTGCGTATTGCACGGGCAACGCGTGTGCGGTCAACGGTTCGCTCAGTACCGCTGCGCGGTAGTGCGCCACCAGTTCTTCCAGCAGCACCTGTATCGACCAGCCGTCCGAGACGATGTGATGCAGCGTCAGGACCAGCAGGCTGCGGCCTGCTTCGCCTTCGCTACAGTACAGGGCGGCACGCAACAATGGACCTGCTGCCAGATCGAACGGCTCGCTCGCAAACGCGCGCGCTGCTATATCAATCTGTGCGGCCGGCAAAGTAGCTTCGCGCCAGTCGAGCTGAGCATGCGCATCTATCTGTTGTTCAACCCTGCCTGCTTCGTCTGCTACGAAGCGCGTACGCAGCACTTCATGACGCGTTACGATCGCTTCAAGACTCTTGCGCAACGCAACCGCGCTGAGTTCGCCCCCCAGCCACAGCCCACCTGTCACGTGATACGCACTACTCTCGGGGGCTAGCTGCCATAAGAACCACTGTCGCCGCTGCGCAAAGGACGCTTCCGTGCGCGCCCTCACTGTATCGGGCAGACGCTTGATCGAAGGCTGTCGATGAGCATCCTGCTTAGCCGCTCCACCCTTCGACTCCGCGTGAAGCGCAAGTTCGGCCAGAGTCCGCCGCTCGAACAACTGCTTCGGCGTGAGCCACAATCCAGCCTTACGCGCTTTCGCAACGACCTTGAGGCCAAGAATCGAATCGCCGCCGACTTCGAAGAAATTCTGTCCCCGGCCGATCGGGCCCGGTTCGATACCGAGCACTTCCGCCCAGATCTGCGCGAGTGTGAGTTCGGTTGCCGTGCGAGGTGCATCGACGTTAGTAGTATCTGGGCCTGCGGTCAGCTCAAACTGCACTTGCCGATTTTCGTCGAGCACCGCCTGCAGCGCGGCGCGGTCGAGCTTGCCGTTGGCGTTCAGCGGCAGCGCATCGCGCGCGATGGTCTCCGCCGGCATCATGTAGTCGGGCAGCGCGCGGGCAGCGTCGACCATCACGGCATCGAGTGCACGGCTCGTCACGACAAACGCCGCCAGGCGTTTTCCCGACGACGCGTCGTATGTCAGCACCGCGACATCTTGCACGCCATCCACGCGAAGGATCTCGCGCTCGACCTCGCGCGGTTCGACGCGATAGCCGCGAATCTTCACCTGATCGTCCACTCGACCGAGGTATTCGAGCAGGCCGTCGGCGCCGCGACGTCCTCGATCGCCGGAGCGATAGAGGCGAGCACCGGGCACTAGCGGATCGGGCACGAAGCGTTCAGCCGTGAGGCCAGCGCGACCATGATAGCCGCGCGCGACACCCGGTCCACCGAGGTACAACTCACCCTCAGCGCCTCGCGCCACTGGCTCCATCCGATCATCGAGCAGGTAGATGTGGGCGTTGGGCAGCGGCGCACCCAAGGGCAAATCGCGGCCTGATTGCGACGCTTTCGGGAGAGCGTGCATCGCGATGCCAATCGTCGTTTCCGTTGGCCCGTAGTGATTGAAGATTCGACAGGTCGGCTGGAGCGCACTGAGACGTTCGAGCAACGCGGCGGGCGTCGCCTCGCCGCCGGCAATCAGCGCATGTGTCGGCAGAACATCGCGAGGACGCGCTGCGGACAGCAATGCGGCCAGGTGGCTCGGCACGATCTTCAGTACACCGATCCGGTGCTCGGCCATATAGTGCGCGAATCCATCGGGGTTGAATGCGAGGTCCTGTGCAAGCAGATGCAGCGTGCGTCCTGAGCACAGCGCGCCAAATAGCACCGTATGGCCGAGATCGGCGGCAGGGGTAGACACCATCGCAAACGACGCGTCCGCGTCGACCTGCAATGTCGTGAGCATCCCGTTCACGTAGTTTGCGAGACCACCATGGGTAACGACGACGCCCTTCGGTTCACCCGTCGAACCTGAGGTGTAGATCATGTACGCCGCTCGGTCTGCGTGCGGTGGGCGGCGTGAACGTGGTGCCGGTTCGGTGGAAGCGATCTGGTACGCTGACGAAGCCGTTAGGTCGTGTTGCAGCGCGAGCGTTGAGATGCTCGACGCGATACTAGTCAGGGCCGCCGGCAAGGCGCCTGCATGGAGCAACACAACTGCGCCGCTGTCCGCGATCTGCGTGGCGATCCGTGCGGGCGGCATCTGCGGATCGAATGGCACCCAGGTTGCGCCGGCCTTGAACGCCGCCAGCATGCCAAGCACCTGTTCGATCGAGCGGCTGGCCAGCACGCCAACGCGCGCTTCATCGCCTACACCGAGAACGTCAAGTTGGGCCGCGAGCGCTTCTGCTGCGGCGTCCAGTGCACCGAATGTCACACTGCGCTTGCCGTCGTAAAGAGCGATGCGTTCGGGGTGACGTGCGACGCTGGCATCCCACAGCGCCAGCACGTCTTGCGTAGTGTACGCGTCCTGTGGATTGGTGATGTTCTGAACGTTGCTTGCGCGTCGCCCGGTAGTCGCGCCGCAATGCATCAGCTCCGTAACTGAGCTCGCTACATGTCGCTCCAAAGGCGTATCGGGCGCCCCGCCGAGTCGCTCCGCCAACTCAGTAAACAAGCCCGCAAAGCGTTCAGCAAACGCGGTGTCGAACACCGTATCGTCATACGCGAGCAAGCAGTCAATCGCTTCACCGGTGCGGGTGAAATCAAGTGCAAGGTCGAAATGAGGTGCGTCATTCAACAACACATGAAGCCGCGCGTCGAGTGGCGCGAACGCGGCTTCGGCGAATGGCTGCTGTTCGGTCAGCTTGACCTGGAACAGCGCGGCCCCGCTTGCGCGGTTCGGCAGCAGCGCGCTGACGAGCCGATCGAATGGCACATCCTGATGTTCCTGCGCAGCCAGCACGGTTTCGCGTACGGCATCGACGAGCGCGCCGAAATCGCGATGCGCGTTCATGCGCGTGCGCATTACCTGCAGATTGACGAAGTAGCCAATCATCGACTGCGCTTCGGGAAGCTTGCGCAGTGACATCGGCGCGCCAACGCGAATGTCGTGCCGGCCGCTCAGACGTTGCAGGGTGACATTCAGGACTGCGAGCATCGTCATGAAGAGCGACGCGTGCCGAGTTGCGCCAACGCGTTTTAGCGTCGCTGCGGTACGGGCAGGAAGCGAGAAGGTCAAACTGCGTTGATGCCCTGCAAGGCTCGTAACATCTGCGACTGAAATCGCAGCACTTGAAGCGGGTCGTGCAAAGAGTTGCGCTGCGGCAGCGGGATCCCCGTCCGCAGCGAGTTGAGTACGCCAGTACTCGAGCTGGCGCGCAAGCGCAGCGGAATCGAGCGTGGCACGCTCCCACGCGACATAATCCACGTGCTGTAGCTGAGGCTCGATGCTCGATACCACTGAAACCGCGCCGGCCAGTTGCGCACGATAGGCGTCCGCCAGCGACGTCAGCAACACGTTCACCGACCCGCCATCTGCGATGATGTGGTGGAGTGCAAGCAACAGGCGATGCTCACGTCCACCGATGCTGACCAGGTGAGCGCGCAATAGCGGCCCGTGTTCGAGATCGAAGGGCTGTCGGGCCACCTGCTCGACCAGTGCATCGAGCGTAGCCTCACGTTGTGCGGCAGGCGAGCCGGTTTCAAGCCGCGTCACGGGTAACAGCACGCGCATGCCGCCCTCGATGACCTGCACGGGCTCACCGTCGTCGCCAAGCGTGAAATGGGCGCGTAGGATTTCATGGCGTCGTACCACGTCGTCAAACGCACGCTGCAGGGCGCCCAGATCCAGTTCACCTGTTAAATGCAACTCGCCGCTCATGTTGTAAGCGGCACTCGCGGGGTCATGGTGCCACGTCAACCAGAGGCCTCGTTGGGCATCGGAGGCGCGTGTCTGCGTCCGCTGGTCGTCAGAGAGACGCGCTACCACCAACTCCGGCGACACCGCTCCTTGCGCGCTCCTCTGCTCGATTAGTGCAGCAGCGTCCCTGAAAACGGGCGCACCAAAGACATCGCGCGGCGTGTAATCGATCGCCCAGCGCGCCCGCGCAGAAGCAGCCAGTTGCACCGCCGCGAGCGAGCTGCCGCCGAGTGCAAAGAAGCTGTCTTCGCGAGCAGGGCGCTCCTGCGGCAAGCTCAATGCATCACGCCACAGCGCGGCAAGCTCCTGTTCAAATCCGGCCAGCGGCGCTAACAATGCAGACTCGGCCACAGTAGCGCCATCATCACGCAAGGCATTCGATTCAACCCGACGTCCCTGCTCAAAATAAGCATAGGCGTCGAGCGAACGCTGCTGCCAACCGCGCACACAGGCCGCTCGCTGTACCTTACCGCTCGACGTCTTCGGCAACCCACCTGGATTCAGCAGCACAACGACACCCGCCGGTTCACCGCAAGCAAGTGCGACTGCTTCGCTCAGCGCAGCCGAAATCGCCTCCGCCGGCGCGAGCTTCTGCATGTTGCGCGAGACTTCCGCAGCGATGCCAATGCCTTCCTGACCATCGATCTCAACTGCAAACGCCGCGACGCGACCACGACGCACCAGTTCGACCTCGCGCTCGATCGCGAGCTCAAGATCCTGTGGATACACGTTGCGACCACGCACGATCAGCAGATCCTTGATGCGCCCGGCGACGTAGAGTTCGCCCTCGTGCAGAAAGCCCAGGTCGCCCGTGCGCAGCCAACGTGAGCCGTCGCGCTCGACGAACGTACGAGCGCTGTCCTCGGGCCGACGCCAATAGCCAGCCGCCACGCTCGGACCTCGCACGAGAATCTCGCCGATCTGCCCTGCACCCAGCTCAATGCCACTCTCGCTATCGACGATTGCCAACGCATGGCCGTTCACAGGCTTGCCGCATGAAACGATGGGTATGCCATCGCCATCCCCGGCGCCTTCGCCTTCGGCACGACCGGCTGCGAGTCCAGTCGCAGAAAATGACGGCGCACGAGGACCACTCCCCGGCGCAATGCCGCTGACATAGAGCGTAGCCTCAGCCAGTCCATAACACGGAAACAACGCATGCGGATCGAACCCGACGCCAGCGAAGCGTCCAGCAAAAACCTCCAGAGTGGCCTTTCGAACCGGCTCCGAGCCAGAGAATGCGAGCCGCCACGAGGACAGATCTAAAGCTGCACGCTGCTCTTCGCTGACGCGATCGGCGCACAACCGGTACGCGAAGTCAGGACCACCCGAGATCGTGCCGCGATGACGCGCGATTGCTTCGAGCCATCTCACCGGCCGTTCGAGAAAATACTGCGGCGACATCAGCACCAGTGGAATCCCGCTAAACACAGGCTGCGATAGCGTTCCGATCAGACCCATGTCGTGATACAGCGGCAGCCAACTCACAAACACGTCGTTCTCGCGAACACCAAGGCCTTCGCGGATGGCCAGCTCATTGGCCCACAAACTGCCATGTGTAACCATCACACCCTTGGGTGCCGATGTCGAACCTGAGGTGTACTGCAGAAATGCGATGTCGGACGGCACGGCGCGATGCGGCTCGAAGGAACTCGATGCGTCGCTGCCCAGATCGAGCGTGTCCACCATTATGATTTCAGCGCGTGGTGCGATCTTCTCAAACGCATCGCGAAGTTTGCCGGCAAGCGCGGCAGTCGTCAGGATGAAGCTAGCTCCCGCATCTGCGGCGATCGACTCGAGGCGCGAGAGATGTTGTCCGCGCAACGACTCGGGCGGATAAGCCGGCACTGCGATAACGCCTGCGTAGAGGCAGCCGAAAAACGCTGCTACGTAATCGACACCGCTGTCCATCAACAGAAGCGCACGCGGTGGCATATGGGCTGCTTCCGCATCCGCCTCGCCATCCACCCCGTGCAAGACTGCGCCAATTGCCCGTGCGCGCCGGTCCAGGCCCGCATAGTCATAGCGCTTCTCACCGCTGGCATCCAGCGTCACCAGCGCGGTGCCGGTCGCGCGCGATACGCTCAATGCGCGCAAGCGTTCGATCATGTTCTCAGTCATTTCACCATCTCGTGTGGCAGGCCGCGCCCGTTGCGGCGATTCGGGCAATGCGTCACCCACTCGCTCAATCTTCGCCGCGTTCACGACGCGCACGGCGTTCGCGTTCGTGCTCGGTCTCAGTCGGGTGCCGATGTTCTGCGCCATGCCACATCGGCAAGCGCGTGGGCTGCAGCCTTCTCGCGTTGACGCTTGAGAAATGGACAACGATCGTCGGCGGGCAAGTTGGTGTCGTCGAGGAAGTATTGCTTCCATTCCAGATTGCCTGGGTCGCCGTAAAAGCCGAGGTCGGGGTGTGCGGGAATCGTGTCCCAAGTTTCGATGCGTTTGCGCACCTGATTGCGCGCCTCACGCCCGATCACCTTGTTGGTAATGGTGTCGACGAACACGCTGCGTGGCTGAAACAGCAGCACCATGCCGGGTCCAAGATTGCGACTATGTCTCTGCCGGAACGACGGGCACGCGCAAACCACGAAGGTCTCCACGCCGGCAAACGAAAACTCCCAGTCTTCGTGCGACGGGTCCGGCTGGGCATCGGCATGCGGATGGGGGTCAACGTCGTGCAGGTGCTGCAGAATGCTCCAGAACAAGTCGTGATACGCCGCGTGCGTAAGCGGCTCGCGATCGGGTTCGAAGAACACTGCAATGTTGTTCTTGCGATATTGCGGCAGCGAGACGAGCTCGGCGAACGTTTGCATCGTTGCGGGCAAATCGCGAATGTCCCTGCCGTTCACATACGAATAGAACATTTCGCCGCGTTTCTCGGCCATCGTGCCGAAGAAGCACGGATACGCCGGGTCCATCACATGCCCGCACATCGTGCCATACGACGCATCCAGCCATGCGGGCGGATTCGCTGCCGCGCCAGTCGCGCGTCCTGCGATGATCCGGCTTTTCCAGTCGCCGGGATCGAATCCTTCGCTGGGCAGCGCGTCTTCGTGTGGGTTTGGCGCAGGCGGTTCGGCGAACTGCACGGCATCCATCACGGTTCCCTCGTTTGAGCGCATCTTCAATGTCCTTTGTCGTCACACATCTGCATCGCGCAGTGGCGAGCGGGCCGGCACACGCCCTCGCGGACGTGCGTCAACTGAGATATCGGTTTGCGGGGGAACCGGCGCCCTTGTCCCAGGCTTTCCGGTGTTCACGGCGCTCGGCAACGATACGGCCACAAAAGAACCGCAAGTGCCCGCGCGCGATGCTCAGGCCTCGGCCTTCGCGTCCAGTTCGGTGACCAGCGCCTGCACCCAATCGTCGGGGATGATCGGCTGATGATAGGTGCACTCGCCGGAGACGACGGTCGAGCCATGCAGGCGTCCATCGGGGATCAGCACCATGTCGCCCTCGTTCATCTTGAGCTGCATGCCGACGTTGCCCCAGAAAAGCATTTCGCCATCCTGAATGGTCACGAGACGATGGTCGTTGTGAACGTGCGTGGTCGAGCACATCTCATGCGGCTCGACGAAGGTCTCACGGTCGATGCCGGGGCATTCCGCATCGATACGCGTGCTGATGCGATGCGCGAAATCGACGTAGCGGCGAATCGACGAAAGCCACAGCAGTTGTTCGCCAAGATCCCAACGGGCCCGCTCGGCGAGACGCTCGGCAGCCGCGACGCCTTGCACAGCCTGCGTGAAGGCAGCGGCGCCGAACTGGCGCTCGATGCTCTGCAACGCCTGCGTGAAGCGCGCCACCAGTTCGGTCTTTCGCTCAGCTGCGTCGCCGCGACGGCGTCCGGCAGGCTGCAGATGCGCACAAGCGCGCTCGAGTGCGAGACCGAAAGCGAGCCACTCGGCTTGCGCCGCGAAGGCGGCGCCGACGAGTGCGAACGCGCGATCCGGCCGGCGTCCCAGCGCGTACAGCAGATTGCACTTCGCCATGCTGGTGGGCAGGTAGAACTGCCAGTACGCATGTTGCTGGCGAGTGACACCACACGCACCGGCTACACGTTGCAGCAAAGCGTCGTCAGGAAGATCGCCTTCGAGCGTCGGACGCAACTCGGCAGGGAGCATATCGAACAGGCCGCTTGCGGCAGCCTTCGCCAACGCGCGGCGCTTCGACGGCGCCAGCGCCCAGCGCTGGACCATGATGAAGCGCAACCCTTCCTCGAGATAATCGTTGCGCATCAGGCGCTCGAGTGTCCCGCTCCAGAATGCGGTTTCGTCGTCGACAATCCGCGCAAGGCGTCCCGCCGCCGCGGCGGCATCCGTTTCGATGCCCTGGTCCTGAGCGAGATATTCAAATGCATACGACTCGAGGAACGGCGCGAGTTGTGCGCCACGCACCTGGACGTCGTCACGATAGAACCCGCTGAAATGTTGCCACTCCGCCGCCTCTGCGCTGCGCGGCAGGCGCGCGATGCCTAGCTCATAGATCGATAGCAGCGTACGGTTTGCAGCCAGCGACGGCAGACGGCTCACGTTATGTTGACGGACCGGCTTGGCGAACTTGAGGAACTCGAAGTCTTCGGGGCGCAACGGACGCCGGTGGTAGTCGTCATCGAGTAGCAACTCGTCGACGGTGGCGCTGCGAAACGATTGGGCGGCGGCGAACTGCTTGATCAGCTCTACGTACTGTTCGCTTTTGCCGGCGAACGGCGCAAAGTCGAATAGCAACGGCGTAGCTTGCGTCATGGCGATATTTCCTGTGAGTGACTCGGGAGTGCGCTGCACGACAGCGTCGGCATAGCATGCACAGCACACCTCACGAATGGCTGGCGGATAACAAATGCGGCAAACGCGACAAACCCGGCAGACACACCGCCGGCTCGACATGCTGAATACAAATACGAATGATTATCATTTATACAAAATTAGACATGATGCCCAGTCTTGTCAAGTTCTTTCAGGTCAAGCTGGCTCCGAGGCGGCGCGTTTCCACAAGCGCTACGAACGCGCGGCGCTGTGCGTGAGGTCCAGAGACCAGCGCGCGGCCACGCCGTAAAGCGGAGCCGCGCATTTCATGCAGCCGCATGCGCGAAGGAATTCCCGCGCATGCCTCGATTTGCCACGTTAGAAATCTGTGCGCACCGTCAACATCAGGTTGCGCCGGTCCCCGAACTGGCTAAAGTACGTTCCGGGCGGACGCACGTAGTACTCGCGATTGAACATGTTGTTCAGCGTCAGCGAGGTATCCACGTGCTTGTTGATGCGATAGCCCACCTGCGCATTGAAGATCGCATAGCCGCCCTGCTCTACACCACGGGTAATCTCGCTTTGAGCCAGCATCCCGCCGCCCACCGTCACACCCTTCAGGAGTCCTTGCGAGAGGCGGTAGCTCGTCCACAGCTTGAACAGATGTTTCGGGTCCGTGCCGTCCGAGTAATTGGCCGTCTGGTTCGTAAAGCTTTCGTTCAGCAGGGTGTAGCCCGCATACACATTCCAGTTCGGCAGCGGCTCCCCGGTGACTTCGAACTCGAAGCCCTGGTCACGCGCCGCGCCGCCGGCGATCGAACCCGTCGGATTGTCGGGGTCCGTGATCGCGACGTTGTTGGTGTTGATGCGGAACAGAGCGGCCGTCGCACCAAGGCGTCCGTTCAGGAACGTGCCTTTCAGGCCGGTTTCGTACTGGTCACCCGTTGCTGGCGGCAACGCCGCACCCGTATAAGTGGTCGCCGTCTGCGGCTCGAAAATCTTCGAATAGCTGACATATGCGCTCAACCAGGGAACGATGTCATAGACGAGTGCCGCCGACGGCAGGAACTTGCCATTCATCCGCGCTTCCGTGCTCCAGTCGGATACGCTCGGCAAGATGGTCTGCGACTCTTCATTGAAGAACGTTTCGCGCGCACCGAGCACGAGTGTCAGCGGCTTGGCGAGATGAATCCTGGCCTGTGCGTAGACCCCGTATTCCTCGGTCCGGATGTTGGAACCATACGTGAACGGCACGTTGACGCTCGGCACCGAGTCCGCATCGAAGACGTTGTAGTCGCCGTCAGCGAATGGCCCCGTGAGGGAGACAAAGCCGGACTTCGTAGTCTCGTTCTGCAGCGAGTAGTTTGCCCCGACGGTCAGCGTATGAGTCTGGCCGAACAGATTGATCGGGCCCGACACATGGGTATCGGCGCCGAACCAGTCGTAGGTAATGCGCTGCCGCTGATCGCCGTAGGCCGAGAGGCCGTCGTCGGTGACGCCCGGGCCGGAATAGGCGTAATTTGTCGACTGCAGTTCATGGCGATAGAAGACCGTGGTCGACGACTGCCAGTCGTTCTCGAAGCGGTGCGTCAGGTTGAGATTGGTTTCCGCCAGCGACGTATAGCTGTAATTCCAGCTCGGGCTGAAGTTTTGCGAGTACGAACTCGGCAGCCGCGTGCCGGAGGCCGTTTCGCCGATACCATAGTCGAAGCCCGACACCGGATTGACCTCATAGGCCGCCGACAACGACAGCGTCGTGCGCGGATTGAAGTCGTAGTCGAGCGCGCCGTACACCATGAACTTTTTTTCGCGCACGCCGTCGACCGATTGCAGTCCATCGCTGCCCACAATCACCGCGCGGCCACGCAACGAGCCGTCCTTGTTGAGCGGCCCGGTCACGTCGACCATCTGGCGCACAGCGCCGAACGAGTCGATCTGCGTCTCGGTTTCCAGATGGAACGTGTTCTGCGGACGTTTGCGCACGAGGTTGACCGTACCGCCGGCATCGGTCGGATCGGCTGCACCCGTCATCACACCTTCCGGACCGCGGAACACTTCGATGCGGTCGTACATGGCCAGATCGAACTGGGTCTGATACTGCAACCCGCTGACAACCGACACGCCGTCGAATTCGACACCAAGGTAATTGCCGCGCGACCTGTAATAGGCCGTGCCATCGCCGTAATTCAACGCTTCGACGCCCGTGACATAGAGCAGCGCATCCTGAATCTGCGTCATGTTCTGGTCGTCCATGCGCTGACGCGTTACCACCGAGACCGAGGCCGGAATCTCCTGCAGCGGTTGTGCTACACCGCCCGCGACCGTCGCGTTGCGGGCCCGGTAGGAGCCGCTGTCCTCGGTGGTGGCATCGCTGTCGCTCGTCACCGTAACGGCCGGCAGCACACTGCTGTCGCCTGTCGTGCTTGCTGGCGTCGATTGCGCCCGGGCGTGCCCGGCCCACATCGCAATCAGCGAAATCGCCACCGGCGTCAGCCGGGACTGGAACAAGCGAGCTTTGGCTCGCCGCTTACTACGGCTATGGTCCATGGTTGTTTTCATCGTGGCTGGCAAATTCTCGGCGTGAAGACACAAACCCGTCGGGTCCTTTGAAAAGGACAACTAACGAGGCATGTCAGGATGATGTATTCGTAGCGAAAGTGAATCGCGGCTTTGCACTTTCCCCAGCACCGCGAACAGCAATAGACCACTCTCGCGCAGTGGATGCCTCACGCGGACGCGCTATGCGCCAGACATCTCGTTATCGCGAATAAGATGTTAATCGATAACGATTCTCATTTGCAAATACATTTTGAGTTTTGTCTGTTGTTTGTGACCTGTGGTCCGTATAGAGGGCGAAAGCCCGGCGTGAAGCACCGGGCTTTCGGAGCGCTCAGGTGGACGCAACTGTCTTCCGCAGAGTCAGCGCAATCAGATAAGGACCGCCTATTAACGTCGCGACAAGGCCAGCCGGCATCTCCTGAGGGAACATGACCTGGCGACCAAGCCAATCCGCGAAGCCCATCAGCAACGCGCCGACGATCGACGCCACGAACATCTGCACTGCAGGCCGGCGCGCGCCCGAATAGCGGGCGATATGCGGCGCGATCAGCCCGACAAACGAAAGCGGGCCGACCAGCAACGTGGCCGTGGCGGTGAGCAACGCCGCTAGCAGCAGGATCGCCAGACGTGCTCGCGCGACGGGCACGCCGAGGCTGCCTGCCATCGGCGCGCCCAGGCTCAGCGTTTCGATCCAGCGTGCCATCAACGGGCCGAGCACCAGTCCCGCTAGCGCGACGGCAGCGGCCGCATAAGAAGCCGCGGGTTCGATGTAATAAGTCGAGCCGACCACGAGATCCATTAGCAGACCTGCACGTGGATCGCCGCTAGCCAGCGTCGCGCTGACGATAGCCTCGAACAGCGCGCTGATCCCGACACCGATCAGCAGCAGCCGGTCCGGCACGAACGAGGCGCGGCCGCCCAGCCACAATAGCAGCGCAAGCGTCGTCATAGCGCCGGCGAGGCAGCCCGCGAACAGGATCCCAGGTGTTGGATCGAGTCCTGCGAACAGGATGATGACGATGCCGAGGGCGCCACCAGAACTCACGCCGAGCAGATCGGGGCTCGCCATCGGATTGGCGGTGACGCGCTGGATCAGCGTACCGGCGACCGCCAGCAGCACACCTGCCGACATCGCCGCGATGGCGTGCGGCAGCCGCCAGAACAGCAGCGCGCCGATCTGCGCAGGACTGGCAACGTGCCAGCCGTGGACACCGCGCGATATGCCGAAGGTCAGCACCAGCACCACGACAAGGCCGACCACTGCCCACGGCAAGCGTCTACCAAGACTGGCTACCGGTGCATGCGCGATGGCGCTCGCATGCAGGTCAGGCTGGCTGCGCAAACGCGGCAGCAACAGCATCAGCAAGGGAACGCCGAGCAACGAGGTGACCGTTCCGGTGGGCACCAGATGCGCCGAGAACAGTTCCGTTGAAGACACCATCTGGACGATTTCATCAGTTGCCCACAACAACGCCGCGCCAAGCAAAGGCGCCCAGATCAGGCGCTGTCTGAGTCGCCTTGCGCCAGCGAGGCGCGCCAGCGTGGGTGCAGCAAGGCCGACAAAGCCGATCACGCCGACCGTCGACACGACGCAGGCCGTCAGGACTACCGAGATCAGCAGCGCGGCAAAGCGCGTGCGTTGCAACGAGATGCCAAGGCTCTGCACGGTCGAATCGCCGGCCTCGAATACGCCCAATGGACGGCGCAGCAGCACAGTCGCGACGACACAAGCGAGCACACCCCACAGAAGTTGCCGGCTCTCCTGCCAGCCGCTCTGATCGAGCGCCCCGCCGCCCCAGATCATCAGCCCGCGCAGCAGGTCGAAATGGGACATGCAGATGGCGAGACTGATGGCGCCGCAGTACAGGTTGACGATCATCCCTGAAAGGATCACCGAAAGCGAAGACATCCGTTGCCGCCACGCGAGCCCGAACACGAGCAGCATTGCGATGCCGCCACCGGCGAGCGCCACTATGGTACGGCCACCGGCGACCCAGGATGGCGCCCACAACTCGGCGATCATCAACGCGAGGTACGAACCGGGGAAAATGCCAAGCGTCATCGGCTCGGCGAGCGGATTGCGCAGCACCTGTTGCGCCAGCGTGCCCGCCAGTGCCAGTGCCGCGCCGCACAGCAAGGTCATGGCGATACGCGGCAGCAGGCTGTCGCGCACGAGCACCTGATGCAAGTCAGTGCGGTTCGGTGCAAAAAGCGTCGTCCAGAACGAAGCGCCGTTCAGTTGGACATGGATACCGACGATCGCGAGAATCAGGGCAACCGCCCCAAGCACGCCGACGAGCGCCGCCCGAAAATCGCGCGGTGCAGCGGGCACAGATGCAGCAGCAAGGTTACGCAACGCCGCCTCCGCCGTTGTCGATTGTGGCGAGCGCCGTCGCCACTGCCTGCGCGAAACGCTGCATCGAAACCAGTCCTCCATACGGGGCGATCACAGGCAGGATGGCAATGCGGCGCTCGCGCACCATGGGCAGCGCCTGCCAGATCGCATTCTTCCTGACGCCGGCACGTGCGGAGGCCTCCAGCGGACCCACCAGCAGCAGGCTTGCCTGCTGGACATCGGCAAGGCGCTGCACCGGCACCATCGCGAAGCCCTGTTCCGTACGCCATGGCTGGCTTCCCGCGCCGGGATTGGCAGCATTCTGGACTCCTAGCTTCCGCAACATCTCGTCGAACAGGCTGCCTTGCGCATAAACGCGCAGATGGCGGTCGTCGACCAGATCCGCGACGAGAACCGGCGCGCGCAGCAGCGCAGGACGCACGCCGAGTTGCGCCCGCACGTTAGCGGTGTTGCGATCCGTCGCGGCGATCAGGTCGGTTGCGCGCTGCGGTCTCTGCAGTTTTGCGGCGAGTTCGCCCGTCTCGTTCAGCAGCGCTGGATAAGGCGTATCGCTCGACATGTAAGCGCCGAGCGTGAGCGTCGGCGCGATACGCTCGAGCCAGCGTTTGGCGGGGGCATGTCCCGGCGTAATGATCATCAGATCCGGCGCCAGCGCCTGCAGCATCTCGAAGCTCGGCTGATACAGTAGCCCCACATCGGCCACACTCGCGGGCAGCGGCGGCTCGACAATCGTATTGCGATACCAGTCGGGCAACGGTGTGCCGACCGGTGCAACGCCGAGTGCGAGCAGCGTCTCGGTCAATTCCCAGTTCAGGGTGACGATGCGGTGAGGCGCGGGCTCGGACGAAGTGCTCTGTGTCTGCGTAGCAGCCCAGGCGCTCGCCGAACCAAACGCGTCAAGCATGCTGAACGCACCGAGCGCGCCGAATCCTGCAAGCAGCCTGCGGCGTAGCGGGTCCGTGCGCGGAATCCTGCTCGCAGGTCGAATGACGGGTTTGGTCATCGCGGAAATCCAATCGCATAGCCGCTCTGCGGATCGGTCAGCACACCCATCGGCACCCCGTAGATGGCTTCGAGGCTATCCGGACGCATGATCTCCGCAGGACTCGCCTGCATCAGCACCTTGCCGCCGCGCAGCGAAATCAGCTCATTGCAGAAGCGCGTCGCCATGTTCACGTCGTGCAGCACGACGATAGCGGTCATGCCGCGCTTTTCGCACAGCGAACGGATCAGCCCGAGCACTTCGATCTGGTGACTGATATCGAGCGCCGAGGTCGGTTCATCGAGCAGCACGCAGCGACTGTTCTGCGCGATCAGCATGGCCAGCCAGACACGCTGACGCTCGCCTCCCGAGAGACTGTCGACGGCGCGGTCCGCGTAACGCGCGACGTCGGTCCATGCCATTGCTTCCTCGACGCGCGCGTCATCATCTGCCGTGACGCGGCCCAGCGCGCCATGCCATGGATAGCGGCCCAGTGCGACCAGTTCGCGCACCTGCAGGCCATCCGTAGATGGTGTGTATTGCGGCAAATGCGCTACTTGCTGCGCGAAGCGACGGTGCGGCCAATTCTCGAGCGGGGTACCGTCGAAGTAAATCGTGCCGCGCGTCGGCTGATGCAGGCGTGCCAGCAGCCGCATCAGCGACGTCTTGCCCGAACCGTTGTGGCCGATCAGACCCACCACCTGGCCCGGTGCGATATGGAGCGAAATGGATTGCAGCAGCGGCCGGTCGCCGATTGAAAAATCGACGTCGGAGAGCTGGTAAAGCGAGGAACCGCCTGATGACTGCATGACGAAAGCTGTGGTCCGGTTTTAGGTTGTCAGGATGAGGTATCTGTGCCGCTTGTACTTGTGCGTGTCCGCGCCTCTTGCATGCTCAGCAGCTTTTGCAGTTGGGCTTTTACGCTGGCATGCAGCGCCGGATGATGCACGATTCCGGTGTGGCTCGCTTCGATTTGGACTGCTTCGACTGCCGCGGTTGTATACGGACGCCAGTCGCGCTCGCGGCCCGGTACTTTGTCGCGGGCGGCGTGCCAGAAAGTAATCGGTACGTCCAGGGTCGGCAATGTGTGGGCGAGGCGCAAGCGGTAGTGCAATGCGTCCAGTTCGGCTGCCCGTGTGAAGAGCGCTTGCAGTTGTGCGCCATCCGTCTGCTGTTCCAGCCATGCGGACAGATCGCCCTGTGCATGCTCCTCGTCCGGTGCTGCGTCAGCGGTACGCGTCGCCGTGTCGAGCAGTCCGAGGAAATCGACCTGATGGCCGCGTGCGCGCAACTGCCCGGCAACCGCCACCGCCAGGCGCCCGCCGAATGACCAGCCAAGCAGCCGGAATGGTCCTTCGGCTTGCGCCTTCAGCACGCGCTCGACGCATGCTTGTGCAAGTGCCTCGAAACTGGCGGGTTGATCGTGACGTGCGAGTGCTGTTGCATCGAGCGCCTTACTCGTTGAATCCCCCGCATCAATCGCGAAACCCGGCGAACGCAACGCGAGTACGCTGGCGGTCCCTTGTAGCGCAGCGGCAAGAAAGCGGTATTCGCCGACAAGTCCAAAGCCTGGGTAAAAGCAGAACAGCGTGAGCGGCGCACCGGTGGCGTTCAGCGGCTGCATGTCGATATCGTTTGCCGTGCCGTAAGGCGGGCACAGCAACGCCTCGGTGTAAAAGCGCTGACGCCACAGTTCGAACGCATCGAGTTGCCCGGGTTCGGTTGTGGCGGATACGGACGTTTGCGAAGCCACCGTCAGGCCATTGAACAGATGCCGCTTAGGTGTTACAAGTCCCGGTTCATCGATCGCCGTGGCGGCCGTGTGCGATGAGTCCGCGCTTTGTGATGCACCGGCCAACGGATCCACCGGTTGAGCCAATGCCCGCACATGTGTTTCGAACGCGTCGATCAGCCTGCCAAGCTGGGCCAAATCAAGCGCATCTGAAGCGACGCTCCACTCGAGTTTCAGGCAACCGCCTGCGATCAGGCCATTCAGGTCCAGCACGTGACGTGGCCCGTTGGCGATGTTCGTGCCGATGCCGTTGCCGCTGTCTTCGGGAGCAAACGTAAAGTAGCCTTCGCTGAGCCGTTCTTCGAAACGTCCGAGGTAGTTGAAGCCAATCGTCGTGGGAGGCAAAGCCGCCAGCGCGGCGCGCATCGACGCCGAGCCACCGTAGCGGAACAGGTTGAAATGCATGCCTTCCGCGGGCACCGTCTGCAGCAGGTTAGCAATTTCGCGGCGCGTCGACTCGAGTTGCGGTGCGGCACTAAGGCGTAGTGGGTACTGCGTGGTAAACCAACCCACCGTGCGGCTCAAATCGAGCCCAGGGATGCAATCGCGGCGACCATGCCCCTCCAGTTCGACGATCACGGGCAGTTGCGGCAAATGCTCGGCACATGCCTGGGTTAGCGCAGTCAGCAGCACTTCGTCGATACGCCTGCCAGAGTCGGTGAGCTGACGCGTTGTCTGCGCATCGAGTGTCCAGTTGCGATGCTGCGTGTGGCCTTGGGAGGTGGATGGAGCGATCGCGTGTTGGCGTGACGGAGCGGCATCCGTGGTCGTCCCCAGTTGTTTCTGCCACCATGCTAGTTCGCTCAGATGCTCGGGCAAACTGGCGTATTCGGCGAGACGTCGAGTCCATTCACTCCATGCGGTACTCGCTCGCGGCAGCAGCGTCTGCGTGCCGGACAAACGTGCCGCCTCGTACGCATTCAGCAGATCGTCGAGCAGGATGCGCCACGACACGCCATCGACCACCAGATGATGGACGACGACCAGCAGTCGTGCGCCATCCGCTGTGCTCATATAAGCCGCGTGGAGTAGCTTGCCGGCAGCGAGATCGACACTGTCGTGCACTTTGTCTGCGACCGCTTCGATTGCGACCACTGGGTCAACGGAGGCTCGCAGATCTACGATGCGCAATACGTCGTTGGAAGACTTCGGCGGCAAAATAGTCTGCGACCACTCACCCGTCTGCGGATCGCGCCGAAAGCTCGCGCGCAGCGCATCATGCGTGCCAAGCACGGCATCGAACGCCGCTCGCAGTGCTTCGACGTCGAGCGCCTCGGCACTACGCAGCAATACCGCCTGATTCCAGCGTGCAGGGGCGTCCGGATAGTGCTCGAAGAACCAATGCTGCATCGACGCGAGCGGTGCCTCGAACGGGACGTTCACAAGCGGTTCATCCGCTGCTGGCGCGACACTCGCCTGCGCAACACGCGCCAGACCACGCACCGTGGGATGCTCGAATACCTGGCGGGGTGAGACGACCCAGCCCGCGGCGCGCGCCTGCGCAATCACCCGCAGGCTGGAAATCGAATCCCCGCCGAGCGTAAAGAAGTTATCGGTTACGCCGAAGTCAGTGCGGCCGAGCACAGTCTGCCAGACTGCCAGCAGCGCCGTTTCGATCGGCCCTGCCGACGGTACCGCGGCACTTTGCACCGCGTCGTCCGGCTCGGGCAACGCACGTCGGTCGAGCTTGCCGTTAGGCAGCGTCGGCAACGTATCGAGCGCGATGCAAATCGAGGGCACATGCGAGGCTGGAAGCGTCCGCGTCAGTTCTTCGCGCACGGCATCTGGATTGGCGGACCCGGTGAAGTAGGCGACAAGGCGTTTGCGCTCTCCTTCCCCCTTCAATTCGACGATAGCCTCGCGGACCTGAGCGACGCGCCGCAGTGCGACTTCGATTTCGCCAAGCTCGATGCGGTGCCCGCGCAGTTTCACCTGCTGATCGATCCGCCCGAGGAAATCGATGATGCCGTCGGCACGCGCACGGCACAGATCGCCGCTGCGATAGACGCGCGAACCCGGTGCCCCATGCGGATCCGGCACGAAGCGTTCGGCGGTAAGCGCAGGCCGCGCCAGATAGCCCTGCGCGAGGGTCGCACCGCCGATGCACAACTCGCCCAGCGCGCCGTCCGGCGCACGATTACCGTCGAGATCGGCGACATATGCGTGACGCGCCGGATAGCAGCGGCCAATTGCGACAATGGCGTGCTGCGCATCGTCGCGCGAGACCGGATGATGCAATGCCGCCACGGTGGTCTCGGTCGGACCATACAGATTGTCGATCGCGACGTGCGCTAGCGGGCCTTCGTACCATCGCTGCAATGCGTCGCCAGGCAACGCTTCGCCGCCTACTGTGATCTGTCGCAGCGCGATATCCTCCGCCGGCGGCAACGCGATGCGCCATTGTTGCCAGAGCGCAGTCGGAATCCGCGCGAACGTCACGTGCTCGTCGCA
The DNA here is from genome assembly GCF_900141745.1 of Paraburkholderia phenazinium. NCBI lineage: Bacteria > Pseudomonadati > Pseudomonadota > Betaproteobacteria > Burkholderiales > Burkholderiaceae > Paraburkholderia > Paraburkholderia phenazinium. The sequence goes on along the minus strand of NZ_FSRM01000002.1, from coordinate 1,567,321 downwards.
AAGCGTGCGGTTCAGCGAGGCGAGCTCCCAGGCCTGCGGCCCGCGCATCACGACGCGGCCACCCACCATGAGCGCCGGCAAGAGCTCATGCAAGGCCACGTCGAAATTGATGGTCGACGACTGCAGCACGATGTCGGACTCGACGATCCGATGGTCGTGCAGGAAGTCTTCCAGATGCAGCGCGAGCGCGCGGTGCGTGATTGCCACGCCCTTCGGCGTGCCTGTTGAGCCAGAGGTGTAGATGACATAGGCGAGCGCATCGGGGTGCACGGACCATACGGCATCATCGCAATTCGCGGTGCTATCGGAGGCATCAGGCCGCACCGCGGATGCAAGTACCGTACGCAGCGGAGCGAGCAATGCGCGGCAATTGCTCCGAGTCGTTTCGTCGACGATCACACGTGTCACGCCTGCATCGGCGATCATCGCCTGCAGTCGCGCTGGTGGGTAATCAGGATCGAGCGGAACAAACGCGCCACCCACCTTGAACACGCCGAGCAATGCTGCAGGCAGAGCCAGCGAGCGCTCCAGCAGCAAGCCAACGCGTTCGCCCGTGGCGATGCCGTCCGCGCGCAACGCAAGCGCGATGCGCTCCGCCCACGCGTCGAGCGCAGCGTACGTTATCGCTTCGCCCTCGCAACGCAGGGCGACACGCGTCGGACATTGGCGCGCACGTTGAGCTATCCGCTGGTGTGCCGCGATAAACGAATCGCGAGGGATGTCTGGTGCGGTTCCATCCCCTGTCTCTCGTTCGATATCGGTCGGAGTGCTGACTTCACCGCTGCGCACGTCGTACCGCACATGCTCGCCAATTCCCCGGCGCACAGCCAGATCGCCCACGTTGCGCTGCGGTTCCGCCGCGACCTGTTCAAGCAGTTCGACATAGTCGTCGAGCATGCGCCGCGCGGTCGCTTCGACAAAGCGGTCGCGTGAATAGGTCAACGCAAGCTGTAACGTGCCACCCGCTCCGCGATCCTGCGCATTCAACGCCAGATCGAAGCGTGCGGTCGGCGCAACGTCGAGTATCGATTCGACCGCAAGAGGGCTGTGCCCAGCGGTCCTGGCGGACTGCGCCTGCGTCTTGTCAGCGGCATCGGCCGCAAGATCGAACATCACCTGAAACAGCGGTGAGCTATCGAGGTTGCGCTCGATTGCAAGCGCCTCGACCAGCCGCGCGAACGGCACATCCTGATGAGCCTGCGCTTCTAGCACGCGCTCACGGACGGTGCGTAACAGCGTATCGAACGGCTGTCCGCCAGCAAGGTCCGCGCGGACGATCAACGTGTTGACGAAAAAGCCCACCAGCCCTTCCAGCTCGGTACGTCCACGCCCTGCGGCGGGCACGCCGACCACAATCGTGCGCTGCCCCGAATAGCGGTACAGCAGCACGTCGAACACGGCCAGCATCACCATAAAGAGCGTCGTACGCCGGCTACGCGCGATCTCACGCAGCGGCTCGGCCAGCGCGGCGGGAATCGACAGCCGGACGAGGCCGCCGTCGTGGGAACGGGTCGCGCGCGGCGGCACGTCGCGCGGCAGCGTGAGCGCAGCAGGAACACCGTCGAGCCGTTCGCGCCAATAGCCGATCTGCCGCTCGAGCAGATCGTTGGCCGACCACTCCCGCTGCCACACTGCGACGTCTGCCAGTTGCACCGGCAACGGCGACAGGTTATCCGCACCGCGATAAAACGCCAGCAGATCGCGGAACAGCACATTCATCGACCACGCATCGGCGACGATGTGATGCACTACGAACTGCAGAACACACCCCTGTCCACCCGTCTCGAACAAAGCGACCCGCAGCACCGGACCATTGACGAGATCGAACGGTTCGCAGGCGAAATCGCGTAGCGCCTCGGCGAGTGTCGCCTCGTCGTCCGCGAGGGTATGCTGTACGAAACCGTAGCTGGCATCAGGTGCCGGATATTGTGTCGGCACGCCTTCTTCCGCATCGAAACGCAGCGTCAGCGCTTCGTGCCGGCGCACCAGTTGGCGCAATGCGCGATGCAACGCGTCAACATCGAGAGCATTTGTCAGCCGCAGAGTGTGCGTGATGTGATAACCCGCGTGATGCGGATCGAGACACCACAGAAACCATAACCGCTCCTGTGCAAACAGCAGCGGAAAGCGAGCCGGTCTCGGCAAAAGCGGAACAACCGGCAGCGTGTCTACGTCAAGCCCCTGAGCCCGCGCGCGGGCGCGAAACAATGCGCGCTTGTCTTCGGGGAGCGCTGCGTACTGCTGAGCGAGGCGTAACGCGCCGGACGGCCGGCGAACCGCGCCCGGCGATGCATCGGACGTTACGGATGCGTCTTTTACACCGGACGCAGAGAAAGAGTGATCCGTCACGTTCATCGTTTCCTGTCTGTCTGCGAATGCGGCGAGTTCTGTGAATCCTGCGCTTCCCGCATTTCGTGCCAGGCGAACTGCGCGACGATGCCGACTATTGCGCTCGTGATCAATCGGTTCATAAGGAATCCATCAGATCTTGCAATGCATCGAGCGTGTCTGCTCCATCGCCATTCGCGGCGGCACTGTGATCCAGTTGTGCGGCCATCTCGACGGGCGATGGATGCGCAAACAGCAATCCGAGTTCGATCTTCCGGCCGAGCGCCTCGCCGACACGCGATGCCACCCGCACAGCGAGCAGCGAATGTCCGCCTAGCGCAAAAAAATCGTCGTCAAGCCCGACCTGTGCCGCGCCCAGCACCTCGCTCCAGATCCGGCATAAGAGAACCTCGGTAGGTGTGACAGGCGGGCGATATGCGTCAGACGTCGCTGATGTCAGCAACGGCAGCGCCTTGCGGTTCAGCTTCCCGTTCGATGTCAGCGGCAACACCTCTAGCCGAGCAATTTGCGCAGGTACCTGCTGCGCGGGCAGACGGCTTGCCAGCAGCGGACGCAATGCTGCTGGATCGGCGTCGCCCGTTATGAATGCAACGAGGCGCCGCGACGTGCCCTCGCCCTGGATCTGGCATACCGCGTCGGCGACGCCATCAAGCGCGCGCAATGCCGCTTCGGTTTCTCCCAGTTCAATCCGGAAGCCGCGCAGCTTCACCTGCTGATCGGCACGGCCCAGGTACTCCAGTTGTCCGTCGCCGCGTACCCGGCACAAATCGCCGGTTCGGTATAGACGTGCACCCGGCGCGCCATGCGGATCTGGCAAGAAGCGTTCGGCGGTCAGTCCGGCGCGGCGGGTATAACCGCGTGCGAGATTGGCACCTCCGATGCACAACTCGCCTATGCCGTTGTCCGGTACCGGATTGCCGTCGGCGTCGAGCACCATCAGCGTCGTATGTTCGAGTGGTTCGCCGAGCGTAATCGGTGCGCCAGCGGCGTCGAGCCGCGCGGCGCTCGACCAGATCGTCGTCTCGGTCGGGCCATACATATTCCATAGCTGGACGCCACGCGTCTGCAACGCGTCGGCGAGGTCCACCGGTAGCGCCTCGCCGCCGCACAAGGCGCGTATCGGTGCGCCCGTTCCCCGTCTACCCTGCCAGCCACCATCAAGCAGAACGCGCCAGCCCATCGGTGTCGCCTGCATGACGCTCGCACGCGACGCGTCGACGAGCGCTGCAAGGCGGCGACCATCGGCGACGGTCTCGCGCGTCGCGAGTTCGATCGTGGCACCTGCAAGTAACGGGAGATACAGCTCAAGCGCCGCGATATCGAAAGACAGTGTGGTGACAGCGAGCCAGACGTCATCGGTATTGAGGGCGAGGCGAGCCTGCATGCTGTGAAGGAAACGCATCAGCGCGCCGTGTGTGACTGCAACGCCCTTGGGTTTGCCTGTCGATCCCGAGGTGTAGATCACGTAGGCGAGCTGATCGGCTCGAACCGGTGCAAACGACAGGGGGCAAGCGCGTTGTCCGGTTGCATCCGCGTCTGCAAACGCGGGATCGTCTTCCGCTTCGGTTTGATCCTGGCGGTCTGCATCGCCGTCGACCTCGACGAAGACATGATCTCCAGCGATATCCGCCAGACGCTCGCGTCCCACCACATCGACGAGTGTGCATGTCAGCAGCGCGTCGTCGATCATGCCGGCGAGATGCGCCGCTGGATAGGCCGGATCGAGCGGCACATAGGCGGCACCGGTCTTCAGCACAGCGAGTATCGCCACGACCGTCTGAGGCGAACGGGAAACGCACACACCTACGCGCGCTTCCGTCATAACGCCACAACGAAGAAGCCGCTGCGTGAGTCGTGTTGCGCGCTGGTCGAGTTGCTGATAGCTGAGCGTGGCGCCGTCGCAGCGCAGCGCGATAGCATCGGGAGAGTCCAGCGCCTGCTCGGCAATGCGAGCGTGCACCGGCACAAATGACACCGTCAAAACGGAAGATTCGCTCGCGCCGCGTTGCGCGACGGGCCGCGCCTCGAGCGCAAAATCTCGCACCCGTGTCACGCTTGCCTTGTCCTCGCGCACCAGTTGCGACAACATTCCCACGTAATCGCGCATCAAACGCTCGACTGTGGCGTGCTCGAACAGATCTTTTGCATAGCTGAAGGACAGGCTGAGCTGATCCGCAATCGTTACATTGAGCGTCAGATCGAATTGCGCAGCCGTGCGTTGATCACTGAGCGGCCGCAACTGCAGCGTCGTTCCTGCGTGCTGGTCGAGCGGAGCCGCCGGAACCTCCAGATTGAACATCGCCTGGAAAAGCGGCGTGTGATTTGCCGCGCGCACCGGTTGCAGCGCATCGACGATCTGTGCGAATGGAACATCCTGATTAACCTGCGCCTCCAGTACCCGCTGCTTCACTTGCGCGAGCAACGCGTCAAACGGCAACGAGCCCGTGAGGTCCGCACGGATCACCGCCGTGTTGACGAAGAAGCCGATCAGCGGTTCGATCTCCAGCTGCTCGCGTCCCGACAGCGGGATCCCAACGCGGATGTCGCGCTGGCCGCTATAGCGATGCAGCAACGCATGGAACGTCGCGAGCAGCGTCATAAACACCGTCGCGTCGTGCCGGCGGGCAAAGCCCTGCAATGCATCGGCGAGTGGCTGATCAAGCACGCCTTCGACCTGTCCGCCGTCCGAACTGCGCAGCGCGGGACGCGCGCGATCTGTCGGCAATTCGAGCACCGGCTGCTCGTCACCGAGGCGCATGCACCAATAGTCGAGCTGCTGTTCGAGCGCGGTGGCGTCGAGCGTCTCGCGCTGCCAGACGGCGAAGTCCGCGTACTGGACCGGCAGCGGCGCAAACGCCGGTGCGCGACCGGCGCGATGCGCCGCATAGGCGCTCAGCAATTCATCGATCAACAGATTCATCGACCAACCGTCGGCGGCAATGTGATGCACCACCAAGCCGAACACGTGGGAGCCACCGGCGAGACGTGCTAGTTGTGCGCGCAGCACCGGACCACGCGCGAGATCAAATGCTCCGGAGGCACCATTGCGCAACCACGCAGCGACGACTGGATCGGCTGCGCCGTTCGCGTCCGCGAAGACCGTCTCGGACCACTCGCAGCCCAGATGCTCGTCGACGATCAGCCACGGCGCGCCGTCGCGTTCCTCAAAGCGGCTATGCAGTATCTCGTGACGCTGCACCACGGAGTCAAGCGCCTTACGCAATGCTGGAACGTCGAGTTCACCGTTAATCTGCACAGCCAAAGAAAGGTGATAAGCCGGGTTGTCGGGCGCCAGACGCCAGAGGAACCATAAGCGCTCCTGTCCATGCGTCGGCAGCGTCTCGCGTCGACCCACGGCCTGCAGCCCGCGTGCATGACGGGTTTCACTTGCTCCCTCGTCAAGGGCGGCCGCAAGTGATCGCAACACCGGATTTTCAAACAACGTCCGCAGCGCGATCTCACGGTCGAGCGCACGTTGCAAACGTGCCGCCACCTGCAACGCAAGCAGGGAATGTCCGCCAAGGGTGAAGAAATCGTCGAGTGCGCCGACCCGGTCAATACCAAGCACCGCCTGCCAGATATCCGCAAGCATCATTTCGAGCGGGGTTTCAGGCGCTATGTAATCCGTATTATCTCCATCCGCGTCGGGCAACGCCTTGCGGTCGAGCTTGCCGTTCGGCAGAGTCGGAAGCACGTCGAGCGTCACGATTGACGCCGGCACCATATACGGCGGCAACGTGCGCGTCAGCGCCTCGCGGAGTGCACTTCCAGTGACTGCGGCCACGTTGTCCGCGAGAACGACATAACCCAGCAGGCGTTTCGCCTCATGATCGCCACGTGCGATCACCACCGCCTCCTTCACGCCTGCCTGCGCGCACAGGGCGCGCTCTATTTCGCCGAGTTCAATCCGATAGCCGCGCACCTTCACCTGATCGTCGAGCCGGCCCAGATACGCGACGCTACCGTCCGCGAGCCAGCGGCACAAATCGCCGGTTCGATATACACGCGAGCCGCGGGGACCCAACGGGTCGGGCACGAAACGTTCGGCAGTCTGCGCAGCGCGGCCAAGATAGCCGCGCGCCAGTGTCGCACCGCCGATGCACAATTCGCCCAGGCCGCCTTCGGGCACCGGCTCCCCGTCTGAATCGAGGATGCGGTAGATGCGCGACGCCCACGGCGCCCCCACCGGCACCGCGATATTTTCAGCATGCCCGGCTATGACGAGTTGACCCGACGCGGTGACGGTTGCTTCGGTCGGACCATAGGTATTCACGAGGACGATATCCGCAAGCGGACCATCGAACCATTGCGCGACCGCGTCACCAGGCAAAACTTCGCCCCCTACCGTGACACGACGCAACGCGAGCCCGGCGGTATCGTCAGGCAGTTGCTGCGCCCACTGCTTCCAATATCCGGTCGGCAAGTCCGCGACCGTGACGCGGCGCTCTTGCAGAACACGGGTGAATTCAGCAGCGCTCCACAGCACTGGCCCACGCAATTCAAGTGATGCGCCCACCGCGAGCGAAGCAAAAATGTGCTCCACCGCCGAGTCGAAATTGACGGTGGAAAATTGCAGCACGCGATCTGCCGCGCACAAACCGTTCTCTGCGATGAAGTCGTCAAGATGCAAGCTCAGCGCGCCGTGAGTGATAGCGACGCCCTTGGGCTTGCCCGTCGAACCGGATGTATAGATCACGTATGCAAGTTGCTCAGCGTGCAGCGCATGCTCAGGATCGTGGTCCAGTTCCGCCGTGGTCTCGTCTACCCGGACCTCTGCGCAGACAGTCGAAGCAAACAGTTCGGCATGCGTTGCACGAGTGACCGCGTCGGTCAGCAGCGTCGTCAATTGCGCATCGTCGATCATGTCGCGCAACCGTTCGCGCGGATAGGCGGGATCGAGCGGCACGTACGCACCACCTGCCTTCATCACGCCCAGCAACGCTGCGATCAAGGCAGGCGAACGCTCGACGCAAACGCCGACGCGGGCCTCCCGCGCTACGCCCACGGCGACCAGACGGCGAGCAATCCGGTTCGCCCACTGGTTCAGTTCGAAGTAGCTCAGCGTCACGCCGTCGCAATGCACTGCGAGCGCATCCGGCTGCTGCCGCACCACGGTATCAAAACGCGCGACAAACGGACGATAGGCGTGCGCCGCAGCACCGGTCGCCGCGCCGCTCAACGCGTTTGGGCCGGCCACGCGTAACGCGGCCAGCGAGACGTTCTGAGTCTGAACTCGCGCCAACTGCGCGAGCAGGTCCACATAAGCGCTCTGCAATACAGAGAGTGTCGTCTCCGGGATACGTTCCGCGTCCCAACTCCACTCCAGCGCAATGCGCTCGCCCGGCACGATACCCAGCGTCAACGGATAGTGCGTGCGCTCGAACGACTCGGAAGACGCGACGCTCAAACCCAGCGAACCATCGTTCAACGCAGGATCGACCGGGAAGTTTTCGAACACCAGCAGCGAGTCGAAGAGGGTGCCGAAGCTCGGTCCCGCCCATTGCTGGATCGACGAAAGCGGTGCATGACCGGCCTGGCGCAACTCGACGTTGTAAGTCTGCAGTTCGTGTAACCACTCGGCGACGGACTGCTGCGCCGGCACATCGACCCACAGCGGCAGGCTATTGATAAACAGTCCCTGGATGGAAGCTGATCCCGGAAGGTCCGCGGGACGCCCCGCCACCGTCACGCCGAAGCCGACCTGACGGCGATTGCCGAAACGCGCCAGTACTAACGCCCAGGCGCCCTGAATCAGCGTATTGAGCGTCACGCCGTAACTTTTCGCAGCCTGCGCGAGCGCAGCGCCGAGTGCGACGTCGAGCGTCTGTGCACGATGGCCGAATGCGGCGCGTGCGTGCACGCCGCGTGACGTACGCGTCGCCGGCAGCGACGGCACACTATCGAGCAGCAGCGCGGGACGGTCGACGCGTGCCAGTCGGGTGCGCCACCACGTGCTTGCGTCCGGTTGCTCGCGCAGCCATTCGAGGTACGAACGATACGGTACGACGGGATCGAGTAGCGGCGCTTCACCGCGGCTGGCAGCGTGGTAGACGCGACTCAGTTCGCCAAGCAACTGTGCACTGCTCCAGCCGTCGGAGAGCGCGTGGTGATTGATCCATGCCAGATCGTGCGCACCGTCGGGCCGTTTGATCAGCGCGACATGCATCAAGGGCGCCGCGTCGAGATCGATCAGATGCGGCGCTTCGAACTCGAACCAGCGCGCAAACGCTTCTTCGTAGTCGTCGCGGTCGCTCCAATCGTGCACGACAAATGGTTCCGGTACCTCGGCATACACGGCCTGCAGCATCGCGCCACCGTGGGCGCGCACGAAACGCGTACGCAAGACCGCGTGACGCGCGACAACCGTGCGCCACGCAGAACGCATTGCGTCGACGTCGAGCGCGCCGCGCAACGTCATGCGCTTACGGTTCAGATACGCCCCCGGCTCCATCAGACTGTGGAAAATCAGGCCCTGCTGTAGCGGCGTGGCGGGATAGAGGTCTTCGATCGTCGCAAGCGGCAAGCCGAACGCGTCGAGTTCACTCTGCGTGAGCGCTGCGAGCGGGACGTCCGAAGCGCTCACACGCGGCGTCGCCGTGGCGCAATGTGCAACAAGGTTCGCGACTTCGCTATCGAACGTGGCCAACAATGCTTCGACGTCCGCTTGCGCGAGCACCTCTGGATCGTAGCGCCAGCTAAACGACAGGCAGTCGCCGACAATCATCCCGTTCAGATCGAGCGCGTAGCCGAGCGGCTCGTCGTCAGGTTGCGGGTTGCCCGCTGCTTCGCTCGCAAAACCGAACGGGCCATCGGCGCCGAGACTTTGGTCGAACTGGCCCAGGTAGTTGAAACTGATGCGCGGCGTGGGCAAACCGGCGAGGGCATCATGTACGGCTGCCGTTCCATAGGCGTGCAGCCAGCCCCAAGAAACGCCATCGTCCGGCAGCGAACGTAGTTGTTCCTTGGTGGAGATGAGCGCGGTCTGGTTGTCCGCTTCGGGTTGCGCGGACAACCAGACCGGATAGCGCGTCGTGAACCAGCCGACTGTACGGCTCAGGTCCGTGCTTGCTACACCGCGCTCGCTTGTGCCCAATACAATCTGCGATTCGCGGCCATGACCCTCCAGCGCGAGCAGCACGCCGCTGCTACCCAACGCGTGAGCCAGCGTGCGAGTGAGCGCAGTCAACAACAGTTCGTCGATGCCAAGCCGGTAAGCGCGCGGTGCGGCATGGCGCAACGCTGCGGTCGCATTGGCGTCAAGGCGCCAATCGATCTGACGACTTGACGCGGATGTGCCACGGGGTGCTGGCAGCCCCGGCGTGGCGTTGGCCAAAACTTTTTGCCATGCTTGCAATGCAGCGGTCACCCGGCTATCGCCAACTGCTTTGCGCTGGGCGTCCGACCAGACACTCCATGGCGTACTCGGACCGAGCACCGGCAGCTCGCGCGCGAGTGTCGCCGCATAGGCCTCCTGAAGATCGGCTAACAGGATGCGCCACGACACCCCGTCGACGATGAGGTGGTGAATGACCAGCAGCAAACGACCTGATGCCGTGGTTCGCGCCGCGTCCTTCGCCGTCGTGGGCACCTTGAAGTACACCGCTTTCAAAAGACGCCCAGCCTGCGGATCGAGGCTCTGTTGCGCAATCTGACCTTGCGTGGCCAATGCCGCTTGCCAAGCTCCCGGCGTGTGGGACGCGTCACGCAGATCATTGACGCTCAGCAGCTCCGGTGGCGCATCGGCCAGCACCCGCTGGCTCCAGCCGTCCGGATGCCGCTCGAAACGTAGACGCAGCGCATCGTGACGCGCCACCACGGCGCTAAGCGCACGCTCCAGCGCGTCCGCCTCCAGTTCGCCGCGCACCTCCAGCAGAACTGACTGATTCCAATGCGGTTCGCCGTCCGGATAGCGGCTGAAAAACCATGTCTGTACCGGCGTCAGCGGCAACGCGTCGCGTATCTCAACCGGCGCTTCACCACCAACATCTTCGAGTGGACGCATCACCATCGCAAGACGCGCGATGGTGGGATGCTCGAATACCTGACGCGGCGTCAACAGCCAGCCCTGCGCGCGAGCCCGGGCAATCAGTTGCAGACTCAGAATGGAGTCACCGCCAGCGGCGAAGAAATCGTCCTCGACACTCAGGCCATCGCGTCCCAACACGGCCTCCCAAAGCGTCAGCAACAGGCGCTCGGCATCGTTGCGCGGCGCGATCTGTTGTTCGTTTTCCTCTGCACCAATTGCCGGCAGCGCCGCGCGATCGACCTTGCCGTTGCGCATCAGCGGCAACGCCTCGAGCAGTGCAATCGCCGAGGGCACCATGTGGGCCGGCAACTGCTGCGCGAGTGCGTGCTGCAACGCGGCGCTCTGTACGGACTCGCCGTGTTTCGCGACCACGTAAGCAACGAGGCGCGGCGCACCCAGGTCCTTTGCGAGGACGACCACTGCATCAGCGACGCCCGATTGACGACGCAGCGCCGCCTCGATTTCCCCCGGTTCAATGCGCAGGCCACGCAGCTTGACCTGTTGATCAAGACGGCCGAGGAAGTCGATCGCGCCGTCGGCGCGGCGGCGACACAGATCGCCAGTGCGATACAGACGCGCACCTGGATGCGATGGATCGGGGACGAAGCGGTCGGCTGTCAGCGATGGCCGGTCCAGATAGCCGCGCGCGAGCGTGTGACCGCCAATGCAGAGTTCGCCCAACGCACCGACCGGTGCTTCGTTGCCATCGCTATCGAGCACGCGGGCGGTGCGCGACGCGTAGGGCTTGCCGATGGAGACGATCGGTTGCGAGGCGTCGTCGGCGGTGGTTGCGCGATACATGCAGGCCACCGTCGTTTCCGTCGGGCCATATAGATTCGCAAGGCCAATATGGCCGAGCGGTCCATTGCGCCATTGCGCAAGCGCGTCGCCCGGCAAGCCTTCACCGCCGACTGTGATCTGCCGCAGCGCCGCGAGGGCCTCCGCCGGCGGCGGCGTGCGCAGCCACTGTTGCCAATAGGCCGTAGGCAGGCGCGAAAAGGTCACGCGTGCATCGATCAGATGCCGGCTCGTCGTTTCAATGTCCCACGGCTCCGGGCCGCGCATTTCGACCTTTCCGCCGCGCAACAGCGCCGGCAGAAGTTCGTGCAACGCGACGTCGAAGTTGATCGTTGAGGACTGCAGGACGGTGTCGTTTGCAGTGATCTGATGAGCAGCGATGAAGTCGTCGAGGTGGGAGGCAAACGCTGCATGCGTGATCGCGACGCCCTTGGGCCGTCCGGTCGACCCCGAGGTGTAGATCACATAAGCGAGTTGCTCACGATGCGGCGCGTACACAGGCGCTGCGGCTGCGGTTGCCCTTGCGCTTACGGCTTCGTTGGAGATTGCATCTGCCGCTTCACACGAATCATCATCGAGCGCGTCAACGTCAATCACCGTACGGCCGGCGAACAACTCACCGCATTGCTCCCGCGTCGCACGATCGCTCAACAGCACGCGCACGCCCGCATCGTCCATCATCAGTGCGAGACGCTCTGCCGGATACGTGGGATCAAGCGGCACGAATGCACCCGGCGATCTGAGCGTCCCGAGCAGCGACGCCACCATACCGATGGAACGAGTCATGCAGATGCCGACCCGCTCGTCAGCGCGTACACCAGCCGCGACAAGACGCATTGCAATCCGCCCGGCCCATGCATCGAGCGCACCATAAGTCACGCGCTCCCCTTCGCAATGCACGGCAAGGGCCTGCGGCTGCCGTGCAGCGCTCGCCACAAAGCGCGCCGGCACTGACTCGAAAGCCTTTTGCGCAGGTATGGCCGGAATTTCTCGCACCAGTTCGAAGCTGGCAAGCGGCGCGGCGGCGTTGCGTGCGATCTGCTCCAGCAGCACAACGTAGTGATCGAGCATCTGTTCGATTACCGAAGCATCGAACAGATCTTCGGCGTAGGTCAGGGCAACTTCGAGGCCGTTCGTACGGTCACGCGCAGCGAGCACCAGATCGAAACGCGCGGTCTGCGTGCCGACTTCATGATTGGACACTTCGAGGCCAGGCAGACGCGGCATATCGCGATCCGCGCCGAGATAGTTGAACATCGCCTGGAAAAGCGGCGTGTGCCCCAGGCTGCGTTGCGGCTGCAGGGCGTCCACCACCTTCGTGAACGGCAGGTCGGCGCAGTCGTGTGCTTCGAGCACGCGTTCACGCACCTGAGCCAGCAGATCCACGAAGGTCGTAAGGCCCGCGAATTCGGTGCGCACCACCAGCGTGTTGACGAAAAAGCCGATTGCGCGCACCACTTCATGCCGGTCGCGGCCGGCGACCGGCACGCCGACGCGGATGTCGCGTTGGCCGCTATAACGGGCGAGCAACAGGTCGAAGGCCGCGAGTAGCACCATGAATAAGGTAGCGTCGTGAGCCTCTCCAAGCTGCGCAAGTGCCGTGCGCAACGTGGCTGGCAGCAACCGCACCACGCTTGCTCCGGCGCCGCTGCGCAAACCAGAGCGTGAACGCACGTGCGGTAGTTCCAGAACCGGATGCTCCGTGCCGAGACGGTTGCGCCAGTAGTCGAGTTGTCGTTCCAACGCGGACTCGTCGAACCATTCGCGCTGCCATTGCGCGTAGTCGCCATACTGGATCTGCGGCGCGAGCACAGACGCACGTGCCGCGTCAGGCGCGCCCACCGCCATCGCGCAGGGAGCCGCAACGCAGGCACGGTAAGCCGCCGCAAACTCGGCCACGAACACCTCAATCGACAAGCCATCTGCGACGATGTGATGCACAGAGATGTGCAGCAGATGATCGTCCGCTGCTCGCCGGATCAGCGCCACGCGCAGCAGCGGCCCGCGTTCGAGATCGAAGGGCAGCGCGGACCGGCTAGCCAGCAGCGCTTCGAGTGCCGCGTCCGTATCGCGAGCACCGTCGAGTTCGAATTCATCCCAGCCATACTGTGTCGATCCGGCGATCTGGAACGGCACGCCGTCGACCTCGTTGAAACGCTGCCGCAAGCTCTCATGCGCATCGACGACCTGATCGAGCGCCGCGCGCAGCGCCCGTACATCAAGGCTGCCGCGCAAGCGCACCGCGCCGGTCACGTTGTACGCGGCGCTCGCCGGATCGAGGCGCCAGAGGAACCATAAGCGCTCCTGAGCATTCGATAACGCAAAGCGTCGTTCGCTGCCGGGGAACGGGACGATCGGCAAGCGCGATGGATCGATGCCGCGCTGTTTTACACGGGCGCGGAATGCTGCACGTTTCTCGGGCGATAACGCGACATAGGCCGTCGAAATCGACAGCAGTTCCTTCGACACTTCGCTCGCAGTTTCACTCATGGATGGTCTTGATTCGAGAGGGGTTCGGCGACCAGCGGAGCCAGGCGCGCTGCGGCCGAAGATCAGATCGTTTAGGCGGTCATCGCAACCAGCACGCGGCGCTTGCCGGCGAACGGCGCGCGGCCATGCGACATCAGAAGGTTGTCGAGGATCAGCGTGTCGGCGGCTTGCCAGTCGAACGAGAGCATGGTGTCGCGGTACACCGCGCGGATTTCGTCGAGCATCGCAGCGTCGATCGGCGTGCCGTCACCGAAGAAGGTGTTACGCGGCAGGCGGTCGTCATCGACGACTTCGAGCAACGCTTCCTGTACCGCGAGCGGCAGATTCGAAATATGAAACAGGTGCGCCTGGTTGAACCACACGGTCTCGCCCGTCACAGGATGACGCAGCTCCGACTGGCAAACCTGGCGCGTGCGCAGCGCCTCGCCATCGTCGAGCCATTCGTAGTCGATCCGGTTGGCGCGGCAGTACTGCTCGACCTCGTCTCGCTCTTCCGTGCCGAACACCTGCTGCCACGGCAGATCGAGACCGTTGCCGTAGTTACGCACGTACATCACCTGCTTGTCGGCGAACCGTCGGCGCAGCGCAGGGTCGAGCCGTTCGTAGACGCGGCGGCTGTCGGCGATCGGTGTCGCGCCACCCTGCTCCGCGGCGATGTCGCAGTAGAACCAGATCGACGCCGGCCAGCTGAGCGTGTAGGACTGCTCGTTATGTTGATCGATCCATTGATCGGCCGGATACTCGGTCGAGGAGTAGACGCCTTTTTCGATTTTGCTGCGAGGCGTCGAGCCGAATTCGTAGGTCAAGGTCGGTTGGCCAAAGCTTGTGACGAGACGGTCGAAACCCGACGCACCGAGCGCGTCGAAACCGCGCAGCAGCACGCCGCCGTAGATTGGCCTTGCACGCGCTACTAGAGTCTGCAACTGCGGCAGAAGTGCCTCGATATTTGTTGCGTCATTTGGGCTCAACGCCAGCACGCGGGTGCCGTTTCGCTCGATCACCTGTTCATTGAGCGCCGCGTCGATACCGCTGATCAGTGTGTCCATGCTTCGCCTTTCATCGCGACCGGCTTAGGTGCGGCCGGCTTAGGTGCGGCCGGCCGCGCAAGTGCATCCGCGAGAGACGTGGCGACGCACGCCATCACGGAATCGGGCGTGCCGTCGAGATAGAAATGACCGCCGTCGAAACGATGCAGCGTGCACGTCCCGCGAGTTTCGTCACGCCAGGCCGCGACGTCTTCAGCGCACGCAGTGGCGCGATCGTCACAGCCTGTGAAAACGCCGACTGGACAAACAAGCGGCTCGCGCACGGTGCTCTCCTCAGCCGTTGCAAGCGGCGCATAAGTGCCACACAGATGAAAGTCAGCCCGTAGCACCGGCAGCACGAAATCGATAAAGTCCCGATCGTCGAGCAATGCAGCAGGTGTGCCGCCGAGCTCGCGCAACCTCGCGACCATCGCCTCATGTGTGCAATTGAGCCAATGCGTCTCCCGGTTGCGGCGCGACGGTGCGACCGACGCCGAAGCGCCAAACCAGATCGGCTCGAGCCCATGACGCGCACGGAGCGCGTGGATCAGTTCGAAGCCGACGAGCGCGCCCATGCTGTGACCGAACACCGCGAACGGCACGTCGTCATCGAACTGTTCGGCGAGGTCGACTATCAGCATGTCGATCAGCGCCGGCCACTCGGTATGGGCTCGCAGCCTGCAACGTGAACCGTGCCCCGGCAACTCCAGAGGCATCACCTGCACGCCGTGTGGCAGACGCTGCGCCCAGCGGCGGTACAGCATCGCGCTTCCGCCCGCATGCGCAAGACAAACGAGGCGCACGGGCGGCAGCGCTGCAGGCACCGCGACGAATCCACTCATCGGTCAGGTCGCCGAACCCGCGCGCGCCGCGGTCTCTTTCGCCGCATCCTCCGCCATCGCCTTACGGAGGCTGAGCGGTCGCATATCGGTCCAGACCTCGTCGACCCATGCAAGGCATTCCGCCCGCTTGCCCGACTTGCCGGCCTGACGCCACCCTGCCGGAATCGCCTTGTAGTCCGGCCAGATCGAGTACTGCTCTTCGTCGTTGACCACTACGTGGAAGTTCGTGTCTTCATCGCCCCAGCTCATTGAACGCTCCGGTGTAGATTGTTGAGTACTTAAATACGTATCATTCCCATTTACGTCGACCATGCGGCGTTTGATGCTGCCTGGCACGGCCACCATGATCCAGTCAACGCGGCATCCTCTTCATCGGAAGAGAGCAGCGCCAACGAACTTCGCAAATGAGAATCATTTCTGTTTAGAGGCGTAAATTAGAGGGCACGCTACCCTTTGTCAAGCAATTTTGGCGGAGCTGAGACGCGCCCGGAGCTTGGCGAAACCGCGGTCAAGCCCGTCAATTGGCACATGCAGGCGAACTTCTGGCAGTTATCGCGCAACTCCGAGATCAATTTATCAAATGAGAATCATTTGCATTTGAGGTCAAACTGTGTCATCATAGGCGCCATCGAACACGTCAATTCTCTGCGCCCATGGACTCACTTCTCGCCGTTGAACCTCTCGATGTCACAACCGCCCCGGACCCGCAAGATCGCGCGGAAACCGTATTGCAAGCGCTACTGTCGCGCCAGTCGCACTGGCCGTTGACGAGTCCCGGTCCCGGCGACAAGGAACTGGCGTCAATTTTCGACGCCGCTTTGCGCGCACCGGATCACGGCAATCTGCGGCCGTGGCGCTTCGTGGTCGTGCGCGGTGCGGCGCGCGCCGCATTGGGTGAGGTGCTGGTCGATATCGCCTGCGCACGTTCACCGGGCGAGCCGCGCTCCGCGCATGCGCATCGCGCCCAGAAGGCGCAGGCCGCACCGGTGATCATCGCTCTAGGCGCCGCCGTGGATCCGAGTTCGACGGTGCCTGAGGTCGAGCAGTTACTCGCTGTCGGCGCGGCAACGATGAATATGCTCAACGCCATCCACGTGCTCGGCTACGGCGGGTTCTGGGCCACCGGCGCGGACTCGTACGAGCCTGCGATGCATTCGGCACTCGGCTTCGAGCCATCGGAACGGCTGCTTGGCTTCCTGTTCGTCGGCACGCCGCCCGCGAATCAACGTCCCGCTAAACGGCCTGCACGCGCCGCTTTCGTGCGCGAATGGACCGGTCCGTCGTCGCAACGAACATCGGCCAATTGAGCGGATGCGCGGCGCTTGGGCCCGACGGCCCAAACGCTACGCAACACACGATCCAGGCGAAGCGCTGTACGCCAACCCGGCCAGCGGCAGGCAGCATTGGGCGCAGCGCGTCTCCCATTTCCGGTTGGAGGTCCCATGTATTTTCATAGTCCATCCGCGCAGCCGTACACGCTGCTCGACGAATCGCTCGCGCAGCATCCCGACGTCGCGGAGCAGACGCTCCTCTCTGCACTTCGGACATGGATGCGTCCGCAGTGCGATTCCGTGCGCAAGAATGAGAGCTGGCGTGCCGTGCTATCCGAGGCCGGCCTGTCCGCCGACTGCATGACCTGTTTCAATCTGCTGATGCATGCGCTCACCGACCCGTCGTGCCGGCCGCTCGATACACGCTGCCGCTGCGCGAGCGAACTCGCCAAGGATGAAGCCGCTCTGCTGCAAGCCATCGCACTACTGCAGCGGATGCGCAGCGATGCAGCGGTCGAATTGCTCGACGGGTGGTTGCCACGGCCGGCCTTGGGTGTCGTACTGAAGCTTGGCCGCTGGTTTGCATTCTCGCTGCTCGAGGCGGGACTCGAGATCCCGGTGCGCGAGCGCCGCGTCACGTACATGCATTAATGGCATTGATGGCGCTTTGTGATGCCCTTCCTTCTGGTCACCACAAAGCGCTAAAGACCCGCAACGCCCAGCATTTACTGCGCGCCGAGCTTCTTGATCAGCACATCCAGTTGCGCCATCTCGTCAGCAGTCAAATCGGTGAGCGGAGCGCGCACCGGACCCGCGTCGCGGCCCACCAGTTTTGCACCCGCCTTCACGATGCTCACCGCGTAGCCCTGGCGGCGATTGCGAATCGCCAGATACGGCAGGAAAAACTCGTCGAGCAGCTTGCCGACCGTCACGTGATCGTCAGCGGCAATCGCCCGGTAAAACTGCATCGCCGTCTTCGGAATGAAGTTGAACACCGCCGACGAGTACACGGGAACACCCAGCGCCTTATAGGCAGCGGCGTAAACTTCCGCCGTCGGCAGGCCGCCGAGATACGAAAAGCGGTCGCCCAAACGGCGGCGAATCGTTACCATTGCTTCGATTTCGCCCACGCCGTCCTTGAAACCGATCAGGTTCGGACAACTATCGGCCAGACGTTCGAGCATGTCCGCATTGAGCTTCGAATTGGCGCGGTTATAGACGATCACGCCCATATTCTCCACTGACTTGCACACCTGCTCGACGTGCGCGGCAATACCTTCCTGCGACGCTTCGGTCAGATAGTGCGGCATCAGCAGCACGCCCTTTGCGCCCAGGCGCTCCGCTTCCTGCGCATATTCAATCGCCACGCGCGTCGGACCGCCGGCGCCAGCCAGAATCGGCACTTTGCCCTTGCAGGTTTCCGTGGCAGTGCGAATCACATTCGAGTAATCGTCCTTGGTCAACGAAAAGAATTCGCCGGTGCCGCCTGCAGCGAACAACGCCGTCGCGCCGTAAGGCGCGAGCCATTCGAGGCGCGCCGCGTAGGTGTCGGGGCGGAAATCGCCGTTCGCGTCGAAGTCAGTCACGGGAAAGGACAGCAGTCCTTCGGAAACAATCGCTTTGAGTTCTTGAGGGGTCGTCATGGTCGGATGAGGTTCAAGTTTTGGGTAAAAGTGAACGGCCGCGACGGCCGCTGTCGAGTTGAGATCGGGTTGAAGTCAGGCTCAGCGCACCAGGCACGGGCGCTTGTTGTCGAACTTCCAGTTCGGAATCAGGTACTGCATCGCGACGCCGTCGTCGCGTGCGCCCAGGCCGTGCTGCTGATATAGCGCGTGCGCCTTCTCCAGCGCATCCATATCGAGCTCGATGCCCAGACCCGCTGCTTCCGGAACCTTAACCTTGCCGCCGACGATCTGCAGCGGATCGCGCGTCAGGTGCTGACCGTCCTGCCAGATCCAGTGCGTGTCGATGGCGGTGATCTTGCCGGGGGCCGCCGCGGCGACGTGCGTGAACATCGCGAGCGAGATATCGAAGTGATTGTTCGAATGCGAGCCCCACGTCAGGCCCCAATCGTTGCACATCTGCGCGACGCGCACCGAGCCCTGCATGGTCCAGAAGTGCGGATCGGCAAGCGGGATGTCGACGGACTGCAACTGGATAGCATGGCCCATCTGACGCCAGTCGGTAGCAATCATGTTGGTCGCCGTCGGCAGACCGGTCGCGCGGCGGAATTCAGCCATCACCTCGCGGCCCGAATAACCGTTCTCCGCGCCGCAGGGATCTTCGGCATAGGCCAGTACATCGTGCTGGTCGCGGCACAGACGCACGGCTTCCGCCAACGACCACGCTCCGTTCGGATCGAGCGTGACGCGTGCATTCGGAAAACGCTCTGCCAGCGCGGTAACCGCTTCGATCTCAGCGTCGCCAGCCAATACGCCACCCTTGAGCTTGAAGTCATTGAAGCCGTAGCGTGCCTGGGCAGCCTCGGCCAGTCGCACCACGGCCTCCGGCGTCATCGCCTCTTCGGTGCGCACGCGCTCCCAGGCGTCGCGCCCCTCGGCGCCGCTCGCGTACGGCAGGTCGGTCTTCTTGCGATCGCCGATGTAGAACAGGTAACCGAGCATCTCAACCTCGTCGCGCTGCTGGCCTTCGCCGAGCAACGCGGCAACCGGCACGCCAAGATGTTGTCCGAGCAGATCGAGTAACGCTGCTTCGAGTGCGGTCACCGCATGAATCGTGGTGCGCAGGTCGAAGGTCTGCAAGCCGCGTCCGTCCGCGTCGCGGTCGGCAAACTGCGTGCGCGCCCGGTTCAGCACGGCCTGCAGGTTGCCGATCGACTGACCGACGACGAGCGGCCGCGCGTCGTCGATGGTCTTGCGGATGTTTTCGCCGCCCGGCACTTCGCCGACGCCGGTATTGCCTGCGCTATCGCGCAGAATCACGACGTTGCGGGTAAAGAACGGCCCATGCGCGCCGCTCAGGTTCAATAGCATGCTGTCACGGCCGGCAACCGGCACGACGCGCAACTCGGTGACGATCGGTGTGGCATTCGTCTGGATGGGTTTCGTAGACATTAAAGTAGGACCCTAGAAGTGATGGAGCCAACGGGCAGAGTGAGTTCAAGTACGGTTCAGATGCTTAGTTGGCCTTGCTATGCAGCGGCTGCACCAGGCCGTCGGTAGGCGGCGCGCGGCGATTGCGCGTCAGGAACGCCGCAGCAGCAGCGATGAGCGACGCGACACCCAGCCCATACAACCCACCGCTAATCGAACCGGTATGTTGCTGCAGATAGCCAAACGTCGCGGGCGCGAAAAATCCGCCGAGGTTGCCCACCGAATTGATCAGCGCGATCACGGCAGCGGCCACCCGCGCATCCAGATAGCCCTGCGGAATCGGCCAGAACAGCGACGAGGCAGCCTTGAAGCCGATCGCGGAGAAGCAGATTGCGACGAACGAGAACACCGGATCGGCAGAGGTCGAGGCGAACAATCCACACGCAGCAATCACCAACGCACCAGCCAGCCACGCTTGCTGAAAACGCCACCTGGCCGATAGCACGGCGAAACAGTACATGGCGACCATCGCGATGAGCCAGGGGATGGTGTTGAACATGCCAACCTGGAAATCCGAGAGTGCGCCCATCTTGCGAATGATGGTGGGCAACCAGAACGTGGCAGCGTAAATGGTCAATTGAATCGCGAAGTACAGGAAGCAGAACAGCGCGATTTGCGGGTCTTTCAGCAACTTCAAGGCTGGCAAGTGGGCGCCGCCGAGTGCGTCGCGCTCGGCCTGTTCTTTCGCAATGGACGTTTGCAGCACCCGCTGCTCTTCAGCCGTCAGCCAGGTAGCGTCACGGATATGCGATTTCAGCAGGACCCAGCTCACGCCACACAACACGATTGAAAACCCGCCTTCGATCAGAAACATCCACTGCCAGCTCTGCAGGCCAAGCCCGTGCACGGACAGCAAACTGCCGGTAATCGGACCAGACAGCACCGACGCGAGCGCCGAGCCCGAGAGAAACACCGCCACCGCCTTACCCCGCTCTTTCTGCGGCAGCCACTGTGTGAAGTAAAACACCACGCCCGGGAAAAAACCCGCCTCTGCAACACCGAGCAGAAAACGCAGCACGTAGAAAGAGGTGTCGTTCCAGACAAACGCCATCGCCCCGGCGACCAGACCCCACGTCCCCATGATGCGCGTGAGCCATGCGCGCGCCCCGTACTTTTGCATCAGGACGTTCGACGGTACTTCGAACAGCGCGTATCCGACGAAGAACAGGCCGCTGCCCAAACCGTAGGCCGCCGCACCGATCCCCAGATCCGCCTGCATGTGCGAATTGACGAAACCGATGTTCACGCGGTCGATGTAATTCGCGATGAACATGATCAGGAAGAGCGGCAGGATGTGCCGCTTCACCTTCGAAACCGCTGACTCGAGCGGGTCGATCGCCGCGGTGGGAACAGATGTCAAGGTTTGTCTCCTGGCTCCAGACGCAACGCGGGCTGATTTGCGACGAGCGCGGTCGCGCTCGCTTCCCAGCCCCGGCTATGTTGTCTGACGACAGTCTACTTTTTATAGAATTAAATTCCCATTAGGTGTTTACCCTTTGAGTCAGGCGCACAACCTTGATGGACAAGGGATTATTACTACCGCAAGTCCTTAAGATGAGGACTCTCGCAGCAAGACTCGATGCCTAAGTGACTGTTTTTTAGGCATAACATCGTTTGTTATACGATGACTGATATTGGAACCCTGAGCAGGGCAGATGCAACAAAAAAGCGGCCCGCAGGCCGCTTTCTGACTTCGCGCGGGCCTGTCTCAGGCCGTGCGCTCGACACCCTCTTCCGACGCGCCCACACTCAAGCGTCGCAGCCGTTCGCGGCTACTCGACAAATGCATCCGCATGGCCGCACGCGCACCCTCCGGGTCGCGCCGGGCAATGGCGTCGAGAATGCTCTCGTGCTCAACATTGACCCGCGCCATGTATGCGGCGGGATCGCTGTGGGCAAGACTCGGCGAATCGACACGATGCCGGGGAATCAAGGCGGTGCCCATCTGCGTGAGAATGTCCACGAAATAGCGGTTACCCGTAGCGCTCGCCACCGCGACGTGAAACCGCAGATCTGCGGCTGCGCTGTCACCGCCGGCGCGACTGGTGGCTCCGATAGCGTCCAGCGCGGCGCGAATATTAGCCAGGTCGCGCTCGCTCGCGCGCTGCGCGGCGAGCCCTGCACACTCGGTTTCGAGGCTGATACGCAGTTCCATGACCGATAACAGGTCCGCAAGCGTCGTGGCGGGCACCATCTCGAGACCCAACGGCTCACGGCGCGGCTCAAGCACAAAGCTGCCGATGCCATGACGCGTCTCGATCACCGCATTGGCCTGCAGTCGCGAGATAGCCTCGCGCACCACCGTCCGGCTGACGCCAAGCAGCGACATCAAGGTCGTCTCGGTGGGAAGCTTGTCGCCCGGCTTCAGCGTATGCGCCGCGACCTGTTCGTTGATGTAGTTCACCACCCGGTCAGCAAGACTTCCGCGCGCGCGCGCAGGCGGCGCAGTGAGGGCTGGGGACGCGGTCATCAAGGACCTCCTGTTGGTTTGCTGACCCGCTCATTATACGTTGTCCTACAACGCGGGACGGCTGATTTCAGCAATGGACGCAACCGGAGGGATTAGGCGCAAATCCTTGTCGGACGGTGCAGAGGAGCGGATTTGCCGGAGACTTGAAGCAGCGTTATCGACGACGTCAGATGACCATCGATAACGCGCGTTGAGCGCTGGGTCCGGGACGCCGCGCACACCTCACACAGAAGCCCCCGAATCCCGCGACACCCAGCCTCAAACTTCCCGGTTCGCGTCGATCACCGTCAACGCCGCCATATTGATGATCCGGCGCACCGTCGAGCTCGACGTCAGCACATGCACCGGCGCATTGGCGCCCAACAGGAAGGGCCCCACCGCCACATTGCTGCCTGCCGCAGTCTTCAACAGGTTGTAGGCGATGTTCCCCGAGTCCACGTTCGGGCACACCAGCAGGTTCGCCGCGCCCTTCAGGCGCGACATCGGCAGGATGCGTGAGCGCAGCGCTTCGTCGAGCGCGCAATCGCCGTGCATTTCACCGTCGACTTCCAGCGTCGGCGCCTGCTGCGTCACCAGTTCGAGCGCACGCCGCATCTTCGCGCCAGACGCAGAACTGCCCGAGCCGAAGTTCGAGCGCGACAACAACGCCACCTTCGGTACCAGATTCAACCCAGCCATGCTCTTCGCAGCGGCAATCGTGAATTCGGCAATCTGCTCGGCGGTCGGGTCGTCGTTGACGTGCGTATCGACCAGCGCGATGGTGCGATCGTCGAGCAGCAGAATATTCATCGCCGCATAGGTCTGCGCTCCGGCCTTCTTGCCGATCACCTGATCCACGAAACGCAGATGGTCGTGGTACGCGCCAACCGTCCCGCACACCATGCCGTCGGCGTCGCCGAGCTTCACCATCATCGCGCCGATCAGCGTCAAACGGCGGCGCATTTCCACGCGCGCCATTTCCTTGGTGATGCCATCGCGGCACATCAATTCCCAGTACGTCGTCCAGTATTGATGGAATCGTTCGTCATACTCAGGATTTGTCACTTCGACGTCCTGACCGAGGCGCAGACGCAGGCCGTACTTTTCGATCCGCGCCATCAGCACTTCAGGACGGCCGACCAGAATCGGACGCGCGAGCTTTTCATCGACGATTACCTGGACCGCACGCAGCACGCGCTCTTCCTCACCTTCGGTAAACACAATGCGCGACTTGCCGCCTTCACGGACGATCTGCCGCGCCGCTGCGAACAGCGGCTTCATGAAGGCGCCCGAGCGGTAGACGAACTGCTGCAGTTGCTCCGTGTACGCATCCAGATCCTGCAACGGACGCGTGGCAACGCCACTGTCCATCGCGGCCTTCGCAACAGCCGGCGCGATACGCACGATCAGGCGCGGATCGAACGGCTTCGGGATGATGTATTCAGGACCGAAGTCGACGCCATATGCCCCGTACGCAGCGGCGACCACTTCGTTCTGCTCTTCCTCGGCGAGCGCGGCAATCGCGTAGACGGCCGCCTTTTCCATTTCCGGCGTGATGGTGGTCGCGCCCACGTCCAGCGCCCCGCGGAAAATATAGGGGAAACACAGGACGTTGTTGACCTGGTTCGGATAATCGGAGCGACCCGTCGCGATGACCGCGTCGTCGCGCACGGCCTTCACTTCGGCCGGTGAGATTTCCGGCGTGGGATTGGCCAAGGCGAGAATCAGCGGGCGCGCCGCCATGCGTTTCACCATCTCGGGCTTAAGCACGCCGCCGGCGGACAGTCCGAGAAACACGTCGGCACCCTCGATGACTTCGGCCAGCGTACGGGCCGAGGTGTCCTTCGCGAAGCGCGCCTTCTGCGGGTCCATCAACGTGGTGCGGCCTTCGTACACCACGCCTTCGATGTCCGTTGCCCAGACGTTCTCGATAGGCAAGCCGAGGTCCACCATCAGTTCGAGGCAAGCCAGCGCTGCCGCGCCTGCGCCGGATGTGACGACCTTGACCTCCTTGATGCTCTTGCCCACCACCTTCAGACCATTGATAAAGGCCGCGGATACGGTGATGGCGGTGCCATGCTGATCGTCGTGGAAGACCGGAATCTTCATCCGCTCGCGCAGTTTGCGCTCTACGGTGAAGCATTCCGGTGCCTTGATGTCCTCGAGGTTGATACCGCCGAAGGTCGCTTCCAGGCCCGCGATGATATCGACCAGTTTGTCGGGATCGGTCTCGTTGATCTCGATGTCGAACACGTCGATGCCGGCAAACTTCTTGAACAGCACCGCCTTGCCTTCCATCACCGGCTTCGAGGCCAGCGCGCCGATATTGCCCAGTCCCAGCACGGCGGTGCCATTCGTGATGACGCCGACCAGATTTCCACGGCCGGTAAAGCGGAACGCGTTGAGCGGATCGGCGGCGATCTCTTCGCACGCTGCGGCCACGCCCGGCGTGTACGCCAAGGCAAGGTCGCGCTGCGTCACGAGCGGCTTGGTGGCGGTAACCGCCGTTTTTCCCGGAACCGGGAATTCGTGATAGTCGAGAGCGGCCTGGCGATCCGTCGTGTTCATTCTTGTTGAGCCCTATGGTTGGGCGCCTTGCGCGGCGCAAATCAAAAGTGATGGGCTCATTCTAGGCACGCGCCATAAGGATAATATTTAGAGTTAATATGCCCCCATCATATTTTTCTAATGGCTAGCGGCTTTTATGGCGGCATTCGATCCCAACGCGGTGGTCCGCAAGCTGTCATCGCGCCTAAAAATGCGGCACCTCACCTTGCTGCTGCAAATCCAGCAACACGGCTCTCTGACGCGCGCTGCCGAGCGCATGGCAAGCAGCCAGCCCGCAGTCACCAATATGCTGGCGGAACTGGAGGACATGTTCGGGGCGCCGCTGTTCGACCGCTCCGCGCGCGGCATGGCGCCGACGGCGTTGGGCAAGGTGGTCCTGGCGCGAGCGCGGGCCATGACCGAGGATCTCGATCATCTCGTCAGGGAAATGGAGTCGGTGGCGTCGGGGCATGCGGCGCATCTGCATATCGGCGTGATCCCGTTCATCCCGGGCCAGATGGTGTCGACGGCGATTCAGCGTACTCGCCCCGAAGGCAACCGGCGTCTGACCGTTACAATTCACGAGGGTACGAGCGAGCAGTTGCTCGCCCAGTTGCGCGACCATACCGTCGACATCGTGCTCGGCCGTGCATCCGCCTCGCTCGATTTGCAGCAGGTCAGCGTCGAGGTGTTATATCGTCAGCCGCCGCGGTTGATCGCGAGCCGCCGCCTCGCGGCGCACCTCGCACGCGGACAGATCGACTGGCAGAAACTCGCGGAACTGGACTGGATTCTCGGCGCCCCGAACACGCCGATGCGCGAACAGGTCGCCGATATCTTCCTCGGCGCGGGTCTGACGCCGCCGACGCCGATCGTCGAGAGCTATTCGTCCAAGCTGATTGGCGAGATGATCGTCGCCGGCGAGCAATCGGTGTCCATCGTCCCCGCGGATATCGCCGAGGAGCTGGTGCGCATTGCCGGTGTCGCGATCGTGCCTTACTCGTTCGAATGGACGTTGTCGCCGATCGCGCTGTTCACGCGTTTGAACGAACCTGAGAGGATGTCCAATCGACTGTTCGCAGAGTCACTCCGTCAGGTCTGCCAGGAAATTTATAAACGAGTCGCTTCTTGAGAAAACCTTACGTCGTCATCTTGCGCGATGGGCAATTGGGGGGATCTTTTGCACGCCATTAATTCGCCCGCTTGCTCACGATCACCACGCCGCGTGAAATCCCGCTAACGTTATCAACCGATTGCGAGGCTGCGTACAGTTGCGCTATTGGAACCCAAACGGCGGGGTACTTGTACCGCGCAACGTCGAGAAGCAGCGCGCTATCTGTGTCTGCGTCATATGCCGCAAGCGGCGACCAATGGCCCCCGCCCGTCTCGCCGATCTCCGGACGCCTGAAATTCAGCAGCGCAAAGCGGTCGGATTGCGCCGTGGTATCGCGAATCAGATCGCGAAACTGCGCGAGCGTCAGGTCGCTGGAATGGAATTTCTTCACGTCCACCGGGAATTCGCTCAAGACCGAACTGAGCTGGTCAAGCGTCATGCCCTCTCTCGATACCCGCGCCGCGTTGGCGACCTGCGGATCGACGCTACGGAAAAAGTCCTCTTGCGAAAAGTACGGGAAGTCGGGGTATTGCGTCGACTCCGGACGCTTGATGCCCAACGCATTCAGTGTCATGACGGAACTCGCCACTGAACAGTAGGCCTCGTTCCTCTGCGTTTCGAAGTACTGGGAGAGCGGCCAATACGACTGTTTGTCCACGCTGGACAGGAGCCGTTTCTGTCCTTCGGGCTGCATCAAGGCGACGAGATTCGGCGGGACGGGTAAGGGACCGTCGGCGGAATGGATCGCCGGCGGCGGAGCGGATTGAGCTTCCGCAGATGGCGAAGCCGCACAGCCCGACAACGAAAAAGCAACACCAGCGGCTATCAGCACGCCGAGGCTCTTGAATCGACCGGAGCACAGAAATGAATTAGTGGGCATCGAATCCTTCTCACGCAGATGATTGCGGGCGATAACTGCCAGGCCGCTATGCATGCACCCGATAAGCGACTTCGTTTTTTAACACGAAACAAAGCCGCGCGTGAGAATGGTGCCCGCGCCGGCCGGATGAACGTCCGGGGCGGCGCGAGGCACTCAGGTTCGTTGGGAAGACTGCAGACCATTACGATCGATCGGCGCCGCTGACGAGCGCCGATCGATCGCTTCCAGGCTGACTGTAATCAATCCGCCTTATACAGCTTGATGACGGCCGAAAAGTCCAGACGCCCCGCGCCTTTGGTGCTCATCGTCTGATACAACTGCTGCGCCAGCGCGCCGAGATAGACGGGCTGACGCACCTGCTTCGCCGCATCCGTAGCGAGACCGAGATCCTTCAGCATCAGATCCGTGCCGAAGCCGCCGGTGTAGCCCCGCGATGAAGGCGCCGTTTCGATCACACCAGGGAACGGATTGTACGTATCCGAACTCCAGCAGCGTCCCGTAGACGTATTGATGATCGCCCCCAGCACCTTCGGATCGATACCGAGCGCTGCGCCCAGCGACATCGCTTCCGCAACGCCGGCCATCGTGATACCGAGCACCAGGTTATTGCAGATCTTCGCGACCTGCCCCGTGCCAGTGTCCCCGCAATGGACGATGTTCTTGCCCATTCCCGAAAGCACCGGCTTGACCTGCTCATAGACGGCACCGCTGCCGCCCACCATAAACGTCAACGTACCCGCCGCCGCGCCGCCCGTACCACCCGACACAGGCGCATCCACGAACGTGTTGCCGTGCTGGGCCGCGAGTTCTGCGAACGCCTTGACGCTCGCCGGATCGATCGTGCTCGAATCGATGATCGTCACGCCGCGCGCAATCCCTGCCAGCACGCCGTTCTCCGCCGTCAGCACACTGCGCACGTGGGCGGCCGCCGGCAGCATCGTGATGACGCATTCGACATCCGTCACCGCAGCCTTCGGCGAAGCCGCTGCTTTCGCCCCCGCATCGACCAATGCCTGTACCGCCTGCGCACTTAAGTCGAACACGTTCACCGTATGGCCAGCTTTCAGCAGGTTCTGCGCCATCGGCGCACCCATATTGCCGAGTCCGATAAAACCGATCTTCATGATTGCGTCTCCACTTCGTGATCCATAGGTCTCGGCGCTAAACGACTAGCGCAGGCTGATCGTCGTATTGACGCCGTCGTTGACGGTTGCGTCGTCGAACCAGCGCGCCGTCACTGTCTTGGTCTGCGTGTAAAACTGCACGACCTGCTTGCCGTACGGCCCGAGATCGCCCAGCTTCGAACCGCGCGAACCCGTGAAACTGAAAAACGGCACTGGCACCGGAATCGGAATGTTGATCCCCACCTGCCCCACGTCGATGTCGCTCTGGAATTTGCGTGCCGCAGCGCCGCTTTGCGTGAAAAGCCCCACGCCGTTGCCCATCGGATTGCGGTTGACGAGTGCAATCGCTTCATCGAGCGTCGGCACGCTCAGCACCACCAGCACCGGCCCGAAAATTTCGGTGCGATAGATTTCCATTTCGGTTGTCACGTCGGTGAAAATCGTCGGGCCGATAAAGTTGCCTTCTTCGTAGCCCGCCACCTTGACGTCGCGGCCGTCCAGCGCAAGCGTTGCGCCCTCTTTCACACCCGCTTCGATCAAGCCAAGGATACGCTGCTTCGCGGCGCGTGAGACCACCGGACCGATGTCCGTGCCAGCCTCGTTGCCTGCATTGACCTTCAACGTCTTCGCTTTCTCAACCAGATCCGGCAACCACTGCTGCGACGCGCCCACCAGCACCACCACCGAGGTCGCCATGCAGCGCTGGCCCGCTGCGCCGAAGCCGGCGCCCGCAAGCGCATTCAAGGTCTGCTCGCGGTTCGCATCCGGCAGCACCACTGCATGATTCTTCGCACCCATCATCGACTGCACGCGCTTGCCGTGTTCGCTGCCGAGGCGATACACATGCGTCCCCACCGCCGTCGAGCCGACGAATGAAATCGCCTTCACCAGTTCATGCGTGCACAGCGCATCCACGACTTCCTTGCCGCCATGCACGACATTCAGCACGCCCTTAGGCACGCCGGCTTCGATCGCCAGTTCGACCAGTTGCATCGTCGAGAGCGGATCCTGCTCCGACGGCTTCAGCACGAAAGTGTTGCCGCAGACAATCGCCATCGGGAACATCCACAACGGAATCATGGCGGGGAAGTTGAACGGCGTGATGCCGGCGCACACGCCGATCGGTTGACGTAACGTGTACGTATCGACGCTGCCCGCAACGTTCTCAGCGAACTCGCCCTGCTGCAACGTGCCGATCGAGCACGCATGTTCGACCACTTCAAGTCCGCGGAAGATATCGCCTTCCGCATCGGGAATCGTCTTGCCCTGTTCGGCTGACAGCGTCTTTGCAATGCGCGGCATGTGTTCACGGACGAGCGCCTGATACTTCAGCATGATGCGCATCCGTGCGCCGATCGGCGTGTTCTTCCACGTGGCGAACGCGGCGTGCGCAGAACGAATGGCCTGATCGACTTCAGCGGCGGTTGCAAACGGCACACGTGCGAGCACTTCCTGGGTCGCCGGATTGACGATATCGCGCCATTCGCGCGTGCCCGATTCGACGAACTCGCCGTTGATCAGCAGTTTCACCGTACTGACATTTGCGTTGGACGCCTGAGTAACAGCATTCATGATCGACTCTCTTGGTTAGGTTCGGATAGCTAAGTTCAGTGGTTTATTGGTGGGCAAGCGATGGGCTTTCGGCCGGCTGAGACTCGTCAGCATGCGGTCGCATCAACACCGTGCAGAACAACGCGACAATGCCCATTGCCACCATATAAGCGACCACGTATTTCGGACGGCCGGCACCCAAGGCAAGCAGCGCGGTAGCGATGATCGGCGCGATACCGCCGCCGATCACGCCGGCAATCTGCACGGACAACGAGATGCCGCTATAGCGAATCTCAGCCGGAAACTGCGAGGCGAACAATTGCGACTCGGGGGCGTACAGAATCGGAAATACGACGCCCACGCCAAGCACCATCGCCCACCACACGGTGACCGGATCGCGCGTGCCGAGCATTGCAAAGAACGGCGCAGCGAACAGGCACATGATGACGAGGCCGATCAGGAACAGACGCCGTTGGCCGATGCGATCGCTGAGGTGGCCGCAAAACGGCATCGTGACCAGCGACAGCACGGCGCCAGCGGTGATCGCATGCAGGATGGAGGCCTTGGGAATCTTCAACTGATTGGCGGCATAAGCGAGCGCAAAAGCAACGACCAGATAGAACCAGGTGTTTTCCGCAGCCCGTGCGCCGATGATGATGAGCAGTTCGCGCGGATGCCGGCGCATGGCCTCGAGGATCGGCGCCTTGACCGGCTCGCCCTGCGCTTTCACCCGTTCGAAGTCGGGCGATTCAGGCACGCGTACCCGGATCACCCAGCCGATCACGACCAGCGCGATGCTGGCAAGAAACGGAACGCGCCAGCCCCATGCAAGCAGATCGGCTTCCGGCAGTGCGGTGACAGCGGCCATCGCCAGCGAAGAGAGAATCAGCCCGAAGCCCACGCCAGTTTGCGGCAGGCTGCCGAAGAAACCCTTGCGGCCAGGCGGCGCGTGCTCCACCGCCATCAGAACAGC
This sequence comes from Paraburkholderia phenazinium, assembly GCF_900141745.1. NCBI lineage: Bacteria > Pseudomonadati > Pseudomonadota > Betaproteobacteria > Burkholderiales > Burkholderiaceae > Paraburkholderia > Paraburkholderia phenazinium. The sequence goes on along the minus strand of NZ_FSRM01000002.1, from coordinate 1,536,769 downwards.
GCCGCCCCATTCACCGCCGACAGCCATCCCCTGCAGAAAGCGCATCGCCACCAGCAGCGCCGCGGCCCAGTAACCGATGCTCTGATAAGAAGGAATCAGGCCGATCACCATGCTCGGAATGCCCATCATCAGCAGCGTGACCAGCAGCATCGCCTTGCGGCCGATGCGGTCGCCGAAGTGGCCAAACACGATGCCGCCCATCGGACGCCCGATAAAGCCAACGCCGTACGTTGCGAACGCGGCAAGCGTGCCGAGAATCGGGTCGAGCGTCGGAAAGAAGATCTTGTTGAATACCAGCGCGGCGGCCGTGCCGTAGAGGAAGAAGTCGTACCACTCGATCGTGGTGCCGGCCATGCTGGCCCAACCGGCGATCAGGTAATCCCGGGCGCGCCTGGGAACCGGTGCGGCAACTGCCGCCCGGTCGGGGGTCGATTGCATCTGCATCCTGTTTGTCTCCGATATCTTTATAGGCTCGCCAGTCGCGCGGATGACGCAGGCGTCCATGCCGTGGTTGTTCCAGCGGCTTGCATCCGAGTATAGTTATTCGAATATCCACGGCATAGAGATGAAAAAGCCCATCTGATATGCAAAAAAACACAACGCAAGCCAGCTGGCATGGGCTCGGAGTAGCGCATTGAAGCGCTAACTCCGAATCGACGGGAGACTAGATGCAAAGCGTGAACTGGGATGATCTGCGCTACTTCCTCGAGGTCGCGCGGACCCAACGGGCCAGCGGTGCGGCAAAGCGGCTGGGCGTCGACCACACCACCGTGGCACGCCGGGTGAGAGAACTGGAGGCGTCGCTGGGCACCGTGTTGTTCGATAAATCGCGGGCGGACGGCTTCGTGCTGACAGCCGACGGCCAACGCCTGCTCGCCTACGCCGACGCCGTGGAAACCACGGTGCAATCCGCCGCCGAGCAGTTCACGGGTGGTGCGCACTCGCTGTCGGGGCACGTGCGGGTCGGCTCCACCGAGGGCTTCGGATGCTTTTTTCTCGCGCCGCAGCTGGCGCGCTTCGCGGGTAAACATCCGGATATTTCGATCGACCTGCTACCCGTTCCGCATTTCGTCAGCCTGTCCAAACGCGAGGCGGATCTCGCCATCATGCTGGAGCGGCCCGAGCGCGGCCAATACGTCTATACCAAACTGTGCGACTACCGGCTCAAGCTGTATGGCACGCGCGAGTATCTGGATCGTCATGCGCCGGTGAACACCGTTGCCGATTTGCGCGACCACGCCTTTATCAGCTACGTCGGCGAACTCGCCTTCAGCCGCGAACTGCTCTATCTCGACCGGACCATCCCTAACGCCGCGGCCAATCTATGCAGCACGAGTGTGATCGCCCAGTATCATGCTGCGCTGCAAGGCAACGCGCTCGCGATCCTCCCATGCTTTATGGCGGAGCCGAATCCCCTGCTCGAAGCCGTCTTGCCGCATGAAGTCGTCGTGACACGGCATTTCTGGCTCTGCTGCCGGGAGGACCTGCGCAAGCTGCGACGCATCACTTCGTTGTGGGACTATCTGCGCGCTGCGGCCGATGCCAACCGGGAACTGCTAATGGGGGAATCGGCTGACATGCTGTATGTGGAAGCCTAAGGGTCGCGCCGATGCCGCGCTCGTACCCGCAGACTCTGATAACTAACACCACGCCTATGACCGATTCTTTCGCAGCAACGTCACACGTTGTTCACGAGTTCTGGCGGCTCATGGCCACCAACGATTTTCACGCCACTGCTTCGGTGCTGGCAGCGGAGTTTGTCCTCGAGTGGCCGCAGTCCAATGAACGAATCAGAGGCGCGACGAATTTCGCGCTGCTCAATACGGACTACCCGGCCCACGGGCCATGGACGTTCACGATCAACCGCATCGTGGCCGGCGAGCGGGACGCGGTGTCGGACGTGTCGATAACCGACGGAGTGCTGCGAGCCCGGGCCATCTCGTTCTTTACGATTGCGGACGGCAAAATCGCGCGGATGGTCGAGTTCTGGCCGGAGCCCTACGAAGCACCGTTTGACCGCAAGAAATATGTCGAACCGCTTATCTGAGCGGCTGCATGGGACCGAGCGTTGGAACCGCCGCCACCGCCGGCAGATCGCGCAGGCGAACCATGACGCAGAAGAGGCTTAAGCTTTTGGCGGAGAGGCCGTTATTGCAACTGCCACCTTCTAACGACCCGCTCATGGCCAAGACAATTCCGTTTTCCGGCAACACCCAGGCAGCCCGCGCGCGGGCAGCAAAGGCCATGCTGTTGCCACTTCCGAGGGACACCGCGGATGAACTCGCCCTCCAGGTCCACCTGGCGCTCGACAGCCTGCGGCGTGGGGACGGGAACGTCGAAGCGGCCCAGACGGTGACGCAGGCGATGTTGCTCGTCGCCTTCATCGTCGAAGCAGGTTACGGCAAGCTGACACCCGAAGCGCTGCGGACGGCAGATGCTTTGAGCGCCGCCTGCTTCGAGCGCGGTCGCGCCAGCGGCGAATGGATGCTCGATCGGGCCGGCTACGACATCTTCGCGTCGATTGTGACGATTTACGACCAGCAATTGCAGAAAGCCCCTTTATGGGCGATTACCGAAGCCAGCGACCGGCTGACCCGGTTCAAAGCCGGCGAACCGTATCAGGCAGTGCAGCGGAAACGCGCGTAAGCACAGAGTGTTTCATTACCGAAACTTACATCAGACACCCCTCGTAATGATCCGTAAGCCTTCGGGCTCGAAGTTCAAATCGGCGCAAGTATTGCGCTGCTATTCTCCAACGGTTCGTCTCCTCTGATTGCGTTTCATCCGCGCAACCGGATGTGAGACCCGCTGAACCATCGCTCTACCTGCCGCGCGCGTCGCCTCACGTGCCACGCCTGGCGGCGCTCTTCAACCATGTCCATCGACTCTCATCTTTCCCTCGCCTCCTCCTATCAGCAGGAGGGACGCCTTGACCTCGCCGAAAGCCATTTTCGTCAGGCGACCGGTATCGAGCCCGGTCATTGGGACGCCTGCTTTGGACTCGCCCAGGTATTGATCCGAAGGGATCGATTCGAAGAAGCGATTGGCCTGCTCGCTCAACTGCTGGCGCGGCCCGGTGACCATGCCGCCGTGCACCGGCAACTTGGCCTTGCCGAAGCATGCACCGGACGACGGCAACGTGCGCTGAGTCATTTCAAACGCGCCCTCGAACACGAACCGGATGACGCCGCGACCCTGCACATCGTCGCCAATTTTCAGCAGGCACTCGGTCTCGACGACGAGGCCGACGCCAGCTATCGCCGCGCGCTGAAACTGAAGCCGTTGATCACGATCCCGGCCAGCGTCGCACCGCCTGCATTCCGCGTGCTGTTTGTATTTGGACCGAATGCGGGCAATACCCCGATCGAATATCTGATCGAGCGGGCCCGCTTCGAGACCAACATCATCACCCTGTTGCCGGACGTGGAGTACGACATCGACCGCCTGCGGATCTATGCTGATGTAGTCGTGAATCTCATTTCCGATGTCGATCGCGGTCACGCCTTTCTCGCACCGGCGCAAGCATTGGTGGACGGCGTGGGCAGCCCGGTTATCAACCCGCCACAACTGATTGCGGGAACGGGCCGGGATGCGGTTGCGAAGCGGCTTGCGCAACTACCGGGTTGCTGTGTCCCGCAGACGCGGCTTTATTCAGCGGCCGAACTGGCTGCGGTGGTTAAAGGAACGTCACAGGAGTCCTTATCTTTTCCGGTTCTGGTAAGGCCTGCTGGCGCACACGGTGGTGATAACTTCGAGAAATTCGAGGATCCAGCGCAGCTAGAGGCATTCCTGAGCCGCCTCAATGCCAGCAGCTACTATCTGACGTCGTTCGTCGACTACCGGTCCAACGACGGCTATTTCCGCAAATACCGCTTCGTCTGCGTGGGCGACGAGATCCTGCCGTACCATCTCGCGATTGACGACAAGTGGAAGGTCCATCACGTGACCACCAGCATGGCGACCCACGCATGGATGCAGAACGAGGAACAAGCGTTCCTTGAAGATCCGTGGCGCGTCTTCGGCGCCACTCAGCGCGCCGCATTGCAATCGATTCGTGACGCTATCGGTCTGGATTACTTCGGCATCGACTGCGGACTTGCGCGCGATGGCGCCATCGTCGTGTTCGAAGTCAATGCGAGCATGCTCGTACACGGGAATAACCAGCGCTTCCCGTACAAGACAAAGGCCGTAGAGCGCATCAAGCAGGCATTTCAGGCTTTACTCGAACGACGGGCGCGTCCCCCGGGAAAAACCTCTGTGCAAGAGTACGGCACCTGATATCAGGCCGGCGCGACTTCGATCGTCGGCTCGCAAACGATCGGGAAATTGACCGAGTTTGCCACGTAACATTTTTCATGCGCCGCATGATGCAGATGCTCCGCGAGATCACGATCGCCGCCCGCGCGAATCGTTACATGCGGGCGCAAAACGATCTGCGTAAACTGGCCACGCTGGGCGCTATCGACCATCGTCCCCTCTGCATGGTCATGGTATTCGAGCACCGCGATGCCCGCGTCAGAGCAAAGATGCAGATACCAAAGCTTGTGACACGCCGAAGCAGAGGCGACCAGCAGATCTTCGGGATTCCAGCGCGCTGCGTCACCGAGAAACGCCGCATCCGACGACCCTGGAATATCGGGCTTGCTGCCAGCGCGAATAGTATGGTCGCGGCCATATTCGCGGTAGCCAGACGTTCCAGTGCCACGGTTACCGGTCCATTCCACCGAGACCCGATATTTATGCTCGCCATGTGCCACGCCAATCTCCTTCAAGTTGAACATGCTGGGCCCGCGAGGCTGTCAGCAGCTACGCGGGCCGCTCACTTGCGCAATGCCATCACCACGTAGCGGAACGCCTCATCGCCGGGAGCGACAATCAGCGCGGCCAGTTTCGCGGCGCTCAAACGGACCTCGAGGGTATCGGCCCGAAGCGTTGCCAGTGCATCCATCCAATAACGGATGTTAAAGCTGAGGTCTACGGGCGTTCCCGCGTAGTCTATCTCAACCTCCTCCACCGATTCCTCGTCTTCAGGGTTGCTGACGCTCACCTGCAGCCGGCCCTCTCCTGCCACCCATTGGACACTTTTGAATTTCTCGGTTGTGAGCACGGCCGCACGCTGCAAGCAGGCGTAAAACGATTTCCGGTCAATCGTGAATTCCGCCTCGAATCCGGAAGGGATCACGCGCTTGAAGTCGGGATAGCGGCCCGCAATCAGCTTGCAGGTGAAGAATATCTTCCCAAAGGCGAAACTCGCGTATCCCGCGGCAGTGGTTAGCATGACCGTCGAATCGTCTTCCGGAAGCAGGCGTATCAGTTCGATGATCGCCTTTCTTGGCACAATGATCTCGCGCGCTTCGTGCTCGCTTTGCGACGCAATGCGCGCGGTCGCCAATCGGTGTCCGTCGGTGGCCACCGCCGTCAGCTCACGTCCGGTGATCAGCAACGCCCCGTTGAGGAAGTAGCGAATGTCGTTGTCCCCCATGGCGAAATGCACCATGTGCAAAAGCCGCTTCAGGCTCCCGGCGTTGACGCAAAGCGATAGTTCCGGTTCTGAGCTTTGCCTGATCTGAGGGAAATCCTCAGCGCTTCCTGCATGCAGGGATATCCGGCTGCCCGGGCCCTCAATGATGAGACGGTTGCCTGAAGACGAAAGGCTGATGGGTGCATCGGGCATGGCTCGCACGACATCCAGAAGTTTGCGGGCGTTGACCGTCAGGGACGTACTGGACTCGCAGGAGTCGATAGTTTCCGTCGCCCTCAGATCCAGCTCCAGGTCGGTACTGCGGAAACTCAATTCGTTTCCTGCGGTGGACACAAGCACGCTGGAAAGAACAGGCAGGGTACTGCGCCGCTCCACGATGCCGCAAACAATTTGCAAGGGCTGAATCAGGGCATCACGCGGCGCTTTGAGAAACTTCATGGTGTTTCCTTATGGTTTGACGATGATGCGATTTGTCGATTCGTTCTAACACCATCATTTAATTCGCCATCCTAAATGCATAGGGGCGAGCAATGCATTTCTGCCAGTGGCCCACGGCGTCGCATTTGCGCGGACGAAATCCCCCGACGCCTGCCCGCGATGGGCGAGGTTTAGTCTTGCAATGGGTGCACGATAGCTGCCCAATCGGCTTTCGTCAACTGACAAGCTTCACTTGTCAATCACCTGATTCGCGCAAGTGGAGGCATGAACCGCCTCTCGCAAGAACGATCAAATGCGGCTCCCGGCAATGCCCTATATTTGCTCGAAACCCTCGTCAGGAAACCCATGGATGTAGTTGCAAAAGCGCTGTGGTTCATTGAAATTGAAATGGGCCGGGAGCTGACCCTCGACCGGATCGCCAACATCTGCGAAGTCTCACGCTTCGGTCTTGCTCGCAGCTTCGCAATCAGCACAGGATGGCCGGTAATGCGCTACGTCCGGGCTCGACGGCTCAGCCGTGCGGCACGCGAGCTTGCGCAGGGCGCACCGGACATTCTCAGCGTGGCGCTGGACACGGGATATGGGTCGCACGAGGCGTTTACGCGCGCCTTCCACGATCTGTTCGGCATCACGCCCGAACGGGTGCGAGCCGGGCGCAATCTTGATGGCATGTCTCTTTTGGAGCCACTACGCATGAAAGAAACCAGAATTGTCGATCTCGCCGGGCCACGCTTCGAGGTGGGCGGGACGCTTTTGATCGGCGGCATGGGCGGCCGGTTTACGTTTGACACCAACGAAGGCATCCCTACGCTCTGGCAAGCCTTCATTCCGTACATCGGCAATCTCGCCGATCAGGTCGGCGGTGTGACCTATGGAGTTTGCTGCAACCCGGATAGTGAAGGCGGGTTTGAATATATCGCCGGCGTGGAGGTGAAAAGCCGCGACCGGTTGCCTCCATCGTTTCGCTGCATTGAAATCAAACCCCAGCGCTACGCCGTCTTTGTGCATCAAGGACACGTCACCACGCTGCATCAGACCTTCTACAGCATCTGGAATCATTGGCTGCCGCAGTCGGGAATGGAGGCCGCGGAGGCGCCCGAACTCGAACGCTATAGCGAAGATTTCAATCCGGTTGCGGGAACCGGTTTCGTTGAGGTCTGGCTGCCTGTAAAGGACCGCTCAGAGCCAGCTGACGAGTCAAGGAAGTGACTTATCAATGATCAGGAGAACGACTTGAGCTTCAGTACCGCCCGCGACATGATCGCTGCGTTGCAGTCGCGCGAGGTATCGGCCGTCGAACTGTTTGAAGACGCCGTGGCTCGCATCGAACGTTACGATGGGCAAATCAATGCCGTCGTGATACGGGACTTCGAACGCGCGCGCCACGCAGCCAAAGAGGCGGATGACGCGCTCGGTCGTGGCGAACGTCGTCCGCTCCTCGGTGTGCCCATGACGGTGAAGGAGTCCTTTAACGTGGCGGGACTGCCTAAAACGTGGGGAGTACCAGGCACCGAGAACCTCGAGGTCACAGAAGACGCGGTCGCCGTGCGGCGTCTCAAACAGGCAGGCGCCGTGATTCTGGGGAAGACCAATGTCCCGACCATGCTGAACGACTGGCAGACCTACAATCGCATTTACGGCGTGACCAATAACCCCTGGGACCTCACCCGCACGCCTGGTGGGTCATCTGGCGGCTCCGCTGCCGCGTTGGCGGCTGGGTTCGTGCCGCTCGAACTGGGTAGCGACATCGGCGGCTCGCTGCGCGTTCCCGCTCACTGCTGCGGCATCTATGCGCACAAGCCCACTCACGGCCTGATACCGATGCGGGGCATGGCACCCCCTGGCATTCCGATGCTTTCAGTCAGCGCCGATCCCGACCTCGCCGTGGTCGGTCCAATGGCGCGCAGCGCCGGCGATCTCGCATTGGCCCTCGATGTGCTAGCCGGCCCCGACGATATGCAAGCAACAGGCTACCGACTGGATCTTCCCCCCTCTCGCCATACCCGGCTCGCCGACTTCAGGGTGTTGATGCTCGAGGATCACCCTGACGCGACGCTCTCCAACGATGTGCGCTCGGCGATGCAACGTTTCCGCAAGCGTCTTGAGGGAACCGGCTGCGTTGTTGCAACGGGGAGCGCCTTGTTACCCGATCTCAGTCTGATATTGCGCACGTTCGGACAGTTACTTCTGTCATTCTCGGGTGCAGGGCTGCCGCTTGAGGAATATCGCTCGCTCCAGGGGCTTGTCGCCGGTCTATCGAGCGACGACACGAGTCCAGCGGCCGTCGAGTTGCGCAATGTCGTGCTTGGTCATCGGGACTGGATTGACGCCGATCGCACGCGCGTTGCGCAGATGCACCGGTGGCGCCAGTTCTTTCGCGAGTGGGATCTCGTCGTTTGTCCCGTGCTTACCGTAGCGGCTTTCGTCCATGATCATGCCGACATGCGCTCGCGTCACATCGAAGTGGACGGCAAACGAGTCGCCTACACTGAGCAGGCGGCATGGCAGAGTCTCGCGAACATGGCTGGATTGCCGGCGACCACGTTCCCAATCGGCCTTGGAGACTCCGGCTTGCCGATCGGGCTCCAGGCAATCGGCCCTTATCTGGAAGACCGCACGCCTATCGCCTTTGCCAACCTTGTGGAACGCGAGTTCGGAGGCTTTATGCCACCACCCGCGTTCTCCGGTCCATGATGTCGCGCATGGCACCTGAATCATCCCGAGGCAAACCGCTACCTACAGCGTCTTGACCCACCCAAGCGCATCGTCAGCGAACCTGCGAAGAAGACGTACGAGGTCGCGTACGTCTTCCTTGTCCCAATCCGCCAGCAATCCTTCAACGATCTTCTGGCGCGCGGCGTCAAGTGCCGTCGTAATCGCCCGCCCCTGATCCGTAATGACCGCCGCGCGAACCCGTCCGTCTTCCGGACTGGGGCAACGCGCAATAAGCCCAAGGCTCTCCAGTTTTGCGATCTGCCGGCTGACCGTTGTGTAGTCGCGTCCAACTAACTCGGCCAGTTCCACGATGCCAAGCGGCCCGCGCCGCTCTACCCGGGCCAGTAGCGGGAAAAGCGCGCGGTCCAGGTCGACGCCGGCGGCTTCGATCAAGGCAGCGTCGGGCTGCGGTCGATTCAAAATACCCGTCAGATCCAGCAGGGCTTCCCGCAGTTCGCGGACTTCTCTTTTCATCGCCATTGGATTCCTTGCGCATGTTCAATATGCGTGTATTATACATATATATCGAGTTCTCTAGCCGAGGACGAAACCGATACTTTTATACTCGTCAAAGGAAAGCAAACATGAAAGCGGCACTCGTTAAAGGACCTGGCGCAACGCCAGTTTATGCAGACTTCACAGAGCCGACCGTCACCGAAGGCACGGCTCGCATCGCAGTTGCAGCGTCAGCTCTAAGCCACATTACGAGGAGCCGGGCATCTGGCAACCACTATAGCTCCTCGGGAGAGTTTCCCCTCGTCCCAGGCATGGACGGTGTCGGGACGCTCGAGGACGGAAAGCGCGTCTATTTTGTGCTTCCCGAAGCGCCCTTCGGCGGCATGGCCGACTATTGCCTCGTCAAGCAGCAACGGTGCATCCCGTTGCCGCCTGAACTGGACGATGTCACGGCAGCCGCGATCGCGATTCCAGGCATGTCGTCGTGGGCTGCGTTCGTTGAACGTGCAAAGCTGGTCAAGGGAGAAACAGTGCTGATCAACGGCGCAACCGGTTCCTCGGGTAGTCTGGCCGTGCAGATCGCGAAGTACCTGGGCGCCGGCAAGGTCATCGCGACCGGACGCAATGCGCTGACATTACAGACTTTGCAGACGCTCGGCGCTGACGTCACGATCAACCTCACGCAGGATGCGGCAGCAATTGAAAGCGAATTTCAAACTCACTTTCGTGACGGTGTAGGCGTGGTTCTCGACTATCTTTGGGGGCAAAGCGCGGAACAGTTACTGGCGGCCGCCGCCCATGTTGCTCCGGATGCGGTGCCAATCCGCTTCATCCAGATCGGCGCTATTAGTGGATCAACCATTAGCCTGCCCAGCGCAATACTTCGATCGACGGCGATCGAACTCATGGGCAGCGGGATCGGCAGCATTCCGATGCCGCGCATCTTCCATGCGATTACGCAGGTGCTCCGTGCCGCTGTGCCCGGTGGCTTAAAGATCGCAACGAAAACCGTTCCTCTGTCTGAGGTGGAAAAGCATTGGGCAGACGTCGATGACCGCGCGCGGACCGTATTTACGATGAGCTCATGATCGCAGATCAGTGGCGCTCAGAGCGCCTTGCGGAAAAAATAGCGCTCATGCACGCCAGCCATTTCGGTCAGGCGTCCCCATTCGGAATAACCCAGCTTCCGGTAAAAGTCCGGTGCCTGAAAGCTGAAGGTATCGACGATCACTTTCTTGCAACCGCGGCGCTTCGCTTCCGCCTCAGCGGCTAATATCAGTGCCGTTGCGTGACCACGCTTGCGGTATCGCGGCGATTGTCGCAGATAATCGCATGTTCAACCCTTCGACGTCGCATGAACTGGCTTGCGACATGACAGGCGAAAACAGAAGGCAAATCGTTCATGCTCGATCTCCCCTCCCTCGTCTTGCTGCTGGTCGTTTTCTCGCTTTGCTTATCGTTGATCGTGTTTCAGGCCATTACCGGCGTGCCGCCAATGTCGTCAAGCGCACCTGAAGCGGCGGATGTCGTGGCACTACTGAAGCAGGCAAGTTTGCCGAACCAGGCCATCGTGTACGAGCTGGGTAGTGGGTGGGGCTCGCTCGTCATGGCGCTAGCGCGGGCGTTTCCCGATGCGAAAATCCACGGTATCGAGGCTTCACCGCTACCGTACTGGGTAGCCCGCTTTCGAACCCGCAGGATGCCTAATGTATTTTTGCAGCGACGCAATTTCTACGCCTGCGATCTGCGCGATGCGCATGCGGTAACGTGCTATCTGATGATCAAGCCGATGCCTAAGCTGGCCGCGCATCTCGATCGCATGCTCAAGCCTGGCACGCCCGTCGTATCGCTCACATTCTGGTTTCGCGATCGGGAAGTCGCGGCGGTCCGCCAGGGCCCCGGACTGCGCGGAGCGGCCGCCCTGTATTTCTGGCCCGCGCACAAAGCCAAAGCCACTGAGGAAACATGGTCAACGAACACATGATCTTCCCCGTGATACGCTAGCGAACGTCTGTGCGACTGCAGTTGCAACGTATGTCTAACGCAATCAGTCCGGCCTCATACCCGGACAAAGATTGCACGCAACAAACGATCAACGGTTAGCCAAACGCTCACGCCCTTACTCCTACCTTTCGCGCCCCCATGAACTTCACCGAATCGTCCTCCTCGCCGAAAGCAGCATCCCCCATTTACGCTGCATTCGGCAGTTGGAAGTCGCCGATTACCGCTGCGCTGGTCGTCGGCGAATCGATCCGGCTAGGACAGCCGCGCATCGGTGCCGATGGCATTTACTGGACCGAGGGACGTCCGCAGGAAAAGGGCAGGAATGCGCTGGTCCGGCTTCGCGCCGATGGCGAAGTGGAGGACCTGATAGCAGCGCCGTTTGACGCCGCAACGCGCGCGCACGAATATGGCGGCGGCTCATTTGCCGTGACTGCTGCCGGCGTCTTCTTCAGCAACTTCAAGGATCAACAGGTCTACACGCTCGATGCCTCCGGCCAGCCGAAAGCCGTGACGCAAACCGAGGGCCTCCGCTATGCGGACCTGATCGCAGATCCGGCTCGCGGGCGTCTGATCGGAGTTTGCGAAGATCATCGCCAGGGCGGCCATGAACCGGTCAACACGTTGGTCAGCATCGATCTGGCAACCGGAAAAGCCACAGTGATCGCGGACGGTCACGATTTCTTTTCTTCGCCCTGCATCAGCCCCGACGGAACGCGGCTTGCATGGTTGAGCTGGGACCACCCAAACATGCCGTGGGATGGCACCGAACTTTGGGTGGCTGAGATTGCAGCCGATGGCGCGCTGGGTACGCCGCGCCGTGCAGCGGGGAGCAACAGCGAATCGCTGTTTCAGCCCGCCTGGTCGCCGGCTGGCGATCTGCACGTTGTATCGGATCGTAGCGGCTGGTGGAACCTCTATCGGGTGCGAGGTGCTTCATCCGTTGTACCCGACGTGAACGCCTCAGACGACACACTCGAAGCCCTTCGCCCCATGGATGCCGAATTCGGCAAGCCGCAGTGGGTGTTCGGTATGAGCACCTACGGCTTCACGGATGACGGCCGGATTGCCTGTCTTTACGAACAGAATGGCATTACGCATCTGGCCGTGTACGATCCGTCAACGGGTGCATTCGATGAAATCCCCACGCCATACAGCACAATGCGCGACCTGCAGGTCGACGCTCAACGGGTGGCCTTCGTCGGCAGTTCGCCGACCGCAGGCGAAGCGATCGTCGAGCTTGATCTCGGGACTCGGACTAGCCGCATCGTGCGCAAGTCCGATCGTGCAGAAGTCGACGCCCACTATGTATCGATTGCCGAGCCGATCCGTTTCCCGACTGAAGGCGGCCTCCACGCACACGCTTTCTTTTATGCACCGACCAACCCCGACTTCAACGGGCCCGACGGCACGCTGCCCCCACTGATCGTGATCGCTCACGGCGGCCCGACCTCGGCGACCCATTCCGGATTCAAGTGGCAAATCCAGTACTGGACCAGTCGCGGCTTTGGCGTGGTCGACGTCAACTATGGCGGCAGCAGCGGTCATGGCCGTGCATACCGGCAACGTCTCAATGGCCAATGGGGAATCGTCGATATCAACGACGCGATCAATGCAGCGCGTTACCTGATAGGCCAGAAGCGCGTGAACGAGAACGCACTCGCCGTTCGCGGGGGCAGCGCCGGCGGCTATCTGGTGTTGTGCGCGTTGGCCTTCCATGATTTTTTCAAAGCGGGTACAAGCTATTACGGTGTGGCAGATCTCGAAGCCTTGATGCAAGACACCCACAAGTTCGAATCGCGCTACATGATCCGGCTGGTCGGTCCTTACCCTGAGGAGCGCGCTCTTTACCAGGCACGTTCGCCGATCCATTTCGTGGATCGCATGTCGAGCGCGATGATCCTTTTCCAGGGCGCAGACGACAAGGTCGTGCCACCGAATCAGGCCGAATCGATCTATCAGGCGGTGCGCGCGAAGGGCCTGCCGGTTGCTCACGTGCTGTATCAAGGGGAAGGCCATGGTTTCAAGCGGGCCGAGAACATCACGCATTCGCTCGAAGCCGAGTTGTATTTTTATGGCAAGGTCTTCGGCTTCGAACCCGCCGACAAGATCGAACCCGTGGCGATCGACAACATCTGATGCGCCGGCTAGCTGAGACGCGTAGGCCCTAAACTAAAATCGCCATCTCCGCCGAAGAGCGGAAAACCATGACCCTTGATATCAGTGCATCGACAAAGACGCCCGCCCCTGTCGCCCTTGTCACCGGCTCGACTTCCGGTATCGGCGCGGCCATCGCCCGAAGGCTATCGAGGGAGGGATACTCGATCGTTTTGCATTCGCGCACTTCGGCTGACGCGGGTCATGCGTTGGCTCGCGAACTAGGCTCAGCAGTTTATATCCAGGCCGACCTGGCCGACGATGCGGACAGGGTAAGGCTTATCCGCGAAACAGTTGGCGTGTGGGGCCGCCTCGACGTTCTGGTCAACAACGCCGGGATAAGTCGCGTGATCCCACACGCCGATCTCCAGGCGGCCACACCGGACGTGTGGCACGAACTGTATGAAGTCAATGTCGTTGCTCCATTTCGTCTGGTGTCCGAAGCAGAATCTGCGCTGCGCGATGCGGCCGCGCGAGGACGGCCTGGTTGCGTCGTGAACGTCAGTTCGCACGCGGGCGTCCGACCCAAGGGAGCCTCCATTCCTTACGCAGCAACCAAGGCCGCGTTAAATCACGTCACACGCCTGCTCGCTGTTTCGCTTGCGCCGGATATCCGCGTGAATGCGGTCGCACCTGGACTCGTCGATACCCCGCTTACCGCCAGCTGGACCCAGGCGCAGCAACTCTGGAAAGAACGCGCACCCATGCGCCGGGCAGCCAGTCCCGAGGACATTGCGCAGGCTGTCGCCTTGCTGGTCGCCTCGGACTATCTGACCGGCGAAATTCTGCTCTCGGATGGCGGATTAAATCTGACGTAAGCGCGTCGAGCGAGCCATATTCGTTTACGTAGGAACATTCCCGCCGTCAATACACCGCCCCGAATGATCCAATCTGTGGGATAAGGTGTGAAATCTTCGCTAGATCACGCTTTAGAGCCCGCCCACTAAAACGTATATTGGGAATGTACTGGATAGTTAATTGGGGTCACCGTGATGGATATTCCTCTTTCCGATGAGGCTTGGTTGCGCGTCAGCCATCTCCTGTCCCGCGATTCGAAGCAGCGGTTTGGCCGCCCCGCCCGGGATCCGCGAGATGTGTTGAATGCCATTCTCTGGGTCATCACCCGCGACGAGAAGTGGCACCGGCTACCGGCCAACTTTCCGCCATCGCAGACGTGCTACATCAAATGGCTGCAATGGCGACGCGCCGGCCTCATGACTCAGATACTCGATGAACTGCAGATCGAGCAAGTCTGAATGAAAGCTCTCCTCCTCCGTGGTATGTCGGCTGCTCGGCCGCGATAGTGCACATTTTTTGCTACTCCGTAAGCACTATTGAGCACCATTGCGACGGCGACCCGCGAGCTTAGGCCGCCACCGGCCTGCAGCAACGGGCCGGCCCGGGAGGAGTAATTTATGCGAGCTTTAAATAACAAGGTACGGACTGCAATTTTTTCCGTCGCGACCGTATTGCTTGCAGCATGCGGCGGCGGCCACGGAGGCAGTTCGAGTAGCGGCGGCAGCACAACCACACCGGCAGGCGGCGTCAATCTGCAGGTTGTCTCATTCGGCGACAGCCTCTCGGACGTCGGAACGTACGCGCCGATCGCAAGCGCGGTGGGTGGCGGGCGTTTTACGACCAATCCAGGCCAGGTGTGGACGCAGAACGTCGCGCAGTATTACGGCAATACGCTCACCGCCGCGTACACGATCGGCCTCACACATGCACTGAGTCCGAATGGCGGTATGGGCTATGCGGAAGGCGGCGCGACGGTGGCAACGCCCGCGACCGAATACAACTTCCTCACCGACGTGATTGGCGACATCGAAATGCCTGTCAATCAGCAGGTTTCGAGCTACCTGAGTGCGTACAAGAGCTTTAACGCCAATCAGCTGGTGCTCGTGTGGGCCGGCGCGAACGATGTGCTTCGCGCGGGAGCGCTGCCCGCCGCTGCTTCGATCGTCCAGACTGCCGCCAACACACTCGCCCAACAGATCGGGCTGATCGTCCAGAATGGCGCCACGCATGTCGTGGTGGTCAATCTGCCGAACGTCGGTCTATCGCCTGACGGCCTCGCGTCGTCCGACGGCGGAGCCAACTTGACGCAGGAATCGGAACTCTTCAACAGTACCCTGACCGGCGCGTTGCAAACCGCCGGCCTGCAAAGCAAGGTGATCCAGATTGATGCCTACGCATGGTTGAACGGGATCATTGCGAATTTCCAGGCCAATGGCTTCGCCGTGTCGAACACCGCACAGGCCTGCGACGCCTCGAAAACGCCCGATGACACGTCCTTGCTATGCTCGCCCGCAACCTACGTGAGCGCCAACGCGGACCAGACCTACATGTTCGCTGACGACCTTCATCCGACGACCCATTTGCACGCGCTCTTCGCCCAGTACGTTGAGCAGCAGATCGCAGCCAGCGGTTTGGGTCACTGAAGACACGACTGACCGCCCCTGCCTGCGTTGCTTGACGACAGGCAGGAGCGCTCGCCTCATTTCCTCAACCACGTAATAACAACCGCTCACGACCCACGAGCGTCAGAACTTGTACGTCGCCCCAATCTGCGCGAAGCGGCCGACATACGTGTACAGCGACGTGTCGTAGCCCTGTTGCCACAGCGGGCCATCCGCCCATACCGCGTCGAACGGCGGCACGCGATTGAAGATATTGTCGATGCCGCCGTACAACGTCCAGTGCTTGAAGCCCGTGTAGGTCACCATCAGGTTGAACTGGCTATAGGACCCCATACTGGTACTTTGCGGCGTCGGCGTCGGGATGTACGTGAAGGTCTGCGTATAAGGCCCCACGTACTGCCACGTCAGCGAGGTACTCCACTTGTGATACGCCCAGTTCAAGGTCGTATTGCCCTTCCAGCGCGGGAAAGCGCCGCCGAACGGCTCATTGAGCGCGAGGTTGTTGCCTGCCGCGTTCACCGTCTGACCGTCCAGCGTAAACTTGAACGACTCGACATAGGCCCAGTCTCCCGACAGCGTGAACGTACCGTACGGCGTCGGCAACGACTGGCGGAAGGTGGTTTCGAAACCGCTCGTATCGAGCCCGCCGAGGTTCTGATACTCGAAGGTCTCGTATTCCGGCGTGGTCGTACCCGGGTAATAGACCGTCGACGACGGCTGGTCGATGCCGATCACGTTGCTGACGTGAATCTTGTACCAGTCGAGACCGACATCGGTTGTGCGGGCCGGCGACAGTTCGAAGCCAATGTTGTAGTTCTTCGTGCGCTCCGGCTGCAGATCCGGATTGCCCGACGTCAGCGCCGTCACCGCACCGGACTGGTTGATCACGAGCGCCATGTTTTGCGAGGTGCTGTCTTCGACAAACGTCGGTGCACGAAAGCCGCGATCGTACGACGCATACGCGGTCAACTCCTTGACCGGCTGCCAGCGCAAAGCGAAGCGAGGCGAGAATGCACCGCCGACATCGCTGTAGTGATCGTAGCGGCCCGACTGACTAAACGTCAGCCCCTTGATGATCGGGATATCGAACTGGTAGTACACCGCAGCAACGTTGCGCTGACCTTGCACCTCTTCCTCATCCGGCGTCAGCACCAGGCCCTCGGCGTACGCCGCACCTTGACTCAGCGACTCGCTCTGGTGGAAGAACTCAGCACCCAGACCAAGGCCCACGTCGCCCGTCGGCAGGTGAAACAGCGTCGGGGTCGAGATCGTCGCATCAAGCGTGTCGAGCTTGGAGACGGCTATATTGTTAGCGTCCATGTACAGGCCGTTAAGCCCGTTCGGCGTCGCAGACGGATTCGCGAAGTCGTAGGTGCCGTTCTGGAAGATGTTGTTCAGAACGTTGACATTCAGCTGGTTCGAGTACGAGTTGGACACATCGCTTTGCGAGTGGGTGTAGGTGGTTGCCCAGTCCCAATCCCCGTTCGGCAGTGTGAGCGAACCCTTCACACCCGTGGCCGCCCGCCAGTAGTTGGCGTCCGTGGTTTCCGCCACGGAGTTGGGGAACGAATAGATGAGCGGCGTCGCCACCCCGAACGGGTTGTACGGGTTGCTCGCCGGCACGGTGTTGTTGAACAGCGAAAACGTCTTCGTCGATGGGTTATACACCAGCGACGAATTGGTGCCGCCCACGGTGTTGTTCCAGACTCCGCCGCCCTGCACGCTTGTGTTGTTGCTTTCCCAGAGATCGACAAATGCGGTGGTTGTGTCGTTGATCTTGAACTGCGCATCCACCTTCGCGCTTAGACGCTGACTCCACGGTTCAATGGAGAAACCGTTGCCGGTGTACAGGCCGCAGACGCTTCCGGTTGTCTGACCATAGAAGACCGAGGTGAAATTCGTGCTGGCCGGTTTGACCGAGCTGCCGTATGGACACGAACTGAGCGCCTGCGCATTGCCCGTGGTGGGATTTGTCCAGTAGGAAGGCGCGAGCATCGACATACCGCCCGGCTGCCCCGTGAAGTCCATGGACGAGGTCGAATCGCGATCGGCCAGCGTGGAGCCGTTGTCCCTGACGAAGCTTGCGGATGCCGTGACGTTGTAGCCGTCCGAAGTGAGGTTGCCGAAGCCGCCGAGCGCGCTGAACTTCGCCGTGCCGTTGCCGCCGCCACCGTCAGTGGAGCCGCCATAGCTGCCATCGAGCTGCAAGCCCTGGAAATCGTGCTTCGTGATGATGTTGACCACGCCCGCGATCGCGTCCGAACCGTATTGCGACACCGCACCGGTCTTCACGATTTCGATGCGGTCGATAGCGTTAAGCGGCAGCGTGTTCAAATCGAAGAAGGTATCGACGCCGTTCGAAAAGAAGGCGAACGGTGCAACCCGCTGTCCGTCGATCAGCACAAGCGTGTATTTTTCGCTGAGCCCGCGCAACGCCATGCCCGAGGCGCCTGCCGCAAAGTTATTGGACTCGGCTTCGCTCCAGCTATCGGCCGAATTGGCGCTAGTGCTGCGCAGGAAATCGGAAACGCTGTTGGCGCCGCTGTCCTGGATCTCCTTGGCGGTAACCGTCTGGACCTGGTTAAAGCCAACCTTGTCGGAGCTACGGATCAGCGAACCCGTCACCTCGAACCGCTTGACCTGGGCAACACCGTTTTTGTCCTTCGTCATCTCCGGTGAAGACGGTGCGGTAGCCGCCGAACTGGCTCCGGCAGCCGGCGCCGCGGCAGTGGCCGCGGGCGTCGAGTCGTTCGTTGCAGCCGGTTGACTCTGAGCGAGCGCAGAGGTGCTGAGTGTTGTGCCCAATGCTGCCGACAGCGCTATTTCAGCCCAAAGGATCTTCCCCATGGCCGATACCAAAGCTCTTTGTTTCATGATTTCCCTTCACTCTTGTCAATAAGCCAAACCCGTTGCGCAACTCAACGTGTTGCGCCTGGGCATTTTTTTCGACTTCAGGTGGCCTGGAATTTTTGAAATCCCCACCCTGGTACTGCGGGACAGCAGACACAACATCAACGACTCAAAGACCTTTCAATTACATCGACATAAAATAGGATTACTAATTTATTTACAAAACATTAAAACTGAAAGAAACTGAATCTATACGGGTTCCCGTTCGGCTCCAGGGTCGAACCCAGGCGATCGGGAAAAGCGTAGCCATGCCAGGCATGGCTACGTTCACAACTGATGAAGCACTTTGCGATGCGCGACACGGCATGCCGCGCGCACCGCTCGCACGGTGCGGACAGCGCGCTGACTAGTTAGCGGGGACGCCGTCTTTCCATTGCGCCCAGTTCTTGACGATGGCGTTGACCAGCGGCGAACCGGCGAGATAAAGGTTGTCCACTGCAGGAACGAATCCGCCCTGTTGCTGGTAGTTCAGCAGGTTGTCAACGTTCGATACGCCGGGCGGCGGCCGATCGAAGTCCGATCCCGCACGCAGGACGGCCACACGATTCGTGTCGGCGAGGCCCGCCGCAGCGGCGCGCTTGATGACCTCGAAGGTCGCGTTGTCTTCCTGCTGGGTGGTGCAGTACGTGCCTTTGCCGTCGGTCAGCAGTTTGGTCCAGTCACGCGCGCGCTGCCCCAGCGCCTCGCCGGAGAACCATGTGTCGCCGGCGAGCGTGTCGCACTGGATGACCGTCGGCGGCTGATTGGCCGGCGCGGTCGTGTATTTCGCCCGATACGCCTGTGCTTCGACGCTATCGGTCAGCTTCACGTCGCGCGAGAGCAGGTAAGCTTTCTGCAATAACGCTTCGTTTAACTGAAAGACTTCAGTGTGGTAGTCCAGCGGAGGCTTTTCGTTGCCGCTCTTTGTGTTAATGCCGAGATAGCCCGACTTCCAGCCGCTGGGGATTTCGCGCGCATCGAGCTCCCACTGGATACCGAAGTCCACCAGATAGCGAGCCCACGCTGCCGACCCCAGCGTGCCCTGCGCCGGATCGATGCCGGCAATGCCCGATACCAGGAAGTAGGTCTTACGCAGATCGAACTTCTTCGAATAAACCAGTGCGGCCATCGTGGCAGCCGCGTTCGCGTGTCCCATGCCCGTCGTGACAACGCATACGTCATCATGGTTGCAGTGAACCGCAGGGTAATCCGGCGATAAACCGGTCACTTCGATTGCCTGTGTTTTTCCCAGATGGTCGAGCCATGTTTTACCTTCCGGCGCGAACATCGAAATGATCAGTACCTTGACGTGCCGCGGCGTCGACGGCGACTGTGCGGCGAAGGTGGTGCCGGTTTGAATAACAAATGCGAGACCCGCGCAAACAAGACTTCGAAGCAGTTTCTTTTTATGCATGAGGCGCTTTGATTAAAAAATGATTCGGCCGAACAGCCCAGCTTTGTGCTTAAGTGCCCAATAATCGTGCGGCGACGTCGCCTTACTGCGAGTTTCATAAACAAACAGTAACTTTTTGTAGCGCCTCGGCGCAGTAGGCGGGACTATAAGCACGGCGCATGCCAAAGCTTGTCCGAGGGACGGGTGTGATACCCGGTATACGAGAGGATATATAACTGCGGATGCGAAATGGGTAAGACCCAAGCCGTAAAAGGAAGAAGCCCGCGCATCACACATCGCGCATGGCAAGAGGCCCAATCTTGCGGCCAAGGCAGCAAGCAAAATGTAGGCGGATTCGCTAGCGCCCCGCTTGGGGTGCGTGAGGCCGCCACGCCAGTGCGGCCCCAATGCCCTTTGAGACGCCGCTCACGATTGCTGTACGTGGCGGGCAAATGCAGATATTCGGATGCTCTACTAGTCCTTGTCTTTGAACCGCACGGCCCGGACTCGATTCACGCCTCTTAAGAGAACAGCTTTTGCCATTCATCCTGCTTGTGCATGTCCTCGCGCGTGTTGACCTCGATCAGGACGCCACCAGGCGAGCGGCAAAAGAACCGCGATCCACGCGTGTTATTGAAGACCTCAGTTTCCATGCGGACGCCTCCCGCGCGAAATTCCTCATAGAGGGTATGGACGTCCTTCAAGGTCTCGACCTCCACGCCGAAGTGGAAGTTCTTTGGCCAAACCGGCACCTCCTCCGTGACGCACTCCAGAACAATGTCGAAGCCGCTCCGTTTGAGCAGGCAGTGCTCGCCGGCGGCGACAATCTCGCAACCAAGGTATTTTTCGAAAAAGGCAGCCGTTTCGGCCACGTTGGTCGTGGGGAAACTGAGGTGGTTCAGCTTTGCTTCTTGATGAAGATTCATGATGGATCTCGCAGAAATTTTGAAATGTGTCGTAGAGCGGTTGCTCGGCGCTCCGCTTGCATGCAGCCGCGCCGATCAACGCGATGCTCCACGAGGATTATTTTGCGAGTAATTGCTCGATTTTTAAACTCGCATTGGGCAGCGCCTGTGCGGTGGCGTGCGACCCAATATCTGCGCGGGTTTACGGGTTTGATGGAGCAACGATCTGAACAATTGCTCGCTTTTGGGAAGGCAACAAGGCACCGCCGGCTATTTCCGGGCTCGCGACTTTTCGGGCGGACGCTCCACGATCCCCAGATATCCGAACAAAGCGCGGCCGACACGGCTTTCCAGGTCGCGGCGATCCGATTCGCCGCGCTCCCCCGCACCATCGACGATGGCGCGAATGACGGCGATCAGGTCTTCGGTCGTGACATCCATGTTTGACTGCAGCGGAATATCCTCGCGACCCAGAATCTGTTTCATTACGTCGTGAAAGGCGCCCTTCGACGCGGCCAGTTCTTTCGCAATCGCGGGGCGGTTTTCCTCGAAGTCGAGCGCGCGTGCAAGCGCCGGACGGCGCAGTTGCTGGTGGACCGCGACGGCGATCAGATGCTTTAGTGCCTTCTGGCCGGTGGGTTCGTGCAATGCATCTTTGGCCTCGGCAAAGAACACGGCTCCTTCCCGCTTGCTAAGGGAAACGATCAGCGCGTCCTTGTTTGGGAAGTATTGATAGAGCGTGCCGACGCTGACGCCCGCGCGCTGCGCGACGAGATTGGTATTCAGCCCGTCGAGTCCCTTGGTCTCAAGGATGAGGGCTGCTGCCTCGAGAATCGTAGCGACCGTTTGTTCTGCGCGCGATTGCTGTGGAATCTTGCGCGGCTTAAGTGAATGGCGCTTTTTTGTCGTCACCACGAGATCCGTCAAAAAGCGAGCAATCGCTCGGACCTTATAGCTTAACGGATGATTCGCCAGACCGCCGCGAACGCAGTTCGCGGCGGCGCCATCGCATCGACTACGAAGCTCCGGTCAAGACCGGACTCGAGGTTCAGCGCGATCAGACCTGCGCGGCCCATGCCACAGCGTCAGCGCCGGCAGGAATGCGCAACGGGCACGATGGGTCATTTGCCGCACGCCACACCGCTTCGGCCACATCCAGCGAATGCGTGACCACCGAGGAGTCAGCCCATCGCGCGAAGACCCCCTGTGCAATCTCGGCGTACGCCTCGTGGATGCCACCTGCCATCCGCGGACGGCCGTTTTCAGCGAAGCGGGTCTCGGGGGCACGTCCCGGCAGCACCAGGCGCGCTCGCACATTGAAGGGCTCGAGTTCCAGCGCAAGAGATTCGGTAAATGCGTTCACGGCCGCCTTGCTGGCGGTGTACACGGAGAGCAGATGGAGCGGCCTCAAGGTCACGCTCGACGTCACATTGACGACGACGCCGTCCTTCCGCTCGCGAAACTGAGGCAGCACTGCCTGAGTCATCGCTATCGTGCCGAGCGTGTTGGTTTCGAAGATCTCGCGCGCGATCTCCATCGACGTACCTTCGAGCGCGTTCAGCATGCCAATCCCCGCGTTATTGACGAGTACGTCGATCGGCCCAGCCGCATCCACAGCCGCGCGGATGCTGGCCGGATCCGTGACATCGAGCGCGAGCACGCGCAGGTGCGCGGAACGCGGCAGCACGTCCTCGCGCGGCGTGCGCATCGTGGCGATGACCTGCCAATCGCGATCGAGAAAGTAACGAGCGGTCTCGAGGCCGAATCCGGACGAGCATCCGGTGATCAGGACGGTTTTCATGGTGACTCCGTTGGTGGGTTGCCGTACCCACACGATAAGTCGCCGCACCCGGACTTGCTACAATTGAGCGTCCATTTTGCATTTGCAGGAGTCCGGTTATGGTCGACCCGCTCGCGGAAGTCGTCACGCTGCTTCAGCCGACCGCCAGTTTCTCAAAAGTTGTCACTTGCGCCGGCCCTTGGCGTGTTCGCCGCTCGGACACGGGGCAGCCCTTCTATTGTTCGATCCTCGAGGGCTCCTGCCGCCTCGAGGTGGACGGGCATGAGCCAGTAATCCTCCAGACGAACGACTTTGCACTGATCCCGGCGGCATACGACTTCGCGACGACGAGCCTCGAGCCGCCGTCGCCCAGGCACGCGGACAAGTCGCCCGTGATGCTCGCCGATGGCAGTTTCCGGGTCGGTGTTCAGGAGGGTCCGCCTGACGTGGTGGTGCTCGTGGGCCACTGCGTCGCCGGTTCGCCGGATGCGGCCCTGCTGGTGTCGCTGCTGCCGAAACTCATTCACGTCCGCGGTGAGAAAAGGCTCGCCACGCTCGTGCAACTCGTGCGAGACGAGACGCGCGCGCAGCGGCCCGCACGGGATGTCGTCCTTGCGCGGCTGCTGGAGGTTCTTTTCATCGAGGCGCTTCGATCGTCGGGAACAGCGGCATCGCCCGGCCTGGTGCGTGGACTAAGCGACCCGCGCCTCGCCGCCGCGATACGGCAGATGCACGAACGTCCAACAGAAACCTGGACTGTTGCACAACTGGCAAAAGAGGCCGCCCTCTCGCGCTCGGCATTCTTCGAGCGGTTCAGCCGCGCCGTGGGCGTCGCACCCATGGAATACCTGCTGTCGTGGCGTATGGCCTTAGCCAAGAACCTGCTGCTACGCGAAGAGTGCAGTGTGACAGAGGTCGCAGGGCGCGTCGGCTACAGCTCCGCCAGCACGTTCAGCGTCGCATTCACCCGCCACGTCGGATTGCCGCCAACGCGGTATGCTCGGGACCGGAGACTCGTCAGCGCGCAGCCGTGAATCCGGATCGTCCAGGCTGCGAATTTGAAACCCTGCAAGGAGTACGACATGAGTTCAGCTTCACTCACGACCGGAATTGATCACGTAGGTCTTACCGTCAAGGATCTCGGCCTCACCAGCGCGTTTTTTATCGACTGCCTTGGCTGGAAAAAGATAGGCGAAAAGCCGGACTATCCTGCCGTGTTCGTCTCGGATGGCCACATCATGCTGACCTTGTGGCAACTCAAGAACACCGAATCCGAGGTCGCCTTCGACAGAAAGTCCAACGTCGGGCTGCATCACCTCGCAATACGCGCCGCGGATGAAAGCGCATTCAACGAGATATTCGAGCGTGTGTCGAAATGGCCAGGCGTCAAGGTGGAGTTTTCGCCCGAGTTGCTCGGCAAGGGGCCGAAGCGCCACATGATGATTTACGAGCCGAGCGGCATCCGCATCGAGTTCGACCTGAATCCGCCCAAGTAAGCACTCGTCAGCCATCCTGAACATCGTCTATGGGCCGGGCGCGGCTGTTCACCGCGCCCGGCGCTGAGGTGTTCGCGCGACGCGCAATTCCGATGGATCGAGGAAGAAGTCCCGGTTGTCCGCCAGGCGCTCGATCATGAAGTCGATGAAGGTTTTCACGCGCAGCGGCTGTTCGGTTCGATGTCCGTAATAGATATGGATCATGCCGTAGTCCGCAATGTGCTGCGTCAGCAACGGAACGAGCCGGCCGCTTCGGATGTGAGCCGTAGCGTTGAAGGTGGCCAGCTGTCCGATGCCAAGCCCCGATAGCACAGCATGCGTTTCCATTTCTGTGTCGTTCACACAGACGACACAGGGCACGTCGCGATAGACAACCTCATCGCCGATCCGGAACTGCCACTGCGCAAGCTTGCCGGTGTTCGCGCGACGATAGCCGGTGCAACGATGCTGAGCCAGTTCCTCGATGGTCCGCGGCACGCCGTTACGCTCGATGTATTCCGGCGACGCGCAGACAATCAGATGGATCGGCATGAGCCGGCGCGCAATCGATCCGCCCGAAGGTGGCGGCCCCGCCCGAAATCCCACGTCGGAACGTTCCGTCACGAGATCCGTGAAGTGATCGTCGAACTGCACTTCGAGTTGCACGTTCGGATAAAGCTGCTGGAATGCCTCGAAGCAAGGCCACAGCAGCGGAAGTCCGAGCGATCGCGGTGCGCTCACGCGCAGCAGACCGCCGACCTCCTCTTTCGAGCGCCGCGCCTCGTCGAGCGCGGAGTGCAGAGTGGCAAGCGCCGGCTTCACGCTGTCGAAAAGCCGCTGGCCCTCCTCGGTCAGGCTCAGCTTGCGGGTAGTCCGGTGGAACAGCCGCACCCCCAACTCCTTCTCCAGTTGCATCACCGCGTGGCTCGCAGCCTGAGGCGAGATGCCCTGATCGACCGCGGCGCGTCGCAGGCTGCCGAGCGCCGCGGCGCGCACGAAAGTGGTGATCGCACGAATTTCGTTCATGATCGCGCCCAGATTAGCAAATTTTAGTTGATTATGAGTCTAGCAATTGACGGCTAGTTTGTGTCAATCGTGACGCCTACCATGGCATCACCTCATCCGAGGCCACCCATCCGTAGGAGAGACATCATGGCAAGTACCCAGCAAGGCGATTTCAAGCGCGTATGGTTCATTACCGGTGCGTCGCGCGGTATCGGCGCGCTGATCGCCGAAGCAGCGCTCGCGGACGGCAACGCCGTCGTGGCGGCGGGACGCAACGTCGCGGCCATCGTCGAGCGGTTGGGCGAATCGGCCGCCTTGCTGCCGGTGGCGCTGGACGTGACGGATGAGACGCAGGCCCGAGCGGCGGTACGACAGGCGGTGGAGAAATTCGGCCGCGTCGACGTGCTGGTCAATAACGCCGGCTTCGGCCTGCTGGGCGCAGTAGAAGAGTCTGCTGACAAGGACGTCCGCCGGATGTACGACACCAACGTATTCGGCCTGCTGAACGTGACGCGCGCGGTACTGCCGACGCTGCGCGCCCAGCGCTCGGGCCATGTGATCAATATTTCGTCGATTGGCGGTTACCGCGGCTCGGCGGGATTCGGCGTGTATTCGTCGACGAAGTTCGCTGTCGAAGGCATTACCGAAGCGCTGCATGCCGAATTGAAACCGCTCGGGATTCACGCGACGGTCGTCGAGCCCGGCTATTTCCGCACGGACTTTCTGGATGGGTCCTCGCTGGTCGTCGCGCCTGAGGTGATTGCCGACTATGACGCGAGCGCAGGCGCCGTGCGCCGCAAAGCCCAGGAGATGAATCACAACCAGCCGGGCGATCCGAACAAGCTGGCGGCTGCGATGATCAAACTCGTTGATGCACCTACGCCACCGCTGCGTCTTCCGCTTGGTACTGACACGCTTGCTGCTATCGCTGCGAAGAACGCTTATGTTACGCAGGAAACGGAGACGTGGAAGGCGTTGTCGGCATCGACGGACTTTGCTGCTTGAGTCGGGAAAAAACAGGAGCGCGGCGATTCGACATCCGCGCCTGAATCGTCGACAATCAACCCCGATCCAGGGCCATCGGGGAAAGTGACATGAGCATTCGGGACGCGCGATCGAGCGATGCGAAAGAAATTTGCATCTTGAGTTGCCAGTTCGGCTGGACTGCTTCCGAGGAAGACATCAAGACGCGGCTTGAGGTCATATTGCCCAGATCGGATCACAAGATTCTTGTCTATGAAAATGATGCCGGAGAAGTCCTTGGATGGATTCATGCTCGCGTCGACATCATCGTCTCCAGTGGAAACTATGGAGAGATTTTGGCTTTCGTGGTGCGTGAGGGTTCGAGAGGCGTCGGCACTGGCCGCGAACTCCTTTCAAGCGCCGAGCATTGGATCAAAAGCCACGAATACAACGCTACATCGATTGTCATACGCTGCAACAACGAGCGAAAGCGCACCCACGAGTTTTATACGCGCAACGGCTATAGCATTACGATGATTGGCCTTAGAAAGCAGATCGGCAACTGAGCCAGCCCGCCTAAAACTGGTCCCATGACGGCTGTTCTCCATAAGCCTCAGCCAGGTAATCCATGAATCGCCTCGCCTTCGAAGGCACATAGCGCGCAGTCGGATAAACCGCGTGGATCGTCAATTCGGGCGCCTTATATCCGGGCAAGAGTTCCACCAGTCGCTTCGTGCGGATATGCGGTCCAAACACGAACGTAGGCCCATACGCAATGCCGATACCTGCCAGCGTCGACGCCAGCAGCATCTGCATGTTGTTCGCCTGCATCCGGTACGGCCCGTCGATCGCATGTTGGCGGCCTGCTTCATCTATCAGTGCCCACTCAGGTATCGACACCGCCTCGTTGAAGGCCAGACGAGGCGCGTCACGCAGATCTTCGGGCGTTTTCGGCACACCCTCACGTTCGAGAAACGCAGGTGCCGCGCACAGGACCATCCTGCACGGCGCAAGACGCCGCGCGACCAGCTGCGAATCGGGCAACCGGCCGATGCGGATCGCGACATCGACTCCATCGTTCTGCAGATCAACGTAGCGATCATCAAGCGAAACCTCGATGTTCACCTGCGGATGGTTCTCGAGGTAACGCGCCACCACGTCGCCCATATGCAGTTCGCCAAAAGTAACCGGCGCGGCCACGCGCAACGTGCCGCGTGCAGTGCTGTGGGCATCGCTCGCCTCGCTGTTGGCGTCGTCGAGTTCTTCGAGTATCCGCTTGCAGCGCACGTAATAACTACGTCCGGCATCCGTGAGGCTAAGGCTGCGCGTACTTCGCTGCAGCAACCGGACGTTCAGATCGGCCTCGAGCGCGCTCAGATACTTTCCTGCCATGGAGGCCGACAGTCCAAAGCGTCTGCCGGCTGCCACCAGGCTGCCCTCGTCCACCGCGGCAACGAATACCCCAATGCTCGCAAAACGGTCCATGGCTCGCTCATTCGATAGTTTTACGACAGGTTGATGATAAGAAATACCGGATTATCTCGCCAAGCGATCCAATCTACTATGGATTCACGGTCCGGAAACGGAAATCGAATCGCGTGAACATCAGAGGAGCGGCGCCATGAAAATCGCATCAAACGGCATTCATATCGAGGTCAACGATCAGGGCAGCGGCACACCCGCTATTGTCTTTCTGCATTACTGGGGCGGCTCGTCACGCACCTGGAACGACGTGATTGCCGCGCTGCCGAACTCATACCGGACAGTCGCGCTCGATCACCGCGGCTGGGGAAACTCGGACGCTCCGGCTAACGGCTACGCACTCGCTGATTTCGCCGATGACGCACAAGGGGTAATCGGGTCGCTGAATCTGGGCAAGTTTGTGCTGGTAGGTCATTCGATGGGCGGCAAGATCGCACAATTACTGGCGGCGCGCCGTCCCGAAGGACTGGCGGGATTGGTGATGGTCGCGCCCTCCCCGCCGGTTCCACTTGTGCTTCCCGCTGAAACGCGAGCGCAGATGGAAGTGGCCTACGAATCGCGCGCGTCGGTCGAGATGTCGATCGACCACATGCTCACGGCGAAGACGCTAAGCCCGAAGCATCGTGAGCAGGTGATTGAAGACAGTTTGCGTGGTGCCCCGCAGGCCAAAGCAGCGTGGCCGCTCCATGCGAGCCATGAAGACATTACACGCGAGGTTGCGACGATCAATGCCCCTGCGATCGTTATCGCTGGCGAACTGGATCGGGTGGACAGCGTGGAAACGCTTCAGACGAAACTGCTTCCCTATATTCCACATGCTCGCATGCATGTCGTGCCAGGCACCGGCCACTTGTCGCCGCTCGAATCTCCGGTTGAGGTCGCCAGGCTTGTCAAGAATTTCGTCGGGTCCCTTGAATTGACGACCTCGTAAGCGAAGCAATGTTTGAAATGCGCGGGGAAAGCCGCGTTGGCACTACCTTCCCCGCGTACTCGGCTATAAAATGACGCTCCCCTGCAAAAGCCCTCTCCGCGGAGCAACATGACTAACGTACGACTCAGCCGCGCTACCCCGGCCGACGCAGCCGATCTGATCGCCGCCAACGTTGCGAGCCAGGCTCACCATTTGCCATGGGTTACATCCTTCACCGATCAGGCCGGTTTCGACACCTGGTTTGCGCGTAGCCTCACCGGACCCAACGTTGGCCTGGTCGCGCGTGAAGCAGCGTCGCATCAGGTAGTGGGCATCATCAATCTCAACGAGATCGTCATGGGCGCTTTCCGGAGCGCCTATCTCGGCTACTATGGAATGCTTAGCTTCGCCCGCACGGGCCTGATGACCGAGGCGCTCCGCGCGGCCGCATGCTATGCGTTCAACGATCTTGGTTTGCACAGGCTGGAGGCCAACATTCAGCCGGACAATCTCGCATCGATTGCGCTAGTGCGCCGCGTGGGTTTCAAGCAGGAAGGCTTCTCGCCGCGCTATCTTCGCATCAACGGGGAATGGCGCGACCACGAACGCTGGGCACTGCTTGCCGACACGGCGGACTAAGCAATGCCCCACACAGGGCGCCGTCGCGCGGACCTTTTAGAACCGGTGGCGCATCCCCACTCCCACCACAATCTGCTCATCGGTCGAAGACATCGCCTGACCGCTTACATCGGCCGTTAATCCCGAGCCGTCGCTGTCGATATGCTGATAGCTGGCCTGCAAATACAGGTCCGTACGCTTGGACAGAAAATAATCGGTCATCACCGATACCTCATGCCACTTCGGATGATGCTCGCCGCTCGCCGTAGAGAGCGCCGCGTCCGTGTAGGTGTATTCGCCGATCAGCTTGAGCGCCGGGCTTAGTGTGTAACTCGCATTCACTTCATAGTTGTTAAAGCTCGCACCCTGACCATTCTGCGTGAGGCCGAGGCTATTGGCCCCGTTGATCGTATCCAGGCCACCCAGTTGCGTGCGGGTCCAGACGAAGCCGAACCTTGCTGCTCCGAGCGCATAGTTTGCCCCTGCGCCATAAGTACGCTGCTGCGCGGCTATAAACGTCCGATCAGTCAAGGTTATCGCGCCGCCGGTGTTGCTACCGCCACCGTTGTTCGCCTGCAAATAACCCGCACCGAGACTCAACGGACCCGCGTCATAGGCCGCGCCGAAGCTGTACAAACGATTGTCGTCGAAGCCGCCAGCCTCATCCGAAAACCCATACAGTGCTCCAAAGCGCAGCCCCTCGTATGAGTTGCTGGCGAACTTCACCGAGTTATTCACGCGAAACGAGTTATTCAGGTTGTCGTTATCGAACGGATGTGCAGACAGATTGTTGCCGCCAGGATGCACACCGGTGAAGCTGAGCGGGGCGAGATAGTCCACCACCGAGTCGTACTGGCGTCCCAACGTGACCGTGCCGAAGCGGTTGTTCGACAGCCCCGCAAGCGCCTGATAGCCAAACTCGCGACCGCCTTGCCGAGCCGTTCCATTCATTACGCTGAAGCCGTTCTCAAGCTGGAAAATCGCCCGTGTGCCGCCGCCGAGATCTTCGCGCCCGACGAAGCCCCAGTGGCTGCCGGTCACATCACCGCTGCCTGCTTGCCAGGCAGAATGCCCATTCTGATTGCTGGCATACAAGAGCCCAGCATCGATCACCCCATAAAGCGTCACGCTCGATTGTGCTTGCGCCCCGCAGGCGTACCCCGCCGCGCATACGGCAATAACAAGAGTCTTCTTCATTTGTGTCCTGAAGTTTTGATTTGACCGCTCGTGCGCACGCCGACGCGACGCCCCTTCCGAGAGCGTGCGTCGATGCGTTGCCGAAGCGGCGTGGTTTGGGGGCTGGCTGGGCCGTGTGGCTAACGGCTGGCGATGCCCGTCTGAACGGCGAGTCCGTCGATCAGAACCTGATGGTGGCCGCGCGAGCATGGCTCGATACGCGCGGCGACACCGAATACCTGGCTGAGCGTCGCAGGCGTGACGACTTCGGAGGGAGGTCCGAAGCGCACGATGCGCCCCTCGTGCAGCAGCATCGCGCACTCGCACGCGCGCATCGCTGCGTTAATGTCGTGCAGCACCACTACGGTGACGATGCGGCTCTCACGCGTGACCTCGCGCAGTACCTGCATCACGTGAAACTGGTGGTTGAGATCGAGTGCCGAAAGCGGCTCGTCGAGCAACAACACTTGCGGGTCGCGCACCAATGCCTGAGCAATGCCGACGAGTTGGCGCTGCCCGCCCGACAACTCGTCGAGCGAACGCGCAGCGAGGTTCTCGATGCCGAGCCTGCGCAGAACGCTGTGGGCGTGCGCTAGATCGTCCCCATGCTGGGACCGTCCCAGAGAACCGGCATATCCGCGCGTGGCGCGGCACGCCACCAATACGGACTCCAAAACTTGCAGGCGCACTCCGGCGGGCAACGCCTGCGGCAGATATACGACGCTATGCGAACGGGCACTGGCCGCCGACAACGCGAGCGCCTCGCCATCGAGCGACAGCGAGCCGGCGTGAACGCGCGTAAGCCCGGCTAAAGCCCGCAATAGCGTGGACTTGCCACTGCCATTGGGTCCCAGCAGTGCAGTGATCTGGCCACGAGGCAGCGGTCCGGCCTCGAGCGCAGTGAGCACCTGACGCTTGTCGTAGCGCACGCTGAGATTGTGGATGTAAAGGCCACTCATCCCAGTTGCCCCTGCGAGCGCACCACAATGCCGAGAAACAGCGGAATGCCGACCAGCGCCGTGACAATGCCCACCGGAATCAGCACACCGGGGATGATCAGCTTCGAGGCGATGGATGCAAGCGAAAGCGTCAATGCGCCGATCAACATGCTGCCGGGCAGATAAAAGCGATGATCCTCGCCGAACAGGGTGCGCGCAATGTGCGGCGCAATCAGCCCCACGAAGCCGATCGTACCGACGAACGACACCGCGAGTGCGGACAGCACCGATACGCGCAGCAGCGTCGACAGGCGCAAGCGCCGCACGTCGATACCGAAGCTGGCCGCGCGGTCTTCGCCAAGACGTAGCGCAGTCAACGTCCAGGCGTTGCGCATCGACAGTGGCAACGCCAGCGCCAACGCGACCGCCAGCACTGAAATCTTGGGCCAGTCCGCGCGCGCCAGCGAACCGAGCGTCCAGAACACGAGACCCTGGAGCGCATCGGCCGAGGCCACGAATTGCATCAACGAGACGAGCGCGTGAAACGCGAACACGAGGGCAATGCCGAGCAGCACGACACCTGCCGTGTTCATACCGCGCCAGCGCGCCACCAAATCGAGCATCAACGCGGAAAGCAGTGCAAAAATGAATGCATTCGCGGAAACGATCCAGGTTTGCGATACGCCAGGAATCGCGATATCCAGCACGATCGCCAGAGATGCGCCGAACGCAGCCGCAGCCGATACGCCCAGGGTGTAGGGGCTTGCGAGCGGATTGTTGAGGATCGTCTGCATCTCCGCACCCGACAACCCCAGCGATGCGCCCACCAGCAGCGCCATCACCGCGTAGGGCAGGCGAATCTGCCAGACGATCACGCTGGTCGCCGGATCAGCCGAGGCCCGTTCGAAAACCGTGTGCAGCAGCGCCATCAACGGCAAGCCGGAGGGCCCGGTGCGCAGGTCGAACAGCAGCGAGCACGCAATCAGCGCGGTGACAGCCAAGAGCCACATGACGCGTCGATGCGTGAGGCGCCGGTAATGCCGCAGGCTGATGTCCTGCGGCATGGTCTGGTGCGGAAGCGTCGCCATGCATTAGCCGCCAGTTGAATGCGACGCAACCGTAGATGCGGCGCCCTTCACTCCGTCCACCCAGTACGCGCCATCAGGCGGCACAGCGAGGAAGCGGCGATACAGTTCGGCCTGCGTAGCATTCACGTCGAGGTCCTTGAACTGCTGCGGATAAAACCACTTCGCAAACGCCTCGATCGCCACGATGTTGTACGGCGAATCGTAGTAGTTGTGTGAGATGCCATGCACGTCGCCGTCGTGAATCGCCTTGATCGTATCGAAGCCCGGCCGTGCGACGAGCGTCGCGAGGCTCGCTTGCGCATCGCGCTCGCTCGTCAGTGCGCCGACCCGCAACGACGCGAGGCCTGGCTTGGTGCGGCTGCCAGTGGCGATATACACATCGGGTCGTGCCGCGATGATCTGCTCCATGCTGATGTCGCCGAGCACGCCGGGCAACAGGCCCGCCGCGATGTTGCGTCCGCCTGCGGCCTGGATGAACTCGCCAAAGTTGCCGTTGCCGGCGGTATGGCAGCAACCAGCATCCCACGCGCCAGCTAACAGGTCGATAAAGACCGTCGGCCGCTGCTGCAGTGGAATCTGTTTCACCACGGCCTGCACGCGCGCCAGGTGCTGCTGATAGAACTGCGCATACGCATTCGCCTCCGGCTCGCGGTGCATCACCTTGCCGAGCAGTTCGATACTGGGCAGGGTGTTCTGCATCGGATGCAAACGGAAGTCGACGAATACGACCGTCGTACCGGTCGCCTCGAGTTGCTTGACGAGCGCGTTATAACGGCTCGGGCCGTGACCCGCGAGACTGAAAATGGCGAGATCGGGCTTGAGGCTCAGCGCCTTCTCATCGCTGACGCTGTCTTCTGTTGCCTTGCCGATCAGCGGAACCTGCCTGATGCCCGGAAATTGCTCGGCGTAGGCGTCGAAGGTCTGCGGATCCATGGTCGGCAGATCGCCTTGCCATCCGACGATACGCTCCAACGGCTGTTTGCCTTCCAGCAGTGCGACCGCCATCAGCAAGCGGCTTTCGCCAAGCAGGATGCGGTGCGGGTTCGCTGGGATGCGGATCGTGCGGCCGGCAAGGTCTGTCACAGTCTGCGCGGGCGCCGGGCTTGATATTCCGGGGGCCGGCATTGTTCCGGGGGCCGGCCTTTCTCCGGTTGGGGTCGTCGCAGCATGCGCTGCTCCACCGGCCCCGAGCATGGCGAAACCAACCGCCGCGCACGCCACCATGGCGCGCGCGACCGGGCCAAGGAAGTGAGCCCGTGACTGAAACCGGAAAATCGACATGGTATAGTTCTTGAATGAGAATGATTGCCATTTGCGGACTCCACTTTAGCGGTGCAATGTAATGGCGATGTGTTGAAACAAGGCTGTTTTGTAATGGAATGTGTTGGCGCGGACGCGATCGCGGTGATTGCGTCGTAGATGCGCAGATGTGTAGATGCCCCGCGCCCCGCAAACAAGAACTCACGATGGACCACATACTCGTTGTCGACGACGACCCCAACATTCGCCAACTGCTGCAGGACTACCTGCGCAGCATGGGCTATGGAGCGACCGCCGTCGAAAACGGCGTGCAGATGAAGCAGGTCATCAACACGTCGCACGTCGATCTCGTCGTACTCGATCTGATGCTCGAAGGCGAGGACGGCCTCGATATCACGCGCGATCTGCGGCGCGAACGCGGCGTACCGGTCATTATTCTGAGCGCACGAGGCGGCCTGCTTGACCGCATCCTCGGGCTAGAGATGGGCGCCGACGACTACTTGCCGAAGCCCTTCGACCCGCGCGAACTGGTTGCCAAGATCAAGGTGGTGCTACGCCGCACGCGCAGCGTGCCTGGCGAACGGCTCGCGGATTCGTCAGCGTTCGTAAGCTTCGCGGGATGGAAGCTCGACACTCGCATGAAGCAGATGTGCTCGCCCGACGGCATGATCGTCTCGCTCGGCGGCTCCGACTATCGCGCACTGCGCACGCTGCTCGATCATCCGAACCGGCCGCTCTCGCGCGAGTTTCTGCTCGACCGCGTGTTCGGCAAGGAACGCACGCCGCTCGACCGGTCGATCGACGTATGCATCAGCCGTCTGCGTCAACACCTCAAGGACTCGGCGCGCGGCACCGGACTGATCCGCACCGTGCGTAACGAGGGCTATATGCTTGCGGCCGATGTCACACATGAAGCCTGAAGCGCCTCGATGAGCCACTCACACCGATGAAACTGCGCCTTTGGCCCGATACACTGTACGGACGGCTTGTACTGATTCTGGTGATCGGCATGTTCGCGGGGCAACTCTTCACCAGCACGATCTGGTTCGAGACACATGACAACCGCACGCTTGAAATTCCCGCGCGTCTGTTTGCCAGCCGGCTCGCGGATACCGTGCGTCTGCTTCAGAACGCCCCGGACGACAGCTCGCGTGATGCGATTGCCAGGCAACTCGGCGATCAACGCTACCGCTTGCAATGGATCGACGCGCCCGCTGCCGTACCGCTTGACGGGTCGCTCGCACAGCACGCCGTTAGCGACCTGATAGCGGGCGTGATCCGCCGTCGTCTCGGTGAAGCCATCGAAGTACATCTGCTTGACGTTCAGTTGCGCGACGATAGGGGCCGCCATAACGGCATCCTCGGCCTGTTCAATTCGCGCATGCCGTCGGGCGATTTTCATCTGCAATTGAAACTGCCGCAGGGTCAGTGGCTCGACGTGCACGCCAACGAAGGACAGGCCGGCATGCAGACCGAGCCTGGCTCG
The DNA here is from genome assembly GCF_900141745.1 of Paraburkholderia phenazinium. Classification (NCBI taxonomy): domain Bacteria; kingdom Pseudomonadati; phylum Pseudomonadota; class Betaproteobacteria; order Burkholderiales; family Burkholderiaceae; genus Paraburkholderia; species Paraburkholderia phenazinium. The sequence goes on along the minus strand of NZ_FSRM01000002.1, from coordinate 1,501,732 downwards.
CTGGTGCTCGACTACCTCTTGCGGATCTATCTGGTGCGTCTCACGGCCGTGTTGTTGCTCGCGCTCGTGGCCGTGCGCTTTGCAGTCAAACCGCTAAAGGAACTGGCGAAGGCCGCCGAGGCGTTGGGCCGCAACATCTACCGTCCGCCACTGCCGGTAACGGGTCCGCTGGAGGTGCGAACCGCGGCGCAATCGTTCAACGCGATGCAGGAGCAGCTCACCCGTAGTCTCGCGGAACGCACGCGCTTTTTGACTGCTGTATCGCACGATCTTCGTTCGCCGCTGACAAGGCTGCGGCTGCGCACCGAGATGCTCCCCGACACCGAAGCGCGCGAGCGCTTGCGCGGCGATCTCGATGAGATGGAAGCCATGGTCGGCGCGACGCTCGATGCCGTGCAAGGCGTGGAGATTACCGAAGAGCGTCACGAGATCGAGATCAATTCGATGCTGGAAGGCCTGGCAGAGGATGCCCGCGAGGCGGGTCATGAAGTCAGTATCGAAGGTCGTGCGACGCGTCCTTTGTCCGGGTATCCGCGCAATCTGAAACGCTGTTTGCAGAACCTGCTCGACAATGCGATCCGCTATGGCGATAGCGCGAAGATCAGCGTAAGCGACGATGACACCGTCTTGTCCATCGCCATCAGCGACGAAGGCCCCGGCATCGCCGACGAGGCCTTGCTCGAGCGCGTGTTCGAGCCGTACTTCCGCGTGTCGGCGTCGCGTAGCGGGGCAAGCGGCGGAACAGGACTCGGACTGACGATCGCACGCAGCGTTGCGGCCGCACATGGTGGCACACTGACGCTGCGCAACGGCGCGGTTAAAGGACTCGTGGCGACGCTAAGACTGCCGCGAGACGGCCACACGCATGAACTGTCGTGGCGCATCGGCTGAAGCGGCAGGACGCTGCGCCTTGTTGGCCCTTCTCTAAAGATCGTACCCGGGATTCCGCCGCGCGAGCCGGTAGGCGGCGGCGAGATCGAGACGAACCTGCCACTCCTCCGGTGAAACCAGATGACGGACATCAGAAATTTCGAGTGCGGTGTTCAACATGCTTTTCCTCCTGCCGCTCGCGCGGCGTGTTCTTCCTGCAGTTTGCGCCACAGGATCTTGCCGCTGCCGGATTTGGGTAACGACGTCACGAACTCGACAAACCGCGGCGCCTTGTACGACGCCATCTGCTCATGCGCCCAGTCGATGATGTCGCTCTCAGTCAGTTTTCCTGCATAACCGGCGGCGGGCACGACCAGCGCCTTTACCGTTTCGCCACGCCGCTCGTCCTGCACGCCGATCACGCACACCTCATGAATGCCCGGATGCCGGTACATCAGCGCTTCCACCTCGGCCGGCCAGACCTTGTAGCCGGATGCGTTGATCATGCGCTTGAGGCGATCGGTCATGAAGAAATAACCGTCTTCATCGATATGCCCCAGATCGCCAGTACGCAGAAAACGTTTGCCATCGAGCTCGACAAACGCCTCAGCCGTCCCCTTGGGATTGCGCCAGTAACCCTGCATGATCTGCGGCCCGTTGACGACGATTTCGCCGGTTTCGCCCCGCGCCACTTCCTGCAGCGTGGCCGGATCGATCACCCGCGAATCGAGATCGAATACAGGAACGCCAAGGCACTGCGGTTTGGGACGATGAGGCGGGTTGATATGCGTCCCGGCGATCGTCTCCGACATGCCGTAGCCTTCTACATAGTCGAGGCCGGTCAGTGTCTTGAGCTTGCGCGCAATCGCCTCCGGCATGGCGGCGCCACCGCCGCGCGTACCGCTCAGGCTGGAAATATCGTATTCAGCAAGCTTCGGATTGGACAAAAAGTCGACCATCATCGTCGAGATGGATTGCCACGCGGTAACGCGATAGCGCTGCATGCACTGAGCCGCTGCGTCGCGATCCCAGCGCGGCAATATGACGATGGTTGCGCCTGCATACAACGGACCGTTCATGCCGCCCTGCATGCCGGTGACATGAAACATCGGCAATACCGACAGATGAACGCTGTCTTGCGATCCCCCAAACCACACGCAACCACCCACCGACGTACTCATCACACTGCGATGCGTGTGCATGCAACCTTTCGGCTTGCCCGTGGTGCCGGACGTGTATGGCATCACGCACAGATCGTCTGGGCCGGCAGTGAGTGGCCCTGGAGCCAGGCGACGCTCAAGCACCGTGTTCCATGCGGTGACACCGTGACGTTCGATGGATTTTCGCGGCGCAGTGACGAACTCTGGAGGCGTAATGGGCAACGGCTGTTTCAGGTAGTCGCTATAAGTCGCGACGATTGCATATTTCAGGCCCTGCCCTGGCGCCTCGCCCAGCAAGGGCTCGATCTGTGGATACAGGCATTGCGGGACGATGGCGGTCGTCGCGCCGCTGTCCTCCACGTAATGCCGTAACTCGTCCGTCAGGTTCATCGGATTGACTGGCACAACCACCGCGTTCGCTCGCAGGATGCCGTAGTAGGCAAGCACCCATTGCGGACTGTTCTGCATGTAGAGCAGAACCCGGTCGCCAGCCTTTACTTCGCACTCCTGTTGCAGGAAACCCGCGATCCGTTCGGTTTCATCTTTGAACTCCGCAAACGTAACCGGTGTATCGTAGAAGATGATGAACGGCTTATCCGGAAAGCGGGTTGCCGCGACCTCGGCGTTATAGAACAGGCTGGTTTCCGGCAAGCTCAGGTGCAGTGGCACGCCAGTCGGCCAGTGCGCGTGATGAAGCGTATTCATGGTATCTGCTGCCCTCATGTTCTTGTATGCGTCTGCCTGTCTGCGCTCGTCGTCAGACGATGCTTGAGCCGCCATCTACCGCCAGATGCTGGCCAGTAATATGGCGCGACGCCTCGCTCGCGAGAAACACCACCGAACCCTTCAGATCTTCCTCGCCGCCGAGCCGGTGCAGCGGCGATTGCGCAATGACGGCTTCGCTCATGGTGGCGAGCAGCCCCGCCGACATCTTCGAGGGGAAAAAGCCCGGACAGATGGCGTTGACGTTAATGTTGTGCCGGCCCCATTCGGACGCCAGCGCTCGCGTGAAGTTGATCGCCGCGGCCTTCGAGGTGTTATAGGCAATCGTGTTCATGCCGGCTGGCGCGCCCTTCAGGCCAGCTATCGAGGCAATGTTGATGATCTTGCCGGAGCGGCGAGGAATCATGCTGCGCTTGCCGACTTCGCGTGCGAGAAAGAATGGCGCATTGATGTTCAGGTTCATGACCTTGTGCCACGCCTCGTCAGGATAGTCCTCTGCAGGAGCGCCCCACGTTGCGCCGGCATTGTTGACGAGAATGTCTATGTGGTCGTAGACCCCTAGCACCTCGCTGACAAGATCGGGAATCCTGTCGAATTTCGCAAGGTCGTTGACGATGGTATGGACTTCGATGCCGAGCCCTTCGAGATGCGCTTTCGCCTCTGCCAGTTCGTCGGCCTTGCGCGCGGTGATCGCCACGCGGCAGCCCATTTCTCCCAGCGCCTCGGCCATCTGCAAACCGAGCCCGCGCGAGCCGCCGGTAATCAGCGCCACCTTGCCTTCCAGTTGAAACAGGTCTTTCACATGCATCAGGCGTCTCCTTGATATAGATGGGCTTCCGCGAAGCAGACGAGTCCGTTTTTTCAGTCCATCATACGTGTGAGCATTCGCTGTGTAAATAAAAGCATGACCGTTCAATTTATGCATAAACCGTCGGCCCTGCCTCTGTCATCGGGACTTACCCGGCTGTCGAGCCGATCGCATACCGATAGATGAGCGAATAACCGCGCGTACGTTGCGCCGCACCACCAGGAGGCCCTTGCCGGTAAAATCGCTCCTTACGAAATCAAAACTTACCGGTGCGCTCCACGCACAGCCCATCACAGTGACAACGACTCTCGACCAATTGCTTGCGGGACAACTGACCGGTACGCAACGCCTGAAACTGGCCTGCGGGTTCCACGAATTTCCGCGCGAAATTCTGGATCTGGCGGACACACTGGAAATTCTCGATCTCGCCGGCAACGCGCTCTCGTCGCTACCTGATGATCTACCCCGCCTGAAAAAACTGCGCATCATCTTCTGCTCGGACAATCAGTTCACCGAGCTGCCCGAGGTACTCGGCCGGTGCGAGCAGTTAAGCATGGTGGGCTTCAAGGCAAACCGCATCCATACGGTGTCGGGCCGATCGTTGCCACCCGCACTCCGTTGGTTGATCTTGACGGACAACGAAATCGAAACGCTTCCGCCTGAAATCGGCAACTGCTCACAGCTGCAGAAGCTGATGCTGGCCGGGAACCGCTTGCAGACATTGCCAACGGAATTGACCGCATGTACCCGTCTCGAACTGATCCGGCTCGCGGCGAACCGGCTTACGGAATTGCCAGCCGCGTTGCTCAAACTGCCTCGGCTCTCGTGGCTGGCGTATGCCGGCAATCCGTTTACCGCGAAACTGGAAGCCGCAGCATTGACAGAAACGCCGATCGCGGACGTGCACTGGGATGCGCTGGAATTGCATCATCAACTCGGCGAAGGCGCCTCGGGTGTCATTCATCGCGCAGCGCATCGCAAACACGAAAAAGACGCTCGCCATGTGGCCGTCAAGCTCTTTAAGGGCGACGTGACCAGCGATGGCTTGCCCCACTGCGAAATGGCGGCTTGCATCAACGCAGGCGCTCATCCCAATCTGATTCCGGTGCTCGGCAAGCTCAAAGAGCATCCAGCGGGGAGCGATGGCCTCGTCATGGAGTTGATCGATCCGCAATTCAGGAACCTGGCTGGTCCGCCCAGCCTCGATTCGTGTACGCGCGATATTTACAGCAACGACACCCGCTTCGATTTCCCCTCGGCGTTAAGCATTGCATGCGGCATTGCTTCAGCAGCCCGTCATCTGCATCGGCGAGGCATCATGCATGGCGATCTTTATGCCCACAACATTCTGCATTGCGGTCAGGGAAGAGCCTTATTGGGCGACTTCGGCGCCGCGTCGTTCTATGCGCGAGACGACGGGACACTAGCTCCTTTGCTCGAGCGCATCGAAGTGCGGGCGTTTGGCTGTCTGCTTGAAGAGTTGACCGAGCGAATCGATGAACGTGAAGCGGAGCCGGACACTCTCGCTGCCTTGTTAAGGCTGCAGGCCGCATGTTTTAGCACAACGGTGGCCGCAAGACCGTCGTTTGAGGAGATCGTGGAAGGGCTTTCAGCATTAAGCGGCTCGCAAGGGAGCCTTGGCGCTTAGCCACCGCAGGGCGCTGCGACAGCGCGTAATAAAACCGTCAGGATCTAACTGTGCTCCTCGCCAAGTCCGGCGACTGTACCGGTTCCAGCGGCAGTCGTGCCGCTAAGATGTCGCCTCGACGAGAGGTATATCGCTTCAGCTGCGAATCAAGGTGCGATCTGCCGCACTTTATTTTTTCTCCTCGTTATATACGCAGCGATATCACGATCTGTCCGACCCCATAGATCGCGACGTCTCCCCACACGCAATCACGACAAACGAAATGATCATCAACATGAGAAAGTCGCTACTCACAGCGGCGTTGTTACTCTCCTGGGCAGGAACAAGCTATGCACAAAGCAGTGTCACCCTCTACGGCATCGTCGATACCGCACTGATCTATGCAAACAACCAGACAACCGGCGGCGCAGGCGCACCCGGTCACAGCGGCATCGAAATGGACAGTGGCGGCATCAGCGGAACACGCTGGGGCCTGAGGGGTTCGGAAGATCTGGGCGGCGGCCTTTCCGCCGTCTTCCTGCTGGAAGATGGCTTCTCCAGCGCCAACGGAAAGCTCAGCAACACGGGCGACCTGTTTGGCCGCCAGGCGTATGTCGGCCTGAGCTCGAACACCTACGGCACGATTACAGCGGGACGGCAGTATAGTTTTATGTCCCAATACCTCTCCGCGCTGAGCGCCGAAGGTCTCGGCTGGGCCGGCAATCTTGCTGATCACCCGTTCGACAACGACGACATGATCCGGCATCAAAGCATCCAGAACTCCGTAAGATATGAAAGCCCGACGTATCGCGGTCTGACCGTAGGCACGATGTATGGCTTCTCGAATGAGGCCGGCGAGTTTTCGAACGATCGCGCCTATAGCATGGGCGCCAAATACGACAACGGACCGGTCTCTCTCGTCGCCAGCTATCTCCAGATCAATCGTTCGGCCGGCGCTGCTAACGTCAACACGAGCGGCGCTGTCACCAACGACGATAGCGACGCCGTCATCACCGGCGGAAGTCAGCAGATCTGGGGGCTCGGTGGAAAATACGACTTCGGTCCGGCATCCATTGGACTGGTGTGGACCCATTCGTCAACCAACGACGTGACGAGTGTCTATCAAGGCGGCAACCTCGCGCCCTTGGTGGGCAGCCTGCTTCGCTTTAACAACTTCGAAATCAACGGCCGCTATTTCGTCACCCACGCTTTGGCGCTTTCCGCATCCTATACGTACACTGATGGACGTTTCGACTCGTCGACCGAAAGCCTTAGCCCCAAATGGCACGAGGCGATCGTACAGGCCGACTACCAGTTTAGCCGTCGCACCGATGTCTACCTGGAGAGTCTCTACCAGACGGTGAGCGGCGGCGGTGGCAATCCGGCATTCAATGCTTCGATGTTCAATGTGACACCATCCGCAAACAATCGTCAGTTACTGTTTGTAGCAGGCTTCCGTCACCGGTTCTAAAGCAGGTCTGTGCAGCAACGGAAACTAAAAAACTATTAATCCACCGTTCGCGGAAGTTAACTGCCAGACACTTGCGAAATTCCGCAGGTCCAAGACCCAGAAACGATAACGCCCAGGTTATCGTTTCGTTCCAAAAGTTTTACTGTCGCATCTTCAAACACCCCACTACTATCGCCTCCAAGGAGAGATTGACGTAACGCGTTGCTCTCCGGCCGTCGTTTTCCAGATGTAATCTCGCTGTAAATCAGAAACCTGTTTTGTTGAATGACGACACATTTCAATCGATTTCCTTTTATATAGGAATACGAAATTGTGGCGGTATATTTTTTCAAGTTAAACCACAGAAGGTAAAGAAACATGACTGACCTGTCGCGACGCAAAGTTCTGGTTGGCGCTGCTGCCTCGGCTGCAGCGCTCGGTGTAGCCGCCACTGCTAAAGCCGCGTCGTTCGGCAACCCCGATCGACCGCCCGAAGGCCAAATCAACGCAAAGAGCCCGACGAGCCTGAACGATCCCGGTCCGCAAAATCCGACACTGGCCGGACAGTTCCCGTCGTTCCAGAATCCGCCGGCTACCGATATCAACGGCATGCCGCTTTTCTGGGCCTCGTTCAACAATGCCCACAAGCGCTACCAGAACGGCGGTTGGGCTCGCGAGGTCACGCAGGACGACTTCGCCATTTCGGAAGATATTTCGGGCGTCAACATGCGCCTCGCCGCCAACGGCATCCGCGAGATGCACTGGCACCAGCAAGCCGAATGGGCCATCATGCTCGACGGCAAGTGCCGGATTACAGTTCTCGACGAACAAGGCCGTCCGCAAGTGGCCGATGTGAAAACCGGTGACCTCTGGTACTTCCCGCCCGGCCTTCCGCACTCGCTGCAAGGTCTGGGACCGACGGGCGCCGAATTCCTGCTCGCGTTCGACAACGGCCGCGCATCCGAATTCAACACGCTGCTGCTGACCGACTGGATTGCCCACACGCCGCCAGAGGTGCTTGCCGCCAACTTCAACGTTCCTGCGGACGCATTCAAGAACATTCCGGTCGACAATCTCTGGATCTTCCAGGGTGAAGACCCGGGTCCACTGGACGCCGCACAACGAGCGGTGGCTTCCCCGCTAGGCCTGCCTGCTCACCCGTTCATCTTCTCGCTCAGCGATATGCCGCCGACGAAGCTGACCAAGGGCGGCATGGTACAGATCGCCGACAGTCGCAATTTCAATGCATCCACCACGGTCGCCGCGGCCCTGGTCACGATCAAGCCGGGCGGCATGCGTGAACTGCACTGGCATCCGAACGCAGACGAATGGCAGTACTACATTAAAGGCGAAGCACGCATGACCGTGTTCGACACGGGTCCTAAGGCCGCCACTGCCGATTTCCGTGCCGGCGACATCGGCTATGTGAAGAAGAGCCTCGGCCACTATGTGCAGAACACGGGCAACACCGACCTGATCTTCCTTGAGATCTTCAAGGCTGACCACTTCGCCGAAGTGTCGCTGTCCGACTGGCTGACGCACACCCCGCCGAAGATGGTCATGGAGCATCTGAATATCACCGCCGAGACGCTTGCACGGTTCCCCAACAACCGCCCTGACGTATTGCCGATTTAACGGCTGCAACAGAAGTCGTACCAAGTTGCCGCCCGGGACATAAACGGTCCCGGGCGGCGCAAAAGGACGGGCATAGGCGGGTAGGCGACCGACGTCGCGCTCCATTAGCCGTTGCGTTCAATTCCGGTGGGTCAAGGTTAAGACGATGCTTCCATTTCTCAAGATACTCCAGCCGAGCGGTGCACCACTGTCCGGCGCGACACAGCAAACCGAGCTAGCCGTGCGCGATGTGCTGAACGGACGTCGTAAAGGTGTACGCGCTTTTCTGCCGTTCGTTGGCCCCGCCGTCATTGCGTCGGTCGGCTACATGGATCCGGGTAACTTTGCGACCAATATCCAGGCGGGTTCGTCGTGCGGGTATGAGTTATTGTGGGTCGTCGTCGTGGCGAGCGTGGTCGCCATGCTGTTCCAGGCCATGTCGGCCAAACTGGGCATCGTCACAGGGCGAAATCTCGCGGAACTGTGCCGCGAGCAATTCCCGAAACCCGTTGTGAAGGCAATGTGGTACGGCTCGGAGATCGCCGCGATGGCGACCGACATTGCCGAATTTCTCGGTGGCGCCCTGGGCGTCTCACTGCTGTTTCACGTGTCACTGCTCTGCGGCCTGGTCGTCACCGCTGTAGTGACGATGGCTATCCTGCTGCTCGACCGGGGAGGCTTTCGCCCACTCGAACTGGTCATCGCCACCCTGGTCGCCGTAATTGGGCTCAGCTACGTCTGCGAACTCTTCATTGCTCCGCCCGACTGGCACGCAACGATAATCGGCAGCATCGTGCCGCGGCTGCACGGAAGCAATGCGATCACGCTTGCCGTCGGTATCATCGGTGCAACCATCATGCCGCACACGTTGTTTTTGCATTCTGGCCTGACACAAAACAGGACTCCTGCGCGTAATGACGAGGAACGCCGCCGGCTGGTGTGGTTCTCTAACCGCGAGGTCCTCATTGCGCTCGGCATTGCAGGTTTCGTCAATCTGGCGATGGTGATGATGTCGGCGGCGGTGTTCCCGCGTTCCGCGGACGGCATCTCGGACATCAGCGTGGCGTATCACTCGCTGATTCCCCTGCTTGGCGTCGGCGCCGCCGCGGTATTCCTGATCTCGTTGATGGCATCAGGCATGTCGAGTTCGGTAGTAGGCACGATGGCGGGTCAGGTCATCATGCAGGGCTTCGTCGACTTCAAGATTCCTGTCTGGACGCGCCGCATCGTCACCATGGTGCCGGCCTTTGTAATTGGCCTGCATTTCAATGTGGTCAACGCAATGGTCATCAGCCAGGTCGCTCTCAGCTTCTTTCTGCCGATCCCGCTCGTCGCACTCGTGGTCCTTTCGTCACGCCGCAGCGTAATGGGCAAATTCACGGCCGGCAAATCTACGATCCTCGTCGCAGCGCTGGCCACCATTCTGATCGTCGCGCTGAATCTCGACTTGCTGAAGCAGGCATTGTCTTAAGGTCAATCAAGGAAACATCATGGGCTCACTAAGCATCTGGCATTGGCTAATCGTTGCGTTGATCGTCTCGCTCGTATTCGGAACGAAGAAGCTTCGCACAGTAGGCGGCGATCTCGGCACGGCGATTCGCGGCTTCAAGGACGCCGTGAACACAGAAACATCAGCCGACGCACCGACACCGGCCGCGACCACGGCGAGCACAGGAACATCATCTGCGGTCGCGGAGAACGTGACGCGCGTCACGCCATTGTCCTCACAGGAAATGCGATGAGTAGGGTTGCTCCTAAGCGCTGTAGATCGACACGGCCCGCAAAGCTATCGTTAGACGTTCGCAAAGACCGAGCTTAGTGGTGGTCGACGGCAGTCGTTATTTCATTGGTCTGCATCTCCCCCTCCTTGCTCAAAAACGTTTTGAAGGCTTGAGCGACGGGTGCGAGTTGCTTGTCCAGGCGGTGTACCACGTGCCACTTTTGCACTACCGGAAAGCCCGCGACGTCGAGTACCGCCAGCATGCCTGCCCGCAATTCGAGCGTAACCGTATGAGCGGAAAGGAAGCTGACGCCCATTCCCGACATCACCGCTTGCTTGATCGCTTCCGTGTTGCGGATTTCCATCGGCTCGCTCAACTGCACTTGACCGTCGAAACACTGTTGCATTGCATTCCACGTGTCCGAACCTTTCTCGCGAACGATAAACCGCTCGCTACGCAGATCGGACAGGCGGATGTTTTCTTTGCCAACCAGTGGATGACGCGGCGAAGCGACAATCAGAAACGCGTGCGGCGCGAACGGCGTACTAACGAATTTATGATCCGCGGGCGCGCCTACCATGATGGCGAGATCGATTCGATTCTCTTCCAGACGTCCAAGCAGCGCGTCGTGATTTTCCACGGTCAGATCCAGCTCGACCGCTTTGTTTCGTGCCGAGAATTCCGCCAGCAATCGCGGAAGAAAATACCCGCCGGTACTGATCACACCAATGCTAAGACTGCCTCCCGAGAGGCTTCTCATCTTTGCCAAGGTTTCCTCAGCTTCACGGAAACAATGAATGATCGCGCGGCTATGGCGGAGCATTTCCTGACCAGCGGGTGTGAGGTAGATTTTTTTTCCAAGCTGCTCAAACAGCGATACGCCTGCATGTTCCTCAAGATGCTTGATCTGCGTCGAGACCGCCGGCGGCGACAGATTCAACTCGTTCGCCGCCCGGGAAAAACTCAGGCGGCGTGCGACAGTTTCAAAGGTCTTGAGTTGACGCAAAGTGGCATTCTTCACAGTGACCTGCACAAGGTTGAGGGTTTTACCGGGGATGCAGCGGTCTGCCGCGCGTCCCCCAGACAGGACGCACGGAGACGGCCTTAGATTAAACCGGCCCCGGAGCTAACGGGTATGACGTCAACATTGCAAGATTTTCATCTCGCATGCGATGCCGCGCGATTGCGCAAGCAACTCATACCTGCCAAAACCGAATTAAAACCCAAATCGACTCACCCCATCAGTTACACCTGTAACACAGCCCGTCTCGCATGCAATAGACCGGCAATCGGGGCCAGCGAAACTGTTACTCGACACCACTTGCAGCAGGCACACGCTTATGCAGCGAATTCTCAGCGCGGACTATGACCGGATCATCGGCAAGGTTCTCCGGGACACAGACCTCGAGTGAGTCCCGAACCATGCGCATACTTTTCGTTTCTCCACGGCATCCGGAGGCCAGCTGGTTGTATAAAGCCTTGCACGAAAGTACCCACAGCCTGTGCCGCACCCACGACGTGGTTCAGGGCGTGCGGCGGGCCATGCTGGAGTCGTTCGACGCGGTGATCCTGATGATCAACGACCCGGGCGTCTACTCTGAACTGGACTCGGCGCTAGCGAGGCTCTCGGCCGCTGCTCGTACTGCGATCCAGATCGTCATTCTCACAGGGGCCACCGCTCAGGGGCGAACCGCAGCGTTACGCGCTGGCGCCGACGCCTGTTTTGCCCGGCCGTTCTCGTTCATCGAAATGCATGAACGTCTGCAGGCACTACACCGGGCCGCCCTGACACGCTCGCGTGGCGAACAGCAGGCCGTGATGCCGCTCCGGCTTGATTCCATGACGCGTGAACTGGTGAGTGGGGAGCGCCGCCTGCTCCTGACAAAGACCGAATACCTGTTACTCGAATGTCTGATGCGACAGGTCAATGTCCCCGTCCCTCACGAGCAGTTGATACGCTATGCGTGGCCCGGCAAAGACATCGTCACTTCCAGCAGTGTCAGTCCGTTAATCTGGCGATTGAGGTCCAAGCTGAAGACGCATGTGCCGCTGGTTCATATCAACACGGTGAACTGCTATGGCTATCAGCTAAGCGTCTTGCCGGGCTGAGGCGCCACTCACTGACTAAGGACTCGATGAAGCGTAAGCGCCAACTCGTCCGAACGCAGTGGCTTTCGTAGCGACGCCGCGACACCGGCGTTGGCCGCTTCGCTCTCGAGAAGCGGATTGCCGTGACCGCTGCAGAGAATAACCGGCAGCGTGTCCCGAATCGCGCGAATGCGGGCCGCCAGTTCAAGACCTGTCAGGTCAGGCATGGTCTGGTCCGTAACGATCACATCGAAGCGGTCCGGATCGTCTTCGAACGCCCGCAATGCAGCGGTGCTGGATCGGAAGCCCACGGGTTCATAACCCAGTTCGGCCAACACCTCCTCGGCAAGCGTCACCAGCGCATCTTCGTCATCGACGATCAGCACCACCTGCCCCTCACCGCGGGGCAGCGTTTCGGCAATATCCTCGACGGCGGGCGGCGGCGCTGCAGTGACGGGAAGGTAAATATCGAATCGCGTGCCCTCCCCAACCACGCTGTGAACGTCAATGCCGCCGCCATACTCGCGCACAATTCCGTCGACAAGCGAAAGTCCGAGTCCGGTCCCCTCACCGGTCTTGCGTGTCGTAAAGAACGGATTGAACATGCGTCCGCGTACCTCATGCGGGATTCCGGTGCCGCTATCGCTAACGCTCAGCCTGACGAAATCACCAGGCCCTACGATTCCGTCCGATAACGCTTTGGCAGATATCAGATGCTGATCTTCGAGTGTTACTGCTAGTGTGCCGCCCGCCGGCATCGCCAGGACCGCGTTGCTGCAAAGATTCATGACGACCTGGTGCAGGTGCGTGGCATCGCCAGCAACGTAGGTATCCTTTTCAGTGAGCCTGATATCGAGCTCGATGTTGTCGGGCAAGCGAGCCTTTAGCAACTCGATGGTCTCAGCGACTGCAAGCAAAACATCGACGGGAACGCGCGCGGCCATACCGCTTCGACTGAAGGTCAAGATACGCTCGACGAGCGCCCGCGCCCGGTTGCCGGCATTCAGAACCTGCTGGACGTATCGTCGCTCGTCGCTCCCGGCAGGCAACGAGTGGAAGGCCCGTTCCCCATAGCCGAGAATCGCACCGAGAATATTATTGAAGTCGTGAGCAATGCCTCCTGCGAATGTGCCCAACGCCTCGAGCTTCTGCGATTGCCTCAGTTGTTCCTCGAGCTGGTCGCGTTCGTGTTCGGCCTCACGGTGCGCGGTAATGTCTTCTACCGTCGCAATCAGCATGTCGTCGGTTTGCGGAAGATGGTGTTGCGAATGTGGGCGATGAGCCGCAACGCTCGCCATGCCGACGTCAGCCCAAACCACGCGCCCATCCAGATGTGTGAAGCGGGTTTGAAAGCGGACCGTATCGTGCACGCCGGATAGCAGTCTGGCGACGTACTCGCGCGCCGAAGCAACGTCCTCGCGAGACGTGATGTCGAACGCACCCACCTGTTCGAGCTGAGCCGCCGAGTAACCCACCATCCGCTGGAACGCTGGATTGGTCGCCACATAGCGGCCATCTGCGGTCAATACGACAACGCCCAGCGGCGCATTTTCGAATACCGCTCGCCAGCGGCGCTCGCTCGAACGAAGCCGACTGTTCACGTCCTCCAGACGGCGCATCTGGCAGATCAGCGCATAAGCAAGGAACGCGACGAAGGCAGAGATCGAGCCCGTGCGCACCACCGCATTGATCGAACTTGTGCGCCAGTCGGCCAAAGCGACCGGCTTGTCACGTGAAACGACAACTAGCAGAGGGAACCCGGGGACCTGACGCGTCGCGGCAAGCGCGTCGGCGGGCAGCTTTCCTTGAGGCTCGGCGGCAAACTCGACGATTGGCGTGCCGCCATCGCGCAGCAGCCTGATAGCGGCCCCGTCGCCCAGGTCGATGCGTTTATAGAAGTCTCTAAAGTATTCCTCTTCGACGAGCGCACGCGCCACACCCGCGAACCGGCCCTCGCCGTCCTGCAGACGAATCGCTACGGCGAACGTCGGCGTTCCGTCAATGAGACTTTGCAACGGCTCGCTCACCACGACCGCCTCTCCGGACGATTTCCTCAAATCCTGGAAGTACTGACGATTGGCGATATTCGGACTCGAGTTCGCGGGTGGCACCGTCGTGGCAATACGGTTGCCGTTCTCGTCGGCGATCGTCACCTCGCGAATCTGTGGCAAGCCGTCGATCTGGCGCCTAAGGAAAGCGGCTTTCTCCGCAGGCGTTTCCACCTGGTTGCGCGGGTCCCGCTCCCATACCGATGTGCGCCTCAGGATCAGCTCCACCTCCTGTAGCGAGCGGGCCGTCTGTTCAGCAAGCGCGCTCGCGAGGCTGGAGACTTCACGGTCATTGTCTGCGAGGGTCAAGCGGCGCGCCCGCCAGCTATCCCAGCCGGACGCCACACATACCAGCAATACGATCAGGCCTGCACCTATCGCGATGACCCAGTGCAGGTAGGGTCCGCTGATGACACGTCTTGTTGGCTCCGCCTCGGCCATGGTTCTCGCGATAGGGTGGACACTCACCGGACCTCAGCATCATGGAACAGCCCGCCAACCGCGGAGACCAGTTGCTCGCAGCTAAACGGCTTGGCCAGCACGCGGTCTACGCCGAGCTGTCGCGCCATCTCCGCGCCCGTCCCGGGTCCAGGCTGAAAATATCCGGAGACCGCTATGATATACGCGGTTGGAAAGCGGGCTTGCAATTGCTGCAACGCTTGCGCCGCGCCGACCTTTGGCGAGTTCAGGTCGGCGATGACGACTGCAAACGAGTGGCGTTCCTCGGTTCGCAGCGTGTGTAGCGCCTCGGAATCGCAGACAGCGTATCCGGCATCCGTCAGCCACAGCGAGACCAGTTCATGCATGAACGGATCCTCGTCCAGAACCAGAATGTCCTTTCCACGCGCCATGACGGATGCCCCATCATTGGTTGACCGGGGTCGCTTGAGTTACGGTAGTCCGGGCTATTTAAAGCGCGTGAAATTGCCGCGCTGTTTCTCTTTTGTGCCGTTCTATTACATTTGAAATGAAGCTTTGCGTTGCGCAGGCTACAGCGCAACGGAACTCAATTTTTCCACTGGTACGGCGAAGACGTAGCCGGCGCCCCGCTCGGTTTTGATAAATTGCGGCGTGGACGCGTCTTCCTCGATCTTGCGACGCAGACGCAGAATCTGCACATCGATGGAACGGTCGAAAACATCGTCGTACAGACGACTTGCTTCGAGCAACTGATCGCGTGACAAAACCCGCCCCGGTGCCGACAGAAACGCACTCAGCAGAGAGAACTCGCCATTCGTGAGTTCAATGCGTTCACCGGCTGGCGTCGTCAATTTTCTGGTGCCGATATTCAGTTCCCAACCGGCGAACCGATAGGCGCGAACGTCGAGTTGACGACCGATCAGGGTCTGAGATGCGGCTGTGCGGCGCAGGACCGTGCGGATTCGCGCGAGCAGTTCGCGCGGGCTGAATGGCTTGGTAACGTAGTCGTCGGCGCCCAGTTCGAGCGCCATGACGCGGTCCGCTTCGTCGAGCCTGCCGGACACGATGATGATGGGAAGCGAGGACTGGTCGCGCACTCGCCGGGCGATCTGCATGCCGTCTTCCCCCGGCATGCGCAAGTCGAGCACGATCAGATCGATCGCAAACTCTTTAAGAGCCGCAGCCATTTCCTTGCCATTCGCTGCTGCCGCAACCCGCATGTCGTTCTCGCGGAGATAGTCCGCAATCAGTGTTCTGATTGCGGGATCATCATCCACCACGAGAACGTGAGGAAGATTTTCATTGCTCATGCCTGGCGCTCCTATAACCGCTTGGATTATAGCGTGCAGGCCTTTCAGCAAGCTCTAGGTGAAACGCTCCATGGTCTCGTTAGCGAGGTCGAGAAAAGCCTGCACAACAGGATTGATGTGCTGCAATTGCGGACGCAAGGTAAAACCCCTGAACATCACATCTGGCGAAAACGGGCGGAATACGATCCGCTCCGGATTCGTGTCGAGCGTGGCAAGCGGGTTCACCACACCAATCCCGAGTCCGCGGGACACCATGGCGCAAATCGTCGCGCCGTACGGCGTTTCGATTGTCGGCACCTGGTTGACTTCTGCCTGACGCAGGGCACGATCGACCGCCGAGCGCGTATCGTCCGCATACGAGGACAGGACAAGACGCTCGCCCCTGAGGTCGCGCGCGTGAATACGCTTTTTGCCCGCAAGAGGGTGCCCGGCCGGCAACGCGCACACGCCGGCGAGGCGATACAACTCAGCGCTCGTCACACCGAATGCATCGGGCGTGGTGGTGGCAAAGCCGATGTCGCAATAGGCAGACGACGCCCAGCGCTGGATGGTCCCTTCACTACGCATTTCCAGTGCAACGGCGATGCGCGGATACGCCGCCAGAAAGCGCTCGATCACCATCGGCACAAACGACAGCGCGAGCACCGGCGCCGCCACGAGCCGCAGGCGCCCCGTGCCGAACTGCCGGATTTCGCGCGCGGAGTTCACGAGCTTCTCCAGCCCCACGAAGCTTCGATCGACCTCCCGGTAAAACGCGCTTCCCGCATCGGTTGCCTGGATGCGCCCACCGTTACGCGTGAACAGGGCGAGCCCTGTCGATTGCTCGAGCTCCGCAATCAGGCGGCTGATGCTCGGCTGCGACGTGCCCAGTTCTGCGGCCGCCGCCGTCATCGAACCACGCAGCATCACCAGCCGGAAGGCCTCGATTTGTCGCTGATTCATTGGATAGTCCCTCCGTTGAGCCTCGATCCGGATCAGCATGCCATATCAAAATTGAATAGCAGACGTTTTTGGCCGTATTTGACTGGATGATCGACGCAAACCTAGACTGGTTCCTATGCTTGTCACTTCAAAGAGGCCATGCGACCCGACACCCTGCTCTTCCACGATAACTTCCGGCTTGCGCCCTACTGGTGGGATGCAGCGCCGCCCGAGACGGCACGCGAGCCGCTGCCGGATAGCGTCGACCTGGTGATCGTCGGCAGCGGCTACTGCGGCCTGTCTGCCGCCGCGCAAGCCGCGCGCGACGGCGCGAGCGTCGCGGTGCTCGATTCGGCCGAGATCGGCGCGGGAGGCAGCACCCGCAGCGGCGGGATGGTGTCGAGCGGACAGAAGCTCGCTTTGACCAATGCGATACGCGGGGTCTCCGCGGAGCGCCTCGTGCGTCTGATGCGTGAATCGGCGGCGAGCTTCGAGTATCTGCAACGCCTGATTGCCGACGAAGCGCTCGACGCCGATTTGCAGATTACCGGCCGCTTCTTCGGGGCCTTCACAGAGCGGCATTTCGAACACCTGCGCAAACAAGGCGATCTGTTGCGCGAGAAAACCGGCGTCACGGTGCACCTCGTGTCGCGCGACGAGCAACGCTCGATCATTGGCTCGGACTACTACTACGGCGGCATTCTCGTCGACGAATATGGCGGCCTCCATACGGCCAAATATCATCGTGCCCTGCGCGGACTGGCCCGGCGCCGCGGCGCCAGCCTGCATTCGCACGCTGCAGTAGAACGAATCGAACGCAGTGGCGCGCATTTTCTCGTGCATACCGTACGTGGAAAAATCGAAGCAAGGCAGGTACTAGTGGCCACCAACGGCTATACGGGACGCTTGCTACCGTTCGTCTCGCGGCGCGTCTTGCCCGTCGCGAGTTATCAGATCGCGACCGACGCTCTGCCGGCGGGCCTGATGGATGCGCTCAATCCGGGACGCCGAATGATTAGTGATTCGAAGCGAAATCTGTTCTATACACGCCCCTCGCCGGACGGCACCCGGATGATCTTCGGCTCGCGGCCGGCGATCCGCGAAGTGGACGAGCGCGCAGCCGCGAGGCTCCTCTACGCCAAGCTGATCCAGCTCTGGCCGGCGCTGCGCGACGTGCGCATTACGCATGCATGGAAAGGCTACGTTGCGATGACCGGCGACAAGCTGGCGCATATCGGCGTGCACGACGGCATTCATTACGCACTCGGCTGCAACGGCAACGGCGTCGCGTTGATGAGCTATCTGGGGCAGCGCACCGCGCGGCACATCCTTGGCTTCGACGCCGCCCCAGGCGCGTTCGGCGAAGGCGAGTTTCCGCTTAGCGTGGCGGGCATGGCGAGCCGATGGGCGGTGCCGGTCGGCACCGCGCTTTACAAGCTCGACGATCTCTGGAACGGTCGCGCACGCGCCACCCTCTCCTGAAACCGACCTGGAAATTGCTGGACATTGCGTTGACTTCTTTGTAATACCCTTCAATCGGTGGTCCTTTCGACGGAGCAAACATCATGCGCTTTCGCCACTTTCTGCGTCTCATTGCGATAGTCGTTCCTCTTTCATTCGCGGCGCTCACCCAGGCGCATGCCGAGGATGTGGGCACGCTGACACCCGGCAAGCTCGTCGCCGGCGTGGATGCAAACAACAAGCCCTACTCGTATATCGACGACGGCAAGATGACCGGCTTCGACGTCGAACTGCTGCGTGCCATTGCGGCGAAACTCGGCCTCACCGCGGACTTTCGTGCGCAAGACTTTAGCGGCCTGTTGCCAAGCGTGGCGAACCAGCAGATCGATCTTGCTGCCGGCTCGATTTCCATCACCAAAGACCGCCTGAAGATGGTCGATTTCTCCGAGGGTTACCTGACGGGGCTGCTAAGCGTCGCGACCTTGCCTGGCAGTCCGATCACGAGTGACCCAGCCTCGGTAAAGGACAAACGAATCGGCGTCGTGCAGGGCACCATCGAAGATACGTATTCGGATAGCTACCTGCCCGGTGCGCAAATCGTGCGCTTTCCGAATCTGAATGCAGGCTTCCTGTCGCTACGCTCCAAGTATATTGACGGCTACTTCGTCGACAAGACGCTCGTCGAAGGTCTGCAAGGCAAGTATCCGCAGATGAACATCGCCGACAAGCTCGATATCTCGGCGGTCAATCTGCCCGCCGGCTTTCCGGTGCGCAAAGGTAACGCCAAGCTCGAAGCGGCCTTGAACAAGACCATTGACGAACTCGTTGCCGACGGCACCTGGCTTAAGCTATACCTGCAGTTCCATCCGGGCTATCCGAAGCCGGCCAATCTGCCGCCGTACGCAATGAAGACCGGCAGTTAGCCGGGCCGTAACTGCGACGCAACCGGGCGGCGTCTAACGCGCCGCCGACGCTCAAAACAGGAGCGCGCCATGAATGCCTTTTTGCAGAACTTTCTCGACTGGCCGTTGTTGATCGGGTCGTTGCCTTCATTGCTCTGCACCGGCCTCGTCAATACGCTCGTGCTGTCGCTGTTTTCGACGGTACTGGGCATTATGGCGGGCATGGTGCTCGCGCTGATGGCGGTCTCGCACACGCGCTGGCTGATGCTGCCGGCGCAGATCTTCATCGACGTGTTTCGGGGCCTGCCGGCCGCGCTGGTCATCCTGCTCGTAGGTCAGGGGCTGGCTCCGGTCGGACTTGCGGTCTTCGGTCCAAACCCTTATCCGCTCGCCATCGTTGCGCTCGGCCTGATTTCGTCGGCCTACATTGCAGAGATTTTCCGCTCGGGCATTCAAAGCGTGGGACGTGGGCAATTGTCCGCCTGCCAGGCACTTGGCATGACCTATTGGAGCAGCATGCGGCATGTGATCGTGCCGCAAGGCATTCGCCGTATCTTGCCGGCGCTTGCCAACCAGTTCATTTCGATCGTCAAGGACTCGAGTCTCGTCTATTTTCTCGGCCTGCTGACCTCGCAGCGCGATCTGTTCACCATTGGGCAGAACACCTCGGTCAATACGGCGAATCTTTCGCCGCTAGTCGCGGCCGGTGTCGTGTATCTGCTGATCACGGTACCGCTCACGCATGCAATCAATCATATCGACCGTTGGACCAATCGCCATGCCAATCCACGGCAAGGCGGTAAAGCACGGGGCACCATGCTCATGACTCGAAGGCAGCGTAGATCTGTCCAGGCATCGGCAAGCGAGGCCGCCGTCGCCGAAACACGTCACTAAACACAATCTCTATCTATTGGGCAGCAACCTATATGGGACCACAAGTCGAGACTGTCGCTAGCGATACCACGCCGCCTGCTGAAGTCGATGTCGTCGTGATCGGCGGCGGGATTATCGGCGTGAGCACCGCGCTCTACCTGAGCGAAAAGGGCTTACGGGTAGCGCTCTGCGAGAAGGGGCATATCGCGGGAGAACAGTCGAGCCGCAACTGGGGCTGGGTGCGTGTCACCCATCGCGACATGCGTGAATTCGAACTGAGCATTGAAAGCCTGAAACTATGGCGCGGCCTCGACCGTGCTCTCGGAATCGAGACCGGCTTCAACCAATGCGGCATTCTCTATATGACCGAGGACGAAAAAGTCATGGAGGGTCATCGCACATGGCTTGCGAATGCACGCGCGCTCGCAGGGGATGCGTTCGATACGCTCGAGGTCGATTCGAAGGCAGTCGCCTCGTTACTTCCTGGCGCGGCGAAATCGTTTAGAGGCGGCTTATACACACCGGGCGATGCCCGCGCCGAACCACAACGCGCTGCACCGGCGATCGCCAATGCTTTGCGTAAGCGCGGCGTGAAGATTCTGACGCCCTGCGCAGCACGCGGTATCGAAACGAGTGGTGGGCGGGTCAGCGCGGTGGTAACCGAGCACGGCACGATCCGCTGCCAGAGTGTCGTCGTGGCTGGCGGTGCGTGGTCGCGGCTCTTCTGCGGCAATCTGGATGTCGATGTGCCTCAATTGCTGGTGCGTGCCTCAGTACTACGAACCGATCCGCTGGAAGGCGGCCCGACCACCAGCGCAAGCAACAAGCAGTTCGCGTTTCGCAAGCGTGCGGACGGTGGATATACCGTGGCCTATGGATTCCGTACCTACACCGACCTCACACCCGATTGCTTTCGCCTGTTCTTCAAGTACCTCGAAGCATTGAAAAGCCAGTTGGGCGCCTTGCGGATCGGGATCGGCGCGCGCTTCTTCGACGAGCTGCGACGCCCCCGGCATTGGGCGCTCGATCAGACTTCGGTGTTCGAACATGTCCGCACGCTCGATCCGGAACCCATCGTCCGCTACGTCGATGCGGGACTGCACGAGTTCATCAAGGTGTTCCCGCAGTTTAGTCACGCACGTATCGCGCAGCGTTGGGCGGGCTATATGGACGTCACACCCGACGCCATTCCGGTGATCTCGGGGGTCGACAAGGTACCCGGGCTGTTTATCGGCACCGGCTTTTCGGGTCACGGCTTCGGCATCGGTCCGGCTGCGGGAAAGCTGATGGCCGACCTCGTGGCAAACGATGCGCCATTGGTCAATCCCCACGCGTTTCGTTTGAACCGCTTTAGCGACGGCACGAAAATCGTCATCGATGCAGGTTTCTAGGGAGGATCATATGCAGAAGGTAGCGATGATTTCCGGCGCGAGCCGCGGTATCGGCCGGGAGATAGCGGACGAACTGGACCGGCGCGGTTATCTGTTGTCGCTGGGCGTGCGCAATCCCGCGGGGCTCAACGACAGCTACGCCGACAGCCTCGTCTTCGGGTACGAAGCGCGTGATCCGGAAGCGGGACGTCGTTGGGTTGATGCCACTATCGAACGGTTCGGCGGCATTAACGTGCTAATCAGCAACGCTGGAATCTGCAAGCCCATCAGTCTGGAAGACGGCACGGACGAGCTGCTCGAAGAGACCCTTGATATCAACGTCAAGGCGCCGTTCAGGCTGATTCAGGCAGCGTTGCCGCATTTGCGCCGTGCAGGCAATGCGCGCGTCATACAGATTGCGTCGCTGTCGGGCAAACGCGTAAAGAACCTCAACGCGGGCTACCAGATGTCGAAGCACGCGATCATCGCGCTCAATCACGCGGTACGGCGCGCCGGTTGGGACGACGGAATCCGCGCTACCGCGATTTGCCCAGGGTTCGTCAATACGGAAATGGCAGCCGGTATTGCAGATCTGCCGCCTGAGGCAATGACACAGCCGGACGACATCGCGCGTCTCGTTGCCAACACAATAGAAATGCCAAACTCGGCGAGCGTCGCCGAGATTCTGGTCAATTGCCGTCATGAGGATTTGTTTTAGCGCAGCGCAACATTTCGAGCCGAAAGATGGTCGATGCTAAAACGTGACAATGCTGTGACGCAACAGACAGGTCGCATTAGGCCCTTTAATCGTGCCTCTTATGCAGTTCCTAAATTGGCGCTTTTGCAGCGTCCAATTAAGTTAGTTTAGTCGCGTGCAACGAGATTGTTGACGCGTCCCTCGCCTGTCACAAGGCAACTCGACAGGAAATTCTGCCCTTGTCCGCTGGAAGCCGCATCGGAGAAACCCTTATCCATTGCGCCCAGTCTGACCAGCTCAGCGCCTTTCGCGCAAGAGATCGAGCCCTCTTCACCAGCCTGCGCATGGGTTAATGCCCGGCCTGCGGTCAAATACGCAAGGAGCATCAGTACTGCAATATTAAATACGCGTCTCATGGTTTGCCTCCTCTGACGAGAAGACTAGCGCGAACCATGCTCACACGATGTTAGGGGTTTCCCGATCAGCGTTAAGCCGATAATCAGTCAATAAGGACCCCACACTTTACTGTTTACGGGTTTTCCCTTTGTCAAAATGACGCACGACATGCTGCGCTGCATTATCGTGCGGCGCAGCAATTCAAAGATGCATGGAGGTCCCTTAAGAGCCTGGGTGGTTTACTATCCGAGCTTGAACCCGACTCAGATCGATCGGGACACGTGGAGAAAGCGATGCTTCCAGCAGCGCAAACGTATGAGACATTGGCCGCCACATTCGCATGGCAGATACCGGATCGCTACAACATTGGCGTGGACGTGTGCGACAAATGGGCCGACGGCTCGGGGCGCCTCGCGCTGATCTACGAGGATCGCGACGGCAGCGCTACGCACTATAGCTTCGACGACCTCAAGGCTCGCTCCAATCAGTTTGCCAATGCCTTGCGCCGCAGCGGAGTCGAGCGGGGCGACCGGGTGGCGATCTTCCTGCCGCAATCGCCCGAAACTGCGCTTGCGCATGTGGCGGCATATAAGGCCGGCTGCGTCGCCGTGCCGCTCTTCGCGCTGTTCGGCGTCGACGCTATTCAATATCGGCTCGCGGATAGCGCCGCAGCCGCTCTCATCACCGACGCAGCAGGTCTGCAAAAGCTCGCTGAAATACGCCACACGCTGCCGGAGTTGAAAGCGGTGTATTGCATCGACGCCAATCAAGCCGCTGCGGCCAGCGACGTGCACGCGTTCTGGGAAGCCCTCAACGTAGAGTCCGACGCGTTCGAACCAGTGGACACCTCGTCCGAAGATCCCGCGGTCATCATCTACACCTCCGGCACCACGGGCAAGCCAAAAGGCGCGCTGCATGCACAACGCGTATTGCTAGGGCATCTGCCAGGCGTGGAACTGTCGCAGGCCTGCTTTCCGGCACAGGCGCAACTGATCTGGACGCCAGCCGATTGGGCGTGGATCGGCGGTCTCTTCGATGTGCTACTGCCCGCGTGGCATCACGGCGTGACCGTCCTTGCGCGCCGCTTCGAAAAGTTCGACGGCGAAGCCGCGTTCGACCTGATGGCACGCCATGCAGTCACACACACCTTCCTGCCGCCGACCGCGCTGAAAATGATGCGCACAGTCGCGCATCCGGAGCGCTGGAAGCTCGCGTTGCATGCGGTGGCGAGCGGCGGCGAATCGCTTGGCGAAGAACTGATCGCGTGGGGGCGCGCCGCGCTCGGCGTGACCATCAATGAGTTCTATGGGCAAACGGAGTGCAACGTCGTGGTGTCGTCGTGCGCGACGCTGTACCCGCCGCAGATTGGCGCGATCGGCAAAGCGGTGCCGGGCCACGAGGTTGCGATCGTCGACGATGATGGTCAGCCCGTGCCGAACGGCATGATCGGCAACATCGCAATTGCCGGCCCCGATCCGGTAATGTTCCTCGGTTACTGGCGCAACGAGGCCGCCACGCGCGACAAATTCCGCGGACGCTATCTGCTAACCGGTGATCTCGGCCAGCGTGACAACGAGGGCTTCATCCGGTTCGTCGGACGTAACGACGACGTCATCACTAGCGCTGGTTACCGCATCGGGCCCGCGTCGATTGAAGACTGCCTGCTGCAACATCCGGCAGTCTGCATGGCCGCGGTGGTCGGTGCGCCAGATGCGCAACGCACGGAGATCGTGCTGGCATTCGTGGTGCTGAATGCGGGCTTTGTGCCGGGCGACGATCTGGTGCGCGACATACAGCAGCACGTCAAGACGCGCCTTGCCGCGCATGAATATCCACGCGAGATACGCTTTGTGGAAGCTTTGCCGATGACCGCAACCGGCAAGGTAATTCGCAAGGAGTTGCGTGCGAGTCTCACGGTGTCCGGCGGAAAAGCCCCGTAAAATACGCGGTCTCAACGCCTCGGCGTAACCCACGGAATAATCGAATTGCAAAGCCTACGTGCAGACGAAGCACTCGCCTACCCGGGCTCTCTGCTTGATACCAAAGGCCGCATCGTCGCGCCGTACGATCTCGAGCAGCGCGACGCCGAGATCGGCGAGCACGTTGCGCTTGCGAGCCAGGCCGGCATCCTCAACGCAGCCGCCCAGCCATTCGAAGTCGATTACTCGCAAATCGCTGTTGCTCATGTGATCAACGGCATGGGCGTGACGCTCGGCGATTCGATTATCGGCTTGACCGCGCTGGCAGCGATCCGGCAGATCTACCCGCACGTGCGCTTCGTCGTGTACCGACCGGAACTGGCGCCAGCTTACGTCGAACAACTCTATGCGCTTGCCGAAGGCCACGTTGCGAGCACTCGCAGCTTGCCTTGGCCGCTTGCGGATATCCCACGCGAAGAAGTGCGTGTCGACCTCGGCAACCAGCTCTTCTGGCCTCGCTTTATGTCGTTGCCGATGATCGATTTTTTCCTCGATGCGCTCGGTGTGCCGCCCTCGAGCGTGCCGTCAGCGAACAAGGCCAACCGCTGGCTCCAGACACTGGAGCTGCCTTCATTGCCCGAGGCGTGGCGCAACCGTCCATATGTGCTGTTCTGTCCAACGGCCAGCACGCCGATCCGCAGCATTGCGACACCGGTGCGTAGCGCACTCGTGAGCCGCTTGTTCGAGCAGTTCGGCTTTCCCGTGATTGGCTTTGGACCTGTCGATCATCCGCAGTATGTGGATGTGACAGCAGCATCTCCAGGCACTGCAGACTTTCTTACGTGGGTCAGACACGCGCGTTACGTGCTGACTGCAGACACCGCGGCCGCGCACATTGCAGCCGGATTCGACGTGCCCACGACGGCGTTCTTCACGACGGTCGCACCTGAACTGCGGGTGCGCGACTATCCGTTGTGCCGCCCTGTCACGCTGGAGTTGCCCGGATTGAGCAATGTGCAGGCAAGCGATCGCGAGCAGGACATGGCGCGACTGAACGCGGCGTATCAAGAGGCGATGAACAGCGAGTTGCCCTTCGCACCGCTGCGACCAGCGTCGGAATGACGACGGCCCTGCAACCACCACCCGGGACAATATAAACCGACGCAACCGCGGCCCAGGCACGCCCAATGCTGGGTAGTTCTCGTACCACAACCATCTACCGGAGGAGAACTATCATGCCCTACTTACTCGGCTGGCTACTTGGCGTACCGGTAATCGTCCTCGTCATCCTTTATCTGATCTTTCACTGACATCACCGTCTCAGGCAGAGGTGCATGTGGCTACCCGCAAGGGTGCGGCTACCTCACCTCTGCGAAAATAAAGTTAACCACCCGCAAGCAGCACCGGCCAGCCTGTTAAACAGGTCCAGGTCGTATCGCGCTGCATGACTGGTGCGCGCGTCTTGATTGTGATTTTCAGCCTCGTACAATGTGATCCGGCATGTGATGTCATGTCGGGCTGATGCAGCGTCCTACGCTGTGCGGCACTCGAAAGACGATTGCGTTCGAGGAGCACATTCATGGCAAACAGCGAGTATTTGTTGTCGCATCAGGAACTGGTGAAGGCCGTGATCATTCATCAGAACATTCACGATGGATTCTGGCGCCTTAACATCAACTTCAACGTCGTTGCCACACACGGCAAGCAGATGCCGGACCCCTGCCTGTCTGTGACCATTCAGGGCATCGGCATCATGAAGGCGGACCCCACCGACGAGATGGCAGTAGACGCGGCGCTCACCAATCCGGAGAAAATCGAACCTGTTCAGGAAGCAATGCCGGAAGCTACCGCCGGCATGCAGTTTTGCCGCGACGTCTACCGCAAGGTTGCGGTCCATCTCGACGACGCGGCGAGACCGATCAGCGCGGCGACAGCCGTCGACCTGCGTGCGCGGCTACATAAATGAACGCGAACCCTCTTCGCAACACCACACGCTAGTTGCGCCGCGCCGCCCGCATCATCACCACATAAAGCACTGCACCCACCGCTGCACCGATCAGCCACCCGAAGTTATTGGCGGGCAACACGTGCAGCAGTTGCGTGCAGAGTTCCCAGCCCACCGAGATGATGCCGGAAATGACCAGCGCAGCAATGCCCACCTTGTTCCAGCCGCCGTCGTAATAGAAGCGTCCGGCCGGCGCCATGCTGTAAAGCTCGGCCGTTTCGATCTGCTGCTTCTTGATGAGGTAGAAGTCGGCCATCATCACACCATATAGCGGCGCCAGCACTGAGCCAAACACGCTGACGAAAATCGTAATCGCCTTGGGACTGTCAACAAAAATCCACGGACACACGAGAACCGCAAGAATCGAGGCCACGAGGCCGCCCTTCTTGAAGTCGATATGCCTGGGAAAAAGATTCGCGATGTCGTAGGCAGGAGAGACAAAATTGGCAACGATGTTGATGCCCATTGTCGCCACGATAAACGTCAGGCTGCCGATCACCACGGCCACCTTATTCTGGATGTGAGCGACGATTGCAACCGGGTCCATGATCATTGAGCCGAACACGGTCGCGCTGCCGGAGGTCACGATCACTGTGATGATGGCGAATACGATGAAATTGACCGGCAGGCCGAGAAAATTACCTACCTTCATCTGACGCTCGCTCTTGGCAAAGCGCGAGAAGTCGCCGAAGTTGAGCAACAGCGCAGCGAAGTAACTCACCACCAGCAGTGTGGCATTACCCATGCTGGCAAACTGCTCGCTGCCGGACAGTACCTTGCCGCCGAGCGTGAGACTCAGGCTGCCCAGCCCCGCTTGCGAAAGAATCCACGCCATCAGCGCGAACATCACCACATATACTGCTGGGCCGCAGAAATCGATGAACTTGCGGATCGCCTCCATGCCGCGCTGGAAGATGATCAGCTGGAACACCCACATGAACAGGAAGCTGACCCAGCCAAGTCCGTCGAGGCGCAGGAAGCTGAAGTCGTGCAGCGCCGCAGCCGCTGGAAAAAACAGAATGACGAGCGTCGCCACCGCTTTCGACGCAAAGTAGGTTTGCACGCCGTACCAGACAATGCCCACCACACCGCGGATGACCGCCGCGAGGTTCGCACCCATGACGCCCATGCTGACGCGGGCCATGACCGGAAACGGAATGCCATGCACATAACTGGGTTTGCCGACCAGGTTCATCAGCACATACACGACCAGAATGCCGATGGTGAGAGCAATCAATACCTGCCAGCCGGATATGCCGAGAAGAAACAGGCTTGCCGCGAACGTGTAACCGCCGACGCTGTGGACATCCGACATCCACATGGCAAAGATGCAATAGCCGGTCCACGTGCGTTTGTTGAGCGGAACCGGTGCGAGGTCATGATTGTACAAACGCGCGTCGGTCTGTGCCGCCTGCCCGCCGGTGCCATGCGGGGCGCTACCATCGATAAGCGGTGAGGTCGACATGTCTTCCCCTGTTGCTGTACCTGACGATTGAATCCCGGCGCAATGCGCTGCCATGCTGTGCCGGGTTGTGGACGGGCTGCGTTCCGACGACCTGCCGCTTGCCATTGCAACAATATAGATTGTTCTACAAGAAAATGACCGTGCCGAAATAATCAGCCATGTTTTACGGGGGAAAGTGCAAAGTGTGGGATGCACGCCTGTTCGGATGCTTAGGCGTGCTGGTGGAGATTGGCGAGCCCGCTACTGCAGGTGCTGTCCACCATTGATGGCGATGTTGGCGCCGGTGACGAAGGCCGCCTCCCGCGAGCATAGATAGAGTACGAGCGCCGCCACCTCCTCGGGCTGCCCAAGCCGTCCCACCGGGATCTGCGGAATGATCCTGGTGTCGAGCACTTCTTGCGGCACCGCCATGACCATTCTGGTGGCGATGAATCCAGGCGACACGGTATTGACCGTGACACCCTTTTTCGCCACTTCGAGTGCCAGAGATTTGGTAAAGCCATGCATGCCTGCTTTTGCGGCGGCATAGTTCGTCTGACCGAAACCACCCTTGGAGCCGATAATGGACGAGATATTGACGATGCGCCCCCAACCTCGCTCCACCATGCCGTCGCAAACCGGTTTCGTCATGTTGAAAAGCGAATCGAGGTTGGTGCGCAGAACTGCGTCCCAGTTGACCTTGTCGAGCTTCTTGAAGCTGGCGTCGCGCGTGATGCCGGCGTTATTGACGAGAACATCGACATTGCCCACTTCCGCTTGAAGCTTTTGGGCACCTCGCTGACATGCATCGTAGTCCGCAACATCTACTTCGTAAGCCGGAAAGCGGCGCCCGGCCGCTTCCATCCGCGCTAGCCAGGCTTGCGCACCGGTGTTAGCGGGTGAGTACGTCACCACCGTCGTATAACCTGCGTCATGCAGCTTGACGGCGATGGCTTCACCGATACCACCCATTCCACCCGTCACCAATGCGATCTGGCTTGTCATTGCGGCTGCCTCGCGTGAGAGGATGCTGATCCGGTCACCGCGTGTTCAGCCTTCCCGGCCACTCACCCGGTTGTTGCGCCCGATGCGTTCGATGTGCGCGGCAGCACCGCTTCGAAGCCGCCTTCGGCCATGTTGACAGCTTGCCGAGCCGACTTGTTGACGCTGTCGTAAAACGCGCCGCTCGAATCGATCAGCTTTTTCAGCGCAGCGACAGCCGCTTCGGAACCCGCCGGCGCCTGCTTCGACATATCTTCGAAGAGCGCCTGCACCCGGCGATTGTGCGCTTCGTACTGCGCCGCTGCAATCGCTGCGAATCCCGTCTGGGTGCCCACTGCAATCTCATACACGCGATACTGCCAAGCCTGGATTCGTTCGGCAAACCCACCGCCGGGACTGGCCTGCTGCGCGAAAAACGCCTGCGGGTCAGCGGCGGACAGCAGTTTATGCGTGTCGGCAAGGGCCGATCTGGCCGCCTGCAGATTCAACACGGTCAGCTTCTGGAAGCTCTCGAAGGACAGGTTTGCCAGACCGTAAAACGTTTCGAGGCTGGCCTTTTGAGCCGCGGCAAACTGCTCCGGAAACAACTCATTCATCTTGAAGCTCCTTAAGGCGACTCGTATTTTTAAATAAGCATAACAAACTAAGTTACCGCTCTCTCAGGTTCTATACCAGCACGTCCGCTCAAATTACCGTTATCTGGAAGCCTCCTCGGGATCGTACAGACGGTGACGCGGCTTCCCGCGCTCCGGGTCGATATCAGTGAATGCGGCCAGCCGCTTTCAGGAACGAGTAACCCTCACGGGTCAAACGCGGCAATGCCTCGCCGGAGCCCGCGTGTTCGAGACTGACGAGTTGGCGCGCGAGCAGAACGTCGAGATCTGCCCGATCAACCTCCAGTTGCGCCGTGGCGTCCTTGACCAGCATCAGCGTTGCGAATTCATGAGGGCTCAGCATCTTTGTCTCCCAAGCTTTTAGGGGCTGCCTTGACGGGATTCTGACGGTCAGCCGTCGCGTCCCGAAACCTGACTCATTGAACGGATTACCGCAAATGCGACTCCTCGCCGGATCGACACGCGTCGCGTATCGAGGGAAGTCATCTTAATTCGGGCCAGCGCAAAATATCAATATGTGGGAAATGGCTTTTGAGATAAGCCGCGGCTGATGACCGGCGTGCGCGATCTCGGTGAAATATGCGCTTTGCCAGAACCGGCGAGCGTTTGAACGCAGTTGCGGCGGCAACTCGAGCACTGCCGGACAAGTTGCCTCCAGGGTAAACAGGTAGCCCGTATGTATGAATATCGGTCTGGATCGGCGCGCTTATCCCCGCCAGCGGCCAGCCGGGTTTTTCTGACCAGTACCGGGACGGACGCAATCGGCGCAATGCTTCGCCGCGTCGCGAACCATGAAGTGAACCAGCGTTTGCGACACATTCAGCGCGCGAGCCGTGTCCTGCAACGTCTCTTCGCGCAGGCGCACGAACTCGAAGGCAGCACGCGTGCGCTCAGGCAACTGGGCCAACGCATCGAACGCGTGGCGCAGCGCATCGCGAGTCGCTAGCGCCGCTTCGGGACCCGGGTCAGACGAAGCGATATCGAGGCCGTCCTCTGCGTCAGCCTGCCAGGCGCTTTCGAGCATCTGACGATCGCACGCATCCATCGCGGCATTGCGCACCATCCGCGTGACATATGCCACTGGTTGACGAATTGCATCCTGGTTTGGAAAAGCCACGAGCTTGACGAACACGTCGTGCACCACATCTTCGGCGCGGCTGCCGCAACCGACGAACGAGGCAGCGAGCGTCACCAGCGACGGGCGATGTCCGATCAGCACGTCCAGCAACGCACCGCCGCAGCGGCCCGCAGCGTTAGCGGTCTGGCCCGGTTCCCGGCGACGTTTGCCGGTCTGCGGTAGGGACGCGCGCGGCGTGCGGCCACGGTGCAAAACCTGTGCGGGTCCCGCTAGTCCATCCGCCATCGCTCCAGCCTCCGTTAATCCATTGAGAGGCTGTAATCTAACTTAAATGCGAATAATTCTCAATAGCATTTAAAAGTGCCATCACCCACCAAAAGGGACGAGGCGTTCCTGCGTCGACCATGCGACGCACGTGGCATAACCCGCAGGCGCAGCGAGCCACGTCGCCGCGAGATCCCGGGCCTCGTCAGGCACGTGATCGCGCAAACGTACCTGCGTACCCTCGCGCGGCAGGACCGTCAGACGTTGCAACCCACGCACCACGCCGACGCCTGTTGTCTTGAGCAAGGCCTCCTTCGCGACCCAGGCGTCGTAAAAGTGCTCGAGACGTTGGTCCGCAGACGCCTCGTCGAGCCAGGCCACTTCGCTGCCCGCCAGCGTTAGCGAGGCAAGCGAGCGCCAGTCGAGATGGGCGCTGCGCTGCTCAATGTCCACGCCTACCCGGCGTCGCATGGATAGTGCGATCAGTCCATGCGCGCCCGAGTGCGACACGTTGAAATCCAATGACGTGGTTTCAGCCAGCGACGGACGGCCCATGGCGTCGCGCACAAGCCACAGCGCGTGCGGCGCGGTGGCGAGCGTACTCGCGAGTTGCTCTCGCAAAGCCGCGCGCACCGTCGCGAAGCGAAGCGCATCTTCGCTGCGCCGAAACACGCGCGCGTGCGCGCGCTCGTCGCCGGAAAGCACGCTGAACGCTTCGTCAGCGAGCGTCGCGGCGAAGTCGATATCGACTCGCCACACCTGAACATCGGACGGGCCGTCATGCAACAACGGACAGAGAGGGATGCGTTTCATCGCGGGGTGCGGATGCGTTGCCCGGCGGGCGTGCGGAATGCGCCACTGTACCCGATACGGGACAGCAACTTTACAGATCGCCTGCTTCGGAAGCCAGCCATGACGGGCCTGTCACGGCCCCGCTCCCCCATCAGAGGGATATTCGATGCTGAGGACTCCGCTCAACATACCGAGACCATCCCACCGGTCCGGTGAGCGAGAAGAACACTGGCCCACTGCGCATCTGCAGTTCACAAAGGCGGTAGACCGGTTCACGAACAAAGCATCCTCTGGAGAACATGTATGGCCAAAAAAGTGGCCGAAATCATCGTGGAAACGCTCGCCGCGGCTGGCGTAAAGCATTGCTACGGGATCGTGGGCGACACACTGAACCTTATCGCTCACCACATCAACGAGAGCGACATCGAGTGGGTCCATGTGCGCCATGAAGAGGCGGGCGCATTCGCTGCCGAAGGCGAAGCCATGTTGACCGGCAACCTGACGGCCGTTGCCGGAAGTTGCGGGCCTGGCAGTCTTCACTTCATCAATGGTCTGGTGGACGCGAACCGCAACCGTGCGCCGGTGATCCTGATTGCAACCCAGGTGGCCAGCGAGGAAATCGGCTTCAACTTTCCGCAAGAGGTCGACTTCAAGGCGATCTACGGATCGTGCAGCGTGTTCTGCGACATGATCATCACGCCGGAGCAGGCCCGGCGTAAAACGGTAATTGCGTGTCAAACCGCCATTGCAAAAGGTGGCGTGGCCGTGCTGATCGTTCCGGTTGACATCTCCCACGCCACTGCGAGCGACGCGGTGCCGTATTCGGTCCACACGAATGTGCCCATGGTCCGGCCGAATGACGCAGACCTCGACCGTGTCGCCGACATTCTCAACTCGGGCGAGAAAGTTGCCATCTACGGCGGCTCGGGATGCCGCGGCGCCCACGCTGAAATTCTCGCGGTGGCCGAGCGGCTGAAGGCGCCGATTGCACACACGTCGCGCGCCAAGGACGTGCTTGAACACGACAACCCGTACAACGTCGGCATGACCGGCATTATCGGCAGCGAAGCGGGTTACCTGGCGGTGTCCGAATGCGAGACCTTGCTGTTGTTGGGCGCGGACTTCGCATGGCGGCAGTTCTACCCGGAGAAGGCCAAAATCGTTCAGATCGACATCGCACCCGATCACCTCGGCCGCCGGCATCCGGTCACGCTAGGGCTGGTTGGCGATATCAGGTCCACCATGGAAGCGTTGTTGCCACGCCTGAAACCGCGCACGTCCACCGAGTTCCGCGACAGGCTCGTCGCACGGCATGCCGATGCGCTGGAGAGCCACCGGTCCAAGGCGGTCCCGTCGGACCGTGGGACGATCCCTCCCATCTATCTGACCGAGCTGATCAACCGGCATGCGGCGAGCGATGCGATCTTCTGCGCCGACGATGGCACACCCACCGTCTGGTTGTATCGGCACATCGAAACGAACGGAAAACGCCGCGTGTTTTCGAGTCTGCTACACGGCACGATGGCGGCTGCTCTGCCAATGTCGCTGGGGTTGCAAAAGTGCCAGCCCGGACGTCAGGTGATTTCGATGTCCGGCGACGGCGGTCTTGCCATGCTGTTCGGTGAACTCATGACGGCCGTGCAGGAGAAGCTGCCCATCAAGGTGGTCGTGTTCGACAACGGCAAGCTCGGGTTTATCGACATCGAACAGAAGTCCGAAGGCATGCTGCCGCTCTACACAGGGTTGCAAAACCCGGACTTCGGTAAGGTTGCCGAAGCGATCGGATTCTGGGGGCGCACGGTGACGAAGGCCGATGAGCTCGAAGATGCCGTCGTGACCTGGTTGAAGGAACCGGGCCCCGCGCTTCTGAACGTCAAGGTGGATACGATGACGCTCGTGATGCCGCCGAAGATCGATTGGGGCTCCGCGTACGGGATGGTCCTGTACTCAGCGAAAGCGATGTTGCAAGGCCAATCCGCCGATGTCTTCGCCATGATCCGGGAAAATTTATAAGGTTTGCCAGGCGAATTCGATACGGAACGAACCATGAAAGACAGTGCAGACGATCAACGGTGGCAGCAAGTGCTGGCCTTGTTGGCACCCGTGTCGCCGCTTGCGGTCGTCAGGGCCGCCGAGGCCCGTTGGGCCTTGGCGGCGGCGGACCGGCGACGTCAGGATTCCGTACGAAACTCCACACGGATCGAGATCCTCGAGCGCATATCTCCGACCTCCATCGTGGTGGCTCTCGCAGACGCGACATCAGGCAGATATGGCGACCAGACCTGGACTTTGCGCGTCGCCCGCCGCAAAGGCGTTTGTTCGCTGAGCGGCGAGACGTTCCTGGCGGGCGACCCCGTCTATCGCGCAAACGTGCGGCGGCGCAACATGGCGATTGCCCGCCAGGCGATATCCGCAGCCGCCATTGCTCGCCTCGAGGCTGGCATGTCCTCTCCGAACCCGAAAGGTTCGTGGTAACCCGAACCCGGTCCAACCCTGGGTAGAAAAGCGTCCCAAAGGGGGATAGATTGCTGACTAGAATAATCGTGTTCTAACGAACGACAGGAGACGTGCGGGAGATGTCAGGCCACGCACGCGCCGGACTGAATGGAGCCTGAAATGGTGCGCACAGATCTGGCAGTACTCGTAGGCGTCGCGATTCTCGCGTTAGTCAGCCTGCTTGCGTGTGGCTTTTACGTGCACCGGTGTAGCGATCGCTACCGCAGTCGCAACCGGAAACGGCGCTCAGGGGCGCCAATCAAAGTTAGGCCTGCGATCCAGCGCATTGACGATTTGCGCGCGAAAGCGGAGGCCACCATGGGCACCCAGCTCAGCCATCGTTGCAAAACCTCGCTGTATCGCGTGATATCCGGGCACGGGCGTGACGAAAGCATCGTGTTCCTGATGGCCGACAGCCGCATCGCCGCGCAAAAGGAAGCCATTGCCGCGCTGGCCGCAATCCATTGCATTGCTCCCCACGATGTCTCTCTCCACGGCCTTGCCTCATTTCGTGACCTGATAGACGGCGGCGTTAGCGAGGATGAGGACCTGCGCATATTCGAGGTTGCCTGGGAGGGTGCAAGCGTCACCGTTTGGGCCGAACATCCGCTGTTCCTGACCGACGATCCCAGCCTGCTTGGCAAGTGGGCCGAGCTGTATGGAGATCTTGCGCGAGAGCTGGCTACAACTGCGATCGAACGGGCGCGCAGCTAACGATACGGCACACGGTGTACGCACCACCCACCGGCAGGATCGGTGGGCCGGCGTTGACCCACACAGCTCCCGACAATCGGGGCGCAGCCTGCAGGCTGCGCCCCGATCTTCATACGCCATCTGAAAGTCGATCCATACGGCATCTTCAGGATTGCCTGGTTTCCAGAATTATCAGGCTTCGTTCCTGCGCCTGATCGCCCATGGCGTTGCCATATCCCCGCCTGCTCAACCTGGAAGAATCTACGCACACCCGATCTCGCGCGCAGTCAGGTATTTATTACCCATCACCAGGGTTTGACCCAGAAATTTTTGCTTGCTTAGAAAATACAGCCGGGAGTACATTTTTTCCTGCAGTACGGCTGTATCCGTTGGAACCTGAGAGCCTATAAAAAAGCCGCGACATAAAATAACGATGCGCGGTTACGCAGTAAAAACGGTCCGCACCCGGAATCCGGGCGCGGACCGTTTCTATCTCCTCCGTCGTCTCCTACGTTCGTGAATGGGGCTGTCAACGCACGAACGCGTCAGTAGCCTACTCGGCCACACATTGCCGGGCTTCGAGCGTGCTCAAAAACTCTTCGAAGCTTTCGATCGGAAGCGGCCGGCAGAAGTAGTACCCCTGATACGCGTGACATCCTGCTCCGGCGAGGAAGTCACGCTGCGCCTCGGTCTCCACGCCTTCGGCAATCACCCCGAGGCCGAGGCTCTGTGCAAGCGCGATGATGGCGCGGGCAATCACGGCGTCGTTCGGATCGACCAGCACATCGCGCACGAATGAGCGGTCGATCTTCAACTGATCCAATGGCAGACGCTTCAAATAGGACAACGATGAATAGCCAATGCCAAAGTCGTCGAGCGAGAACTCCACGCCTTTCGCCTTGAGCGCCGCCATCTTCTGGATAATGTCCTGCGCGTTGTCGACCAGCACGCTCTCGGTCAACTCAAGCTTCAACCTGTCTGGCCTCGCGCGGGTGCGGGCAATGATGGTCAAAACCTTGTCCACGAAATCAGGTTCGCGGAACTGCTGGACACTGACGTTCACTGCAATCGTGAGATGTTCCATGTCCGCACGCGTGGCCCATTGCGCCAGTTGCATGCAGGCCGCCTCCATGACCCAGCTTCCGAGGGCAAGGATCAGACCGGTTTCCTCCGCCAACGGAATGAACTCGGCAGGCGGGACGATACCGCGCGTGGGATGCTGCCAGCGCACCAGCGCTTCCGCACCCGTTACGCGTGTGCCGTCGACCTGAGCCTGGTAGTGCAGCAGGAACTGATTGGCCTCGATCGCATTGCGCAACCCGGCTTCCAGCGCGGCCCGCTCCAACACGACGGTCTGCATGTCCGGATCGAAGAAACACACCGCATTGCGACCCTTTTCCTTGGACTTGTACATTGCGAGGTCTGCCTGCTTCAGCAGTTCGTCGATGCACGTCTGATGTCCCTTGAACACGGTGGCGCCGATGCTCGCGGTACTGCGATATTCAATGTCTCCAAGTTGATACGGACTACCGAGGACAGCGAGAATTTTTTCGCCCAGCGTTTCGGTCTGGGTGGCGGCTTCCTCCCGATTCTCGTGCAGGCTCCCCACCACCACCACGAACTCGTCGCCCCCTACGCGGGCCACTGTGTCGTTCTCAAGTACGCTCGCGGCCAGGCGTTGCGCGACTTGCTGCAGCAGCAAGTCGCCTTTGTCGTGGCCCAGGGTGTCGTTTAGCGTCTTGAAGTGATCCAGATCGATAAAGAGCAAGGCGCCGCACGTGTCACTCCGCGCGCTCGCGGTAATCGCCTGCTTCAGGCGGTCCAGCAGCAAGGTCCGGTTAGGCAAGCGGGTCAGCGCGTCGAAGAACGCCAGTTCCTTGATTCGCTCTTCCGCGATCTTGCGCTCGGTAATGTCGTGATGCGTGCCGACATAGTGACTGATAGCCCCATCGTCGCCTCTCACCGAGGAGATCGTCAGCCACTTCGGGTAGATTTCGCCATTCTTGCGACGGTCCCAGACTTCCCCTTGCCATGCGCCGTCACACTGAATCGCTTCCCACATCGCGCGGAAGAACGCTTCGTCGTGACGACCCGACTGAAATACGCGCGGCGTCTGGCCCACAATTTCCTCGGGTGTGTAGCCCGTGCACGCGGTGAACGCCGAGTTCACGCGCAGAATTTTGGCGTCGGCGTCGGTGATCATCATCGGCTCCTGCGAGTCGAACGCAACCGCGGCGATGCGAAGCTCGGCCTCGTTGTCACGCAGTTCTTTCGTCATCGCCGAGGCGAGCCGCATCGCGCGACCGCGGCCGGTCATGATGAGCCAGGTGAGGACGGTCAGCATCAGGCTAAGGCCCGTCCCGATAGCGGCAATCAGCAGGGCTGTGTTGCGGCCGAAGCGGGCATTGAAATCGTCCTGGGCGCTCATCGAAAGCGTCCAGTCGTGACCGTCGACGACGAGATATTCGTTGGCCGAAATATCCGTGGGCAAATGATGGCCGCCCGCATCGGCTGTCTTATACACCAGCGTCGCGGCCGAAGGCTCGATGCCATCGTAGATCGCGATGGTCAGCCCGGGAGGCTGCTCGCCGTACAAACTGGCGATCACATCGCGCATGCGGAACGAAGCATAGACCCAGCCGATCAGGTGAGCGCGGCGCTGGGCAACGCTGTCCTGCGACTGCCCGGGTGCGTAGATCGGCAGGTACAGGACGAATCCGGGGCGAGGCGTGGCCTCGGAATCCACCGAGAGGCGAACCTTCCCTGAGATCGCCGCCATGCCGGAATCGCGCGCCCGCTCCATGGCGCGGCGCCGCGCCGGGTCGGTCCAGCCATCGAAGCCAGGCGGCGCGCGATTGAGGCCAATATAAGGCTCACGCTGGATGATAGGCGCGTAGTTTTCGCGCGAACCGTCAGGCTGGATCGTATAGTCGGGCAGGCCCTGTTGGCGCATGGCGGCGATGTGGTCGGCCTTTTGCGCCGCCGGCACCCACGTGACGATGCCAATGGCCTGAATGCCCGAGAAGTTGGCGTCGAGATCAAGCGTGCTGACGTAATCGTGGAAGCGCTCGCGGTCCACCGTGCCGGTCGCGCTGAACAGACTCTGCACGCCGCGCAGCAACAGCTCATACGTGCCCATTCGCTGTTCGATCCGGCTGACAGCGTCGCCCAGCGAGAAGTCGAACTGAGTAAGCAGTTCATGGCGCGCAGCTTGCCGCTCATGGTCCCAAAGTGCCCACGTCACACTGAGTGAAGTGGACAAGACCAGGAGTGGCAGCAGGATAAGGCGCGTCCAGCTCACGGCGGCGTCTGGAAGTCGACCATCGAATCGGCGAGGTCAGGTTTGAAATACTTCTGGAAGATCCGCCGTACGGTGCCGTCCGCACGCATTTCATTTACCAGCGCCCGCCATTTCTCCCGCTCGGCCGGCGACAGCGACCTCTTCGACATGATCACGCCGTGCGGTACGGCGGGATCGTTGAACTCCACGATAGTGGTCACATCGCGAATTTTCGTTTCATCGATAGCGGGGTAATCGAAGGGCTCGATAATCATCCCCTGGATTTGCCCCAGAAGCAGCGCCTTATACAGCGGGTCCAGGCCGCCGGCCTGGCTAACGCGGTTTTCCGCCGTCAGATCGTCAACCAGCCGGTTGGCCGATTCGCTATAGCGGAAGCTGCGGATAACGCCGAGCTGAAACTGGTCGTTGTGCTCGAAATCGCTTAACTGGCGAATGCCGGCATCCTTGCGCACCAGCAAATAGTATTTGTCGCTGAAGTACCAGGCGAAATCCGCGTACTGATTACGCTCGTCATTGGCAATCCCGGACAGGCTGAAATCGAGCGCGCCAGATTCGATCAGCTTCCAGATGCGCGCGCGCGACATCAGGCTGACTCTGATCTGGCAACCGCTGCGACGGATCAGCTCGTCGGCGAAGTCCTTGTCGATGCCCGTGTCGGTGTCAACCGAATAGAGCAGACCGTGATCGTGCAACGCCAGCGTAAACGAACGGGAACAGGTCGGACCAGCCGCCATTGCGCTGCCAAGGCAACTCAATGCGAGCAGCAGACCCCCGAGGCCGCGTCGAATCACAGCGTCTCCATGTGAAGGTGACCAGGATACCGCCTTCAATTCCGTCGAAAACGACTCCGCCTTCGGATTTTGCCGTCCCCGTCGCATTGAGAGCAATTGATTAAATGCGGATTTTTTCGGATGCCAGCTTACACCTATCCGCTCGAATCGCTAAAAGATTCAATCCAAAAGCGCTCCGTACGCATTAACGGCAGCGCCTGGCGATTCTTGAGGGTAATGGGAAAGAAAGCGGGAAAGAAAGCGGCGAACGCCGCTAGGACGATTCACCCGCTGCAGGTTCGGGCTCATTCGACAGGCGTGCCTTGGCATGGCGCATCTTTTCGAGGGTCTTGGGCCCAAGCTTGAGGGCCACGCCGATAGCCAGCGCATCCATGATGCACAGATGCACGAGCCGCGATACGCCCGGCGTGTGTGGATCGATCGCGCTCGGCACGCGCAGCAGCAGTGGAATGTCGACGAGCCACGCAAGCCGCGAGCCGACATTGGTCAGCGCGATGGTCGTGGCGCCGCGCTCCTTGGCGATCTGAATGCTTTCGTTCACCTCGATGCTGCGCCCCGAGTGCGAAATTGCGAAGGCCACGTCCCCGGGTTCGAGAAGCCCCGCATAAAGGCGTTGCAGATGACCGTCGACGAAAGCGCTGGCGGCGATGTCGAGTCGCAGGAAGCGCAGTGCCGCATCCTGGGCCACCAGTCCCGAGCCTGATCCTACGCCGAAGAAATACACGCGACGCGCGCTGGCCAGGCTCGCAATCGCCGCTTCGACTACCACCGGATCGAGCGCCTCGCGCGCGTGCGTGATGCCGTCGACCGCCGCTTCGCCGACCTTGTCGAGCAAGGTCTTGATGTCGTCATCCCGTGCGACGGCTGTGGACGCATACGGCAAACCGCCCGCCACGCTCTGCGCCAGTTGCATCTTGAAGTCGCGCAGGCCATTCGCGCCGACCGCGCGGCAAAAGCGCGTGACCGAAGGCTCGGACACGTCCGCGCGCTGGGCGAGCTCGGTAATGCTCGCGCGCATGGCGAAGTCGACGTCGCTCAGCACCATGTCGGCGACCTTGCGCTCGGCTGGCCGTAACTCGGTCAACGCACCGCGAATGTGGGGAATCAGGTTGGGAGCGGACACCCGTGTGTTTCCTTATGGGTTCAAGGTCTGGAATCCGCGCTTCGTACAACTCAAAACGGCGGCCACACGCGATTTCAGTCGAGCCTGCGTCCACTCTCCGTATCGAACAGGTGAATGTGTCCAGCCGGCAAGCGTAGCGCCACGCGCTGACCAGGCTCGATGGTCGAGCGCTGGCGCGTCGTCACGCACCACGTGCTGCCGCCTATTTTCCCGTACAAGTGGGTCTCGGCGCCAGTTGGCTCGACCACTTCGACCTCCATGGAGACGCCTTCCGGCGGCGCCACGACATCAATGTGCTCGGGTCGAATGCCAAGCGTAACCTTCGCGCCGGTTTTGGCGGAGGACGGAGTCTGCGACAAGGCCACCTCACTGCCGTCCGCCAGTTTCAGCGCGAGACCGCTTGCGCCGCTCGTCAGCACGCCGTCGACGAAATTCATCGAGGGCGAGCCAAGAAAGCTGGCCACGAACAGGTTCGCCGGCCGGTCGTACAGATCCAGCGGCCGGCCGATCTGTTCGATGCGTCCCGCGTTCATCACGACAATCCGGTCGGCCATCGTCATCGCTTCGATCTGATCGTGCGTGACGTAGATGACCGTGTTCTTAAGCCGCTGGTGCAGTGCCTTGATCTCGGTGCGCATCTGTACACGCAGCTTGGCGTCGAGATTCGACAGCGGTTCATCGAACAGAAACAAAGACGGTTCGCGCACCACGGCGCGGCCCATCGCCACACGCTGGCGCTGCCCGCCGGAGAGCGCGCGCGGCAAACGGTCCAGATAGCTGCCAAGGTTGAGCATCTTCGCCGCGGCTTCGATGCGCGGCTTGAAACTGCTGGACGCTTCCTTACGGATGCGTGGGCCGAAGGCGATATTTTCGTAGACCGAAAGATGCGGATACAACGCATAGCTTTGGAACACCATCGAGATATTGCGCTGCTGCGGCGCGAGACTGTTGGCGCGTGTGCCGCCGATCATCAGGTCACCGCCGCTGATCTCTTCGAGTCCGGCCACCATGCGCATCAGCGTGCTCTTGCCGCAACCCGACGGCCCGACCAGCACGACGAATTCGCCGTCGTCGATATTCAGATCGATGCCGTGCACCACCTGCGTGTCGCCGTAACGCTTGAAAATGCCGCTCAGTTGCACTGCTGCCATGCTGTCCTCATCGTCGTCCGGTGCAACCGCAAGGTGCGCGCACCACGTTCATCTGGTTCAAAACGTCTCGAGCGTCAAATCCTCGGCCATCAGCCGGTTACCTGCCATCAGGCCGCCGTCGACCGGCAAAGCCACACCGGTAATCACGCGCGCCATCGGCGAGGCGAGAAACTGCACCGCGTCGGCGATGTCGTCCGGCGTTGCGAAGTCGCGCAACGGATAGTATTTCTTCAGGTTCTCGAAGACCTGTGGATTCTTGTCGACGCGCGCCTGCCACGCCTTTGTTTTCACGGTGCCCGGGCAGACGATGTTCGCGCGGATGCCGTATTTGCCCAATTCCAGCGCCAGCGCCTTCGTATAGCTGATCAAGCCGGCTTTCGCGGCGCTGTAGGCCGGGTGACCAAGCGACGCCAGCCCGTTGACCGAGCCGATCAGCACCAGCACGCCCTGCTGGCGCTCGATCATCGAGGCGCGCACGGCTTCCACCGTGTAATACGTGCCATTCAGGTTGAGGTTCACGTCGCGTTGCCAGCTGGCGATGTCGGTGGCAGCCAGCGTTGGCGATTTTGCGCCGCCCGCGTTGGCCACCAGCACGTCGACCGGCCCGCGCAGCTTGACCGCCTGCGCGACCGCCGCCTGCACAGACGCGGGGTCCGCCAGATCGGCCACGACCGGTGTGATTCGGTCTGCGCCCAGCGTGGCGGCAAGCGCATCGAGCGCGGCCGGGTTGAGGTCGAGCGCGAGCACGGCATCGCCCTGCTCGACAAAACGCCGGCACAGCGCGCTACCGATCCCGCCAGCGGCGCCGGTGACCAAAACCACTCGATTCATGTCTTCCCTCACCCTCGGTTGACCGGCGCCAAAAACCCTTCGCACCCTGTAAATTTCCAACACAAACCACTCAAACCGCTTATTCTGAGTGCCTCGGCGGATTCTACGCCCGTCTTCGCACCGCACAAAATACGCCTTCTTTACAGCATCTTAAGCATAAACGGCCCAGATAAAAAATATCGTAGACCCTACGTGACAACATTTTTTAACTCCTGTAGGATTTTTTCAAACAATTTGATAACCCAGCAGCCGGCGACGGCAGCAGACCACCCCCCATCTTCGTTGGATGGGACCGGAGTAAGCGCTAAAGCGTTAACTCCGATCGACACAGGAGAGAGAAATGTCGTTGCAAGCCCGTGCTTCCTTCGCGCTAGGCAAGATTGCCGTAGCGCTCGCGTGTGCAGGTTTGGCCGTCGCGGCACACGCCGACACGGTCCGCGTGACCGTCGCCCATTACAGCGACGCCACCGCACCGTACTTCCAGCAAGTTGCCTCGGACTTCGAAAAGGCCAATCCCGGCACGACCATCAAGATCGAGGACGTGAGCTGGGACACGCTGCAACAGAAACTGCAAACGGACATCACGGGTGGCGCCAACGCCGATCTCGCGATCGTCGGCACACGCTGGCTGCTCGACTTCGTGAAGGACGATGTGGCTGAGCCGCTCGACGGCTACATGGATGCGAGCTTCAAGAACCGCTTCATCGGCCCGTTCCTCGCTCCGGGCGAGATCAACGGCAAGGTGTACGGCCTGCCGATCGCCGCCTCGGCCCGCGCGCTCTACTACAACAAGGATCTGCTGGCCAAGGTCGGTTATCCGAACGGCCCGAAGACCTGGAATGACGTGATCGATGCGTCGAAGAAGCTGAAGGCGCAAGGCATTGCCGGCTTCGGTCTGCAAGGCAAGGAAATCGAAACGGATGTCTACTTTTACTACGCGCTGTGGAGCTACGGCGGCGAAGTGGTGGGCAAGGACGGCAAAGCTGCGTTCAACTCGCCGGCTGGCGTGAAGGCCGCGACGCTGTACAAGACGCTGATCGACGACGGCCTGACTGAACCGGGCGTGACGGGCTATAGCCGTGAAGACGTGCAGAACCTGTTCAAGCAGGGCCGCGTCGCCATGGTGATCTCGGCACCGTTCCTCTCCAAGCAGATCGCCAAGGAAGCGCCGAACCTGAAGTACGGCATCGATCCGATCCCGATGGGCACGACGCACGCCACGTATGCAGTGACGGATTCGATCGTGATGTTCAAGAACTCGAAGGTGAAGAAGAGCGCCTGGAAGTTCCTCGACTATCTGTTCACGAAGGAACCGCGTGTGAAATTCACGAGCACGGAAGGTTTCCTGCCGACCACCAAGGCCGAAGCGACCGACCCGGCGTTCGACAATCCTGATACGAAGGCGTTCATCGCGCTGCTGCCGAGCGCGAAGTTCGCTCCGACCATCACGGGTTGGGAAGATACCGCCAAGGCTGTATCCGACGCCATGCAGTCGATCTACCTTGGCAAGGCCCAGCCGGCCGCTGCGCTTAACGCGGCAGCCGAAAAGGCAAATGAATCGCTTGGCAAGTAATGCCAGGGTAATTTAACAACGTGTCAATGTAGACCGGTGCGCGCCGCTGCTGTCAGCGGCGCGCATTGTGTTGTACCCGGCCCATCCCGTTGCACCGGCCTCGAGGCTGAATCGAGCGTCCGGCGCGACTTACGATCGAGCACGCATGAGCCGTCCTGCTTCCCCGCGCCTGTCGGCGCCCTGGTTGCTGATCGCGCCTAGTTTGATATTGGCGCTGTTTATCATCAGCTATCCGATTTTCAACATCGTGTATCAGTCGCTGCACGATGTTTCGCGTTTTGGCGCCATCCGTGACTTCACCGGGCTGAA
Organism: Paraburkholderia phenazinium; assembly: GCF_900141745.1. NCBI lineage: Bacteria > Pseudomonadati > Pseudomonadota > Betaproteobacteria > Burkholderiales > Burkholderiaceae > Paraburkholderia > Paraburkholderia phenazinium. The sequence goes on along the minus strand of NZ_FSRM01000002.1, from coordinate 1,457,887 downwards.
GAATTTCTATACCGTCTTTGCCGATCCGGAATTTCTCGGTGCGCTAAGGCGAACCGTCTACTGGACCTTCTTTGTGGTGGGCGGCACCGTGCTGATCTCCGTGCCGGTGGCGCTCGTGCTTAATCAGGATTTCTACGGACGCGGCGTAGCACGCACCATTGTGATGCTGCCGTGGTCCGTGTCGCTGACGATGACCGCCGTCGTGTGGCGTTGGGCCTTCAATGACGACTACGGCATGGTCAACGTCACGCTGCACCGGCTCGGCCTCATCGACGGGCCAATTCACTGGCTCGCTACACCCGAGCTCGCGTTTCCGGTCGAGATCGCCGTGGGGATTCTCGTATCGATTCCGTTCACGGTGACCATCCTGCTGGGCGGTTTGTCATCCGTACCGGGCGATATCTACGAAGCGGCGCGTATCGACGGAGCGAGCGCATGGCAGCAGTTCCGCAAGCTGACGCTGCCGCTGCTCAAACCGTTCGTCAACATGGCGATCCTGCTGAATGTGATCTACGTGTTCAATTCGTTTCCGATCATCTGGGTCATGACGCAAGGCGGCCCCGATGAAAGCACGCACATCCTCGTCACTTACCTATACGAAGTCGGCTTCCGGCTTGGACGTCCGGGTCAGGCGGCAGCGGTGTCGCTGATCATGCTGGTCATGCTGTTCGCGTTTTCGATGCTGTATCTGCGCATGCAGCCGTCAAAAGAAGGAGAGAACGCATGAGCCTCAAGATGAAACGCACGCTGTGGTGCTGGCTCGCGCTCTCTCCGCTGATCGTCCTGGTGCTGTTCCCGTTTGCGATCATGCTGTTTACCGCGCTCAAGCCGGCCAACGAGGTGTTCGTCTATCCGGCGCGCTGGTTGCCGGTGCACTGGCAATGGAGCAACTTCGCGGATATGTGGGAGGCCGCCAACTTCGGCGTGGCGTTGCGCAATAGCGTGGTGATCAGCCTGCTTTCCATGGCGCTCGCGCTGGCGGTCAGCCTGCCCGCGGCCTATGCCCTCGCGCGCTTTCCGTTCAAGGGACGCGGCTTGTACCGGCAGTTCCTGCTCGTCACGCAGATGCTCTCGCCCATCCTGCTGGTGGTCGGCCTGTTCCGCCTCGCCGCCATGATTCCCTACGGCGACGGCAATCTGGTGGACTCGAAGCTGGCGGTCATCGTCTCGTACGCGGCGTTCAACATTGCGTTCGCGGTATGGATGCTGTCGTCATACTTTCAGACCGTGCCGCGCGACCTCGAAGAGTCGGCGTGGCTCGAAGGCTGCGGCAGAGCCAAGGCGGTATTCAAGGTGTTCCTGCCGTTGGCCGTACCAGCTATTGTCGTCACCGCCATCTTTACGTTTATCAACGCGTGGAATGAGTTTGCGGTGGTTTATACGCTGATCCGTTCGCCCGAAAACAAGACGCTCACCGTGCAGGTCACCGATATGGTGGCGGGGAAATACGTCGTCGAATGGCATCTGGTCATGGCCGCGACGCTGTGCGCAACCTTGCCGGTTTCCGTGGTGTTTGCCTGGCTGCAGCGCTATCTGGTCAAAGGACTCGCTTTGGGGGCAGTGAAGTAAATCAGCAAGCTCACGAGGCGCAGACGTCGCCCATTCCGGTCACCGTTACGCTAGACTGCGGTCGTCCCGGAGGGCTTCGTCGTGTCCAACCTGAAATCCCGACTGATTCGCTTCAACGCTGCTTGCGCCCTGCTCTGCTTCGAGGCGCTTGCGCATGCCGCATCCTTGCAGGCCGCCTCCGATGTCAAGGCTGCGAGCCAGGCGCAAGTCTCGCCGCGCGCGGATATTTTCGCGGCGCGGCCTGTTGTCGGCGACGACCCCGGTGCGGTTAGAGATACGCTGGCGACAGGGCGCGTCCATGCGAACTGGCCCACCTTGACCGAGCGTCTACGCGAACTGATTCCTGCCCGCAAGCCGCCGCCCAATCTCGACCTGGCCAAGGTCGGTCTCGATCACGATCTGGTTTTCGTCGTACCGCTGCCGTACGGCGTGCTCTATCGTTCGCAAAACCATTCCCTGACCGTCAAGACTGATCTGGCAAGCGACGACGCGCCGGGCATGATAGTGCTTAAGAAAATAGTCGCCGGGCAAAGCGGACGCGGTCTGGTGGTAGCCCCGGAAGCCAAAGCGAAAGGATTTGTCCAACAGATCGATCTCGTTGAACTCAAGCTCGACGCATCCAGCAAGACCAAGGTGCGCGCGCACCTCACGGTCCCGCAAGCGACCTTCGCCAGTGTCGACGGCGACTTCGCCATTGCGCTGATGTGTGACCTGACGCCGCCCTACCTGAGCGATAAGCGCGAACACAGCGATCCAACCGATGACGAGCCGACCGACATCACGACCCGAACCTCGGTTCTGTACGCCAATATTCGCGCCGTCTGGCTGATCAGCCCGCACACGGGTACGGTGCTAACGAAGAACCTGCATTTGTCGAACTAGCTTGGCAAACTGATTCGGCGCCGCCAGAGCGGCGCCGGTCGCCTCAAACGCCTTCGACGAGAACGGCGCGATATTTCGAGCCTTTGAAGCGGTGCTGCCTGACTTCCTGATACTCAGGACCGTCGTACCAGGCGCGTGCCGCTTCCGTGGTGGGAAACTCGACAATCACGACACCCTCAGGCGCGTCACCCTCGAGCACCTGCTGCGGACCATAGGCAGCAAGGATTTTGATGGGATGCCCCTTGAAGGTTGCGCCCACCTTGCTCTGATAGATGTCGAGTTCGGCCTGATCCTGCGTGCTTTCGCGGGTGAAAACGATATACGTTGCCATGGCATGCGCTCCTGCAGTGGAGTGGAGGTGCCACAGATGATGCCACGAAAGCGCGTGATGGTCCGCCGTGCTGCTCAGGCCGTCTGCACCTGAAGCTCGTCCAGCGACCCCTCGATCGCCTTGCGGATTGCTTGCGCCAGTTCACCGGCCGCGAACTTGGCGATATATCCGTTCGCACCCGCATTCTTCACGTGCGCTTCGTTGGCGGCTCCGGTCAGCGACGAATGAATCACAACCGGAATGTCGCGAGTACGCGCATCGCCCTTGATATGCCGGGTCAGCGTAAAGCCATCCATTTCGGGCATTTCGAGGTCGGTCAGGACGAGGGCGACCTTGTCGCGTGCGCGCAGATTCTGAGCCTGGGCGTCGCGCGCGATCTGCTGCAGCATGTTCCAGGCTTCTTCACCGGTTTTGGCCATGATGTACTCCGCGCCGATCGCACCTAAAGCCTGTTCGATCAGCTTGCGTGCAAAGCCCGAATCATCCGCCGCGAGAATCTTGGCTCCGGGCGGCATGCGCAAGTGTGCGCCGACCGAATTGGGATCGACCGCCGGGTGTTGGGTCGGGAAAACGTCGCGCAAGACCTGCTCGACGTCGATAACCTGAGCGAGCCGCGAATCGCCCGTGTTGCCGTCAATACGCGCAATGCTCGTCACCGACTTGCCGGCAGCGGCGCCCTCGGCCGTCAGCACCTGGTTCCATTCGAGCCGGACGATGTCGTCCACTTCCTCGACCGCAAAAGCCTGCGTAGAGCGCGCAAACTCGGTAACCAGCAGGATGTTCAGGCCGCGCGTCGGCTGACAGCCCATCAGTCGCGGCAGATCGATCACCGGAATGATTTGCCCGCGAATATCCACCGCGCCCATCACAAACTCCGACGCGCCCATAATCGGCGTCACGTTCGGCATGGTCGAAATTTCGCGGATCTTGAAGACGTTGATACCGTATAGCTCGTGGGCATCGCTATCGGGAACCGATCCAAGGCGAAACAGCAGCAATTCGAACTTGTTCGAGCTGGTCAAGCTTGTACGTTCATCGGTCGCGCGCAATTCTGATGCCATTACTGATTCTCCGGGTTCGATTACCGGGCACAGCGCGTTGATGTCGCCCATGACACCGATCGAACGCTCCCGCCTCATAGCTGGTTATCGGCGCACTGCGCACAAAATTCAGCGCAATCAGGGCGTGTTGCGCAGCTTTTCTGCGCTTTAAGGGTTTGCGAGCAACACGCAAACGATTGCGAGCAGGCAATAAACGTTAGACGAAAGCGTTTCGCACGCCGCGTATTCATCAGACGCTGCAAAGTGCAGTCATGAATCTTGCTGCTGCCTTTCGACCCAATGCCCTTCGCAGGGCTCACTAGAGAGTTGACGCCATGAAACTGAAGACGATTGCCCCGTTGGCCGTTTTGCTGCTCTCAACCGCCGCGTGGGCGGCAGATGGGGGCGACGCATGCGGCAGGCTGGTAGGAGCCAGCGGGGCGAACCAGCCGGATGGTGGCTTCCGGCTACGCAGTGGCGAACCTGTTGATTTCGTCGGCGGTGGCAAGACGGTGCACGGCGCGTTACAGGTATTCGTCGACGGGAGCGTGTATCGAGCCTATTGGCAGCCCGACGGCGGCCATGAACTCTATGTGCTCGCGAATGCCGCGGCAAACAGCACCCGTCTGATCTCGACACCGCCGCAAGGACAACCCGCCGGCGCGGGGCAGCCCGGCACCGTGCTCGCCCCGCTGAACGTGGTGTCATGTCCGGCCCTGTAAGCTGCGTGGCATACTCATCGCAGCAGCGGGTGCCGTCGTCTCCTCGCACGATGCGCCCCAGCGCCTACGTCTTCACACTTCGAAAACCGGCCAGGCAGGAGTCGATTCGATGCACCAAGCCATTCGCCATTTGCACGTCAGAGCGCCCGCGCGCGGGCTTGTTGAATTCACCGCGGACGTGCGTGAGTTTGTTCATGAAGCGTCCGTCCAGACCGGCATCCTGACGCTGTTTTGCCGTCACACCTCCGCGTCTCTCCTCGTTCAGGAGAATGCCGATCCATCCGTGCGACGCGATCTGGAAACCTACTTCGGCACACTCGCGCCCGAAGACCTCACCCGCTACGAACACGACACCGAAGGACCCGACGACATGCCCGCGCATCTGCGCACGGCCCTCACCCAGGTGCAGCTTTCCATACCGGTCGAACATGGACGCATGACCTTGGGCACGTGGCAAGGCATCTACCTGTTCGAACATCGACGCCTTCCCCAGACACGCGACATCGTCGCGCACCTCATCGGGGAGTGATGAACGGAACCGTTCGTCGCGTGCGCCTCAAGATTCCGCGGGGCGATGAATCCTTAAGGGCAGGAAGCTTGCCGCGCCCACGGTCATCAAATGAAAACCGGTGAGTACGATAAACACGACAAAAAACCGCTGCGGTTCGGCGTTCGTTGTGGCATGCGTCGTAAGCGACATGACCATGGCCAGCAGGGTGGTCGCAATCGGGGCGCCGAGCCTTTGCGCGATGTTTAACGCTGTATTCGCCAGCGGAATCCTGTCTTTCGGAATCGACGAATAGGCTGCGGTGATTGACGGTATATTGATCGTTCCCTGCCCCGCTCCCGCCGCGAACAGGCTGAGTGCTGCCCATACAGGCGAGAACTGATGCTCGATCATCCATAGGAACGGCAGCATGCCAAGAAAGGCGAGGCCTGCGCCTCCGGCAGAGACCACGCGGCAACCGTACCGGTCCGTCAGGAATCCTACTAGTGGGAACGAACACATCATCCCAACCCCGATTGCTGAGATCAGCCAGCCGGCTTGAGCGGGGGACAACGCGCAACCGGTTATGAGGTAGAGCGGAATGAGAAGCTGCCGTCCAAACATGATCCCATTCGCGCAGAATTGCGTGGCTGCGGCAACCGAAAAAATCCGGTTGCGGAAAATCCTCACGTCGATCAGCGACGCGCTGCCGCGACGTATAGAGTGAAAGAAAAAGCCGCAGAGAAACAGCGCACCCACCACTAACGTGCATTTTCCGAGCGTTATAGACGTGTTCTGCAGGCCATAGATGACGCCTACGAGACCTGGCGAGATCAACAGGAAGCCAGGAAAATCAAACGGCCGCTTGTGCTCTGCCAGCGTATCGCGCGGAAGCAGTCGAACCGCCAGGATGACGCCCAACACGCCAAGCGGCAAGTTGAGGTAAAACAGCCAGGGCCACGTGGCGTGCGCGAGAATCGCCCCGGCCAGCACCGGGCCGACAACCGGCGCGACCAGGATAGGCACGGTGACATAGCCCATTGCACGCGCCATGTTCTTTCCGGCGACGCGCGCAATCATCATTTGCGTCATCGGCGTCAGCACACCTCCCGCCAGTCCTTGAGCGATCCGGGCACAGATCAATTCGTCCATGGTGCGTGCCGCGCCGCAGAGAAGCGAGGCAAGTGTGAATGCGGCAAAGCACGCAAGGTAAATGCGCTTTGCGCCGACGCGGTCGACCAGCCAGCCGTTAAGTGGCAGCATCAGCGCCATCGCGAGCAGATAGCCGCTGATGATCCACTGCGCCGACGCAATCGACGCGTGGAGCGACTGACCGATGGTCGACAACGCTACGTTTACGACAGTCGAATCGACTTGCGTCATGATTGGCGCGATCAATACGACAACCGCGACCCGCCAGACCATTGGATCGATGCGATCCGATGTGTTCGCGCTTCGGGTGGAGCTGCTCATTTTTCCGCCAGCCGTTTGATGATTTCGCCGGCCTTGAAGAGCGTTTCGCGTTCTTCATCATCGAGTGCGTCAATCGCCTGCGACAGCCACATGCGCTTGGCGTCCCCCGTTTTCTTGCGCAACTGGACAGCCTTCTGGGTCAGTTCGATCAATACCTGGCGTCCGTCGGTCGCATGCGGCTTGCGTTTGATCATGCCCATTTCTTCGAGCGACGCCACCGTCGTGCCCATTGACTGGGGTTTCATACCCTCGGCACGCGCAAGATCGGCCGTGGTGGCGGGACCGTCTTTCGCGAGACGTGATACGACCATCGATTCCGTGAACGAAAGCTCGTCGCTATAGGATTCGCTGCGGGTCCGCCGCACCAGCATCCCGATGGCTTGCATAAAGTCGATGATGGCTTGATCGAAAGGCTTTTTAGACATATGTCTCAGGAACGTCTGGATGGAACAATGAGACACAGCATGGACAAAAACAGTCAAGCTTGCAAGGTAAACTTGGAAGATTAACTTCTAATATCGTTGACCACGAAGCCACGATGCCGGTCAGCGCGGCTCAGATTCGCCAACGATCCCGCGTGCCGGATGTCCGAATTTCGAAAGTACTTGACCTAACAACTGAATCGCTCCCCGCTAAAGTCTCTTCTGTATCCAGGGCAAAGCGCTGCCACGCCTGCTCTTAACAGCGACCGGGAGAATGCAAGGTGGACGCACTGAATTCGATGCGGGTCTTCGTCAAAGTTGCGGAATTCAACAGCTTCGCGCGTGCCTCAGAGGCGCTCGATATCGCGGTGCCGAGAACAAGCAGGATCATTTCCGAACTTGAAGACCACCTCGGCACCCGCTTGCTGCAACGAACTACGCGCAAGATGTCGCTGACCGAACCTGGACGCATCTATCTGGAGCGTTGCCGGCAGATTCTCGGCGAGATCGAAGAGACCTATCTGATGCTTTCGGCCAATGCGGTGAGCACTTCTGGGCGAATCCGTGTCGTTGCGCCGGCCCTCTTTGCCCAGCGGAAACTGGCGCCGGTACTCGCCGCTTACCAGCGCGCCTATCCTAACGTCGTCGTCGAATTCGTTCTCGCCGATCGCACGGTCGATCTGATCGAGGAGGAGTTCGATCTCGGGATTCTGCCAGCACGCCGGATCCATGGCATGAGCCAGATCTCGCGCCATCTTACGCATACCGACTTTTACGTCTGCGCAGCGCCCAGTTATATCGATGCGCATGGGTCACCTAAACATCCATTGGATCTGGCCAATCACGCATACCTGGCATTCCGTACTGAACACAGCAACGAAGAAGTCGTTTTCCATGCCGTCGACGGCACGCCTATAGCCGCGCATCCCAAAGCCAGCTTTGTGTGCAACAACATCGGGATGGTGCGTGAAAGCGCATTAGCCGGGATGGGCATCGCCACCCTCTCCGCGTATCTGGTCGAGGACGACATTCGCACTGGACGCCTACAGCGCGTGTTGCCCGAGTATCATCTGGCGGACCGCGAGTTTCGCATCGTTTACTCGACACGCAAGTTCCAGTCGCTCAAAGTCAAGGCGTTCATTGACCTGGCGGTTGAACACTTCCGCGAACGGGATGTCTAGCTCCTACACATAGCCCGCTTGATCGCCTGAAAGGCCGCCCCCTCCAGCACGACCCATCAGACAATTGGCCGAATCGGCATGCAGACCACCGTCTAAAGCGCCACCACCGCTCGCCCTTCCTTCCAGATGAGCCTTTCCTGGAAGGAAAGCCTGCTTGAGAATCCATCGATTATCGCGCTCCGGAAAATGCAGCAGGATGCGAAACATAGCGTTATCGCCCTTGCTTAAGAAGGAGTTTGGTATGCCATTGATCGATCACCTCGATCATCTCGTCCTGACATGTGTCGACCCCGAAGCGACCCGGCATTTCTACACGCAGGTCATGCAGATGGAACTCGAAACCTTCGGCGCAGGCCGTCTGGCGTTCCGGTTCGGCAACCAGAAAATCAATCTCCACGTCCGTGGCGCCGAATTCGAACCCAAGGCGCACGTGCCCGTGCCTGGCGCGCTGGACCTGTGCTTCATCGCCACCGTTCCCCTTGACGACGTTATCCGGCATCTGAACAAGGTGGAATGGCCGATCGTCGAAGGTCCGGTTGAGCGAACCGGCGCTATGCAAAAAATCCGCTCGGTGTACGTGCGAGATCCCGATCTCAACCTGATCGAGATTTCAGAACTCCTGAGCTGATTGGTAATGCCCAGCTCCGCACCCGGCATAAGAACCGTGGGCGGCAAGACACCACAACCTACAAATCAAGGAGACACCATGAATGCCAACAATCCGGGCATGGGCGCCGCTACAGGCGCCCAACCCGCCTTTCCATCCTCCGAAGCAGGCATAGCAGCAAGTGCAGCCCCTCAGTCCGCCGACGCCTTCACGGTCGGCGGCTGGATGGACAACATGCCGGTGGGCTCGCTGCATCGATTCGTGGTGTGGGTGATCGGCATTGGCCTCTTCTTCGACATGTACGAGATCTTTCTCGTCAGCTCGATCGGCACAGCGCTTCAGAGCGAGTACGGAATCAACCCGCACAGCACCGACTTCAAGTTCCTGCTCGCCTCAGCCTTCATTGGCATGTTCGTGGGCTCATTTCTCCTCGGCAGCATCGCCGACCGTATCGGCAGGCGCAAGGCGTTTCTGTTCACCCTCGTCTGGTATAGCTTCTTTTCGCTGGCCGGTGCATTCTCGGTGAACGCCGGAATGCTGGTAGCCTGCCGCGTGCTCACCGGCATTGGCGTGGGCGCGATCTATCCCGTTGCAGATAGCTTCCTCTCCGAGATTCTGCCCAAAGAACGCCGCGGCCGGCTGGCTGCATGGGCCTACACCACTTCGTATGTGGCTGTACCGTTAGTGGGATTCCTTGCAGTGTGGCTCAATCCGCTGCACCTTGGCGGTGTGGCGGGCTGGCGGATCATCCTCGCGATTGGGAGCCTCGGTGCCGTATTGGTCCTGTTCGTTCAGCACAAGCTTCCGGAAAGCCCACGCTGGCTTCTGGCCCAGGGACGTGTGCAAGAGGCGCACGCCATGCTGCGAAGGTTTGCCGGCAGCGCAGGTGTTAACGTATCGAGCATTACCCCGGAAGCGAAACCACACCAGCACCCAATGCGCTTGAGCGAACGTATCGCTTTACTGCGCCAGGCGCCTTACGGAAAGCGTTATGTAATGCTGACCATCTTCCATATGCTGCAAGGGTTCGGCTACTACGGCTTCGGCACTCTGGCCAGCACCGTGGTGAAAAGCCGCGGTTACGACATCACAGGTGGGACGTTGTTTATCGCGCTGTCGTTCCTCGGCTATCCCGTGGGGTCTCTGCTTTCGATTCCGCTTCTCAACTGGATCGAACGCCGGACGCTGGTAGTCGCGTCTATCCTCTCGATAGCAGTCTTCGGGTTATGTTTTGCCTATTCGAACAACTCAATGTTGATCGTGTGCTTCGGCATTTTGACAACGTGCGCATCGAATGTATTCAGCAATGCGTACCACGTATATCAGTCGGAGATATTTCCGGCCAGTGTGCGGTCCACTGCGATCGGCAGCACCTACTCGCTGTCACGCTTCGTCAGCGGCGTCTTGCCGTTCATCCTGCTGCCGGTATTGAACCAGCAAGGCGCAGGGGCCATGTTCGGCATCATCGCGGCGGCGTTGCTGACCGTAGCGATCACCATACGTACGCTGGGGCCTCGCACCACGCGGCGTAGCCAGGATGAAATCAATCCCGTTTAGCAGACCGGCGCCGCTATCCCTACAGAGGCAATAGCGGCGCAAATCGTCTATACAGCGACCTTTCGCTCCGCTCCAAGCGGCAATTCAGGCATGTTACGGTCAGACTGCGGCACAGCGTCGGCGCGCCGATGCACGTCATGTGTCACGAAGCCCTGTTCTCGGCTCGGCACATCGAACCACTCCCGATGGGCGAACGAGTCGCGGATATCCTCAAGACCGCTCTCCCAATGCTCGTTCATCGTGTCGACGCTGAACTCGTAGTCCTTGTAATGCCCCTCATAAGGTTTGTTCTTGTAGATGAGATGCACGACATTGATCGCGCTGCCGTCAGCGGCTTCTTCCGCGCGACGGAATAGCGGATCGGACTTCAGCACTTCAGGCGGAACATGCGCAAGCAGTTCCTTGATGAAACGCGCGTGCTTCTGACGATCCGCCAGCATGTTGGTGATCGCCCGCGTGCGGCTCGAGTATTGAATGTCTTTGGCGCGTTCGGACACGTCGAGGAAGTCGCCCGGAGGATTACCGCGCGCGCTCCACAGATCCACCTGAAACACCAATGCATCCTTGTGATCCGCATCGCGCAACACCTCGGTAAGCGGTGTGTTGGACACGAGGCCGCCGTCCCAGTAGTACTCGCCGTCGATCTCCACCGCAGGAAAGCCAGGCGGCAATGCGCCCGACGCCATGAAATGCTCCGGTTCCAGACGCATTTTCGTGTTATCGAAATACACCAGGTTGCCGTTTCGTACATTCACCGCGCCGACCGACACGCGGATGTCGCCGTCGTTGATGCGATCGAAATCGGCGAACTGCAGGAGCGTTTCCCTTAGCGCAGACGTATCGTAGTAGCTCACCAGGTTGGACGTCTGCTTGCCGAAGCCGGCCATCGGCAACGGTCTGCGTGGCGAGAAAAATCCCGGCTGACCTTCCGTCAAGGCGCGTCCTGCTGCCCACAGGCCGGCCCACTTGCGCGACTGATCATGCATGCCGAACACGGTCGGTATCCAGGCTCCCAAACCGCCTACCCAGTCAAGCGGGTGGCAGATCGAGTTCCAGAAATCGTGCAACGCTTCCACCCGCTTCTCCGGCGCATTGCCGGCGATGATTGCGGTGTTCAACGCACCGATCGAGACGCCTGCAATCCAGTTCGGTTGCACGCCGGCCTCGACCAGACCTTCGAAGACGCCGGCCTGATACGAGCCAAGCGCACCGCCACCCTGAAGCACCAGAGCAATTTCGTCGTAGCGCGGCAGCACGAACGCATCTGGCTGCCGGTTGTTCTTTTTCGTACTGCTGCGCATACGTTACCCCTTTTATTGCATTGCCCAACCGTGGCTGACGATCACCGACTGTCCGGTGAGCGCATTCGATTCGAAGCCGGCAAGGAACGCCACCGTATTGGCCACGTCCTCGACCGTGGTGAACTCACCGTCGACAGTTTCCCTAAGCATCACGTTCTTCACGACTTCGGCTTCGGAGACGCCGAGCGCCTTGGCCTGCTCGGGAATCTGCTTGTCGACAAGCGGCGTGCGTACAAAACCCGGGCACACGACATTCGCGCGCACACCGCGCGGACCACCTTCTTTCGCAACCACCCGCGCCAGCCCTAGCAACCCATGCTTGGCGGTCACATAGGGGGCCTTCAGCTTCGACGCCTCGTGCGAGTGCACCGATCCCATGTAAACGATCGAGCCGCCCTTGCCGCTTGCGTACATGTGTTTGATCGCCGCTTTCGTGGTGAGAAAAGCGCCGTCCAGATGGATTGCCAGCATCTTCTTCCAGTCGGAAAACGCATACTCCTCAATGGGGGCGACGATCTGGATACCCGCGTTCGAGACGAGCACATCGATGCTGCCGAGTTCCTTCACCGCGCGCTCAATGCCGCTATTCACCGCTTCCTCGCTGGTGACATCCATCGCAACGGCGAGCGCCTTTCCGCCCGCAGCGACGATGCTGCTCGCCACCTTCTGCGCGTTCTCGAGATTCAGGTCGGCAATCACCACTGCCGCGCCGAGACTGGCGAGTTTGCGTGCGCACTGCTCACCGATACCGCTTGCCGCACCGGTCACCAGCGCGACTTTATTCGTCAAAGACATGTTGCTCTCCTTTCCTGCAGGTTCATGGAGCGTTATTGATTGACCGCGAGTTTCACGGTCTCGGTCGAGGCCAGATAGTCGAACGCAACCTCGCCGATATCCAGTGTCAGATTGGCGATCACGTGCCGAGCCCCGACAATGCGCTTCACCGGCAGGTCGGCGACGGGCGCCAACGCATGCGGATGCAGTTCGAGCGCTGCCGGCCCCGACCACGCGCCGAGCACGCTCACGTCGCGCAGAAAGAAACGCACGAGTTCGCACACGCGCGCTGAACCGTCGACATGCGGAATCACTTTCAACAGATAGTTCGGTGTGTCCGCCAGCTTCTTGCGCTCGGCCTCGATATCGAGCGCTGTGTGCTTGAAACCCATCGTGCCGGTTGCGATACGCTGTGTGCCGTAGTCGAGCGTGCCGAGCAGCGTGTCGTTGCCGTCCACACTCAGAGTGGGCCTGGCCAGTTTCTTCGGAAAACCCCAGATTTCGCGGCCACCCGCGATCGGGCCTTCATCATCGAGGTACATCGAGTGCGTGTAGTTGCCGAGACGCCCTTGCTGGTCGCGTACCGAGATCACCTGACCGCTTTCGGTGTAGTCGCCAAAGCCGGATGAGTCCGGCATGCGAATAAATTCGTAATGCACAAGATCGTTTTCCGGATGCAGCGGCTCCGGCACAATGGCGCGCAATGCATCAAAATCGGTCTCATACGAAATGATGAAGTATTCCCGATTGATGAATCGATACGGCGGCCGCGGATAGGCGGGATTATGAACGGGCATCGCAAAGGCATCTTTGCGGATGGAAGCGAGATTCATGACATTCCTTTTATGACTGGGGCGCAAGCAGCGCCGCGTGAAATGGTAGGGGCAATCCTCACGCCGAACGAGCCACCATTTATCAATAGACCGTTAACCAAACTGCAACGCTGGAACTGGAACCGCCTCACACATCACGGTGTCGAACGCGGCAGTGGCATAGCCAGTAAAATCATCGCTGCCTGCGCGGAATCGTTTCTCAACGCACGCGATTCACCGGGCGCGAGGCGACACGAGTCGTGTTTATAGAGCGTCGTTTCATCGTCTCCGGTACTAACCACCACCTGGCCTTGCAGCACCAGGTAGTGCTTTTCCAGCGGCGACGCTGCAAGCGAGGTGTGGCCTCCGGGCTCTATCGTCGACACACCCATCCACAATGCTTCGGAAGGGCCGGCCTCATGGCCCTGCAGTCTCACGCAACGCATCTGATAGTGCTGCGCAGGAAAGTACTCGGGGGCTTCATTAAATCGCGTCACGTTCATGGCTTAAGCAAGGCTCCGTGGGTGATGACTTCATTCGTTGCGTTGAAGTGAATGGTAGTCGCCGCATAGCAGCCGGAATGCCAATTACTTTCGCTTTTCGGCCAACCCTTTGCAGCCAGTTTTCGCTGCTAAGGAAAAACCTGAAGTACGCAGAATGACCGGAACTCGAAAACATCTGTCTGAACGGTCTTCGGATTTAACGCTAAGCTCTGCGGCAAACTGCACTCTTCGAGATTGATACCCATGACCGAAACGCCCGGCGACGATACCGCCCAGCGCCATCTTGTACGTCTGACTGCGGCGCTGTTCCTCTCCTACCTGGCCGTCGCGATGGCGCTGCCGGCCATTCCCGTTTACGTGACCCATCAACTGCACCTTGGCAACGCGCTGGGAGGACTGGCCGTAGGTATCGCATTCCTCTCGACAATTCTCACGCGCAACCATGCCGGCAATCTCGCCGACCAGGTTAGCAGCAAGATCTGCATGCTGCGTGGACTCAAGCTGTATTCACTGGCCAGCCTGATTTGCCTCGTATCCGCGTGGGCGGTACTGCCCCCGCCCGCCAGCTACGGATTGCTGATCGTCGGGCGTCTGCTCCTCGGTCTCGGCGAAAGTCAGGTACTGGTCGGCATGATCAGTTGGGGTGTCGGCCTCATGGGCACCCACCGCTCGGGCAAAGTCATCGCACTCGTCGGCGCCGGGATGTACGGAGCATTCGCCGCAGGCGGCCCAGTTGGTCTTTTGCTGCTTCGCTACAGCGGATTTGCCGGTCTGATGCTCGCCTGCACCGTCGTTCCGCTGCTGGGTTGGTGGATGGTTCACAGCGTCCCGGAAGTGCGGTCGCCTACCGGTAAGCGCGAATCGTTCTGGCGCATCCTTGCCCGCATCTGGCGGCCCGGCGCGGCGGTGGGACTGCAAGGCGTGGGCTTCGCGGGACTCGGCGCCTTCATCTCGCTGTACTTCTCGAGCCGGGGTTGGCCGTTGGCCGGTTTTGGACTGACCTGTTTCGGTGTCGGCTTCGTGCTCGTGCGGCTCGTTTGCGGACACTTGCCGGATCGTATCGGCGGTACCCCGGTGGCCATCGTGTCGCTGATGGTCGAAGCGTGCGGCCAATATCTCTTGTGGATCGCGCCCGGCCCTTCACTGGCACTGATCGGCGCGTTGCTGACCGGGCTCGGCTGTTCGATGGTGTTTCCGTCGATGGGCTCGGAAGTGGTCAAACGCGTGCCGCCTCAACTGCGCGGCACCGCGCTCGGCGGCTTTGCCGCGTTTCAGGATCTGGCTTACGGTGCGACAGGTCCCATCGCAGGGCTGTTCGCCGATCACTATGGCTATTCTGTCGTGTTTCTGATCGGCGGACTTGCGGCTGTGCTCGGGCTGGGCATGGCGATCGCGGCCCATCGGGAAGGTAGAGTACTTGCCAGTAGCTGAGGATCACTGGATATCTTTGGTGCATTAGCGCGGTAAGCCCGAGGAGCTTCGGCCAACCGCGCAAACGTCTTGTTAGAAATGCAGCACGACCGGTTTGGAGAACATGTACCGCTCCGCAAGCGCCACATAGCGGTCTGCCGATGTGGTCATCCCGGCGAGCTCCTGCTCTGTGAGTGGACGCAAGAGTTTGGCAGGATTGCCGGCCCATAACTCTCCCGACCCAACCACCTTCCCCGGCGTCAGCACCGCACCCGCCGCCAGCATGCCGCCGGCACGGACAATTGCGTTGTCCAGCACGCGCGCACCGAACCCCACGAACGCCAGATCCTCGATGGTGCACGCATGCAGGATTGCGCCATGTCCCACGGTGACCTGGCTGCCGACCAGAGTCGGCGGGCCATTGGTCGTGCCGTGCAGAATCGAACCGTCCTGAATATTCGTTCGCGCACCGATCACAATGCGCTGTACGTCCCCGCGTAATACGCAGTTGAACCAGATCGACGCTTGCTCGCCAATCTGCACGTCGCCAATGATCGACGTACCGCGCGCAACGAATGCCGTTTTGTGCACGGTGGGTGTCCCGAACTGTCGGGCGTCCTGATGCTCGCTCATTTCACCAGGCCCAGTTGTTCGCGCGCCTCCCGTGGCGTCGCAATCTCTCCACCGAGCGACAGGACGATATCCCGTGCACGAGCCACCAGCACCGCGTTGGTTTCGGCCAGCACCCCTTCGGAGATGTAGATGTTGTCTTCGAGGCCAACACGCACATGCCCGCCGGCCAGCCAAGCCTGCGCGACAATGGGGAATTCCGTGCGGCCAATGCCGAAAGCCGACCAGGCCGCGCCTTGCGGGAGAAAGTTGCGTGCATAGAACAGCGTCTCCGGCGTTGCAGCGAAGCCGTACTTCACGCCCATGACGAACGTCCAGAGTCCCGGCCCGTCGAGTACACCTTCCTTGATCAGATCGAGCGCGAGGTGCAGGTCACCGGAATCGAAGATTTCAAGCTCCGGCTTGACGCCCGCTTCGCGTATCACACTAGCCATGCGCCGCACGTTCTTCGGCGTGTTGATCACGACGTCGCCACCTGAGTTCATCGTATTCAGATCCAGGCTGCAGATATCTGGCTTCAATGCGGCAATGTGCTCGACCCGCTTTTCAGGCGGCAACAATGTCGTTCCAGCTGCCGCCACCTTGGGATCGTGGTCGCTCGGAATAAAGCGCCCGCCGGGACCGGTGGTCAGATTGATGATCAGCTCGTGATCGACGGCACGGATGAGTTCGATCACCTGCCGGTACAGCTCGATTTCCATCGAGGGCCGGCCGGTTTGCGGATCGCGCACATGAATGTGAACGACGGCAGCGCCGGCCTGTGCTGCTTCCAATGCCGACGTAGCGATCTGATGCGGCGTGATGGGCAGGCCAGGATGCTGCTCCGGCTTTGTCAGGTTACCTGTCACCGCACAGGTGATGATGGTTTTACGTGCATGCATGATAAGTCTCGCTTAAGCTCAGTTCAGACGACGGCCACCATCGACCACAATCGCGACGCCAGTGCTGAATTTCAGGTGGGTCGCACACGCTTCGATTGCTGCGGCGATATCTTCAGGAGTGCCAATGCGACCCAGAGGTGTCGTCGTGGCCACCTTGTCGTTAAAGTCCGAGCCACGTCCAGGCACAAAGCTCGTATCCACGACGCCCGGAGAAACATTCAGAACGCGGATGCGTGGCGCAAGCGCGCGCCCCAGCGATGCGGCCATCACATCGAGGCCGGCCTTCGCCGCACAGTAGGCAATGTTGCTGCCCACACCGGTAGTGCCGGAAATCGACGATACGTTCACCACGAGACCATCACCCGACTCGTCGAGCAGCGTGCGAAAGGCGCGAATTGCCGCGAACTGCGCGCGCCAGTTCACTTTCATGATTTCGTCGATCAGTTCGTCGGTCAACGCGTCGAGGTCCGCGTGTTTGATTGGTCTGGTGAACCCAGCCGTATTCACCAGAATGTCGGCCCGCCCCAGTTGCGACTTGACGCAGTTGGCGAGGTCTGCGAGCGACGCGCTATCGGCAATCGACGTCACCGCTGCCAGGTGGCCGCTGCCCGGCAGTGAATCGACCACACGCTGTGCCCTGGCAACGCCGGACTGGCTGGTGACGACAACGGTAGCACCCGCATTGGCGAGCCGGTTTGCCGTAGCGGCACCAATACCACCCGTGCCGCCAAGAATGACTGCCACTTTTCCTTCGAGATCGTTGGACACTGTAGTCTCCGCTTTATTTGATGGGGGGCGTCGGGTACGTCGGCGTCCCTTCGGCCAGCACAAATTCGTACCCGAGTGTGTAATACGGTCCGCTCACATCCGCGTCAGGGGCGTTGCCGTCTTCGTGCAGTTCGAATGTGCCGACCAATGAGCGAATAACGCCGAACACGACGTCCGATCCCAGGTATTCCGAATCGTCTGCAAAGACCTGGCTCACCAGGGTTTCGTAGCCCTCAGCAATAACAACGAAGTGAATATGAGCCGGGCGATACGGATGCCGGTGCTGCTTGTCGAGCAGCACGCCAACCGGACCGTGCGTAGGGATCGGATAGCCCGCGGGCCTGACGGAGCGAAAGCGGAAGTAACCGTCGGCATCCGTTCTGAAGCGGCCACGAAGATTCATATCGGGCTGCTCCGGGTCCTGGTTTTCGTACAGACCCACCGGCGACGCTTGCCACACGTCGACCATGGCATTCGCGACTGGCCGGTTTGCCCGATCGACTACGCGAGCGCGCACGAACAACGGCGCACCGGGCGAACCATCGTCGACGATGCAGTCGCCATTGCGGTATTCAGGTGAATTGCCGCGATAGAACGGGCCGAGCAGCGCGCCGGGTGTCCGGTCGGTCTTGTCGATCGTATTGAGCAGCGTGACCAATGTTGAAAAGCCCAGCACGTCCGAGCACAACACAACCTCGTTGTGATCGTCCACGGTGGCCTGGCCAATCGCTTTGACAAATTCAATGCCCTTCTCGAACTCCTGGTCCGTCAACCTGACTTCCCGGAAGAACGCGTGGGCGTGACGTACTAGCGCGTCGACGATCTGCTTGAGCCGGGCGTCGTCGGTCCGGCTCATTGCGGCAAGCACCACGTCCGTAATCGAATCAGCATCGTCCACGATACTGTCCAGATGCGATAAATCGGTCATACGAGTCTCCTTATAGGCTCACCGGACTCGCCTCACGACGGCGCTGATGAAGCGCCTGAAATTGGTTTCAATGAGTTTCGTGAGGCCATGTCTGGATGCTAGCCACTCGGGAGATGCGCGGCGGACAACCGCTTTCGAGTTTCTGCCACTTGAGCGTTTCTGCGCTGCTGGTGCCCTCACCCGAGGGAGCGCGACCAGCAATCAATGATCACGCGGACGCCCGGATCCGCGTTCGCCAACCTCATCGTAAAGTCGTGCACGCGCAGCACCGCCGACACGATG
Organism: Paraburkholderia phenazinium; assembly: GCF_900141745.1. NCBI lineage: Bacteria > Pseudomonadati > Pseudomonadota > Betaproteobacteria > Burkholderiales > Burkholderiaceae > Paraburkholderia > Paraburkholderia phenazinium. Next base: position 1,439,327 of record NZ_FSRM01000002.1, on the reverse strand, counting down.
CTTAGACCGATGCCAGAGCCAGCATGATGCTCCGTGCTTTTGCTCCGGTAGAACCGCTGCAGCACCAGATCATGTTCAGCGGCCGGAATACCAGGTCCTGTGTCGGCAACGGTGACCTGCGGGCCGGCCGGTGTTTTTCTCAGTTCCACCTTGACGGTGCCGCCCTCCGGCGTGAACTTGATGGCGTTATCCACCAGGTTGCTCAGCGCCTCGAACAGCAGATTGCGGTCCCCATGAATCCCGGGAATCGGCTCCACGTGCATGACGAATTGAACCGACCGGCTTTCGGCCAGCGGCTCATAAAGCTCCCCGACTTCCCGCACGAGTGTTTCCATCTCCACATCGGCAAATCCCTCGCGGCGTTTCAGCGCGCCGATCTCCGAGATCCGCAGGATTGCCCGGAAGCGCTGCAGCAAGCGGTCGGTATCGGATCGGGCACGCGCAATCAGGTCCAGCATTGGCTGGTCTTTCAGGCCTCCGGCCCGATGCGCCATGCTACCGAGCAGCACAATGACGTGCGCAAGCGGGGTGCGAAGATCGTGGGCAATGCTATCGCACGCCCCCTTCATTTCACCGATCAGCCGCTCGACTTCATCGAGCATGTGATTCACAAGATGCGACAGCATGTCGATTTCATCGCGGCCGCCTGTTGGCAGACGCTGGTTCAGATCGCCTTGCGAAATTCGCAGCGTGACGCGACGAATCGCCCTCACACGTCTCATCTGCCGCACACTCATGGCAAGCCCCAAAGCAATGCCAGCGGCCAGGCAAAACGTGCCGCCCATCGAAAATGCCCTGATGATCGCCTTACGGATGTGAAAGATGTTCGTGACATCGCGGCTGACCAGCAATATGTCGCCGTTCTTGCGCCGCTCTGCCATCGCACGCACCATGGGCACCGGGCGCCTGCCTGTGACAGACAACGTGCGCGCCAGCGTCACGCCATCCCTGTCGACGGTCAACTGCGGGGGAAACGCCATCACGTTACCCGCAATGTGCCTGCCATCGGATGTAAATAACCCGTAGTAGTTGGCGTGCATGTGCGAATTTTCGAGGCGATCCTGGATCGCCTCGGGAAGCATGTTATCGGGCGTCGAATCGAAATAGATCAGTTGCCAATCCATCACCACGTCGACTTCGTGCTCCATCTGCCCGGTCACTGCGTGCTCCACGAAGACCAGCAGCAACAGCATTGAAAACAGAAAGGTGATCGTATAGACGAACAATAGCCGCGAGGTCATCGTGGTCCAGCGGGGCCGCCGCTCCGCAGGTTCGGTCTCAAAGGGGGATTTCACTTGCGTTGGCTTCGGATGGACGATCGACGGTCAACAGGAAAACACATTTTTCGGAATCCTGCTCTGCAGCGAACAGCTTGCAGACTAGGCTCGCTGCCCGAACCGCTGCCTGACCGCTTGATTAAAGAAAATTTAACTGGCGGTCTGCGTAGACACTGTTATCCGGCCGACAATAATCCTCCTCTATCCAATCGCTTCAGGTCCGCAAGTACCGTCGAAAGGACCACAAAATAGGGGCTCAAATCGCAGTGTTCATCTAGCCGTCAGTTCGCCGCCATTTTCGCGTCACTCCATTTTTGTATGATGAGCCTAACGAGTGCCGGCCGATAAAGCGGCATGCGCATCCCATCCATCCGTGGTTCAGCGGAGAATCAGACTCATGAGTAAAGATCCCCAGAAACCGGACGCCACCACAGACGATCCTGCAACGGTGCTTGAACGCCCTACGCGTCGATCGTTCCTGACACGCGTGGGCGCTGCCGGGGTCGCAATCGGCGCCGGTCAACTTCATTCGGTGGCCCTCGCGGAGGCCGATCCCACCATCGAGGAAGCACCGCCAGCATCGAACGTGTCGGCAGATGGTGCCAACATGCACGTCCGCCTGAACGTCAACGGCACAAACTACGATCTGGATATCGATTCCCGCACGACCCTGCTCGACTGCCTGCGCGAGCATCTGCACCTGACCGGCACCAAGAAGGGCTGCGACCATGGCCAATGCGGTGCGTGTACGGTCCATGTGGATGGGCGGCGTGTAAATTCATGCCTCAGCCTTGCCGTCACCCACGAGGACGAGGCGATCACGACCATTGAGGGTCTTGGCAAGCCCGGAGCACTGCACCCGATGCAAGCGGCTTTCCTCGAACATGACGGGTTCCAGTGCGGGTACTGTACGTCCGGGCAGATCATGTCCGCCGTCGCGCTTCTCAAGGAGCCATACGGTCATAGCGACGACGATGTGAAGGAGGCCATGAGCGGGAATATCTGCCGCTGTGGCGCCTATACGAACATCGTGGCCGCGATCCAGCAGATTCGTCGCAGAGTTTAAGCGGAGCGCGCTCATGGAATCCTTTCAGCTTAAACGCGTCGCCAATGTCAGCCAGGCGATCGACTCCGCGAATCCTGCCGCTAACGGCCAGGCCAACGGCGCCCCGATTCGTTTCCTTGCGGGAGGCACGACACTGCTCGATCTTATGAAGCTCGACGTCGAACGTCCGGCCCAGGTGATCGACATCCATCGCCTGCCACTCGATCGGGTCGAGGCCATCGACGGCGGTGGCATCACGATAGGCGCAACGGTCCGCAATTCGGATCTCGCCAATCATCCGCTAATCAAAAGCCATTATCCGGTTCTGTCGCAAGCGTTGCTATCCGGCGCATCCGCGCAATTGCGCAACATGGCGACGACCGGCGGCAACCTGCTGCAACGCACACGTTGTGTTTACTTTCGCGACACCGCAACACCCTGCAACAAGCGCGAACCCGGCACCGGCTGCTCGGCGATCGACGGCTTCAACCGGAACCTGGCCATTCTAGGAACCAGCGAGCACTGCATCGCGACGAACCCCTCGGACATGAACGTCGCGATGACCGCACTCGAGGCTACGATTCACGTCGAAGGCGCGCAGGGCAAGCGGGATATTGCTATCGACGATTTCTTTCTGTTGCCGGGGAGCACGCCCGAGCGTGAAACCTCGCTTAAACCGGGCGAACTCATTACTCATGTGACGCTTCCGGCGTCGGTGCCTGGCAATCGCATGGTCTATCTCAAGCTGCGCGACCGCGCGTCGTATGAGTTCGCATTGGCGTCGGCAGCGGTCGTCATCAAGGTCTCAGCGGGCAAGATCGATCACATCCGTATTGCGTTAGGCGGTGTAGGCGTCAGGCCTTGGCGCTCAAAAGAGGCTGAAGCGCAATTGCTTGGACAAGCGCCGGACGCCACGGCTTTTCGTGCTGCGAGTGAAGCAGCGCTGCAATCGGCGCGCGTACAAAGCCAAAACGGCTTCAAGGTCGAACTCGCAAAGCGCTGCATCCAGCACGCACTCACACTTGCCACACAGACTGCCTGACGCAACGGTCGCGATGGTCGCAACGTTGGCGACGCGGAGAGAATATGCCATTAGCTAGCACTAAAGCGCAGCCGATTATCGGCGGCGACTTCACTCGAATCGACGGTCCGCTTAAAGTCAGCGGCACCGCCACCTATACTTCGGACGTCAATCTGCCCGGGACGCTTTACGCCGTGCCTGTTTGCGCGACGATCGCCAAAGGGCGCATCACACGTCTGGACACCGCCGCGGCCGCAGGCATGCCGGGCGTTCGAGCGGTATTCACGCGCGAGAACATCGGCAAGTTCTATCGCGTCGGTTTTGCGGTGGACACCCGTATCGACGAAAAGCGCCCTCCTTTCGAAGACGACAACATTTACTACTATGGCCAGTACATCGGCGTGGTGGTGGCCGATACATTCGAGCGGGCAAGCGCAGCATCGCGCGCGGTGACGGTGGCGTATTCGTCGAGCCAACCCGATGTCCGCGCGGAGATGTCAGCGGACCAGACGCCGAGCGTCGATACGCACCGCGGTGACCCGGATGCAGCGTTCGCAGCAGCTCCAGATACGCAGAAGCTGGACGAGACGTACACGACGCCCGTTGAAACGCACAACCCCATCGAATTGCATGCAACGGTAGCCGTATTCGATGGAACGAACTACACGTTCTACGAAACGTCGCAATCCATCGTCAACCAGCGCCTCGTCATGGCGCAGATGCTCGGTGTGTCGCAGGACCAGGTACGCGTGATCATGAAGTACCTGGGCTCCGGATTTGGCGGCAAGCTGTTCCCGTGGTCGCACTCATTGCTCGCCGGCGCCGCGGCGCGCAATCTGATGCGGCCCGTGAAGCTGGTGGTGACTCGCGAGATGATGTTCCACAACGTCGGTCACCGTACCAGCACGCAACAACGCATGCGCATCTCCGCGACGCCCGACGGACGCTTCACCTCGTTCCAGCAGGACTACGTCTATCAGACCGCGCGCAAGGAAATGCGCAAGGAGAACTGCGGCGAGACCACAGGCTATCTGTACAGCTCGCCTAACCTGCGCGCAACCGCCGCCTATTCGCGCCGCGACATTGCACCGAGCACGTCGATGCGAGGCCCCGGTGCCGTTCCAGGACTGTTCGCCATCGAGTCGGCTGTGGACGAGCTCGCTATCAAGCTCAATCTCGATCCTGTTCGCTTGCGCCTCGTCAACGAGCCCGAGATCGACGAAGGCCTGAGAGTGCCGTTTTCGTCCCGGCATCTCAAGGAGTGCATCACGCTCGGCGCCGAGAAATTCGGCTGGGCACAACGCACGCCTGCGGTGGGTTCCATGCGCCGCGACGGCCTCGTGTTGGGCTGGGGCATGGCGGCCGGCTCGTGGGCCGCACGGCGCCTCCCGACGGAGATCCTCGTCGAGCTTCACGCCGATGGGACGGCACGCGTCTCGACCGCGACCCAGGACATCGGTACGGGGACGTACACCGTGCTGGGCCAGATGGTGTCCAACCTGACTGGCGTCCCGCTCGAGCGCGTCTCCGTGGCACTCGGCGATACGCGCTTGCCACCCGGACCGCTGTCTGGTGGCTCGATGGTGACCGCATCGCTAGTTCCAGCGGTGACGCAGGCCGCGCAGGCCGCGATCCAACAGCTCCTGATCGCGGCGTCCCAGGCAGATAATTCGCCGTTCAACGGCCAACCGGTGACGGAACTCGCGTTCGACCACGGCATGATCTACCGTAAGGGCACCTCACCAGGCGCGGGCGTGCCGTTCGAGCGAATCCTCGCGCCGGCGCAGGTCAATATGGTAGTCGGCCGGGGCCGCTCCGGTTCAAGCGCGGACGATCCCGACGCGGCGAAAATTTCGATCCACTCGTATTGCGCGCACTTCATCGAGGTCACCTGGCAGCCCGAAACTGCTCGATTGCGAGTCAACCGCGTAGTGAGCCTGATCGACGGCGGCAAGATCATCAACGCGCGCACTGCCCGCAACCAGATTGAAGGGGCCGTGGTAATGGGCGTCGGCATGGCGCTGTTCGAAGAGACACACTACGACAAGCGCAGCGGAGCACCGATCAACCGCAACCTCGCTGACTATGTGATGACCACGCATGCCGATGCGCCGAAAATCGACGTGACGTTCCTCGACTATCCGGACCTTGCGTTGAATCCGCTCGGCGCACGGGGGATCGGCGAAATTGGCCTGGCAGGCATTGCACCTGCCATTACCAGCGCCGTATATCATGCAACCGGTGTACGGGTGCGCAATCTTCCGGTTCGAATCGAGGATCTGCTAGCGGCTCAGGTCTCTGCGTAAGCGGTCACCGCCAAAAGACTCCGGCCCTTCAAGGGCCGGAGTCCAGGCAAAAAATAAGCGAAATTCTCGCCTACATGGTCGAGTTGTTGGCGATAGCCAGGCTCGGGCAATAATGCGTCGCGCTCAGATACGGCGTTTGCTGTGTGCGAACGCCAGCCGCGCTAGACGTAGGCGGATCAATAAACACTTGCGCATTGTTCGATCCCACGGGAGCGGTGAGCGTCATTGTCACTTTCCACCAGTTCCCCTCTTTCACTGCGGAGACCGACGTAGCCTGCCCCGCGCCCCACGTCCCGCGCACTACAGCACCCGTATTCGTATTGAGAACCCATGCGAATTCGGTGCCGCTCGGGTCGTCGGTCTGAATCGAGCCTCCAGGAAAGACCGTTGCGTTAGTAGTCGCAAGCACATAGTCGCTGAAACTATACGATTGTCCGCCCTGAACCCTGATGATCTCGCGGACGTTCGACACCGACGAGCCGTTTGTGCTGATAACCGTCGCAGCTCCTTTGTCCACTCCCGACACATCCGTTGCAGGCTCTGCGGTGCCGCCATTCTGTTGCGCCCAAACATCCGGCGTTGCGAGACTCAACGGCGAATCGATCAGGTTGTTCGCATAGCAGGCTGCCGTGGTCTTGTTGGCCGGCGGACCATAGAAGCTAGCAATGCTGGCCTGAATTGCGTTGTCGGTTGTGTTGGAGGTTGCCTTGGTAATCACCGCGCCTTCGAAGAACTGGATAGGCGCAGCGCTACCGTCACCGCCTTCGCCAAGCGAGAGGCCGCCTTGCCATTGTCCGTTGAAGGCATGGCCTGCATCGCTCTCAAAGTTAAGCGCTTCCGGAGGCGCCGCATCGTAGACTGGAGTGAGTACGCTCTGTGAGGCGGAACCGCCCTTGACAACGAAGATATTGGACGCCGTCACGGGTGAGTATTTGGAGAGTACGGTGACAAATTTCTCCTTCGCAGGCTGCTGCGGACCATAGAGGTAGACGCCAGCTTCTGCATCGACGCCTGGCCAGTTGGTATCGAGTGCGTTGCAGACAGGGTCTTTTACAGTGGACGGTTGGGCCGAATCACCGTCGCAATAGCCAAACACTGCGGCATTGCCGTTTGAGAACGCCAGCGCAAACATTTCGCCCTCAATTTCTCCGTGCGCATAGGTGCTCGGGTTAGCGCTGCTTTCCATGTTCCCGTAGGTGCCGCAGCAGGTCGAGGACTGGCTATAGTGCGCCCCCGCGACCATGTATTCGGCAATCTCCGAGTCGCCGATCGACTGGTTCACCGTGCCGAACCGGTTGCGATATGCCTGTCCCGCCAACGTACCCAGCGCTGGAACCTCGGCGCCTTGCAGCGGCACGAAGCCGAGTTGTGCGGGCGTGCCGGGTAGCGCCGGCAGATCGTTACCAATCGATACCTGTTCGGTCGGCGCCGCCGTGGTCAACGCAGTAGGCGGCTGCAACAGTTGCACAGTCAGCGTGCCACTGGTTCCCGGAAGCGTGATCGTCGCAAAGCCGTTCAGCACCGGAACGGTCGTCGACTTCTTCGCAGCGGTACTGGTACTCGCCGGTGCGCTGGTGCTCGGAATGGTCAGTGACTCTGTTCCGTCCGAGTTGAGTGTCAGCGTCCCCGTCACGTTTCCGAACGCGCCTCCCTTCAGAGGTGAAACCAGGTCGATCTGATCGTAGATGTACGTGACGGAGCAGGTTGTCCTGTTGCAGAACGAGTCTGCGCTTTTCACATTCGCCGAGCCCACCAACGAGCGGTCGGAGCCATTGGGCAAGTTGCCCGACGTATAGGGATAAACGTTCAGCGTTGTATTGTCGGACGCCCGCTGAATCTGGAACAGCGGCCCCGAGTAGTGCTTTGTCAACAGCCGTGTCACGCTATGAGCCGCGGAGCACGGTGTGTTGGCCTCGGCTGCGGCGTCACACGGCAGGGGGTTCGCCGTTGACGCTTCTTCCGATGACGTATTGGCGCTCGTCTGCGCCGCGGCCTGGGCGGCGGCTTGCGTTGGCGACGAACTTGCGGCTGCTACAGCCTGAGATGCAGATGTGCCGCTACTGCCGCCGTCGCATGCGGCAAGCGCGACTGTCATCGCTAACAGAACGGAAAGTAACCCAACTCCTCTGGACATCATGACCTCCTCCTGGAAGACCAAGCTTTGGATTTAACTCAACAATTTAGTTCTACGGATTGATGTACTCAGAAACGTCACTGATCAAGCAACTGCCATGCGGAACCGTCAGTCTTTCGAAAGGGTTAGACAATGCGCTGCCAACCGGCGCACCGCGCCGTCCCGGCCACGCTCTATCCGGCAATCCAGTTCAGCCGTCGGGCACGAGTTCGCGCACGTTGGCCGGAAGCAATCGAGTTTGTAATTTGATCAGCGTGGGTTTGCGGGTGCCGTGAGATCCGGGCACCGCGGTGGGCTGGGGCAGCATTGGCTTCATCGTGTCTCGCTGGGCCGGCGGCTAGCGCAAAACGCCAGCAGGCAGCATCACCAGCGTCCGTTGAAACACTCCGTGACTCACCATGCTTGTCTCCATTGTCATTGCAGCGGTTGTCCGCCCCAGCGGGGCAGCATCCAATGCAGCGTGGCTGTCAGGCAGCCGCGTCGAGTAATAATATTAGTCAATAATATCGATTTGACGTCTAAGTACAATCCCTTACACGGAGAAAGAAGTCCAGTGGCTGGGCCTCAGCGCCCAGATCTACCATACATACGGCACGGCATTGGGTAAATATTATTGCTAATACGATCAGTCATAATCGACCGACGGCGGGCGACAGGTGGGATTTCAATTCGTTGTCCGCAACAACGCACGTGCGAGCCAGGCCGCCTGCCCCTCGTTGTGAGGGGCAGCGTTCCGCGGCATTCGGCTCAAGCGGTTCTCGTTTTGCGAGGCTGGGGAAGACTACTGGAGGGGTCTTGCAGACTTGCGGTCAGTCAGTCCTCGGCACGATCAACCGGTCCATGAGCAGCCGCCGTGGCGAGCCGCCATGATGCACGGCCGTTGCGTTTGACTTCGTAGAGTGCGCAATCAGCGGCCTGAAGCAGTTCGTCTGGCGTATATCGGGTGCCTTCTTCGTCCAGCGCGACACCGACGCTGATCGAGACCGGGATCGCCTGTCCGCGGAAAGTGACGGGCGTTGAAAATGCGTCAACCAGTTTCCGCGCAACTACGCGCGCTGCATCGTCGTCACGCAAACGGCCAAGCAGCACGACAAACTCGTCTCCGCCGAGCCGGCCGACAAGGTCATCGTCGCGTGTGGCAGTACGCAGTCGTTGTGCCACGACACGCAGCACCTCGTCGCCGGCTGCATGACCATAGGTGTCGTTGATGATCTTGAAGTGGTCGACGTCGATGTAGCAGAGTCCTACGCGCGTACCGTGACGCCGCCGGTCGTTCACGGCGTCGCCGACCGCATGCATGAAAGCACGGCGGTTGGCGGAGCCCGTCAGCGGATCGATCTTGGCAGCACGCTCGAGCGCGGTGACCTGTTCGACGCGGGCAGTGATGTCCGTCACCACGACGTGAAAACCGTCGACGCGTTCCTCGGCATTGCGGTGCGGGATGTATCGCACATCGACATAGATCGACCCGTGTGGCGACATCACGCTACGCTCCAACTGCTGAGGTTCTCCCGCTAATGCACGCTGGACGTATCGCTCGGAAATCTGGTACTGCGCGTCGCCAAGATGCTCTCGCATCGTCCTGCCAATCACTTCTTCTGGAGGAGTACCAAGCATGGTTGCAAACGCCGCGTTCGCATAACGGTAGGTTTCCGATGTATCCACGTAGCCGACCAGGGACGGCAAAGCGTCGGTAATAGCCCTGAGTTGCGCCTCGCTGCGTGCTGCGGTACCGGCAGCGCTATGCTGGGCCTTGACGATCGGCACGATGCGGGCTCGAAGAAACAGTGTGCCTGCCAGCGCACATAGCGCCATCACGCCGACGGCCACCAGCAGCGCGTGCTGTACGGGAGCGAGAAAGACCTCGGTCCTGATCTTGGAGGCTGTGGCGAGTCCGGTCGTACCGACCGGCGCGTAGGCCACCACGACGTCGTCGCTGCGCGAATCCCTGTGCCGCTGCGTGCCAGCTTCACCATGAAATGCCGGCGTGATCAGTGGGCGATTCCCCAGCGCTGGATCGATCACCAGGTTGTGCGGCAATTCGGAAGCGGTCGCCGCGAAGCAACGTAGCAGCCGGCCGTCGAGACCACATAGCACGGAGCGCCGCCCTTCGCGCGAGCGCGTCGCCGCCATCGAATCCAGTATCGGCAACGTCTGCTCGGTTTCAAGCGCGAACTGAACAGGAAGTCCAGCGGCGTCTTGCAGCAGAAGTTCGGAGCGCTGACGATAGACGAACCCTGCGTGCCAGAGCAATTGCGCCTTGACGCGGGGTTGACCGGCAGAGGGGCGCACCGGCACGATCTGGTCCGGCGTGGCGAGGCGCCTGCCCGCGCTGGAGAGCACCCGACCGTCGCTGCCGACCAGACGGATGCTAGCGAACGCATCGGGTCCCACATAGGCGCTCATGTCGAGCGCGGCGGCACACGATTCAGGGCTGCCGGCGCAGGGCGTGTGTTGCAAACGGCTCTGCTGCCTCGTGGCGAACGCATTGGCATGCTCCTGCGTATTCTGCAGGATGACTGACAATGTGGCGGCTTGCTCGACGGTGTCGCTCAGCAACTCGCTACGCTCTGTTGCTTCATCGCTACGCACCATCAGCGAAGCGAGCATGACGCCGACGGCGAGCGCGGAACTGACAACCACCAGCGCGGCGATCACGGGTACGCGCGCGTTGGCGCTTTCACCCAGAATGCTCACGCCAGGCTGGCGTTTTGCCCAGACACACCATAAGGTTGCACCGGCGAGCACGAAACCGGTGCCGTTCAGTGGCGCGACAACGAAAAGCTCGCCCCATCTCCACAGGCCACCAATTGCCATGCTCTGACACAGCAGCCCAATAATGCCCGTGAGAATCGTGCCGTAGATGAAGACACGCGGGCCGACTGCGTTGCGCGGTGCGGCTAGTCCGCGCAAATGCAGAAGCGCCCCACCGCAAAACACAAAGCCGATGGCAGTCAACGCCGCCACGGGATATGACTGGGACGCCGGATCGGCGAGAAGCCTATCCAGGTAACGGGCGTCGAGCGAGAAGCCAAGCCGTTGCAACCATTCGACCAGCACCACGGCGCCGCCACACATCAGCGTGAAAGGAGCAATCAGAGAGAGGCGCGTCGACCGCACGCTGCCGCCTGTCTCGCGCAGCATCCCGATGGAGGCGACCAGGAAACAGAACGCGTTGAATGGCAGCACATCGCTGCATGTTTGGGTCATTCCCGCTACGTGCAGCAGTGCCAACGAAAGTTCGTAGACTGCACCGGCGAACAGCAACCACGCGGCTCCCCGGCAACTCACCAGCGCGTCTGAACACGCACGCAGCTTCCGGCCGATAAAAGCACGGGCCAGTAAATATGTGATGGCGCGGCCACCCGGGCGCCGCGGGATAGACCAGTTCATGCGGCAGCGCTGTCGGAAGTCGAGATGGTCAGGTCGCCCGAGGCGCGAAACGCGCTCAATGGCCGCATGCGATCGCCGGCCGTGGTCAGCAGCGCGTCGAGCGAGCCACCATCAGCGGGCCACGCTGCGGTGCCGACACGTACAGCGGGCGACACCGGCAAGCCGTCGATGATGTCGATCAGCGTGTCGAGTTGACCAGCCAGCGAGACGACCATCGTCGCCGCGCGTGAACCGCCGGGGACCGGAATCCGGTCCGGCACCAGAATGGCGATCTGATCATCGGCGGCACGCACGAGTACGTCGGACGGTCCCAGCACACGGTTGATGCGTTCGAGGACGGCGCGCAACAGCACGTCGCGAGCCTCAAAGCCCCACGCATCGCGGACCGGCTTGAGCGAGTCGATACAGAGCAGGATGATCGACAGGGCGCCCGTGTTGCCCAGCTGATGTGCGCGATCCATGGTGAACTGCTGGGCGAGCCAGTGCCGGCTATGCAGACCTGTGGCGGCGTCAGTGTCGAGCTGCGTTTCAAGAGCGCCACGCTGACGCTCGGTCTGCGCGACCTCGCTGACGACGCGCGAGCGCAGCGCATGCAGCGTCACCACAACGAGCATGACGAGCGCTGCCAGCGCGCCCCACAAAACCAGCGCCCAGCGCGTATGGGCACGTTCGCGCCCGTTCAGCAGTTGCGCTTCCTGATCCGCGAAGGCCTGCAGCGTTGAGCGAATCACCCTGCGATCCGCTTCATAGCCTGGATCGGCAAGCAACGCTTGCGCAGCGCCGTTGCGCCCTTCCTTCATGTCATCGCGGAGTTCGTCGAGGCGGGCACGGATCCGGGCCATCGCTCCACCGATGGTCTGCAGGCGCGATACCTGTTCCGTATTGTCGGCCGTCAGCGTGAGCAGCTGGGCGCGCAGTATCTCGGAGCTGACGTAGGCGTCTTCGATTTCTTGCAAAACCGCCGTGCGATCCCCAGCCCGCGAATCCATCGTCGGGACATCGAACACATAACGCAGCATGGACGAATCGCGGACAACCATCGTAATGCGCATCTCCGACTCGAGCCGCATCACCTCGTAGGAGTGCTGGATCCAGTCCGTTTGCGATTGCTGCATGGTCGCGCCGAGCCCGACGCAGGCGAGAATCGCCGCGCCTAGCGCAGTTGCGATCCGCACACGGCGGCGCATGAGAGTTTCGATATTCGGCACGATTTACCTTGAACGACATCTGTCACACAAGTTATCGGCAAATGTTTGCGCAACTTCAATCAGACCCACATGCGTAGGTGTATTTACCTAGGGGTATTTGTCCGATGAATACTATGAGTCGGTCACAGATCTCGCAGGCGCCGTCCGTGGGCGGCGATGATTGATCGCTATGAATACGCCCATCAGAATGAAGAAACCGAGCAACAGCAATACGGCATTGATGAGCACACGCTCGTAGCCGAGCTCGCTTACGTTAATGAAAGGATAGGGATAGAAGTCGGTTTCGCTGCCGCGCCAGAGCGTTATCAACAGATAGCCGAGCGGATAGATCAGCCAGAAAAGGCAATCGCGCAGCAGCAGATGGAAGCGGGGAACGAAGAGCAGCCAGTACAGCGTGCATAGCAGCGGTATGACCGTGTGCAGCAATTCGTTGAGCAGTGCGCGGTAGCCGTACGGCGTCCATAGATGGCGCAGCAAGGTGTTGTAAGCAATGCCGACGAACACGATATAGACGACCACGGCGGTGAGCACCGGTGGCTTGCGGAAGAACCGCCCGGGTGCGGAGCGTGCCCGTATGGCCACAAACGAAAAGCTGATCGCGACGACGAGCGTCGTGAGGTTCGTCAGGTACGCACTGATACGCTCGATGCCGTCGATCACGCCCAGGCCGCGGAACAGCATCCTGCCAATCGTGATGTCGCTCTGTGCCGCGAAGCCCACCCATGCTAGCACCGCAATCAACGATGCCACGCTCAACGACGCGAAGCTCGGCGTCGGCAGTGGCAATTCAGATGAGTGCGGCTCAGGTTGAGCAGAACGCTTCAGCATACTTCCAGATTATTTCTCGGCGGTAAGCTTGTCCTGCGTGCTGGTATCGAAGTCTGTGGCGGCATGGCGCTCGTGCAACTGATCTGAAAGCTCGCCGAAGACGCGATTGACCTTGCGGCCGCGCTTGACGGCCGGGCGCTCGCCGATCGCATCGGCCCAACGCTGGACATGCTTATAGTCCTGCACCGAGAGGAATTCGGCCGCCCCGTAAAGCCAGCCCTTTACGAGGCCGCCGTACCACGGCCAGATCGCCATATCGGCGATCGTGTACGCATCTCCCGCGATGTATTCGTTCTCGGCGAGCTGCTTTTCGAGGACGTCGAGTTGACGCTTCACCTCCATCGCGAAGCGGTCGATCGGATATTCCATTTTGCTCGGCGCGTACGCGTAAAAATGGCCGAAACCGCCGCCGAGGTAGGGGGCACTACCCATCTGCCAGAATAGCCACGACAGGCACTCGGCGCGCGCGCTCGGCTCAGTCGGCAGGAAAGCACCGAATTTTTCGGCGAGGTGTACCAGGATCGCACCGGACTCGAACACGCGGATGGGTTTCGGTCCGCTGCGATCGAGCAGCGCGGGAATCTTGGAGTTCGGATTCACGCCGACAAAGCCGCTGCCAAACTGCTCGCCATCGCCAATCCTGATGAGCCATGCGTCATATTCCGCACCGCTGTGACCGAACGCCAGCAGCTCCTCGAGCATCACCGTGACCTTGACGCCATTCGGTGTCGCCAGCGAATAGAGCTGCAGCGGGTGCACGCCGACCGGCAACTCCTTGTCGTGCGTCGGCCCCGAAATCGGGCGGTTGATATTCGCAAAGCGGCCGCCGTTATCCTTGTTCCAGGTCCAGACCTTAGGCGGTTCGTAATCGACAGTGCTCATGCTTAAAGCTCCTCGCGTCCTTGCATCGTGGGATGGGTGATTGGAAGCGAGATTAACAAATTGACGGAAAACGTGCAGTCCGCTTCATAGTGCGTTCCGACCCGCAACGGAAAGTGCAGCACGATGCCAGCAATGCGTTAGTGAATCGCAAGCGGAGTTACCATACGCAAACTGGATGCAGCGCTTGCGCTGCAAAGACCGCATTTAGACTTGACCGAGCCCGCCATGAGCAACGACTCTTCAGGCAATTTCGACGAGCTGGCCTCGGGTGGCAGCCGCTACCACCAGGTATACCCACGGCTGGACGAGAGGCAACTGGCGATATTGGAACGCTACGGCGAGCGCCGCAAGCTCAAGACCCACGACATCCTCTATTCCGAAGGCGACCGGCACACCGGGATGTTCGCCATTCTGTCGGGGACGATCGAGGCATCCAGACGGTCCGTTGAAGGCCCCGTACTGCTGGGCACACATGGCCCGGGCAGTTTCACCGGCGAGGTAGCCACGCTCGCGGGCCGGGCTGCAGTCGCAACGTCGCGCGCCATCTCCGATTGCGAGGTGATCGTCATCGACGAGGAATCGTTGCGCTCGCTCGTCATCGCCGAAGCGGAGTTGAGCGAAACCATCATGCGCGCCTATATTTTGCGGCGCGTCGCTTTCATCCGCGGCGAACACGTGGGCGTGGTGGTGATCGGCAGCACGTCCTCGGCCCCTACGCTACGTCTGCGCCACTTCCTGAGCCGCAACGGTCAGCCCTCGGCTTACTTCGATATCGTTGAGCACTCCGAGGCCAAAGAACTGCTGACGCACTATGACGCAACCGAAGCCGACATCCCGGTTGTAATCACGTTGCAAGGCGTCGTGCTGAAACAGCCCAGCCACCGCGCCGTCGCCGATGCAATCGGCCTCAGTCCGGACAGACTCGACGGCGAGCACTTCGATCTCGTTGTGGTAGGCGCGGGACCCGCAGGACTCGCGGCCGCGGTGTACGCCGCATCCGAGGGACTGAAGGTGGCCGTTCTGGACGCCAAGGCGCCGGGAGGCCAGGCCGGCACCAGTTCGAAGATCGAAAATTACTTTGGCTTTCCAACCGGCATATCGGGGCAGGCGCTAGCCGGTCGCGGCCTGTCGCAGTGCCGCAAGTTCGGCGCCGAAGTTGGGGTGCCTATCGAAGCGCTGACAATCGACTGCACAGATGCCAGGTCGTTTCACATTGGCCTGAATCAGGACGAGTGCGTCTACGCTCGCGCTGTCGTCATTGCCAGCGGCGCGCGCTACCGGAAACCGGATCTCTTGCGTCTCGAACACTTCGAGGGTCGCGGCATCTACTACAGCGCGACCTTCATGGAGGGCGCATTCTGCAACAACGAAGAGCTGATCGTGGTGGGCGGCGGCAATTCGGCGGGACAGGCTGCGGTATTCCTTGCGAGGTTCGCGCGCCATGTCCACGTGGTGATTCGCGGAGAGGGACTCAGAGCGAGTATGTCGACGTATTTGATCAGACGGATCAACGCGGCGTCCAACATCACGCTTCACACGAAGACACAGATCGTCGAGTTATGCGGCGAGTCGCGACTCGAGGCCATAAAGTGGAATCGGCAAGGAGAGATTGAACATAAACCCATCCGGCACGTTTTCCTGTTTCTTGGCGCTCAGCCCAGTACCGGATGGCTTGGCGATTGCGTCACCCTGGACAAGGATGGGTTTGTGCTGACCGGCGCCGATACCGGCGCCAAATGGACAGCAGAGCGGCCGCCGCACGATCTCGAGACCAGCCGGCCCGGTATCTTTGCGGCGGGTGACGTACGCAGTGGCTCCGTCAAAAGAGTGGCAGCCGCCGTGGGAGAGGGAGCCGCCGCTATTCAGGCGGTTCATCAATATCTTGCAGGATGGGCGTGACTAATCCTTGGCGGGCACGCTCGGCTCCACTGCCCGGAAGTGCCAACCGTCGCCCTCCTTGACGTACACGGCCATGATATGGCCGCTCTCCTGGCGGAATGTCCCGTCGCCTTTTGGCACCTGAACGGAAAACTCTGCGACGCTGAATCCTCCGTCGCCTTGCGCGCTCGCATCGATCACGTGAATGTGATGCTCTTTCGCACCCGAGCCAAAGCGCTTTTCGTAGTACTCCTTGAGTGCTGCGCGTCCTTTGATGATTTTCCCGGCCGGGGAAACCAGCATGCCGTCTTCGGCATACAGTTGCGCCATGGCATCGGCATTTTTAGCCGCGTAGTTGGTGTCGTAAAGATGTCCAAGCTGCGCAGCCGCAGACTGCGCTTCCTGAGACGACGGCTCTGTCGCATTCGCATTGGACGTCGCTGCGCAAGCCAGCGTATTGCCAATGAAAAGTGCAGCGAGCAAAAGGGAAATGTGCCGTTTCACCTTGGAACTCCTTTGATCGGGTTGCGGTAGTGGCTCTCTCGATGAGTCAGTCGAGAAGAGCAGGATCGTGGATCGCGCCTGTCAGCAGTTCGGCAAACGCCTGCAATGCATGAGGTAACGTGCGGCCGGCCATCGTCTGAACCTGAAGCCTGCGCTGGTGTAGTTCGGGATTGCTGATCGGCACGGCTGCGAGTCCCTCCATTACGAGGCGGCTGCGCACGGTCAGGAAGCCGGTTAGCGTGACAGCATCGGTAAGCAGCACGAAGCTCTGCAGCGCAGCGTGGTAGTTGCTAACGAACACGGGCTCGAAAACCAGACCTTCCAGACTGCACGCAATATCGAACATCTGGCGGATCGTCACACCCTGGTTGTCGATGGCGAGCGGCCAGGCCATCAGATCCGCGAGCGAGACGGACTCGCGTGCGCCAAGCGGATGATCGCGCCTGACCAGTGCGAAGATCGGTGCCAGCTGCGAATACACTACGTGGATGTCCTTCTCCGGCGCGACGCTGAAACACACGGCGATATCCGCGGTGCCCTCACGCACGCGTTGTGTCGCGACCGATGGCGCAGACACGTCCAGTTGAAACTGCGTCGCCGGATGCGTCTTCAGGAAGCGTGCAAATACCTGCGGCAGAAAATACGGCGCGACCCCTTCCGAACTTGCCACGCGAATCGTCGCGCGGCTGCCATTGCTCAGCCCGCGAATTTCGTCGGTGACGCGCTCGGTTTCCAGTAGGCTGCGCCGCGCGTGTTCGGCAAGCACACGTCCCGCATCGCTCAGCACCATCCCGCGCGGCCGCCGTTCGAAAAGCGCCGCACCGACTTCCTCTTCGAGCTTCGCAATCTGCCTGCTTAGCGCCGACACCGCCACGTATAGTCGCTCCGACGCCTTGCTGAGCGAGCCGCTGCGGGCGACTTCGAGAAAGTAACGCAGTGCAGTATTGTCCATTTCGGTCAGGCTTCCCCGCTTTGCCGTTTCGGCAACGATATCTGCCAAATATTGTAATTGTCCACAAATATCGTCCACGCCAAGATCGTTACACTGCTTCGTACGAGCCAGGCGCGCGCCCACGGCGCGTCACGACGGAGAACGATGTCGACCAAGGACGCCTCCATGAGCCCTGATTCAGCAGCCGTAGTAAGCGAATCCCTCGCCAAGCCCGTCTCGCACGCCGGGGTATCACGCCTGATCCTGGCAACGTCCATTGGAAATGCGCTCGAGTTTTACGACCTGATTGTCTACGGGTACTTTGCCACCACGCTGTCGCGGCTGTTTTTCCCAACGCATGACAAGACGGTGTCGCTGCTGCTCACGCTCGGCACGTTCGCCTTGTCATATCTGGCGCGGCCGCTTGGTGCGTTGGCGCTCGGCTCGTATAGCGATCGCAAGGGCCGCAAGGCTTCATTGACGCTGTCGATTTCGATGATGACGCTCGGCACCGGGATGGTCGCGCTGATGCCGTCCTATGCCACGATCGGCCTGGTCGCGCCGATCGGCATTTTCGTTTCGCGTCTGTTGCAAGGCTTTTCCGCTGGCGGCGAATTCGGCAGCTCCACGGCGTTTCTGATCGAGCATGCGCCGGCACGGAAAGGCTTCATGGCGAGCTGGCAGTTCTCGAGCCAGGGGGCAAGCACGCTGCTCGCTTCGGCGTTCGGCGCAGTGCTCACCGGCACGTTGACGCAGCCTCAGCTCGAAGGCTGGGGCTGGCGCATTCCCTTTTTGTTCGGCATGCTGATCGGTCCAATCGGTCTTTATATCCGGCGCCGTATGGATGAAACGCCGGAGTTCGAACGGGCGGAGAAATCCAGTTCGCCGGTGCGTGAGCTGCTGGCTACGCAGAAGGAACGCGTGCTGGTGTCGATCGGCTCGCTGGTGCTCACCACCACGGCCAACTATATGCTGCTGTACATGCCGACGTATGCAGCGCGGCAACTCGGCCTCGCGCCATCGTCAGGCTTCATTGCGACGCTGGCCGCCGGGTTCATCATGATGGTGCTGACACCGGTGGTCGGACACTGGTCCGACAAGGTAGGCCGCACGCGCATCATGCTGGTGGCAGGCACGTTGTTCTTCTTCACGGTCTATCCTGCGTTCATGTTCATGAACGCCCACCCGTCGCTTGCGACGTTGCTTGCCGCGGTGGTGTGGGTCGCCCTGCTGAAGGCCACCTACTTCGCGCCGATTCCTGCGTTGATGTCCGAGCTGTTCCCGACCCGCACCCGCACCACCGGCATGGCGCTCGGCTATAACATCGGCACGACCGTTTTCGGCGGCTTCACGCCGCTCGCGGTGGCGGCATTGATCGAGGCCACAGGCAATAACCTGGCGCCCGGCCTCTATCTGATGTTCGCGGCCATCATCAGTCTGTTTACGGTGGTGTGGGCGCGAGCGCGTTTGAATGCCCACTAGGTCAGCCGGGCCCTTCGAACCAATCGGGATTCTACGAATGCAATACGATTTTGAACAAGCAGTGCAGTTTGCAGTTGATCATGAGTCGCTTTGGGACCGCCATGTGGATGGCATGTGGGGCGTGCATGTGAACGACCCGCCACCGTGGAACCGGTTGCTCGGGCCGGTGCATGACCGCGGTCCCGTGTCCGGCACGATCGCACTCGATGGACGCGTATTGACCTCATGGGGCGAGCCCGACCGGGCCGATCTGACTTTCAGCGTCGCGAAGATGTACCTGGCGCTGCTCGCAGGCATTGCCTACGACCGCGGCCTGCTGCCGGACGTCGACGAACCGGTGCACGTGCGAGTGCCCGGCATCGGCCTTGACGATGAGCACAATGCCGCCGTAACCTGGGCTCATCTGCTGCAGCAAACAAGCGAATGGCAGGGCACGTACTTTGGCCTGTCTGATCAGGCGGACCACTATCGCGCCGTCAACTTCGCGGCACCACCGGACGGCAAAAAAGGTGATCTGCGTCCTTTGCAGCGCCCCGGGACGTATTGGGAATACAACGACGTGCGTATCAACCAGCTTTCGCTGGCGCTGCTTCATCTGTTCCGGAAACCATTGCCCGAGGTGTTCCGCGAGGCGATCATGCGCCCGGCGGGCGCGAGCGAAAACTGGCAATGGGTTGGCTACGACAATGCGTGGGTGGAGATCGACGGCCGGCGCATGCAATCCGTGCCGGGCGGGACGCACTGGGGCGGCGGGATGTCCGTCAGCGCGAACGATCAGCTCAAAGTGGCGCAACTGCTGTTGAACGAAGGCATGGTTGACGGCCGGCAGATTCTGTCTCGCGAGTGGATCGCGCGTATGCGTACGCCATGTGCGATTGCGCCGTTCTACGGTTACCTTGTGTGGCTCAATACCGATCGCAAGATTTTCCCGAGCGTGCCGGCGTCAAGCTATTTCGGCGTCGGAGCCGGCAGCTCTTTCACATGGATCGAGCCCGAGCGACGCATGACCGTAATCGTCCGGTGGTTGAATCCTGCGCACGCGAACGAGTTCTTTGGGCGAGTTCTGGAAGCGGTCGAGGCGCCCCGCGCAGCTTAATCGTAGCCGTTCCTGTTTCCCGACATGGGCAACGGCGTTGATGTCGATGCAAACGAGATTATCGAGCCCCTTGCACGGATCGACGATGAACGCGTGGTAGTGCTGCCGAAGGCCATTCTCGTGGGCAATGATCTCTTCTGAAAGTGACGCGGTCGATAATCTGCATACCGAAGTTTTGAGTTGTGTCGCCGCCCAAGACATTTGACGTCTTGGGCAGACGTTTGCATCGCTTTCCTATCCTGTCACTTCTTGCTGGCCAGACCGTCGAGGCCGCCAAGCAATCCGCCGCCAGATGTGCCTGTGGCCGTCGTCGTGCCGGTCAATGCACCCGTTAAGGTACTGACCAGCCCCGTGACCGGCGCAAGCAGATTCCCGGCGGCTCCCGTGCCGCCCGTACCCGAGCCCGCGACCGTACCGAGGGAGCCGGTCAGCGTGGTCACCAACGACGTCACCGGCGCAAGCGGACTGGTGCCGCCGCTCTTCACGCCACCCGCCACGCCGCTCAAGGTGCCGGGTAACGAGGTGAGAATGCCGGTCAGCGGTGCAAGCGGGTTGCCTGGTGTCCCGCCTGCCGTGAGCAAGCCGCCGGCCGAGGTGACGGTGTTGCCGACTGCTGTCACGACATTGCCGAGATTCTGTCCAATCGGATTGCCGGTCGCACCACTGAGCTTGGTTCCAGCGCCATCCAATCCATGACCGATCGTCGACAGCAAGCCGCTCAGCGGCGAGCCGAGACCGGTCGTGTCGCCGACGGTTTGAGTCGTCTGCGTGAGAACGGTTGTGATTGGCGTGATGGGCGCGCTCACTGTTTGCGTCACCTGCTGAATGAATCCTGTGGACAGCGTGGTGGTGAGTTGCGTCCCGAGCGCACTGACAGCATTGCCGACCGTGGAGACTGTGTTGCCGAGCGGCGTGGTCAGCGGGCTAAGCGGCGCCGTGGGACCACTGCCCAGGCTGCTTACGAGTTGGCCGGCGCTGTTGACCGCCTGGCCCGCGTCATAGACGAGGTTGCCCGTGCTCGACACCGTCGGGCCTAGCGGATTGGCGGAATTGCCCAACTGTCCGAGGCCGTTCGTCGCGCCAGCGCCCAATGCGGTAACGCCGGCGCCGAGATTCGACACAACGTTGCCGAGCGCTGTTGTGGTGGCAGGATTCGCGCCGGGAATCGGCGTGAGGCCAATCTGGTTGCCCACCGACGATACCGTCTGGCCGGTACTGGTCACGACGTTGCCTGCGTTCTGGACCACTACGCCGAGCGGGTTGGCGCTCGTGGGCGTTGGTGTTGGCGTTGGTGTCGGCGTTGGTGTCGGCGTTGGTGTCGGCGTTGGTGTCGGCGTTGGTGTCGGCGTTGGCGTTGGCGTTGGCGTTGGCGTTGGCGTCGGCGTGGGTGTAGGCGTACCACCACCTGTTCCTGCTCCAGCACCTGCTCCAACTCCGCCCGGCTTCGTCGGCGTACTTCCACAGCCCGTCAGGACGATCATCGACGACACGCACATCGCGATCGCCGACAGTTTGAATCTGTTCATGGTTTAGCTCCCCCGCAAATGTGGTTATCTGCTGCGGGGAGCTAACTGCAAGACCTATGCCGATTTGTAAGACGAAGGAATTGATCGAAAAAATACCATTCAAATCAATGCGTTAATTAGCGAACGCCGACTCGGAAAGCCGCATTCCAAAGTGGATGTGTCGAGGAACACCTCAACGAGCGAGCACGTGTAACGTAACGCGATGCCCCCGCGAAGCACCTCAACTTTCCGGGATTCTCTCCCACGCGCCAGATCGAGCCGAGCGAAACACAGCATCGATCACTCGCATATTCGCGCGTGCATCTTCTAGTGGTATAGCCTGCGGGCGTCCACTCAATATCGCCTCGGCGAACGTGGCCGCTGCGATGCCATATTGATCGCACACAGGAAGTTCCACCCAGCGATCAGTCGCGACACCGGCGCTGGTGTTTTCGCTCACTAACAGACGCGTCGGTCGATCGGCTGGCGCATTGAATGGAATCTCGACTTCGATCCGCCCCTTCGTGCCGTGAAATTGCATCCGCTGATAGCTATAGGTCTGGGTGGAGTAGAAGAAACTCGCCTGCACACCTTCAAAATCCATCAGCACGGAGCCGAGCCGGTCCACTTCGAATATTGGGTCCCGCTCCATCAGGGCAACCACCCGCCCCGGCTCACACCTGGTAACGAAGCGTGACGTTGTGATGGGATAACAACCAATATCGAGCAGACCACCTCCGCCCAGTTCGCTCTGGTTGCGGATATCGTTCGGGTTCGTGTTGCTATAGGTGAAGCCGCCGGTCACTGCCCGCAATTCGCCAATCACACCTTCGTCGATCAAGGTCCGCACCTTCAACCATTGCGGATGCGTGCGAACCATGAACGCTTCCTGTATGTAACGGCCGGTTCTGTCGCGCGCAGCGATGAGCTGTTCGACCTGTTGGGCGTCCAGCCCGATCGGCTTCTCACACAAGACGTGCTTGCCTGCCTCGACGGCCTTGATCGTCCATTCCACGTGGATGTGATTGGGTAGCGGAATATAAACCGCGTCGATTTCCGGGTCCGCCAGAAGCGCCTCGTAGCTGTCGTATGCCACGGCCAGACCATATTTGGCGGCGGCTTCCCGAGCCTTCTCCTGAGATCGCGACGCGATGCCCTTCACCCGACACTTTGGCGCGCTGTGCATGGGCACGACAACCTTGTTGTTGATCTTCGCGGCGCCCAGGATCCCCCAGACAATCTCATCCTTTGCCATAACTTCTCCTTTTCCGATCAAGTACCTGAGGAGTAGAGACAGACTGGACAATCGCGTGAGCCGGCAAGTTCATGAGCCCGCGAAAGACCAGACGCATCCGATCCTGCCAGTCTACACGCGGCGACCACAACCACCACCGCCGGTACAAGAGCGCCCACCACCGCTTTCGCAATCGAACCGTCGCTGCCTTCTGGCCGGTCGCTGCATTCGAACCGGTATTAGCCAGAGTCGGTCATTTGACCGATACCGCAGAGACAAGCCAAGTGCGATCCTCTCTACCGACGCGAGCCTTAGCCGTGCGATAGATCACGTGCAGTCGGGCCGCCTTTGTCAAAACTTTAAGGAGTCGCAATGGTTGCTCATCACGAAGATATCACTCGCGTTCGGGAAGAACGCTGGCTCAAGCACTATTACTTTATTCGGACCGCGTTTTCCGCTATCTGGGTCGCACTTGCTTTCTCCATCGGACAGCACTCCCCGGTCGGCGCGGCTGTCTTGCTCGTCGTCTATCCTGCATGGGATGCACTGGCCAACTACGTCGACATGTCGCGTAGCGGTGGGATGGCTGAAAATCGTACCCAGGCCACGAACGTCCTCATCAGCGTCCTGACAGCGGTTGCAGTGATCGTGGCGTGGACGGTGAACATGAACGGTGTTCTCGGCGTATTTGGCGTCTGGGCCATACTTGCCGGGTTGCTTCAGCTCGGCACTGCCGTCCGCCGCTGGAAGCGCTTCGGTGCGCAGTGGGCGATGATCCTGAGCGGCGGACAGTCGGCATTGGCAGGTGCATTTTTCATCGTACAAGCCCATGCGCCAATGCCTCCCGCTATTGCCAAAGTGGCTGGCTATGCAGCGGTGGGCGCCGTCTATTTTCTCGTGTCTGCGCTCTTGCTATCCGTTGGCCAGCTGCGACGCAAGGTTGCCTGAACGCCTTGAGATCTCGGTGAAAATCCTGGCGATCGCACTCGCATCTACTATAAAGCTAGTTGACAAGACACGACGTTCATCCTACGATCTACTACATCTTTAGTAGGAGGCATTTTGGACATCTCGCTGACCGACCGCGAAGCTGACGTCATGCACATACTATGGGAACGCGGCCCCTCGGTTGTCAGCGAAGTTCGTGCTGGACTCGCAGATGACCTCGCCTACACCACTGTCTTGACGATCCTTCGCACGCTGGAAAGCAAGGGTTATGTAACCCACGTGGAAGAGGGTCGGGGACACCGCTACACTGCAGCCGTTAAGCAGCAAGCCGCGCGCAAAAGCGCTTTGCGGCACCTCACGAGCAAGCTATTCGGTGGATCAACGGAATTGTTATTTGCGCACCTGGTGGCAGATAAGAATCTCACGCCCAAGCAAGCTCGTCGTATGCGTGAGCTACTGAAAGAAAAACCAGACGAGGAGTAGCCCGCATGCTGACGTGGATGATTTACGCGGTGTCGGTGTCGGCGGTTCTATCCGTGGCTGCGCTCATTGCCGAACACTCCGCACGGGACCGGCGATCGCCCAGCAGAGGGTTCTGGCTTCTCGCGATCGTCGCATCGCTGGCCATTCCAGCGCTCATGACGTCGGTTTCAATCGAAATCCCCGAGGACCTGAAACCGTCGGTGCCCCCGAACGTAATCGCTCTGCATAAGATCACGTCGACGCGTCTATCTCCCGCAGTCTGGGTCGAAAATCACGACAGTGGCTCTTCAACGTTTCAATACGCTGAACTCCATGCCAAAGACGTATGGCTTGGAGCGTCGATATTGATGATTCTGGCTTTGCTGATCAGCGCAACACATTTGCAGTGGCGCAAACGGCAATGGACTGTTGCATCAGTCTGCGGCGTTTCAGTGTATCTATCGAGTGACGCTGGCCCCGCTGTTGTTGGCCTTCTCCGCCCTCAGATTGTTTTGCCAGCCTGGCTCCTCGATTCGCCTCTGGAGCAACAGGCAGCTGTCATGGCGCACGAGAGTTCACACATCGACGCTCATGACCCGAGACTGCTCACGATCGCACTCTGCCTGATCGCGCTGATGCCGTGGAATTTGCCACTTTGGTGGCAATTGAGACGACTCAGGTACGCCATCGAGGTCGATTGCGACGCGAGAGTCCTGGAGGCCGGACACAGGTTTTCTGTTTACGGCGAAACGCTAATCGCAGTCGGAGAACGGCAATCGCGATACATCGGCTCAGTAGCTGGCATGTCGGAGTCCAGATCATTTTTAGAGCGACGTCTAAAGCTGATGCTAAGGAAGCCAGCCAAGCGGAAATTGCTAATCGCAGTACTTCTAGGATGTATGTCAATCACCCTGGTCACTCTGGCCGCACAAGTGAGCCCACCTATCATGAACGAAGCTTCAAGCGAACATACTCAAGTGCCCGTAGCTGCTGAAATTCTGGATCGATATGTTGGCACGTACAAGTTTACCGGTACAGCGGTGATGAAAGTCCGACGCGAAGGCGACCATCTGGCCCTCCAGCTTACAGGGCAAGGATGGGTTGAAGAGTATCCCATGAGCAACACAGAGTTTTTTGCAAAGGTCGTCAAGGCGACGCAGACGTTTGTGGTTGATGATCAAGGCCACGTTACTGCCTTGATCCATCACCAGAATGGCCGCGATATCACAATGCCGCGAATCGATTCTGCCGAAGCGGAAAAGATGGAGGCAACGCTCGCTGCGAAGGTCAAGAGCCAGACTGCAACTCCGGGAAGCGAATCTGCACTTCGCCGGAACATTGACGGCTTGCAGTCAGGAAATCCGCTTTACGCCGAAATGTCGACCGGCTTGCAAGAGGCCACGCGAGAGCAACTGCCCAGAATCAAAGAAGACCTGGATCGAATAGGTCCTGTTGAAAATGTCCGGTTTGTGGGTGTGGGCAACCAGGGTTGGGACATCTATCAGGTTACGCACGATTCGGGGTCTTCTACCTGGCGCATTCATCTCGCTGACAACGGCATCATCGATGGCCTTCTCGTACAAGTGGGGCCCTGAACGCCCACACGCCAGCTAGTCGCTACCGGTCCGCACCCCTCGCGTCAAGCAGCCGGCGCGACAGTTGCGCCGACGATGCCATGCCGCTCGAGAGCCTCGGCGACAAAGCCGGACGCCTTCATCTCTTCAACGAACGCGTGCAACGCATGTGCCGCCGCGGCACCACGGCTCTTGGGCACACCCATCGCCTGGCGGATGACCATGAAGCGCTCGTCGATCAGACGCAGGCCAGACGCGTTGCGCGCATCGGCTTCGAGCTGCTGCTTGACCCCCGCCGCGACTTCGAGATTCTCGTCGAGGAACGTTTGAACGACCGTCGGCGAGGTGGGCGCGCGCACAATCTGCGCATGCTTGAGTTCGCGCGTAAGAAACAGATCATAGGCGCTGCCCTTGCCGACAGCCACGCGATGCTGAGGCTGGTCGACGTCCGCGTTGTCGCGAATCGGCGAGGCATCGCGCACCAGGTAATAGCCTTCGATTAGCACATACGGTTCGGTGAATGCGATGGTCTCACCTCGCAACGGATCGACGGCAAAAAAGCCGAAATCGGCGCGCTCTTCGCTAACCGCTTGAACGGACTTGCCAGCCGCATCGAACACAACGAGTTCCAGTTCCACACCGAGCTTTGCAGCGAAAGCGCGCGCAAGATCGACCGAGACCCCGACGACCGTGCCCGACGCATCCTTACCCGCGAGAATCGGATTGCCGAGGTTGATGGATGCGCGCAGCTTGCCTGCGGGCGTAAAGGCTTGAATGACAGACGGATCGGCTTTCATGGCTATGAGTAGGTTCGAGATTCGGTTCGTGTGGGCCGCTGTCGATGCTTCACGGCGAGTTCCCAGATGCAGTGGGCAGTGATTTCAACCGGCTATGCGCGCCTCGCTCGCCTTGAGCCGGCCGGGCAAGCCCGGCCGCAAAAGAATCGCGACAGCGAGCACGCTCGCGAGCGCAATGCCCCCCGCCAGCACGAAAGCGCTGAAGAAGGTATGGCTCCGCTGCACGAGAAAACCCGTCACTGCAGGGCCGATGATACCCGCGCAGTTGGCGATCGAATGCACGCATCCGCCAACGCTTCCAAGCTTCGCGCCGGGAATCGTGTCCTGGATCAGCGCCCAGTACGTGCTGCCGCTCAGATACAACGCGAACACGGCGACGGCCATCAGCAGCAATGCGCTGAGCGTGGTCGTCACGGTGCCTGCGAGCGCGACGCAGATGCCCGCCGCGCCAAGACACACGATCAGCACCCATTTGCGCGCGCGCAGCGCATTGCCCGTGCGGCGGAAAATCAGATCGGACAGCAGGCCGCTCAAGCCATAACCGACGAAGCCCAGCAGCCACGGCAGCACCGTCGCGAGACTCATGCTTTTCAGGCTCAGGTGACGGTCCATCATCAGGAAGCTCGGGAACCACGTGAGGAAAAAGAACAGGATGTAGCTGTATCCGAAGTACGAAATCATCGCTGCGAGAATGGCGGGCTGTCTGAGGTAAGCGCCGAGTGGCTTCAGATCAGCGGGATCCTCCGAGACGGCACGGTCGGAACCGATCAGCCTGCGCTCCTCTTCCGATACGTGCGCATGCTGATGCGGCCGATCGGTGGTCATGAATTGCCAGAACACCAGCCAGATCAACCCGAGACACGCGACGCCGGCGAATGCGATGCGCCAGCCGTAGGCCGCGGTCAGCAGTCCGACGACTGGACCCGCAACCGCGCCGCCCAATGGCAGGCCGCAATTGGCGAAGCCGAAGGCGGTGGCCGATTCCTTGTGGGGAAACCAGTTGTTCACGATCTTGTTGATGGTCGTCGCGAGCGGTCCTTCGGCCATGCCGAAAAACGTACGGATGACCAGCAGCGAGCCGAAGCCGGTGGCGAGGCCGGTTGTTCCGCACAACACGGACCACATCAGGATCGCGCCGGAAAAGACGCGCTTGCCGCCCCAACGATCGGCCGCCCAGCCGCCGATCGTGTTGAACACCGCATAGCCGATAAAGAACGTCGAGAACACCAGCCCCAGGTTGGCTGGCGACAAGTGCAGCTCCTGCATGACCGCCGGCGCCGCGACAGACAGCGCCGACCGGTCCAGGTAGTTGATGAAACCCGCGATGAACAGCAGCAGGACGATGCGCCAGCGGATTTTCGTCACCTGTAGCTCCTCCAATGTCGTTATGCGCTTGCGGGCCAAGCGCCGTGATGGGCCGCCTGAGTCCGCCGCGTGTCTCCTCGCCGGCGCGTCTCCGCCTGATGCGCGGATCATGCGCGAACCGGCGCTTCAGCTCTGCGGGCGCGCGGCCGCTTCCAGCATCGCGAGCTGCGCTGCGCCGATATCGATGCCGTCGGCCATCTGACGGTCCAGCCGGTCCAGCTCGATCTCGCCAGGCACGATCACGGGCGCGTTCGGATCAGCCGGCGCGGAGCCGTGCAGGATTGCGGCATAGTCGGCCATGCGCGCGGCGAGCCACGCGCCGCTGCCGAGCATCGCGACATCGATCAGGATGTAGAAGTGGCCAAGGTTTTGCGGCTGGTCCGGCTCGTTTTCCCACGACTTCACGTGCGTTAGATAAGCCGCGCCGGAAAGCAGCCCCGCGAGCAGATCGACGACCAGCGCGAGGCCATAGCCCTTATGGCCGCCGATTGGCAGCAGGAAGCCATCGAGCGCGGCCTTCGGGTCCGTGGTCGGCTTGCCTTGCGCGTCGGTGGCCCAGTCGCCCGGAATCGCTTCGCCACGCTTTAGCGCGTTGCGAATCTTGGCGCGCGCGGCGACGCTGATCGCCATGTCGAGAATGAACGGACGGCCACCGGGATTCGGTACACCGAAGCCCACAGGACTGTTGCCAAGCCGCGCGTCGGTGCCACCCCATGGCGCGATCGTCGTCGTCGCGTTGCTGCCGATGATGCTGGCAAAGCCCTCCGCGGCCGCCATGTACGAATACGGTGAGACAGGGCCGAAGTGATTGCTCCCACGCACGAACACACACGCGATACCCTGTTCGCGTGCGGCCTTCATCGCCAGTTTGAGAGCACGGAAGCCCACGAGTGGGCCGACGCCGTTATCGCCGTCGAGCCGGTAAAGCGCGGGGCCAACCTGCTCGGACGTAATCGACGGCGTGGGATTGATGCCGCCGATGCGCAGGCGTGAGCCGTACGATTCGATTCGGCTCGTGCCGTGCGTACGCAAGCCGAACAGATCCGCCAGCACGAGAATGGTGGCGGCGTCGGTGGCGTCGGTACGATTCAGGCCGAGCGCACAGAGCGCTTCGACCGACAGTTCGGTCAGCCGTGCCTTGCTGACGATGCCATTTGCGGACGTGGACTGGGTCATGGAACGGGTCGTCTCCTTCGATCTGCAAACCGTGCGGTTCATGCGGCTGCCGTGTGGTGCCGCTGGGTTTCACACATGATCGGACCAAACAGATTCCCATGACAAACGCATTTTTTCGCTTGATTGACGCGTCACACGCACGAATCCCGCGTCTGCCGGAAAGGCATGGAAACACGCGTTTTCAGGCGGTCGCTCGTGACTTGGCGCGCTGACGGGTGCCGCCGCGCGCCCGCACGAGCAGATCGAAGAAATGCTGCGCAGCCACCGGCAGCGGCCGGTTCTTGCGGCGGATCACACCGAGCGTGCGCACCACGCTCGGGCCCGTCACCGGAATGCTGACGAGCGAGCGATGACGGTCGCGCGGCAGCGCGAGCTTGGGCACGATGCCGATGCCAAGTCCCGCTTCGATCATGCTTACAAGCGCAGGAACGTGCTGCACTTCGCAGAACCAGCTCGGCTGCCGCACTGCATTGGCGAGCGCGCTGTCGATCAGCGTCCGGTTGCCGCTGCCTTGCGCAAGCAGCATGTAGTCCGGGTACTGTGCGATCTCCGCCCAGCTCACCGAGCGCTTGCCCGCCAGCGGATGATCGCGCTGGCAGGCAAGCACGAACGGATCCTGCAGGATCGGTGTGAACTCGATGTCGGGTTCCTGCGTGCCAATATAGGTGAGACCGAAATCGGCTTCGCCCCGCGCCACCGCGAGGAATACGACAGACGACGTTTCATCGATCAGCCGCACGCGGATGCCGGGATAGGTCTGGTGATACGCCTTGAGGGCATTGGGAAGAAAGAAGCTTACCGCCGACGGCACGCAGGCGATGGTGACGAGTCCCGTCAGCCGGCGTCCTAGATCCTCCATGCCGAACAGCGAGCTTTCCAGTTCGGCGAGCACGTTGCGCGCCTTTTCGACGAACGAGCGGCCCGCGACTGTCAGTTCCATCTTGCGCGTCGTACGTTCGAAGAGCCGCACGCCCAACGCCGATTCGAGCTTTTCCACGCGGCGCGATAGCGCGGACGGCGAGATGTTCAGCGAGTCGGCGGCGGCGCGAAAGCTGCCGAAATCGGCGGAGGCGACGAACGCACGCAGGTCGGACAGATCAAAGTTCATTTTGCTGGTCTATCGATGAAGGGGCATGTGTGTGCACGGCCGGTGTAACGCTGCCCGATATCAGCGACCACGCGCTACCCCAATCCCGTCAAGCATAAGATCGATTCCAACGAGAAAATCGACACGGTCGTCGTGAGCGCTCATCTGTCTCGCAACGCTGCGGGTGAACGGGTATTCATCCGGATCGAGCTGAGACCACACGGTCGACACCTCGTCCAGAAAGTTGGTTCTATCGAGGCCTTGCTCGCGAGCGAAATGCGTATTCGCCGCGTTCTGCCCACCCACGCCAAGGATGTAGCTCAGCAGCGCGGACACCGTCGCCCACTGCTCTTCGTCTGGCACGCCAAGAGCGCGCAACGGCTGGCCGATGCGTTCGAGAACGCGCACCATCGGCAACTGCCCGGGGGCACGTGTCAGTGCTGAGCCAACCCAGGGATGCGCGTCGATCGCGTCGAACATGGCAAGCGCGAGCGCGCGAATGGTTGCTTTCGGCGTCGCGTCATCCACAGGCGAGCTCATCGTGCGAGCGACGATGGCGTCGCACGCAGCGGTCAGCAGATCGTTCTTGCTGGCGATGTGCCAGTAAATAGCACCGGGCCCTGTGGCGAGCCGCTCGGACAGTGCGCGAAAAGTCAGGCCCTTCTCTCCGCTGCTGTCGAGAAGCGCGATCGACGCCTCGATGATTCGATCCGGAGACAGCGAGTCTTCGCGCCGTTGAGTGCCACGTGCCTTTTTACCCTGCCTCATCTTGACACCTATGGAATGTTGTTCCAATATTACTCTGGAACGACGTTCCAGTGAGTGCCCGCAGCTTGCGGCCACCTCCGGCTATCGAGGAATCAGGATGAATACTTCAGTTGCGATCGTCGGCGCGGGGCTCGGCGGGCTGACTCTTGCCCGCGTCCTCCACGTCCATGGCATCACTGCGACGATCTACGAAGCGGAAGCCTCGGCAATCGCGCGGGCGCAGGGCGGCATGCTCGATATCCACGAAAACAACGGACAACTCGCGCTCAAGGATGCGGGACTCTTCGATCAATTCCGCGCAATCATTCACGCCGGCGGACAGGCAACACGCGTGCTCGACAAGGACGGCAATGTCCTCTTTGAAGAGCCCGACGACGGCACAGGCGGCCGGCCTGAGGTTCCGCGAGGCGAGCTGCGCAGGATTCTGCTCGACTCGCTTCCTGCTGACACAGTGCGCTGGGGACGCAAAGTCACAGCGGTGTCCGCACTCGGCGATGGACGGCACGAGTTGACCTTTGCCGATGGCGCAACGGTGTCCACCGACCTCCTCGTGGGCGCCGACGGCGCCTGGTCAAGAGTGCGCCCCCTTCTTTCCGATGCCAGGCCGGCATATGTCGGCACGTCATTCATCGAGACGTACCTGTTTGACAGCGACACACGTCACAAGGCGAGCGCGGAAGCGGTCGGCGGTGGCGCGCTGTTCGCGCTGACACCCGGCAAAGGCATCGCCGCGCACCGCGAACCCAATGGGGTGCTACACACGTACGTGGAGTTGAACAAGCCCAAGGAGTGGATCGACAGCATCGACTTCTCCAACCCGGCGACTGCCTTGGCCCGCGTCGCCGAAGAGTTCGACGGTTGGGCGCCGGCACTGAGAGCGCTAATCACCGATGGTGAGACCGACCCGGTGCCGCGCGCGATTCATGCGCTCCCGGTCGAGCACAGGTGGGCGCGCGTGCCCGGAGTGACGTTGCTCGGCGATGCGGCGCATCTGATGTCGCCGTCTGGCGAAGGGGCCAACCTCGCCATGTTCGATGGCGCTGAACTCGGAAAGGCCATCGCCGCGAATCCAGGTGACATCGAGGCCGCTCTTATCGCGTATGAGAACGATCTCTTTCCTCGCAGCGCGGCCGAAGCTGTCGAGTCGGAAAGAATCCTGAACATGTGTCTTGGCCCCAACGCACCCGAGGGCCTGGTTGCCATGTTCACCGGTTATGAGGCCATCAGGTAATCACACGCCTTCCCTGCTCCTACCTCGCATTCTGGCGCGTGTCGCGGCGCAGCTTGCGTGATCCAGCCGGACAGGCGGCGCGTCTTCCAAGGTGCCCGCGGAAGCGAACAGGTACGGCCGAGTCGTGTAAACTGTCTCCATGTCCGAACCTATCGATTACCTCAATCCCGCTCTTCCTTCTGGGCTCCGCCGCGTGTCGATGCCCGTGGTTGACGCGACCCCGTCGACACTTGAAGGCTTTGGCAAGCTTGTCGAAGACCCGCGTGAGTGCTCAATCGAAATCGTGCAGTGGCCGAGGGTGGGTTCAAGACCCATCGACGCGGACACCGGTGATCAGGCAGGCACGACCGAGGGCGTTTTCGTGAGCGAGTGGCGTGGCGACATTCTCTACGGTCGAAACGAGGCTGTAGGCGGTCACTACGTCCTGGCATACGCAACAGAACCAGAAGCGGCCCGCGAAGACAATCCGAATGCGCCGGAGCGCATGTTGCTTTGGCATGCGAACTATCATCCTGACGGCGGGCAACTGTTTTTCCCGCTCGACCACCGCCCTTTCTACATTCCCTTAGCGTTACCCGGGGATGACATTGCACCAGAGAAATTCGTGTGCTTTCGCTTCGACGGGCAACAGGGCCTCTACATTCATCCAAACATCTGGCATGAAGGCGTGTTCACGCTTGGCGGCACGCAACGGTTCTTCGACAAACAGGGTGCCGTCCACGCACGGGTGTCTGTCGAATTTGCCCAGGAGTTTGGTTGTCTCCTCGAAGCGCCCATCCGCTGAGACGCCTAAGGGTAAGCCTTTTACCGCGGCACCTGCCCGCCGCGGTCAACGAGCCACGCCTTCTCACTCACGAGAGTTTATCTAACGTGATATCTCAACTTATATGGTTTGTCAGCTGATGCCGGGATAGATATCCTGTTTGCCATACCCTTGGCTACAAACCTAAATGCTTAGTTATGCTGGCGGTTTCGTTCTGCTTGCCGCCCTGCTTCACGCGAGCTGGAACGCGATGCTGCATGGCAATCGCGACCGGTTCCTCTCCATGACGTGGATGAGCATCGCCATCGCGGCAATCTCCACGCTCGTCGTCCTGTTCGTACCGTGGCCAGCCCGCGCGGCGTGGCCGTACCTCGGCGCATCGGGACTCGTACATATCGTCTATAACGTGACGCTCGTGCGGTCATATCGCCGCAACGATCTGGCGCAAGCTTATCCGGTCGCGCGCGGCTCGTCGCCGCTGCTTGTCACGCTCGGCGCAGCACTCTTCGCACACGAAGCGATCGGCCCCTTACACGCTCTCGGGATTGCGATGATCTCCGGTGGCATCATCGCGATCGCGCTGCAGGGCCAACACGTGTCGCGCGCAGGCGTGCTGGCTGCGCTGACAACCGGCGCGACAATCGCGGTCTATACGGTGATCGACGGCATCGGCGTGCGCTTATCCGGCGGTCAGGCGCTCGCCTACACCGCGTGGATGTTCATGTTCTATTGGCTGATGCCGGTGCTGTTCGTCGCGGTGCGTGGGCTCACGGCGCTGTGGGAACCGGTGCGCGAGGCGCCGCTGTCGGTCGGTTCGTCGCTGATTGGCGGTGTGGTATCGATCGCTGCGTATGGCATCGTAATCTGGGCGCTGCAGTCGGGCGCGATGGGCACCGTGTCCGCGTTGCGCGAAACCAGCGTGGTATTTGCAGTGCTGATCGGGCGAGTATTCTTGCGGGAAACGGTAAGCGCAAAGCGCTGGCTCGCATGCATGATCGTCGCAGCCGGGGCGATCTGTCTGGGGCTCTAACCCAGCGTGATTCAGATCTCGCTCAACACGGCCAATGACGAGCTATAACCTGCTGACCGTCGAATTCAATCACTGGCGTGCGCTGTGGCACGACCTGGTTGCGGCGCGCTCGATACAGGAAGCGGTGGGCTATGTAATCCGGCCACCTGGGTGGCAGCCCGATAAGGAGGGGGAAACGACCGAAGATTTACGGCGACGTGCAGAAGGACGGTCGTTCGGAATAGAGCAACCGTAGTGTGCCTTGATTACGTGAGTACGGGGCGCCGCACGCCCCACTGCCCTGCGCTTACAGATACGTGCAGACGTAGTCCAGCGTTTCGGTCACGTCGATATCGAAGCGGCTCTTGCCGGGCACCGAGAATGTCTCACCCGCACCGTATGTCTTCCACTCGTCACTGCCTTCGAGGCGAATGCGGCATTGGCCGGCCTGCACTTCCATGAGTTCCGGCGCGTCGGTCCCGAAGTTGAGCGTGCCGGGCAAGATCACGCCGAGGGTCTTGCGGGTGCCGTCGGCGAAGAGAACGGTATGCGAGACACATTTGCCGTCGAAGTAGACGTTGGCCCGTTTGATAACGGAAACTTGATCGAATTGCGTTGCGGCCGACATGGCGTTCCTCTGGGTAATCGTGAATGGATGCGTTGACGTTGGGCGGCCCCGCTGCGCGGGCTTTCTAACGGGCGCAAGCCTGTCATGATACAGGCCCCGACGCGGCCCAGAAAGCTAGTCGGCCAAGCGCCAGCGACCAGACTCCGGGCACACCGCGACACGTTCGCCGTTCAGGCAAACCTGCTCTGTGTCCAGTTGCAACGCGGTCGAAGGGTCGATATCGAAGTCGACCTTAAGCGCGTGCGCTACGTGGATATCTTCAATGGGTAGCTCCCAGGTCAGGAATATCTGGTGCCAATCCCGATCCGGCGTGAAATCAGGCACATTAAAGCCATTACTGCCGCGCGGAATTACGCCATGCGGCTGGCATGTGTCGAATATGACTGCCGTCCCGCGGGTTAGAGGAATACGAAGGCCTAAAGAGGGAAAATGCAGGTCCAGCCCTTTGTCCTCACTTAAGAAGAGATTGCAAAAGGCCGCGCTGCCATATTGCTCACCGTCATAGTGATAGCGCGCACCGCGGCTGGCCATGAGGGCTATGTCGCTAGACGCCAGCACTTCAGGCAATCCAAGCGAGGACGTCCAGTCGAACATCGCCTGCACGCAGCGCGAGTAATCGGGCCAGCGGGCACGTGCCCGCGCTAAAGGCATGACTTCGACGTCGCCGGGCTCCAGAACCATGCGCGACGATATCTCCCTGTCCCAATCCGCAAGCAGACGCACGGGCGGCACGGGCACGTCGATCGTGTCGAATAGCACGATGTCGCTAACGCGCCGACTGCGGATAGCGTCGCCGCTCCAGAAATAGGAGGTCAGCATGTCTTGCTCTCGATGCGGATGCGGGACATGGTTCATCGAAGCATTGTAACGAAGCGACAGGACCTTTCAGGCCAAAGCGACCGCCATCCGTCGGTTGCTGCCTGTGGATCAAACCGGCAACTGGAACACCGCCACCACATCGCTCATGCGCGTGGCCTGCTCCTCGAGCGAAACGGCTGCGGCCGCCGCCTGCTCGACCAGCGCTGCGTTGCGCTGCGTAACTTCATCCATCTGCGAGACGGCTTTGTTGACCTGCTCGATGCCGTCGCTCTGCTCTTCGGACGCAGCCGCAATCTCGGCCATGATGTCGGTCACGCGGCGCACCGCGTCGTTGATCTCCGTCATCGTCTTGCCAGCGCGACCGACCAGCTCGGTGCCGTTCCCCACCCGGTTGACCGACTCGCTGATAAGCGTTTTGATTTCCTTGGCCGCCGATGCGCTGCGTTGCGCCAACGTACGCACTTCGCCCGCCACGACCGCAAAGCCCCGTCCCTGCTCACCTGCTCGCGCCGCTTCGACTGCCGCGTTCAACGCGAGGATATTGGTCTGGAAAGCAATGCCCTCGATCACGCCAATGATGTCGGCAATCTGCTTCGAGCTCGCGTTGATCTCGTCCATCGTCGTCACGACCTTTGAAACGACATCGCTGCCTTCGTGCGCAACACCTACCGCGACTCTCGCGAGATCGCTCGCCTGACGTGCATTGTCGGCGTTCTGGCGCACGGTCGAAGTCAGCTCCGACATGCTCGAGGCGGTTTCTTCGAGCGAAGCCGCCTGCTCTTCGGTTCGCTGCGACAAATCGGTGTTGCCCGCAGAGATCTGCGCGGTCGCCGTGGAGATGGATTGCGCTCCGTCGCGCACAGAGACCATCGCCTCCCTGAGACGGGACTGCATCATGCGCAGGTCTTGCAGCATCTGACCCATTTCGTCGCGCGAACGTACCTCGATGTGCCGGCTGAGGTCGCCATCGGCAATCGCGCGGAAGTGGTGCATGGCCTCATCGAGCGGGCCTGCAATCGATTTGCGCAGCGCATGCCATGCGAATGCAGCCATCGACAGCCCGATCAGAAGACCGACCGCGGCGAGCGCGAGAATCGTGTGGAAACGATCCTGCGCGGTGTCGTACCGGCTGCGTGCCTGATCCGCCTGCATTCTCTCGAGCTCAGCGGAACGGTCCGTGATTTCGTTAAACGGCGCCGTCATCTTGTTCGAGATCAGATCGGCCAGTTGCGCGGTGTCTCGCCGGTCGATCGCGGCAAACACCTGGGCAACCGGCCCGTTCATGGCAAGCGTCCGCTTGGCTTCGACCGCTTCGGCCAGCTGCTGCTCTTGCGGCACCGAGGGTAGCGCACGGTAGGTCTGCCAGGCCTGGTCGCCGATCGCAAACTGCTCGCGCGCGCGAGTTTCGAGGCTTGCGACATCCGGACGATCTGGCTGAGCAGCAATCCGGTCCAGCACCAGCCGGCCGCGCGCGTAGAAGAAATTGAACTTGCCGATCGCAATCGCCGACGCGAGTTCGTTGGAATAGAGCTCCTTCTGATCTGCGTTGCTCAGGGCAATGCCAACCACGCCCAGCACAGCGCCGATCGTCATGAGCAAGCCGAGGAAGCCCATCGCAAGGGCGAGACGGGCGCGGATCGTGATGTTGGAAAACATAGACGCCTCAAGACACAGCCAGCAGAACAGGAAAACGTCGCACCGGAAAGGCGCGCGCGGTCATTGGGGTTTACGGCAATAGATCGGGAAAATGAAGGGGAGATTCGAACTTCAGGTGTTCAACGGGCTGAGAACGGCGTAGCAAAAGCGTAGTAACAGCGTCGTCACTATGTTACGGCCCGTTGCAGGACGCGTGATGGGTCCTGCAACGAGCCGTCAGAAACGCTTGCGCCCGCACGACACCGGATGACCGTGCTGGCGCCCTTCGGTCATTGCATCGGTCAGTGAGCCTGGGCCGTGTCGCTCAGCAACTGCACCAGGTATGGCTTCCACACTTCAGGATGAGCGAGGGTCTGGTGGCCGTAAGAATGCGCAGTCTCGGGTATTTCAACGTACCCGCCGTTCGGCACCGCTTTCATCTCCCGTTGCATGATGCCTAAGTCCGCGGCGTTGATCAGATCGTCGGCAAAGTTGACGGCAAACAATCGCGCGCGAATCTTCGACAAATCAGGCGCCGGGTTGTAGTCCCACGACGATTCGAACCAGTACAGCACGTCGTTGGCGTCGCTCTTCTGAGCGTTGTCGACCAGCGTGTCGTACAGATGCGTGGCCGCGTCGCGATCCGGAGCTTCGCTTTGCATGCGAGCCGGGTTGTTGGTGAAAATCGTGAAGACCGGCATCACGCGAGTCCATTGGGTGGGCGGCACGGTGTAGTCGCCGCCCTGCCAGCCCGGGTCGTTGCGAATCGCGCCGACGATCATCTGCCGCCAGAGCCAGTTGCGGCCGGCCATCGGGATGGGTTGGCTGGCAATCGGCATCAACGCATCCGCCATCTCCGGATAGCGCTCGCCCCACATCCACGTTTGCATGCCACCCATCGACGTACCGAGCACCAGGCGCAGATGATGAATATGCAAACCCTCGACGAGCAAACGGTGGTTAGCCTCGACGACATCGCCATAGCCGTAATGCGGAAATCTCGCGTGCATGCCATCGCTCGGCTTGCTCGAACCGCCTCGGCCCAGGCCATCGGGCATCACGATGAAGTACCGGCTCGTGTCGAGCGGTTCGCCGGGAGCGAAGAGTTCCTGGCGCATGGTCGGCGTGAGGAAAGCTTTGCCGGTGCCGGTAGTGCCGTGCATCAGCAGCACCGCGTTGTCGATCTCGCCGTGCGCATCGCGCCGTGGCGTGCCCAAGGTGGTGTAGTGGATATGAATATCCGGCAACGTAGCGCCGTCGGCGAAGTGGAAGTCGTGTTCGGTGAAATCGGCTGCCTGTTCGGAAGCAGGTTCAGTTGTCGCAGCGTGGGCCGGCACGAGGCCGGTCAGTACGAACATTCCTGCCGTGGCCAGCAGGGATGTGAAGCGGATCATAGCGGTGTCCCGTCGATTGTGCGGAAGGAGAGAATATCGTAACTGCGTGACGTCATGCTCTGCCGGCTGTGCTGCCTCGGCGAACAGCCTACGACGCGTTTGAAAGCCTTGCCGAACGCGCTTTCGGACTCGTAGCCGAGCGATGCGGCAATGCGGGGAATGGAGTCGTCCGGATTCTTCAGCCGGTCGCAGGCCAACAGCATGCGCCAGCGGGTCAGGTACTCCATTGGGGACGTCCCCACGGTCTCCTTGAAGCGCAGCGCGAAACTCGAGCGTGACATGCCTACGCGAACAGCCAGCGACTGCAACGTCCACGGATGCCCCGGGTCGTCGTGCATGCAGGTGAGTGCCGCGCTTAGCTGCTTATCCGCCAATGCGAAGAGCCAGCCCACGCCTGCATTCGCCTTATCGCCCAGATGCAGGCGCAGTGCCTGAACCAGCAACATGTAGGCGAGTTGCTGGGCGATCAACGATCCCCCAGGTTGCCGATCGCGCATCTCTTCGGTCATGCGCTCGAGCGACCAACGCATCGCCGCCCTGTCCGATTCCTTGCGGATATGCACGATGCTCGGCAACGAACCCAGCAGCAACTCGGTGTAGCCACCAGTGAGGACAAAGTGGCCGCCGACGAGATAACACCCTCCGCCTTCGCTGCTAGCGGGATTGCTATCGAGGCCGCCTGTTATCCGCAGTTGTGCAAAGTTGACAGGCTTCGCCGAAAGGTCAGTGGCGAGACAGAAAGGCGGACCGGGCGGCAACAAATAGCAGTCGCCAGCGTTGAGAAGCACCGGGTCGGCAACGCCATCCACGGATAACCAGCATTGACCGGAGGCCACCGCATAGCACTTGATGCCTTCATGTCGCGGCCATTGAATCGCCGTGTTGGGCTTCACTGCGACGCCACCCGATACAACGCTCCGAGGTTTCAGCAGGGACAACAGGTCTGAGAGCGGATCCATGAGATTCCCGGACGATCGATCCAAAAATGCGGACTATATGACATTGATCGTATCACGGGCGACGCCTACATTAGGCATCGTTGAACTGCGACTGCAGCCCTTAACCTACGTAGAGGCCAATTCATCATGCGTATTTTTGTTACCGGTGCGACCGGCTTTCTGGGTTCCGCCATTGCCCAGGAACTCATCGATGGCGGCCATCAGGTACTCGGACTGACGCGATCGGAGGATGGTGCGCGTTCGCTCGCCGCGATCGGGGCCGAAGTGCACCGTGGCGATGTCGAGGATCTCGACAGCCTGCGCCGCGGCGCGGGTATGGCCGACGGTGTCATCCACACTGCCTTTAATCACGACTTCACAAGGTTCGCTGCGAACTGTGAAGCAGACCAGCAAGCTGTCGAAGCAATGGGCACCGCGCTGCTCGGCTCGCAGCGCCCTCTCGTCGTTACCTCCGTTTGCATGTTGGGTACCTCTGCGCCAGGCAAGCCGGCAACGGAGGACTACACGAATCCCGACCACCCGAGCCCGCGGAATGCGTCGGAATTAACTGCGATTGCTCTGGCCCAGCGTGGCGTCCACGTATCGGTGGTGCGGCTTCCGCAAGTCCACACTCCCGTCAAGCAAGGGCTCGTTACCAATCTGATTCAACTGGCTCGAGAGAAAGGCGTTTCCGCCTATGTCGGCGACGGGCTTAACCGTTGGGCTGCAGTGCACCTCAGCGATGCAGTCCGTGTCTATGTGCTGGCGATGCAGAAAAACGTAGCGGGCAGCCGATACCACGCGGTCGACGAAGAAGGTATATCGCTTCGGACGATTGCCGAAACCATCGGTCGAGGTCTAAACGTACCGGTAAAGAGCATTGCCGCTGAGGAGGCACCCGCACACTTCGATTGGCTCAGTCCATTCGTCAGCCGCGACATGCCCGCATCCGGCGCGCTTACGCAGGAACGACTTTCGTGGCAGCCGAAGGGGCCGGGACTGATCGCCGATCTTGAAGCGATGAACTATAGATAGAAGTTGAATATTTGGTAACGTGAGCCCTGGAAAAATCCGTTACCGAATATCACCCTTCGAATCAGGAGGGTGATAAATTATTAACGCAGAATAAAACGGTATAGAGAGATACCACCACATTGCTTTGACTTGGCGCACGCGTCCAACTAAAGCAATTCAAAAATATAACAGCAGGCTTACAACCAAGAAAAATGAAAAACATCAATCGACCAAGGATAGCGATCGCGGTTACTTTGTCAGTTCTACTGATAGGGTGTGGTGGGGGAGGTGGAGGTAGCAGTTCATCTTCGACTGCGGGCCTGAGTGCGGATCAGAAAGCATTCGAACAGTTTGCGCTGGCGCCGAATGCCTCATACAACGTTCAATGGTCATTGCCAGCCTCAGGCACGCCGGTAAACGGCACTAACTATCTGATTGAATCGCATGCGTCGACTGCCGCGTCTCCGTCCACCGGCACACAACCGCTGAACGGCACTCCGTCGACGTCGCTTGCCGCCACGTTAAGTGTTCCGACCACCTTCGACAATGGCCGCTACCTGATCAACGGTGCAATAGTCGTGGGCTCCGGATCGCTTAACACTGCGAGTTTCCAGGGCACCGGCATCGTGGTCGACGCTCTTGCGACCGATGGCGTGACGGTGGTAGCAAGCCAGCTGCGCAGCAATCTTTCGGTGGTCCCCTTGAGCGGAGCCGTCGCGGCCGCTCCGACCGCTCTGGCGCAATGGTTCAATGCGCTTTACTACAACGCATCGCTACTCAGTGCATCGGCCGTCTGGGGCACTGGTTCCGCATATCTTCAATACACGGCGACCGAAGTTGCTGATACCTATACGGTTGTCGATTACGCCGGTTCTACAACGGGCAATACGCCCGATCCGGTGGCAGGCGGTACGACCATCGCGGCTTTGATGGCTGCAGGAGGCATTGTCTCGAACGATGACGGCACGACCTACACGCTGACCAATGGCAGCGTGTCGTCGATCAACGGCGTGACGACGTATGTGTCTTCGGCGGTGCGCCCTAACCTGACGACACCTACCTACAGGACCTTTTACCAGCTCAACGGCAATGTCTATGAGGGTAACTTCGTTAAGGCGGGAACCGTATTGGGCGGCAGCGTGTACCTGGTCGCGGCACCCGGTACGTCCACCGGCTATACACTCAATTACTCGCACCAATATCAGATTCGCCTGAATGCCGCTGCCGTCGCCAGCTTGCGTACAGCGGTGACGTTTTAAAGGGCGGCCTCAGCCGCCGCTCAGTTGAACGGCTCGCAAAACGACACCTTGCCGCGTAGCGCGTTGCCTGCGGCGGCAGGGTCCTATCCTGCCGGCAACGAATGTCCGGCGTTCTACCACGCGCAAAGTTGCTTTGCAATTCAGGAGATATGCGCGCCCTCGCTGCCACTCTACTATCCGTGCATAGGTCCGATCGCCGGACGATGTCTCTTACACGATAAAGGAGTTAGCGATGGAAAATTCACCCGCCAACGGCGTATCTAACTCTTTTGTCGTAACGCATCCACTCGATCCTGAAGACGGCAAGATCATCG
Source organism: Paraburkholderia phenazinium (assembly GCF_900141745.1). Taxonomy (NCBI): domain Bacteria; kingdom Pseudomonadati; phylum Pseudomonadota; class Betaproteobacteria; order Burkholderiales; family Burkholderiaceae; genus Paraburkholderia; species Paraburkholderia phenazinium. Next base: position 1,397,422 of record NZ_FSRM01000002.1, on the reverse strand, counting down.
CGATGATGCGAGCCGGCGCCAGTTCCACCAAAGGGGTGAGGCTGGGGATCGAAGCGCGCGGGGCCTTCGATGCCATGATGGAAAGCGTTTTGCCGCACGAAAACGTGACGTTCGAACAAGACGCAGTGGGCGGCGTCCCAGGCATCTGGGTGATTCCTGAGCACTGTCGGCCGGGCGACGCGATCCTCCATTTGCATGGAGGATGGTTTAACTTCGGCTCCGCCAACGCATTCCGCCATCTTGTCGCGCACATCGCGGCGAGGAGCGGAGTAAAGGCCTTCGTTCCGGACTATCGGCTGGCTCCCGAGCATCCGTTCCCCGCAGCCGTTGACGATGTGCTGGCCTGCTATCTCGGACTTGGCGAGAGAAACATCGAGCGGATTGCTATCACTGGAGACTCGGCCGGCGGTAATCTCGCCCTGATCCTCGCCTCGCGCATCGCCGGCAACGACGTCCCTGCTAAGGCGATGCTTGTTGGCGTGGTTGCCCTGTCACCCGTTACCGATCTGACGCTCTCGGGCGCCACCTACGAGACACGCGCAGACGCCGATCCGCTTTTCACACGCGCTCAAGTGTCCGAACTTGTGCATTCCTATTTGCGTGGTGCCGATCCCAAACATCCCCACGCTTCGCCGCTCCATGCACCGTTGAGCGGTTTACCTCCCGTTCGCGTTCACGTGGGAGACGATGAAGTGCTACTGGATGACTCACGTGAATATGTCCAGCGCGCCTTCGCCGCAGGTATCGATGCACGGGTCGATGTCTGGATGGGGATGCCACACGGATTCCCCGGCAGGATTGGAACGTTAAAGGCTTCGGGAGAGGCTCTCGAGGCTATCGGTGTGTTTCTCGGAGAGAAGCTGCAATCGGGAATCTGATCAAGCCGTTTGCGCCAAAAGCTGCGCATCCCGCTTCGCCGCATACATCCGCTGATCCGCCAACGAACACAGTTGATCCAGCGTTCCGGCGTCTTCTGGAAAAAGCGCGATGCCAATGCTTGCGCCCAGTTGGACCTGCTCGCCTGACGCCTTCGCAGGCGCCATCAAGCTATCCTGCAGGCATTTGGCGATACTGACAGCGGTGTCCCGATTCATCGGGCACTCAAGTAGAAGGCTAAATTCGTCGCCGCCGGTCCTCGCCAGAGTGTCGCCGCTTTGGACACAGCCAGCAAAGCGATGGGCGACATCCTGCAACGCCAGGTCGCCGGCACGATGGCCGAATCTGTCATTGATCGACTTGAATCCATCCAGATCGATCGCCAGCACAGCGACCCTGACTCCTTTCTGCTGTGCCCGCGAGAGCGCCGCACCCAGCCGGCTTTCGAATAGCCTTCGATTTGGCAAGCCGGTCAGTTCATCGTGGTCCGCCAGATGTTGATTCTGCTTGAGCTGATTTTCAAGCAGCAACATGATCATGCCGACCGCAACCAGGAACTTGGGCAGATTCCACATTTCGACGTCGAACTCAACTTTGGGCAGCCAGAGGTCTGTGAGCAGCCCCATAGGAAAAACCGCCGCCCAGGTCAACAGCCCGACGAACGTGACGATAAAGCCACCGGTGCGCGCCTTCAGCATGAACCAGCACTGAATGCAGCAGTATAGGTAGGCGGCGCAGAGCATCGTCGCTGTCTGCACGCCTAGGGTTGCGGGGAGCATTTCGCAAAATAACAGGGCGACGGCTAGAGCAATGTCGAGCACTACCGTTGTAAGGCGCGTGGTGGTTCGCTGCGCGGACGGAAGGACGTAGAAGATAGTCAGCGGGACCAGCGCGAGCAAGGTTGCAACAACCATTCTCGGCGGCGCAGGCACGCCGGGCCAATCCGCAAGGCAGATGTACAACGTGTAGACGAGCGCACGGCTCCAGAACATGAGCCGGCTACTCCAATGCCGAGGCTCCGCGTCCATCGACCAGCAGAAGAGCTGCGCACACCAGATGAGCGCGGCCGTGCCGATTGCATCTGCCGCTGCGCCCCAGGCTCCGGGCAACGCGAGAAACGAATACGCGGCGAAGTGTATTTCGATGCAGATCCAGCCGCGCAACCAAAGCCGGGTCATGGTCGAGCCGGCAGGCCGTGCGACCGCTACAAATGCGTAGATCAGTAATCCGACCGAGAACAGATCCGGTAATTCTCGCCAGGACATAATGCCTCAGAAATCTCGTTCGCCGTTGCGATACGGCACCTGAAAAGAAGCCCATGAAAGTTAGCGACCGCTACGTGAATTAACGGCAGGCGAAGAACATTCTGAAGGAATGATGTCAGTCGCGCGTATTTATTGGCAATTTTGATATTTCTGCGCCACGCCTTATTCTTCCCTGCTGCGGCGCAGGCTCGACGCATTCGGCTATCAAAAACCCTTCAAGCCTCAGCTTCCCGTGCCGTTAGCACAAGGAGCGTATCCAAAAAAAACGGCTGCGCGCCCTCGCGGAATACACACCACCGACAAACATTTGAGTGAGGTTGAGGTTTGGCGTTGCACGACGAACGAGCGTCTTCCGATGGCTGACGCATCCGCACGCGAAAATCCGGCGGAGAGCACCGCGCTGGCTGCGCCGGCAATCGATGCCCAATTGCGGGCGGTGAGGAACGGCAGCCAGCCATGGGCCGAAACGTGGGCCTGGTATCGCGCGGGCGAGCAGTTGCACCTTGCCGGCCACGGCGATGCATCGCTCGACTGGCCGCAAACCATCGCCGAACAGGGTCTCGTAAAACTCTGCGCTGGCCGGGGGTGGCTACGCTTTGCCACGGGCCGCGGCGAACGGGTGCTCGGCTGGCTCATTGCGCCAGCCACATTTGCTGACGACGAATCCCTGCAGGAATTCGCCCGGAGTCTGGGCGAACGCGCTCAGACCGACGCCCTCGCGCGTGCCCAGAACACGCAGCGCGTGCTGTATGAAATCGCCTATCTCGCGAGTTCAGTGCCTGATCGCGCGGAGTTCCTGAGGCGCGTGCACGAGCGCCTCGGTACGCTGATCGACGCCGAGAATTTCTACCTGGCGCTGTACGACCGCAAAAGCGGCAAGATCACTTACCCGTACTATGTTGACGTGATCGACGCCGATGTCATCGAAGCGGAAAACTTCGACATTCTCGATCCTGCGCGTCCGTCGATGACTGCCCAGGTGCTGACGACCGGTCAGCCGCTCTTCGTCGATGCTGCGACGATCCGCGCCGGAAAGGACGCCGGTATTTTCTACCCGATCGGCGACTGCCCCGAGTTCTGGATGGGCGCGCCGCTGAAGAATGCTTCGGATGAAGTCTTCGGCATGCTTGCGATGCAGGTGTACGACGTCTCGCGGATCTACAGCGCCGAGGACCGCGAGCTCTTCCTGGTGGTAGCGCGGCACGTAGCCATGGCATTAGACCGGATCCTGCACCGCGCCGATCTGGAGGAACAGGTCGCGCGTCGCACCTCTGAACTCTCGCAGGTCAATGCAGCGCTGCGCGAAGGCATCGCCCAGCGCGAACGTGCTGAACACCTGCAGGCAACGCTCTTTCAGATCGCAGAGCTTTCGAGCCGCCCCGGAGACATGGTGGGATTCTTTGGCAGCCTGCACCAGATCGTCGGCGAGCTGCTCTACGCGCACAATTTCTACATCGCACTCTTTGATGCGGAAACCCAGACCGTTTCCTTTCCGTACTACGTCGACGAACATATCCACGAGCCACCACCACCGCGCTTTGGGCGACGCGGCCTTACCGAATACGTGATCCGCGAGCGTCGCCCTTGCCTTCTTGACGAGGACGGCGCATTACGCCTGATATCCGAAGGCGAGATCGAAACGAACACTTCAGAAGTGCGGCTTCGCTCGTGGCTTGGGGTACCGCTGTTCGATGGAGATGACGTACGCGGAGTGCTCGCCGTACAAAGCTACGCGCCACTCGTTCGTTACTCGCAGCGCGATCAGGAACTGCTGACGTTCGTGTCGCACCATATCGACACCGCGCTGTCCCGCCGACGAGCCGCCGATGCCCTGCATGCGGCGAACGCAGAACTCGAATCCCGCGTTCAGATTCGCACGCGGGAGCTCGACAACGCCAACGCACGCCTCGTGCATGAAAATTTGCACGACTCGCTAACCGGGCTGCCGAACCGGAGCCACCTGCTCCAAAGGCTGCAGACCGCATGGAGTGCCTATTGCGAAACGGGCAGCCAACTGACGGTAATGTTCCTTGATCTTGATCGCTTCAAGATCGTGAACGACAGCCTCGGCCACCACTGCGGAGACATGTTGCTCGTTCAGGCGGCGGATCGCTTGCGCGGCTGCCTGCGTTCGACCGATCTGCTGGCGCGTCTCGGCGGCGACGAATTTGCAATTCTCTCGCCAGATGCTCCGTTGAGCGATGCCGTTTTCATTGCGGAGCGCATACTCGCCGCATTCGATCTGCCGTTCGATATTGACGAGCACGCGGTTTTCTCTTCGTGCAGCATCGGCATTGTGAACGCCGACTGCCAGTACCACAACAAGCCAGCCGACCTCCTGCGTGACGCGGATATCGCGATGTATCGCGTGAAAAGCGCAGGCCGCGACAGCTATGTCGTGTTCAATCACGAGCTGCGAAGGGAGGTGCTGGATCAGGTGGAGCGCGAAGGTGCGCTGCGTAATGCGCTTAAACGCGACGATGAACTGCTGCCGTATTTCCAGCCCATCGTCGACGTCGCGACGGGCGACGTTGTCGCGCTTGAAGCGCTGATTCGCTGGCGGCAGCCGGATGGACGGATTGTCAGTCCCGGCGAGTTCTTGCCGCGGTTCGAAGGCTTGCGGCTAATCGGGCGACTCGACCTTTACATGCTTACCCGCGTCGCCATCATTTTGTCGGCGCCGGAGCGCGCGAACTGGCCGCCCGTCCACGTAAACTGCTCGAGCTTTAGTATCACGCGGCCTGAGTTTGCGGACGACGTGCTCGCGCTGTTGCACCGGCACGGTGTCTCGCCCTCGCGCGTGTGCCTTGAATTGACGGAAGGCGCGCTCGTTGCCGAACCCGATCTTGCGCGCAGTACGATGCAGCGTCTCGCAGATAACGGCATGTCTGTTGTACTTGATGACTTCGGCGCCGGATTCTCGTCGTTGAGTTATGTTCACCAGTATCGCTTCAGCGGTCTGAAGATCGACAAGTCGTTTATCCTCGAACTCACCGCGAGCGCCCGCAGCCGGGCGATCGTCACAGCGATCGTGCGAATGGCGGAATCGCTCGGTCTGCCGGTCGTCGCAGAGGGCGTCGAGGATGCGGGGACACTCGCGATACTGCGGGAAATGGGCGCTGCCCAGGCGCAGGGGTATTTCTTCGATAAACCGATGCCGCTTGATGCTCTTCCGGGTTTGTCGAACCGTGAGCGCGGCGCGGGCACGGTTGCGAAAGCGTCGGCTTGCTAGCGCTCTGGGCTTTGTCGGCCCCCGGCTGATCACGTGGACGCGGCGGATGTAGCGGAATTGTGCGAGCTCATCGACGGCCATGCCACGCGACATCAACGCAGACTTCTAACCTGCCCTGCCGTGACATCCCCGTCAAACCGGTTGCCGAAATGGGTTCTCGTGTAGTTGACGACAGCAGCAACCTGATCGTCACTCATCGAGTCGCCAAAAGATGGCATCCCCTTTCGGCCGTGCAGTATGTTGACGATGACGTAGGGTGCCGCTTCGACTGCCGGGTTGTCAGCGAGCGCCGGGTAGTGACCCGCGCCCTGTGCGCCTTTTCCATCCGGCATATGGCATCCCGCGCAGGTAGCGTTGTAAAGCGCTTCGCCGCTCGTTTCGGTGAAGCGGTAGCCAGGCGAAAGCGTGAAGGTGCGTGGTGCGTCCTGCACCACCGCCTGAGCCGATACCTTCGCGGCTACCATCAGCAAGGCCATCAACATTACGCCGGAGATCGACCACGGCCTATCCATTGACGATTCTCCGATGCAACCGGGTGATCGCATCCAGCGACGACAACACCGCGCCTTCCTGCCATGCCGGGATATGGGAAGCGTGCTCTCCGGCAAGGACGATCCGTCCGTCGATCTGACAGAGATTCTCGTAGTGCGCCTTTCTCAACGCATCTGTCCAGGCGGCGAAGCAGCCATTCGTGAACGGCGATCGGCTCCAGCTCATTGCGAAGCCGTTCTGGTACTCGCTCGCATATTGCGGATGAATCTGGCTACCCTGGCTCAATGCCATGGCGATCCGTTCCGCCGGGGGCAGTGCACCCATCTCATAGCTGGCGGGTCCCCACATGTAGGCGCCAAGCAGTACCGCAGGACCTGTCGATCCGTAACCTGTTGCCGGATAGCCGATCGTCGAGATCGGCAGGTCGGTGTAGGTGATGCCGCCGTAGATCTGCTCGTCTTCTTCCCAGAATCGCCGGCCAAATTGCAGCCCGATTTTCACGGATGTCTCGTAGGGCACCGCATCGATCGCGGCGCGCATGCTCGGGCCGACCGCCATGTCGATCTGACTCAGAATCGAGAGCGGGATGGTGCACACCAGCCAATCCGCGTGCGCGTTCCGTTCGGCTCGAGTGACCGTGTCCGTGTAGCGCACGCTGACGCCCTGCTCGTCCTGCGAGATGGCCGTGACTCTGGCGTTGAGCACAACGGCACTCGCAACCTGCGAATAAAGCGCATGGGCAATCCTGTCCATGCCGCCGACGGGCTGGAAAATGGTGCTCTGAAAGTCCTGCTCGTTCCCAGACGAGAGCCATTGCCACAGACGGGATGCAAGCAAGGGATCGCGCGGGAGCAGATTCGACGGCACGGCCTTGGGCATCAACCCACCGCCATGCGCGGTCGCGAATCCGCGGCGTTCACTGCTTCGCTGGTTCGGTTGATAGACACCATGCCGATCGAGCGCACCCCATTGGCGCAAGGATTCGAGTAGCAGATGCGCATCGTCGGCTGACAACGCATCATCGAGTGCTTCCTTGTGGATTGCTTTGGAAAGCAACTCGGCGATATAGCCTTGATAGTCGGTCTGCACCTCCCGGAATCGTTGCGGTTTGCCGCCGAAAGCCTCCGTCGAATGCAGGTATGCGTTGTAATTCACCTGGATGAATGGCTCGAGCGGCACCTTCAGGCGTTTGGCATAGTCGAGTACGCCCTGGTGGTGATACGGAATGCGCCAAGGCCCTGGGTTCAGGTAAAGCCCGTCTGCGAAATCGCAGTACTGGGTGGCACCGCCGAGTTCTGTATAACGATCCCCACCCCTAACGGTCCAGGCCCGACCACCCGCACGGTTGTTGTACTCAAGCACCTGCACCTGGTAACCCGCGTTCCTCAACTCAAACGCTGCGACGAGGCCAGCCATGCCCGCGCCGAGCACGAGAATTCGTGTTCCTTTCGGCGCGCCATCGAGTCTGATCGGTCCGGCGTAGGTCGAGGTGGCGGCGAACCCCAACGAGCTCATGCCCTGCATCATGGCGGCCGCGCCGAGGTTCTTGCCGATCAGCGTTAGCAGTTGCCGGCGGCTTATCGCATTGGTGGTTGTTCTCGACATAAGGGCGGGCGCAATGCGACTTACGCAGATTCCCTCTGGCTATCAAATTGCCGGCGAGCCGCTGTGACTGCAGCGTGATTCTCGTCGGCCCATTGAATCAAAACGTTCAACGCCTCGAACATCGAATGACCGAGTTCAGTCAGGCTGTATTCGACGCCCGGTGGCTTCGTGGGAAAGACCTCGCGATTCACGTAGCCGTCGCGTTGTAGCTCATGAAGCGTCTGTGTGAGCATTCGCTGCGAGATGTCCGGCACCAACCGGCGAAGTTCACCGAATCGATGTGGGTGCTCGGCCAGCGCCAACATCAGCAGCGAACTCCAGCGCCCGCTGATGATATCGATGACGTCGCGCACCGGGCAATTCGCCAAAGGACCGAATTGGGTCCGGGCCTCGTCCAGCCTTGTCTTGAGATCGCCAATCGACGGCTTGGTGGTTCCCATTTGGTAACTATCTCCTGAAAAACTGCCTTCTTTACGGAAGAGCGCAGACGCCTGATTATCGAGGCGCTCTCAAAACGAGAGTAACACTCAGAATGAGGCTAGTCCATGAGCGACACCATTTTCGTCACCGGTGCATCCGGTCAACTCGGCCAGCTTGTTATCAAGCATCTGCTAGCGCGCGGCGTAACGCACGACCGCATCGTCGCCGGTACCCGCAGCCCGGAAAAGCTTGCCAGCCTCGCGGCAGCGGGCATTGAGGTTCGCAAGGCAGACTTCGAAGACCCGCAAGGCCTGACCGCAGCGTTCAAAGGCGTCGGCACCGTCCTGATCATTTCCACAGATGCGCTGGATGGGGTAGGCACACGATTGAAGCAGCATCGCAATGCGGTCTCGTCAGCCGTCGAGGCGGGAGTCAAGCGTCTCGCCTATACGTCGATGCCCAATCCAGGGAGTTCTTTGCTGACCTTTGCACCGGACCATCTGGAAACCGAGCGGACCATCAAGGCCACCGGTACGCCGTACGTGATTTTTAGAAACAGCTGGTATCACGAGAATCTGCTCAGGTCGCTCCCCAACGCGCTGAAAAGCGGGCAATGGCATACAGCGGCCAAAGGTGGGAGAACGTCGTACGTCGGAAGGGAGGACATCGCTGAAGCGATCGCCGCAGCGCTGGTCACGACAACCTCAGATAGCCGGACCTACACACTGACAGGGTCTGAAGCGCTGTCTACCGAACAAATCGCCGACCTCGCTCGCCCGGCTACAGGCAAGCCGCTTGCCGTCGTCCATGTGTCGGACGAGCAACTCGTCACGGAACTGAACGCGGCTGATGTTCCGGGCGTGTTTATTTCTGTATTGGTGTCAATCGAGGCAGAGGTTCGGGCTGGCAATCTTTCTATCGTCACGGACCATCTCGAATCGCTCATCGGCCGCTCTCCGAAGCGGCTTGCCGACTACCTGGAAGAGGCCAAGGCCACCTATGCAGTTTGAGCGTCTTCCTGCGCTGTAGCCGGACGTCAAGGGTTCGCTTTGGGAAATGCGTAGCTTGACTGAACGCTCCGAAACGATCACGTCGCCCAGCCAGCCGGCTTCGTTCGACAAGTCGGGCTACCTGTGCACGAGTCCGGGTGGGCAGGCGGGGTTGCGCTGCCGAGGCTAGCGATGCATGTCAGCACGCCCAGCAACGTGCGTGATTTCTCTGGAATTACACGAACTGGGCGTCTTTCGGAAAACTAATCGCAACGATCAATTGTTGTCATGCGCATAGCCATCCGATGTCGTATCGACACTCACGCGGATAAGTACCCCGCTGCTCCCAGTCACACCACCGCCCTGGAAAGTAAGGGAGCCCTCTTTCTTGTAAAAGGTTTCAAAACGATAGGCATCCTTTCCAAAATAGAACGGGATAAATGCCTTGCCTGTAGTGTAAGTGTGAGAATCATTAGGCATGCCGATCAAGTCCTGGACTTCCTTCTGCCCCATACCAATCCGAAGTTTCGCAAACTTGCTGTTCTTCGAAGGCGTACCGATAATTTCGCCATTGATTTGGCCGACACGGACCTTCTGGATGGGGCGGCCATCGGCAGTTGAAGATAACTGCTGGTTGTTTGCTGCTGTAGACGCTGAAGCTTGCGGTTGTGATGAAGACTGCGGTTGTGACGAAGACTGTTGCAACGCCGAGCAGCCACACAGTGCCGTTGCAAGACCGATAGCGACGATAATTTTCGTATTCATGAAATTCCCAGTTTTTATTATTACAGTGTTTGAAAATCTATTTTCTTGGCCCGTTCCGCGAGGTGCTGGTCGAGCGAACGTCCGGATCGTGTTCGACCGTAGTCCGCCGGTGACTGATGCATTACCAGCCCAGAAATAATATCGGATTAAAAAAAGAAAACTTTAGACCTGCGCCCGGCTTTCTTTCATCCGGGTCGAGGCTTCAAAGACGGGGCACTCGCCGAACACCCCTCCTATTGCACGGCGTGACAGACGCGGCGTTGATCCTCGACCGCGCGAGGTATTCTAAAATTTATTCGGTTTGAGTTAATTGCGTATCCATTGCGCATAATTGGGTTGCCCAATTGAGGCTGCCAAAAGATTTGCCGTTTGTGTTTTTGCTTCAACGCTTTCGTTTTCGCAGTCGCGGCATTGGCCTCCGTCTGATATAACTGGCCCTAGGCGGGGCCAGGCACACCTTCAGGTTTGCTGAACCATCGCGCCAAAGCTTCGGCAGGTTCCTCATCGCGAACCGCGGCCTCACTTGCCCACGCAACAAACCCGTCAGGGCGCAGCAATACCGCGCGCAATCCCAGCCGTTCCTTGACGTCGCTCGCGACGTAGGTGACCCGCTCTCGCCAACGGCTCGCGAGCGCCTGAAGCGATGCGCCTGGGTCGAACTCCAGGAACAACCCTCTTCCTTCGCGCAGAAGACTACCGACCTTAGTCCCGTCGACGAGCTCGAAATCAGGAGCACTGCGGCCTACCAGCGGATGACCGTCGCCAAGATCGTAGCGAAGCGAAACGCCCCACACGCGCTCAGCAAAGTATGTCGCGCCATCGCGGGTCTCGATGAGGTCACGGATGACGGCTGAAAGCGCACGCGTGCTTTGGGTGGGGCGCATAAGCGCAACCTGCGCGCGCGACCAGTCAAGAACGTCCGCTCCCACGGGATGCCGTTCCCGCTGATAGCTGTCGAGTAGATCGGCCGGCGCGTCGCCATTGATCGTGGCTGCCAGCTTCCAGCCCAGGTTCATCGCGTCTCCCAGACCGAGATTGAGCCCTTGACCGCCCAAGGGGGAGTGGATGTGTGCGGCATCACCCGCAAGCAGTACGCGTCCTTTGCGATACGTTGTCGCCTGGAAAGCGCGATCCGTCCAGGTGGTAGCGATCTGAAGCTTCGTCAGGGTGATATCCGTGCCGGACACGCGGCGCAACACCTCCTGTATATGCTCCAGCGTGATCGGTTGGATCCGGTGAAAAGCGCCGCCGTCGAATTCCACCATCGCGATCGTGCCAGGTCGTGCATAGGTGTACATACCATTCGACGTATAGTGCCGACCAGGGCGGAGCGCTTGCGCGTCGACCATCTCGACTTCAACGGAATAGCCAGTGAACTCGGGATCGGTGCCAACGAACTCAAAGGCGCCTGCCTTGCGCATCGCACTGCGACCGCCATCGCAACCGACAAGCCAGCGTCCAGCGAAAGTTTCGCCGCCCGCGTGAACACTTACCTCGTCATCAGACGCCGTTATCGCGTCGGCGCTAAAGCCACGCCGGATCTCAGCCCCCATCGCACTAGCTCGGCGGGCCAGGACAGTTTCGAGCGTCTCCAGTTCGACCGCCATACTGGCGCCGGCCGGGCTTGGCAGGCGATATGGCCACTTCGATGTGTCGATGTCGTCGTGATAGAACTGGATGCCCGCGAAGTGGCCGGCTGGCCGACGCGGCTGTCCCATCCAGTGTGCAGCCTTTGCACTCTTGCCTGCGGCCTCACTCTCACGCTGCGCCGCGACTACCTCGTCCAGCAACCCACGACGATACAGCGCTTCAAGCGTAGGCGCCGAAAGGCCGCGCATTCCGAATGGAAGCTGCTTCAATGGGGAGTGTGGGTCCTCGGCTTGCTCCAGCACCAGGACCGAGAGGTCAAACAGGCGCAACTCGCAAGCGAGAAACAGGCCGACGGGGCCAGCGCCGGCAATTACAACGTCATAGATATCTGAGTGATGTCTGCGCATGAACTACTCCTGTGTCGATGTCCGACCGGAGCGTTCCTCGATTGAGACCCACACGGACGAACGTTTGGACGCCTGTGCAGCGTCGAATGTTCGTCGTGGGGATCTCTTGCGCGAGGCCAAAGACCAGAGCTTTCGTTACCGAAAGGACTTGGGCTTACCAAACCAAGTCTGCCTTTTCCGACATCGCTTTATAACATTGTGGCGATGGCGTGGCAACAACCGGCGGCCGAGGCGGGCCGATCGCAGTTGACCTCGTTGGACCGGCGTCGGCCAGGAGGGGATGCTCGTCGCTCCATGGAACCATAATTCACCGAATAGCGTCCGCATCGATTTTTGGCCATGTTGACAACTGAAAATACGGCGCTTTAGACTTTCCTCTCACCCCGTGGCCTGACAATGACGTCCGCCCGGGGACCCGGCACAGAAGCCCTCTGACGAACATCCGTTCGTCAGAGGGCTTTTTTTTGTCCGCATTTTTCCCTGTCTAGCGTTCACCTCTGGAGAATCCGCATGTTGCTGAAGCCGTCGGGCTGGATGCGTCTCGCCCTTATCGCAGGACTTGCACTGACTTCGCTCGCATCGAGCGCCGCCGATCCGGTGAAAATCGGTTTGCTGGAAGACGCCTCGGGTAATTTCGCACTGGCGACCATTCCGAAGATCCACGCGACGCAACTTGCGGTCGAAGAGATCAATGCCAAGGGCGGCATTCTCGGCCGCCCCGTGCAACTGATCGCCTACGACACCCAGTCGGACAACACCAAGTTTCAGGAACTTGCGCGACGTCTCGTCCAGACCGACAAGCCGGACGTCATCTTCGGCGCATTTTCCAGCGCCTCGCGCGAAGCGATCCGCCCGATCATGGACCGCGCGCATCAGCTTTACTGGTACGACAACCAGTACGAGGGCGGCGTGTGCGACACCAACACCTTTGTGACCGGTGCGGTGCCCGAACAGCAATTCTCGACGCTCATTCCCTGGATGATGCAGAAGTACGGCAAGAAGGTGTACACCATCGCCGCCGACTACAACTTCGGGCAGATCTCAGCCGAGTGGGTGCGCAACATCGTCAAGGAAAACGGCGGAACGATGGTCGGCGAGGAATTCATTCCGTTGTCGGTATCGCAGTTCGGCCAGACGATCCAGAACATCCAGAAGGCGAAGCCCGATTTCGTGGTCACGCTGCTGGTTGGCGCGAACCAGTCGTCCTATTACGAGCAGCAGGCTTCGGCGCATCTGAATCTGCCAATGGCGAGTTCGGTGAACGTCGGTCAGGCGTATGAGCACAAGCGCTTCAAACCGCCTGCACTCAAGGACATGTACGTGACGGCGAACTACGTCGAGGAAGTCGATACGCCCGCGAGCAACGACTTCAAGAAGCGCTTCCATGCGAAGTTCCCGAATGAGCCGTACATCAATCAGGAAGCAGCGAACGCCTACGATGCCATCTATCTGTACAAGGCCGCTGTCGAGAAAGCCGGTTCGACAAACCAGGACGCCGTGCGCAAGGCGCTCGAAAGCGGAACCATCTGCACTGACGGTGAGCAAGGCAAGGTCTGCATCGACCCGAAGAGCCATCACGCGAGTCACACCATCTTTCTGGTCCACGTGAAGGAGGATCACTCCGTCGAGATTCCAAAGGTGTGGCCCGACGTGCAGCCGTACTGGCTCGGCAAGGTCGGCTGCGATCTGCCGAACAAACCGGATCATCGTCAGTACACGCCGTCGGATCTCCCCAAGAAGTCCTGATTTAAGCTGGCACGCCGCGGCAGACGCATTGCCGCCGCGCGCCCGCTCCTGAACGTGGAGCATGCATGGCCACCTTATCGGTTCTCTATTCGCTCATCTATCAGTTCGGCGACAGCTTTGCCTATCTGGTGCTCGCGGCGCTCGGCCTCGCGGTGATCTTCGGCATGATGGGCGTCATCAATCTCGCGCATGGCGAGTTCATCATGTGCGGCGCGTACGTCACGATCATTGCGGCCAAGCGCGGCGTGCCCCTGCCTCTCGCGATGCTGCTTGGCGCGATCGCGGCGGCGCTGGCTGGCGTCGTGATCGAGCGGCTCGTCATCCGTCATCTGTATGACCGTCTGTTCGATTCCGTCGTCGCGACGTGGGCCATCAGCCTCATCGTTCAGCAGACCATGCTACTGGTCGCCGGTCCTTCGCTCGAAGGCATCAGCACGCCGTTCGGATCATTCTCACTTGGCGAGTACTCCTTTTCGACGTATCGCGCCGTGCTGCCCGGCATCGCGCTGGCGATACTGTTCGGCCTCTATCTGCTGTTCTTCAAGACCAATTACGGTGTTTGTGCACGCGCGACGATCCTGAACGCCAAGATGGCGCAATGTCTTGGCTTGCGCACCGACCGGCTTTATACATTGACCTTCGCGCTCGGCGCGGGCCTCGCGGGGCTCACCGGCGCGCTCTATGCCCCGACCATGACAGCGGTACCGACGATGGGCAGCAACTTCATCGTGCAGGCCTTCGTATCGGTGGTCGTCGGGGGCGCCAACGTGATCGCAGGAACGACGCCGGCCGCCGCTGTGCTCGCCGTCATCCAGACTGCGCTCACCGCGTCCTACGGTCAGCTGTTCGGACAGATCGGGCTGCTGGTTACGGTCATCGTCGTGATCCGGCTGATGCCGCAAGGTCTCGGCAATCTCTTCACCCGCTTGCGCTAGGAGGCAGAAGTGAAGCAAACGAAGCTGCCTTCGACGAGCGTCACGACGCGCGCGCTGCCTTACGTGCCGTGGCTCGTGGCGCTCTGCCTGCCGCTCGTGGTCGATGCGAACACAAGCGGCAATCTCGCCTACTGCCTGCTTTGGGCATTCAGCGCGGTCGGGCTCGCCGCGATGTGGGGCTACGGGGGCATCCTGTCATTCGGGCAAACCGCCTTCTTCGGACTATCGGGCTATAGCTACGGCATCTTCACATTGAACTACGGCGATACGTGGCTCGAATCATGGCTGGGTCTGGGCGCAGGGCTGGTGGTGAGCGTCGTCGTCGCCGCGCTGATCGGCTACATGATTTTCTACGGCCGCATCAAGGGTGTTTTCATCGGCATCGTCACGCTGTCGGTAACGCTCGTGCTCGAAACCTTCATGTCGCAGACTGCAGGCCCGCAATGGGCAATCGGCGAAGCGCGGCTGAACGGCTACAACGGCATGGGCGGCATGCCGCAACTGACGATTCCATGGCCGGGCGGCCCGCTCACGCTGGAAAACGCGAGCTTCTATTACCTCGTGGTGATCCTGCTGATCGTGGTTTATGCCGCGATGCGCAAGCTGCTCAACGGCACGTTCGGCCTCACGCTCATCGCCATTCGCGAGAATCCGCAGCGTGCGGAGATGCTGGGCGTCGACATCCGCCGTCATCAATGGCTCGTGTTCGTGCTCGGCTGCACGCTGGGCGGATTGTCGGGCGCGCTCTACACGATCTGGGGCTCCTACATCACACCGTCGACGATGGGCCTGACTGCCGCCGCGATGCCCGTCATCTGGGTTGCAACGTCGGGCAGAAAGAGCATAGGCGCAGCCATTCTCGGCACGGCGCTGCTCGTCTGGCTTTCGCAAAACCTCGCTGTATACGGCAGCCAGTACGCGTTGATTCTGCTCGGCGCGATTCTGCTGATCGTCGTGCTGGGCGCACCCGAAGGACTGCTGCCGTTCGTCACGCGTCATCTGCGGCGTATCTCCGGCCGCGCGCATGACGGTGCGCGCCATCGGAGCGCACGCCTCAAGCAGGAGGAAGGCAAGTCATGACCACGCTACTGGAAACGCGCGGACTCAGAAAGCATTTCGGCGGCGCACATGTCATCAACGGAATCGACTTCAGGATCGATGCGGGCGAGATTCGCTGTGTGATCGGGCCGAACGGCGCGGGCAAGAGTACCTTCTTCAAGCTGATCACCGGGGAGCATCGGCCGTCGGAGGGCAGCGTGATGTTTCTCGGCGAGGACATGAGTCATGTGCTGCCGCACGAGCGCATCCGCATGGGCATGAGCATCAAGTTCCAGATTCAGGGCGTGTTCCCGGACCTGAGCGTGCGCCAGCATCTGCAATTGTCGCTGCATCGCGCGAAGGACGACCGGCCCGAGAGCCTCGACGAGCTCTTGCACCGCTTCATGCTGGAGAACGAGGAACATGTCCTCGCGCGCAATCTGTCGCATGGCAAGAAGCAGTGGCTCGAAATTGCCATGGCCGTGTCGCTGCGCCCGAAGTTGCTGTTTCTCGATGAACCGGTAGCAGGCATGTCGGTCGAGGAGACGCACGCGACCGGTGAACTCATCAAGCGTCTGTCGGCAGCCGGTCTCACGATGATGGTCGTCGAACACGACATGACCTTCGTCAAGCAGATCGCTTCACGCGTCACGGTGCTGCACGGCGGCCGTGTGCTCGCGGACGGCCCGCTCGACGAAATCCTCGCGCGCGACGATGTCGCCGAAGTCTATCTGGGGAAGAGGAAATGAGCGCGTTGCTCGAGGTATCAGGCGTAGAGGCGGGTTACGGCGGCGGACGCGTGCTCAACAGTGTGTCGTTCAGCGTCGGCAGAGGCGAGGTGCTCGCCTTGATCGGGCGCAACGGCGTTGGCAAGACCACGTTGATGCGCGCGTTGATTGGCCTCATCACGCTCGATGCGGGTGAAATCACGCTTGACGGCGATGCGATCGGCCACCGGAAACCCTACGTCCGCGCCCAGCAAGGCATGGGCTACGTGCCGCAAGGACGCGAGATTTTCGGCGCGTTGACCGTCGCCGAAAACCTTCAGGTCGGCGCGCAGGCGAATCGCGCACAGGCGGCGCGAATGAGAGAGAAAGTCGTCGGCTACTTTCCGGTTCTGAAGCAGCGCTACGAGCAGAAAGCGGGAACCATGAGCGGCGGCGAACAGCAGCAACTGGCAATCGCGCGCGCGCTCATCGGCTCGCCGAAGGTGCTGCTGCTCGACGAGCCATCGGAAGGCATTCAGCCTTCCATCGTTAATCTGATCGGCGAGACGCTACAGCAGATCGCGCGCGAAACGGGCATCGGTGTTGTGCTGGTCGAGCAGGACATGGGCATGGTCGAACGCATCGCGACGCGCTGCTGCGTGATGGACAAGGGCCGTATCGTCGAGACATTAACCCCCGCGCAGCTTGGGGACGAACACCTGATTCGCCAGTATCTGGCACTGTAACGGAGAACAGCACATGAAATGGCTTGAAGAATCGATCATGATGAAGCGCGGAGTGGGCGCTGATCGTGAACCGGTGGAGCATCATCTTACTGAGGAGCTGCAGAAGACGTATCACTACACCATCGGGCCGTATTCGCAGCCGGTGCTGCACGTCAAGCCGGGCGACCGCATCGTGGTCGAAACCCGCGACGCATTCGAAGGCAAGATCAAGGAGGAAACCGACAAGCCATCGCAAGTTTTACAGGTGCCATTTCTTAATCCGCAGAACGGCCCGATCATGATCGAGGGTGCGGAGAAAGGTGACGTAGTCGCTGTGTACATCGAAAAGATGGCGCCGCGCGGTGACGATCCGCACGGCTTCTGCTGCATGATCCCGAACTTCGGTGGCCTGACCGGCACCGACTACACTGCCCTGCTCAACGAGCCGTTGCCGGAAATCGTGCGCAAGATCAAGATCGACGAAGAGAATGTGTACTGGAGCAAACGCAACACGCTTCCGTACAAGCCGCATATCGGCACGTTGAGTCTTTCGCCCGAGATCGATTCCATCAATTCGCTCACGCCCGACAATCACGGCGGCAACATGGACGTGCCCGATATGGGGCCGGGCAGCATCACGTATCTGCCGGTGCGCTCGCCTGGCGGGCGGCTCTTCATCGGCGATGCGCACGCCTGCCAGGGTGACGGCGAAGTCTGCGGCACAGCCGTCGAGTATCAGAGCACGACGACGGTGCGCGTCGATCTCATCAAGAACTGGCAGATCGCCTGGCCACGCCTCGAGAACGAGGATGCGCTGATGAGCATTGGCAGCGCGCGGCCGCTGGAGGACGCGACGCGCATCGCCTATCGCGAGCTGGTGCTGTGGATGGCTGCGGAATATGGCTTCGACAAATGGGACGCGTACATGATGCTCAGTCAGGTCGGCAAGGTTCGTCTTGGTAATTTTGTCGATCCAAAATACACCGTTGGCGCGATGGTCGCGAAGCACTACCTGAAATAAAGCGTCAAGCAGCAAGAATCAAGGCAGATCAAAGCGCGGGGCACCCGCCCTGCGCGCTTTCGAGAGTGCATCACGAAATGGCTTTGTCCGATGTCATCCGAGTGGGCCTTCTTTGCTCTACGAGCGGCTCGACCGCGTTGCTTGAGCAGTCACAGTGGCGCGGTGCGTCCCTCGCCATCGAGGAGATCAACGCGAACGGCGGCGTCGGCGGCCGCGAACTCGTCGCCCTGCACTATGATCCCGCCTCTGACCCGACTGCATTTCGTGAACTTGCCGAGCGGCTGATCCTGCAGGACGGTGTCAACGTCATCTTTGGCGGATACACCTCGACGAGCCGCAAGGCCATGCTGCCCGTTGTGGAGAAACATAACCGGCTGCTGATCTATTCTCAGCAGTACGAAGGCTTCGAATACTCGGACAACATCATTTATAGCGGCGCTTCGCCGAATCAGAACGGCGTGCAGCTTGCCGATTTCATGACGGAAGCCTATGGCGCGCGCGTCTACTTCATCGGTTCGCGCTACGTCTATCCCTATGAATGCAATCGCACGATGCAGGAGCTCCTGCTTCAGCATCCTGAAGGTGCGATTCTCGGTGAGCGTTACCTTCCGCTCGACGCCACGCGCGATCAGTTCGCGCAGGTCGTCGCGGACATCAGGCGCAAGTCGCCAGACTGGATCTTCAGCACGGTCATCGGTGCGACCGTGCCCTATCTCTACGACGCTTACGCACACGCGGATCTCGATCCGTCACGTATGCCTATCGGCAGCCTCAATACCTCCGAGACCGAAATTCATGCGATGGAGCGCGGCATCGCGGCGGGGCATTACACGGCGGCGCCCTATTTCCAGAGCATCGACACAGCGGAGAATCATCGCGCGGTGCGGCGCCATCAGTCGCGCTTCGGCGCGGACACGCCCACCGACATGAACTGGGAGGCCGCGTACTATCAAATGCATATGTTTGCGGAGGCATGCGTGCGCGCAGGCTCCGACGAGATCGGCACCATCATGCCGCATCTGCTCGGCTCGGAATTTACTGCGCCGCAAGGCCGGGTACGCATCGATCCGGTCAATCATCACATGGCGCTTTATCCGCGCATTGGCCGCGCCAATGCGGACGGCCAGTTCACCATTCTGCGCGAATCGAAGTTCGCGGTCGGTCCCGATCCGTATATGACGCGTCAGACGCTCGGAGACTGGGTCACGAAGTTAAGCACGCGGGACTACTGACGTGAACACGCGAGCCGACAGAGGGCAGCGCAGCCTCACGAGTTCGATCCTCGAGCGCATTGCACGCGTGGTCGTTTTCCATCCGGATGACGGCGACGGCCAGACGCTCATGAACCATCTGCGACGCATGGGCTTTCAGGTGGAGCGATGCTGGCCGCCGACGGACACGCTACCCGAGCAGACCGACCTCGTGTTTCGCGCGTTGCTGCCGGAAGAGCGCGCGCCGAAGAACGAGTGGTCGGGGCCCGATGCACCGCCTGTCATCTGTGTGGTGAGCTATGAGAATCCGACCTTCATCGATCAGGCCATCAAGATGGGTTCGGACGGAATCGTGACGACGCCAATTCGCGCATCGGGGCTGCTCTCCACTGTGGTAATGGCGCTGTATCACGCGAAGCGCGTGCGTCAGCACGCCCAGCGCATCGCCCGGCTCGAACAGAAGCTGCTCGACAGCCGGCATCTGCAGGAAGCGAAAGAAATTCTGATGTCCATGCACCACGTGAGCGAACGCGAGGCGTACGACATGCTACGCGCGCAGGCGATGGAGAAGCGCGTGACCGTCGACGATATCTGTCACTCCGTCATTCAGGCGGGCGAGGTGCTGCAGATCGCTCGTGGCGTGGCATCGGAGCCAGGGCGCGAGAAGGATTGAATGCGCCGTCAAAACGTTATTCATCGATAGGCAAAGGAGCGACCAGCATGGACCTGCAACTGAAGGGCCTGAAGGCAATTGTGACCGGCGGCACCAAGGGCATTGGCCTCGCGATCGCGCGCACATTGGCCGCAGAAGGCGCGGAAGTCGCCATCTGTGCGCGCGACGAGGCCAGCGTCAAGTCGACCGCTAGCGCATTGCAGGAACTGAGCGGCGCACGCGCGTCGGGTACGGCTGTCGATGTATCGGATGGCGCGGCGCTGAAGGCGTGGGTCGGGCGCGTAGGTTCCGAGTGGGGCGGACTCGATATCGTCGTGGCCAATGTAAGCGCGCTCGCAATCGGTAACGACATCGAATCCTGGCGCAAGGAGTTCGAGACGGATCTGCTCGGCACCGTCAACCTCGTGGATGCCGCCATGCCGTTTCTTGAGGTGAGCAAGGCCGCGTCGATCGTCGCCATATCGAGCGTCTCCGGACGTGAGATCGATTTTGCCGCGGGGCCGTACGGCGTGTTCAAGGCTGCGCTTGTTCACTACATGCAGGGACTCGCGAATCAGCTGGCATCAAAGGGCATTCGCGCAAATACCGTATCGCCCGGCAATGTGTATTTCGAGGGCGGCGTGTGGGACTGGATCGAGCATAACAATCCAACGCTGTTCGAAACCGCTCTGGCATTGAATCCAACCGGACGCATGGGCAGGCCGCAGGAAATAGCCAATGCAGTGGCATTCATCGCGAGTCCGGCGGCGAGTTTCGTCAGCGGCTCGAACATCGTCGTCGATGGTGCGCTGACGCGTGGCGTACAGCTCTGAGGAACGCGTCGACTCAACAGGAGCATTGAATGGAACAAGGTAAAGCGATGAACATCGATCTGGAAAATCTGACGGTCGAAGCCGTGCAGGCTGCGTTTGCGGCCGGAAGTTTCAGCGCCGAGCAGCTGGCCCGGGCCTGCTTCGACAGGATCGAGCGATACAACGCGAAATACAACGCGCTGATCTTCCTGAATCCGGCCGCCATAGAAGATGCCCGAAGAATCGACGAGCGACGTGCCGCTGGCGAGCGGCTGGGTCCACTCGCCGGCGTGCCGGTCGTCATCAAGGACCCGATGGACATGGTCGGATTCCCGACCACGGCGGGATGGGCAAAGCTGTACAGCAAGAAAGGCGGTATCGATCTGTTGCCCGAGCGTGATTCGCCGGTTGTCGCACGCATGCGGAGCGCGGGGGCCGTTTTGCTCGGCAAGACGAACGTTCCCGTGTTGAGCCATACCGGCACGCATGCGAACGACAGTTGGGCGGGACCGACAATCAATGTGGTGATGCCCGAACGGGCACCTGGAGGCAGCAGTGCGGGAACGGCCTCGGCGGTGGCGTCCGCCATGGCGGTTCTGGGACTCGCCGAAGAAACCGGTGGGTCGATCCAGAACCCCGCATCGGCACAGGACCTCGTCGGCATCAAGCCGACCATCGGGCTGGTGCCGAACGCCGGTGTGGTGCCACTTTCGGCGAATCGGGATGTGGTGGGGCCTATCGCCCGAAACGTGAGAGATGCCGCGCTGTGCCTCGACATTCTCGCGGGATATTCGAGCGAAGACCCGAAGACGCTCACCAGCGTCGGACGGCAGCCCGAAGGCGGCTATGCCGCGGGACTGGACCGGAATGCGCTAGCGGGCAAGCGCATCGGTTTATACGGTCCGGGATGGCGCGCCCAACCGCTTTCCGATGAAGCCGCGGCGCTGTACGAGCGAGTCAAGGGCGAACTGGCCGCGCTCGGCGCGACCCTGATCGACGATCCGTTCGAAGGTTCGGGGTTCGCCGAATTGCGGCAGCCGACCCCGCCGCTTTCGAACTTCGACGCACGGGGTCTCGAGTCGATTCCTTACGATATCGAGAAATATCTGGAGCGGCTCGGCAAGCATGCACCGTTGAAGACCTTCGCGGCATTCGCCGAAGCAACCAAAGACGAAGACGCTTTTGGACCGGATGGCGTGCTGCACTATTTGCATAACCTCGCAGATTTCAAGGCGGCGCTGGCCGATCCCTCGTTGCCGCCCGAGATGCCTGAGTTCGTCGCGCTGAAGGCGCGCTATCTGCGCATCTTCGAAACGGTCATGGCGGAGCATCGTCTCGATGCACTGGTCTTTCCGCAAATGCGATGCGAGCTTCCTCCGCTTCACGGCAAGAGCACGATCCAGGAAACGACGGTGGGCGAGATCAATATCGCGGGGCTGCCCGGCATCGCAGTGCCGGCGGGCTATTACGAGTCGGGATCGCCATTTGGACTGATCTTCGTCGGCCGCCAGTGGGATGAGGCGGCGTTGCTTGGATATGCCTATGCGTATGAAAATGGCACAAACCACCGGAAGGTGCCGCACCTCGCGACCTGAGTGGCGAGCTACCTGCTACGCGGCAACCTCGGATAGCTCCGACGCGCTTTTACCGCGTCAAAATACGTCTCGAGCGCCTCGGCTGAGCGGTCACTCAACGAGCAGATTCGCGCAAGCCAATCGCCCTCGGCGAAAACCTCGGCGTCCAACAGTCGTTCATAGATCGGTCGCGTGAACTGATGCAACGCCGTTGCGCCGATGTTGCCACTAACACCGAGAAGCAGATGCAGGGCATCATGTGCGGACCCAACGTCGCCGTCAGCAACGCTGGCAGCAAGTCGCGTCACCGTCGAGCGCATCTGGTCAATGCCGCTGCGCAACGTCTTGTTCAGCAGATCGAGCGTCACCAGTTCTTCAAGATGTTTTTCGTCGAGCAGCGGGATTTCCTCGATCGGTGCAAAACTGTAGACCGGTGCTTTTGGCTCCGGGACCGCATCTGCCGCCAGTGATGCGCGCAGAGCACGTTGCCGGGCAAACTGCCGCGAGAGAGCAGCGTATAGCGCACCGACCTGGACGGGCTTGACCATGACCTCGTTCATGCCCGCAATCAGGCATGCCTGCGCGGCTTTGATGTCGGATTGGCTAGTCAATGCAATGATAGGAACGTTCGCGTACGAGTCGGTGCGAGAACGAATCGATTTCGTGGCCTCCAGGCCACCCATTCCCGGCATGTGCATGTCGATCACGATGGCATCAATGGCGTTATGCTCCTGCAACCGGGACAGCACCGCGTGTCCATGTTCGGCTTCGACGACATTGGCGCCGCAACGCTCCAGGTAGCCCTTGGCCACGAGCCTGCTATAGGTATCGTCGTCTGCCACCAGAATCGTTTTGCCGGAGAACTCGTCGAATGCGTGGGTCGGACGGTGCCGGTTACCGTTTTCCATGAGCGACTGGAGCGCACCGATCAGTTCCGTCATGCTGCTGGATTTGCTGATGATGTCGTCCATGCCGGCTCTGCGGGCGAGGACGCGAGCAACATTGCCAGGCTCCGCCGTATAGCCGACGATCAAAACACCGGCCCCATTCGGGTGTTCGCCGTCAGCGCGAATTTTCTCCGTGGTTGTGTAGCCATCCAGAACCGGCATATTGATATCCATCAATATGAGGTCAAAGGGCCACGCTCCCTCCCGAAAAATGGCTAGGGCCAGTTGCCCGTTTTCCGCTTCGGTCATCTGTGCACTGACTTTTGACAACGCGCGCCGGACCCTTGCCCGTTGAGTCGGGTCGTCGTCTACGACGAGGACACGCTTGCCTTCCAGAATGGGCTTGGCACGCTCAAAAATTCCGCGCTCGTGTTCGCTAACGTCACGGTCGGAAACCACAGGGAATTGCAGCGTGAATTCTGTAAAACTACCCACTTCCGAACGGCAGCTGATTGTGCCGCCGAATGCACGCATCGCCCGCTGGCAGTAGGCGAGCCCCAAGCCCGTGCCTGCGGAATTCCCGGCTGTCCGGAAGGGTTCAAAAAGATGCGGAAGGATGTCTCGCGAGATGCCGGAACCCGTGTCATGTACAACCACCGCATGCTTGTCTACCGTGACCGTGAGGGTCGCGGCTGGACGTGCGGCTATGTGGTGGAGGGCATTCTTGATCAGATTGAACAGCGTGAAGAGATAGACGGTTTCGTCGATCTTGAAGGTGAAATCCTCCGACACCACGAGTTTTACCTTGCTGCGCTCGGTGTCATCATCGAAGCCGTATTCGTCGAGCGCTTTTCGGGTGATGACTCCCGCGCGCAGATAGACAAGGCTGTCCGAGCTTATAGGCTTTGCACTGACTTCGTCCAATGTCATCGCGATGATGCGCATGCCACGTTCGATGGTTAGTTGACCGTGAGCGAGATGGCGATAAAGCGAGGCCACACTCTCAGGAGACAAGCCCGATGACGTTGTGGATTCGGCGGTGGCAGGCAGTGCGTCTTCAACACGATCCAGGACGTGCCTCAGTTGGCTGAGCGGATTGCGCATTTCGTGGGCAATCGTACCCGCAAGCGCCTGAAGTGCTCCGGCTTTCGCCTGCGCGGCGATCCCCTTCATGTTGCTGTAGCTGAACGTCAGGCCTGCACCAATGCCAAACGTAAAAATCGGGAAATACGTGTATATAAAAAGATGCGTGTCCAGATAAAGCGATTGCGGAATCAAAACCCGCGCGCATAGCACCGCCAGACCAATTCCCACAATAAGATTTAGTGACAACGCCGCGAATGAAGGAAACAGAACGATCAGGAAAAATATCATCCCCAGCTCGGCCATTGACCAAAGTGTCGAATAATGATTGGCGATCAGGTAATACGTGAAAAAAAACGGCAGCGTGTAAGCCACCGTTACGAAGTAGTACCATGACAGAAAGCGTGCCACTGAAACGGGCCAGAGGCGCCGTAAAAGCAATAAAGCACAGGCGACCATGCCGAAAATCCGCATCGGCAGACTTTCAAATGGTTGAGGATCGACGTAGGTCCACCATAGCCAATAGGCAGGATGCCCGATCGTGCCAATTACGCCAACCGCAAGGATATTGTAATCAGACACGCTCGCGGAGTCACAAATCCTCCGTTTGAGATAGCGAATGCTTCCTGAAATGGCTTTCATGTCGTTCTTTGTGTTTGACTGGCCCAGTCTCAGAATCTAAAGCTACTAGCGTTGAATGACATCCCTGCGCTGCCGACCCAGCATAACACCCGGTCGCCCCGCTTCAGTTGACCGCTCTCCTTGGCGAGAGAAATGGCTGCCGGGATCGAGGCCGACACGAGGTTCCCGGTATCGGGATAGATGTGGTACATCTTGTCGTCGATTCCGGCCTTTTCCCCGTAAGCATGCCACGCCGCCTTGGACGATGCGTGCGTGAACACGATGTCGATGTCTTTCTTCGGAGTGGGTAGTTTAGCCAAAACCGTCGTCAGTTCATCGGAGTTCTTGTGCAACTCGTGACCGAACGATGTAAAACGCATTTCGCCATTTTTGCCGATGCGTTCTGTCGGATGACAAAACTCTTCGTAGCCCGGGATTGGGATCGTGCAAAGGTCCGAAATTCCCGGTTTCGCGCGAAAGGAAAAGCTGAAATTATCCGGCTCCTTCGCGACGAGCAATGTGGCAGTCGCAGCCTCACCGATCGTGAACGACGGCAACGTATATTCGATCTGGTCCTTATTTTTCAACGCAAAATTCCCCGGATAGAGTGGACCACCCGCCAGCATGTTGAACTCGGCATTCACAATCATGGCGTTTCTGTACTGACCGGACTTGAAGAGGCTGTCGATAATTGCCATTGCTCTTGTCCAGCTCATACATGCGTCAACCACATCGAAACATTCGGCATTTACGAACCCGAGCGTACTGGCCATCATGTGACTGTTGCCAGGTTCCAGAAATCCTCGCCCGATGCCGACAAAAATAAACAGCTCGATATGCTCCGGATTCAAATACGTTTCCGATAGTACCTTGCGCGTGGCCATTGCAACATGATCGATCGGGCTTTCGTGGCTTGCGCACCAGCGCCGATGGACCAGTCCACTTCTATCGAGCAAAGTCTTGATGGTACGTGTAGCCCTATCGATATCGCCTTCGTATTCCGTTGAATGGAAACGAATCATATCGACAACTTCATCATTCGTCACGACTCTGGATGGCAGGCTGACAGCTACATTTTTGATAAGCATAAAAAGTCCATGAAAAGTGTATTTCGGTGAGTGAAAGTACGTTCAGCGCCAATAGCGCGCGGGCACCGAACTTCCGGTGCCCGGCCTTTGCGGCGCTGGTACCTTACCGCGCCCACCGTGTGTTACAAATATCTCGGGCTTTCGATGCTGTTTTTAGAAACCGCTTGAGGCTTGTGCTGCGATGCTATGGGAGGCGTGACGTGCCTGATCTGGCTAGAGCACTCGACCGAGGAAGTCGTGCATCCGCCTGGCGATCTCCTCACTCTTGTCGGCCAGCGCGCAATGACCGCTGTCTGTCAAATGGATCTCGGCGGCGGGCACGACTTCGCGATACCGCAACTGACTCTCGGCCGGAAACAGGATGTCGTTTTTCCCGCTAACGACCAGCGTCGGCGGCTTTTGCGCGCGCAGGTAGTCCTGGGCACTCTTGAGTGCGGGACCATTGGTGCGGATGTCGTAGAGCAGATCGAGCGAAATATCCGCAGCGCCGGGGCGCTGCAACGAGGAATAGTCGATTTGCCACTGCTCCGGATCGACCAGGGACGTATCCTGAACACCCGTAAGATACAGATCGCGGATCACGTCGAGGGTTAGATAGTATTGCCTGACCTTCTCGCGGCTCTCGTCCGTACCGTCCTTCCAATACGGCACAAGCGGCCCGAACCATGGGCTCGCTCCCAGGAACAGCGGATTGTTTTGCGCGACCAGCGCTCTCATCCGGTGAGGCGTTTTCAACATCACGCGATATCCGACGAGGCCCCCGAAATCCGTCGCGTACAAAACGTATTGATCGATGCCAACCTTGTCGACGAACTTGCCGATCGCCTCGCCGAGCGCGTCGAAGGTATAGGGCGCGTGCGAGCGATCGGGAATATCGCTGTTGCCGAAGCCGGGATAGTCCGGAGCAAAAACATGGAAGTTCGCCGACAACTCACGGATGAGATCGCGAAACATCGCGGATGACGACGGCCAGCCCGGTAGCAGTAGCACGACCGGTGCACCGGGCGCACCTGCTTCACGGTAAAAGATCGAAACTCCGTCGATATCCACCGTGCGGTAGTGGGTCGCAAAATCCGGCTTGCCAGCAAGCGACGATTTTCCATCCGGGTTGGCGGGCTGGGCTTTGGCCGACGTAGCGGTGGTTACGACCATGGCTGCAGCACCAGCGAGAAGACTTGTTGCAAAGGAACGGCGCGTAATCATAAAGGGCTTGTCCTGCGAGGGTTAAAACAGAACCATCCGTTGTCGCGGCAAAAAATCCCCGTGACCACGTCTGGGGCGCATCAACATCCGCCGATCCAGCCGGCGAATGCTGTTATCGATCCGGCCAACCGATCACCGGGGCATTCAGGCGCCGAGGTGCAGCGAGACGTATTCCAACTTCCGGTTGTCGCTCGACCACAGTTGCTCGACTTGCTGCGCCAGCGGATCGGGGAAGATGTAGGGGTGCCCTTCGGCGATGCCTTTCACGATATTGACGGCGGCATATTCCGGCGTCGCCTTGTCCGGATAAGGCACCTCCTTCGCCAGAACCGTCTCGATCGGTCCGGGATAGATGCCGATAACCGTGACGTTGTCTTTTTCCAGCGTCCCGCGCAGAGACTGGGTGAGAGAATGGAGCGCTGCCTTGGAAGCCGAGTAGCCGGCCATCAAGGGAACGGCCGACAGTCCCACAACGCTGCATATATTCGCGATGGTGCCGGACTTGCGGGCCACGAACTGCGGGGTGAATGCCCGGAGCACGCGAAGGGTGCCGAAGTAATTCGTCCGCATGTCGTCTTCGAAGGCTTCCCAGTTGTCGCCGAGATAATTGCCGAAGGCCAACGTGCCCGCGTTGTTGACGAGCACGTCCACATCCTGCATTGCAGCGGCAGCCTCGTTGACGGATGCGTCGCTCGTGATATCCAACTGCAGCGGAACGACCCGCGAGTCCCCGAACGACGGTAGCGCTTTCGGATCACGCGCCGTGGCATAGATTTTCGCCACATCGACCTTCAGCAATTCCTTTACGATGGCCGCGCCAATGCCGCGATTGGCGCCGCTTACTAGCACGACCTTGTTCGAAAGAGTCATGATCTTCTCCTGAGTGTTTGATTACCCATTGCCGGGATACGGAAAATCATTCGGCGCGAGCCGAAGATTGACGACGTCTCGCCGGGCGCGCGTCGAGACGAACGCCTGCGTCGCAGATGTAAACGAATTCGTTTACCTTCCGATATTTGTAAACGACGTCGTTTACTTTGTCAACGGAATTTGCTATAAACAGGAGATGGAATTTACGAGGGTGGGGAGATGGAGCAGGAAACGGAAATCGAAGGCAAGAAGCTCGAGATCGTGAAATATGCGTTCGACCGCTTCTACGATGCCGGCTTCCATGCAACGGGAATGGAAGCGGCCCTGGCCGGCAGCGGCATATCCAAGCGCACGCTTTACAAGTATTTCCCGTCGAAAGAGGATCTGATCGCGGCCGTATTGCGGCTCTATGGCGAGGGCGTCGTGCAAGAACTCTTCGATCCGGTCGCGCACATCAGCGACCCGCGCGAGCAGATCATCCAGTTCTTCGACGTACGCAAGATTACCGGCCGGATGCTCACGCGTGGCTGTCTGGGTACGAAGGCGGCACAGGAATATGCCAGGAAGCACGAGGGCATCGTCGAACTTGGCATAGCGGCAAGTTCACGTGGCGAAGTGAAGTTCCTCGAACTGTGCAAGCGGGCGGGCTTTGCCAAACCTCAGCGTCTCGCCAAGCAACTCAACCTGCTTCTTCAGGGCGCGTTGGCGCTCTCGCACGCCTCGGGCGAAACATCGGCGTTTTTGCTGGCCAAGGACGCGGCGGCGGCGATCCTGGAGAACGCGCCTCTGGTGCAGACTACGCGTGCAGGATCGTAGCGTCGGGTCAGGTGGACCGTGTTGGTCGGGCTCCCCGCGAACAGCGGTTCTGGCGAGCCAAAAGATGCTTGCGCGCGCTCACGCAATACTCATAGCACCACAAGCGAGCGCAAATCGTAACCGGCAGCCTTGAGTTGCTTTTCAATGCCAACTGCTTCGGCGCGAAGCATTCCGGCTTTTTCCGCATCGCGCTGAAATAGCTCTGCGTCCGTCGCTTGCAGCTGCAGGTCACTCCACTGTGCAGCCATCTGACTTATATCCATGATTTCCCCCACCCGGTTAGAGTGCTTTTGGCACTGGTAATCGCGGCGCTGATGACCGCGATATACATGGTCATCGGAAGAAATCGCGCGGAATTTAGCCCTTACACAAACTATTTCGTGTCAGACGGCCACTCCGATTGCGCGTCAGAGGCCAAGTTTTCGTTCGCTCATCCACTTTACAATCGCCGGGTCGCGATGCGAAAAGAAGCTGCTCGTGCCTGTCTCCAACGTCGCAACGGCCGTCATGTCCTCTTCGGACAACTCGAAGTCGAAGACGGCCAGGTTTTCAAGCATCCGCTCTTTCCGCACGGATTTCGCGAGAGCAACGACGCCGCGCTGAACCAGCCATCGCAGCACGACTTGCCCCACGGTCTTGCCGTGGCGCCCGGCGATCGCTATCAGCCGATCGTTCTGGAACAGGTTGTTCCGTCCTTCGGCGAAGGGCGCCCACGCCTCCGGCTGCACGCCATGCTCGCGCATGAACTCCACGCTCTCGGCCTGCTGGTGAAAGGGGTTGACCTCGATTTGATTGACGGCTGGTGTGACCTCGTTGAAAGCCGTGATGTCCATGAGGCGGTCCGGCTGAAAGTTGCTCAGTCCGATCGCACGCAGCTTGCCGGCGCGATGTGCCTCCTCCATCGCTCGCCACGCGCCGTGAACGTCGGAGAACGGCTGATGGATCAGGAACAGGTCCAGGTAATCCAGATCAAGTCGCTTCAGCGACTTGTCGATGGCCACTCGAGCACGTTCATAGCCAGCGTCCTCAACCCACAGCTTGCTGGTGACGAAAAGCTGGTCGCGGGGGACGCCGCAACGCTTGAGGCCACGCCCGGTCGCCTCCTCGTTCTTGTAGGACGCAGCAGTGTCGATCAGACGATAGCCTGCCTGCACCGCGTCCACGACGCAGCGTTCGCATTCTGTCTCGTCGGCGATCTGGAAGACACCGTAGCCGAGGATCGGCATCTTGATTCCGTTGTTGAGTGTTACGTCTTGCATGTTCGTTCCTTGCTGTTGAAAGTGACGGCGGCATGAGGTCTGCTCAGGACGCGCCGGGCTCCCTGGTCAAGCCGGTCTCGTCGAGCCACTCGTTGGCGAGATTCATCGTTTTGCGCTCCTGATCCGCCTCCATCACGAAACGAACCACTGGTGGCGCGGTCTCTCCCCATATCGGAAAGCCATACGCTCGTGCGAAGACATCATCCACGGCCCTGGTTCGACCCGTGGCCGGACCATGTCCGTTACTTTAGGTGTCGCAGTTTCAAGCGACTAGTGGATTACTCCTTGCACCAGTATCAAGCTCAGATTGATACTGGATGGACCGTGCGACGCGTCCCGACGCACTTCAGCAGAAGAATCGATCATGCCCACGAATGATTTCAAGGCCATCGCGACGTTCGCCAAAGCCGTGGAACTCGGTAGCATCCGGAAGGCCGCGCTGGCCCAGGGTGTCACGCCCCAGGCTGCCAGTCAGGCCATTGCGCAGTTGGAACAGCATCTTGGAGTCCGCCTGTTGCATCGGACGACGCGCAGCCTCGCCCTAACCGAGGAGGGCCAACGGTTCCTGGAGAACACACAGCCCGCCCTGGCTGCGCTGGACAGGGCTCTGGTCCTGGCGCGGGAGTCCAAGGATGAGATTGCGGGGCCGCTGCGGATCGTTGGGCCGAAATCGTCGTTCGCCGCCATCCTCATGCCGCTGCTCGACGAGTTCTGTCGGAAGCACCCCGATATCCAGCCGGACGTCCAGCTCGATGACGGTATCGGCAACTGGGTGCTGGATCGCGTCGATGTCGGCTTCAGGATCGGAGCGTCGCCCAGCGAGGGTGTGATCGGTCGGCAACTCTTCGCGATACAGATGATCGTGTGCGCCGCGCCAAGCTATCTGAAAGCGTACGGCGCGCCATCGACGCCCGAGGATCTGGCGGCGCATCGCTGCAGCGTGTTCCGGCATCCGGGCACACGCAAGGTGGCGCCGTGGTACTTGACTGTGGATGGCAAGCTGGAACATCGGCAGATGTCTCCTGCGTTCGCGACGAACGATTCGGAGCTGGAATTGCAAGCCGTGCTCGCGGGGCAAGTCATCGGTCAGCTCGCGAGCTTCTCGGCGGTGACCCACATCCGGGCTGGCCGACTGGAGCCAGTTCTCCTGCAGCATATGAGCGCGCATATCGGTTTGCACGTGTACTACGGAAGCCGGGCTGCTCAGCCCAAGCGAGTACGAGCGTTCCTGGACCTCGCCTTTGCTCGCCTGCTTGATTGCAGCGAATACCTGCTCACTGAGAAAGAGCTAGCCCAGTTTAGGTCGCGATCGAAGCGATACAGCCGCAATGGGTAGTGCGTTGGTTCATCAACAATAAATTCAGTACTCTCAAATTGAATGGCCGCGATCGGCTGTGAAGCCGTCGTTCACCGTGATCGGTCCACGGTCGGCAACGGGTCCAAGGGAAGTTCGAGGTTGAGTCGGAGAGATCAGCCGTGGGCCGATGATGAGCTTCCGGGTTCGGCTAAATATAGTCGGCCGCGCACGCTCCCAGACGGAAATTCGAACGTCCGCTTAGCTGAAACAACGGACCTCTCAACGACACTTAGGTTTGCCGCGTCATCCGTCGAGTTGGTCACCTCTTGATCCAGGAAAACTACTCCGCCTTCGGCGTACTGATGTTTTGCACCGAGACGTCACCTTCAGCTTAGTACCAGACCTCCGAGGCTCGCTACGAGCAAACCGAACACGACAATGACACACTTGGATAGCCCGCACAGGGGTAACGATCAGGTTCGTGACATCGCGCTCTCAAGTTCCTTGGCTTGCAAGGGGATCGAAGGATCCAGTCTTGATTCCAGCTTCGTTTAGCCTGACCAGTCTTTGTCGAAAGCGAGTGACCCAGTCGTCACTTTTCGACCACGGATGCCTTTGAACGAATACATCCCCCATGCTGGCGAGAAGCACGTCTTCGAACCGGCTGACTTGTCCCATCCGGCTCCCATAGATCATCTTGCTTATCTTGTCGTCGTCGTAACCTTCTATACATTCATCGACTTGGGACAAGGTAGTGAACCCTAGCGCGATCACATAATCCGCAAGTAAGTCGTAGACCCATGCCGCCTGTCGAGCGTCCGGCCCGAGACGTCGATCGAGGTAAGACTTAAGCGAATCAGGTGTTATCTCGACGGCACCCAATTCGCCGGACTGCACCGACTCCCGAGCCTCCTCCCGCAATTTCTGGTCTGCTTCCTGCAGCGATTCGAATTCCCTATCGGCCATCTCCAGCATGCCCGCGAGCGCGATAAAACGCCTTCGGATATTCGTTGGGATGACGGCTTCGGTCTTGTACTGAATATCGTGCTCCATTTCCGCCCAAGCATGTTGAAGCACAGTGCGTGTCTGGATTTCGAACACAATGTCTTTGAACCGGGAATACTCCGGAAGCCGGACTCGCGCATCGTTCAGTGTGACCAGAAAATGGAAGCTCTGATATCCAAACTTCCCTTGGCTGATCAAGGCCTCCGATTTGTCCTGAAATTCGGTCACTTTAAATTCGCGGCGAACAAGTTTGCATATCTC
Source organism: Paraburkholderia phenazinium (assembly GCF_900141745.1). Lineage (NCBI taxonomy): Bacteria > Pseudomonadati > Pseudomonadota > Betaproteobacteria > Burkholderiales > Burkholderiaceae > Paraburkholderia > Paraburkholderia phenazinium. The sequence goes on along the minus strand of NZ_FSRM01000002.1, from coordinate 1,364,970 downwards.
GTCAACCGCCCGGGGTTGAAAGGCGATCACACGAATACCCGCAAGGTCGGTAATCTCCGACATTGGATCAGGATATTTTGGCTTGTTCGGGTCCGTATCGGACGGCTTAGCCGCCTTGTCCGCAAAACTCTCGAATGATTTCGCCCTGCCTTCAATGGACTGTACTTTAATTGCCTGTCCAGACAGAGCATTTTTCAGGATGCCCCTTGCTGTTTCCACGAGGTCAGAGTAAAGGCCGTGTACATCGCGATATCTGCCTAATGCTACGTCCTTATGCTTGCCAAAGTCGAATTCGACCTTAAAAAGGTCATCGCCCACGCCGTCTTTTTTCTCAGCAGCCGCTTCAGCGAACATGATCGCCCCGAATCATATTTAATTAACATCGTACAGTATGACGTCACGAAGCTGATCATTCAACTGCGTTGCCCCATTCCTCTTCCAGCAGCACGGAGCCGGTTTTCGAGCGCCACAAGGTTGCCGCCTACGTCGGTTTTGCCAGGATTGGTCGATGACCTGATACAGCCGCTTTTTTCCCTGCGCCTGGTTGTGGGTAAGTACGATCTCCAGCCGTTACTCATCCCGTTCTGATGGCGACTGGCGATGCAAATTCGTTTAGGCAGGCTGGAAGGCGTCTGTCGATATAGACACACGGGTAGGCGGATGTCGGCTGCCCGCTCGAGACCAGCCGTTGGAGGCCCGATACAGCGAATGTCTCAGAGGGCAGAACTCCGCGCAATATCGTAGCTGCTCAACGCCGGCCGGCTCACCGACTCCAATTAAACAAGGGATTTTCCTTTGGAAGAGAGCACCCTCTCTTTCTTCGCCGCCACGCATGCGCCCCTCTACGCAGTCGGCAAAAACAATTTCCACTGACCTTCTGAAACAACCTGGACGGCACTATGAGTGACTGCGATGGCGGTCTGATCATCAATGGCATAGACCGGCGCCGGTATCCTGGCAGCCCATTTTTCAGCATTCTGCAAGGAGGCATCCGGATGATCCGGATTGTCCAAATGCGGGATCAACGCAAAGTCAACCCAGCCTGCTCCGTGGGCCGTGACCAGGAGACTTGAGACCTCGCCCTCTGCTGTTGCGAACGAGAAGCTCTCAGAGGTCAACGCATCGTGATTACCACTGGGCGGCCGACTGTAGTTTTCTGAAAATGTCGAAGACACCGCCATGCTACCGGCGCTAACGCCCACGTAAACCAGTTCATCGCGCAGTGAAGGCAATAGCTCGACGAGGCCGGAACGACGCATCCAGTCAGCCAGATAGATAGGGTCACCGCCCCACACCAACAGGACATCCGCCTCTTCCACCAGGGGGATCCAATCTTTTTTAGAGAGGCTCGGAAGTGCGGTGAGTTCAAGAACACCCAGCGACTTCCAGCCCAGTTCGCACAACGGGCTTCGCGCTTTTCCAGCGAACGCCTGCCACGCCATGGCAGCATGTCGCGGATAGGCATACATGGCGGTAGGAATGAAGAGCGCGCTGCACTCGGCGATCGGCTTGCCCAACAGATCAACAAGTGCCGCGTGGATGCTGGCGTTGGTGATGCCGCCGGACGTCAGAAGAAATTTCATACGGTTTCCCTCCTTTCTATGAGCATGTTTAGCATCTCATCAGGTTGACGAACGGCGACCGCCATATTCGACAATGATCCGTTTTATTTTTCAGATGCAGATTCCAGTGGTGGCTGAGCAGTATTTGGGCATAGGCTTGGATCCACGCCCGCGTTGGGGGCCTTTCTAGTATTGCCCCATTTTGGTCGCCAAAGAGGCTATGGGTCGCACGCCGTCGGTCGTCGCATTGCGAAGCATCTGCCGCATATGCTGATTGCATGATATGGAGCCCGGCAAGGAAGGGACGCTCGACGATGTGGCATACACCGTCGACAATCGACGTGCATTTCGCGAGCAATAGGCCGCCCATGTCGAGGAGAAAAGCAATCGATGGCCGAAAGCTGTCGGCCATCCACCGTGCGTCCAGTGAATTAGCCCTGCACAAGAACTAAAGTCAATATCGAGCACGGCCTTTGAATCGATATAATCCGCGTTAGCGATTGACGAGAGGTGCAAGTGAAAAAATCTATTCTTCTTGCGGTTTTTGCGTTCACGATATGTGCGGCTTTCGTCACTTGGGGCGCTTGGACTGCGCTTGGTCTCAATGCGGAACACGGGTCGTTTTTCAGTCGAGCGGGTGGAGTGGCGATCATTGCGCTATACGGTTGGGTCGCCAAGTACTACATCGAGCGGATTCGGCGCAAGGACGCGACCTAAGCCATGCGCCGATTCATCGGACCAAGCTTATCGAGCGCGGACTATCGCCTGGGAAAAAGTCTCTGACGATTTGAAGTCCAAGGCTCTAGAGCATCGTCCTTATGCAAACAAGCCTGCTCCTGATCTTCAGACCCGCAGTACATGAAGATCAAGACTTCATCTACGATTTGGTCAAGGCCAGCCTTCCTGATGTCGTTGGCATACCCGTGCCAGACTGGTCGCGGAACGATTTTCTTCAGTCGTGGGAGCGCGGCACAAAGACGATCATCACATTCGAAGGAACGCGCGCTGGCTACTTACGTTGGGAGCGTGATCCCGATGCGCTACACCTTGCCGATCTTCAGATCGTGCCGGCATTCCGTCGGCAAGGTCTCGGGACGAAGGCGCTCATGTACTTCGAACGGCAAGCAGCGGCCGAAGGCTTCGCCAAAGTTTCGTTGGTAGTCCACGATGCAAACCACGCTGCTGGCCCGCTCTACGCGAAACTCGCTTACTGCTGCGAAGCACGAGATAGCAGACGTAGCCTGATGACCAAGACACTCGCCTGAACCGTTGAGCCCGATGGCCAGACCGCTGCGAACGTCTCCTATCGAGGGAGTTGAAGGACAGCTCAGGCTCGCGTGCTGCCGAACGCAGCCATCTGAGCTGCCGGCAATTCATGCAGCATGCATGAGACAGGGATCGGCCACAACCGGACCCTCGGAGCCGCGATGAAGATCGTGAACAATTTGATCTATCCCCGCCGTCTGCTGATATGGTCCATACCGGACCTCAGCCCGGTGACAGAACTGCAGCTTCAAACAGGCCGGTTCCTACTTTAGAAAACCTCGCCTATCTGATGAGTGCGATCTTCGATGCTTATGCGCAGGAAGATCAAGCATCCTCCGGATCGTTCCGAAGCATTAAATCGCGGACGCCAGCAGACCAAAACGACATACATGACAACGACGAAGGCCCGTTGACACTCTGGTGTACCATGTGTCACATTATAAATATGACACCATTCGATTACAAGCCGCAATCTGGTCAGTCGATATTCGACGCCGTGGTCTTTGCCGCCAAGCGCGCCTTCATCAGCGGCGATTACCTGCCGGGGCAGGAGTTTCCGTCGGTCAGAGCGTTGGCGGCGGACCTGAAGATTCATCCGAACACGGCTCACAAGATCATCCAGCACCTGATTCACGAAGGTTGGCTCGAGGCGCGGCCGGGAATTGGGACAGTCGTCTGCGAGCCGCCCCAGGCGCGCCCGGGAGAAAAGGCGCAACTGCTAGGGCACGAAGTCGAGGCACTGGTGGTCGGCGCACGTCGCGTCGGCCTGACGCAGGCGGAATTGCTCGACGCGATCGTTGAGCGTTGGAACCAGATCGACATAGCGAGGGGAACACAAAAATGATCATCGAGGCCCGCAATATCGAGAAGCGCTTCGGCCCGTCTGAGGCGCTCAGCGGCCTGAGTTTTTCGGTCGATGAGGGAAGCGTCTATGCGCTGATTGGCGCCAATGGCGCCGGCAAGACGACCACGATCAAGATGATGATGAACATCCTGGCGCCGACACGGGGTGATCTCACCGTGATGGGCACGCCATCACGTGAACTCACGAGCCGCCACCTTAACCAGATCGGCTATGTCTCGGAGAACCAGGTGCTTCCTGGGCAAATGGCCGTGGGTACCTATCTCGATTACGTGAGACCGTTTTATTCGAATTGGGACGAAGCGCTTGAAAAAGCCATGCTGAGACGGTTCAATCTGCCGATGGAGCGGAAAATCCGCGCCCTTTCACATGGTATGCGTATCAAGCTCGCGCTTGTTGCCGCCCTGGCCTTCAAACCAAAGCTGCTGGTGCTGGATGAGCCGTTTAGCGGCTTAGACCCGCTGGTACGCGACGACCTGGTCGAAAGCGTGCTGAGCCATGCTGAAGACCTCACTATCTTCATCTCATCGCACGAACTGAACGACATCGAGGGTTTCGTTAGCGACGTCGGTTTTCTTAACCAGGGTCGCCTGCTGTTCGAAGAATCGATCGAGGTCCTGAACGCGCGCGTCCGCTCGATTCGCGTCACGTTGCAATCGCCGGCCCGCCCTCCCGATACCTGGCCCAGGGCGTGGATCGATCCCGGTACCTCGGGCAATGTTGCGAGCTTTGTGCATACGGCGTTCGCCGAAGATCAACTGGCATCTGAAATGGCCACCGTATTCGGCGACGTCAAATTCGTTCAGGTCGAGCCAATGGACCTAAGGTCGATATTTACCGCGTTCGCGCGGGCCGAACAAATGACGGGGAGATGATATGTGGCTGCATATTTTGAAAAAAGATCTGAGACTGCATTGGCCGTACGTAGCCGCGGTGTTGGCTCTGAAAATCGCGGCGGTCTGGATCATCCTGCACATGGGGATCTTCGGTGAGCCACTGGAATTGGTGTTGCTACACACGTTCAGCGATCTGGCGTTCGCTGTGGTGGCAGGCTTCGCCATCATTGTGGTCGTACAGAGCGACCCCATTGTGTCGAACAATGACGACTGGCTGATCCGACCGATCCGTCGAAGCGACCTCGCGCTAGATAAAATTGCTTTCGCCGCCCTCGTGACCTTCTTGCCGACCTTTGTTTTCGACCTTGGCGTCGGCCTTATACATGGGCTAGATACGCAGCCGGCAATCAGTGCGTCGGCCTATACGGCGCTCGTCATATTCATCGGTGTCGGTTTGCCCGCATTAGCCGTCGGCACGATCACCGCTAGCTGGTCCCAGGCCGCAGGCATCGTTTTCGCGATCTTTCTGATATGGATTGCCGGCTTCATAGTGACCGATGGCGGGATGGTTGACCTTGACAACTGGCCTGTTCAACTAGCGCTCATGGCTATCCTTGTCATTGCGAGCGCACTCATCCTTGGCCTGCAATACAGCCGCCGGAACACGACGACTTCGCGTGGCGTCCTCGCCGTGGCAACAATTTGCGCGATCACGGTGATGTTCACGCCGAGAATAGCAGGCCGTCTGATCCTACGCTTCACTGATTACGGCAAAGTGACGACGGGCGGCCCGATCCGCCTGTCGTTCGACGACCAGTCCAAGGCCGAGGTGATCGGCAAGGCCCAGCAGCTCGGCGACCCTGTCATCTACGTTCCGCTTAAGGTGGTGGTCGACCCGAACCGTATAGTCACGATCAATAGAGTCATCCTTAGTATCGCCAGTAACGACGGCAAGCCGCTATATAGCGGCATCATATCGGTCGCGTCTGGCTATCCGCCCCATCAGGTCAGCAACCTCCTGGGCGATACCTTCGACGGCACGAGCAATGACCGCACGTCGAACTATCAAGCGGTCAATCTTCCGAGTGACGTATTCGCAAAATACAAGAACACGCTGGGGCGGTTGACTCTGACCTATCTACTAAACTCCTATGCCCCGGTCGCAACCGTTAAAGCCGCGCTGCCCTTCGGCGCCCCACAAAAGGTTGCCGGTTTCGGCGTATGCGAAACACGGCTCAATCCCGCCAATGACCAGGTCGTCGACCTATATTGTTTTCCGGCCACGAATAGCTCAAAGTGCATCGCGGCATCGGCGCTCGATCCCGCCGGCGCTTCGATCGACGCGCCGCAAACGAGATGTCGGGCGACATCTACGCAGTGGGGCCTCAATACGGCGGCTCTGACCGACCCTGGCCAGTTCGTGGTGCAACTCCCCGCGGCGGACGGCGCCGGTATCAGGCCGCTTACCCTTACTAGCTATAGGGCAGCCGGTCGCTTCATCCAGACAGTTGTCCTTCCCCAGGTGAGGCTTACGGATTTGACGCGCTCTGCCGGGTCGTGATGACACATATGCGGATCATGCTGCCGCAAGTTTTCAGGCGGGGTAGTCCGATGGTCTGGCCGGTTATGTCGGGGTGTCGAAATCGGACCGGTCGCGAAGCGTAGTGCTACAGAGAGACGCGTTGCTCGCCGCCGGCGTGACGCTGGAACGCATCACGATGCTGGAGGTTTTTGGCCAGTGAATGGCTGCTTTCGAGCAACGCGAAGGACCGTTGAAGTGCGATCAGGGCCGTTCGCCTTCGGCCCGGGTCCGGCCAAAAGCCGACACTCGAAGCGTTTCAATCGAGTGACGGCTTTCCGGCAGCAGCCGCCATTCGTTGACGGATGCAAATTAGTGGCATCGACTCTACCTGCATGCACGTGCGATCACTTCGACTCCTTCATCGCTAATCGCACGCAATGCCGCGCCAGTATGCTGGTCGGATCCACGATGGCGACGGTCGTGCCGTTTACGATGTACGCATCCTGTTCTCCGAGGACGAGCGGCAGTTCCGTGCAGCCGAGCACTACGACTTGTGCGCCGCGCGCGACCAGATGCGCGATCGCGGCGTCAAGTTCGGTGCGGCAGGCGCCTTCAGTGAATCCCGCTTTGACACCCTGCGGGCCATAAATCGCCTGCATCACGCACTGCTGGAATTGTTCGTCCGGTGTGATCAAGGTGAGTCGCGCATCGGCGGCATCGTGATATACGAAGCTTTCGATCGTACCGGACGTTGCCAGCAGGCCCACGCAGGATCCAATGCCAAAACGGCTCACGATGCACCTGACGGTTTCGTCCAGCATATTTACGATCGGCACTCCCAGATGGGGCTGGATGCGTGCCACGAATGCGTGCGCCGTATTGCAGGGCAATGCGATTGCGCTTGCGCCGCCCTCTTCGAGGCGCACACAGGCGGAGAACAACGCGAGCGAAGGATCATCTCCGTTATGTAACAGATGCGCAGTGCGATCGGGAATCTGTGGATTATGGTCAACGAGCATCCGAACGTGCGCTTGATCAGTACTAGCGGGTGTGTGACGCACGACTTTCGCCATAAAGTCGACAGTTGCGGCTGGGCCGATTCCGCCGACGATCCCCAGCCGGAAACGGGAATTCGCGCGGGAAGCGAGCGCGCGGCGCGCCCATCTTGCGTAGTGTCGACGCGGATCCCCCGACACATCAGTAAGCGCACCGCCGTCACAGAATGCATCGACGGTGCGCATGTCGCTTACCGGCATGTCGAGCTCGGTTTCTAGGGCGACGACGACCGAACGCGCGCTCGCCCCGGACAGAAGGATCGCGTCTGCGCCTTTGGCCAAAAGTTTTCGGCAGGTGCGCAGTAGACGGAACACGTCATCGTTCCATTCGGTATGCGAGGATCGTGAGGCCACCGCTGCGATATCATACGGATGGGGCTCAACGACGACGCGCATGGTATCGCTGGTCTGTGATGTGGCCATTGAACTGTCCGGGTCATCTGGAAAAGAGACGATCCCTAGTGTCAGGTCTTCGCGGTTCATGCAAGCCTCGCCGGACGATCTGCGCTAGCCGGACGCCATGTCCATGCCACTAGCACCGCGCCGAGTGCTGCGACGAGCAGCGCCGCGTAAGCACAAAGGTAGCTACCGGGCGTAAGATCAACCAGCATGCCGATCATCGCCGGCGCGATCGCCGCCGCTAACTGCCCGCCAAAATTTATGATGCCTGCCGCCGTGCCGACCGACGTGTCCTGCATATGCTTGAGTGGAATCGCGAAGACGGTGCCGTATATGACCGTGTAACCGACCAGACATAACGTCCACATTGCCAGCAACGATGTCAGCGAATGCGCTAGCGCCATCGCGGCGAGAAACACGAACGCTGTCGCACCGCCCATTAGCATGAATTGACGCTCGCGTCCTTGCCCGGCTTTATCGAGCAGCCAGCCCACACCGTTCAGACACGCAAAGGCGATGAGATAGGGAATCGACGAGGCGAGGCCTGCATGCAGGATGTCGATATGGCGCGTGCGGATGAGGAATGCGGGCATCCACGATATGAGCGCGACGTAGACAATGTTGCTAAAGAAAAAAATCAGCATGGTCTTGCGCAGCATGGGCAAAGCAAACAGCTTCCGAAAACCCGCTTGGCCCGCAGTACGCGCGCGCCGCTTCGCAGGTTTGATGGCGAACCACAACACCACCGCCACGATGATCCCGACAACACCGAACGCGTGATACGCGTAGCGCCATCCGTGATTATGGATGAGCGTGGCGATTGCGCTTGACCCGACTGCGCTGCCCAAAAACGACGCGCCGATTACAAGCGACTTGGCCCGCGCACGGTCCCTGTGCAAAAACGCTTCCGCGATTGTGACCGTGCTGGCGGGCACAAATCCCCCTTCGCCGATACCGAACAACACACGGATCGCAAAGAGCGCGGCGAAGGTCGAGGCAAAACCAGTCAGTCCGGTGAAGACCGACCAGCACGCCACAGAAAAGACCAGCACCAGCCGCGAGCCGAAGCGGTCGCCAAGCCATCCGGCGGCGAGCTGCATCAGCGAATAACTTACGTAAAAGGCACTCAAAACGAGGCCGGCTGAACGTGCGTCGAGGTTGAAGTCCCGCGTGATCGGCACGATTGATATGCTCATCGCCATGCGGTCGGCATTGGCGAGTATCCATGAAGCGAGCAGCATTATCAGCAGAAAGGTCTTTCGCGCCGCCGAGTACGGGGTGGACCGGCACTCGCTTGCGCCGAGATGCGAATTTGCTGCACTGACGGCAGTTGTCTCAGTTGAGGAAGACATGAGGGCTCTCTCTGATGGAAGGATGTGAAACAAGCTCAGTGCGCGCGACGGATCACCTGACCGGCGTGCACGTCGTGCGGCTCGCCGTCGCGGTACGCGAGCCGTCCATTGACGAATACGGCGTCGATGCCGGCACACGCGAGAGTGGGATGCGTGAAGGTTGCTCGATCGGCGATATGGTGTTCGTCAAACACAACGATGTCGGCGCAGTGACCCGGAGTAATGACGCCCCGCTTGTGCAGTCCGAAGCGTCGCGCACTCAGGCCCGTCATTTTGTGGACGGCGGTCTCGAGCGAGAATAGTTGTCGCTCGCGCGCGTAATGCCCAAGCACGCGGGGGAACGTGCCCCACAGGCGCGGATGCGGCTGAACATCGTGTGCCAGGCCATCCGAGCCGACCATGCTCATCGGATGAGCGAGGATGCGGCCTACGTCTTCCTCGCTCATCGCGAAATACACGGCGCCTGCCGGTGCGAGACGGCGCGCCAGAACTTCAGGCGACACGTCGCGTTCTTCGGCGAGCCGGAACAATGAGTGTCCGGCAGCAGACGGATCGGCTTTGGACCATGTGACGAGCACCTCATCGGACTGCTTGACGCGAGCTGGCAGAAGCATGGTCGACGACGCGTTGTACGGATAGCAGTCGAAGCACACCGACTGATGTTGCGCTGCGTCTTCGAACATGGCGAGCGTCGCTGCGGAGCGACCATGGTTGCTCCGCCCAACGAGCTTGTGATGCGAGACGATCGTGTCGATCGCCAACTCGCGGCCGATTTGCAGCGCTTCACGCAGCGCTTCGTCGATGGCGTCGGCTTCGTCGCGCAGATGCATGGTCACGATCCCGCGTGCCGCGCTCAACGGCCGGCCAACTTCGATCACTTCCCGCGTGCTCGCCGCGCGCGCTGGCGGATAGTAAAGTCCGGTAGATAGGCCCAGAGCACCGGCAGTGAGTGCGTCGTCGAGGTCGTGTGCCATGCGGGAGGTTTCGTCGGACGTTGCGGGGCGCTCAAGGTTCGCCACATGACGCACGCGCAGAGTCGAATGGCCGACGAGACAAGCCGCATTGAGTGCGGGCCGCGAGGCATCGAGCGCGTCGAGATAATCGGCAAAGCGGGCGAAGTGCCACGCATCGTCGCCAAGCAGATCGAGCGGCGAGGGCGGCCGCGCGGTCACCAGCGGTGCGAGGCTGATGCCGCAATTTCCCGTGACGACCGTTGTTACGCCCTGCGACAGCTTCGGATGCGGTCCTTCCACACGATTAAGCAACAAGCGGTCGTCATGCGTATGGACGTCGATGAAACCTGGCGCGACGATGCGCGCACTGGCATTGAAGCGCTGGTGCGCCGGCAAACCGCCCAAATCGCCGAGCATCGCGATGCGGCCATTGACTACACCGACATCACATATGCGACGCGGTGCGCCAGTGCCGTCGATCAGCGTGCCGTTTTCGATAATGAGATCTATCACTGTTTCATGGCTTCCGATGTCAGATGGGCGCAATGATTGGCCGGCAATAAACAGCGGGCAAACCATTTGTCCTGCGGTCAGCGTGAGAATTTCTCATGGACGGGCCATCGATTCCGGCATAATTGGCTGTTCGACGCGCGAAACGATGAATTTTCGTATTGCGTGGGCAATGTCTGTCAACGTGTTGGTAAGGATGCGCCTCATGTTTCATGCCCCATCCACTCAGTCGTTGTTGTGCTTCGAGTCGAGCGCCCGTCTGCGCTCCTTCACAGCGGCCGCTCATGAACTGCATCTAACGCAAGGCGCGGTGAGTCGGCAGATAAAGATGCTCGAAGAGCGTCTGGGTGTTGCTCTGTTCGTGCGCCGTCGCGATGCAATGACGCTGACTGACGCCGGCCGGGAATACATCGCGGAGATTGAGCCCTTGCTCAAGCGGCTCGAACGCGCGACGGTCAACGTGATGGCGCTCAAGGGACGCGGCGGCGCGTTGTCGCTGTCGGTGGGATCGTCGATCGGAAACTATTGGCTGATTCCGTACCTGCCGACATTCACGCGCGAGCACGGCGAGATCACGCTCAATCTGCGCACGCGAGTCGGCGCAGTAGACTTCGCGTCCACGAGCGTGGATGCATCTCTCGAATTCGGCGATGGCAAGCGACCGGGACTGCACAGCGATTTCATCCTGCCATTGCGCCTGTTGCCATATGCCGCGCCTTCGTGGGTAAAACGGCACGGATCACGAATTGGGCCAGCAACGCCCCGCGCGGACCTGATCCAGCATTTGACCTTGCCAGACGCTTGGGACGGCTGGTTCGAGCGCGAACGAATCGCGGGCGATGCAGGCAAAGAGGGCCCGCGCTACGAGATCATGTCGATGGCGTTAAATGCGGCGGCGGCAGGCCTGGGCGCCACGTTGCTGCCCGCGTATATGGCAGACGACCAAGTTGCGGCGGGACGACTGGTGGCGCTCTCCGATCATGCTTGGGATTACCCGAAGGGCTATTACCTCGTGTATCCAGAAGCGTCGATCGGGATGAGATCTTTGCAGACGTTCAAAAGATGGATTCTTGCGTTGGGAGAGCAAGAGCGCACAACGCTGGCGGTGAGGCTAGGCGCGGAATTGGATAGCTAACTTGCCGCAGAACCGTTCGCCGTGCATTATCCGCGGTCTGTCCACGTCTACCGCCCGGACGGCACACTAGCGCCGTCACTTTACGATTGGGCATGCTCAACGCGAATTCCACATAACGCAGCGCGGGTAGAGATTTCGCTGACCGCATATAGCCGCGAAGGGGTAACAAGTGGTGTCGCCATCGTCGGACTGAGTCGTTCGACGACTGCTTCGCTTTTATAACAGCCGTTGAAGCCTTAATCGCGCGACCGGCAGCAATGGGTCGACATGTGCCGAACGTATCGGGCGGCACGCGGCCAGTTTCGCTCAGTCGACGGCGGAGCCCAGATCGTCGACAATGTGCTTCCCTGGCTTTGAGATTACCTTTCACGTCATGCGCAGATTACAGGCGTCGCGCTTCTTTATTGCGGGTGGCTCTGCAGAGCCAGTCTTCATGCTAGACGGTGCGGTCTCGGAGTGGCTCTTCGCGTCGGGATTCTGGAATCGAATCAACTACTCGCTCGGAACGATGTTCGACCAATTCGAAGAGGATGAGGGTGAGCCTGCGGTTCTCGTACGAATTGCGTCAGAGTTAGAGATTTGGGTTGGATCGCTTGAATCGCAGGGCGAAGAAAAGGTGCGCTTCGTTTGCGGTTGGTCCCCTACTGGAGACGCCCATACTGTCGAGGTTCAGCGGACGGATCTTATCTCCCAACTGATCATGCTACGAAGCCTTCTTGCTTCGGCTGCTGCCAACAGAAACGTTCTTGAATTCAGCCTTTGACTGTGCGGCCCGCTATCAAAAGGGGCATGGCGCGGCCACTTTGCGACGTTCGACCTCGTAACCTGATTCGTCGACAATCGGGCCGGCAGTGCACTCCGGTAGACTTTGGTTATTGCCAACCTCGCGGCGACAACATGGACACCCAGCTTCTGGTCATATGCGGGCTTACATTCGTAATCCATGTGATCGCGACGCTTGCGTATGCGGTACGGATCGCTGGTGTTCGCACGCGCCGTATCGCCGTATCATTTTCTCTATTCGGGATCATCGCCCTGGTTTCCCGGACGGCAAATTCCTTTCAAGGACCATTCATAGCGAAGCGGGTTGAGCTAGACATTGCTCATCACATGGAGCACGGTCTGCTCGGCGACTTTCGGCTTTTCCTGCTGACCGCCACGGTGGCAAGCACTGTCGGTGCGTTTCTAATTCCCACGTTCCAGCGTTATTTCAGCCGCGCTGTCGATCACTTTCAAGCAAACCGCTCGATCCCTCGCCTGCTGCTCCATATCTTCAGCCGCGGGGGCGTCAGCTACATTCGGCTTGGAGCAAGGCTTCCGTCCCGGCACAACGTCACCCAACTGGCAACTGGCGCAGGCGTTTCCTGGAAAGTTATAGGACTGAACGTTATCGCGATGGCGATCTGGACGGTCGGCGTTTTCGCATCGCTTTATGCTGGATACCTGAAGCCCGATTTGCGGGTTACATGCGCGAATCTATCATCAGTTATCAATGGCTTTGCGACCGTGGTATTGGCAGTCGTCATCGATCCGCAAGTCTCAGTGATGACGGACGACGTAATCGAAGGCCGGATTTCGGAAAACAGCTTCCGGCGGGCAATTACAACTCTCGCGGGCGCACGCGTTCTCGGGACACTGTGTGCGCAGGCGGTGCTCGTTCCAGCGGCATTTATCATTGTTCGCATCGCCGAACTCATTTAGCGCGCCGACCAATACTGGAAATCGCGAAGGTCTCTTGCGCGTCGGACCGAGCCACGCGTGTCCAGCAGCCAGTTTCGGTTGTTCGACACGATCGCCTGAATCGTTGAGAATCCAGGGTATTTAGGCCCGTCAAGCCTTTCACGTTCATTGACGACCCTCAGAATATGCTTTCAGCTTCCTTCATTGTCCGGGCTGCTATACCGCAAGACGCTGCGGCATGGTGTTCGTTGCGTCGCGTGCTTTGGCAACATGTGAGCGATGACGACCATATCCGCGAAGCTGAACGACTGCTTGCCGACGGGGATCGTTTCGCGACGTTCATGGCGTTTTCTTGCGAAGGTGACCCAGTTGGTTTCGCCGAAGCCACGGTGCGTCACGACTACGTAAACGGTTGTAAAGCGTCGCCGGTGCTGTTCCTCGAAGGTATTTATGTCGTTCCGGTCGCGCGTCGGCAAGGTATTGCGAAGGCATTGTGTGCCGCTGTTGGTCAATGGGGCTTGGCACACGCTTGCACAGAATTCGCATCCGATACACCGGTCGACAATATCGACGGGCAAGCGGTGCACCGCGCCCTTGGCTTCGATGAAACCGAGCGCGTGGTCTTCTTCCTGAAGCGGCTTATATAGACCGGTTTGGAAATTCACGAAGACAGCTCAACGGAGATAAGAGCTATGACCTCGAGAAGCATTCGCAGAGCAACCGCGGAGGATGTACCGGTACTTACACAGATCCGGAACGATGCGCACGCAAAGAAGGTAGCTCATGGTGATTATGCGTGGGGCAGGGAAGGAGACGGATTTTCCGAAGGGTGGGTACTAAACAGTATCTCGCGAAGACAGGTGTATGTTGTCGAGCAAGACGGTGTACCCGTGGGGACGTTCTCTCTGGATTGGGACGATGAACTGTACTGGGGGCGCCAAGAACCTATCGCGGGCTATGTGCACGGACTTTCTGTGAGAAAGGGTTTTAACGGTCGTGGACTTGGCAGATTTGTAATCGATTGGTGCGCTGATTTGGTGAGCGCCTTGGACCGACGTTTTGTTCGGCTTGGGTGCGATGCGAGAAACACGAAGCTATGTGCCTACTATGAGTCGCTTGGTTTCGTCCGGGTAGGTATCGCGCCAACACCCGAGCATGGCGACTATATCGATTCACTGTACGAGAGATCGGCTGACTAACGTTCAATCGGAGCGCCGAGGCTCGCGCATGGCTGACTATACGGCCGAGGCACGCACGAGCAATTGCGGAAGTCCGGGCCAATGACCGCTTTTGAGTTTGTGGAGCGTTCCTTTCGGGTCGGTCCATGCCGCATGTATCACGCGAGCGTCGAGGCGACTGTGAGACACTGCGCCCACGAAAAGAAGTTCACCGTCGCATACATAATCATGCGTATACGTTATTGAAGGGAGGCACAATGCCAGCATTCGTGCACGTCAATCTACGCGTCATCGACTCCACCAAGCAGGCCGCGCTCGCTCCACGCTTTCAGGCGGCGCTAAAAGAGGCGGGCGGGAAGATTCTACATTTTGGTCCTGTTGCGCAGGTTCTAGAGGGGGATGAGGTGCCGTTGCCGATGGCCGGCGTGTTCGAGTTTCCGACTCTCGCCCAAGCGCTAGCTTTCTACAATTCCGAGAGGTATGCGCCGATCAAAGTCGAACGTCGGGAAGCCCAGCAAGCGCGGATGTTCATAGTCGAAACGCCCTCGTGAGTGACCGCTTTCGGAAGGCGCGACGGTCCCAAGTGGGTCGTGTCATGCCTTTCGCATGAGAACCGAGCCCAAGGCGATCGTCGCGCTCGGTCGTGGGGCACTAGCCGGCCTGAGCGCGACGATCATTGGCGACTGCGGAATCGTCGACAAATTCGACGCTGCGGGCAGCTAGTAGAATGCGGCGGATTGGCCCGATACCCTTTACCGTGTTTGCTTTGTTGGAAAAAGCGATGACTCATGTAATCCGCGTCGTCCCATGGGAGGAGTTAAGCACGGCCCAGAAAAACGATGTTGAGAATTTGAAGATTTCCGATCAACAGATTGAATATGCTGGGCCGACTCATCGAGCGGTCGCCGCTTGCACATCCGATCTGACTGGCGACGTTCAGGGTGCGGCTATCTTCGACGGGGATGTGCCTGTAGGTTTCCTCGTTCTGAAGAGGGGAGCCGCCAACCCCAGTTGGGCATCGACGGCAGCGGCCGTCATCTCGGCGCTACGTATTGACTTACGCTTCCAAGGGTTAGGCATCGGAACGGCGGCGCTCCAGTATCTGCCAGAATGGCTCTCGATTTACTGGCCCGACACCAGGTCAATTATGCTTTCCGTCGACGAGGAGAACGAGGCCGGCCGCCGTTCATATGCAAAAGCCGGTTGGGTGGATCTGGGAACTCGGGACAAAGGAAGAATCGGATGGGTTCGCTATATGAAGCGTGACCTCCAAGCAGTTTCTTCTGCTCCTGATTGAGAGCGGCAAAGACGTCCCTCGACTAGAAGGTGATGTTCACCGGTAAACTTGCAATTCGATACTTCCTTATATTGAGTCAGCCATCGTCAAGGATGTCCTCGATGAAGCTTTGGAGCATTCGCGATTACGTGTTTTTGCTTTCAGCGCAGTCAGCATCCACCTTGGTCGGTGCGGGTATGAACGTGGTCTTTCCGCTATTGATCCTGAAATTCACCGGATCGATGGCAGCCGCAGGTGTGGTGGGTGTCCTGAGGTCCGCGCCTTACTTGTTCTTAAGCTTGCCGTTAGGGGCGCTAGTCGATCGGTGGAACCGCAAACACATCATGATGGCGTGTCAGATCGGGCGGTACATCTGCTTTTTCGCCCTTGGTCTAATGGCACGTTACGGCGTCGTCAACCAGTGGCACATTTACTTCGTTTGCATAGTAGACGGCACCTTGTTTGTATTTTTCAATATCGCTGAAGCAGCAGTTCTGTCGAGCGTAGTGCCGCGCGAACTGCTGTCTCAGGCATCCAGCACGAACGAAGCTGGCTTCGGTACCGCAATGATTCTCGGGCCGGCTGCCGCGACCTTGGTCTATCAAATTTTGGGGATTAGCGGGGCGCTTTTCGCCGGCGCTTTTTGCTACCTTTTTTCCTTCATCCTCCTCAAGATACTTAAGACCGAACTAAATGTTTCGCGTGCGGATGCGCGCCGTTCCTTGACCGAGGAAATTACGGAGGGACTTCGATGGCTTTCGGGCGCCCGCCTAGTCCTTTTGCTCGCATGCATTATGGGAGGGCTGAATTTAATTAACGCCGCAATGCCGCTTTTAGCAATCACTGTGGGACAACGTTTAGGCGTCAGTGATACGTCGATTGGCACAATGGTCGCATGCGGCGGTATCGGAAGTGTTCTCGGACCCATTTGTGGCACGCGTTGGTTGCGTCTACATGGTTTCGGCCGAGGAGTGGTACTGGCCGCCTGGTTCCATGCGATAGCCTTTGCTGCGTTGTTCATGGCAACAAATTTGCCGAGGCTTGGCTTAGTTTTTGGGCTAGTCGAAGCGTTCTACTCTCTCTACGCCGTTATGCAATTCGCTTACCGTGTTAGGTCCGTGCCTGAAAAGCTTCAGGGAAGGGTCAACAGTTCATGCCGATTGATAGCCTTCTCTTTGTATCCCCTCGGTTCGGCGGTCGCTGGGATAATCTCCGAATATTGGGGCGTAGAAGCCTTATTGACTCTATTTACAGCGGTTGCAGTCCTGCTGGCCTTTACCCTATCGCTCAGTCGGTCGATCGCGCCTACATGGCATGAAGGTTCTATTCGGGAAGGCTTACGAGAATGATTGTGCTGCTGCGGAAACACCAGCTTGGTGAGACCTGTCGCGCGGTGTTCGCCGGAGGACATTTCGGATCGATAGAATGAACGATGTAGCGTTTACGCACGTTCCTGCAACGGCAACCGTTGCTGCTTCATTACTGTGAACGGCCGCTATCGAGCAAACCGATTGACCGTAACGGGTCGCTTTATGCCCGCTGCAAGAGAGGCTGCGCCCGAGGCGATCGTCGCGCTCTGTCGTCGGGCGCTAGGCGGCTAATTTCGGACCTTGGTTACAACGCCCTACATTGCAATCCGGTCAGCATCGTGCGCCGCCGCATGCTTTCCGCCTCGATGGATAGCCAGTACAGTATGGGAGTATCGCCTCTGACGCTGAGGCGAGGCTCATTGACGCGCCGACGCAACCATTCGTCGCGGTTCGAACAACGCACAGGATTGTTATGCCCGATACCGGCTCCCCGATGCATAACCGGGGTACTGCACCGCAGCCAGATGGCGACGCACGCATTGAGGGGCTGTTGGTGGCGATCAACTCCAACAGTCGTCAGTCCCTGCTGGATTTTTTGCGCGTCCATGTGGCTCTGCCGTCCTCCAGTCCGACGACTGTGGACGAATATGCTGACTGGTTTGTCTCTTTCTCTCGTTTATCGCAAGGCATCGTGCTGCGGGAGATCAAGCCGGTAGAGACGAGCGATTTCACTCAGACGGTAGTTGTAGAGGACCGCATTTACTCCGCTACACATGAATTCCATTTGCGCTTTGAGCCGTTTGAGGACGGCAAGATTCTGGAGATTGAGGTCGGCCCGAGTGAGATGCACTGCATCGCCAGGTCGCAGGCCGATTGTTTGGGACAAGTCCAGGATCTATGCGATCGAGGCGCTCGCGCAGGAGTGTTCTCGGGAACCGTGCTTATCGCACGCGGATCTGAAGTGCTGTTTGAATATGCATGCGGAGCCGCAAACAAGCGGTATGCCGTGCCCAACAATCCGGACACTAAATTCAACCTTGGTTCGGCTAACAAGATGTTTACTGCAGTGGCGGTGGCCCAACTGGTGGAACGCGGCCTTCTTAGCTTCACGGATACCGTCGACCAGTACATTGACGACACCTGGCTACCGGCATCGGTGACCCGCCGCATCACGATTCATCATCTGCTCTCGCATACCTCGGGGTTGGGTAACTATTTCAACGAGACATTCTTCAGCGGCTCACGTGCCCGGTTTCGTGCCATCGACGACTTCAAGCCACTCGTGCGCGATGACCTTCCCGCCTTTACGCCGGGTGAACGATTCGAATACAGCAATAGCGGAATGCTGCTAGCCGGAGTGATCATCGAGCGGGTGACGGGCATGAGCTACTACGACTATGTTCGCGAAGAGATCTACGCACCGAGCGGTATGCTCGACACCGATTGCTACGACATCGACGCCCCGGTTCCGAATCTGGCGATGGGCTACATCCCGCTTGTCGATCCGCCGGATCGTCGGAGCGCATCTGGTTGGCGCGAGAATATTTTCGAGCATGTCGCCAAAGGTGGGCCAGCAGGCGGTGGCTACTCGACTGTGCGCGATCTACACCGGTTCGCCAACTCGCTTCTTTCGGGCGCCCTCGTGGGCCCGGAAATGCGTCAAGCTCTCTGGAGCGATTACGCTGGCGTGGGCTATGGCTACGGTTTCAATGTCGAAAAGACGGCATCGGGCACGATGATCGGTCACGGCGGCGGGTTCCCTGGAATCAGCGCGAGTTTCAGGGTAGCCTTGGGCACTGGATACGTAGTGATTGTCCTGTCCAACTACGACATGGGTACGTTCGGGCTTGCCCGTTGTATCGAGCACGCTGTTGATCAGATACAGCAGTGAACCGCACTGTGACCTGATATATGCGAGATCTGCGATACGTTGCCGCTTAGGGATCTAGGGCCCAAGGACTGGCGAGGCGCGAATGGCCGCTTTCGGCAAAGACGGGGGGCCGCAGTGGGTCGACCTGAGCCGGCCGCCATCGGGCTCAGTGCCGCCAGCAAGGGCCAGTCAGCATGCTTCGCTGAGTCGTTGACAAACCGCAAACAATTTGACAACAGTGGCAAGTTGACCGGCAACCATCCTATTATCGTCTTCGCAGGCCCCCCAGACTGGGCGGTACAAATCGGAGATTGCCAAATGGACGCCTTGTCTTCTTCCTCGACGGTACCGGCTTGGCGCGACCGGCTAGGGCGCGGGCTCATGTTTCTTGCTTCAATGGGTGCGGTTGGTGCGTTCGTGTCATCTGTTCCCGTGGTCCGTTCTGCATCGCCCGAGACACTTTGGGTCGAAACCTGGCGTATGTTCGGCTTCCTTGTGTTCGCGGGAATGTTCGCTCTTGTCGCTCTATGGCCACGAGCCTCCGCCGGCGTGTGGGAACTTGCGTTCTTCCACAAGCTAGCGATGGCGGTTACTGCGTTACTCGCTTCGAATGCCCGAGACGCTGTCTTGGCCGGCACCGTTGACGCAGTACTCGTGGTTTTCATTGGATTCGCTTACTTCTGCACTAGAGGTTGGCAATCCTGGCAGACTTCGACTCATCAACGAAGGAGCGGCCCACCAACGTCCCCTTTAGAGAAAATCGGCTGACTGAAACGGGTCGAGCTTGTGTGAGAACCCAATTTTTGGCGCTGAACGCCCGGTCTCGGTTCAGCTGGATCAAGTTTGGTAGGTCCAGCTTACGCTGATTGAGTCTCGCGAGCGCAGCGAAGCCCCTCCGGGCTTTAGCTTCCAGCCATCTTCATGGCCTTCATCGTTCCCGCAACCCCGAGTATGCTGATGACCCGCTTCAGGTTGTAGGCCAACACCTGAAGACTCATCTCCGTACTCACCCGCCCAAGCGTCCGAGTCAGGAAGTGCGTGGGACCCATCCAGTGTTTGAGCGTACCGAAGACGTGCTCAACGGTACTTCGGCGGATCGTCATTGCATCGGGCTTCCTGTCGAGCCGACGCTGCATGGATTCCAGTATATTTTCGTGCTCCCATCGTCGGATGCGGCGATAGTCGCTGGGCGAACATCGGTCCTTGAGGTGGCAACGGGGGCACGCACTTGGCCAGTACACCCGCAGTGTCATGTCATGCTCAACGGTGTTGAATCGATGAATGGCGCGCTCGTCGGCAGGGCATCGATACACGTCGCTTCCTGACTCGTAGACAAAGTCGGCCTTCGTGAAGAGACCTTTCTTCCTTGATGCGGAGGTGAGTGGCTTGGGAACGTACGCACTGATGTTTCCCAGATCGCATGCCCGTATCTCCGGGCCACTGTAATAGCCGCGATCGGCCACCACCTTCAGCCTGGCTTTGCCCATCGCGTTCTTCGCGGAGATTGCCATTCTGCTGAGTTGCCCGTGATCGTTTCCGACGTTAGTCACCTCGTGTGCGACGATCAGATGATGCTTTGTGTCCACGGCGGTTTGAACGTTATAGCCCACTATGCCGGAGCCTCGTCCGCTTGTTGCCATCGACCGTGCGTCGGGATCCGTCATGGACAGCTGTTTGTCCGGTTGCTTCTTCAACTGCTTTCTGACCTGGTCGAGCTCGCGCATCTGCTGGCGCAAGCTGGCAATCTTCTCGTACAGGCGGACGGTCTTCACATCGAACCCCGTCGGACTGGTCCGGTCTGCACTTTCAATCAGGTCGAGATATCGCTGAACGCTTTCCTCAATCTGCTGCTGGCGCTTGTCAATTTTGCCCGCCGTGTAGTTTTTGTCGCGGCTGTTCGCAGCCTTGAACTTGCTGCCGTCGATGGCCACCATGTCACTCGACAGCAGCTTCAGTCCGCGACACAGTTCGACGAAACGACGGCATACGTTACGAATGGCTGGCCCGTTGTCGCGGCGGAAGTCGGCGATCGTCTTGAAGTCGGGACCCAGACGCCCCGTCAGCCACATCATCTCCGCGTTGCGCTGGCACTCGCGCTCAAGACGCCGGCTGGACGGTATCCGGTTCAGATACCCGTAGATATAGATCTTGAGCATCACGCCAGGATGATAGGACGGGCGACCCGTGAGAGCTGGCGTGGTGCCGTTGAATCCAAGTTCCGCGAGATCCAGCTCTTCGACAAAGGCATCGATGACCCTGACCGGGTTGTCCTGCCCGATGTAGTCATCGACGCATTCGGGAAGTAGTGCGACCTGCTTGCGGTCATCGCCTTCAACGAATCGCTTCATGAGTCACCCGATCTCAGTGCGTTGATTCAGTCTAGACGATCAATGCGTTTTCACACACTCTGGGTCGCGTGCTGCCGAACGCAGCCGTCTGAGCTGCTGGCAATCCATGCAGCATGCATGAGACAGGGATCGGCCACTAATGGCCAGTCGACACTGGTCACCTGAATCGCTGACAATCGTCCACAAACCAGCGCTATTAAGGAAGGGTCGGCAATGCTCGCCTCGTCAAAACGGATAGAACAGTCTGCGGGACGCACGGTTTTCGGTAACGATGCCAACGGTTATGCTGAAGGTCGTCCCGATTACCCTGCTCGCGTCTATGACATCCTGCGGACGACTTGCAGGGCAACCCCGTCGACTCGGGTGTTCGAAATTGGTCCAGGCACGGGACAAGCAACCAAAAGACTACTCGACCTTGGCTGTGCGGTAACGGCCATTGAGCCAGATAGCCGTCTCGCCGACGTGCTGCTCGCGAAGTGCAAATCAAAGACACCAGGCCGCCTCTCTCTTCATATAGCAGCGTTCGAAGACGTGGATTTCTCGGACGAGAAGTTTGACCTTGGTATTGCCGCGACTTCGTTTCACTGGCTGGAGCAGGAAAGTGCTCTTGCTAAGGCCAAACGACTCCTCAAGCCGGGCGGTCAATGGGCCATGTGGTGGACAATTTTTGGGGATTCCTCGCGTGAAGATGAGTTCCAGCGCAGGACTCGTTCCCTGTTCGCCAATCTTTGGCGTAGCCCTTCGCACGGTAGTGAGTCGCAAGTCCCGTTTGCTCTGGATGCAGAGACGCGTAAGGCCCAATTGCGGGGGGCAGGATTTGCATCTCTATCCCATGAACTTATTCAATGGACAACGACCCAGACGACGAGTCAGGTACTGGCACTGACGAGCACCTTCTCCACTGTGGCTCAATTGCCTCAGACAGAGAGGGAAATCTTGATGAAAAGGCTAGAGCGCATTGCGGACTTGGAATTTGGCGGGGTGGTGGCACGCAATTTTGTCACTGTCGTATATACCGCGTCATGTCGTTCCGACGTGAGCTAAAGAGCGGGGCATTCCGCCTCCTAGCAGCAACATGGAAGCTTTGGCAGATATAGCCATTTTTTTGTGCAGCAAGTATCCGCTCGCCCTAGGTGATATGTCATAGACTGACCTCTCCGCAACCATGCAAACACGGCCTGCCTGAAGGCACAAGCAAATCATTCGATAACCACGGCGCACCGATGGAAGACCGGCGATCAGTAAAACGCAAAACTTGATGGTTGAATTTTTCGACAAAAAACAAGACGCACATGAAGAACAATCCCATTCGGAACGCCCTCCATTCTTTTCGGAATCGCATTTCGTCCAGCCTCGCAGTTCATGGGCGCTTACGTACCCGGCGCTGCATCCGCTTGTTCTATGTGGTCTTTCTGCTGGTAACGTCGGCCGTAGCCGGTGTCGCATACCTTTTTCATTACTCGTTGCGCGTTCACGGTGCAACAATGACACCTGGTCACGAATTACTGATGCGAGTGACTTTCTGCGGCGCGGCGCTGGTTGCGACCAAAGTCACCAGCGGGTTCGAGAAGGAGCCTTGGCTCGCTTACGGCCTGGACGCAAGACACCGCACCGTTCACTTCGGATTCGGACTGTTGGTAGGCACACTGGCACTGTCTGGGACGATGACCGCTTTGGTTCTGACCGGAGGCGCGAACGTCACGCGCTCGGAAAGCCTCGGCGGCTCGCCGATCGCGTCGGGAATGCTTTGGGCGCTCGTGTTTATACTGGTCGGGTGGTCCGAAGAGCTGATTTTCCGAGGCTACGTGTTCTTCAGGCTCGCTCGGGACGTCGGCGCCGTTGCCGCAGCTGTCCGGACTTCCTTGGCGTTTGGCTTCGTCCACGCATTCAATCCCAACGAAAGCATTCTCGGTCTCGTCCAGGTAGTGCTGTTCGGTCTGGTTGCCTGTTTCGCGATCTGGCGCACAGGGTCGCTCTGGTGGGCCGCGGGCATGCATGCCGCGTGGGACTGGAGCGAGTCCTTTTTATTCGGCGCAGCGGATAGCGGGAGAATGGTCTCCGGTCATTTCCTGACCAGCCAGGCAATCGGACCCAGCTGGCTTAGCGGCGGGGCAACTGGCCCGGAAGGCAGTCTGCTGGCGATACCTGCGGTAGGGATACTTGCCCTTATCGTCCTGCTTGCGCTCCCGAAGACCGGGGCGGCCATGTCATTGAGAACAAGACAGGCAGCCTGATCAACGTCCGGACTATTTTCCCCATCCCCGGACCAGATGTGGCGAGGAACCTGCGACCTTGATTTCCGGTGCGAACGTGATGGCCGCCCGTGCTTGCGTTCTGGGCTGCGATTCCATCAGCGCGCGAAGACAAAATATCCATGCGAGCGAAATACTGTCTTCCAATGATGTAGCCGACCGTAAAATCTTACGAGAACTCAATAGCCCTAGAGGAAGCCATGCTGGCGGAAACATTCAAGCGAACCATATCTCTTTTGATCCCCGCGACGTTGATAGGGATCGTCATTGGGTACCATGAAACAGGAAGAGTGACAGTCGTTGGAGTAGTGGTGTACATCGCCGTGGCGCTGGTTTCGGGCATGGCGCTTGAGAGCTTAAGCCTCTGGTATAGCCGGCGCTTCGGAACGGGCACGACTCCATCGATTGTCAAGGCTGTGTTTTGGCTAGTTGCCGCAATCTCCCTATATCTGTTCTTTCGCCACTTTGACCGTGGATGATTGAAGGCCACCCGTCTGGCGTAGTACGCAATAATCCTGTCAGCTTTGCGACATTCAAATCGTCAACTCGCGGACCAGCTCCACACGGACTGCCGCGAAAGCTTACTGGGCAGCGATCTCCGGGACGCGAATTGCACATGTCAACTGCCGCTCCGCGTCCGCCATGAGCAAAATCCACAATGTTTAGCGCGGACACTGATTACTGGTCGTTGGCGCTGACCAAATGGACCGCCCCAACCGCAAGAGCAACCCGGCCATGAAGAGACGGTCGACGGCCTCTCACAAATCGCCGACAATCGGACAGCTACAAACTCATTTGGGGACGAACGTGTCGCTGCACGATGATAACGAAAGCTACATCAGTCGGCTGAGGAAAAAGGTTGGCAGTGGTTTGATATTGAGTCCCTCCGTTGCAGCCGTGATTCACGATCACGAAGGCAAACTGCTCCTTCAGGAAAAGTCATCAGGTGAGGCATGGAGTTTGCCAGCCGGCGGAATTGAATTGGGAGAAAGCCCGCAAGAAGCAATCGTCCGAGAGGTAATGGAGGAAACAGGATATGCTGTTTGCATTCACAGCATTCTAGGCGTGTTCGGCGGGCGATCGTTCCGATACACATATCCAAGTGGCGATCATGTCGAGTACGTAGTGACGCTGTTTCAATGCAAAATCATCGGCGGCTCCGGAGTGCCCACCGATTCCGAAACCAAGTCGACCCAGTATTTCGGAAGGCACGATATGCCGGAACTGGCGCTACCGTATCCGAAAGACGATTTGTTTCGCGCATTCTAGGAACATCGTCGATCCACCTTGCCGACTGATAGACCCTTGGGTTCAGCTTATGCGGCCCTTCGATGCGCCCGCTCGGACCGTCCAGAATCAATAGCTGCTTGAGGAGTTCAGCGGCAAACATGAGCGGCACTATCTGCATAAAAGGCTCGATGACAGGCGTCAATAGGGTGCGGCCTCGGCGCGGCCCTAAGCTCTGCGTGCAACGTCCTGAACGGTGGGTTGAAGGTCCGCTTTGCGTCAAGTCGAACGGCAGAAACGCCGCAAACTATGTCTTGGCGCGTGAGCGCTGAAGCTCCGGTTCTGCAGGCGTCCACATGAGCGCGCATAACTCTGCCCTACACCGAGGCGGGACACACCCCCTACAGTCGCAAGTAACGGCGCGCCGTCAGGTCTTCGGCGACGCGAGAAGGTCTTCAAGGATGCGCTCAAGATGGATGGAATGAATCGCTAACGGCGGGCGGGTCGCAACGGCCTCCGTGCTCCCCATGTCCATATCGGGGAACCGGCAGCTTCTACAAACCGCCCATCAACTTATTGGGTGTGATCGGTAATTCGCGCACCCGCACGCCGATGGCGTCGTAGACCGCGTTGGCGACGGCGGCGGCAACCCCTGTGGCGCAGAGTTCTCCGATACCTTTGGCGCCGAGCGGTCCGGAGTTGGCGTCGTATTCGTCGACGAACCCGACATCGATGGCCGGCGGAATGTCTGCGTTCACGGGCAGCGCAACGCCGGCCAGGTCTTTCGAAATCCAGCGGCCCAGAGCCGGCTCGAAGTGGCTACCCTCCATCGCCGCCATACCCCAGCCCCAGACGATGCCGCCTATCATCTGTGACCGCGCAGTCCGAGGGTTAATGATACGGCCGGCGCTATAGATTCCTGTTGCCCGCCGCAAACGCAGCAGGCCCAGATCCGGATCGACGGCGACTTCCACGAAGATCACGCCAAACGTACGAGCAGGAAATTCCGGAGCACCCATATCAACGGGCGCCCCACCAGGCAGGTCGAAGGCGCCGTCGCAAACAAGTTCAAAGACGCCTGCCTCGTCCAACACGGACTGGATGCTGCGCGACCTTTCGCCATAGAGAATGTGCCCGTTGCGCATGGTCACCTCTTCCGTCGGCCAACCGGCCAGCCGCGCGAGCTTCGCGCGCACCCCTTGCGCCGCCTGCTGCAACGCCGCGCCTGTGCTGATCGTCGTCCCCGAGCCATAAGTCGGCCCCGAATAAGGCAGTGAGGTGTCACCTGCCAGAACGCTGACTTCCTCTGGCTTCAGGCCCAGGATTTCTGCGACGATCTGCGGAAAGACCGTGGCGGGACCAGTGCCGATGTCGCAGAAGCTGGATTCCAGTCGCGCCATTCCGTGTGCGTTGAGCCGTACTCGCGCGGTGGTATGGAATCGCGCCTGCCCCTGGCTGCAATCGGCGAGGCCGCAGCCAATGCGCCAATGTCCGTCGCGCGTACCGCCCTTTGGCCTGTCTTGCCAACGGAAGCGGCGCGCGCCTTCGTTATAGGCCTCTCGTAATTTTTTCGACGACCACGACTTCCCGCTTTCAGGATCGGTTTCAGCGTAGTTGGCGAGCCGCAACTCCAGCGGATCGACCTTCAACGTGCGTGCCAGTTCGTCCATGGCCGAGCCGAGCGACCATGAACCTGGGCCGTCCCATGGAGAGCGCATGAAGGTCGGCAGCACGACATTCCCACGGCGAACCTTCTGGCTGGTCGAAATGTTATCGCATGCATAAAAGGACCGTCCCGGGATCGATCCGAACTCGACATAATCTTCCGTGACGCTCGTGATGTTGGTGACCGCGTGGACAATGCCAAGCAGTTTGCCGTCCTCGCTGGCACCCAACGCGACGTTTTGCGTCATCTGCGGCTGAAATCCGACCATGTCGTACATGTTCTGCCGACTGAGCACCAGTTTGACTGGCCGACGCGTCACCCAGGCCGCCATGCTGGCGAGGATTTCGTGCGGCCAGACGAACGCTTTCACACCGAATCCGCCGCCCGTGTACGGGGAAACTACCCGGACCCACGCCGGGTCGATGCCGAACGCGGCAGCGAGCGTGTTTTGAACCGCCGGCAGGTGTTGCACCGAGTCGTAAACGGTAAGCTGCTTGTCCTTCCAGACTGCCAGGATGGCGCACGGCTCCATCGGGTTTGCGTGGCGAGACGGCTGTATGTACTCGGCACCCGTCCTGAGCGGTGCGGCGGCGATAGCCGACGCCGCATCACCCTTGCAAAATTCCAAAGCACTCGAATGGGAATAGCCACCCCGCTCCGGCGCAGGCGGTTCGGCTGGTGCGGTGTCGGGCACGATGAAGGAAGTGGCTCGGTAGTCCACGCATACGGAATCCGCACCTGACTCGGCCGCTTCGATGCTCTCCGCCAGCACGATTGCCACCGGCTGCCCCTCATAAACGACTTCGTCAGTCTGCATCGGAACGAAGCGGGTGGCGAGCGGCGGAACACTGATGTCGGCCAGCCTTGCATGCACTTTCGGCATGTCGGCGGCGGTTAGCACGTGCGTCACACCGGGCATCGCCAACGCCTCGTGCGCGTCGATCTTCTCGACCCAACCGGCCGGAACGGTGGCAGATACCATCACCGCATAGAGCTGTGCTGGCAGATTCTGGTCGCCGGCATAACGGGCCGCGCCCGTCACCTTTACCGGACCGTCGAAGCGTGCAATCGATTCACCCGAATGGTTCATGGCGCACTCGCCGCGAGTTCGATGGCGCGAAGCGTAGCGTTGCGAGCGAGCGCGATCTTGTATCCGTTGGACGATAGCGGTCGGGCATCGGCAAAGCTTGCCCCTACCGCAGCCGCGACGCCGGCCGAGCCCAGCCGCTCGCCGACTAGCAGTCGCTCTGTCTCGTCGAGACGCCAGGGGCGCATTGCTACGGACCCCAAAGCAACGCGAGCCTTGTTGATCACGTCGCCGTCCAGTTCGAGCGCTACCGCCGCGGACACGATGGCGTACTCATAACTCTCCCGCTCCCGAATCTTCAAATATGCAGATTTCGGCGCTGGCCCACCTAATTCGATACTGGTGATCAGTTCGCCATGACGCAACACGGTGTGTGCGGATGGATTTTCGTCGGGCAGCACATGGAAGCTGCGTGCGGGAATGCGCCGGCCGCCGCCTTGCGCATCCTCGGTTACGATCACCGCATCCAGTGCAGCGAGCGCCACTGCCGGGTCGGAGGGCTGCACCGCCACACATTCGTCGGTCCAGCCGAAGATCGCGTGCCTTTCGTTCAGGCCGTGCAATGCTGCGCAGCCCGAGCCCGCCACTCGCTTGTTGCACGGTGTGGGCGCATCGGCACGGAAGTAGGCGCAGCGTACACGTTGCAGGGGATTGCCGCCGATAGTCGCAAGATTGCGCAACTGGGCAGAGGCCGATTTCAGAATCGCCTGCGACAGGACGGGATAAGCGTTGCGGACCCGTTCGTGTTGCGCCACATCGTTAAGCCTGGCAAGTGCGCCGATCCGCAGCCCCCCGCATGGTAACGCTTCGATGCGATCCATTTCAGGCACACGGCTGATATCGACGACCCGTTCAGGTTTGGTAATCCCGATGCGGAACCAGTTGAGGAGTTCAGTCCCACCCGCCAGCACCGCCGCGTCGGGCAGTTGGGCGAGCGTCAGGGCATCGGCCCGCGTCGTCGCGCAGGCATAGCTAAAGTCGCGCATCAGCCCATCTCCTTCGCGGCAGCCTCGACAGCCGCCGCGATCTGCGGATACGCAGAACAGCGACAGATATTACCGCTCATCCATTCGCGAATTTCAGCGTTGGAACCGGTGTGTCCCTCGGCAATGCAGCCCACAGCGGACATGATCTGGCCACAGGTACAAAAACCACACTGGAAGGCATCGTGCTCAATGAAGGCCTGCTGGACGGGATGCAGCACCCCATCACTCGCTAATCCCTCTATCGTGGTGATTTTCTTGCCATCGGCACTGACTGCGAGCACGAGGCAGGCATTGACGCGCCGGTTATCCATCAACACCGTGCAAGCGCCGCATTCTCCGCGGTTGCAGCCCTTTTTTGCGCCTGTCAACTGCACCTGTTCGCGCAACAGATCCAAAAGGGTCGTCCTTGCTTCCACGTTGACGGAATGCTCAACGCCATTGATCTGGACGTGCGTCCACCTGCGTGGGGCAAACCGCGTTTCCATTTCTGGATCAGGCTGCCCATTCGCCGTGATTGTCTCGCCGTCTGTCGCGGGACCGGCAACGGCGGTCAACGAATCGTTGTTCATGACAGGCCTCGGCAAACGCTCGTCTTTACGAGGATGCCTCACTCCGTCCTAAGTCTGGCGGTATGAGGCTTCAGTCAACACAGACAGGACCGGCAGAATCTGCTCGGTCCAAAAATTATAGATGCCCATCGTCGGTTTGCAAGAATTCGCGCAGAACGTATGGCAGCGAATCTTTGATGTTTGGATGCCGATATTGTGAGGACTCCGTGCGGCTTGTAACCTGATTCGTCGGTCAGTCGTATCCGATCCCTTAAGTCAGACCTATGAACGACGATGGTGGTAGCGCAAACCGATTGCGGTAAGAAGAGGGACCGCCGCCAGAAGAGGATTTCGCATTGGACTGCCAGCTAACAATATGATGATATCGTCGAAAACACGTACCGATTCCAATAGATGATGGCGCAACGGGTATAGCCGGTTCCCCAGCATTTCTACATGCCCCCGCAATCTCCCGAGTCTCCACTCACGCACCCACGCCCCCTTCCAGTTCCGCAAGGCGCTTGCGCAGCAAGCGATCCTCCTGAAAGCGGCTGGTTTCGTCACGGATCACTGCAACGATACCGGTAAGCTCATTCTGCGGCGAATGCAGCAACGCAACCGTAAACGCAATCGACAGTGCCCGCCCGTCCTTGTGTGTGGCGGGAACGCGCAGTACGTCGTTGCCATAGCGGGTTTCGCCCGTTGCCATGGTCTTGTGATATCCGTCCCAATGGCGGCCGCGCAAACGTTCCGGAATGATCAGGTCCAGTGAGTTTCCCAGCGCTTCGCTTTGCGTAAAGCCGAACATGCGTTCGGCCGCGGGGTTCCACAATGTGATGCTGCCGCCGGCATCGGAAATGATAATCGCGTCGCCGATTGCATTGACGAGTTGCTGAAAGTCGATAGCTGTTTGCATAGCGCTCCCCCCAACGTAAAACCGCAGACCCTTGAATCGGATACGGCGCCACCAGGGACGCCGTATCTGCAGGACCAACCATACAAAATGGGCCTGCCTTGCACCGTTAAACCGCTTTGACTTCGCGCAGGTTGAAGATGTCCTGCTTGCTGTAGCCAAGGCTCGCCAGTACTTCCTCCGTGTGTTCGCCGAGCAAGGGGGACGCGGTGACTTCCGGCTTCATATCCGAGAACTTGATCGGACTGCCGACCGTCAGATACGAGCCGCGTTTCTTGTGCGGCACTTCGACGATCGTGCCGCTCGCGCGCAACGACGGATCGTTGGCGAGTTCTTTCATCGTCAGCACCGGCGCGCACGGAATGTCGAACTTGCGCAAGATGTCGACCGCTTCGAATTTGGTCTTGTCGGCCAGCCAGGCTTCGATGGTTCCGAAGATCTCGAAGATATGCGGTTGACGTGCTTCGGCAGTCTTGTAGGCCGGATCATCGATCCATTCGGGTTTGCCGAGTGCCTTGCAGATCGGCTCCCACGCATGGCCCTGGATCGTAAAGTAAATGTACGCGTTCGGATCCGTTTCCCAGCCCTTGCACTTGAGCACCCAGCCCGGCTGACCACCGCCGCCTGCGTTGCCGCCACGCGGCACGACGTCGCTGAATTCGCCGTGCGGATACTGCGGATATTCCTCGAGATAGCCCACGCGCTCCAGCCGCTGCTGGTCCCGCAACTTCACGCGGCACAGGTTCAGCACGCTGTCTTGCATCGACACCGCGACCTTCTGGCCTTTACCGGTTTTGTCGCGCCCCAGCAGCGCGGTCAGAATGCCGATTGCCAGATGCATGCCGGTGTTGCTGTCGCCGAGTGCCGCGGCGCTGATGGTCGGCGGACCGTCCCAGAAGCCGGTGGTGGATGCCGCACCACCTGCGCATTGCGCGACGTTTTCGTAGACCTTCAGGTCGTCGTAGTGATGGCCGTCGCTGAAGCCCTTCACCGAAGCAACGATCATCTTCGGATTGAGTTCGTTCAGGCGTTCCCACGAAAAGCCCATCCGGTCCAACGCGCCCGGCCCAAAATTTTCGACTAGCACGTCTGATTCGCGAATCAGTCTTTCGAGTACTTCCTTGCCTTCGGGCTTTTTCGTGTCCAACGTCAGCGACTTCTTGTTGCTGTTGAGCATCGTGAAGTACAGCGCGTCGGCGTCGGGGATGTCGCGCAACTGATTGCGCGTCACGTCGCCCGAACCCGGTCGTTCAACCTTGATCACGTCGGCGCCGAACCACGCGAGCAACTGGGTGCACGCCGGGCCAGCCTGAACATGGGTGAAGTCGATGATCTTGATGCCTTCGAGAGGTTTGGTCACTTTGGTATCTCCGTAGTTACTCTGGATCACTTTTTCATTGCCGCGCTTTGCGGATTCAGATTGGTCAGGCGGCCGCTTTCGGTCCCCGCCGCTTCATCAATGACGGCATTGATCAAGGTCGGCTTGCCCGATGCGATTGCTTCAAGCAGCGCCTTGGTCAGTTCTTCCGGCGTGGTCGCGTGGTGGCCGACACCGCCAAATGCCTCGATCATCTTGTCGTAGCGTGCGCCCTTCACGAACACGGTCGGCGCGACGTCCTTGCCGCCCGTCGGGTTCACGTCGGTACCGCGATACACGCCGTTGTTGTTGAATACGATCGTGCAAACAGGCAAGTCATAACGGCAGATGGTTTCGAGTTCCATGCCGCTGAAACCGAACGCGCTGTCACCTTCGATCGCGACAACCGGTTTGCCACTCGTCACCGCCGCGCCTATCGCGAAGCCCATGCCGATGCCCATGATTCCCCACGTGCCCGAGTCGAAGCGTTTGCGCGGCTCGTACATGTCGATGATGCTGCGCGCGTAGTCGAGCGTATTCGCGCCCTCGTTGACGACGTTGATGTCCGGGCGCGTCTTCAGTACATCGCGGATCGCGCGCAGCGCACTGTGGAAATTCATCGGCGACGGGTTCTTGTCGAGCGTGGCAGCCATCTTTGCAAGGTTCTTGCTCTTGCGCTCGGCGATCGCGCCGGTCCATTCGTCGCTCGGCTTCGAAAATCCCGCCTCGAGGCCTGCTCTCAATGCCGCCACGCACGAGCCGATATCGCCGATCACCGGCGCGGTAATCGCGACGTTGCTGTCGATCTCGGTCGGCGAAATATCAACCTGAACAAACTTCTTCGGCTCTGCGCCCCACGTTTTACCCTTGCCATGCGAGAGCAGCCAGTTCAAACGCGCGCCGATCAGCACGACGACATCCGCTTCCTGCAGCACGAACGAGCGCGCCGCCGACGCCGATTGCTCGTGCGTATCGGGCAACAGGCCCTTGGCCATCGACATCGGCAGATATGGAATGCCACTTTGCTCGACGAACGCGCGGATCTCCGCGTCAGCCTGCGCATACGCTGCCCCCTTGCCGAGCAGGATCAGTGGACGCTTCGCGCTCTTCAATACGTCGATTGCACGCTTGACCGATTCCGGCGCCGGCAGTTGACGTGGCGCGGCGTCGACCACTTTGACCAGCGACTGCTGCGCCTTCACGGCGTCCAGCGTTTGCGCGAGCAGCTTGGCTGGCAAGTCCAGATACACGCCACCAGGGCGGCCCGACACCGCAGCACGAATCGCACGCGCCACACCGATGCCGATGTCTTCGGCATGCAGCACGCGATATGCGGCCTTCGCGTACGGCTTGGCCGCGTTCAACTGATCCATTTCTTCGTAATCGCCCTGCTGCAGATCGACGATTTCGCGCTCGCTCGAGCCGCTGATCAGGATCATCGGGAAGCAGTTGGTGGTCGCGTTGGCGAGCGCCGTGAGGCCGTTGAGAAAGCCCGGTGCCGACACCGTCAGACAGATGCCCGGCTTCTGCGTCATGAAGCCGCTAATGGCCGCTGCGTTACCCGCGTGCTGTTCGTGACGAAAGCCGATGAAACGCATCCCTTCCGCTTGCGCCAGCCGCGCCAGGTCGGTAATCGGGATACCGACAAGGCCGAAGATGGTGCTGATGTCGTTCAGTTTCAGCGCGTCGATGACGAGATGAAATCCATCGGTCGTCTGGGCTATCTCCTGCTTCGGGGTCGCTTCTGTTGCGGGCCTATCGGCTTCTGCCATGATATGTCTCCTTGGTCACGGGGCTTTGTGGGATTCGTCGTGAGGGCGCGCTCACGTCGTGGTTTATTTAGGTGAACCGCCAGGCGATGGCTGCAGTCGTGCTTCGGCGATGACCACACCGGCCGTCGCGCCAGAATTTTCAATCCAGCGCTTTCTCATCGGGGCGAGGATGAACTTCGCGGACACAGCCGCTGTGATCGAGATCACTGCCGCCGAAATGAACACCGTGCTCCAGCCGCCGTTTGCCGACAGCACCGACGCGATCGGCACCAGCATCGACGCGGTACCTTTCGCGGTATAGAGCGTTCCCGCATTAGCCGCGGCGTATTTGCTGCCGAACGTATCCGCGCAGGTTGCCGGGAAGATCGAGAAGATCTCGCCCCAACACAGGAACACGGCAGCGGCGAAGAACATGAATGCGTAGGGGTTATGGCCGAACTGCATGAGTCCCAGCAGCGCGAGACCTTCGCCGAGAAAGATCATGAACATCGTGTTTTCGCGGCCAATGCGGTCCGACAGAAAACCGCACAACGGACGCGTGAAGCCGTTGCACAAGTTGTCGATCGACAGCGTCATCGTGAGCAGCGGCAGCGTGATGCCCAGCAGATTCACCGGCAGTTTGGCGAAGCCGTATTCCTTCGCGATGGGCCCAAGCTGCGCGGTCGCAATGATGCCGCCGGCCGCGACGAACACGAACATGAGATACAGCACCCAGAAGAGCGGCGAGCGGATCATCTCGCCGGGCGTGTAGTCGATCTTGCTTGCGACCACGCGTCTGGTTGCGACCGCGGTTGCGGGTGGCTTCGGCCGTACCAGCATGGTGGCGAGCAGCAGAATGCAGACGCCCTGGAAAATGCCGAAGAACATGAACGTGTGCTCGTAGCCTGAGCGCTGGATCATGTTGGCGATTGGGATTACGGTGACAGCCGCGCCGGCGCCGAAACCTGCCGCGGTCAAACCGGCTGCGAGACCGCGCTTGTCCGGAAACCATTTGAGTGCCGTGCCGACGCAGGTGCCGTACACGCAGCCCGCACCGATGCCGGCGATCACTGCCGCGGCGTATAGCTCGGCGAGACTGCTCGCATGCGCGTCGATGATCCAGCCGAGCGCCGCACACAGCGAGCCGCCGATCACAACCGGGCGCGGCCCGAACTTGTCGACGAGCCAACCCTCGACGGGCACAAGCCAGGTTTCGGTGACGATGAAGATTGTGAACGCGGTCTGGATTGCCGCCTGGCCCCAATGGTGGGCGTTGTCCATCGGTACGACGAACAGTGTCCACGCATATTGCAGATTCGCGACAAGCCCCATGCACACGACGCCGATCGCCAGTTGCATCCAGCGGTGATGCCAGAAGGCCGTGCGGCTTCCTCCGGGTACGTTGGAATGTCCCATGTCTTTCGTCTCCTGTATATTCCGTCGCGCTCGAACGGCGCGTTGGACCTACGTGATCGAATCGCTTCATGGCCCGTTTGCCTGTGGGCAATGAAGCGCCAATGGTCGGCCAGACGAAATTGCGCTAACGAAAACCCTTACCGTCGATCGAAACGACAACTGGGAAGGTGTTTGGCGTAGAGCGCGTCTGAGGGATGCTGCGCGAGAACAACAATAAGTGAAAGTTAAAACATTTTATGGTTTGTATTAGGCATACCTAATGGATGGGTTTGCGGCCGCTGGCTGTGGGCTTGTGAGAAAGGCAACGCGACTGTCCAGGCACCGAATTTGGTTGCTGCTGTGCCGGGAGCCGACACATAAGCAATGAGTTATCGTTTATCCAAATAACTTTAATTATTGTTTATTGATGCGCCAGCCTATTCTTGGTCGTGCCTATTCCTCAAGGAGACGACCATGAACCCCTCCCAGTTCGATGTTCGCGAGAGCGCGCATGATGCGGAAGTCGAGGCGCAACTGTGCGCCTATAACAGCGCATTCGATGAACTCGGCCTGCGCTTCCGTTGGGACGCGAGCACGCTGGCGTCACTAGCCCGGATCGACGATGAGCAGGCGCAAATTGCTACGTACATCGAAGCGCACCATCCGCACTTGCTGAAAGCGTATAGCGCCGTATTTCTGAGCCAGGCCATTCTCGAGAAGAAAAAAGCTCGCCGTCCAGCGCGCCTACCGATGCACGTCGAAAGTGCACCGCCTCTGAATCACGTGACACGTCAGCCGCAGATGAACAGCCGGCACGCGCGCGTGTCGTACGAGGTCGAGCTGCCGGCGCTGGCTGGTGTTTAGAGGCGGTGCCGCTCCACGATGGAAGTATCTGAGCCCTGCACCGCAGTAGAGCCACAACACAGGCGAGCCGGTTGAAATCGCCCCAAGGGCGATGAAGGGCGCGGGATAGCCAAAGTGACGCGCGAGCAAACCGCCAGGCGCCGGGCGCCGGGCTCAACGCGGCGCCCGCCGCCTGCACTGTTATCACGACGCCTTGTCCGGCATTGACACGCCCAGTGCCGGCACTTGTGCAACCCCCATTCCACCCGCCGATGCCATTCCCGGCCAACCTTGCGCACGGGCCCACGTCAGCAGGTGTCGCGTTACTGGACAGCCGCTGTCCGCAGAGTCGACAGTAAGTGGTGCCCGAGAGCGCCGTGACGTTTGCCCTGTCAGCCGGCGTGGCTCATCCTCCCCGCTTTGCGTGGCCGGTTTTTTGCTACTCTTGAAGTCCTCCCTTTCGCTACCGGCTTATGCCCGCAACCCGACGTCGTCTCTCGTTCGCCAGCCAACTCGTGGTTTTCTGGCTGCTGGTTGCGGTGATGTGCGCGCTCCTCATCGGCCTCGTCTGGTTCATGGCGCAAGGCAATCTGGAGCGGCAGATCGGCGTTGCGCGTCAACAGGCGCAGGCCGGTTGCGAGGCAGTCGCCTCCCGCTATGACTTTTCCTTAGACCGAAGCTCCGATGCGCAAGGCGCGCCGAACACAGACCTGATGCATGCGATTCTTGACGTGGTGCTCGCGCAGATGCCAGGCGTCGAAGGCGGCTTCTGGCGTCCGACGGACAGCGCGCGTGGCACGTTCGACGCCTACGCTTTTCCGACCTACGAGGGCAGCGGCATCAAGCGAGATATTCCGGAAGCCGAAACGCCGTTGATTCTGCGCACGCTGCGTGGGGTGACGGGCGGCCAGGCAGCGTCCGGGTTTGTCGAAGGACGGCAGGACGCTGTCATCGTTTCGGCCTGTCCCGTGCCGCATCGCGCCGGCCTGCTCGCGTGGACGCTCACACGCGTGCGGCCGCCGCTCGGCCCGTATGGCAAGACCCTCGTCACCGCGCTTGCTGTCCTGCTCGCTGTAATCATCGGAATTGCGATTGCGTTGGGCATACTGCTGCGCCGTTGGCGCGGCAATCTTGCCCGCGTCGAGAAGAGCCTGAGCGAGCCAGCGGATCTGCACGCGCCTTTCACTCCGATCGAGCCCACCGGCGAGCCGGACCTGGACAAGATCGTCGCCGCATTTAACGCTTACGGTACGCGCACCACGGCACTGCAACATCGGACGGGCGACCTCGACAGGAAGCTTGCGGGCGCCGAACGGTTTGCCGCGCTCGGCCGGCTGGCGGCGCAAATCGCTCACGAGATCCGTAATCCGATCGGCGCGATGCGGCTCAAAGCAGAAAACGCGCTGGCTGGAGACGCACAGCGCCAGCACCGCGCGCTTGCGTCGATCCTCGAACAGATTCAGCGCGTGGAAACGCAGCTGGCCGGTTTGCTTGCGCTCACGCAGCCGGTCCGCATCGACGCGCAACCGGTCGTGTTGCGCGAATGGCTGGCTGAGCGCATCGAGCTGTATCTCGATGCCGCGACGCAGGCCGGCATCGCGCTCGTCCTTGACGAGAATAAGGACCTGCCGCACGAGGCGCGTTTCGACGCGGCGCAACTGGCACGCGCTATCGACAATCTGATTCTAAACGCACTGCGCCATACACCCGCTGGGGGCCACGTCATGTTGCGCGCGGCGCAGCATGCGGATACCTTGAGCATCGAAGTCGCCGACGACGGACCGGGCGTGCCACCCGCCGAGCGCGAGCGCATCTTTGAGCCATTCGTGACCGGCCACGCCACCGGCTCGGGGCTGGGTCTCGCCGTGGTGCGGGAAATTGCCGTGGCGCATGGCGGCCGCGCCTTCTATGCCGTGCGTCCACGCGGCGCCTGTTTTGTGATCGAGCTGCCATGCCGCACATCCTGATCGTCGACGACGATGACGCGTTCCGCGAGAGTCTCGCCGAAACCCTTGGCGATCTGGGCCATACCGTCATCGAGGCAAGCGGAGGCCGCCAGGCACTCGAGTGTTTCACGAGCGGCGTGCCTATCGACTGCGCATTCCTCGACTTCAGGATGACGGATATGAGCGGCATCGAGCTGCTCGAACAGTTGCGCGCCATGCCCGAGCGCAAGACCCTGCCGGTTGTCGTGCTGACCGCATTCGCCACCAGCGACAATACCATTCACGCGATGCGTCTCGGTGCATTCGAACACCTGACCAAACCGGTGGGACGTGACGCAATTGCTGAGCTGCTGCGCAAGATTGCAGCATCGAATCAAAGCTCGTTCACCGCCACCCAGGTTGCGTCTGACGAGGCGTGGGGCGACGACACCGCGCCGCGCCTGCTAGGCAGCAGCGATGCATTACGCGACGCGCAAAAGCAGATCGGCCGTGCTGCCGCCACGGATTCGACTGTGCTGATCAGTGGCGAAACCGGCACAGGCAAGGAGGTGGCGGCGCGCGTCCTGCACGACGCGTCGGCGCGCCGCCTGCGTCCCTTCGTTGCGATAAATTGCGCGGCCATTCCCACTGAACTGCTCGAGAGCGAACTCTTCGGTCACGCGAAAGGGGCGTTCACGGGAGCGCAAATGCAACGCGTCGGCCGCTTCGTCGAGGCGAACGGCGGCACGCTGTTTCTCGACGAGATTGGGGATCTGCCTTTGCCGATGCAAGCGAAACTGCTGCGGGTAATTCAGGAGCGCGTGTTGACGCCGCTCGGAAGCAACCTCAACACGCCGATCGACGTACGGATCGTTGCGGCGACGCATCGCGACCTCGGTGCCGAAGTCGCCGCGGGGCGATTCCGCGAGGATCTGTTCTACCGGCTCAACGTGATCCCGATTCATCTGCCGCCGTTGCGCGAACGCCCCGACGATATCCTTGCGCTCGCCGCGCATTTTCTGGCGCTCGCCGCGCAGCGCTCCGGAATCTCGCGCACGCTCGGTGCGAGCGCCGAGCGACGTCTGCTCGCGCATACGTGGCCGGGCAACGTGCGCGAGCTGAAAAACGCGATGGAGCGTGTCGCCGCACTCGCGCGCGGCCCGCTTGCCACCGACGACGACCTCGCGTTTCTAACCGCACCGCAGATCGCGGCCAGCGATCTGCCCGGCGCGCTGCTCGATTTGCCGCTGCCTGAAGCCATTGAACGCCTGGAGCGAGCCTCGATCGAACGCGCGTTGCGACTCGCTGCCGGCAATCGCGCTGAAGCCGCGCGGCGTCTCGGCATTAGCCGCCAGTCGCTCTATACGAAGATGGCTGCGTACAAGCTGGGCTGAAATTGCTGGGCAATGCGTCACCGATGTCCGGTTCATATCGCCCAGAAAGCGACGCTCGTTCCGGTACTCATCAAAACGTTCGAACGGCCCTTTTTCCCATAACGTGTCGCCGGTCGCCACCCGCCAGCGACCGGGCACAAGCCATCAATCAGATGTGGCTAACGCACACGGGACGTACCATACTTCAAGCGTTGTGCCTTCCTCTCACTGCCCGACAGGAGAAGTGCCGCCATGAAGCTATTTACCATTGCTATCCTGGCGGTCGTGCTCGCCGGGTGCGTCGCGAACCAAGGCATGTCAACCAATGCGGCGGCGGGGCATACGGAAAGCTGTAAGGTCACATCAGATCAAGAAATTGCGGCGTTGTTCGATCGATGGAATCAGTCGCTGCAAACCGGTGATCCACACGCCGTGGTTGCCAACTATGCGGAGCGGTCCATTCTTCTCCCCACGGTATCCAACAAGCCGCGCTTAACGGTGGCGGAGAAAGAGGACTATTTCCGCCATTTTCTACAGGATCGTCCATCCGGAAAGATTGACTTCCGCTACATTGAGCTGGGGTGCAATTCCGCTGTAGATGCCGGGCTTTACACATTCACCTTCGCAAGAACGGGAGTGGTTGTTCAAGCCCGTTACACCTACACCTATCGCTGGGATGGAGCGCAATGGCTAATCACAAGTCATCACTCATCGGTCATGCCGGAGAAGCAGTAACAGGGGTAAACCTGTTACCGTCCCCAGCTCGCCGCGGTCCCGAACAACGTATCAGCCGCCTGTAACCCGGTCCCAGCCGTGCCGCACGGCAGCCTTGAATCGCTCCCAACCGCTTTCCGGGTAACGCGACTCCCAGTCCTCGCGAGCGTTCGCTTCCACCCCTTGCCAATCATGTCCGCGATACCGCTCATCTTTTCCGAGCGTGGCTCCGTGTGCGTAGGCCCGCTGATATTCGTCGTATGACGCACCCGTACTCGCGTAATGGGCGTCGTATTCTTCCCGCAGTTCATCGACATAAGGCGTGTCGTCCATCGGAATGCCGGCGACGGGATCGCCCAGACGGCCCGTCCCCAATGTCTCCTCCGTCTTTATCCCGCTCGTGCTGTCCTCGGGCGAGTACGCTGCACGAGGAGATTTGACGCCTGCGAACGCATCCTCGGGCGGGCGGGCGAGCCCGACGTCGGGTACACCCGTCAGCTGCTGGCCGCTTTGCACGGACGCAGTCGATCCGAGCCCCTCCGTACGAGTCGTTACCTGCTGCATCCCGCCAACCATCCTCCCGCCCGCCGAAGAATAATCGGTAGCGCCCTGCGTTACGGGCCGCCCGGGTGAAGGCTCCTCGCTCGTCTCTATCGAACCATTTCGCCATACTTTGGCACGCTCTTCGATGTCGGCTGCGCCGGTGCGGCGCATCAAATCGCGAGCCAGGTCTACTTGCATTTCGGACACGTCGGCGCTGACGATCGCTCCACCTCGGCGGATCAATTCTCTGTAATCCTCAGTTTCCGGCGGATATTGTCCGCTTTTGAACAGCCGCGCAAACAATTGTTCGAGTTGATCGAACACTGGGTTGTGATGCCGCAGATCGCCGCTGCCTGGTGCATAAACACGCGGGCCACTTTCGACCGGTGCGTCATCTGACTTGGCATAGATGGCAATATCGGCCTGGGCTACGCCAGCCTCGCCCAATGTCCGTTGTGCCGAGCGCGCGTCAGCGTAGCTATCGAACACGCCTAAAACAGTCTGTCTCATGATTTGCTCCTCCGCAATCGTGGTGCGACAGTCTCGCCGCCGTGTCGTAGTGGGCGCAACACGCGTGCCCGGGGGCGGCAGGAAGTCGCCGACTTTCGCTCACCTCGAGCGGTCGTCCCGCGCGCACAGGACGGTTGCCTGTCTTTCATCCTTTCCTTGGCCGGTAGTAGTTACAGGACCGGCAGGCCAGCGCTAATCCAACGCTACCTTTCGGACGCTCGCAAACCTACGCCTGTCTCAATGCTGCGAAGTATTGGCGGGTGCATCGTCGGCGGCTGTCGTAGATTGACCCGAACCTAAACGTGTGAACAATGTCCTGCGCGTCCACCGACCTCGCGAATTCAGCGGGTGGTTCAGCAATGCCATTCGTCTGACATTAACCCCGTGGCCACTTGCGCGCTGTGGGTATGACGTGCTGTGGACCGCTCAAAAGCCGCTGGAGAATCGCCATGAAATCTCTACAACGCAGGCCGGCTTTTTCTTCCACTTTTTGGCGTCACCTATTGGAGATTTGCGTCGGATTGCTAATCGCCTCGGGCATTGGATCGTGCGGCGGCGGTTCGGGTAGCAGCCCGAGCGCCACCGGTTCGGGCAGCGCCGGCAGTACCTCCGGAACCACTTCTGCGCCTGGTACGCCGGGCACGACTACACCCGGGGGCACAACTACTGGCTCGACACCGACAACTGCGCAAACCTACCCGACCGACGTTCTCATGCACCACAACGACCTCGCGCGAACCGGTCAGATGCTTGCGGAAACAACGCTCACGCTAGCCAACGTCAACTCGACGACGTTCGGCAAGTTGCGCTTCCTGCCGGCGGACGGCAAAGTCGACGCGCAGCCTCTATTCGTAACGAATCTTATGATCGGCACGGCCGCGCACAATGTTGTCTATGTTGTGACAGAGCACGACAGCGTCTACGCTTACGACGCCGATAGCGGTAACGCGCTGTGGCAGATCTCGCTGGCCGCTGCGGGTGAAACCTCGAGTCCTGATCCGGGCTGCACGGATATCACACCGGAGATTGGTATCACTTCGACGCCGGTCATCGACCGCTCACGCGGTCCGAATGGCGCGCTATATGCCGTGGCCATGAGCACGGACGCCAGCGGGAACGTCCATCACCGCCTTCACGCGATCGATCTTGCAACAGGTGCGGAACTGTTTGGCGGCCCGACCGAAATCGCCGCGACGTATCCGGGAAGCGGCGCAGAAGGTGCGAATGGCGTCCTTACCTTCACGCCCTCCCTGCACACCGTGCGCGCTGCACTGACGTTGGTCAACGGCACCATCTACATGGGCTGGACCGCCCACTGCATGTCCGGGAACTACAACGGTTGGCTCATGGCGTACAGCGAGGATACGTTGCAGCAAACGGGAGCGCTGCCCGTTACCCCGAACGGCAGCCAGGGATCGGTCTGGATGGCGGGCTCGGGCATGGCATCGGATGGGACGTCCATCTATTTGATCGACGGCAACGGCACCTTCAACCCGACGCTCAATGCACAGGGATTTCCAGTCGATGGCGATCTGGGTGATGCATTTATCAAGCTCTCTGCCACCCCTGCACTGGTCGCAACCGATTACTTTGCCATGTACGACGTCGTGGCCCAGGCCGCTGCGGACGACGATTTCGGCTCGGGTGGGGCGATGCTGCTGCCTGATCAAACCGCCTCGGACGGAACCGTCAAGCATCTGGCTGTCGGAGCGGGCAAGGAT
The DNA here is from genome assembly GCF_900141745.1 of Paraburkholderia phenazinium. Lineage (NCBI taxonomy): Bacteria > Pseudomonadati > Pseudomonadota > Betaproteobacteria > Burkholderiales > Burkholderiaceae > Paraburkholderia > Paraburkholderia phenazinium. The sequence goes on along the minus strand of NZ_FSRM01000002.1, from coordinate 1,323,045 downwards.
ACCCATATTTACGTGGTGGATCGCGACAACATGGGCAAGTTCAATTCAACGACCAACAACATCTGGCAGGAGATCACCGGTGTGTTGACCGGCGGCATCTGGGGTTCGCCGGCGTATTTTAACAATGTGGTTTATTACGGAGGACAGACCGATGCGCTTAAGGCGCTGCCCGTTACCAACGCGTTGCTTGCCACCACGCCGTCGTCGCAAAGCCCGACAACGTTCGCTTATCCCGGCGCCACGCCGGCCATTTCCGCGAACGGTACGAGTAACGGTATTGTGTGGGCGGCGGAAAACGGCACAGTCGGCGCGTTGCACGCCTACGATGCCACCAATCTCGCGCACGAGTTGTACAACAGCAATCAGGCCGGCACGCGGGATCAGTTCGGTCCGGGCAACAAGTTCATCACACCGATGATCGCGGATGGGAAAGTTTATGTAGGTGCGACGAACGGCGTTGCGGTCTACGGCTTGCTAAATTGATGGCGGGAGACGAGGCGTGCACGGGCGTCACGCCAGGTGATCTCTATTCGTGAGAACTCATAGCCTGATCGAAATACTATTTAGGCCGCTCACCCAGCGTTAGCCTCAGCAAGCCGGATCACCCGAATCTATTGAATCAATCATTTTCGACTGGCCGCGTCCCCCAAAACAACACAGCTTCAATGGCGAAAAATACAACAACCGGCACAATCGCCCCCACCGTCCCTGCGATGTCACGTCCAAACCGGCTCGCGACATAAAGCAGCACGATCATGCTGACCGCCATGCCCGGCGCACCGAGCCCGCGAAGCGCCGCGCTGCGATGATAGCCGACCCAGAACGCGGCCCGCCCGGCGATCCAGACCACGGTTGTCGCTACGACCGCGCGCATCGCCGAACCGTCGGGAGAGTAGGCGGCCAGACCGAAAAGCGACGCCGCAAACACGATGATCTGCTCTACCGTGTTCTGCAGGTATCGTTGGTTGACGCGCAACCTGCGTGTCTCGAAGCCCGCCAGCGGATCGAACGCGGGTGAGGTCAACCGCTCGTGCGCCACTGCTTCGACACCCGTCACCAGGCAGAACAGCACGGCAACACACCAGCACTTAAGTGTCAGCAGCATCCGGGCGTCGAGACTATCCATGCCCGGCAAGGGCGACATCAGATAGTCGATACCAAACCAGAGTACCGAGGCAAGAAGCGAGGCAGCCGCGATGCCAGCAATGCCTATTGTGCGCTGCTGGCGAAAGTTGGACGGGTCATGGGCCGGATCGGTCATAGATTTTCCCCCTGGTATTTCGAACAGTGACGTCGTTGGCTATAACAGGCCAGTCGAGAGGACGGTAACACGTTGAATGTCGGGTCTCGGCAAACCCGCAAGACCTTTTCGGGTCGCATGCGACCGATAGCATGTCGGCAGGTACAGCCCGACAGTCGCAGAGATAGCCACACACAACCGTCGACAAGCCCACCCCAATCACCGACAATTTAATGCACCATCATTCCGCCGACGTCCTCGACAACATTGACCTCTCCAACTCTACCTACGTCATTTGAAACAGACCGCCTCGTGATCAGGTGTCCTCGGTCTGGCGACGGTCCCGACTTGTTTGACGCGGTCGTCGACGCGCTGACGGAACTGAGGCGCTTTCCAGCGTCGTTGCCATGGGCGCTCGAAACACCATCAATCGAGACCTCCGAGTCGTTTTGCCTGGCGGGCTCCGCAAATTTTCAGGCCGGAAAAGACTTTCCGTTTTTGTTTATCGACAAGACGTCGCGCATGGTTGTGGGCAGCGGCGGTCTTCACCGGCCAAGATGGACTGTTCCAGCTTTTGAACTTGGCTTCTGGGGAAGGTCATCGCATGTGGGACGCGGACTGTTCAGTGAAGCCGCCAACGGCCTGGCAAATTATGCTTTTGCCAATTTCGGCGCAAAGCGAGTTGAAGCGATCTGCGACGACTTGAATGAAAGAAGCATTCGAGTTTGTGAACGCATCGGAATGCAACTGGAAGGCGTGTTGCGGCAGGAACGGCGCGCATCGGACGGCAGTTTGCGAAACACGCGCATTTATTCGAAGCTAGCGTGAGTTTGCGCTCGGGTCAGGCAGGTGCCGGCAACAGGCGGTCGTTCGCTGGGTCGGCGGTTCACCGATTTGCCTGCTGGACTTCGGGCGCCAGCCACCGATTTATCGCGCCAATCCGGCCAGGCGTAGCCAGGTCACAAGTGCAACAGGGTCACGCCGGTCATCAGCAAAACCGATCACGCCATCTGGACGCACCACGAAGATCGCTCCCGTGCTGGGTTCCCAGATCGTGCTTGCGTGGTTGAGCGAATCCACGAGCGTCGGCACGCCGCCGTCCTCAGGCATCGAAGCGCCGGGCGACAACACACGGACCGCGTGAACAGCGTCGGGGGCAGCAGCGAGGCCTGCGTCAAGCACCGCCCCCCACCCTTCGCCAAACGCCAACACCGTGGCCCGTGGTCCGCGGAAGACATCGAACAGCCGCAATGACCTGCCCTCACGATCGACCAAACCCGGTGCATCTGGCGCACGATCCCCAGCGTGCAGGCTGCCGGGTGCCGAGCGTAGTTCGTGCGAAAGCGTCGACTCCCGATAGCTGATGCCGAGTTGGGACGTGTCCTCCGATGGAGCGACAAGGCCCTGCGTGTTCGAAGACAGCGTCGTGGCGGCCAGCCGCGTCGAAAGTTCGAGTACATGTCGCGCTACCGGCAACCGCTCGGCCTCGTAACTGTCGAGCAACGCACTGTCGGCGCCCCGCTGCACCGCCGCCAGCTTCCAGCCGAGGTTGAAGGCGTCCTGTATCCCGGTGTTCATGCCTTGCCCGCCCGCAGGTGTATGCACATGCGCTGCGTCACCGGCTACCAGGATGCGCCCGGCACGATACCGCTCAACCATGCGCACATTCGCGCGCCACAGCGAAGTCCAGTCGGGCCTCGACAGGCGGATGTCGCTGCGGCCCGTGTAGCGCTCGACCAGTTGCTGGAAGTTCTCCAGGGTGGGGGAATCGGGCGACTTCGGACCGATTGCGATCTGCAACTGGAATCCGTCGGTGCCGGCCAGCGGCGCCATCGCAAGAAAACCTCCGCCTTCAGGGCGCCACACGTGCCAGTGTGCGCGGTCTACCCCTTCGACATGCAGGTCGCCGACCAGCATGCGCATGTCCTCATGCGTCTCGCCGAGAAAACCCAACTTGGCGATGTGCCGCACGGTGCTGCGCCCGCCGTCGCAACCCACCAGCCAGGCCACGTCGACTTCGTCAGTGCCTCCGGCGTGCTGGAGTCTCGCGCGCACGACGTCGTTGGCCACTTCAGCGTCGATGAGAGCCGTTCCGAATTCAACGCGGCCGCCGAGCGCTTCGAGGCGGCCGCGTAGCGCGGCTTCGGTGCGCCACTGAGGGATCAGGACGGATGACGGCCAAGGCGCATCGGGCCGTTGGGCCGGCACGGGACGCGGCACGTCGCGAAAACCGCCATCGGCCGTGTACTGTCGATAGGGCAAGCCGACAAGACCTGAACTCACAATCTCATCGACAATGCCCAGCCGGTCGAACACTTCAAGCGTGCGCGGTTGTACACCTTTGGCGCGTGAACCGGCGAAAGGACCTTCGGCAGAATCGATGATCCGGAACGGCATCCCTCGCACGGCAAGCTCACAGGCGAGGGTCAAGCCGGTTGGACCCGCCCCGACAATCATGACAGTGGACATCGATGCGGCCTCCGTTAAAGGTAAGAAAGCCCAACTAAAATGGAACTAGCAATACGCTACCTAAGACTTGGCTATCAGCCTTTTACGAGTGACCGTTTCGAGAACGCTCACGAATTCCGACGCTGCAGGAGATATATCCGTGCCGGTGAGAATGCGCAGCTCAAGCGCCGGCAATCGCGGTAGCCCAAAATCGAGCCGTCGTATTCCATCAGGAATGCCATGCATCGTCCGGACAGTCACACCGAGGCCAAAGCGGACCGCGGCCCACAAGCCAGACAGGCTTGGCGTAGTGAGAGACAGACGCCAGCGGACCGCGGCCGCATCCAATGCCTGGAGGGCGGCCTGCCGAAACAGACACGGGTGATTGAAAAGCACGAGCGGAAGACCGTCCTGATACCCGCGCACTACCTCCGCGGCATCCTCCCGGCCGAACCAGAACATCGGCATGGATGCCAGCAGGTCACCCGCCCTCGAGCGCCCCGCTTCCGAAAACGCGAGCGCAATATCGAGCCGTCCCGCCCTAACCTCTTCCTCCAAGGCATAGTTGCGCCCTGCGCGGACCTCGACGTGCACGTTCGGCTGCAATTTCGAAAAGCGGGCGATCGCATCGGGCATGACGTCCTCGAAGAAATCCTGCGGCAATCCCAGCCGGATAGCCGGCGCCGCAACCGTCGCACCCAGCGTCGCGCCGGCTTCGTCATGCATGGCAACGATCCGCCGCGCATACGCGAGCAGTGTTTCACCCGCCTCGGTAGGCACAAGTCCGCGGCCGTTGCGCTGGAACAGGATGTGGCCCGCCTGCTCCTCAAGGCGTTTCAACTGCATGCTGACGGCTGATTGCGACCGCCCGAGCTGAACAGCCGCACGCGCGAAGCTGCCCAGTTCCGTACCGACGACCATGGTACGCAGCGCTTCGATATCGAAATGTGGCCTCATCTATCTGAATCCTTGAAGTGTTACTTCATATATATCCGTTAGACGAAATGGTAGCCGTTGATCAGAATCATGGGCAACTAAAAAAGGAACAGGCCATGAATACATCGAAGGCAATTGGCTTCATCGGCATCGGCACCATGGGCGAGCCGATGGCAAACAATCTTCTGCGCGCCGGCATCCCGCTGATGGTGTGGAACCGGTCGGCGCAACGGTGTGAACCTCTGTCGCGAGCTGGCGCGACGGTCGCGCAGAACATCGCCGACGTGTTCGCGAGGTGCGACACGATCATCCTGATGCTGGCCGACGGTGCGGCCATCGATGCCGTACTCGGCCGAGGCACGCCCGAATTTGTTGCGCGTGTCGCAGGACGCAGGCTGGTCGCCATGGGGACGGTGTCGCCGGGGTTTTCGGAGGCCTTGGCGGCCGACATCCGCGCAGCCGGTGGTCACTATGTGGAGGCGCCGGTCTCGGGTTCACGCAAGCCGGCCGAAGCGGGACAGCTTGTCGCCATGCTCGCGGGGGATGACGAGGACGTCGCTGCGGTACGCCCGTTGATGGCTGCGATGTGCCGGGAATGTTTCGAGTGCGGCCCGGTGCCGTCAGCCCTGCGCATGAAGCTCGCAGTGAACGTCTTCCTGATCACAATGGTCACCGGCCTGACCGAAGCTGCACATTTTGCCGAGCGCCATGGTCTCGATATGGAGCGTTTCGCTGCCATCCTCAGTGCTGGCCCGATGGCGAGCGATGTATCGCGAGTCAAGGCCGCCAAGCTGGTACAGCGCGACTTCGCTCGTCAAGCCGGCATTTCCGACGTGCTGAAAAACAGTCGGCTGATCGTCGAGGCGGCCCGCGAGGCGGCCGTCGCAGCACCGCTCATGGAAACATGCTTCTCGCTCTATGGCGAAACCGAAGCCTTGGGCTTTGGCGAGGAAGACATGGCGGCCGTTGTCCGGGCATTCGAAGCGCGTACGGCAGGTGGTTCGCTATAAGCTTCTTTTGTTTTCGCCTTAAGCACGGACCCGCTCTGAGGCACGCGGCGTCGCACAATGACCGGGCATGCGCAGGGGTGTGCACGGCATCGTTAGTTTCTCTCCCGATCTCCCTCCTGATCGCGCGCCAGTAAGGCAATCGCCCATTCCACCAAGTCGTCTCGTATCGGTAATAATTTCGGTTACCTGATTATGTTGTCATGCACAAAGATAGCTTCTTTTGATGCATTTTCATTGCGTCTCTTTCGCACTCTTTATGAAATCCAGTTCGACCAGTCTTGTTGATATTTTGTAAATAGATGATATAAACAAAGCCACGCATCGGTCTGCATCGACAACGCTCATTTAAAGCGGGCGAAATTATGCAAAGGAACGTGTGGAGTCTCGGCTTTGGCGGGATGGCAATCCTTACCGGCGCGATGCCGGTGGGCGCTGATGCAGCCTGTTCGGCGACAGCACCGGTCAGTAATACCACCGTTACCTGCTCTGGCACAGGCATCTCATCCGTCGTTGCCGCGACGGGAAGCACCAACGTCACCATCAACATCGATTCAACGGCGACCGGCAGTTTCTCATTGCCGGGAACGCCGACGCCATTCACGGTTGACTCCTCCAGCGCGATCACCAACAACGGCACGCTCTCCCTGTCAGGCAACGGCACGGGTGTCGCGAACCGCGGTGCGGTACTGATCGGCATGAACAACGGCAATACGATCACCAACGGCACGACAGGCGTGATCTCCACGACGGGTGCCTACAACGACGGTCTCGCAGCGAACGGCAACAACAACGCGCTAATCAACAACGGCAAGATCACGACGACGGGCAACAACTCGTATGGCATGACAGCCGCGTGGGGGCAAAGCAACGCAGGCGCTTCGGGCAACACCCTCACCAACACAGGGACAGTCTCCACGACGGGCAGCAACGCCCGCGCCGCGTCGCTGCTAGGCGGCAGCGGCACGATTAACAACAGCGGCACGCTGACCTCGAGCGGCAAGGACAGCCCGGCTGTCTACATGCAGGGCAACAACGACACGCTGATCAACAGCGGCAAGATCCAGACCACGGGTACCGCGACGAGCAGCGGAAGCGTCGACGCGGTCGTGTCGAACACCCTCGGTACATCGTTCACAGCGACGATCACGAACCAGACGGGTGGACAGATCATCAGCAACAACGGCATTGGTGTACGCTCGACCAACGGCAATACGACGATCACGAACGCCGGGCTGATCCAGGGAGGCGGCGGCACTGCGATCAAGGGCGGCAACGGCAATGTCACCCTGAACCTGCAGACCGGCTCGCAGATCATCGGCACCGCCGACGGCGGCGGCGGTACCAACGTCGTCAACCTGCAAGGCTCAGGCACCGCGTCGAACGCATTCGTCAACTTCCAGAGCCTGACGATGGCAGGCGACGCGTGGACCTGGGCGGGTACCGGCACGTTTTCGAACGCCCTCGTGCAGAGCGGCACGCTGAACCTGACAGGCACGCTCGGCACGACGACGGCATCGGTTATCGCGACGATCAACAGCGGCGCGACCCTGCAGGCCAATGCGTCGAACCTGCCACTCTCCGTGACGGATAACGGCCTTGTGCGCTTTCAGCAGGACAGCGCGGGCACCTACACGGGACTGATCGGCGGCGCGGGCGCAGTGGAGAAGGCAGGCGCGGGCACGCTGAGTTTGTCCCCGGCTGCGTCGGGTGGCAACACCTATTCGGGCGGCACGACCATCACGCAAGGCACCCTGTCCGTCGCGGCAGACAATGCGCTTGGCGCGTCATCCGGCGGCTTGACGTTCAACGGCGGCACGCTTCAGCTCGACAGCGCGTTTAATCTCGCGTCGAGCCGTGCTCTCTCGATCACCTTGAACAATGGCACAATCGACACGCAAGGCTACGACTCGACGATCACGCAGAACATCACGGGCGCGGGCTCGCTGACGAAGCTCGGCTCCGGCGCGTTGACGCTTAACAGTGCGAACAGTTATACCGGCGGAACGAATGTGGATGCGGGCACACTTATCGTCGGCGACGGAACGAGCTCATCGGCGGCGCTGTCCGGCGGCGGCCCGGTCACGGTCGCATCGGGCGCAACGCTTGGCGGCTACGGCAGCGTGACGGGCAACGTGACGAACAGCGGCACGATTTCCGTGGCGAATGCGCTCGGCAGTCTTTCGAGTGGTTCGACCGGCAACTTCCAGATCAACGGCAATCTGACGAATGCGGGCCTCGTGCAACTCGGTGGCAGCGGCATCGGCAATGCGTTGACGGTCGCGGGCAACTATGTCGGTCAGAATGCAACGATCGCGCTAAACACCTATCTGGCCGGAGATGGCGCAGCGTCGGACAAGCTCGTGATCAACGGCGGCGCGGCAAGCGGCACGAGCACGCTGAAGGTGACGAATGTCGGCGGCCCTGGTGCGCTGACTCCCACAGACGGAATCCAGGTCGTGCAGGCGGCCAACGGCGCGACGACGGCCGCGAGCGCCTTCACACTGTCCGGTGGATCGGTCAGTGCGGGCGCCTACACGTATTACCTCGCGAAAGGCGGTACGTCGACGGGGACGAGCGACAGTTGGTATCTGCGCAACACGGTGCCGCCGAAACCGCAGCCGCTGGCATCGCAACCGGATCAGCCGAGTCAGCCCGGTCAGCCGGCTCCAACTCCCCCATCGCCCATCGTCGCGGAGGGCACGCCGCTCTCCATCGCGCAGGCCGTCGCCGCTGCGGCCCCAGGCGCCGCAGAAGTGCCGGTCTACCGGCAGGAAGTGCCGCTGTACACGGAAGCGCCGGCGGTCGCCCGCCAACTCGGGCTGGAGCAGATCGATACGTTCCACGATCGCCAGGGCGAACAGGGGCTACTGACCGGGAACGGCCAGGCGCCAGCATCGTGGGCGCGTGTCTGGGGCGGCTACAGCGACCTGCAGCAGAAAGGCGACGTGGCGCCGTCCTTCGACGGCACGGTATGGGGGATACAGATCGGGCAGGAGCTATACGCGGACAACAGCCCCAGCGGCCACAGCAATCACTATGGATTCTTCCTCGGCTTCTCGCGCGCGGTAGGCGACGTGAACGGCTTTGCACTGGGCCAACAGGATCTGGGCGTCGGTACGCTGCAGGTGAATGCGTACAACCTGGGCGGCTACTGGACGCACGTGGGTCCGGGCGGCTGGTACACGGACGCAGTGATGATGGGTAGCGCCCTGACCGTGCGCACACTTTCGAACGACGGCGTGAGCGGTTCGACGGACGGCAACGCGTTCACGGGCTCGGTCGAGGCGGGGCTGCCGATCGCGTTGGGCTACGGGCTGACGCTGGAGCCTCAGGCGCAACTGGTGTGGCAATGGCTGTCGCTTGACCGGTTCAACGACGGAGTCTCCGACGTGACGTGGAATAACGGCAACACGTTCCTCGCCCGGGTTGGCGCACGGCTGCAATGGGCATTCGATGCGAACGGAATCGCCTGGAAGCCTTACCTGCGTGTGAGCGTGCTGCGCTCATTCGGCGCAGACGACGAGACGACTTTTAGCGGCACGACGACACTGGGCACCCAGGTCGGCCAGACGGCCGGTCAGATCGGCGCAGGGCTCGTCGCGCAACTGACGAAGCATGGCAGCGTGTATGCGACGGCCAGCTATCTCACGAATCTCGGTGGCCAACATCAGCGCACGATTACCGGCAATGCCGGCGCTCGCTGGACCTGGTAGCACGCCATCCCTGGTCTTTAAAAGCGATCACGCCCCGACCGGCAGCGACTGCCGGTCGGGGCGTGCGCGAAGCTGTGCTCCTAGAACCTGTGGCGAATGCCGACGCGTCCGACCAACTGCTTGCCGTTCGACGAAATGGCGGTGGTATCGGTGATGGCCGCGACTGCCGGACCGCCGGTAGAGTCGTCGCCGATAGCGCGCTGGTAGAGCGCCATCACATATACGTCGGTACGCTTGGACAGCGAGTAGTCGAGCGCCGCGTCGTATTGCAGATACTTCCCGCTTTCGACTGATTTTCCGTTCCGCTCCGTGAGCGAATTGCGATCGACGTAGTCGGATGCCAACAGCAACTGCAATCCGGGCGAGATCCGATAGATGAAATTGACCTGCACGTCATTGAAGGTCGCCGTGCTACCCGTCGCGTAGCCACCGGCCGGACCCTTGGCGCCGGTCGGCATCGGATTACTACCCAGATTCATGAACTTGGCGTTCGTATACGTGACGCCGAGCGTTGCCGACCCCAACTTGTAGGATCCGCCGAAATCGATCAACTGAAACGTGTTTGCGCTCATGAAGCCGGAGTAGATCGGCGTCATCAAGGTTTCGGGCAGACTCGAAGCGGCAGTGCTAAACATGCCGGTGCCCGGGTTGCGCGCGTTCAGGTAGGCAGCGCCAACGGCGACCGGCCCCTGGTTATACGAAGCACCGAGCGACCAGATCTGGTTATTGGTGAAGTTTCCAGCCGTACCGCCGAGACTGTACGTACCGCCGAATTTCAGGCCCGAATAGTTCGGGCTGGCATATTTGATGGTGTTGTTATCGTGGTAATCGATGTTCGAGTTATCGAGGTCGCCTGGGTGCGCGCCGTAGACGCCGCCGCCCAACTGCCCGGCTGCGAGCGGAGCCGCATAATCGAAAACCGAGTCGTATTGGCGACCGAGGGTGACCGTGCCGTAGGGAGTCGCGAGGCCAACCCAGGCCTGACGGCCGAACAACAGGCCGTTCTGGCTCAGCGCGCCGCTGTTGCCGTTAAAGCCGTTTTCGAGCAAGAATACCGCCTTCATGCCACCGCCGAGGTCCTCGGCGCCGGTCAGCCCCCACCGGTTGCCCTGCATCACGCTCCCGGCTAACTGGTATTGGTGGCCGCCTTTGTTGTTGGTGATCATGTCGAACCCTTCATCGATAATGCCGTACAGGGTGACACTGCTTTGTGCGTGTGCGGCGCCGGCTAATGTGCCGAGCGCGACGAGGGCGATAGTTGATTTTTTCATCTGGTGGGTGATTGTTGTTTTACTGTCTAAACAGAGCCTGTCGCAACCGGACGAAGCAACGCCAATCAAACCGCATGGAAGCGGCTGATACGTTATGGAGCGTCACACTCGAGACAGGAGTCCGTAACGTCAGCTTGTCGCTGACGACTTAACAGAGCCAACAATGCCACTACACAGCATGCTCTTAAATCAGGGTAAATTCGAAGCAGAATGTTCTATCACGCCACCCGATAACTTTGCTATGCTTTGCGGCGAGGCGCCATCCGTAGCCGCGCATCTTCGCTCCTAGCCGGTTACGGACTCCCAGGCTTCTCCAATCGGTCGGCGGGTATCCTTTAGGTCAGAAGCGGACATAGCTTCGATTTTGAAGACCGAGACTGCGTCCCGCAGCGCTGTCGCCTGCTCGGACATGGCCTGCGCGGCCGCCGATGCCTGCTCCACGAGCGCCGCGTTCTGCTGTGTCACCTCGTCCATCTGACCGACCGCGTTGTTCACCTGCTCGATTCCGGTACCCTGTTCTTCAGAAGCCGTCGCGATTTCGCTCATGATGTCAGTCATCTCGCGTACCGCCTTCACGATGTCATGCATCGTTGCGCCAGCCCGTTCGACCTGCTCCGAACCTTCGGCCACATGCTGGACCGAATCGTGAATCAATTCCTTGATTTCTTTCGCAGCACTCGCGCTGCGCTGCGCCAGCGTCCGGACTTCGCCCGCGACGACCGCGAACCCCTTGCCCTGCTCGCCGGCCCGGGCCGCCTCGACCGCTGCGTTGAGCGCGAGAATATTGGTCTGAAACGCAATCCCTTCGATCACCGAAATAATCTCGGCGACCCTATCCGAGCTCCGTGAAATCGACTGCATCGTTTCGACCACCTGATGCACCACTTCACCTCCGCGCATCGCGACTGCACAGGCTCCTCCCGCCAGCGCGTTCGCCTGTTTCGCATTTGCCGTGTTCTGACGCACCGTCGAAGTCAGTTCCTCCATGCTCGCCGCGGTTTCCTCGAGCGATGCTGCCTGCTCCTCCGTACGCTGGGAGAGATCCATATTTCCCTGCGCAATTTCTCCGGCAGAAATCTTGATCGACTCGGCTGACGACTGGATACCCGCAACGATCGACTTGAGTTGCTGCCGCATAGACTCCAGCGACGCCATCAGGCTAGCGTGATCGTTCGGCGCCACAGGCACTGCAACCGACAGGTCACCTTGCGCAATGCGCGCCGCAACATCCGCTGCATCGGCTGGCTCTCCGCCCAGCGATCGCACGATCCCGCGGGTAATCCAGATTCCCAGCGCAACCGCAAGAAGCACGGTCATCGCACCCGCCGCCGCAAGCACGAGCTTTGTTGCCAAGGCTAACGCTGCGACCTCGTTAGAGCGTCTGTCGAGTTCCATCTGCTCAGCGCTGTCGAATTCGGCCGCGACCTTCCTATAGCGACCCATGAACGGCTTGTCATTCCCCTGCCTGAAATAGTCCGACAACGCATTCCAGGGTTGTTGACCCGCGGTTACGTCTCTGCGCAGCCCGATCAGTTTCTCGTCGATCTCCTTGACCTTCGCGCGCATCTCACTCAAGGTTTTGAGTCTTTGTTGCTGGTCGGGATCGTCGGCTGTCAACGAGCGAGCCACGTTCAGCGCCTTGTCAAACTGCTCACTCCCTGCGTTGTACGGCTCCAGCAATGGTTCGGTTCCGGACGCGACGAATTCACGCACACTCGCTTCCATCTTGATCATATTGGTCAACATGTCATCGCTGGTGCGCAGGACCTGATAGCTACGAACGTTCCAGCCGTTCGCCTGATTGAGCCGGAGGAAGTTGATGATGGAGATCGTGTTTCCAACCAGCGAAACGACTACAACTGCGCCGAACGTTGCGGCAAGCTTTCTGCCTACGGTCATCCTCATGAACTTATCCCCGGGGTGACATACCACCTTTACTGCGTGGATATTTTGAAGTTATGCACTCGCGTCTGTCGCAAGCCGTTTCTCAAGGCCGAGGCCGAGCGCCTTCCCAGGCGCGCTGGAGCAGCGCTCGAAGGGGAACAGCCTCCACTGGACGCGGATTCCAGTAGGGATTCGACAAGGCTACTTCGCATGCCTGATCAAGATCGGACTCGCTCAGTCCAATCTCACGCAACCCGCGTGGCACACCGAGTTCCAGGCTCAGTTCGTACAATCCATCTGCGGCGACATCCACGTTGAGTGCCCGCGCAATACGTGTGATTGCGTCATCTGCGACGATGCTGTTATACGCGAGTGCATGCGGAAGAACGATCGCATGCGTCTCCGCATGCGGCAGATTGAAGGTGCCTCCAAGGGTATGGCAAAGCTTGTGATGAAGTGCCATTCCTACGCTGCCGAGGACCGTCCCGCACAGCCACGCCCCGTAGAGGCACTCACTGCGCGCTTCCCTGTTCGTGCTGCTCGCTTTCACGCCACGCAGACCTTTGGCGAGCGCGCGGATTCCCTCTTCAGCCATCAGCGACATGACGGGGTTTCCATCCTTTGCATATAGGCCCTCAGCAGCGTGAGCAATCGCGTTCAAGCCGCTCACCACCGAAAGACCGATCGGCAAACCGAGCGATAGCTCCGGATCGTAGAGCACTGTTTTCGGAAGTACCTTTGCGTCGCGCCCGGTCCGCTTGAGTCCCCCTTCGGTTATGCCGTATATCGGCGTCATCTCCGAACCGGCATACGTCGTCGGAATCGCGATAATCGGCAGCGACGACTCGAGCGCGATGGCTTTGCCAAGGCCAATGGTCGAGCCGCCGCCAATGGCTACCGCGCAGTCGGCGTCGACCGACTTCGCATGCTCGCGAGCACGTCGGGCGTTTTCAATGGGCACATGCATCTGCGCGCCGTCGAAAACGCCGGCACTCGAGGGGCCGAGGAGAGAGGAAACGATCTCGGCCTGCTCTCGCTGCTCCGGCGTGCACAGAACCAACGCCCTGCGCGCTCCCAGCGTCTCGACTTCCTGCTGGATGAGTTTCATGCTGCCTGCGCCGAAAATCACCCGGGAGGCAAGCGTCGTATACGTAAAGTCGTACATAAGATCTGGATTTCCTCGTTATGGGAAACAGGCGTTCGGGCTCAGATGTAATCCACCTGATGCCTGGCAATACGACTATCTCCGATGATCTGCTTAACGCGGATATGCTCGGGATGAACCGCATACGCTTCAAGCGACTCGTGACTCTCGAACTCGGTGTAGAGTACGACGTCACAGGCGTAATCGACTCCGCTGACATCCACGCCGACCTCCAGCTTTGTGAGCCCCGGGATCTTCCCAGTGAGACTTTCGAAGGCACTCTTTACAAGCTGAGCCGTTTCCTTCTTTTGCTCGGGCGTATCACCGCGAACATCCCACATAACGATGTGCTTGATCATGTCGATTCCGTATTAACTTCCAATGCCTTGGGAAACCATGCGCGAGCGTCCCTGCGGGTACTTGCCCACATAGATCGACTGCCCACTTGCCCGCTGAAATTTTCCAGGTCCAGGTGCACGTCATCTGACGGCACCTCCGAAACACAATGCTCAAGCCTTGTTCTTGTTGTAGACGTCCACAAAAACCGCCGCGAGCAACACTATCCCCTTGATCACCTGCTGATAGTCGACGCCAATGCCCATAATGGACATCCCGTTGTTCATCACGCCCATGATGAAAGCGCCCACGACCGCACCGACCACCTTCCCAACACCGCCAGAAGCAGACGCACCGCCAATAAAGCACGCAGCAATCACGTCGAGTTCAAAGCCCGTACCTGCTTTCGGTGTGCCGCTGTTCAGGCGAGCCGCGAAGATGAGACCGGCCAACGCCGCCAGCACACCCATATTCACGAAGGTCATGAAGCTGACTGCAGGAACACTGACCCCCGACAATCTGGCTGCTTTCGCGTTGCCCCCCACTGCATAGATACGACGGCCAATGGTGGTGCGATTCATGATGAATGTGTAAACACCAATCAGCACGCCCATGATGACGAGAACCGTCGGCAGACCGCGATACGACGCGAGGATGTAGCAGAGAAAGACGATCAGGCCGGTGAGGATAACGTTCTTCGCGATGAACATCGAAAACGATCCGCTGGTCATACCGTATTTCGTTGCGCTCGCGCGGTGCCGAAGCTCGATCACGAAGAAGAGCACGCCCACCAGAATTCCAAGCAGGATGGACGTGATGTGCAGATTCTGGCCGTGAAAAACGTCGGGAATGAAGCCGGAGCTGACCGTAGCGAACGCGTCCGGGAAAGGCCCAATGGACTGACCCTGAAGCACGAGGTTGGTGAGCCCGCGAAACACTAGCATGCCGGCCAGCGTGACGATGAACGACGGCATCCGCCAGAACGCAATCCAGTAACCCTGAATGGCTCCGATCAGCGCGCCGGTGATGATGCAGATGACAGTGGCCAGCACGTAGTTGACATTGAACTGCACCATCAGAACCGCCGCGAGCGCGCCCACCAGTCCGGCGGTCGAACCGACCGAGAGATCGATATGGCCTGCGACGATCACCATCAGCATACCGAGCGCCATGATGACGATATAACTGTTCTGAAGCACCAGATTCGTCAGATTGAGCGGCTGCATCAACACACCGTTCGTCGACACCTGGAAGAATGCCATGATGACGATGAGCGAAATCAGCAGTCCGTATTCACTCGCGCCCCGCTTGAACGCGCGAACGATTTCGCTTTTTTCAACTCCGGCTTCCTGCGGCGCCGCCGGCGAAAGTACCTTACGCATTTTAGATGCCTCCATTTCGCATGATTGCCCGCATGATCTTCTCCTGCGAGACTTCCTCCGCGGTGAACTCGCCAACAAAGCGGCCTTCGTTCATCACATAAACGCGGTCGCACATGCCAAGAAGCTCCGGCATTTCCGAAGAAATCATGACCACGCACTTGCCCGCTTCAACCGCCTGATTGATGATGCTGTAAATTTCGTATTTCGCGCCCACATCGATGCCTCGCGTGGGCTCATCCAGAATGAGTACTTCGGGCCCCGAAAACAGCCATTTGCTGAGCACCACTTTCTGCTGATTGCCGCCGGACAGATTGGCGACCACATGGGTTACCCCTTGGGCGCGGATACGGAGCTTCTTCAGAAAATCTGCCGCAACTGTCATTTCCTCGTGTTCGTTAATGACTCCGAGTTTCGACACGCCCGTGAGGTTCGCCAGTGTGATGTTTCGCTGGATGTTGTCGTCAAGGATCAGACCGTTTCCTTTCCGGTCTTCCGTCACATACGCAAGGCCTGCCTTGATGGCCTTCTGCACCGACGAAACGTCTACCGGCTTTCCGTGCATGAGCACGGTTCCGGAAATGTCCTGCCCGTACGTTCCGCCAAAAACACTCATGGCAAGCTCGGTACGCCCGGATCCCATCAGACCGGCGATACCCACGATTTCGCCTTTTCGTGCCTTCAGATTGACGCCCTTGATGACAGCGCGGTCCCGCTGGGTTGGGTGCTGTGCGCGCCAATCCCTGACCTCGAAAATCACCTCGCCGATCTTTGGCACACGCTTCGGGTAGCGGTCCGACATCTCACGGCCGACCATCGCCTTGATGATGCGGTCTTCGCTCACACTTTCCGCCTTGCAGTCGAGCGCATCGACCGTGGAGCCGTCGCGGATGACCGTGATGCCATCGGCAACGCGTGAAATCTCGTTGAGCTTGTGCGAAATGATGATGGACGTCACGCCGCGCGCCTTCAACTCCAGCAGGAGATTGAGCAGCGTATCGCTGTCCTTTTCGTTGAGGCTTGCCGTGGGTTCGTCGAGGATCAACAGACGGACCTCTTTCGACAGCGCCTTGGCAATTTCAACCAGCTGCTGTTTACCGATGCCGAGCGTACCTACAGGCGTATCGGGGGAGTCAGTCAGACCGACCTTCGATAGCAGTTCCTTCGCCCTGGACCGGGAGCGTTGCCAGTCGATCACGCCTCGCTTCGACTGCTCGTTGCCCAGGAAGATGTTCTCGGTAATCGAGAGCATGGGCACGAGTGCGAGTTCCTGATGGATGATGATGATCCCGACCTGCTCGCTGTCTGAGATATCCGAGAACGCGCGATCTTCACCGTCGTAGACCACATTTCCTGCGAAAGAGCCGTGCGGATAAACGCCACTCAAGATCTTCATCAGCGTCGACTTACCCGCGCCGTTCTCGCCGCATATGGCGTGAATCTCGCCTTTTCGAACTTTAAGATTGACGTTGTTCAGGGCTTTGACCGCGCCAAAGCTTTTCTGAATTTCGCTCATCTCCAGAATGGTTTCCATCGTCGTACTCCTCGGGTCGATCAACTGCAACAGACCTCTGTTCGGTGCCGGCTGCAAATGCGCCGCCGGCACCCTCATTGGCCTGCGATTTGTTACTTCAACTGCGCCTGCGTGTAGTACCCGCTCGTGACCAGTTCCGGCTGCCAGTTGTCCTTGTCGACGAGGATGGGCTTCACGAGGTAGGTCGGAACGATCTTGGCCCCGTTGTTGTAGCTCTTCGTGTCGTTCACAGGTACGGGCTTTCCGGTCAGCGCGTCGTCCACGATGTCGGCCGTGATGCTGGCCAGCTTGCGCGTGTCCTTGAATACCGTGGTCGTCTGGTCGCCGCGGATAATGCCCTTGACGTTCTGCAGGTCGGCGTCCTGTCCCGTGACGATCGGCATCGGTTGTTGCGGTGTGCCATAGCCGACACCCTTGAGCGACGAGATCACACCGATCGCGATGGCATCGTTCGGCGTCCAAACGGCATCGAGCCGGTTGTTGCCGTAGAAAGCGCTCAGCAGGTTATCCATACGCGACTGCGCCGTAGCGCCGTCCCAGTTGCGCGTAGCAACCTTGTCGAATTCCACCTGCTTGCTGCGAACCACGAATTTGCCGCTGTCGATATATGGCTTGAGCACCGACATGCCGCCGGCGTAGACCATATGAGCGTTGTTGTCGTCGGACGAGCCACCGAATACCTCAATGTCGAAAGGCGTCTTGCTGCCCCTCTTCTGCCAGGCGGCAACGATACTCTGCGCCTGCAGAACACCCACACCATAGTTGTCGAACGTGGCGTAGTAGTCGACGTTCTTGGTCTGGCTGATCAGGCGATCGTACGAGATAACCTTGATGCCCTTCTGTTGCGCAAGCGCCAGCGCGTCGGAGAAGGTCTTACCGTCAATCGGGGCAATCACGAGCACCTTGACGCCCTTGGCCAGCATGTTCTCGACCTGGTTGACCTGCGTCGGCACGTCATAGTTGGCGTACTGGAGATCCGAGGAATAGCCTTTCGCCTTCAGCGCGTCGACCATGCTCTTACCATCGGTGATCCACCGCGACTCCGTCTTGTCGGGGAGGGAAATCCCAATGACCCCTTTGTCCTGGGCGTAAGCGCATACCGACACCGCGGACAATGTAATCGAAGCGGCCAAAGCCACCGCAACGTTCTTGATCATGTTCATCGTTTTGTCTCCTGATAAGGACTACATAGTTAACGTCTGACTATCGTTAGCCAGTTTCTACTGACCGGCCCCGAAAAGAGACCGGCCGTTTTCCTTCCTAGTCGATAAAGATCTCGGCTCCGGCCTGCTTCGAAGAAGCAAACATCGACTCAATGACGCGGCTGATGTTGTATGCCTGTGTGGCGGGGACAACCGACGGGGTACCGTTGCGAAGCGCGTCGAAGAACGCGTTCGATTCGCGGTCGAAGTAAACCGGATTGCCGATTTCAGCAATGTCGGGGGAATATTCGGTCTTCTTCGTGGCCCAGATTTCCGGGAAGCTCGTTTCCTGCCATTCGGTCCATCCTTCCGGATGGGCGCCCTTACCCGCGTCGTAAATCTTGTAGCTCGACGGCAGCGAACGGGAGGACATGATGCCTTCGGTGCCGTACGCCGTGATGTCCCAGCTTTCCGTCCAAGGCAGCACGTCCCACGACATGAAGTCGATGACGACGATCTTGTCTTCGTAGTTCAACACAGCGCCCGCAGCATCTTCGCGAGACTCGTCGCCATGGAAGTTCGGGAACTTCGTGATGCGGGCATTGACGGATCGCGGCAAGCCAAAGTGCAGGAGAATGCGGTCTACCAGATGGCAGCCGATGACAAAGACAGCGCCGCCGATGTCGCCCGGTTGGGTCATGTGAGCCGTGCCTGCCTCGTCATGCGAACAACCGCCGTGCGCACGCACCTGGACGACCTTGCCGAGGCGGCCGCTCTTCAGCGCTGCCTGCATGGCGTCAACCGACGGAGCAAAGCGCCAGCAATAGCCCACCTGCACGAGACCGCCGGTACGCTCGACCGCCTCGACAATCCGTTTTGCATCCGCGGAACTGCGGCCTGCGGGCTTTTCGCACAGCACCGACTTGCCGGCCTCGAGTGCTTCAATGGTCAGGTCGGCCATCTTCTCGCTCTTCGAGTGCACGAGCACCACGTGCACGTTGTCGTCAGCGAGAATATCGTCTTTCGTGCGCACTTCCAGACCGAGCGCATCCACGAATGGCTCGAGCAGCGGACTGGTGTCCCACGCGCCGAGCATCTTCGCGTCGGTACGACGCTGGATCGCCTTGACCCGACCGGACGTGTGCGGATGCGTAATACCGAGGCACGCCACGCCTAACGTTTCGTTGGCACCAATCTTTCGTGTCATGTCTTATCTCCTCCGGATTTCCCGTTACACCTTGACCGTCTTCTCCGACACCGCGGACTCGAGCGCACACTCAGCCAGACGCAATGCCTTGAGGCCGTCCTGCACCGAGGTCGGCAGGGGCGAATTCGTACGCAGCGCTTCGACGAATGCTTCGAGCTCGGCCTTGTAAGCCGCTTCATAGCGCTCGAGGAAGAAGTTCAGGAGCGGTTCGCGAACATCGGTTGCGTCCTTCGTCCAGCGACGGATCGTCGAGGGGCGAAGGTTTTCCTGCAGAAGCATGCCCTTGGAGCCGGACACTTCCATACGCTGGTCGTAGCCGTACAGCGCCTCGCGACAGCAATTGATGTGACATTGCTTGCCCGACGCGGTGCGAAGCTGCACCATCACCGTGTCGAAGTCGCCGAGCGCTTCCAGCGACGGATCGACGAGCCGGCTTGCCGTTGCCATGACTTCGACCGGCTCTTCGCCCAGCAGCCAGCGGGCCATGTCGAGATCGTGAATCACCATATCGCGGAAGATCCCGCCGGAGTGCTCGACGTAATCGCGCGGCGGCATGCCCGGATCGCGACTGGAGATGATGACCTGGCGCACTTCGCCGACATCGCCTGCATCGATCGCCTTGCGGAAGGCCTGGGACGTCGGATCGAAGCGACGGTTAAACGCGAGCATCACACGGCCGCCGAGGCGTTCGACCGTGTTCGCCGCGGCGAGCGACTTTTCCATGTCGAGGTCGATAGGCTTCTCGCACAGCACAGCCTTGCCGTTCGCCACGGCTTTCAACATGAATGTGATGTGGGTATCCGTCGGCGTGCCGATGACCACAGCATCGATGTCATCGCGATCGAGGACGGCCGAAGCATCCGTCGACGCTTCACAGCCAAGTCTTTCCGCAAGCGAGGTCGCAGCCTTCTCAACAGGATCCGCAACGACGACCAGTTTTGCGTTCGGGCTCGCGGCGACGTTGCCAGCGTGAATGCGACCAATGCGGCCAGCACCGAGTACGGCGATTCGAATCATGTGAGTCTCCAGAAGTACTTTGTGGGTTTAAGGTCAGGCGCGTCAGACGGAAGCCGCGCTTTTTTCCGAGAACTGAGCGACGGTAGTGTCATAGGCGCGCTTTGCCATCTCGTCGAGCGGCAACTTCCGGTGCGTCTCGGAGATAAGCTCCACGCCGTAATAAGGAAGCGTGCACCCCGCCTGTTGCAGAGCATCAATGAAGGCGGGACAGTCGCCAGCACCTTCGCCACAAAGCTGACGGTTAAAGCTCGAGTCCTCGAACAGCGTCCCTTTGATCTGCGCGGCTACGTCGTTCAGTTCCACACCGGTGATGAAGCGCGCCGGAATTTTGGCGACTTCGCTATAGGGGCTGCCACCGCGAGCTACGTGCCAGTGGTCGACCATCAGGCCACCGTTGGGCTGGTCAGCACCTTCAGTAATCTTCAGCGCTTCCCCGATGTTTCGGATGGGGGAGAAAGGCATGAACTCGATTGCAACCGTCGCGCCAACCGTCGCGACGTCTTCGCAAAGTTTCGCGAATTCGTCGGTCATGCGCGCAAAGTCGGCCGGACTTTCATCGAAGGGGCTCGCGCCGATCTTCAGATTGCGCATGCCAAGCTCGCCGCCCAGCTCGATGACACGGCGACGGAAATTATCCGATTTGACACGCGCCTCGCCATCGAGGTACCAGTCCATGAGAATTTCGAGCTCGAAGTACTTCATGCCGGTGTCGTCCAGAATACGCTTGACGCCAGAGAGTCCGTATTTCTCGACGCTATGCTCGAGGTCATCGAGGATGAGGCCGACGCCGCTCCAGCCAGCACGCGATGCCGCTTCGCAACGATCTCGCAGCGGGAACGGGCTGACTTCGACCGGGCCACACGGATAGACGTCGCCCGCAATGGTCCAGTATGCCGCCAGCAGTTCAATTTTCTTCGCGCTCATGTGTAGTACTCCTGTTTCTCAGTTTCATCGGTTCGTCGACGGCACACGCTCCCGCGTGCCAAAACGGTTACGGGGTTGGCCGCGTGGGCCTGGTAGACGTTGCGAGCGTGAAGTCCCACGACACAGACCAGAACGGTGATGAGAACCCGACACGCCTGGCGGCTTCCGGGTCGTCAACCTTGTTGAATTCGGCGATGAGTTCACGCTTGACGCCGAAGACCGCGTCCTCAGGAAGGTACGGGCAGTCCGGCGTGAAGATGTGGGTAATGACGGGCTCATAGCCCGGCGCGGTCACAATGAAATGGAGGTGGGCCGCACGATTCGGGTGGCGCCCCATTGCGCCAAGGAGTTTGCCGACCGGGCCGTCCGACGGAATCGGATAGTGGCGCGGCTTGACGGACTTGAACCAGTAGCGCCCCTCCGCATCCGAAGTAAATGCGCCACGCAAATTCGAATCGGGCTGAATCCCTTTTTGCTGCACGTCGTAGAAGCCATCGTCATTGGTCTGCCAGACTTCGAGCTTCGCGTTCGGAATCGGTGTGCCGTCAATGTCCGTCACACGCCCGGCTACGACCAGAGGTTCGCCCTTTCCGTCGAGACAGATGTTGGCGCCGTTTTCGTACTCCGGCGAATTCGCAACATAGAACGGGCCGAGAATCGTGTTGGGTGTCGCTCCGCTCGGCCGGCGATGATTGATCGCGTCGACGAGCATCGAGACACCCAGGATGTCCGACAGCAGGATGTACTCCTGGCGCCAGTCGGTACACATATGACCGGTTTCAGTCAGGAACTGGATGGCGGTGAACCATTCTTCATGCGTCGGCTCGATCTCCTTCACCGCTGCATGCAGATGCTTGACCAGAACTGTCATGACCTGCCGCAGCCGTTCGTCGACATTCGGCGCCATGCGCGCGTTGACGACGTCGGCCGAGTGCGTTTCATCGAAATACGGCGATGGGGATGGCGATTCAGAGGGTGCTGCAGATTGCATGGAGCGTCTCCTTCAATGTTTTCGTACCGCTTTGAGACGAGTCTATATTCCCCGCAGCCGGCAAAACAGAGCTAAAAAGGGAATCTCTTTCGCGATGAATGGGAAACTGGGAAAGAGCAGCCGGGATTACCCTGGCCACGTGACTATTACGCTGTCCAGTGACGCTCGTACTCGTTCTGCTGAAACCGCTCGACGAGTGCATCGATAAACAGCCGAACCTTCACCGGCATATGCGCGCGTGTCTGAAAGGCAATGTTGATCGTCAGCCGCGGCAAATCCCAGTCATTCAGCACAGGGACGAGGCGGCCGGCTTTGAGGTCGTCGTAGACGATGTACTTGGGCTGCACGAGGATGCCCAGGCCGTCGAGGGCCGCGACCCGCAATATCTGGCCGTCGTTGGATTCGAGGAGAGGCTTGACCTTGACGAGGACCGATTCGCCCGTTCGGCAAAATGCGAGCTCGCGCGGATTGTCGGCGAGTGCATAATTCAATATCTTGTGCCGGGTCAGTTCCGCGGGAAGGCGTGGCGAGCCATTTGCTTCGAGATACGAAGGAGCCGCGGCCAATATTCGCCGGGTCGAGGCAAGCCGCTTCACCGTTATGTTGCTGTCTGCTTCAAGAACCTTGGTACGGATGGCGACGTCGATGCCATTCTCAATGATGTCGTGGTAGCGATTCGCCGCCACCACATCTACCGTAATGTCTGGATAACGCGCTGTAAATTCCGGAAGCATCGGTGCAACGTGCAGCATGCAGAACGAGAGCGATGCAGTAACACGCAGTACGCCACTCGGTCGAACTGTCGCCTCCTTGATAACCGACTCGGCTTCACCCAGATCTGCGAGTATGGACTTACAACGTCGATGGAACTCTGCCCCAGCTTGCGTGAGATAAAGATTGCGTGTCGTCCTGCGCACGAGCTGGACGCCAAGCCGGGTTTCCAGCGCGATCAGGTACCGGCTTGCCGCAGAGATGGAAAGGTCCACGACCTCCGCGGCGCGGCTTATGCTGCCCGACTCGGCAACCTCGACAAAAAGCCGTAGTTCCTTGAACTGATCCATCTCTTATCAGCTCGGAATGCAATTGCTGCGGTGGCCTTGGGTGGCTTCGATTTCATCTGCCTGCCCCAATGCGATCGCTCGCGCAATGCCGGATAAACTGCCTTGCACAGTGTCTCTCTCCATTTATAGGCCAAGCATAGCCCCAGGAACCATCGCCGGGGCAGCGGAAACACATCAAAAACACCTCAGGAATTTTCTCCCATTCCGGCCCGCGTCAGCGGTGTCGCCATCTTCATGGGGCGAATACGCGGCAAAACGCCTGACGGAAAGGGTTTTCCGTCAGGCAAACCAGATGTGACCGCCACCGCGACATGAACCCTTGCGTGTCTCCTAGAACTGGGTGGCGACACCTGCGATTACGCCGAACTGGCTCTTGCCATAGTTCGGGTTGGTGCTGGACGCGTTGCTGTTCGTCGGGTCGTCGTTGCTGTTCGCACCGTACAGCCCACTGTCGAGCCCAAGGTTGGACGTCGAACTGTTGCGGACGTAACCGAGCTCGGTATACAGAAGCGTGCGCTTCGAGAGCGAATAGTTCGTACCCAGTGTGTATAGCGTCGCGTTGCCATTACCCCGGTTGGCATTGGCGTGGTAAACCGCACCGGTGACCGAAAGCGCCGTCGTCGTGTGCCAGATCGCCCCAAGCCACTCGTGATTGACCGCTGTCGGCAGCGATGTGCCTGCCGGCAGCGTGCTTGGAGTGGCCGTCCCATAGTATCCGGCATTGGACGCATCGGGTGCGCTGAGGTGCTGATAGCCGATGAACGCTACGACCGGGCCAATTGCGTACGTTCCACCCGTGAGGATCGAGCGCGAGGCCAGGTACACATTGCTGAACTGGCCGTTAGGATCGCGCACCTCATCGTATGTCGCCTGCCAGAAAAGGCTGCCGGTCTGATACGAAAGCTTGATGCCGTCCGTTCTCCCCTGCGCACTACCCAAGCCGCTTGAGGTTCCCAACTGGCCTGGTGCGCTTCCCGGACTTCCGGAGTTCCATTTCGTCGAGTTTGTCAGGTCGTATTGGCCTTGCACCGTGAACCCGCCTACCAGCGGCGACAGATACTCTATGCCGTTACCCGCCTGCGAAAAGATCCGGCCACGCACCAGTGTACCGATCGCATATTTCTCGGTCTGTTGAGGATCGACATCGCCCGAATACTGGCTGATTTCAGCCGAGCCCATATTGCCTAACTTCACTTGACCCCACGTGTCGTTATGCAAACCAACGGTCGCCTGCCCCTCGAAGAAGCTGCCGTTGGCAAAGCTACCGTTGACTGTGTTGAGGCGAGACTCAAGGTGGAAAATGGTCTGGGTACCGCCGCCGATATCTTCTGCGCCCTTGAGGCCAAATCTCGACTGGGCCCATCCCCCGCTCTCTGCGCCGAACACGTGCCCCTTCGGCATACCGGTCTCGTATGCGATCCCGTTGTCTACGATGCCATACAGCGTGACGCTGCTTTGTGCAGTCGCCGACGCCGCCGCTGTCATTGCAAACATCCCAATCAGAACCTTCCTCATCACATCTCCTATATATGTAGTACTACTATTTTAATCGCCGGTCCAATGGAAACCTGACTACGGCGATTTGATGCTGCCGGCAATTTCAGATCCAGGTGGGAGAGCGTGCCATCAGCGACTCGCACGGAGATGCCACGCTCTCCCGAATCCGGTTCAAAGAAAATCAGGTCTGCCGACTATCCTGCTGGTTAAGTTGCGCTCGCTTGTTGCAGTTGCTAGCCGTTCGACAACAACAAGATCCAGGCGGTTGCTGAACGCGTTCGCTGAGTGCGGTTGGTCGAAGGACAGGGGGATCGCCAAGCTGGGGCTGCTTGCGGTAAGGCGCGTCTCCATCGTCGTTCTCGTTTGACTCTGGCCCGAGTGTATATTCGTCAACGATGGAGACATAGAGCCGAAAGGGGAATCTCTTTCGCAGAAATCGGGAAAATCGAAGCGGTCAAGGACCAGCCGAACAGTTGACGTTACACGCGGCGACCACGCATACACCAGACTGGTGTCCGTTAGCGAATCATGCATGGTTCGTCACATCAGGATATCCCTACATCAGTTTCAGCAACACCCTATGGATAGCACCTTCAGTCTCCGCCGTTTCAGCCGTATACCTGTAGTGACCGAACTCCGAAACCGCTAATGGGCATCTTCGCCCTTTAGTCATTGAAGAAAGCCACTATGCCGACCTTTATGTCCAACTTGCCCATCGCCAAACGACTGGGTGCCGGTTTTGTGCTGGTATTGATCATGTCGTTGATCAGCATCGTCATAGGGCTTGCGCGCCTCTCGTCTGTGGCGCAGGCAACCCGCGATATGGTTGCCAGTCCAATCCGGACCGAGCGGCTTATCAACGACTGGTCGCGCAACATCAATACCGCTGTCACCCGCACAACCGCGATCGCCAAGAGCGCTGACCCAAGCCTCGCCAGTTACTTCGTGGAGGAAGCCGCAGCTTCGTCCAAGGTGTCGGGAGCGTTGCAAAAGTCGATAGAAGCTTTGATGAGTTCGGACGAGGAAAAGTCCTTGTTTGCCGCCATTGGCGAACAGCGCAAGATTTTCATTTCTACCCGCGACGAGATCTACGCGCTGAAAAAGGCGGGCAAAGCCGACGAGGCGAACCAGGTGCTGGAGCAAAAGTTCATACCGGCCTCCCGGCTCTTCGTGACGAAAATTGATGCCCTGGTGAACCATCAGCGCGAGGAAATTGACACGGTAGCAACGCAGATCGACGCCAACTACCAGTTCAGCCGCACGCTGATGATTGCTTTGGGAGTGGTCAGCCTGCTGCTGAGCGTGGTGTGCGCGTGGCTCATCTCTGGGAGTATCACCAGGCCGCTGGTGAAGGCCTCCGCGGTGGCCCGTCAGGTCGCCGAAGGCGATTTGACCGCCCGTATCGACAATCAAAGCACCGACGAAGTCGGCCAGTTGCTCAGCAGCCTGAGAGACATGCAAAGCAGCCTGGTGCGCGTTGTCTCCAACGTGCGCTCCGGATCGGAAAACGTGGCCACTGCCAGCGCCGAAATCGCGCAAGGCAACGACGACCTCAGCGCTCGCACGGAAAGTCAGGCCAGCGCCCTGGAACAAACCGCCGCCTCCATGGAAGAGCTCGGCTCCACCGTGCGCCAGAACGCCGACAACGCCCGTCAGGCGAACCAGTTGGCCATGAACACCTCCACAGTCGCCATCCAGTGTGGCGAAGTCGTCAACCAGGTCGTGGAGACCATGAAGGGTATCAACGACAGCTCCAGGAAAATCGCCGACATCATTGGCGTGATTGATGGCATTGCCTTCCAGACCAACATCCTCGCCCTGAACGCAGCGGTGGAGTCAGCCCGGGCCGGCGAGCAAGGCCGTGGCTTCGCGGTAGTAGCCAACGAAGTGCGCAGCCTGGCCGCGCGTTCCGCCGATGCCGCCAAGGAAATCAAAAAGCTTATCAACGCCAGCGTGGAACGCGTCGCACAAGGCTCGGCCCAGGTCGAGCAGGCCGGTCTCACCATGTCCGAAGTCGTCCGTTCCATTCGCCACGTCACCGATACCATGGGTGAGATCAGTGCCGCCAGCAACGAACAATCGTTGGGCGTCGCTCAGGTCGGTGAGGCTGTCACGCAGATGGACGAGGCGACCCAGCAGAACGCAGCGCTGGTGGAACAAATGGCGGCCGCGGCCAGCAGCCTGCGCAGTCAGTCTCACGAGCTGGTACAAGTCGTCTCGGTTTTCAAACTCGCTAGCTAATAATCACGAGCCGGCGACCGCAAGCACGCGGATCGTCGCGTACGTATGGTTTGTCCGCCAGCGCTTATTCCCGCGCTTTGCTTTTATAGGCGCCAGGAAAGTGGCCGGTCAGTACGTATTCACCGACTGATCGGCGTCGTTCGCTGGTCGAATTGGCCGGCAGCCTTTCAGTCGACCGTCATGCCATGAGTCGCGCAAACCTGCCGCATCGCGCGCAGGACGATCGGCTGCATCTGCAGACTCAACGAATCGGGATTTGCTTCGAGGTACTTATCGACAATGGTGCCCACTTGTCGCGCGTCGGCATGCATCGTTCCAATGCACTGCCGAAGTTTCTCGATCTTCGCATCTGGCGCGCCAAAGACAGGAGCGTAAGAGAAACCGTCGAGCACACCAATCACGTAAGCGGTACGCATCGATTGGCTTCCGCTTTGAAAGGATTTGCCCGTGAGAAATCCATTGTTGATATCGGACGCCGGACTCGCGTGTGCGATGGAGCAAACTGTCATAAGCAAGGCCGCGGCCATTGATCTGTTCATCTGATGTCGATTCGGAGGGATTGGGGGTGCGCTATTGTGGGCCGCTATTGTGACGATTTCCGGACCGACGCCAGAGGTCGACTGCAAAAACTAGCCCGGCGGCCGCGATCCGAGCAGAAGTATGTCAACCAGTCTTTTCGCGCTTTGCTGCCAGTCCGGCGCAGACGCGACGTTGGAAACGCCCACGAGAGCGCGCAGCAGATCCAGCGGCACGAGGTCAGCGCGAATGTCGCCGCTGTCCACGGCGCGCGTCACAAGCGACTGGATCGCGTCCTTGATCTGGGCCCCGGACGATTCGAACAGCTTCGTCGACCCTCCCACGATTGAGTTCAATGCAGGCGCGATGATCTTTTTGGTGGCGATGTAGTCGACGAAAAGCATCATCCAGGATCGCAACGCATCAAGCGGAGGCAAAGACTCGGTCATCCTTCGCGCCTCCTCCGCAAGCTTGCCCACCTCAGCACGGTAGACACTCTCCAGCAGCGCCTCACGCGTGGGAAAGTGCCGGTAGACCGTGCCTACGCCGACGCCCGCCTGACGTGCCACGTCGTCGAGACTGACGTCGCTTCCCGCGTGCGTAAACGCCGTTTTTGCTTCTTCGAGGATGCGCTCGCGATTGCGTAGCGCGTCGGCCCGGGGCTTTCGTTCTTTCGGCGTCGAGTGACTCACTGCAGGTTGAATCCTTGCAAGCGGAGAATTTCTCCGGTTGATATACTGAAAAAAGCGGAGAGAGTCTCCGTTTTATCCCGGACGGGGAATGGCGTCAACGCTATTGTGATGGAGAAGCGGAAATGGCTGAGAAATTTGGAGCAACTTCAACGACAGACGACGTGCTTGCAGGCGTCGATCTTCACGGCAAGCGAATTCTTGTCACTGGTGTTTCGGCGGGACTCGGTGTGGAGACCGCCCGGGCGCTTGCAGCGCACGGAGCGAGCGTGATCGGGGCGGCCAGAGACCTGGCAAAAGCGGAGCTGGCGATTGCCGAAGCGCGGCGCGATGCCGCCGCGGCAGGCGGCAGTATCGACCTGGTCGAACTCGACCTCGCAAGCCTCGGGAGCGTCCGGGCTTGCGCCGACAAGCTATTGGCCGAGGGCAAACCGCTCGACGTCATCATTACGAATGCCGGCGTAATGGCGACGCCCTTCGGCAAAACCGCAGACGGATTCGAGACGCAATTCGGCACGAATCATCTGGGGCATTTCGTGCTCGTGAATCGCCTGGCGTCGCTGATTCCGTCTGGTGGTCGAGTGGTCGCACTGGCGTCATCCGGGCACCGTTTCGCGGACGTGGATATCGACGATCCCGGCTTTGAGCGTACGCCTTACGAGCCGTTTCTCGCCTACGGCCGCTCCAAGACCGCGAACATCCTCTTCGCGGTTGCTTTCGATCAGCGACATCGCGCGCGCGGCGTGCGGGCAGCCGCTGTTCATCCTGGCGGGATTCACACGGAGCTGGCCCGCCATATGGACGAGAGCCAGCTGACTGCACTCGTGGACAGGATCAACAGTCAGCTGGCATCGGAGGGGAAAGGACCGTTCCAGTTCAAGACGATCCCGCAGGGTGCGGCGACTTCGGTATGGGCCGCGGCGGTGGCGGCAGCCGAAGACGTGGGAGGCAGATATTGCGAAAACTGCCACGTAAGCGAAGTCGTGGCGGACGATGTTGTCATCACGCCCGTCAGCGAGGGCGTTCGCCGCTACGCTCTCGACGTTGCGAATGCTGACGCACTCTGGCGCAAGAGCGAAGAGATGGTTGGCGAGTCGTTCTGACCAACGCTTCGTCGAGCGTCATCGAAACGGGGCCCGCCGCGCCTTGACCCAGATCTTTGGCGCGGCGACCTGTGACAGCGCAACTTTCCTCACAGCTCAAATCGGTGAAAACGATAGGATCATCACAAAAATCGCGATAATTGTCGCAATTCTCCTGCCGAATGCCGGTCGAATAGGGGCTAAATGTTATTGACGCATCATATGCATGATGCGAAGATCACAAGACAGTTCGCGCCCGATCGCGAAGCATAAGCATTCGTCATACCGACGAAGGAGACATCAGGATGAGTGAGCCGGTTGCGGTCGCGGCCGCTTCATCGCCTCGACTGCCATTGATCCGCGTTACTGGCGTCACCAAGAAATTCGGTGGCGTGCAGGCGTTGCGCGGCGTCGATCTGGAAGTTCTGCCGGGTGAAGTGCATGCACTGCTCGGCGAAAATGGCGCGGGCAAATCCACCCTCATCAAGATACTTAGCGGCGTCCATACCTACGACGAAGGCTCGATCGAAATCGCCGGCCAGAAGGTCGCGTTCGAATCGCCGGCGAAGTCGCGCGAGGCGGGCGTCGCCGTCGTCTATCAGGACCTGAGTCTCGTCGAATCGCTGTCCGTTGGTGCCAACCTGATGCTTGGGCGTGAGCCGCGCACGCGGTTTGGCTTCGTCAGGCAACGCGAACTGTTGGCGCAGGTCAGCGCATTTCTGCGCGAACACAATATTCCACTCGATCCACGCGTGCCAGTCGACTCGCTGCCGTTTGCCTACCGGCAGATGACGGAGATCTGCAAGGCGCTGATGGGCGACGTGCGCGTGCTGATCCTCGACGAGCCGACGTCCGCGCTAACGGGCGGCGAAGAACAGATTCTCTTCGACGCGATTCGCGCGGTGACGGAGCGCGGCGTTGGTGTGATCTACGTGACGCACCGTCTGAACGAGGTGTTTCGTATCTCGCAGCGCGTGACCGTGTTCCGCGACGGCGCGAACGCCGGCCAGTTCGCCACGGCCGAGACCGACATGAAGCAGTTGGTCGCTGCCATCGTCGGCCCGCGTCATGCGGCGATGCAGGCCAGACAGGAAACCACCGGGGGCGTAGTGACGCAACCGGGGCTTGGCGTAGATGCTCAAGCCGCCTCACAGGTCGCACACAATGCGCCCGTGCTGACGCTATCAAACGTGAGCAATGCGCGTCTTTCCGGCGTGAACTTCTCCGTGCACAAAGGCGAAGTGCACGGCCTCGCAGGACTGATCGGCAGCGGCCGCACGGAGATTCTGCAGACGATCTTCGGCCTGCTGCCGACGCACGCAGGCACGATTGAGCTCGACGGCGAACCGCTCGCCGCTCGCCGACCCGCCGATGCCATCAGGCGCGGCATCGCGCTCGTCCCGGAAGACCGGCATCTGCAAGGGCTCGTGCTCGATCACTCGATTGAACGCAATCTGACCTTGCCGCGTCTGCCGCAGTTTTCGCGAGGCGGCTGGCTGCTCGCGAAAGCCGCTGCACAACAGGCGCGCACGGCGATGAAGCAGCTTTCCGTAAAAGCGCCCGATGCGTCGACGCAAGTGAAGTTTCTCTCCGGCGGCAACCAGCAGAAAGTCGTGTTCGCCAAATGGAATCATCCGCGGCCGAAGCTGTTGCTGCTCGATGAGCCGACGGTCGGTGTGGACGTAGGCGCGCGCGAAGAAATCTACGGCGTGGTGCGCGACGCGGCGCATGCGGGTACAGGTGTCGTAGTGGTGTCGTCGGATCTGGACGAACTGTTGCGGCTATGCGATCGCATTTCCATCGTGATGGACGGCTCGATCGAACGGACCGTCGAGCGCGCGCAGATTCGCCACGCGGAAGAACTTCACCATCTCATTCAACTTCCCCGGCCTATGGAAGAGCTTGCAACATGAACGACTCCGCTTCGCCGATGCCCGCCGAGCAACAGAGCACCCCGCGTCATGGACGCACGTGGCGGATCGCGCAGCTTCTGCTGCAAGGCGATCGCCCGTACATGCTGTATATCGCGTTTGCGATTCTGCTGGTCGTGTTCAGCTTTGCGTCGCCGTGGTTCCTCTCGATCGACAACTTCCTCAATATCGGACGGCAAACGGCGCTTGTCTCGATCATCGCGATCGGCATGACGTTCGTAATCATTGCGCGGCAGATCGACCTTTCCGTGGGATCGGCGCTGGCCTTGTCGGGGATGTCGGCGGCGCTCGCGATGTCGCACATCAGCGATAACTGGATTCTCGGCGCGATTGCGGGCATCGGCACGGGCGCGATCGTCGGCGCGATCAACGGCTTCGTCACGACGCGCCTCTCGATTCCGTCGTTTCTGGTCACGCTCGGAAGCTTGAGCGCAGCACGCGGTCTGGCGCTGATGGTTACGACGACGCGCCCCGAGATCATCACCAACGACAACTTCATCGCGATCTTCGGCGAGGGCACGATTTTTGGCGTGCCGGTGCCGATCCTCTGGACACTGCTCGCCGTGATCGGCGGCATTCTGCTGCTGCACTACAGTGTGTTCGGCCGGCAGATTTATGCGGCCGGCGGCAATCCCACGGCCGCGCTTTATTCAGGCATCAACATCCGCCGCGTGACGACGCTCGCTTTCGTGCTGACCGGCGCGCTTGCCGGCCTGGCCGCGCTCGTGCTGTCCGCGCGTTCGCATGCGGCGCGGCCCGACGTTGTGCAGGGCATGGAACTCGACGTGATCGCGTCCGTTACGCTCGGCGGCTGCAGCCTGTTCGGCGGACGCGGCTTCATTCTGGGCACGCTGCTCGGCAGCCTCATCATCGGCACGCTGAATAACGGACTCGTACTGCTCGGCGTGAGTTCGTCGCTGCAACTCGTCATCAAGGGCGTCATCATCGTCGCGGCAGTCGCGTTCACCCGCAAATAGGCACTAAGCAGTCCGAGTAAAACGGTCTCCCGTGCATGCGACGTTGCACGGCAGGCCACGCAGGGCAAGTTCAAAAACAGCTGGAGACGCAGTACAACAAGACCACCGGAGGAAGATCATGAACTATCGTCGTGGATCAGCAGCGAGGCTGGCGAGTGTCGCCGCAATCACTGCCATGACCCTGTGCTGTTCGCAGGCATTTGCGCAGGCATGCACGAATCTGCCTGTGAATTCAATTGGACCGAAGGGTATCGTCGGGCAGGGACCGAATGGCGAAAAGGCGGCGTCTGTGGATGCCGTCAAGCTGACGGATGCCGAGGCCGCCAAGGTCAAGGCCGGCAACTTCAAGGTCGGCATTTCGATGCAGACGATGAACCTCGACTGGTCGCAACTGCAGGTGCAGGGCATCACCGACACGCTGAAGAAATACGGCGTGGAAGTGATCGGCACGGCGTCGGCCGAGTATCAGGTCGACAAGCAGATTGCCGACATCGAGAACACGATCCAGCGCCATCCGAACGGCATCATCTCGATTCCGGTCGACGGCACGGCGACGGCTGCGACGTACAAGAAAGTCTCGCAGGCCGGCATCAAGCTGGTGTTCATGGACAACGTGCCGACGGGACTCAAACATCCGCAGGAGTACTCGGCAATGGTCTCGGCGGATAGCGAGGGCAACGGCCAGATCGCGGCGAAGGTGCTTGCATCGTGCGTGCCGAAGGGCGGTACGGTGGGTCTTGTGAACTTCGGCGTCGATTACTTCAGCACGACGGAGCGCACGAAGGCCGTCAACGACTGGATGAAGAAGAATCGCCCCGACATCAAGATCAAACAGGTCGCCTTCACGGACCCGTCGAAGGTCGGTCAGGTTGCCGGCGACTTCCTTACCGCCAATCCGGACGTGAAGGGTGTGTTTGCCGTTTGGGACCAGCCCGCGCTCGACACGCTGACGTCGATGCGCGCGCAGGGCCTCAACACGCCCATGACGACGGTCGACCTCGGCCTTGAGTCGGCGATTGAAATTGCCAAGGGCGGCCCGCTCAAGGCAACGGGCTCGCAACGTCCGTACGATCAGGGCGTAGCCGAAGCGATGGCGATGATGAAAGCGCTGATCGGCCAGACGCCACCGGCG
The DNA here is from genome assembly GCF_900141745.1 of Paraburkholderia phenazinium. NCBI lineage: Bacteria > Pseudomonadati > Pseudomonadota > Betaproteobacteria > Burkholderiales > Burkholderiaceae > Paraburkholderia > Paraburkholderia phenazinium. Next base: position 1,289,743 of record NZ_FSRM01000002.1, on the reverse strand, counting down.
TGGATCGGCGTGCAATCGCTGCCCGTCGTGCAGTCCAACGTGCTCGAATCGTACAAGACGGTATTCAAGAAGGACCCGCCGCCGCAACTGGCCGATGCCTGCAAGAAGGCAGCGCCCGCTTGCGGTTGATGACCGACGCGGTGTGACGTGTAGGTGTACGCGTGAACTTGAGAGCGAAGCCTTTGGGGGCTTCGCTCTTTTTTATTGCGCTTCGAATTCTTCGCCCCGCTTTGCGTTCTTCGCCCCTTGCGATGAATGCACCGCTATATTGCCGAAATTCAGCGCGATATAGCACTCCCCCGCTCAGCTCGCTTCGGAGCTCACGCCCCCACCTTCCAGCAAGACCTCCGTCACTGCCTCAGAAAACCGTTTCGTCTGGCCCTCGATCATTACCCGTTCCGGGTTCGACGGATCCCGCTCCACCTTGGGAAGCCCGTAAGCCAGGAGCGCGCGCGCGCAACCTGGCCAGTCCGGGTTCCGCGCCAAAACCGGCTCGTTGACAGAGGCCCAGGAAAGCGTACCGAGCACATCGTCTCCGAAGCCTTGCGTCTCACGCCAGCAAGCTCCGTGAGAAAGCAGAAAGGCCGTGAGATCCGCGTCACCGTGAAAGACAGCGTGGTTTAACGCCGTCGCATCCCAGTCTCCTCCGCGCGCGGCAATCGGCCAACCGAGTTCGACCATAAGCTTGACCGCAGAGATCGATCCCCATGCCGCGGCATCGGGCAGCAAGCGCAGCCGGTCCTCCGGCAACGCGCCTGGCAGATCCGGACGTCGGGCCTGAATACGACGCGCCTCGATCGCGTCAGCACGTCCACACGCGGCCACGAAGTCATCATCGTCGCTTAGCGTCTCCTGCACTCCGTAGGTACGCAGGAGTGCTACGACTTCCGGTAGACCGACCTGGCTCGCCAGCCGATAAGCACTGATGCCGGCGGGCGTCTGCGCGGTGGGATCGGCGCCGGCCGCCAGCAGTGCGGCAATATGGCGAGTCGATCGGCTCACGGCGATCGCACGCAGCAACGGAGGCCCCCAGACTTTCGTGGGCCCCTCTCCCGCCGGCTCGTTGGCGTCGCCACCATGCGCCAGCACCAGTTCGAGGGCAGCCGGGTCCGGCATATCTAGCGCTCGCCGCAGCGCATTCGTCCCGGCGGCACGCGCGCCGTACCGGAACAGCAAGCGCGTGCAGTCCGGATTTTCCAGCGAGTGGTAGAGCGATTCACCGTCATTGGGATCCGCGCCCGCCTCCAGAAGCATCTCTGTGAGCGCCAGATCGCGGACAACGCCGGCCGCACCGTAAAGCGCAGACAGCGGCTCCGACTCGTTGGGTTTTGCGAGAGAAGCCGGTGGAAACCGGTTACCGATACGCTGGTTAGGATCGGCCCCGGCCGCAAGAAGGTGCTGGGCGCATTCGCGTAGCGGTTCGATGAACTCCGGCAGTTGACCCAGCCTCGAGTGCGTCACCGCGACGAGCGGCGGGAGGCTTAGTGGTCCCCCCGCGCGGTTGATCCACCCGGGATCAACCGCGGTCATTCGCGACACCACTTCGAGATGCCCCGCAGCGCAGGCAACGTACGCATCCATGGCCAGAAAGCCGGGGTGTTCCTGTAGAAGCTGAACTGCAACGCGTGGCCGTGCCGCGTTATACGTTCCTGTGACATCGCCACCATAGGCGAGGCCAAGCCAGCGGCGTATCAGAGCCGCCTGATCGTGGTGCGCGAAAGCACTCGTCTCGACATACAGCGCGAGATCCGCCCAGGAAGAAAAACCGTACTCGCGCGCGATGCAGGACTGCGCGTCGTGTAGACGAAGCTGAAGCGCTATCGCTTCGCTATCTGAGCGGTGCGCGGCGGCGGGAAGATGATTGACGAAGCGGGCGATCGCTGTTGCGTTGCCGTCGCGGTAAAGACGCAACAACTCCTTCGCCTGCTTCTTGAGATGGTCGAGATTGGCCTTGGGAGGCAGCTTGTTCATGGCGGATCCTCGTGCATTGATGGCCGAAGGTCCGCAATACCGCCAGCACAAAGGATGGTGAGATATCTGACACGCTGCAACAGGTGGGTTCAACCCTTTCCGCGGACCCGGAAGCGGCCTGCACCGCTAATCCGGATGCTAGGCGATGGTGTGCTGCTCCGTCAACCCAGGCTCGAGGCGGAGGTCAGCCCTGCTGGACAGGGCTGACAAACTGCTCGATATACGCCTGCCGAACCCTTTCGACTGTAGCGAGCCAGGACTCCCCTTCGGCTCGCCGAAACAGACGCACCATATCCGGATACCAGGGCGAGTCCGCTCGTTCCTGCATCCATCGCCAGTCGACACCCGTCGTGGGAAGCAGTATCCAGCAGGGCGTACCCAGGGACCCAGCAAGATGGGCTATCGCCGTATCGACGCACACGACCAGATCCAACTGGCTGATAATTGCGGCGCTGTCGGCGAGATCCCCCACTTCCGACCCGAGGTGCAGAAGCGGTTGATCCGCGGGCGGGCATTGAGCTTCGCCCTCGCCCTGCCCTTTTTGCAGACTCACGAAGCTGACGTCAGGCAGGCTCCAGAGAGACGTCAGCGTAGCCAGCGAAGGCAGCGACCGGTGCGCGTCATTGTGGTGCTGCGGATTGCCCTTCCACACCAGCCCGACCTTGCGGCCACGCGGAAGCGTTGCGAGCCGTGAGCGCCAACGCTCGACGATCGACGGCTCCGGCACCAGGTGAAGCGGCGGCGGAATCGTCTCCAAGGTCGTACGGAGATGCCAGGGTGAGCTCAACAGGCTCGTCCAGCAGTCGAATCGCGCGGATTGCGCGAGGGCCGTTTCATGATCCACGACCTCGTCGACACCATCGACGGTGGCCATCAGCCTGCGTAAGGCAGGCGCACACGCAAACGCAATGGTCGCGGCCTCTCGCGCCTTGAGCAGCGCGAGATAACGGCCGAACTGAATCATGTCGCCAAGGCCGTCTTCCTGCCAGACCAGCAGGGATTTGCCTGCCAGATCGTCCCCTAGCCACTGTGGGCAACGTAGCAGGACGCGCGAATTGTGGTGAGCAAATCCAGGATGCTCGTAGCGCGACTCGTAAAGCTCCCATCCTTGCGCGTACTGTCCCGTGCCCAGCAGCAGCGTTCCCAGATAGAACCTGGCATCGGAATAGTTGGGACGCAATGCGAGCGCTTGCCGGAATGCGGTTTCGGCCTCCGGCAGACGATTGAGGCGCTTCAACGTGCTACCGAGATTGTAGTGAGCCTCGGCGTATCCGGGACGTAAGGCGGCCGCCTGCTGAAAGTGCGCAACGGCTTCGGGCAGACGCTCGAGTGCTCCGAGCACGCAGCCGAGGTTGTGATGCGCCTCCACGATTCCCGGCCGGCAGCGAAGCGCCTGCGTATAAGCCTCCTCGGCCTCGGCTAGCCGATTGAGCGCATAGAGCACATTCCCGAGGTTATGGTAAACCTCGGCATAGTCCGGGTTGGATGCGATAGCTTGCCGGAAAGCGGCCTCTGCTTCGGGCAGACGCTTGAGTTGGAGCATCACAGCACCGAGATTCGCGTGTGCTTCCGAATAGTCGGGTTGAATGGTCGATGCGAGCCGAAACGCGAGCTCGGCCTCGCGGAGCCGGTTGAGCCCCAGCAATACTCCGCCCAGGCTGTTCAAGGCAGCGGGATTGTCCGGCTTCAGCCGCAGCGCTTGCCCGTAAGCCACCTCTGCCTCCGAAAGGCGTCCTTGCTCCTTGAGCACGTTGCCGAGGTTGTGGTGCGCTTCGACAAAATCGGGACGCGCCGCCACAGCAAACCTGTATGCGGTCTCGGCATCGTGGAGCCGGCGAAGCTCGTGAAGTGCGAGGGCCAGATTGAAGTGGGCCTGCGCATAGCCGGGGCGAATTGCAATTGCCTGCCGGTATGCCGTCTCCGCCTCGAGCAAATAGCGGAGATCATGCAGAGCCGCGCCGAGATTGTGGTGAACCTCGGCAACGCCGGGCCGAATTTTTTGCAACTCCTTGTAGATCGCCACGGCCTCCGCAGGACGCTTGAGCGACATGAGCAACGTACCGAGGCTGTCATAGGCCGCAGCGAAATCAGGCTGCAGGTCGATACATTGGCGCCAATACGTTTCCGCATCCGCCAGCCGGTTCAGGCCGAGCGAGCACGCCGCAGCGATGTTGAGCGCCTCAGCGCGAAGCCCTGGAGGAACAGTTACGGTCGAGTCGAGTGCTGGCTGAACAATGGACAACGCTTCGGAAAATTTTCTCTCCGAATAGCGTGAAATGGCTTGCTGAATGCGGTCTGTGACGGGAAGCGCGGGCTTCGGCGCGAGTGGCATGGGATGTGGATTGTCTTCGGAGGCGCCCCAAGATCTTGATCCGCCAGGGGCGCCCTCCTGCAAGTTGCGTCAGACCTTGGCGACTGAGGCCTGATAGATCTCTTCGATGGCTTCCTTGAGCGTCGAGTCGAACTCACTATCGCTCATCGATACCTTGAGTTCGTTGATCAAGGCCCTGGAGAAGCTGGCGATCATGCCGTGATTTTTAGCGAGCCGTTGACACGCGTCGGTGCGCGTATAACCGCCGGAAAGCGCGACGACCCGTGCCACACGCGGATGATCGATCAGCGGACGATAGAAGTCCGGTACGTCAGGTATGGTCAGCTTGAGCATCACCTGACGGCTCTCCGGCAACGCGTCGAGACCTTTAGTCAGTTCCGCGAGCAGCGTGGCTTCCGCGCCCGGCTTGTCCGGACTCTTGATCGAAATCTCGGGTTCCAGAATCGGCATGAGACCGTGGCCGTCGATCTGCGCACCCAGTTCAAACTGTTGCTTCACGATCGCAGCGATACCCTCTTTCGAATTCAGCTTGATGACCGAACGCATCTTCGTGCCGCAGATACCGAGTTTCACCGCCCGCTCGAGCAGCGCGTCCAGCCCAGGAATCGGTTTCATCAGCTGGACACCGTCCGCTTCGTCCTGCAGGCCCTTATCGACCTTCAGGAACGGCACGACGCCGCGATCCTCCCACAGGAAGGCCGGAACCGGCTTCCCCTGAGCCTGCCCGTCCATGGTGGCTTCGAACAGAATAGCTCCGATGACCTTGTCCCCGGTAAAGGCGGGCGCCGTGATGATGCGCACCCGCATCTCGTGGATCAGTTTGAACATCTCGGCGTCGCCACTGTAGGCGCTCTCCGGGATGCCATAAAGCTTCAGGGCGCCGGGGGTCGACCCACCGCTTTGGTCCAGGGCCGCGAAAAATCCCTGTTTTTCACGAACTTGCGTCAGCATCTTCTCATCAGCCACGATTTGCTCCCTTTTTCGACAATGGAAATCGGACCAGCACGCCCAGTCGGGACATAGTGCTCAATACGGTCAGTGTATCAAACGCCCATCACATACTGTTCTCCGGGCCGCCTGCGCCCGACGCCAGCAAGATTCGGGCTCGGACCGTCCAGTTAAAGTATCTGCGCTGACTGCCGATATGCTGTGTGAGTAGCAGCCCTCCAGGGGGCGCCTAAGCAGCCCTGTTTTGCAAAGAATCAGGTGCCGATCGGATCGACGTCGAAAAGTGAACCCCAAGTGCGACAAACTGCGTTTGCGTCTTTGCTGTCCATCTTGGCCTGTTTGATTGTTTTTTCGTTGTGCGGTTGCCATCAGCAGGACCAGACTTCTTCGAGCACGGGCGCGCCCGCCAGCACCACGATCACCGCCCTGATCTGGGCTCCCGACTGGCCGCAGGAAATGCTGCAGATTGCCGCCGAATTCAGCAAGCTGAATCCAGACATACACGTGGATGTGCAGTTCATGATCGGCAACTCGGTGGAGGAAAACATCAAGCCGCGGGTCGCCTCCGGCAACTTGCCCGATCTGGTAAGTATCAACCCGAATGCCTACGCGGCCGACCTGGCCGATCAAGGGCTCCTGGCCGATGTGAGCAAGACGTCCGCCTGGAACAACATGCTCGACCCGCTCAAGAAGGACTGGACCAATCGCCAGTCCAGGCACTTTGGAATAGCGGGTGGAGTGGCTACGACGCTGATCTACTACAACGAGGACATGTTCGCGAAGGCAGGGATCAAGGAACTGCCGACCAGTTTCAACGAATTCCTGGCGGTATGCGAACAGCTCAAACGGGCGGGTGTTACGCCTATCATGTGGAACGGCGGCTTTCCGAACATGCTCGGCAACGGCCCTTTCAGTTCAGGCTTTGCCAACAATGTGGTGGCGCACGAGCCAGACTGGAAAAACCGGATCAGCGACGGCACGCTGGATCTCAACACCCCTCAGGTAGCGGATATTTTCGCCAAGATGTTGCTGATACCCGAACGTGGTTTCGTCCAGGACTCGTTCATGACGACCGGTTACGACGATGGCATACGGCTTTTCAAGGAAGGCAAGGTCGCGATGGCTTTTCACGGCAGTTGGGCCGCCGGTCTGTTGCTGCACGGGAACCCCTTCCAGGTAGGCGTATTCATCCCACCGTGGAACGCGCCGGGCGAGCGGGTCGTGCCGGTAATCGGCAGCGAAACTGGCTTTGCGGTGTCCGAGACGCCCAACAAGGCTGCTGCGATGCGCTTTCTCGAGTTCATCGCCGGGCCGGGGTTTTCCATTCTGCAGACAAAACGCCAGAACATCTCCCCGTTCAAGCAGGTCTCGGGGACAGCAGTTAGCGATCCGAAGATTATCGACTACACCAACACGGTTAGTCGCTATGCGGTGACCGGAAGCCCGTACTATTCGTTTCTACCCTCCAATTCCATCGAGCGTTTGCATCGATTGATGCAGGATGTGCTGTTTGGCAAAATCACGCCAGGACAGGCGGCGAAACTCCTGGATGAGTCGGTTAAGAATGAAGCGAAGATGCACTACAAATGACTTCCCTGCTCGGTTGGCTGCGAAACGCATTCGCCTACTTCTCGTTAGATCTGCTGCGCCGTGTCGAGATTCGCTACCGGCTGATAACCGCGTTCATCCTGCTTTCGCTGATCCCGATACTTGTTTCGGGCTACATATCGTATGTAGATTCGACCGCGGCGATCAAGCAGAAGGCGGAGATATTCTCGAAAGAGGTGGTCAAACAGGTCGCCAAAAACATCTCGCTGCGCATGGAGCAGATCGAGACGGAGAGCAGTCTGCTGGTGCTCTCCGATCGCGTTCAGGACGCGCTGACCCGCGTCGCGAGCGGCAATGAAAAGGAGCAAAGCGAAGCGCGCCAGGATATGACCCGACTGCTCCTCGAGCACTACGGCGCGGTTGATTACATCAACCAGAAATATCTGCTCGACCGGAACAACCGGATCATGGACACCCAGGCGTTCGCGCAACTGACGCGGGGTGTCGTGCGTCTGGTCCAGCAGGCGCCCAACCGCAATGGCCGGCCTTACTGGGGTAGCTACGACAACGGAGCCGGTCAACAGGACCTGGGGATGGTGCGTGCCATCATCGGCAAGAGCAACAATCAGCAGATCGGCAATCTGGTTCTGGTGATTCGTCCCGAACATTTCTCGGCGATTTTCGATGACGTCGCTACGGGCAGCGGAACGGAGATCTATGTCGTCGACGCCAGTACCGACAAGCGGATTGTCGGCGCCGACGGCACTTCGGTGACCACCGACGGCAGGGCCGAGCCGGGCCTGATCGAAAAGATCACACAAGCCGATCCGCACGGCGAGCCGAGTGGCTTCGTCGACTTCGAGGGCACAAGCGGCGGCCGATATCTCGCCGCGTACACCGCCATCGCCGGAACGCCATGGTTTGTGGTCAGTACCATCCCGGAGCAGAAGCTGACGGGGGAGGCACAGTCGGTGCGCAACCAGATCATCCTGGTGGGCATCTCGGGGTTTCTGCTTTCGATCTTCCTCGCCTACTTCATTTCGCACAGCATCTCCGCCCCGCTCAAGGAACTGGTGCGAAAGATGCACGACACCGGCAGCGATGCGGGCGCCGAGGTAGAGATACCGGTGGACGCACACCGCGACATTGGCGCCGGGGATGAACTGGGCAGACTGGCGCAGCGGTTCGAACGAATGAGTGCGGCGATCAGACAGAAAATCCAGAAGATCAACGAGATCAACGCCTCTCTCGAGCAAACCGTCATCGAGCGCACAGTGGAACTGGTCGCGCGCGAGCAGGAGTCGCGCACGTTGATCGAAAACTCGCCCGACACGATTACGCGCTACGACCGCGATCTTCGCCGCACCTACGCCAATCCCGCGTTCTGTGTTTCAGCGGGCCGCAGCCTCGCCGAATCGCTCGGCAAGCGGCCCTCAGAAGTCCCGGGCGGCGCCAATGCGCTGACCTATGAGAGGAAGATCAAAGAAACCATTACAACCGGCAAAAGTCATCAGTTTGAACTGCGATGGCTCGGCAAGGATGGAAAGGAACAGTGCAGTCATATCCGGCTCACGCCGGAGATCGATGCATCGGGCAAGGTGAACTCCGTGCTGGCGGTAGGCCGTGATTTGTCGGACCGGATGGTGTTCGAGGCAACGATCTGGAAACAGGCCAATTTCGATGCGCTGACCCATCTTCCGAATCGCCAGATGTTTCATGAGCGTCTCGACCACGAAGCTGGCGTGTCGGATCGCTCTGGGCGGCCCATGGCCCTGATGTTGATCGATCTGGACCGCTTCAAGGAAGTCAACGACTCACTGGGACACGATACCGGCGACATCCTGCTGATCGAGGCGGCGAGACGCATCACCTCTTGCGTGCGTGAAACCGACACGGTCGCTCGTCTTGGCGGCGATGAGTTCACGGTCATTCTGTCCGGGCTGGACGACACCGGACGCATCGAACAGATCGCGAAGACGGTCATCGCCAAGCTCGCCGAGCCGTTCAAGCTCGGCGCGGATGAGGCCTTCATTTCTGCGAGTGTCGGCGTCACGCTATACCCCGACGACGCCAGCGAACTCGACGTTCTCTTCAAGAATGCCGACCAGGCCATGTACGCGGCGAAAGCCGCTGGACGCAACCGTGTCCACTATTTCACGTCCGAGTTGCAGGTGGCGGCGGAAAAGCGCCGGCGTCTCACGAGCGATCTTCGCACCGCCTTGCAAGCGGAACAGTTCCAGGTCTATTACCAGCCCATCGTCGATCTCGCGACGGGCGAAATCTACAAGGCCGAAGCACTGATACGCTGGATGCATCCCGAACGCGGCACGATCAGTCCGCTAGATTTCATCGCCTTGGCCGAAGACACGGGGCTCATCGTTCCAATTGGCGACTGGGTGTTCAAACAGGCCGTGCGCCAGGCGCATCAATGGCGCCAACGATTCCATCCGTCGTTCCAGATCAGCGTCAACATTTCACCGGTGCAGATTCGTCAAGACAATCTGGTGTGTATCCAATGGTCCGAATACCTCATACGGGAAGGGATGCCCAGACAAAGCGTGGCCATTGAAATAACCGAAGGGTTATTGCTGGACGCGGAACTGAATGAGAAGTTGCTGAGTTTCCGTGATGCGGGAATGGGGATTTCGATCGACGACTTTGGGACCGGCTACTCGTCCCTGGCGTATCTGAAGCGCTTCGATATCGACTATCTCAAGATCGACCGCTCATTCGTGCAGAACCTCGGCTTCGACGGCGGCAACCAGGCGCTTTGCGAAGCGATGGTCATGCTGGCTCACAAGCTTGGGCTTCAGGTGATCGCTGAAGGGGTCGAGACGACAGATCAACGCGACTTTCTCGCCGCCGTGGGTTGCGACTTTGCGCAGGGCTTTTTGTACTCCGAGCCAGTTCCGTCCGATCAGTTTGAGGAGCGGGTGTGGCCGGCCGTCACGGCGATTGCTGACTAGGAACGACGCGACGCGCCCTATAATCAGCCGATCCCCACCCGCGCCCTCCCCATGGAACTCAGGCAGTTACGCTATTTCGTCAGTGTGGTTGCCCACGGCAGCATGGGGCGCGCCGCGCTCGAGCTCGGCGTGGTCACATCGGCACTGAGCCAGCAGATCAGCCGGCTCGAAAGCGAACTCTCCACTCGGCTGCTGCGGCGCACCTCGTCCGGCGTGGTGCCGACCGATGCCGGCCTCGCCTTCTGGCGCCAGGCGCAACTCGCGCTGCGTCACGTGGATGCGGCCGCGCTGGCAGCGCAGGAAGCGCGGCTATCGGGGCATGTCAGCGTCGGGCTCGCACCGAGTACGACGGGCGTGCTCGGGCTGCCCTTCATCCAGGCCATGCGCGAGCGCTATCCGGAAGTTCGGCTGCACATGGTAGAAAGCCTGTCCGGTCATCTGGGCTCGATGCTCGACGCGCGCCAGATCGACCTCGCGATTCTGTTTCAGGAAGAACCGGCTCAGCGCTGGAGCAGCCTGCCGTTGCTCGACGAGCAGTTGTTCGTGATCGGCAACCCGACGCTGGCCGGCATGCCGGCCACAGCGTCGGTATGGCTCGCGCAACTGGAGCGCTTGCCGCTCGTCCTGCCAAGCGGATCGCACGGATTGCGTGCGCTGCTGAGCGCCGCCTTCAGGCGCGCGCACTACGAACCGCTGATAGCCGCGGAAATCGACGGCCTCGCGATGCTCATGGACACCGTGCGCGCCGGCATTGGCGCGACGATCCAGCCGGGCGCCGCACTGGCGCGCCCCGAAAACGCCCAGCTCACCAGTATCCCGATCCTCGATGCCGACGTGACGCGCCCCAACCTGATCGTCAGCGCATCCGACGACGAGCTGTCGCCGGCTGGCCTCGCCGCGCGTGTCGTGCTCCTCGATGTCGCGCGCGAAATCGTGGCCGCCGGCCGCTGGCCCGGCGCGGCGCTCCGCGCCAGCGCGACCCTTCACGAAAACTGAAGCCCCCTTGCCCCGCCGCCCATGGCGGTGCGGCGCGTTCGCCCGTACAGTGCGAGCCAAAGGAGACAACTCGATGGTCGATGTTCTCGTCATCGGCGGCGGCAATGCTGCGCTATGCGCCGCCCTCATGGCTCGGGAAGCCGGTGCTTCCGTTCTGTTGCTGGAGGCCGCGCCGCGCGAATGGCGCGGCGGCAATTCACAACACACCCGCAATCTGCGCTGTATGCACGACGCGCCGCAGGACGTGCTCGTCGATGCCTACCCCGAAGAGGAATACTGGCAGGATCTGCTGAAAGTCACCGGCGGCCTCACGGACGAGGCGCTCGCGCGGCTTGTAATTCGCGCGTCGTCGACCTGCCGGCCGTGGATGCGCCAGCATGGCGTGCACTTCCAGCCGTCGCTCTCGGGCGCGCTGCATACCGCCCGAACCAACGCTTTTTTCATGGGCGGCGGCAAGGCCCTCGTCAACGCCTATTACCGCAGCGCGGAACAACTCGGCGTGCAGATCCGCTATGAAACGCCGGTGCAGCGCATCGAGCTCGACGGCCCGCGCTTCGTGGCCGCGTGGGCGGGCAACGAACGCATTACGGCGCGCAGCTGTGTGCTCGCGGCGGGCGGCTTCGAGTCGAACCGCGCGTGGTTGCGCGATGCCTGGGGCGTCAACGAGCGCGGAGAACACCCCGCCGACAACTTCCTGATCCGCGGCACGCGCTTCAACATGGGCACGCTGCTGCGCTTCATGATCGACGCGGGCGCGGACAGCATCGGCGACCCGACCCAGGCACATATGGTGGCAATCGACGCACGCGCGCCGCTCTACGACGGCGGCATCTGCACGCGCGTCGACTGCGTGTCGCTCGGCGTGGTGGTGAATCGGGACGCCGAACGGTTCTACGACGAAGGCGAGGACTTCTGGCCGAAGCGCTACGCGATCTGGGGGCGTCTCGTCGCCCAGCAGCCGGGGCAGACCGCCTGGTCGATCATCGATGCGAAGGCCGTTGGACGCTTCATGCCGCCGGTGTTTCCGGGCGTGCGGGCGAACAGCTTGCCTGAACTTGCAACGGCCCTCGGACTCGACCCCGCGCGTTTCATGGAGACCCTTAACGCGTACAACGCCGCCTGCCGCCCCGGCACGTTCGATCACACGAAGCTCGACGATTGCCGCACCGATGAGCTCGCTCCGCCGAAGACTCACTGGGCGCTCCCGCTCGATACGCCGCCATTCTTCGGCTTCGCCTTGCGTCCGGGTATCACGTTCACTTATCTCGGCCTGAAAACCGACCAGACGGCCGCGGTTCGCTTTGGCGACGAGCCTAGCGAAAATCTCTTCGTCGCCGGCGAAATGATGGCCGGCAACGTGCTCGGCAAAGGCTATACGGCCGGCGTCGGCATGAGCATCGGCACGGCATTCGGCCGCATCGCCGGCACCAACGCCGCCGCGCATGCCGTCGCTTCGGTACATAAGGAAAGCAGTCGTGCAAGCTCTTGAAAAACTGATCCAGCAAGCCAGCGACGAGTGGTCGCCCGTCGCCGTGACCGTCGCAAGGGCGCCGCTTCTCTCCGTGCCGGAGGACGAAGCCGCCCGGATCCTGCAGATCTGCAACGCGTGCCGCTACTGCGAAGGCTTCTGCGCCGTCTTTCCGGCCATGACACGGCGCCTCGAGTTCGGCACCGCCGACGTCCATTACCTGGCGAACCTGTGCCACAACTGCGGGGCCTGCCTGCACGCGTGCCAGTACGCGCCGCCGCATGAGTTTGCCGTCAACGTCCCGCAGACGATGGCCAGCGTGCGCGGCCGCACGTACCGCCTGTTTGCATGGCCCCGTTCGTTCGCGGCGCTGTACGAGCGCAACGGCCTCGCGGTCGCCCTCGCGCTTGCGGGCGGCGTCGCACTGTTCCTGATCCTCGCGCTCGCGATGAGCGGTAACCTGTGGCAGGCCTCTGTGAGTGGTTCGTTCTACGATGTGTTCCCGCACACGCTGATGGTCGATATCTTCGCGCCGGTCTTTCTGTTCGCTATCTGTGCACTGGGGATCGGTGTGCGTCGCTTCTGGCGCGAAGCCGTGCCGGGCTCGGCCAGTGGCGCGGCGCTTGCCGAAGCCACCAGCGCGGTCGCAACGCTCCGGTACCTGGGTGGTGGACACGGTGAAGGCTGCAACAACGAGGACGACCGCTTTTCGCTCGCGCGCCGGCATTGCCACCATGCCACTGCCTACGGTTTCGCGTTATGTTTCCTGTCGACATGCGTCGCCACGCTCTATCACTATGTGTTCCGGCTCGAGGCGCCGTATGCCTATACGAGCCCGCCGACACTACTCGGCACCGTCGGTGGCATTGGCATCGCCGTGGGTACACTCGGTCTTGGCTGGCTGAATCTGCAACGCCATCCCAACCAGGGCGACGCCGCGCAAAAGCCGATGGATCTCGGCTTCATCGCTCTGCTGCTAATCGTCGCGCTCAGTGGCCTCGCACTCATGGTGCTGCGTAGCAGCGCTGCGATGCCCAGTTTGCTGGCGCTGCATCTCGGCGCCGTGATCGCCTTGTTCCTGACCATGCCTTACGGCAAGTTCGTTCACGGACCGCTACGCGCGGCCGCGTTGCTCAAGTGGGCAATCGAGCGCCGCCAGCCGAACCGGGTCGGCCTTACGGATGACTGATCAATCCAGACAACCTGCTCGCAGCTCTCCTGTGTTCAGAGACCGTGGGCGTCCCTCTCCGTCTGGAGCAGAACCAACCCTTGGATAGGCGCCGCAGCGCCCATCCTCTGCAGCTCACTCCCGATAGCTCGGATCGATCCGGTCCAGCTTGCGCAGCAACGCCGGCCATTCGAGCAGGCCGTACGGACGACGCGTCTGCGGCTGGTAGTTCATGTACGTTTGTTCGAGCACTTCGGGCGAGACTTCGTTGAGTTCGACACCGCACGCCTGCGCCGCCAGTTGCGAGCGGCACGACAGCTCCAGTCGATGCATCGCGTTGAACGCCTCCGGAATCGTGCGGCCGACGGTCAGCAACCCATGGTTGCGCAGGATCAGTGCGTTGTTGTCGCCGAGATCCGCGATCAGCGAGTCACGTTCGCTCGTATCGAGCACCACGCCGCAGTAATCGTGATAGCCGATCTTGTAGAAGCGCATGGCGGTTTGCGTCATCGGCAGCAGTCCGCATTTGAGCGCCGACACGGCCATCCCCGGCCAGCTATGCGTATGGATCACGCAGGCAAGCTCGTGCTTCGCCTCATGAATCGCGCCATGAATCACGTAGCCGGCGCGGTTGATGCCATAGTCCGCGCCGACGAATGCAGGTTTGCTCAGAATGTTGCCATCGTTGTCGATCTTGATGAGACTCGACGCCGTGACTTCTTCGTACAGCATCCCGTATGCGTTGATCAGGAACGCCTCTTCGCCGGGCACACGCGCGGAGATATGGTTGGCCGCCATGTCGGACATGCCGTAGTGTTCGACGAGGCGATAACACGCGGCCAGGTCCACGCGCACCTGCCACTCCTCTTCGGAACAGTGTTCGCGCATCGAGGGGATGTCGAATTCGGGAATCGGTTTCATGCGATGCTCCTGCAGGTCATAAAGGAAGTGAACAAAGGAATACGTGCTTCATGCGGTCATCTGCGAATCGCTGCGGCGCAGACATAAGGCGGCCACCAGCGTGCAGGCGATACAGGCCGACGCGTACAGGTAGAAGCCCTGTTCGTAGCCGACGCTCTTGAACCAGAGACCCGCATAGCCGGCGGTGCCGCCGAACAATGCGGTCGCAATCGAATAAGGCACGCCTACGCCGAGCGCACGCAAGCGCGCAGGAAAGAGGTCCGCCTTCGCAATCGAACAGACCGACGTATAGCCGCATACGATCAGCAGCGCCACGGCAAGCAGCAGGAAGGCTGTGGATTCGCTGTGGGTGTGCGCGAGTGCAGCAAGCAGCGGCCAGGTACCGAATGTCCCGCCCACGCCGAACGCGATCAGCAGAGGCCGTCGTCCAATGCGATCCGAAAGCGCGCCGAACAGCGGTTGCACAAGCATGAACAACGTCAGCGTGGATAGCGACACCCACGCGGAGGCACGTGCCGAGAGCCCCACCGTGTTGACGAGATAGCTGTGCATGTAAACCGTGTAGGTGAAGAATGCGAGCGTGCCGCCTGTGGTGAGGCCGAACACGAGAATCACGGGACGCCAGTGCTTGCGCAGCTCGGAAAGTCCGGTGCGTTCCTTGGCGGCTTCGGAGAGGTTGCGAAAGTCGGGCGTTTCGTCGATATTGCGGCGCACCCAATAGGCGACTAGCGCCAACGCCGCACCTGTGATGAACGGTACACGCCAACCCCACGCGTTGAGCTCAGCGCGCGAAAAGAAAAACTCCTGCAGCAGGACCTGGACGAGCGTGGCGAGCAACTGGCCCATGATCAGCGTGACGTAATGGAAGCTGCTGTAGAAGCCGCGACGACCAGGCTTGGCAATCTCGCTTAGATAGACCGAACTTGCGCCGTACTCGCCGCCGAGAGAAAACCCCTGCACGAGACGCGCGAGCAGCAACACCAGCGGCGCGAGGGCGCCAATCTGGACGTAGGTTGGACACAGGCCAATCGCAAGCGAGCCGCCGCACATCAGGATGACCGAGAGCGTGAGGCCGGCGCGCCGGCCCCGCCGGTCTGCGTAAAGGCCAATCATCCAGCTTCCGATTGGACGCAGCAGGAAGCCCAGCGCGAACACGGCGGCTGCGCTGAGTAGCTGGATGGTGCGGTTCTCGCGCGGGAAGAACGACGCCGCGAAATAGATTGAAAACGTCGTGTACACATGAAAGTCGTACCACTCGATCAGATTGCCGATCGAGCCGCCGACTATCGAACGCGCCGCACGGCGCGTTGATGACCCCGCGTGGATGCCCGGCACAGCATCAGGGGCGGCGGCCGTTGCGTGTATGTCGTTCATGGACGTTTGTCTCCTGTAGTTTTGTGTAATGGCCTTCTGTGCGGCCTTAAGTCATGCCGGCGCCGAACGGATCGTCCGGGCCGGAAACGCCACTAGCAATACAACAGCACCGCAACCGATGATCGCGCCCAGCACGACCAGGCCGCTGCCGAAGCCGGCCGCGCCATGACTCATCCAGCCCAGCGCGGCAGTACTCAACGCACCGCCAAGCGAGCCGATCACGTTGATCACCGCGATACCGCCGGCTGCGGTTTCGCGTGTGAGGTAAGTCGGCGGAATCGACCAGAACACTGAAAGACAGGAATAGTGGCCCGCCGACGCCACGGCCAGCAGGACGATCGCCACGACCGTGTTGCTGTGAAAGAGCGGCAGCATCGCAAGCGCCGCGGCAGCACAAACGAGTGCGATAGCCGCATGCCAGCGCCGCTCGAGCGTGCGGTCCGAGTGGCGCCCCACTAGCAGCATCACGATGGTCCCGATGAACGCCGGGATTCCCGCCAGAACGCCAACGTTGACGACCTGCGCCACGCCCGAATTACGGATCACCATCGGCGCCCAGAAGGCCAGCGTGTTGCCTAGCGAAAAACTGCACGCGAAGGTGAAGCCCGCGCAGAATACGCGCGGGTCGGACAGAATCGCGCGAAACGGCGCGTGCTTCGAGCGGCGCGTCTTGTGGCTTTCGTCACGGTCGAGATCCGCGAGAATGAATGCGCGTTCGGCGCTTGCCAGCCAGGGCGCTGTATCGGGCCGGTCACTCAGCACGAAGAAGAGCACGACGCCGAAGACGGCCGAGGGCATGCCTTCGAGCAGGAAGAGCCACTGCCAGCCATGCAGCCCGAGTTGTCCCTGGAACGCGTGCATGATCCATCCCGAGAGCGGTGTGCCGAGCGTCGCCGCGAGTGGAATGCTCAGGTAGAAGATCGACGTCATGCGTGCACGACGCCGCGCCGGAAACCAGTAGCTCAGGTAAAGAAAGATGCCGGGCGTGAAACCGGCCTCGGCCACACCGATCAGAAAACGCACCAGGTAAAACTGCATCGGCGTACGAACAAACATGGTCATCGTCGACAAGATTCCCCAGGCCACCATGATGCGCAAGAAGGTCTTGCGCACGCCGATGCGGTCGAGCATCAGATTGCTCGGAATCTCGAACACCACATAGCCAACGAACAGCAGACCGGCGCCGAAACCGTAGGCCGCATCGCTAAACCCAAGGTCGGACTTGAACTGGATCTGCGCAATGCCGATGTTGATCCGGTCGAGATAATTAAGGATGTAGCCGAACACCAGCAAGGGCAGGATACGCAGCGCGACCTTGCGATAGACCGCCCGCTCGAACGCGTCAGCCGTCGCGCCTGTGTCGAGAGTTGCGGGGGGCGAATCGATACTCAACGCCATGCGGTAACTCCAGTTGGTGGGCTGCAAGTGTGATCAGACGACGGCGAACTGCGGCGGCACCGCATTGACGAGCGGTGCGCCGCGCTGCCAGCGCGCCAGGTTGTCGAGCCAGATGCGGCCGACGGCGTCGTAGTAGCTGTCCGAATGCCCTGCGGTGTGCGGCGAGATCAGCACGTTGGGCAAATCCCATAGCGGCGAAGCCGCATCGAGCGGCTCGCGTTCGAACACGTCGAGCCATGCGCCGGCGAGCGCGCCGCGCGCAAGGGCCTCGATAAGCGCGGACTGCGCCACCACCTCGCCACGCGCCACGTTGACGAGGTAAGCACGTGAAGGCAGCGATGCGATTCGACGCGCGTCGATCAGGCGTGTTGTGAGCGGCGTCAGCGGACACGCGAGGATTAGCCAATCGGTGTGCGGAAGCGCATCGTCGAGTTGTCCGAACGAGATCGTACGTACGGTCCCGCTCGTCTCTGCACCCGCCGCTCCGCCCGCGCCGCTTTCGCGGCGCACGACGGTGACGTTCATCTCGAGAACCCCGAGCAAACGCGCGAGCCGCTGCCCGATCGGACCATAGCCGACAATGAGGGCATTTTGGCCCGCGAGGTCGCTTGGCGAGGCCTCGCCAAGCAACGGCTCCCACGCATGACGGTGTTGAGCTTCGTAGAGACGGCTAAAGCGGCGCGCGAGCGCAAGCATTCCGCCGAGCGCCGACTGCGCCACGACACCCGCGTTCGCCCCCGAGGATGTCGTGACGGTCACACCGCGCTGCAGCAATTCCGGGAAGATTGGCCGGTCGGCGCCGGACGAATGCGTATGGACCCATGCAAGACGAGGCGATTCACGCAGTACCTTGTAGAAAGCTTGCAGTTCCGCGGTGAGGTCGGTCTTGGTTGAGCGACCCGTCACATCGCGGCTGATGAACGCAATGTCGGCTCGCCCGCGATGCGGCTCGTCGGGCGTCACGATGCGGTAAGCGGTATCGCCAAGCACGTTCGCGATCGCGCCACCCAACCGTTCGGCCGCCGAGCGCGAAAGTAGAATATCCAAAGCCAGTCTCCGTCTTTTGTTCGAATGGGTGGGGTACCTCCGCCGGGAAAACCGGCACACTCCTGTTCAGATTGTGGCCGCCCCAGATAGGGCTGCTGTTCATTTTGGCGAATGCAGCGTTTCCATTTAGATAACGCTCGAGCGGCAAACGATCCGTACCATGCAAGTATGCGCTGCGCTTTGCCGCCTTCCGTTCAGCCCGACTAAACACCTGTTCACAATGACGAAACCCTGCCTCGGTCCCCTGCCGCCCCCGGCCTTTGTGCCGGCCGCCATTCCACCGCGCGCGTGTGATTGCCATGCACACGTGTTCGGCCCTTACACGCAATTTCCTTTGGCCGACGAACGCAGCTATACACCACCGGAAAACCCCGTGACGCGCTTCATCGAACAACTCGATGCCACAGGCTTCGCGCGCGGCGTAGTCGTAACAGCAAGCGTGTACGGCACCGATAACCGCTCTCTCGTCGACGCACTCCGGCAAGCCCCTACGCGATTGCGCGGCGTGGCGGTAATCGACGGCAGCACCTCCGAGGCCGAGCTCGACAGCCTCACGCTGCATGGGGTGCGCGGCGCCCGCTTCAATCTCTATCAGGAGCACGGGCAGAAGGTGTACCGCAACGGCGCCGGCCTCGACGATCTGCGCGCCCTCGCCCCGCGTCTTGCGGCGCGCGGCTGGCACGCGCAGATATGGGTTCACGCGCCCGACCTGCCGGAACTCGCGCCCACGTTGCGTGCACTGTCGATCCCGCTAGTCGTCGATCACATGGGGCGCATGAATGTTTCACGCGGCACGGATGACGCCGGCTTTCAGACGCTTGTCGCCCTGCTCGCCGACGGCGCCGCGTGGACCAAGATATCGGGCGCGGATCGGATTTCCGCAACGGGGGCACCGTACGAAGACGTGTTCGCCTTCGAGGCCGCGATTCTTGCGGCCAACCCCGATCATGTGGTGTGGGGCAGCGACTGGCCGCACGTCAATTACTTCGAGTCCGCAAGGATGCCGGACGACGGCACACTGATCGAGCATTTCTTGCGCGCCGTGCCCGATGCTGCGTCGAGACAAGCCATACTGGTAAGCAATCCGGCGCGCCTCTACGATTTCCCGCTTTGATCCTCGCGCACTGCGCGCGGCAAGCCGGGGACCTCGCGTATCATGCATCCACCCTTGCGGGCGTGGCGAAACGCCGGCCCGCGTCATCCCATGGATCGTCCCGCGCATGAAAATGGATTTGCCCGGCCTCCAGATGCTGGTGGCCGCCATCGAGGCGAAGAGCCTTTCGAAAGCTGCAGAACGCGAGAATCTGGCTACGTCGGCGGCGAGCAAGCGCATCGCCGAGCTGGAGCGGCGGCTCGGCACGACGCTGCTCGTGCGCCATGGACGCGGCGTCGAACCGACACCCGCTGGCGCGGCGCTCTATCATCGCGCGAAGGCGATCTTGCGCAGCGTCGAACTGGCGCAAAACTCGGTAGCGGAGTTCGGCATGAGCGGGCAGCCGAAAATCCGGCTGGCCGCGAACCGCTCGTCGATCATCCAGTTCCTGCCGCAAGCGCTTAGCCGTTATTACGTGAGCGAGCCCAATGTTCAGATCGAACTGCAGGAACGCTACAGTTACGACATTCCGCGCTTGATCGCCGATGCCGATTCGGACATCGGTATTTATCATGCCGTCACGCCCGCGCCAGGCATTCATTCGATTGCCTACCACCGCGATCGCGTCGTGCTGGTCGTGCCGCTCGACCACCCACTCGCCACGCACAACGAAACAACGCTCGAAGCGGCAAAGGACTATCCGTTCGTCGGCTATTTTCCGCGACACTCATATGAGGCGTTTCTGTCGCTCGCTGAAGACGGGTTGTCGCGACCGCTCAATGTTCGCATCGAAGTTTCGAACTACGAAGCACGCTGCCGCATGATCCGCGAAAGGATCGGCATTGGCATCATGCCGGAGCTGATTGCCGCTTCCTATCTCGGCCGTTATGGTCTTAGGGCTATCCGCCTGCTCGATGGGTGGGCAACTCGCCAGTTCTATATTGGCCTTAGGAACAGCGGCGAGCAGCCGCCGCTGCTGGCGACTTTTATTGCGCATTTGCTCGCTGCGGCGGGGGATGAGAAAGCATCAGAATGAGGCTGCTGGGGCAGCCTCGTATCCCAATGCAAAGATTCCTCCTCCAGAATTTTTATTCTCGGATATCATAGGCGCCGTCGTACACCGTCAACACTCGGTCCCACTTGGCGTCAGGCTATTGTTTTGTTTCAGGGCGGACCCACTGCAATCAGGAGGTTTGGATATGAAAGATCTTTACACCGCAGCTTCAGGCGACTTTCTTCTGAATTCTTCCATGCATTGGGATCATGACCACGCTCGAATCCAACCTGCTTTGCAAGACCGCGTCTGCGCGTCTTAGCCTTCATCCTCCAAGTCCTCAACGTCCAAGCAGGACACTCGGCCCTAATGGGTCTGCAATCGTTGAACTAACGCGCTGGTTGCGCGTCTTCCTTCTCCAGCGAAATAACCCGCGCCTCGGCAGCATTGGCGCCGGACTAGCGTGCCTTGCGCAAGTCCACGGATTCCGCTTGCTCCACGATCCCCCTCCTTCCAGGCGTTGCGTTTTCTAGCACGCTCTCCAGACCTCATGCAGGCCTAAACCGCGTCGCGTCAGTCGTCGCGGTGGCTCGCGCTCGTCCCATACATTCCGGCGGCGAACGCATCGGGTCTCGTTAGTCATGCTTATTTCATTCAGCGTGGCACGCCACCGTGTGTGCCTGTGGCATTGAAGCATCCCTATGCGAATGCCCGACCTATAGATCATTCAGGAACTAACAATCTTGTCCAACTCCTTAAGAAAACTGGGCTTCAACGATCACTTCGCAGAACACGCCGCACGCTACGGCATCGGCCAACCCTATCGCGTCACCGAGGACTTCGGCTTGCGCTTTGTCGTATCCGGCGACGCAGGAGGACAACTGCGACCATTCAACCTGACCTTTGCGAGGAAGAGCGAACGAGCGCCCATCATCGGCGACTGGATACTTGGCACCCCGACGGAAACCGGCGAAGTCGAATTTATCGACATCCTCGAGCGCAGTAGTTGTTTCCAGCGCAGTACAGGCGAGGACCGTGTGCAACTGCTGGCGGCCAATGTCGACAAGCTGTTCATCGTCACGTCCTGCACGGACGAATTCAACTTGTCGCGACTTGAACGCTATCTGCTCCTGGCCCGCGCGAACCACATCTCACCCGTTCTTGTCCTGAACAAGGCCGATCTGGCGACGGACCCAAACACCTATCTCGAACAGATCGCGGAACTCGGACCGGAAATCCCCGTGTGTGTGCTAAGCACTTTTAGCGAACCGGGGGTAACGCAACTCAAGCTCATGATCGCGGAGGATGAAACCTGCGTGTTCGTCGGGTCGTCTGGCGTTGGCAAGAGTTCCATCGTGAACGCCTTGACCGAATCACAACGGCAGTTGACGCTAGGCGTAAGCGCTAAGGGCGCGCGCGGATCGCATACGACTACCAGCCGCTCGCTGTTCATGCTGCCGGAAAGCGGCGTGATCATCGACACCCCGGGCATCCGGAGCGTCGGCGTAAGCGCTAGCGCCGATAGCCTGAGCGACGCCTTTGAAGACATCGCGCACTTGATGAGCCAGTGTGCGTTTCGCAATTGCGGGCACAACGGGGAGGCAGGTTGCGCCGTCACGCAGGCCGTGGACGAAGGTCGCCTAACGTTAAGACGCCTCAACTCGTACAAGAAGTTACAGCGCGAAGCAGAGTTCTTTGAGGACAAGCAAGCGGCAATGCGGCGCCAGCGCGACGAGGCCAGGCAGCGGGCAGCGCGACGGGGCAGCCGGCAAAGATTTGAGCGTGATCCGAAATGAGGGGAAGCCCTAACGCAACGACTAGCGGGTTCCACACCGCTGTCGTTGCTACGCCACACCGACGTCCTCCTCTAGGTAAAACATTTTTATTTGTATCTAACAAATTTAGAAATATGTATCTTAGCTAGATTACATCTGGCAACACCCTGTAATGGCTGTGTTAGGTAAAAACCCCAAGCAACGGGCTTGTGCAGCTCGCACATAGGCGGTGCACGACAATGAGCGTAATCTGTGCACCCTTTTTGAAAGCACAAAAAAGGTGCTGGGGCAGAGAGAAGTACAAGCATTTGTCGGCAAGCGTGTCATAGACCCGGGCGTCTGACGCTCTCACGAAAAAAATTTTAATTGCTATGCAAATCAAGACATAACCGTTAGTAGTCCGACAGACATCGGGGATATCACCATCGGTTTATCCATGCTGCGCGCACCTCATACATGGAGTGCGTGTGAAGACGCTTGCGCGCAGCGTTTCGGCGGAATACGGCGCATCGACGCCGCGAACCGCGGGGAGAGGTCCATAAAACCACTCTCCGCATAACAACGTGTGGCCTTACTGACAAGTGTGAGGGGTGAGATGAAGCAAAGGGCATTGGCGATTGCCATCAGAAGAATAATTTGGGCTGAACTAGCGTTGTCCACGGCGATCGCCGTTCCGGCATTCGCGCAAAGCCAGCCGGCGACGCCGGCAGCAGCGGCGTCGGGCACGGCTGCAGCAGCCGCTCCGGCGGCAGCATCGGGCGCTACAGCGACGGGCGGCAAGAACGTCAAGCAACTGCAGACGTTTCAGGTGACAGGTTCGCTGATCCGTCAGGCGGACAAGACCGGGTTCAATCAGGTCCAGGTCATCAACTCGAAGGAAATCCAGGATTCGGGTGCGAAGGACGTGTCCGATTACATGCGCCAGATCTCGGCCAACTCGGCTAATAGCTGGGGAGAGTCCACCTCCGACAGTTTTGCTGCAGGCGGTTCGGGCATCGCACTGCGCGGCCTCAGCGAAAAATACACGCTGGTGCTTGTGGACGGTCAGCGCGTCGCGCCGTTCGCATTTGCCGTCAACGGTTCAGACCAGTTCTTCGACCTGAATACGTTGCCGCTAAACGTGGTGGACCGGATTGAAGTGGTGAAGACGGGTGCTGTATCGCAGTACGGTTCGGACGCTATCGGCGGTGTGGTCAACATCATCACGAAGCATGACTTCCAGGGCCTGCAACTCGACGGCAGCATTGGCGGCGCCACGCAAGGCGGCGGCGGCACGACCAAGTTCGGCGTCCTCGGCGGCTTCGGTAATCTCGCGTCGGATGGCTTCAACGTCACTGCGACCGCCAGCTATTACAAGTCGAACGGCTATACGCTTGCCGATCGCGACACGACCGAGAACCAGGACTTCAGCAACAAGCCGTTTGGCGGCAGTATCCAGCAACCGTCATACCTCCTGAACCCCAACACGGGTGCAGCGACGCCTTACGGCTGCGCGACTTCTGTGCCGGCTGGCAACAGCATTATTGCGTCACAAACCGGCGCAATCAGTAGCGGCAACGTGTGCCTGAAGAATACGGCTGAAGACGTTTCGATCGAGCCGATGACCGAGCGTCTCAACGCTAAAGTTCACGCCGACTTCAAGATCAACGACACGACGACCGCCTACGCCGACCTTTGGGAAAGCAACAACACGACCACCACAAACGATGGCCCTGTAGTCGTCGGCAACGGGCTTGCGTACAGCCCGACCACCAAGACCGTCAGCCCTCTCAGCTTTACCGTTCCGGCCAACAATCCGTACAACACGACCGGCGTAGCGCAGGAACTGTTTGGCTACCTCCCGACCACGTATAGCTCGACCACGGATTCGAATTTCTGGCGCGCGGCAATGGGCTTGAAGGGCAGCTACGAGCTCGGCAAGCAGGACTGGGACTGGAATGTGGGCTACACCCATTCCATGAGCACGGTGAGCAACACGCTCGGCAGTGTGATCAACCCGAATGCCCTGCAGACTGCGCTCAACAACGGCACGCTTAACTTCGTGAATCCGTCGGCTACACCCGGTGCGCTGAACAGCATCCTGACGACGGCTGACAACCTCGGTATTTCCAAGCTCGACGCCTTCGACGCAACGCTGGCAACGCCGAACCTGTTCCATCTGCCGACCGGCGATGTGGGCCTCGGTCTCGGTGCCCAGTTCCTGCACGAAAGCGAACTGATCGAGGAAGGCGGCAACTACCTGAGCGGTAACGTACTGAACCCGAACCTCCAGGAAGTAGCCGGTGAGCGTAACGTGGCGGCCGTGTACTACCAGGTCGATGTGCCGTTGATCGACAAGATGCTGACGTTCAGCCAGTCGGGCCGTTACGACCACTACAGCGACTTCGGCGGTGCGTTCTCGCCGCGTTTCGCCCTGCGCTTCCAACCGATCCAGCAGTTGACCACCTACGCTTCGTACACCCGTGGCTTCCGCGCGCCGGAATTCCTCGAGAATACGAATTCGTCGAACATCGGCATCATGCCGATCGGTCCGAACGGTCAGGACGAAAACGTTATTACCAAGGGCAACCCGGATCTGCAGCCGGAACGCACGAAGAACTACAACATCGGCTTCGAACTGTCGCCGACGCGTACGACTGACATCGGCTTCGATTGGTACAAGATTCACGTCGACAAGGCGATCGGCACCCAGCTCGATCCGTCGGCCACGGTCTTCAACGCGGACGGCTCGATCGCGTACATGGTCAACACGTACGAGAACCTGGGTTCGTTCGACACGGACGGCTTCGAAACGACGTTCTCGCAGTCGTTGCCGACCCCGGTCGGTACGTTCAAGCTGTCGGCCGACTGGGCCTATATCTGGCACTTCAAGATGAACGGCATTGGCGGCCTCGCCTCGACGGTTGACGGTGCAGGTAACGACCTGACGCTCGCGCAGCCGTTCGGCGGTTCGTTCCCGCGCTGGAAGGGCAACACGGACCTGTCGTGGAACTTCCACCAGTGGAATGCCGATCTGGAATGGCAATACACGGGGCCGTACTCGGACGCGCTGGGTCTGGACTACTCCACCGCCTCCTATAGCGTGTTCAACCTGAACGTAGCGTACACGGGCTTCAAGCACTGGACGATCTACGGTGGCATGAACAACATCTTCAACAAGGCGCCTCCGTACGATCCGCTGTGGGTCAACCAGATTGACCAGACCGGTTACGACCAGTCGCTGTACACGTACATGGGCCGTTATCTGCAGGTTGGCGCAACGTACAAGTTCTAAAGCGCAGCAAGTTCACTTTGAAGTAGTCGTCTGTTCCTCTCACGGCCGCTCCGGACTCCGGATCCCCTCCTTCGTCTCCGGAGCGGCCGTCTTTTTCTTCACAGCGAAAAGCGTGCAGGGGCGACGCGATGTAGTACCTTATTTCACGAAGGCAACACTGACCGGAGTCGGCTCGTCAACCGATTGCCCGGTGTTCGAAACCATGCCAGACACAGGGTCAATATTGAACGCATTGACTGTGCCGCTCTGCTGGTTGGCAACTAGCAGCCACTTTCCCGACGGATCGATTCCAAATCCCCATGGTTTCTCACCGCCTGCTGACGTGCGCTGAACAAGCGAAAGCTCGCCCGATTCAGGGTTGACGCTATAAACAACCAGCGCATTTTCACCGCGGTTCTCCACATAGACGAAACGCCCGTCACCGCTGATCGCAAGCTCGGCTCCGCTCTTCGCCCCTTGGAATTCCGGGCTGGTTGTCGGCACCGATTGCACTAACATCAGGTGTCCTTGCGATGCGTCCCAGCGCAGCACCATGAGATTCGCGCTCAGTTCGGTCAGCAGATAGACAAACTCGCCGCTCATACCGAAAGCGATGTGACGGGGGCCGCTGCCAGGTGGAACGACGAAGGCACGTGAGTTGGACTCGTCACCTGGCGACAAAGTATGAGTTGCGCGGTCAAAGCCGTAAACGAACACACGATCGGCACCCAGATCGGGGATGAGCGCATATCGACCTGACGGATCGACTGCAGCGCTATGCGCATGCGCGCTCGCCTGTCGACGATTCGGCCCGGAACCCGTTTCCTTGATCGTCGACACGAGTGAGCCCAGGCTTCCGTCGGGGTTGACGGAGACGCTGGATACGGAACCGCTTGCGTAATTGGCGGAGAACAAGGTCATCGAGGGTGCGTCCCACCCCAGATACGTGCTTCCGTTGCCCCCCGTGAGAACAGCGTTCATCTTCGTGAGCGCACCCGTCCCGCGATCCACCGCGTATGCGGTGATGCTTCCTTCCCTGGCGTTGTCGTCATCTACTGCGTAGAGAATCGGCAGATGGGGATGTACAGCGACCCATGTCGATTTAGGTCCTTCCGCAACCGGGCCGATTGCCGTCAGCTTGCCGGTGGCCGTGTCGAGGCTTAGCGCGTCGATCTGGCTCTTCTGCGTGCCCACGTAGACGAGTTCTGTCTGTGCACTGTCCGGTAACGTGGCAGCATTGTTAGGCGTGCTGTATGTTCCTGCGATTGACGCAAGCGAAACAAGCATCGCGGCAGCTCCGTACCGCGTCAGCCTGTTTCTCGGGAGAGGCTGTCTCATAGTGTGTTTTTTTAAAATTCGTTCAAAGCACGCAAACGGTCAATCATCGGTCTCGAGATCGTCGATGCGGTGACCGTGCCGGTCAAGAGTATCGGATTCGCAAGCCCGCGTCCCTGCACAAAAGTCCGATTCACTTGCACTTTTTTGATGTGCTCAGCTACAACGTGGGCTTGAGACGATGGGGTCGCGCGGAATGGAAACGAATCGCCGCGGCAGGCGACCCGGGCAAGCGAGTCGACTCGACCGCTGGCAAAAAAGGGGGTCCGGTGCTGGCGTCATAGACGCTCCAACGGCACCATGAGTTCGCTTACTGCGAAACGACCTTGCGATGAGGCTGCTGCCGGGCAGCGACGCGAAACTGGCTCGGCGCTTGTCCGACTTCCCGCCGGAAGAAACGCGTAAAGTACGCGGCGTCCGCGAAGCCAAGCCCAAAGGCGATCTGCTCCACCGACATGTCTCCGAAAATGAGGTTACGCTTTGCCTCGGTAATAATGCGCGCGTGGATCATTTTCGTAGGACTTTGCTCAGTAGCGGAGGCACATGCTGCACGCAATTGCACTAGGGACACGGCCATCATTGATGCGTAGTCTTGCAGTTGCAGGTTCTCGCGGAAATGTTCGTCAATCAGTTTGCGGAACCGGTCGACCTGGCGGACATCGTTGCGTGTTGCACTTTCGTTGCCGGTTTCTTCCAGGCGTGTTTCGCGTACCAGCATGAGCAGAAGACTCGTCAGCAATGCTTCTGTGCCCACCACATGACCAACCGCGTCCGACTCGACCTCGTGCTTGAGGCTCTTGATCAGGTTGCAGAACTCGATTCCCGCCTCGGCCGAATAGGAGAGCGGGATCATCCGGGGCGCCGCCCAGAGCGAGATGAACTCCTGAAGTTTGGCGTTAACCTGGGTCAGATATGCCACCTCGATTGTCACGACCCATCTGTCCACATCGATTTCATAGTCGAGACCGTGAACGCATTCAGTAGGCAATAGCAAGGCACATGGGCCCTCGAACGGCACGCTGCTTCCCTCGAGATTCATGACGCCGCGGCCGCTACGAACGAATATCACCTGACCATAAGCGGGATGCGCGTGGGGCTCCGTTTTCCAGCGGCCCCTGTCGGTGACATGTCCAACGTGAACAAACCAGTTCTCTTTTTCAGGGCGCTCAACGTACAGGCGGACTTTCGGAACGGTTGTCTGCTTCGCTTTGGGGACAGATTTGGGCGGGTACTTTGCCACGGTACTGTATGTCATAACGTCTCCTTGGCGGCCGTATCGATGCGTACGGCCGTCCTTGAAATTCCAGCCTCACGCGGAAGATTTCTGACGCGAATTCCGCGCAGGCCATATACCGGCGTAGAGCACCTTGGCTCTTGAAGCGATCGGCTTCGAAGCGCACACGACACAGTGGCGCACCGAGCGCGGGCCGAAGTTGCACGACACCATGACGGTTCGCGCCGATCGCGATTGCAGAAATGCTAACAGTCCCGGGGAATTTATGAAACCGCCTCTACGTTCGTTCACTGACGTTGAGAACGGATTCCAACCTGACTTCAAGCCAACCGCTCGTCGAATCTGCGGCAGTTACAGGAGGGTATTTACCAATGGCCATCCTGCCGCCGAAGGTCTTGAAGATCTTCTGCCGAGCTCGAATATCCGCTGTTTTCAGCGTATCTCGTCGCTGGAATCGCCCCGTGCAGCACGCAATCTTAACCGTCTCGCAAGATCGCGGAAACAGGGCATATTTTTCCATAGATTTCCGAAGGGGTAACTTGCGACTTACCCCCACGGGCGGCGCCGGTCTCGAGACGCGGGCGCCGCGTACTCAGAACGAATGCACCATTCCAAGCGTTACGCCGCGCGTGTTGGAACCCGGCGCGACAGTGACGCCTGCATACGAAGTACCGTTGAGGGTAAAGTCCGCTTCGTTTCGGTTCTGAATGAAACCGGTGGCCGCGTAGAGGGTGGTGGCCTTCGACAGGAAGTACTCATAGGTCAAACCAACCTGCTGCGCGTTGTTCCCCTGCCCTGTTCTGTCATGCGCATAGCCGTACATCAGCGACAGCTGGTCAGCGCTACTGAACGAGTACGAACTCGATGCCTCATAGACGTCACGCTTCTCGCTGTCGTCGGTCTGGCGCTCCGTGTGGTAGGCCAGATAAAACCGGGCAGCGCCCACGCCGAGCGAAGCCCCTGCGTTAAACACCTTCAGGATAGACGTCCCGGTTGCATTGGCCGCCTGCTCATAGCCGGCCGCCGCGCGAAACGGCCCGTTTACATAGCGGACTGCCGCGTTGTAGAACTGCAATCCGTCACTCGGTCTGGTCGTTTGATCGCGCATCGCGACCATAAATTGCGCGGTGAGGCCGTATACCGTGGGGGTGAAATAGGAAATCGCGTTATTGACCCGGATGGTCAGGCTGTTGAAATTGTTCATTGGGGACCCGATGCTCATCACTGCCATAGGGTCGAGTTCGGGGTTCATGAATATGTATTGGGGCGTATTTTGCAACCCAAAGCGCGCCTCACCAAAGCTCCCGGACAGGCCCACCCAAGCCTGACGATTAAAGGCATCCGCGGCGTTCGACGCCGCGCCGGTCGCGCCCGAGAAGCCTTGCTCCAACTGAAAGTTGACGTGAAGACCGCCGCCGATGTCCTCGCTGCCCTTCAAGCCGTATCGGCTTGCAAACAGCCCGCCGGATATGGCGCGGATCGTCGCAGGGGCAGAGCCTGGGTTCTGATATTCCACACCGTTATCGATCACGCCGTAGAGCGTGACTGACGACTGGGCGTATGCGGCATTGAAAACACATGCCGATACCGCGCCAGACACAAAAACTCTCAGCTTTTTCATGCAGTCTCCGATTTAACGTCTAGTTATTTATGTACTTCGTATGCCTAATTTTTAAAAATTGGCAGATTCCTCCAACCACATACCGTGCAGCGAAACGCGCTCAAAGCGCCGATAAGCCTGGCACTTCGGGCCACCATGTGCCAGGCGATACGAGAGGGTAAGACGAGCGAATCTGGCGGCGGCATTCATCGCGCCGAAAAGACAAGAGCGATGCTCCGTCCCATGAAAGTCTCCGTTGCTCTTTTTGAATTGGACTGCTTGGGCCGAACGCCCTTGATGAGAAATAAGAGTATTGGATGCCCGGCCGTGCGTCCCTACACAAAAACTAGATTCACTGGCATTTTTCGTCGATTGGCGGATGAAGGCGGAACGTTCCGTTTCCGCGATGACGTGGAGGTAGTGGGAACAACGTGCTGCACGTCTGAGTGGTGAGATATGGTTCGAACCGATCCATCTCATCGCGCCACGACCGCTGCAACAAAAAATGCAAGCGAATCTAGTTTTTGTGTAGAGGCACGCGCTCGACCTTCAAATACTATCCTCATCACCGCAACAAGAATTTTCTGTGTTGGATTACCCAGCGAGTTGCCGGCCGTGCGGCGCGATTGAGAGTCGAAAAACGACCACGCCGCCCATATCAACACTGATCCAATCTGGACGGAGACACGCACAACCACTTCAATCTGGCGCACCGCGCCAAGCCCTGCTATTGCCTTAGCTTCTCGTAGCAATCGTACGTCGAACGGCTTTTGACAATTTCGCCCCGAGCATCTGCCTCTCTGTTCGTCTCCAAGAAGACTAAACAGCAGCAGAGCCGATAAAAAACCATATGGAAGGAGACATGCAAAAATTATCCGTAGCTTTGCGCAAGCCGCTTCTCGGTGCAGCCATCTTCTGCTGTTTGAGCGGAGTGAGTCATGCGGAAGAGGTTATCACCGCACCGAGCGATTCCGCTCCGCCGCAAGCGCAGCCGACCCAGCAGAACCCGCAGGACCAGCAGACGCAGAGCCAACGCGCCCCTGGTACCTACAAGAACGGTGCAGCGGCTCTCAGTGCTCCGGATTTGAAATCGGCGGAACAGTTCGGCGCGCCACCTGTTTCGTGGAACGATACGTATGTCGGCTACCGTTATGGCAGCGATTTCCACTACCCCGGTGTGCCAGACAAGGTTGTGCAGAACATCGGCTATCTCTCGACCATCGGCGGTTTCAAGTACGGTAGTTACGCATTCAACGTGGACTACCTTGTCTCGAACTCCGCCAACCCGGAAGCCGGTGGACCGTCCAACGGCGGAGCTCAGGAAATCTATAGCATCGGCCGGGTCGAGTTGAGCGCCGGCAAGATTCTCGGCCACTACATGGGTTACGGCTTCATCCGCGACTTTGGTATCACCGGCGGTTACGAGTTCGGCACCAAAAACGACGCGTATGGCGAACGTGCCCGGATGCTGGTGTTCGGCCCAACCATCGAGTTCGCCGTGCCGCGTGGCTTCTGGAACATCACGGCCGGCGTTCGTACCGAGAGCAACCACAATGGCATCACGGGCGTGGACGTGCATTTCAACCCCGCGTGGCACATCGAGAGCTCGTGGCTCGTTCCGTTTCAGGCGGGGCCTGTGCCTTTGGTCTTCAAGGGCTTCGCCAGCGTGACCGGGCCAAAAGGCCGGGACGGCTTCGGCGTGCCGACTACGACAGAGTTTCTCGCTCGCGCTTCGCTGTTGGCTGATCTGGGTTCGTTTGCCGGTCATCCGCGTGTGGTCTATGCCGGTGTAGGTTACGAATACTGGTATCACATGTATGGATCGCCGACTAACGAAACGGTCGGCACGATAACGTCGGCACCGATGTTTGTAGCCGAGGTTCATTTCTAGTCAGCAGTGCTCGTGAATGCGCTCATTGGCGACCCGTCAGGCGGGTCGCCAATCGTCGTTCTGGAGAACGCTTTGATGTTGCCTGCTATCCTTTTAGAGTAATAATGCTGACAGGCATGGCGCGTCTCAGTCCGAGCAGCTTCGACCGATAAGATTGTGTATTTTTTTGAGCACGGTCGAAAAGAGAGAATTCATGGAGACGTATCAATTGAAACGACCGGCAGCCGAGAATCCCTGGAGCATTGTCGTGCTCCTCGCGCTCGGACTGCTGATTTCGTTTGTCGACCGTACGAGCCTGTCCGCTGCTCTGGCGGACAAGAGCTTCGTTCGAGAATTTGCACTGACGAGCGTCGAGCGCGGCTGGCTCAATTCAGCGGTCTTCTGGTCCTACGGTTTCGTCCAGATGCCCATGGGCTGGCTCGTCGACCGCTACGGCGTGAAATGGCCTTACACGATCTGCTTCACGCTGTGGTGCATCGCTGCGGCAGTCACTGGCCTCGTGACAACGCTGTCCGCCCTGATCATCATGCGTCTGCTCATCGGCGTGGCCGAATCCGTTGTGATTCCCGCTACCTATCGCTATCTGGCCAACAACTTCGAAGAAACCCAAAAAGGCACCGCACTAGGCATCTTTTCGATTGGCGGCAAGATGGGCCCCGCGCTGGGCGCACCGATCGCGGCCTGGATGATCGTCGCGTATTCGTGGAAGATGATGTTCATTGCGACGGGACTCGTTGGCCTGGTCTGGCTCGTGCCATGGTTGCTGATGGTCAAAAACGACTATCCGTCCAGGGAGCAACTTGCGGCAGCAATACATAGGGCTTCCTCTGTACCCCTTAAGAACCTGCTGGCGAGCCCTGTCGTCTGGGGCGGACTGATCAATAACTTCTGCTACAGCTATTTCGCTTTCTATTGCATGACCTGGATGCCAGCCTATCTGGTCGAGCAACGCGGTCTTTCTCTTGAGAGATCGGGTCTTTATACCTTCTTTAGCTTTGCTGGAATCGCGATCGTTGCGGCCATAGCGGGATGGGCTGCAGACCGGATTATCGCGCGTGGCAACGACGCCGTCGTTGTGCGTAAAGCGTTCATCGTTGCCGGCTTTATTGGTGGAACCACCGTGCTGCTCGGTGCCTATGCGCCGTCGCTCGAGATGGCGTTGTTCTGGAACGTGCTATCGCTTTCGCTGCTTGGCCTTGTCACAGCCAACAATCTGGCGCTGTGCAAGCTGACCTTGATCCCCAAGCAAGCGGTTGGATTGAACACCGGACTACAGCAGGTTTCCACCAGCCTCGCAGGTGGCGTATCGGCCAGCCTTTCAGGTTGGTTGCTCCATCTAGGCGGCAGCTATTTACTGCCGATGATGGCGATCTTCGCCTTCCTGCTGATGGGCGCAACGAGCACGCTGGTGCTGCTTCAACGTAAATGGGCGCCGAAAGTCAACGACATCGCCCTCGAACCGCCGCAGACAGAAACGCAGACTTCGATTTAGGCGCGCAGCAACGTTTGCACCCAGCGGTATGAATCAGGCCGAGCGCGGCGCTCGTGTGCGAGGACTAAAAACATAGACGATTGCCCCGACCGTGAGCGGCAATGCGGTGACCGCGAACAGCAACGCATAGACCTGAGCGGACGAAGCGTTCGCCAGCCTTGCATGTCCCGCGATCCAGCCGAAACAACCGCTAGCTAACGCCACCCCAAGGAAGACGAGACTATTGAGCAGACCCAAGGCGAGTCCCAGCCTCTCAGCAGGTGTGATCGCGCGCGCCTGTGACATGACCAACGGATGAATCGCACCTACCGAAAACAGGACACAGATCAATCCCACGCCGAGGACGCTACTGGCGCCAGGGAGAACAGCGAGCAACACGGCCGCAAGTGCCCCCGCTATAAGCCATAGCAAGGAAATGGATTTGGGCGTCCAGAGCCGAACCATCAAAGGAATGGAGAACGATGCAGCGATTCCGGCCAGGCTGGTGATCGTCATCGCGTTGCCGCGTGCCAACAGGTCAAAGCCAAACACGTCCGCCAGATAGGGGCCACCCCAGGACGTGCGAAACGTTGCACCTACCGACATCGCGAGACACGCAGGCCCCAGCGCCCAGAAGCGCCCAACTCCCGAGCGCGGTGTACCGTTCGCCACTGCGACGCGCAACGCATGCGACTCAGGATCCCGGCGCTTCACGCACAAGACGACGCTGAGCGTAGCGCAAAGCATCGCCCCCGCGGCAATCAGCAAGGGGGTTCGCCACCCTGCTTCAGCAGTGGCCCGGCTGAGCGGCCACGCTGCAAGCAATGCCCCCGCCATACCAATGGCGCTGGCGGTCGTGACCGCACTTGTCTGCCGCGGTCCAGCGCCGCTGCTGAGCACGTAGTTGAGCAGCCCCATGAAAACGGGAGCACAGCCCAACCCTATGCCGGCCTGCGCAGCAATGGCGGTCCATGGATCAGCGGTGCACGCCAGCACGCCGGCACTGAGCGTCCCTATGGCCATCAGCACCGCGGTCGGCGCACGGACGCCATAGCGGTCGAACATCAGGCCGACTGGTATTTGCGCGAACGCGAATACAAGAAAAAAGGCGCCGGCAAACCAGCCAAACATCTCCGATGAAAAACGGAAATCGGCGATGACCTGAGTCGCAATGACCGCGACGTAGCTGCGAAAAAACTGGCTCAACACGTAGCTAAAGGTCAGCGCCCAGAAGCCGTAGTCGCTCAGGAACGTTGCCGTCTGGCTACGATGCCCGGTAAGGTCGCGCCGCGTGTCGCTCATCGATGATGTCTCTGTAGGTTACCCAGACCGACATGATAAGCGTTGCCTGTAGATGTGGCCGGCAGCGTCTTCCGCCAACGACAGAACTGGTTGGCCCACGAATAAAAAAGCGCCGTGCTTCCGCACAGCGCCTTCACCACGCCGATCCAATATCCGCCCTAAGGGTTCGGAATATAAAGCGGCATCGCTTCTTCCCACAGCGTATCGGTGATCGGATGCTGATCGCTACCATCAGCGTTCATCACCCAGTTCTGGCCATCGGGCTGGAAACTGTTGTCGTACAGCGCGAGTTCATCGCGGAAGCCATACACGCCTGAGCTATACGCGATACGGCCATCGTAAGTCCAGACAGCATGGCCCTGGTTCGCGCCCGGCGTCGTCAGACGGGTCAGGCCCGTGCCATCCGGGTGGATCGTGTACACGTCATAGTGGAACTTGTTCGGATCCGCCGGGTTAACTTCCTTGCGCGTGAACAAGATCTTGCTACCGTCGGGCGACCAGCCAGGCAGGTTGTCCGGCTCGGTGGTCAAGGCCGTATCAGCGTGCGTATCCAGATCGATGATACGCAGACCCTGCACCTTCGGACTCCAGACGCGGTAGACGATCTTCTTGCCATCCGGCGAGTAGCTCGGGAAACCCGCATTGATCGAGCCATCGGTCAGGACTTCCGGCTTGCCGTTCATGCTGCCGTCGGTCTTGATCCGCATGATGCGGCCGGGGCCCATGCCACGCGTAAAGAACCAGTCCCCTACGCCGAAGGCGACCCATTGACGATCCGGCGACCAGGTCGGCTGGAATGCACCGGCGAGACCCTGCTTGATCATGACCGGATCCAGCCCGCTGTTCGCAGGATCGTAAATCCGCTGATAGCCAGTGAAGTCGGGGTTCATGATGGCAATGGAAGAGTTGACTGCCTTCTCCGTGTACACCAGTTTCTGCCGATCCAGTGACAGCTGCGGGAACACATCGATGTATCGATAGTTCCACTCCGGGTCGAAGCTATACAACGGCGTGCCATTCGTATGTGCCGGACGCATCGTGATTTTTTCGTAGACCACCTTGCTGCCGTCCGACGAATAGTGAGGCGAGCGGATACCCGAGTTGGCCGTCGAGCGGAACGTGCCAGCTGTGGTGTACAAGCCTTCGGTGTCGCCACCCTTCACGTGATACGCGATGTTGTTATCGCTGAGGTATTGCGGAAACACCTTGAAACCGGGGGTCGAGGTCAAGTCCTTTCGCTCGAGCGTGGACACATCCACCGATACCAGTTGCGAGCTAACCTTATTGATTCCTTCGGGACGGTGTGCGCCCCAGGTCGACTCCACGGGCGTTTCGTAAAAGACCACGTGCTTGCCATCGGGCGACCACGAAGGCGAACCTTCATCGAAGCCGGGATTGCTGGCAATCTTCTTCCAGTCCGAGCCATCCGGCTTGATGAGGTAGATACTGCTTTCCTGCGTGCGCTCCCAGCCGACCGGCAGATTGTGGCCGCGCCAATCGGAGCCCGTGTCGGAAGAAAGGGCGAGCCACTTGCCATCCGGGGACCAGGAAGGCCTGAAATAGCTATGCGGCTTGCTCGGATCGAATTTCAGCGCACCTGTGACGTTCTTCAGGGCACCGGTCGCGATGTTCAGCGTCCAGATGTTGACCGTACCGTAGTCCTTCTCGCCTCGGCGCGACGAAACGAAGGCGATGATATTCGGGTTCGTCGGCGAAAAAACGGCCGCATCCGAAACGCCGGGGTGATCGGTGAGCCGCTGCAAGTCCGTGCCATTCACCTTCACACGATAAAGGTTGGACTGACCGAGACCGTCGCGTTCCGATGTGAATATGATCCACTGTCCGTCTTTCGAAAACGAAGCGTGGTAATCGAAACCATCGGTTGGAAGCAGCCGGTGCTCGCCGCTACCGTCTGCATTGGAGATATACAGCTGGGATGTAACAGGCCCCACGCGATCGAGCAGCAAAGTGCCTTTCGTCGCCGCGCCTGCTCCCGTCGGCATGAGAATCCAGGCCCCCCCGATGGCCGCACAAGCCATGAGTTTCTTCAAAGACGTAGTTAGATACACAGCAAAATGCCTCCATTAATTATGCGTAGGTGAGCGGCGTGGAACCGCTCAACCGCTTGACTGCTTCTGCGCCGTACTTTTCGTCGACGCATTGTGCTTCCGTTGCTTACCTATGCATCCCGCGTCTACCCGCTGTCCCCGCAGTCGTTCAGCCAAGGCTGCCAGTAACGTCGTCGAACAGTTCGTCAACCGAGAGCCGGTGCGGAATGATCTTCTGATCGAGCGCCCAGTCGATCGCCAACTGGATCCCCTTGCGGTTCGCTTCGAGTCCGATCGGCGGGAAGATAGCCGGCACACCGCCTTCGGTGAGCGCACGGCTTTCGACGATCATCCGGTACAGTTCGCGAACCACCTCCGGGTGCTTCTTCGAAATGTCGGCGTGCACCACAAACATGTGATTGATCGGCACAACGCCCTCACGCGCAAACCAGTCTTTGGCCGCGGCTTGTGCGTCCGGCACCAGCGTGCGCACACGCGGGTCTTTCGGCATGTCCTCGCCAAGCAACGCCGCGCTTAATTCACCGTCGAGCATCATCTGCGGAATCGACGAGCCAGCGGGCAGGCGCTCGCAGTTGTTCGGATCGCGATACTCGGTGAGATGCCCGTCACCGAGCGTCATCCACGTCACCTTGTCGAGATCGACACCATATTCGTGGCGCAGAATACCGCGAATCCAGAGCGCTGTTGTCTGGGTATAGGTGCGTACACCGACTTTCTTGCCTTCGATATCTTTCGGCTTCAACTCGCCGAAGTCGATGTTGTAGCCGGCGCAATGATGCTGGAAGCGTCCCGAGATCGGCGTCGGCAGCAAGACATAGGGCTTGCCGTACGCCTTGGCCTGCAGGAAGGTGACGATGGCCAGTTCGCCCGCGTCGAACTTGTTCTCGCGAACCATCGCCTTGAAGCCGTTATGCGCCGGCGTTGGTCCGCAATAGTCGAGGTTGACGAGGTCCGACTTTACACGGCCGTCTTTCATTGCCTTCGTTACCGGATAATCGGCCAGATTGGTGCGCAGCGTCGGCACGTCGGTCCGCGTCGTTGTCATTGATGTCTCTCCTTACGCTTGAATAGATTTACAGCCTGACCTCGATGAGGCAGGGGCCAGCCTCGTTCACCGAGTCAGCCATCGCCTTGTAGAAGGCCTCGGCCGTATCGACTGCGACAGCCGGA
The DNA here is from genome assembly GCF_900141745.1 of Paraburkholderia phenazinium. Lineage (NCBI taxonomy): Bacteria > Pseudomonadati > Pseudomonadota > Betaproteobacteria > Burkholderiales > Burkholderiaceae > Paraburkholderia > Paraburkholderia phenazinium. Next base: position 1,252,419 of record NZ_FSRM01000002.1, on the reverse strand, counting down.
ACGCCCATGCTTTTTGCCATCGCCAGCCAGTCGATGCGGGGACGATCGATATCGATCATCGCCAATGCACGCGCACCGGGTGCGCCGGCACCCATGTTGGTGTACTCGGCCTTGAGGATGGCGTAGCTGTTGTTGGCAAAGATGATCGTTGTGATGTTCAGGCCTTCGCGCGCCTGGGTCCACAGCGACTGGATGGTGTACATCGCGCTGCCATCGCCGACCATGCAGAACGCGCGCCGCTCAGGGCAGGCGAGCGCAGCGCCGGTGGCAACCGGAGTGCCATAGCCGATCGAGCCGCCCATGTTATTGATCAGGTCATGAGGCGCAGCGCCAACAGTCAGGCCCATCGTCTCGCGGCCAGTGGTCAGCGATTCGTCGATGAGGATGCAGTTTTCCGGCAGCGCCGCGGCGAGCGCCTGGGCAATCGTCGCCGGAGTCAATGCGCCGGTCGGCGGTGGAGCGTCGGAACGTGACTGAAAAACCGCTGCCGTATTCGTTGCGCCAAGCGCTTCAACCAGCATCTCAAGACCAGCAGCACCGTCCTCGCCAATTTCCACCAGCGAGTGAACGCTGGTGGCGGGCGATTTAAGCAAACTCGGTTTGTCAGGATAGCTGAAGAAAGCTATCGGCTCGGTCGTCTCGACCGTGACGATGTGCTTGAATTCCTTCAAATACTCAACAGCCAGTCCAACCGCATAAGGAATGCGTTCGAGCGTAACGCGCCCTGCTCCGCGTTCGATTCGCGAACTGAAGAATTGCGTCGCGATGCGACAGCCGGTCGCCGCCTTGATTTTGCCCGCCAGCTCGATTGCGCGTCCGCGTGTCGACCCACCAGCCAGGACGATGAGTGTCGGTTCGCCCGAACGCAGCACCTTCGCAATGTGCTCGATACGCGCGGCGTCCGGTATTTTCGCCTTGGCAACCGCGCGCGGCGGCTTGACCTGTTCGCCCGCATCCTGCCAAGAGGTATCGCCAGGCAGAATGAGCGTCGCGATTTGCCCCGGATGTCCGCTTGCCTTGCTCACCGCCGTCGCAACGTCCCACGCCACCGCTTGCGGTGACTCGACACGGCGCACCCAGTGACTCAACGGCCGCGCGAGGCCCTCGATATCGGACGTCAGCGGCGGATCGTACTTCAGGTGCGAAGCCGAGTGCTCGCCCACGATGTTGACCATACCCGACGATGCTCGTTTTGCATTGTGGATATTGGCCAGACCATTCGCGAGGCCCGGTCCGAGATGCAGCAGCGTAGAGGCCGGCGTCTCTTTCATCCGGTAATAGCCATCCGCAGCGCCGGTGCACACGCCCTCAAACAGACAAAGGACGCTGCGCATACGCGGGTTCTCAAGCGCCTTCAGAAAGTGCATCTCCGAGGTGCCCGGGTTTGCGAAGCAGATGTCGACGCCCTGATCGGTGAGCGTCTGAACCAGGCTTTCGGCTCCGTTCATTGTTTAGTACCCCGCCATCTCGCGCGCCATGCCGACCACGCCGTAGCTCTTCAGCGGAGCCGAGATCAGGAAGCGATAGCCTTCTTCGAGCAGGCGCTTATGGTTCTTCGCATTGACGTGCGGATTGCCAACCACGACGTTGTGCTTGTGGCACGTCTCGACGATCTGGCGCATTGCGTCGACCACGACCGGATGCTCGTAATCGCGCGGATGGCCCAGCTGCTGGCTAAGATCGCCCTCACCAATCAGGATGAAACCGATACCCGGCACGTTCGCGAGAATGTCGTCGAGGTTTTCAATCGCCTCGGTGCTTTCACACATGAGACCGACCAGAATTTCGCCTTCCGGGGCCAGCGGCCACACGTCGGCCTTCCTGTAGTAATCCGCCATGCTCAAACCCCAGTAGCGGGCCGCGTTAGCCGGGCCGTCGCCGCGGATACCCTTTGGCTCATACAGCGGTGCATCCTTGGGTCGCGCATATCGGCACGATGCCACGGCGTTATAGGCCTGCTCCACAGTCGACACATGCGGCCATACCACGCCATAAACGCCACGATCGAGCACCTGCTTGGCGAACGACTGGTTCATCTCGGCACCGTTGGCCGGAATACGCGCAATCGGGGTGACACGCGGCGCAACCGAGCCGGACTCGGCAATTTGCTTGCGGCTCAGCATGTATTGCAACGCATCGCCCAGCGCCGAGACGTCGTAGGGGTTGTGCTCCATCTCGAAGATGAGGCCGTCGTACGGCGCGTCGCTCATCTCGATGGCGTTCTGCTTGTCCAGTTTTGAAAACGCGGCGAAAGCGGGCTTGCCGGATTCGAAGGCGCGAATGATGCTGTTCAGACGGGTATCGCTCATGGTGTTTCTCTCTCGTTGATTGGGTACCTAAGTGACTGCACTGAGTGGTTGCATCCAGCCAGATCAGTCAGCCGCTTTCCAGTACATGAATCCCATACCCTCACCCGTACCGGCTGGTGTGCGCCAGCAGGGCACGTAGTCCACCAGCGTCATCTCTGCGCCCGTTTCCTGCACCGCTTTCATCACGCTGACGTAGAGTTTGATTTCCGAAGTGCCCGACTGGTACGAGCGGTTATCTACCGCAGCGAGGCCGTCGTAGTCGTAACCGGCCAGCATCTTCATGATGTTGTGATCGAATTCCTCGTCATTGACGAAGTGCGACAGCCCACCCGAAGCAAAAATGCCGACCCGTACATCCTCAGGCCACGCCGTAATTGCATCGCGCAGTACCCGGCCAAATTCGATGCAGCGCGACATGGACGGCTGCGTTGGCGGATAGAAGCAATTCATGATGATCGGCACGTGCGGCGGCGGGTTATCTCCCATGATCTGGTGATACACGAAGCTGTACGCATGCGGCACCACCGGATATTCGGGCAACGGCTTCATCCACACGTTGTCCGGCCATGCAAAGAGATCGGTCAGATCGAAACCTTCGCCCTGGAAGTGTTCAATCAGATAGGCGGCCAGCTTCGGATGACACTTGTGCGTGACGTGATGATCCGGAGCGTAGACGGCGCGCTGCGGCGGACCGTTGTGCACTTCTTCGCCACTGTAGATGGCGATCGAAGGGGAGAAGTCCGTGAAGATCTCCTTCTGGTCCTTGCCCAGGATGATCGCGACATCGATATTGGCGTCGCGATAAGCAGCAGCCATCTCGTCAAGCGCGCTACGGCAGCGTGCGGCGCGCGCAGTACGTTCCTCCAGCGTCAGGAATTTCTCGAACGCTGCTCCGCGGTGCGCTTCCAGCTCAGGATAAGTCCAGGTCTGATTGCGAAACCACAATTCCGGATTGCTGCGGTCGCGTTCCCCGTTCTTGAGCCAGTCCTCCGGTGCCTGACCCAGCATGCCGCTATGCGGCACCGCCATCCCGAATACAATCTTCGCCATTTAGGATTTCTCAGTAAATTAATGTGTTCAACAAAGCCGGCTATTTCTGCTATTGCGGCCGCACCTTGATTTCTAGGCTCGCCGCAGCGATCCGTGCGCTTCGGTTACCTTGGGCGCCCACTCGGGACGAAACAGAGTCGCCGTGGCCAACGCGCCGATCAGCAGGAAGACCAGGATCACCAGCATCGGCAGGTCATAACTTCCGCTGACATGGAGAAGCCAGCCCGACAAGCTTGCCGCTACACCGCCCGCGAGACTGGTAGCGACCTGTTGCACGCCAGTCACCAGGCCGATTGCCTGCCTGGGAATCAAGGTCAGGCGCGACAAGACAAGGTTGTTCGCAGTGGCGAGTCCAAGCAGCGATAGCGAGAGCACATTCCAGAAAAGCGCCATATTCAGCGTGTGCGCATAGGCGCCAAGCAGCACCGTGCATCCGCCGCCGAAGCCCGCAATGGTGAACGCCTTGCGCACCCGAATCGGGTTGCCGCCACGGGCGATGATCCGGTCCGCTGCCCACCCCGCGACTGCCGCGACAATCGCAATCCCGGCGAAGCTAAAGAATGTGAAGAGTCCGGAGCGCGAAATCGACAGGCTGCGTTGCTCGACCAGATAAGCAGGCATCCACGTCATGCAATAAAACGTGAAGTAGCCGTAGCAAAAATTGGTGATCATGCCGCCCCACACGACTGGGCTGGCCAGAATGCTGCCAAGGCCAACCGTGCGCGCACTGTGATTCGCCACCGTCAGTTCTCCTTTCGATGGCAGGTCGTTGCGGACCATCAACAACCACGGAGCCAGCCAGAGCAGGCCAACCAGACCGGTCGCTATAAACATGATCTGCCAGGAATAGTTGACGAGGAACCACGCGCCGACCGGCGCACCGAGTGCGGGACCGAACTTGTTGCCCATCGCCAGAATGCCTACCGCAAGACCGTTCTGGCTCTCACCGAAGTTGTTGCGAATCCAGCGGTAACTCGCAGGAATCACTATGGCCTCGGCCATGCCGATGATCAGACGCATGACCACCAGACTCGCGAGCGCCGTCACCGCACCCATCAACGCGGTGGCGAGGCACCACAGCGCGAAGCTGACCGCGTACGGCCATTTCACGCCGTAGCGGTCGGCGACCCAGCCCATCGGCACCTGAAACACACCATACGACCAGAAGAAGGCCGAGTTGATCCAGCCGCGATCGACATCGGTCAGCGCAAAATGTTGAACGAAGCCTGCGTCCGCCAGCGTGGAAGAAATGCTGGTGCGATCGACAAAAGAAATCAGAACACCGATCGCAAGGAGCGCGAGTATGGCCCAGCGGTTCGCAGTCCCGGGTCGTGCAGGTTTGCTTGTCTCCATCTGCTTGTTTCTCTTTAGTGTGATTGGTTCTGCGTGCGCACTAACCGATCTGGCCTTGAACATCACGGGTAGCCCGCACAGATGCGAAGCAGCCTCAGGCCAGGGCCGGATACAGTTGCTGCGCAGTCCTGCCGAATATCCACGCACGATCTTCGTCGCTCAGGCACGCCAGACCCGCCTGGGCCTTCGCGAGGATTTCCGGCAGCGTGCCCGTCGAGGTCGGATAATTCGAGCCCCAGGCCATCCGCTTTGCACCGAAGGCTTCCACCACACGCGGGAAGAACGTTTCGGCGCTGGCCTTCTCCTTCTTCACGTCGCCAAAGATGCGCGGCGTGAGCTTCAGGTAGATGTTCGAAAGCGGCGCAAGGTCGAACAGGCTTTGCGCTGCCGCATAGGGTGCGCCGTCGGCAACCTCCGGTCGTCCCAGGTGATCGAGGACGATCGCGACGTTCGGGAAGCGCTTCGCCAACGCCGTGACTTGCGGCAGGCCGATCGGGCCGGTCTGGATGCACATCGGCAAGCCCAGGTCACCGCACAGCTCCCATGCGGGAAATGAGCGCGGATCGTCGAGCTCGCTCGGGTCGAACTCCTTGGTGCTGCCGCCGGTAAAGAGACGCAGACCCGCGAGACCGCGCCCGACCCATTCCCGGATGCGCCCCGGTGCGTCCGGTTGCAAGACGTCAACGGAGCCGACGGCCACCAGGCGGTCCGCATACTTCGCGCAACCGTCTACAACGTAGCTGTTATCGAAACCGTAAGTGGTAGAAGAATGCACCACAGCAGCCTTGGCGACGCCCGCTTCGTCCATGGCCGCGATCAAGGTTTCAACGGTCGTGGGACGTTCCTGCGACCAGTCCGAGCGCTTGCCGAACAGCGGCGCAGGCGGATAGCGGGTTTCGTCGTCGGAAATGATGTGTGGGTGAATATCAACAATGGAAGTCATGATTGCCTCTGTACTCTACTCATTGCATCCGGCTCGCGCCGGTGTCACTTGCCGCGCGCTTTAAGGCGTGCATCGAGACGCGGATAAACGCGACGCGCATTGCCTTCGAAGATCTTGTAGCGGTCCTCGTCTGACAGCGCCGTGCAAGCGTCGATGTAGCGCTTGGTGTCGTCGAAGTACTGATCGGTTGCCGGATCCTTGCCACGCACTGCGCCAATCATTTCCGAACCGAACAGCACGTTGTCGGCGGGAATCACCTTGGTCAGCAACTCGACACCGGGCTTGTGATACACGCATGAGTCGAAGAAGATGTTGTGGAGCAGTCCTTCGAGTGGACGATCGCGCATCTCGAGTGACATGCCGCGATAACGGCCCCAGTGATACGGCACGGCGCCGCCGCCGTGCGGAATCACCAGACGCAACGTCGGGAAGTCCTTGAACAGATCGGATTGCAGGATCTGCATAAACACCGACGTATCCGCATTCAGGTAATGCGCGCCCGTGCCATGGAAGCACGGATTGCACGAAGCGGCCACGTGGATCATTGCGGGCACATCCAGATCGACGAGCGCTTCGTAAAGTGGGTACCACTCGCGATCGGTCATCGGCTTGCCGGTCCAGTAGCCGCCGGTCGGATCGGGATTCAGATTGCAGCCAACGAAGCCCAGTTGCTCGACGCAACGGCGCAACTCGGGAATCGAATTCGCGGGCGCAGCACCCGGCGATTGCGGCAACTGGCATACCGGCGCGAAGTTGTCCGGGTAGAGTTCGGTCACGCGATACACGAGGTCGTTCGATACCTCGGCCCACTCCAGACTGGTGCGCTCGTTGCCGAGATGGTGGCTCATCAAACCGGCGATCGGCGAAAACAGCGTCAGGTCGCTGCCGCGTTCGCGTTGCAGCTTGAGCTGGCCATTGCCGATCGCTTCGCGAATCTCGTCGTCGCTGACAAAGGCGCCGTCACGCGACGGGGCGTTGGCCGGGTTGTTGGCAAACTCGACCTGCCTGGCGCGCCAGGCGCGAAATGATGCGGGTACGGTCGTGAAGTGACCGTGGCAATCGATGATCATGTTTTTTCCGTTCGGGTCTTGAGGTCAACGAGCCAGCGGGTCCACAAACAGTTCGTTGATGGACATGCGGCGTAGCGTGAGACCTTGCTTGAACGCGGTGGCCTCCAGCGTTTCGATCGTCTTGAGGTTCTCCTGCAGACCGTACGGCAGCGGATCGTGTCCGACGATCTTGCGCAACTGGAGGTACTTCTTGTCGCTGGCGCTCGTGGCCTCGCCCGAGTCGAGTCGCGCCAGCCATTCCTTTTTCGCCTGAGCGAAAGCGTCGTAAATCGACCTGGCGATCCACGGATTCTCGGCAAGCACCGAGTCCTTGACGACGATCGTGCCGTGCATCGGATAAACCCCCGTGCGAGCGTAGTACTCGGTCTCGAGCTCGGTCGCATTGGGCAGCAGATCCGGATAGTCAGCCTCGACTTCCTTCCATCCCCCCGTGGGAGCACCGGTGCGGCCGATACCCGCGGCGGCGGCAAAACCCGCCGACAATTCACCCGAGGCCATCATCTCCGCCAGCGAGCTGCCCGCAGGAGCATGGATCACATTCGACGGCAACTTGAGCTGCGTGACATGCTCTTCGTCGTCGACCACCCAGGTCACCTTGGATGAATCGAGGCCGAATTCATCGATCAGCACCTGACGCGTCCACACGCCGGTCGTGACCGAGTAGGCGCGTACGCCGACCTTCTTTCCTTCCAGGTCCCTGGGGGTGTTGATCCCTGCATCCCGTCGTACCAGCAGCCCGCCATGGTGAAAGCGCCGCACCACGAAGATCGGCAAGCCGACAAATGGCGCGCCATAGGCACGAGCAATGATGTAAGTAGTCGGCGCCAGTTCGCAGACGTCGAATTCGACGTCGCGCACCATGCGGCGGAAAGCGCCAATTTGCGGCTGAACGGTGATGAACTCGGCGTCGACGCCCTCAATGGGAATGGATCCGTTACGGATGGGCGACGTGTGCGGGTGCTCAGCGATAGCGATCTTGAGCGGGACTTTTCTGGTCAACTTCCTCTCCAATGTTTCGGCCGGAGTGGGCGCTTCAGCGCTTGGTCCGGTCCCATGCAAAGACATTTGCGGATTGATCGTCGCGGACAACTGAATGAAGGCTCCAGCGCCGGACGGATCGTCTCGATGGGGTGAGAATATGGGAGGATGAGCGCCGCGTCCCTACACAAAAATCAGATTCAATGGCACTTTTGTTGATGAGCCGAGGAAGGCGGGACGCGCGCGCCGTGGGCTTGTGCGCCCCACCCGGGTACGGCGATGGTCAGCGGAGAGGGTGCCGCTTGCGGGCTATTTCGCAAGACCGTCGGCGTTGGTGGAACACTGTCATTGCCGTAAGCCTACGGCGCATCGAATCCAATGCCGCGCAGGAATATCTCAAGCCGCTTCTTGATGTCCTGCGTTCTGCGCGCCCTGTCCACCGCCTGCAACAACCGTCTGCGAGGCAGAAGCGCACCGAAGACGATGTCCATCAGCATGCCTGCACACAGCAGCGGATCCGCGATCGTCATCCGTCCGCGCTCAGCCTCCCGTTGCAGCCATTCGATCAACTTTTCGCGCGAACGAATGATCTTGTGCTCGTACAGGTAGTCAGACAGTTCCGGAAACTGCACGGACTCCCGAACGATCAGGTTAAGAATCGCCTCCCGCGCACGTTCGGCTTCGTCGTCGATGTCCAGACGGAAAATTTTGATCAGCGTTTCGAGGATCGGCAAGGTCTCATCCTGAGGTCTCGGCAGATCGAGGATCAGATGCTGGTTCGCGCCGACAACGGCCGCAAACAGTTCGGTCTTGTCACGGAAGACCTCGTAGATGGAGCGCTTTGACACTTTGGCCTTCGTCGCAACGACGGCCGTCGTCGTTCGTGCGAACCCCAGTTCGACGAAGGCCTCATGCGCTGCCGTCACGATGGACTGGCGGCGCTGCGTCTCCCCGATCACCTTCGGCCGCCCGCGTCTCGCAGACGGTTTCTCTTTGGTGATTTCCACTTCCTTCTCCTGCCTTTCCATTGAAACAACCGTGTCGTTTATATATGGTACTCTGATAGTACCGCAATGTCGTTCGAACTAGCAAGGAGAGTAAGCATGGCACAGGTCGCCGTTCCTCAAGCAACCGGACCGAGTCCCATCCGGGATCCTCGCGTCCTTGAAGTCATTGCGCGTATGAACGCTTCGCGCCGTTTCCCGCCACGCGAGGCCTTCGACGGTCCGGTCGGCAAGGACCCCGAAGCGTTCGCGGATTATGGGTTTTCCATCCACCCCGACCAGGGCGATCTGATCTACCTGCTGTGCAGAGGCCTCGGCGCAAAGCGAGTGGTGGACTTCGCCACGTCAATCGGCATGTCCGCTATCTATTTTGCGGCAGCCGTGCGCGATAACGGTGGCGGCCTCGTCATCGGTTCGGAGTTTGTTCCGGCGAAGGTGGAAGTCGCGCGTCGCAATCTCGACGATGCGGGGTTGGCCGAATACGCCGATATCCGCGCCGGCGACGCACGCGAGACGCTGCGCGACCTCGGCGGACCGATCGACTTCGCGCTGATCGATGGCTGGCCTGTTGCCGAAGGCCCTTCGCTCGCCCGTCAGGTCGTCGAACTCGTCGCACCGCAGTTGCGGGTCGGCGGTTATATCCTGAACGATAACGCCGAGCCGGATTTCCTCGACTATATCCGCGACCCGAAGAACGGTTTCATCTCCATCACGCTGCCGATCAAGCGCGGCACGGAACTCGCGCTGAAGGTCGAGTGAGCGATCGTCGGCAGGCTGGGGTGTATGCAGCGCATAGGGTGTTGAAGGAGCATGAAGTTGCAAACACGTAGAGACTTTCTGATCATGACTGCAGGTGTGGGAGTGATTCTCGCAGTCAGCGTACCGGCTGTTGCAAGCAACAGCGCGCCGCATGCGAAGCGCGCCACGGCGATCACGCAGGTTTTCGGCGACGGTATTCGTCTAAGCGCAGTTGCGGTGGAATATGACACACCGGTCAAGGGTGCGGACCTGTCCGCTGCGGACTTCCGCGTCGAAGGCCGAACCGTTACAGGCGTGTTCACCAGCACGAGCGCCGATCCGGCAGACCGTGCAGAGACCGGCCGTTTCGTTATCGTGACTCTTTCGCCCGACGACACAAATGCCACCCTCGCCGAGAAGGTTCAAGGCCAAGGCGTTATGCCACCACCGATTGGCGGCAGCGGTGGCGGTCCCGGTGGTGGCGGTCCAGGAAAGGCCGGCGATATCCCGCACTACGACACCGTTTACAAGCGCGCCGAGGCATCGATCATGATGCCAGGCGGGCGCACGCTGGCAACGACAAAGGTCAAGAACCTGATCGTCGACGATTTCCGTCAAAGGGAATTCCACGACCCGAAGACCGGCAAGATGCTCCGGTACAACCTGTTTGTGCCGAAGGACTATGACGCGAGCAAATCCTATCCGCTGGTGCTCTTCATGCACGATGCAGGCGCAACTAGCGACGTCACGCGTACCACGCTGTTCCAGGGACTGGGTGCCATCTCGTGGGCAAGCCCCGAGGATCAGGCCACGCGTCCTTGTTTCGTGCTGGCACCGCAGTTTGCCGAAATCATCGCCGACGACGATTCGCGTACGTCCAGCATGCTCGACACCACCATCGATCTCATCAAGTCGTTGGCGCGTCAGTACAGCATAGATCGCAAGCGGCTCTACACCACCGGCCAGTCGGGTGGTTGCATGATGTCCATCGCGATGGATATCAAGTACCCCGAATTCTTTGCAGCCTCGTTCCTCGTTGCCGGTCAATGGGATCCCGCGCGCGTGAAGCCGATGGCCCGACAGAAGCTGTGGATTCTTGTCTCGCAGGACGACGACAAAGCGTACCCGGGGCAAAACGCCATCACTGAGGAACTGAAGAAGGACGGCGCCAGGATTAGCCGCGCGGTGTGGGATGGAACGTGGACGGCTCAGGAATTTCGGGCCGCGTTTGAAAAGATCGACGCTGAAGGTAGCTCAATCAATTATGTGACGTTCCGCAAAGGCACCGTCATTCCGCCAGGCGAGTCGTCGGCAGGGGCCAGCGGACATCGAAACACCTGGCGTATCGCATACACGATTGAGCCGATTCGTGAATGGATTTTTCGACAGCAGCGCTGAAGCTCACGCAGCCCGCCTGTAGCCGTTCATCGCCGGACGCTCGGCCACTGGAGGAAACACATTCCACGAACCGTCGTCATGACGAAAGAAGACGATCGAGAGTACACCTCCGGGACGCGTTGTCTCGACGCACACCACACACCCACGACGCGAACCCGCACGACAAAGACGGGTGACGCGTGCCGGCATCGCGGGGGTGGGCGCGAGCCACTTATCGACGATCCAACGCAAAGACTTTTCGGCGGCATACATGTCATTCCCCTTCGAAGCTTGAGGCCCTACAGCCCGTCGTTCGCAACCTAAGTTCTGTGAACGGAACGGCCATCAGGCGACACGGGCGCCCGAATAGGCACCCTTCAATTCGGCTGCGACGAGGGCCTTGAAAAGGCTCGCCAATACATGCAGCCCCGCGCGCGGATGCGTGAGGCAAGTCTCGACCTGCTGGCTGCGACTCTCACCGGACAGGCACCACGCACAAAAATGCTCGCAATTGTTCGTCAACAGGCGATAGCGGTTTTCGCCCAGGCGCGAACGGGCCCGCAAAACGGCCTCCGCGCCCATGTATTGCGCACAGGGATGAAGGCGGATTGCAATCGCGCTACCGGCGGCAAAACGGTCCAGCGTGACTTCAACGACGGGACCGCGGCAGTGGCCGGCGGCAAACCCCGCGTAGTGAACGACCTTGCCTGCGCCTACGTAGATGCCGTGGTGTTCGTAGCCACCACGGCTCGTCACGAGATGCGCGCCGAGCGGTATGTCGCATTCGTCAACGAACGGAAGGTCCGACGAGGCGCCAGCCGCGCTACGCATTACGCGTTGCCGTTCGCTACGGACGTCTTGTTGTTTGCTGTTCATGGCTCGCCTCTGTGTTTCCGGGTTCCCGCAAGCGGCGCTTGCACACATATCCAACACTGTTGCGAGCTCTCTTGCATCAACCGGACCAGAGCATTCAAGCCATTGATTTCCCTAAGGAATCGGATAATTTTCGAAAGTGGCCGAGGTTACTATGTCAGTGCCTGGCCAACACTCGTCGTGCCAAACTGTTGGAGGCTGCCCGCCATATCAGGAGCCCGAAGCATTCCACGACGTCCGTCCGATGTGTTGGGTCGCGGACACAGCTGCATCCACCAGTGTTGGCGAGGCCCCCACATTTCGCTGTGCCGCGTGCCCCGCTCCACGCGAGGACTAACGAACAATTCCCGCGCAATCAAAGGCTTACCGGCATGCGCACAAAGCGCCGCAAAGCTAGCACGTTACTTGCACCGTATCGGCCATCTACCCCATGAACCGCGGTCGCGAGTCGGCGACCACTCCGGAGACTCGACATGGCTTCCATTACGATCCACGACCTTCCAGACAGCTTCGCGCTTGACCACAAGGCAATGGCGATGATCCGCGGCGGAGACGGCGCCCCGTGGCTATACGGCTGGATACAGCCGTTCACGCCAAGTACGCCGAGCGCCGGCCCCGTTGTCGCCAACCTGTACCAGACCACCAACAACTTCTATGCTGGACAGATGATCAACCAGTTCCAGTCGATCAATGTCAACAACACCGGAACGGGTGCGAACATCAATGCTTCTCCCGACGAACGCAGCACGAACCATGCGGCGTAAATACCGTGACGTGTACCAGTCAATTCAGATGGGTATCGGCGGCCCGCTCGGATGTGGGCCGGGTCCGCGAACACAATGAGGACGCCTGCCTGCAGCAGCCGGAGCGCGCCTGCTGGGCAGTCGCCGATGGCATGGGAGGCCATGCCGTCGGCGACCTCGCGAGCGGCTTGATCGTCGACGCGCTAAGCCGTCTGTCTGCGCCCGATACGATTGCCCGCTACCTCGCGGACGCGCGCAAACGCCTGCTGACGGTCAATCAACGGCTGAGGCAGGAAGCCGCAAGACGGCAAGTATCCGTGATCGGCAGTACAGTCGTTGCGCTGTTCGCATGCGATAGCTACTGCGGCTATCTGTGGGCGGGCGACAGCCGGCTGTATCTGTACCGCGATGGCCATTTGCGGCAACTGACCCGCGATCACAGCCAGATTGAGGAGCTCAAGGCGCTTGGACTTCTCACTGAGGAAGAAGCGGTCAATCATCCGGCCCAACACGTGATTACCCGTGCGGTGGGTGCGACCGATCAGCTCGAATTCGACACCAACACGCTGGCCGTAGCCGACGGTGACATGTTCCTGCTGTGCAGCGATGGGTTAAGTAACGAATTGAGTGCGCAGCAGATGCAGGCCGCGTTGATCGCGGCCGATTGCGACGCTGCCTGCGAGGCCTTGATTGCAGCTGCCCTTACGCGCGGCGGCCGCGACAACATCACCGCTGTCGTGGTCCGTGCCGAAGACCCCTCCGCCGCCGACAAAACCCTCCTGAATCCCACACCCTAGCGTGCAACCTTGAGGCCGTTGCTGCTCAACTGCTGCCCGGCTCCTTGTCATGCGTCTGGCCGTTGCGATGACGGAAGTCTTTTGAATGCAGTCCGTGCTTCTTGAGCAGCATTTGCAGATGAGAGCGGTTCATGTCGACGCGCCGCGCCAGTTCGGCAACGGTGCCGCCCACTTCCTGGAGACCGCGTTCGAGGAACACTTTCTCCGCCTCGTCGCTGGCTGCACGTTTGGCATCACCGAGCGACATCAGATTCGGCACCACGCTTACGGCGGATGCGGACGGCGACGCTGAACTGGGTCGTACATCCACTGGCAGATGCTCGACATCCGCCGTATCGCCTGCGAGGCACGAGATCCGGTAGATGACGTTGCGCAGTTCGCGAATATTGCCGGGATAGGGATAGGTCAGCAGGAAATCGCGCAACCGTGGTGTCATTCGAACTGGACGGCGCTTCAGGATGCCGGCCGCTTCGTCGCTGAAGTACGCAAGCAGCAGCGGGATCTCGTCGCGCCGTTCGCGCAGGGGCGGCAAGGTGATGTGTATCACGCTGAGCCGGTAAAACAGGTCCTCGCGAAATTTGCCTTCTTCGCTCAGGCGCCGCAGGTTGCGGTTGGTCGCCGCGACAATGCGCGTGTCGACCGCGATCGTCTCGTCCGAACCCACGCGTTGGATTTCATGCGCTTCCAGCACGCGCAACAGTTTGACCTGGCCCGCCAGCGGCAACTCGCCAATCTCGTCGAGAAAAATCGTCCCGGTGTGCGCGCTTTCGAACTTGCCCTTCCGGTCGCTCGACGCACCTGTAAACGCCCCTTTCCGATGACCAAACAGTTCGGACTCCAGCAGGTTCTCGGGAATCGCACCGCAATTGACCGAGATAAACGGCTTGTCCGCACGGCTGCCGTTTGCGTGAATCACCTTCGCCATCAGTTCCTTGCCGGTACCGCTCTCGCCGTCGATCAACACGGGTAACTCAGTGGGTGCCGCCTTCTCCGCGATTTCGAGCGCTTCGAGCAGTTGTGGATTGTCGCCGAATGTCCCCTCGAAAATGAAGCTGCGTGCCAGCAACGCCTCGCGTCGTGCGCCGCGCGACAGTTCAACGCGCACGGGCTCCGCCACCGCCTGCACGAAGCGCTCCTTGTGCGACAGTTGCATCACCTCGTCACGCAGTACGCTCGCCTGCCGGAGCACTTTTTCGATGTCGGCGCGCTCGAGCCTGGATGCCCAGCGCAACATCGAACGCAGGATTTCGATCTTCTCGATCAAGCCGGCGTAAGAGATGGCGGGACTCGGGTCCTCGGTCTGGTCAAGTATCTTCATCCGGCACTCAACTGTTTCTGTACGAGCTGGTAGTACATCCCCTTGCGCTGAACCAGTTCCTCGTGACGCCCCTGCTCGGCGATAGCGCCTTCGTACAGCACGAGAATCTTGTCGGCGCGCATGATCGTACTCAGGCGGTGCGCGATGATGACCGCAGTACGCCCTTTCAGAATGTCGTGCATATTGCCGAGAATATTGCTTTCGGACTGCGTATCGAGCGCCGAGGTGGCTTCGTCGAACACCAGCAGTTTCGGGTCGTGGTAAAGCGCCCGCGCAATGCACAAGCGCTGGATCTGGCCGCCCGACAGTCCGACACCGCGCTCGCCCACTACCTGTTCGTAGCCGAGCGGCATCTTGCTGATGAATGCGTGCGCGTCCGCCATCTTTGCGACCTCCTCGATGCGGCGCCGGTCCGGCGCATCGTCGCCGCTCGCGATGTTGTCTGCGATCGTCCCGGAAAACAGCAGATTGGTCTGCATAACATAGCCGATCTGCCCGCGATAACACGCCTTGTCGATCACGTTGAGGTCGTAGCCGTCGACCGTCATCTTGCCCTCGTTGGGGCCGTAAAAACCGACCAGCAGCTTGGCGAGCGTCGTCTTGCCCGAGCCGCTGCGGCCGACGATCGCCACGAGCTCGCCCGGCTTGATATCGAAGCTGATGTTCTCGAGCACGTATTCGTTTTCGCTGCCACCGTAGCGGAAATACACACCGCTCAGGCTGATTTCGCCCTGGAGATCAGGCAGGATCACACGCGCGGCCAGATCTTCAGGCTTCTGTTCGGGCTCGATATCGAGCACATCGCCTAGCCGTTCCATGGCGACGCCCGCGTCGTTGAGCATGCTCCACAGGCTGACCAGGCCCATCAATGGGCCTAGCACACTGCCCATGAACGCATTGAAGGCGATCAACTGACCGATGGTCAGTTCACGAGCGAGCACGAGATTCGCACCTACCCACAGGATCGCGATGCTCGTTGCCGCGTTCAGCAACTGGCTGCCAAGGCCCACCAGAATGTTGAACGCCTGCGACCGGTACTGCACTTCGAGTGCCTTCGCGTATTTCTTTTCCCACCTGAGACGAACCGGACGCTCCATACCCATGCCCTTGATCGTCTCGACGCCGGCGAGCGCTTCCATCAGGAATGCTTTGGAATCCGTCGATGCGGCGAATACTTCGCGCGCGTAACGTTTGATCTTCGGCGTGGCGAGCGCGGTCAGCGCAACGATGGGAATGACGAAGCCAATCAGAACCAGCGTCATCTTCACGTTGTAGACAAACATGATCGTAAAGTAGATGAACACCATCAGCAGATTCAGCGCGGTCGTCACCGTCGATTCGGTCAGGAACGCGCGAATGGTCTGGTTCTCCTGAAAGCGCGCGAAGATGTCGCCGGTCTTGCGGCTGGCGAAGAAGGAAAACGGCAGCGACATCGTATGCTTGAAGAACTGCGACATCATCGCGAAGTCCATGTTGCGCACCATGAAATTCGCCAGATAGGCGCGCACCGTCGCCATGAGTTGTGAAAACACACTGGAGACGATCAGCCCTACGATCAGCAGTTCAAGCAGGCTGACGTTCTGGTGTACGACTACGCCGTCGAGAATGTTCTGGATGATGAGAGGCGGAATTACGCCGAGCACCTGGATCACGAAGGTCGCCAGAAAGAGATGCGCGAGAATTTTCCGGTACGGAGTCAGGTACCCAACAAAGCGGATCCACGGCGAACGTGACGCCGCCATCTGCACCAGGTTGGGTCCGGGCGTGAACAGCAGGCAGGTGCCGCTCCAGCCGCGCTCGAAGTCCTCCACACTCAGCTTCCTGAAGCCGAGCGCCGGGTCGGCTATCCACACCCATTCCTTCGAGGTTCCATACACAACAATATAGTGGTACCCCTCCCAATGCACGATGAAAGGCAGCTCGAAGCTACGTAGCGACTCATAGATGCACTGAACGCCCCGTGTGGTAAATCCTAGCGATTCGCCAGCCCGCGCCAGACTGTCCAGTGTCGCGCCCATGGTCGTCACATTGGCCAGATCGCGCAGCTTGCCGAGCGTCATCGAGATGCCGTAGTGCCTGCAGATCATCGCAAGACAGGCCGCGCCGCAATCCATCTCCTCGGCCTGCTCGACCAGCGGAAAACGCCGGATCACCTTTTCGCCGGACTCCGGTTTCGTATGAAGGTCGAGCACCACGGGGTGCTTGCGTCGCTGCTCGACGCGCTTTTGTCTTTCCAGCTCCCGTTCCGCAAAGCGGATCCGTTCTTCGAGCGCTTCGCGCAGCTTCGGGTTGCGCTCCAGAATGAAGTGCACCGTTTTCTCGGGGATGACGAGAAGCCGGGTCTCGGTGTTGGCAATGACCGAGACCATCTGCTCCTGGCGCAGCAAACAGGCCTTCTCACCGAAGATCTCGCCTTGCCGAAGCGTCGCCAGCACGTAATCGCGGCCCTCTTCGTGCCGCACAAGGCGCACCTCACCCTGACGGACCACATAGAGCCGGCGGTCTTCCCGCGCGCCCTGCTTGAGGATCTCCTTGTCCGCGCCCATCCGTTTCGCACCGACGCTACGCACACATTCTTCGAGTTCGGCCTTGTTCAGTTTGCTGCGTAAGTCGAACAGTTGCGTGACAAATCCGCCGGCTGAGCTGATTGCGACATAGCTCGTCACGAACGCCAACGCGTCCGGGTTGGCGGCGATCACAGGCTCGATGGCAATACGCGGAATAAACAGCAGTTCAGTCTTCGCCGATGCACGCACCGACGACTCGTGCAGATAGTCGCGCAGCATCGCGATGTCCGCAAAAATCTCGCCGGTCTTGCGTACTCCCATGCTGATTTCTTTACCCCGTTCCTCGGTAAAGATGCGCACCGAGCCGGACTTGATCACAAACAGTCCGTCCGCGGGTTCGCCGGCATTGCATACGGTTTCGCCGAATGCGAAATGCCGGGACTCGGCGTGCGCGGCCAGCCGTTCGAGTTCGTCCCGCGAAAATGGCGAGAGAATCTCGACCGTCGAGAGGAAGTCGACCGCGGGCGAAGCTGTCTGTGGTGCATCCATATGCTTGCGAACCTCGACCTTGCCAGCGCAGGGCCTAACGCACTTCGATCACGTGTTCCTGGGCGCGCGCCATCAGCCACTCTTCGCGCAGCAGGCGCTGGATTTCGGCCTCGACATCCTCGTCGAGCGTTGCGGGATGTTTCGCCGTCACCGCGAAAATCTCGTAGCAGGAGCCGTCAGGCGACGCAAATGGCCCCAGTAGGTCACCCGCTTCGGCATTGAAAATCTTCGCTTCGATCTCGGGCTTCAGCGAGCCGCGCAGCACTTTGCCGATTACGCCGCCGCGCTCTCGCGTCTCGGCAATCGAGTGTTCGCGCGCCATCTCGGCGAAGCTGTCGGGATCGTCGCGCAGCACTGAGATCATTTCGCGCGCTTTGCCCTCGCTGTCCAGCACGACATGGCTGACTTCGATCGCGTCGAACCTTGGCGAATTCAATGAGAAGTACTCTTGCACTGCGACCCGGTCTCCGATCGTGGCGAGCATCTTCTCCTGGTAGAGGCCGTCGGTGATGAAGCGCTCGAACTCGTCAAGACTCACCCCAAGCGCGTCGAGGTAGTGATTCATGTCGGTCGCTCGATGCAGGCCGCGTACCCGGCGAAACTGATCGGCACGCTGCTGTATTTCGTCCTCGGATATCCGGACGCCCTGCTTTCTCGCCGCGTGGACGGTGAGCTTCTCTCGCACGACGCCTTCAATCAAGCTCTCGAACTGTCCGGTCAGTTTCAGTAGACGTATGAACTCGGCGACGTCCACGACTTCGTCATCGATTCGCACTATCGCGGTCATCTCATCCGCTCCTTGAAGAAAGGGCCTGCGTGCCGCACATGCGTCATCCGGCCAGTTGCCTGAACGGGTCGAGGCCGAGATCGATCAGACGCCGCTCGCGCACGACGATTTCGGCATTGGCAGTCATGCCATAACGCAACGCGTATCGGCTGCCTGCTACCTGGTAGTAGTTCTGTTCGAGTGCAACCCGCCCTTCGTAGACCGGTTGTTTATCCTGTGCGGAAGGTTTCGTCGCCGGCGAGATGTACTCCAGGGTGCCGTTGATCAACCCATAGCGCTGATACGGAAACGCATTGAACTTCAGCTTGACGGACTGACCTTCATGCAGAAAGGCCCTATCGCGCTCGGCAATCTCAACCTTCAACACCGGTCTTGCGTCCTGCGGCGCGATCGCCCCGAGCGGCGTGTTGGCCTGTACCTTGTCGCCGGGTTGCGTCGAGGTCACATCCGTGACGACGCCAGAGACCGGCGCGACGATCAAAAGAAAGTTGTCCTTGTCGATATTCTCGAAGCGAATCCGCGCGGCTGCGTCCGCCACGAGACGGGCACTCTGCAGTTCCAGCCGCACCTTGTCCTCAGCCGTGGCGATATCGCGTACCGCGGAATCGTATTGAATCTGCAGGTCGGTGGCTTGCTCGCCGCTCGTGGCGAGTTGTGCATTGGCCTGTGCATATTCGTGGCTCAACTGGAAGTCCAGTTCGGAGAGTTTCGATTGCGCCACACGGTAGGCGTTTTCCGCCTCCTGATAGGCGTTTTTCTTCGCTTCGACCTGGAGTTCCGCGACACCACCGCCACCCGGCTGCGCAAACAGGCGCACATATTTATCCTGTTCGTCGCGTGCCGCATCGCGTGCGTGCCGCGCGTTGTCGAGATTGCTGCGCGCCTCTTCGAGCAGCGCCCGCTGCCCTTCGGCGAGCTTGGTCGTCCCCTCCGACATGCGGTTCTGGTGCAGATTGGATTCCACTTCCATCTGTTCCTTCAATGCCGCAGCCTTGCGCTCCATCAGCGCCTTCTTCTCGGGAAATTCGCGCCACTCGCGCTCGGCCTCCTCGAGTTTGAGTTGTGCCTGCAGAGCGTTGCTCGCCGCCTCGATCGCACCACGGGCGTTCAGGCGCGCCAGCACGTCCCCCTTCGAGACCGGTTGGCCTTCAGCCACATAGAGGTCCGCGAGTTCGCCGTCGATGGGCGCGTAGAAGCGGCGTACCTCCGACTCGGGCGCAAGCGTGCCTTGCGCATTCACGATCACGTCGGCGCGCCCGAAAAACGACCAGAGCAGACCGGCGATCACGAGCCCGACCATGAGGAGCACGAGCGCGCGTGCCAACCGCACCGGCTCGGCGGTCAGGATCGCGATGCCTTCGGCGCTGTGATCTTCCAGCGCCTCGGCAAGCGGCTTAAGGTGAATTTCCCGCTTCACTGCCGGTGCCTCCGATCAGGGCGAGCTTTGCGCGCAACAGATCCGGGTCCAGTACCATGCGCAACTCCTGCAGCGAACGACGCTGCAATTCCACCTCGGCGTTGATCGCGGCGAGCAGGCTGTCCCAGTCGCCGGAATGATCGGCGCGCAACTGCGTATAGATGCGCATTCCTTGTTGAGCCACCGACTGTGCTTCGGATAGCGTTCTGGCCTGGTTACGAAACTGTGCGGAGATGCCTGACTCGAGCCGCTGAGTGCCCCCGATCGCACCGTTCTCACGATATTGACGCCACAGGGCCTGCGCGCGCGTGAGCCCGTCTTGCGCGCGGGCCAGCGCCTTGTCGCGGATCGAGGACACGTCGGTGCCAATTGCCTGCACGAACCAGGCGTCGTCGGTGGCGTCCAGCGCGCCGTAGAAGGTCAGCAGTTGCTGGTCGTAGTCCTTCGTGCCGCGCGTTTTTTGCAGCGCACCGAATTGATCGAACACGGCCTGCTTGTGCGCCTGCTCCTGGGCGAGTACGTCGGACCATGGCGAAGGCGGCATCGACTGCAAGCCGGCGAGCGCCTGCCGCCCATCGCCGCGCTGCCACGCCGCGGCGACGAGGTCGTGCTGACGTATCAGCGCATCAGAAGGAAGCTGCGTCGCGGCGAACGACCGGTACTGTTGCTGGAACGGCGGCGTCGCAAAGTGCGCGGATTTCATCAGCGCCAGCAGGGGACCGAGCTTGCGCGCACGCGCCTCGTCGGCGAGGGCGGCGTATCGCTGAAGATCCGCTCGCAATGCATCAAGACCGGCAAGACGCGGGTATTTCTCGGCGTAGTTGCTAAACATCGCTCGCAGCCCGTCGAAGTTGCCTTGCGGCAACTCAGTGGCGATGGCTGCGTTCAGTCGCGCGATCGCCGGCAGATACACAGAGTTGTCGCGCTGCAGCGCGCGCAGGTGACTCATCGCCAGCGCGTACGGCTCAGCGAACTCAGGCACGTATGACGAAATCCGGTCCAGCGCGTGTTGATGTGCCTGCGGGTCGGCGTTCCAGCGCTCAAGGAGCTGGGTGATGCGGTCCTCATCCGCATTCATCCGGATAGGCGCTTGCGAGCCTCCTCTGCCTACGACGAACTGTTCCAGATCCCCCACCCATGCCAGTTCATCGACGAGCGGCCTCGCGTCGGGGTTGGGCCTGGCCTGGTCCTTTGCACCGGCGAGCGTCGCCGCCGCCTGATCGAAATTACCTCTGCGCAATGCCGAAAGCCATTCGGGCACAGAGGCCTTCATCAGCGCTTCGCTTGCGAGAGCTTCCATCGGCGCATCGGCAGGATGACGCTCGAGATCCTTGTTCGCCAGCGTGACGGCGTTGGAATAGTTGCCTTCCGCCAGCAGCGCCTTCACCTCGCGTTGCGACGCGCCTCTCATATAGAGCGTAATCGCCACGACCAGCAGCAGCACCAGGCCCGCTATTCCCCACGCCGCGCCGCGTCGGATTGCGGTGCGATCGCCGCCCGAGAACACGCGCATCCACTCGGCAGCGAACACGCGCCATTTGCGCGGGCTGTCCGCGGCTCGTGCATCGTGATCCGCTGCGTGTGGAACGTGGGAGACCGCCTCGTTGACCTCATCCTCTCGCTGCGCGACCTGATCGACGCAAAAGATCTCGAGAAATGAATGTGCGGCGCCGACGAAGGTGGTCTTGTCGGTATCGAGCAGCTCACACTGGGTAGGGTCGGGAACGGATATCGCGGTCACGGTAGCCTCGAGGTCGGACGCCTTTTGCAATTGCACCTTGTAGACGAAGTGGTCCCCGCCGAATGCAAGGACATCGCCGTCATGTAGGGAAACTGCCGATGCCTCGAGCCGCTTTCCGGCGATGAAGGTACCGTTCGTACTGCCGAGATCCTCGATGCAGGGAACGCCAGCGTTCAGAAAAATGTGAGCGTGACGCCGCGATATGTAATTGACCTGATGCGGATAGCGCGTCTTGTAGCGTGAGAACAGTTCGTCGATCTTGCTGACGAGAAACGGGAAGGTGTGGACTTCGATAGGCTGAAGCCCAAGGTCGCCGCGCTCGGGAACGAGCGTGAGGGTGACGGGCTGTGCCGTGTAGGCCTCGACCTGCGCACGTAATTGAATGCCCACGCGATAGCACAACGTACCGCCAAAGCAGACTTCGTCCCCGTCGCGCAGGTGGTGTGGGGTCTGCCGTACGCTTGTGCCATTGACCATCGTGCCGTTCTTGCTATCGAGATCGGCGACATAAGCGACACCGTGCTCGACAAAGACTCTGGCATGCCTGCGCGACAACGCAGAGATCAATTCGTCAGGATAGCCGGTAAAAGGAGACTCACCGCGGCCGACCGCAAACAGGCAATCGCCGATACGGATCGTCCCCAGCTCCGGGTTCGAGACAGGCGAAAGCACCACATCGAACTCGCGCTCGTGGGTCACCCTCAACTCTGCAATTGGAGCCTCGCCGGGATTCATTTGTCTTCATCACGAAGCGTTGATTCGCTGCCGCCACGAATGACTCAGCGAAAGGCCGGCGAAACCCGCGGCGCGAATGCTTTGGCGCGACGAACCGTCGGACGGGCGATGACAATCAAATTGTAAGACACGCATTGCGGGAGTCAATTATCCGTTTGCCCCTGGTGTTGCCTTTGCCTTGATGTTGTCTGCGTGTGCCTACGCTTTACCTCAGCATTCCCTTAGTTTTCCTTCACTTCAGCCTGCACATCGAGCGCGGGCCAGCCACCGCCAAGCGCCTTGTAGAGCAGCACGGTGTCCGAGAGAATCTGCTGATGATTGGCCAGCAGCGCGAGTTGCGCCTCGAGCAGCGTGCGCTCCGTCTCGAACACTTCAAGCTGCGACACCACGCCTTCCTTCAACTGCGCTTCGATCTGATCGGCAACGAGGCGCAACCGCGCTACTTCCTGTTGCAGTTCCACACGTTGCTTGCGATGCGAGTCTAGATTGACGAGCGCGTTCTCGACCTCTTCGAATGCACCCATCACCGTGCGGCGATACTGCTGCTCGGCAAGATCGCCTTGTGCCTTGCTCGTCTTCACGTGGGCGCGCACGCCGGGATCGAAAATCGGAAAGTCGATGCTGGGCATCAGGCCGTACGTGAACGCCTTCAGCAGGGAGGACAGCGCAAAGCTCGCGGTGCCGGCGTGCCCCGTCAGACTGATGGTGGGCAATTGGGCCAGCTTCGCCTGACCGACGAGGTCGTAGGCTTCCAGCACGCGGAATTCCGCAGCCACGATATCCGGCCGCCGCGCCAGCAACTGGGCGGGCAGTCCCGCGGGGACCGGCGGCAACTGGACGCGTTGCTGCAAGTGCCCGTCCGGCAGCTGGAATTCGCCCGCCGGCACGCCGACCAGCGTGGCAAGCGCATTGTTCGCGAGATCGCGCGAGCGGCGCAGTTCCAGCAACTCGTTCGTCAACCGGTTGATTTCGGCCTGTTGGCGCATAACGACGGTTTGAGGTATCAGGCCGCTGCGGCTTTGACCATCGTAGATCGTGAGTATCTGCCGGTTAGTAGCCAGCGTCTTCTCCTGCTGGGTAATCTGATCGTCGTACTGAAGAATCTGGAAATAGGTCACGGAGACGTTGGAAACCAGTTCCAGGTACCCCGCGCGCCAATCCGCTTCCGTCGCATGAAATTCGGCTTTCTGTGCCTGCACGCCCTTCTCGACCTTGCCCCAGATGTCGATGTCCCAGTTGACCTGGGTCCCCAGCATGTACTGCTGCTGGAACGGCACGCCTGTGCTCTTCTGGAAGTTACCGCCAGCGCCTGCGTCCAGGGTAGGGAGGGCGCCCGCCTGCGCCTCGCCGATCTGGGCGCCCGCCACCTGAATACGTGCGGCAAGGATCTTGATGTCGAAATTGCCTGCTATCGCTTTCGCAATCAAAGTGTTCAGATACGGGTCCTGGAAGGTTTTCCACCAGTCGGGCTCGATGGTGGCGGCGGCGGATACGGCCACGCTCCCGTTCGACCACGAATCCTTCGCCGGCGTATCGGGGCGCTGATAGGCGGGCATGCTGACGTCGACGCAACCGCATAGCAGTACTGCACACAGCGTCACGGCCCCCAGCACCCACAGCGCTGAGCTTCGATGCTCGACGTGTGCACGGCTGCAGGTACTTTCTTGCGTCGCTGCCGCAACCGGCGTGCGATGACCCGCTGCCAGACAGAACAAGGCAGACACGATTTTCTCCAGTAAGCGCAGCTGTATGGACAGAACGATCAGCTGCAGGCGCGTTTTGATTGCGTCCTGTAGCCGGAGCGCAGCTGTCAGATCAGCGTGATGCTGTTATTGGCGGACTGATGCGGCGTGATCGTCGAAGACATGCCAGTCGCGAAGGCCGTGTCCATGCCATTGACGTTGTCGATGTTCAGGCCTTGATTGATCAGTTGCGAAGCGCCGATCGTGATGCCATTGCCGAATTTGAACTGGCTAAGGGAGGGAAACAAGGACGTCAGCCCGCTTGCCGCCAGGCCGCCGCGCACCGCGCGCATCGTCTTGCGGTCGAGTTCATCTGTGTCGGCCAGATCTGAAATCATGAGCGTGTTCATTGCGGTTCTCCGGTGTCGAGGGTGGAAGCATCTCGTGTCTGCTCGCACCCATCTTATGCACAGGTCGTGCCATAACCCCGCTGCTGCCCGCTCAAAAGCACCCAATCGCCTGAAATCACGCCGCTGCTCAGCAAATCGAAGGACGTAGCCTCTTGCATCGTCAGGATCTGCAAGCCGCCATGTGATTGCCGCGTTCCAACACGATCCATTCACACCGTTGGCGCCACACCAACAGACAATGCCCGACACAGCATTGATGTAGTTACTTGACGTAGATCGTGATCTTCTTCGAGTAGACCGGCGGATCGTGAGGCATATGCATGTAGTCGCCCATCAATAGCTGAAGCGTGTGTTTCCCGGGCGGCAGCACCAACGTCGTTTCGGTTTCGCCCGCGCCGAAATGCAGATGGTTACGATCGGAAGGAATCTCCTGGTCGAGCGGGGGCAAGCTGGTATCGATCAGCAAGTGGTGGTGGCCAGTGTTCGGGTAATTGACGCCTTTGGGTGCCACGCCCATGTTACGCAGGCCGAACCACACGCGAAACGGTTTGCCCGCAGGCATCGTCTGTCCTTCGTTCGGATAGCCGATATAGCAGAATGCGCCGGGCGGCGACGGCGTACCGGCCGCAAAGGCAGCACTCAGCCAGACCATGGCGGCCAATGCAGCGAGAGCGATTATCTTCTTCATCGTGCGTGCCCCCCGTCTTCCCGGACCGAAGCATACAAAGCGGTCCTAACGTACGTAAATGGTGATCTTTTTCGAATACACCGCGGGAACCTGCGGCACGTGGTTCTCATCCCCGAGCAGAAGCTGCAGGGTATGGGTACCCGGCGCGAGTTCGACGCGCGCGTCGGTTTCGCCCGCACCGTAGTGCAGATGATTGCGGTCTGAGGGGATCTGCTGGTCGAGCGGCGGAAGATCGGTATCGATCAGCAGATGATGATGCCCGCTATTGGGAAAACTGACGCCCTTCGGACAGATGCCCATGCCGCGCAAGCCCATTCGCACCCAGAGCTTGCCGCCGTGAATCACGGTGCCGTCGGGTGGCCAGATGATGTACTCCTCGGCGCCGGGCGGCGACGGCGACTGGTGCGGGACTGGCGCCGCGGCCGTCAGGCAGATCACGGCCAGAACACTGAGCGCTGTTCTTACTGGCATGTTGCGCCTCCTTTGGGAGTGCGGAGCTCGTATTTCGTCCTTTAGCTTAGAACGTAACTTCACAAAAAGAAACGAACCATTCGTTAACCTTGTGACGCATGTGGCGCGTGCTATCGTTGTTTCATCGGGAAGCAGGTTCGGTACGGACAACCAGGATTTGAATATGTGGCGAAAATTCCTGCTCGTATGCATAGCCGGGGCCCTACACGTGTCGTGGACGGATGCCAATGCGGTCACTCGATCTGGCAGCAGCGCGATTCTTCAGACGACAACGCGAGCCGTGGAAAGCACGGCCGAGCGGCGCGTCGCGCTTGTCATCGGCAATAGCGACAGCGCAGCCACTCCGCCTGGCAGTGCGACCAACGACGCCCGCAGCATGGGCGCGCTGCTGGCTTCGCTAGGCTTCGAGGTGAGCGTCCTCATGGATGGGACGCCGCAACAGATCCAACAGGCGCTCGCCGCGTTTCGCACACGTCTTGCGAGCGGTGGTGTCGGCCTCTTCTATTTTGCTGGACATGGTCTGCAGGTCGGCAACGAAACGATCCTGGTACCGGCAGGTGTCGACACCCGCTCCCCCGCCTCTCTTCTCGTCAATGGAATCGGCCTGAGCAATGTGCTCGCCGCAATGTCAGCACCCCGCGTGCACAAGACCAATGTGGTCATACTCGATACCTGCCTGGAAAATCCATTCCATTCCGCCGATACCCAGAAGCCCGGCTTAGCGCTGCCACAGCAGACTTTTATCGCCTACGCTGCAGCCCCAGGCGGCTTTGCCGCCGACGGTCGCAGCCACGGCGTCTACACACGCGCGCTACTGCGTGCGCTCGGCAATGCGCCGGAACGCGACATCGACGGGATCATCCGTGGGGTCGAACGAAGCGTACGCGCCGATACCGGGGATAAGCAAAGACCCTGGTCAGTGTCGTCGCTTGCCGGCACCTTTCGCTTCGCACGCTATCCGGGTGGCGCTGTGGCAAGCCAGGATAGCCCGGAGCTTGCCAGCGCAGCGATTGTCTCCATGCGCAGCCGCGGCATCATGCCGAAGGACAGCAGCGAACAATACGAACTGACGTTCTGGGACTCGATCAAGAACAGCAACTACGCGAGCGATTACCAGGCCTATCTGAAGGCTTATCCTGACGGCCGCTTTGCAGCGCTCGCGAAAGCACGGATCGAGCGCTTGCAGGCCGCCGCGCCGGCGCCGACGCCGGGCACCGCGCCGGCAACTGCGCCGCCCGCGCCACCTCCCGCATCGAAAGCTCAGGCCTCCGTGGCGCAACCAGGTCACGCGGTTGTGGCGAGTAGTCCCGCACCTGCCCCTGCGCCGCCGCCCGCACCTGTCGCCGCTGCTCCCAAGGCGCCGGCCAATCCCGCGGCCAACAGTCCAGCCGCCGGCGAGAGCAAGGACTGCGCAGCTTGCCCAGTGATGGTGCCGCTACCCGCCGGCTCGTTCACGATGGGCAGCAATGCAGGCGACATCTCGGAGCGGCCACCGCATCACGTTACGGTCGGCGCGCCGTTTGCGATCGGCAAATACCCCGTGACTGTCGAACAATGGAATGCCTGTGTAACGGCCAATGCCTGCCCGAAGCTGTCGAGCGAAAACGCAACGGGCACGAAAGCTCCCGCTCGCGATCTCAGCTGGGACGACGTCCAGCAGTACATCAAGTGGCTCAGCAAGGTGACCGGCAAACCCTATCGCCTGCCCACCGAAGCAGAATGGGAATACGCCGCACGGGGCGGCACCTCGACGCCATACTGGTGGGGCGATCAGATGCGCAAAGGCAACGCGAACTGCAAGGGCTGCGGAGACCCATGGCACGAAACGGGGCCGGAAAACGTCGGAACGTTCGCGGCAAACCCCTATGGTCTGTACGACATGGGTGGCAACGTCTGGCAGTGGGTGAGTGACTGCTGGCACAGCTCGTACAAGGACGCCCCGGCAGACGGTCGTATCTGGGATGCGTCCGGTTGCAACATGCGCGTCATTCGTGGCGGCTCGTGGCTCGAAGGCGCCGACTACATGCTCGCTTCGACGCGCTTTAAGTACAGCGAAAGCGTGCGACAGTCGCAGAACGGCTTCCGCGTTGTCAAAGATCTGAAGTAAGCGAACCAGTGGAGATGAGCCGCGATGTCCAAGGGGGCCGCGCTGCGCGGCCCTCACTGCTTGCGAGGTTGGGTGTTGATCTGAGTAACGTCGGCCACGATGTGATCCGGACCATACTTGCCCGCGATCTGTGTGAGACGTGTGTCGAGTGCGCGCAGATACTCCGCGCGCGCTTCGCTTTCCGGCCGGAGTGCGTTGAAGAGCGGTGCCGGCGTGACCATCAGCACCACCAGTTCGGTTCCGAACGGTTTGGCAATCACCCAGTCCCCCGCGCCGCCGACGGTCGCTGCGTAATTCGCCGGTGCCTGATTATCTGGCGCGCGCGGACTGGGCACCATATGCACGACACTGCCGTCTAACTGGTAGTAGTCGATATTCACGTACGACTCATAGTCCGGTGTCGTCAAGCTGACCACCAGAGGATCGCCCTCCGCAAGTTGCCCGTCAGTCGCTTTCACCTGAAGCGCGGCGGGGTGGCCAGCCTGCCAGTTGCGGGTCCAGTATGGCGCTACGAACTGAATGACATCGCATTTGTCCGCTGCAACCGGTGTCACGTCGACATTCAGTGTGCTCACACCCGGCAGCGCACTCAGGCGATCCTTGAGCGTGGCGATACCGTTTGCCTGCGGCACGAAACCATGCACTTTTACCGCATGGCTCTGTACCGAGGCGGCGAGCGCGGAACACGGCATGTGCGCAAGCAATGTGGCGACCGATGCGAGCGTGGGTGGAAGCGGCGCCGACACCGCGGCTAACGACGACGCCACCCCTGACGCCAATGCAGCTTGCGGCGCTGGCGTTTGCACGCGGTCGGTCAACGCTTTCGACGTTGCCGGCGCCGCCGCAATCAGTGGCGCTGAAGCTGTACTCGGCGCACCGTTAGAATTGCCAGGCATCCGGTACCAAAGGACTCCGAGGGCAGCCACGCTCAGCCCTGCGAGCGCAGCGCCCCCGGCAATCATCATGCGTTGCCTTGTAATACGCGGCTGGGCCGAGAATTCGCTGACGAACCGGTTGACGGTCGGCATGCGCGTACGGCGATCGAAGGAGAGAGCGCCGCGCAAGGCCCGCCACGGGCGCGTACCCAAACCTTCGGGACGCTGCGGCTTGAGATCGGCACTACGGGCCTGGGTGGCCGCGAGCCGGCCGAACGGGTGATGTCCCGTCAGCAGTTCATAGACAATGCAACCGAGCGCATACACGTCGTCACGCGGATCGGGCTCGAGATGCTCGAGCATCTCGGGACTCGCATAAGCAGGCGTCAGCGCGCCGAGCGTGCCCGGATCGAACACGGTTGCATCGCTCTCCTCATCAGGCCGCTGAAACGCCCGGGCGATACCGAAGTCGATCACCTTGACGTCGCTCTTGTCCGTCAGCAACACATTGCCTGGCTTGAAGTCGCAGTGTACGAAACCATGCTCGTGAGCATAGGCGAGCGCGCTGGCCATGCCTTTGACGATCGGCAGCGCCGCGTCGTATGGCATCCCCTTGAAATTCTTGTTGCGCAACAGACGGCTGAGCGGCTTGCCAGACAGATATTCCATCGTCAGATAGACGACCGCACCGTCCCTGTCGAAGTCGTAGACGGTGACGATATTGCGGTGCGCCAGCACCTGAGCTTTCTTGGCTTCACGTTGCAGCGCGATCAGCGACTGGGGATTGCCGCGGAACTGTACGTTGAGGACCTTGATGGCGACGTAGGGCTTGCGGTCGGATGCTTCCAGCTTGCGCAGGTCAAGTGCCTTGTACACCGTGCCCATGCCACCGACGCCGAGGCATTCTTCCAGCACGAAGCGGTTATTGAGCGTGTCGCCAACGCCTTTGACAGCCTCGGAACTGGTGGCGGCCTGAGCATCAGAAGGCGCACCCGCTTGTCCGGGTTGCACCGATTGTCTCGATTGTCCTGCGCCGCTTGCAGATTGCGCTGGACTGCCCGCAAGGGACGCGGAATATCGCGGCGTTGTCTGCACACGCGTCTCGCCGCCGCCCAGTGTCAGGTTGGCGCCGCTCAGCCGCTCGATCCTGCGCTGAACTTCCGCGTACACCTCCGGAGGCAGCGGCATGTGTGTATGTGCTTCACCCAATATCTCCAGTAGCCGTGCCGAACCAACACTGTCCTTCGTCAGCGTGCTGTCGAGCTGTGCGATGAAGTCATCTTGCGACAGCTCGCCGTTCTGGAATTCGCTAATCGCGTGCGCAAGGTTTGCCATTTTTTTAAAGCCACGCAGCTCCCGATAAACCGTAATCAACCTGTCGTAAGAAGTTACATGCTCACGATCGATACTAGTCCGCACCCATGCCTTCCGCAATTCAGGATTACACAACAATGTCACAAGAGCGTCCTGCAATACACAGGTGTTGTGCCGCTTCTAACAGCATCGCCCTATTGTGTTGGTTTCAGCCCATCACTTCCCAGTCATCGCGCCAGGCGCATCCGTGCAGAGCAAAACACGTGCGAGCGATGCATTGTCTATACTGAATCGAAGCAGTCCTTTATGGATTTCCCGCTGCTCCGTCACATTCCGAAGAGCTCTACCTTCATTCCACGCAATCAGGCGATCACGACATAAGGAACAACCATGGCTATCATCGCAATCAAGGATCTTCCAGACAGCGTCGAACTCGACAGGCAGGCCATGACAGCCATCGTAGGTGGCGCGCGAAGCGGGGCACAGTACGGCTCGCTTCTGCAACCAGCACCAAACCCAACCCGTCTCGTCGAATATCCGCAAGGCTTTTCATCCATGCGTCAACCTGTTCCAACCGCCAAATCATAGTCAGACATAGACACGAACAAGCACTAACGCTTTACCCGGTCTTCTTTCGAGCGGCCTCGTGAATGGCCGCCCGGATACGCGGATAGGTGCCGCAACGGCACACCACGTTCGACATCGCGTCGTTGATGTCCTTGTCGCTCGGCGTTGGCTTCTGCTTCAGAAGTGCCGAGGCCGCCATCAGTTGCGCGCTCTGGCAATAACCGCATTGCACCACGTCGATGTTGCTCCACGCGGCCTTGAGCGCGACGGCCTCGGCGCCTCCGAGTCCTTCTATCGTGGTGATTCTGCTGTTGCCCAGCGTGGAGATGACAGCCTGGCACGACACCTGGGCCGCACCATCCAGATGGACCGTGCAGGCTCCGCACACACCAATCCCGCAGCCGAACTTGGTGCCCGTCATACCGAGTTCGCACCGCAGCACCCAAAGCAGCGGTGTAGCCGGATCCGATTTCACCATCACCTTCTTGCCGTTGATGTCGAGCGTTAGCATGTTCTCTCCCACCACTTACGCGAGTTGCAATGGCAGCGTGCGCAGGCGCTGACCAGTCAGCGCAAAAATCGCATTGGCCACGGCCGCCGCTACGGGTGGCGTGGCAATTTCGCCCACGCCTTGAGGCTCGGCTTCACTCGACATGATCTCGGTGTCGATGACGGGGCAGTCGTCCATATGCACGATTGGGAAGTCGCTGTAGTACTGCTGCTGCACCTGCCCGTGGTCGATCGTGATGGCTTCGTACAATGCCGCCGACAGGCCGAACACGATGCCGCTTTCCACCTGCTGGCATATCAGGTTCGGGTTCACGGGCGTACCGCAATCGAGCACACAGACCACCCGCCGCACACACACGGTTTTGTTCGCGCCGATCGACACCTCCGCCACCTGCGCGACGATGCTGCCAAACGCCTCGTGCAGCGCAATGCCGCGCGCGCAGGCAGCGCCGTCAGAGGTTCG
Organism: Paraburkholderia phenazinium; assembly: GCF_900141745.1. Classification (NCBI taxonomy): domain Bacteria; kingdom Pseudomonadati; phylum Pseudomonadota; class Betaproteobacteria; order Burkholderiales; family Burkholderiaceae; genus Paraburkholderia; species Paraburkholderia phenazinium. Next base: position 1,221,043 of record NZ_FSRM01000002.1, on the reverse strand, counting down.
CGCAAGCGGACGCCCCCAGTTCGAAAGCACAGCGGCACGCCGCAACACCGCAAGATGCCGTGGATGATGCTCGAGCAAAGCCGCCCGGAACTCCACCGGATCCTTGCCTGCGGCCGCGGCCAGTTCGTCCATGAAGCTCTCGACAAAAAATGCCTGATGCGAATGCCCTACCGAACGCCAGAACCCGACCGGAACCGGCAGGTCGACCGTGGTTTGCGCAACCCGCAGATTGGGCCACTCGTAGGGTTGGTCGAACGCGCCCTCCACCGTGGTGCGATCGCGCAGCGGGTCGGGGATACCATAGTTGCGCTTGAGCGATGCAACAACGGCCGACTGGCTGGCCGACAGGTTGCGCCACGCCACCAGCTCGCCTGCGCGATTCAGCCCGGCCTTGAAGCGGGACACGCAGGCGGGTCTGTAGAAGTCGTGCGTCATGTCTTGCGGACGGCTCCAGATCGTCTGCACCGGCCTGCCGTCAGCCTCACTCGCGATGGCGGCCGCCTGCGATACGTAGTCCACTTCCAGGCGCCTGCCGAACCCTCCACCGAGGAGTAACACCTGCACCTCCACCTTGTCGGTATCCATGTGCAACACCTTCGCCACCTGCTTCCGCACGAGTGCCGGGACCTGAGTGGAGACCCAGACTTTGGCGCCGTCGGCCGTGACCTGTACCGTGCAGTTCATGGGTTCAAGAGGCGCGTGCGCGAGATACGGCGCACGGTATTCGGCGCTCACCACCCGGGCAGCTGTTTTCAGGGCGCCGTCGACATCGCCCCGGCTATAGTAAGCATGCCCTTCCGAATGCTCCAGGGCATCCGTGAGGCTGCGAACCACGTCGGAATCCGAAACTTCGGCCGCTGCACCATGGTTCCATTCAATCCCCAAGGCGGCAACGGCATCGAGCGCGTACATCGCAATGAAGACATTCTCCGCAATCACCGCTACACCGCCGGTGCCGCCGTTATAGGCATCGACCTTCAGCACCTTGACGACACCTGGTAAAGCGCGGGCCACCGAGTCGTCGCAATCCTTGAGCGTTCCTCCCAGTGTCGGACACATCAGCACGCTCGCGTACAACAACCCGTCCGGCAACGCGTCGATACCGAACTTCGCACTCCCATCGAGCTTGGACGGCCCATCGATACGCTTGACCGGTTTGCCGATCAGCCTGAACTGCGCTGGTGTCTTCAGCACGACGTGCGTCTGCAGCGATTGCTGGCCCGCGAGTTCGGCCAACTCGCCGAAACTTGCCGAACGTCCCGACGGATGCAGCACGCGGCTGTTCTCGGCGCGGCATTCGCCCGCCGGTACGTGCCATTGTTCGGCTGCCGCGCCGCACAACATCATGCGCGCGCTTGCGCCGGCTTCGCGCATCGGCTGCCACAGGTCGTTGATGCTCGTGGAGCCGCCCGTGATCATCGTGCCGAAGAAATCACGCGAAGCCTTGCGTAACATCCAGACGGTCAACTCTTCGAAGACACCGTGATCGTCGGGGCGAAACGGAAGATCGCCAATGATGTTATCCAGATTGTTGTAGATCTTGTCGATCGGCGACTGCTCGACCTTCACCCGCGCCCAATCGGCATCCATCTCGTCTGCGAGCAGCATGGCCGCTCCGGTATAGATGCCCTGGCCCATTTCCGCTTTGCACATCATCACTGTCACGCTGTTGTCCGACGAAACCTTGACCCAGCCGTTGAGCGGCACCTGCGCGCCCTGTACCGGCAATGGCGCGGAGCCTGCCAGACGCTGGCGCAGCGGCAACGCCGACCACCCCACGACCAGGGCGCCGGCGACGCCGAGACCACCGATCAGGAAGGTTCTGCGCGTTAGCATGAGAGGGCTGGGAGCCGGTAGTTCATCGTCGATCAGTCCTGTTGCCGCGTCGGCTGGCGTCTACCGACCATCAATAGAAGAACGCGCGCGCTTGCGCGCAATTGAAATAACGGACTCCAGATCGTTTTGAAAAGAACAACGCTTCCTGCAAACAGGAACACCGCGATACGACCAGGGACATCCGCTAGTACCGCAAGCACATGAATCACCTATATTAGTCTGGGCAGTAACGCGCCGAAACCGGCATTCATACCAGGCAAGAGACCGTCAACGCATCGCACGCCAGAAGCAGAGTTCGCATAGCAACGCCACGCGGAGGTCGCCGATGCTCGTTGATCTTGTACGCGATTTACTGAATCGCATCGCCCCTGGCTGGGAAGCGGCGTTCGCGCGTCACGGCCTCAATCTTCGCGCAACGGACACCGTGAGCGAACTCGCCCGTGCGCTGAAGATCGACTGGACCGATCCGCTTGTCTGCGACTTATGCCGCACCACGTACCGGGCCATCGAACCCGGAGACCCGGCACGTAGCCTGCTTTATCACGTGCTCGCGCGTCCCGCGGAGCAGTCCGTGGGTGAAAGCATCTCGCTCGACGAACTGGATCTATTGGAGAACTACGTTTATTCACTAGCAGGGCCACCCGGCGACTGGCCGGAGCTGAACGTCGCAGTGCTTGCCTACCAGTATCGGCCGGCCCGCCGCACCGGCCACCAGGTACACGCCGACATGGTGTTTTCGCGCCTGGGTATTGCCCGCAATGGCGACGTCGAAGCTCTGTTCGATCCGCTTGGTCGCGGCTTTTCGCCCAATGCCGGAGACGTGGCACACGTCCGCGTGCTACCGGCACGTTTCGGCGCGTTCCTTGTCCGTCGCCAAAAGGGACCGCACGCGCTAGCGCTAATCGAAGGCGAGCAAATGCGTGATCACGAGCGGGACTTCGTGACGCCTGTCTACAAGCTGTTCGAAGGCCCGGAATGCATTCCCGGAATCTCTGTTTCGCTCTCCTTCATGCAACACCATGTCGGCGACAAGCTCAAACGCGCGGCGCAGGCGACATGGGGCGTTAAGGTGCCGCGCTCGGCAAACCTCGACGCACCGCCGTTCACCATGACGAGCAGCGGCCAGGCTGGAGATGCAGTGGCGTTGGTGCGATCCGGTTCCGCCGTGCTGGTGATGCCCAAACCTCTGCCGCTTATCGAGTCCGTGCAGACCGACAGCGCGCCAATATATAGCTTTAAAGTGCCACGCCAGTGGCCGTGGCTGCTCGAGATCGTCAATCGGCGCTATACCACGATGCGCATCGTCAATTCCCTGTTTCGGGTGTTTCTCGCGGGGGTCGATGAAGTGCGACAACTCTACTTTCCACACTTCGCGCCGAACTGGCTCCGCTACCCCGAGCCGCGCAACGCGCCGGAGTTCATCAACATCCGTCACCCCGCAGGACGTGGAAGCGCAGCGCCGCTGAACATGTGCATGCACCCGGACAACCGTGTGAAATTTCTGGACGAGGTCAAAGACGGCGGATACGACACCCGGTTCTTCATCGACCATTGCGCCGAGGGCGTGGTTAGCGTCGCGCTCGGCGGACCATCAGCGTTGCCCGTTCTTCCCGCCTATTCGATCGTCGCCGCACCCGATTTCTATCCGTATGCCGACCAGGTCGAGCTGGAACGCTGGTTTCGGCAAACGCACACCGATCCTAAATCGCAGTTCAGAAATGGCGGTCCTTCGTCGCTCAGCGGCGAACGGTTGACTGCCAACCCGGACCATAGCGATCCGCTCACCGGCGCGCCGGCATTCACCTCCAGGGACACCACGATCTCCGTCGCATTCAGCCTCGCGGCCCGCACCGACCATCACACGGGACCGGTGGCTTCCAGCGTGAGAATGGTGTCGTTCCTGTCGGATGCTTCGTCCAATGTATTTGCACCCGGCTGGGACGTGACGTATTCGGGCGATCGCGGCGGCATCTTTCTCGCGACGCATGGACTCGGCAGTCCATTCGCAGAAGACGTCAAGCTATGCGCGGCCTCGAACAGCTTCTGGCCCGCGCTCAGCCCGGACGCTTCGCGCACCTTCAATCGTGCCGATGCTCCAACCGCCATCCCGATGCTGGATGAGGAGATCGGCCTGCATCCTTCGCATCCGCTGGTGGTCAAGGGCATGGCCGTGGACTGTCGCGGATGGGACGGTGAGTATGGCCCTTATCTGACGCCAGACGGTATGGCAGAATACGCCGACATCTATCGTTCGGATTACGTAGCGAATGCGCTCGCTGGCAATATGCTGTTCGGTTCCTTGCAGCACGTCGATGCTGCCGAGCTGATCCGGCGCATCAGGGCGCTACGTCACGCTGTGGCTGCCTGCGATTCTGGACAAACACCCGCCCATACCCGCTTGTGGCTGGTCTCGGCGCGTCGCGTCGACGACCGGGCGCCGGGGGCGCAAACCGCTTATCGCTTCCTGTTTGTGCTTCCGGTCGACCGTGGTCCAAAGCCGGTGCAAAATGCGCCGGGCCGCTTGCGCGTGCCGTATGCAAAGGCCCTGTGTTGCGATTCGACCGCCACCGCTCTGCTGAACCAGGTTCGCACCGCCGCGCCAGGTGCTGCAGCGTTGGCGCTTTATCTGTGAGGCGCTTGACGCGCGACGCGCGTCGCGTCATCCGCTAGCTAGCGACATGCAATGAACAGCTACGCAGATGTTGTCGTCATTGGCGACGGACCCGCTGCTTGCGCTGCGGCCATCACAGCCGCGCGTGCGGGACTGGAGGTCGTCATGCTCGGACGCGGCCGTTCGAGCGGCGCACCGGAGTACCTTTCACACGCCTCTGTAACGCTGCTTGCTGCTCTTGCTCCGCGTCTTTCGCACGCGGCCGACATCTGGCTCGACCCAGAACCCTTACCGCAGTCCGGTCGCGCACTGATGCGCGACAAGTTCGATCAATGCTTCAGGATCGAAGCTGTCGAGACAGGCGTGCGATACGTTCCGCTCGTTACCGGCCGACTCGAGCCGCACGTTGCGCAAGGCAGAATTTCCGGCGTGTGCTGGGGAGAATTGTCGGTCACGAGCCCCATTGTGATCGACGCCAGCGGATCAAACGGCTGGCTTCGGCGTGCCATGCAACTCGAAGAGTCGATCGGTTCCCCGGCATTGTGGCTAGAGCGTGGACTAGCAGCAGCAAGCTCCCAAGCGCCGCAAAATCACTGGGAAATCGCGCAGCAAGGCTGGCTGTGGATCAAGGCGACCGCCACGCAGACCATCTGGACGTCCCTGTCAACCCAGCGTGAGACCGCCGTCCAATGGCCGGATGGCGTGTGGCCCATCGGCAGGCGATGGCGTGATTGCCGCCGTTGGCGTTGCCTTCAGCAGGCAGCCGGCCCCGGCTACTTCGTATGCGGGGACGCCGCCGTGCAACTCGATCCCGCCACGGGCGACGGATTCCGATTCGCTGTCGAATCCGGCGCCCGCGCGGCATCGATGGCGGCACAGCTTCGCCGCCACCCCGAAAGCTCCAGTCTCATCGAGGCGTTGTACTCGGACTGGATCGTGCAGTTTTATGTGTCCCGCACAGCGGCGCTTGCAGAGTGCTACGCGAACGCCGACCTGCTCTGGGCGGGATAAAGCGCGTGTGGTCCCAACGCTTGAAGTGTGCAGCACCACCCTCCCCGGAAGGTGATACCGCGGACCATTACAGCGCGTTTAGCTGATAGCCGCCGAAATTCTGGATGTTCGGAATGCTAACGTTGACATGCTGGCTCGCGTCGGTGGTCGTCACGATCGGCCCAACCTGGATACCGATGGTGGGGCTGGCAAAGCCGCCGCCGCCGAACACGTTGCCGTAGTTTCCGCCGACGCCGGCGAGTGCGCTGCCACCGCGAATAGCGGACATGCCCTTGCGGTCAAGTTGTTCGCTAACGGGCAGATCTCTGATCATAAGGGTCGATTGCATGACTGACTCCTGGAGTTGAGCGGACGGGCGTCACCCTCCGCGAAGGGTGACGCGCGCACCTGTTACAGCAATACGCCTTGCAAGCCGCCAAAGTTCTGGACCGTGGGGATGCTCAGGTTGAGATGCGAACTCGCGTCGGTCGTGTTGACGGCCGGCCCGATCTGCAGGCCCGTCGTCGGGCTGGCAAAGCCGCCGCCGCCAACCACGTTCTGGGTATTGCCGCCGACCACAGCGATGGCGCTGCCACCACGTACGGCGGACATTGCCTTGCTGTCGAGTTCTTCGGCGATGGGCAGATCTTTGATCATGAGGTTCGAGTGCATGATTAACTCCTTGGAGAAAAGATTGATGTGGCCACCCCGTCGTGGGGTTGGCACGCACATTGTTTAGACAACCAGCTGGGTGCCACCGAAATTCTGGATGGTGGGGAGGCTCAGGTTGAGATGCGAGCTTGCATCGACCGTGTTGACGGCCGGTCCAACCTGGATACCCGTCGTCGGGCTGGCAAAGCCGCCGCCGCCGACCACGTTCTGGCCATTGCCGCCGACGATGGAGATTGCGCTACCGCCACGCACGGCTGACATTGCCTTGCTGTCGAGTTCTTCGGCGATCGGCAGATCCTTGATCATGAGAGTCGATTTCATGGTTAATACTCCTAAAGTGTTATGCGGGTTACGTTAAGTGAGCATCGGGTGTCGCGCTCACACCAGCTAATGCATAGGGTGTGCCAGGCGAGCAGTCAACGTGTGCAATTGGGCCCCAGCGCCTTGCCGCACAAGGGAAAGGCCACGTTGTCCCGGCCTCGGTCCAGGCGGGCAGCGTCGAGTGGGGTGTTGTTCATGGCCAGACAGGGAGGGTGACAACAGTGCGCCGTTGACAGACACCTGGGCCGAACAGTCCGAGCAACGCTGGGCGAAGGTCTCGCCTGTTCGTTCGGCCGCCGCTTTTTCACGGCCCGGGTATCATTCAACTGAGGAATCAGCGAGAACGACGTGGGCACGAAGGCAGCGAATCGCGAAGACGCCCACCACGCGGCACACCGTATGCCCGAGGAACGACCTTCAGAGGAGACGAGTCAGCATGTCGAATGACACTAACGCTTTTCGTGCGCGCCTGAGTTCGAACAGTCGCGGTCCGCTTGGAAATTTCCTGACCCGGTGTGTCGCCATCGTGAGCCACGTTGCCTGCGTGGCCTGCGTTGCCTGCACGCTGATGCTGGCCGCCACGGCCACGCAAGCTGCCGGCAACAGCACGGCGACCGCCGAAGCTGTGGTGATCAAAACCAGCGAAGGCGCCCTGCGCGGCAGCACGCATGGCATCGTCGATGTCTATCAAGGGATTCCTTACGCAGCGCCGCCGGTCGGCGATATGCGATGGCGCGCACCGCAACCCGCGATCGCATGGACCGGCGTTCGCGACGCCACCCAACCCGGCAATGCATGCGTACAGGCGGCCGTGTTCTGGCGCCCCGGCAACGCGGCGAGCTGGAATGAAGACTGTCTCTACCTGAACGTCTGGAAACCGCGTCATGTGGATGCGCGTCTGCCCGTAATCGTCTGGTTCCACGGCGGCGGATGGATCAACGGGGCAAGCACCGACATGCAACCCGTACAGATCGTGTCGCACGGAAATATCGTCGTAACGGTCGACTACCGGCTTGGCGCACTCGGCTACCTCTCGCTGCCCGCCCTCGACACGGAATCCTCGGATGGTCAATCGAGCGGCGACTATGGCGATCTCGACAAAATCCGCGCGTTGCAATGGGTCAAGCAAAACATCGGCGCATTCGGCGGCGACGCCAACAATGTCACGATCGGGGGGCAATCGGCTGGCGCAGGCTCGGTCTGCTGGCTGCTCGCGTCGCCAGCCGCTGCGGGCCTATTCAACCGGGCGGTCATCGAGAGCATCGGCGACTGCGCGATCATCAGCCATGACACCGCTGCTGCGCATGGCAAGTCGTTTGCCGAAGCGATCGGCTGCGCGGATCCTGCAAGCCAGCTAGCCTGTCTACGGCAGAAGACGCCGGCTCAGATCATCGACGCACAAGCGAAAACCAATCTGAACTGGCGCCCCGTAGTCGGCGGGGAGGCTCAGCCTGTGCCGGTACTCGATGCGTTCCACTCGGGTAAATTCAATCGCGTACCCGTGCTCATCGGCAATGTGCGCCACGAGACCCGCGTGTTTGTCTACGAAGGCAACGACATGGTCCGCCAACCGGTAACGCCTGAAACCTATGTGTCGAACGTGCGCACTATGGAAGGCGACAAGGCAGACCGCGTGCTCAACGAGTATCCGCTCTCCGCGTATCCGGCGCCAGGGGTCGCGCTCGCCGCGGTGCAAACCGATTCGCGCTTTGCGTGCGGCTCGGTTCCGGTCGAAGACGCGCTGTCGGCCTGGGTGCCCACTTACACCTACGAGTTCCGCGACGAAACGGCACCGCATACACCCTACATGGTGATCACGCCGTCGTTTGAGATTGGCGCCGCGCACTCGTCCGAACTTCAGTACATCTGGCGCGGCGACGCGTCCACGCCAGTCTCCGCGGGGCAGTCGAGCGGTTATCTGCCGCTTACCAGCGCACAAACAAAGCTGTCGCACATGATGATGAATTACTGGGCCAGCTTTGCGCGAGCCGGTGATCCCAACACGGCGTCACAACCGAACTGGCCTCGCTACGATACGACCAAGACGCAACGGCTCGGTCTGTTAGCGGGCGGCGCTACTGAAATCGTATCGGGCGACGCTTACAGCAACGAGCATCACTGCGCCTTCTGGGCCTCGATGCAATAAATCAATCAGCCGGCTTGCCAAAACGATTTGCCGGCCACGACGATGAAGTGAGGACTGCATGTCAGAAGATCGAACGGTGACGCGCCGGCGCGTGCTTCAATACGCCGGTGCCGTCGCCGCAATGGCGGTATCTCCTGTGCGCCTGTTTGCGGCAGAAGACGCTGATATAACGGGCCGGCTTGCGCGCTATATGACTGCGGCTCGCGACAATGCGCTGCCTGAGCAGGTCGTGGTGGAATGCAAGCACCGTATCCTCGACACCTTCGGCGCAATGGTGTCCGGCTCGCGCATGAGGCCAGGCGAGTTGGCCGTGAAGTACGTGCAGGAACTAGGGGGCACACCGCAAGCATCCGTGATTGGCGCACGCTTTCGCACGACGACGGTCAACGCGGCACTCGCCAATGCGATGTGCGCCCACTCCGACGAGACCGACGACTTCGAACCCGTCACCAAGGCGCACCCCGGCAGCTCGGTCGTTCCTGCCGCGCTAGCAATGGGTGAATACGAGGGCCGTAGCGGCCAGGATCTGATTCGCGCGGTGGCGCTCGGGTACGACCTTGCATGCCGCCTGTTGATGGCGCTTGGACCCGATCTGGTGCGCGGCTCGCATCGTAGCGCCGAGGGCACGGCCTCCACTTTCGGGGCGCTCGGCGCCGCCGCATCTCTCGCGCAGCTCGACGAGCAAGGCATGCGCTATGCCATTTCCTATTCGTCCCAGCAGGTGTCCGGACTCTGGAGTTGGGTGAAGGACAAGGACCACATCGAGAAGGCATTCGACTTTGCCGGCATGGGCGCACGCAATGGCGTCACAGCGGTCACGATGGTGCAGGCGGGCATGACGGGCGTCAACGATGTGCTCGACGGCGCGAATAACCTCTTCATCGCGCTATCCACCGATCCCAAGCCGGAAGCGATGCTCGACGGACTCGGCAGCCGGTTTTACGTCACCGAGACGGCAATCAAGACCTATTCGGTGGGCTATCCGATCCAGTCGCCGTTGGACGCATTCCTCACGTTGCGCAAGCAATACGGTCTTACCCCGGACAATGTCCGCAGCATTGTCGTCAAGATTCCTACCGATGCTGAGGGCATCGTAGGTGAAAGTGCCATGCCAGACGTCAATTGCCAGCATCTGGTTGCGGTCGCGCTCGTTAAGGGCGCGGTCTCGTTTGCCGACAGCCACGATGTCGCGCTGATGCACGATCCGCGCATTCTTGCGCAACGTTCGAAAATCACCGTTGTGCCGGACGCTGCTCTGATGGACCCGGCCGCACCGCGTGGCGGAATCGTTCAGGTCACGACGACCGACGGACGAACCGTCGAGCATTTCACCAGGTTCCCGCCCGGCACCAAGGAGAATCCGCTCAGCACCGAGGCCGTTAGCGCGAAAGCGCGTGACCTGATGGCTCCGGTCCTCGGGGCTGCCAGAACGGAACAGCTCATCGAGCGGATCAACAGGCTGGAGACGCTGGACAACATCCGCCAGTTGCGCCCGTTGATCACGACGTGACCGAACGGCGCTAACGGCGGTCCTCTTTAGAACAAGCCTATCCGCCCACCCGCCGCTAGCCAGTCGCTAAACGCATCACGCTGCTCCTTCGACAGCAACGGTGTGACTGCCTGCTTGTCACCCAACTGCATGAAGTTGCCGCTATCGAGCTGCGGCCAGGTCATCAGACCCGGCCCGTTCGGATTGCCGGTGCGAATGAAGTTGACCCAGTAAGACTGAAGTTGATGCGAAATCTCCCGGTCCTTCGCAGTGAACGGCCGATGACCATACTCCAGCGTGCCGAATACGTACGGCACCTCTGAGCTATGAAACGTCGCAAAGCGCTTGGCAAGCGGGCCCGGTTCCGGATGCGTGTAGCGATAGCCATACGCAGGTGCCGCCTGGCCGTCGCGCCCCTGCGACCATGCAATCACCCCTGCCGAAGCAGAATCCGCCAATAACCGCCGCACCGTCGCCGATACGTCTGCATCGCTTTTCACTGGATACAGCGCAGCAAAACGCGCAGACACCGGTGCGAAACGATCGCCAAGCATTGCCTGGTAAGCCTGGGTCGTGCTGATCTGCCACGTCGGGCTAAAGGCGCTAGCTTCGTCATGGTTAGACCCGAGCAGTACCGGCACATCAGTCCGCTCCTTCGTCCCTTCAGGAATGAATTTGCCATCGTCGACAGGGAAGAAGCGCACGTGATCGCCCAAACGCGGATCCGTCTGCAATGCGAGAAGCTGATCCGCAGAGAGCGCGCGAAGCGCCTCGAGCGTCGTTGCGCCGCTCAGACCAGAGAGTTTGTCGCCAACCGCTTCGGCGCGCTCACGCGGGATGAGCGTCGTATCGCCCCACGAGTTGCTTTCTGCAATCGCGCGCGCAAACAGCCCTTCGGCCGACGGCGCGGCGAGCAGATGATGGACCGAGATCGCGCCGGCCGACTGCCCTTCTATCGTCACCTGGGCCGGATCGCCGCCGAAGCTCGCGATATTGGCCTTGACCCATTGCAACGCGGCGACCTGATCCATCATGCCGTACTCGCCCGAACTGCCTTGCTCGGCATCGAGCAATTTATCCGCGAGAAAGCCGAACAGGCCCATCCGATAGTTGATCGTGACAACCACAACGCCCTTTTGCGCAAGATGATCGCCCCGGTAAACCGGCACTGCGCCCGAGCCTTCCGAAAAGCCGCCGCCGTGAATCCATACCATGACCGGCAGCTTGCCCGCAGGACGCAGCGTGGGAGTCCAGACGTTCAGGAACAGACAGTCCTCGCTAAACGGCGGATCGGCGAGATATTCCGCAGTCCAGGGAATGACCGCTTTCGAATTGCGCCGCGGCTGTTCGCAACTGGCGCCGAACTTCGTGGCGTCGCGCACACCCTGCCAGGCCGTCGGCGGCGCGGGTGGAGTCCACCGCAGCGGGCCAACCGGTGGCGCCGCGTAAGGAATGCCCTTGAAGGAGAGGACATGCCCCTCCGTGGCGCCGCTCAATTCGCCGCTTTGGGTTTGAACCAGCGGCGCCGCAAATGCGTCGAGCGTGAGCATCGCAAGCACGATGAAAACTGCCGTCCGAATGACGTTGATCATGAGCAGAATTCCCTTCGGTTGTTCTGTTTCCCCAGCAGGTCCGATCGCGAACCGCGATCGCGAGTCGATGATAATACGCACGCTTTGCAAATGACGCGTGGGCGGCGCAGCATTCATGGCGGCAAGCTGTCACTGGAATGGCAAAGCCGCCATATATTCCCTTCGTTGACCTAAGACCTGGCGCAAACCCTTAGGGCTACCGTCGCCCCGCCGCATCATATCGGGTGAAAGCTAAGTGTGAGATTTCCACGATCATGCAACTATGTCCGACGACGCCTAAGCGCACACACCGACACGCGCGCACCAGCAGGAGGAAGCAGGTGGAAGGCATGCGTTTGACCGGGACTGCAAGATGACCTCCGAAGATCTATTGATGTTTCTCAGCGTGGCGACCAGCGGCAATTTCTCGCGAGCGGCCATTGAAGTCGGCCTGTCGCAATCGGCTTTGAGCCGGAAAATCTCGACCCTCGAGGCGGAGTTGAATATCCGTCTGTTCTATCGCAGCGGCCGCGGCGTCGTGCTAACGGAGCCGGGGCATCGTCTGGTCAAATACGCGACCGAGGTCAAGGAATTACTCGAGCATGCCACTGCCGATCTGTCTTCGCCGGAGCATCAAGGGCCGTCGAGCATCGTGCTGGCCGCGCAGCCCACCATTGCCAAGATCCTGTTTGGATCGATCGGCAAGGCTTTGAAACAGGAGTATCCCGGCATCAAGATGCGCTTCAAGGAGGGCTTGGGCGGCTATATCCGGGAGTGGATCGCGAACGGCGAGATCGACGCGGCCATCGTGTATCTGCCGGAAAATCACGCGTCGCTGGGCGCGGATGTCATTCTGCGCGAGCAGTTGTATTTTGTGGCGCCGCCCGAATTCGGCCCGATCGGCAAAGGCTTTCCGGTTGAACGTCTCGCCAGCGTGCCCTTGGTTCTGCCCGCGCATCCCCACGGACTCAGGGTTCTCGCGGAATCGCTGACGGCCCGCTTTTCCAGGTCCATCAATCTCAGCATGGAGTGCGACGCTTCCGTCTACATCACCAAGCAACTGGTGGCGGAAAACTGCGGCTGCACGATCCTGCCACTCGTATCGGTGCAAGAGGAAATGCGCAAAGGCACGTTGCAAGCCGTGCCGCTCATCAATCCCGAGATCATCCGGGACGTCGCCATCATCTCCGCACGCAACAGACCGCCCATCCCTAGCCAGCGCCAGGTGCTGGAGACGGTGCGCCAACAGATCGTGCATCTCGTGAATAGCGGTGCCTGGGCCGGCGCGACACTGGTCTGATACCGCGCGACCCTGCTGCCCGGCGTGCTCGCCAACGTGTTGCCATATACGGGTATTTACCCGGTATGGCCAATCGGGCGCGCAAGCCACACCCCGCAAAATTTCATAGCTGCTATGCGTCAAACGTATTGCTAGCACATACCCGTTCGGCAAGAATTCAGCCAGCCAATACGGCGATGCGCGCGGCCCGCATGAGAAGACAAATATAAATCGGCGTTAGATCCGATACTAAACATGACTAACAAAATAATAGTATTCAAGGAGACCCAATGAAAAAGCTGATCAGGATCGGTGCCGCCGGTGCATTGCTAGGTGTGGTCGCGTCGCCCCAGGCATTCGCGCAATCTTCCGTAACGCTCTACGGTGTGCTGGATAACTACATTGGCTACCAATCGTCCACCGTCGGAGGCAAGAGCACATCGCTAACGGTGTTGGGCAGCAACGGTCTGTCCACCAGCCGCTACGGCCTGAAGGGGGTCGAAGATCTTGGTGGCGGCATGAAGGCCAACTTCGACATTGAGGGCGGCTTCGATCCCAGCACCGGTGCACAACAGAACTCGTTTCGCATGTTCGATCGTCAGGCCTGGGTTGGATTGTCGGATGACCGCTTCGGTAGCTTCCGTGTGGGCCGCCAGGAAACCGCGATGTGGTTCTACAGCGGCAATATGGATGCGTTCGGCGCGGCCACCTATGGTTCGGGCTTCAATAATTTCGCGCAGTGGCAGGCACGGGTCGATAACGACATCGCCTATTTTGCGCCAACCTTCTTCCATACCCAGGTCGAAGTCCACTATTCGCTCGGCGGCCTGGCGGGCAATACCGGCGGCAACGGGATCTTCCAGGCGGCAGTGCAAAGCTGGCAGGGACCGGTGTACGTCGCTGTGGCGTACCTGAACGCGGTGAATGCCACGCAAACCAACCGCGTCCAGCAGTTGATGGCGGGCGGCAACTACAACTACGGATCGGGCAAAGTCTATGTGGGCTTCTTCCGCACCAATGACGTGGTTTCCGCCACCACGGGCAACGCACTCGGCAGCCCCGGCGGCAAGTTCGATCCGGCTGTGGGTGCAGTCAGCAATACGCCGGGGAACTACCACAACACCTACAGCCTTTCTGCCGACTACCAGTTCAATCCTGCACTAACAGTAGGTGCCGGCTACGCGTATATCCAGGACGACTCTTCGCTGCATAACAACGCCGAGGAGTTCAGCCTGATTTCGACCTACTCGCTATCCAAGAGCACGACGCTTTACGCGGTTGCATCGCGGATCAACAACTCGCATACCGCACAGTTCAAAATGGGCGATGCGGCAACCACGACGGGCACCTTCCTGACGCCAGGGACTGGACAGAGTGAAACCGGCTTTCAGCTCGGTATGCGTCATTCATTCTGAAGACACGTTCGAGCGGGACTATTCAGGCACTTCGTAAGCAAGACTTCAGGTGGCAAGGCTAAGCAGTTTTCTTCGATACTTCAAAAGATGGAGGCGCAATGAAGCGTTTGATTCGCGTGGTCATACTGGTGATGGCGAGCTGTTTCTGCGCGGGTGGCGCCAATATGGCGCTGGCCGATGCGACAAGCGATACGGCCAATGGCCCTGTGGTTGTCGTGGTGCATCTGGACATCGTCCGTCCCCAGGTGAGCCAGGCGCTGCCGATCATGCGGGGGTATCTCGCGACCACGCGCCAGGAACACGGCATCCGCAATGTCGAACTTCTGTTGCAGGTCGGCACGGACAATCACTTCACCGTAGTAGAGACATGGGACGACCGCGCGGCTTACGATGCACATAACGCTTCTCAAGCGATTCGCGATTACCGCACCCGGATTTTCCCGTTTCTGGCGAGTCCGTACGACGATCGCATTCATACGGAAATCTCGGCAAGCTAGTCTTGAAGCGGCGTAACCATTTTTCAGTCGTCTGGTTGACTCACCGGGCGACTGCGCCGCGTTGTGCGCATACGCATTTCACCATTGATATGGACCGCTACTCATGATGCAAGGATCTATGGAACTTAAGACACCGAATGACACGGCAGGCCAACGGCGGTGCTCGGCACTGCGGCGCAGCAGTGCGTGGATGGCTTCGCGGCTCGGTGCGCTTGTCTGTGTGGCCTGCGTTGCCGCGCTGGCTGCCTGCACAACCTCGCCACAGGCCAGCCGCCCGTCTGCCCAGGTGGTGTCGGAGCTTGCACCGTCCGGTACGATGCGCGCCGCAATCAACGTCGGCAACCCCGTGTTGGCCACAATGAATACCGCCACCGGCCAACCCGAGGGCATCTCGGTCGATCTGGCGCGCGAACTGGCCAAGCGTTTGGGCGTGCCGGTTAGCTTCGTCATCTACAACGCGGCCGGCAAGGTCACGGCAGGTGTCCAGGCACAGCAGTGGGACGTTGGATTCGTCGGCATCGATCCCGAGCGGGCAGAGTATATGGACTACACGCCGCCGTACGTGATTATCCAGGGCGTCTATATGGTGCCTCAGGATTCGAAGATCAACACCAACGCCGATGTGGACCGGGCCGGCGTGCGCATCGCTATCAGCGGTGGAAGTGTCTACGATCTGTATCTCTCGCGACGCATCAAGAACGCACAGCTTGTGCGGGCGCCGGCTCCGTCACTGGTGACCGACATGATGCTCACGCAGCACTATGAAGTCGCGGCAGGCGTCAAACAGCGGCTCGCGGCGGACGTCGCACGTCTGCCAGGACTGCGTCTGCTGGACGGGAATTTCATGGTGATCCGCCAGGCCATGGCCACGCCCCGCAACCGGCCCGAGGCGACGCGCTATCTCACGCAATTCGTCGAGGAAATGAAGTCCTCCGGTTTCGTGGCGGCGTCCTTGCAGCGGCATCATGTCGATAGCGCAGAAGTAGCGCCCGCAGAAACCGCGCCGCAATAAAAAAGCTAAAAACACCAGGAGACACAATGACAGCGTGGTACCGCAGCATGACTCGCCCGCAACGGCAAACGTTCTGGGGATGTCTGATGGGTTGGGCGCTGGACGCCATGGATGTCCAATTATTTGCCTTCGTGATTCCGACGTTGATCACGGTGTGGGGCATGACCAAATCGCAGGCGGGTATCGTCGGCACAGCGGCCCTGATCACGTCGGCCGTCGGCGGCGTGATTGCAGGACTGTTGGCTGACCGCATCGGCCGGGTGCGGGTGCTGCAGATCACCATCGTATGGTTCGCCGTGTTTACCGGCTTGTCGGCTTTCACGAACTCCTTTCACCAGTTGCTGCTGACGAGAAGTCTGCAAGGACTGGGATTCGGCGGTGAATGGGCGGCGGGCGCGGTATTGATCGGCGAAGCGGTCGACAAGCGCATTCGCGGACGTGCAGTCGGCACGGTACAGGCCGGCTGGCCCATCGGGTATGCGTTGGCTGCGCTCGCCTATTTCATCATCTTCAGCCTGTTGCCTGCTGAAATGGCGTGGCGTTGGCTGTTTCTTGTCGGCGTGCTGCCGGCCCTCTCCGTGGTCTGGATGCGCCGCAATGTACCGGAGTCCGAAGCGTTTAAGGCAACCGCGGACGTGCGCGAGAAAACCAGCATCTTCACCAATCTCAGCCTGATGTTTTCGCGCAATATGATTGGCCGCACCTTGACCGCTTCGATGCTGGCTGCTGGAGCGCTAGGTGGGAACTATACGATCCTAACCTGGCTGGTGACGTATCTGCGGCAAACGCACAGCATGTCGGTGGGCAACACCACGACCTACCTCGCGATCAATATCCTCGGCTCGTTTTGCGGCTATGTCGGTGCGGCCTATCTGAGCGATCTGCTCGGACGCCGCAGGACGTTCGTGCTGTCCGCACTCGGCGCCACGCTGGCGATTCTCAGCTACACCTACCTGCCTGTCATGGGCCTGACCATGCTGCTCCTGGGCTTTCTGGTCGGCATGTTCCAGTCGGGCATCGTCTCCGGCATGGGCGCCTGCTTTTCCGAACTGTTTCCCGCGCAGATTCGCGCTAGCGCGGGGGGCTTCTCCTATAACTTTGGCCGCGCGTCCGGGTCACTGGTGCCGGCTGCGGTCGGCATCACCAGTGCCGGATACGGTCTGGGCGCTTCGATAGGCGCCTGGGCCGCCGCCGCGTACGCGGTGGTTTTTATCGCCGCGCTGGCCATGCCCGAAACCCGCAACAAGGAGCTTGAATTACATGTCTGACTTGACTCCGCAGCCTGGCCGAACCGGTGGTCGCATCCTGGTCGACGCGTTGGTCCTCAATGGTGTGGACAGCGTCTATTGTGTGCCTGGTGAGAGCTATCTGCCGGTACTCGATGCCCTGCGCGATGCGACTGCAATCCGCACCTATGTGGCCCGTCACGAAGGGGCCGCTGCCAATATGGCCGATGCCTATGGCAAATTGACGGGCCGTCCGGGCATCTGTTTTGTGACACGCGGGCCAGGCGCGACGCATGCCAGCATCGGGGTGCACACCGCCAGCCAGGATTCGACGCCGATGATTCTGTTTGTCGGGCAAGTCGAACGCGGCTTTCTGGGGCGCGAGGCCTTCCAGGAGGTGGACTATCGGCGCATGTTCGGCGGCATCGCAAAGTGGGTGACGGAGATTGAAGACCTGGCGCGCATTCCCGAAGTACTGGCACGCGCTTTCAGTGTCGCGATGTCAGGACGGCCAGGCCCGGTGGTGATCGCGCTACCCGAAGATATCCTGTTCGGTTCAGGCGTAGTGGGTGATGCCCATCCCTCGCAGGCGGTCCAGGCCGCGCCCACCGCCGAAGACATGGACGCCTTGCAGACGCTGTTCAGCGAAGCGCGTCAGCCGCTGGTGGTGGTAGGCGGATCCGGCTGGGACGAGCAGGCCTGCGCGCACTTGCTGGGCTTTGCGCGGCGCTACGGATTGCCCGTGGCGGCCTCGTTCAGACGTCAGGATCTGCTCGATAATCGTACGGACAACTACGTAGGGCAGATCGGACTCGGGATTTCGCCGCAACTGGCTGAACGCGTCAAGGCGGCCGACCTGCTGATCGCCGTCGGCACGCGCCTGAGCGAAGTCAGTTCCGGCGGCTATACGCTGGTGCAAAGCCCTGTGCCGAAGCAAAAGCTGGTTCACGTCCATGCCGATGCAAACGAACTGGGCCGGGTGTATCAGGCACGGCTGGCCATCAATGCCGGCATGCGCCACTTTGCGAAGGCGCTAGACGCGTTGCCCGGTATCGACGTGAACTGGTCCGCGTGGACTCAGGCCGCACGCGACGCTTACCTCGCGCACTCGACGCCGCAACCGCCACACCCCGACCACAGCGGTGTGGATCTGGCGCAGGTAGTGGCCCATCTGAACGACGTGTTGCCTGACGATGCTTTGGTCAGCAACGGTGCGGGCAACTACACCGTGTGGGTTCATCGCTTCTATCGCTATCGCCGGCATGCAACGGAACTGGCGCCGACTAGCGGTGCGATGGGTTACGGGTTGCCTGCGGCGGTCGCCGCCAAGCTGAAGCACCCGCAACGTCAGGTAGTGTGCTTTGCCGGCGACGGTTGCTTCATGATGTATCCGCAAGAACTCGCGACAGCGGTACAGTACGGCGCGGCTGTTATCGTGATCGTGGTGAATAACGGCATGCTCGGAACAATCCGTATGCATCAGGAGCGTGAGTATCCTGGACGAATCTCCAGCACCAGCTTGCAGAATCCCGGGTTCGTCGCGCTGGCTCACGCGTTTGGGGCCTTCGGTGAAGTGGTCGAGCGTACAGAGGATTTTCCCGCGGCTTTCGCTCGGGCGCAGGCGGCCGGTATTCCCGCTTTGCTCGAGTTGCGTACCGATCCACGACAGATCACACCTGCGCTGCGACTTGAATGACGGCTATAGCGACGGGCGATGCGGCGGCGGCGAGCCGCTGTGCCGCCCGTTGTGCGATACACGTCTAGCCAGTTTTTGCCAGGCCTGGTTCAGCGTGGGCACACCGTGTTCATCATCGCATCGGCAACCGAGTGCGGCGTTACGCTACGGAAGTCGTTTGGATCGCCGGGGTTTGAATCCACCTGGTTACCGTCTGCACCGTAAGACACGACCTGGCCGATGGCAGTCGTCTTGTCGGCGCAGTTGAAGATCCAGTGCGAGACCTGCCTAGTGAGCGGGACACTGTACCCAGGGCGTACGGCAGGCTGCGCGTAAGTGGCGGAAACCCACGTGGCAGTGATTTTGCCCTTATGCGTGATCGACTCGGTGTCGTACCTGAGCGTAGTATCGTTGTTCCATTGAAATACCTTCCAGTTCTCCGCCAATGCCGTCATCGACATGGACAGCAGCGCGGCGCAGATTACCCCTTTCTTGAGCATTTTCGGTCCTACTTTAAGAGGAGCATCAGTGTAGATCGGACAGATTTCGATTGCATCTTGAGCTTGATTACCCTGCGTTACGTGATTTAACGAGCCATGAGGCGCGCTGCGGGCCTGTGCGCCGAGCGTGGTCCGGATCATTGGATGTAATCGCGCGGTCGCACGACGACGTCAAAGCTGGCCTTGTCGCGAAGCACCGACAACCGCACCGACTTCAGTTCACCGGAAGAGATCTTCCGCCTCGTAGCATTCACCAGATCCTGCGACACCGGATTCCCGTCGATCGCTGTGATCTGGTCGCCCTTCCTGAGTCCAGCCTCCCACGCGGGCGAATCCTTGTAAATCGCTCCGACCACGGCGTCGCCGGTCGAATCGACTTCCACTCTCATACCGGTTTGAACGTTTTTCGACGCAGAGGGCGCCGCCGTCGCGTCGGGAACGACCCACGCCTTGCGATCCTGATAGTCGAACGTCAAAGCTGACGTCATGAACAAAGCGTCACCGAGATCGCCAGCGGTCTCTGTGTCGCTTACCAGCCCCACGTTCAAAGTAGGGAACAGCGCGACAGGTTTCGGTACGGTTAGCTGACCGACCTCGATTGATGCGAGCCGGCCCAGAAATACAGGCGATCCCTTGCCGGACGCACCGTGGATCGACCCGCCATCATACCTGCGGCTCGGCATCTGTCCCGCATGAAACAAAGCAAATGGCACGTTGACAACCACTGCCGTATTCAACCCGGTATCGATCCAGAATTGAGCGGGTATGCCATTGATCTGACCCGTCGTCACCGGCAAGGTGTGGTCCAGCATAAACGGAATGCTAAACCGCGCGTCATCGGCAGCACCCAGGTTTGGGTGAAGTGCGAGCGTCAGCGAATGGTGTGGATAGTCGAAGGTGGTCACGAACCGGTCCAATAGCTCGGTGCCGATAACGCCATCCAGCGGCCTGGGTCCGCCGCTGGCGCCGCCGCCTAAATCAGCCTCCTTCGCATACAAGCCACGTATGTGAGCATCGCCAAGACGAAACTCCGGGAGCTTCACAATACGCTCAACAAAAGCATTTCCATCGATGTCGGTGTCGCTCCCTTCTCCTAAGGCTTTTAGACCGAGTTGGGCGATGGTCTTCGAGGATAACTGCAGCGTAGCACCTGTATCGACCATGAAGTTGAACGGCCCCTTGCCGTCGAGGAACACATCGACGTAAAGCTGGCCTTCGATCCGCATCGGCACGGTTGTAGTGGTTGCCGAGTCGATTCCGTAGTCGGTCAAGCGGGTTTGAGGCTTTGTAGAAAGGGCTGCCACGTCAGACGGCGGGACTGACCGGCGTACTCGCTTCGTATGCAACACCCAACGCGTGCCGTCACGATCGACGAATGTCTGCTCAAGGGGGATCCCGTGCGACGTGCCGCTCCCATACGCTGCGTATGATGTAGTCGCCACAGCCGGTTCGTCACGGCGCGTCCATTTGAGCGGCAAATGCGACTCGCGCGAAACCCATACCTTCGTGACCTTGCCGCCTTGAGGCACGACTTCGAGAATGTCCGCCACGTCTGCGCCTTGTGGCTCCTCGCCAACGTATCGCACCTCGGCAGGCCAGCATGCATTGGCAAGGCCGCCGCTTGCCCAGTAGATCTCGCTCACGAGGCCGGTACGGAAGCCTGGGAAATCGGCGTCGCGTATCGTCGCATTTCCGTCCTGAACCCAGACACCCGTTTTCGTAACGCCGATGGAAAAATCGAGGAGCCCCAGGTTCGTCGTTTTGATGATGCCGGTTTGCATACCGGGATCCGTCGCGATCAGGAAGCGTCCTTTCAACCCACCGGATTCGATATCGCCCTCGGCAATACGCGCTGCGCAACCTGTGGCGTGATTGACGGAAGACGCATCCCGCAGTTGAGCGACAACTGAAGCGGCACGATCGGCGGGTGTGTCGGTTGGCGCAGCGGCAACTGCCTGGCTAAGGACAACAGCCGTCAAGGCGGCGACTCCGATTAAACCCTTGAAACGCATAACCTCGCAGTAAGGATGCTCTAGTCGTCTATTCATGGACCAATAACAAAAGGGCGGTTTAAAAATGATCGCTTGCGGAATCCAGGCAACCGCCATCGTAACTGAACCAATATACCTGGATCACAAATCAATCTGCTCTTTCTGCCATCCCACCGGCCGATTTTTCTCTACGTTTTATTAGCAATCCATACAAATGGCAATAGCTCTTCGGATACCACGCCACCGCGAATGGTCACCATGGGTCAAAGCCTTCTGAATCCGGAGCGGCTTGGACTTTATCACCGAGGTGTTCCATCACTGAAGGTCGAAGCCAGGTGATCGATAAACGAACGCACAGCGGGTGGCAAGCCTCGGCGCGTTGTAAAAACCAGATGAATGATGCCGACCGGAGTCGTCCAATGCGGAAATACGTGGACAAGCTTTCCGTCATCAAGCGCGTCACGGCAGGCATGGTCAGGCAATAGCGCCACGCCAAGTCCGGCAACGGCGGCATCGCGCAGTGCGGCGAAGTCCACACAGGTCATACGGGGTTGATGTCGAAGCGCAAAGGACTCATCCTTCGGACCACGAAACTCCCACACAATTTCCCCCATCTGGTCTGTGGTTGCGAGCGTTGCCACCTCGTTCAGGATCGCAATGTCGCCGCCCGCGCACAGCGAGGCCATTTTCGGCGCGGCAACCAGGATACGCGAAGAATGGCCGAGCGTGCGCATGATCAGTGACGCATCCGAATCGAGCTTCACACGCACACGAATCGCAACGTCGATCCTTTCTTCGATCAGGTCAACTGCACGGTCCGCCGCCACCACCTGTAGCGTGGCCTTTGGGAAACGCGACAGAAACGATGAGAATGCCGTCGATAGCACTTCCACCAGTCCTAGCGGGCAGCTGCATCGCACGACGCCTTGCGGCTCGCCCAATGCCTCTGAAGCGACCGCGTCGGCCTGCTGCACGTCGAGCATGATGGTCCGGCAGCGCTCGTAGAACGTCTGTCCAACGTCGGTCACCCTGAACCGACGGGTCGAACGCTCAATCAACCTTACCCCAAGCCGTTGCTCTAACGCGGCGATGCGCCTGCTGACCGTGGACTTGGGCGTGCGCAGAACGCGACTGGCCGCAGCAAACCCGCCATGCGTGACCACCTCCGCGAAAAGCACGTAGTCGTTGACGTCTTTCATGCTCATTGACCCATTTTTGGAACAATTATGTCCATTTTAGCCGTCTACCGCTAACTTTGTCCCACCGGCATGATGTTTCCAACGCAGCGAGCTGTTCGCTGGAACTCAAGGAGAACTGAAATGACTGGCAAATTTGATAGCAGGGTCGTGGTTGTAACCGGCGGCACCAGTGGCATTGGCCTTGCGACAGCCACCCGATTCGCGGCCGAAGGGGCTTCGGTTTTTATCACCGGCCGTCGCCAGCAGGAACTGGATGCCGCGACCAGAAAGATCGGTGGCCGCGTGACCGGTGTGCGTGCCGATATGTCGAAGCTTGCAGACATCGATCGTCTGTACGACGCGGTTCAGCAAAAGCATTCTCATATCGATGTGCTCTTCACTAACGCGGGCGGCGGTTCGATGCTGCCGCTTGGATCGATCACCGAAGAGCACTACGACGACACCTTCGGACGCAACGTGAAAGCGGTTGTCTTCACGGTCCAGAAGGCGCTTCCGCTGCTTCGGGATGGAGCGTCCATTATTTTGGCGGGATCCGTTACGGGATCGACCGGGACAGCCGCTTTCAGCATCTACAGTGCATCGAAGGCCGCCGTGCGCAATCTCGCTCGCAGCTGGACGCTCGATCTCAAGGATCGCGGTATCCGTGTCAACGTGGTGAGCCCGGGGCCGATCAAGACGCCGGGGCTTGTCGAACTTGCGGGCAATGACCCAGCGCAGCAACAGGGGCTTCTTGATCACATGGCGGCACAGGTGCCTCTCGGTCGCGTTGGCAACCCTGAGGAAATCGCCAACGCGGTACTCTTCCTTGCCTCGGATGAAGCGAGTTTCATCGCTGGCGCTGAATTCTTTGTTGACGGGGGCATGGCGCAGGTTTGAGTGCGTCGAGACCGCGGGGCGTTTTTTGAAAGCGGGCCCGCGGTCCGGACATGAGTTCTGCAGGCCTCCCCCTGCAGTCATCTCCCCAACGATTTACTTGACATCTAAAATATCGAGGACTAAATTACATTCCAGATTGCAACTGGAGCATCAGCATGCGCATCGTCTGTATTGGAGGAGGACCGGCCGGCCTGTACTTCGGGCTGTTGATGAAGGGCCGCAACCCGGCGCATGAGGTCACGGTCATCGAACGCAACCGGCCCTACGACACGTTCGGCTGGGGCGTGGTGTTCTCAGACCAGACGCTCGGCAACCTCCGCGCAGCGGACGCACCCAGCGCGGACGCCATACTCGACGCCTTCAATCACTGGGACGACATCGAAATCAATTTCCGCGGCGAAAAGATCCGCTCGTCCGGCCATGGCTTTTGCGGCATCGGCCGCAAGCGCCTGTTGAATATCCTGCAAGCGCGGTGCGAAGCACTCGGCGTCAAACTCGTGTTCGAAACCCAGGTAACGGACGACGCCGCTTACGAGGCCGATCTGATCATCGCCTGCGACGGCGCGAACAGCGCCATTCGTCAGAAGTATGCCGCGACCTACCAGCCCGACATCGACATGCGCGACTGTCGCTTCGTCTGGCTAGGCACGAAAAAACTTTTCGAAGCATTCACGTTCGCTTTCGAAGAAACCGAATGGGGCTGGTTTCAGGCCCATGCCTATCGGTTCGACGATCAGACCTCCACGTTCATCGTCGAAACACCGGAGCGCGTCTGGCGTGCTGCCGGCCTCGACGAGATGAGCAAGGAAGACAGCATCGCCTTCTGCGAGAAGCTGTTCGCCAAGTATCTGGACGGCAATGCGTTGCTCTCGAACGCCGCGCATCTGCGCGGCTCATCGCAATGGATTCGCTTTCCACGCGTGGTCAATCGGGAATGGGTGCACTGGCGCAGCAATGCCAACGGCACCCCGGACACACCGGTCGTGCTGATGGGCGACGCCGCCCACACGGCCCACTTTTCAATCGGCTCGGGCACCAAGCTCGCGCTGGAAGATTCGATTGAACTCGCCAACAGCATCGACGCGCATCCCGGCGATCTGGCCGCCGCGCTCAAGCACTACACCGAAGTGCGCAGCGTCGGCGTGCTGCGCATTCAAAACGCGGCACGTAACTCGACGGAGTGGTTCGAGCACGTCGACCGCTATACCGCGTTCGAACCGGAGCAGTTCGCGTATTCGCTGCTGACGCGCTCACAGCGCATCTCGCATGAAAATCTGCGTGAGCGCGATGCGGGCTACGTGTCCGGGTTCGAAGACTGGCTTGCATCACGCTCCGGTATAGAACGCGCGCCAGCAAAACCCTCCGTCCCGCCAATGTTCACACCGTTCAAGCTGCGCGGCGTGACGCTCAAGAACCGTGTGGTGGTCTCGCCGATGGCGCAGTACTCCGCCGTCGACGGTGTCGCCGGCGACTATCACCTCATGCATCTGGCCGCGCGCGCCATGGGTGGCGCCGCACTTGTGATGACGGAAATGACCTGCGTGTCGCCTGAGGCGCGCATTACGCCGGGATGCCCCGGCATGTACGCACCGGAACATCTCGCCGCGTGGAAGCGCATCGTTGAACTCGTACATCGGCAGTCGGATGCGAAGATCGGCATGCAGCTAGGGCATGCAGGCGCCAAAGCATCGACACGTGTGAGTTGGGAGGGCATCGATCAGCCGCTGCCCGACGGCAACTGGTCTCTCGTGTCGGCTTCGCCGCAACAGTATCTGCGCGGCGTCAGCCAATGGTCGCGCGAAGCAAGCCTCGACGATCTGCGCGAAATCGAAGCGCAATTCGTCCGCTCAACGGAAATGGCCGCGGACGCGGACTTCGACTGGCTCGAACTGCACTGCGCCCACGGCTATTTCCTGTCGAGCTTCCTCTCGCCGCTAACCAACCAGCGTAGCGACGAATACGGTGGCTCGCTGCAGAACCGCCTGCGTTATCCGTTGGAAGTGTTCGCTGCGATCCGCAAAGTCTGGCCGCAGGACAAACCTATCTCCGTACGCATTTCCGCTCACGACTGGGTAGACGGCGGCACGACGCCGGACGACGCGGTAGAAATCGCCCGCGCTTTCAAGGCAGCAGGCGCGGACATGATCGACGTATCTTCAGGCCAGGTTAGCAAAGAAGAAAAGCCCGTCTACGGCCGCATGTTCCAGACGCCGTTCGCCGACCGCATCCGCAACGAAGCCGGTATTGCGACAATCGCCGTCGGTGCGATCTCCGAAGCGGATCACGTGAACAGCATCATCGCCGCCGGCCGCGCGGATCTGTGCGCGATAGCAAGGCCGCATCTGGCGAATCCTTCCTGGACGCTCAATGAAGCTGCAAAAATCGGCTATTTCGATGTGATGTGGCCCAAGCAATACACGGCAGCGAAGTCGCAACTCGAACGCAATCTCGAGCGCGAGCGCGCTCAGGCCGCGGCAAACGCAGGCCTCTCGCCGCAAGAACGCGCACAACGCGCAGAAGGAACGGTGTGAACACAGAACTCTCCGGACTGGCCGGAAAACACGCGGTCGTAACCGGCGGCGGAAGTGGCATCGGCGCTGCCACCGCTGAGGCGCTGGTGCGCGCCGGGGCGCGCGTCACGTTGATGGGCCGCGACGCTGCGCGTCTAGCCGCGCAGCGGGACGCGTTAATTGCGCTAAGCCCAAGCGGTGCAGCAGACGAACTCACATGCATCACGCTGGACGTGGCGCAGGAAGCTGCCGTCATTGCCGCATTCGAGCAAGCCGGTCCTGTAGACATCCTGATCAATAACGCGGGCCAGGCGCAAGCCTCCCCGTTCACACAGACCGACATGGCGCTCTGGCAGCGCATGCTCGACGTCAATCTCACTGGCGTATTCCTTTGCACGCGCGCGGTACTGCCGGGCATGCTCGAGCGCGGCTATGGCCGCATCGTCAATATCGCCAGCACTGCTGGGCAGATCGGCTACGCCTACGTCGCCGCTTATTGCGCGGCAAAGCATGGTGTGATCGGGCTGACGCGTTCGCTCGCACTCGAAGTCGCGACCAAAGGCATCACCGTCAACGCAGTCTGCCCCGGCTACACCGAGACCGAACTGCTGCGCGCTTCGCTCGACCAGATCACCAGCAAGACGTCACGTAGCGAGAAAGAAGCACGCAGCATCCTGTTGCGCAATAACCCGCAACAACGCTTTGTCGCACCGGACGAAGTCGCCAACGCCGCCCTGTGGCTATGCATGCCGGGCTCGGCAGCGATAACCGGTCAATCCATTTCCGTCTCCGGGGGAGAAGTCACATGACCCGTGCAGCTAGCGCTAAAAAGGCGGCATCCGCAGAAGCAAAGCCCGCGGTACGCAAAGGCGTCGCGAAGCCTGCGGAAAACGTCGTCGACATGGAAATGAGCACGGGCGTCGACAGCCATATGGGCCTGCGTCTATGGCTGCGCATGCTCACCACGACCAACCTCGTGCAAGCCGAACTACGTAAACGCCTGCGCAGCGAATTCGACACCACGCTGCCCCGCTTCGATCTGATGGCCCAACTCGAACGTCATCCGGAAGGCCTGAAGATGACCGAGCTCTCGCGCCGGTTGATGGTCACAGGCGGCAACGTCACCGGCATTACCGATCAGCTCGAACAGGAACGCCTCGTGGTACGCGATGCGGATCCAAACGATCGCCGCTCGATCAGCGTGCGCCTGACACCTGAAGGCCGCAAGCTGTTCGACCGCATGGCCGTGGCACATGAACAATGGGTCGTCGAAATGTTCGGCGGCCTCAGCCTCGATGAGAAGTCGCGCACGCATCAGCGTCTGGGCAAGCTCAAGAAACATCTGCTCGACAACCTCAAGGGTTGAGCGGCACCGAACCGGAGGAGATATCCATGACACGATCCCACGTCGACGCATTGCTAGATGGCAATCGCGTAACGCTGGCGGGCTACGAAGCCAAACACTTCGGCTGGTCGGTGAACGCGAAGGTCGCGACGATCACGTTGAACCGTCCCGAACGCAAGAACCCGCTGACCTTCGAATCGTATGCCGAGTTGCGCGACCTGTTTCGCCAACTGGCATACGCAACCGATGTGAAGGCCGTCGTGATTCACGGCTCGGGCGGCAACTTCTGCTCAGGCGGCGACGTGCACGACATCATCGCGCCGCTGATCGATCTGCCGATGCCGGAGTTGCTGCTGTTCACGCGTATGACCGGCGATCTCGTGAAGGCGATGCGCCACTGCCCGCAACCTGTGATCGCCGCCGTCGACGGCGTCTGCGCGGGTGCAGGGGCCATTCTCGCGATGGCATCCGATATGCGTCTCGGCACCGCGCGCAGCAAGCTCGCATTCCTGTTTTCGCGTGTGGGTCTGGCCGGCTGCGATATGGGTGCGTGCTCGATCCTGCCGCGCATCATCGGTCAGGGACGCGCGTCGGAATTGCTGTTCACCGGCCGCTCGGCAAGCGGTGACGAAGGCTACGCCTGGGGCTTCTATAACCGTCTGTGCGAACCCGATGCGCTGCTCGACGAAGCCGCCAACCTCGCCGCCGAGCTCGTCGCCGGGCCGACTTTCGCGCACGGCATCACCAAGAAGATGCTGCACCAGGAATGGAGCATGAGCATCGACGAAGCAATCGAATCCGAGGCGCAAGCGCAGGCCATCTGCATGAGCACGCATGATTTCGAACGTGCTTACCGCGCGTTCGCGGCAAAGACGCGTCCTGTGTTCGAAGGAGACTGAATTGAGCTCTTCCGGCAAGACCGATCTCCATAGCGCGCTGGCGTGGCCATTCTTCGAAGACCGTCATCGCGAACTCGCGGCCGGCATCGAAGCGTGGTGCAGAACGCATCTCGCTGACGCGGAACACGGCGGCGATGTCGACGCAACCTGCCGTCGTCTCGTGCGCCAACTGGGTGCTGCGGGCTGGCTGAAATACGGCGTCGGCGGCACTGCATATGGTCGGCACGGCGACACCATCGACACCCGCGCCGTCTGCCTGTTGCGCGAAACGCTTGCCAGGCATTCTGGTCTCGCCGACTTCGCGCTTGCCATGCAAGGGCTCGGCTCGGGCGCGATCTCGCTCGGCGGCACGCACGAACAAAAGCAGCGATATTTGCCGCGGGTCGCGAACGGCACGGCCATTGCCGCATTCGCGCTGTCGGAACCGGAAGCAGGCTCGGACGTCGCAGCCATGGCTTTGTCCGCGCGAGAAGATGGCGACGCCTATGTACTCGACGGCGACAAGACCTGGATTTCCAACGGTGGAATCGCCGACTTTTATGTGGTGTTTGCCAGAACCGGCGAGGCGCCTGGCGCACGCGGCATCAGCGCGTTTATTGTCGATGCCGATACGCCGGGCCTTGAAATCGCCGAGCGCATCGACGTGATCGCACCGCATCCGCTCGCGCGTTTGCATTTTGCCGGCGCACGCGTGCCGCGCAGCCAGATGCTGGGCGAACCCGGCGAAGGTTTCAAACTGGCCATGCGCACGCTCGATATTTTCCGCACCTCGGTAGCAGCGGCATCGCTCGGCTTTGCGCGCCATGCCATGGCCGAGGGTCTCACGCGTGCAGCCTCGCGCAAAATGTTCGGCCAGACGCTCGGCGATTTTCAGCTGACCCAGGCGAAGCTCGCGCAGATGGCGTTGACCATCGACAGCAGCGCCCTGCTCGTCTATCGCGCAGCCTGGTTGCGTGACCAGGGCGAAAGCGTCACACGCGAAGCCGCAATGGCAAAGTGGCACGCCAGCGAAGGCGCGCAGCAAGTGATCGACGCAGCGGTTCAGCTGTGGGGCGGTATGGGTGTGCAAAGCGGCACCGCTGTCGAAATGCTCTATCGCGAGATTCGCGCTTTACGCATCTACGAAGGCGCAACCGAAGTGCAGCAGCTGATCGTGGGCCGTGACCTGCTGAAGGCACACGCTGCCGCCCAACAGGACAGCAAGAGCAAGCCATGAGCGCCACGTTCGACATGCCCGTACGCATCCGTTTCGCGCATTGCGATCCGGCCGGCATCGTGTTCTTTCCGCAATATCTCGTGCTGACGAATGCACTGGTGGAAGATTGGTTCACCGAGCGCCTGAAAATCGACTACGCACATATGATCGGCCAGCGCCGCATCGGCCTGCCGATCGTCAAGCTTGATTGCGAGTTTTCGCGGCCCAGCCGCATGGGCGAGACAGTCACGCTCACGTTGACGGTGAACTCAATCGGCCGCCGTTCGATCCGGATCGGCATTGTTGGCCATTGCCATGACGAAGTGCGCTTTCGCGCGCATCAGGTGCTGGTAACCACTTCGCTCGAGACCGGCCAGTCCATCGATATTCCCGACGACATCGCGAGCGCTCTCGCGTCCTTCGCTCCACCGCCTGCCCTCATCGACGAGCCACGCTCATGAAAAAACCTCTTCTTCCCGCCGGCTGGGTCAAACCGCGCGGCTATGCAAACGGCGTCGCGGCCGTCGGGACGCAAGTCTTCATCGCCGGACAGATCGGCTGGGATGCCGAGGCGCGCTTCACGTCAAACGACTTCGCGGCTCAGGCTATTCAAGCCTTGCGTAACATCGTCGCCGTGCTCAACGAGGCCGGTGGCAAGCCGGAACACCTGGTGCGCCTGACATGGTATGTGACCGACAAGAGCGAGTACCTTGCGGCGCTCAAGGACATCGGCCGCGCGTTTCGCGAGCTGATCGGCGATTACGACATCGCCATGAGCGCGGTGCAGGTCGTCGCGCTGATCGAAGACCAAGCCAAGGTCGAAATCGAAGCCACTGCAGTGATCCCCCACGAAGCCAGCTAACCGTCCGGGAGAACCTCATGGAACCGTCAGCTCACGTCGATACCTTTGCCCGCGATCATCTGCCGCCGCAGGATCAGTGGCCGGTGTTTCTGCTCGACAATCCCGACATCGCGTACCCGGCGCGTTTTAACTGCGCGACTGAGTTGCTTGACCGCACGATCGAGGCTGGTCACGGCGAGCGTCCCGCGATCTGGTCGGACATGAACGGCGTGCCTCAGGCGACTACCTATCGCGAACTGCTTACGCTGGCGAATCGCAGCGCACATGTGCTGGTCGATGAGATGGGGCTGCAGCCGGGCAACCGCGTCTTGCTGCGCGGGCCGAATACCTTGCAGATGGCAGTCGCCGCGTTGGCCGCGCTCAAGGCGGGACTTGTGCTGGTGCCTACGATGCCGCTGCTGCGCGCCAAGGAACTCAAGCAGATCATCGATAAGGCGCAGATCAGTGCCGCCTTGTGCGACACACGTCTGACCGAGGAACTCGAGCGTTGCCGTAATCCACAAGACGAGTATTTTTGTCCGGATCTGCAGCAGATCCGCCTGTTCCATGATGATGCTCCGGACTCCCTGGAAACACTTGCCGCGAGCAAACCAGAACACTTCAGCGCCTGCGATACCGCAAGCGACGACGTCTGCCTGATCGCCTTCACCAGCGGCACAACAGGCTTACCCAAAGGCTGCATGCACTTTCATCGCGACGTCCTGATGATGTGCGACCTGTTCCCGCGCCACGTACTCAAGCCCATCGCCAGCGACGTGTTCTGCGGCACGCCCCCACTGGCCTTCACGTTCGGACTCGGTGGTCTGCTGTGCTTCCCGCTTCGGGTCGGCGCTTCTACGGTGCTGATCGAGAAGCTCACACCGGAGACGTTGCTGCAAACCGTCGAACGCTTTCGCGCCACGATCATGTTCACGGCGCCGACCTTCTATCGGCAGATGGCGCCGCTGATACCGCGCTTCGATATCTCGAGCCTCGAGAAGACCGTTTCCGCTGGCGAAGCGCTGCCCGACTCGACGCGGCGGCTATGGCGCGAGGCAAGCGGCATTGAAATGATCGACGGTATCGGCGGGACCGAGTTGATCCATATTTTCATTTCAGCCGCGGGCGCGGAGACCCGGGCACATGCAATCGGACGCGCCGTTCCCGGATATGTCGTGCAAGCCGTCGACGATGCCATGCAGCCCGTGCCACCCGGCACCATCGGCAAGCTTGCCGTGCGCGGACCGACCGGTTGCCGCTATCTGGCCGACGAACGGCAAGCGAAGTTCGTGCGCGACGGCTGGAACCTGCCTGGCGACTCTGTCTATCTGGACGCCGACGGTTACGTGTTCTACCAGGCACGCGCCGACGATATGATCGTCTCCGCCGGCTATAACATCTCCGGTCCGGAAGTGGAAAGCGTGCTGCTGCAACACGATGCCGTGGCGGAATGCGGCGTAATCGGTGCACCGGACGAAACGCGTGGACAGGTCGTCAAAGCGTTTATCGTCCTCAATCCCGGCTATACCGGAGACGACAATCTGGTCGCGCAATTGCAGGATTTCGTGAAGAATAGCGTTGCGCCGTACAAGTATCCGCGTCTGATCGCTTTCGTCGATTCACTGCCGCGCACCGAAACGGGCAAGCTCAAACGGTTCGCTCTGCGCACCCTGTAATACGATGTAGCCTCACGTTCTTCCTTCCGCAACCGTGTTGCATGGGACCGATGTAGCGCGCTGAAGCGCGAACTCTGGTCAACAGGAGACAGGCATGTCCGCGTCATTCATCGAAGTCACCGCCCACGATGGCGGCCGTTTCAACGCTTACGTGGCGCGTCCTGCGCAAGGCTCGGGGCCAGGACTCGTGCTGCTGCAGGAAATCTTCGGCATCAACGACTTTATGAAGTCGATGGCCGACCGCTTTGCAGAAGAGGGGTACGTGGTGCTGGTGCCCGACCTGTTCTGGCGGATCCAGCCAGGCGTCGTGCTCGGCTACGGCGATGCCGATATGCAAACCGCGCTCGGTTACCTGCAACGCTTCGACATTGACCGCGCGATAGGCGACATCGAAGCAACCATCGGCGCGTTACGCGCGCTGCCGGAGCAGGCAGGCAAGGTCGGCACAATCGGGTACTGTCTGGGCGGCAAGCTCGCCATGCTAAGCGCAGCCCGCACCGACGTCGACTGTGCAGTCAGTTATTACGGCGCCGGGCTCGAAGCTTACCTGGACGAAGTACCGGCCATCCGCTGTCCGATGGTGTTCCACTTCCCCGAACAGGATGCGCACTGCCCGCCCGAGGTTCGCGAGCGCATCAGCAGCACACTGAAGACCCGGCCACAGATCGAGCAATACGTCTACGTGGGATGCGATCACGCCTTCGCCAATCCCTCACGCAAAAGCTACGACAAGCCCGCCACGATGATGGCGTACTCGCGCACCCTCACGCTGCTGCGCAAGGTGCTGGGGCCGGTGTACGACCTGAATACGCTGTGGGAACAGCACTGCTACTACGAATTCGCGACGCGCGACGTGGACGCGGTCATGCCGACCATGGTTGAACAACCGTACGTCAATCACGTCCCGACGATGACGGGCGGCGTAGGCCACGACAACCTCAAGCGCTTCTACACGCATCACTTCGTTCATTCGAACCCTGAGGATACGAAGCTGATTCCGATATCACGGACGATCGGCGCGGACCGCATCGTCGACGAATTCGTTTTCAGCTGCACGCATACATGCGAGATCGACTGGCTGCTGCCGGGTGTCGCGCCCACCGGCAAGTATTTCGAAGTGCCGATGCTGGCTGTGGTGTGCTTCCGCGGCGACAAGCTGTACAACGAGCATATCTACTGGGATCAGGCGTCGGTACTCGTGCAGGTGGGGCTGATCGATCCGGCAGGGCTGCCGGTGGCGGGTATCGAGAGCGCGCGCAAGCTGCTTGATGAGACGTTGCCGTCGAATCAGCTCATGGGCGCGAAGGCAAAGGCGTAAGGGGCATAGCGCGCAAAAGCAGCGCGCTCAATCCACCAACCCGACCTCAAGCGTGCGCTGATCGATCCGCCCATGATCGTCGATCGCCCGCACGCTGTAACTACCCGCCGTGCGCGGTTGCCAGTAAAGCGCCGTGCCCGGATCGCTACGGCCCACATACGCGTCGTTGACGAACCAGTACAGCGCATGCGCATCGGCATCCGTGGTGGCATTGAAGGCGATACGCTCCTGGCCAAGCTGTTTCAGACGCATCGCATAGACACTGCCACGCACGGGTGAAGTGATCTGCGGCGGATCGCCATCCGGCGTGCCCGCATTACGGCACTCCGGATTTTGCGGTGGCTTGCGGCGCGGGATACCTGCTTGCGCAAAAACCTGCTGCAGATCGGACGGCCAGAATTCATACACTTCTTCGTGCGTGCGCTTGCCCGTATAAGGCGGGCACGCCGGCAGACCGCTCGCATCATCGATCACCACCGGACGATGCACATTGCTCACGCGGATCGGCGACTTGCCTGGAATAAACCACGTCCAACCCTTCTCTGGACACCATTGATTCGGCAGCTCGCCGCTGGCAAGGCAGATCTGCACGCGTTTGACGTTACCCGGCCTGGGCCGGAATGGCTCGGCAAGCTGCGGACGTTCGGCTTCAAGCCCATCGACGATCTGGAAAAACAGCGGCGCAGCTGCATCCACGCCAACGAATGCCTGATTGCTCGTGCTGTCGAAATTGCCCACCCACACGATCAGCACATAAGGACCAAACACGCCTGCGGTCCACGCATCGCGAAACGCCCATGACGTGCCAGTCTTCCAGTACACCGGCAAATGCGATGGTTGCGCCCCGGTGGTTTCGTCCGGCCGCAGATGCTGACGCAGCATATCCATGACCATGAAGCTCGCCTCGTCGCTCAGCATGCGCGTACCCGGTACCTGAGGATCGCTGGCGAGCAGGCGCAGCGGTTTCAGTTCGCCGCGATTGGCGAGCATCGCATAGAGGCCGGCCAGATCCTGCATGGTCACCTCGCCACCGCCGAGCACCAGCGCGAGCCCATAGTGCTGCTCGCTCGCCAGATGCCCAATGCCGGCCTGCTGCAGGAACTGATACAGATCAGGCTGATGCAATTGCGACGCCACCCAAACCGCCGGAATATTGCGGCTGCGGTTCAGTGCATCGGTTGCGGTAATCGGCCCGAGGAAATGGCCGTCGAAATTCTCCGGCGTGTACGGGCCGAACGAGGTTGGCACGTCCCGCAGCACGGTCTGTGGATGCAGCACGCCCTGGTCGAAGCCAAGTGCATAGATAAACGGTTTGAGCGTCGACCCCGGCGAGCGCCGTGCCAACGTTCCGTTCACCTGACCTTGTATCGAGCGGTTGAAATAATCAGCCGAACCAACCATCGCCTTGATGCCCATGTCGCGCGTATCCACCAGCATGGCGGACGCGTTGCGAATCCCGATCCCGTTGTTACGTGCAACGTAGCGGGTAATCTGCCGCTCGAGGGTGTGCTGCAGATCCAGGTCGATCGTCGTCCGCAGACGCGATTCGTGATCTTCGCCGTCGATCTGTCGCGCCGCCAGCAGTTGCTCCACTGCATGCGGCGCCTCGAACGGCAGGCGCGACAACGGCCGGATATTCAATGGCAACGCAAACAGCGGTTTGAGCGAAGCATCCTGCGGATGGCCCGCCAGCCAACGCGCGTACAGGCGGTTGCGTGAAGTCGTGAGCTGCGGGTTGATCACGCCATCGGCACCCGCCGGCCCTCGCGTCGGCACACGCGGCAAACGGCGCGCCGGGTCCTGCGGAATCACTGCCAGCGTCAATGCTTCCGGCAAGCTCAACGCGCCCACCGGCTTGTTGAAATACGCGATGCTGGCCGCGCCGGCCCCCTCGACGTTTCGGCCATACGGCGCATCGTTCAGATACGCCTCGAGAATCTGCTGCTTGGAATAGAACAGCTCGAGCTGGATCGCGCGCCCCACCTGCTTCAGCTTGCCCCATGGCGTGCGCGTATTCAGTTGCCATAGCGAGCGCGCCAGTTGCATGGTGATGGTCGAGCCACCCTGCGGGTTGCCGTGCCGCACGTAGGTCACCCACGCGCCGCGCGCGAGGCCGTACGGATTGAAACCGGGGTGCCAGCGATACCAGCGGTCTTCGTGCAACAGCACTGCGTCAACCAGTTGCGGCGACATATCCTTGAGCGGCACCCACAGGCGATAGCGATCGTCGCTCGCCAGCGTCAAACGCAACAGGCGGCCGTGGTCGTCGTAGAAGGCAGTGGAGGACGGTTTCCATCCCTGCAGCGAAGGATGCGGCCAGAGACGGCAACCCGCCAGCACGCCCACGACGAGCAGCGCGCCGACCAGCCAGTTCTGCCAGCGGTGCAGCCAGCGGCCACACGCATGCAGCAAGGAACGAAGTAAAGACACGATGATGAGATTCGCAGAAAGCTGGAACAGCGTCGCTTGCCGGGCCACACGTCATGGGCTTTCGCTTCAGACGTGTGGCCGCGGGATTACGGTGTGCGTACCACCGTTAGCGTAGCGCCTCCTGGCGAACGGGCCTGGATCCGGCGATCGTACATCGACTCGCCGAAAGCCGGCGGCACGATGAAGGTGCCGGCATTGCTGGCCTTGATGCGATATACGAACTCCTTGACGTCCGGCGTCGCGGTTCCGTAGATCACGACGCGGTCTTCGCGGATATCCGCGTACTCGGGCTGCCAGGTCGAGCTCGACAGACCGATCGGCGAGCGGTACGGCGCAGCCTTCGCGTCGCTGCTGTCACTGTTATTGTCGCCGTTGTTGTTGTCGCTGTCGCTGCTGTTGTTATCGCCCTGGTTGGCCTGGTCGCCTTGATTCCCCTGGCTGGACTGATCGCCCTGGCCACTCTGCGCGTTACTGTCGTCTGTCTGGCTATCCGCAGCAGGCGGAGGCTCGATGACCGGCTCAAAACCGCCCGGCAGCAGATCGACAATCGCCACGTTACCCACGCCCTCGTCGCCCGTCGCGCGAATCTTCACGTGAACCTCGATCTCCTCGCCCAGTGTGATCTTGTCGAGCGGTTTGCCGTTGGTATCGGTGTAGTCGCGCACGATCTCGAGACCATTCTTGATCGCCTTGTCCGGCACGCCACGGTCGTAGCCCGTCTGACTGCTGACCCGCCACGCCGGCAAGCTGCTGCCGTTGACGAAACGCAGCTTCGTAGCCGCCGCACTCCAGCTACCCGATTGCAACAGGTTGCCCTGCAGCGTCGAGATCGCCTTGACGCTGCCGTCGGCGTGGACCTCGTCGATCGCCAGCTTGTCGACACCGGTTGCGTTCAAACTGCCGTACGCATCGAGCGCGAGCACCGTCATGGACGACGACAACGTATTGAACTGATTGCGCGCCAGCGGCCCGGCGATGTTCTCCATCACCTGCGGCGACAGTCCCTTCGCCCGGTCAGGGAAGTACTTCGACAGGAGATACAGCACGCTCGCATCGCGCGTCAGCGGATCAGTGTAGTAACCATACTCGAACTTTGCGGGATCCTGCTTGCGTTCCAGTTCGCGCTGCGGACCTGCGATCAGCGTGTTCGCCTCCTTGTCCTGCTTGAGCAGTTCATAGGACGCAGCAAGCCACGCAGCAGCAAGATCGTTCTTCCAGTCGTTCGGGAACGCTTCCTGCAAGCGTTTCTGCACCGCTGCCAGATCGTTGGTCGTCACATTCCCCTGGCGAGTCAGCAAGTAGACCGCATAGGCGCGCTGGCGCAGCAAGTCGAGCGAATCCAGACTGTCGTCGCTCGCGAGTTGATGCAGATACTGGTTGCCTGCGTCGAGCACGTCGCCCGGCACTGCGACACCCCGATCGCGCGCCTCCAGGAGGAATTGCATCGCGTACGCCGATATAAACGGCTCAGCATCTGGTGTCGCTGACCACAGTCCAAACCCGCCTTGACTATTTTGACGCGTACGCAGCACGTCGAGCGCTTGCGCCAGCGCCTGGTCGTTGGTGACTTGCGGGTCGCCGTTGGCGGGTTGCAGCGCGTGCGTCAGTGCAGGTACCGACGGCCACTTCGACGCAATCAGCCGCGGCATCGCCGCACTGACGATCTGCTCGCTGCAATAGTTCTGCACGTTGACGAGCCACGACGTCAAACCTTCCGACAACACCACCGGCACCGTAGAGATGCTCGCATCGCGCGATGCATACGCGTCGTACATCTTGCGCAAGCCTGGCAGATCCGTGTTGCTGTTAGCGCCGACGCGGGCGATATCGACCTGCGATCGATACGCAGCAGCCGGCCGCACAGACAGATCGAGGCTCTGCGCCGCCGACTTGCCTGCGTAGCTCGCCGTAAAAGTGAGGTTGCCCGAGCCCAGCGTATCGGTCGCCTTGACGCGGAACAGCGCCACGCCCTCATGCATCTGCGCGAGGCTCAGGTTCTGCGAAGCATTGCCGAGCACCTTCAGCTGCGGGCCGGTCTTCAGCGTCACCGTCACAGGTACCGGCTTGTCGCCGAGGCCCGTGAGATTGTTCGCCACACCCACGCTAACCTCGGCTTCGTCTCCAGGCGCGAGCATATTGGGCACGTTCGGCGACAGCACGAAGTCGCCGCGTACCGTGGTGGCCGCTTCAACAGTGCCCACCAGATCCGGCGATACCGACACCGCCATCACCCGCAGCTTGCCGTTGAAGTAATCGGGCACGGTGTAGCTGACGTCCTTCTCGCCATCCACATCGACGATCCCCGACCAATACACCACCGGCTTGTCGCGTTTGCGCTTGAACGGGTTGAGCTGACTGCCGATAGCATCGTCCGCATCGCCGCCGGGCGCCGCCATCGCCATCAGCTTCTCGAAGTCCGGCAAGATCAGATCGAGAATCTGCGAGGTGCCCACTTCAAGCATGCGCTTGCGGAAGAAGAACTTCAGCGGATCCCCGAGCTTATAGCGGGCGACCTGCAGGATGCCTTCGTCCACCGCGAACACCACGACCTTCGTCGGATGCGCCGCGTGCAGCTTGAACGTCGCCGTCTGTCCTGGCTTGACCAGCGGCGGCGCATCGAGCGTGAGCGCGTTACGGCGCGCGTCCATGTTCACCGAGAACGGCACGACACCATAGCTCAGCGGGCTCATGAAAATCTCGTCCGACGACGGATCGCGGATGTACTGCACGTTGATATAGCCGTTGCCCTCGAAGCCCGGCGGCACGGTGATGTGTTGCACGGAGCTGGTGGTGTCGGCATGGAACCACGCGTGCGCGTAGACCTTGTCGCGTTCGATCGTAATCAAACCGCTACCCGCATACGGCGCGCGAATCGCGATCTCCACCGGCTCACCCTGGGCATAGTCATGCTTGCTCAGGTTGATCTGCAACTCCGCGTTGCGGTCCAGCGAACGCGACACGTTGGCGTCGCCCGCCACCGAATATTCGACGCGATTCACTTCCGTTCGATCAGCACTCCGGATAATCAGCGCGTAGTTGCCCGGCTTGTCGGTCGGCAGCGTGTAGTCGAGACCCGCAGCCGGAATCGTCAGCGGATTTTCGCTGATCGGCACTTCCTTCAGACGCGAGTCGTACTTGTAGACGCCCGAATCCTGCTTGGTCAGCACCGACACATAGCGCCGCTCGACCAGTTGCGCCTTCAGGTCCTTCAGATCGATCGATTTGGCCTGCGGATTGATCGCGACCAGATGCACCGTACGCGGACTGCTG
The DNA here is from genome assembly GCF_900141745.1 of Paraburkholderia phenazinium. NCBI lineage: Bacteria > Pseudomonadati > Pseudomonadota > Betaproteobacteria > Burkholderiales > Burkholderiaceae > Paraburkholderia > Paraburkholderia phenazinium. The sequence goes on along the minus strand of NZ_FSRM01000002.1, from coordinate 1,182,253 downwards.
CGCTTCACGTAGGAGAGATCGTCGACCGACTTGTAGCCGACCAGCCAGTCGTCGCTAGACACCAGCGTCTGCACGTTCGCGGCCACGCTGCGGCCACCGTCCGCCTCATACGCTTTGGTCAGAAAATACAGCTGATAAGTTGCATCTGCGTATTTCTTGAGGTCGAGATCGAACTCGGCGTGTCCCTTGTCGTCGGTCTTGCCGTCCTGCAGATTGGTGGTGTAACCCTCCTGGGCGCGTCGGACGTCGAAGAAATGATAGTCCTGCCAGCTGCGGAATTCCGGCCATACCGGACGCAGCGTCAATGAAGCCTCGACGCGCCGGTCAGCCGCCGGCGTGCCGAACAGATTCTGCGCGTCGACGATACCCTTCAACTGATCCGGCTTGACCCACCCTTCGGCCACCTGCGACGAGAGCTTGGCCTCGACCTTCATGCGGTCCGGCAGAAACTCCTTCACTTGCACCGTGGTCGAGCCGATCGGCTGATCCGTCGCCTTGCCATCCTTGACGATATACAGGTTCACCGTCCACGCGCCGGTCGGCGCCGTTTCGGAAGGCGTATACGCCAGCTCGCTAAAGCCGGAGTTGTCGACGCTAATCGGCATGCGCTGAACCGTAATGCCGCGCGGATCGACGATCTCGGCCTGCAACGGCACGCCGCCCGGGCTACGCGCCCAGCTCGCCGCGCGCACGATCAGGCCGATATGGAACAGATCGCCCGGCCGGTAAATGCCGCGGTCCGAGAACAGATAGGCAGACAGTTGACCTTCGCTGGTCGGATTGCGCTCGCCGCCCACGTCGAAGCGCGAGAAGTCGAGCTGGCGGTCCTGGCCGCCCACCGGCAGGAACGACAGGTCATCGTCCTTCTTCACGACGTATAGCGTCGGCCGCTTCTCGTGGTCCAGTCCCTTGAAGGTCGGGAAGTGCACCATGCCATCGGCGGTGGTGTCCTGGGTGTACAGCGTCTGACCGTTGAGCGCCAGCACCGACACCGTCGCACCAGCCACCGGTTGCCCGGTGTGGATCGACTGCACGAACACATCCTGGCTGCCGTCGAGCGCGCGCTTGACGAGCATGCCCAGATCCGTGACCACGATCATGCGCGTATCGGTCGGCGACTGGTCGTCGCCGTTGCTGCTGTCGTCGCTCGAGTCGCTGTTGACGTCGCCGTTGTCATTGCCGGAGTCGTCACTCGAACTGGCGTCGCCGCTGGAATCTTGACTCTTTTCCTTGGCAGCTTTTTCAGCCGCCTTCTTCTCGGCGACCGGATCGTAGGCTGACAGATGCAGCAGGAACACGCCGCGCTTGCCGTCCTTCAGATATTGACCGAGGTCCACTCCTTCGTAATGCGCCTGACCCGGACCCGCCTTCGGAAACGCCCGCTTCTCCTCGAAGCGATCGACGATATGATCCTCGCTGAAGTTGTAGCCGAGCTCCGGCTTGGTATAGGTACCTTGATTGAAGCTCACCAGATGCTGCAACTGGTCCGGCAATACGCGACCGATCTCCACCTTCATGCCGGGCAGATTGCGCGACACCACGGAGATCCGCTTGCTGCCGCTCAACGACAACAGCGAGCCATCCGCCATGAAGTGCAACAGCTTCGGATAGTCGGGCACCGTGAAGGCCTGAACCGAAGGCTTGCCGAGCATGTAACCGCCGAACGACTTCAGCCCGGAAGCAATCCGCACATAGACGCGCTGTCCCGGGTCGGCGTGGAACTTGAAGCTTTGCAGCTCTGCGAATTCGTTTTCCGTCGGCACCAGTTCGAGTTTGAGCGGCTGCGACTGACGCAATACACTCTCGCTCACGTCCGCGGGGTCCCACTCATACGGCGGATCGTCGTCCTTCTGGTCCACGTCCGGCTTGCGTTTGGGCAGCACCCAGGCCTTGATCACGCCGCTCATATCGCTGCCGCGCACGGCGCCGCTGAGTTCGGTAACGAGCACCTGCTCCGGTTCGTAGCGGTCGTTGTCGACCAGCGTCGGAGTCACACTGTTGACGGCGAGACTATAAAGACCCGGCACCCGCACCACCGACTTCAAAGGGTCTTTGGTGCCCGCACCGCCGCGCGAGCTGCGCACGCCGCTATCGAGCGTGAGTTGCACCGCGCCGTCGTCGCGCGGCAGGTCGAGCGGCTGCGAGTGGACCCACGCGTTCAGTTTGGCCGTGTCGTAGATCACGGTGAATTTGAGCGGCGTGTTGAACTTGCCGTCGCTACCGGCGAGCGCCAGCGAGATGCGCTTTTCGAATTGCGCCGTGTCGACCGGGTAGTTGAAGCTCACCGGCATGATGGTCTTTTTCGCCGCCGCGTTTTGCGGATCCTGATAGAACTCGGCGGCACCCGCCTTGGCGATGAACGGTGCGATGTCGAAGGCCAGATGGTCATCGGCCATCAGCACGTGCGGGGCGAACGCCTGCTTGATATCGAACGCCAGTTCGATATGCGCACCGACCGGCCAGTCCGCCGCGGGCACGAAGCGCAGCGTGCGATCGTCCGCCCAGCTCCACTCGCCCTTCAGCGCCGGCGTCATGGTGATGCCTTTGGTGACTGTCTTGCCGACCAGTTCGATCGGCGCAGCCGAGCGCGAGAAGTCCACTTCCAGCGGATGAATCGTAATCTTGGGCGTGCCATCCGCCTGCACATAATCCGTGACAGCGGGCACCTTGGCCTGGAAGCTAATCCGTTCCGGTTCAGGGGCTTTCGGACGATGCGAATACCAATGCCAGCCGGCCACTGCCGCGACCACCAGCACGATGGCGCCGAGCAAGCCGCCAGCGAAGTGCCGGGGGCGGCGCCGGATCGCGGCGCCCGTGGCCGGCGCCCATGCGGGAGCCGACCACGAGACACTGCCGAAGACCGGCCGCGTAATCTTCGCGATGAGGCGGAACAGGCCGCGCACCAGACGCAGCGGCAGAACGAACAGAAATCGCAGAATATCCATGCTTCCCTCATCAAGGATAAGCTTGCGGCTTCTTATCCCCGTTTCCTCTTGCTTTTGTTAGCGCTAGTTTTATTGCTGCTCGATTCGTGCTCGTGCTGCCGGTGCCTGACGTGGATGCGGTAGAAGCAACTTCAGCCGGTTATTCGCCCAGCTTCGCGTCGACGCATCCCGTGCTGCTGCATTCGCGTTCACGCTCGCGCAGGAAGGCAATGCGCTGCTGCGTCATGTCCGTTGCGCACTCGAGATTGACGAAGTAGCCCTCGTCCTTTTCAAGGCTGCATCGGGCATCGCGCTGGCTGAGCCATGCGAGTTGTCCGTGCTTGAGCGTCGCCTGTTCCGCCGGGTGCAAGGCCAGCTTCACGCGGTCGTATTCCTGGTTCAGGTCGCGGTCGGACTGGGAGAACTGCGTGCTCGAGCAATACACCTGGTCAAATGCATTGCGGGGCTTGGCGCAACCGGCTGCGTGAGCCGTCATCGAAAATGCAGCCAGCAGTAACGGCAAAACGATTTTTTTCATGCTCAATGCATCCTTTAGATTAAAACGAAGGTTTTTTTATCATTAACGGGTACAGCCGAAAACCGGCGCTTCTTCGTCGCGTCCCATAAATCTATTCCAGCTGCATTAATGGCTTCCATGGACACACCAATCACCTCCGCGTATTGCAGCGGGTGCGCAGGTTTCAATATCCAGTTGCCAGTTTCTAACGCAAATCTCCCGGGCAGATTATTCACTAAAGCGCGGCACCTGGGATAGAGCCACTTTCAATATTGATTGTGACGACCGCAATCGTTAAACCAAAAAACCACAATAAAGCGCGGGTAGGGCAAAGCTCACGTGCAGATGAGTCAAACCCATCGCCTGATATCCGGCGCCGTGAATTAGATGCGCGAAGCCTGTTCTTTTGCTTCTTCCCGGACACGAACCGCCTGGAAGCCGACCGTGGGTTCTAAAAGCGCCCCGTCCAACAGAGCTATCATGTGGCACTCCACAGGCCCGGATCCCCTATGCTGACAGTCCATCATCTGAACAACTCCCGCTCGCAACGAGTCCTGTGGCTGCTTGAAGAGCTTGGCGTGCCGTACGAGATCAAACGCTACGAGCGCGACCCCAAGACCATGCTGGCACCGCCCGAATTGCGCGCGGTCCACCCACTCGGCAAGTCGCCGGTTATCACCGATGAAGGCCTCACGATCGCCGAATCGGGCGCTATCATCGAGTATCTGGTGGGCCGTTACGGCCAGGGCCGCTTCGCACCGGCAGTTGGCACGCCTGAGCGTTTGCGCTATACATACTGGCTGCACTACGCGGAAGGATCGGTCATGCCGCCTCTGCTGCTCAAGCTGGTGGCAACGCGGATCGGCAGCGCACCGATGCCGTTCTTCGCCAAGCCGATTGCCCGCAAGATCGCCTCGACGCTGCAATCGAGCTTCGTCGATCCGCAGATCAAGCTGCACCTTGGCTATATCAACGACGCACTCACGCCGACCGGCTGGTTCGTCGGCAACGAGTTCAGCGCCGCGGACGTGCAGATGAGCTTCCCGCTCGAAGCCGGCGCCGCGCGCGGCGGAGTTGACAACATTGCCGCGATTCGCGGTTTTCTGGACCGCATCCACGCGCGGCCGGCGTATCAGCGTGCGCTGGAACGTGGCGGCAAATATGACCTGCTGAGTTGAGCGCCCCCGCCGGCGCGAACGCTCGCCGACGGACGCTGCAACCCGACTACGGAGACACACCGCATGACCCATAACATCGACGCGCGCAAACGCTGGCTGGCCCTGATGGTCCTGTGCCTAGGCGTGCTGATGATCGTGCTCGACTCGACGATCGTGAACGTCGCGCTGCCGTCGATCGCCGCGGATCTCGGCTTCTCCGAGACCTCGCTGGTTTGGGTCGTCAACGCCTATATGCTGACGTTCGGCGGCTTCCTGCTGCTCGGCGGCAGGCTGGGCGACCTGTACGGCCACCGCAAGCTGTTTCTGGGCGGCATCACTCTCTTCACCGTGGCGTCGCTCGCCTGCGGCATGGCGAACTCGCAGGTGCTGCTGGTTTGTGCGCGCGCGGTGCAGGGCTTCGGCGGTGCGGTCGTGTCGGCTGTTTCGCTGTCGTTGATCATGAATCTGTTCACCGAACCGGGCGAGCGCGCCAAGGCGATGGGTGTGTATGGCTTCGTGTGTGCGGGTGGCGGCAGCATCGGCGTACTGGCAGGCGGTCTTCTGACCAACCTCTTGAGCTGGCATTGGATCTTCCTGGTCAATCTGCCGATCGGCATCGCCGTTTACGCCATGTGTATCGCGCTGTTGCCCAATGGCCGCGGCAGCGCGCACGGCGAACGACTCGACGTAGCAGGCGCGGCGACGATTACCGTGTCGCTGATGCTCGCTGTGTACGCGATCGTCAATGGCAACGAAGCGGGATGGCTGTCGCTGCAGACCATCGGCATGCTGGTCGCCGCGCTGGCGCTACTGCTCCTGTTTCTGCGCATCGAAGCGCGCGTGCAACATCCGCTGATGCCACTTGGTCTGTTCAAGCTGCGCAACGTCGCCGTGGCGAATGTCGTCGGCGTGCTGTGGGCGGCGGCGATGTTCGCATGGTTCTTTATCTCGGCGCTTTATCTGCAGCGCGTGCTGGGTTACCGGCCCATGCAGGTCGGGCTCGCTTTCCTGCCTGCCAACCTCATCATGGCGCTGTTTTCGCTTGGCTTGTCCGCGCGGCTCGTGATGCGTTTCGGCTTGCGCTTGCCGCTCGGCGTCGGTTTGCTGCTGGCCGCCGCTGGACTTGCGTGCTTCGCACGGGCGCCGGTTGACGGCAGCTTTATCCTCGACGTGTTGCCCGGCATGACGCTGCTTGGGCTCGGCGCAGGTATCGCGTTCAACCCGGTTTTGCTGGCAGCGATGAGCGACGTGGAGCCGAGCGAATCCGGTCTCGCGTCGGGCATTGTCAATACCGCGTTCATGATGGGCGGTGCCGTGGGTCTCGCGGTGCTCGCGAGCGTTGCCGCGGCGCGCACGGATGCGCTGCAGGCATCTCAAGGAACGGTGGCCGCACTGAACAGCGGCTACCACCTCGCCTTTCTGACTGGAGCGGTTTTTGCAGCAGTGGCGGCGCTGTTTGGCGCTTCGTTGCTACGCGCCAACGGGCAACAGAACAACGCTCGTGCGGAGGCGGCGGCCGAGTGATGAAAACCCGGCCGCACCCGGCTAGATATCCGCAGTGAGCCCTGCTATTTCGCGGGCGGCGTGCCTGCGTGTCGCAAACGCTCAACACCTTCGGCAATTGCAAGCACCACCTGTTGCCCATCCCGTTCGCGGATGCTGATCGTCTGGTCGCGTTCGTCGCGCGGCCCGACTGCGACGAAGATCGGCACCTGCATTTCGCGCGCGTCGTAGATCTTCTTTTCGAGCCGTTCCGGCCGGTCGTCGAGGACCACTCTCACGCCGGCCTCCTCAAGCGCCTGCACAACCCGCGTGGCGTACGCGGCGCTTGCATCGTTGATCGTCGCTACCGCAACCTGGTCCGGTGCCAGCCACATAGGCAGCCAGCCTTCGTGATGCTCGAGCAGCAGGCCAATGAAACGCTCCATGCTGCCGAGCACCGCGTGATGGATCATCACTGGCCGCTCGCGTTCGTTGCGCTCGTTGACATAGAGCGCATCGAGCCGCTCCGGCAGGACGAAGTCGAGTTGAACCGTGCCGCATTGCCAGCTACGCTCGCGGCTATCGATCAGATGGAATTCCAGTTTGGGGCCATAGAACGCCCCCTCTCCCTCGCGCACCTCGAACTGGAGTCCAGCCGCGAAAGCGGCTTGCCCAAGCGCTGCTTCGGCTCGATCCCATACTTCATCTGAGCCCGCACGCACATCGGGACGCGTGGCTAGCGCCACTGAAAATGCAGGGAATCCGAGGTCAGCATAGACGTGCCGCAGCAGATCGCAAAAGCGTCCGACTTCAGCTTCGATTTGCGCTTCCATACAGAACACGTGGGCATCGTCCTGCACGAATGCGCGCGTACGCTTGAGCCCTTCCAGCGAGCCGGAGGGTTCATCGCGATGACAGGCGCCGAACTCGCTATAACGTACCGGCAACTCGCGGTACGAACGCACGCGCTGATTGAACACCTGCACGTGACAAGGACAGCTCATCGGTTTAAGACAGAGCGCGCGCGCTTCGGAGGCGCTTTCTTCACCGCCCGTTTCGTGTCCTTCGGAGAACGAATACATGTTCGCGCGGAATTTTTCCCAATGCCCGCTGCGTTCCCACAACGAGCGGGCGAGCAGTTGCGGCGTGCGGATTTCGCGGAAACCCGCGCGCCGCATTCTCTGGCGAATGTAGTCCTCCAGCACACGGTATAACTCCCAGCCACGCGGATGCCAGAAGACCATGCCGGGGCCTTCCTCCTGTTGGTGGAAAAGGTCCAGCCTGTTACCCAATACACGATGATCGAGGTCGTTCACAGTACGCTCCGTTTGATGTGAGCCATCGACGGAAGGCCGTAAACGCCAAGAGCCCCGTCCGTCTCCGGCGGGGCCCTTGGGGGTTTGCAGCAGCTTGTTGCTCTAGCGCGCGCAACCTCCAGACGACCCGCCCATGAGGGTGGTCGTCGTGGTGGTGACAGGCGCGAAGGAGAACGAAAAGAGGTCCATGAGTCGACAATAAACGATCTGTTGGTGAAACGTCAATCGACACTTTCGGAATTGCTTGCCGCCCCGCTTATCGCAGGCTCCACTTCAAACGCCTCGCCGGTGGCGAAAAAAGTCCCGCCTGCCACGTAGTGACAGGTGCGCAGATCCGGATCGTCACCGAAATGCCAGCGGTTCTTCGAATAGACACGGCTATCGGCGTACGCCGCCACCACTTCGCCGATAATCAGATCGTGGCGCTGGCTGTCGTCGGGAATCACCTTGCATTCCATCCACGTGATGCAGCCGGCTAGCATCGGCACGTCGATGCGCTGACCCGGAAACGTCTCCAGATCGAATGCAGCGAACTTGTCGAGATCGTTGCCGGGCGTCGAGCCGACCGCAAGCGTCTGCCGGGCGAATCCGCGGCTCGGCAGTTGCAGGCCGAACACGCCGCTCGCTTCGATCAGTTGCCGCGTGAGGGTGCGGCTGTCGACCACCACCACGATTTTCGGCGGATTGAAATCGAGCGGCATGGCCCATGAGGCCGCCATGACGTTCGTACGTCCGGCGTGCGCGCTGGTGATCACGGTGACTGGACCGTGATTCAGTAACTGGGTCGCCCGCGATAGTTCGACTGGTTCTCTGGTGCCTTTCATATCTGCCTTCATCGTGCGAACAGTTCATCGGTTCGTGCGGCGTGCCTGCGTATCGAATCCGAGCCAGATGGCATTCTAGCCAAGAGTTGGGGCACCAGTGCCCAGCGGCGCCACAACGTTTCGATACGCATCGAAGCATGCGGCCTCCGCGAGCCCCTATGATGGAAACATCGCAGCCACTACGTTGCATGGGATCGGAGTCGCGCGCTAAAGCGCCGGCGCCGATCGACAGGAGATCGACCATGTGTGCCCAACCAAATATCGCGTCCACCGCCTTCCTGATCGCCGACCCAGCCCGCGCCAGCATGCTGATGGCACTGGTCGACGGACGGGCACTGCCCGCCGGCGAGCTCGCCTATGCGGCCGGCGTGACCGCACAGACCGCCAGCACGCATCTGGCGAAGCTGCTGGCCGGGGGACTCGTCGAAGTGGAAGCGCAGGGCCGGCACCGCTATTACCGGCTAGGCGGATCGCACGTGGCATTACTGCTGGAAAACCTGGCGTCGATCACGCCGCCGAGCCGCCCTCGTATCAAGCCGCTCAGCGCGGACGCCAGGAAGTTGCGCTTTGCACGCTGCTGCTACGACCATCTGGCCGGACAACTCGGCGTTGCGGTCACTCAGGCGTTGGAGCGGCGCGGTGTGATCGTAGCGGCGACCGACAAGCAGTTCGAGGTCAGCCCCGCTGGAATGGACTGGTTCGCCCGGATGGGGTTGAACGTGCCTGATTTGCAACCCACGCGCCGAGGTCTCGCGCGCCAGTGCCTGGACTGGTCGGAGCGGCAGCATCATCTGGCTGGGCCGCTCGGCGTGCAATGGATGAAGCTGCTGTGCGCGAAGGGCTGGTTGCGGCGGGTCAAGGCAACGCGTGCGGTACAGGTGACGCCGCAAGGCTGGGCGTGGCTAAAAGACGAATTGGGTATCGAAGGAAGGCTGGGGGAACTCGCCGTCGACGACAGACGTGTGGAGGTCGTGCCCGAAGCGTAGACACGATGAAAGTTGAGTGACGCGGTGCGTCACCGGTTTGCTGTCGAGATGCGCCATCGCAATCCGTGGATGGCGCATCACGGTCGCACGTGAATTAGCTCTTCTCGCCGTGCTCAGGTTCCAGCGGTTTGTGCTGCTCCCCACCGAGCCCCGGAAAGAACGCATTCCAAGCCGCGCGAACGCCTTCGGCCGCGGTTGCCTCGGCGCTGAACGACTCGCTTTCGCCAGAGCGGGCCGGATCGGAGGAAAGCCCTCTCCAATGCGTGAATACGAGCAGCGGCTTTTCGCTCCACTCGTTCTCGCCGAACTTCGCAAACGCCGTATCGCCGCTCACTAGCTGAACCTCGTACCAGCCGTCACGGACGGGCGTATAACGGTCCAGCGGAAACCACGCGGTCGGTCGAATATCCATCATGTCCTCTCTGAATGAACGAAGGTTCGTCACGAGAGAACATAAGGCATTCTTCATGCCCGAGGCAATGCCGAATACGGCCAGTGAGGTGTGAGTCCGGTGGGATAAGCGGTGGCATGGACATCGCAAAGCCGGGACAGCGTGCAGGCGAGCTTCAGGCGTTCTGAGATCGCGTAAAGACAACGCGCCGAGCGTTTCAACAAAAGTAAAACTTACACGACGTGAGGTCATGGACATGCTTGCGCGTTCACGCGTTCAGGTCTTTAGGTCTCCAGGTCTTCGCACCTGCAACACGCCGTCTCGGACGCACCGTGCCCGCCACCTCGCTTGCACATCGCGCCAGCGAACGGACCGCCGTCTCAATCTGCTCCGCCGACGTATTCCCATAGCCGATCACAAGCCCGTTGTCTTCGTCTTGCGGCTGTAACGTGAACCCGGAAAGCGCACGCGCGCTGATCTGTTGCTGCTGCGCAAGATCGACGACCGCGCGATCCGATATGTGCGGCGGCAGTCTGAGCGTCAGATGCATGCCGCAATTGCCGCCCAGAACCTGCGCGGGTTCGAAGTGCGCAGCCAGCGCCTCGCGCAACGCCTGTTGCCGCTCACGGTAAAGCCGCCGCATCCGCCCCAGATGGCGGCCAAATTCGCCGCTTTCGATAAAGTTCGCCAGCGCCCACTGCTCAAGCCGATGACCGCCGCGCAGCATTTCCTGCAACGGTGTGCGCGTCTGCGCCACCATGCTGCGCGGTAGCACGACAAAGCCGATCCGCAGCGCCGGAAACATCGTCTTGCTGAACGATCCGACATACAGCACCGGCGCGTCGGGCACGAGCCCCTGCATGCTGGCGATCGGTTCGCCGGTGTGCCGGAACTCGCCGTCGTAGTCATCTTCGATCAGCCAGGCGCCCGCACGCCGCGCCTGCGCGATCAGTTCGAGCCGCCGCGCCACCGAGAGCACGGCGCCCGTCGGATACTGATGCGCGGGCGACGTATAAATCAGTCTGGGTGGGCTGACGCGCCACGCATCTGCCGGCACGTCCATGCCTTCCTGATCGACACGGATCGGCACGGTTTTCAGATCGCCCAGGTTGAAGGCCGCTTTGGCGCCGCGATAGCCGGGATCTTCGACCCATGCGATATCGCCGGGATTGGTGAGCAGCCTCACACACAGGTTCAACGCTTCCTGCGCGCCCTCGGTGATAACCACCTGAGAGCCGTCGCAACTGACGCCACGCGCCACGCGCAGATGCGCGGCAATGGCGTCGCGCAAAGCCGGCTCGCCGGCGGGGTCGCCGTAGCCAAGCAAATGCGGCAACGCACGCTCCATGGCGCGCTCGAGCGAACGGCGCCACGCGCCGAGCGGAAAGCGATCGAGCGCCGGGGTGCCCGGCATCAAAACAGCCATCCCGCCCGGATGCGGCCGGAGCGCGGCGAACGGCTCGAGCCGCGCCGCGTAGGCAACCTCGGCGGTAGCCATATCCGGGCGCGCGTCGACGCGCGATGCGGGGCTGGATAGCGGATTCACGCGCGTGCCCTTGCGATCGGCCAGCACGTAGCCTTCGGCGACCAGATGGTCGTACGCGATCACCACCGTGTTGCGCGAGACGCCGAGTTCTGCCGCGAGCAGCCTCGACGACGGCAACAAGGCTCCTGCCGGCAGCCGCCCGGCCAGAATCGCCTGCTGCAGACGCCCGATCACTGCTTCTGCAGTGGCACAGGCTTGCCGGCCGGCGTGACGGCGTCATGCGCCAACGGCCCTATGATTTCGATCATCGTGTATCGACCTACCCTGTGGACCTATCAAATACTGCTTTCGTGGATCTTTTTAACATACCACGTTTGCCGTATTGTCTCTCCTGAATGCAAGCAAGCCAGGAGAAAAAAGTGGAACCACGCCTCAACGAATACAAGCAGCCAATCGGCTTTGACTTACCAGACTGGAAGGGCGCTCAGCTACCCGGGCGTGAGCCGCTCGTCGGACGCTATTGCCGGATCGAGCGGGTGGATGTGGAGCGGCATGTCGAAGACCTCTACGAAGCCTATAGCACCGCCACGGACGGTCGCGACTGGACCTATCTGGCCGTGGGGCCGTTCCAGAGCCTCGAAGCGTATCGCGAACACCTGACGAAGGCCGCGGCGCTGGCCGATCCGATGCACCATGCAGTGATCGATCTCGCGACCGGCAAGGCCGTCGGCACATTAGCCTTGATGCGCATCGACGCGCCTAATGGCGTGATCGAAGTCGGCCACGTCACCTACTCGCCGCGTCTGAAGAGAACCCGTATCGCCAGCGACGCGATGGCGCTGTTGATGACCTACGTGTTCGAGGATCTTGGCTACCGGCGTTTCGAATGGAAGTGCGATTCGCTCAACGCACCATCGCGGGCGGCGGCGCTACGGTACGGCTTCAAGTTCGAAGGAATCTTCCGCCAGGCGATCGTCAGCCGTGGACGCAATCGCGATACCGCGTGGTTTTCCGTCATCGACAGTGAATATCCAGCGGTACGCGAGGGTTTCGCGCAATGGCTCGAGCAGAGCAATTTCGACGCCGAGGGTAATCAGCGCGAAAAGCTTGCGGATCTGATTGCACGGCGGCGAGCGATAGCGGGCGAGGCGGGCGCCTGAGTTCGGCGCGTCGAGGCTCGAGCCCTGACGCACGCGTCTCAGGCGGCCCCTGCGGCGCGGCGTAGATGGATCTGCGGTTTGCCCTTGTAGGTTCCGCGGGTCCACTCCACGTAACCGCACTTCTGCGCCACACGCAAGGAGGGCGCGTTCTCCGGCGCGATAATGCAGGCGGTGTCGGCGGCGGGCCATTTTGCATCGGCCCACTTCAGGGCCGCGCGCACGCCTTCGGTCGCATAGCCACGCCCCTGTGCGGCGGGCGTCAGCGCCCAGCCGACTTCGGGCATGCCGCCGAGCGACGGCTCGGTCTGCCGCTCGAAATTGGCAAAACCGATTTCTCCGATAAACGTGCCACTCACTTTATCGCGCACCGCCCAGTACCCGAATCCCAGCATCGTCCAATGTCCGACATAGCGCAGCAGACGCGACCAGGTCTCCTCGCGGGTGGACGGCTGGCCGCCGATAAAGCGCGTCACCTCGGAATCGGACCACATCGCGAAGCTATCGTCGAAATCCGCGCGGACGTGGGGACGCATGATCAGGCGATCGGTTTCGAGGAGCGTGCTTAACTCGGTCATAGGGAGGAGGAAGAAGGTTGAGGGGTGGATGGGATGATGGCAGATTTTGGGCATAAAATGGTCCGCGCGATCCGCTCTGACCTGCATGAACGCACGCCCGCAAGAAGCATAAGCGCCCACTCGGAGCACAGCGCATGAAGCTTCGACTCAGATACCTGTCCGCCGTTTTCATCAACTTCGCGCTGCCGTGGCTCGCTTACCGCCTCGCCCATCCGCATTGGGGGCAAGCGGGTGCCCTGCTCGCTTCGGCCTTGCCGCTCATTGCGTGGATGGCCTGGGACCTGGTACGTCACCGTCATTTCGACGCCTTGAGCAGCATCGTTCTGATCGGCATCCTGCTGTCGCTGGCGACGGTCACTGTGACTGGCGTTCCGCAAGAGCTGACGATTGAAGAGCCGATGGTGTCGGGCATGATCGGCGTCGCCTTTCTTGTTTCGCTGTTGCTGCCGCGTCCGATCGTGTTCTACCTGGCGCGATCCACCATGGCTCGCGAGAGTATGCAAAACGCGAGCGAATTCGAACGGGACTGGCGGGAGAGTCCCACACTGGCCTCGAGAGTCCGCGTCATGACGCTGGTGTGGGGTATCGGTCTTGTAGCGGAGAACGTGATACGCACGTCGATTGTTTGGGACGCCGAGAGTAGTCCTCATGCGGCGCTGGTGTCGAATCTCGTGCGCTACAGTTTTTATGGCGTCCTTATGTTGTGGACGTTCTGGTATCGACGACGTATCAAGCAGGATGCCGAACGTTTGGTCAGTGGGCCGCACAATGCGTCGCACAGCACTAACGTCCCTCGCTAAGCCAGCTCCAAAAACCGCACCAGACACGGATTCCGGTTCGCCGGCGACCACACCAGCACCTGCTCAATCATCGGCGCATCCGCCAGCGGCCGGAACACCACACCCGCAAGCTGCGCTTTACGCATCGACGCAGGCACCAGCGCAACGCCGACGCCTTCGTCGACAAGACTGAGCACGGTCTGCTGCAATTGCACTTCGAAACGGATGTCGGGCTCGAAACCACCTGAGCGGCAATGCTCGAGAATGGTGGCCCGCAACGTAGGCGCCACCTCCTCCGAGGCCAACACGAACGGCTCGCCCGCCAGTTGCCCAATTTTCAACTGCCGCGCCCGGGCACGCGGATGCGCGCGCGACAGTGCCACACAGAGCGGTTCACGGACAATCGTGCGCGCCTCGAGCCCCCTGTTCGGCACGCTCGGAAACATGATCGCCGCGTCGATCTGGCCGGCCAGCACCTGTGCCGCCAAATCGTTCGACACCACCTCGCGCAGATTCAGCGTCACCTCCGGATACGCGGCACCGAAGGTCCGCGCGTATCCCGGCACCACGCTATACGCCGCGCACATCGTGAAGCCAATCGCCAGCGTGCCGGCATCGCCATGCGCGGCGGCCTGCGCATTGCGCGCGGCCTGTTCAATCGCGCCGAGAATGGCCTTGGCATCCACATAGAAGCGCTCGCCCGCCGCCGTCAGCGTGACGCTGCGCGGGCTGCGCTCGATCAACGTAACGCCCAAACTCGCCTCGAGCGCCGCCAGTTGGCGGCTCAACGGCGGTTGCGACAGATTGAGCCGTGCCGCAGCCCGGCCAAAATGGAGGGTCTCGGCAAGCGTCACGAAATAGCGCAGCGGTTTGACGTCGATCACGATGCAAAAAAGGTATTGTTGAACGCCTGAAACGGTATTTGATTGTATCAACCCGAACCACTACTCTGGCGCATTGTATTTTCCAGCCGCCAGACTGCCACACCAATGTTATCGACCCTTGAGATCCTGCTTCCCGTATTTGGCCTGATTTTCGCGGGGTTCGTGTGCCGCAAGCGGGGCCTGCTGGGCCCCACGGCGGCGTCGGAACTGAACCGTTTTGTCGTCTGGCTCGCGCTGCCTGCACTGCTGTTCGACATCATGGCGCACGCTACCTGGCATCAGCTTTATCAGCCGGCGTTTGTCGCCACCTTCGCGCTCTCCTGTTCCGTCGTATTCGTGCTGATTCTCATGGTCCGTCTGCTGAGTGGCCGGCCGCTCGCCGATGCCAGCGTCGATGCCATTGCGGGCTCGTATCCGAACACCGGCTACATTGGCTTTCCGCTGTGCCTGATCGCATTCGGACAAGCCAGCCAGACGCCGACCACGATCGCCACGATCCTCGTCGCCTGCGTGTTGTTTGCGATCGCGATCGTCCTGATTGAAGTGGGACTGCAGACCGAACGCGCACCGCATCGGCTGGCGTTCAAGGTAGTGCGGTCCTTGGCGCGCAATCCGCTGATCGTGTCGCCGATCGTCGGCGTGCTGGTCGCCAGCGTTCACGTGACGTTGCCGCAAAGCGCGGAGACATTCCTGAAGCTGCTGGGCGGTGCGGCAAGCCCCTGCGCGCTCGTCAGCCTCGGATTGTTCCTTGCTGAAAAACGGACGCCTGCAGACAGGTCCTCCGCACCCTCGACGTCGAACCACGTCGCGTCCTGGGCACTGACGGGCGCCAAATTGCTGCTGCAACCGGCTTTGACGTGGTGGCTGGCCGCGCGCGTGTTCGCGCTATCGCCCATGCTGGTGGAGATGTCGGTCGTGCTGGCCGCGCTGCCCACAGGCACCGGGCCGTTCATGCTCGCGGAGTTTTATCGGCGTGAGGCGCACATCACGTCACGGACAATACTTCTGTCGACGCTAGGCTCACTCGTGACGCTGTCCCTGCTGTTGCTGTATATGCCGCGCGGCTGATCCATCAGGACTTCTTGACTTCGTGGCCCTGGCTGGCTGCAGCTGTCGTCCTCGTAGTCGAAGATAGCGCGCGGACCAGTCGGCCGTGCGCCTCACCGGAAGACTCGGCAATCTGCCAGGCAAACAGTCCCGGCACGAAAATCAGCAGATCGCGAATCCGTCGCGCGCCCGCGAGTGCGAGGCAGGTTGAAGGATCGAGACCGAGTGCCCCGCCGATCAGAATGAACCCGCCTTCCTGCACCCCAAGGCCTCCGGGCACAAAAAAGGCCGCACTGCTAACCGCCTGGATCAGCGATTCGATCACTACCGCCTCGGTGAAACTCACCTGCGCGCCAAGAAAATGCACCGCGAGCCAGATCTCCAGCGCGGTCAATACGCACTGCAAAGGTTGCCAGAAGAAGAGGTAACGCAGCACCACACCACGGCGGCGCCAGATCAGTTTGATCGACTGATCGATCTGCGCCGACTGACCAACGAGCGCGGCCAGCTTGCCGCTGGTTGCACGGTTGAGCACACGGGTGATGCGTTCGAACGGGCTTGCATGCTGCACCAGCGAAAACAGCACCAGTAGCGGTGTGAGCGCGACAATGCCCCATGCCAGATCGGCAGCAAGACGTAGCGTGCCGGATGCCGCATGCGCGAACAGAAAGCCGATGCCCACCATCGTGAACATCAACTGGCTGATCAGCGTGAGTTGCATGTCGACGACGAGACTCGCCGCCGCGGTCGAGCCACGCAGGCCACGCCGCCGCATCATGCGGAACGACACCACCTCGCCGCCGATGCGCGCCACCGGCAACATGCTGTTGACCGATTCGCGGATCCAGACCAGCTGCAACATGCCCGCAACGCTCGGGCGGTTTGCGCCGCGGATGAGGCTTTGCCAGTCACGTGCGTTGGCAAGCATCGGCAGGACGTGGGCCAGTCCCGCCAGCACCAACCCGGCGCCTGCGGCACGCATCAGTCCAAGCACTGCGCCGGGGTTGTCATGCAGAACTAACCACAGCGACGCAATCAGCCCCGCCAGCGCGGCAATACGGCCAAGATGCTTCATCACGTAGCCGCTATGCGCGGCTCGTCGAGCTCCAGACCCACGCAACCTTTCAAAGAAATCCGCATTACCTTGACTCGTCCTGAACCGGCGATAGCAAACCATCGCCGTCCACCTTGAAACTGAAGCCTCGCCAGATCACCCGTGTCGAGAAGAAGCTCGCCACGAAGATCAAAAACGATACGATATCCCAGAACGGTAGTAGCCACAGATCGCGATGCGCTTGCCGCAATGCGTGATCGGACTGGACTTTAAGCGCAAGGCGCGCGAGCAGCGCCACCGCAGCAAGCGGCCATGCCCATGCTGCACCGCCAGAAAACGCCACGGTCAGCCAGGCAAACGCTAGCGGATGAATCAGTGCCGAGCCGAGGTGCCCAATCGGATCGATGATGCGAATTGTTCGACTCCAGCGCAGTTCGTGCGCAATCAGCTTGGCGGCACTGCTTTCCACACAGGCATGCGACACAGTGAATGGCGGAATCACCACCTTTTCGCCGATCATCCGCACTGCTTCGCCGATCGCATGATCTTCCGCGAGGTGATGCACGAACTGCGCGAAGCCGCCGATCTTCTCGAGCGTCTCGCGCCGCATGGCTATGGTCTGTCCGAAGCACGGCCGCGCCATTCCAAACGCCAGGCCCGTCACGACGCTAGGCAGGAACTGGTAGTTGGTGGCTTTCGCCGAAAGACGCGGCCAAAAGCCCGGATCCGGTTGACCACGATAGACACAGGTGACCAGTCCCACACCAGGTTTCTGCAACTCGCCGATTACATTGCGCAGATAACTCGGGCCAACGCTCACGTCGCTGTCCGCAAAGACCAACACATCATGCTGCGCCTCCGGCAGCATGTTGAGGATGTTGCTCATCTTGCGGTTTGGCCCATACAGGCGCGCATCGGCCACAACCGTTATGTGCGCTTCGGGATGCAGCAAACGCAGTTGTTCTACGGTCTGCAGCGCAGGATCTTCCGAGTCGTGCACGCCGAACAGGAATTGCAGCTGACCCGGATAGTCCTGATGGCAGAAGCTCGACAGGTTGCTGAGCAAGGTCCACTCGTCGCCATGTAATGGCTTGACGATGGTGACCGGCGGAAAGCTGGTGGGTTGCGAAGGAGTACGAGCAAAGAAACGTCGGATCAACGCGCCGGCCAGCAGCGTGTACACAATACCGAACACAGCACCCATGCCACACAGCAGCGCCAGCGCGGAGAGCATCAGATGCACTGCGCGCCCAGGCCCTTCGAATTCGACAAGCCCGATCGCAAGCAGCACGGCGATCGGACACACAAGCCAGGCGAGGCGCTTCATGCCTGGTCCCTCCGCGCGGAACGACGGAAGAGGCACATGCCCGTTATGCTTCGTGAGCGCGCAGGAAGCGGAAAAACTCCACGCCTTCGCGCAGACGCCGCTTCATCATGTCCCAGCTCAGCAACATCTCGCGCACGATCTCCCAGATCTTCGAGGGCCGGAAATAGAAGCGCTTGTAGAAGCTCTCGACGTGGTGATAGATCTCTTCGCGCGACAGATGCGGATAACCGATCGCCGCGAGCTGCACCCCTTCCTTGCTCACCAGGTTGATCACCTTGTTCTCCTGCAGCCAGCCGTTTTCTACGGCCTGGTTGTAGAGCGTCGTGCCCGGATAGGGTGCCGCGAGCGACACCTGGATCGTGTGCGGGTTGATTTCCTTTGCGTACTCGATCGTCTTTTCGATCGTCGCCTGCGTCTCGCCCGGCAGCCCAAGGATGAAGGTGCCGTGGATCTTGATGTCGAGCTTGCGGCAGTCTTCGCTGAAGCGTCGTGCGATGTCTGTGCGCAAGCCCTTCTTGATGTTCAGCAGGATCTGGTCATCGCCCGATTCATAGCCCACCAGCAGCAGACGCAGGCCGTTTTCCTTCATGATCTTCAGCGTCGCATACGGCACGTTCGCTTTCGCGTTGCAGGACCATGTCACGCCGAGCTTGCCCAGCCCGCGTGCGATCTCTTCGACGCGCGGCTTGAAGTCGGTGAAGGTGTCGTCGTCGAACATGATCTCCTTGACTTCAGGCATGTTGTCGCGGATCCACTTCACTTCTTCCAGTACGTTCTCTACCGAGCGCGTGCGGTAGCGGTGACCGCCCACCGTCTGCGGCCACAGGCAGAACGTGCATTTCGAGCGGCAGCCGCGGCCCGTGTAGATCGACACGTATGGATGCTTCAGATAACCGATGAAGTAATTTTCGATTTTCAGGTCGCGCTTGTAGACGGGTGCTACAAAAGGCAGTTCATCCATGTTCTCGAGGATCGCGCGCGCCTCGTTGTGCTCGATCGAACCGTCCGCAGCGCGATAGCTCAAGCCCTGGATCTGCGCGAGCGGTTTGCCCGCCGCCACTTCCTGGCAGGTGAAATCGAATTCTTCACGGCAGACGAAATCGATCGCTTCGCTTGCGGTCAGCGAGTTGTGCGGATCGACGGCGACCTTTGCGCCCACCATGCCGATCATCATCGACGGTTTGCGCTTCTTCAGATCCTGCGCAAACATCGCATCCGTAGGGAACGACGGCGTACTCGTGTGAATGATGACGAGGTCATACTGCTGCGCGATATCGAGCGAAGCCTCTACCGAAAGACCATCCGCCGGCGCGTCGAGCACGCGGCTATCCGGCACCAGCGCCGCGGGCTGAGCGAGCCACGTCGGATACCAGAACGAACGGATCTCACGCTTCGCCTGATAGCGCGACCCCGCGCCGCCATCGAAACCGTCATACGACGGGGCCTGCAAAAACAGCGTCTTCATGAATGCTCCGGCCAGCTCCATCGAGCTTGATAGCGTAGGGAATGGCAATTAGTTATTGACGCCGTGCGCGGAATTCGTCCCGCACTTAAGGGGATTCCGTCACACGCGTCTCTGGACGCGTTCGACCTTAACCCGCCGCAATACTCCGATCAACCAGGTATCGTCTCCCAAACGATCTTTTTAAAATACGCTGCCGTATTTGCAGGCAAGTCGTATGCAAAACGTAAATGAACCGGCGCCAACACACAGAAACGAAAGCGGACGTAATATCAGGTTCAAAGGCAGAAGTGCCTTCTTTGATTATGAGAGCCTTGCATGGAGATTTTGTGAAATGAGCGAAAGCACTCTCGGTATGCTGACCCGCTACAACCGCTGGGCCAACCAGCGCATCTTCGACGCAGTCGCCGCGCTGCCGGACGGCGAAGCACTCAAGCGTCGCGAAACGGTGTTTGGCAACATCGTCCATACATTGAGCCATTGCTATGTCGTCGGCGAAATCTTTCGTGCCCACCTCGAAGGGCGGGAGCACGGTTTCTCGAGCCGCAATTTCAGCGAACCCATGCCGCTAGCGAAGTTGCGCGAAATGCAGCAGGCAATTGACAACTGGTATATCGCCCGCAGCGACGCCTTCACGCCGCACGACGCAGAGGAAACGGTGCACTTCAAGTTTGTGGGTGGCGGCGAAGGCGCCATGACGCGTAGTGAGATGGTGCTGCATGTCGTCAATCACACGACATATCACCGGGGATTTGTTGCGGATATGTTTTGTCAGATTCCGGTCAAGGCGCCTGTTACCGATCTGCCCGTGTACGCACGCGAAGAGCGCGCGGCGCGCGCTCTCCAACAGCCTGGCTGATCAGTTCGGGACCCAGTGCCCGTGCACCCATACCCAGTGGTCGCCTTCCCAGCGGTAATGACCCTTCATCCAGTGATAGCCGGGCGCGGGCGCGGCCGGCATCACTTCGACCAGCGGCGCAGGTTCAGGTGGCCGCGCCGGCTCAACGACACATGCGCTAAGTAATGAAGCGCACACGCAAGAAAGCAAGGCAGCAGTGAAGGTCGATCGTTTTGTCATATAACTCTCCCGTTTTTAGAACTGCAACTACACATCCGCGGCATACACGTCGTGCTAGCTACGGATCAAGCCTGTCATGGGCTGCGTGGAGCCCGCTTGCGTAAAAAGGGCCGCCGCGGTTCGATGCGGATCGAGGCCGAGACTTTCGCTCGCGGCACCCGCGATCACCGCGTCCAGTCCGGTCGTGGGTCTGAGATCGCGTCCCTGATACAGCTCGTTGGGCTTCAGTCCCGGCCAGTCGGCGATCACCCGTCCACCGTTCACGGCGCCACCCATCACCATCGCGACCGATCCTTGTCCATGGTCCGTGCCCCCCGTACCGTTGGCGGCAGCGGTGCGGCCAAACTCAGTAGCCACCAGCACCGTCGTCTTGCCCCACAGCGGGCCGAGACCGTCGCGCAAGGAAGCGAGCATCGTGTCGAGCGCCTTCAGCTGATTCGCGAGACGCGGGTTCTGCGCGCTGTGCGTGTCCCAGCCGCCCGTTTCGATCATCGCAATGCGTGGGCCGTCGTCGCGTGACAGAAAACTCGCGGCGAGTTTGCCAAGGCTGGCGGGGTCCTGGCGCGCTCCGGCGTCGCCAGCGAGGCCGCGCGCCGTCATGGCGGATTCCCATAACGGCCTGAGTTGCGCGTCCTGGTTGTAAAGGTCCGATACCCGCATGAGCAGATCGTCGGGCGCCTGCGGTAAACCCGAGGGTGCGTACGATGTCACGTCGGCCTTGCCGCGCAGTGCCATCGGCACAGTCGGCGCAAACGCGATGGCGTTTTCATGCGTAGCGGGCATCATCGCAACCAGACGGTTGAGCCAACCGTCCTTCACCTGGTACGCCGAAGTGCCGCCCGTCTCCAGCACGTTCTGACCGTCGAAATGCGAGCGATCGCGATACGGCGAGGCCACGGCATGCACGAACAGCGCCTGGCCCGATGCGTACATCTTCGCGGTTTCGGCGAGCGAAGGATGCAGCGCGAACGTGCCATCGAGTTTGGTCGCCGTGGCCGGATCGACGGCGAGCGCGCCACGCAAGCTCGCATACGAAGGCTCGGCGTACGGCACCACGATGTTCAGGCCATCGGCGGCACCGCGCTGGATCACGAAGACGAAGCGGCGGTCCGTTTCGACCCTGGCGAAGGCCATGTGCGGCGAGACGAGAATCGCGCCGGCACCGGCTGCGGCGAAGTTGAGAAACTGGCGACGGGACATCATGGCGTTCATCTCCGTTGAAAATCGGGCGACACGAGCAACAGCGCTATCGCCGTCGAAGCGCTCTCAGCGCGTGACACTGCAGTCGCAGTCGGCGCACTGATGGAGCCGACCAGCAAGGTCTGGCCGAGAGTGCGAGGGTCGAGCTGGTCGCCAACACGCGCAGCGAAGCGTTGGGCGACTTCGACGCGGCGCACCAGCGCATCGGGCGCGGCCCAGCTCGCGGCGATATCGTCGTAGCCGGCGGGCGACCCTGGTCGCCAGACCGGCTCGCCGAGTTGCGTGAGAAGCGGCGCGCCCTGCAGGTTGCCGACGTCTTGCCAGCCGAGGCCGCGCATCGAAGATATGGTCCATTCCCACGGCGTTTTGAATTTCACCGCCACCGGAGACCAGGCCTCCGGCGAATCGATCAACGCGCGATAGACCGTGGGCAGGTCGCCACCGCTGCGCTCGAACGCATTGGCGAGCCGTTCGGTAACCGCGGGTGGTGGGTTGTCCGAAACAAAATGACGTGCCAGCTTGCTCGCGATATGTTGCGCGGTAGCGGGCGACGCTGCGAAGTCATGCAGGACCGCCAGCGCCTGATCCTCGCCCTGCTGATCGTAACGGCGCCCCAGGATGGTCCGCGAGCCGGGCTCATGCAATTGCTCGTGAAACACAAAACTGCCGGGCGCGGCGCCATTTGGCTGCGGCCCCCTCACGCCGGCTACACTCCAGCCGGTCAGTGCGCGGGCAAACTCCGTCACGTCGGCTTGCGTGTAGCCGCTGCGCACGCCCAACGTATGCAGTTCCATGATTTCGCGTGCGAGGTTCTCATTGAGACCGCGCTTGTTGTCGGGATTGCGTTGCTCCGCACGCATCGCCGCCATGCTGTCGGGACCGACCGAGCGCGTCTGATCGAGAAAGATCTGCATCGCAGGATGCTGCTCTACCGCTACCAGCATGTCGTCGAAGCGGCCCAGCACGTGCGGGCGGATTGCTTCCATTTCGAACGCGCCAGCCAGCGCCGCGACTTGCGGCTTTTCAGTGGACACCGCGAAATGATTCGCCCAGAAATGGACGAGCCGGTCGATGAACGGTGTGGAACTCGTCAGCGCGCTATTGACGCGCACATTCACCGCCGTACGGTAAACATCGCGGATTTCAGCGCGCATCGCCTTGTTCGCGGCCTGCTTTGCGGCTTGCTTGTCTGCAGGATTGACGGTCGCATCAGAAGCGGGACCGACATTCGCGTTGGCATTCGCATTCTGCATGCGCTGCTCGCCCAACTGGGTCGCGAGCGCGACCGCACCCGGCTGGCCCGCCCATGCCGCGGGCATAGGCTGATATTGATCGAACTGCGAAAGCAGCCATCGCTTCGGATCGGCGGGCGGCGTGTCTTCCGGGCGAGCGCCGAGACCGAAGCGGTTCAGCGCAATTGCCGCGGCATTGTCGTTGGGTGACGGAATCATGCGCGCTCCTTCGAACGTTGCGTACCTTCTTTAAACGTTCGGCGCCGCGGTTTCCGTCGCTACCGGCGGAAGTTTTTATTCGGGCGAGACGAAGATCGTCTCGCTCATTGATTCTGATTCGCCGGCCGCTTTTCCTTTGGTGGCGGAGGCGGCGGTTCACGCCAGTTGCCCGCCTGCTTCAGGCCTTCGGCAAACTTCACGCGCTCGTCGGGCGTGAGCGTTGTCGCAAAGTCGGCCACGCTGCTTTCGACTTCGGTACGTTGCGCGATATCGGCTGCGCGCGTGCGCTGTAACGCGGCGTCGAGCGCGGTGCGGTCGAATTGCGGCGCGGCCAGCAGCGCCAGCACTTCGTGACGTCCTTCGCGGGCCTCGCGCGCGTAGTCCTTAGCGTTACGGCGCGCCTCCTTCAGTCCATCGAGGAACTGCTTCTGACGCTCGGACGAAAGCCCATCCGTCGCGAAGCGCAGCGCCGTACGTTGCTGCGGCGCCTTGGCGACGTTGTCGTGCGTGGTGAACCATTCGTACGCACCGCCCGCAATGCCGCCCAGCAGAAAGACGTTGACCACGAACGAGCCAGCCAGCAAAAGCTTCCATGTACGATCAGTCATTCGCCGCTCCAGTCGACGCCTGAACCGTCGAAGCTCGAAGCCAGGTAGGACGGCGAATCATGCGTCTGCGGCGGCTGGCCAGTCATGACAAAAAACGACACCGCAAAGGCACCCGCTAGCCCACCTGCGAGCCCGATACCGGCAAACGCAGCGCCCTGCCACCAGAGCCGCACGCGATGCTTCACCGGACGCCGGTTAGGCGCCGCCGCAACAACTCGCTCGATCAATGCGCGCTCCGGCGGCGCGACCGTATGGTCTGCAAGCCATGCATCCAGGTTGGCCGATTCGGCCAGCATGGCATCGGCCTCGATCCGGTGAAGATCGGCCCAGCTTTCGGCCGCCGCGCGCTCCTCATCCGGCCAGCGGCGCGGATCGGCGCCGTAAGCGTCGACGATGGTACGAAATCTCTCAGGTGTCATGGCAGATCCTTGCTAAAGCCACTGTCGGCCAGTTGTGCGCGCAAATTGCGACGTGCACGCGCGAGCAAACTTTCGAGGGCATCGACGGTAATACCCATCAGGGCGGCAGCTTCGATATTCGAT
Organism: Paraburkholderia phenazinium; assembly: GCF_900141745.1. Taxonomy (NCBI): domain Bacteria; kingdom Pseudomonadati; phylum Pseudomonadota; class Betaproteobacteria; order Burkholderiales; family Burkholderiaceae; genus Paraburkholderia; species Paraburkholderia phenazinium. The sequence goes on along the minus strand of NZ_FSRM01000002.1, from coordinate 1,158,003 downwards.
AGCTCCTGGTAGTAATTGAGCACCAGAGCTTCGCGCTGCCTTACCGGCAGCGCAGCAAGCGCCGTGCGCACACGTTCGTCGCGCACACGGGCTTCAAGTTGCATGTCAGGCATGGGTTGGGGATCGGCTTCGTCCGGCAGATCGGCGACGGGGTCTTCGCGCCGCCCTCGCAAGCGGTCGTAACAGAGATTCAGCGCCACGCGATGAATCCACGTGTCGAATCGGGCCTCGCCCTCTTTCCAGTGCGGCGCCTGCTTCCAGATCCGCACAAAGGCCTCTTGTGCTACGTCTTCCGCTTCCATACGGTCTCCCAACATGCGCGTCGCGAGCGCGAGCAAACGCGGCAGCTTGCGCGACACGAGCGTGCGCACCGCTGCCGGATCCTGCTTGCCGACCCGTGCGACGAGGTCCGCGTCGGGATCGCGTTCGCTCAAGGCGCGCGGTCCCGTGATATCCACGGCATGCGCGGCGGCGTGAGCCGCGGTTGCCGTTGCACCCGAACATATCGTGTCGCGACACGAGCGTTTCTCACTTGCCGTTGCTCCGAGAGGGGGCGCTTTGCGCCTGTTTCAGGCTTGTTATCAACCTTCTGTCGCATCTGGTTCAGGACTGGGTGACCCGGTCCTGAAGCTCGTCAATCGCGACGACCGAGTCCTCAATATACGACGACGGCAGGATGGTAATACGCCGGCCGCGCCGGCACTACGATGCAACCGGTCAGCGTTGCCGCCGCCAGTGCCAGAATCAAGAGCGTTTTCATAAAACTCTGCTGGTTTGGGTAGAGCGCCGGGGCCGCGAAGCGAGCAGCGCTTGCAAGCGCGCCCCGCGGCGTCCGGCAACAGGGATCAGAAGGCTAGCCCTGGCGGCTTACGCCCAGTGACCTTCCACCCACAGCCAGTTCGGGCCACGCTGTGCCCAATGGCCCGGCACCCAGTGATAACCGACCCGGACCGGCTGCCAGTGACCTGCTATCCACACGTATCGGCCGTGGTCCCAGCGCCAGTGTCCGTGATCCCAGACATAGCCATCGCGCGGTGCGGGCACGACTTCGACGCGCGGTGCTGGCGGGGCGACGACGATCGCTTGCGCGAAGGCGGCGGAGGCCGACAGCGTCACCGTGGCGGCGACCAGCAGGCGTGTGAGGGTTTTGGATTTCATGTAAGGCTCCCGTAGGTTTAAGGAAAGCGGATTGGCTCCGTTTTGTCTTAAACGCGGCTGCGGGGGAAATCCGTCGCGGGTTGACGCGCTTTTGTGAGAAAGCCCGCCTAAGCGGGCTTTTACTTCAGTCGAGCCATGGCCGAAGAATAGACGGCGCTACGCTCACGCTTTCCTACTGCCACTACGATCACAGTGACTTTGCTATCGACGACGCGATACACCAGTCGATATCCCGAGGCGGTCAATTTGATCTTGTAGCAATCAGGAAGCGTACCAAGACGCGCCGATTCGACACGTGGATTTGCCAACCTCTCAGCCAGTTTGCGCTTGAACTGCTCACGCACCGTGCTGTCCAGCTTCTTCCACTCTTTAAGAGCGACTTCTAAAAACTGCAGATCATAGGTCTTCAAGTCGCACGCTCACAGCTTTTTCGCCGCTTCGCGCCCTGACGATTTCTGCCAGCTCGATATCTTCAAGTCTGTTGCAGATCGCTTCCCACTCTTGAGCCGGGATCAGATACGCGACCGGTTTGTTACGGTTCAGCACCGCGATCGGACCGTCTGCTTGCTCAATTGCCGCGGTCGGGTTGACCTTGAGCTCGCTGATACCGATTGAGGCGCGGGCAAGAATGCTTTCCATGGTGGTTCCTCAAGCGCTATAGGCCAAATCGCGTGGATTAAAAGACCTTATGCAAGCACTAATAATAGGTCTTTTATTTGGTCTCGTCAACCGCTGTACGTGCGTCCAATCTTCGGCGCCAACCCCGTCTGCCCCCTTCTACACGCACCAAACCGCTCGCGGCGTTATGCTTATGCGCCTGATCCCACAAAGCCATTCCGACCCGAAGACGCCGTGTCCCAAGCCCGCCCTCCTGAACTTCCCGAAGACGACGACGCTCACTCGCTCGCCCGGCGCTACCCGCGCGGGCTGCACATCGAGCCCCACTCGCACACCTGGGCACAGGTGCTGTACGCGGTGGCCGGGGTGATGTGGGTCGAAGTCGGCCGCGAGGCGCTGGTGGTGCCACCGCAACGCGCTGTCTGGCTACCCGCCGGCACCGTGCACTCGATCAATATGATGAGCGAGGTCGAGATGCGCAATATCTATCTGCACAAGCGCAACGTCCAGCACCTCAGCAAACAGTGCGACGTCTTCGAAATCAACGGTTTGCTGCGCGAGCTGATCACAACCATCGCCGAATACGAACACAACCACGCACGCGACAACGCGTATATGGAAACGGCCTACAAGCTCGCCATGTTGGAACTGGGGCACGCGCCCCGCTCCTCGTTGCGCATTCCGCTCCCTGACGCGTCGGACCGCCGGCTCGACGCGCTGTGCCGCGCGGTGATCGACAATCCCTCGATTGCGGTCAGCTTCGAACAGCACGCCGCCTCGGTCGGCGCCAGCGTGCGGACGCTCGCGCGGCTGTTTACGCGCGAACTCGGCATCGGCTTTTCCGAATGGCGGCGTCAGGTGCAACTGGCCGTGGCCGTCTCCGGGCTGGCGGAAGGCCGCTCGGTCAGCAGCATCGCGCGCTCGCTCGGTTATCTGCCCAGCAGCTTCAGCGATATGTTCCGCCGTGAACTCGGCGCCCCACCCACCGAGTTCGATCCGCAGGAAACGCTCAGCACGGGGCGCGAGGAATCGCGCGCGCCCGCCGGCGGCTAAACAGCGAAGCGTACGCAGCAGAAGCAGGTGGGAGCCGTCGCGTAATTGCGTAGTGACCGGTTCGGGCAGAGCCCAACCAGCAGTTTCAGCCCTGTCCGAAACTCGAAAGTCCTTGTCTCAACAAGGCCATCGCGGACACCTAGAATGGCTTCAACGCTGCACCACGCGGCCCAATCCACTCAGGAGAGTTTCGATGAAAACCATTCAGTTCAAGTCGTTTGGCAGCCCCGATGTACTGGAATACGTCGAGGTCCCGACACCGAAAGCCGATGCCGAAAACGCCGTTGTGCAGATCAAAAGCGCCTCGGTGAATCCGAGCGACGTGAAGAACGTTTCTGGCCACTTCGAGCACACCGTTTTGCCGCGCACGCCGGGCCGCGACTTCAGCGGCGTGGTCGTGGACGGTCCTGCGGAATGGATCGGCGCCGACGTGTGGGGCACCGGCGGCGACATCGGTTTTACGCGTGACGGTACGCATTCCGAGTTCATCAAGATTCCGCTTGCCGCGTTGTCGCGCAAGCCGAAAACGCTGAGTCACGAACAGGCCGCCGCGATTGGCGTGAACTTCGTGGTCGCATGGCTCGGCACGGTGGAATACGCACAACTGAAGGCCGGCGAGACGATTGCCGTGATCGGCGCCAGCGGCGGCGTGGGCGGCGCAGTGGTGCAGATCGCCAAATCGCGCGGTTGCCGCGTGATTGGTGTCGACCGTCATGCGCCGCTGGCGGATTCGCCGGCGGGTCGTCTGATCGACGAGTTCGTGCAAATCGACGAGCACGCGGCCGAGCGCGTCAAGGCCCTGACCAACGGTGGCGTGGACGTGGTCTACGACGCGGTCGGCGGCGTGGTGTTCGAAACCGCGTTGAGCCTCGTCAAGCGGCGTGGCCGGGTGGTCGAGATCAGCGCGACCGGCAAGCGCCGCGTCGAGTTCGACATGATCGACTTCTACCATAACGAGACTCAACTGCTCGGCGTCGACAGCGCCAAGCTGGGGGTCGCCGAGTCGGCCCGCCTGATGACAGCGCTGGTCGAAGGCTTCGAGAGCGGCGCGTTCCAGCCGCCGGCAATCGCGCAGCGCTTCACGCTCGAGCACACCCGCGAGGCGTATGAGGCGGTCACCGCGGGCACCCGTGGGCGCGTCATCATCACGATGTGAGTCCGGCTCGGGCGGTGGGTCTGAGTATCTGCCGCCTGCCATGGTGAATGGCTAACAGGCTAATGGGTGATCCATCATGAAAGCGTATTTCGTTTCCCTCGTAGTGGGCCTTGTGGTCGGCCTGTTCTACAGCGTCGTCAACGTGAAATCTCCGGCGCCGCCCACCATCGCACTGGTCGGACTGCTGGGCATGCTCGGCGGCGAGCATCTGATTCCGCTGCTGCGCACGCTGCTCGGTTTTAGCGTGAACTAGGGCTGCAGTAGCCCTGGCCGTCCAGTGGGCCGGGTGCGGACTATACTGATGCCCTTTGAGACGGCAAGTTGGCCCTCATGCATCTCAGTCCATACATCTTCCAATGAATACCAAGCGGCAATTCGACGATCTGCTGCTCGGCAGCATCGAGTTGTTCTGCGCCGCCGCGGAGCTGGCGAGTTTCACAGCCGCCGCGACGGCAGCCGGCGTCACGCCCGCGGCGGTCAGCCGCTCGGTGTCGCGTCTCGAGGAAAGGCTGGGCGTCCGGCTGTTCGTCCGTACAACCCGGCAAATCCGGCTGACCGAAGCCGGCCGTCTCTATTTCGAACAATGCAGCGGTGCACTCGCACAACTGGTGGACGCGGAACGTCTCGTCACCGGACAGCAAGCGACGCCATCCGGCTTGCTGCGCATCAGTATGCCCACGCCGTATGCGCACTATCGGGTGCTGCCTTTGCTGCCGCTGTTTCGCGAACGCTATCCGCTTGTGCGGGTCGACGCGCACATCAGCAACAGCAACATCGATTTCGCTGAGGACAGCTACGATCTGGCCATCCGCGGCCGCGCACCGGCTGACTCCAACCTGATCGCACGCAAACTCGAAGATGCGGAACTGGTCGTCGTGGCGACGCCGGCCTATCTAGCGCACGCCGGTACACCGCGCTCGATCGACGATCTGCAGCACCACGAATGCATCCAGTTCGACCTTCCCAGCACGGGCCGGCGTATTCCGTGGACGCTCGCCAAAGACGGCGATTTCGTCGATTTCAACACCGACAGCGGCTATACGATCGGCGGTGATGTCCTTGGCGGAGCGACGCTCGCGCGTCACGGCGCGGGCCTGTTTCAGACCTACCGCTTCGTGGTTGAGCGCGATCTGCGCGAAGGCAATCTCGTCGAGGTGATGCGGGACTTTGGTGGCGCCACGCGACCGTTCGTGCTTCTCTATCCGCATGGGCGGCTTCTGTCGGCCCGCGTGCGCTGCTTCGTGGAATTTCTGGTCGAGCAACTCGCTGATCGCAACGCCAAGCGACCCTCAACACAAACACGCTAAGATTGAGCCTCGCGCGAGTGTGCACCACGGCCAACGGGTGCTGGCTCGCGCAGGGCCGCGCAGATCGCTGCGCCGCCACGATTCTTCATAAAAACTCAATACGCTAGTCGCGGGAGTGTTGGATGTCTGATGAATATGAAGTGCATGGTCTGCACGATCATGCTGTAGAGCATGTTGGTGAGGGACATAGCGCTCACGCGGACGCCGATCCGTTCGCGAGCCGCATGGCAGTGATGACGGCCATTCTCGCGACCATAGGCGCGATCTACGCCTATCAGAGCGGCACCAGCGAAAATCTCGCGCTGTACTACAAGAACGAAGCGGCCATCAAGAAGACCGAGGCCGCCAATCAATGGTCGTACTACCAGGCAAAGGGCGAGAAAGAAAACCTCGCGGAACTGGGCGCTTCGTTGTCGACGCCGGGCAGCGACGCACATGCGAAGTTCGTCGCCGATGTCGACAAGTACAAGCAGCAGAAAGAGCCGATTCGCGCCAATGCCGAAGCGATCGAAAAGCAGGTCAACGATAACGACGCGCGCAGCGAAACGCTGATGCACGGTCATCACCGTTGGGCGCAGGCCACCACGCTGATCCAGATCTCGATCGCGCTGACCGCAATCACCTTGCTCACGCGCAAGAAGTGGTTGCGTAATCTTTCGATAGGCGTCGCTGCAGCCGGCCTTCTGTTCGGTGCGGCAGCGTTTTTGTCCATTTAAGCAGAGACCGAGCGCGCCCGTTCCAGCAAGAGCTCGCGCTCGCGCGCATTGCGCGTCATCGCGGCGGCACGCTCGAATTCCGCGCGTGCCTCGTCGCCTCTTCCAAGCTTAGCCAGCAAATCTGCGCGCACGCTAGGCAGCCAGTGGTAGTTCGCGAGCGCGGCATCGGCGGCCAGCAGGTCGACAATCTCGAGCGCCGCCGCCGGACCAAACGCCATACCGACGGCAACCGCCCGGTTCAACTCCACCACAGGTGACGGACTGATCTGCGCGAGTGCGTCGTACAAAGCGACGATCTGCACCCAATCGGTCTGATCAGCTGTATGCGCACGCGCATGACATGCGGCCAGCGCCGCCTGCAACGCATAGGGGCCACTGGCGCCCCCGAGTGACTGGGCGCGCTCAAGCGCGGCAAAGCCTCGCCGGATCAGCAGCGTATCCCAGCGGCTGCGGTCCTGATCGAGCAGCAGCACGGGACGGCCCTGCGCGTCGACTCGCGCGGGCGTACGCGAAGCCTGAATTTCCATCAGCGCGACGAGGCCATGCACCTCGCTTTCGTCAGACACGAGGCCAGCCAGCACGCGCCCGAGCCGCAGCGCTTCCTCGCACAAGGCCGGACGCATCCAGTCGTCGCCGGCGGTGGCCGAATAGCCTTCGTTGAAAACCAGGTAAATCACTTCGAGCACCGACGCGAGCCGCGCGACCCGTGCATCCGCTTGCGGCACTTCGAACGGCACCTTGGCGGCAGTCAGCGTGCGTTTGGCGCGCACGATCCGTTGCGCGATGGTCGGCTCGGGCACGAGAAAGGCTCGCGCGATCTCGTCGGTCGTCAAACCGCCGAGCAGGCGCAGCGTGAGCGCCACGCGTGCATCGGTGGAAAGCACCGGATGACACGCCGTGAAGACGAGACGCAACAGATCGTCGCCGATGTCATCCTGGCGCGCGGCATCGAGCGCATCGACAAAGTCGGGCACGAGGTGGGCCTCCTGTGCGTCCAGGTCACGACCGAGCTCCTCGCGCTTGCGTGCGTGCAGCACTTCCTGGCGCAAGCGGTCGAGCGCGCGGTTTTTGGCAGTGGCCATCAACCAGGCTCCAGGATTGTCAGGCACACCGCGTTCGGGCCAGTGTTCGAGCGCAGCAACCAATGCATCCTGCGCCAGTTCCTCCGCGACACCCACATCGCGCACCATGCGAGCAACGCACGCGATAACCTTCGCGGACTCGATGCGCCACACCGCTTCGATCGCGCGATGGGTCGCCGCCGGGTTCACCGCCACTTCAGTTCACCGCTTTTCATTGCACGCTCGCATGCGTCCGAGAGGCTCAATGCGCAAGCCTTCCCATCGGGATCAATAGGCTTGTACATGATTCGGCATCCTGACAACATGACCTAGCGCCGTCCCTCATCCAGTTCGCGAAAGCGGTCCACGGAAGGCCCCGGCTCGAAGTCGTCCCATTCGAACAGTTGCCGCACTTCGATCTCGCCGTCGGCGTCTTCACCGAACGGCGCCGGAAAGCGGCGCGCCCATTCCATCGCCTCTTCACGCGAGCGCACCTGAATTAGCGTATAGCCCGCCAACAGTTCCTTTGTTTCGGCGAACGGACCGTCAATCACGGTGCGCTTCCCCTGCGAATAATGGATACGCCAACCCTTCGACGTCGGCTGCAATCCGGTTGCGTCGAGTAACACGCCGGCCTTCGCCAGTTCCTCGTGATACGCGCCCATCACGGCCATCAGGGACTCGTCCGGCCTGGCGCCGGATTCGCTCGCCGCGGTCGCTTTCACCATGATCATGAATCGCATTTCATCGCCCCTTGTCGTCGTGGATATCGAGCCTGCTTGAGTGCATGGGAGGCTCTTCATTCACACGACGCACGATTCATCGCTGAATCGACACGAATTTCGCCGACTGGGGAAAACCCTGGCGCCTACTACACTCCGCGCCGCGGCCAGTGCCCGGCACGCACCCCACCCCGCATCATTGATAGCAGGGACCAACCTCGCGAACTTCGACAGTGCACCATTGCGCGGCCGGACAGCCCGTCGCAATCGCCACCGCTTCTTCGCGCGTATCGACATTGAGCAGCAGGAAACCGCCGACCATTTCCTTGGCTTCGGCGAAGGGGCCGTCAAGCAGCCTTGGCTGGCCGCCGCGCACCTCCACACGCACGGCATCTCTCGTGGACTTCAGCGATTCGCACGCGAGCAGCAAGCCGCGCTCGCGCAGATCGTCGGCGTAATTCGACATACGCTCGTAGAGCACCTGCCCTTCCTGCTCGGTGCGTTCGTTACGCTGGTTAGTGGGTTCGACGATGAACAGCATGTAGGCCATGAGGAACTCCGATCGGTGGATATGCGCAGTCTTGCGCACGATTTGCGAAGGCAGTCTACAAGCGCCGCCGGATCGACGCAAACACGTCGAGATACTTCAGCCTTTGCTTAACGCCGCTTGCCCTGGAGCCGCAGTGCAAAACGCTGTTACGGCACGCGCCTTGCTGTCAAAGCAGGTATCAAGGCGTAAAACGAGGTTGAAAATGAAGATTCGATCCAGGTGGACAGGAATCCTGACTCTCGTGGTTTTAGCCTCCCTCGCGACCGGTTGCACACTAGGCGGCGCGGCGGCAGGCGGTGTAGTCGGCAACGAAGCGACCAATCACAGCACAGCGGGTACCGTGGGCGGCGCTGTAGTCGGCGGCGCGATCGGTTACGAGCTCGGTAAATAGGCCGGTAAGTTTGACACGCGGCGCGAGGCAGAGCACACTGCCTCGCGCCCCACGAGTGGGCCAAATACCTGACTCAAGCACCTTCAGCACATGACCCATTCAGTCGTACCCGCACCCGTCGTTCATAGCTGGCATGCCCACGTGTATTTCGATGGCGATCATCGCGACGCCGCATGGGCTCTGCGCGAACAGATTGAAGCGCGTTTCGCGAACCAACTGGAGTTGGGCCGCTTTCACGAGCGCCCGGTAGGACCGCATCCAAAATGGTCATATCAGCTTGCGTTCGCTCCCACGCAGTTTGCCGAGATCGTGGCATGGCTGACGCTCAATCACGGCGAGCTCGACGTTTTCCTGCACCCGAATACCGGCGACGATTTACGCGATCATCGTGACCGTGCCGTATGGATTGGTCATTCGCATCAGCTCAAGCTCGAAGTGTTCGGCAAGTGATCTGATCTTGCCGAGGCAGCGGGTACGCGAGTACTCACGTCATTCGAAGAACTTCGCAAACCGCTCGACAGGCTCACGCTCGGTACTCAACTGGTTGACGAGCGCGTCCTGATCGGCCCAGCCGAGCGACATGCCGCAGACCAGTTGCTCTTCATCCGGTAGACCGAGATGGCTCGCGATCACGCGATGAAACGGCACGAACGCTGCCTGCGGGCACGTGTCGAGACCGTGTCCGCGTGCGGAGATCATGACGGCTTCGAGGAACATACCGTAGTCGAGCCAGCTACCCCGCTCGAGAATCCGGTCGATCGTGAAGAACAGTCCCACTGGCGCGCCGAAAAACGCATAGTTGCGCGCGTGCTGCGCATGCATTTTGTCTTTTTCTCCCTTTGCGATGCCTAGTAATCCGTACAGATCCCAGCCAATCTTGCGGCGGCGATCGATATACGGCGACACCCATTGACGCGGATAGTACCGGTAGTCTTCCTGATACAGGCTGTCGCGCTGCGGATCGTCGTACGCGGCGAGCAATGCCTGTGAAAGCCTTTCGAGCGCTTCACCCGTCACCACATAGACTTTCCACGGCTGCGTGTTGGTGCCTGAGGGCGCGCGGCTCGCCGCCTCGAGAATCGCTTCGATCTCTTCACGCGCAACCGGCGTCGGCAAAAACGCGCGGATCGAACGCCGCGACTTCAATACTGCATCGATCTCGTTGACCGTTTCGTTCATCGGGGTGTCATTCATGCGAATAGCATCTCCAATCATCTGCGCCACATGGGCCAGGATCTACGCGCCGGCTGGCACCCTGCTTCAAACTATTCTAGCCAACCCCGCCACGCCCTGCTGGTGAGGGGTAAAAAGCGGCCCAGCCCCGGCCCATAAGCCGCAGCCGCCCAAGGCACGGCCGCCTCGACCATCCCTCACACGAAACCTTCAAGAATTGCGGCACGAGGCCGTTAATCCTTACATGCTCCAAAACTGGGCAATCCAACCGGTGCGATTCGTAACGACTGATCAACATGGGATTTCTCAATGCGCTGTTAGGACGCAAACCCTCACCGGATGCGTTCGCCGCCCTGTTCATTGAAGCCGTCCAACATCGGGGCTTCGATGCCTCGCTGAACTACAACGCCGACGAATTCCGGCTTGAGTACGGCGACAACGCGGTCTTTAACCTGCATCACGCATACCGCGCCTATTGCGGTAGCGACAGGGCATTCCGCGAGGCTGCGATGGAAGGGTTCGTCGCGACGCTATGCGCGAGTCATCGAGCCGCCCCCGAACGCCTGTCCGAGGCGCGGGCGATGCTGCGGCCGCTGATCCGCGGCCGGGGTGTGCTCGAAGACGTGCGCCTGCATCAGTTACGCACCAGCGGTAGGGAGGCCTCATTCGCACCCGCGTGGCGACCGTTCGGCGACGACTGTGCCGTCCTTCTTGCACTCGACTATCCGGAGTCCACCTCGACGCTTATGAGCGGACCCGTGGAATCGTGGGGCATTTCGCTCGACGACGCGCTCGCGATTGCGCGTGACAACCTGCGAGACATCACCACCGACTCGTTCGTCGAAGTGGCCCGCGGCGTATATCGCGGCAACTGGCGCGATGGCTACGATGCGAGCCGTGCGCTGCTGCCCGACCTGCTGCACCGCGCGCCGGTGCATGGCGTTCCTGTCTTTATGATCCCCACGCGCGACGTGCTGCTCGTCACCAGCGACAAGGACGACGGCGGCATCGCGCGCATGGTCGAACTGAGCCGCGAAGCCGCGCACAGCGGCCGCCCTGTTTCGCCGTTCATGTACTGCTACCACGAAGGCCTGCGACGTTTTACGCCGCGCCAGGGCCACGTGGTACGCCGCCTCGCACAGCTGGTCTTGCGCTATCACAAGGAGGACTACGACTCGCAAAAGGCCGCGCTCGATCGTCTGCATAAGCAGGAAGGCAGCGACGTGTTCGTTGCGAACTATCTGCTCTATGGCACCAAGGACGATGCGGGGGAAACGTTCTCGGCCGCAACGTGGACCGCCGGCGTCGAATCTTTGTTGCCGCAGGCCGATCGGGTCGTGCTGGTGCGTCCCGAAACGGGCGAGACACGAATCGTCCCGTGGCAACAGATCACGCCGCTGGTGGGCAGCCTGCTCGAAGAAGAACCCATGTATCCGGCGCGCTACAGGACGCGCGGCTTTCCCGATCCGGGTCAGTTCTCATCGTTCGCGCGCAGCGAATCGTAGACACCCTCTTCTCCACGGACTCGTTCCGCCCTGGTACCCGCTTCACGCTGCCGCGCGGCGTGAACGGCGCATTGCTCTTTCCTCGCCTTACAAACCATCAACCTCTGGACCCGTCCCTCCGATAAACCGTTCGATCAGGCTCGTGATGACGAAGTGAGTTCGCCCTTCGATGTCGCCGGCCCCTGCGCTATCCAACGTGTTTACCTGGAGGAAATGGACCATGTCGATCGATTCGTTCGGTATGACGATGGCGTCGCTGCCGACGCCCGCCGCGCCGCCCGCGTCGTCGGTGGAAGCCGTGCCCGCGAAGAAGCAGTCCACTTCGACGGAACCGTCGGCGTCGACTTCGACTGCAAGCACCGATCCGCTGATGGCCGCGCTTCAGCAAACCCTGTCGCGGCTCGGCTACAACATGCCATCCGGCTCGCTCACGACAGACGCCACCAGCGGTACGGACGCCGCTAGCGGCACAGACCGCGCCGATGGCACCACGACGATCACCGTCAGCGCGACCAGCAGCGACCCGGCCAGCACAGGCGCGCAATTCCTTGCCGCGCTCTATCAGGCGCTAGCGCTTCAACAGTCGATCGCGTCGAGCAACGGGGCCACGTCATCCGGCGATAGTTCGGCAAACGCGATTGCCAGCTTTAACGATGCAGCGACCTCGGGTGGCGGTGTGAGCGCCTATCGCGACATGGGTTCACGTATTGCGGATCTGTCGACCGCATCGCGTCCGGCAGTCGACGATACCGATGCCGATACCGACGCAGGGGAATGGGACGTTGAAGTCGACGACGTAGAAGAGATTTCCGAACCCGAGGAAGCCGAAGCGGCCGACGGTGAGGATCCGCTCGACACCGCCATGTCGAACCTGAGCAACGCATTGCAGGCGCACGTTGCCGCGCTCGACCAGGACCCCGGCGCGACGGTGACGCTGTCCGATGTGCTCGACGGGCTCTCGGACACCGCCAGCAGCCTGAACTGGCAACCCGTGGGCGTACTGGTCGACGTCTCCGCCTGAAACGGCGTTGCGTTAAGGGTGATGTCTACAGAATCCCGGACTTCCAGATCATCTGCGCGGCCGCCAAGAGAACGAACAGCAGCACGAGCTTGCGGAAGACCGCCGGTGGCAGTTTGTCACGCAGCGGACGCACGATCAGCATGCCGGCGATCACCGGGATGCTCGCGGCGGCCGAGATGGCGAGATCGACCCAGCTGGCGTGGGCGCCGCCGCTAAACGCGGCGATCAGCGAAACGATCGAGACCACCAGGATGATGGCAATCTGCTTGGTAAAGGCTTTGCCGGTGGCTCCGGTTGCAATCAGGTACATGGCCAGTAGCGGTCCCGGCACGGAGGCAACGCTCTCCATCACGGCCGCCCCGAAACCGAGCACCAGCCCTACGGGTTTGGCGAAGCCCGGCGATAGCGTGAGCCGGGGCGAAGCGAACAGCAGCAACGCCGCGACGATCAGGGCAATTCCGGCGGCGGCCTGCGCGCGATGAGGCGCAAGCGAAATCAGCATCGTCACCCCGACGATGTTGCCGAGCACCGTGCCGACCAGCGGCGCCGCGATCCGGCGCACGGTGGCAAGCATCTCGCCACCTTCGAGCGCCTGCGGGATATTGCCGAGAATGATCGGCATCGACAGTAGCAGCACCGCCTGCTTGATCGGCAGAAAGTGGCTAAGAATCGGCATCGCCACCAATGGCACGCCGATGCTAACCACCCCTTTGACCATGCCGCCCAGTAACAACGCGGCGAGGATACCGACTAGCGCGTACGGATCGAGCGCCTGCAGAGCGGGGCCTAAAACGCCGTCGGAGAGATTGATGTGAACCATGATGTGTTGGTCTACCCGCTATGACTGCGGATGGGTGGCTTCGAATATCGCGCAGTAAATTTCTTGTGTCTTCGCTGACCCGCCATGCAGGCCCGCTGACCGGTGAGCGCCTACGCCCGCCGGAGCCGCATGATACCCCGGTGCGCCTAGGGCCACCCGGCCGGGCTTTATGCATCGCGCGTCCTTACATCGCCTTACCAACCCTAAAGATAAGTTTCTGCGCGGTCGAAAAGTCAGGCAAGGCGACATCGCACTGCGTGCCGGCGGGCCGCCGCGGAGAAGGCGTTTCGTCTCCGGCGGCCCGCGGCAACGCTGAATGGGCCTCTGGTCGCGCGAGACCAGATCGTCCCAGATGGATACACGGATGAGAAAGGATTGCCATGCAAGTTAGCAACGCCGCGGCGTCATCTACGCTGACGCAAACGGGTGCCAGCGGGAGCACAGCATCGAACTCGCCCCCGGTGTCTGCCACCAGCGACGCAACGACGACGTCCGTTGGCTCGAGCGCCGCGAGCCCCAGCCAGGACTCGGCCGTTACCATCTCGCCAGAAGGCGCCGCGATTGCCGCGCAGGACGCGAGCAGCACCCAGAGCGACGTGACGACGCAGAGCGCAGCGCCGTCAAACACTGCTGGCGGCACGACAGACGCCAGTGACGCCGACTCGGCTAACGACCCCAGCGCAACGGGCGGCACCAGCGACGCCAGCACAACCGGCACCGCTGGCAATAGTGACACCTCGGTCGGCACCACCAACGCCTCGCCGCTCAAATCGTTTACCTACGGCACCTTGGGGCTAGAGCGCCCCGATCAATCGCAGGACAATCGCAACCCCTTCTACACTGCGGGCAGATGGCTGGCGGCCGGACTCACCATCGGGGGAATCATTTCACTGCTGGTTTAAAGACCCTTGCGCACGGTGGACGGATGGCTGGATCGGGCACGGCGGATGCTATGTCCCCTGAAGAAAACAAGCCGCGCCGCAGTCCGCCATGAGAGAAGCGCGTAGCCGCAGATCGCGCACTTCTACGTTTGTGCGCTATCTGCACAGGCATCCCATGGCGTACCGCTGGCCTCTTAAAAGGAAAAGCCATGTCCGCCACACCTCATGGGCTGGCAGCGAACGCCGCTGCGCACCCGCATAACCGCTTTCACGTCGTGCTGACCAGCGTAATCGCCGCGCTGGCCGGCTTATTGTTTGGCCTCGATATCGGCGTGATCTCAGGCGCATTGCCGTTTATCGCGCGACAGTTTCATGTCGGCGACCAGATGCAGGAATGGATTGTCAGTTCGATGATGGTCGGAGCGGCGCTCGGCGCGCTTGGCTCGGGGTGGATGGCCAAAGCCATCGGCCGCAAATACTCGTTGATGATCGGCGCAGCGTTGTTCGCTTGCGCGTCGGGCGTGTGTGCATTCGCATGGAGCCCGGAGATGCTGATTACCGGACGCGTTTTTCTTGGCGTAGCAGTCGGGATCGCTTCTTTTACCGCACCGCTTTATCTGTCCGAAATCGCTCCCCGTACCATGCGCGGCGCCATGATCTCCCTGCATCAGTTGATGGTGACAGTCGGCATTCTGGCGGCTTTCCTCTCCAACACCGCCTTTAGCGGCACAGGAGACTGGCGCTGGATGCTCGGCGTGATCGCCTTTCCGGCGCTCGCCTTGCTATTCGGTTTGCTGTTCCTGCCGCGCAGCCCGCGCTGGCTGATGAGCCGTGGCCGCAACGAGGAAGCTGAGCGCGTGCTGGAAAAGCTGCGCAGCGACCGCAAGAGCATAGAAACCGAAATGAGCGAGATCGCAGATCAGCTCAAAGTGGAATTCCAGGGATGGGGACTATTCCGTAGCAATCCAAACTTTCGTCGTACCGTGGGGCTCGGCATCATGCTGCAGGTAATGCAGCAATTGACCGGCATCAACGTGGTGATGTATTACGCACCGCGCATTTTCGGGCTCGCCGGTTACGGCACCTCGCACGACCAGCTGTGGGGCACGGTAATCGTGGGCGCTGTGAACGTGGCGGCAACCTTTATCGCTATTGGCCTGGTGGACCGCTGGGGCCGCAAGCCGATTCTCTACACCGGCTTCACCGTGATGGCACTTGCGCTCGCTACGCTCGGCGCACTACTGCATATAGGCGTGACGAGCGGCGCCAGCCAGATCGCGGCGGTGGTGATGCTGCTGGTGTTTATCGCGGGCTTCGCGATGTCGGCGGGACCGATGATCTGGATTCTCTGCGCGGAAATCCAGCCTATGAAGGGTCGCGATTTCGGCATCGCAGCTTCAACCTTCGTCAACTGGGTGGCCAACACGATTGCCGGCGCAACGTTCCTCACCTTGCTTAACACGCTGGGTCATGCGCAAACGTTCTGGCTGTACGCGGTAATGAACGCTGCATTTATATTCCTGACGCTATGGCTCGTGCCGGAAACGAAGGGCGTTTCGCTCGAGCAGATCGAACGAAATCTGATGGATGGGCGGGCGTTGCGCAAGCTCGGAGAGTAAGGGTGTTGCAGCCGCGTCGCCCCGCCCGAAAGAGATGATTTTTTACAACGTTGGCGAGCGCATGAAACGAAGTTAAAGTAATGCGCTTAGCTCGACGAGCGTTATACGCCACACATCCTTGAGGCCGTCGTGCTATAGAAAAAGCATAACAACGGAAAGCACGGTTCGCGCATTCCCTCGTCGTCATTCGAACGGAGGCCTTCTTGGACGACTCACTCACGCAGCCTGAAGAACAAACAAAGAGCGCAACACGCGGAAGCCGCTTCAAACGAAGAGTGCGCTGGGTATTCACCAGTCGCAACGGAATGCGGGCCGGCTGGGGCGTCGCGGTTTTTATCGCGACGTTTGTGGCGGTCGTCTTCGGCATCGCCGCGGTGCGGGCGCATTTCGGGCACCATCACCACCCCATCACCCTGTTTACTCTGCCGGTTGCCTATCTAGGCGAGACGTTTCAGCTTGCCGGCCTGATAGCTGCATTGGCCGTAGTGGCGGCCATCGAGCGACGCTCAATGCTGTCTTTTGGCTTGCGGGATTCCGCCGCCTGGACGCGTTTCGGAGGCGGCCTCCTGTGCGGATTCGGCGCAATCAGTCTGATGGTGCTTGTCCTCGTGCAAATGCATCTGCTGGTGCTCGACCCGCCCACGGACCACGGTGTAACAGTCTGGACGCGTGCGGTCGCATGGGCCGGCTTCTTTCTGCTGGTCGGAATCTTCGAAGAGTCGACGTTGCGCGGATATCTGCAATACACGCTGACGCGAGGCATCGGCTTCTGGTGGGGCGTGCTGCTGCTCTCGATCCTGTTCGGCGGTTTGCATGGCTCCAATCCCGGAGAGACGCCCATCGGACTGATCTCCGCTGGCGGCTTCGGGATCGTGATCTGCCTGAGTCTCTGGTACACGGGATCGCTATTCTGGGCAATCGGCTTTCATGCGGCGTGGGACTGGGGTGAATCGTACTTCTACGGCACATCCGATAGTGGCACGCTGGTAGATACCCGGCTCTTTACGGCGCATCCGCTCGGCAACATCCTGATGAGCGGCGGCAAAACCGGTCCGGAGGGCAGCCTGCTGATCTTCCCAATGCTCCTTATCACCGCGGTGTTGATCTGGTTATGGTGGGGACGCCGAACCACATCGCCATTCCGCGGCAGCGGCTGGAAGCCGGCGCGCACCGCTATCCGCTAACGTCGCGCTCAACAGGTTTCCAGTGGACACCGAATGAAAATAGAAGCAGTCCAGTCCAGCGACGAAGCCGCGCTAGCGTCGATGATGTTGAGAACCATCCGGACCAGTGTCCGGATTGAAGCGGACGAGATGGCCGCCGTGATCACCAACGTTCTCGCAAATATGCACTGGGCGTTCGATCATGCACACCAATGCGTACACCTGAAATGCGTCGTGGACGGGCGCATTGCCGGCGCGGTACTGGTCAAGAATTTCTGGAATCTGTGCAGTCTGTTTGTCGAGCCGGGCGACCATCGACGCGGCATCGGTCGAAGCCTGATTGAGGAAGCGATCAGACAGTGCGTGCCGCGCAACGAGCGGCCCTATGTGAGGGTCAATGCAGCGCCTAACGCGGTGGAGTTCTACAGTGCGATGGGCTTCACGCGGGTGGACGACAAGACTCAGTTAAGTACGAGCACGCCGATGGCGCTGTTCCTGTCTGCATCGCGACCGTTGCCCGCCCGATAGCAGGCGCGACGGCGACGCGCGCTTATTCGACGGCGCTGCCTTGCGGGGCTGCGCTGTCTTCCTGAGCGGCGGGGTGGTCCGGTTGAGCGGAGACGTTTTGCTCAGCGTTGCTAGCCTGCTGAACCGCAGCCTCTTGCGCAGCCGCCGCACCCTGCGGAGCGGAAGCGCCTTGCGCAGCGTTCCTGGCTTTTTGCCGCTTGGCCTGCAAGCCGCGCGCACGCGCGGCTTCCGCCGGCAGCACCTGGCCGGCATCCTGACCGTTCAGGTCGACGCGCATGGCGTTTTCGGTGACGCATGCCCAGTAACGGCTACCCCAGCACCACACCTTGATGGCGTCGCGCAAAGCCGCTTCGTTTAAGCCGAGTTCTTCGGAGTGCTCCAGCAGATCCTTGAAGATGCCTACCTTGAGCGGCACCTTCGGAGCCGGATTTTTGGGGAACGCCTTCGGGAATCGCTTCTGAAGCTTGCCGATAGAGAGCACCACCGGATCTACCGGCTTTGACTTTTGCGCCGGCGATTTCTGCGCGGACTGCTTCGGTGCAGATGACTTATGTGCGGCCGCTTTATGCTCAGGTGCGGTGCGCGCCGCGTCGGGCGTGTTACGGCCCCCGTTAGCGTGCTTCGCTACCGCGGCTTGCTTTGCTGCCTCAGCCGGCTTCGCTGGCCTCGCCGGCCTGGCGTGCTTTGCGTGCCTGGCTGCGCGTTTCTCTTCAGCCTGTTTCGCCAGCTGTTCTTTCAGTGCCGCGAGTTGTTCAAAGCCCATGATGCAGTCTACGACGAGGAAAATGCGTGGATTGTAGCAGCTAGACCGGAAAGCGATATGTGCACTTCCGGCGCTTCGCCATGCGGGATGCCTGAGTTCCGTTTTCAGCAAGCAACGTGCCGCAGATTTTTCATCGGCAGCGGTAAATACATTCTCAAACACACGCCGTGAATGCTCAAAGACCCGCATGACAAGAAGCGCTTGTCAGTTGACGAGCAATCAATTCATCGATATTGTTCGGTCCATGGCCGATTCAGAATTCATCCATCCCGGCGTCACTGTCCGGCAGAACTGCCTCGAGCGGTTCAATTTGACCGTCACCGAAGGTGCGCTGGTTCTGGGCGTCAGTCGCCAGGCTTTAACGAATCTGTTGAGCGGCAAGGCAGGTATCTCACCGGAGATGGCCCTGCGTCTCGACAAGGCGTTCGGTGGCGGCGCAGAAACCTGGTTGCAAAGGCAAGTGCTTCACGATCTCGCGAAGGCGCGCCTGCGGCTCGACGAACTCAACGTCGTACCCATGGTGAACGCTCAACAGCCGGCGTTGTTCTAGGCGCCGGCGCATCGACGATCGGTAAGATCCGCGTTAGCCGTCATACCCGTTAGCAAGTGTTGAACCTTTGAATCATCAAAGGTTCGCATTGTTTCGCCCTGCCTTTTTAGCATTCCTTATTTAATTATTCGACTCGCTTCGAAGGCGTTGTTGCGTCCTGCCGTCGCGATCGAAACGCCACGACCTCCCGAACCAGGATGCATCAAGGATGAACATGTCCGGTAATCGCCGCTTCCATATGTTTCTGATCGGCAGTTTCTTTGCCAGCTTCGGTGGATGGATTAACTTTCTCGCGATACTGAACATCGCAACCTATCGATTCAACGCGACACCATTCGATCTGGTGATCCTGAGTGCCGCATTGCTGGTGCCGCCCATTCTGCTCACGCGGATCATCAGCCAGGTTTGCGACCGCTATGCCAGCACACGTGTCCTTGTCGGCGCATTGGCGATCACGCTCGGCACGACGGCCGCCCTGCTTTGGGTCGGCCACTTCGTCGCCTTTCTGCTGGTCGTCGCGTTCAAGTCGGCGGCCCTCGGCTTCACCGATCCTGCCGAAACCGTGTATGTCACCACCAGTGTCGACGAGGCGCAGCAAAGCCGTGCGTTCCGCTTACTCAGTCTGGCTCAAAGCATGGCGAAGATCTGCGCACCCGCTGCCGGTGGAATCGTCGGCGCATGGGCCGGCGACAATCACACGATGCTCGTCTCGATCGTGTTCATCGCCGCAGCCATCCTGATGATGCTGCTGGCCGCGCCGGCCGCTAAGGCCGTGCTACCCGTTGCCGCTGCACCTGACGCAAAGGCTGCACCGCGTACGCGCTGGACCGGTGCCATCCTGCCGCTGCTGCTTTGCACAGGCATTTACTTCGCGCTGGCGGCGGCCGTCAACAATCAGTTTCCGCTCATGCTAAGAAACCAGGGGTTCGACAAGTCGGCGCTCGGCATTGTGGTCTCTTGTGCTGCGCTAGGCGGCATGCTCGGCAGTCTGCTGCCCATGGGACGCAATGCCGAGCGGGCCGGCCTCGGACCACTGCTTGCGCCAGCGTTCGTGTCGTGTGCCGTGTTCATCGCCATTGGCGGCATCTTCCGGTTGCCGTTGCGTCCGGCCGAATGGCTGCTCGCGCTCGCGTTCTTCGCGACCGGCTTCATGAGTGCGCGCTTCAGGGTTGAGTGCCGGCTGTTTATCGCCCGGCGTCTCGCAGATCAGGTGGCGAGCGCCAGTGCCGCACTGCAATCCGCGGGCATGTTCGTGCAATTCGTCGCGCCATGCGTGGGTGCCGTACTGACGAGTCTGCTGTCCACCAGCGATGTCTTCATCGTGCTTGGCTGCGTCGCGGCGGCTTGCCTTGCGGCTGTAGCCTTACGTTTTAGCAAGCAGCCGCAGGTTGCCGGGCTTGCCGCCGCCGCAGACGCAGATTGCCGATAAGCGCTATGCTTTTTGTTTAACGCAACCGGCAACCTGTTCCTCTCGCGGAGTCCACCATGCAATACCGTAAATTCGGCCGCACTGGCCTGAGCGTTTCACGTCTATGTCTTGGCACGATGACATTCGGCTTGCAAACCGAAGAGGCGGTCTCGCACCGCATCCTCGACAAGGCCGCGGAAGCCGGCGTCAACTTCATCGATACCGCGGACGTCTATCCGCTGGGCGGCG
Source organism: Paraburkholderia phenazinium (assembly GCF_900141745.1). Taxonomy (NCBI): domain Bacteria; kingdom Pseudomonadati; phylum Pseudomonadota; class Betaproteobacteria; order Burkholderiales; family Burkholderiaceae; genus Paraburkholderia; species Paraburkholderia phenazinium. The sequence goes on along the minus strand of NZ_FSRM01000002.1, from coordinate 1,137,591 downwards.
GCGAAGATCTCGCGGGACGCACCGAAGAGATCGTCGGCCGCTGGTTGAGGGGAAAGCGCGATCGCTTCATCCTTGCCACTAAAGCAGTGGGCAAGGTTGGGCCGTCGTCATGGGATCAAGGTGCGTCGCGCAAGCACCTGCTCGATGCCATCGACACGTCTCTTCGGCGCCTCGGCACCGACTACGTCGACCTGTACCAGCTGCACTCCGACGATCACGAAACGCCGCTCGACGAAACACTGGAAGCACTCGACATCATCGTGCGCTCGGGCAAGGCGCGCTACGTGGGCGTATCGAACTTTCTGGCTTACCGGCTGGCGCGCGCATTGGGACGCGCGGATGTGCTGCGTGTGGCGCGCTTCGTCTCCGTTCAGCCGCGTTACAACCTGCTGTTCCGGCAGATCGAACGCGAGTTGCTACCGCTCTGCGGAGAGGAACAGCTGGCGGTGATTCCGTATAACCCGCTGGCAGGCGGCCTGCTGACCGGCAAGCACCGCCACGATGCGCAGCCTGAGGCCGGCCGCTTCACCGAAACGGTGGGCAAAGCGGGGGCGACGTATCAGGAACGCTACTGGCATAAGCGCGAATTCGACACCATCGAAAAGCTGAAGGGCATCGCAGCGGACGCCGGCGTGTCGCTGACGAAAGCGTCGCTCGCCTGGGTGCTTGCGAATCCGCACATCACATCGGCGATCATCGGCGCAAGCAATCCTGATCAATTGACGGACACACTCAGCGCGATAGATCTAACACTGAATGCCGAACTGAAAGCGCAACTTGACGATGTGACGCACGAATATCGTTGGGGTGACGCGGCACGCTAAACGGCCAAAGTAGCCTAAAGGTCCTAAAGCGCATAGGCGGCGATGCGATTGCCAACCGGCAATCGCATCTCGCACATCGATTACTCGAAAATGCCGGTACGCTGGGTCGCTTCCGGCAACTGCCGTGTATCACGCAATGAGCGCGGATGCCAGAGCTTGGCCCCGCCTTCGATACCCGCATCGTTGGACACAACCGCCACATTCGCGGGCAGCTTGAAGTTCAGGCGCGCGGCGTTGCCGCCGCCTATCCATAGCTTGTCGTAGTTCACGAGCGAAGCCAGAATCCCGATCACCTTCTCGACGCGGTGGTTCCAGCGCTTGTTGCCCGCCTGCATGCGCGCCGCGTCGCCGATATATTCGTCGTATGCGCGGTTCTTGCTGACCGGGTGATGCGCAAGCTCAAGGTGCGGCATCAGTTCACCGTCGCGAAACAGCGCCGTGCCCGCACCCGTGCCAAGCGTCAGCACGAACTCGATGCCATGACCTTCGATTGCTGCAAAGCCCTGCACCTCGGCGTCGTTGATCATGCGCACCGGCAAGCCGCCGAGCCGCTTGGCCAGCGAATCCGCAAGGGGAATGTCGTGCCAGCCTTCATCGCCGAAATGCGGTGCCGTGAGCACGCGGTTGTTACGCACGAAACCCGGAAAGCCAATCGAGATGCGCGAAGGCGCATGCTCTGCAATCAGCGGCTCGACCAGCTTCACCAGCGTATCGACGAGTTGATCTGGCGTGCAAGGATGCGGCGTCGCCACGCGCAGACGCTCGGTAACCATCTTGCCGTGCGTGTCGATGATCGCGGCCTTCAGACCGGTACCGCCCACATCGATGGAGAGGATGTACCCTCCGCCGTGCCTGACGGCACTTTTAGCCGCGGGTTTGGCCGCAGCCCTGGCAGCGGGCTTAGCCGCGGCTTTCACCACGGTCTTCTTCGCCGCACGTTTAGCAGCGGTTTTAACGGTGCTGCCGGTGCTGCTCTTGACGTTACCTTTGACGTTGGTCTTACGTGTCGCCACGGTGGTCCCCTGTTAGTGTGATGTTAAGCCTTACTTCTTCGCGTCCGCGTCCTTGTCCTTGCTTAAAGGTCGCCATGCATGACCGCTGCGCGCCAGCAGCGCATCCGACTCGGCCGGACCCTGGCTACCCGCGGGGTAGCCGTGCACCGGCAGCGGACTGCCCTTCGGATGCAACACGTCGTCCACCGCGGCCCAGCTCGTTTCGATGCTGTCGGCACGCTGAAACAGCGTCTCGTCGCCGAGCATGCAGTCGTACAACAGCGTTTCGTAGCCGACGTTCGGCTGTTCATCGAAAAAGTCGCCGTAGTTAAAAGACGACTGCACAGCGCCCATCTGCATGATCGGCCCCGGCGCCTTCACGTTGAAATCGAAACTCGTGCCATGCGTCGGATCGATGCGCAAGGTCAGCACGTTAGGCGTCAGCGCATCCACAGGCGTGTCGCGAAACAGCCGGAACGGCACCGTCTTCAGTTGCACCGATATCTCCGTGCGACGCGCCGCAAGCCGCTTGCCGGTACGCAGATAGAACGGCACGCCGGACCAGCGCCAGTTTTCGATGAGCACGCGCGCAGCGGCATACGTCTCCGTCTGGCTGTCGGGCGCCACATCGGGCTCCTGCCGATAGCCCGGCCCTGCCGGTCCCTTCTCGTATTGTCCGAAAACCACGTCATCCGGTTTTACCGGCTGGATAGCGTCGAAAATATCGGCTTTCTTGTCGCGCACTGCTTCGGCGTCGAAGGAATTGGGCGGCTCCATGGCGACCATGCCGAGCAGCTGGAACAGATGGTTTGGCAACATGTCGCGAAACGCGCCGGTCTGTTCGTAGAACGAGCCGCGCCCTTCCACGCCGATCGTCTCGGACGCCGTGATCTGCACGCAGTCGATGTACTCGCGCCGCCAGATCGGTTCGAACAAGGCATTCGCAAAGCGCACGGCCATGATGCTCTGCACGGTGTCCTTGCCGAGAAAGTGGTCGATACGATAGACCTGCTCTTCCTTCGCATTACTCAGGATATGTTCATTCAGATCGCGAGCCGACGCAAGATCCGTACCGAACGGCTTCTCGATCACAATGCGACGGAAGCCTTTGCCGTCGTCGCCTTCCTTGAGCAGGCCAGCTTTACCGAGGTGCTCGACAATCGGCTTGAAGAAGCGCGAACTGACGGCGAGGTAAAACACTACGTTGCCGCCAGGCGTGTTTTCGAGCTTCTGTTTCAGGGCGGAAAACGTGTCGTCGCTTTCGAATTCGCCCGCCATGTATTCGAGGCGCTGCGCCAGCGAACTCCACGCCTTGTCGTCGAGCTTCGAGGTGTGGAAGGTGCTGGCCTTGTCGGCAGCAAACTGCTGCAGCGCCTTGTACAGATCGTCGCGCCACGCGCTGGTTTCGACCTGGCCGTGATTCACGCCGATGATCTTCATCTGCGGATCCAGCAGACCGTCTACAGTCAGGTTGTACAGCGCGGGCATCAGCAGGCGTTTGGTGAGATCGCCGCCTGCGCCGAAGATCACGAGGGTGCACGGCGGCGCCGGGTGTTTGCCTGCCGGTACGGTAGGAGTGGAAGACTGCGCGCCGGCAGAGGAGGAACTTGAATCAGGTGCGTTCGAAGGAGTCGACATAGGGTTCACTTGATCGAAGTAAGCCAGTGGAACAGACGTGGCAATAGAAGAAAGACCAGGGCCGCCGCCGCACAGTTCAAAATCAGTTACGAATCGTCTGTCTGCAGGGTGACTGTAATACCCTTAACCCTGCCCTCCCCCTTCGTTTTGCTGCAGAACCTACTTGGTGACCAAGGCAGCCTCGGCGTCCGTTGTGGCCGGCACTTCGCCCGTCTCGCCCGCCATACGCGGCTGCAGCAGCAACGCAACGAGCCCGCTCCAGCCGGTCTGGTGCGAAGCGCCGACGCCCCGGCCATTGTCGCCGTGAAAGTATTCGTGGAACAGCACGAGATCGCTCGAACGCGGGTCGGCCTGCAGCAGCGGATACGCGCCCATCACCGGACGCTCGCCGTTGCTGTCCTTGAGAAATAGCGTAGTGGCACGCCGTGCGAGCTGATCGGCGATTTCGCGCAACGAGAACTTCTGGCCGGAACCGGTCGGAAACTCCACGCGGAAATCGTCGCCGTAGTAGCGGTGAAACTCGTACAGCGACTCGATCAGCAGGTAGTTGACTGGCATCCAGACCGGTCCGCGCCAGTTCGAATTGCCGCCGAATACACGCGAGTCCGATTCGGCCGGCAGATATTTAACGCAAAAGCTGTCGCCGTTGTGTCTGAAGACGAACGGCTCGTCGCGGTGTACCCGCGAGAGTGCCCGCACGCCGTGATCGGAAAGAAATTCTGATTCGTCGAGGGCACGCCGCAACAACGCCTTCATCCGGTGTCCGCGCAGCAGCGACAGCAGCAGGGTGTTGCCCTTGCCAGTTTCATCCCAGCGCGACACCAGTTTGGCCAGATCGGGACGGTGCTCGAGGAACCAGAACAGTCGCTCCCGCAACCCAGGCAGGCTGCCGTGCAGGCGCTCTTCGAGCACATGCACCGCAAACAGCGGGATCAGACCGACGATAGAACGCACCCGCATTGGCTCGCTGGTGCCGTCGGGCAGTCTCAGCTTGTCGTAGAAGAATTCGTCGGCGCTGTCCCACAAGCCGGTCTCGCAGTCGTCGTCGCAACTGACTGCCTCGGCGATATACAGGAAGTGTTCGAAGAACTTCACGCCGATATCGACGAACACGTGATTGGCAAACGCCAGTTCCAGCGCGATGCGCATCAGATCGAGCGCATACGCCGCCATCCACGCGGTACCGTCGGCCTGATCGATGTGACCGCCGGTCGGCAGCGGCGACGAGCGATCGAAGATGCCGACGTTATCCAGCCCAAGAAAGCCACCCTGGAAAATATTGCGGCCGTCGGCGTCCTTGCGGTTCACCCACCACGAAAAATTCAGCAGCAGTTTGTGGAACACCAACTCGAGGAAATCGCGATCGCCTTTGCCCATCAGCGCCCGGTCGATTTCATAGACGCGCCACGCGGCCCATGCGTGCACCGGCGGATTGGCGTCGCCCAAGGCCCACTCGTAGGCCGGCAACTGTCCGTTGGGATGCTGATAACGGTCCTTGACCAGCAACAGCAACTGCCGCTTGGCGAACTCAGGATCGATGAGCGCAAAGGCCGCGGCATGGAAGGCGAGATCCCAGGATGCGTACCACGGGTACTCCCACTTGTCGGGCATCGAAACGATGTCCGCATTGCACAGGTGACGCCAGTCGGCGTTGCGGCCGCGCTTGCGATTTGCGTCAGGCGTGGGCTGCGCCGGATCACCATCCAGCCAGCGCTGGACGTCGAACTGGTAGTACTGCTTCGACCACAGCATGCCGGCGAGCGCCTGCCGCTGCACGAGCCGTGCGTCGGGATCGTGGATTTCATGCTGCAACGCCGCATAAAACCCGTCGGCTTCGGCAAGACGGCGAGCAAACAGCGCGTCGACATCGAGCGGCACGTCATCCGGTGCGGACTCGGGGCGCCAGCGCATATAAATTACCGCGCGGCCGTAGGGCGGGAGTTCGAGCGGCACGTGGGCCGCTGCCTTGGTGCCGGTGTCGGACCGTACCGCTTGCGCGTCGCCATGCACGAGGTAATCGTTGATGCCGTCCTTGAACGGACCCGCCCCGTCCATATTGAAGAGGCGTTTGACATTGGTGTCGTTCTCGCAGAACAGCCACGTCAGTCCGGGCGCGTCTTTCGACCACGCGGTCACCACAAACGGATCATGTCCTGGCTGGCGCCCCAGCAAATACGTTGCGCCGTTCGCTGTCTGCTTCGAAAGCGATGGACGGTCCTTCGTTTCTTTCCACGACCACGTATTTCGCGCCCAGATCTGCGGCAGCACATCGAGCGAGGCAGACTTGTCGCCCCGGTTTTCGACCGTGACCCGCATCACGATGTCTTCGGGCGTGTGCTTCGCGTATTCGACCTGCACGTCGAAATAGCAGTTGTCGTCGAATGCGCCGGTATCGAGCACCTCGTATTCGGGCATATCGGCGCCGCGCCGCGCGTTCTCCTGCACCAGATCGTCATACGGATACGCAGCGTGCGGATACTTGTACAGCATCCGCATATAAGAGTGGGTGGGCGTGCCGTCGAGGTAGAAATACAGTTCCTTGACGTCCTCGCCGTGATTGCCCTGCGAGTTGGTGAGGCCGAACAGGCGTTCCTTGATGATCGGATCCTGGCGATTCCAGAGCGCCAGCGAGACGCACCAGTTCAGCTTGTCGTCGCCGAAGCCGGCAATGCCGTCCTCGCCCCAGCGATAAGCACGGCTGCGGGCATGGTCGTGGGGAAAATAGTCCCATGCGGTGCCGTTCGGGCTGTAGTCCTCGCGCACGGTGCCCCACTGGCGCTCGCTCAGATAGGGCCCCCAGCGCTGCCAGCGGGCGCATTCCCTGGAGTGCAGGCGGGTGCCTTCGATAGTTGCGAGCAGATTGGCGGCACGCAGCGGCGGCATGGAGCGGTCCCTTGCTTTTCGAGCTTGGCGGTGGGACTCACATCCTAGCGCGTTTTGCTCAAAGGGTGCGCCGGCGTGGGCTTTATCCGGGGCCTATCCGGAGCTTGTCCCATGCCTGCTCCGCAGTCCGCCTAGCGGTTCACCCATTCGCCAGCATCCGCTTAACCCTCAGCAATTCCCCCAGCGACCACGCCTGAAACGGCGTGCCGCCCGGATGATGCGGTGCATCACCGTCGGCCACCTCGCAGAGGTGATCGAGGCCGTCGCGGTCGAGATACTCGATCAGCGGCGCAAGAAAGCGCGTGCGCGCCTGGGCCCGCGCACCTTCGGCCGGTTGATTCACGCGCAACCATGCCTCGACGAACGGCCCGATCAGCCAGGGCCACACTGTCCCTTGGTGATAAGCACTGTCACGCTCGACCTGACCGCCCGCGTAGCGTCCCCGATAGGCGGGATCGGACGGCGCCAGGGTGCGCAGGCCAAGCGGCGTCAACAGGTGCGTCTCGACCTGTTCGACCACCGCACGCGCTGCGGCGCCTTCGAGCAGCGGAAACGGCAAGCCTCCCACCGCGAAAATCTGGTTCGGCCGGATCGAGTGATCGATTTTGCCCCGCACGTGGTCCGCGTCGACGTTGTCGAACAAAGCACTGCTCGCCGGATCCGTGAAGCGCTGTACAAATGCCTGCGAGGCACGTGCCGCTGGTTCCTGCCACTGCGGATTCCACTTCGCAGCAATGCGCAGCGCGTTGATCCACAGCGCCTGCACTTCTACTGGCTTGCCGATACGCGGCGTTACGACCCAGTCGCCGACCTTCGCATCCATCCACGTCAGTTGCACACCTGGCACGCCGGCGCGGAGCAGACCGTCGTCATCGGCACGGATGCCGAAACGGGTGCCACGACTGTACCCCGTGAGAATCTCCTCGACCGCCTGCTGCAGACGCTTGCGTGTGTCGTCGCAAGCGTGCTCCGCGGCCAGGTAGTCGTGCACCGCAACCACGAACCATAGGGACGCATCGACGGCGTTGTATTCGGGCGTGCTGCCGTAGTCGGGAAAGAGATTCGGCAACATGCCTTCGGAGATCGTGCTGGCCCACTCGAGCAGGATCGACTTTGCCGCTTCGTGACGGCCCGATGCCAGCAACAAGCCGCGCATCGCGATGAACGTATCGCGGCCCCAATCGGTAAACCACGGGAAGCCCGCGACCAGCGTGCTGCCTTTTTCACGCGCGATGAGGTAAGCATCCGCAGAGCGATGCAGTTGCGAGGCGAATGCGCTGCGACGCGCAAATTCGCCATCGGCCAGCGCCTGCGCCCGTTCGACAGCCGGCGTGTCATCGGCTTGCGGGCCGGCACGCAGGATCATCAGTGCGGCACCGTCGGCGAGTGAGAAAGTGAACACACCGGGCGTCGCAAGATCTTCGCTGAAATCGAGGCCACGTTCGCGCTCGCGTACATAGCAGAAGTTTCGATACCAGTCCGGCGCGTGAGTGTACGTTCCGTTGGTCGACGCGTGAATCGCCGGCAGGTCACCGTATGGCTGCCAGCTCACCTTGGCGCGGGCATCATCCGTCTGTGCATTGAAGTTGAACGCGGCGTTTTCGTGATGCAGCGCGTGATAGTCGCGTCCCGACAAAAGCGGCCGCACGTTCAACGTATAACGGCTTGCGGCTTCCGCGCTAGCACTGCCCGGCGCAAGACGCCAACGCAAGACCGTCTCGCAGCTCGCCTTCGCAACGAAGACCTCGGCGATCAGTACCGCTTCGCCGTCCAGCTGGAAACGCCACGTCGGCCAAGGTTGCGTATCGAAACCGAGCAGGCTGGATGACACGTCGGGATACACCACGTCTGGCACATAGCGCTGCATGGTGAGTGGATAACGCTTGCCGTCTGCTTCGAGCCACGCTTCGACACCATTGACGAGTGCAACGCGCCCGCCAGGTGGATGCATCGCCGTCAGCAGCAGCGCGTGATAGCGGCGCGTACGCGCCGTGCCGACTGTTCCCGATGCGAAGCCGCCGAAGCCGTCCGCCTCGAGCCACTCGTATTCGAGCTGGAAGGAATCGAAAGTTTTTTCGATGCGCGTCATTTTTACATCCGCCGTTTTTACTGCTTCGATCTTACCGATTTAATGAAACAGCAAGGAAAAATCGCCAGATAGGCGTTCGCCATAATTTCTAATCACTTTCCGAATTCCAACAAATAGCCATCAAATTCGCAGCTCGCAAACGTTACACCGTATTTCATAATATTTTCTTCAAGTCACTGGAGACTGCATCCCGCTACCCCGAACGAGGATGCAGACATGCGAAATTTCCAGGTCGCGGCCACGGCCGTAGTCGTTGCACTCACAACCGTTTTGTTGACCGCCTGTGGTCCGGACGAAAACAGTTCGGCAAGCGTCGGCCAAAGCAATGCCGCAACCAGTTCAGTCACACCCGCGGCCACACTCTCAGCTCCTCAGACAAACCTGGCGGCGACGTCTCCCGCATGGGGCGCGTCAGCCGCGCTAGCAGGCGCCGCTACACCTGGTACCTCCGCCGCATCGGACAGCGCTGTGCAAAGCGTGGAAGCAAGCCTCGCAGGAGACAGCCAGCAGGTTACTCCCGTGCTGCGCTATGCGCCCGGTGACGGCGACCAGAGTGGACACAGCAATTAACCAACGGATTACCCCCAGCGCATCGAGACGCGCTATTCTTTCCCCCCGCAGAAGGTGATAACCAATGACCTCAAACAGCCGTCGCCGTTTCCTGCAGACCGTTGCATCATCCGCCGGTGCCGCCGCCGCGTTGGCCGCATTCCCTGAATCGATCCGCAATGCATTGGCGATCCCGGCCAATTCGCGCACCGGAACGATCGAGGATGTCGAGCACATCGTGGTATTCATGCAAGAGAACCGTTCGTTCGACCACTACTTCGGCCATATGCGCGGCGTACGTGGTTACAACGATCGCTTCCCGATTCCGCTGCCGGGCGGCCAACAGCCGGTGTGGTATCAGCCGTCGAAAGAGAACGCGGCGCAACCGGTTCTGCCGTTCCACCTGAACACGCAGACCACCAGCGCACAATGTATCGGCGATCTCGACCACAACTGGTACCCGACGCACTATGCCATCAACAACGGCGCGTACAACCAGTGGCCGCAGTACAAGACCGACATGACGATGGGCTACTACCTGCGTAGCGACATTCCGTTTCACTACGCACTGGCCGACGCGTTCACCATCTGCGACGCCTACTTCTGCTCGATGCCCGGCCCGACACACCCGAACCGCTCGTATCTGATGACCGGCATGGTCGACCCGAGCGGCACGATGGGCGGACCGCTGCTCGACAACAACGATTACGTGGACGGCGATGGCCCGCCGAAGTACGCACTGCTCTCGTGGACGACGTATCCGGAACGTCTGCAGGCTGCGGGCATTTCGTGGCAGGTTTACCAGCAAGGGCTGACCGGCGCCGATCCGCTGAACGGCAACTACGGTACCAACATCCTGCAGAACTTCGTCAACTTCATCAACGCACAACCGGGCTCGGCACTTTACGAGCGCGCACAGACGGTGCGCACGATTGTCGATCTGAAGAACGACGTGCTCGCAGGCAACCTGCCGCAGGTATCGTGGCTGTGCCCGCCGGCAGCGTACTCGGAACACCCGAGCTACACGCCCGCTTATGGCGCGGAATATACCTCGCAGATCATCGAAGCGCTGACGTCGAATCCGGAAGTCTGGAGCAAGACCGTCCTGTTCATCATGTACGACGAGAACGACGGCTTCTTCGATCACCTCGTGCCGCCGCAACCGGCAACGACCGCGGCCCAGGGTCAATCGACGGTCAGTGTGGCCGGCGAAATCCACAACGTGGTGAATCCGCTGCGCGGCGGCAGCTACACTGCCGACGGCCTGCCGTACGGCCTCGGACCGCGCGTGCCGATGACGATCGTCTCGCCGTGGACCAAGGGCGGCTTTGTCTGCTCGCAGGTGTTCGATCACACGTCGGTGATCCGTTTCATCGAGAAGCGTTTCGGCGTGACGGAGCCGAACATCACGGAATGGCGCCGCGCCGTATGCGGCGACCTGACGACGGCGTTCGACTTCCGCACGCCGGATGCGACGATGCCGCCGCTGCCGGACACCAGCAACTACATCAACATGGCCAACAACCAGTGCGCCGTGAATCCGGCGCCGGTCGTGCCGGCCACGCCGGGGCCGTTCGACGCGCAGGAGTCGGGTATCCGTTTTGCCCGTGCACTGCCGTATGAGCTGCACGTGAATGGCAAGGTGGACGTCAAGGAGAACACCTTCACGATCGATCTCGCCAACACCGGCACGCACGGTGCGCACTTCTACGTCTATGCCACCAACCGCACCGACGGCCCGTGGCGCTATACGGTCGAAGCAGGCAAGTCGTTGACGGAGACTTTCGATCTGACCTCGACGATCGGCGTCTACACGTTCGAAGCGTTCGGCCCGAATGGCTTTGTCCGCAAGTTTGCAGGCAATGCCGTCGAGACGCAGAGCAGGAACAACAAGCCGTCGCTGCCGGAAGTCCGCACGCACTACGACGTGGCAAACGGCAACGTGTACCTGAAGTTCACCAACAAGGGCAAAGGCACCGCGCGCCTGACGGTGATCGACAATGCGTACGGTGCGCGTCCGCGTCAGGTGATCGTGCCGGCCGGCGCGGAGATCGAGGAAGCATGGGTGCTGGCGTCGAGCCACCACTGGTACGATCTGACTGTCAGCAGCAATGACGACGCCAGCTACAGCCGCCGCCTCGCCGGCCACGTCGAAAACGGCCGTCCGAGTATCAGCGACCCGGCCGCTATCGCGCCGACGTTGACGGTAGTCTGAAACCGCTGAGGTGCCGCCGGGCAACGAACTTGCACGCGTCGCTGTTGTTAGGCGGCGTGTGCCGGTCGTTGCCCGGCGCGTTCAGCGGTGTGGCCGCGCGCAGCACCGCTGATATCACCAGGGAGGTTTTATGGAACGCGAAGCCTTTGTCGGCACCCTCGAAAAAGAGGGGTTCAAGGAGTTCGTCACCGTGACGCGCGAGCCCGGCGGCGCGCTCGATGTGCACGAGCATCCGTTCGAAGCGAAAGCGCTGATTCTCGAAGGCGAAATCAGCCTGCGCGTTGGAGACGAAGAGCGGCTCTACAAGGTGGGCGACGTGTTCCATCTGCCGGCGCACATCGCGCATTCAGAGCGCTATGGGCCGGCTGGCGTGCAGTATCTGGTAGGGCGCAAATAACGCGTATCGAGTAACGCGTTAACGCATCTTAGGTAACGTCCCCGCTCCCCGGACGAATCACGCACCCAGCAGCACGCCGGTGCGCAGCGGCTTCGTTCCCGTCACGCGGCCCAGCGGCGCGCCCGCTGTCACGAAGCGGATCGCACGACGCATATAGAAAATGCCATCTGTTTTGCTGCTGATGGTGGTCGTCTCGTCGGTCAGCGGATCGATGATGTCGAATAGCGGATCGCCCGCACGAATGCTGTCGCCGATATTCGCGCGGTGCACGAGTATTCCGCTCACCGGTGCATAGAACTGCTCGCTGCCCGCGAGCGGCGTGGCAGGCGCGAGCAGTTCGGGCAGCGCCTTCGGCTCGCCGCGAATCGCCTTACGCCACATCAGGTAATCGACCAGCGCATCGGCATCCTGCTGCGCCACTGCGTACGAGACGTCCCGTTGTCCGCGGCATTCCACCGTCACCGCAACCGTGCCGGTGCCGACCGGTTGATGCGCCGGCAGCTTCTGCTGCAGTTGCCACCACAGCAGGCTATACATCTCGTCAAACGCTGCAGCGCCCGAGTCCGTGGCGAGCAGCGAAGCGCGTGCGCCGAGATAGCGCGAAAGCGGCTCGAAATCGGGCCAACCCACCTCGCTCGTGTACAGATGCATCACGGCTTCCAGCGAGCAATGTAGATCGATCACGACATCCGCATCGAACGAAAGCTTTTGCAGCGCCACTTGCAGCGATTCGAACTCAGTCAGCGGTTTTTGCTCGTTCAGCTCCGCGTTCATCAGTTGCCGAACGATCTGGATGTTCGCCACCGGGTCCGCCCCGAGCGACTCCTTGGCGCGTTCAAGCAGACGCGGGAACATCAGGAAATTGCGGTTGAAGTTCCTGCCGCTGGCCAGATCGAAGCGGCCGAGAAACTGGCCCAACACGTATTGGCCGAGCCCGACGGGGTTCGCCACCGGCACCACTACGATCTCCGCAGCCAGCGCGCCCTGCGCTTCCAGTTCGAGCAGACGCCGCTTCAACAGGACCGTCGTCAGCATCGCGGGTGTTTCGTCCGCGTGCAGGGTCGACTGTATGTAGATTTTCTGACCACTGTCCTCGGGTCCAAAGTGAAAGCTCACCAGTTCACGATGAGTGCCAATGGCGGCGGACAGCAGAGGGATCGATTGTTTCTTCATGAGCGTATAGCGAATGCGGAGAGACCAACGTTATCTATGACTGTTCTATGTCTGTGCAGCGGCGCGAGCGCAGCGATCGATGCTCAATCGCTGCCGTACGGATCGAAGTCGAAGTACTTGTGCGCAATCTTCGCATACGTGCCGTCCTTCAACATCGAAGCGATCGCGTCATTGATCGACGCCTGCAGGGCTGTTTCGTCCTTGCGCAGACCGATGCCTGTGCCATGGTCGCCCATCGACAGCGGTGCGCCGACAAACGCGAAGCCCTTGCCGGCCGGTGTACGCAGAAAGCCTTGATCCGCTTCCACCGTACCCAGAAGGGCGCCGTCAAGGCGGCCATTCACCAGGTCCGCAAAGACCTCGTCCTGACTCTTATACGCTACCACGCCCACGCCATGGGGCGCCCAGTGGGTTTGCGCATAGGTTTCGAACTGCGTACCCGACTGCACGCCGATCTGCTTGCCCGCCAGCGACGCCGGCGCGTCGCTCAATCCTGAGCCTTGCTTCGCAATGAGATGCGACTTGAACTGGAACAGTTTCGACGAGAACAGGATCTGCTGCTGGCGCTTTTCGGTAATCGCCATCGACGACATGATCGCGTCGATCTTGCGCGCCTGCAGCGCAGGGATCATTCCGGAGAACTCCAGTTCCACCCACTCGCATCTGGCATGGATGCGCCGGCAGATTTCATTGCCGAGGTCGACGTCGAAGCCTTTCACGCTGCCGTCCGGCGCCTTGGAGTCCATTGGCGGATAGCTCGGGTCAATGCCAAGGCGCAACGTGGCGCTATCAACAGCAAACGCACCGCTGCTGAAAGTCAGCGCGGCGGTCAGGATCATCAACGGGGTCTTCATGGCGAGGCGGTCCGGTGCGGAGAGCATGTCGGAAAGGAGCGGATGGCGTGCGGCTGGACCGCGCGGCGTCTGGCAGGCGTCATGCTAACCCTCGTTGGCGTGTCAAAGAAGCCCTCCGGGGCTATCGCGATCACATTTAGCGATCACCCATGGCGCCAGATCTTACCTGTCTCGTCCCGCACTACCCGTGCGCGGGCGGGATAGCGGCGAATGGGCGCGATCCGTAAGCGTCCCGTCGAGAAATGGGGTCCGCCACTCTGACTTGTCCGCCAAACCCTCGCCGTCCCCGGACAACTCTTTGGGCAAGGCCGCCAGCAGGTTAGGATGCCCACAAGGACACTACGCTTAACCGGCAACGTAGTCGCAAAACACTCCGATCGCCTCAATCGGTCAAGGAGACAAGTGACATGCTTGCGCCATGAGCATCCTGCCAACCTTATCCCGATCCGTTAGCCCTTCCATGCGAGTCCTATTCGTCGTCGGCAATCTGGGTGACTACCATGTGCCCCGGTATCAAGCGCTTCTCCGTCTTGCCAACAGCCGCGGCCACGAAGTATTTCTCGTCGAGGTATTCGGCAAATCCGGCGTGTACGGCTTCCCTCAGGATCGCCGCGCGGCCTTCTTCAATACCCATCCTGCGAACTGCGTTACGTTGATCAAGGACGCGGGCGAAGGCGATGGTCATACCTTCCGCGTGGCGGCCGAGTTGCTGGCGGTCTTCCGCAAGTTTGCTCCGGACGTCGTCGTCACATTGGGCTACAACACGAACTATTCGATCGTGCTGTGCGTGCTCAAAGCACTGACGCGCCGTTTCTCGCTGATCTATATGTCGGACTCGAAAGCCGACGACGGCAAACGCTACACCATCAAGGAACGTGCGAAGCGTCTGCTGGTGTCGAGGTTCGACGCGGCCCTTGTCGCTGGTGAAAAACACCGTGTCTACGCGGAATCGTTGGGTATCCCAATGGAACGCTCGCGCGTGGGCTTCGACGTGATCGACGTGGAGTACTTTTCCAGAATGGCCCGCGAGGCCGCTTCGGCGGCAGACGAGATTCGCGCACGCTTTACGCTGCCGCCGCGCTACGTGCTGTGCGTCAGCCGCTTTGTGGCGCGCAAGAATATCGATCTGCTGATTGGCGCATTCTTTCACGCGGGACTGCATCTGCGCGGCATCTCTCTCGTGCTGGTGGGGCAAGGTCCATGCAAGGCGCAACTGCTGGAGCAGATCGACCGGCTCGGCTTGGCCAAACATGTGCTCATTCTGAGTTCCGTGCCGAATCCCCATATGCCGGGGCTCTACGCACTGGCGGATTTCGTCGTGCTCGCCAGCAAGTTCGACCAGTGGGGCTTGTGTATCAACGAGGCCTTTGCAGCGGGCACCCCGGCCATCGTCACACACGCTTGCGGTGTGGCGAACGAACTGGTGCAGGACGGCGTCAACGGCTTTATCGTCGAGCCGGATGACGAATCGGCGCTAGCGGCAAAGATCATGCAACTGGGCACGAACAGCGAGTTGCGCGAACGCTTCTCCGCCAACGCGTTGGCATCAGCGAAGCGCTGGACGCCGGCGCTGTTCGCGTCGAATACCATCGAACTGGCAGAAGCGATGATCGGCCCGGCGAGCCGCACGCAGGAAGCGGCCTAGGAACGCGAACAGGGGCACTGGATCGCCGTTCGTTGCGTGGCTTGTCACGCACGCAACGAAGCCACTAGACGAACAGCGCGACACTCAAAGATTAGGCGCGAACACAGCCGCCGAACCCGGCGCAATGCGGCGCTTGAGAATTCGCGCGACCGAATACATCGTACTCAGCCGTTCCACCCCAAGCCGTTGCTTCAGCTCTCCACCGAAGCCATCCAGGAAGTTGAAGGTGGCGGGGCTGGAAAATCCATCGAAATCGAACGTCAGCTTGCGCTCGAGCGCATGCTGGATCGCCATCCAGATCAGCAGGCTGATCGACCCGCCGTGCGCGCCAAGGGCACGCGACGAGAGCAGGTAATACATCGAATGCTGGTCCCACACCAGACCGATAGCTGCAACCAGCCGCCCACCCGGGCCATAAGCCCCCAGCAGATGACCCGCCTTGCGAGCGACGAACGCGTTGACCAGTTGCCGCATCACGGTCGATCCGTAGGCATTCGTACGCGAACGTTCAAGCAGATTTGCTTCGTAGAACTGCAGGAATTCACTAGGCGTCGCGATGGGCGCGACCGTGAGATTTCGCTCTGCACTCCGGATGACATTGCGGGTTTTGCCATGCAGACGAGCCCAGGTCTCGGGCACCGTGCAATCCGGCGCGATCTGAAACGTGTAGCGCGCCGAGACGGTAAATCCGCGTAAGGCGAACGCCAGCGCATCTTCAGTGCGTGGATCGAACAACTGGAAGAAGCTGTCGAAATGCGGCAGTTGATCGATCAGCTCCGAGGTGACGCTCAGCCGGTGATGCTGCTCGTGCGTGCGGTCGAGGCCCATGGGTTTGATGACCGGACCCAGCGTCCGCGTGAGCGGCGGAAGATGCGAAATCCGCCACACCCCCATGCGGGTCGGATAGTAAGGCAATTCGCCGAGCACCTCGTTGCGGCGCACGACTTTCACCGTGCTCCAGTTACCGCCGGTCGCGATATCGAGCCACCAGGGTTCGTGGAAAATGGATTTAGCAACCGATGCTTCGACTGAGCGCGCCGACGCGGTGACAGACGGCACCACGGGGGTGCTGCGTATCACGCGTTCAAGAGGCACCGCTGAGTCTCGTACGGTTGTCATCGGCAACTCACATGGTTCCGGGCCCGATCCCCGTTGATACAGTTTGCCTTTCCCCCCAAGCCGCGAGACGCATTGCTTCGCTCAGACGAATGCGCGCGGTTCGAGCCGACTACGGCGAGTCTATTCGCACTTTGGTAGTACTTTCACGCCAAAATCGAGTAAAAACAGTGGACTCGTATGGAGAAAGGCAGGTCTCGGAAAAGTGTTCTGCTCGATAGCCCACTTAGGTCGAAAGGGTTACCGGTGTGAGGCCGATTTCTACGCTTATCCGATGATATCGAAGTCCTGCAGATACTTGTCGCTTAGCGTAATGCCAAGCCCAGGCGTTTCGTCGGATAGTTGCAGAAAGCCATTTTCCGGCTGCGGCTCACCTTCGAAAATGTAGTAGAACAGTTCATTGCCCACTTCCACATCGAACACCGGAAAGAACTCCGACATCGGGCTCGCCGTCGTGGACATCGTCAGGTGATAGTTGTGCATTTGCCCCGCGTGTGGGATCACAGGCACGGACCACGCTTCGGCCATCGCGTTGATCTTGCGCGCAGCGGTAATGCCGCCGACGCGATTCGTGTCGTACTGGATCACATCCACTGCGCGCCTTTCGAGCAGGTCCTTGAAGCCGTAGATCGTGAACTCATGCTCGCCGCCCGAGACGGGAATGATGTTCATCTTCTTCAGTTCCTGATATCCCTCGACGTCGTCGCCAATCACCGGTTCCTCGATCCAGCGTGGATTAAATTCGGCGAGACGCGGCAGCATGCGGCGCGCGTATTCGAGCGTCCAGCCCATGTAGCACTCCACCATGATGTCGATCTCATCGCCCGCGAGTTCGCGCAACAGACGCAACTGCTCGATATTTTTCGCCATACCCTTCGGGCCGTCCTTGGGACCGTAGCCGAAGCGCATCTTCATCGCAGTGAAGCCCTGCTCGAGATAGCCCTTTGCTTCGCCGAGGAAAGCATCACGGTCGTCGTTGTTATAAAGCTTGGAGGCGTAGCACCAGATCTTCTCTTTGGTGCGCCCACCGAGCAGTTTGAACACCGGCTTGTTGACTGCTTTGCCCATGATGTCCCACAGCGCGATATCGATCGCCGAGATCGCCGCCATGCCGATGCCCTTGCGGCCCCAGGCTAGCGTACGGCGGTACATCTTCTGCCAGACGTATTCGTTGTCGAACGGGTCTTCGCCGAGCGCGATCGGGGCGAGATGTTCGTCGATAATCTGCTTGGCCACGTGCGGCGCGAGCGCGCAGTTGCCGATACCAACGATGCCGTCGTCGGTCTCCACTTCCACCACCAGCCAGCCGTGAAAACGGAACGAGCCCATCGCATCGCCACGCTCGAAGAGAATATCGACCGCGTTGGTGCAGAAATGCGCTTGCGGCGGCACGACCTTGCCTTTCCATTCAAAGACGCGGGTGCGGATGTGTTTGATCTTCATAAACGTCAGTTCCTTGGAAAGATTAGTGGCTCGGCCGTTTGCCAAGCGATGCGGTGGATTCTTGAGGCAGGCGAACGGTCTCCGGCGAGGTGGATTTGAACCACTGCAGCAACGCGGCGCCAATCAGGCCGACCACCGCCAGCGAAAGCATGCCGGCCTGCGGCGAGCCTACAAGGCGCTCGGCAAAAGCCTTGAGATTCGGCGCGACGAAGCCGCCCAGATTGCCAATCGAATTGATGAGTGCGATTCCGCCCGCGGCAGCCGCGCCACCGAGGTAGCCCGTCGGCAAAGTCCAGAAAAGCGGCTGCACGGCGACGAAACCGATTGCCGCGACGCAAAACGCGGCAATCGCGAGTACGACCGATGAGGTCACCGCGGAGGCGGCAATGCCGAGCGCCGCGAGCGTGAGCATCGCCGCGGCCCAGTTACGATGATGGCCATGGCGGTCCGCTGTGCGCGTAACGATAAAGGTGCCAACAATCGCCGCGATCCACGGGATGGCGGTCAGCAAGCCGACCTTCGTGCCGACGTGGCCACCAGTCAGGCCGGCGATGCGGGTGGGCAGGTAGAAGACCACGCCGTACACGCTCATCTGGACAGCGAAGTAAATGAGGCTGAGAAACAGCACGCGTGGATCGCGCAGTGCCGCCAGCACAGAGGCGGGACCATGTGCGCGTTTATGCTCGTCCTCCACACGCAAGGCAGCAACCAATGCATCGCGTTGCGGGGTATCGAGCCAGCGGGCATCGGCGGGACGGTCGGTCAGATAGAAGAATGCGATCACGCCGACCGCGGAAGCAGCGATACCCTCCACCACGAACAGCCACTGCCAAGGATGCAAGCCGAACGGGTTGGAGATATCGAGCAACACGCCCGATACCGGACTGCCAAACAGCATGGCAAGCGGGAAACCGAAATAGAACACGCCCATGGTTTGCGAGCGCGTGTTTGCCGGAAACCAGCTGGACAGAAACAGGATGATGCCGGGGAAGAAGCCTGCCTCAGCGATACCGAGCAGGACCCGCAATGCGTAGAAGCTCGATGCGTCGTGGACCAGTGCGGTACACGCCGAGACAAGCCCCCAGGTGACCATGATGCGGCTCATCCAGACACGCGCACCGAGCCGGTACATCAACAGGTTGCTGGGCACTTCGAACACGGCATAGCCGATGAAGAAGATGCCGGCGCCGAAGGCGAACGCCGCATCGCTCAGGCCCGTGTCGGCCTGCAGCACGTTCTTCGCAAAGCCGACGTTGGCGCGATCGATAAAAGCCAATATGTACATCAGCACGAGGAAAGGCAGCAGTCTCGTGCGTGCCTTCACGATGGCGCTCTCGAGCGCCACGCCGCTTGTCGCGTTCATTGATTCGTCTCCTGAGTCTTGTTTTGTGCGCCGCACGCAGTCATTGCGCGGACGCCTCCAGTAGCGCCTAAGCTTCGCTAGTGTGCGAAACTATGCGATAACTGACTAGTGAATTAATCGAATCGGCCTATTCCCTGGAGTTATCGCTCGCATGATTGCGCCTGCCTCGACCATTCGCAAACGGCTGCGCCTGCGTCACCTGCAACTGATGGTGGCGCTCTCGGAAACGGAGTCGCTTCGTCGCGCGGCCGATGAGCTTGCGATGACGCAGCCCGCCGCCACCAAGGCGCTCAAAGAGCTCGAAGACACCATTGGCGTCTCGCTGTTCGTGCGGCACGCGCGCGGCATGGAGCCGACCATCTTCGGCGAAGCGGTGATGCGCTACGCGCGGGTCGTGTTCGAAGACCTCGATGAATTGCGCGACGAGCTGGCGGCAATCGAGGCGGGCGATATCGGCAAGGTGCGCATCGGTGCAGTGATGGCGCCGGCACCCGAACTACTGACACACGCCATCGTTGCGCTGAAGGCTGCGCATCCGCGCCTGCAGATCTCGGTGCAGATCGATACCAGTGACGTACTCGTGCAGGCGCTGCAGCAGGACCAGCTGGACATCATGCTTGGGCGCATCCCCGATGGCTTTCCTGCGCTCG
This sequence comes from Paraburkholderia phenazinium, assembly GCF_900141745.1. Taxonomy (NCBI): domain Bacteria; kingdom Pseudomonadati; phylum Pseudomonadota; class Betaproteobacteria; order Burkholderiales; family Burkholderiaceae; genus Paraburkholderia; species Paraburkholderia phenazinium. Next base: position 1,117,760 of record NZ_FSRM01000002.1, on the reverse strand, counting down.
ACCTGAGTTTCGAAACCTTGGGTGAAGAGGCCTTGTCGATCGTCGCGCGGCCTGATCATCCGGTTGCGCACGCAACGGTTCGTCCGAAGCTCAACGAACTGGCGAAATACCCCTGGATTGTGCAGCCGCATCCCAGTCCGATGCGGCAGATCATCGACCAGACCTTTCGCGAGTCGCGCGTGGCGCCTCCCATCAGCACGGTGGAGACTTCGTCGATCCTGACCACGCTGTCACTCCTGCTCGACTCCGACATGCTGGCGGTGCTGCCCACTTCCGTAGCGCAGTACTACGTCGATCTGGGGACCATGGCCGCACTCGCCACACCGCTGCGCGGCCGCCTCGCCCCCTATGGGCTGATCCTCAGGAAGAACCGCCGGATCCGTCCCGCGACGCAACTCGTGATCGACGCAATTCGCACGGCTTAAGCTGCGGGTGGCTTAATGAAATGAGAACATCACAAGCGACGAGATGCGACGCGCATGACGAAATGCGCGCTACCGTACGAAGTAAAACGTTTGCGTCTTCAAGGACGGTTGAATCGGTGGATTTGCCCTTGCAACGTCAAGCACGGACCCTGCATACTGCCTAGCACCACTAACGACGCCGCTTCGTCACGGCGCGATTGACCGCTCACCCAGCCTCTCGCTGGTCAGTTGCGGCGATAAAAAATATCAGAGGGAATCATGAACGTACGCTTGAGCAGTGTCGAACTGCGCCCGGTCGATCTGGCAGATCCAGAAGTGGCTCGACTCTACCTGGAATGCCTCGATGCCGAAAAACGCTTGCGGGGTAGCAGGAAAATGGCCGCTGCGGCGGTATTCCAGTTGCGGGAAAAGCAGTTGAACGAGCTATGGAAGCGACTGGGCGAAGTCGACGCGCAACTATGCAGCGAGCTGCAAGACGGAGTGCGCGAGTGGCATGAAATCGCCGTCAAATTGCGTGGCGGCGAGTGAAGGGCGAATCAGCGATAAGTGACGGCCCGTGCGCGTGCGGAGTGTCCGCCGTGCTAAGGACGCAGCAGGTCGAAACCGCCCAGCACGACCACTCCGCTTAGCGCAATCAGCGCGACAGAGTGCTGGCCAAAGTAAAGAATGGCCGCGGCCGACCAGGTGGCAAGAGTAAAGGCTGCAATTCGCTTCATGATGAAATAGCCGCAACGGCGGAGCTCTGGTTTCTGCCGTGTCTAATCATGAGGGCGTAGGGAACGCGCTTACGACCCCCATATGATTAGCTACACAACCAGTTGCAGAATATCACGCTTGCCTGAAAGCTCGCTGCCGGCACGCCAGTTCGCTCACTCTGCCGGATCGCGGAACAGATCAGCGCACAAACTCCGCCCCGCGTCGCTCAATCGCGCGGTGCCGGTGCCTTCCTCGTTCAAAGTTGTCTCGGCGATGCCGCCGTCGGCCAGCGCCGTCAGGTGACGCCGCAGCGTACTCATCGGCACACCTGCCTGCTTCGAGAGCTTCGCCAGCGACCAGTCGCGGCCGGGCGTCTCCTGCTCCGCGCGCCACAGCTGCATCAATATTGCTACCAGCATCGGATCAACTTCGTCGTTCATCGGAGCCCCCTCAGGCCATCTCTGTAACAAGGCCGCCCAGCGTCCTGAGCGCCGCTTCCGTCTGCGCAGTCCAGGGATAGCTGTAATTCAGCCGGATAAAGTGGCGAAAATCGTTGCGGGTCGAAAACATGTAGCCTGGCCCGACCGTGATGCCACGCGCGAGCGCGGTCCGGTAGAGCCGCATCGAATCGACGCGTTCCGGCATTTCCACCCACAGCACGTAGCCGCCCTGCGGCGCGGAAACGCGCGTACCGGACGGAAAGAAACGCAGCACCATCGCGCTCATCAAGCGAGCCTGCTGATGGTAGAACTTGCGCACGTGGCGCAAATGGCGGTCGTATCCATCCTGCCGCAAATAGTCGGCCACGGCCACCTGCGGCACCGACGGCGTCGTCAACGTGTTCAGGAATTTGAGCTTTTCCACTTGCGCACGGTAACGGCCCGGCATCGCCCAGCCGATCCGGTATGACGCAGTCAGGCTCTTCGAAAACGAAGCACAGTGCAACACCAGTCCCTTGGTGTCGTACTGCTTGAGCGTGGAAGGCCGCGCGTCGCCGAAGTAGAGCTCCTGGTAGACGTCGTTCTCGATCACCGGGATATCGTGTTGCGTGAGCAGGTTGAGGAGCTGCTTCTTCCGTTCATCCGGCATCTGAAAACCAAGCGGATTCTGGAAATTCGGCATCACCATGCACGCCGCGATCTTCTGCTTGTCGATAATGCCGGCCAGCACCTCGACGTCGACCCCGTCGGTTGGATGCGTCGTCACCGCAATGGCGCGCATGCCGAGACGCTCGATGGCGTGCAGCATCGCGTAGTAAGTCGGCGACTCGACAACCACCGTATCGCCCGGCTTCGCCACCGCCTGCAGGCTCAGGTTGATCGCCTCGGTCGCGCCGAGCGTGACGATGATCTCGTTCGGATCCACCGGCACGCCGTTTTCCGCGTAGCGCCGCGCAATCTGGCGGATCAGTTCGGGATTGCCGGGCGGCAGGTCGTCGATCAGGTTCCAGCTCGCGTGACGCCGGGCAATCGCGTTGGCGTACTGGTTGATGCGCCGCCAGGGGAACAGCGTGGGATCAGGATACGGCGAGCCGAGCGGTACAGCGTCGTGAGCACGGATGCTGCGCAAGGTCGACAGCACCAGCCGGCTCACGTCGACCTCCGAGGCGGGCGCGGGCGGTGCCGCCGTGTGGTCGCGCACGGTCTGCGGCGGGACTGCCAGCTCACGCACGAAGTAGCCCGACTGCGGGCGCGTCTCGATCAGGCCGCGGCCTTCCAGCAACGCGTAGGCGTGCAGCACGGTCTTGATGCTGACGCCGTGCTGCTGGCTCGCCTGGCGCACGGACGGGATCCGCTCGCCGGCGGCGAACACGCCGCGGCGTACGGCCGCACCGATTTCATCGGCGAGTTTTTCGTAGAGCTTCAAGGGACGAGGCGGCCGGGCGGGCGGCGCGTGGCAAAGGAAATGACCGCAGTTTATGCCAAATCGCCGAAAACTGTATCCCTCCCCTTTCCCGTTTTCTGTGTTCCGCCAACTTTTCGGAACACAGTAGGCTTCGGTTTATCGGCAAATCCGCCTGGTTACCGGCAGCAAGGTCATGAAAAAACCCGAAGCGCGCATCGAACCGTACACCCACCCCGCCGCCGGCTGGGGCGCCCTGAAGTACGTCGCCATCAATCTCATCAAGGAAAGGGTCGCCGGCGTCAACTACAAGACCCTGTTCAAGCAGAACCAGCCAAACGGCTTCGATTGCCCGGGCTGTGCGTGGCCGGACCGCGAACATGCCTCCACCTTCGAATTTTGCGAAAACGGCGTCAAGGCGGTAGCCGCCGAGGCCACCAGCAAGCGCGTGACACCGGAGTTCTTCGAGCAGCACACCATCGAAGAACTGATGGCGCAGTCGGACTACGAACTCGAACAACACGGCCGCCTGACCGACCCGATGGTCTACGATGCCTTGCTCGACCGCTATGTGCCGATCGAATGGGATGCGGCGTTCGAACTGATCGCGCGTCATCTGAAAGCCCTCGACGATCCCGACCGCGCCGCCTTCTACACCTCGGGGCGCGCCAGCAACGAAGCCGCCTTTCTGTACCAGTTGTTCGTGCGCATGTACGGCACCAACAACTTCCCCGACTGCTCGAACATGTGCCATGAAGCGACGAGCCGCGGCTTGCCTGGCACGGTAGGCGTCGGCAAGGGCACGGTCACGATGGACGACCTGGAGCACAGCGACACGCTTTTGATCTTCGGCCAGAACCCGGCCACCAACCATCCGCGGATGCTCGGCGAGCTGCGCGAGTGCGCCAAGCGCGGCGCGACGATCGTGTCGATCAACCCGATCAAGGAACGCGGCCTCGAGCGCTTCGCCAGCCCGCAGCATCCGGTCGAAATGCTGACCATGGGCAGCACCAAGATCAGTTCGGTGTTCATTCGCCCGAAGGTGGGCGGCGACTTCGCGCTGATCAAGGGCGTCGCCAAACGCGTGATCGAGCTGGACGACGCGGCGCTCGCGAGCGGCGGCGAACGCGTGCTGGACGTCGGGTTTATCGCCGAACATACGGTAGGTTTCGACGCCTTCGCCGACGATCTGCGCGCGGAAGACTGGGGCGCCATCGTCGCCGAATCGGGCGTGCCGATGGAGGACGTGCTCAAGCTCGCCGACATCTACGTCAAGGGCAAAGCGGTCATCTCCACCTGGGGCATGGGCCTCACTCAGCACAAGAATTCAGTACCGACGATCCAGCTCCTGTCGAACCTGATGATGATGCGCGGCATGATCGGCAAGCGCGGGGCCGGTCTGTGCCCGGTGCGCGGTCACTCGAACGTTCAGGGCGACCGCACGGTGGGGATTGAAGAGCGTCCGACCCAGGCGTTCCTCGACCGCCTCGGCAAGGTCTATGACTTCGAACCGCCGCGCGAACACGGCCTCGACGTCGTGAATTCGATTCAGGCAATGCTCGACGGCAAGGTGAAGGTGTTTATTGGCCTGGGCGGCAATTTCTCGATCGCGACGCCGGATACGCCGCGCACGTGGGAAGCCATGCGTTCGTGCGACCTGACCGTGCATATCACGACCAAGCTGAACCGCAGCCACCTCGTGCACGGCCGCGACGCGCTGATCCTGCCGACGCTCGGCCGCACCGAGATCGACATGCAGAACGGCGTGGCACAAGGCGTGAGCGTCGAAGATTCGTTCAGCATGGTGCACATCTCGTACGGCATGAACAAGCCGGCTTCGCCGAATCTGCTGTCGGAAATCGCCATCGTGGCGCGCATGGCGGACGCGACGCTCGGCAGCAGCAAGGTCGACTGGCTGGCGCAAATGAATGACTACGCGCTGATCCGCGACGGCATCGAAAAGGTGTTCGACGGCTTTGAGAACTACAACGAGCGGCTCAAGCATCCTGGTGGCTTCCACCTCGGGGTCGCCTCGCGCGACCGGATCTGGAACACGCCTAGCAAGAAGGCGCAGTTCCTCGTGCACGCGATTGCCTTCGACACGCCGATTCACCGCGCCCGCAGCCGCCACGGCGAGCGCCTGATGACGCTGATGACCACCCGTTCCCACGACCAGTACAACACCACGATCTACGGTCTGGACGACCGCTATCGCGGTGTTTACGGCCAGCGGCGCGTGCTGTTCGCCAACAAGGACGACCTCGCGATGCTCGGCTTCGTGGCCGGCCAGCGCGTGGACATTACGAGCGTGTGGGACGACGGCATCGAGCGCCGGGCGGACAGCTTTTTGCTCGTCGAGTACGACATCCCGCGCGGCTGTCTCGGCGCTTACTATCCGGAGACGAATCCGCTGGTGCCGCTTTCGTCGGTCGCAGACGGGGCCGGTACGCCGACGTCGAAATCGATCCCGGTGCTGCTCACGGCTTCAGTGGAAGAGCTGGAAGCGGTGGCCGCCTGAGCCTGAGATCGAACGCCGCCTGATTCCCGGTTGAAGCAAAAGAAAAGGCCGTTCCGATATGAGTCGGAACGGCCTTTTGCCTTTTCACTTCGTGCTTTGGCAAAACTAGACCAGCAGTTTGACCAGCAAGGAGCCGATCAGTCCAGCCGTGCCGACGATGACGAGCGTCTGGATGATGGTCAGCGATTTACGCGAGCGGGACAACGAGGAGTTTGAGGAAGAAGTCACGAATATTTCTGGTTTCAATTCAAGGAACGGCATACGCCGCGCGGCGCCCGGCGAGAGCTGGACGTTTTGCGAAGGCGTGATTGTACGTCCTGGTTCGGGATAGCCGGTTTTTTACGGGCGGCGGCGGATTGCCGCCCCCTTGCGGTTCAGTTCTTGACCGGGAAGTACCAGAGATTGCGGTCGCTATAGCCGAACTGCCTGATGATCGTTCCCAGCGTGCCGTCTGCGCGGATTTCATCGAGCGCACGCGAGACCGCATTGTTCAGATCCACATCGTTCTTGCGCAGCGTGTAACGAGCGTAGCCATATTCCTTGGGACGCGGCTGGTAGTCGTGCACCATCTCCATCGCGACGGTGGGATGCGCCTCAAGGAACTGTGAGATCTTGATGCCATCTTCCATCGCCACGTCGATGCGTCCCGCCATCAGGTCAGCGAATTCCGCCTCGTTGCTCGCATACAGTTTCATTTCCTTCAGATCGGTACGCGGGCTGAGCAGTTCGTGGTTGATGCCGCCGCGCAGCGTGCCCACAGTATGGCCTGCGAAGTCGGCCCAATTGTGGATCTTCAGGGGATTGCCACGCGCGACTGCGATGCCCGAGCCGTACCAGTAGGCCGGACTCGTGAACGCCACGACGCGCAAACGCGCTTCCGTCTCATGCAGGTTATCGACGATCACATCGCCCCGCCCGGACAGCAAGGTGGGAATCAGCGCGTCGAAGGGCACGATATCCCAGTTCACCTTGGTGATCCCGAGGCGTTTAGTGATTTCGCGGAAGATGCGCACGTCCGCACCGTCGAAGCTATTGGTCTTGTTGTCCTGGAACGTCGACGGGGGGTCGGCTGCAATAACCAGGGTAATGCCATTCTCGACGGCACGCCGGTAAGAGCCGTCGCCGCCATCGAAACGCGCGCTGCTGGTCGCGGCTTCATCGGCGGCCCAGACTGTGGAGACAGACAGCAAGCCTGTCACGATAGATGCAAGCATCAGCGTCGCCACTCTCATGGAAAACTCCTGAATCGTTGGTCTTAAGTTTGGAGTGCTACAGGCTGGCTGTTCCGACAAGCTGCCGGTTCCGTTCCCACAACGAACGCAGAAAATCCCGGGTGCGTGCTTGCTGAGGCGCCGCAAAGAACGCCGCGGGGTGCCCCTCTTCAACGATCCGTCCATCGGCCATGAAGACGATCCGGTCGGCTACCTCACGCGCGAACCCCATTTCATGAGTGACGACGACCATCGTCATGCCTTCGTCGGCAAGCGTGCGCATCACGCGCAAGACCTCGCCCACCAGTTCGGGATCGAGAGCGGACGTGACTTCATCGAACAACATGACTTCAGGCTGCATGGCGAGCGCACGCGCAATCGCCACGCGTTGCTGCTGGCCACCGCTCAACTCGTGCGGATAGTCGTTCGCTTTCGCCCGCAGGCCGACCTTGTCCAGCAACGCATAGGCGGCTTGCGTTGCATCGGATAACGAACGACCCAGTACATGAACGGGCGCAACCGTAATATTTTCGATCACGCTCAGATGCGAGAACAGATTGAACGATTGAAACACCATGCCGACCTTGGCCCGAATCGCTTCAATCTCCCTGTCGCTATCGGCATGAGGGCGGCCGTTCCTGAGGCCTTGGTAAACGGGTGCTTCATCGAAATAGATCGTGCCGCTGTCGACGGTTTCCAGATGGTTGATGCAGCGGAGCATCGTCGACTTGCCCGACCCCGACGGTCCGACGACACACAGCACCTCACCCTTCGCGACGCTAAGCGATACGTCCTTCAGCGCATGGTGGTCGCCGAAGCGCTTGTTCACACCGTCAAGACGGATCATGGCGTACCCACCGTGGCATCAGGAGCGCCATGATCTATGGGCTTCGCCTTGTTACCGACATTCATGCGCCGTTCGAGCCAGCGCACCGCCAGCGCGCTGGGGTAAGAGAACGCCAGATAAATCGCGCCAATGATGGTGAACACCGTGGCGTACTGGAAATTCGTCGACGAAATGATTTGCCCCGTAAAGATCAATTCCTTGACGGTGACAATCGATACCAGCGAGGTGTCCTTGAACAGCGAAATGCCGTAGTTGCCGAGCGGCGGAATCACCACGCGGATGGCCTGAGGTAGCACGATCAGACGCAGCATCTTGCGGCGCGACATGCCGAGCGCTTTGGCGGCTTCGATCTGGCCACGCGGAACCGCAGCGATGCCGGCGCGATACACCTCGGCCAGATAAGCCGAATAGTTGATCGACAGCCCGATGACTCCGGCCACGAACGGATCGAAGCGAATACCGAACGACGGCAGAACGAAGTAGATATAGAAAAGTTGCAGCAGCGCGGGCGTTCCGCGAATCACTTCGATATAGATCGAAGCACACCACCGCAGCAGCCGCGAGCGGCCAAGTTTGGCGAGTGCGATCAGCAGTCCGAGTGGCAAGCTGATCAACGTGATGCAAACAGTCAGCGCCAGACTGGTGGCGGCGCCTTTTAGCAACGCGGGCAGGTAGTCGCTCACGCCGTGCAAGTCGAACAGGGCAAGAAATTCTGTCAGCATGAGGTTCCTTCGTGCCGAAGCCTGACGCGCGCAACCCTCCCACCCTGATTGCGGTGTCGCGCTCCGGGCAATACGCTCGATGTCGTGGCCTGGTTATTTACACCGCGTAGACTTCCGGATCCACCTCGGCACCCAGCATCTTGCTTACGCGGTCTGCATGCCTGCGGATCGTCCGACCCAACTCATGCAGGTCCTCATCGCTCAAACCGCTTTTCAGCGTGGTCACGCTGATCGCGGCGACACCCTCGCCTTCGCGATTGGTAATGGCCGCGCCGATGCACACCACACCAATGTTGTCCTCTTCGTTATCGAAGGCATAGCCGCGCTCGGCGACCAGCATCAGGTCGCTCATCAGTTCGGCGGGTGTCACGAGGGTGTATTCGGTGCGGCGCGGCATGCCGGTTTGCGCCAGCAGTTTGACCACCCTTGCCGGCGGCAGCAGGGCCATCAGCGATTTGCCAAGCGCCGAGCAATGCGGCAATTCGCGCTGCCCAAGCGCCGACGCGATCCGCAGAATGCCAGGCGCGTCGACGCGGTTGATCGCGACCGCGTAGCCCTGATCGAGGATCGCGAGGCGTGACGTCAGTCCAGTCAGTTCGGTGAGCTCACGCAGCACCGGCATGGCCAGTTGCGACACGCCGATATCTTCCGCCGCGCGATCGCCGAGATAGACGAGCGAAAGCCCCAACCGGTAGCGGCGCGAGCCCCCGAGGCGGACGTCGGTCACGAAATTGCGCATCAGGAGCGTCTGCAGCAGCGCGAACGCCGTGCTCTTCGACACCCCGATCTGTTCGGCGACCCCAGCGACTGTCATACCTTCGCTGGCAGCCTTCCCCAAGGCCTCCAGGACATCGAGCGCGCGGTTGACACTGCGTAGCGCGTATCGGTCCTCAGCAGTTTGAACTGCATCTGTCATTTTCTGTTTTGATTCCGTTGATGAAGCTACCCGGTAGCATCCCACATCTCATATTGACAGTCACTAAATCGGAAATTAAGATGAACTTATCGCCGAACGTGGTTCGGTAGTGCCGAACGATTAATCGGTCAGCATCTGGCGCTCCGGATTCGCGGCTCGCCTCGCCACAAAAATAGCGACAGGAGGCCGAATTCGAGAGGCGCCGCGTTCCGGGGATTTTTTGCGCGGCGTCACACAGCTCGGCGGCAAGGACCATGGGAATAGTCTCTGAAGAAGGCTTGTGCATCGACGGGCAGTCGAAAATGTCAGGCGCACACTCCGCGAAACTCGTCCACAGCGAACTCGCGCATATCAAACTCGTGCTTGGGCGCTTGTCGGCGTCCGACCTCGACCAGTCCGGGTTGCCGCGCGCTTACTGGCGCAAGCGCCTGCGCAGCGTCATGGAGAATCATCAATTGTCGCCGGCACAATTCGGCGAAATCGACCGCATTCTTGCCGGCCTGTCGGACTAGGCCATCTACATCTGCGGCAAGTCACCCCGGATTGATCGTACGATCCGCGCGCCATTATCGGGTATCCACGAAGACTGCAACGCCACGCTGGCATTGTTACGTCCATTTGCTGACATGCTAATGACATGGCGAAATTCGGCCTCAAGCCGCGGTCCGGTTTGGTCTGCGCAATATAAAAAGTAAAATCGGCTGCATTCCAATGATTATCAGGAGCACATCAATGACTGGGCGCGTAAATGGGCCGGTTGCGGCTACGACTTACCGTGGCGACGCGATCGAAAACACGCATGTTGCACATCTGGCAGTGGTCGATGCGCAGGGCGGTCTGCTCTACGGATTTGGCGACCCTTCGCGCATGACGCTGGCACGTTCCGCAGCCAAGCCCGCGCAGGCGTTGGCGGTGCTCGAAACCGGCGCGCTCGAACGCTTCGGCTTCGAGGAGGCCGACCTCGCGCTGATGTGCGGCTCGCACAATAGCGAGGACCGGCATATTGAACGCGCACGGCAGATGATTGCGAAAGCCAATGCGAGCGAAGCCGACCTGCGCTGCGGCGGCCATGCGCCTATATCCGACGCCGTTTACCGGTCGTGGATCAAGCGCGATTTCACGCCGGGTGCGGTATGCAGCAACTGCTCCGGCAAGCACGCCGGCATGCTCGCGGGCGCGCAGGCGATCGGCGCGGACGTGCAGGACTATCACAAGGCCGATCATCCGCTGCAGCTTCGCGTGAAGCACACCGTCGCCGACGTCTGCGATCTGCCCGACGAGGCGGTCCAGTGGGCTGTCGACGGCTGCAATCTGCCCACGCCCGCTTTCCCGCTCGAGCGTCTCGCACGGCTTTACGCAAAGCTCGCCGACGCGGCGGCTCAATCGTCTGAAGCATCTGCGCGCAGCGCGGCGCTTGCGCGCATCTACCGCGCGATGACCCGGTACCCGGAAATGGTCGCGGGCGAAGGACGTTTTTGTACCGCGCTCATGCGCAGCTTCGATGGGGCGCTGGTCGGCAAGCTCGGCGCCGAGGCAAGCTACGCCATCGGCGTGCGGCCGAACGAGCAGACGGCGCGGCTTGGCGCCAAGGGCGCATTGGGAATCGCCGTCAAAGTCGAAGACGGGAATACGACTGTGCTTTACGCCGTGGTGGCACAGTTGCTGACGCAACTCGACATCGGCACAGCTGCGCAGCGCGCCCAGCTCGAATCGTTCCGTGCGCCGCCCATGCGCAATACGATGGGCGTGGAAACCGGGCGTCTCGCGCTGTCGGTCGCGCTCGAACCGGTTAGCGCGAAGCAATAAGGGCTGAACGGCCAGCCGTGCCGTCCCAATGAACCCTACCCACGCGAGGGATCACCCTGCCCTAATTGAGCTTCAGAATGGCCGACAGAGCCGATATTTCGCAGCGCGTGCCGTCAGGGCACGGTGTTACGCTCGATTGAAATCTATCGCCGGTCGAGCGCGAGCCGCATAGGGGGATGGGTCCACGTCGCAACACGCCCCTTGGGGCAGTGGATCCAGACACGGATTGCAGCGAGACCGCACCAGGAGGCTCCGCGATGAAAATCACCCTACCCATCATGGGCCTGACGCTGCTCACGCTGAGCGGTGCCGCCTCGGCGTGGCAGCCGGTGGTTTATCCGATTCGCAGCCAGAGCCCCTGGCAGCAGAACGCCGACGCCGCCACGTGCTACGGCATGGCCAGCCGTCAAACCAACGTCAACATCACGCGGCAAGCGCAATCTGCAATGCCGCCCAAGCTCGCGTCCGGCGCCCCCGGAATAGGCGGAGGCGGCGTGGTATCGCAACCGCCGCTGCCTGCTAGCGGAACATCCCTCGCGTCGGCCAGTGCGACAACCACAGGCGCTTCACCGGCTACCGGCATGCCCGCCACTGCGATGCCGGCCAGCGGCGCGCCGGCCACCACGGCGCAGGCGAGCGAACCGATGCCGAAAACCGACAAGAACGGCGTCCCGCAATTAGGCGGTGCCAGCGACCCGCAAACCGCGGCGGAGGTTAAGCCGCCGCCAATGCCACCGCCCGAGCCGCCAATGACGCGCTACTGGCGCGCCTACGCCGGCTGTATGCAGGGAAAGGGCTACGCCGTGCAATGAAATCGGTGCCGAGCCGGGCGTGACGATACGCGGCGGTGATTGTCGGCCAGTGGCCCTCAGCGCAGTAGCGGCATGCTTATTCGCTGCTGGTCCATTCCACGTTTGCGCCTACCGAGCGCAGGTTTTCCACGAAGTGCGGATGCGCGCGCCGAATCGGCAACGCGTTCATGATTTCCGAGCGCCCCTCGATACTCGCCGCGACCATCAACAGTGCGATGGCGACACGAATGATGTACGGACTTTCGACCCTGGCCGGCGTCAACGGCAGGCCACCAAACGTGATGAGGCGGTGCGGGTCGGACAGGAACACGTGTGCGCCGAACTTGGAAAGCTCGACGGACCAGCCCATTGCGCCGTCATAGACCTTGTTCCAGAACATCGCACTGCCTTCGGCCTTGACGCCGAGCGCGATGAAAATGGGCAGCAGATCCACGGGCAGATAAGGCCAGGGCGCCGCTTCGACCTTGGTGAGAATGTTCTGTGTGAACGGCCGACGCACCCGCAACGGACCCTCACGGAATGCACGCGACCAGCCGTCACGATGGACCACGTCCACGCCGAACTTGGCGAACGTCCGGTCGATCAGCGGAAACTGCTCGGGCGCGGTATTCCTGACTACGATGTCGCCGCCGGTGATCGCGCCCAGTGCAAGAAACGTGGCAATTTCGTGGAAATCCTCGCTGAAGCGGAATTCGCCGCCGCCCAGTTTGCCGCCGCCCGAAACGCTCAGGCGCGATGTGCCGATGCCGTCAATCTCGACGCCCAGCATTGCGAGGAAACGGCAAAACTCCTGCACGTGCGGCTCGGACGCGGCATTCACGAGCGTCGACGTGCCGCTTGCCGACGCAGCGCACAGCACGAAGTTCTCGGTGGTGGTGACCGACGCGTAATCCAGCCAGTGGTGATTCGCGCTCATCTGCGAGTCGGCACGCACGATCAGCGACTCGGCCGTGCGCGTCACCCGCGCGCCGAAGCGCTCGAACACCTCGACGTGCGGATCGATCTCGCGCACGCCGAGCGTACAACCCTTCACGTCGTTCTCGAGACGCGCCACGCCGAAACGGGCCAGCAAGGGCGGCACGAGCATGATCGACGAACGCATCTCCTCCGGCAGCTTGTGCGTAACAGGATCGAACGTGGTGGCGTGATGATGCAGCTCGAGAATGCCGGTCTGGAAATCCATCGACACTTCGCTGCCGAGCGTGCGGAAAATCTCGAGGATCTTCTTGACGTCGGTAATCTCGGGGACGCCGATCAGACGCAAGGGCTGATTGGTCAGCAGCGTGGCGCAGAGGATCGGCAGGACGGCATTTTTGTTGGCGGATGGCTCGATCTCGCCGCGGAGCGGGAGACCGCCATGAACGATCAGGTTCGACATGTTCGGCGCAGGCGTATGGAAGGGGACGTGAGGTCGATATCATGCCACCGCGCGAGCGCGCACGCTTGACCGGAAAACGTGATTTTCTGCAAAGGCCGGTTTGGCCTTGTCAGCTTTACAGGCGCGCCTCGATCCGCTCAATCAGGCTCCCAGTCCAGCGGCGCAGCGCGCTATTCGAGGCCGCTAGCGCCGTCGAATATCCGATCACCTCATACACCTTGCTGCGCTGGATCTTGGAGACCTTCGCCGGATCGAGCCACGCCTCGTTTTGAACCAGCAGGAGCAACGTCTCCAGACCGATCAGCACCGGCCACAGACACGCCAGGCGCAAGCGAATGGACAGGCGCGGGATCGCCAGCGTGTAGTCGACGGCCTCGCGGAAGTGTGCCAACGACATCCGCACGAGTTCGAATAGCAACGGTTGCGCGCGGACCGAATTGCCGGGCTCCAGCAGGTCCTGCGGCGCGAGGCCGAAGCGATCCAGCATTTCGGTGGGAAGGTAGCAGCGGCCGATCCGCAGATCCTTGCCGCAATCGCGCAGCACGTTGGTCATCTGCAGCGCTTTGCCAAACCGGACTCCGCGTGCGAGCATCGTTTCGGGCTCGGCTTTAAGCGTCCCCGGCAGGTGCGCGTATGTCATCCGGGTCCAGAACTCGCCCACGCAGCCCGCGACCAGATAGGTGTAACGATCCAGCTCCGAGACATGCTCAAGCGCGACAATCTGGCCGGAACGCTCGTCCGGGAACGTGCGCAGGTCGAACTCCATGCCTTCCGTTAGCGTCGAGACAATCTCGCGTACGGCCGCGCGATCCGACTCGTTCAACTGCGACAGAATGGCGAGCGCCGGTCCGAGCGATTCGAGCAACACCTTCTCATCCGATTGCGTCTGCTGGCCCGCCACTTCGACGGACATCCGCTGCAAAAACGTGCCTTCGTCAGCCGCGCCGTTGACCTGAGCACGCAGCGACAGCAGCAGCTCCAGACGTTGCTCCGGCGGAATCAGCGAGGTGTCCGCGATCGTATCGGCGGCGCGCGCGAGCAGATACGCGAGGCCGATTGGGTCGCGCATTCCAGCAGGCAAGATACGCAGCGTGAGGTAAAAGGAGCGAGAAACGCCCTTTAGCAGCGGACCCAGGAGATAGGTCCGGGTAGGATTCAGCATGAATGGATCAGGTCGGTTTGGGACAATTTGGGCGCTGCCGAATTGTATCCTGCAAAACGCGACCGACCCGTCGGCGCCGCCGCGCAGGCCTGCTGGCCTCGCGGCGGGCGCCGGTTTCTTACGCGATCGGCTTGCCGGTCTTGGCGGCTGCCTTTTCCATATGGCCGCCGAAATCGTGCCGCATTGCCGACAGCACACGGTTAGCAAAATCCGCCTCGCCGCGCGAACTGAAGCGGGCGAACAGGGCCGCGCTCAGCACGGGCACCGGCACGCCTTCGTCGATCGCCGCGTTAACGGTCCAACGCCCCTCGCCCGAGTCCGACACGCGCCCAGAGTACTGTTCAAGGCCTGCGTCGCCGACCAGCGATGCAGCGGTCAGATCGAGCAACCATGAGCCGATCACGCTGCCGCGGCGCCAGACCTCCGTGATTTCCGGCAAATTCAGGTCGTACTGATAGAACTCCGGGCCGTGCAGCGGCGAAGTTTCCGCATCGATTTCCGCAGTCTTTTTGCCGGCGTTTGCGTTGTGGAGGATGTTCAAGCCCTCCGCGTAAGCCGCCATGATCCCGTATTCGATGCCGTTGTGAACCATCTTGACGAAGTGGCCGGCGCCTTGCGGCCCACAATGCAGATAGCCCTGATCCGCCGTACCCGCGTCCTTGGGACGTCCCGGTGTCGGGACGGCCGCGCCCGGTCCCGGCGCCAGCGTCGAGAAAATCGGCGCGAGATGTTCGACGATCGGCGTCTCGCCACCGATCATCAGGCAATAGCCGCGTTCGCGGCCGAACACGCCGCCGCTCGTTCCGACGTCCACATAGTGAAGCTTCTTGCTACCGAGTTCATTGCCGCGGCGAATGTCGTCGTGATAGAACGAGTTGCCGCCGTCGATCACGATGTCGCCCGGCTCGAGCAAGGGCGTCAGTTTCGCCAGCGTCGAATCGACCACCGCGGCCGGCACCATCAACCAGACGGCGCGTGGCTTCGCCAGTTGCTTGACCAGATCTTCGAGGGACGAGGCTCCCTCGATGCCGCTGCCACTCTGCTTGAGTTTCTCCACCGCCGCCGGCGCTACGTCGTAGACCACGCAGGTCTGACCACCGGCGGTCAGACGCCGCACCATGTCGGCGCCCATGCGCCCCAATCCAATCATGCCTAGCTGCATCTCTCACTCCTTACGTTGCGATACCGCGCTGGCTGCTGCCGCGGTCGTTCAAGCAGTTGTGAAGCAGAACCGCCGCTGTATGCGCTGCGTTACGAGGCAACGAAGCTCACATGCGAAAACGGGGATTCTGCGCGGTCGTACCGTAGTACGTTAGTCGTCACTTGCCGCTTTTGCAGGGAATCTTTTTCCGAACGATTCCCGGCAGAAGTCTGGCGCGCCGCAGTTCTTGCCGGGGATGCCTATGCGCCAAGAAGACGCAATGCGCCGGATTGCGGGTCAGCGCAACAGTGAGACAGGGGGAGGACGGAAGGCGTTCAATGCTGCGGCGAGCGTGCTGAAGAATGATGCGGCTCGCCGCCGCCGAAAGTTGGACTAGCTTAAGCCTTCTGCGGCCATAGCGTGCGGCCAAAGAAAGTCAGAGCGCGGTCCCAGGCCAGTTGAGCCCAGACCGGATCGTACTGGGTCTCCGCGATACGGCCGGGTCCGACCGCCGTCTCGTTGGCAAACGCGTGGTGGGCCTGGTAGTGGTACGACTCGAGATCCACTTTCGCGTTGCGCAGCTTGGCTTCGACCGCCTCGACCGCATCGGGCGGGAAAAACGCGTCTTGCGTAGCCCAGTGCGCTTGCACCGGCACCTTGATGTTGTCAGCCTGGATGTAGTCGAGCGGCGGGCAGCCGTACCACACCACCCCGGCGGACAATTCGGGAATCTGGCCGAGCGCCAGCAGCGTCAGCGCGCCGCCCATGCAAAAGCCGGTGACGGCCACACGGTCCGCGTGTTGCTTCAGGTATTCAACGGCGCCGCGAATATCCTGGGAAGCGGCGTCGCCGAAGTCGAGGCCGCTCATCAAATGGTGCGCTTCTTCCTTCTCGACCGTCATCTTGCCGCGGTAGAGATCGGGAACGAGCGCCAGATAGCCGGCTTGCGCAAGGCGGTCGGCCACGCCGCGAATCTGGTCGTTCAAGCCCCACCATTCCTGAATCACAACAATGGCGGGAGCACCTACGGGGTTCTGCGGCTTGGCGAGATAACCTTCAACATCCTTTCCATCGGGACGGCGGAAGGTAATCATGGATCCTGGTGAATGTGTCATCGAGCGGTCCTCGGTTGGGCGAAACGCATAGCATAGCGTTTGTCGTGCGGGGACGCTGGCGGGCGGTGCAGGTTGCGAATGTCACAATTCACGTCGCTTCACCCGCGCCAGTGTAATAGCCCGCTCCGGGCAAGCCGTCACGCACAACCCGCAGGAACGGCATGCATCCGCATTCGGCGTATAAGCGACCTTCAGACCGTGCACCCGCAGCTTGAATTTATTCAACATACCTAACTGATTGTAATCTTCAGCGTCGATCTTACGAATCTCGAACACGTTCTCAGGGCAAACCACCGCGCAATCGCCCTTCCCTTCGCAACGCCTGAAGTCGACCACCGGCGCAATCACGCCCGGTGCCTGCTTGCAGGCGGCAGCTGTCGATGTCTTGCTCACGATGGGTTGTCCTCCTGCGACTGCGCCCTGCGGTCCCGGGGCGAGAAGCCCTTGAGAAAATTCTCGCGTTCCTCCGGCGTCATGCGCTCCCAGCGGCGCCAATGTCCGCGTCCACCGCCGTGCCAGCCGCCACGGCCGCGGAACCCGCCGAACAGGATGCGGCTCAGCACCAGCAAACCTATCGCGTGCAGAAAATCAATCGAACGGCCGCCGACGAATATCGCTGGGATCACCCAATTCCATAGCGACATCACGATCCATCCAAGCACCGCGATCGCCACCAGGGCCAGCAGTGCTTTGCCGAAGCATCTCACTTTGAATCTCATCACCTGCTCCTTTAAATTTCCAGTTCGTCATACACGGCTTGCAGGCTGGCACGCAGATGCAGCACCGCATAACGCTTGCGTGCGAGCAGCGTGTTCACGCTGACGCCGCTCTCGCCAGCCAGTTCCTTGAAGCTGCGCCCTTCGAGCTCGTGCGCGACAAAAACGTCGCGCTGATTGGCCGGCAGTTCGTCGAGCGCGGCTTGTAGCGCATCGAGCAGCACCGACCGCGCATAGGCCGCCTCCGGGCCGGCATCCTGTGACGGCAGCGCAAGGTCGAGCCGGTATTCGCTTTCGTCATCCGGCTCTGCGGTGGCTTCGACCAACGGCAGTTCCCGCCTCTTGCGAAACACGTCGATGATGCGGTTGCGCGCCACGCGGAACAGCCAGGCGCTGGCCTGTTCGATCGGCGCGGGCAGCCGGTAGGCCTGCACGAACTCATGAAAGACGTCCTGCAAGATGTCTTCCGCGTCGCTCGGATCACGCACCCGGCGCCGGATGAAATGCCCAAGCCGCGTACGCTCACGCAAAATGGTTGCAGTGAGGTCGTTGTCTCGTTCGAGCATCGGGTCCGGGGGCGGCGGCGTTTCCATACGTCTGTAGACGACTTGGGAGCGGGAATATTGTGGCGGGCAGAAAATAATGTGTTTTTTGGCGCGAGCCGGGGTTTATAGGTCCCGCAAGCCTATGTGCTGGCCCGCTCAGGCGGCTGAGCGGTTAGCCGGTCACCGGCCGTTGGTAGAGGTCTGCGCCGACTGGCAGCACTCGCGACGATCCGACTTGATCAGCGACAGCAGACGCACGTCGTGAAACGCGTCTTTCCAGTAGCCCCATTGCCGCATTACGCCTTCTTCGACAAACCCCAGGCTTGCCAGCAGCCCCGCTGACGCGTGATTGTCCAGGTCCGTTGTCGCCTGGACGCGGTTCATCGCGAGCTGATCGTAGGCGTAGGTGATTGCGGCATCGAGCGCTTCGCGCATCAAGCCCTGACGCCAGTACCGGCGCTCCAGTTCGAAGCCGAGACTTGCCGATCGGAACGCGAAGTTGAGCCGGAATCCGCAGGTCCCGATGACGCATCCGTCGTTCGTGGACACGATCGCCCAGCGGATGCCCGTTTGTTCAGCCGTGTCCTGCATGAGCCTCGCCACCACGTGCTCGGCCTGTTCGAAGCGGGTCAGCGGCGCCACGTCGTAGAAGCGCATCACTTCCGGATCGGACCAGATTTCAAAGATGCGCTGCGCGTCGGAAACGTCGAGCGGACGGAGCTGGAGGCGCGCCGTCGCAGGGAGGTGCAGATTGGGGAAGGGTGCGGTCATCCGCACAGGATATCAACCTGTTCCTCTTCAGTGTGACCACTCTGGAAACGGATCGGCGAACTTGCACTTGCGCGCGGTGTCGCCCCATTCGTCGAGGAAAACACGGAATCTTCGAGTCTTCAGTCGGCACACTCCACGCAAGCTTTGCGCGGGGGAGCGCCGTGCCATATCGCCTAACGCGCACGCAGAAGCTTCGAGGGGAGTGTCAATTAGACGGGAGATGAGAAAGCCATGCAGCTGGACGCTGCACGCTATTTACTTGCATACAGGTAGCGATTGACTTCGGTGAGCAGCGCCGACTGATACTGTTCCGGCAAACGGCTATCGTCGGCCAGCGACAACAGGAATTCGACCCTGTCACGGAATGACTTGTCGACTTCGTTACGCATCGTTTGGGGCAGGTGACTCAGCAACGCCGCCAGCAATTCGCCGATCACCGCAATCCGTGCGCCTTGCTGGATCACCGCGTTGCCGTTGGTTTTGGACAAGGTGGCAAGCAGATCAATCAACTCGTCGTCGCCTTGCTGCCCCTGCGTGGGCTCGACCAGCCCGTTATCTCCGGGCGAAGCTGGATCGATCTCTCGTCTGTCTTGCATGCTGCTGATTCCCCATCAAGATGAAACTGTTTCTATAAAACATACGTTCACCGGCAAAATCGATTCAACTGTTACATAATCGAATCAATGATTTCGGTATTTTTTACCGTATATCCCAATTGCCTATCGGGAAGGCTGCAATGCAAAATGGCCCTACCCGGTCGATCCCATATGCCAAGCCCTCTGGCAGGCCCTGACTCCACGATCATGTTTACGACGAACCAGTACAACTCTTAAGCCAATAATATGCAATATGGCGAATTTTACGAGTTAAATTGGGAAATCTTCATATAAGCGGAAATATGATTCGGGATATCCTTACTGCAAATCAGGAAATGCCTACTTCGATTTAACAATATGCGTATTTGATATTCTGCCGGTCATGTGAGCCTTCCAACGTGGAGTGGAACGTTCACCGACACCGTGGTGCCCGCACCCGGCGCGCTGTCGATCCGCAATGAAGCCCCAATCAGACGGGCACGTTCGCTCATGCTCAAAAGTCCATACGAATAGCCGTTGCGCGCCGTCTCCGGCTCGAATCCGCAGCCGTCATCGTTGACGTGCAGATCGAAGCCACGTTCGGTGCGCGTGAGCGTGACATGGACGTGCGAAGCCCGGGCATGGCGGCCCACGTTAGTGAGCGATTCCTGAACGACGCGAAACACTGCGGTTGCATGCGCTTCGGGAAGCACCGGCTCGCTGCCGTTCATACGAAACAGACACGGTATCGTGTTGCGCCGCGCGAAATCTTCGGCAAGCCATTCGAGTGCCGAGGCAAGACCGAAATTGAGTGCGGCAGGGCGCAAATGATTGGCGACGTTGCGCACCATCCAGATCGTCCGGTCGACGAGCACGTGCATGTCGGCCACTTTCTCGAGCAGATCCGGTGCGCTCAAACGCATCTTCAGCAACGACACGTCCATCTTTAGCGCCGTCAGCAGTTGCCCCAACTCGTCGTGTATTTCCAGGGCAATGCGTTTTCTCTCGTCTTCGCGCGTCGCTTCCATGTACGCGCCGAACTCACGTAATTTCTCGCGCGACTCGAGCAGTTCCTGTTGATTCGCCCTGGTACGCACGCGCTCATCCGTCTGTGCGCTCAGATCATCCTTTGCCCGAGCGAGTTGTGTAGCGAGTTGAGCTACGCGCGCCTCGAGTTCATCGCGGATCAGATGCGAGCAATAGAGGTGCGTGCTCAATGCGTTGAGGGCCAACACGACACGGTCGAGTTCGTCGAGCGTCGTGGTGCGGCGGCGTGCAAGCGCGAGCGGGCTCGGGCGTGGCGCTTCGCGATAGTCTCCGCTGCGGGCCGCTAGCGCAATTACGCGCAGATGCCGCACGATAAGTCGATCCGCCGCGCAGGCCACCAGCAACGCCACCGAAAAGATGCCGGCACCCTGGATCGCGAAGAGTTTCGCCGCCGCGCGCGCGAACTCGACGCCAGTGCGGTGATCACGATACAACTGTGGCGCAGTCGAACTCATGGTCGCGATGCAGCCAAACGCGAAGGCGACGACATACAGCCGCAGCGCAACGCTGCGACGCAAGCGCTCGACCAGTCGGTACTGTGGGATATCCACGAGCCGTTTCATGCCCGGCCCTTCACGGCCAGTGGAGGTGGCCCGATTGAATTCTGTTGCTTGACCATTCTTCGCGAGAAACACCGGGATATGGCGGAGGTGCCGGCTTAGGGCGCATTGCTACCCTTGAGTACCGGCTCCACGAAACGCACACCCCGTGCCGCGCGCTACGCGCGAACCCGCTTATTTAGCAGCGAGTCCGTGTCTGACCGTATAAAGAATCAATTCCGCATTGTTGGCGAGACCGAGCTTTTGCATGAGCCGCATCTTGTGCGTGCTGATGGTTTTCGCGCTCAGCGCGAGGGTCTCGGCAATCTCGTTGATGCTTGTGCCTGCGGCCAGCATCTGCAGCACCTGAAATTCGCGGTCGGACAGAACTTCATGCGGCGGCGCGTCGCCCGAGTGCGTCTCGAAGATGATCGCGTCGACCAGCTTCGGGTCGATAAATCGACCGCCCGCAGCCAGCTTGCGAATCGCGGCAAGCAGCACATCGGGGTCGCTGTCTTTCGTCACATAGCCCGTCGCACCGGCACGCAGAGCACGCGATACGACCTGCGCCTCGTTGTGGATGCTCAGCACCAGCACCGGCAACGCAGGCTGCTCGACGCGCACCCGCCGGATCAGATCAACGCCGCTGATGCCTGGCATCGTCATGTCCAGCAGCAGCAGGTCTACTTCGCAGATGCGCAGCTTGTCGACCACTTCAGAGCCTTGCGCCGCTTCTCCGGTCACGACGATATCGTCGGTGGTAGCGATAATCTGTTTCAATCCCCCGCGCACAATCGCGTGGTCATCCGCAATCAATATTTTTATCATCAATTTGATCCGCCAGCCGGCGGAATATGTCCGGTCAGCTTGACCTTAACCCGAGATTGCGTGCACGAGTTCCCTGTTAGCCATTGGCAGGCTGCGATCCGGCAATGGTGCGTCCTGCAGAATTTCGTCTGTCCAGTCTGCCAGTTCGAACAGCGCCTGCTCAGTCTCGGCGTCGATCGTTTCAAGGTGCGTCCTGCGCAGTTCCGATAGCGTCTTGTGGAGACGCCGGACTGTCGCAGGCCGGCTATCCATGAGCGGCCAGCAGTGCAGCAGATAAGTCAGCGCGGTCGTGCTTCGACGCTGGCACCAGATATCAAACAGGCGCAGGCAAATCGCGTTGATATGCTCAAGCGCATTTTCACGTTCGGACAGGCGAGAAATCATGATCGCCACCACTGATTGGTTTTCGATAACTGATACTAGGCGGTGGGCCCGACCGGCGCAGTCAGGAAGCGTGGAAATTGCGCGACGGGGACGCTGAACCGGAGGTAAGGAAATCCTTAGGAGGAAAATCCCTACAAGAATTCCAGCAACGCCTGACGCGAAAAGCCCTTTAGCTTCGATCATTTGAAACCGTATACCCGTAGAGACTTGCTGGATCAGCAGACGCCTTGATGTCGAATGAAACGCTGCGGAATTCGAAGTGATTTCTTACAGGAAATGAAGTGAACAAGTTCGTCCACACCATCAGGTTCAAGATCATCGTGTCGCTTGGCGCATGCGTCGCCGTGAATATCGCGGTCGGCTTGTCCGGCGCAAACGGACTGGCCAGATTGAACTCGAACATGAGTGATACCTTCTCCACCGCCGTGCTCCCGATCGCCCAGCTTTCGGATGTGCGCGCCGCGGAGCTGGATATCCGCGCCAAGCTTCGGCGCATGCAGGTGGCCAGGTCGCCTGAAAATGTAGCGAAAAACGCCACGAGCGTCGAGGCCGATCTGGCCATTATCGACAAGCAGTGGTCCTCATACTATCCGGCAGGCGTATCCGGCGACAAGGAACGTGCGGTTGCAGACCAGATCGCGAGTGGCCTGAAGGACTTGCAGGCGCAGACCAACGAAGCCCTTTCGGATTTCAAGGCAGGCAACTTCGATGCCGCCGGCGACGTGATCAACCGGAGCGCCGACGCGGCCGATGCGGTCGCCGGCCTGCTCAGGGATGACTCGCAGATCAACGTAGAGGAAGCGAAGCAGTACTCCGAGGACGGCGAGTCGTTGTATAGAACATTGCTGTCGATCGCCATCGTCCTGGTGGGTATTGGTCTCGTCGTTGCAATTGGCGTCTCGGTCTATCTGTTGCGCGTGATCTTGCGACCTCTCCGAAAAGCGATCGACGCAGCAAACCACATCGCCGACGGGCAATTGGACAACCGCATCGAGAGCGACTCACGCGGCGAATTCGGTGAGCTTCTCGACGCGCTCGGCAAAATGGACCGGAATCTTAGCAATACCGTACGCGGAATCAAGACGTCCACCGAATCGGTCAGCGTGGCGGCGCGAGAAATAGCGAGCGGCAACACCGATCTTTCTTCGCGCACGGAAGAACAGGCGGCGTCGCTCGAAGAAACGGCGGCGAGCATGACGCAGTTGACCGAAACGGTAAAGCAGAACGCGGACAATGCACGCCAGGCGAACACCTTGGCAACCCGGGCCACGGACATGGCCGATACCGGCAACGACTCTGTGCAGACAATGGTCGGCACCATCGGCCAGATCAGCAGCAGTTCGACCAAGATCTCCGAGATTACCGGAGTCATTGAAGGCATTGCTTTCCAGACCAACATCCTGGCGTTGAACGCAGCCGTCGAGGCTGCACGCGCCGGCGAACAGGGCCGGGGCTTTGCCGTAGTCGCCAGCGAAGTGCGTAGTCTGGCTCAACGCTCGGCTGCAGCAGCGAAGGAAATCAAGGAACTGATCAGTTCATCCGTCACGATGATTCAGGACGGCGCGAAGCAGGCGACCGAAGTCAGCACGACCATGGGACAGGTCAAGCAGGCGATCAAGCAGGTTTCAGACATTGTCGGCGAGATCACGGCCGCATCCGAAGAGCAAAGCCGTGGTATCGAACAGGTGAACCAGGCTGTAGGCCAGATGGACGAAGTCACTCAGCAGAATGCAGCGCTCGTCGAACAGGCGGCAGCGGCGGCCCAGTCGCTCGAAGAGCAGGCTAACAGGCTGAAGGATGCGGTCTCGGCATTCAAGCTCACCGACACCGGGACATCCGCGCCGATCAGGACGATTCCGCAAACCAGGGCTCGCCCGGCGCCTTCACGCGTTGTCACCAGGCATCGGGCAACGCCCGCAAGATTGGCAGATGATCGCCCCGCTACTGCAGACAAACACCCGGACACGGCAGGCGCCGCCATGGCGGATGCGGACTGGGCGACCTTCTAAACCGTTCTCTCAGGTTCTGGTATAGCCCTCGTAAAGCGCCAGAACCTTTAGCGGCGTCGTGCGTTGCACGACGCCGCTTTTTTAACATCTGTGGGGTGCCGGACGGCAGGTCCATGCGGGACCAGACACGTCCTTGTCACCGCGCGGGCGGCTGCGGGTTGTTCGCCGGATTGGTATCGAACTTCACCACGCTCTCTATCCCGCCAAGGCCGACAAGGGCGTCGAGTTCCGCCTGCAAAGGATCGGCGCGCTCCTTGCTGTAGACCTCTTCTCCATCTACGTAGAGCGTAAAGGATCGCAGATAGCGGGCCTTTTTCTCAGGCTTCTCGATAGTCTCTTTGGTCCAATGATAGAGCGGATAATTTTCGACGCCGCGTTTTTCGGCCTCACTAACGTAGTCGGCAAACGCATCGAACTGACACTTCAACGACGCGTTGTGTTTGCGCAGAACATCGCCAAGCAGTGCGTATGATTGGCTCGCGGGATCGCCGCGCAGGCTCGCCGCAAGCTCTGGGGAAACAGCGATTCTTAGTTGGAACTGCCAGGTATTTTCCATGGCCGGCATTTCAAAGATCGCTCTGCGCGAAGTTCAATTCCACCCCGTTGCCCGCTGGATCCTTAAAGAACAACTGCCGCTGCCCGGTTAACGGCACATCGTCTTGCCGATATGGGATCTTCAGTTCAGTCAGATGTGCTTCGAACCCGCGCAGGTCGCGGCAGGTGAATGCGACGTGGTCGAACGTGTTGGTCACGTTGGGAGGACGTACTTCGTCCGCGTCGGCTTCGGAAAGGTGCAGCACGGCCTCGTCGCCGATATAAAGCCAGTATCCAAAGTTCTGAAACGGCGGTCGGGTGCCGGGTTGCAACCCCACCACCTCGATATAAAAATTGCGCAGGGTATCGAGTACCGCGCGGCTGGCCCGAAGGTTGTAGTGACTGAAGCCTAGAACGGACATGCTGTCTCCTCCCTGGCGAGCCGGTCGCAACCTGCACTGGCTTTGCGCCATCCAAAACGGTAGATCGGAGACGAAACTCTATCACTGAGCGGCATGCGACGCGATCAGGCGCCAGACCATCCGCTCGAGCGAGCGACCGGTCTGGGAACAACTCAACTCAAACTCAGGCTTGCGGAGCGGCGCTGTCCGCATCCGTGTCGGACGCCTGTTGCTCGCTGCCCTCGCCTTCTTTCTTCTCAGCGAGCGACTCCAGCGCGCCAGCGCCTTTGAAGCCGGCGACTGCTGCGATGCCTTTTGTCAGCAGACCCGCATCCGGATCGACTTTTTCAGCTGCTTCTACTGCCACGACTGCGCCTGCAATCTCACCTACCGTATCCAGAATACCCATGGCAATCACCGTATATGTTGAAGGTCGATATGAATTCGCTGATGGCAGTTCGCCGGACGCCATCCGCAACGACGATAGCATCTCAGAATGGGCAAAGCTGTAAAACATTGTCAACTTCCGGCGCTTCAGACGCGGCATTGCCGGATCATCGCAAACCGCTAATCGCGTAGCATGCACGCCATCAAATTGAGCAGACCACGCAGTCGCATCGAGATTACATTTTCCATTCGATGTGACACGCCGCGCTACTCAAGTTCGGTCTTGAACAACGCATTCAGCAGGTTCGACGCGGGCCGCTCGGCAAGCCGCGTGAGCGACTCGATCATCTCGACCTGGCAGTCCTGCAGCGGAATCATTCTGATGCGGCGCGATTCGTTGAATTCCGCGGACGCGATCACGCCCACGCCCATGCCCTGCGCGATCGCTTCCTCTAGCGCCTCTCGGCCGTCCACGTACATCACCGGTTCGACCTGCAACGACTGTCGCACCAGTTCGATCTCAAGCAACTGCTGCGTCACCGATTGCGCTTCCCGGAAGATCACAGGCTCCTTGACGAACTCAGCGTAGGTCAGCTTGCGCTTCTTCGCGATTGGACTTGTGGCGGGCACCATCGCGACCAGTGGATCGCGCCGCAATACGCGCGATTCGAGCCGGCTGTGGACCTGCGGCGCGGCGGTAATGGCCGCGTCCACCGCGCTCGATAGCACGCGCTGCATGCACTCGGCTGCGTTCGCGATCGACAGCGTCACCACAATGCCGGGGTACTGCTTGCGAAACGCGCCGATCAGTTTGACCGCGAGGTCAGGCGCGTCCGCCACGAGCGACAGCGTGCCGGAAGCCAGTCCGCCCGCGGAATCGAGCAATTGACGAGCGTCGCGCTCGCAACTCAGCATTTGCCGCGTCACACTGAAGAGGCGCCGTCCAAGCTCGGTCGGCTCGACGCCACGAGGCCCGCGATCGAACAGCTTGACCCCAAAATCCTGCTCGAGCCGCCGCACGTGATCGGAAATGGCCGGCTGCGTCAGCGACAACGCCTGCGCGGCCTTCGAAAACCCGCCGTGCTCCGCGACCGCGTGAAACGCCCGCAATTGAGCGTATTGCATCTGCGCCTCGTCCTCGACTATAAGTTTCGGTGATACACACATCGATTATATCGATTTTACCGATGAACCCAGATTCTGTACTCTGCCAAGCACTGAGATCCTCATCGGACGTCAAGCATGGACACCCCAGTCGACCATTCCGTTACTTCGTGCGCCGCCCCCGCCAAAGGGGAGCCGTATCTGTTGACGCCGGGGCCGCTTACCACGGCGCTCTCGACCAAGGAAGCGATGTTGCGCGACTGGGGATCGTGGGACGGCGATTTCCGCGCGATGACCGCGCTGCTTCGCCGCCGCCTCCTCGAAATCGCCGGCGACACCGCCGGTGACTACGATTGCGTGCCGCTGCAGGGCAGCGGGAGCTACTGCGTCGAAGCCATGCTCGGCAGCCTGGTCCCGCGTGACGGACATGCGCTGGTGCTGGCGAACGGCGCCTACGGCAAGCGCATCGCCACCACGCTTGGCTATCTGGGCCGCCGTTGCACCGTGCTCGACAAGGGTGACTATCTGCCGCCGCGCGGCAGCGAAATCGAGCGCATGCTCGACGCCGAACCAGGCATCACACACGTTGTCGCCGTGCACTGCGAGACCAGCTCGGGGATTCTCAACCCGCTCGAAGAAATCGCTGCGTCCACAGCAAAGAAAGGCCGCAAGCTGCTGATCGACTCCATGAGCGCGTTCGGCGCAGTGCCGCTCGATGTGCGGCATCTGCAGTGCGAAGCGTTCGTTTCGTCGGCAAACAAGTGCATCGAAGGCGTACCGGGCTTCGGCTTCGTGATCGCGCGCAAGAGCGCGTTGCAGGAGGCGAAGGGCCGCAGCCATTCGCTGAGCCTCGACGTGTACGACCAATGGGACGTGATGAACCGCACTGGACAGTGGCGCTTCACACCGCCCACGCACACCGTCGCGGCATTTATCGAGGCGCTCAGGCTGCACGCCATCGAAGGCGGTCAGCCTGGCCGGCTGGCACGCTACGCCAACAACCGCGATGTGCTGGTCACCGGCATGCAGGAACTCGGCTTCGAACCGCTGCTCGACGCGCACTGGCGCTCGCCGATCATCGTGACGTTCTTTGCACCCGCGGATCCGGCGTTCCGGTTTGAGCAGTTCTACGAGTTGATGAAGCAGCAAGGTTTCATCATCTACCCGGGCAAGCTGACCGTGGTGGACAGCTTCCGCGTGGGATGCATCGGTCAGGTGGATGCGGATGTCATGCGACGCGTCGTCGTAGCGAGCGCTCAGGCGTTGCGCACGATGGGCGTGGAGCACGCCGCGCCCCCGGCCGCCGCGCTCAAAGAACGCCACCTGCTCGCCGAACAGGTTTGAAATCGACGGCCCAGACTCTTCTCAGGATGCGACATCAATGAAACACGTAAAAGCAGTGATCTTCGATTGGGCCGGAACCGTGGTCGACTATGGTTCGCTGGCGCCGATGGGTGCGTTTGTCGAGACATTCGAACAGTTCGGCGTGTCGATCACCATCGACGAGGCGCGCGGGCCGATGGGTATGGCCAAGCGTCCGCATATCGCCGCGCTGATGGCCCTGCCGAGGGTGTCGCAGGCGTGGGCCGACAAATACGGCCGCGCGCCGACCGAGCGGGATATCGACGCCGTCTACGACGTCTTCGTGCCGAAGAACATCGCGGTAGCCGCAAGCTATAGCCAGGTGATCCCGGGCGTCGCGGAAGTCACGACGGCGCTGCGTTCTGAGGATATCCGCATCGGTACGACGACGGGCTACACGCGCGAGATCATGGCTGAGATCACGCCGGGCGCTGCTGCGCAGGGGTTTTCACCCGATAGCCTCGTTTGCACCGGCGATACGCCGGAGGGACGTCCTTCGCCGTACATGATCTACAAGACGTTGCCGCAACTCGGCGTATGGCTCGCGAAGAATGCGATCAAGGTCGACGATACCGAAGTAGGCATCGAAGAAGGCATCAACGGCGGAACGTGGGCGGTAGGCGTGGCCGTGAGCGGCAATGCGTTCGGGATGGCCGAAGCCGATGTGAAGGCGCTGGCGCCTCAGGAATTTGCCCAACGCCGCGCCGCGGCAACCCAACGCTTGAGCAATGCAGGCGCACACTATGTGGTCGACAGCGTCGCCGATCTGATGCCGGTGGTGTACGACATCGAGGCAAGGCTGGCGCGCGGGGAACGGCCTTAAGAGTTCGTGAGGACGCCTGAGGTCCATTAGGCACTCCGCATCAGTAACAAAGCCCGCCTGGATAACCCAGGCGGGCTTTGTCGTTTCGATGTCCGCTATCTGCGAACCGCAGCTTAGAACTTGTGACGGATACCGATCATGCCCATAGCCTGTTTGTTGGTGGACGCGTCGTTACCGAAGTCGCCCATCGACGCCACCGCTGCGACCACGTCGCCCGACGATGCGCTGATCGTATTGCCCGATGCCTTCTGATAACCGGCCAGCGCGTAGATGTCCGTGTGCTTCGACAGGAAGTAGTCGGCGCCGAAGCTGAACTGGTTATACGACACTGTCACGTTGTTGCCGCTGCCCTTCGTGTAGTCGTAGCCCACACCGAGAACCATCGCCGGTGTCAGCTGATAGTTCACGAACGCCTGGCCCGTGTTGAACTTCGTGTTGTTCTGGTCACCGAAAGAAGTCGTGTAGTTGTTGTACTGCACGTTGCTATACGAAACGCCGAACGTGAAATTCCGGAACACGTAATCGCCCGCGGCGCGGATGATCTGCATCGAGTTCGCCGAGACGAACCCACCAGAGATCGCTTCTGAATCTACCGCAAAGCTGGCTGCATCCGGGTTCAGGCCGTCGAACGATGCTGCTGTGCCGTGATCGCTATTGGCGTGGAAGTAACCTGCGGCGAAACCGAACGGACCGTGGTTGTACGCGAGAGCCGCCGCGTAGGTCTGGCCACTCGCGGTGCTGCCAGGCACACCACCGAACGCGTACATCGCCGAACCCTGCAGACCTGCGTAGTTCGGCGTGGTGTACTTGATCGAGTTGTTGGTGCGATAACTATTGTCGTAGTTGTCGATGTCGCCCGGCGTGGCGAAGGTCGGACCGAAGGTGTCGTCGTTCGTCAGCGGCTGGATCAGGTCGATCAGCGGATCGTACTGACGGCCGAGCGAGATCGTGCCGGTGTTGTCGCCCGTCAAACCGACCATCGCGGTACGGCCGAAGATGCGCGAACCCTGGCCGAGACGGCCATTGTCGATGTTGAAGCCGCTTTCCAGCTTGAAGATGGCCGACAAACCGCCGCCCAGATCTTCCGTGCCTTTCAAGCCCCACAGGTTAGGCGAAATATTGCCTGCCGCCATCTCGAAGGTCCCACCCGAATGGTTGGTGCCCTGCTGGTTGCCGAAGTACGCAATACTCGTATCGAGCGCGCCGTACAAGGTGACGCTGCTTTGCGCATGGGCGATCGACGTCATGGCTGCGAGAGACGCGACTGCAAGAATTGTTTTTTTCATGAAAATTTATCCAATTAAAGATATTGGTCTCGATTTACTATCCTGCGAGGCGATTCGCAAACCGAAGGCTATTGCGCTCAAAGCCTGTACTTTCAACTCGACATTAATGTCCGGATAACAACTGGTTGATTTTTACAGACCTGATCGACTACCGCGGCGCAAATATATCTGATGGTTTCATGATAAAAAACAGACCCATATTGAAATTCTATCTTTCAGCAACCTGAAAGGATTGGGAACCCTACGCAGAAGGGACCTCCGGTTTTTTTTCATCTCCTGCGCAGCGATTTATTTGGCAGGTGTTGGATGATTGCCACATGTGAATACTTCGTCTGGAACCGAATCTCGCGCCGCGAAATCTCGTTCAGCAATCCGTCATTTTGATCACGTATTTAATACGTCACATGCACTCTGAAAACTCGAAAGACGTTATCAGATACGCGCTTTAGTTTTACCGATCTATCGCGCAGAAAAAGTCGCTCTACGCACCGACGCGTGGCGTCCACAGTCGGTTGGCGATAAAAAATGGCGACGCTAGAATCGGTCGACGGGGAGTCTGGCAGGCCAGCCAGTTCACACGTTGTCGAGGAGCTAACGTGGAAGTCAAGTGGATCGAGGATTTCATCGCGCTCGCGCAGCACCAGAGCTTTTCGCGCGCGGCGGAAGTGCGCAATGTCACCCAATCCGGGCTCAGCCGGCGCATTCAGGCGCTGGAACAGTGGATCGGCGCTGAACTGATCGACCGCAGCACCTATCCGCCCACGCTCACGCCCGCTGGCGCGTTGTTCCGCGAAGCCGCTGAGGACATCCTGGGCAAGCTGTTCGACACGCGGGCGATCATCCGCAGCGAGCAGCGCATGCCCGGGACCGGATTGCAGATCGCCGCCGGCCACGCCATCTCCGTTGGCTTTGTGCCGGACTGGCTGCGCTCGCTGCAAAGCCGCTTTAGCGGACTGCGTGTAAGGATTGTCCCGACCAACGTCCACGATTCGATTCTGATGCTGGTGAACGGTAACTGCGAGCTGATGCTTGCTTACGAGCACCCTGACCTGCCCCTGCATCTCGACGCCACGCGCTATCCTCACCTCACCGTCGGGCACGACGTCTTCCTGCCAGTCTGCGCGCCCAGCCAGCGCTCGACGCCGTCGTTCCGTCTTCCAGGGACGCCGGGCCGTCCGTTACCGTTGATTGGCTATAGCGCGACCACCTACTTTGCCCGTTGCCTGCACCTGCTGCTGCACAGGGCGACCAAAAATCCAGCACTGACTCCGCACTTCGAATCAGATATGGCGGATGTGCTCAAGAAACTCGCGCTTAACGGCGAAGGCATCGCCTGGCTACCGCGTAGCCTGATCGAAACAGAGCTGAATAGCGGCACGCTCGTGACCGCCGGCGACCGTACGTGGCAACTCGACCTGCAACTGCGCCTCTACCGCGATCGCAACAACGAGATGCCTCTCGTGAAGGACATCTGGGAATACCTGGAGTCCCGCATCGAGGCTTGAGGCACGCCCGGGCTCCTTTCGCGATATCTATGCGGCTGCCGCATAGTGCAATGTCAAGCCCGCATCACGTTCATTTTTTTCGTCTCTAGTATCCGTCCAAGTCTTCTCATCACCGCGATTCGGTCGCGCGAGAAGGCGATATGCACGCTTTCGTGTAGGAAGCCGTGCGGAAGCGGATGTTCGTCCTAGTCGACGAAAAAAAGGACAGCTATGAAAAATCGCCTTACGCTTTATATCGCCGTCGGCATGGTGCTCGGCGTCGCAGCAGGCTACGTGTGTCACGCCGGCGCCCCCGATGCTGACTCGGCAAAAACCCTGGCCGGCTATTTCTCGATCATCACGGATATCTTTCTGCGGCTGATCAAGATGATCATCGCGCCGCTGGTTTTCGCCACGCTCGTTTCCGGACTGGCTGGCATGGAGAGCGGTCAGGAGGTCGGGCGCATTGGACTGCGTACGGTCGGCTGGTTTATCTGTGCGTCGCTCGTGTCGCTCGCCCTCGGATTAGTACTCGCCAATGCTCTGCAACCGGGCGCAGCGCTGCACATGGTGGTGAGCGGCAGCGACGTGAACACCGGCCTCAATACCGCGGGGTTGAACTTCAAGGACGTCATTACCCACGCGTTTCCGACCAGTCTGCTGGATGCGATGGCGCGCAACGACATCTTGCAGATACTCGTGTTTTCGCTGTTCTTCGGCCTGGGGCTAGGCGCGCTAAAGCACGACGCACGCGTAAAGGTGGTTGTGCAGGCAATCGACGGCATGGTGCCCGTGATGCTGCGACTCACCGATTACGTCATGCGCGCTGCGCCGTTTGGGGTGTTCGGTGCGATCGCGTCCACCGTGACGCTGCGCGGCCTGGGCGTATTGCTTACTTACGGTAAGCTGATTGGTTCGTTCTACCTGGGTCTTCTACTGCTGTGGACGCTCCTGATTGGCGTGGGTTACCTGTTTCTGGGCAAGCAGATCGGAGGCTTGCTCAAGGCTGTGCGCGAACCGGCCATGCTAGCGTTTTCGACCGCCAGCAGTGAAGCGGCCTATCCCCGCCTGACCGAGCAACTCGAGAAATTCGGCATCGACAAGAAAGTAGTTGGATTTACGCTACCGCTGGGCTACGTATTCAACCTCGACGGGTCTATGATGTATCAATCGTTTGCGGCAATTTTCATTGCCCAGGCCTTCGGTATCGACATGCCGCTGTCGCAGCAGATCTTCATGCTGCTAGTGTTGATGCTAAGCAGCAAGGGCATGGCAAGCGTGCCGCGAGGGTCCGTTGTGGTGGTCGCAGCCGTAGCACCGCTGTTTCACTTGCCCGCCGAGGGGGTCGTATTGGTCCTCGCGATCGACCAGATTCTCGATATGGGACGCACGATGACCAACGTGATCGGCAACAGCGTGGCGACTGCCGTGATCGCAAAATGGGAGGCGCGCCGCAGCAGCAGCGAAATTGCCGCTCCCACCCCGCAGTTTGAACAACTTCAGAGCGAAGTCCAATGACAGCAAGGAAGTTAGCTAACAGGCGGGTGTTTGGCGTGATCGGCGGGCTTGGGCCGCTCGCCGGCGCGGATGTACTTTTCAAGCTGATTCAGGCAAGTCCCGCGCATAGTGATGCGGAGCACTTCGACGTCCTGTTCGAACAGCGTCCGTTTCGCAATGCAAGCCCATCTCGCGCCGCGACGACCGAGCGGAAGCTGTATATCTTCGACATGATCCGCGATTTCGAAAAGCGCGGCGTCACGAGTGTTCTTCTGCCTTGCTTTTTGAGCCACACGTTCATCGATGAGTTGCAGGAGAACACGTCGGTGCAGATCGTCGACATGCTGGATGCGCTGCGTTGCCATGTAGCTCGCTCGTTTCCATCGGCGCGGCGCGTGGGTGTATTGACCTCGGACTACATTCGCGACGAGGGGCTTTTTGAGCGGTACTTCCGGGCACCGGAGTTCGAAGTGCTGCATCCGCGTCAGCGTAGTTCAGCTGATACGGATCCCGTCACCGAAGCTGTCTATGGTGAGGCTGGGATCAAGAGCGGCAACCTTGGTGGACGGCCCGTCGAACTATTGCGCGAGGCGTGTCAGGATCTGATCGCGCAGGGGGCGGACGTGATTTTGCCTGGGATGACTGAAATTGGTCTCGTGTTGAGTCAGATTGCGGCGCTGGACGTCCCGATCGTCGATTCGAACCTGGTGTACGCGCAATACGCGTCTGTAGGGCAATCCTTTAGCCACAACAACCGTGCGTTCAAGGTTGGTGTGGTGGGTGGTGTCGGTCCTGCTGCCACCGTTGACTTCATGCAAAAGCTGGTGCGTAGCACGCCGGCGACGCGTGATCAGGAACACATCAAACTGCTCGTTGAACAGAACCCGCAGATTCCGGATCGCACGGAGAATCTGCTGGGTGACGGGCAGGACCCGACGGTGTCGTTGTACGCGACGTGCAAGAAGCTGGAAGCGGGGGAGGTGGACATTATCGCCATCCCTTGCAATACCGCTCATGCGTTTGTCGAACGGATACAGCCGTATCTGAACGTACCGATCGTCAATATGCTGACGGTGAGCGTCGAATATCTGAAGCTGGCGTTTCCCGATCTGCGTGAGGTTGGGTTGCTTGCTACCACTGGGACTATCAGGAGTGGGGTCTATAAAAAAGCATTCGAGGCGCGTGGGCTGAGGCAGATCGTTCCGAGCGATGATCTGCAGACGCGGGTGATGAATGCGATTTATGGGGAGTGTGGTGTTAAGGCGGGATTTACTACCGGCGAGTGCCTCGACGATATTCGCGCAGCTGTCGATGAACTAAGCGGGCGCGGCGTTGAGGTAATTCTTCTTGGGTGTACTGAATTGCCGTTGTTGCTGCCTGAGGCGAAGATTTATTCGGGTGACGGTCGGGCTGTGAGGCTTGTGGATCCGACTGAAATCCTTGCACGGCGCTGTGTGGCTTATGCGCGTGGGGAGATGGGGGTGGTGCGTGCCTAGGGTGGGAGAGCCATAGGGGATTGAGTATCCCCCGGACAATGGCTCGCCAGGAACATCAAGCACCGCCCACGCCCCGCTCATCGCCCCAAAAACACGTCCCTGTAAGCGCCATAAATCGACAGCAGCGGCAATGCGGTCAACAACGGCGTCAACACCAACGCACGCAACATCAGCGGAACCATCGGTGCGAACAGCACGGCCACCGTCATCGCCGCGAAGTACATCACCATCACCGGCCAGTTGCGCGCCGCGCCATTCAGACTTGCGAACATTGCTCCGTGCGGCGTCATGTTGTGCAAGATCACCAGAGCCGGGGCGAAGCAGGCCGATGCAATCGCGACGGCGAAAATGGACACCCCCAGCAGCGATTCGAGCGCACCGCGTACGCCATGGTCGCCGCCAAAGCTGATCGAGACGTTATGCACCCCACTCGCCGTAACCGACACGTTC
Organism: Paraburkholderia phenazinium; assembly: GCF_900141745.1. NCBI lineage: Bacteria > Pseudomonadati > Pseudomonadota > Betaproteobacteria > Burkholderiales > Burkholderiaceae > Paraburkholderia > Paraburkholderia phenazinium. The sequence goes on along the minus strand of NZ_FSRM01000002.1, from coordinate 1,082,931 downwards.
AAAGACAGATGGAACGTTGCCAGCAGAACCACATAGCCGATAGCAACGATCGCCGCCCCATACAAACCGATCAGACATAACGCGTTGCTGCGCCGAATCAGCGCCGCAAACGCCTCGCGCAACGACACCGGTTGCCCCTTGCTAGCGCCGTCCTGCACGAACATCAGCCCACCCACCACGAGTGGCGCCAGCAGCACCGCCACTGGATACAACTGCGGCACAAACCCCAGCAACGTCGCGAGATCGGCGCAGACCAGCAACACGCTAAGCCATAGCACCGGTTGCATGCTCGCGACGCGCACGCCACTCCTCAGCCAATCGGAAATATGCAGAGGGTTGACCTCCCTCCCACCGGAAAAAGGTAGTCCCGACAGACGATGAAGACGCGTTTGCTTAGAAATGTCGCTCGGAAAATCGATGTTCATGACAGTTTCCTCAGTGAAAACGAAGCGTTGTTATTCGTACTCCTACAAACTGAAAATCCGGTTCATCGCCGTCCGGGTATTGCCTCTTCTTTCCCCAGCATCCACGGTATCGTCCTGGCGTGCTGTTACTGCTAATCTACGGATCATTGCGGACAAAGGTTGTCCGCATCTACGAAGGGCGACGCCGAAATGTTGCAAAACTCCACGAGACTGCTGCGTCTGCTGGGAATGCTCAGGAGTTCCCCGTCGTGGCACGGTGCCGTGCTGGCCGAGCGCCTTGGCGTCACCGAGCGGACCGTGCGTCGCGACGTCGACCACTTGCGCGGTCTGGGCTACCGGATCAGCGCGACGCCGGGGCCGGATGGCGGATATAGCCTGGAAGCCGGGACCACCCTGCCGCCCTTGCTGTTCGAGGAGGACGAAGCACTGGCCGTCTCGCTGGCGCTGCGAACGCTTGCTGCGAGCGGTGTGGAAGACGTCGAAGAGTCGGCGCTCTCCGCCCTCGTCAAGCTGGAACATTTGATGCCTCCAGGCCACAACCGCAAGGCGAGGGCTTTTTTCGCATCTATCCAGAAGTTGGCCCAGACGGGCCCCAAGGTCGACCAGGCCGTGCTGGCTACGCTAGCCGGCGGGTGTGCGGACCACGAGCAATTGCAATTCAACTATAGGGATGGCAAAGCCCAGGTCAGCCAGCGCACGGTCGAACCTCAAGGCCTGGTCAACGCGGAGTCGCGGTGGTACCTCGTTGCCTGGGACGTCAGCCGGGCAGACTGGCGCACATTCCGAGTCGACCGGGTAGTTCCGCCGATTTCGAGCGGAGCGCGTTTCGAACCTCGTAGCGGGCCGGACAAGGGTGATCTTGCCGCCTACGTCTCGCGCTCGGTTTCAACGGCGGCTTACCCGGTGCGCGCCAAGGTGATCCTTCACGCGCCGATGCAGGCGCTCGCCCAAAGCATCTGTCCACTCGTAGGGCAACTGGCACCGCTCGATTCGCAGCGCTGCATCGTGCACACGGGAGCGCATGATCTGCACACGATCGCATCCTGGCTGTGCACGCTGGAAGTCGAATACGATATCCAGGAGCCTCCCGAGCTTTTAGAGTTCCTGCGAGCAATGAACGCGCGCATCGACCGGACTTTGGGACGAGCTATAAAAGCAGCACATTAGGGCACGACGGCCATTACGCGCCCACGTCGCCCGCAACGAGTCCGCCAACACTCGCCAATCTCACGCTCACCTATCCATTTCGCATCTATCCATCAGATGGCTTCAGGATTTCCCTGGCGCGTAGTTCCTCAATCCTGAATCCTGACCAACCAGACAACTTTGGCATGCTTCGTGCGTTCAATCGCCGCCTACATGCATAGCGTGCGCTTAACCTGACCAACTGGTCGACATTGGGGCGTGAGCGCACTCGAAGCATGCAGCCTGTGCAATCTAGCGGTGCTTCTGCCAAGGACTGAAGAGACTTGCACGGCAGCAGTCGTCGTAAATATTAATAACGGTAAGGATTCGATCAGATGATAACAATTAGGCATCCAAATGAAATAGCTGGAAATAAGTGGATGGCTGCCGTGAAGCGCCATTGCAAGCTTGCTGCCCTGATCGCAGCGCTCATGTCGGTCAGCCTCTTCGTAGTTCAAACAGCCAGGGCCGACGAGTCGACCGACCCGACTCTCGCGGAAAGCGGCACCGTCGTCCCCAATACCGCAGCGCAACCGGCTGCCGCGTCTCCTTATCTATCGTCATGGTTTCATCAAAGTCTCGGCGTGATCGGCTCAAAAGACATCCGCTTCGGACCTTATGAGACCAACGACATGTATCTGGAGTACGAGTACTTCGGCAGAAAAGGCCCGTTCGACCTATACGGGTATATCGACGCACCAAAGGTGTTCGGAGTAGGCAGTACGCATGACACCGGCATGTGGGACCGCGGCTCTCCCCTGTTCAGTGAGCAGGAACCGCGCGTATCGATCGACGACCTCGTCGGCAGGCACCTCGGTTTTGGTCCGTTCAAGGAATGGTATCTGGCGTTCGACTGGATCTATGACGAGGGCTACAACATCGGCGGCCGTCAGAACACCCTGTATAGCGGCATCGGCACGGATATCGACACGCACACGCCGTTGATCCTGTCCGCAAATCTCTACGTGCGCAGGCAATGGGAGAACTACGGTGCGGCGAATGAAAACTCGTGGGACGGCTATCGCGCCCAGATGAAATACATCTATCCGCTCGGAAGCTTTCATGGCGGCAATCTGACGTACGTCGGCTTCTTCAACTATGACTTCGGCTCGAAGCTGCGCGAGGAGACCGGCGGCACCAGCCGCACGGACACGGCCTTCGTCGAAACGAACGTGCTGCTCTATTCATTCACGCACTGGCGCTTCTGGGCCGCAGCCCGGTACTTCCACGATGGCGGCCAATGGTCTGGTGGCGATCTCGACTTCGGGAATGGCCCGTTTGCCAACCGCGCGACCGGTTGGGGTTATTACGCGAGTGTCGGCTATCAGTTCTGATCGTATGCTGCATCATCCGGCGTGACCGACGATCGCACCATGAGCGAAGTCGCAGACGCCGGACAAGTTTGAACAACCCATTAGGAATACAGATCTCATGTTGAAGACGAAATTTCTACGGATGCTCGCCGGACTGGGACTCGCCGTGTCGCTGGTTGCCGGCGTGCATGCCGCAGGGGACAACGCGCATCACCCACGCCCAGTCAAGATTCTGATCATCTCCATGTTTGGACCAGAGGGCAAAGTGTGGCTGGACCACCTCGGCCCGATGGAGAGCATCAAGGTGCCGGGGCTTTCCCCTGACTATCCCGAAGTCCACTGCACCCACGACGGCGTCTGTGTCCTGACGACCGGCATGGGGCACACGAATGCGGCGGCGTCGATGTCAGCGCTCGTGTACTCGAAACAGTTCGATTTGCGCAAGACGTACTTCCTTGTACCCGGTATCGCCGGCATCGACCCGGCGCAGGGCACCCTCGGCTCAGCCGCATGGGCGCGCTACCTGGTGGACTTCGGCATCCAGTGGGAACTGGATGCACGTGAAATTCCGCCGGGTTGGAAGTCCGGCTACCTTGGCATCAATACCAAAAGCGAAAATGAAAAGCCGCCGCTGGACTACCGCACCGAAGTGTTTCAACTGAACGAGGCGCTACTGCAAAAGGCCTATGGTCTTTCGCGCGACGTGACGTTGACAGACAGCCCGCAGGCTGCAGCGTATCGCGCGAAATACTCGAGCGCGCCCGCCAATCAACGCCCGAGTGTCATTCAGTGTGACACCCTCGCGGGCGATACCTGGTTCTCCGGGAATGCCATCGGACAGCGCGCTCGCGACTGGACCAAACTCCTGACCGACGGCAAAGGCGTGTACTGCACGACGCAGCAGGAGGATAACGCCACTTTCGAGGTCATCAAACGCGCGGCATCTGCCGGGCTCGCCGACACGCAACGTGTGGCGGTATTGCGCGCCGGCTCGGACTTCGACCGGCCTCCGCAAGGCGTATCGAACGTCGACAACCTGCTCGATTACCAGAATCAGGGAGGCTTTGCCCCGGCGTTGAACAACCTGTATCTCGCCGGATCGCCGCTCGTGAATGCGATCGTCAAGGACTGGCCGCACTGGAAAGACGGCGTGCCGGCCAACTAAATTTCGAGGGGAACCACGTGGATATTGTCCGCAGCCTTTGTGGCATGTTGATATTGCTGTTGATCGCCTATTTGCTGTCGAACAATCGCGGCGCGGTTCGGCCGCGCACCCTGGTCGCTGCGCTTGCGACCCAGTTGGCAATCGGTGCACTGGTGCTCTTCGTACCCTTCGGACGCACTGCCCTTGCGGCAGCCGCTGCAGGAGTCAACCGGGTGCTCGAAATGGGCAACCATGGTGTGTCGTTTATCTTTGGCGGTCTGGTCGACAACAAGATGTTCGAGCTCTTCGGCGCGGGTGGCTTCGTATTTGGGCTACGTGTGCTGCCCATGATCATCTTCGTGACAGCACTGATCGCAGTGCTTTATTACGTCGGGGTCATGAAGTGGATCGTCACCATCGTCGGCATCGCGCTGGAGAAGTTGCTCGACGTGAGCCGCATTGAAGCCTGCTCGGCGGTTGCAACCATCTTCCTCGGTCAAAGCGAAATGCCTGCGCTGGTAAAGCCGTTCGTCCGGCAGATGACCAGTGCCGAGATCTTTGCTGTGATGTCGAGCGGCATGGCTTCCGTTGCGGGTTCTGTGCTCGCCGCGTACGCCGGCCTCGGGGTGAAGATGGAGTACCTGCTGGCCGCGTCGTTCATGGCGGTCCCGGGTGGCCTGTTGTTCGGCAAGCTGCTGTATCCCACTGTCGAGCCGAGCCAGACGACGATAGAGGGGCTCGATTTCGACGAGAAGGGTTCGACCAACGTCATCGAAGCGGCCGCCTCTGGCGCAACCATTGGCCTGAGAATCGCCATCAACGTCGGAGCGATGCTGATTGCGTTCATCGGACTCATCGCGCTCGTCAACACGTCCGTCGGAGGCATCGCGGCGCTGTTCGGCTTCGCACATGTGACGCTTCAGGGTCTCATCGGCACGCTTCTGGCGCCGCTCGCCTGGTTGATCGGCGTGCCGTGGCACGACGCGCCGCTTGCCGGCAACTTTATCGGCGAGAAGCTGATTCTCAATGAGTTCGTTGCCTACGGCGACCTCTCCCCGTACCTGAAGGACAGCGTCCAGGTCGCTGCGGCAGGACTGCAGATTCTCGATCCGAAGACGATTGCGATCGTATCGTTCGCGCTGTGCGGCTTTGCGAATTTCTCTTCGATCGCGATTCTGGCTGGGGGTTTCAGTGCGGTGGCGCCTGAGCGACGCTCTGAAGTGGCGCGACATGGACTGCGAGCGCTTACGGCGAGTACGTTGTCGAATTTGATGAGCGCTGCGATTGCGGGGTTGTTCTTTTCGTTGCACTGAGCGGGACGGGGCATAATCTCCGGGAGCAATCCGTCAACGGAGTTCGACAATGGTGCAGGCATTCAATCCGCCCGAATTATGGTCACCGTTTGGCGCGTTCTCGATGGCCGTCATCCAGGGTGACGGCCATATCGTGCACCTGAAAGGTCAGATCTCGCTCGATAGAAGCGGACAGGTGGTGGGCCACAACGATATGCGCGCGCAGACGCGCCAGGTGCTGGAGAACATCCGCGATGTTTTAGCAGCCATGGGTGGACAAATGATCGACGTGATATCACTGGTGCACTACGCAACGGATATCGATGCGTTCATGGGTACAGGAGATATCCGCAAGGAGTTTTTTACCGCACCGTTTCCTGTCACCACCACGGTTCAGGTTGAGCGACTGTATCGTCCGGAACTGATGATCGAAATCGCCGCGATTGCGGAAATTCCGCGGGAGAGGTTTCGGCACCCCGCTTCCGACACGCCTTGACCTTGCCCTTGCCCGCTATTTGACGAACCCCGCCAGCCCCAACACCGCACCCGCCGCAACCAGCCAGATCGGGTTGAACCGCGTGCGATAAGCGACGACCACCGTCACGATCGTCAACACGGCACGACCGATATTGACGTCGATTTCCCGAACGAAAACGTAGGATGCGCAAGCGAGCAGACCCACTGTCGCAGGCGCGAGACCACGACGAATTGCCTTCACAACAAGCGAATCGTTGCGCCGTTCGACCCAGCCGCTCACAAAGTACGCGAGCAACGCGGACGGCAAAATCATGGAAATCGTCACAACCAGCGCGCCAGCCAGCCCTGCTGCCTGAAAACCGATCAGCGAGACCGCCATGCCATTAGGACCCGGCGCCGCCTGCATGGCTGAAAAAAACGTGACGAACTGCTGGGCAGTGAGCCAGTGACGCGTATCCACTGCGTAACGTTGAATATCGGCCAGTGTGGAGTTCATCCCGCCCACGGCGAGGACGGACCACAGCGCGCTGTGGAGCGCGAGATCGGTCAGTCTGGAGGTCATCAAGCTCACTCCGCACGAGGCTTCGTTAAAGCCTCGGCGTGCAGCGCACGCCACATCAGCCACGAGCCAAACGGGCCGAGCACCGCGAGAACCGGCAGCAGTGGCAGCTTCAGCAAGCCGACCGCGACAAACATCGCGACCACCAGTACCAGGTTCCGAAGGTCACGTGGCAAGCTCACAAGCAGCTTGAGCACCGTCGCAATCACCAGACCCGTCGCTACAGGCATCAAGCCTGCGAGCAGGTGTGTCGTAACGGCCGCGTTACCCCAGCTTGCGTAAGCGTAGCCGACGCCTACGGTGATGATCGTAGGGGCAAGGTAAAGCCCGCATACACCCGTCACCGCGCCGAGTGCGCCGTGATACTTCCGTCCGATGATGGTGGCGATGTTCGATACGTTCGGTCCAGGCAGGAGCTGTGCCAGTGGTAGCACTTCGGCGAACTCGCGATCAGTCAACCAGCCACGGCGCTCGACGAGCATGCGGCGCGCCCAGGGCAACACACCGCCGAAGCCAGTGAGCCCGATCATGAAGAACGCACCGAACAATTCGCCTAAAGTCGGCTTAGGCGAAGCGAAGAGCGCGTCGGCGCGCGGGCCGTCACGTTGGCTATTTCCATCATCGGAGATCGGTGCGTTCATTGGACATTCCACTCAGGGCGGTTTGTTTGCGGTGCGGGAGATAATAGCAGCGGCATATTCCGTGCCGCAGCGACGCAGATCACACTGAATCCGCAATGTAATCGCGCAACCATCGATGCGCAGGATCGCGATGGGAGCGCTCATGCCAAAGCATGGCCATCTCGTAGCCAGATACCTCCAGCGGCGGCTCGACCACGCGCAACGTTGGCGTATTGCGAGTCAGGCGCGATGGCAACATCGCGACGAGATCTGTGCTCGCCAAAACCGACATCATGAAGAGAAAGTGCGGAACCGAAAGCACAACCCGGCGTGACATTCCTGCTTCTGCAAGTACTTCGTCGGTAACGCCACGGAACCCGGCGCCGTCCTGCGACACGATTACGTGCTCAAGCTCGCAGAATTGCGCGAGCGTTGGCCGCCGCTTCAGGCGCGGATGTCCCGCACGACCGACCAGCACGTACCGCTCCGCAAACAGCACCCGGCGATGCAATCCGGCGGGTGACCCCTCGCTGGTATGGAAAGCAAGATCGATCTCCCCCCGTTCCGCTTGTCTGGCAATGCGCGACGGAAACATCTCCACAACCGCCAGCCGGGTGCCAGGGGCCGCCGAGCGCAAGCCGGCCAACACCGGCAGCAGGATCGTCGATTCCCCGTAGTCGGCAGCGGCGACGCGCCACGTATGACTCGCCGTGGCTGGATCAAAGGGGCTGGCTGGGGCGACTGTTCTCTCCAGTGCTTCAAGCGCTTGCCGCAAAGGCTCGCGCAGCGATTCCGCTCTCGCGGTAGGCCGCATGCCGCGCGGCCCCGGCAACAGCAGTGGATCACCAAAGATATCCCTTAGCTTGGCGAGATGCACGCTGACCGATGGTTGCGAAAAATTCAGCCGCTCAGCTGCACGCGTCACGTTGTGTTCCGAGAGCAGGACATCCAGCGTGACTAGCAAGTTGAGGTCCAGCCGCCTGAGATTATTCACGGTAATACCTGGAATATTGGATATTCATTTCCAATATACCCGACCGAGACCTATCCTGCCTCTCTTTGCAATGGAGGCCAAGTCATGAATATTCTTATCGTGTATGCCCATCCCGAGCCTCGATCATTGAATGGTTCGCTCAAGGACTTCTCGATCAAGCGTCTTGAAGATGCGGGGCATACGGTACAAGTATCAGACCTGTACGCAATGAACTGGAAAGCGTCGCTCGACCAGGACGACAGCATCGATCGGCCAGCCGGTACGCGTTTTGATCCGTCGCATGAGTCCAGACTTGCGTTCGAGAGCGGTAGGCAGAGTCAGGACATCGTCCTGGAACAGAACAAGTTGCGCTGGGCGGATGCACTCATCCTGCAGTTTCCGCTGTGGTGGTTCTCGATGCCGGCGATCCTGAAAGGCTGGGTAGAGCGCGTCTACGCGTATGGCTTCGCGTATGGAGTAGGAGAACATTCCGACTCTCACTGGGGCGACCGCTACGGAGAAGGTTCGATGACGGGCAAGAGGGCGATGCTGATCGTCACCACTGGTGGATGGGAATCGCACTACGGCCCGCGAGGTATCAACGGACCCATCGACGACGTGTTATTCCCGATTCAGCACGGGATACTGTATTACCCCGGCTTCGACGTGTTGCCGCCGTTCGTCGTCTATCGGACCAGCCGTATGGACGACGAACGGTTTTTGGAAACCTGCGACAAACTCGGACAACGTCTCGACGACCTTTGGAATACGAACCCGATACCGTATCGCCAGCAGAATGCAGGCGAATACGACATTCCCGAATGCACGCTTCGACCTGAGATTGCTCCTGAACAGGTCGGCTTCGCCGCGCACATCGCGTAGAAGTGCGCGGGGCTCACTGCCTGCTCGACCCAGAATCGCCCTCAGGTACATCCGGCGAGGGTGTAGGCGACGAACCTGGCCCTTCAACGGGGAAACCGCCGTTGCGTTGCGGCACGCCCATCAACTCGGCGGCCGATGCCGGTGAGAGTACCGCTGCAGGAGGTATAGCGCTCGAGCCAGAATTCGAAGCAGCCGCAGGCGCCGATGCAGCTGCGCCAGGGGCGCCGAGCAAAGGCGGCACTTCACGCGGCACTGAAGCTGCAGGAGCCGATAGGGCCGCAGACGTCCCCGACGATGCGGATGACGGCACAGATGCCGAAGGCGGAGTAACTGGCGCCGGCTTCGGTGCCACATGACGCACCGGTGCAGACGCAGTTTGCGTCTTCGGCTTCGATGCAAACAGATAGCTCACCCACGCATTCAGTTTGTCGCGGAACTCATCGAACAGACTCGGCTGCACCTCGGTCGCAAACTTCACTCGCGAATCGATCAGCCGCGCTCGCAGCGCACGCTGATAGAAATCCCCGACAATCGGCAACGCGGTATGCGCGCCTTCGCCCCAATAATTGCTGCCCAACGTGACACGCCCGTCGTCGAAGCCAACCCACGCACCCGCCACCAGTTGCGGATGCATCAGGATGAACCAGCCGTCGGCATTGTCCTGCGTCGTGCCGGTCTTGCCCGCCACATCCGCGCGAATGCCGAAACGCGAACGGATAGCGGCACCAGTACCGCGATTCACGACATCGCGCATCACATCGAGCAGCGTCCTATCCGCCGCAGCCGACAACGCCCGCTCCGGCGAAGCGGGCTCGAATTGCGCGAGCACGTTGCCATTGTGATCCTCGATGCTCGTCACCATGCGCGGCTCGAGATACTCGCCGTCGTTCGCAATCGTGCTATACGCCGAGACCATTTCCTTAATCGTCACCGGGCTCGTGCCCAGTGCAAGCGATGGCACAGGGGCGAGTTCGCTGTCGCGCACGCCCATCGCGCGCGCGAGCCGAACCACCTTGTCCGGCCCAACCTGCTCCATCAACTGCGCGGTGATGCGGTTGCGCGAATAAGCGAGCGCATCGCGCAGTGTCATCGGCTTGCCGCTCGGCGGCGCGTCGTCGTTCGGACGCCAGATCTCGCCGCCCTTCAGCGGTATTTCGATCGGCTGATCGATGAAGGTGTCCGTGGGCTTCGCGCCATCTGCAAAAGCGGCACCGTACACGAACGGCTTGAACGTCGAACCGGGCTGACGCCGTGACTGCTGAACGTGATCGAACGGCTCGTCAGTGAAATCGCGGCTGCCCACCCATGCCTTGATCTGCCCGTTACGCGGATCGATGGCGAGGAAACCTGCCTGCACTTCGGTCTTATCGTGGCACAGCGTGCGCACGAATGTGCGGTCAGCGCCCAGATGCTGAAGCGCATCGTCGTCGCTTTGCCCGGCGCTGATCGCAGCCTTGTAATCCGGCGTCTCGCGGATGAAACTCTTGAAGAGATCGCTTTGCGGCGAGCAGCCGGAGCGTCCGCTCCACGCCCCATTGGCAACCGATTGCAACGCATTGCCCTGCAAGACAACCGCCGCGGTCGCCATCGACTGCAGACGCGAATCGATCGTCGTATGAACAATTAGTCCATCTGAGTAAATGTTGTAGTCGTTGCGATCGGCCCACGAGATCAGCCACTTACGCAACTGCTGCGCGAAGTGCGGAGCAGGTCCCGGCGGTTCGATCTGCCGTTCGAAATCGACGCGCAGAGGCTTGCGGCTCAATGTTGCGTAGGTCGTCTGCGAGAGACGGCCGTATTTGACCATCTGCGCGAGCACCGTATTGCGGCGCTCCAGCGCGCGGTCCGGATTGATCACCGGGTTGTAATAGCTGTTGCCCTTCAACATGCCGGTCAACGTGGCGCTTTCCAGAATATCCAGTTGATCCGCGGATTTGCCGAAGTACGTGCGCGAAGCCATTTCGATGCCGTACGCGTTGTACAGAAACGGCACCGTGTTCAGATACGTTTCGAGAATCTGGTCCTTGCTATAAGCCGCCTCGATCTTTAGCGCGGTGATCGCTTCTTTCACTTTGCGCGTGAGAGTCGGAGCGCGGCCGATTTCGTCCGGATAGAGATTGCGCGCCAGTTGCTGGGTGATCGTCGAACCACCCTGGCGGTCGCCGCCGAACGTGTGCAATGCCGCAGATCCCGTGCGCCGCCAGTCGATACCATGGTGCTGGTAAAAGCGGTGGTCTTCGGTCGAGATCAGTGCGTCGACCATGTGGGGCGAGATATCGGCGAGCGAAACCCATTCGCGGTTCGAAGGCTTGAATTCAGCGAGCAGCTTGCCGTCGGCCGAGAGAATCTGCGCCGGCTGGTCGACCCGCGCCTTGCGGATATCGCTAATGCTCGGCGTGAACGGAATCAGCACAATCACATACAGCAGCACGAGCGCAGGCGGTGTGGCGAACGTAAGCAGAACACCGCGCCGCGTCGGATGACGTAGATGGAACAGCACCTTGACCAGCAAGGGTTTGAGCAGGCGAGCGGCGAACCCGATCAACTCCACGACGAGAAGAAGGGTGGCCCCCAGCAAACGTGCAAGCCGGCCGGCCCACAGGCGGCAGAATTCACGTACGGACGATACAAATTGGCGACTCACGCTGGTTTCGGCCCATCTTGAAAAGCGTGAATGGTATCAAACCGCATATGTGGGCCCAGGTTCTGGCAGATGTGGAAAGAGATCGGGAACAGCGGTTTTGGTAAAACCGGCCTGAATGCTAACCGAAAGATTGGGTAACTAGAATCGTCCGGCAGACCAATTGAGAAAAACCAAAGACCATGAAAACGACAAGAACCATCCTGCTACTGATTTCCCTTGTTGCTCCCACGCTTGTGCACGCAGAGTCCGTCGCTGCCCCCAAACTCAGCGAGGGCGACACCTGGACGTATGTCAATACGATCGAGAACGGCCCTAACGGCTGGCACCAGAGTCATGACGAGATCGTCGTACTGCGGACCACGTCCGATCATATCTACTTCGAAACGAAGCAGGTTGGCACGACCCAGGCCGCAAAAGAACTGATCGCGGGCTCGGACTGGAGCCGTTCGCGTAACGTGAACGGCTCCGAAACTACGGTCAATCGGCCTCTGTCGTTCCCGCTGACCGTCGGCAAGACGTGGGAAGTGAAATACACCGAGGCGCATCCGAATGTGCAGCACGCATCGGAGTCGTTCGACAGCCGGTTCAAGGTGGTCGGCCCCGAATCCGTAGAAGTGCCCGCGGGAAAGTTTGACGCGATCAAGGTCGAAGCCGAAGGAGACTGGACCGCGGAAACTGCGCCGATTCAATCCGCAACGGGAGGCGCCTTCTCCACGCAGGGAGGAACGACCGTTATAGCGCAGACCCGCAAGGCCGCGCCGACGGCCGTCACTGGCCGTCTCTACAAGGCGTTCTGGTACGTGCCCGAAACCGGCCGCTGGGTTAAGTCCGTCGAGGAGTACTACGGAAGCAACGGCGTCAGGACTCAACGGTTTACGAGCGAACTGGAATCGTTCAAGCACGCCACGCAGTAGCCGCTTTCCTTAGCCATTGGCTGATATGACGGGTGGAATGAAGCTCGGGTGAGCGCTAGTTCGATCCCTCACCCGCCTTCAAAAAATCCACAAAAGCCCGCAACGGCGCCGGCAAATGCCGCCGCCCCGGGTAGTAGAGAAACGGCCCCGGAAAACGCTGCCACCACGGCTCCAGAATTGGCTCGAGCGTTCCGCTCTCGAGATGCGGGCGCAGCATATCCTCGAACAGGTGAATCACCCCTACCCCGGCCACCGCAGTGCTGATCGCCAGGTCCATTGCAGCCCCCGGCCGGACAAGCAGCGGCCCCGAAGGATCCAACCGCACTACTTCACCGTCCCGTTCAAAATCCCAGGTCGGTTTCGCCCCTCCAGCAAACTGCCCACGCAGGCAAGCATGCGAAAGCAGTTCGCGCGGATGTTCGGGTCTCCCATGCACATCGAGATACCCCGGCGCCGCAGCCGTAGCAAAACGCTGCACACGCGGTCCGATCGGCACAGCGATCATGTCCTGCTCAAGCCGCTCGTCGTAGCGAATACCCGCGTCGCAGCCGATCGAAAGCACATCGACAAAGCCGTCCTCCACCACAACCTCCACGCGGATGTCGGGATAGGCCTTCAGAAACGACGCAATGACGCTGGGCAAGACAATCCGCGCCGCGCTCGACGGCACGTTGAGCTTGAGCGTGCCGGTCGGCTTCTCCCGAAACCCGTTCAGGACATCCAGCGCCGCTTCCATCTCGCTGAACAGGGGCGTCAGCGTTTCGAGCAGGCGTAGCCCCGCCTCAGTCGGCGCCACACTGCGTGTGGTCCGGTTGAGCAAACGCAGACCGAACTTCGTCTCGAGCCGGCGCACGGCGATGCTCAGGCTCGACGCCGACACGCCGCTGATGCGAGCAGCGTCGCGAAAACCTCCGGCATGCGCCACAGAGACGAAAGCGGCGAGATCATTCAATTCCATGGCGATTGTGCAAAATTTTTAACAACCCGTGCAATTTAGATCGGATTTTCAAACAACGCAATCACGACCATACTGCGTCCCATCACTCGCCAAAGGAGGGCGTTATGACTACACCTACCCTTGTAGACACTTTTAAGCTTGCCGGCCGCACCGTAAAACGGATGGGCTACGGCGCCATGCAGCTTGCGGGCCCCAACGTATTTGGTCCCCCGAAGGATCGTGACGCGGCCATCGCGGTGCTTCGCGAAGCCATTGCGTCGGGCGTCGACCACATCGATACGAGCGATTTCTACGGGCCGCATGTCACCAACCAGATCATTCGCGAAGCGCTTCACCCTTATCCCGACGATCTCGTCATCGTCACCAAGGTGGGCGCGGTTCGTGGCGACGACGGTGCCTGGCTAGCAGCAACCGACCCGAAAGATATCGAACGCGGCGTCCACGATAACCTTCGCAATCTGGGTCTCGACACGCTCGAGGTCGTCAATATGCGGATCATGGGCAAGATCCACGGTCCTGCGGAAGGTTCGATTGCCAGGGAGGTCGAAGCATTGGCCGGACTTCAGCGTCAAGGCCTGGTTCGCCACATCGGGCTGAGCAACGTGACCTCGACGCAGGTTGCCGAGGCGCAGGGCATCGCGGAGATTGTCTGCGTGCAGAACCATTACAACCTCGTGCAGCGCGAAGACGACGCGCTGGTCGACGAACTCGCCGCCAAGGGCATCGCGTACGTGCCGTTCTTCCCGCTTGGCGGATTCACGCCGATTCAGTCGTCGGGGTTGTCCAAGGTCGCGGAATCGATTGGTGCAACGCCAATGCAGGTCGCGCTCGCGTGGCTCTTGCATCGTTCGCCTAACATTCTGCTGATTCCGGGTACTTCGTCGGTCGGGCATCTGCGAGAAAACCTGCAGGCGGGGCAGTTGAAGCTGTCCGAAACGGTGCTCGCTGAACTGGACACGATCCGTCAGGTAAGCGGGGCGCATTAAGCGCAGGGTTTAATGAACTGAACGCAATGCCTCGGACAACCGGGGCATTTGCCAAATATCAGGGTAAGTATCGAGAAGCAAGCGCTTGTAGGAGCGCTTAGCTTTTCGTAGGCTTGTTGGGGAAGTAAGGAATTAACGAACCCCTGCGTTGGGGACGCCCGCCTACACCGGAAAAGAACCTGCGTATGCCCGTACGTCAAGCTCGCGCCGGCATGCCATGACGGCTTGCCACCTGGAATTACTGGGAATCCGCAAACGCTTCGGCGGTGTTCATGCGCTGAAGGGGGTCGATTTCGACGTCGCGGCCGGCGAGGTGCACGTTCTGCTCGGCGAAAACGGCGCGGGCAAATCCACGTTGATGGGGGTATTGTCGGGCGCAGTTCGGCCCGATGCAGGTGTCATCAAACTCGACGGAAATCCGCTGAACTTCGCGAGCCCTCGCGACGCCCATGCTGCGGGAATCGCCATGATCCCGCAGGAACTCGATCTGGTTCCGGGCCTCGACATCGCGGGCAATCTGTTCCTCGGCAACGAGATGACCCGTTGGGGCGTGCTGGCCGGCGCCGCCATGCGGCGCAAAGCGCAGGATCTGCTGGCTCATGCAGGCGTGTCGCTGGATGCCAGTCTGCCGGTTTCGAGCCTGCGGATGGGCGAGCGCCAGCTTGTCGCGATCGCCAAAGCCTTGTCGGCCAATGCACGCATCCTCATCATGGATGAACCCACCGCCGCTTTGTCGGCCGTCGAAGCGGACCATCTCTTCTCCGTCGTGAAAGAGCTATCCGAACGCGGCGTCGGGATCGTTTATATCTCTCACCGGCTTGAGGAGGTGACGCGCATCGCGCACCGCGTGACGGTGATGCGCGACGGCGCCGTGGTCGGCACGACTGCCCCGGACGCGCCGCAAGCTACGCTTGTCCAGCTTCTCGTCGGGCGCCCGTTCTCAGATCTGTTCCCACCGCGCTCAGAAAAGATAGGGGCACCGATCCTGCGACTCGAACACGCTGCCTTCGAGTCCAACATCCCGCGTGTCGGCTGGCAGGTGCCGCGCGATGTTTCGCTGACCGTCCACGAAGGCGAGATTGTCGGTCTCGCGGGCATCATGGGAGCGGGACGTACGGAACTCCTGTCGACCCTGTACGGCTTCGGCACAAGCGGACATTGGCGTGGACTCGTCGAAGTGCGTGGCCGGCCAACTGCACTCGGCCATATCAAGGCCGCCCGTCAGGCGGGAATTGCTTATGTCACTGACGACCGGCGCGGCACCGGACTGATCCTCAATCACACCGTCGCGCAGAACACAGTAATGTCGACGCTAAAGCGCGTCACGCCCTTTGGCCTCGTCTCACGTGCACTCGAACGGCGCGAGGTGATCCGCGCCCTTGAAGACTACGACGTACGTCCGCGGCGCCCCGAAGCCAAGGTCGTCAACCTCTCGGGCGGCAACCAGCAGAAGGTCGTGTTCGCCAAGGAACTGATGAGCGATCCGGGCTTGCTGCTGCTCGACGAACCGACTCGCGGCGTCGACGTCGGCGCCAAGGCTGAAATCTACCGGCGCTTGCGCAGCCTCGCGGAACAGGGGCTTGGCGTGCTGGTGGCGTCTTCGGAACTGCCGGAGCTGATCGGCCTGTGCGACAAGATCATTGTGATGCACGCGGGGCAGACGATTCAGGAATTCGGCCCGAATCCCAGCGAAGAGGCGATCCGGCGCGTCAGTGAAGGGGAGGGACTGGCCGCATGAGCACGACACCGACATCCACCACGGCCGGAGACCGTCCGCGTGGCCTGCTCACTTATCTAGTCCGGTTTCAGAGCCTGCTGGGACTCATACTCGTGATGGCCGCCGGCATTATCTGTTCGCCGCGCAGGCACGGCCACATCCTGTTTCTTGCGCCCGACAACATCGCCAATATCATCCGGTCGATCTCCGAAACCGGCATTCTTGCGCTCGGCATGACGTTCGTGATTATCGCGGCCGGCATCGATCTCTCCGTTGGCGCGGTGCTCGGACTCTGCTCTGTATTGACCGCGACCTTGTTTATCAACCAGGGCTGGGGGCTCTGGAGCACGCTGTCACTGGTCGTCGTGACGGGGGTGATATTCGGCGCCATTCAGGGAGCCATCTCTACCGCGTTTCGCATTCAGGCGTTTATCGTCACGCTCGCCGGTCTGCAGGCAGCGCGCGGTTTCGCTTTGATCGCCTCCAATAACGCTTTCATCAACATCCAATATGGCGTGGGCCCTGGCAACGCGCCACCGGCCTTCGGGGTGCTCGGCGAGAGAATCGGCGGTGTTTTCCCTGTTGCTACGCTGGTGTTCGTGGTGCTCGCGGTCATCGCTGCGTTCCTGCTTAACAACACGCGTTATGGGCGCTATGTCGTCGCTGTCGGCGGCAATGAGAAGGCGGCGCGTCTGTCCGGCATTCCGGTCAGTGCGATCAAGATCTCGGTCTACGCACTGACCGGTTTCGCCTCCGCGATTGCCGGCATCGTTCACGCGGGACAGTTTTCATTCGGTAGCCCTAACGACGGCTTGGGCTATGAGCTCAACGCGATCGCCGCCGTCGTGATCGGCGGCACCGACCTGTTCGGCGGTGCCGGTTCGATGATCGGCACGATTGCAGGCGCCATCATGCTGGGGGCGCTAGCCAATATCCTGCAGCTCAATGACGTCAGTGCCGCCATGCAGCTTCTCGCGACGGGCGCAATCATCGTGATCGCCGCAGCACTGCAAACCTACGTCGTCGGCCGCGGAGGTTCGAAGAGGTAGTCTCTCGCGCGGCTCCCGGCGGCGAAGATCGGGGTTGCGTCCGGCATCTTTCAAAACGATTTGGAGACGGACACATGAAAACACTTCTGCAGACGACTTTGCTTGTTGCCGGCGCGGCTGTCGCCTCCGGCGCGTGGGCTGCGGGTACGCCGCTCGCGAAAGAGTGCGGGCCGAATAACGATTACGTGATCGGCTTTAGCCAGGCCAACTTCAAGGAGCCGTATCGCGAGCACGTCAATCACGAGCTCGAGCGCCTCGTGAAGAACTACCCGAAGTTCAAGCTCGTGATCGCGGACGGACAGGCCAGCGTGAACACGCAGGTGTCGCAGGTCGAGAACTTCCAGACCCAGCACGTCGATCTGCTGATGATTTCGCCGTTCGAGGCCGCGCCGCTCACGCCTGCCGTAACAGCCGTCTACAAGTCCGGCGTGCCCGTGATCGAACTCGACCGCAAGACCACGGGCGACAACTACACAGCTTTCGTGGGCGGGGACAACCGTCAGATCGCGAAAGAAGCGGGCGAGTGGGCAGCGAAGACGTTACTGCCCGATGGTGGCGAAGCGGCGATTCTCGAAGGTCTGCCGAGTTCGTCGCCCGCCATTGAGCGACTCGAAGGATTCAAGGCTGGCATTGCCGCGAATCCCAAGATCAAGCTCGTCGCGGTGCAGCCCGTAGACTGGATGGAAGACCAGGCTGTGACCGTCTTCTCCGCCATGCTGCAATCGCATCCGGACATCAAGCTGGTGTACACCAGCAACGATCTCGCGGCAGCGGGGGCATATATCGCAGCGAAGCAAGCTGGCAAGACCGATCAGGTGAAGATCATCGGCACGGATGGTTTGCCGGGGCCGTCAGGCGGCATCCGCGCGGTCGCGGACGGTCAATGGGCTGCGACTTACACCTATCCCACGGGAGCCGCGCAGGCGCTCGAACTTGCCAAGAAGATCCTGATCGACTGCGCGACCGAGGTGCCACGCAATGTCACGGTGCCGACCCAGCGTATCGACCAGAACAATGCGAAGTCGCTTTTCGGCAAGGAGCAGTTTTAGTTCCGGCTTTAGTCTGAATGATGCACTCCGAGATCGATCGCCTTGTTGCAGCACGGCAAGGCGATCAAAGGACATCCATTTTTTTCACGCTTTAGGTTCCACATTTCTCTACCATCGCTAACGGCGGGTACACTACCTGGAAGCGTCACGCCCCTCACCCGCTCCTGACCACTCCCCGTGGCGATTCAGCCGGTCTTATGCAAAATGGAATCAATTTCGATCTGAAGGCGCTCGAGGTCTTCGTGCTTATCGTCGAATCCGGCGGCATGACGGCTGCCGGTCAGCGGCTCAAAATCACACAGTCCTCCGTCTCTCAAACGTTATCGAACCTGGAGCAGGCGCTCAATCTGCAATTGCTGGATCGCTCGCAGCGTCCCCCGATGCTCACACCCGTGGGTCGTCAGTTTTATAACCGCGCGCTTACGCTGCTGGACGACGCCAGGCATTTGAGTCAGGAGTTCCACAAGCCCCACGGCGAACCGCTCAAACACATTCGCATCGCACTGGTCGATTCCATGGCCACCAGCATCGGCGCCGAGTTGCTGGCCGCAATACGGCAACGCACCGCCAACTGGTCGATGGTGACCGGTCTATCGCATCAGCATGCCGAAGCGTTGCTCGCGCGAAAGGTCGACATCATCATCTCCGATGACGTGGTGTCGAAAAACCCTTCGCTGTACCGCCAGCGCATTCTGCGTGAGCCCTTTGTTCTGGTGTTGCCCAGCAATTTCAAAGGAGCGGTTCCTTCTTTGCGCAGCCTGCAGGTCAGAGACGACTTCATTCGCTACAGCAATACCAGCGTAATAGGCCGAAGTATCGAAACGCAGCTGGAAAAATGGGGATTTCGGCCACCCGTGCGTCTGCAACTCGACAACACGTTCGCGATCATGTCTCTCGTGATGGCCAATGCCGGCTGGACCATCACGACGCCACTGTGTTTGCTGCAATCGGGGCTGACCGCAGATAGGCAGTTCTCCCAGGCGTTTCGCCTGGCGCCAGTTCCCGGAGAGGAGTTCTTTCGCGAACTCACCATGGTTGCTCGTCAAGACGATCTAGGCCTGCTACCGCAGCAACTCGCTCAGGACAGCGTGCAGTTGCTAAAGGATCGCTTCTTGCCAATCATCGAGGCCAACGCGCCGTGGTTGCTGCCGTCTATCGTGTTGGGCTGACTTTAAAGCAGCGTGACGCCGGGCCTCAGTTTTTCGTAGCGTAACTGACGCAAGTCTGCAGCATTGGCGCCGGGCGCGGCCACCACCAGAATTTCGTCCGCAAGCTCACCGAAATCGGCCCGGAAATGAACCGAGCTCTTTAGAACCAGAATGCGATAATCAGCCGGATCAGCGCCGAGATGGCGGAACATGGCGCGATCGGCAGCTTGCTGTTTGCGGCTCGATACCACGACCTCGATGCCCAGGGGGCCACCGCAACGCACCCGAGCCATCGGCCCGAGATCCATATGACAGCCAAGGTAGAACGGTCCTGTGCCGGTGAAACGGCCCGTTCCCAGCGCAAGCACCTCAAACGGCACCTGCAGCGGCGGCGCCCCGATGCCATTCGCTGCGCCGAGCGGGACCTCGATCACAGCGCCAACACCAGCGTACGTCGCCGCTTCGGCAAATCCCGCGTCGCACACTACGCCGACGCAAACCCGTTGCGCGTTTTGACGCAACAGTTCGTGAAGGATATCGGTCGTATCGCCACTCCCCCCGCCGCCAGGATTGTCCTGGGTATCGGCCAGGATGATGGTGCCGGCTTCCCCACGTAGTCCCTGCTCAATCGCATACGCAACCGCGTCAGTCGGCGAATATAAACGGCCACCGAAGTCGGCCTGCCTCGCGAGAACAGCTTGCGTCAACGATTCGACCGCGCGCTCGACCGCCATGCGATCGTGACCATACGCGATCACGCTCGGTCCACTGTGATAAATATCGGCAAGTGGAAAGCCCGGCACAAACTCGGCAGAAAAAACCTGTTCCGATGCCAGCGAATCACCGAGCGCAACCAGACTGCGCATCGGTTCAGCCAAGGTACTTTGCCAAGGCATGGGAATCAGGAAGGGCAATTGGCGGTAGCCCTTGTGCAGCACTCTGCCGCCGAGCAACCGGTCCATTAACTCCCGCGCACGCTGCCCGGTCTGCGCCATATCCACATGCGGGTAGCTGCGGTATGCCAGCAGGCCGCTCGTATGTTCGAACATGGCAGGCGTGATGTTGGCGTGGAAATCGAGCGCGACGACGATCGGAAGCGCGGCGCCGACTCTTTGCCTCAAGCGCCGGAGCAACTCGCCCTCGCCGTCCTCCAGATGTTCACTCACCATCGCGCCGTGCAGATCGAGGAACAGCGCATCTAGCGGACCCGCATCGCGGATCATCCGGTCGAGCATGAAGGCAATCGCTTCGAATGCGTCTTCCGTTACCGGGCCGCTTGGATTTGCCGAAGCCCACAATAGCGGCACCAGTTCATGTGAGGTCCGCGCAGCGCGGATAAAACCGTCGATTGCCAGATTCACGCCCGAGACCGCGCCGAACATCTCCTCGCCAACCAGCAAACCGGGCCACGCGTCCGCTTCGACGAAGGTAGCGAAGCGCGCGCGGCTGGCGGCGAAGGTATTCGTCTCGTGTAGAAAGCCGCCAATCCCGATTCTTGCCACGCCATCCCCCAATAACACCGACTCGTTGCGACTAGCGTTACAACATGCCTTCTAGAGCCGCTACAAAAATGCGACTGTAGTCTGCAGCACTAAACTGAATCGGGTTAGTCCCGGCGGACCCGTCGACCACCGCCATTTCGCCCACCTTCGCCGCGTCTTGCGCACCGATGCCGATCTCACTCAGCGTATGGGGAATGCCCAGCGATTCGCGCATCGCCAACACCCAGTCGAGGAACGATGCAAACGACGGTTGCGCCAGTTCAAGGTAGCGCGCCAACAATTCAATCCGCTCGGCGATGACGGCCTCATTGGCCTTGAGCACATACGGCATCAGAATGGCGTTCAGCATGCCATGGTGAGCGTCATATAACGCACCGAGCGGATGGGCCAGCGCATGCATTGCGCCGAGACCACGCTGAAACGCCGTAGCGCCCATGCTCGACGCCACCAGCATCTGCAAGCGCGCTTCGAGATCGTGGCCATCCTTGACCGCACGCGGCAGATACTGCTTGATCAAACGAATACCCTCGAGCGCGATGCCCGTGGCCATCGGATGATAAAACGGCGAGCAGTAGGCTTCGAGGTTATGCGAGAGCGCATCCATGCCAGTCGCTGCCGTCAGCTTTGCAGGCAGACCAACTGTCAGTTCGGGGTCGAGAATAACGACCGCAGGCAACATCTTCGCGTGAAAGATGATCCGCTTCACGTGGGCGTGGTCGTCGGTGATCACCGAGGCGCGTCCCACTTCCGAACCGGTTCCGGCAGTAGTCGGCACCGCCACCACCGGCGCCATACCGGCCACGTTGACGCGCAGATAGTTATCGCCGACGTCCTCGAAATCCCACAGCGGACGTTCTTGCCCAACCATCAGCGCTACGGCCTTAGCCGCGTCGAGGGCCGAGCCGCCGCCGAAGGCGATCACACCGTCATGGCCGCCGGCCTTGAAGATCGCCACGCCATCATCGACATTCTTGCCGGTCGGATTGCCCTTGATATCGTGAAACAGCCCGCATTCGAGACCGGCGGACCGGCAGTGATCGAGCACGCTACCGATGAGCGGCAACGCCGCCAGGCCCGGATCGGTGATCAGAAGCGGCCGGCGCATGCCGAGGCTCTCACACCATTGCGGCAATTCGCGCACACGGCCAGCACCGACCTTCACCGCAGTCGGGTAATTCCAGTTCACGGAGGGAAGTGACATACGAAATTCCTTCGAAGGTCTCGGTCAGAGGCCGGTTTTCAGATGAAAAGATTTGGGTCGCGTCAGGTGCTCGTAACCGACCGCCGACAACGTCGCACCACGGCCCGTGTTCTTCACGCCGGTCCAGGCGAGCGCCGGGTCGAGATAGTCGCAGCGGTTCATAAAGAACGTACCCGTTTCGACGCGCCGACCGATCGATAGCGCGGCTTCTTCGTCGGTGGTGAATACAGCTGCGGTCAAACCGTAGGGGCTGTCGTTCATCAGTTCGATAGCCTGATCATCTCCCGACACCGGCATGATGCCCACCACCGGGCCGAAACATTCGTCGTTCATCAGCGTCATGCTGTGATCGACATCCACGAACACACCCGGCGCCACATACGGCGTACCAGTGCGCGACATGCCGAACTGGCTTTCGGCGATCAGATTTTTGGCGCCTTTGGCGAGTGCTTCGGCGATCACTGAACGCACCCCATCCGCTGCCGACGTTCGCACCACTGGACCCAACGTGGTTTGCGCATCGAGCGGATTACCCAATACATATTGGTTCGTCAGCGCCACCGCACGCTCGACAAAATCCTTGTACAGAGGCTGAGCCACATAGATTCTCTGGATGCCGCAGCACGACTGGCCTGAATTGAAGAAGGCCCCGTCGACGAGCGTCTCCACTGCATGATCAAGCTTGGCGTCGCTTCGCACATAGGCCGGATCGTTACCGCCCAACTCCAGCCCAACGCCAATAAAGCGCCCTGCTGCCGCTTCCTCGACGATCCGACCGCCGCTAACTGAACCGGTGAAGCAGACAAAGCCGATCTCGTTCGAGCGTATCAAGCGACGCACACGTTCATGGTCGACATGCAGATACTGGAATACACCTTCGGGTGCCCCGGCCTGAACAAAGGCTTGATGGATCAGTTCGGCACACAACGGCGTCTGGTCGGAGTGCTTAAGAATGACCGTGTTGCCTGCGAGCAGGGCCGGCACAATACTGTTGACCGCCGTCAGCAAAGGGTAATTCCACGGCGCGATAGTCAACACTACGCCAACCGGTTCACGCGAAATAAACCGCGTAAAGCCGGCTTGCGGTTCCACCTGAACGGGCTTCAATGAATCTTCTGCAATCGCCATCATATGACGCGCCCGCCCGGCGAAGCCGTCTACCTCACCGGCGGTGTAGCGTAGCGGACGTCCCATCTGTCGGGTAATCGCTTCGGCGATAGCTGCCTTGTTCTCGACAAAGTGATCTATAGCACGGCCAACGAGTGCCAGCCGCTCCGAGAGCGGCGTCGCAGCCCATGCCTTCTGGGCAAGCTGCGCACGCTGCAGCGTTTCCCCGATCTGCGACTCGCTCGCATAAGGGCGGCGCACGAATTCGCTGCCGTCAATCGGGCTAATGGTAATCAACTCATCTTTCATCATGGTGGGCCTGGATTCCTGGACTCAGATAATCTCGAAGTAACGTGCCAACTCCCAATCGGTCACATGCCGACGGAACTGCCGCTCTTCCCATTCGCGAGTGGCGACAAAGTGCTCGACGAACGCTTCGCCAAACAAGGTCTTCGCGGCTTCGGAATTGCGCAGTCGCTGTGCGGCATCCCACAGGGTGTTGGGCAATCTCAGATGGGCTGGAAACTCTTGCGTATAAGCGTTGCCCTGGACGATCGGTTCTGGCTCCAGGCCTTGCTCGATACCACGCAAACCAGCGCCCAACGCGGCTGCCAGCGCGATATAGGGATTCGCGTCGGCTGAACCGATGCGGACTTCAACGCGCTGCGATTTCTCCGAGCCCGGGATCAGCCGCAACGCCGTGGTTCGATTTTCCACACCCCAGGTTGCATCGAGCGGGGCCCAGTAGCCCGGCACCAGACGCGAATAACTATTCACGGTTTGCGCGAACATCGACATGAATTCGGGCAGATAGCGCTGCACGCCGGCCATAAAATTGGCCTGCTTCGCGCTCATGTTGTAAGGACGACCTGCGTCGTGGAACACCGACTTGCCAGTACCGATCTCACGCAACGAGACGTGGATATGACCGCTCTGTCCCGGATGGTCGTGCGACCATTTCGCCATGAAGGTGGCCATCAGATTGTTCTTCTGGGCCAGCGCCTTGGTAAAAGTCTTGAACAGGATGGCCTTGTCCGCCATATCGGACGCGTTGTCCACCGCGAGGGCGGCCTCCAGCACGCCTGGACCGGTTTCGGTATGCAGGCCCTCGATCGGCATATCCATCTGCTCGCACAAATCGAGCAATTGCCGGTAGAAATCGCCCTCAACCGTGCTGCGCAAAACCGAATAACCAAAGTTGCCAGGCGTCCAGTTTTTAAGGCCACGATAATTTTTTTCACGCGCCGAATGCGGCGTCTCGTCGAACATGAAGAATTCATATTCGAGTGCAGAAAAAGCTTCGAAGCCCATATCCGCTGCGCGCTTCAATACGCGCTTCAGCAAGCCTCGCGGGCAGATTGCTTCGGCATCCTCTACGAATTCGCACAGGAAAAACAACATGTCTTCGCCGTCGCCCTGTTCAAGCGGCAAACGCCGGCAGCTCTCCGGCACGATGCGCACCAGAGCATCCGGATAAGCGGTGTGCCAGCCCGTATACTTCGTGTTGTCGTACATCTGGTCATCCACGTCCCAGCCCAGTACGACATTGCAGAATGCGAAACCTGAACGCAGGGCCCCGAGGAATTTATCCTTCCGCAGATATTTGCCGCGCAGAATGCCGTCGACGTCGGATAAACCGACCTTGATATGCGTCAGCCGGCTCGCCTCCACCAGGCGAATCGCATCGTCTACTGTCCTGATTGCTCGTTCTGGCTTCACCTGCGCGTCCATATTCAGTCTCCCCGCGTTGCCGGCTTGTACTTGTTACGGTGACCCATCCTAGAAACGAGAAAATTCCAGATCAACAACAATCGTTATTCTTTATGGCGATGATCGGCTGCGGTAATGCTCGGCGCTGTGAGGTCACATGCGAGCGGCGTTTTTCTCAAACGCGGGCTGCAATGTGGAGTTCGCACGGCGTCTGGAACATCTCAGAGGCAATCGGCGCGGCGCGCCCGACCGCCTCTGCCGGAACGAATACGTAGAAGCGCCAGAGGTCTGCATACCGGTCCTGCAGTGCGCATATTTCCGTGGTGGTGCCGCTGCCGGCGTCGTTCAGAAGCTCGAGGCCGCGACTGGTTTCGACGGGCACGGCGGCTTCCTTCATGGCGGTCAATGCCGGACAGTACAACACGACGTCCGCGAAAGGCACGCCCAGTTTCTCTGCCAGCTCCCTCTCGGTTTGCGCGCGCTGCGTGTGCGACACGTGATACCGCGCCACCCAATCCTTTCGCAGTGCGGGCGGCACGCTGCGGCCAGAGACCACGTAGCCGCGTTTGAGCAGATCGCGATTCAACGTGCGGCGCGCGAGGGCGGCGGCATCCGCGATACCGCAACGCGCCAGACGGTCCAGCAATGTCCAGTCGTTAAGTTCAAGCAGATCGCTTTCGACGAGTACGCCATGATCGAGCGCGATCTCCACCGATTTCGAAATCATCGCGCCCGCCACGACCTTGGTGTGGTGGTAGTAGACACGCTCGGTCAGGAAGTAGCGCAGCCGGAGCACGCCGATGATTTCCGAACGGGCGTCGGAACGGTCCATGCCATGCTTGGCGAGTCGGATCACGAGACGGTTGTCGTGCTCGGCGAAGCAGCGGAAGATCCGGTCATCGTAATCGTGGGACAGGCCAGCAAAGAAGCTGTCGCGGCGGAGATAGTCGAGCAGGTCGGCGTCGATGCTGCCCGAGACAATGTCTTTTGCCCAATGAGGCACACTTTCAGGCGATGGCAGGCCAAGCAGACTGCCCACGGCATCGCGAATGCCCAGGCCGTCCAATGCATGTCCAAGCTCGCCCGCGAACATGTCCGCGAGGCGCGAGCCTTTGTCGTGCCGCGCGAAGAGCCGGCGCTCGTCTTCCAGTGTGTGGCCGAACGGCACATGCGTGACGTCGTGGAGCAACGCGGCAACGCCAATCGCATCTTCCAGTTCGGCGGGAACCTGCAGCCCCGAGCGACGCAGACTCGCCACGATACGATGCGCTACCGCGCAGACGCCGACGGAATGATCGAAGCGCGTATGCAGCGCTCCGGGATAAACCAGGTGCGCCGTACCAAGCTGCTTGATGCCGCGCAGCCGCTGCATCACCGGCAGATCGAGAATCGCGGTCTCGAGGCTGCCGAGTTCGATATCACCGTGGATGGGGTCGCGTAGCAGCATGTGCATAGAGCGCGGTGCGTTCGGGAGACTGTGTCATGGCGTGTCCTGTGTTTCAGTCAAGGCCACCGCCGGCATGCGCGCCAGCTCGATAAAGGCCTTGAGGTAATCGATTTCAATGTCGGTTTCGCGGACGCCCAGGAAAATCTGCTTGGCGATGCCTTTCCGCCCAAGCCGCACCGGGACAAGACTCATCTTGCCGGCATATTCTTCCACCAGCCAGCGCGGCAGCGCCGCGACGCCCCTGCCGCTTTCCACCATCTGCAGCATGATGTCGGTGGTCTCGATCGCCTTATGGCGACGCGGCGTGACACCTGCCGGCATCAAAAACTGATTATAGATGTCGAGCCGGTCGGTCTCTACCGGGTAAGTCACCAGCACTTCTCGCGTCAACTGCTCCGGCTTCACATACTCGACGTTGGCAAGCGGATGCTCGCGATTCACCACCAACACCTGCTCATAGTCGAACACCGGTTCGAAACGCAAACCCGGCTTGTAGAGCGGATCCGGCGTCACGAGCAGGTCGATCTCATAGCCGAACAACGCGCCAATCCCGCCGAACTGGAATTTCTGTTTGACGTCCACATCCACGTCCGGCCAGCGCG
Organism: Paraburkholderia phenazinium; assembly: GCF_900141745.1. Taxonomy (NCBI): domain Bacteria; kingdom Pseudomonadati; phylum Pseudomonadota; class Betaproteobacteria; order Burkholderiales; family Burkholderiaceae; genus Paraburkholderia; species Paraburkholderia phenazinium. The sequence goes on along the minus strand of NZ_FSRM01000002.1, from coordinate 1,056,027 downwards.
CGAGGTAGGGCGAGACCACCTTGAGCAGCCACTGATAGCAGGGATGACACTCCATGCCGATACGCAGCGCGCCCCGCTCGCCCTGTGCGTACTGCTTGAGGCGCTCCTCGGCGAGATCCAGTTGCGGCAGCAGGCGGTTAGCTACCGCAAGCAGGTATTGACCGGCCTGGGTCAAACGCAGGCCACGCCCCTCGCGCAACCAGATATCCGTCCCCAGCTGCTGTTCCAGTTTCTTCATGGAGTGGCTCAGTGCCGACTGCGTCACGCACAGGATCTCCGCCGCGGCGGTCAGTGAGCCGTGCTTGTCCACGGCCTGGACGATGGCCAGATGAACTCTCTCAAGCATGATTGCACATGAGCGAAACTAATGGTTAGGTGAATTATCACCATTTTACTTCATAAGACGCCTTCGTTAGGATGCTCCGATCCGCAACCGACCGAATCAAGGCGACACGATGGCAACGACACACAATCTAGGCTTTCCTCGTATCGGCGCAAAGCGCGAACTGAAGTTCGCGCTCGAGTCCTACTGGAAAGGCGAGTCCTCGCTCGGCGAACTGAAGGCACTGGGCGCGCAGTTGCGCGAGCGTCACTGGACGAACCAGACCGGCCTAGGCTTTGCGGCCGTCGGCGATTTCGCCTTTTACGATCAGGTGCTGGACATGAGCTTCACCCTCGGCAACCTGCCGGAACGGGTGCAAGGCTTCCATGGCGATACCCTCGACAACTACTTCCGCGTCGCCCGCGGCCGTTCGGCAAAGGGTGCCGAAGACCACGCCGCCTGCTGCGGTGGTGTTGCCGCCGGTGAAATGACCAAGTGGTTCGACACCAACTATCACTACATCGTCCCCGAGTTCAGCGCCAGCACCGAATTCAAGCTGGATGCATCGCGTCTGCTCGAACAACTGGGCGAAGCCAAGGCACAAGGCGTCAAGGCCAAGCCGGTGATCATCGGCCCCGTGACCTATCTGGCAATCGGCAAGGCCAAAGACGATTCCGACAAGCTGGCCTTGCTGCCGCGTCTGCTGCCAGTCTACGCTGAACTGCTCGCCACGCTGGTAGCGCAAGGTGTCGAATGGGTGCAGATCGACGAGCCGATTCTCGTGACCGAACTGTCTGCTGAATGGCAGCAAGCGTATGTCACCGCCTACCAGGCTCTCGCAAACAGCAAGGTCAAGCTGCTGCTGGCGACGTACTTCGGCCAGTTGCTCGACAACCTCTCGCTGGCTGTGAAGCTGCCGGTGCAAGGCCTGCATCTGGATGCGATCAATGCGCGCACCGAAGTCGACGCTGTGATCGCACAACTGCCGCAGGACCGCGTGCTGTCGCTCGGCGTGATCAACGGCCGCAACATCTGGAAGACGGACCTCAACAGCGTGCTGGACTGGCTCGAGCCGGTCGCGAAGCAACTGGGCGAGCGCCTGTGGATCGCACCGTCGTGCTCGCTGCTGCACGTGCCGGTGGACCTGGCAAGCGAACAGAAGCTGGATGCGGAAGTCCGCTCGTGGCTCGCCTTCGCGCTGCAAAAGCTGGGCGAACTGAAGGTGCTGGCTACCGCGCTGAACAACGGTCGCGACGCTGTGAAAGCAGAGCTGGCGGCTAACGGTGCCGCGATTGCCGCCCGCCGCGCATCGCCGCGCGTGAACAACCCCGCTGTCAAAGCTGCCCTAGCGAAGATCAATCCGGCCCTGGGCCAGCGCAAGAACGCCTATCCGGCACGCGCTGACAAGCAAGCCGCGTTGCTGAACCTGCCCGCTTACCCGACCACGACGATCGGCTCGTTCCCGCAGACCGGCACGATCCGCCATGCGCGCAGCCAGTTCAAGAGCGGCGCATTGGACGAAGCCGGTTACAAGCTTGCGATGCGCACCGAAATCGAACGTAGCGTGCGCGAGCAGGAAGCTCTGGGTCTGGACGTGCTGGTGCACGGCGAAGCCGAGCGTAATGACATGGTCGAATACTTCGGCGAGCAGCTCGACGGCTACGCGTTCAGCCAGTTCGGCTGGGTGCAGTCGTATGGCTCGCGTTGCGTGAAGCCGCCTATCCTGTTCGGCGACATCAGCCGTCCAAAGGCCATGACGGTCGAGTGGATCAAGTACGCGCAGTCGCTCACCAGCAAGCCGATGAAGGGCATGCTGACCGGCCCGGTCACGATCCTGAACTGGTCCTTCGTGCGTGACGACCAGCCGCGTTCGGTGTCGTGCTATCAGTTGGCTCTGGCGATCCGCGAAGAAGTGCTGGACCTCGAAAAGGCCGGCGTGCGCGTGATCCAGATCGACGAAGCAGCTCTGCGCGAAGGCTTGCCGCTGCGTAAATCGCAATGGGGTGAATATCTCGACTGGGCAGTAGCATCGTTCCGTATCACCGCCAATGGTGTGGATGACGAAACGCAAATCCACACCCATATGTGCTATTCGGAGTTCAACGACATCATCTCGTCCATCGCCGATATGGACGCCGACGTGATCACGATCGAAACCTCGCGCTCGGACATGGAACTGCTGGACGCCTTCGACAACTTCAACTACCCGAACGAAATCGGCCCGGGCGTGTACGACATTCACTCGCCCAACATCCCGACCGAAGAACACATCGTTCAACTGATGAAGAAGGCAGCGGAGCGCATTTCGCCGCAACGCCTGTGGGTGAATCCGGATTGCGGTCTGAAGACGCGTCAGTGGGAAGAAGTCATTCCGGCGCTGACCAACATGGTGGCAGCGGCGAAGAAGCTGCGCGCTTCTGCCTAAGGGCTCCTTTTTTTGAATCCACGCCATGTTTGAACGGCGGGGAAACCGAAACCGGCCACCTTCGGGTGGCCGGCCGTCGTTTACAGGCACGCTCCTCGCTACAAATCGCCGCCATGGAGTAGCATGATCACGCGCAAGCCAAAAAGAGCGATCCTCTTTCGGCGAAATGCGCGCTGGGACAGCAACCACCGTTCTACCTTCCCTACGACATCACATGGAGCAAAGCATGGCCTATGGCAACTATCACAAGCGCAAGATCGCCGATCGCGATCTGCACCCAGAAACCCAGATGATGTCGTATGGCTACGATCCGTTCCTTTCGGAAGGATCGGTTAAGCCGCCCGTGTTCCTGACGTCGACGTTTGCGTTCCGCACTGCCGAGGACGGCGCCGACTTCTTCGATATGGTCTCAGGCCGCAAGCCTTCGCCCGAAGGCGAAAGCGCGGGCCTCGTCTATAGCCGCTTCAATCACCCGAATCTCGAGATTGTCGAAGATCGACTAGCGTTGCTCGATGGCTCGGAGTCCGCTGTCGTGACGTCGAGCGGCATGTCTGCGATTGCAGCAATTCTGCTGGCATTTCTGCGACCGGGCGATTGTGTGGTTCAGTCCGTGCCGCTTTATGGCGGGACTGAAACGCTGATTTCAAAGTTTCTGCCTGAATGGGGTATCACTTCGCAAGTGATCGAGGATGGTCTTTCGGTCGAGGCGATTCGCGACGCACTCGAAACCGCGGCGAAAAAGGGCAACGTGCGAATGTGCTACATCGAGACGCCGGCCAACCCGACCAACGCATTGTTCGACCTTGAAGGACTGCGTCGCGAGATCGACGCGTTCGAAACGCGCCACGGCTATCGTCCGCTTTCGGTTTGCGACAACACGCTTCTAGGGCCGTTGTATCAGAAGCCGGTGAAGCAAGGTATCGACCTCAACGTGTATTCGCTGACGAAGTACATCGGCGGTCATAGCGATCTGGTCGCGGGCGGTGTTACCGGTAGCCGTAGTCTGATCACGAAGGTGCGCTCGATCCGCAGCGCGTTGGGCTCGCAACTCGATCCGCATTCGTCATGGATGATCACACGTTCCATGGAAACCCTCGTGCTGCGCATGGAGCAGGCCGCGCGCAGCGGCAGCGCAGTCGCGCGATGGCTCGCGAGTAATCCGTATCATCCGGTGAAAGTTTTGCATCCCGAACTGATTGAAGATCCGACCTACCAGGCGGTTTATCAGCGTCAGTGCAGCGGACCTGGATCGACGTTTGCCTTCGTGCTCAACGGCGGTCGCGAGCAGGCGTTCAAACTCATCAACGGTTTGAGTCTGTTCAAGTCGGCGGTGAGCCTGGGCGGCACGGAGTCGCTGATTTGTCATCGCGCTTCCACAACACATTCCGGCGTGCCAGCAGAGGCACGCGCCAAGGCAGGCGTGTCGGAGGGATTGATTCGCATGTCCGTTGGATTGGAGCATCCTGACGATCTGATCGCCGATCTGTCTTACGCGCTGGAACACTGCTGAGTCGCGCAGCGCACGGCTGCGGAGCGTCGTTGGGCTTCGGTTCTGGCACCTGCTACGGGCCAGAACCGAAGAATGCCATTAGTTAATCAAGCCCACCCTGGCAGAGATACTTGATCGACAGATAGTCATCGAGACCATACTTCGACCCTTCGCGGCCATAGCCCGATTCTTTAACGCCACCAAACGGCGCGGCCTCGCTCGAAATCGCGCCCTCGTTGATGCCGACGATCCCCGCTTCCAGCTGTCTTGAGACGCGGTCAATGCGGCGCACATCCTGACTGTAGAAGTACGATGCGAGCCCAAACGGCGTGTCGTTGGCCGCGTGGATCGCTTCTGCTTCATCCTCGAAACGGAACAGCGGTACGACGGGGCCAAAGGTTTCCTCGCAGCTCAATTGCATCTCGCTGGTGGCATCGGCGAGAACGGTAGGTGCGTAGTAGTTCGGACCCAACGCCGTGAGGCGCTTCCCACCGGTGAGGGCGCGTGCGCCTTTCGAAACGGCATCGTCGACGTGACGTGCGATCTTGTCGACAGCACGTGCGTTGATCATCGGACCGATCTGCGCGGCGGAGTCGGTGGCCGGCGCGACCTTCAGCGCGGCGACGCGTTTGGCGAGCATATCGCCGAACTTCTCGTACACCGACGTCTGCACGTACACCCGGTTCGGGCATACACACGTCTGGCCACCATTGCGAAACTTCGACACGAGCAAGCCATCGACCGCGGCGTTGAGGTCTGCATCGTCGAACACGATGAACGGTGCGTTGCCCCCCAGCTCAAGCGAGAGCTTCTTGAGCGTCTCGGCCGATTCGCGCGCCAGATACTTGCCAACTGGCGTCGAACCCGTGAAGGTAATCTTGCGCACGCGGCCATCGTGCAGCCAATCCGCCACCGCAGGTACCGCACTCTCGCGCGATGAAGCAATCAGGTTAAGCACGCCGGGCGGCACGCCCGCTTCGTGTGCCAGCATCACGAGTGCGAGGGCGGTGAGCGGCGTGTCCTCGGCGGGCTTGCCAACCACCGTGCATCCCACAGCAAGTGCAGGCGCAATCTTGCGCGCGATCATCGCGAGCGGAAAATTCCACGGCGTGATGGCCGCGACCACGCCAACCGGCTCCTTCACCGCGCTCATCCGCTTGCCGCGCTGCTGTTGCGGAATCAGATCGCCGTAGATGCGCGTCGCTTCATCCGCGAACCACGCGACATACGATGCGCCGTACAGCACTTCGCCACGCCCTTCCGCGAACGGCTTGCCCTGCTCGAGCGAGATCAGGCGGCCAAGCACGTCGGCGTTCTCGAGCATCAACGCGTGCCAGCGGTGCAACACGGCCGCGCGATCCTTCGGCAGGGCATCGTGCCATGCGGGGAACGCACGCGCGGCGGCGTCGGTAGCGGCGCGGGCGTCGGCCTCACCGCCATCAGCGATAGTGGCGATCACCTCGCCCGTCGCCGGGTTCGTCACGTCGAAGCACTTGCCGCCAATAGAAGCGACCCATTGGCCGTCGATAAAATGCTCGGTGCGGATCAGGTCGCTCAGTTCAAATTTCGTTGCCATCGAAATCTCCTTGTTCAGGCGAGCCGTTCGGCAATCGCCTTGCCCACTTCCGTGGTGTTAGCCCGGCCACCGAGATCGCCAGTAAGCGGACCTTCCTTGAGCACCGCCTCGATCGCGGCGAGCATCGCATCGTGAGCCTCACGCTCGGCCCCCTGGTGGTTGCCGAGGAAGTCGAGCATCATCGCCGCCGACCAGACCATCGCGATCGGATTGGCGATGTTCTTGCCGAAGATATCGGGCGCCGAGCCGTGAACCGGTTCGAACAACGAAGGAAACTTGCGTTCGGGATTCATGTTCGCCGAGGGCGCGAGGCCGATCGTCCCCGTACACGCGGGACCGAGATCGGACAGTATGTCGCCGAACAGATTGGTCGCCACGACCACGTCGAAGCGGTCCGGATTCAGCACGAAGCGCGCGCAGAGAATGTCGATGTGCTGCTTGTCCCACGTCACATCCGGATACTGCGCCGCGATGCCGGCGGCGCATTTGTCCCACCACGGCATGCTGATCGCGATGCCGTTGCTCTTCGTCGCGACGGTGATCTTCTTGCGTTCGCGCCGTTGCGCGAGGTCGAATGCGAACTTCAGGACGCGCTCGCTGCCGTGACGCGTGAACACGGACTCCTGCAGCACGAACTCACGGTCCGTGCCTTCGAACATCACGCCGCCCACCGACGAATACTCCCCCTCGGTGTTCTCGCGCACGATCCAGAAATCGATGTCGCCTGCCTTGCGCCCTGCGAGCGGTGAAGGCACGCCGGCAAAGAGACGCGCGGGACGCAGGTTGATGTACTGATCAAATTCGCGCCGGAACTTCAGCAGCGATCCCCACAGCGAGATATGGTCAGGCACCGTCTCCGGCCAGCCGACCGCACCGAACAGGATCGCATCCATGGGCTGCAGTTGCGCTTTCCAGTCGTCTGGCATCATCTGACCATGCCTCGCGTAGTAGTCGCAGCTTGCCCATTCGATGTGCTTGAATTCCAGCGCGATACCGAATTTTTTGCTGACGGCTTCCAGCGCGCGCAACCCCTCCGGCATCACTTCCTTGCCAATGCCATCTCCGGGGATGACGGCGATGCGGTACGGCTTGTTCATGTGACTCTCCTCTGCAGATAACGAATGGTCCATTGAGCGACCCGGCGAATTGCGCAGGTTTCTCTTTCAAAAGATGGGGCCTCGGGATTCATTTTCGCTCTAACGCGAGAATCACGCAGCCAGCTGCCCTACACGGTGGCCACAGGCGTCACTGGGGAGCCCACTGCGCCCGGCAAACGCAGCGGCGGTGCGGTAAGCAGAAACCGGCTGCGTCCGTTTGCGTGCAACCAGTCGGCAAGTTCGCTCAGATGCCACAGTTCGCCGAGATACACGCCCAGCCGGAACAGACAGAGATCATGCAACGGATGCGAGGCATACCGATCACTTTCAGTGGCTTTGGGCGGCAACATCTCCACAGCGGCGTTGTCCGAGATCAGCGCTACCACTTCGGATTCGACAATCCAGTCGCGCAATTTCTCGTCCCGGCCGTCGAGCGCAGCGAAACTTTGGTTCAGGCGGCTCATGTCGGGATTGCCGGCCATTTCGATCAACGCCTCATCCGTACCGGTACGCAGACAGACCATGTCGCCTGGCTCGACATCCACGCCTTGAGCGTCCATCGCTTCGCTCAACTCGGCGTAACCAACAGCGACCTTCTTCGTGCCGAAATGACGCTTGAGGTCGATCATGACGCCGCGTCCTTGCACACCCGTCGCAGCCATGTTTTCGATCCCGAGGCGCTTCGCACCCACAGGATGCTCCACGACACGTTCGTTACCATTCCGGTAATCGATCGGCCCGACGATATCCTCTCCCGCGCGAAAGCCGTTATAGAAGACCATTTCCGGCACACCATCGCCCATGAGATCAAACCACTGCCCCATATGCGCGAGGCTGTCCCACTGCGTCGAGTACTGGAGCGCCAGATGGACCGTGTCGTCGCAGATGACATCCAGTAGATGAGGGTTATCGCGTGACAGCGGGTACGTCATGTTCGGGCGGCTGCCACGCCGCGTCGGCTCGATGCGGGGCGGTTGGCGGCGCGGATTAAGCGCCGTCCCGCCCGGACAGTCGAGCGGCAAACTCAGACAGAAAACGCGACCTTCACTGACTTCTCGTATGCCCTGGAGGACCTTCTCTGGCGTCAGCAGATTGAGCCGTCCAAGTTGATCGTCGGGACCGAAGTCGCCCCAGTTTGAATCCTCCGGCCGTTGATTCCACCGCCGGGCACTGCTTGACCGCATCATCTCACTACATCTCCTATGGCAAACCTCGCGTCTTCGTCGGCACCATCCCGACCTGACCGGGTCTCTGGACCAACTTCCTCGTCGGGCATCCAGCGCGACGTATTGAAGACACTGATGGCGATGATCAACAACGCCCCTGCGGCGATAAACGACGCCATCGAAAATCTGAGTCCGAGCGACGGCGTCACAAGCGCGATCACGTAGGGCGCAGCCACGCTCACCGAAGTCATCGCGTAGCTAATGCCGATGCCAGTTGCCCGAGCTGCGACCGGGAAGCGCCGCGCCTGATAGAGCGGCAGGATGCCGAATAGTCCGTTCGCGAACATGCCCATCAGAAATGCGCCGGCACCCAGCTGAAAGTGATCGGAAACAAGCGTGTAGAGGACCGTGGACGGAATCACGATCGTCATGAAGACAATGATGGTCAAGCGCTCGCCGAAACGGCTCGCCGCATAACCTGAAAGCGGCTTGCCAATCACCGAGCCGACCGAATAAGCCACGATAAAAGGAAATATCGAACCCGAGTCCAGATGTTGAGTCGTGAGCAGGAACGTCGGATAAAGCACCTGTACGGCCCAAAGCATGAAGTTGATGCCTGCCGAAAACGCCCAGGCCTGCGCGACAGCAGGATTGAATACGAACGGCTTGAACTTTCGACCTTCCTTTTTGTGTTGCTGCTGACGCACCCAGTCGTCCGATTCCTTGACGTTACGACGCAGGAAAAGCGTAAGCAGTGCAGGCACTACGCCGATAAAAAACATCCAGCGCCAGCCGAGCACCGGAAACAAAAAATGGAACGAGAGTGCCGCCAGCATGTAGCCGAACTCGTAGCCCGCGACCATGATGCCGGAGGCAAGCGGACGGATTTTTTCGGGTACGGTCTCCATCAACAGCGATACGGAGGCCGTCCATTCACCGCCGAACCCGAGGCCAAACAGGATGCGTAACGCCATGAACGACGCATAGCTCCATGCGAGCCCACTCAAGCCGGCGGCGCACGAAAACCACAGTACGGCAGCCATAAACGCGAACTTTCGGCCAAAGCGATCGGCAGCGAGTCCCCACCCAATCGTGCCAGCGATCTTGGCGAAACCCGTGGCGGTGACGATGAACGCCATCGCAGGCAGACCCACGTCGAACACCGTGCGCAGATGCGGAATCAGAAACAGAAGGATGGTGAAGTCGAACGCGTCGAGCGCCCAGCCTGCTGTCGCGGCGAAAATAATGTGCCAATGCTTCCTGAGCAAAGCTGCATTCGAATGTGTCGCCCCTTCCGCGAAGGTAGCGGGCTCCATTGCGTTGTGGGGCATGGATTGTCTCCTGATGGGTCAAAGTCCGACGTGATACGGGGCTTACGCCCCGCTTTTATCGCTCTGGTTTGCACCGCCCATGCTTATGCTTGCCGGGTCCGTGCGCCATGGTTCATTGCTCGATGAATTCCCGGGCAAGCTTGCGAGCCGCGTTCGCGAACATGAGAATGTCCACACCGGTCGCGACGAATGTGCAGCCAAGCTCGAGATAGCGGCGCGCGAGTGTCTGGTCCGATGTCAACGTGCCGGCTGCCTTACCCGAAGCGACGATGGTGCGAATCGCCCCCTCGATCGCCTTCTGTACCTCCGGATGAGTGGGCTTGCCGCGATATCCCATCGACGCTGCCAGATCCGCCGGGCCGATGAATACACCATCGACACCGTCGACCTCGCAGATCGCCTGTAGATTCTCGAGCGCCGTGACGGTCTCCGCTTGCACGAGCAGACAGATTTCGCTGTCCGCAATGTCCAGATAGTCGGCACGCGAGCTCCAGCGCGACGCACGTCCCACCGCACTGCCCACGCCACGAATTCCGTGCGGCGGATAGCGCACAGCGGCGACGCTCGCGCGAGCCTGATCGGCGGTATCGATCATCGGAATCAGCAGGTTGCGCGCGCCGATATCGAGCAAGCGCTTGAGCAACGCCGGATCGGCGTTCACAGGACGCACGACGGGTTCGGCGCGATAAGGCGCAACGGCCTGCAATTGCCCAAGAATGCTGCGCACGTCGTTCGGAGCGTGCTCTGCGTCGATCAACAGCCATTCAAAGCCAGCGGTCGCGCTGACTTCGGCCAGATAGGAATCGGCCATCGAAAGCCAGAAGCCGATCTGCTCCTGGCCGTTTGCGAGCGCCGTCTTGAACGGATTAAGCACGGACGTCGACGTTGCGTTCATCACGATTTCTAGCCTCCATGGGGACTTGATTGAACTGGATGGGTTCCACTTTGCCGAGCAGGAACAGATAGTTGAGCATTGCAATCACGATCAGCGCCGACGAGAACAGCAATGCCGCAACGAAGGAACCGGTTGAACCCACGATCGCACCCGTGACAACCGGGCCGACTACGCCGCCCATGTTCGAAACGGTGTTCTGGATACCCGCAACGCGTGACACCATGTTGCGTGGCGCGACATCTCCGGGCAGTGCCCAGACCTGGGATGCAGCGACGGTCGTGCCTGATTTCGCCACGCAGAGCAACGCGACAGCCACCAAAGGTGACGCGGCGAACGCCGCGAAGCCGATGCTCGAGGCCATCAACAGGCCGATGATGAGAAACAGTTTGCGGGTTGCCGTGAGCGAGAGCCGTCCCGAGGCATATACGCGATCCGAGGCCCAGCCTGCGAAGATCTCGACGACCATCGAAAGAATGAGCGGCAACGAAGCCATGAAGCCCATTTCCATCATGCTCATGCCGCGTTCCTTGACGAGGTACGTCGGCAACCACGTGATGAAGAAGTAAGAGTTGTAGTTGATCATGAAGAAGCCGATACACATGGCCCAGATGTTCCGGTGTGCGAACAGTCGGTACCAGGGAACATCGGCAAGCGCGGCACCGTTCTGGCGCGGCGCTTCTTCATCGGCGCGAATGTAGGCGAGTTCGGATGCGCTGACACGCCGATGATCGGCCGGCGAGTTCTTGAACACCAACACCCAGACCACGCACCAGACCAGCCCAAGCGCGCCGGTAATCGCAAACGTGACTTTCCAGTCGAAGACCGCCAGCAGCCAGGCAATCAACGGAAGCGCGATGGCGCCGCCAAGCTTCGATCCGCTATCGAAGATGCCCGCGACGGTGGCGCGCTCCTGGCGCGGAAACCACCGCGTCGCGATGCCCGCATTGCTCGGATAGGAGCCCGCTTCGCCCACACCCAGCATCACCCTCAGCGCCACGAGCGATTTGAAACCGCTGGCGAGTCCGGTCACGGCCGTCGCGAGCGACCACCAGAATACGGCCATGCCCAGTACGATCTTCTGCCCGAATCGGTCGGCAAGCATGCCTGCGGGCAGTTGCAGCAGCGCGTAGGACCAGAAGAACGCCGACATCACGATGCCCATCTCCATGGCGCCAAGATGGAACTCGGACTGAAGATGGGGTGCCGCGGCGGATAGCACCGTCCGGTCAATGTAGTTGATCGCAATGGCTGACCACATCAGGCCGGCCACCACCCAGCGCACTTTGCTGCGGGGCTCCTGTTGCAACGCTTGGCTCAATCTCTGTCTCCGATTTTGTTGTTGGTGCGAGGCGGCGCTTCAGCTCACGATGCCCATGTGCCAGGGCACAAACTCGTGATCGCCCAGGCCGAGCAGTTCGCTGCGGGTACGTTCGCCCGATGCGGCCCGCAGGATGTGCTGGAAGATGTCCTCGCCCATTTCTTCGACTGAGCGTTCGCCATCGAGGATCAGTCCGCAGTTGATATCCATGTCGTCGCGCAGCCGCTCGAACATCGGCGTGTTGCTTGCGAGCTTGATCGTGGGCGCGGGCTTCGAACCGAACATGGAGCCGCGGCCGGTCGTGAAGCAGATCAGGTTTGCACCGCTGGCGATCTGCCCGGTCACCGCGACGGGGTCGTAGCCGGGCGAGTCCATGAAGACGAAGCCGGCGCGATCGATCGGCTCGGCGTATTCGTAGACGGCCTGCAGCGGCGTCGTCCCGCCTTTCATCGCGGAACCAAGCGATTTCTCGAAGATGTTGGCAAGTCCGCCTTGCTGATTACCCGGTCCTACGACGCCATTGAACTGGCCATTCTGGCCGCGCGTGTACTGCTCCCACCACGTAAGCCGGTCGAGCAGTTTCTGGCCGACCTCCGGCGTCACCGCGCGGCGCGTCAGCATGTATTCGACACCATGAATTTCGGGGGTTTCGGAAAGGATCGCGGTGCCGCCGTGGCGCACCAGAATATCCATCGCCGCGCCCAGGGCCGGGTTCGCCGTGATGCCGGAAAAGCCGTCGGAGCCGCCGCATTCCAGACCGATCTTGATGTGACTCGCGGGCACCGGACTGCGGCGAATATCGTTCGCGGCCGGCAGCATCTGCTCTATGGCAGCGATCCCTGCCGCGATCGTCGCACGGGTGCCGCCCTCGTCCTGCATGACCAGCGTGTGGACCGCGGCACCGGCCTGAAGCCCCTGCGATTCGAGCAAGGCGCCGACCTGATTGCGTTCGCAGCCTAGCCCGACGATCAGCACGCCGCCAAGATTCGGATGACGCGCATAGCCGGCGAGCGTGCGGCGCAAGACATCGAAGTGTTCGCTAGGCGAAGACATCCCGCAGCCGCTGGTCTGCGCAAACGCGACCACGCCGTCGACATTCGGGTAACGTGCGAGCCGCTCAGGCGTAAACCACGCGGCGATATTCTTGATGACGGTAGAAGAGCAGTTGACCGAGGCCAGAATGCCGATGAAGTTGCGCGTGGCGACGCGCCCATCGGGTCGCACGATACCGTTGAAGGTTGCCCGTTCGGCTTCTGCAATGTACTCGACGGGACGCACATCCAGGCAGAAACCCGGATCGCGTTCGAAATCGATCAACTCGACGTTGTGCGTATGGACGTGATCACCCGCCTCGATGTCGCGAGCGGCCCGGCCAATGATGGTGTCGTATTTGCGGATGGCCGCGCCCCGCGGAATATGTTGCGCCGCCACTTTATGACCCGCGGCAACCTGGGCGCGCATGCGGATGGCCGCATCGCCAATGGAAAGCTGTTGCCCGATGGACAACGCCTCGCGCGCGATCAGCACATTGTCCGCGGCGTTAAGCCGGATTAGCGGCTCGTTCACCATCATCTCACCAGCCTGCGACATACACGTCTCCTGTCTCTGCAAGTCCTGCGGCACCTGTTCCGCTTATCTTCGGACAAATGTTACCGGTTTATGTAACCGGTAACATAGGGCGCATGGTAGTATGCTTTTGAGACAATTACCAGCAACTTTTTTCGGGCCCGAGTGATCAACGACGTGAGCAAAACGCCTACTTCCCTGCTTGCCCCTGTCGAACGAAGCGCCTCGCGGCGCGCCCGCAAGAACTCCGGGCGCGTCACGCTCAGCGATCTTGCAGCGCTCGTTGGCGTGACCAAGGTGACCGTCTCACGCGCACTGAATACGCCGGAACTGGTCTCGGTCGATACGCTGGAACGCATCCGCGAGGCGGTCCGGCAAACCGGCTACACCCCTGATCTCATCGCAGGATCGCTGGCATCGACACGCAGCGATCTCATCGTCGCACTGATCCCCGCGATGGGTGGTAGCGTGTTTCAGGAGACCGTCGAGGCCCTCACAAGCGAGCTTGCCGCGTCGGGCTATCAGTTGCTGATCGGGCAAAGCGGTTACGACGAGTCGCGCGAGGACGCGCTACTCGATGCAGTGATTGGCCGCCGGCCGGCCGGCATCGTGCTGACCGGCGTCGTTCACTCCCAGAGTGCGCGGCAAAAACTGCATGCGAGCGGCATCCCGGTTGTCGAGACCTGGGATCTGACGAGCGAGCCGATCGACATGCTGGTCGGCTTCTCGCATGAGCAGGTTGGCAAAGCCGCGGCAAAATTCCTGAAGAAGCGTGGCGCGCGGCGCCCCGCTGTCTTCACACCCAGTGACCGGCGCGCGCAGGCTCGCACCAAGGCGTTCCTTGAAGCGTTCGGTGGCGCCAAGACGAGCCCCGCCATCCCCGTGGTGACGATCGAGTCACCGGCAAATCTCGGCGACGGGCGGCGGGCGTTGAAGGACTTGCTTGAGAAAGATGCCGATATCGACGCCGTTTTCTGCGGCGCGGATAGCCTTGCGTTGGGCGTATTGATGGAAGCCGAGAGCCAGGGTATTGCAGTGCCTGGACGGCTGCGTGTGATTGGCTACGGTGACCAGAATTTTGCCAGGGACACCACGCCGCCTTTGTCGACCATGAGAATCGATGGCACGCGAATCGGCTCGCTCGCGGCGACCATGCTCGTCAACCGGATTGAAAACGGTCCGGACTCCGAGCAGATGGTCGACGTCGGGTTTAATCTGATCGAGCGGGATAGCACCTGACGCCGTCGGCCCCATAGCAGCACCGTCCTGTTTCATACCTTCTTCATTGCTTCAGTTCGCCATTCAGGAGTGTTGGCCGATGTCGACTTCGTCATCAGGTTCCGTGCGCCACGGTAGTACTACTTTGGTCACGTCACTGGTCGCTGCCGCGTTCTTCATGGAAAACCTCGACGGTTCGATTATTGCCACGGCATTGCCGCAGATGGCGCAATCGTTTCATATCAGGCCAGTAGAACTAAGTATCGGTATCACGTCTTATCTGCTGACGCTTGCCGTATTTATTCCGATCAGTGGATGGATTGCCGATCGCGTCGGCGTTCGCAACGTTTTCACCGCGGCCCTCGCGATCTTCACCGGTGCATCGATACTCTGCGGCCTGACCGGCAATCTCGTCGAATTCACTGGCGCACGCATCTTGCAGGGCATAGGCGGCGCAATGATGGTGCCAGTCGGACGTCTCGCTGTGCTGCGCGTCACGCCCAAGGAACAGCTGGTGCGCGCGATCTCGGTGATCACATGGCCGGGGCTGGTCGCGCCGGTCCTCGGGCCACCGCTCGGTGGATTCATCACGACATACTTCACGTGGCGCTGGATTTTCTATCTGAACCTGCCGCTGGGCTTGATAGGGATGGCGCTGGCCTGGCGTTTCCTCAGCGCGGAGCGCGACACGGCTTCCCGCCCTTTCGACTTACTGGGCTTTGTGCTGACCGGCGTTGCGGGCACCTCGGTCATGTATGCGATGGAGGCAATCGGCCGCGCCGACACGTCCTGGCACTCGTCGCTGGTGTTTCTCGTGGTCGGCTTCGTGGCCTGCGCGGTAGCCTGGTTCCATCTTCGCCGCACCGCGCATCCGATGATCGATGTGTCCGCGTTCCGGATCAAGACGTTCGTGGTGGCGATCTCCGGCGGTTCGCTATTCCGGATCTCGATCGGCGCGGTGCCGTTTCTGTTGCCCTTGATGTTTCAGGTTGGCTTTGGCATGAACCCGTTTCAGTCGGGCTTGCTAACGCTCGCTGTGTTTGCGGGCAATCTGTCGACGAAACTCGTTACGACGCAAATCCTGCAGCGTTTCGGCTTCCGGACCGTGCTCGTCTACAACGGCGCGTTTGCCGCAGTCACACTCGCAAGCATGAGCCTGCTAAGGCCGACCACGGGGTATGGATGGATTCTCGGCGCACTGTTCGTCAGCGGCGTCGCACGTTCGTTGCAATTTACCGCCATCAATACGCTCGGTTTCGCTGACGTTCCAAAACCGCAGATGAGCGGCGCCTCGACCTTGTCGAGCACGATGAGTCAGATGACAATGGGGATGGGCGTCGCAGCCGGCGCAATCGCGCTGCGAATCGCCTCGTGGTGGCACGGCCACGACGCTCAAACATTAGTGCCGGCAGATTTCAGCATCGCCTTTCTGATGGTGGCAGCGTTAAGCGTGATTGCGATATTCGACGTGTTTACGTTAGCCCCCGACGCGGGCGAACACGTCAGCGGGCATCGACGGAGCGTCGGCAAATCTTGACGGCTAAGCGGCTTTCGCCGCAGTTCGCAACTCGCCTAACAGCGCTTTTCCTGACCATGCAGGGCGTGCGTCGGCTCGCTCGGCTTCGTGCACGAGCTGGCAGAGTCGTTCGTTCACCGGCGCCGTTTGCCCCAGACGTTGCGCGAGGCGCATCACTTCGCCGTTGATCCAGTCAACTTCCGTAGCGCGCCCTGCCTCCAAATCGTCGGACATGGACGAACGCGCGAGGGGATCGATCGTCAGCATTGCGCGACCGACGCGTTCGAACAACGCATCAGGCAAGCGAAGAGCGCGCGGTATCCAGTTGGCGGGAAGCGGCGTCACTTTGACTGGCCGTATGCCGGCCCGCTTCAGAAGCGCGAGCGCTTCTTCCTGCGCCATAGCGAGGCAAACCCGGTACGCGCGTTGCGAAAGCTCTTCCTTGAGAGGCCGGTTCGCGAGCGCATTGATTGCGTTGTTGAGGTTGAGCAACAGCTTGGCCCATTGCACGGGCCGCATATCGTCGTGCTGAATCAGCGGCAGTCCTGCATTCCTGAATGCTTCGACGAACGGCTGCATGGCCGGCGTATGCCGGATCTCCAGTTCGCCGCCCGAGCCTTGATGAAACGCACCCGGGCCGCGTTCGACGACATTGAATGGCACCATCCCTTCCAGCACCGTGTGCTGTGGCAGCGCGGCACGCAACACGTCCGCGTTGCCAACGCCGTTCTGGAAGCTCACAACGATCGTGCCGGGGCGGAGCACACCGGCCAGCTCTGCTGCGGCCGTAGGCGTCGCGGCAGATTTGACGGTGACAAGCACGAGATCGGCGGCGGCGGCGCTCGCCGCGTCCGTTGATACGTCGATCCGCTCCGGTGGCGCATGCCAGCGGCTATCGTCGTGCCGCGACAGTGTGATGCCTCGATCGCGCAACTGGTCGGCCACGCGCGCACGTCCGATGAAAGTGACGTCGCTGCCCGCGGCAAGAAGTCGTCCGCCGACATAGCAGCCAATCGAGCCAGCGCCATAGATAAAGATCTTTGCCATGCTGGTTCTCACGGTTAGTCAGCGTATCCGGGACTGCGACGGTCAAGCCGGCGCAGCAGGCCTGGCCATGCCAGCGCTCCTGGCGTGCCGCTTGTTACCGCACGGATCTGTTCCTTGATGCCGGCGAGAATCGACTGGGGGATCGGAGTCAGCTTTGCGCCACCCGACTGAGCACGTACCTGAATCATGCAGGACGCCTCAAAGAAATACATGGCGACGAAGGCGTCTGCCGGCGAAGCGCCAACCGTCAGCAGGCCGTGGTTGCGCAGCATCAGATACGTGTTGCTTCCGAGGTCCCGAACGAGACGCGGTTTCTCGGCTTCGTTAAGTGCGATGCCCTCGTAGTCATGGTAGCCGAGCGATGCCAGCACCCCAAGCGATTGCTGGGAGAGCGGCAACAAGCCCGCTTCCTGCGCCGACACTGCAACGCCGTTGACCGAGTGCGTGTGCATCACGCACAGCGCATCTTCGCGGGCCGCGTGCACAGCGCTATGGATCGTAAAGCCAGCCGGGTTGACGTCATAAGGCGATTCGACAACCTTGCGGCCGTTGAGGTCCACCTTGACCAGCGACGACGCGGTGATTTCGTCGAACATCAGGCCATACGGGTTGATCAGGAAATGGTGTTCGGGGCCGGGCACGCGCGCCGAGATGTGCGTAAACACCAGGTCGTCCCACCCGAACAGCGCAACGAGGCGATACGCCGCCGCTAGATTGACTCGCGCTTCCCATTCGGCAGATGAAACTTCGTTCTTCAGACTGAGATTAGATGAGGCCACGTCGACACTCCTTATTCGATGATTCAAGCATGGGATAACCCAGGACAACGGCGAGTCCCCATGATGTTCGCGAACCGGCCTAAAATCTGTCGGGTACACGACAGGTCGACGCACCAATGGAATCCAGCCAGAACCGCTACCGGACGCAACTCGAAACGACGCCGTGGTTCCGCGGCCTGTCGGTCGAGTTGCGGGACTATCTGGTCAGCCACGCCAGCCTGGTGACGCTGGAAAGGGGTGAAGTCCTGTATCGGCGTGGCGAACAGTCTTACGGTCTGTATGCTGTGCTCGGCGGTGCGCTTGCTATCGGCACAGTCGGGGTGGACGGGAAGGAGGCGTTGCTTGCGGTATTAGGACCGACTGCGTGGGTGGGAGAAATCTCGCTGTTCGATGGGTTGCCACGCCCGAACAACGCCACCGCGGTTAGCAGGACGCTTCTGCTGCACGTGCCCGAGGCTGCGCTGAAAGACCTGCTCGACACCGCGCCCCGTTATTGGCGCGATTTTGCGTTGTTGATGGCTCAAAGACTCCGGCTTTCGTTCGACAACGCTGAAGCGATGACCTTGCTACCCGCGGCGCAGCGCGTGGCGAACCGCTTGCTGTCAATTGCGGGCGGGTACGGCGGTCTCAATGCGGCGCAGAACAGGATAAGGCTCTCGCAAGACAGTCTCGCTTCAATGGTGTCGCTGTCGCGGCAGACCACGAATCAGTTGCTCAAGAATCTGGAGAGTCAACGGATAGTGAGTCTGAAATCCGGGGAGATCACCATTCTTGATTTTGACCGGTTGAGGGCGGCTAGTCTTGGGGATCTCGAGACGTGAGGGATGTCGATGTCGCTGCGTATGCCCTACGTCCGCTCGAAAAGACTTCAAGCCGAATATGCCCGCAAAAATCTCTTTCGCGTAGCTTATAGTTTGGTTAAGCTGATCTCAATCGACACGACTACGTGGAGCCGACATGGAAGTGAGCACAGAAACGCTTGTTGACATGCTGCGGGAAGTGGAAGCTGACGATCCCATCGATTACGCGGACCTCCCGTTTGGTGAGCAGGAACTCAGACGTCTCGTGATGAGTTCGCTAGTCGAGCGTCACCATCTGGTCGAAGCAGGCATGTCGGTCTCCGACGTTCACGCGCTATACCTGCTAAGCACGGCCAAGCTGGTCCTCGAAAACACGGTGCTCCACGCAAGACTGCTCATGCTCCAGGGCCAACAGGTCGATGTGCAGTCGCTGCTAGCTCCCTTTACCCTAAAAGGGAAATCGTGACCGGCTCTGCGCCGATCGATTGAATCCGGCACGTCGCCGAGGGTTGTTCGGGCGAGACCTCCAGGCTCACGAGCGTCGCAAACTGCGAGCCGCTGCGCGAGCAGCAAGAATTCCTCCGAGCGCGCCACCAAGATGGCTTTGCCACGACACGCCGGGGTAAACCGGCATCACGCCCAAGAACATAGTCAGCCCGTAGCTGCCTGCCACGAACAGCGCCACCAGCATCGCGAGGATCTGCCGCGTGTAGTGAGCCCGCGCAACCAGATAGCCAGCGTAGCCGAACACCAGACCGCTAGCGCCGATGTGCACCGTGTAAGGCGCACCAAGCAGCCAGGCGCACAGGCCCGCGCCAAGCATTGCGCCGATTGTCGCCTGCCAGAAGTTCGCGATGCGCGGCCACATGCATAGCCAGCCCAGGATGATCAGTGGACCCGTGTTCGACACGATATGCATCACGTTTGCATGCAACCACGGAGCGAACAGGATGCCCTGCAGCCCGCTGAGCGTACGCGGCACCACTCCGTGTCGATTCAATTGCAGGAACGGCAACGCGGCCGACAGAAAAAAGATCACCCACATCGAACCGACAAAGGCACCGAGAAGGAAAATGCGTGCCCTAAGCTGCGCAAACAGCGAGTCGGCGGTGGAGGTCGGGCGTGCGAGCCGTATCGAGGGTTGTGGCATGACGAGTCACTTTACCAATGTGCCATCGCGGGGTAGTCGCGTCGCGAGCCTGCCCCTTTTGACATGCATAGTAGCGGAATCCAATTTGCCCGGCAAAGTCAATTCCGGACAGGTGGGCATCACAGCAGGACACGCCAACCAGGCATAGGCGGGGGCGATTTCCGCGCTGCGGCACAGCGTTTGCTACGGACTGACACCGACGCCGTGCAGCAATAACAGCGCGGAAATCAATCCAACCGTATCAAGTGCCGGAGGCTTAAATGGACTTCCCCGTTACCGAAGAGCAGATCAGAACGCTTGCCTTTTACCTCTGGGAGAAAGACGGCAGTCCGGAAGGCAAGTCTGACGAGTACTGGCTAAAAGCGCAGAGGCAACTGGCCGGTGAGGACAAGGCACAGGACGAGCCACCGTCCGTGACGCCAAACGACGTCTGAGGTGCGGACGCCTTATTTTCCGACTAGCGCAAGTCAGCCTTGGCGCGAACGCTGAGGCGCCAATCAATAAGCGGCGAAGTCCAGAGTATCATCAACCCATCACGCATTCGGAGGGGCTGAATTGCCGTTACCCGCAAGCACCATCAAACTCGCTGTTCTGATTCCCTGCATGCTGTTTAGCGCAAGCTCGTGGGCCACCGACATCCAGTGCGAGAGCACGCGCCAGCCCGCCCAGCGGATCATTTGCGACCACGCGATTCTGAATCATGAGTACGATGACGTCTATGAGCAGCAGCAAAGGCTTCTGCAAGAGGGAAAGCTGACGCCGAGCGATGTTGCCGCCTGGAAACAAAAGCGCGACGCCTGCACTGACGTGCACTGCATTGATGGCGTTTTCGCTGAAGCGAACAGCACCGTCGACAAGAGTCCCGCGAATATCGTCGCGGCGCCTGTCATGACCGCATCGGAAGCGCTTGGGCCTGCCTCAGGTGCGTTGCCCGCCTCTCAGGTCGCCGCTCAAGTCGCCTCTGCGGCAAGCCAGCAAGCGTCGAGTGTCCCCGTCTCACGCCAGGGAAGCGCTTATGGCGTGGCGCTGCCGCAGTCGGTTCCGGCGGCTGCGTCCGCCCCGGCTGAGGTCAGTGCGGCATCCGCGAACACCGTTACGGCAACCGGGAATTCGTCCAGTCCGTTCTTCATCGTTCCTGGCCTTCTGTTCGTTATTGTCGTATTAGGCGTGGGCGCGATGATGATATATCGAAGGAAGCGCGAAAGATAACTGGAGACAAAACGGCTAGCTAAACTTGCTGTATCGCACTGGCTACGAGGTAGACAAGATGGCGGACCACCCTGAAATCAAGGCACTCGTGTTCGATGTGTTCGGAACGGTTGTCGATTGGCGCAATGGTGTCGCTCGCGACGTAGGCCCATTCCTCAGCCGACACGCGCTGGCGATTGACCCGTTTGAATTTGCAGACGCGTGGCGGCGTGAGTACACACCGGCAATGGAAGAGATACGAAGCGGACGGCGCCCATTCGTCAGGCTCGATGTATTGCATAAGGAAAACCTGGCCAAGGCAATGGTCGCCTATGGAATCGATCCGGGTTCAATTCCTGACGATGAACTCGACGAACTGAACCACGCCTGGCATCGGCTCGACCCATGGCCCGATTCCGTCGAGGGACTGCTAAGACTCAAGCGCCGCTTCATGATCGCGCCGCTCTCGAATGGCAACATCCGGCTGATGGTGGATATGGCCAAACGGGCTGCCCTTCCTTGGGACGCGATTCTCGGCGCGGAGGTCGTTCGGGCATACAAGCCGTCGCCACAAGTCTATACCGACACCGTCGAAATCCTTGGTCTGAAACCCGCCGAGGTTTGCATGGTTGCAGCCCACAACGGTGACCTGGCCGCAGCGAGACAGTGTGGGCTAAAGACAGCATTCGTCATACGACCAACCGAACACGGACCCGCTCAACAGAGCGACCTGCATCCCACACAGGCGTGGGACTTTGTAGCATCGGATATGAACGATCTGGCTACGAAGCTGGGATGCCCTACCTAGCCGTCAAGCGACAAGGAGGTCACTGTGAACGAGCCAGACCTGAGTACCCTCTACCGGAACTACCTGGATTGCCTGAATAGACGGGATTGGTCGTCGCTAGGCCAGTTCGTCGGCGACGACGTCATCCACAACGGCCGACCGTTTGGCTTGTCGGGTTACCGCGAAATGTTGGAGCAGGACGTTCGCGACATTCCGGACTTGCGCTTCGATATCGAACTGCTGGTAACCGAACCTCCGGTTATCGCAAGCCGTCTGCGCTTTAACTGCTCTCCCAAGGGCACTTTCCTCGGATTGCACATCGACGGCAAGCGCATCACTTTCACGGAGAACGTCTTCTACGCGTTCCGCGACGGAAAGATCGCGCAGGTATGGTCGGTGATCGACAAAAGCGCGATCGAAGCGCAAATATAATCTGCTCCACATTGCGACCGGCAATGTGGAGCGCCGTTAAAAGCGATACCCGATAGAAACAAACGAAATGATGGGATTGAGCTTGAGCTTCGTGGTGCTCGTCACAGTCCCGGCCTCCGCCGTGTGCGTCGTTAAAGTGGCTCGCGTCGATAGCCACATATACGACAACGACGCATCCACCGACCAGTGTTTGTCTATGTTATAGGCGAACCCCGCGTTGATGACCGGCGCAAAAGAACTGCTCAGCTTCGCCGTCGTAGTTCCCTCCAGCGCAGTTCCATAGGTGCTCGAGTACAGATAGCTGCCACTCGACACGGCCTGGCTCAATTTCACGCCGCTATACCAGACGTACGATCCACCTGCGCCCAGGTATGGCCGGAAGTGGCTCTGCGCGTCGTTGAAGTAGTACTTCAGGAGCAGCGTCGGACTCCATTCGTAGGCCGAGCCGAGCTGCCCAAGCTCCGCAAGCGAACCGGTGCCGCTCAGATGGAATTTTGGCGGTATGCCGAATACTGCGGTGGTGGCGATGTGATCGGTAATGAAATAGGTGCCCGTAATGCCGAACGTGTCGGAGTCGTCAACCGACGCGCCCGTACCACTCTCCGTCACGCTCGTGCCAAGGGCATTGACCGTAAGCGGTTTACTCGAGTCCTGCGGCGAGAGATGGAACCATCCAAGGTTCGCGACAAAATCGCCAGCGCTTTGCGCATGCGCCCCAGTACTCGCCAACAATGCAGCCGCCAGCGCGATCACGCGAATCTTCCTCATCTTGTCTCCTCCGTTTAGGTCAGTTTTTTGATAAATCAGAGGCGATTCTATGCGTACGCTCGTTCGATTCGCTATCCTATCTGTCGAATGTTGTCTCTGAAATTTGGTAAGGATTTTTGCGCTGGCGAATTAGTTCGGCATGCTTTGAATATGTGTGATCTCATTCAACGCAGCGATTGGACAAAGCCAAAAGCCCGCTGGTTAGAGCGGGCTTCCGGTTGCCTTTTGTGGAAGAAAACACTTTTGCGTCGTCGCGTCACCTGGAACATGACAACGCAATGTCATTTAACCGCAGCAGAAACTCGGTATGCAAGGGCTAGCGCGAAGATGTTGGCCTCGACTCCCTTCTCTTTTCTTACCTGCATTCAAGCGTCGACGCTAAGCTTTCGACGGCTCAAACAGCCTCGCTGCCGAAGCGAGATAAAGCGGCGACGGCTGGCGACGGTCCTCGCAAAGACATGTGTAGGTCATCTTGATCACATGATCATCGTCCGAGGCGACCGCCATCTGGCACAACTCGCTCCAGTTAACCGCGATATTCGGAAAGCTCGTTTCCGTATTGGCTGGTCTGCCGATCATTGCGTAAGCTGCACTTAGCGCAACCCACAAGCCGGGCAGCAATTGCTCGACGAGGCTATCGTGAAGCTCGGCAAAGACGATTCGCGCGGCGCGCGTTGCCGTGACCGTGTGCAGCAATGTGAAGTCGGGTTTGCGCCAGTATGCGGCAATCGTCGCTCGCGCCAGATCGTCCAGCAAGGCCGCACTGGCGGGAGGCGCAAGGACCGCCGTGCCAAACCGCACATCGCTTGCAACGGCGCGCAAGCGTGCCGTGATCGAGCTACCGGCGAACACCGTACCGCTTAATGCGCGAGCGGCGTGATCGAATCCAGCATCGGCACTCTCAGCCCTCGGATTTTTGTCCAGGCTAACGTCAATAGGCAGATGCGACGAAATCAACGACGCCAGCCCCGCTGCAATCTCGCCGGCATGCCCCGCTTCAATGCCGTAGGCCAGCCTGATAAGCGAATGAAAGGCCTGCGTAGCAGGCGCGAAAGGAACCGCTTGCAGCACTGCCGTGATTACCGGAACAGCACCGGCGTCTACGATCCAGTCCAAGAAGCAAAGTCGTAAAGCACCGAATGCCTCACGTTCGCCCACGTGTCGCTTCCAATCGTTACGGGAGATAGTCGCGTCAACAGGCGGTGCACTCAAGGCGTACTCGCGCTCCCACATATCGAAGAACGCTTGCAGTCGATCTGGCGACGCCCCCATTTCCGCCAATGCAACAAGCGCCATTGGGCAGTGATTGGTTGTACCTCTTGCGGCAAGGTCGAAACGTGCGTTCGCATCCAGAAGCTCACTCAACTTGAGCCGAACCGAGTCGCTGTGCATGTGACCGTCTCTCAGTCAAAGGAAGAAGGTCCCATTGTGAAAGTTCAAGTAAACTTGAAGTCAAGAGCAAATACCCGGGAGCGTCATGAACGAGACGACAATCACCATCGGCGAGCTTGCGAAGCGCTCCGGCGTGGCGACAAGTGCGATCCGCTTCTACGAGGAACAGGGGCTGATTAGCAGCACCCGAACGGACGGCGGTCAACGGCAGTATCGAAGGGAGACGCTGCGCCGGGTCGGGTTTATCCGCGCCGCACAGGCCGTTGGATTGAATCTGGCGGAGATCCGCTCCGCGCTTGACGCGTTGCCCGGGCAGCGCACTCCGACCAAACAGGATTGGGAGCGACTCTCACGGGCGTGGCAGCCTTTGCTCCAGGAGCGCATAGACGGACTGATCGCTTTGCGCGATCAGCTTGCGTCCTGTGTGGGCTGCGGATGCCTGTCGTTGAAATCCTGCTCGCTCTACAACCCCGAAGACGTCGCCCGACGGCGCGGCAGCGGTGCCCGCTATCTACTGGGCGACCCTTCGCATGCGGTGCTGGCCGAGGCTAAAGGCCAATCTTGAGTACGCACTTTTCGTCCGTGCATGCAGGATGGATTTTCAGGCCGAGTCGCCTGGAAATGGTCATTCGGTTTCGGGCAAATGCACGGTAGAAGGCACGGAATGCAGGACGATTCAAGCCGGCGTTGTAGGCTCGGAAGGTCAAAAGTCGCTGCGCTACCTGCCGCGACAACTTCCCCTTCAATCCCCACCCGGCATCGCGGGACAAACCACCTGCGGATTAGCAAACTCCACGCGATTCCGCCCGCCTCGCTTCGCTTTATACAAGGCGGAGTCCGCTAGCCCGTATGCAGTATCGAAGTCAGTGCGAGCAGAATTTGCGCTGACTCCAAAACTCGCGGTAATACGACGATTCACCGGCGCAGGGAAGACGTGGCTACCAATCGCCCCGCGCATCTTCTCCGCCAGTTGCAATGCGTCGGTGAGTCCATACCCCGGCAACAACACCGTAAATTCCTCACCGCCGACGCGACCGATAACACCCTCTTCACCAACGATGCGCCGCAAACAATCGACAATGCCGAGTATCACCGCGTCCCCAACAGGATGTCCGTAGTCGTCGTTTACTTTTTTAAAGTCGTCGATATCGAGCAGGATCATCACGGCCCGATCGGCGCGCAGCGCTTTGATCGTCCGCTCGATCACGGCGCTACGATTCAATACATTGGTCAGCGCATCGTGCGTCGCACGATATTGCAGCTGTTGCGTCAGTGCATGCATCTCACGCTCAGCGCGGTCGCTGCGGCCAATCAGGCGGCGCGTCTCGCGCATCAGGCGTTCGAAATTTCCGATCAGCTCAGCCAGCGCCAGACGACACTGCTCCGCGTCGGCGTCGGCGTTCGCATGGATCGCGCGCGCCTTCTCCAGCGCCTCGCTCTCGGTCTTAAACAGGTCCGGAGCGTCGTTCGCAGCTGCGTCCGATGAGGAAGTTGAGCCCACCGTGGCCGCCCTTACGTCGCAACCGGGCAATCGTTGAACTCGATTGCCGTGAAATCGGCTTGCAGTTCCTCGCCAAACTCGAGAATGGTTTCGTCCTCGGCGTCCCGGAACCATCTCACCACCACGCGGTTCCCAGATGAAGCGGCCTGATCCAACGCGTCGAACACGCTGAACAGCATCTTCGTGCTCGAACTGTTGAAGTAAGTCAGCGTGACTTCCACTGTGATGACGGCATCGCTGCAACCCGCAAGGTACGCGCGAAGCCGCTCGATCACCGGAGCATAAAACGCGGCTGCGTTCTCAGGGTAAGACTCGCCCCTGAACGTCAGAACGTTCTGGTCAAATTGAAAATCGATTTCCGGCGACGTACTCGTGGCCGCGATATGAAGGTTGTCCATGGTGCCGACTCGTCCCTAGGTCAGATGATGGTCTTGAGGCAAAACAGCGTGGTTTCAGGGGCATCGACACGCGGATAAAAGGCAAATTCCAGCGGAGCGCTCGCGTCGCGAGCCATTGTCAGAAACCCGAGCCCTGCGCCCTTGCTCTCTTCTGGCGTATCGGAGCGCAGCGATATTTTGTACGCCTGCTTGATTTCTTCAAGCGACATATTGCACAACGGCTCAAGCCTCTCGCGCAGATGGCTCACAGCCGACGTCGCAACAGGATTCACGCATAACATGAGATGACGTTCACCGTCCGTCGTGATGCACACCGCGCCTTCACGGATGGCCCCGCCGGTCCCGCCGCCCTCGGCGAGCGAATCGGACGAATAGTGAATGATGTTCTGCGAGAGTTCGATAAACGACGAAAACAATTTGCGCCGGGTCGGCGCGTTGATGCCGGCCACTTCCAGTTGCAGTTTCACGACCTCACTCATCGCCGCGACTATGCTATGGGAGAAGTAGCCCTTGTGATAAAAAAGCAGGTTGCGCCTCTGAGCAAGTTCGAAAAACGCGGCATCCTGTTCTAAGAGTTCAAACATATTCATGGACTACCCTAAGCGCGTGCAAAAAATAGCGTTACGTCGTCGCGACGCGATTGTGCGCCCTGCCAGTCGGCGAGCGCGCGCTGCAAACCTTCACATATGCCGGACAATGGTTGCGCGCGATTCTCGACAATGAACTCGAGAGCGCGGCGCCTCCCAAAAGCAATTTTTCGGGGACCGCCAATCTGATCGATCAACCCGTCTGTCGAAACGAACAAAAGACTTCCCTGCGGAAGCGCGACTGCGTTCAGCGCCCACGCATAGTCCGCCAGACTGTCGACATACCCTACGCCCATGCGTTCGCCCGGAATGCTCTCGAAGTTATCGGCATCCGGCCGCAAAACATGAAGGGCGATGCGTGCACCGGAAAAATAGAGTCGCTGCTGTGCAGCGTCGAACCAGAAGAATGCTGCGTCGAGGCCATCGTTCGACTGCGGCGACTCGCCTGCCCCATTTACTTGACCGAGCAACCCCTTGACGTTGCGATTGACAGCTGCGAGAAGAGCGGCTGGATCACGTGGTCCGATTCGTTCAAGCGCCTGCGAGAGTGAGGCCGAAGCAAGCAACGTCATGAAAGCGCCCGGCACGCCATGTCCGGTGCAGTCGGCTACAGCGCCAAACCATCCGTCGGGGAACGAAGCAAAGTGATAAAAGTCGCCGCCCACCACATCACGCGGCTCCCATACCAGTTCGGCATCGGGCAACATGGACGACAACGCGTCGCGCGAAGCGCGCAACATCGCTTGCTGGATCACGCTCGCATATTCGATGCTCTGCATGATTTGCCGGTTCTTTTCCGCCTGCATCTCGGCTACGGCGCCTAACAACTGAAAGCCGCTAGCCAGTCCGGCGAACCGGCCCTGTCGCGTCACGATAAATCCATCGGAGAGCGCCTTGTTACCTACCTCGACCGTCTTGAACGTCAGCGCTTCGATGCTCATGTCCGCGTCGACAATGAGCGGATCCTTGTCCATGAACGCGATGCAGCTTTTCTTGTTGTAAAGCTCGCGGTGGAACGGCTTGCTCATCTGCGACAGGAAAATATCGCGATTGATCAGACCGATGGGGCGATCGCCCTCCAGAACGGCCAAACTGACCATGTCGCCCCGCGAATAGAAAATCTCCATTGCCAGGGAGTTCGAATCGGCCGCATCGATGGCGGGGACTTCCTGACACAGGTCGCCGGCGCAACGCGGGTTTCCTGGCACGCCGGGACGACGAAACTGCGCAAGCGCGGGGTGCATTTCACGACTACCGGTTGAACGAGAAATCAAGCACGCTAAAGGGTCTTTATGACAGTTTCGTTACGCCAGACCATTAAAGGAAACCTGCTAAAAACCCCGAAAAAACGCGAGCGGGCCGGAAGGCCCGTGGCAAACGTTTTCCTTTGGCTTTGACCGTCATTTGCTACACTTGATCGACGAAACGACTCCTGCGCCACAATTACAACAAGTGCAGGTTATACATCGCGGGATGTGAAGTTGTGCGGAGGTGTCATCATGCTCGAGTCTTCCGATTTCCGGAGCAAAAAGCTGGTGCTCAATCATGGAGGCGGCCGCATGCCCGCACTCGGATTTGGCACGCTGATTCCCGATCCCGCTGTCACTATCAGCGCTACCCGAGACGCGCTGGAAGCGGGCTATCGACACCTGGATTGTGCCGAGCGATACCGCAACGAGCGCGAGGTGGGCGAAGCGCTGCGCGCAGCGCTTGCCGCCGGCGGAATCGCACGCGAAGACATCTTCGTGACCACAAAATTGTGGAATTCCAATCATCGGCCCGAGCGAGTCGAACCAGCTTTCAACGCAAGCCTTGAAAGGCTCGGCCTCGATTACCTTGATCTCTATCTGATCCACACTCCGTTTGCATTTCGACCGGGAGATGAGCAGGACCCGCGTGATGCAAACGGTAATGTCATCTACGACAAGGGCGTGACTTTGCTGGACACATGGGGCGCGATGGAAAAGCTCGTCGACCATGGAAGATGCGGGGCTATCGGACTGTCCGACATCGGTCTGGACGAGTTACGGCCGCTCTATGAATCGGCACGAATCAAGCCAGCGGCGGTACAGGTGGAAGCACATCCGTATCTCCCGGAAACCGAACTCCTGGAGTTCAGCAAAGAGCATGGGATCGTGTTTTTGGCCTTTGCGCCACTAGGTCACGGAATCAGGCCGGGACCGCTCGAGGATCCGGTCATTTCGCAGATTGCCGCGCGAACTGGAAAGACGCCAGCCCAGGTACTGCTTGCGTGGGCAATCCAACGTGGTGGGGCTTTGCTTACCACCCCGAAAACTGCAGCACGCGCGCAAGAGAATCTGGATGTTTCCGCACTTCCCGAAGACGCGTTCGACGAGATTAACCGGATTGAGACGCGGCAGAGGTTCAACGAAGTCGTCAAGACCGGTAGCCCCGGTTTCATTCCGCGCCGCACGCAATAAACGAAGGCGACTTCCGGGTCATCGAATACGCTATTCGTACCAGCCAGATCGCGTGACGTGGCGTGGCCTCGCGGTGAGATTTGCGGCGTTATACTTTACTAACGCCCGACAACACGCGTCATCGCTCCCTTTTCCATGACTGAGTATGCCCAGTTCCAGCAAGTGTCCGAGATACCCGGCCTGGTGCTGAGTACCGCACGCTTCACGGATTTCAGTTTCGACCGCCACTTCCACCTCGATTTACATGTGGGGCTGGTGACGGACGGGGTTCAGCGCCAGAGGGTCAACGGAAAGGCTGTCCTGCACGGACCCGGGACAGTGGTTCTGATGCCGCCAGGCGAGATCCACGATGGCGTCACGGCAGATGGCAGCCAATCCACGCTCAGGACATTCCGCCTTTCACAGGAACTCCTCGCCAGCGTGGCAGAGGAGATCGGCGGCCTTCACCGCACACCGGAATTCGCAGGCGCCTTACTCGAAGACCCGCTGCTAGCTGGCCATCTCCTGCGCCTGCACAATGAGATGAGGTGGTGTAACGTTGCGAGCAGTCTTGAGATGCAGACGGAATGGCTCACGTTGCTGGAATGTCTGTTGAGCCAATCGCGCTCGATCGTGCCTGAAACGGTGCGCGGCTCGCTTTCGCGCATTCAGTGGGAACGCGTCAAAGACTACTGCTTCAACCACCTCGGCGACAAGATCACGCTGGATGAACTGGCCGCACTCTGCTCGCTCGGCAGGTTCCAGTTCCTCAAGCAATTCAAGCAGACCGTCGGGATGACGCCCCACGCGTGGTTGCTCCGTCTTCGTCTCGAGCGAGCTTGCGCGCTTTTGTCCCGAAGCTCACAGGCAATCGCAACCGTCGCTCAGGAAGTCGGATTTTACGATCAAAGCCATTTCAATCGCGCTTTCCGGCAGGCCTACGGCGCCGCGCCGTCGAACTACAGGGCCTGAAGCGTGCCCACGGCTTGACGATCGATCAATTTTTTACAAGTCCAGCGACCTCACTCGACATACGATGCGCCAATCAGGGAGGAAGTTCTCCGCCCGTCGAGTTAAGGAAACGACAATGGACAGTAGTAATCGGTCGCACGGCGCCCAGACGCCGGCTATGGGATTCACGAGCGATAACATCGCGGGCGCGTCGCCGGAGGTCATTGAAGCCATCTTGGCGAATAGCACCGGGCAAGCGAGCCCATATGGAGCAGATGAGCTCACGGCTCGCGTCGAAGATAAGTTGAGCGAAATCTTCGAGCGCGAAGTCGACGTGTTTCTGGTGCCCACCGGCACCGCCGCCAACGCGCTGTGCCTGAGCGCGATGACGCCACCGTGGGGCAACATCTATTGCCATCCGGCGAGCCATATCAACAACGACGAGTGCGGCGCGCCCGTGTTCTATGCGAATGGCGCGAAGCTGGTCGCGGTGGACGGCCCATCCGCGAAGATCGACCCCGCAAGTCTTGGTAGCGCGGCTCGCGTGAAAGTGGGTGACGTCCATTCGACGCAACCATCGTGCGTCAGCATCACACAGGCGACGGAAGAAGGAGGCGTTTACACCCTCGACGAGATCGGAGCGCTGGCGGAGGTCTGCAAGGCATCCTCCATCAAACTTCATATGGATGGCTCACGATTTGCCAATGCACTGGTCTCGCTGGGCTGCTCGCCTGCGGAAATGACATGGAAGGCTGGCGTCGATGCCTTGTCGTTCGGTGCAACCAAGAACGGCGTGTTCGCAGCGGAAGCGATCGTGCTGTTCGATGCATCCCTCGCGCCCGAAATGGGCTACCGCCGCAAACGTGCGGGCCATCTGTTCTCGAAGATGCGCTTTCTTTCGGCCCAGATAGACGCGTACTTGACCGACGATCTCTGGTTGCGCAACGCACGCCAGGCCAACGACGCTGCGCAGCGCCTGATCTGGGGACTCGCAGGGTTGAGCGGCATCGAAGTGCTCGGCGCGCCTGAGGCCAACATCGTGTTTTGCCGATTGCCGTCTGCGGTAATCGAGTCGCTACTTCAGGCAGGATTCAAGTTTTATCACGATCGTTGGGAAGCCAACGTCGTCCGCTTCGTGACGTCGTTTTCTACCACGGCTGAGGATGTCGACAACCTGCTTGCGCATGTGACACGTCATTACGCGGGTCGATGATGATTGTGCGAAGACGCCTGCCCAAAGTAATGAGCGGGCGTTGGACATTAAAGATCAACTTGCGTATCGAGCTTATTCTGAATTAGGATGCGCGAAAACCTAGCGACTCCATCTAAACGTTCCAATGTAAAACCCGTTTCCGCTGTATAGCTCTTTGCCGCCGCCATCCTCACGGGTGCGGTTGTATCTGCATGGACAACGGATTTTATCAATGGAACATAGTCTACCTGGGGTGCATAAGCACCCCTGTCTACACTCGTGCGCCCGGTCTCGCGCATCGTGCCTTTCGTCGCTGCTGGTCGATCTTGATCGCTACCCGCTAACAACGCTATTGAGCTCTGGCGAGGCGTTCTATGCTCAATAAAGACTTGCTGACGAAACTGTCTGCTGAACTTCAGACTACTTACGATTGCCATACCGCGATTCTTTACGGCTCGCGCGCACGCGATGACTGGGACGCAGCGAGCGACATCGACGTAATGGCGTTTCGTGACGCCGGAGGTCCCGAGCGTGTCGCATCGCAATGGAATGGGTTATTCCTGGACTTGTTCGTGCACGCCACAAACGACGAGGCCGATCCCAGTTGGATCCGCATTCATGCAGGTCGAGTGCTATTCCAGCGAGGCGCATTCGGTGACGACGTGCTCACGAAAGTGCATGCTCAGTACACCGCCGGGCCTGAACAGATACCCGAGGCCGAGATATCGATTCGCATGGCTTGGGCAGCGAAGATGCTAAGGCGAGCTGCTAAAGGAGATGCTGAAGGTGACTACCGGCGTCATTGGCTCTTGTTCTCACTGCTCGAGGATTACTTCGCGGCCCGAGGTCGATGGTATTTAGGCCCAAAGCAAGCCCTGCGCACCATGGAAGACATGAACGCGAAACACTGCGAAGTATTCAAAATGGCGCTAAAACCCGAGGCAAGCCTCGCCGCGATCGAACAAGCGATTGCAGCCACATTTGAGCTGACGGAAGCACGTCTATGAGTTATCAGGCACACATATTCTCCGATCACTGACTAGCATCAGGATGCGCCGCCTGATACACCTGCAGGCGACTCGCGTACACCGCGGCATTCCGTTCGTCGCCAGTGGCCCGATAGATTTCCTTGAGCTCGTCCAGAACATCTGGATTTGTTGCTCCGATAGCGTCGTATTCAGCAAGCAGTTGCTGCTGAATCGCTAGTGCTTCGGTATTCCTGCCCAAAAGGCGCAGCGTCCAACCCACCGAGCACCATGCTTGACGGGTTGCCTCTGCGTCTCCCCCACGTTCGCGCAGCGCGAGCGCAATGCGAAACTGTTCGAGTGCCTCCGCGTAGCGGCCGAGATCATTGAGCGCGTTTCCAATATTGTTGCGCAGTGACGCCTCCCAATGCTGCGCCGTGGAATCCGAGGACTGCAAGGCGAGTGTCAACGCGCGCTCGTCCCAGCGCAACTGATCCGCCGGCGCGGTATCGGTGAAGGCCATCATGTGCAGAGCATCCACCGCTAGCGCGTCGAGATGATGCTGGTTTGCTATGCGAAACGCCGCGCTATATTCATTACGCGCCTCGCGCACCATGTCCGGCGTCACCCCTCCAGGAACGGATACGGCCGAGGCAAATGTGCGGCCCCGCTCCAGGTGATAGCGCGCCTGTGCCTCTGACGAGACGTGGGCCAGTTCAGGTTTGAGACTGTCGAGGATCTGACGTGCCTGGACAAACTGACCGCGTAAGCCGTAGGTTCGCGCGATCTGGGTTTGGAGAATGAATGTCTGATCTGCATCGGCACCTGCCAGCGCGGCGCGGAAATGTTCCTCGCTCTGGGCAGGCGAATCCCAGTTCCAAAGCTGATTGATGTCTAGCGGCGCGGCGAGCAGCGGTCGAGGAAGGCTGATTGCAATAAGGAATGCGAGCGCGGCATATAGCGGGATCTGCCCACGCGATCGTCTTGACGTGTGGCTCCATCGAAGGCGATGAATGCGCAGCAAAGATTTCGTCGGTTCGATCTGCTTCATGGTCACCGGCATAAACATCCTGGGGAAAACTCGCATGCTAGCGTCAAATGACGGCGCGAAAAAAATGCTATTCCACTAACTGCCAGGACACCCGCCGAAGATACGGCCACTCGCGCTGCCAACGCGCGGCTTTCTCTTCGTACACCTCAGGTATCCAAAGTGCGTGATTGGGCCTCAATATGCCGTCGAACAGAGACGTAAGACCAAAGGGCGCATAAACTTGAAACTCCCCCTGCCGGCGCTTGACCCCAACCGCAGTCGTCGCGCACGGAAATCGATCTATGCCATCCGAAGCCCTATTTACAGGGCCAAACGGGATTCCAAACTTCTGCCCATACCAAAGTGGAACACGCGCTTGATTGCGTACCTGCACCTCAACGGGGAGGTCGGCGAATATGCGACTCGCATTGCCAATGACCTCGTTTTCCGCATCCCATGACGTATCCGGATCGTAGTAGAACAGGTCGTAATCCCGAATGCCTACATGGATATCTCGTGCGCAAGCAATATTCCAGACGGATTGCGCAATGCAGCCAGCCGTCAGCCACCAATCCTCAAAGCCGAGTTGTACCGCCCGATCAAGAATTAGCGAGTTCCATTGATTCGCTCTCGTAACCTGAATCAAACGGTGCTCCAGGGTCGCACTCATTTGATAGTTCGTTCCATGACGATGACTTCGCCGGTGAATCGCTGATTGGTCGTGCGACGGATCTCTTCAAAGCCCTCACGCCGCCAGAAAGCTAATCCACCCGGGTTCGTTGAAATGGCTGCGAGCTGCAATCTGCGGTAACCCCACTCATGCGCCATCGCGTCTATCAACGCCAATGCGCCTGTGCCGTGACCTCGACGCTGGTGCGC
The DNA here is from genome assembly GCF_900141745.1 of Paraburkholderia phenazinium. Taxonomy (NCBI): domain Bacteria; kingdom Pseudomonadati; phylum Pseudomonadota; class Betaproteobacteria; order Burkholderiales; family Burkholderiaceae; genus Paraburkholderia; species Paraburkholderia phenazinium. Next base: position 1,021,842 of record NZ_FSRM01000002.1, on the reverse strand, counting down.
TTCAGAAAAGAACAGCAGCCCGATCCACGCACAGTCATCAGTCGGATACGCGCGAATCACGTCAGCACACCCGATCATCTCCGACCCAACATAGAAGCCGAACACCGATTTGTCCGCCACATCCTTGGCGTCCGGTTTGCCATAGAAGAAGTCCTCGACATCTTCTGCAGAGGGCAAACGACCTTCAACCAGTTCGGTGTACGAGGGCGATTCCAGAAAAATGCGCAGCACATTGGCGCGGTCGTCGTGCGACTCGTTGGCGAGCCGGCGGATTGTTAGCATCAGGTGAACCGTCGAAGTGAGAGCGGTAATTCTAAATGCAACAAAAGGGCGGTGCTCAGTCGTATGAGATGATACCGACACGCTCATACTTCCGTACCGCTATGCCATCGTCCAGCGCAACAGGCGCCAACCCTCTTCCGCTGAACAGCGTCGTCAGCATACTTGCTTCGATGTTCTGCTTTGCTGTGGTGGATGCATTGGCGAAGACGGTTGCGCTGCAATATCCGGCTAATGAAGTGACATTCTTCCGGATGCTGTTCGGCCTGGTGCCGGCAGTGGCGATGTGCTGCCGGGGTCGCATTTCACTAGCTGAGCGTTTGGCCAATATCGATGTCAAAGGTCAGACTCTGCGTGCGCTTACGCTTCTCGGCGCTTCAGGATTCTTCTTTGCCGGTTTGCCTTACGTTCCATTGGGCGAAGCGGTGGCGCTCGCGTATTCGGAAACGTTGATTGTCATCCTGCTCGCGCCGCTGATCTTGAAAGAGCGATGGACAGCAAGTGGAGTTGCAGCAGCGCTCGTTGGATTCTGCGGTGTGCTGCTCGTGGTGCGTCCGGGCGGCGGTCCTTCGAGCTGGCTCGGTCCGACGTTCCTGCTCCTGAGCGCCTTCTTCGGTGCGTTATCTATCGTTCAGATCAAGCGCATACGGTCTACCGACGATTCGGCGACAACGGTTCTGTTTTTCACTCTCGTTGGGACATTTGTTACGGGCTTTACCCTCGTAGTCAGCTGGCGAACGCCGTCCGTGGAGGCGCTGTTGATCATGGCACTGCTCGGCGCGTTCGCGACCGCAGGACAGCTCCTGATGACGGTCGCCTTTCGCCAGGCGGACACTGGGAAGCTTGCGCCGTATAACTATACGAGCATCGTATGGGCGGCGCTGTTCGGTTACGTCATCTGGGGTGAGACGATTCAACCGCTGTCGTTCGCGGGAATTGCGCTCATCGTCGGAAGCGCTATCGCGGTCGCGGTGCGGCGGAAAGATAAAGAGGGACCGCTGGCTTGATGAGTTCTCGGTCAGCGCGGCTTCATGAGCGATGATCGGCAATCACATCCCGCATGATGGAATTGAAAATCTCCGGGCGCTCCAAGGGCACGTAGTGTCCACATCCGGGAACAACGTAGAGACTTCCGTTTCGAGCCGAATCGGCCTGTGCGGCGCTCGTTTTTAGACCCGGCAAATTGTCATCTTCGCCGGTGACCACGATAACTGGACCGGGAAATGTAGAGAGAACCTGATCGCGACTCGGACGGCTATGAAATACGCTTACCCCTCGGGCTACCTCATGCGGTGACTGAGATAGCGCTATTCGCCTCGCTTCCCGGATCGCGTGAATGGAGACCGTGTCTGAAAGCAATGGTGCCCAAAAGAGCCGCCAGGCCTCTTCCAATCCTTGGCCCTCAAGCGTATCGAGAACGGAAGCGTGAAGCGCGGCATCTGGACGGTGCTGGGCCTTGGTTCCGATAAGAACCAACGCCGCGACACGATCAGGCACAGCGGCGGCCACTTCAAGCGCACAGGAGCCTCCAACCGAGCAACCGACCACAATCAGACGATCGCCTTTCACGAGGCGTAGGACCTCGGCCGCCCATGTTTCTATCCGATCGCCCAAGGGGTATAGCGTCGGCGCATAGGTCCGGCCTGGAAGAAGCTCCATTTGCGCGCTCCACATCGAGCCATCAAGCGGAAGCGCATGCAGAAGGAGAAGTTCAGGTTTTCCTCTTTTGGTCATGTAAGCCACTCTCGAATAGCGCTCTTGAACGGTTGTTCAAGCCATCGTGCTAAATTGATAGTCAATGAATTGTGAGCCCAAGGCCTGCGACGTCTTGGTCATTCACCGCAAGTCAATACTCGCCCGAAAAAATGGAGAACACTACTCTCGTCATCCCGACCGATCGTTGTTCACTCAGGCCGGCTACATCTTACGATTACGACGCACTGCTTGTGGGGATTGGCGCGCCTGAGTTTCCCCACGAACTTCCACTTGCTGGCTTGCTTCGGCAAGGAAGATTGAAGAGCTGGTTGGAGTCGGTCCTTGCGATGTCGGCGAGTGGGCGAGCTTATATATTCTCGATCGACCTCCAGACTGGAGAGCGTTGCATCGGCCAAATATCGCTCGTGCAAAAAGACCAATCCGAAAGCTGGAATCTGGCGTTCTGGCTGCACCCTTCCTATTGGGGCGCAGGCCTTGCCTTCGAAACAGCGGCGGCCGTCATTCGCTACGCGTTCACCGTCCTGGCGATAAAAGACGTTTGGGCAGGTGCCGCAGTTTGGAACCAACGTAGCCTCAATACACTCATCAAGCTCGGCCTGCAACCGATCGCGGAGAACGATGCCACACACACGCCGGACACTGTGTGCGCCTTTTCGATTTCGCGTGCGCATTGGTTGCAAACTTATTCGTGATCAGACACCTAGCCGCCTCGCACTAACTCACAGGGAACATCGCAATGTTGATTGCTTTCGGAGGTCTGCCGGGAACCGGAAAGACGACGATCGCGCAAGCGCTCGCCCGCAAACTCGCCGCGGTATATCTACGCATTGATACCTTGGAACAGGCACTTATCGCATCCGGGGACGCCGGCGCGGATATTGGACCTGCCGGCTATCTCGCGGCATATGCGGTCGCGGCCGACAATCTACGCCTCGGCCTGACTGTCGTCGCAGACTCGGTCAACTCGTTGCATATTACGCGTAGCGCATGGAGAAACGTTGCGCTCGAGGCAGATGTGCCGATCTTCGAGATTGAGGTAATTTGTTCGGATGCCGCGACGCACCGTCAAAGAGTCGAGGGACGAAACGCCGATATTCCCGGTCACAAGCTGCCGACATGGAAAAACGTACTTGAACGTCAATACGATCCATGGGAATCGGAACATCTCGTAGTCGACACGGCTAACGTTTCGATTGAGCAGGCTGTCGAGACCATCGTCAGTCGTCTGTCGACGCCGCCTCAGAAAATTTAAATTCCTCGTCGCACTAATAGATTCGCATTTTCGATCACGCAAGACCTATCGACGCAACTCCCCCGGCCCCTTCCCCGTCCACCGTTTCAGCGCCCGCCGAAAATTCGCAGGGTCGCTGAACCCGAGCAACATCGCGATATCGTCGGTGCTCATACTGGTCGTCTTCAGATACTCGGTCGCGAGCGAGCAACGTACGTCATCAACAATCGCCACAAACGAAGTGCCCTCAGCTTCGAGACGCCGCCGCAAGGTCCGGCTGGTCATCTTCAACGCATCCGCGACGATTTCCATGCTCGGAAACTCGCCGGGCTTACGCATCAACACCTGATAGACCTCACCCGAAACACCCACCGAAGTCTTCGCCTGGCCAATCAACCTGTCACACGTTTCCTGCAATAGCGTCGCCGTTAGCCGATGCGCTAGCTGAGGCTTTTGTTCAAGGATGCCACTGTCGTAATGAAGCTCGCATTGCGGTTGATCGAAGTAGCACGGACAACCCAGGTACTCCGAATAGATGTCCGCGTGCGCGGGCGCCGGATACGCAAAGCATGCCTTGGTCGGTGGGCAGGTGTGACCGGCAACGTCCTGTAAATGGGTCACGTGCTGCGTGAACTGTTGCTCGATCAGGAACTGACCCAGCTCGCGTGAGGGCGTGGAGATAAACGCATCGGGAAACGTCCAGATGCCCTCGTCGGCATACTCGGTCCATTCGATGGTAAGCGTAGGTGTCGCAAGCCGGTGGTACTTCACGCCAAGCCGGAAATAGTCACGCAGGGAAAGGCAGGACATCAGCGCATAGCCGTACATCCCGTAAGCGGACAGGTGCAATCGCGACCCGGTGATAAACGGCGTCGCGGAACTGCACCCCAGCAAGATCGCATTTCTGCAGACAGCAACGTATTGCCGGACCGAGGTCAACGCCGAGGCGTCGTAAATCTTGTCGGCGTCGACACCGCTGTCTTTCAGGCTCTGTTCGGGCGCAATGCCCTGCTCACTGAGCACTTCGACCAGCGCGGCGATCTTGTAAGGCGCGTAGATGCGCTCGTTCAGTAACGGCAGTTTCGATGACACCGCTTCACCTCAGAATGTCCTGCAACCACATCCAGCTGTCCGAAAATGACCTTACGGGCGCAATCGTATCCCACTAGTATCGATATCACAACAGGCCACTCCATCGATTGGCCAGCCAACGATTCTGGAGACACGCTTGCTCAATCGCAAAGTCATCATTTCATGCGCGATTACCGGTGCAACGCACACGCCGTCAATGTCCGAATACCTGCCGTTGACGCCATCGCAGATTGCATCTCAATCGATCGAGGCTGCCGAGGCCGGCGCCGCAATTCTCCATCTGCACGCGCGCGACCCCGTCGATGGCCGTCCGACGCCATCGCCCGATGTGTTCAGGCAATTCGTGCCGGCAATTGTCGAAGCGACCGATGCGGTTATCAACATCACGACCGGCGGCAGCACCAAGATGACACTCGCGGACCGGCTCGCCTATCCGCGACTCGCCAAGCCGGAGATGTGCTCGTTGAACATGGGCTCGATGAACTTCTCGATTCACCCGATCGCCGCGAGAATCTCGTCGTGGCGGTACGACTGGGAGAAGGACTACGTCGAAGGGATGGAAGACACGATCTTCCGCAATACCTTCAAGGACATCAAAAGCATCCTGCTCGAACTGGGCGAGCACGGCACGCGTTTCGAGTTCGAATGTTACGACGTCGGTCACCTGTACAACCTCGCGCATTTCGTCGATCAGGGTCTGGTCAAACCACCGCTTTTCATTCAGTCGGTGTTCGGGATTCTCGGTGGAATCGGCGCCGAGCCGGAAAACATGACGGTCATGCGCGCCACAGCAGACCGTCTTTTCGGGCGCGAAAACTACCAGTTTTCAATTCTCGGCGCAGGCCGCCATCAAATGGCTTTCGTGACGATGGGCGCGATCATGGGTGGAAACGTCCGGGTCGGCCTGGAAGATAGCGTCTTTCTTTCGAAGGGCGTGAAAGCCGAAACTAATGCTCAGCAGGTGCGCAAGATTCGACGCATTCTCGAAGAGCTTTCCTTCGAGATCGCTACACCGGCAGAAGCGCGACAAATGCTTGGTCTGAAAGGCGCTGACAAGGTCAACTTTTGAGCGCGGCCTTTTAGCAGTAGCAGTAGTTGAATGTAGCAGTGTGCCGGCGTCGGAGATCATGCCGGCCGTTCAGAGCTAACAAAAACAACGATGAACAATCATCCCCGGAGGAGACATCATGGCAACCCCAACAATGGGTGGCAGCAGTAGCGAATTACACCGCGTCGCGACGCATAAGGCGATGTTGCGGCTGATCCCGCTCATGTGCGCGATCTATTTCATGTCGTACCTCGATCGCACGAACGTGTCGCTAGCGAAGGCGCGGCTCGCTGCCGATCTGGGCATCAGTGCCGCCGCATATGGGCTGGGTGCAGGCATTTTCTTCATCGGATATGCACTGCTCGAAGTGCCAAGCAATCTTGCAGCTCACCGAGTCGGGCCGCGCCGCTGGATCGCGCGAATTGCGGTCACATGGGGCGCACTGTCCGCTGCGATGATGTTCGTGCAGGGCGAATGGTCGTTCTATACGATCCGCGTGTTGCTCGGTGTCGCCGAAGCGGGTCTGTTTCCCGCGCTGATGTACATGGTGACGCTGTGGTTCGCGCCGAAAGACCGTTCGGTGGCTGTGGGGTGGATTTACGTCGCGCCTGCTCTTGCACTGGTAATAGGCAATCCGGTGGGCGGCGCCTTCATGCAGATGGACGGCTTCGCCGGCCTGCACGGATGGCAGTGGCTATTTCTACTCGAAGGACTCCCTACGATCGTCGTCGGCGTGATTCTGTGGTTCAAGCTGCCGGAGAAACCGTCGGACGCGCGCTGGTTGTCGAATGACGAAGCGCGAATTCTCGAGGCACGCGCAATTCCGGATGCCGCACACGCCAGCATCTTTTCGGACGATTGGGTCGCAGCGTTGAAAAGCCCCGCTACCGTGCTAACCGGACTAATCTATTTCCTGAATCAGGTGGCGTTTGTCGGTCTCGTCTTCTTCACTCCGGCGATGATCCAGCAGATGCACGTGAAGTCTCCGTTAATGATTGGGGTGCTGTCGAGCAGTGTCGGCATCGGCTTTCTGCTTGGTGTCCTGATACTGCCGCGCATTCATCGCCGGGTGACCCATGATTGTATCTATCTCGCCGTTTTGACCGCCGGCCTGATTGTCAGCGCGATCCTGTTCATCTCGTCGGACTGGCTGCCGGTGCAACTTGCCCTCTTCGTCGCGACAGCTTTCTTCGCAGGCGGCGTGTTGCCTTTGTACTGGGCGATTTCGATGAAACGGCTGCACGGCATTCAGGCCGCCGCAGGATTGGCCTTTATCAACACCCTCGGATTGACTGGCGGATTCGTAGGTCCGTATCTTTTCGGACTGGCGGAAAGCGCATCCGGGAAAAGTGCGTCAGGCTTTTCGGTGATCGTCGGCGCGTCGGTTCTGGGACTTATCATCGTGCCAATGTTGGCAAAAGCGATCCAGTCCGAAGGGCGTACGGCCAGTCTGAGCGAACCCCTGTTGAATGTAGAACAATGAGCCTGGGACCCGCATCGCATCGCGTTGAAGCGATGCGCGTTACCCCGATGATCAACGCTCACCATCAAGGAAATGTATGAGGACAGCTGACCTTCTCAAACCATCCCCCGGACTTCGCGTATTGATTTCGGGCGCAGCGACTGGCATCGGCGCTGCGATCGCGCAGGCGTTTCTGGAAGTGGGTTCCAACGTCTACATTTGCGACATCGACCCCGCAGCCGTCGACAAGGCGAAAACCGACAATCCGCAACTCCATGTAGGCGTTGCTGACGTTGCAGACCGTGAACAGGTGGACCGGATCGTCGACGACGCACACGCCAAACTCGGCGGCCTGGACATCCTCATCAACAACGCGGGAATCGCCGGACCGACCGGGGCCGTGGAAGACATGGACGCGGACCAATGGGACCGCACCATCACGACGAACCTCAACAGCCAGTACTATTTCCTCAGGAAAGCGGTGCCGGTGCTAAAGAAAACGTCGTCGGACCCATGCATCATCGCGATGTCTTCGGTGGCGGGACGACTGGGCTATCCGTATCGCACGCCTTATGCGTCGACCAAATGGGCCATCGTCGGCCTGGTTAAATCTTTGGCAATCGAACTTGGGCCGAACAACGTGCGCGTCAATGCGATCCTGCCAGGCGTCGTCGAAGGGGAACGCATGAATCGCGTCATCTCCGCGCGTGCGGATGCTCTCGGCGTCAGCTTCGACACGATGAAAGGCGAATACCTCGAGAAGATCTCGCTTAGACGCATGGTGACAGTCCAGGACATCGCCGCATTGACGCTCTTCCTGGCGTCGCCCGCTGGCCGCAACATCTCGGGTCAGGCAATCAGCGTCGACGGGAACGTCGAGTATCTTTGACGCCTGATCGCCCTCGATAGACGCCTCACCGCCAGCGCGCCATCGCCTCAAAGACACCGTCACGTCTAACCAGCGCGTGCAACAGCGCCGCTGCCAGATGCAGAACGATCAGCGCAAAGAAACACAGCGCGAGGGCCCTGTGCGCGTTCCAGAGCAGTGTGTGCAAGCCGTTGCTATGCGGCAGGATCGATGGCAGACGTACCCCGAAGACCACGACGGGATAATCCGCGGCCGATAACATGCCCCATCCGATCAACGGCAGCCCGATCATCAGCAGATAGAACGCGAGATGCGAAAGGCGCGCGGCGAGTTTCATCGGTTCCGGCATCGAGGCCGGCAGCGGCGGGGCGCCATACGCCAACCTGACCACGAGACGAACCAGCGCCAGCACGAGAATCACGATACCCAGCGGCTTGTGGATGGATACCAGCGAGAGATAGTCGGGGCGGACAGTCGACACCATCCCGACACCGATAAACAGCATCGCCAGAATGCAGATTGCCATGAGCCAGTGAAGCGCGCGCTGCAACGGTGTGAAGCGATCATGGATCGGATTCATGGCGTGGCTCCTGCCGCTGGGGTGTGCGGATAGTCCTTATCCTCAGCGGTCCGCCGGTCGAACGAGACGGCATAGGCTGCTGAGCGGGCGGCCGGAAACGGATCGTCCGACACGTGCATGCCTGGCGGCAGGACGGTGGGGTCAAAGTTGAGATCGCGACACGGCCCGTCAGGTTCGGGCTCGATGGCGCTCACCACCAGCGTGCCCGCTTCCACCTTGCGTCGATCCTCCGGCCAGGCCTTGGTGGGGTCGGCGGTCGGATCGCCAGGATTGGCCACGGTGATGACAAGCGTCCATCGTTGCGGCGCGCTGTGCACCCGCTGCGTGATATCCGTGTCGAGGAAGTCATCGCCACGCGCCTTCAACTGGTCAGGGGACACAGCCTCGGGTTGCGCCGCGGGCACAAAGGACCAGCGCACGGCCTGGTCCTGTCCCGCCTCATTGGTGAAGATGAAGCTATTGAGGCTGTTGTAACGCTCTTGCGCAAAAGAACCCGTCCATGGCGCGCTGCCGGCCCACGCGACGAAATTGCCGAACTCCGGGTTCGCGGCGATAAAGTTCTTCATGGCATCCGGATCGCTCTTGTCGGCCGAAGCCTTTAGCAGACCGTAGAAGGCCTGCGGCGTGGAGACCGCGAAGAAAGGCGCGTCGATCATGGCGGTGCGCCATTCGCTACCATCCGGTGCGACGATGCGCAGACTGAGGCCGCGCACCCGCACCGTGGCGTCTGGCGCCTTGGGGTCCGCTGTAGCCAGATTGAAACGCCCGGTGACAGGGAATGAGCCGGCCGCGAGCATCGGCGCCTTGGAAAGCGCCGCGGCCGTGCCATTCGATTCGAAAGTGCCGGTAAAACAGATGCCCTTGGCATGATTGCGCCGGAAGCCGAGCGCCGCGCCGCCCGGTGGCGCCAGGGCGTTGACGATCCTGGCCGGCGTCAGGCGGTCTGGCGATAGCCAACCGGCCGTAAAGGCGAAGGCCGCGACCAGCACGACCACCACGACTGCAATCAGGACCAGCGAACGCGCCGTGGACGCGTTGGAAGTCGGTCGGTCGGCCATCGATCTCTCCGAACAGTGATTCGGCTGAGTAGAAATCTAGCAGTGCGGCGACAATAGTGCCATTGATCTGTGGACCGCGCCACGTTGGCGTGCGGGTGCCGCAGTCCGCGAACCCGCCATGAGCGGCCGGCCCGGCTAACAGACACCCCTAAGACTAGCGTCCCCGCGAAGACATCCGCATAGTATGGACAAAATTCCCGACCTTGCGTCAACCTGCGTTGACAGCATGGGCCCGTCCCTCAGCCTTCCACCTTCGACATGACCGCCGTACTCGGGTCATACCGGTAGCCCTTCTGCGCAAGTTGCTGGGCCATCGTCGCGCCGATCAGCCGTTGCTGCGCATCCCGTGCGATCAACTCGTGATCCGGCTTGAGCCGTTCCAGTTCCGACGAGAGCCGCCGTACCAGCGCAACTTCTCCGGTGCTGCGTGCATCGATGAACAAGATCTTCTCGCTAGCCTGGCCAAGCCGTTGTCGAAGCTCCTTCGCGTGCGCCACCCATTGTTCGGCATTAGTGCGCAGTTCGCTGAGCGCCTTTGCGTGGGCTTTGGCCTGGGCCGATATCTGGCGTTGCAACGCGCCAACTTCGTCCGCGCTCTCCGTGCCGTCCGATGGCGCACCGGTTGGCCGCCCAGGTTGATCGTCTCTGGCGGCAGCATCGGCCTGCTCCGCAAGACGCTGCTCCAGTTCCGCGGCATGCCGTTCGGCCGCCTCGGCGCGCTCCCGCGCGGCAGAGGCGTCCTGCGAAAGCCGGTCCAGTTCCGCGCTAGTTGCCGTTTTCGCTTCGCTCAACGCGCTGACCTGCTTGCGGGTCTCGTCGAGTTCATCGGTGATGCGCCGCAATTCGTCGATCTGAGCCGATGCCCCATCGATTCGCGCCGCAGCGTTTTCGCGTTCCGCCGCCAGTGCCGCCCGCGCCTCGTTCAGTTCCATCTCCAGCGCGGCGAGTCGCGCGAAGCTCTCGTTCGCCTGCGAGGTGGCGGCGTCAACGCGAGAAGAGGTCGCACTGAGTTCATCAGACAGCCGGTTCGCTTCGTCATACTTCGCCTGAGAAGCGGCGCTTAGCGTTGCGACCTCCTGCCGTGCTGACTCGTACTCCTGAGTGATCCGCGCTATTTCATCGTTTTTGCTGGCAATAACCGCAGTCAATTCGTCATGTGTTCTGCGTTCATCTTCGAGCGAGGCCTTGGTGGCTTCCAGATTTCTCTCTTCCACCGACACACGCTGGACAAGTTCCTCCACGCGAGCCTCGGCTGCCTGGGCGCGCGACGTGAGCGAGCCTGACTCCTGCAGCAACCGGTTCAGTTCGGATGACTGCGTTTGACACGTGTCGCGCAACGTCGCGACCTCCTGCCGCTGTGCATCGTATTCCTGACTAATCCGCGCTATTTCGTCGTTCTTGCCCGAGACAACCGCGGCCAACTCTTCACGCGCCCTGCGCTCTTCTTCAAGTGTCGTCTGTGTAGCGGCAAGGCTGGCCTCTTCCACCGACGCGCGCTGCATGAGCTCTTCGATACGCGTTTCCGCGGTTTGCGCACGCCATGCCAGTGAGCTTGACTCGTTTAGCAGCCGGTTCACTTCGTCTGACTTCGCCTGACAGGCATTGGTCAGCGTGGCAGCTTCCTGCCGCGCAGCATCGCGCTCCTGAGCAGTTTGCAAGACCTCATCGCTCTTGCTTGCGAGAGCCGCCGCCAAAGCTTCGCGTGCCTTGCGTTCTTCTTCAAGCGAAGTCCGGGTGAGTTCCAGATTCGCCTCTTCCACCGACGCCCGCTGCACAAGTTCCTCGATACGCGCCTCGGCAGCTTGCGCGCGCCACGAAGCCGCGCTCGATTCCGCTGACAGCCGGTCCACTTCGTCCGACTTCGCCTGGCACGTGGCGCTCAAAGCCGCGATCTCCTGCCGTGCGTCATCGCGTTCCTGAGTGAGCCTCGCTATGTCGTCGCTCTTGCTGGAGACAACCGCCACCAGGTCTTCGCACGCCTTGCGTTCCTCGTCGAGCGACGCCTTCGTGGCTTCGAGATTCGCCGTGTCCACCGATGCCTGCTGCACCAGCTCCGCTATACGCGCCTCAGCCGACTCGGCGCGCGCTGTGGCCTCGCTCGACTCCTGCGACCACCTTTCCGCTTCCTGCGATTTCGCCTGACAGGTCTCACCCAACGTCGCAACTTCCTGGCGCGCGGAATCACGCTCCTGGCTGATCTGCACTATCTCATCGGTCTTGTTGGCGACAACTGAGGCCAATTCCTCGCGCGCTGCGCGCTCCTCGTCGAGCGATATTTTCGTCGCTTCCAGGCTGGCCTCGTCAATCGACACACGCTGTGCGAGTTCTTCGACGCGCGCCTCAGCCGCCTCGGCGCGACTCGTCGCCGCCGCGAGTTCCGAACCCAGTTGTGCGGCGGTCTGTTCCGCAGCGCTCAGCGCATTCGTCAGGGCACCAAGCCGCTCGCGCTGCGCCTCGACTTCTTCGAACATCTTTTGGTACTCAGCGTGCGCCTCGTCCCGATCCGCGAAGGCAGAATCCAGATGCTGGCCCATTACCGTCAGGCGCTGGTTAAACGCCTGCTCTGCCGTCTCCTGGGATGCGGTCCAGATCCGGGCGGCGGCGCTCATCACGGTTTCAGCGAGGCTGCCCGGCAAGCCGGTCTGCAGTTGCAGTTCAAGGGTTTTGTCCTCGCGCGCTTCGCGCCAGCGTTGCAAAGCCGCGACGATCGCAACCAGCGATCCTCCGCGAACCTCCGACCAGATCGTTACCGGGGAGACCCGCTTGCCTTCTTCGACCATGCGGTCCGCGATTGCTGCAACCTGTTCATCGGTGATTGTGTCTGCGTCCGTGGACATAAGCGCCTCAAAAATCGATGTAAGCGGGCGAAAGATAATCCGATACGTTACTACGATCAACGACGTATCCGATGAAAGGAAATAACGTTTGCCGTGAGTTTGCCTCAAAGGCCGAAAACCTTACGAATTCCCTTCTTCTTTTCACCTGATTGCCTGGTGGCTTTTCGTCCGCCTGTGCCAGCCAGCGGCCCTGTCGAAGGGCCGACGGGCATACTTTATAGGCATACCCGCCAACCTACAAAGTCTTTTCCCTAGCCATTCCCGCCCGCCAGATCACGCATTTCTTGTCCGAAAGCGACCAAGTCGCGTGAGCGGGACCAAGGACCGGGGGCCGATAACGCAAACGGTATCGGCCCATACGGTTTGCTGATTGGAGCCAGCCGGTTTCCGTCCGTACACTGGTCGCTTTGCGCACGCGAATCCACCTCGCGTTGCACAATGCCGGAACAGACGCCGGTAACGACAATGAATGGCCGCCAAAGGCCATGCGAACGGAGACAAGCTTTGGACGAACCCAGCATTCCCGTATCCGCTGCTGCTGCAGGAACCACCCGCCTCAACTACCGTTGGCATGTCGTGATCTGGCTGCTAATCGGCGGCATCATCAACTACATGGACCGCGCGAGCCTGTCGATCGCCGCGCCCGGCATGATTCACGAACTCGGCCTGACACGCACGCAGATCGGCCTGCTCGGAAGCGTGTTCGCGTGGACGTATGCGGTGATGCAATTGCCCGCAGGCTGGGTGATCGACCGCTTCGGCGCGAAGCGCGCGTACGCGCTCGGCATGATCTGGTGGAGCGTCGCGACGTGGCTAACGGGTGTAGTAGGTTCGATGTCCGGCTTGCTGGTCATGCGCGCCTTGCTTGCCGTCGGCGAAGCACCGTGTTGGCCGACCTCCGCGAAAATCACCGCGGCATGGTTTCCGGCCAAGGAGCGCGGCTTTGCGACCGGCGTGTGGGATTCGTCGTCAAAGTGGGGACCGGCGCTTGCGCCGGCCATGCTCGTCGCGCTGATGATCGCATTCGGCTGGCGCTCGCTGTTCCACGTGACAGGCGCGTTCGGCATCGCGTTTGCCCTGTTGTTCCTGATGCTGTATCGCAACCCGGTGGACAGCCGGCGTCTCTCGAACGAAGAACGCGCCTACATCGAAGCGGGTGGCGGCGGTCATGAACGCTCGCTGACGACGTCGTCAGTCAAGTGGCGTTCGCTGTTCACGCGCCGCAGCGTCTGGGGGATGATCCTCGGCTACTTCTGCACCATCTGGCTCTGGAACATCTTTCTGGTGTTTTTACCGCTGTATCTGCTCGATCGCTTTCACATCTCGTTCGCACAACTGGGCGTGTATGCGGGCATCCCATGGGCCGGCGGCGCGGTCGGCGAGATCGCGGTCGGCTATCTGGCGAAGAAAATCGTCGATCGCCATCTCGCGGCGCCGATCGATGCCAAGCGGTTGCTGATTGCCTGCTGCGCGACAGGCGCCGCCGTGTGCGCGGTCGCGTTGCCCTTCACTCACTCCCTCAACGTGACGCTGACGTTGTTTACCGTCGGTCTCGCCTTCGTGTCTGCCGTGGTTGGCTCGGCATGGGCCCTCGCAGCCGATATCGCACCGTCGTCGATGGTCGCGTCGGTGAGCGCAATCCAGAACTTCGGTGGTTACTTTGGCGGGGCTTTTTCACCGGTCGTGGCCGGGTTTATCGTCGACCGCACCGGTTCGTATGCCCTAGCCTTCATCTCGGGCGGCATCATTGCCGGCTGTGCGGCGCTGTTCTATTGGTTCATGGCCCGCCGGCCGATTATCGATGAGGGGATCGAACCCGCTGCCTGATGCCGGATCGGCGTAAATCCTGCATACTCATTCTCCATCTTCCGGGAGATCAGCCATGTCACAATCATCCGCGGCGCGGCGCGCCGCCTTTCGCGAGGCCGTCCAGCAACGCCGCGCCCTGCTCATGCCCGGCGCCTTCAATGCGATGAGCGCACGCGTCGTCGCGGATGCCGGTTTCAGCGCGCTCTATATCACCGGCGCGGGCGTCACGAACATGTCGTTCGGCTTGCCCGACCTCGGCTTTATCGGCCTGAGTGACATTGCGGAACACACCTCGCGGATTCGCGACGCCGTGGATCTGCCGCTCGTCGTCGATGCGGACACTGGCTTTGGCAACGCGCTCAACGTGCGTCAAACGGTGCGGACGCTCGAGCGGGCCGGCGCCGACGCGATCCAGCTCGAAGATCAGGTCAGCCCCAAGAAATGCGGCCATTTCGCAGGCAAGGCCGTGATTTCGACGAGCGAGATGGTCGGCAAACTACACGCCGCTGTCGACGCGCGTGAAGATGCGAATTTCCAGATCGTTGCGCGCACCGATGCATGCGCTGTTCATGGCTTCGAGGCGGCCATCGAACGCGCGCATCGTTTTGCCGAGGCGGGTGCGGACATTCTGTTTGTCGAGGCGGTCGAGACCTTCGACGAAATCAAACGCCTGCCGACCCTGTTGAGCACGCCGCAGCTGATCAACATCGTGGTGGGTGGCAAAACCCCGGTCATGCCGCAGAGCGCACTCGCGGAGCTGGGGTTCGGCATCGTGCTGTATGCGAATGCAGCGTTGCAGAGCGCGGTGCTCGGCATGCAAAAAGCACTTGCCGTGCTGCGCGACGAAGGCAAGCTCGACGAAGACCCGACCTTGTTGGCTCCGTTCAACGAGCGCCAGCGCCTGGTCGACAAGCCGCTCTTCGATCGCCTCGACAAACAATACGCCGCAGATAACGACTGACCGTGCACGCCTAAGCCGCGTCGTTTAGCAGCTGGTCGGCAGAGACCACAGTGCAATATTCTCCATGCAGGTTCGCGAGCGATCCTCCAGACCTGTGTCAATGAACGCGTTGTTGGTGCGCCTCAGCAGACGGGTTGTTCCGAACACCCGAGTCGGGCTGCATCAAGAACCTACCACACCGAAAAACCTGCCCGTGCTATGGTCATACGCCATCGGTGCATGTGCCCGCGCCATCTAACCGCAACCACAACATTCGTCATCAGCGATGAATCGCCCGAGCCTTTCCTTCCGACAGCCGCGCGCCAACTGGTTGCTTCGCTCGCTCTACGTCCTCGTCCTGATCCTCGCCGCGATCGTACTCGCGGCCTGGCTGACGCTACGCGCCAGCCTCCCGCAACTCGACGGCACGCATAACGCAGCAGCCCTCTCCGCCGCGGTCACGGTCGAACGCGATATGCTCGGCGTACCCACCCTGCATGGCAATACACGCGCGGACGTAGCCTATGCCACCGGCTTCGTGCACGCGCAGGATCGCTTCTTCCAGATGGACCTGTTGCGCCGCGTCGCGGCAGGCGAGATGGCCGCGCTAGTCGGGGCGCCCGCGCTCGACCTCGACCGCCGCAACCGGCCGAACCGTTTCCGCGAACGCGCCCGCGCGCTGATCGACGCCATGCCCGCCGACCAGCGCACGTTGATCGACCGTTACACAGCGGGTGTCAACGACGGTCTGGCGTCGCTCGCTTCGCGTCCATTCGAATACTGGGTACTGCGTACCCAGCCGGCCGCCTGGCGGCCCGAGGATACCCTCCTCGTCGTCTACGCGATGTACTTCGACCTCCAGTCAGGCGAGGTCAGCCGCATTCTTTCGCGCGCGGCGCTGCGCCAGCGTGTACCCGCCGATCTGTTCGCGTTCCTGCTGCCAGCAACAAGCCATTGGGACGCACCGTTCGACGTCGCCAAGCCTCCCCCCGTCGACCTCGCTACACCGCCAGCCACTCGCCCCGACTGGCTCCGCGCGTCGAAGACCGCAAGCATTGCGTTGCCTGCGACCGATCTCGCCTATAGCGACCTGATGGCCGGCAATTCGATGATCGGCAGCAACGGCTGGGCGGTCGATGGCGCACACAGCGCGCAAGGCGGCGCGCTCCTTGCGAGCGACATGCACCTGGGGCTCTCGCTGCCCAACATCTGGTATCGCTTGTCGCTCACATGGCCAGGTGCGGACGGGCATCCGCGGCACATAACCGGAGTCAGCCTGCCTGGTGCGCCGCTCGTCATCGCCGGCAGCAACGGGCAGATTGCCTGGGGCTTCACCAACAGCTACGGCCGCTTCATCGACCTGATCGAACTGCAGCGCAACCCCGCTGATCCGCTGCAATACAAGACTCCCGACGGTAGCTGGCAAAGTGCAACGGTGCATCACGAACGCATCGACGTGAAGGGTGGCGCGTCGGTCGACCTGGCGGTCGCCGATACGCAATGGGGTCCCGAGATCGTGGTCGGTTCGCACACTTTTGCGTTGCGCTGGGTTGCCCACGACGCGCAGGCCGTCAACGTCAACCTGCAGCGGCTCGAAGACAGCACCAGCGTCGAGGACGCGCTGCATACGGCGCAAACCAGCGGCATTCCAACGCAGAACTTCATGGTCGCCGATTCGCACGGCAAGATAGGCTGGACGCTGGCTGGACCGCTGCCGCACTGGACCAGCGGCGCGACAGCCGCGAGCAACTCGTTCGACGATCTGCCCTTTGATTCCGCCACCTACCAGGGCTGGCAAGGCTATCTCGAACCGGCGAATTACCCCTCGCGAATCGCCCCGCCGCTTGGACGCCTGTGGACCGCGAACAACCATACGCTGCCACCCACCGAAGCGGGGCTGCTTGGCGATGCCGGCGCCGACCTCGGTGCGCGTGCGTCGCAGATTCGCGATGACCTGCTCGCGCTGCCACATGCAAACGAGCACGACATGCTGGCTATCCAGACCGACGACCGCGCGCTATGGATAGACAGTTGGCGCCGTCTCGCCCTCTCTGCGCTCGATGCCGATGCGTTGCGCGACCATCCGCAGCGCGCCGAATTCCGCAGTCAGGTGCTCGCATGGAACGGCCGCGCCGATGCAGACGCCATTGGCTACCGTCTCGTTCGCGCGTTCTATTTCTCGCTGTACGACGCATGGTTCGGCAAGCTCGACAAAGATATCCCGGCGAGCTTTGGCAATAACGCAGACAACCCGCAGACGGGCTTTCGCGCTGCAAGTTCACGCTACGAAGCGGTCATGGAAGCGCTCGCCGCCCATCAGGCATGGGTGCCGGATGGCGTCGCCAACTGGCGTGCCTTCATGCTCAACCGTGTCGACCACGCAATCGACCAGTTACCGCCGGACGTGAACGTATCGGATGCGCGTTGGGGCGATCGCAACCGCGCGGCCATCGAACATCCGTTCGCGCGGATCGTCCCAGGCTGGCTACCGTGGATACGCGGCTGGCTCGCTGCGCCACGCGATCCGCTGCCGGGCGACTTCAACATGCCGCGCGTGCAGGCACCTTCGTTCGGCGCGTCTGAGCGGATGATCGTGTCGCCGGGACGCGAGCAGGAGGGTATCTTCGAGATGCCGGGCGGGCAGTCCGGCAATCCGCTCTCACCGTACTTTCTGGCGGGACATGAGGCGTGGGTACATGGCGACACCACGCCGTTCTTGCCGGGTGCTACGGTGCACCGGCTTGAACTCGTGCCACAGGTGCATTGACCGCGCAGCAATCTTCGAGCGAACGAAGATGCGGACCGCCCAAATTTAGTTCGACGTCACTGCCGGCAAGAACGACCACCAGCAAACCTGATCAAGCGCGGAGGTGGCGATCGACGGACTGAACCCGACCGCGACGCTGGCATTCCAGCCGTTTTGCGCGTCCGTGCTGTCCGAGCAACTGCTGACGTAGTCGAGCGTTCCTGTAAAGAACGCGCTGCGCGGTAACTTTCCCTCCGTGCTCTTCCACGTCTGCAGCTCTTGCAACAGCGAACTATCCAGCGACGGCAGAAATACCTGTTCGGCGAAGTTGCCATCCACGAGCATCGGGAACGACACGCCGCCGCTTGAACCGCTGAGGGCCGAGGTCGGCGCATTGTTCAGCATGATCGTCAGGTTTGGGAATTCCGTGCGCAGCTGCGCAACCAGGTCCAGACCGCCTTGCGTGCAAGCGGCGTTGCACGGGCCCTGCGCTGCATTCGCGCCGTGGCCCACGATTTCGATGTTATCCAGCATGAATCCATCGACACCCGTCGCCGCAAGGCGCGACGCAACGTAGTTGACGATCAGGTTCTGATAGGCTGCATTGCCGACGTTCATCCAGTACTCGTCCGAGTAGCCGCTGTACTGGCCGAGCTGGGCCGCTGTATTCGCGCCGCAGGACTCGAAGCCGGCGGGCACCGTTGTCCAGTAGGTTCGCCAGGTCTCGCAGGCGCCGACGTTCAGATAGCTGAGCACCTTCGCCCCTTTTGCCTTGAGCGCGGTAATCTGCGCGGGCGTGAAGTTGGGACTGCCCGTGCCCGGATCGGCGTCGATGACGATCACGTTGAAGCTCGAAGCCAGTTGGGTAGGATTGGCTTGTGCCGCGGTGCCGTAGTACACCGCCCACACCGCAGAGGCCGGAAGGTTTCGCGCGGCCGCAATCGACACGTTGGTCGAGCCGCTCAGCGTGACCGCACTGGTGGCGCTGGAAGTCGTGCCGGCACTGCCGGTGGAACTGCCGGAAGAGCTCTGCGTGCCTCCGCCGCCACCGCACGCGCCTGACAATGCCGCGAGGAATAAAACAGCCCCAAAGAAGCAGCGAGCAAATAGTGAGCGCATGATTTATCTGGTTGGAGTTTTCTACAGCGTGGCATGCGCGGCGGGCCGCCGCGCGCTGCAAATGTAGCAGTGCGCGGGCGGCCTCAGCAACTCGGGTGAATCAGAATGCAGAAGTATAGATAGCCAATGCATCGGCCTCCGAAACGACCCGGGGATTATTGACGAGCAAGCGCGTCTGCAGCATCGCGTCGCTGGCCATCCGTTCGAGACCGCTACGTTCGATGCCCACCGCCCGCAGCGTCGCAGGTATCCCCGTCGCGGCAATCAGGTGTTCTATATGCTCGATCAAGGCCTGGGTACGGCTAGCGTCGCTACCGCTCGCTGCCGGCACGATCACACCGGCTAGTTCGGCGTACAGATGCGCCGCCGCCTCCGCGTTGAAGCGCAGCACGTGCGGCAGCACGAGTGCGTTGGAAAGACCATGCGGCACATGATAGATACCGCCGATCGGATAGGCCAACGCATGCACCGCCGCCACCGGCGAGTTGGCGAAGGCCTGACCGGCAAACGTCGCGCCGAGCAGCATCGCCTCGCGCGCCGCGCGGTCCTGGCCATTCTCGCAGGCAGGCAGCAGATTGCTCGACAGCAATTGGAGCGCTTTCACGGCAAGCATGTCCGAGATTGGGTTCTTCAGACGCACCGACGTGTACGCCTCGATGGCATGCACCATCGCATCGATGCCGGTCGCCGCGGTCGCAGCGGCAGGCAGTCCGAGCGTGAGTTCTGCGTCCAGAATGGCCAGGTCGGCGATCAGCTGCGGCGCCACGACGCCCATCTTTTTCGCTTCGCCAACGGTGACGATCGAAACCGCGGTCACCTCGGAGCCAGTGCCTGCCGTGGTAGGCATCTGCACGAGCGGCAAGCGCGCCACTTCGACCTTGTTGACGCCGTACATTTCGCCAAGCGTTTGCTGGTCTTGCGGCACCAGCACGGCCAGCAGCTTCGCCACGTCCATCGAGGAGCCGCCGCCCAGGCCCAGCACAATCTCGGCGTTTGCGTCACGCGCCCACGAAGTGGCTTCCAGCACGATATGTTCGGGCGGATCGGCGATCACATCGTCGATCACGGTGACCTGCCAGCCGTGGGCGGCGAGATCGGCCAGGGCGGGATTCAACAGACCGCTGCGATGCAGAAAGCTATCCGTGACAACACACAGGCGCGTCAGCGCCGGAAACTGCTCACGCAGCAAACTGCCGAGGCGACGTGCGGCGCCATATTCGACGACGAGCGTCGGCACGGTCTGAAAGCGGAATGTGTTCATGGTGATGTCTCCTCCGGTACCATATAGCCTGAGATTTCGAGGCGAATTTCAACATGATACGCAAGACACTCAACGCGTCCCAGCTACAGCAGGAAGTGAACCGGCGACTGCATCGTCTTCAGGAAGTCGTCGAAGACGGCGTCAAGATTCGCGTTCCTCGTCCGCAGCTGCAAGAGCCCGACAAAACCGGCTGCAATTGGGATATGAAGCACTTCGGCAACGCCGCAGGATTCGAGCGGGACATTGCAGCAGTGCTCCAGGCGGTACGCGCTGAATACAATCTGCGCACGGAAGCAAAGGAAGCGGAAAACCCCTTCGGCGACTTTCCGGGCGACTGAGTTGCGCTGAGTTGCAAATTGCAAACAATCGCAAAGAATTGACTGAGCGTCGCAGACGGTCAGGGCTCGCGCGAGAATTTATCGAGGCTGATGCCCAGTTCCGCAGCCATATGCTCGACGAGCGTCTGAAGGCGCACCAACTCCTCGCCCTGACGCTTCACTTCCGCTCGCAGTGTCTCGACCTCGGCGAATGCCGCTGGGTCTTCCGCAACGCCGCCACGCGCGGCCTCTTCGCTCACGCTGACTTCTCCGCACAACAGATGCGCCCAGCGATGCTCTCGTCCACCCGGCGCACGCGGCAGCTTCACCACGCGTGCCGGTTCGTGCGCCGCAAGTTCATCCAGAAACACTTCAACCGACGAGATATCAGCGAAGTCATGCAGGCGCGAACTGTTCAGGCGCAATTCCGCGGCCGTTTGCGGACCGCGCAGGATCAACACCGTGAGCAGTGCGGCGGACTGGCTCGGAATGCCCAGCACGCGATTCATGTTGTGCTCGAAACGCGGCACGCGGCTGCTGCTGCCTTCCAGCACGAGACTGAGGCGTTTCATACTATCGATGGCGGTGAGCACCTCGGCCTCGCTGACGTTCATCACCGGAGCGCGCGCGGTTTTCTGGTTGCAACCGGCGGTGAGCGCGTTGAGCGAAAGCGGATAGGTGTCCGGCACCGTGTGCTGTTTCTCGACGAGCACACCCAGCACGCGCGCTTCGATGGGCGTCAGGGAACGCATGGCGGGGCGCGGGATAGCGTCAGGGGTGGTATTCATAGATGACTTCGCTTCGGGCAGCGCCAGACGGGCCACCCTGATCGTGAGCCTGACGGGAATGTCGGGCGAAGATCACTATGATATCCGGCATGGGGGCGTCTGCGCGACGGGTTCGCGTCATGTATCGCGCCCCGCGTTGCACGCCAGGTTGTCGAATGAGGTGCGCCCCCAGACGACTACGACCGCCGGGCGAGGCTGCCCGGCGGTCTTCAGCCACTACTTACGCTGCGCCACCAACACTTCGAACGTCCCCGGAATCACCGCAGGACGAGGATGGGGATTGTCTGCCGTCGCCGCCTCCGCAGGGCCGAATTTAGACGACACCAGATACACGCGATGAGCCTTGGCGTCGAGGGCCATCGTCTTTGCGCCTTCCAGCGTCTGAACGTTTTGCACCACCGTATAGTGATCGGCATCGTCCTCGTGAACGATCGTCAGCGTGCCGTCCGCGCCATTCGAGCTGAACGCCAGCTTCAAGGCGGGATCGAATGCGGCGGTGTCGGGGTGACCGCCAATCGGCACTTCCGTCACGTGACGGCCTGTGGTCGAGTCGATCACCATCATGCGCTGGTTGGCGCAAACGGTGAACAGGCGCTCCTGCGTGGTGTCGATGGTGAGCCCGGTCGGTTCCTCGCACGGCGCGATGGACCAGTGCGTAAGCACTGCGCCAGCGTTGCCGTCCATCTCGACGATCTCGCCTTTGTCCTCGACGTTGACGAAGACGTGCCCGTGGTTATCCGCGGCGAGCGCCTCCGGTTTGCCGCCCACCGGCATGGTCGCGACCACCTTGCGGCTGGCCACATCGATTGCGCTCACGCTGTTGTCATGCCCGTTGCTGACGAACACCCGCTGCAGCGCCGGCACGTACAGGATGCCGTCGGGGTCGGGGCCTGCCGCCTTGATCGTGTCGATCACCTTCAGCGTATCCAGGTTGATGACAGTGATGGTGTTCGCCCGGCCGTTGGTAATGAAGCCGAGCTTGCGATCCTGTACGAATGCGAAGCCGTGCACGCCGTCGGTGTTCTCGATCTCTCCAGACAGCTTGCCGGTGCGCGTATCGACTACCTGTACATGGGTGTCGCGACTGACGAACAGATGGTGGCGCACCGGATCGTATGCCACGTAATCCCAGTGATCTGCGCCGCTTAGACCGTAGTGTTGGGTTATTTCGAACTGCGTATGAGCGCTTTCCGCGGCGACACAGGCTCCCGCCACTACCAGCATTGACGCTAGCGCGCCGGCAAGAAGGCTCTTCAGAACGTTTCCTTGTTTCACTTTCAGTCGACTCCAGTGGATTTTGTTTATGGCTGTTTCAGATAGGGCCAACCGGACGAACGATTACGAATCGTGGTCGTTGAGGTTGAAGGTGACCCATAACTGCTCGGACAGCGTTTTGCCCACAAATGCGGGCTCGGGTTTGGGATAGGCTGCATCCCGCACGGCAGCCAGCGCGGCACGATCCAGCAGCCCGATGCCGCTCGATACCACCACGCTTACATCGGACACCACGCCGTCGCGATACTGAAATGCGACCCGTGTGCGGCCGGACATGCCCGCCATGCGCGCCGACTCCGGATAACGCAGCGCCGCCTGAATCGCCGCGCGCAGCGCGCCCTCAAAGCTTGCGTTCGGCGCCGTCGCAGCGGGTGCGGCAGCCGGCGGAGGCGGACGCGGCGCGGGCGGAGCTTCGGTCGGTGTCGCGGACGGCAGCATCGGCGCCGGCGCAGGCGTCGGTGCTGGAACCGGTGCGGCCTTAGGCGGCGCAACATGCACAACGTGCTGGAGATGACGCGGCGGGACAGCCGGGCGCGTGACCTGGGGCGTCTCCGGCTTCGGAGGAGTCAGCGGTTTCGCAGCAGGTTGCGGCGTCGGGACGGGAGCAGGCGCGGGCGCCGCCAGCGTCAGCAACGTCGGCGGCCGTTCGGGTGCCGGCTGCGAGCGATGCGTCAGGAGCACAACCCCGCCGCCAAGCAGCAACACTTCCGCAAGCAGTGCGAACGCCGCAGCAGACGCGAGACGCGGCCGTTCCCGCACAACCTCAGGGGCGGAGACAGTCGCCATGTCAGTTCGCCACGGGTTGCGCAGCCAGCGCGATCTGCGAGACGCCTGCGGCACGGCAGGCGTCCATGACCGCGACGAGCTTCTGGATCTGCGCCTGTTTCGAGCCGGCAATAGTCACCACGGTGTGTGCCGCATCCGCTCGCGCCGCCAGCATTGCCGTCAGTTCAGCAGGGCTCAAAGTGCGGCCATCGACAGAGAGGCTGCCGTCGGTGGCGAGCGTGACAGTCACCTTCGGCGGCGGCAAAGACTGTGTCGTGCTGCTCGTCGGCAACTGCGTGCGCAAGCCGGCATTCGGAATCATGTGCAGCGTGATCATGATGAAAAACACCAGCAGAAAAAACATGATGTCGATCATCGGAATGATCTCGATGCGAGCCTTGCGCGCTTCGAAATACTTCATCGTCACGCTCCCTGCGACGCGAGTTTTCCGACCACGGCGCGCGGTGCTTCGCGCACGGCCTTCGAGGCTTCTTGCGACGTTCCGGCCAGGCGATTGACGAGCGCAGCCTTCACGGTCTCGAGCTGATGCACAACGCCCCGCACGCGATTGTGCAAGCCGTTAAAAAACACCAGACCGATCATCGCCACAAACAGCCCGGAGGCTGTCGCGATCAGCGCTTCGGCGACGCCGCCCGTCACCTGGGTCGGTGCGTTGCCGGGATTGGAGAGCACCTGAAACGCGTTGAACATGCCGACGATCGTGCCGAACAACCCAAGCAGCGGCGCCAAAGTGACCACCGTGTCGAGCACCCAGAGAAAGCGGTCGATACGCGGTGCTTCGCGCATGATCGCTTCCTCGAGACATGCGTCGAGGTCTTCACGTGAGGCGTGCCCGGCAAGACGGGCCGCGGTAGCGAATAGCGTGGCCGTCGGCAACGAGTGGAACTGCTCGGCGCAGGCGCCCAGCGTCGTCGCATTGAACTGGTCGAGCCGGTCGATCTGTTCGAGCGCAGCGCGGCTATTGCCGGCAGCGCGCTGTAAAAACCAGCTGCGCTCGATAATGATCGTCAGGGCAACGAACAGCATGGCAGCGATGACGTAGAGGACACCGCCCGAATTGTTCGCAAGGTGCAGCAGAGTGTCGACGGTCATGGAAAGCTCCTGTTAGAAATCGGTGGACAGGGTGCCGATAAATGCACGGCCCGGGATGGTCCAGTACAGCGGGGTATTGTCGGCAGCGGTAAAGCCTGCCAGCGCATCGATGCTGGTGCGGTTGAACAGGTTGTCGATCTGGAAGCCGATACGCGTGTCATGCATCCACGGCGCGAGGTTCTTGATCGTGTAGGCGGCCGAGAGGTTGGTCACGGTGAAACCGCCAATCGGCTGGGTGTCGCCCGTATCGCCGAACTGGTGACCGACAAACTTCGTGATCAGCGAGCCGGCCAGCGGACCATGCTCATACAGCACGCCAGCCGCGGCGGTCTGTTGCGGCGCATTCGGCATCCAGTCGCCGGTGCTCTTCTGCTTGGCCGAGTTGAACGTCAGATTGGCGTACAGGCTGAAGCCGTAGCCGAGCGAGAACGTCGCTTCCGATTCGAAGCCTTTGTAGACCGCGCCACCGGCATTGGTGAAGATCGTGTTGTCGCCCACCGTGCGGCTCGTCACGGCATTGCGGAAATTGATGTAGTACAGGTCCGCTGAAACGGTCAAACGGTTCGTCTTGAAGGTCGTGCCGATCTGATAGTTATCCGTCTGCTCCGGATCGGGCTGGCCAGAAACCGTCGGGCTTTGCACATAGAACACATTCAGGTTCGGCGCCAGAAAGCCCTGCGCGTACTGGATATACGCGCTCCAGTCCGAGGTAATCTGATCGTGTACCGTGAGCGAGGGCAACACCTTCGACCAGGTATGACCGAAGTCCACCGGAGTGCCCGAGCCCTGATTCATCGGCGAGTCGATTTGCCGGTTGAACGACACGTATTTCACGCCCGGCGTTACCGTCAAACCATACGGCAGTTGCAATGCGTACTGCAGATACGGCTCGAACGTCAGCAGCGTATCGGTCATCGTGAAGTTCTGTGACAGGAACGCGAAGTTCAGCGAGTCGTCCACATTGAAGTTGTCGCGGAAGTTGGACTGATGTGTGACCCAGGCGCCCAGCTGCAGCGTGCCTGGGCCGATCTTCCGCTCGGCGGTGAGGACGTCGCCCCACGCGCGGTAATTGTTGTTCATCTCCTGACCCGGCACGTCGTTCGGTCCGAGGCTCGTACCATTGGGGGTTTCACCGTTCGGATCGAGCCCGTTAAAGCCGTTATGGTAGTAGCCGTATGTGTACACCTTGTTATCGATCACCCATTGGGCGACTTTCGTTTTAACGTCGATGTATTCGAAGTCGGTATTGATAAGATCGACGTTGTAGCCGTAGTACGCCTGGCTCGCCGGATTGTTGTTCAGGCCGAAGTTCGGGCCAAAATCCTGGATCTGCTGGGCGGTCGCGCCAAGCGGCACGTTTTGGTGGATCTTGTTGTAGGTGGCGAAAAAGGTGACCAGCGTGTCGTCGCCAAGCGGCTTTTCGAGCTTGAAGTAGACATTTTCCCGACGTTGCGCAGAATCCGTCAGGTAGCCGTCGCTATTGGTTTGCGTATAGCCGACCATCGCACGGGCATCGCCCCATTGCTGGATGTCGCCCGTGTTCATCTCGGCACCGGCGGTCCACGTGTTCCAGCTGCCGTATGAGCCCAGCACCGAAAACGACGGCGTGAGCGACGGATCTTTCGAGTCCAGCCCAATCGTGCCGCCGAAGGTTGCGAAACCAATCTGCGAGGCGTCGCCCGGACCACGGTCGATATTGATCGAGCCCAGCACCTGATTCGAGAAGAACGACGTCGAGTGGTGCGTGAAGTCGTTGGAATCGCCAAACGGGATGCCGTCGAATGTCACGTTGTACTGACCGTCCTGAAAGCCGCGAATCGAGAGACTCTGCGATTCCATCAACCCCGCGCCGTTCGGATCGATGTTCGACACGCTCGGCGCGATCTGAATGATGTCGCTGTAGTTCGACGTAGGCGCCGTGCTGTTCTGGATATAGTGCTGGCTGATGATCGACTTCGGTTCGGTAGTCGTGAGCGAACCCTGCGAGGGCGCCTGGGCCGGCGCCGACTCCACATTCGTCGTAGCAGGCGTGCCGTTAGCGGACGACGACACGGCCGTGCTTTGTACCGAACCGAGATCGCCGGTTGCCTGCGCATGCGAGATCTGTGTTCCGGCGGCGCAGAGCGTCGCGAGAACGAATTGCGTCAGAGGCTTCTGATTGAGCTTTGAACGTACCCGTTGCATGATTCATGCATCCTTGTTTTTGAATAGAGCGGTGGGAGCGATGGAGCAGACAAGGCGGGATGCTATCGATAGCGCATTAATACCGAGTGATGGGTAACTTACGAAGTTAAAGTTCTTATTACGGATACCCAACAAGCTGTGCTGCAAACAAAACGGCGCAGACGTGCGCTTAGATTTGTAAGTTTCCGTACACTACGCATTCATTTGTCCACGTTAGGATGGGCACTTTCGTCCAGGCGCCGGTCCTCCTTCATGCCACACGATCAATCGGAAAAACGCTCTCTTGGAAAGTGATGCATCGGCCTCTTACCCGGCGGGGCGCAGACCTCGGATTCTGATCGTCGAAGATGACGAGCGTGTGCGCCTCGAAGTCGCAGCAGCACTCGAAGACTATGGCTTCGCGGCCGATAGCGTGGCGAGCGGGCACACCGGCCTGCTGCGCGCGCTAGATGGCGACTTCGACGCGGTCGTGCTCGACCGCATGCTGCCCGATATCGACGGTCTGTCGATCCTCTCCACCCTGCGCAATGTCGGCAAGGAAACGCCCGTGCTGATCCTCAGTGCACTGTCCGCGGTGGATGAGCGTGTGAGAGGTCTACGCGCCGGCGGCGACGACTATCTGACCAAACCATTCGACAGTCTCGAACTCACCGCACGCCTGAATGCGCTGCTGCGCCGCCGTTCGTCATCCAAGGAGCCGTCTGCATTGAGCGTCGGCGATCTTGTGCTCGATATGGGCACGCATCAGGTCGAACGTGCCGGTGAGGTGATCGAGCTCAAGCCGCGCGAGTACCAGTTGCTCGAATTCATGATGCGGCACGCCGGACAACCGGTCACGCGGGCGATGCTGTTCGAGTCCGTGTGGAACTACCATTTCAACGCCCAGACCAACGTGATCGACATGCATATCGGTCAGCTACGCCGCAAGATCAGTCTGAACGGGCGGCTCTCGGTGATGATTCATACGGTGCGCAATGTCGGCTATATCCTCCATGCCGGCGAGTAAGCGGCGAACACGCATGCATCTGAGCAGCGTCGGCTGGCTGCTGGCGGTGTTCATCACCTCGGCGATCGTGCTGTTCGCGATGCTTTACTGGGCGACCCACAGTTACCTCGTGCACGAGGTCGATGAGCGCCTGCTCGGCGAGGTGGCCGAGTTCCATTCCATCGGCCGCGATGAGGCAATCGCGAACATCGATGCGTTGAGCCGGCGCGATGTGGCAAGCAGTCGTCCCTATGGCGTCTTCGATACAGACGGCACGTGGCTCGCCGGTAACATCCACGTCCTGCCGCCAGCGCACGACGGTAAGCCGTTCAACTACGCGCAGATCGTGCGCGAGGGTGACCGCACCGAAACAGAACACTTTCGCGGCATCATCGTGCCCACCGTTAGCGGCGTGCGCGTCGTCGTCGGACACTCGATCGATGAGATCCGTTATTTCGATCACACGCTGCTGAAAATGCTGTGCATAGGTCTGACGCTCACGATCATCCTTGCTGTGGGTTGCGGCGCGGCGCTCAATGCAATGTCCAATCGCCGCATCCGCGCCATCAGCCTGACTGGGCGCGAGATTATGGCGGGGCAGCTAAACCGGCGCTTGCCGACCCGCGGCACGCATCACGATCTGGATCGCCTGGCGGAGATCGTCAACACGATGCTCGACGAGATCGAGCGGCTGGTTGCCGAAGTCAGAGGGGTATGTGCCGGGATCGCGCACGACCTGCGCACGCCGATGACCCATCTGCGCGCAGGGCTTGAGCGTGCACGCCGGCGCTCAAATAGCGTCGACGATTACGAAAGCGCGGTCGATGCGGCCATCGTGCAATCGGACGTCGTGCTCAATCGCTTTACCGCCCTGTTGCGAATCGCGGAGATCGAAGCCGACGGCCGGCGCGCGAGCTTTGGCGATGTGTCGCTCGACACCGTGATCCGCGACGTCGTGGATCTGTACGAGCCGGTAGCGGACGACCGCGGTCTGACGGTGTCGGTGCACGCGCCCGCGCCTGTCAAGGTGCGGGGCGATATCGATCTGCTATTCGGCGCAATCGAAAACCTGCTCGACAACGCACTGAAATTCACCCCTGGCGGCGGCTCAATCTCGGTCGAAACGAGGATGGAGGCAGGCGAACCCATCGTGCACGTGGCCGACTCAGGTCCCGGCATTGAAGCCGGCGAGCGCGAAGCCGTTCTGCGGCCGTTCTATCGCAGTCCTAGCCAGCAAGCCCAGGCGCCGGCCGGTCACGGCCTCGGTTTGAGCCTCGTGGCGGCCATTGCGCGGGTGCATGACGCCGACGTGGAGATCCACGATAACCAGCCGGGATGCAGGATGGTGCTGCGTTTCAGGGGGAATGTGCTGGCGCGGTAATCGAATCACAGGTCACCTTGCTTGCGGTCGGTTGCGAGGCGTAGCATGACGCACTCCCCTACGCCCTCTTTCGAGTCTCATGCCTTCCACGCGACCGTTGCCGCCGCTTATCGCTCTGCGTGCTTTCGAAGCCGCCGCGCGGCACTTGAGTTTCAGCCTGGCGGCGCAGGAACTGTTCGTCACGCAAAGCGCGGTTAGCCATCACATCCAGAAGCTCGAGAGCGAACTGGGAGTAACACTCTTCGAACGGCGCACGCGCGCAGTTGCACTGACCACAGCAGGGCAGGCCTACTTTGCAAAAGTGCATGCCGCATTCGAACTCCTGCGCAGCGGCACCGAGGAAACGCGTGCACCTGCAACCGCGCGGATCAAGCTAACGGTCGGCTTGCTGGCTTCGTTTGCCACGCGCTGGCTCGCGCCCCGCTTGCAGGCGTTTTCGGCAGCGCATCCCGGCATCGAACTGCAATTGCGGCCCGATATCGCGCTCGCCGACGTCCCCGGCGGCGAAGTCGACCTGGCCATCCGCTACGGCCGCGGCGGCTGGGCCGACGTACGCGCACGCAAACTCATGCCGGAACGGCTCTCGGTAGTGTGCTCTCCCACCCTGCTCGGCGGCACGCGCCGTCCCCGCAAGCCGCAAGACCTGGTGCGCTATCCGCTGCTCGCGTCACACGCCAAACTGCCCTTCGAATGGCAAGCATGGGGGACCCGCTTCGGCGTGGACCTGCGCGGTGCACAGACAGTGCATCTGCACGACTACAACATCGTCGTGGAAGCGGCCCTCGCAGGACAAGGTATTGCCATGGGCCGGCATCGCCTGATTGCTC
Source organism: Paraburkholderia phenazinium (assembly GCF_900141745.1). NCBI lineage: Bacteria > Pseudomonadati > Pseudomonadota > Betaproteobacteria > Burkholderiales > Burkholderiaceae > Paraburkholderia > Paraburkholderia phenazinium. Next base: position 992,161 of record NZ_FSRM01000002.1, on the reverse strand, counting down.
CGCAACTGGCGAGCGGCGCACTGGTGCAGGCAGTGCCTGATGCGGTACTCGACGATCCGCGCATCGGCTGGTGGCTCGTCACGCCGCGCGCAGCGAAGGGCGAGATTGAGGCTGTAACGGTCTTCCGCGACTGGCTGACGCAGACCGCGGCGCAAGACCCGATAAACTGAACGCATTAGTTTCGCTCATGTGTGGCCGGCAAGAATTCATTCGTCAGCCGACGGCAGCCGCAATAGGATGGAACGCCCATCCACCCATTCATAGGACGCACACGACATGACCGTCTCGATCTCTGCCCGCGTAGCCGAACTCGGTATCACGCTCGAATCCGCCGCCGCGCCTGCGGCCAACTACGTCCCGTTCGTGCAGGACGGCTCGCTACTCTTCATTTCCGGTCAGATCTCGCGTAAGGACGGCAAGCCTGCCTACGTCGGCCGCCTGGGTGACAATATCTCGGACGACGAGGGCGTGCAGGCAGCACGGCTCGCCGCGCTTGGCATACTGTCGCAGCTTGCGGCGGCCACGGGCGACCGGCTCGATCGCGTGGCTCGCATCGTACGCCTCGGTGTCTTCGTCGCCAGCACGCCGGAGTTCAACCGTCAGAGCGCCATCGCCAACGGCGCCTCGGATCTGATGGTAGAAGTGTTCGGCGACGCCGGCCGCCACGCGCGTGCCGCCGTGGGTGTTGCATCGCTGCCGTCCGGCGTGGCCGTGGAAGTCGAAGCAGTCGTCTCGTTGAAGCAACCCTGAATCCATCCTGCATCACTGGAACCTTCAAGTCATGTCAGCCCCCCTCACCGACGCAACCGTAGACGGATTGCGCGCCCAGACGCCGGGCACGCAGCACACCACGCACTTCAACCACGCTGGCGCATCGCTGCCGTCCGCAGCGACGTTGGAAGCAGTCCACGCCCATCTGTGGCGCGAAGCGACCATGGGACCCATGGAAGCCGGTGTCGCAGCGCGCGCGCAAATAGAGCGTGCCCGTACCCTCGCCGCGCAGTTGTTCAACGCGCAACCGGCGGAGATCGCCGTAACGACGGGCAACTCGCAGGCCTGGGGCAGCGCATTCGCCGCGTTGGGCACATGGCAGCCCGGCGATCGCATTCTGGTTGGGCGTCACGAGTGGGGCGGCAATCTGGCCAGCATGCGCCTGTCGGCAGTGCGTGCGGGAGCATCTATCGAGGTGATCCCTTCCGATGACAGCGGCGAGGTCGATCCCGAGGCACTCGAGGCGATGCTCGACGAACGGGTGCGCCTGATCGCGCTGACGTGGATGCCGGCCAACGGCGGCCTCATCAACCCGGCCGCCGCCATCGGACAAATCGCGCGACGTCATGGCATCGCCTACTTCATCGACGCCGCGCAAGCGGTCGGACAAATACCTGTGGATGTGGAGCAACTGGGTTGCGACGTGCTGACCGGCGCAGGCCGCAAGGCGTTGCGCGGTCCGCGCGGCACAGGGTTGCTGTACGTGCGGCAGGACTTTCTGCCTCGGCTCACACCGGCCTACGTCGACACCCAAACGGCGCCCCTCGATGACGACGGCGAACCTGTCGTGCGCAGCGACGCAGCGCGGTTCGAATCTGTCGAAGTCGCGTCTGCGCTGCGCTGCGGTTTAGCCAATGCACTGCAGGAGGCGCTGGATATCGGCGTTGAAAACATCCGCACTCGCATCGACGCCGTCGCGCAGACGCTGCGCGCCGAACTCGCGCAGATCGACGGCGTGACGGTCCTCGATCAGGGACGCGAACGTTCGGGGCTGGTGGCCTTCAACGTGGCGGGCATCGATGCCAAAGAGGTGCAACGTGCGTTGGCGGCGCAAGGTGTGGCCATCGGCAGCAACGGCGTGGGCTACACACCGTTCGATATGAACGCGCGAGGTCTCACCCAGATAGCGCGTGCTTCCGTCAGTTACCTGACCACCGAGGCGGAGATAGGCAAGCTGGTGGGGAGCTTGCGCACGCTCGTCCGTTAAGGCACGCTTCACGCGACACAACGCGGCGACGCTATCACGCACGCCAATAGAAGGAGACGTCAATGGAGCGACCCGAGTTCATCCGCCACTGGAGCGAACTGGAAAACCCGGACGATGCCCACTACAAGGGCAGTACCGAGCTACTTGCCATCGGTGCGCCGCTTGCCAGGAAGCTTGGACTTCAGCGCATCGGCATTCACCATGTGCGCGTGCCGCCTGGACGTCGAACCTCGTATCCGCATGCGGAAAGTGCCGAAGAGGAATTCGCCTTCGTCATCGAGGGCACGCCGGATGTGTGGCTCGACGGTCATCTGCATCCGCTCAAGCCCGGTGACTCGGTGGCGTTCCCGGCGGGTACCGGGATTTGCCATACCTTCATCAACAACACGGATCAGGACGTGCGGTTGCTGGTGGTCGGAGAAACCGACAAGAAGGAAAACCGGATTCGTTATCCGATGCATGAGGCTCACGAAGCCACTCGCCCGGACCGTTGGGTCGACTGGCCTGTGCGTCCGATGGGTCCGCATGACGGCAAGCCGTCCGGCAGCAAGTCCTGAACGACACGCTGCCTGCGGCCACCTCGGTAGCCGTCAAAAACGGGTTCGGTCGGCCATCCAGTTGGCTGCGGCGGCGGACAGCAGCGCGACCGCCGCGGCATTGAGCGGGGCGAGATCCTCGGACATCTGCGTCACCCTTGCCGCCGCAGCCGGACTCTCCATGGCTTCCGCACACGCGAGCAGTTGACCCAACAGGCCGGCCCGCGTCTGGATGGCTTCGCGCACCGTTTGCGCCAACTGCAGTTCAGAAAACAGATCGACGGGGTTGCGCTGCAGTACGGCAGGCAACAGCGAGGTCATGCCCGTCATGAATGCGTTGTCGACGAACTCCTCGTCGTGCGGCCTAAGCCTGCGCGCGGCCAGTTCCATGAAGCGCCCCCGCGTGCCGACCAGTTGCACCAGTGCATTGGATGCGACAGACCGGCTATTGCCGTCCGTGTACAGGGCGAGCAGGGCCCAGCGGCGCAGCCAGTCGGTGCCGACCAGTTGGACCGCATCGCGGATCCGCAGGCGCCGTCGCGTCAACGCGTGATGCGCCGAACTGGCGAAGCGCAGCAGTTGCATCGTCAGTGCGGGATTGCGTTTGACCTCGTCTTCCAGGGTCGGCAGCGGCGGCTCGGCGCCCAGCATCACCAGCAGTTTGACCAGCGCCTGGCGCAGCGGCGGAATCCTGCGCACCGCGAGCAGATGGGGATGGGCGAAGTAGTAGCCCTGAAACAGGTCGCAGCCGGCCTCGTGGGTCCACCGGTAGTCGTCCGGTGTCTCGACCTTTTCCGCTACGACGCGCTTGCCGGCGCGGTGCATTGCAGCAACGAACGGCGCCAGTCGCGACGCAGTCCAGTCCGGCACATCGATCTTGACGACTTCAGCGCAGTCGAACACCTCCGCGTGGCCCAAGGCGGCCTCGCGAACATCCTCCATGGCGAAGCGGTAGCCGGATCGCGTCAGCGCCTTGATGCGTTGAACCAGTTGATCGTCGTACTGCGCGGTTGCCTGAATTTCAACGACGAAGTGAGCGGATGGCAGCAGGCTAAACATCTCGTTCATCAGCCAGTCGCGCCCCGCGTTGATGTAGCCGGCGCGGCCGGCCAATACGCTTTCCATGCCAAGTTCGCCGAGCGTCTCAATGACGATGTCGGCGGTGGCGCGCGTCTCGTCGAGCGGCGTGCCGTCGGCGGGTTCGGCGTTATCGGAGAAAGCGAACGGCCGAAACAGCAATTCGTAAGCGACGAGTTGTCCCTCGCGGTTGAGGATCGGCTGCCGTCCGAGATACGAGGTCATCGCGATCAGGGACAACGCGGCAGCATCGTGCGACATGTCATTCATGCGGGTTACCGGTTAGCGAACCTGCGCCACGCTGTCCGATCGCTGGCAAGCGGCGGCGTAGAGGCCCTAACGGTGATAACGGCTGCAAACAGGGAAAAGTTGAAGGCGGATAAGCCGGCGTAAGGCGTTTGGACATCCCGCGCGTCGCGACGACGGCGTTATTGACCCCGCCACCGGGCCGCCGCAGAAAGGTAAAGGGGCAATCGGAAGCCGGCTTAAACGAACTGTGCCGCTTTCTGACTGGCGAGCAGGATGGCCGTATGGGCGGGCGTCACGTCCACATGGCCTCCGGACTGCGTCAGGGTGGACAGGATCGTGTGGTCGTCAAAACGGCACTGACAGAGCACGTGGTCGGAGGCGGCAAGCTTGACCGTTTGCGCCAGCGTCAGGGTCGCGAGAAGCTCCGCGCTCTGCGCGGACAGCCCCAGCCGAAACATGCCGACCAGCCTGTCCTCACGAAGCATGCGTTGCGCCAGCATGATGTACGACAGATTGACTTCCCTGATGAAACCCTGCGCTTCGCCGTCGCTCATGATCTTTCGCCCTCCGGTAAACATCCACTTCATTTCTAGCCGGCAATCGTCTGGCGCGCTAAAGCCTTGTGCAGCGGGGCAGACGCACGGCCGAACTCGCTGTGATTTACCAGCAGAAACACAAAGTTACATTTTGATACGTTTGAGTGGAGTGTAGGGATGCCCTTCCACGAAGACAATGTTCGCGAAATTTTCCGAAAGGTAGATCGTCAGTCGACCATTACGCGGCCTTACGAGCCGCTAAAGAAGGCCTGCCTCGTGACGAGCAAGCGCCCAAAATGCAAACGACCCGGCCACATGGGACCGGGTCGTCACGTCGATGCAACCCGCCGTCGTCTGGCGGGGCAAAGCCTGCTTACTGCTTCACGCCTTCCGCCTGAATGTGCAGAACGGTCGCCATCTTGAAGCCGTAGGTCTTGCCGAAGTCGATACCGAAGTCCGAACGGTCGAAAGTCGCCGTCGATTCCGTGCCGCACACTTCGCGCTTGAGCATCGGGTGCTGGAAGCACTTGAACGATTCGATCTTCAGGTTCAGCGGCTTCGTCACGCCGTGCAGGGTCAGCTCGCCGATCACTTCAACCGGCACATCGCCCTTGAACTTCATCGACGTACCCTTGTAGACCGCGGTCGGGAATTGGGTCGCGTCGAAGAACTTCGAGCTCTTCAGTTCCGTGTTCAGCGTGTCGTTGCCGATGTCCACCGAAGTCATGTCGATGGTCGCCTCCAGCGTGCCCGTCTTCGCTTCACGATCGATCGTCACCGTACCGGTGGATTTCGTGAACTTGCCGCGCCAGATCGAGACGCCGCCAAAGTGGTCGGCTTCGAAGCTCGGCGAAGTGTGCGTCGGATCGAGCGTATAGGTGGTGTCGGCAGCCATCGCGCTAAACGATGCACCCACTGCCAAGGCGGCGACTGCTACGGCTAAAAGTTGCTTTTTCAAAGTGATTCTCCTGGGAGGTTTGCGGTTTATTTCTTGGCTGCAATGATGTGAAACTTGATCACGACCTCGTCGGCAACAACCGAGGTGTCTTTCCATTCACCCGTGCCGATTTCGAACTGGCTGCGTTTGATCGGCAATGCGCCGTCGAAGCTTTGGGTCGACCCTTGCTGGGTAACCTTGACCGGCACCGTGACGTTTGCGGACTTGCCCTTGATGGTCAGCGTGCCGCTAACGTTGAACTGGTTGCTGCCGGCCGGCGCAATCGCACTCGAGACGAAGGTGGCGTTCGGATAGTGCGCGGTGTCGAACCATTCCTTGCCGCGCACCTGCTGGTTGTAGCTATCGTCGCCGAGGTCGTAGCTGGCGGTGTCGATGGACAGCCTGGCGCTGCCCGCCGCCGGCTTGGCCGGATCGAAATCGAGCTGTGCCGTGAACTTCTTGAACGTCCCTTCGACAGGCACGTTCATCTGTTTCGAGGTCGCGGTTACCGTGCTCTTCGACGTATCGACCTGCGCATGCGCCACGCCGAGGAACAGCGAAGTCACTGCGGTCGCTGCGACTAACCAGCGAAGGAAAGGAGTTTTCATGTCTGCCTTCAATCTGCCTTAAACCTAAGGCTACTTGAGAAAGGGGATCATACGCGCCAGCAGGCCGTCACGATCGATGAAGTGATGCTTCAGCGCAGCCAGCGTATGAGCGGCCACGATCACGAGCAACGTGTAGTTCAACCAGATGTGGATGGACTTCAGCACGATCTTGAGCGCGGTGTCCGGCCCGATCAGCGTCGGCAGCGGCACGATACCCAGATAAACCACCTGAATTCCGGCGGCAGAGCTGTAGAGATAACCCGACGCCGGAATCACGAACATCAGCACGTACAGAATCACGTGCGCCACCTCCGCCGCCAGCTTCTGCAACGGCGGCATGCCCCGCGGCAGTTCCGGGGCGCGGTGTGTCAGGCGCCACGCCAGCCGGATTACGGCAAGCATGAACACCGTCACGCCGATCCACTTATGCCACGAAAAGTACTTGAGCTTGGTGGGCGTGAAGCCGGGAATGTCGGTCATGATCCAGCCCAGATAGAAGCCGGCCACGATCAGCAAGGCGATCAGCCAGTGAAGGCTCATCGCAGTTGCGCTGTACCGCTGCTTGAATGGAGGAACTGTCGTCATCGTCATCCCGTCTGGCGTCTTGAGGGCAGTTCGTCCACACAGGAAACGAACAGGTCATTGGGATGCGATTCTAGGAGTGCGAAATCATGCTGAATAGCGGCTTGAAAGTGAACAGATTGTTGTGCTGGCGACGTTAATCGACGACTTCCACGGCTCGAACCTGCACTTTATACAACGTTTTTATCTCCAAACCCGTAGCATCCGGTTCTCAATTATTAGACCCGACCGGCAATCGATCATTGAGTTTACGTATGCGAATTTCTCTCCGCGGCACCAAGCCCGCATTGCCGCTTCGGGCGATTGACCCTCGCAGTCCCGCGACAACACGGAGCTTAAAAGCATGAAGAAGTCTTTACTGGCACTTGCGCTGACAGGCGCATTTGCATTGACCGCCCACGCGCAAAGCAGCGTCACCCTGTACGGCGTCATCGATACGGGCCTTGTGTTCACGAACAACCAGGGCGGCCACAACAACTGGCAAGAAACCAGCGCCTCGACGGAAAACACCGTGTATGGCCTTAAAGGCTCCGAAGATCTCGGCGGCGGACTGCATGCGATCTTCAAACTGGAAAACGGTTTTAACCTCAATAGCGGCAGCCTGTTTAACGCGGGCGATGCATTCGGCGAGCAGGCGTATGTAGGCGTGCAAAGCGACCAGTTCGGCACCGTTCTGTTCGGCCGCCAGTTCGACACCGTCAACGACGTGCTCGGACCGATTTCATCTGCCGGCGGCACCTACGGCGGCAACCTCGCTGCGCATCCGTTCAACAACGACAACCTCGCTGCGGATTCGATGAGCATCAACAACGCGGTGAAGTTCACGAGTAACACCTACGCCGGCGTCACCGTCGAAGGCATGTACGGGTTTAGCAACAAGGCCGGCGAGTTCTCTAACAACCGCGTGTATGGCTTCGGCGCGACGTATGCGCACGGCCCGTTCAACCTGGCTGCGGGTTACCTGGAACTGAACAACGCAGGCGGCGGCGTCAGCGGCACGAATCAGAACGGCGCGGTGGCGCTCGATGACGGCAGCGCCGATTTCGTGGCGCAACGCCAGCGCATCTGGGGCACAGGTGGCAACTATACGTTCGGCTCGGCCACGGTTGGCCTCCTTTGGACCCATTCGCAGATCGACAACATGTCGAGCGTGTTTGCCGGCGGCGATGGTTTCGTCGCCTTGGGTGGCGGCCTGCGGCTCGACAACTATGAAGTGAACGCGCATTACGCGCTGACCCCGAGCTTGAGCATCGCCGGCGCGTACACGTTCACGGACGGCTCGTTCAGCAATGGCGGCACGAGCGCATCGCCGGAATGGAATCAGTTCACGCTGCAAACCGACTACTCGTTGAGCAAGCGCACCGACGTCTACCTCGAAGGTGTTTATCAGCACGTCCACGGTGCACCGGCTGGCTCGGTACTCAGCGACGCATCGATCAACACGCTATCGCCCTCGTCGAGCGGTACGCAAGTGGCCGTGACGGTCGGCTTGCGTCACCAGTTCTAAATAGAAGGTATTTGAAAGACGGAGGCCGCGCGGCAAGCGCGGCCTCGCTCATCGCCCACCGCTTACCTCACCTCCGACACAAACCTTCGTATTCATCCCCCCAGTTCACTGCATTCGCAGGGGACGTGCGAGATTGCTCGGCATGCCTCATAATCACGCGCGCCCAGAATATTCCGGGCTACGGAACGAGGCCCAAAGCAAAAGACCCCACCGGTTTACCGCAGCGTCCCGCCTCAGATTTCCCTTCTCTGAACTGGCTTTATGTTTTCGTCACCCCAACTCGGCGCTGGCCTGATGGCGCTTGCCGCCTTTCTGACGCCCGTCGTGTCGTTCGCGCAGCAGACCACGACTAACGCCGCGCCGACGCCAGACTGGACCGTGACGCTCGGCGCCGAAGCGCAGTGGGAACCCGCGTATCCCGGCGCAAACTTCATGCGCCTCAGGCCTTATCCAGCGTTCGATATCGAATACAAGAATCGCTTCTTTGCCAAAGAAGACATGCTGGCGGGCGTGTATCTGGTTAACAACGCGAACTGGAGCGCAGGCTTGGCGCTGCAGTACGATTTCACCGAACGCGAGACGAGTGAAGACGCCCACCTGCATGGGCTACGCAATGTGCCCACGACGCCACGAGCCAAGGTTTTCCTCAACTACACGCAATCGGCGTTCACGTGGTCGAACTCTGCGGCCCAGGATATTGGCGGGAACCGTGAAGGGCTGGTGGTCGATACCAATGCCACGGTCACGCTGCCCATCGGCAAACAGCTGTTTCTGACCGCCGGTCCCGGTGTCACGTGGACAAACGGAACGTATCAGCAGACATTTTTTGGCATCACGCAGAGTCAAAGCGCAGCTTCCGGTTTGCCGGTCTACGACGCGCGTTCCGGCGCGGCCACCGGCTACATCACCGCCGAGGCCGATTATCTGATCACCAAATCGCTGATTGCCACGGTCGAACTGAAATTCGCGCGCCTATATGGAAACTCCGCGTCGAGTCCGATCACGCGGCGTGTACAGCAAAATACGGACACCTTCGCGCTGACGTACACGTTTTGACGCGTATTCTCCACGGCGCGAATTGCTGAGTACCCCCAAACCTTTCGAATAGATGTCATACACGCGCAACAGGCAGAGAGGGATAGAGAAGAGCCAGATGTCCTGCATTTCCGCAAAAATCTCACGTGAGAGCCCATGTCCTCCGGCATCGAATGCGATACCATTGCCCCCCAATCAATAAGTTAGGCGTGCCATGAAGCACGCAGTGCTGTGAAAATTCAAAACGCCAAAAGGTGGGCCCCACGCGGTTCCCGGGCTTGGCTTGCCGCGTTTCTCGCTTTGGCGGCAGCAAGCGGAATACGCATGCTACTCAGCCCGTTCGTCGGCCCCGCGATGCCGGGCGCATTATTCTGCGTCGCCGCTGCGCTCATCGAATATTTTTTCGGGCTAGGTCCCGCCTTGACCGTCATGCTCGTCGGACTGGTCATCGCCGACTATCTGTTTGTGCCGCCGTATGCCGACTTTTCGGTTTTCGATCACAGCGACCTGATGCTCGTCGTTTCGTATCCCTGGGTGACGCTTCTCATCATCTGTCTGATCGAGCGCCTGCGCCGGGCACAGTTTCGCGCGGAGATGTTCGCGTCAGTGGCCAAATCGCGGTATGAAATGCTGCTGCGCGCGGATAACAAGCGCGCGCTGCGGCTTCGCACGATCGACGAAACGCATCGGCTGTTGCGCCATCTGCCGCACTATCACGACTCCATCATCCTGATCCAGGCGCTCGACCGGAAAGCGTCGTTGCGTCCGGACGCGGATCACGCGGCTGGCACAGTACACGCCCTGCCGCATACTTCGGCGCCAGGCAGCCGCTTTTCGGCGGTGCATCCCGCGGATATCGAACGCCTCCAGAACAGCCTTTCGCCTGGCAGTCATCGCCTGCGAATCAGGAGCGGCGACCACACGTATAAGCCTGTCGACTGCGTCGGGGAGCGTTTTACGACGCATGCCGGCGACTTTCTGGTCCTGCGAATCGAGGCTTAAGCATTGGATCAAGCCACACACATCCTCCAGGAAGGCGGTGAGCACGCCGTGCTCATGCTGCACGGCCTCTCGAGTTCGCCACTCGAAATGCGCTTTCTCGCACGTCATTTGAACACCGAAGGATTTACCACTTTCGCGCCAGTTCTGGATGGCTACAGCGCGGGCTCAACTGAACGCGACATGCAAGCCTGGGTCGACGCTGCTGTACGTGAGTTCGACTTGCTGGCCGAGCGGTATGCGCGGGTGTCGGTATGCGGCTTGTCGGTAGGCGCGGCGCTCGCGCTGGCCGTGGTCGGCAAACGGCCGACGGCCCACGCAGTCGTTCTGCTATCGGTCACCCTCTCGTACGACGGTTGGGCCATACCGTGGTACCGGTTTTTACTCGGCTGGGCCTACTACACGCCGCTGCGCAGTCGCTGGCGTTATCGCGAAGCCTCGCCGTTCGGTCTGCGCAATGAGGCTTTGCGTGCGAAGATCGCGCGCGCCATGCAGCGCAATGGCATCAGCGAGGTCGGGCCGTCTACGATCTCGCTGCCCGCGTTGCGCGAGGCGAGCCGGCTTGCAAAACGCGTTCGCGCGAGCCTCGCCGGCATCACGACCGACTGCCTGATCATTCATGCTATCGACGATGAAACGGCCAATCCGCGCAACGCGCATGACGTTGCAGCGAAAATTGCCTCGCCGTTTCTGCGCACGATCTATCTCGACGACTCGTATCACATGATCACCTCGGACAACGAGCGTGAAATCGTGGCGTCCGAAACCGCTGCGTTCCTGCGCGAGAGCGAAGCCGCCCGCGGCATTGGCAGCGGTGCGGAGTCCCAGGTCGTCTCCAAGGCGCTCGCGCGGCGGCTGCGGCAACTGGCGGCGCTGGGAAGCTGATAACGCGGTTTCGTGGTGGATTGAAAGGAATCTAAGTCACCGCAGGCTTGTAATTGCGACTCATTCGCATTAGCATGAGGTCCCGCCCTGCTACCATTCCATGCGTCCGATGCCCTCTCTCACCCGCGGCGCCCGCCTGTTGCTTGCTCTTCCCTTTGTCCTCGCGTTGCTCAGTTGCAGCACGCCTTCTACAGACATCCAGTCGCACGCCGACGCCGCCACACCGGCATACCAGGTCGAGATTCGCCGCACTGCGCTCGGCATTCCGCATCTGAAGGCAGATGACTGGGGCAGCCTCGGCTACGGATATGGCTATGTGCAGGCGCAGGACAATCTGTGCACGATGGCCGATGCCTTCGTCACCTATCGGGGCGAGCGCTCGCGCTACTTCGGCGCCAAGGCGCGGCCGTCCAACGATGACACGTTCGGCCAGCCGTCCAATCTCGACGCCGATTTCTTCTTCCGCTTCATCGACGACGGTGCAGCCGTGGCTCGATACCGCAACAGCCAGACGCCGGAAATGCGTGCGCTGATAGACGGCTTCGCGAGCGGCTATAACCGCTATGTGGATGAGCTTGCCAAGGGCGAATTCGTCGGGGCGCATGCGGCCTGCCGCTCGGCGCCGTGGGTCGGCAAGATCAGCACGGCGGATATCTACCGGCGTCTCTATACGGCTAACCTGGCAGCCGGTGCGGGCCGTTTTGTGTCCGCGATTGCTACGGCGCAGCCGCCGGGCGCTACGCCCGGCGGCGCAAAGCCGATGGCATCCGCGACTTCGCCGCAAGGCTCACCGGATTCGCAGAACCTGGCGTCCACCGCTCCGCTGATGGATTTCGGCGGCCACGCTGGCGTGGGCAGCAACGGCCTCGCGTTTGGTGCTGATGCCACTCACAATGGCAGCGCTATCCTGTTCGGTAACCCGCATTGGTTCTGGAGCGGCCCGGCCCGCTTCTACCAGGCACAACTGACCATCCCTGGTAAGCTCGATGTCAGCGGTGTGTCGTTTCTCGGTTCACCGGTGATTGAGATCGGCTTCAACCGGGACGTTGCGTGGACGCATACGGTGTCCACCGCGTCGCGGTTCGGGTTGTTTCAGTTGAGCCTGGTGCCGGGCTTGACGACGTCGTATCGGTACGACGGACAGGTGGAAGCGATGACGCCGACTCGCGTCACCGTTGAGGTCCGCTCCGACGACGGCACGGTGCATCCAGTCACCCGGACGCTCTACCGTTCGCGGTTTGGGCCAATGCTCAACCTGAGTTCGATGTCGCCGGCACTCGCATGGAACACACAGCAAGCGTTCGCCCTGCGCGACATCGACGCGGACAACTTCCGCGTCTTCGAAAACTTCCTTGACTGGAATCAGGCACGTTCACTCGATGACTTCATCCGCATCCAGAAACGGAATGCTGCGGTGCCCTGGGTCAATACGCTTGCCATTGGTCGCGGCGATCCGCGCGTCTGGTACGCGGATATCGGCGCCATCCCGAATGCGCCCGACAGTCTCGTGGAGCGCTGCACGCCGCCCGTCGGCAAGGCGTTCGCCCACGCGATTCCGGGCGTGCCCGTGCTTGACGGTACACGCAGCGATTGCGACTGGCAGCTCGACCGGGGTGCTGTGCAGCCTGGCGCGATGCCGGTCGCGCAGATGCCGAGCCTGTTGCGACGTGACTATGTGGGCAATTTCAATGGCAGCTTCTGGCTCAGCAATCCGGCTGAGCCCTTGACCGGCTACGCGCGGGTGATTGGCCCAACCGATGCGGCGCAGTCTCTGCGCACCCGCCTCGGCCACACGATTGCCGCGCAACTGCAGGCCGATCCGGCTGGCGTATCGCCGGGCGCGCTGCAACGCGCCGCACTGGACAGCCGCTCGATGTCAGCGATCCTTTTCAAGCAGCCGGTGCTCGACCGTCTTTGCGTGACAGGTAACGCAAACGATCTGCAACAGGCCTGTGCTGTTCTCGCGGCATGGAACGATACTGCCGATGCCGACGCCCGCGGCGCAACGTTGTGGAACGCTTTCTGGGAACATCTCAGGGACATCCCGGCGGCGCAGTTGTACGCCGTGCCGTTCGATCCGAAACAGCCGTTGACCACACCGGCTGGTATCGCGGTGGACCATGCGAAACTCGCGACGGCAATGCAAGCCGCCCTCGCCGACATGCACAATGCTGGCATTGCCATCGATGCACCGCGCAGCGCGGCGCTCTACGTGCAGCGCAACGACGAGCGCATTCCGCTCTTTGGCGGCTGCGACACGGAAGGGTACTTCACGGCGGCTTGCGCGCAGCATCCGTTCGATACCCGTGGCGATTCGATGAACGTCAATCCGAACGGCAACAGCTACCTGCAGGTGGTGCGGTTCGAGCAAGGAGAGGTTGTGGCCGATACGTTGCTCGCGTCATCGGAATCGGACGATCCCGCTTCGCCGCATTACGCCGACGGGACCCGCGAATACGCGAGCAAACACTGGATGCGGGTGCCGTTTAGCGAGGAAGCAATTGCGCACGATCCGGCGCTGGTCACTCAGGTGCTGACGGCGCCCGCGGCGGACCGTGCGGCGGCGCGTTGAGTCTTGCTGCGGGGAGGTTTTGCTGAAAAGTTGCAGTACCGCGGACGGTGCGAGTGAACGTTGGTGTTAGCGCGCAACTTACTCAGCGATTGCCCGGCCGTCGCGCCCCATCCAGCCGAACGCATGAACCCGCGTCACCGGTTGAGCGACCGCAGCTGCCGCGCTAATGATGCCCGGCATCGGCAAGTCGATGATCTGCCAGCGACGCGCGTCGGGCGCATCGACGAAGAAAGTAGCCGCATCTTGCTGCAGTACGTGGGCGTCGGCGTTCATCAATTGCGCGCCCATGGCATACGTGAGACTCGCATGACGCACGTGGCTTCGCGTCTCGATTGACCGGGACATTTTCTGGCGACGGGACGACGCTGTGTCGCCGTCAGGATGGCCGCTCGCAGCGTTATCAGGCAGCGTCGGCACACTCGTCGCGAGGCCGAGCGGGCTGTTGCTCACGCCGATCACGATCCAGATTCCGGCATAGGCAATGGCGATCTCGATAGGCTCGCGCTCGCCGACGTTGGCAACACGCAGTTGACCCTGCGCATCCTCTACCAGATCGACCTCCGCGGGCGCGCAGCCGATCATGTCGCCCAGAATCTCACGCATCGCGGCGCGACCCACGACAAAGCGCTTGCCCAATGCGGGATTCGGATGGCTCTTGACCCGCGCGAGTTCGGCTTGCGACAGACGGGCGTACGCCGCGTCCTTGGACACAAAGTGCCATTCCGAACGGCAACGCCACAAGAGCAGTTCGCCGTCGTTCGGATAAGCGACGTCAGCGGCCAGCCGGTAAGCGAGACGCTGGGGGATGAACTCCAGTTCCGCGGCGCGCCGAATGGTTTGAGTGGACCCGGATTGACCGGCCAACGAGGCCGCCTCGTCCACGTTTGCAATTGACGAATCAGACGGCATGCTGAGACTCGTCAGTACATGCGGATGACACGGTGCGATCGGGGTGGGCGTTTGAAACGGATGAAAGCATGCGCAAAAGAATCACGGTTGTGAAGCATGCTCAATCATCGGACAGTTTCAGCATAATTGCAAATGATTCGCATTTGCAATTATGCTGAATGGATTGAATTCGACTTGCGACGCGGGCGGTTCCTACTTTTCAGCCCGCTGGCCGCAAGGCTCGCAGTAGCAGAAAGGGCGGCCGGCGACGTTCGGCTTCCAGCATGGGGCGGTCTTTCAATGCCTCCGCAGTGGGCCCCGGCTCGCCAAGATGCTCGAGCAGCAACCCGGCGCGGATCAACGTGTTGACGTAGGTTTCAACGGTCCGGTGATACTTGATGACACCATCGACAAACCAGCGCGTGTCTCGCTTCCCTTCCTCGCGATAGTGATCGACCGGCCAATATCGCCGGTGCCCCTCGTCATCCCGAACCCAGCCTGCCGGGTAGGCGGTGCAGAGCGGATGCTCCACGGAAAATACAAAGCGGCCACCCGGTTTCAAGGCTTGAAATACACGCTCGACCACGCCGGCATAGTCTTCGACGTAATGCAACGCAAGCGAGGAGACGACAAGGTCGAATGAATCTGCTGCGGGTCGATACTGTTCGATGGGGCAGCGTTCGTAACTCACCGACGGATCGCTCGTTCGTCGGACGGCTTCTTCGAGCATTCGCGCGGAGATATCGACGCCGGTCACGGAGGCCGCTCCCCGTGCGCTTGCGAAACGCGCGAACTCGCCGAAGCCGCAACCCAGGTCGAGTACGTGCGAATTGGAAAGCTCGGGCAACAGACGATGCAACGCAGGGATTTCCAGGGCACCGTTCAAGCCGGTGTCGGTGTCGCGAAGCGCCTTGTAGCCTTGGAAGAAGGTCGTATCGTCGTAGATGTTTTGCGGCGTCAGGGCGGTAGCGGATGCCGGATCGTTGGTCACTGCGGAAACTCCTTCTTGTAGGTGGGTGCGTTGCGACCGTGGGTGCGGGTTCGGGGGCATGGTGAACAGGGCGCGTGATTAGCGCATGCGAGACGCGTCGAACGAGTAGTGATATTCATCGCTTACGGCGCCTTTGAACTCGTCTGCCTGTTCGATCAGTCGGGTGCGGACAAACCCCAGAGACTCCACTAACGCGATCGATGCCGCGTTGCGAGTATCGATCTGCGCGTCGATTCGCGTTATCTGAAATGTTGTCAGAACACTCGACAGGGCAGCGGTTACGGCCTCTGATGCAATCCCCTGTCGTTGATAGCGAGGAAAAACAAAATACGCGACAAACGCGCGCTGTTCTGCCTGACTGATCGTGAATTGAACGTAGCCGTACAGCGTCGGCTCGTCTATCGAGCCGATTACCCAATTCAGCCACACCTCTCGGCCATCGCCAGAAGCTTGACCTTCCAGGCGTCTGTAGCGCTCCTCTAACGCGGCCACGCTTGCGGGCGGCATATCGGGAATGTAGTCGTGACCGCGTACGTCACTCAATCCCTCGAACATGCGTTCCGCGTGGCCGGACGTCAGCGGAGAAAGGACAAATCGTCTCGTGTGAACCACGTTTGGGTAAGGTTGGCTTGCTGGGGAAGACATTCGATGGTCGCCAGTGGTTTAACGTGACCTCGCCACTCTATCAAATGACCTTGCAACCGACCGGCAGTGGTATGCGCCGCGCACCGACGGCGCATACCACTGATCACCACATCACCCCTACGACCCCCGCAAACGAACTACTTGCACTTTTATACTCTGCCGTATAGAGTACTCTACATAAACCCTTCTGGAGCCATCATGTCACTCTCATCTGAGCAGGCATCACAGGCCTTGCGCGAAGTCGAGGCTGTCAGCCATCGCAGCAGCCAGCTGTATAGCTATCAGAAGTTCGCGCCCATGCTGATGCTTTGGGGTGTGATCTGGTTAGTCGGCTTCGCTGTGACCCATTTTTTCCCCACACGCGCTTCGCAGATCTGGATCCCGCTGGACGTAATCGGCATAGGCGGTTGCATTTTCCTTGGCAGAAGAGGCAAGCAGGACGCATCCAATGACAAGTCGTGGCGCTGGCTCGCGTCGGCGTTGGCCGTTGTGGTGTTTTACATCGCTGTGCTTAACGTCTTTCAGCCAGCCACCGGCGAGAAGTCGGCCGTATTGATCTCGTTGATCGTCGCGTTGTTCTACTTTCTGAGCGGCCTCTGGATCGGATCGCGCCTCGCGGTCACAGGTTTGGCCCTCGCCGTGCTCACGCTCGTCGGCTACTACCTGCTTCCTGCCTACTTCCTCCTGTGGATGGCGGTGGTCGGCGGCGGCGCGTTGATACTGGCTGGTGCCTGGCTGAGGACCGCGTGAATGGATCAGCTCGACGAAACCATCCATCAACCGGTTCGGCTCAAGATCATGGCAGCGCTCAAAGCATTACCGAACCGCGAGGCGATTGAATTTGTGCGATTGCGCGCCATCGTCGATGCAACAGAAGGCAATCTCGGCGCGCATCTCGCCACTCTGGAGAAGAGTGGTTACATCGAGATCACCAAAGACTTCGTCGGCAAAAAGCCGCGCACGCGTGTGGCCATGACCACGTCAGGAAGGCGGGCATTCGAACGCTATGTGGATTATCTGCGAGGCATTCTCGACGGTACTTCTTGATGCGTTCGGTAGACACACCGGAGCAGGCAATCCAGGTTGGGCGACGCCAGCGTCGCCTTGGCTCTAATCAGTTAAGCGACGCCGCGACTTCTTTAGCGAAATTCGTGCGCACACCTTTGTCGGGGGATATTCGTGGGACACAACACCATCTACGCTCACAGAACCGGCTCGGCAGTTGGTCAGATGTTCTTTGCCGGATTTGGCACGCTGTGGATGACAGGGTGGTGCCTGCAAACACATGGAGTAGATTGGCCGATGCTCGGGCTAATCGTGCTGGCCGGAGGCACCCTCTTTCTGTGGGCTATGTGCGATTTTCGCGCGTTCCGTCCGCATGTCGACATGAATGCAGAACCCGAAGCACGCAAGGCGCGGCAGCGCGTCTTCAGGTGGGTCAACCTCGTGCAATGGCTTGCGGTCTTCGCGGTGAGTTTCATCTTGAGTGCGCTTGGGCATCCCGAATGGAGTACGCCTGCGGTGGTCCTCATCGTCGGCCTGCACCTGATTCCGCTAGCGCGAATTTTCCACGCTCCCCGGCATTACGTCACAGGTATCGCGCTTATCGTCGTAGCATTGGCCTACCCGTGGATGAACGGCGGCGGTCCCAACTACCCTTCCGGCGAGTTCGCCACTGGAGCGATCCTTTGGATCAGCGCACTCTATACTTCCCTGCGCGGCCATCTTGGCAAAAGTTCAGGCGGAGTGGTTGAACGCCAAGGAGTACTGGCGAACGAAGTTCGCTAGCGGACCTTGAAGTCTCCGAGATATTCCATCGAGTACGGGTATTCGTGCCCCTTTGCTTAAAACTCCACCAACGCAAAATCTTCCTTGCCCACGTCGCACAGTGGGCAGCGCCAGTCGGCAGGCACATCGGCCCAGCGCGTTCCAGCGGCGATGCCCTCTTCGGGCAAGCCAGCCGCTTCGTCGTAGATCCAGCCGCAAATCACACACACCCACTGCTTGAACTCATCGCGCGTCTGGGCGTCTTGAGCAGTAGCGGGCAATACAGATGCATCTTCGGATGCCACCGCGTGCATAGATTTCGAATCGTCGAGGCTCACGACGAGCGGCGGCGCGGTCCCTGCATTACTGACAGCTAGATGCGCCTGAAGCGTTTGCAGAAGCGACTGCGCTTCCGCCTGCGTCAGATCGATCCAGTAGGGATCACCAGCACCATCGTTGAGTCGCTCGGAGGAAAACTGAATCTCTAAGGCCACGCCCTTCTTATACATAACAAACGGTATCCCGGTGGCCGACCATTTTCACCAGCCCTTTGCAATTGAACGAAGCAGACACGGACGCAACGCAAGCGCGACGAACTCAGCGCTAAAGGGGTGATTCGCGCGGTCGCTGCGAGCAATCCACAGCCCTCATGGCAGACCACCATTATCGCCTTCCCCGGATAGCGCATTAGCTACACTGCAGAGATGCACTGTTTCCTCCCATTAGCTAAAAGCTCGGGACAGGCTGTGCGAAAACGCGCTTCCATGTTCGGTGAGGATCACGCGGTAGGCGGCGATGCAGCAAGAGATCCGTCGTGCTTCATCCGCGCACCGTAAGAACCCAGCAGCACTTGCCACCATTCGCCATGACGCCGCAGAAAGATGCCATCGGGGAAGTGATGACGTGCGACGTGATCTTGCGGCACCGTATCCCAGCCGCGATGCTCGACGGTGACGCGGGTCTCGTCGCCTACCGCCTCGAAGCGCACCTCGACATGAGTCTGCTGATCAGCGGAGAAGCTCGCCTGAGTCCAGCCGAACGCGAGCCGTACACCAGGCTCCCACACCGTGACGCGCCCCACTTCGAACACGCTGCCATCCGTCTGCGTCTCGATCAAACGACCATTGACACCACCCTCGAACGACAGCGTACCCGCGCCCCGCGGAGTGAACTGGAAGAGCGAATTGGGCCGCCACCACAAGGCGATGTCTCGCGTGAAGACATCGAAGGCCCGGTGCGGAGCAGCGGATACGCGGACCGACACCTGCACGCGCGAGCTCACGGCTGTGCCTCCAGATGTGCCTTGAACGCGAGCAATTGCGATGACCACAATTGCTCGGTCGCTTCGAGCCACGCTTTCAGCTCGGTCATCGGTGCGGCCCTCAGGACATAGAGACGCACGCGTGCGTCGATGCCATCGTGCGACTCCTCGATCAGCTCGCTCGAGCGCAGCACGCGCAGATGCCGGCTCATCGCTTGCGGACTCAGACCGGTGGCCTGAGCAAGTTCGCCGGCGCGCATCGGCTTCTCGCTGAGCAGATCGACCACCTGGCGCCGGCTAGGATCGGCTAGCGCGGACAGCGTCCGGTCCAGCGACGCGCTTGCAGCAAGTGCCATCGGCTCACACCCACCCGTCGATCTTGTGGCCACTCACTCGCTCAGCCTCTTCACGCGATACCTCGCGCAATGTCTGGCCGAAACTCCAGACGTGTCCTTCAGGGTCACGCGCCGCATAGACGCGGTCACCGTAGAATTGATCCGCCGGTTCACGTGTAATCACAGCGCCGGCTGCGCGTGCCCGGACGCAATGCTCGTCAATGCCATCGCGCAGTTGCACATGGACGGATTGAGTGTTCCTCCCGCCTATGGATTTCGGGCTCGCCATGTCCTCCGCCCATGCACGGCACACCATCACATAGCTGTCGCCAAACCGCATTTCCGAATGGGCGAGCTGGCCGTCGTTGTCCGTGACGACAAACTGACGTTCGAAGCCGAAGGCCTTCTCGAGCCAATCCAGCGCGGCCAGCGGATCGTCATAGTAGACCGCAGCGCCCAAGGACGGACGTGACAGTGCCTCACTCATGGCAGCCTCCTTTCATAAACTAACAGGTTAATATTTAACATATTAGTTTAGTAAATGGGGATGTCAAGGGTGACCGTTACCAGGAGGATCGACCAGACCGGACACCCCTAAAATAACTTCGGCGTACCAACCCAAAGTGCGAGAGCTTCCATACGCTGACTGTTGATCCATCCATGTGGCAACGTAGATTGATAATGGGCGCTGTCTCCGGCCTGCAAGACAAACGTCTCGCCCTCCAGGGTCAGCGACACCTCGCCGGATATCACGTACAGAAGCTCTTCCGCTGCACTGGTTGGCATATCCGTAGGTCGCCTTTGCTCGGGCGGGAATCTTACGAGGATAGCCTCGAGTTGCTGGGAAGGTGATCCACGCGTGAGTTGCGCAAACAGGTTCGGCGACTCTGCAAACCTGAAGAATTTCAGCTGATCGCCACGGCACACCGGACGTTGTTCGCCGGGTGTGTCCACGAAGTACTGCACGGCGACGCCGAGCGCGCTGGCGATCCCGTTCAGGGATGTGATTGACGGTTTGGCCAACCCACGCTCAACCTGCGAAAGAAAAGGCTTCGAAATCCCCGCCGCGCCCGCCGTGTAGTCGAGTGTGCGTTTTAGCCGCTGCCGTAACGCGCGAATTTTGCCACCCAGAACGGTGGCCGGCGTCGTTTCTTCAAGTTCGGAGAGCATAAGATGAATGCGCTTATTATTTAGTTATCCTTGAATACAGAAAAGAGGCTCGCGCAATGCCACTAGCGCCAGAGATGCCGTATCAGCCGCTGCAATCGGGCCGACCGATCGAGGCGCTCCTGAACTGAATCTTCCGGCTCTGCGTCAACCCGGTTTAAGGACGATTGCCATTGACTACGCAGGAAATGCCGGATGAGTCGCAGTAATCGGGCTGCCTGATGCAGACATTCCCGGACTGGATCTTCCAGTGTTGCGTGGTCCTGGTTTGAACAAAGTGGCTGCTGGTTCATTGTGAATATCCCCGGAAGGTGTCATGGGATCATTCTGCGCATCGGTAAGGCCGCGCGATAGGACCAGGCGTAGCAATCTGAACCGGCGCACTGCGTCGTTTTTCCTGTCTGTATCCCTTGGTCAATCGGTACAGTTGAGATGCCTGCTGGGTGACGCGCCTTACTTCGAGTCGAGGCCTGTTTTACCGGCGTTGGGCACTGTTAGAATTGGTTGTGCTTCCAAAACAGGTGGACGGCGGATGTGGGACCGAACGACTCGTTATGGCGAACTTGCCAGCCAATTGCACGCAGAAATCTGCGCAGGTGAATTTCGCCCGGGCGACAAGTTGCCATCCATCCGCGCCCTATGCTCGCGCTTCAAGGGAAGCAGCGCCACGGTCACGCATGCCCTGTACTTGCTTGAAGACGCCGGCCTGATCGCGGCGCGCCCGCGTCCAGGCTTCTACGTTCGGGAACGTCAGGCAATTGTTGGCCAGCCGTCTCAGCCTCGGCCCGAGGTGGCCACACAACCCGCACTGCCAGCGCAACGCGCCTTGCTACGAGAACTCGACCGGCTGCACGTTCACGAACAGCCCATGTTGTTTGCCGTGATAGATCCTGAGTTGTATCCGGTCGTTGCCCTGCAACGCATCATGACAGCGCAAGCCCGCCGTAATCCTTCGTTTTTTACCCTGGGAGACATGTGCGCCGAATCGCCGCTCGCTGAACAGCTGGCACGCCGGGGACGGTTGATGGGCCTCAACTGGCGGACTGAAGACATCACCATCACGTCTGGCGGGAAATTCAGCCACCGCGCGTTGTTGCGAGTGCTAATCAAACCCGGCGATACAGTGGCGATTGCTTCCCCAACCTCCATGAGGCTGTTATGGGACCTCGATGCGATGGGACTGAATGTGCTCGAAATACCGGCCCATCCGGAGCACGGTCTTTCCACCGATACACTCGATTTCGTGCTGAAAAGGGAGAAGGTGGCGGCATGTATCTTCTCCGCGAATTTTTCGCATCCCACCGGCGGACTCATGAGCGACGACGCGAAGCGCCGCACGGTCGGGTTGCTTGCAAAGTATGGCGTGCCGCTTATCGAGGACGACCACAACGGGGAGCTGTATTTCGGCAAGAGCCGTCCGTTGCCTTTCAAGGCGTTTGATCAAGACGGACTGGTTCACTACATCACGAACCTGAGCGACTTGATTAGCCCCGGCATGTCTCTGGGCTTCGCGGTGACTAACTTGCGTAGGGAGCTTGAATTTATGCCGGAGCCGGCGCCGCTGTTTCAGCACACGCTGGCTGCATTTATGGCCAGTGGTCTGTTCGAGCCGCACTTGCGACGTTTGCGTCAGACGCTGGCAGCCTATGCAAAAATGTACCGGGCAGCCGTGCAACGTCATTTTCCACCGGAAGCCTGTAGCCATGCAGTTTCGGGCGGCCATTGGCTATGGGTGGAATTGCCGCGCGGCTTCGATTCCGTCGCCTTGTTGCGCAGAGCGCTAACGGCTGGTATTGCTTTTGCGCCAGGCCAGCTTTTTTGCACCGACGGCAGTCTCAATCATTGTTTGCGGCTCAATATGGGCATGCCACTGACTGATCGTACTGAACGGAATATCGCTGCGCTGGGTCAGCTGATATCGGAAGAGCTGGCGCAACTGCGCACCGCATAATGATGGTGATCTGAAAGTCGAAGGTGGTCGATAATTGCCCACCGCTCGACCCGATCGCTTCCGTCGACCAAGCATCAAGCATATTTCCGTGGAGTCTCATCGCATGAGCGTGCTATCCCCCGTCGAGTCGTATCTGCAGGACTTCCATCAACGTCAGGCCGGCGCCACGAGCGCAGCATTCGGTCACCTTCGTGCCCGCTCGAGCGTGGCCGAATATGCATCCTCTTATGCAGCGCTTGCTGGGTGCGTGCCGGCATCGGCTGCGCCGCTGACCGTCCTCGATCTCGCTTGCGGCGATGGATATCTGCTCAAGCTGCTGTCGGACCGGCAACAGTCGTCGCTGCGGCTGATTGGCGTAGACATGAGTCAGGGCGAACTGGACGTCGCACGAGCAACGCTCCCTAAGGAAGTCGAGTTGTTAAAAGAGCGTGCGCAGGAAATGCCCATCGAAACGGGCAGTGTCGACTGCTTACTGTCGCACATGGCCATCATGCTGATGGATGACGTCGAGCAGGTTATCAAGGAGGTCCGCCGCGTGCTTCGTCCGCACGGTCAGTTTGCGACCGTAGTTGGGCGAGCGTTTCTGCTCGGTGAGGCGAATCAGGTCCTGCACAAAGTTCTGCTGCCGATTCTCAGGGAAGATTCGTCGCCGTTGCCGTTCGGCGATGCACGCACCCACACCGTAGAGGGATGGACGGAGTTGCTCTCGAGGGACTTTGAAAACCTGCAGTTCGAAGATCTGGATGTGGATTGGGAACCAAAGCCTGACGAGCTTTGGGAGTCGCTGACTGAAACCTACACTATCGACCGGCTATCCGAGCCGGCTAAGGCACGCTTTCGGGAGGAGCTTCTGGAAGCGCTAAGCGGCTTGCAACAGAGCGATGGGACCATTCGCACCGGCTGGGGGGTTCGGTTGATTCGTGCGAGGGCGAAGTAGAAAAAGTCCTGCGACTTTCTGGCTTCACTGCGCAACGGGATCAGGCAACCTGAGGCCGTTGCGCAGCGAGCGCGATCCTTAGCATTTCGGCAATCGCACGTCGTGTCCTGTTATGGCCATCTGCACAAGGTCAATCAGGCGCTCGCCCTTCTTGAATGCATCGCGCTTCACGCCTTCCACAACAAAGCCGACCGATTGGTAAAGGTGAATCGCCGACGCATTGTTCGCGGTTACCTCAAGTTCGATGCGCTCAACAGACGGAGCGCGGGCGGCCCATAGGAGCGTATGCACTAACAATGCCCGACCGATTCCCTGACCGCGATACTCCCGCGCGACGTTGAGCGCTAGCCCCACCGTGTGTTCGCGGCTCGGTTGTTCGATCCGCCCGACACCGCCCCCGCCTACCAGTCGTCCCTCGTGCCGCGCGACGTACAACACCGAATGCTCGCCCGCGCGACGCTTGATGAACTCGGCCCACTGTTGATCGCTGACGGTCGCCAACCGATCTGGCAATGTCTCCAGTTCTTCATCGAACAAATCGGTCATGAACTGCTTGTAAGCGTCTTGGTCAGCAGGACTGACGACTTGATATGAGACCCCCGATGCATTCATTCGTGCCGCTCCGCCATGTTGGATTTCCTGGTGCAGAGTGAATTTTCTGCTTACGGCCGGCTATGCACTGTCCGACGCCATCGATGGACAGCGCACACCTGCTTTCGGCTTAAGTCCGCTCAGCGTGCAAACCGGTCTGTCGCTGCGATCAACGCTTTTAGAATGCCCGGTTCATTGTAGGCATGCCCCGCATCCGGAATCAGCTGGAAGTCCGCCTTCGGCCAGGCTTTGGAGAGATCCCACGCGGTACGCGCCGGCGTCGCCACGTCATACCGCCCCTGCACAATCACGCCGGGGATGTCGGCGAGGCGATGGGCGTCCCGCAGCAACTGCCCTTCCTCCACAAACCCGTCATTGACGAAGTAATGATTTTCGATGCGCGCGAAAGCGAGCGCGTAATCGTCTTCACCGAAATGCTCCTCCAGTTCGGGGCTGGGCAGCAATGTGATCGTGCGGCCTTCCCACAAGCTCCATGCGCGCGCGGCCTCCCGTTTCGCGGCCTCATCCGTGCCGGTCAGGCGGCGACGATACGCTGCCATCAGATCGCCGCGCTCCTCGACAGGAATCGGCGCGAGGAAGCCCTCCCACAAGTCCGGGAACAACCACGACGCACCTTCCTGGTAGTACCAAAGCAGTTCGGCGCGACGCATCGTGAAGATGCCGCGTACGATCAGCGCGCTGACCCGCTGCGGATGCGTCTCCGAATACGCCAGACCGAGCGAGCTGCCCCACGATCCGCCGAACACCAGCCACTGCTCGACGCCCATCATCTCGCGCAAGCGCTCGACATCCGCGACCAGGTCCCAGGTCGTGTTGTTGTCCAGGCTCGCATGCGGCTTGGAGCGGCCGCAACCGCGTTGATCGAACAGCATCACGTTGTAGCGCGCCGGGTCGAACAGGCGACGATGTTCCGGGCTGCATCCGCCGCCGGGGCCGCCGTGAAGAAACACCGCCGGCTTGCCGTTCGGATTGCCGCACAACTCCCAATACACCTGATGACCGTCACCGGTATCGAGAAAGCCGTGCTTATAGGGTTCGATTGATGGGTACATGTTTGATTCCAGAGTGTGGATGCCAGTGCATTGCGGCGAACCGCGTGCGCATCCAATAGATTCTGCCCGATGAACTCCAACCCGGCTACTCGTTTCGGATGCGGACGCGGCTCGGCCGCTAGTCCGCCTGGGATAACTGGAACACATTTCCCTCGGGATCTTCTCCGTCGCAAAGCAAATAGGGGAAACCTTCGTACCGTTTCAGTTCGCGCATGTTGACGCCTGCTGCAACGAACTTGTCGCGCAACGCATTCAATCCCGATGGCACAGAGAAGACCATCTTGGCATTCGAGTGAACGTGCTTAGCCATCGTGTTGCGATACGGCTGACCCACAAGATGTAGCGCGAGTTCAATCGCACCCGCTTTGAGGACAACCCATTCGCCGGGAATCTCTTCAACGATGGGTAACGCGAAATGCGCTTCGTAAAAAGACTTCAGTGCTTCGACATCGTGCACGTAGAGTATTAACCGGCTCATGGAGATGTCCACGTATTTCTCCCGTTGGCTTGTTCAATGCTGCTAAAGATCGGAATCGGCGCGAGGCGGCGCAGCGTTTTTATACATAACACGACTGTACCTCTTCGCAACCCTTCGCTAGGATAGCTCCACTTTCACGCCGAATGCGGACGCTTCACTCATTTCAAATCGCTTGACCTGCCCGGCGTCGCACAAGTCGCTTTCAGTGATCTTAAGCAGCTCAAGGCAGGCCGCCGGGCCTTCCACGCAGACCCGCTCGACCTCGGCCTTCATCGACAACTTAGCCTCGGATTTTGCCTTGCGGATCGCGCTTAGCACTTCGGAAGCGGCAAAGATGAGCTCATCAAACGAATCGTCTTTCGAGCGGCTCGACGCGCCGAAGTACATATCCATCGTAGGCCACGGCGCAGTATGAACCGATCCCTCCATCCCCCACGACCAGCACTCTTCCGTGACGAATGGCAGAAACGGCGCCAACAGCCGTTGAACCACAGAAAGCGAAGCCGCCAGCGCATTGCGTGCCGACGCCGCTTGCGATCCACTGCCATAGGCCCGGCCCTTCACAAGTTCGACGTAATCGTCGCAATACCACCAGAAAAAGGCTTCGATGCGTTCGATGGCCCGGTTGTACTCGAACGCCTCCAGCGCAGCCGTCGCATCCTCAACCACAGCGGTAAGACGCAGCATCATGGCGCGGTCGAGTCCATGCGTGATGGCGCCATCCGGCTCGCCATCGAAGCCCAGCGCAAACTTCGAAACGTTCAACAGCTTGAGTGCAAGCCGACGGCCCACCTTCATCTGCTTCTCTTCGAAAGCGGTATCCGTACCCGGACCGCCCAACGCTGCCCAGTAACGCACACCATCGGAGCCGTAAGTATCGAGCAGCGACAGTGGCGTAACCACGTTACCTTTCGATTTCGACATCTTCTTGCGATCCGGATCGAGAACCCAACCGGAAAGCATCGTGTGCCGCCAAGGTCCGCTCTGCGCTTCGAAGCCGCTCCGCACCACCGTGTAGAACAGCCACGTGCGGATGATTTCATGTCCCTGGGGACGCAGGTCCATCGGGAAGATATTCGCAAAGCATCCGTCGGGCTGCTCCCAACCGCCTGCAATCTGCGGCGTCAGCGAACTGGTTGCCCATGTATCCATGATGTCCGCTTCTCCCACGAAACCGCCCGGTTGGCCGCGTTGCGCCTCGGTATAACCCGGTGGCACATGTGAGCGCGGATCGATCGGTAATGACGCCGTATCCGGACATATCGGCGTGCTGTAATCCGGTTCGCCCGCTGCATTGAGGGGATACCAAAGCGGAATCGGCACACCGAAGATCCGTTGGCGGCTAATCAACCAATCGCTATTCAGGCCTGTGACCCAGTGGCCATAGCGCGTGGCCATGTGCCCTGGATGCCAGCAGATCTGCGCGCCTCGCTCAAGGAGTTCCTCGCGCAGCATATTGTCGCGCCCGCCGCTACGCAGATACCATTGCCTCGTTGCGATGATCTCTAGCGGACGGTCCCCCTTCTCGAAGTATTTGACGCGGTGCTTAAGCGGTCGCGGCGGACCCAGCAAATCGCCGCTTTCCGTCAGCATTTCGACCATCCGGTTGCGTGCCTGCGGAACAGTTGCGCCAGCGAGGCGTGCATAAGCGTCTCGGGCGTGCGGCGATGCGAGCCAATCTGGCGTCTCGCTCTGCAGGCGACCGTCTTTGGCTATCACACAGCGTGTCGGCAAATTGAGTTCGCGCCACCAGATCACGTCGGTGACATCGCCGAACGTACAGATCATCGCCAGTCCGGTGCCTTTTTCAGGCTCAGCGAGCGGATGCGCCAGCACCGGCACTTCGATATCGAAGAGGGGCGCGCGCGCCTTGGTTCCAATGAGATGGCGATAGCGCTCGTCATCGGGATGCGCCACCAAAGCGACACAAGCCGGCAGTAACTCCGGGCGCGTCGTAGAGATGATCAACGCATTGCCTAGACCATCGACGAAACGCAGGTCGTGATACGCACCTGCAAGCTCACGGTCTTCGAGTTCAGCCTGTGCAACTGCCGTCTGGAAAGTCACGTCCCACAAACATGGTGCGTCCTGACTGTACAGCTCGCCTCGCTGCAGATTGCGCAGGAATCCCAACTGACTCGTGCGTTGCGCTCGATCGTCGATTGTGGCGTAGGTCAAACTCCAGTCGACCGAAATCCCGAGACGCACAAACAGCTCTCTGAACGCGCGTTCGTCGATGGCGGTCAGCTTATGGCAAAGTTCGATGAAGTTACGCCGGCTGATCCGCGCAAACTCCGAGCGACGCGTGGCGGGCGTAGCAGGCTCACCATAGTGCGGTTCGTACGCCGCATCCGGATCGCACGTCACGCCATAGAAGTTCTCGACGCGCCGCTCCGTGGGCAGGCCGTTGTCGTCCCATCCCATTGGATAAAACACGCTCTTGCCTGTCATGCGCCGATAACGAGCGATGATGTCGGCATGCGTATAGCTGAACACGTGCCCCACATGCAGCGAGCCGGACACCGTGGGCGGGGGAGTATCGATCGAGAACACGCCTTCGCGCGGTGTATTGCGGTCGAAGGCATAGAGCTGGTGCACTTGCCAATGCTCTGCCCAACGCGCTTCGAGTGCGTCGAGACCAGGCCGCTCGGGCACGCGTGGAGCGGCGTGCCGTCGTGTCGGACGACGACGTTCGGTGGCCGATAAGGTAGATGAAGGTTTCATCGCTGCTTCGCTGTCGATAGGAAATTCGGGTTGCAGTGCGTATCGAAGGCCACACGCGAACGCACGAATCCACGCGACCCGGACAGGGATCACGAACGAATCCAGCATACACGCGAGCGGTGCGGCCTTGGTACGTCTTTGGCCAGGCTATGTGTTTAAGCGACGTGGCTTACGAACAGCGCGATCGAGGCGGAGGAACGCCCGATGCAGGCTCACGAAAGCTCCATAGCGCGAAATGCAGCAGCGATGCTCTGGAGAACACCGAAAGGCCGACGGGCGCGGAGTGAAGCGAGGGAAAGAAGCGAGAACAGGTACGGCGAAATGCTCGAAGCAGCCGTGGCGAGCGTATGAAAAGCTGCGCGTGCTGCGAGGGGATGAGGTAAATCAGTGCGGCATTACGTTTAACGGTGACATAGCATCCTCCGCGAGTGAACGTTAGATAAGGTGTGTCCCGACTTGTGGTCGGGATATGTTTTTATAATCGATCATTGAGATTGGCACAAGTCTTATGTGACGTCGTGTGTCGCCATATCCTCGATCCACGCTTCAAATGTCGCATACATCGCCGGTAAAGATTCCTCATTGGTCGCAATGCATTGCGCACCGTGCACGATCGAAATCGATGCATCCAGATCCCCACCGGCTTCGGCCTGCGCTGCGAGTGCCCGATCCGTGCGCTCGATGGCCTCCTGCGCGAGTGCCCAAGCTTCCTGCGGTGAACGGTTGCATTCATCTGCCAGATAAGCCGACGTCAAACCCTCCCCGGTCATATTGCGCAGCGTTTGATCGAGCGTGAGACTGTTGCCGGCAGACCAGCAATGCTTCACCAGCAAGGGGCCCACTTTTGGGTTATCGACGATATAGCCGAGCGTGCGAGTCAGATAAGCGCGGGTCTGCGACGCGGCCATCTTCGCTAGCAGATAGCCATGGTAGTAGACGGCCATGTCGTGATAGATGGGGTGAGGCATACCCAGCACATAGACGGTGTTACTCGAAACACCGAGCATGCGCTGCGTCAACGAGCGCTCCAGATCAAGCACGGACTCCGTGGTGCGCTCTGCATCGTCCATGGCATAGAGGGCCTGCTCGAAGTAAGTCGGCACCAGGTCGCGCCGTTCGTTGTAAGCGAGGAAAGCCCGGTTCGACTCGACCCGGTCGCGGATCATCTCGTCAGGCATCGGTTCGCCGTCCGCGTTGCGCGCGTAGCGTCGGATCCAGCAAGGGTCACCCGGCAACGCTTCGAAGAACTTTGCCTGGGCTTCGAGGTATGCGGGTGTGGTCGGGGCAAAGCCGTGCGAAAAGCACGGCGAATTGAGCGCAACGTTCGAAAAGTGAGCGGCGTGTCCCGCTTCGTGAAACAACACGTTGATCCCCCGCAGCCCTGCGCCCGCTTGTTGCGGACGGGCCGTCGAGGTGAAGCGGACGTCGGCAGGCACCCAGCCGTTCGTGTCGTCGTGATAACTGGCTACGGGCGACGCGCAAAAGCCGGTAGTGAACTTCCCCGGCCGGTCCAGCAGATCGATTTCGATGCGTGCGCCGCGATACGAAACGCCAAGACGCCGGAACGATTCAGCCCAACGCTCCAACGCCTTGCTAAAGGGAAAGTAAGCATCCGCCTTTAGCGCGGCGCCTCCGCGAACTCTGAATGGCAGGTTGTGCGGCTGCAAGACTTCGTCGCCGTACTCGCTGACGAGGCGATCCATCGAAGCAAAATGCGTATTGCGCGTATTCCGTTCAAATTCATCGAAGATCGCAAAGAGCTGTTCCGGGCTCATACCGCTATTGGTGCGCAACCGGTAATCGAAGAAGTCGCGATATCCGAGTTCACGCGCCAATTCGTTGCGCTTCGCCACGATCTCGAGAAAGCCGTTTTCCAGCACCCAGCGTTCGAGTCCAGACAGTGCCTCGTGTGAGCTTTTGCGCGAGGCTTCGTCTGGGTTTGACGCGAGGTTTGAACGCAACGCAGCGGGCGAAGCTTCTTCAGTGCGGCCCGACGCGCCGATGTGATGCATCTTGTAGGCTTGGCGGCGCGCAAACAGATCGGCGTCCATTGCGATCAGTTCGGCAAGTAAGGTAGACGCACGCTCGCTACCCATCGCATTGCCTTCGAATGCGGCGACCCAGCCGCGCAAGCCGCTCACCAACGCATCGCGCTCAGCGGATTGCTGGGCGGCTTCAACCCTCGCAAGATGTTCTCTGGTCTGCGCGAGGAGCCGAGAGTCGGCGAGGAAGGTCTTGCGTGCAAGACCAGCCGCACGCTGCGCGTCATGTTCATCGCTCTGGCCCGTGTGGGTCAGCCAGAAAAGCTCGCCCTCCTTCCGATGAATCTGCAGATAATCCTGATTGATCTGGTCGAAGAAGGTGCGAGCGTTTTTCATGTACGAAGCATCACTAGAGGCGTTGTTTTGTGTGGCCCGGAAAAGCGGCGAGGGAGAGCGCAACGTTCGGCGTTTATCGTAGCGTAGTCGGCATACAGTTGACTTGCTAAGCGGTGTCGCGAGAGCCTGGTTTTGCGCTGCGCTCTCTAAGCGCCTTTAGCATCCAGCGGACTCAAACGCTGTCCATCCACACCGTCCTCGATCTGCCAGCCCTTCGCTCTCAATACCTCGCGCAAACGGTCCGACTCGGGCCAATCTTTGCGTGCGCGTGCCTCCCCACGCTGACGCGCCAGGTCAGCAACATCCGCTGGAATTTCGAACGTATCCGCCCGCCACTCAGCCAACTGCAACCCGAGCACCGCGTCAAAGACATCAACGGTGGCCCGACGTGTTTCATCGGGCAGCTCGCTCCTGACCAGTTCCCACAGCACGGCCAACGCCCGCGGAAGATTCAGATCCTGATTGACCTCTGCGTTAAAGCGCGCCACAAAATCCTCATCTGCAGTGCCGCTGACGGGCCAGCTTGTATAGGCTTTGCGCAGCCTGTCCAACGCCGCCTGCGCGGCCTCAAGTGCCTCATGATTGAAACGCAGCTTGCTACGGTAATGCGCACCAAGGCAAAGATAGCGGTAGGCCAAAGGATCGATCCCGCGGTCGATCAAGCTCTGCAGCCTCAAGAAGTCCCCACTCGACTTGGACATCTTGGCGGCATCCAAGGTCAGAAAGTGTCCATGCATCCAGAAGTTGGCTGAGCGCGTGCCGTGTCGAGCTTGCGTCTGCGCGATCTCATTGCTGTGATGCACGGCGATGTGATCTTCGCCACCGCAATGAATGTCAAACCAAGGC
This sequence comes from Paraburkholderia phenazinium, assembly GCF_900141745.1. Taxonomy (NCBI): domain Bacteria; kingdom Pseudomonadati; phylum Pseudomonadota; class Betaproteobacteria; order Burkholderiales; family Burkholderiaceae; genus Paraburkholderia; species Paraburkholderia phenazinium. The sequence continues at coordinate 960,628 of NZ_FSRM01000002.1, read as the reverse complement.
CCCAAGTACTTAGCGGACATCGCCGAGCACTCGATATGCCAACCCGGAAAACCGCGACCCCACGGGCTGTCCCATTCCATTTGCCGCGTCGATCCAGGTGGACTGAATTTCCACAACGCAAAATCCGTCGCACTGCGCTTCTCTCCTAGCGCAACGCGCTTGCCAGCCTGCAAACCGGCGTGATCGAGACGCGCCAGATAGCCATAGTCGTCCTGCCTGCTCGTGTCGAAGTACACACCGTCGTTCGTCCGATATGTGCAACCGGTGCGTTCCAGTTCGGCAACGAAAGCGATCTGCTCCGCGATGTGGTCCGTCGCGCGGCACCACAGCGTGGGTTCCAGCAGGTTGAGCGCCCGCCAGTCGCTCATGAACGCACGCGTGTAGCGTTCCGCAATCTCCCATGCAGACTCGCCCGTGCGACGGCTGCCCTTTTCCATCTTGTCTTCACCTTCATCGGCATCGGAGACAAGATGGCCGACATCAGTAATATTGACGACGTGCCGCACCTTGTAGCCGTTTAGCGCAAGAACTCGTCGCAGCACGTCTTCGAAAACATATGTCCGCAGATTGCCGATGTGCGCATGGTCGTACACCGTAGGTCCGCAGCAATACAGACCCACGTGACTGGGTTGCAGAGCTGTGAACGGCCGCACAGTGCGCGACCAGGTGTCGTACAGGGCGAGAGACATCGAAGTTTCCGTATGGTTTGGAAGGCGAAAAACAAAAAAGCCACCAGTCTTTCAACGGGTGGCCATCAGGAACCAGCTTGAACGTGACGCAAACCGACGCGCTAGACGCAAGCTCCCTCTGGCAGGCTTTGACAGCATGCGTGTTTGCAGCGGACGAGGAAGAGGGCGGAGGCGTTCATAGAATGATGCTAACGCGCGTCTATTTTTTGGTCAATCGGTTTGGCGGGCTGCGAGCTAGCCTTCGCCGCGCTAATCTTCGCCGCGCATTGCCCGCTCGGCGGCATCAACGGTCTGCGCGATCAGCGTGGCGATCGTCATCGGACCCACGCCGCCCGGCACTGGCGTCACTGCCGCGCAGCGGCTCGTAAGCCCATCGAGATCGATATCGCCGACACCGCCAGGATGGTAGCCGGCATCGATCACGACAGCACCGTCGCTAATCCAGCGACTCGGGATGAACCTCGGCTTGCCCACCGCGCCCACGACGATTTCCGCGCGGCGTACCTCGGCCTCGAGATCAAGCGTCTTCGAATGACACAAGGTGACGGTCGCGTTCGCATTCGACAGCATCAGCGCCATAGGCTTGCCGAGGATCGCGCTACGGCCCACCACGACCGCGCGCTTGCCGGCCAGCTCGATCTTGTAGTGCGCGAGCAGCCGCATGATGCCGGTTGGCGTCGCGGGGCCGAACGCCGGTTCGCCCAGCGCCATGCGGCCAAAGCCGTGGCTCGTCACGCCGTCGACGTCCTTGAGAATCGAGATGCTATCGAAACATCGGCGTTCATCGACTTGAGCGGGCACGGGATGCTGCAACAAGATCCCTTGAACGTTAGGATCGGCGTTGAGCTTTTCGATCTCGGCGAGGACCTCGTCCGTGGTGCTGCTGGCAGGCAGTTTGACCAGACGCGAATCCATCCCGACGCGCCGGCACGCGTTGCCCTTCATCTGCACATAGGTAGCGGAGGCCGGATCGTCACCGACCAGAATGGTAGCGAGTATGGGCGTCTGGGCGCCGTTGTTTGTCTTGAGGGCGGCTACGCGTGCGGACAAAGACTGTTCGCCCAAAGCGGCGAGCGCCTTGCCGTCCAGGATCACACAATTCAGAGGATTGTTCATGGCTCAGCTCCACACGATGGTCGCGCTGTAATAGCCGCTACGCTGCAAAAGATGGACGCAATACCGGGGAAATACGACGCCGCGCAGACGGTGACATGCGGGCAATAGAAATGAAGCGAGGGGAAGGGCAATACTCGGGGCAGTCATCGGAAGTCTCCTTAAGAGAACGATCAAGATGCCCAGGCGAACGGCGGTGCGACCTCTACGCTTCCCGATGGTGATCCATCTTCTCTCGCCAGTCGCGTAGGCGCCTATGATAACTCACGCTAACACCGGTTATCCTTCAGTCTGCCCGCTACGCTCCCGCCACCCCTGCGAAGCACCGTGACCAACAGGTAAAGAACCGTGCGCGTCAACCATCAGGCATTTTTCTGCTCGCTTTTCTTTGCACGGCTGGCCGACCAGATTCTGCTGTTCCTGGTACCACTAGTCGTATTCCAGACGACCCAGAAAGTGTCGTGGTCCGGTATCGCCTTTTTCGTCGAAGCGCTGCCGCGCTATCTGTTCTTCCCGCTCTTCGGCGCGTTCAGCGACCGCTTCTCCCCACTCAAGCTGATGCGTATCAGCCAGACCTACCGTGCCGTCGTCTGTATCGCAGGGGTCGTCGGTTACGCGGCCTTCGGCGGAATCGGCTGGCTGATTGCGCTCTCCGCTTGCTGCGGCATCCTGACGAGCCAAGGCTTCGTCGCCCGCGAAGTCATGCTGCCGCAAATCTTCAAAGCGCATAAGTTCGAACGCGTGCTGGCGGTCTCCCAATTGGCCGATCAGCTCGGCGTCGTACTTGGCCCAATGGCAGCGGCGCTGCTGCTCGGCTGGTGGCGCTGGGAGTTCGTCGTGGTCACCACCGGAGTGCTGTTCCTGATCGCCGACGCGTCGTTTGTGTTGTGGCAGCGCATGAGCGGTTTTCAGGCTATCGCAGCAGAACCGCCCCAAGGCCACTGGACCCAACCGCTGCGAACCGCAGTACAGCATGTCGTGCGCCTACCCGGTCTGAAGAAGGTCATTCTGCTGGCCGCCGCCGAGAACCTGGTCATCGGCGTGACGCTGGCCACATCCGCTGCCATGGTCACCGGCATCCATCATCAATCGGGACGCTTTTACGCGGTGCTGCAAACCATCGGCGCAATCGCCACCGTCTTGATTCTGGTGACGATCGCCCGCGCCTCGTTTTCGAGGAAAACGTTGGGTCTGCTGGCGTTTCTGGCAATCTGCCTGGGAGGCGTGCTGGCCGGCGCGAGCCCAGGCCCGTGGGGCTACGCGGTGGGCTTCGTGCTGATCACCGGCTTCGACAAGATGTTCAACGTCTACATTCGAAGCGCCCGGCAAAAGATCATTCCACCCCAGGACTACGGCAAAACCACGGGCGTCATCATCCTGCTGAACAACATGACCCAGCCACTGGCGGGATTGCTGGTAGGGGTGTTCGCCAGCCGCGCCCATACGGGTTTGCTGATCGTGACGCTCTCGCTGACGATGGGCGCAATCGGCGCTGTGGCGTCGATTGCGGAGCCATGGCTGCAGCGCAGACGCACAGCCCGCGCCGAGAGTGAATCAGGCTTGTCCAAGGCGGGCATCGCGGAAAGCGAATGAGCCCGCCGTCGCCTTAGGTCGTTGCTTCGGCCGGCCCAATACGCACACCTTTGAAATGGCCCGCAGCCGGCGGCGCGCCGCACTCGCGCAACAGTGCGCGCAGTTCGTTGATGACCGGAAACACCTCGTGGTTCCAGTCCGCCCCTTGGCGATCGTGCGCTTCCTGTTCACGCTCAACGATCCAGCGGTCTTCCTTGAAAATCCGCTCGGTGAACCACACTAGCAGTGGCCACGCCATATCGAGCAGGACCGGAATGCCCGGCTTGCGGATGGACAGCAGGCCGAAGGTGCGGTTGACGCGCTGCTCGCTATCGACCGGCACATACACGATCCACAGGTTCATCACGAGCGTCGAATCCGACGTGCGGATCTGCAGCGTCTGGTACGGATATTCGGTGCGGATGGTCATCACGTCCTTGTCCGCGCCTTGCGTGCCTTTACGGCTCTGGCCGAAGACCAGCGCTTCGCCGATCGGCTGCTCGCCGGCCATCCGCGCGAACGTGTAGTCCACCTCGACCCAGCCCTCGCCGCGACGCCGTCCCAGCGACCGCGCCCGCATCTGCCCCATCTGTTTGCGATGCAGGAACTGATGGTTCATGTCCATCAGGTTTTCGTGCATGAACGAATAGTGGCACTTTACTTCGCGGCCAAAGCGGCGCGTCTTGTACGCCTTGTCGCCGAGCGAGGCGAGCGGCGGCAACGGGCGCTCCTCAGCCAGCGCTGGATTGCCCGGGAACACGAAGATCAACCCTTGTTCCTCGCGGCACGGGTACGAGCGCACGCCGTTGGGCAGCCGCTCACGGCCGAGATAGGGAATATCGACACAACGGCCCGTGCAATCGTAGGTCCAGCCGTGATAACAGCAGCGGATGTTTTCGCCGTCCACCACGCCGCCGTGCAGCGGCACCTGGCGATGCGCGCAGCGGTCTTCCAGCGCAAACGTGACGCCCGACTCGGTACGCACGAGTACGATCGGCTCGCCTGCGAAGGTTACGCCGTGCGCCTTGCCCCGCTTGACCTCATGCGACCAGGCAAGCGGATACCAGTAATCGGGGTGGATCGGAACGCGACGCAAATCGCGAACAGGCGCGTCAGGGCGCGCTTCGACGAATGCCGCGGAAGATACTTCGTCAGATGCATCGGCAATAGCGTCGACAGGCGCATCGATAGTGCTGCTATCCAGCGAAGGAACTCCATGCATGGGCGACGCCTCCTTATAGTCTGAAACCTGGATGGGCCCCCAACAGGATTGGGGCCGACATGGGGAGTCAGTCTACTAGAAGGTGCGCAATTGATGTTTTTGACAATACCTGGGGTTTCCCGCCTGCCGTCAACTTTCGTCGGGTGCGACCAGTCCTGAGCGCCGCTGCACGCCCCAGACGCGGCCACCACGTAAAAAATGCAGCCATCCCAGCAGGGCGCCAGTGTGGCGGAGCAACTGGAATGTGAAGGGCTCGACTATTGCGGCGACCAGCGCCAATCCCACGCTAGAGCCGACGCGCTGACCCGTCCAGCGGCGGTACAGATCGATGGACCAGACGTAGAAAGCCAGGTCGATGGCGATTTTCGCGCCGATCACGCCAAAAATCGACAGCACCAGCGTCCCATGGCCGCCGACGAGGAAAGCGAGCAGCAACACGAAGGCCGTCAACCCGTAGATGGGCTGCATCGTGTCAATCGCCTTGACCGGCAGCATCAGCATGCCGAGGGTGCCGTAGCGCGGGTTGCCCGTCATATCGCGATTCCAGTACTGCGTCTGCAGGAAGCCCGCAAACCAGCGGCGCCGCTGCCGCAGGAAACTGCCGAGCGTTCCGGGCGCGTCGGTTCGCCCTTGTGCATCGCCGACCACGCGCACATCCCAGCCGAGCCCGTGATCGACCGAATAGCGGCGCAGCCGATGGATCAGTTCGTAGTCCTCCACCAGACATTGCGGGTCGAAGCCGCCGACCTCGACCAGCGCCTCGCGCTTGAACGAGGCAAACGCGCCGGAGATCAGCAGCAGGCTGTCGGCACGCATCCACGCAAAGCGGGCAATGAAGTTGCGCATGTACTCGTAGGTCTGGAACCACTGGAACACGCGGCCGGAAAAGGACTTGCCGCAGACCGGCACGAGGATGCCCGCTGCCGCCACCAGCTTCGGTTCGCTCGCGAAGGCCGCCCGCATGGCGTAAGTGGCGTCGTCGTCGAGCAGCGTGTCGGCGTCGACGGTCATGACCGTGTCGGTGGTCATCTCGGTGATGGCGGCGTTCAGTGCCCGCGCCTTGCCGCCGTGCGGCACGCGCAGCCAGTACAGGTTCGGATGCAGCGAGCTCGGCGCGCTCAGGTGGCCATCAGGCGCCGCCGTCAGGCCGAAGCGTCCGGTCAGGAGCGCGGCGGTGCCGTCGGTCGAGCCGTCGTCGGCAATCACGATCTGCTCCGGGCCGTGCGTTTGCCGCAGCAACGCAGCCAGCGTGATGGGCAGCACCGCTGCCTCGTTATGCGAGGCGACGATCACGCCCATGCTGGGCAAACTGCGTCGATCCGAAGCCGGATCGAGCGGTGCCAACGGCCGCATGAGCGGTAGCGTCTTGACTGCGACGAATACGAGCAGAAGGGTGTCGTAAAGCACGTACGCAATCCCCGTCGACCATGCCACCACGCCCTGCAGAAAGAACGCCCGCGCGAACAGCAGCAGCCACAGCGCCACGACACTGAGATGGATCACCGTGCTCAACAACGTGGCCGGGCGAGGCACGATACGAGGCGACGCGAGCGCCAAAGCTTGTTCCAGAGTTCTCTTCAAAATAGCGGCTGAATCTGTCGGTACTGCGTGGTTGAATGGTTGAGCTTGTGGGTCAGAGTCGTTTGGAGAAGACGCGTTCCTCAAGGGATCATGCGCTTTAGCACGGACTTGCGATCGATCCACTCATGCTTGAGCGCACCGCCTACGTGCATCGCCAGCAGGGCGTAAAGCGCGTAGCCGAGCCACGTATGCAGCGCGCCGAAGCGGTCGTGCAGCGTTTCCTTGAGCGTCGGATCGAGGTTCATCACGTAGCCGATCCGCGGCCACGGAAACAGGTTGAACAAACGCATCGGATGCGTCGCGGCGTCCTTCCATGCCGAGTCGTGCAGCCAGCCAGACAGCGGCAGGCCGATCATCAACAGGTAAAGCAGAAAGTGCGCGACATGAGCGGCGATCCGCTCCCATGCGGGAAACACGGCCGGCAACGCCGGCGGCTTGTGCGAGACGCGCCACAGAATGCGCAGCAGCACGAGGCCGAGCACGGTAATGCCGATCGACTTATGCGTGTCGACCACCGGACGCACCCAGTCGTCGGGCAGCGAATCGGCGCTCAACCCCAACACCACATTGCAGATAATCAGGATCGCGATGATCCAGTGCAGGGCCATTGCCGTGCGGGTGTAGTGAGAGACCGCCTGCACGCTGCTGGCGTCGGTTAGCGGAGAGTTTGCCTGAGTGCTCATCGGTAATTCCGTCCGAAAGGTGCGCTTATGCGAAAGCTTTTTGAAATTTAAATGGCCGTGAACCGGGCAAAAGCGCCGACGCCTGAATGCAACGTCATCGCAGCTAATAGTGCTAACGTCGCCGCGCGGCGATTTATTCCCAGAATGCCCTTATAGGCAGATTTCTGCTCGTTTCAACGGCGCTGCGCCGCTTCCCGAATCAGACGAACCGTGGTGAAAATCGCAATCTTCCTACGAAATTGCATCAGGCGTGCGGCAGCCACACATCTCGCGTGCGACGCATTGCCGCCAGCTGCCAATATGCGCAGAGTAAAGATGCCGGGCATGTGGTTTACACATAGGTTCGCGGCCGCCTGCATGGCATAATCTGCGCCAATCATCGCCCCTTCTCATGCTCGACGCACAGCATGCTTCGCCTCCGCCTTCAGAAAATCGGCAGTTTGTTGGGATTGCTTGCAATCCTGATGAGCACGCTTGCGCCGACAGTTTCGCAGGCGCTCGCGGCACACGACAGACTTGGCCAGGCGCTGGCCACTTACTGCTCGGCGGACCCGGATAACAGCCAGGTCGAGAAGACGGACAAGTCGTCGCCTTCGCCTACCTGGCATTGGCAGGCCTGTGCGTATTGCGGCATGCTGGCCCACGTGCCGGTGCTGCCCGGCACGGCTACGGTGTTCGTGGCCGAACTATCGGTTGCGCGCGCATCGGTTCCCGTCACGCGCGACGCCGTCCACGTCCCCCTCTTTTATACCGCGGCCCAGCCGCGCGCGCCTCCCGTTCTCTCCTGACGTGTTCTGTACCTGAACCGCATCCGCGCTGCGCAAGCAGTCGCGGGATGTCGCCGCACAACCACGCGGCGCAGCATCAAGACAATTAGGAGAAGAATTAGATCATGCGTACGTTTTTCAAACGACACGCGGCGCCGGCACGCGCCGCTTTGATGGCGGCTGCGGGCGCCACCTGCCTCGCCGGTTCACCGGCGGCTTCTGCTCACGCAGTAGTGGGTGACCGCGTCTTTCCCGCCACGCTGACCGTGGACGACCCCGGCGTCGGGGATGAATTCGACACCCAGTTCGGTCACATCAAGAGTCCGGACGACAACGGTGACAACATGAACGTCAATACGGTCTCGTATGAATGGGACAAGCTGATCACGAAGAACCTGGCCTTCAGCGTTTCGAGCGATTACGTCAGCCAGAACGACCCGAACGGCGGCTCGACGAAGGGTTGGGACAACGTGACCATAGGCGCGAAATATCTGCTCTACGCGAACGCGCGGCATGAATTCATGGCGTCGATCGGGCTTGAGGCGGAGATCGGCGGCACGGGCTCCAGGTCGGTTGGGAACTCGTTTTCGACGTTCACGCCGGACTTTTACTTCGGCAAGGGCTTCGGCGATCTGCCCACCTCGCTCAGCTATCTGCGGCCGTTCGCGATCACCGGCGAACTCGGACCGAACCTCACCACGGCGTCGTCCGCCAACGGGCCGAATTCATTCGGCTGGGGCTTCACGCTGCAATACAGCATTCCGTATCTGCAAAGCCAGGTGAAGGATCTCGGCATTCCGCAGCCTTTCAAGAACATGGTGCTCGTCGTCGAAGCGCCGATGAGCACTTGTACGGCGGGCGCTTGTGCCGGTCAAACCACCGGCACCATCAACCCGGGCTTTCTCTGGCTTAACCGCTACGGCCAGTTCGGCATCGAAGCGCAGATTCCGGTCAATCACCTGACCGGCAATTACGTGGGCGTGCTGTTCGATGCGCACCTGTACTTCGACGACATTTTCCCTAACTCTCTTGGCAAGCCGCTCTTCAACTAAATGAAAAACACTCTGCTGAACTCATCTCTGGCGCGTGGCCTCGTTGCCGCGCTGACGCTGACGGTCGCACAGCTCGCGCACGCTCATGCATACCCGACTCACCAGGCGCCGTCCGCCGGGTCCACCGTGACCACCTCGCAAAAGGACGTGGCGATCGATTTCGACGATGGCCTCGAACCGGCCTTCAGCGCGATCACCGTGACCGATGCGCAGGGCAAGCCCGTGACAAGCGCGAAGGCCGTGGTCGATCCGGCGAACAAGAAGCATATGTCGGTCGCGCTGAACCCGCTCACGCCGGGTGACTACACGGTCGCGTGGGTGGCGGTCGCGGAAGATGGCCACCGTACGCAGGGCCACTACACCTTCACGGTGAAGTAACGGTGGATCCGCTCGTCGTCGTACAGATCGTCGTCGAAGCTGCGCAAGACGTGCTGTTCGCGGTGGCGGTCGGGGCGCTCGTATGCAGTGCGATGCTGGCGCGGGTGGATGACACCCGCGCCATGGCGTCTGCTACCGGGCTGGGACGCTCGCGGTTGGCTGCACTCTGCGCACTCTCGCTCGCCTGCGTGCTGTACCTGTGGCTGGAGGCTGCTGTGATGAGCGGTACGCCGTTGCGTGAGGCTGGTCCCGTGATGGGCGCGGTGCTGACGCAATCGCACTTCGGGATTGCGTGGTCGGTGGGTTTTGCCGGCGTGGTGCTCGCATGTTTCGGCAGCGCGCGTCATAGCCATGCAGCGTGGTGGCTAACGGCAGCGGGTATGGTCGTCTATGTGGCGGGGAAAGCTGCAGCCAGTCACGCCGCGGACGCAGGCGATTTCACCCCGCGCGAAGCCGTGCATGTGCTGCATCTCGCGGCGACTGCGTTGTGGGCAGGTAGTGTGATTGTCGCGGCGCCGCTGTTGTGGTGTGGAGGTGCCGAAGCGGCGACAGCGGTGGCGGATGTCGCGCCTGGCAACCGCGTGAAGTTCCGCACGTACCTGTCGCATCTGGCAACCGGCGCGCTCGCAGCTGTGATCGTGACTGGCATCTATAACGCTACGCAGGACACGGCGCATCTGACTACGCCGTTGCTCGACGTGGTGTACGGACGCGTGCTGACTCTCAAGCTGATACTCGTCACGTTGGCGGTATTGCTCGGTGCCTATAACCGGATGATCCACCTACCGCGCTTGCAACACACGGTGACCGGTGCTGGACAAGCCTATCGCAATGCGCAGCGCAGCTTCGACCGGCTGCTGGCCGTCGAAGCCGTCGCAATGGTGGCGATCTTGATCGTGGCAGGCGTACTGGGCCACACGTCGCCCTCGGGCGGCTAGACCATGGTTTGCGGATGCGCTAGCGCTTCGATGGCGCGCTGGTGCATCCGTCCCTCCTCTACGCAAACTTAACGACGCGCAATCAGCGCGATCGATTCCACTCGCTCATCAAGCCAGCCCTCCGCGGCGTGCGGTTCAAGCAGAGATCGCAAACGCGTCACCAGTTCGTCGAGCCGCGCACCGAGGCGCTCCGATGACAGGCTCGACATCGACAACGCTCGCGCAATCAGAGACTCTAGCGCGACGCGACGCTTCTCGATGAACGACATGCGTTCGAGCGAAGCAAACGCCGACTTGAACAAGACGGATTCGTGACTCTCCCAGCTATCGGACTTGCGCTGCTCGCGCGCCGGATCGGTTTGCGCGTATTCGTCGAGCAACGCGCGGTAAGCGGCGAGCCATGGCGTCGACGCGTCGTTCGCGTGCGAGGTGCCGAAGAGCACCACGGCGGCCGATGGGTCGAGCAGCTTGTCCAGACGCGCAAGCGTATCGGGCCGGTCCATCCAGTGAAAAGCGCGGCCGATGACGGCGATCTGAAAACGGCCCCACTCTGGCGAGAGATCGTAGGAACTGCCCAACCGGTATTCGATGTTTGGGGCAACGCCGAGTCCGAGTCCTGAGGCGATGCGCAGCATTTCGGGTTCAGGATCGAGCGCCACGCCCGAGTCCACCCATGATGAAAATGCCAGCGAGAGTTGCCCCGGTCCGCAGCCGAGGTCGAGCAAGCGTTGCGTGCCGTCGAGCTTGCAGGCTTCGGCCACGCGGCGGATCAGGCGCGGTGAGTAGGCGGGGCGGCCGCTCAGGTAGTGAGCGGCGTTGTTCTTGAAGCGGTCGGGTATGAAGGGGATGGGTGTGGTCATGGGCGGGTTGGTGAAATCATATGAGATTGGGCCGTGGGCATCGCGCAGTTTACAAAGTATGCCGTCGAGCGGTGTTTACTGTTGGGTCGATCCTCGGCAGCGCTGCAGCAAGAGCGCATGTTTTGGCCAAATCCCTAGTTTAGCTGTACAGCTAAACTAGGGATTTCTCTTACACCATATGCAGCGAATCGCGAATCGCGCGACCTTTCCTGACATGACCGAAAAATTATCTCTCAACTAAAGCAGCGGCGTCTGCTAGTTCCCCGGTTTGTGAGGGCTTAGTCTTTCATCTTGGACTCTTACACGTGTTTCTTCGTGTTGGTATTCATTAGAACGACTTATCAAAAACTGGGGGGAGATTTGAAGATGCAGGAATACGGGTCAAAAATCAGACGGATTTGCATTCAACATACAATCGGTAAAACAGGTTACATCTGGTCCAGATTATCCACGCAGCGAATCATCGCCAGTGCGGTTGGTGTTGCGCTAACGACGGCATTAGCCGCATGCGGCGGAAGTAACAGCAGCACCACAAGTTCGCAAGCCGCGCCGACTACTCAGGAAATAGCGGAAGTGGCCGCTGCGAAAAGCGCCGCCCATTCAACAAGTGTTCCGCTTGCAACGTCCCTGAAGATGAACGCGAGCAGTATTACTTCCAACGCGCAGATCAATCGTTTCATCGTCACTTATAAAAGCGGCACTGTTGAACGAGGATCGACGCAGGCGGTCCAGTCGAAACTTGACAAGCTTGCGAGCGCCTTTCCCGCGAAAGCGCACCATTTGCGCCGCATGGGCATCGGCGCGGACTTGGTGATGACTGAGCGCAAACTAAATAGCAAGGAAGCGCTGGCATTCATGCGCGCGATCGCAACGGATCCAAATGTTGAATACGTCGAGCCGGATGTCGCAGTGCAAGGCGGTATGATCCCAAATGATCCGGACTTCGGTCGGCAATGGGCATTGAATAGTCAACCAGGTATCCGACCGGCTGGAGCATGGGACTTAACCGATGGGTCCGGTGCGATCATTGCGCTTGTGGACAATGGCGTTACGCATCACAGCGACCTGGACGCAAATTTACTGCCAGGCATGGACGTTCGAGCGGGCCATCAAGGTGGAAGCGGCTTCAATCCCGGAATCACGACAGAAACGTGTCATGTTGACTGGCACGGCACTACAGTTGCGGGCGTCCTCGCAGCGATAACCAACAATGGCAACGGTATCGCGGGAACTGCCGGGGGTGCGAAGATAGTGCCTGTTCGAGTACTCGACGCATGCGGTACCGGCTTCATCTCGGACGTTGCGGACGGAATTGTTTGGGCCGCCGGAGGGAGTCTCCCTGGAGTTCCTGACAACGCAAACCCAGCGAAAGTGGTGAATGTAAGCATCTTCGGCTTCGGCGCATGCGGCAGCGCAGTTCAACAGGCGATCAACGACGCGACGGCTCGTGGCGCTTCAATCGTCACCATTTCCGGCAACAGTGAGAACGATGCCGCGAAATATCAACCGGGCAATTGCAGGAACGTTATCACCGTCGGTAATGTCAGGGAGAATGACAGCCGCGGCGGTCTATCGAATTTTGGACCGTCAGTCGACATAGCTGCGCCAGGAACGGATATCTGGACTACGAGCAATGACGGCACCTCTGCACCAGGGCCGGAAACTTACGGCTATTTCGCGGGCACATCGTACGCAGCTCCATTTGTGTCCGGAGTCATCGCACTGGCCCAGTCGGTGACGCCAAAGCCCCTTACACCTTCGGAGATGCGCGCGCTGCTCATGCAGAATGTCCACCCGTTCGGGCCGGAATCACCTGATTTCCCGAGCGGCGCTGGCGTTCTCGACGCCACCGCAACCGTAACTGCTGCCAGATCGGGGAAGATTCCGGCGGCGGCGGATTTCACTTGCTCTCAGGGTCAAGCCGGTATGCTGGTGACGTGCACAGACCTATCAACCGCGCGAGGTGCGCCACTGACCTCCTGGGCCTGGAATTTGGGCTTTGGGGACCCGAGTGACATGGTTCGCGCACAGTCAGTGAACCCATACTACGACTATGAATATCCAGGCATTTACAACGTCACATTAGCCGTTACGGATAGCACCGGCGCTGTTAGCAGGGTGACGCGTCCGTTTCAGGTTGTTGCCCCAAACACCACTGGCCTGAGTCGCAATATACCGGTCAAGTTTTCGGCAAATGCCTACGTCATGCAATATTTCGCGCTGGCCGTTCCTGCTGGCGTGACGAGCCTGACGTTCACTCTTTCGCCCGGATCCTACAGTGATATTGGAACGCTGTTTCTTAGAGCCGGTTCGCCTACCACGCGAAATGCAGATTGTGAGTCCGTCGCAGTAAGAGGCGGTGCAGCCACCTGCACGATCTCAAACCCACCAGCTGGGACCTACTACGGCACAGTGAACCCAAATACAAGTCTCACGGGCGCTACTATTCAAGCCACTTATACACAGTGATCCAGTAGCACGCGAAGTACGTCCGTGTGAGGACGGTATGAATTACACGGACACTCCTTCGCCTCAACCCGGGAACAACGGATTAATCTACACGGTCGCTGTCGATGCAAAAAATTTCAACTACGAATACCAGTGACGCAAGCTTGCAAAACGAACTAGGTCGAGTCACCACTCTAGTCAAAACGGGCCACGAAGCTGAAGTCGAAGACGCGGTCAAGCAATTGGGCAACCGCTACGGCAACGATGTCGAAGCCCTCACACTTCTTTCCAGCGCACTGAACCAGAACGACCGTTATGCCGATGGATTCAGACTCGCCAAACAGGGGTTATCCATTGACCCCGGCAACCATTTTCTGCACTACAACGCGGCCAGGGTGTTGTGGATGTGCGGACTGCCCAGAGAATGTCTTCCGTATGCCATGGAAGCGGCTCGCCTTTGGCCTGATAACGCGGGAACGTGTGTGCAGTACTTCCTCTCATGCGTCCAGCTTGCCCTTGGTGATTTCAAAGAAGGCTGGAAGCGACATAAAATTTTCTATACGTATCCGTCGATAAGCAGCCAATTGTTCCGTCCGGATTTTCCTGAGTGGAATGGCGAGCCGCTAGTGGGTTGCGAATTTTTGTACGTACTCCATCAAGGATATGGCGACCAGATCCAGTTCCTTAGATTCGCGAAATGGCTACACCAACAAGGTGCGACGGTCGATGTACTCGTCGATCCACCACTAGCCGGAATTGCTGCTGGCATGGCGGGCGTGCGAACCGTCTATTCCTATCCCGCCGTACCAGGCGGCTCGTATGCATACTGGTCTTATATGATGAAGATACCGGCATACATGGAGTTGGAGGTATCAATGCTCCCGCTTGCAATGCCGTATCTCACGACAACACATGAGCGACGCGAACATTGGCGCGCATACGTCGAGTCGACCGCTCCGCGCCAGGAAAATGCGAAATCCAGACGCGTCGGCTTCGTCTGGAAAGGTAGTCCTAACACGGCCAATGATCGCTTCCGGTCTATTCGGCTGCACGCGCTGGGGCCATTGTTTGAATTACCCTCAATAACGTGGTTCTCTGTCCAAAAGGACGACACTGAGGCGGAACGCAAATCGTTGACCGACAATTTCGACGTGCACACCTTGGGGCCAATGATTGAGGACTTTACCGACACGCTCGCCATACTCGAGACATTGGATCTGGTTATCACTGTAGATTCGTCCGTTGCGCATCTTGCCGGCGCCGCAGGCCTGCCGGTATGGGTGCTTCTGCCCGGCTATTCTGAGTGGCGGTGGCTCGCCGACCGCACGGATAGCCCTTGGTATCCATCCATGCGCCTATTCCGTCAACGCCAGTTAGGGCAGTGGGATCCAGTTACCGAAGAGGTGCGAGACGCGTTACGGGAATGGCTGGACGAGCCGGTAGATTCGCATTGGAGGTAGCGGGGTGCGCCACACGCAGTACGGATTGCGGCGTGCCAAGCCACACCGCAACGCGCTCACTCGGCCGCACCGTCCTCGGTCGAAGGCCCTTGCCTCTCCCCCATCCCATCCGCACGCGCCTTCGCATCGAACAACGCCAGCAACCCCTCAGCCGAATTGAACATCCCCTGCCCGTTATGCCCGACACCCGGCACCTGCCAGCATCGATGCGCAAGCTGCGGATGCCGACGGCACAAGTAATCAAAGTAAGCCAGTCCACGCGCCAGCCGATGCGGCCCTTGTGCATTTGCCGCGCACGAACGGTCGAGCGCTTGATGCTGCGGATCGCAGTCGCTCTCGCCGAGCAGATAGATCACATCGCTACGAGCGTAACGTTGCTCAAGCACATCAAACGACGCATCGCCGCTCGCGTAACGCGGAGGCTGATAAATGCCGTACTTCCACGTATCGACCCCGGCGCAAGCGCTCTCATCGGCAGGACTGAATCCGCCGTCACCATCCGGCCGAAGCTTGTCGAAATACACGTACGAAGACGGATTCGCAATCACATAGCGGCAATGAACGCCCTGCTCTTCAAGCAGCGCCGCCGCGCGTCCCACTACCGCATAACGATGCGCCACCTGTGCACCGCCCGAATGCCCCGCAATCACCACCTCCCGCAGCGAGGCAAATCGCGAGCGATCCGCCACCTCTTCGACGAGACTATCAAGCACATCGAACGAACTGATCGGCGCGGGACCTGCCGCGTCATCGCCACCCATCCAGCCGGTCCAGTCCCAGTGCAGCGTTTCCGGATCGAGACCATGAGCGACGATGTCGGCGCTCGCCAGAAACTGAGGCACGATCAGCAACGTGTCGCTAGCATCCACGTCAGCCGCAGCCAAGGCCCGTTGTGCGGACAACAGATACGCATCCGCATCACGCAACCGGCCATGTAGCACGATGACGACGCGACTCACTCGCGCGTCCGACGCCTCGTCTGCCGAGCGATAAACCGGCATCGTGCCGGAGCCACGCGCCGTCGTAACACGCAAGCGTGCGCCGGCCACCTCGCGCACTGGGTATTCATTGCGCGGTCGTACCCGTTCGCCGGGACCTGGAGACGTCATGTTCGAATCAAAGTGAAGGAATGAAATTATTCTTGCGGAACGGCATCGGGATCGCGCCACAAGTGTCTTCCGGACCGGCTCAAGCCCACCATCAACAGCGAGACGATCGCCGCAAAAATCAGGAAGTAGGCCGGCACCAGGTTCGAGCCAGTGAAGCTGATGAGTGTCGTCACGATCAACGGCGCGAGGCCGCCGAACAGCGTGACCGCAATGTTGTACGACAGCGCCACCCCGGTAGAACGCGTCGAGGTCGGAAAAAGTTGTGTCAACATCCCCGGATGCGGGCCCGACATGATGCTCAACACCAGCGTGGCGATCATCTGCGCGGTGAAGAGGCGCTCTGGCGTCGGCTGCGCGACCACCCACGCGAACAGCGGATACGCGATCAAGGCCCAGAGCACCACCACCGGGAAGAACACTCGCCATGCGCCGACACGGTCCGCGAGTTTGCCTGCCAGCGGATACGCAATGATGCTGATCAGACCAGACACGGCGGTACCCAGCAACGCGTTCTTCAACGGCAAATGCAGTTGGCGCTCGACATATAGCGGCAAAAACGAGTGCCACAGATAGTTGGTCGCCGCGCCGACGATGATCACGCCCATCGCACACATACATGCATCGCTACGCTCGCGCAGAAACTGGCGGATCGACTGACGCGGTGCATGGCCGAGCCGTTCGCGCATCTCGACGAATTCGGGTGACTCGGCCACCTTGTGCCGAATGTAAAAGCCGATCGGCCCGATCAGCGCGCCGAGCAGGAACGGCAGGCGCCAACCCCACGTTTCCAGCGACGCGCGGTCGAGATGCGTCGTCAGCAGATAGCCGCACGCCGACGACAGCAGCAACGCAAACGCCTGCGACGTCATCTGGAAACTGCCGTAAAACATCTTTTTGCCACGCGGCGCGTATTCCGACAACATCGCCGCTGCGGTGGCGAACTCGCCGCCCACCGACAGACCTTGCAGCACGCGCGATAGCAGCACCAGCAGCGGCGCGGCAATGCCGATGCTGCTGTAACCCGGTGTCAGGCCCATCAGCAGCGTGCTGGCAGCCATCAGCAGAATCAGCAGCGATAAGGTACGGCGGCGTCCCACCCGGTCGGCGTACGCGCCCAACACGATGCCGCCAATCGGCCTCACGATGAAGCCGATCGCAAAGGTCGCCAGCGTCAGCACCGTGGACAGCAGCACGTTGCCCACCGGAAAGAACACATGCGCGATGGTCTTGGCGAAATAACCGTAGATCAGAAAATCGAACCACTCGAGACCGTTGCCGATCACCGAGGCGATCACGGCACGCCGCACCTGCGCGGCCGCCGGTACGGCGGCTGGTCGGGCGGGGGTCGCCGCGCCGGAAAGCATCGAGTCCATGGGTCTCCTGAGACGTATATGTGTCGACCAGAGTTGGCTCTTTGGTGCTTACTCTGGTCCGTGCAATGTAGTTGCGCTTATGCCTCAAGCGTACGGAGTATCGCGGTAAATGTAAAATACCAATCAAATACCCCTGCCATACGTTTCACATATATGAGGCATTGCGATGGAATTGCGGCATCTGCGTTACTTCCTGGCGGTGGCCGACGAGCGGCAATTCACTCGTGCTGCCGCCAAACTGCATATCCAGCAACCGCCGCTGTCGCAGCAGATTCAGGCGCTCGAAAGTGAAATCGGCTTTCCGCTGTTCACGCGGGTAGCACGCGGCGTCGAACTGACCTCGGCGGGTGCGTCCTTCGCCGACGATGCGCGCGCCCTGCTGCAGGCGCTGGATCAGGCTGTCGTCAAAGGCAAAGGCATCGCGGACGGCAGGATTGGTTCGGTGCGGATCGCCCTGACCAGCTCATCGGCATTTCACCCGTTGGCACCGGCTGCGATTCGCGCGTTCCGTGACGCCTGTCCGGACATCGCCATCGATCTCAACGAAATCAACGCGGCGGAAATTATCGAGCGGATGGTGAGCGGCCGCATCGACGCGGCCATCCTCCGCAAACCGAGCGACACGCCCGACGAGTTGCGCTTCGATCTGCTGCTCGAAGAAAGCATGGTGCTGGTGCTGCCGTTAGGACATCGCCTGCTGCAAGGACGCGCCAAGTCGGGCCGGATGCGTCCCGTCGCACTCGATTCGCTGGCTGATCAACCGTTTATTTTTGTGCGCCGACCCGGTGCGCGCGGCATGTATTCGGATTTCATCGACGCCTGCGAAGCAGCAGGCTTCACGCCGCGCGTCGCCAGCGAGGTGCCGCGCATGCTGAGCGCGATCAATCTCGTAGCAGCCGGTACGGGCGTGACGCTGGTGCCCGCGTCGATGCAGCGCTATCAGCAGGAGAGCGTGGTGTATTGCCCGATTGATAGCGACGCGGCCATCACGGCGCCGTTGCATCTGGTCACGCACCGCGATGCCGGCAATCCGGCGGCGGTGCGTTTCGCGCAGACGGTGATTGAATTTGCGCAGGCGCAGGAAGTTTAGACAACGCCTCGCCCACTGCGTCGCTAGTGCCTACCGCTGCTCAGCGCTTTTCGAAGCGATAGTGCCCGACGCCCCACTCGTTGCCGTTCGCATAGCCAAACAGCTCCGCTACAGCCATGTAGAACATGCGCCAGCGCTGCAGCCAGATAGCGGCATCGCGCGCGCCGTAGGTATCGACGAGCATGGGCATCACACGGTCTTTCGCGGCATCGAGCGCGGTCAGCCAGTGGTTTGCAGTGCGCTCATAATGCGTGCCGCTTACCCACCATTGCCGCTCCACGCGCAGATCGTCCTGGAAATTGAGCAGCAGATTCTCCGATGGCATCGTGCCGCCAGTGAAGAAGTATTTCGACATCCAGTCACTGCCATCCTCTACCTGGAAATGGTAGGCAAGCGTGCGGTGCACGAAAATATGCACGAACAGTTTCGCGGAGTCGCGCATCCAGC
This sequence comes from Paraburkholderia phenazinium, assembly GCF_900141745.1. Classification (NCBI taxonomy): domain Bacteria; kingdom Pseudomonadati; phylum Pseudomonadota; class Betaproteobacteria; order Burkholderiales; family Burkholderiaceae; genus Paraburkholderia; species Paraburkholderia phenazinium. Next base: position 941,846 of record NZ_FSRM01000002.1, on the reverse strand, counting down.
GCGCAATCTTGGCGAGTAGCAGTCCGTAATTCTTCATGTGCTCGAACATTTCGATCGACAATACGCGATCGAAACCGCCCGCCAGTTGCGCTTCGGAAAACTCGAAGTCAACGATATTGCCCGTGATGACCTTGAGGTTTGTCAGGCCGCGTTCCGCCGCGCGGCTTTCAATGAACAGACGCTGGCCGAGCGAGTTCGAGAGCGCGACGATCTGCGAATTCGGGTAACGCGCCGCGAGCCACAGCGACAGGGAACCCCATCCGCAGCCCAGATCGAGCACACGCTGACCATCGGTCAGTTCGGCGCGGGTTGCATAGAGTTCGAGCATTGCGGTTTCGGCCTGAGCGAGCGTCTCCTTACCCTCTGGATAGAGACAGCAAGAGTACTTCAGATGCGGGCCGAGATGCGCGTGAAAGAACGACGCGGGTACTTCGTAGTGCTGCGTGTTGGCGGCCTGGGTTTCGATGGCGATTGGACTCGTCCGCAGGTCATCGAGCAGACGGTTGAGCCGGCGTGCCCGCAACTCGCCGTCGTTGATGGCTTCGTCGCGCAGACGTTGGCCCATCAGTTGACGCATGCCAAGGCGGATCAGCGGATCGGGCAGCCAGCGGCGCTCGCAGCAACGGATCAGCCAGCCGTCATCGGGGGCTGCGGGAGCCGAAGCCGGCGGCTGCGGCAGGGCGGGGTCAAGGGTTGAGAGGCTCATATCGGCTGGCTCCTTTTGCGGTCACGACGTCGACGCGAACGGCGACTCGTCGGTCTTGTTGTGGTGTCATCGAATCCGTCACGCAGTTAGTCCCGCGGCGCGCGCCGCGGCGGCCATGGGATCAGCGCATTGGTCGTGCGCATGTACTCCGCGTAACCGGCGCGGGTTTTAGCGAGACTCGCCTCGAGCAAGGGAATCCCGGACAGCTTGAGTAACAGCCACGCCATCAGGATCGGCGGCAAAAGCGTCAGCCAGACCCACGGCGAGCCGATCGACAGCAGGATGTACGACACCCAGTGCACGCATTCAAAAAAGTAGTTCGGATGTCGCGAATAATTCCAGAGTCCAACGCGGCACACCTTGCCGTGGCTCGATGAATCGCTCTTGAAACGCCGAAGTTGCCGGTCCGCGATCGCCTCCCCCACAACCGAAGCGATCCACACCGCCACGGCCAGAATGAGCCAGACGGTCGACGGTTCGCTCGTGCGGTAAGCGGGCACCAGAAACGCCAGGGAAAGCAACATCGAGATCACGACCTGCAACTGGAAAAACCAGAACATCCGGCGCGGCGCGGCATCGCCCCATTCCTCGCGAAAGCGCCGGTAACGTGCATCTTCCGGCTGCCCGAAGTTGCGGCGCCATAGGTGTGTGCCGAGTCGCACACCCCACACGAGGCCGCCGAGCGCCGCGAGCACGCGGGTCGACGAATCACCCGTACCCAGCACGGCATACAAAACCGCGACTGCGCCGAGCGAATACGCCCAGACCGGATCGACCATGCCCGCGTTTTCCGACTTCAGCTGCCACGCCCAGACGGCGGAAAACACCAGCACAAGCCCGATCAATGCAATCACGGCGGCGACGACAGGCGGCATGACATCCTCATTCATTGGCAATGCAGATTTATACGCAGACAAATGCCCAGTGGATGCGGCTCCGCGTCCCGAGCACGCCGCATCCACGAAGGCAGTGCTAGTTCTTGTCGCCGGGCGACCAAAAGCCCGGCATACCAATCTGCTCCGGCCGCTGCGGCACACGCCTGAAACGCGAAGTGTCGTAGCCCATCTCGTCGAGCTTGGCCAGCATGGCGTGATAGGTCTCGTCGCTCATGTCCGGGTCGCGCGAAAAGATCCAGCCGAGGTTCTTGCCCGGATAACCGAGAATCGTGTAGCGGTAGTCGGGGTCGACATACAACGTGAGCTGCTTGAATCGCACCGGCCAGAACACCTGAACGCTCCATTCACCGCCGCCGCTACCGGGCACCGGCGTATCCAGGAACTGGTAGTGCTTGAGCGGGGCGTCGAAGCTGCCTTTGTGCGCGAGGTACGAATCGTCGATCTTCCCGTCGGGCCGCAACTTCCATTCCGCATAGGCGCCCACGAAGTTACGCTCGGCAAAATAGGGAATGTTGGCGATGATGTACCAGCGGCCCATATAGCGCGGCAGATCGACCGGCACGGTCTGAAGCGGCACACTGGCGCGCGGGTTGGGATTGGACGGCTCGCCGGAACAGCCGTTCAGCATGAACAGCAGAAAGACGGCGGCGGCAGCGCAGGCAAAGCGGCGCATGGTGACCTCGGGTGTCGTGGCGATATAGGTATTACGTTCGACGCGCTCCGCTGGATGCGCTTACCGCTCCCTCCCGTCTGAATCCAACCGGCGCCCTGCCACGTAAGCAGAGATATGAGACCACGTGGACGGTGCCATCGCATGTCATCTGGAGATCTTCACCGGGCCGCCAACGCTAACGCCGACGCCAGAACTCCGCGCGCTGGCGCGCCAAAGGCGTGGCTGTATTTCATCGTCTGTCAGGCCGGCTGGATGGTCTGCGTGATGAGCGCGGCGCACGGGCTGGCGTGGATCGGCGTGCTGTTCGTGATGGCCACGGTCGTCTGGCACGCCAGCCAGGTGCCCGCGCCTGCGCGGGAACTCAAGCTGGTGGCTGCGGCCGTGCTGATCGGGGTGGTCTGGGAAAGTGTCCTCGTCGCGACGGGGCTGCTCGTCTATCCGAACGGCGTGCTGATTCCCGGCACCGCGCCGTGGTGGCTCCTCGCGCTATGGGCTCTGTTCGCGGTCCAGTTCAACGTCGTGTTCGGCTGGCTGAAACATCGCCCGCTGCTGGCTGCCCTGTTGGGCGCGCTGGCCGGACCGCTGTCGTTTCGTGCCGGCGCAGCGCTGGGCGCGGTGCGCTTTCCCGACCCGATGCTTGCGTTCGCCGCGCTCGGGGCAGGATGGGCGGTGTTGATGCCGCTGATGCTGGGGCTAGCGCGGCGTTGGGATGGCGTGCACGTCGCGGATTGAACGACCGTGGTGAATCAGCGCGCGTCGTCGCAGGTCGCGGTGGTTGCAGTGGCCGCGGTGGTCGCGACCGACGCCCCCTGCCGATCGCCCAGGCCGAGGTAGCGCAATGTCGCCAGCGCCGCCAATACCGTGATGGCAGCTAACCCATACGTCAACAGATGAAACGCATCTGCATAGTGCTGACGGAGCATCGCTAGTGAGACCCCAGGCAATAGCGTCGACGCGCCGCTCAGGTCACCGGTGGCAAGCCGTTGGGCTGCCAGATCAATCGCCGTGCGCGGCGCACCGCCACCAGCGGCCATTAACTTGTGGCCAGGTGCAAGGGGCGCCAACGCGGCAACAACCGGCGTAAGGCGCGCCGCCACGATGCCAGCCAGCGCCGCGCTGACCATCGCCAGAGCAAGTCCTTCGCCGGCCACGCGCGTCGTGCTGAAGATGCCGGTTGCCATGCCGGCACGCTCCTTCGGCACCACGCTGACTGACAAACCGTCCATCAATCCCCATGGCAACCCCGTACCAATGCCGATCACACCCATTGGCACCAACAGCGCAGCGGGTTCCGCGCCTACCGGTACGCCGCCGAGCCAAACCAGTCCCGCTGCTGCAATCAGCAGACCCAAGCTGGAGATCAGCCCCGGCGATGCGTGCCGGGTCAGGCGCACGGCGAGTGCGGGCATGACCAGCATCGGCGCCGAAAGCGCGATCATCATCAAGCCGGCATTAAGTGGCGCGTATCCTTCGATGCCGACAAAGCGGATCGGCAAGATCACCAGCAGCACCACGAAGCAGTAGCACGTCGCGATCGGCAGCAACTGCACGCCCACGAAACGGCGATAGCGGAACAACGAGAGGTCGAGCATCGGCCGCGCGGTATGCCGCTCGATCAGCACGAATGCCACAAGCGACCCGGCTGCGACCGCCAGCAGCGAACCGACCGCCGGATGGCCCCAGCCGATATCCGGCGCCTCCAGAATCGCGACCGTGAACAACCCGAGCGCCGCCGTAAAGCTCGCCATGCCGGGCCAGTCCACGCCGGACGCGTGCGGATCGCGCGTCTCCGGCATGCCGGGTGCCGCAAGCAGCAGCGACATCGCGCCGAGCAGCGCGGTCGAAACAAACACCGCGCGCCAGCCAAACAGTTCGATCAGGCCGCCGGCCAGCACCGGTCCGAACGCAAGGCCAACGCCGAAGGTGGTGCCGAGCAGACTGAACGCGCGGGTCCGGGCGTGGCCGTCGAACTCCTGCGCGAGCGCCGCCGAGCCGCCCGCCAGCGCAGCGGCGGCGCCCACCCCTTGCGCTGCCCGCAGCAGATCGACCCAGACGATGCCAGGAGCAAGCGCGAGGAGCATCGACATCAGCGAGAACACGCTCACCCCGCAGAGAAACACGCGGCGACGGCCGAAGCGATCGGCAAGCGTGCCCGCCGCCATCAGACAACTGCCGAATGCGAGCATGAACGCATTGGTAATCCAGTTCAGCGCTACCGGACCGCCACCGAGAGCGCGGCCGATTGCCGGTGTCGCGATGGCGCCCGCCGAGAAACTGAGCGGCAGGATAACCGCCGCGACGCAAACCGCGGCAAGCACGGCGGCGCCTCGCGAGGCGGTGTGATCGATCGAGTCAGACATGAAGCTTCCTTTGGATAGACAGGGCACCGAGGACTGGCGATTTCCGACGCACACGGAAAACGGGTCAGGCAAGTCTAGTTACGGACTCGAACGTGATAAATACTGCTAAAGTCAGATCAATCCGGACAAAAATTCTCGAATGAGGCCATGGAAAACCTGACCGGCATGATCGCGTTCGTGCGAACTGCGGAGGCTTCGAGCTTTGTCGGCGCCGCGCAGCGGCTCGGCGTGTCTGCGTCGGCGGTAGGCAAAAGCGTGGCGCGCCTCGAGCAGCATCTTGGCGTGCGACTCCTGCAGCGAAGCACGCGGCGCGTCAGCCTGACGGACGACGGCGAGCGCTTCTACGAGCGCTGCCGTCAGATTCTCGAGGCCGTGCACGACGCCGAAACGATGATGCTGCAAGCCACGGCGACCCCGCGCGGCCGTCTGCGGGTGAGCCTGCCGACCATCGGCTACCGTTTTTTGCTGCCGATCGTGCCGGAGTTCGCGGCGCGCTATCCGGAGATCAATCTCGAACTGGACTTCAACGACCGTCTGGTCGATGTAATCGAAGGCGGTTTCGATGCCGCAATCCGCAGCGGGCCGCTCGACGATTCGCAACTGATGGCCAAGCGGCTGGGGCCGTTCTGTTTTGTGCTGTGCGCGTCGCCGACGTATCTACAGCGGCGCGGCGTGCCGCAGGTGCCGGCCGATCTGGCGCAGCATGCCTGCCTGCGGTTTCGTTTTCCGACTTCGGGAAAACTGGAGCCGTGGCGCTTTCGCGATCTGCCGGAAGACACGGTCACACGCTTTCCGACCGCGCTGACCTGCAACAACATGGAGGCGCTCCGGGCAGCGGCAGAGTTGGGGCTTGGCATCGCCTATATGCCCGAGTTTCTCGCGCGCGACGCCTTGCAAAGCGGCGCGTTGCAATCGGTCATGGCGGACCACCTCGCGCAGGCCGGACAATTCTCGGTATTGTGGCCATCGAGCCGGCAGTTGTCGCCCAAACTGCGGGTCTGGGTCGATTTTCTTTCCGAGCGCCTGTTTCCCGAACCAGCCAGAACTGCTTAGCACTCGACGCGGCGCCGCCAGCACCTTAAGCTGATTGCCTGATTCATCGCGACAAAAGCCATGTCAGCACGTTTGAACGCACCGTTCACCGCCCTTCTCGCTGCCGCCTTGTTCGGTGCGACGACACCTTTTGCCAAGGCGCTGCTCGGCACCCTGTCGCCGTTTATGGTGGCGGGACTCTTCTACCTCGGCAGCGGCGTTGGCCTGGCTATCACGATCCTCGTACGCAAGCTGAGACTGAGCAACGACCAGCGAGCCAACGAAGGACAGATCCATTTGCGCGAAGTCCCGTGGCTGCTCGGCGCCATCGTCACGGGCGGCGTCGCGGGACCCGCTCTGTTGATGCTCGGCCTGAACGCGACGCCGGCAGCCACGAGTTCGTTGCTGCTGAATCTGGAAGGTGTTTTCACCGCGCTGATCGCATGGATCGTGTTTCGCGAGAACGTCGATGCCCAGGTGTTTCTTGGCATGGTGGCGATCGTGGCGGGTGGTGTGGCCTTGTCATGGCACCCCGGCGCGACAAGCGTGCCGCTCGGCGCCCTGCTGGTGGCCGCGGCGTGCGCGTGCTGGGCAATCGACAACAATCTCACGCGCAAGGTCTCCACCAACGATGCGATGGTCATCGCCTGTCTGAAAGGGCTGACCGCAGGGTCGGTGAATTTCGTCATTGCATTGCTGCTGGGCGCTCAACTCCCACATGCCGGAATCATGGCGGCCGCGATGGTGACCGGGTTCGCCGGTTACGGGGTCAGTCTGGTGCTGTTCGTGGTCGCGCTGCGCAATCTCGGTACGGCGCGCACCGGCGCATATTTTTCAGTGGCGCCGCTGTTCGGCGTGACGATCTCGCTGATCCTGTGGCCCGAAATGCCGCCGCTGCTGTTCTGGGTCGCCGCGGCATTGATGGCTCTCGGCATCTGGCTGCATATCCGCGAGCGGCACGACCATCCGCATACGCACCAGGTGCTGGAGCATAACCACCGGCACCGTCATGACGAACATCATCAGCACGAACACGATTTCGAATGGGACGGCGAGGAGCCGCATGTGCATCCGCACCGGCATGCACCAATCACGCACACGCATGCGCATTTCCCAGATATTCATCATCGGCACTCACATTGAGCATAGCGATCGCGATTTGCGATCGCTCCCTTTCCTGATCCGAAAGCGCGATAGGACGATTCAATTGGCATCCTGGCCAAGCTCGTCCTGTAATGGAACTCCTGCCGTTTGCACTTCCCCCCTGCCAAACCCGGAGAACCTCAATGGCTCAGCCCCAGCCCAACGTTGACGAAGTTGTACAGGCCATCGCCGCGGAAACCAATACCCCCACGGAAACGGTCTCGAAGATCTACGCCGATACTTTGGCCAACTATAAGACTGATGCTCGAGTGTTCGATTACATGCCGCTGCTGGTCGCCAAGAAGGTGCGCGACACGCTGCGACATTCAGGAAGCCGGAAGAACTAACACCAACGCCGCGGTTCGCGCGGGCTTCTTCGCTCGATTGATCGTTCCGCCGTTCATGTCGTGCGTTCGCGTGCGACGTGCCTAGGCGCATGCGGGCGCAGCACAAGCTCCGGAAATCTCACGTTAGCGGGCCTCAGTGCAAGTGCGTGGCTCCAGGTTATTGCTGAACCGTGGAGCTAACAATAGTGCCGCAAAGTTCTTAAGCTGACGGTGGTCGTGAAGCTTTGTTTCACGACGCCTAGCCGAGGAGCTTTGCGCATGACTCAATCAATCCAGATCCGTCCAGTAACCAACGTCGATTTTTCGGCATGGCTGCCGCTGTGGGATGCCTATAACGCCTTCTACGGACGTTCCGGCGAGACAGCGTTGCCCCGCGAAATAACACTTCTCACGTGGTCGCGCTTCTTTGACGGTTATGAACCCATGCATGCGATGGTCGCCGAGCGCGACGGTCAGCTGCTCGGTCTCGTGCATTATCTCTATCATCGACACACCACGATGGCCGGACCCATCTGCTATCTGCAGGATCTCTACACGCTCGAGAGCGAGCGCGGCAAAGGCGTCGGGCGAGCGCTGATCGAAGCCGTCTACGAACACGCGAAAGCGGCGGGTTCAAGTCGCGTTTATTGGCAAACGCATGAGACGAATCAGACGGCGATGAAGCTGTATGACCGTGTCGCTGACCGGTCGGGGTTTGTGGTGTACAGAAAGGCTTTGTAACGAGAGAGCGCATCGCACGGCTTCTTGCCGGAACGATGCGCGCTTCCCGTTACGCTAGCGCGCCGAGCTACAAGAGCCGCTAAGCCTCCAGTTGCTCCAACACCTTCCCCTTCGTCTCAATTCCAAGGAAATGCACCGTGAGCGCGGCGAGGAACGGCACGGCCGCGAGAATGTAAAACGCGACGTCGAGATGACCACCCACCATCGTCTTCGAAACGATCGCCGGCGCGAAGATCGCCGCCACCTTTAGCCAGGCACCGCCAACTCCACAGCCAAACGCACGGATGCTAGTGGGATACAACTCCGGCGTATAGACATACGCCGTGATAAACCCGCACGCGAGGAAGCCCAGCGCAAATGCACAACACGTCGCCACCACATACACCGACGAATCGTGGAACACACCGGCCAGCGCCAGCGAAATCGCACACAACACAAACGACAGATTGATGATCGGCTTGCGCCCCACCTTGTCGACGAGCAATGCGCAGGTCAGCGACCCAATCACACCGAGTACGGAAGCCGCCACCGCAAGGTTCAGCGCCAGTTGCAACGGCGCGTGATAAACCGTGCGATAGATCGTGGGCAGCCAAGTGGAAAGCCCGTACTGAATAAATCCGCACGTCACCCATAGCATCGCCACCGCCAACGTGCGCTTCAGATAAGCCGGCCCAAACAGATCGCCGATACGGCGCTTAGGATGCCGACTCGCCATCGCTTCGAATTCGACTGCATGCTCAACCGGCGCCAGCGGTCCCTTGGTCGCGCGTTCGAAGGCCAGCACCGCTGCATCCGCATCGGCCATGCGTTCGCGCTCAGCTAGCCAGCGCGGCGATTCCGGCACCAGTCTGCGCAGCACGAAAAACAGGATCAACGGCAAGCCGCCGATGAAATACATGGCCTGCCAGCCAACGCGCGGCACGATCCACGCACCCAACGCATTCGACGCCAGCAAACCCACCGGAAACACGATCTCATACAGCAGCACAAAGCGCCCACGGCCATGCGCGCGGCTGATCTCGTTGATATACGTCGCCGCCACCGGCAACTCGCCACCCAGGCCCAGGCCCTGGACAATCCTCAGCACAACGAACGCAACAAACGTCGGCGCGAATCCGCACGCAATACTCGTCACGCCGATGATCCCGGAGCTCAACGCAATCGCGCGCACGCGCCCCTTACGCTCGGCGTACCAAGGAAACACGAACGCGCCCAACAGTTGCCCTATAGATCCCGACGCGATCAGAAAACCGATCTCCCAAGGCGTGAGCCCCCATTTCTGGATCAGGATCGGCAACGTAGCAGCGATGGCGATTACATCGAACCCGTCGAAGAACGTCGCGAGTCCAATCAGGATTCGCGCGCGAACCTGCATCGCATTGCCCGGCAAGCGTTCCAGACGCGCAATGATCGAGCCCCGGGTCACAGGGCCTGAGACACCGGCGCTGCTGCGGTCCCCCATGGTGTTGTCGATGGTTCTCATGCCGTTGTCGCCGTCCGAAAAGAGTTACGCGAGCGCCGTGCTGGCGTCAGTGAGAGTTGCAAGGTCGACCGTGCGGCCCTGGTTCATCCATTTGCGCGCGAGTTTCAGATCGCGCGGCGTGTTGATCGCAATCGCCCCGCGAATCGCACCGTTTTCCACGTAGAAGAGCGTGGCGCGTTTGCCTGGCAGATCGCCGCGTACGACGAGTTGCGCGTCGTTGGGAATGTCGCCAAGGATCTGTAGGTTCACGTCGTACTGATCGGACCAGAACCACGGAATGTCAGCATACGGCTCGAACTTGCCAAGCAAGGCTTTCGCCGTGGAGATAGCCTGGTTTTGCGCGTTCGCCCAGGATTCGAGCCGTACGCGGCGCTTTAGCCACGCGCTCGGATGGTTCGCCACGTCGCCGCATGCAAAGACGCGCGGGTCGGAGGTTGCGCCAAAGTGATCGACCACGATACCGTCGGCAATCGCAAGGCGTGCTGCTTGTGCGAGCGCCGTATGCGGCGTGAGACCGATACCCGCGACGGCGAAATCGGCATCAAGCGTTGTGCCGTCGGCCAGTGTGGCACGCACGCCGTGGGGGTTGTCGGGGTGATCGTCGAGCGATACAAGGCCTGAATCGAGGCGCACGTCCACGCCATTGGCCCGATGCAGTTCAGCCAGGAAATCGGAAATAGCCGGCGGCACCGAGCGGGCGCACAGGCGCGGCGCACCTTCGACGACAGTTGCCGCAACACCAAGCTTGCGTGCAGTTGCCGCCACTTCCAGCCCAATCCAGCCGCCGCCAATCACCAGCACGTGCTGGCTCGCGCGCAACCGTTCGCCGAGGGCGACCGCTTCATCGAGCGTGCGCAGGTAAGCGATGTTGAAAGTCTTCACCAGCGCATCGGGCAAGCGTCGCGCGGCCCCACCCGTGGCAATCACCAAGCGATCGTATTGCACCTCGCGGCCCGACAGCGTACGCACGATGCGCTGCTCACGATCAATCGACGTAGCCGTATCCGGCTGCCACGCTTCGATGTTCAGGGCGTCGAAGTCGTCCGGCTTGACGAGGCGCACGGTGTCGATATCCGCTTCCCCCGCCAGCACCGCCTTCGACAGCGGTGGACGCTCATACGGCAAGTGGATCTCATCAGCGATCATCACGAGGCGACCGTCGAAACCCTCCTTGCGCAAGGTCTTCACGACCCATCCGGCCGCCTGGCCACCGCCGATCACGACGATCGTGCGTGGTGCCTCCAGGCTCGCGTGTGCGCTTGATGCAGCGGCGTCAGTCATGTTTGCGCTTCGTCATGAACTTGCCCTCCGGCGCTTTCGCATTCTTCTGACGACGCGTGTTGCCGTCGATGCCGCCATCGATCGCCCATTCGGCGAACACGGTCGGCCCCGGCTCGAAATCGCGCGGTTGCCACTCGGGCGTCAGTTGGTCCTCATCCGCGTAGTACTCGATGAGCGCGCCAGCCGGATTCTGGAAATACCAGAAGTAAGCAGACGACACCGGATGGCGCCCCGGCCCAAGTTGCGTGTCCCAGCCGCAGCGGCTGATATGCATGCCGCCGCCGAACACTTCGTGAATATCGCGCACGGTGAAGGCCACGTGATTCAGGCCACGTTTGCCGTTCGGCAACGCCAGCAGGAACAGGTCATGATGTCCGCCATGCGGCGCGCAGCGCAGAAACGCGCCACGTCCCGGGTAACGGTCTGACATCTCGAAGCCGAGCAGTTCCTGATAGAACTTCTCCGTTTCGGCAAGGTTGTTGGTGAAGAACACCACATGCCCCACTTCCACCGGTTCAGCTCGCTCATAGATCGGCGACGGTTGATTCACGCGTAACGTCTGGCCCCACACGTTTGAAGGTGAGCCATGCGTTTCGACGTCGCGCTTGCGGGTGACTTCCACACGAATCGCCATGCCGTTCGGGTCGATGCAACCCACCGCGTCGTCGTTTTCGAAGTGTCCAGGCTGACCTGCAAAGCGGCCGCGCAACGCGTCGAGTTCGGCGCGCGTCGCTACACCCCACGTCACCTCACGCAGCGTCGAACCTTCTTCGAAAGCGGGCGGCAGCGACGGATCGTTCGAATCCACGGCCAGAATCGTGCAGCCGTTCAGCGATTCGAAGCGGGCGCGGGTTTCGTCGTGCGCAGTCTCTTTCAAACCCCAGTCGGCAAAAAAGCGCCGGCAGGTTTCGAGGTCCGTCACACCGTAGGTAATCTGTTCAATGCCGAGAATCGTCATGTCGTGCCTCTTGTTCCTCAATTCGTCTGGGGCGCATTGGCCCAGGCCAAAGGTGCGTCGTTCAAGCCCCAGTACAGGCTCTTTTGCTGCATGTACTCGCGAATGCCGAGACGCCCTTTCTCGCGACCCATCCCGCTCTCTTTCCAGCCGGAGAACGGCGTCGAGATCGAGAACAGCTTGTAGGTGTTGATCCACACGGTGCCCGCTTCGAGCGCGCGGGCCACGCGCCAGGCGCGTTTGTAGTCGCGCGTCCAGATGCCGGCAGCGAGGCCAAACACGCTATCGTTGGCCTGCTTGATTAGCGAGGCTTCGTCATCGAATGGCATGGCGACCAGCACCGGTCCGAAAATTTCTTCCTGGCAGATACGGGCGCTGTTCGACAGGCCTTCGAGAATCGTGGGCTGATAGAAGTTGCCTTGTTCGCGTCCGTCGCCGACGGGACGCTCGCCACCGCACAACAGGCGTCCACCTTCTTCCAGGCCCAAAGCGACATAACGCTCCACCGATTCGCGATGCGCTGGCGTAATCAACGGGCCCATCTGTGTTTCCGGGCTCGAAGGGTCGCCCACGCGCAACCTGCGTGCGCCTTCCGCCAGGCGCTTCATGAACGTGTCGTAGATCGGGCGATGCACGAACAAACGCGAGCCCGCGATGCATGCCTCGCCCGACGAACTGAAAATGCCGTACAGCACGCCGTTCACCGCGTGATCGATATCCGCGTCTTCGAAGACGATGGTTGGCGACTTGCCACCCAGTTCCAGCGACACCGGCATCAGCTTGTCCGCGGCGATGCGCGCGATGCCACGACCCACTTCGGTCCCGCCAGTGAACGACACTTTCTTCACGAGCGGATGACGCACCAGCACATCGCCGATTACCGAACCTTTACCGGGCAACACGCTCAATACGCCCTTCGGTACGCCCGCTTCTTCGCAGATGCGCGCCAACGCGAGCGAGACCAGCGGCGTCACTTCAGCGGGCTTCAACACCACCGCGTTGCCACCCGCAAGCGCAGGAGCAAGCTTTTGCGCATCCGATGCGATCGGCGAGTTCCACGGCGTGATAGCCGCGATCACGCCAATCGGCTCGTACACGCTCATGGTCATGTAGTCGCCACGCGACGGCGTGAGCTCTTCCTCAAGCGTTTCGAGGCACGCGGCGAAATAGCGGAACGTGTTGGCAGCGCTCGCCACCAGTACGCGTGTTTCGCCGATCGGCTTGCCGTTATCGCGCCGCTGCAGATGCGCCAGTGCTTCGTGACGCGCCATGATCAGATCGGCGATACGGTACAGAACCAGGGCACGCTGATGCGGCTTCAGACCGGCCCAATCCGCTTTGCGCCATGCAATGTCCGCGGCTTCGACCGCATCGCGCGCATCGTCGGCGCTGGCCGTCGAGATTTCCATGTTGACCGACTGATCTGCCGGATACAGGCTTTTGTACGGGTTGCCACGCCCTTGCCGCCATTCGCCGCCGATGAAAATATCGCCGGTGGGCACGAGGCTGGTATCGAAGTGAGTCATGTCGGTCATCCGCTCAGTTACTTCTCATCAAATCACGCAACGCGCCGCGCGATTGCGCAGGGCACGGATCGCGCTGAACGCGGTCAGCGCGGACGTCTTGGGGTTGTCCGGCAACGGCTTGCCGCACATTTCGAGCGACATCTCGCCGAATGCGCCGCGCGCCAGGATGCGGTGCACGTTGCGCGTCACAGCGGGGTCTGCGATCAGACGCACAATGGTCTGATCGAGGCCGAGACCTGCCAGCGCAATCGTCGCCGCCACGTTGGCATTCCTCGGATAAAGCCGCGCCGCTTCACGGGCGCTACCTTCGAAAATGATCCGCTCTTCCGTCAGGCTCTGCAGATCGCATATCTCTTCGGCGGGTGTGCCGAGCCAGCCCTGCGGCGGCTTGCGACCCGTGTACAGCACTTCGTCGAGGCCACCCAGTTTCGCCGCGGCCAAAGCGTCTACGCCGCCAATGGCGCCGGACAACAGCGTCAGCGTGGCATCGCCTTCATCCGCAGCAGCCGAGAGAGCGTCGAGCAGCAGCACGTCCGAGAGAGCTCCGATAGAAGCCACCGCGCAATCGGTGCCCGCTTTCAACAACGGAACAACGTGGTCGACCAACGCACTGTGGCCCGCGCATTCCAGCGCGAACTGCGGGCGGCTGCTCAGCGCAGCCACCGACGACACCACATCTACCGACGCGCCCACCACCTCTCGCACCGACGCCGCATGCCGCTCGGGCACGATCACATGCGACACGCGCACTTGCGGATCCGCTACAACGGAGCGATACACCGCCTGGCCGATCGCCCCGAAGCCGATCATCGCAACGTCGACGGGCGCATGATGTCCCGCGTGGCGAAGATCATGCATGTTCTGGCTCCTGCTTCTTGACCGGCGGCCCAGCAAACGCGGTGGCAAACGAGCCGACCGACAGCATGTCCACTTCAACCAGCACCGGGCCCGTCTTCGCCAGACCTTCGCGGATAATCTCGTCCGCGTCGTCGAGCGACTTGATGCGGTAATGGGTGAGCTTCAGGCTCTCGCAAAACTGCGCGAAGTCCGGTTGATGCAGATCGACGAAGCAGCGGCGGCCGCCATACTGCGCGTCCTGGATGTTGCGGATCACGCCATAGCATTGGTCGTTCATCAGTACGATCATGACGTTGGCGTTTTCCTGCACGGCCGTCGCCAGTTCACCGACGTTCACCATCAGGCCACCGTCGCCGACGAGGCACACCGTCTTCGCCGCTGTTCCCGCCAGCGCCGCACCGATTGCCATCTGCATCCCTTGACCGATACCACCGCCCAAGGCGTGCACCCCCGCACGCGGCGTGAAAATCTGCAGCAGGCGGTTACCCCACGTGCTGTTCGAGATCGTCACATCGCGCACCCAGTTATAGTCCGTGCCCACCGAACGTTGCAGTGCATCGACGAGGCGCTTGTACGGTCCGAGACCCTTGCCTACATCCGCTACGGCGATCTCCCGGGCAGCGGCCAGATCGGCAGCGAACTTCGGATCCACCTTGAGACGGCCTTCGAGCAGCGTCGCGAGTTCTTCCAGAACCGCAGCGGAGTCGCCATGCACAAACAGATCGTTGCGATAGCCGCGGTTGTCGGCGAGTGCGTCCGCATCGATGCGGTACAGCGGTTGCGGCAGCGCAAGCTTGTACTTCAACGTTTCATTGCCACGCAGACGCGAACCGACCACGAGGACCGCATCGCAAGTCTTGTAGAAGCTCTCCACCGACGCGTGCACGTTGAACGCACCGAGCGTCGCCGGATGATCTTCCGGCAGGATGCCGCGGCCCTGCACGCTGGTCACGACGCCAAAGCCCAGCGCCACCAGGCGCTCAACCGCCGTCCGCGCGTGACGCGTGCCGCCGCCAAGCCACAGCAGCGGACGCGCGGCCTTGGCCAGCGCATCGGCGAGTTGCACGACGCGCTTGCTGTCGTGCGTGAGCGTCGTCACGTGCGGCGCGCTGAGGTCAGCGGGCCATTCGATTTCTGCCGCCTGAATGTCAATCGGAATCTCGACACTCACCGGGCCGCTCGGCGCGGTCTGCGCGACCCGCACCGCTTCGCGGATCGTCGGGAGTGCAGTCTCGGCAGTGCGGACGCGGTAGGCGGCCTTCGAGATCGACGACAACATCGACAACTGGTCCGGCGCTTCGTGGATATACGCGAGGTCCTTGTCGAGGTATTCGGTTTCGATCTGGCCAGTGATATGCAGCAGCGACGTGCCAGCGGTCAGCGCTTCGACCATCGCGCCTGCTGCGTTGCCGGCTGCAGTACCCGTGCTGGTGAACGCGACGCCAAGGCCACCGGACACACGTGCCAGACCATCGGCCATGTTGACCGCACCGGCTTCGCCGCGTGCACCGACATAACGGATCTTGCCGCGGTTGTTGATCGCGTCGAGGATCGGCATGTTGTGGATCGAAATCACGCCGAACGTCGTGCGAACGCCGCATTGCTCGAGAAAGGCGGCAATCAGCTCGCCGACGGTGGTTTTATTAGACATGTCGTGCATTGCCTCCAGAGACATCGATATGACTGCCTGTCGTGTAGGACGACAGATTAGTAGCCAGATAAAAGAGTGCCTGTGCGGCCTCTTCGGGACGGCCGAAGCGGCCAAGCGGAATGTTCTTCTTGCGTGCGAGTTCTGCCGTCCAGTCTTCCCAACTCTGGCCCGGCGCGGCTTGCGTCTCGAAGCGGCGGCGCCATTGGCCCGATTCGACGATGCCGATCAGAATCGAATTCACGCGAATACGCTGCGGCGCGAGTTCTACCGCTAGTGACTTGATGAGACTCAGCAAACCCGCGCGTGCCGAGGAAGTCGCCACCATATGCGGCTCCGGCTGCAGCGCGAGCAGCGAATTCACGCAGACGATCGACGCGTTGCCCATGCCCGCCGCGTCGCGCAGCATTGGCAGAAACGCGCGAGTCGGGCGGATCACGCTGAAATACTTCAGGTCGAGTTCTTCGCGCCAGGCGTCGTCGGTGGTGTCGGCGAAAGTCGAAACGCGGCCTTGGCCAGCGTTGTTCACCAGCATGTCAGTGCGACCGAAGCGGCGCTGCACGTCTTGCGCGAAGCCTTTGACTTCCTCTGCGTCGAGCACATCGCAGCGTGTGGCGAGCAGTTGCGCGGACGGGAATTGCGTCTTCAGCGCCGTCTCCGCATGCGCCAGGCGTTCGGCGTCGCGTCCGCAGATGGCGACCGATGCACCCGCACGCAAAAACAGTTCGGCGGTCGCGAGGCCGATGCCGGACGAGCCGCCCGTCACCACCGCTACCTGACCGGTCAAATCGATCTGGATCATTAGAGCCCCAATGCCTTCATGTACTTGCTGCCCGCGGCCGGCCCGTTCTTGGGACGGTAGTTCAGGCGTTGCGAGAGTTCGTCAGCCGCGCCGCGCACCTTGTCGATCAGACCGCTGTCGAGCAGCGCTGCATCGATCTCCGGCCGCGGAATCGTCGTGGTGATCACTGCAACGATGCGGCCCGTGTCGTTACGCACCGGCGCCGTCACGACCGAAATGCCGCGTTCGAACGACGATTCGCTGATCGCGAAACCGCGCTGCGCGTCATCGCGAATTCGTTCGTACAACTCTTCGACCGTTTCAGGTGTGAGTTTGGTAAAGCGATGCAACTTCGGCTCGGGGTACAGCGCGCGTAAGTCGTTGAGCGTCAGATCGCCCATCAGCACCTGGCCGTGCGTCGTCGCATGTGCGGGCAGGCGTGTGCCGACGTTGACCTTCACCGAACTGAAAATCGGCGTGTGACTTTGCGCCTTGGCGACGAACACCACGTCGCGTCCGTCGCGGATCAGGATGTGGCTTGTCAGACCGGTGTCGTTGCGCAAGGCCTCGATGATCGGCAAGCCGAGATCCGTCAGTTCGAGCGAGCTCAGATATTCGAAGCCGAGGCGCAGCACCGCAACGCCCAGGCGATAGTTGCGGTCCTTATCGGCTCGCTCGAGAAAGCCGAGCGATTCGAGCGTCTGCAGCAGACGGAAGACCGTCGTGCGGGGAATCTTCAGGCGCCGGGATAATTCCGGTGCGCCCAATACCGGCTCGCGTGGCGAGAACTCAGTCAGAATCTTCAGACCGCGTTCGAGACCGGGCACTTTGTAGCCGGGTTCGGCGTTGTCGTCGTCTGTTGCGCGCTCGGCGTTGATCGTGTCGGGCGTCATTTCAGTGGCTCCGTGGTGCCGCGCTCGCGCGGCAGAACGTGTCGATGATCGCGGTGTACGCGTCAGCGGCTTCGATATATCCGGCGTGACCGGCGCGCAGCACGATCTGCAAGGACGTACGAGCCGCGAGGGCCAGCCGTTCGCATGCGGACGGCGGCGTGATGGTGTCTTCGGCGCCTACAGCAATGTTGACCAGTCCGTGGAAGCGCGAGAGGTCGGCGGCAAGATCGGCGTTGGCGAGCAGATGTGTGGCTTGCGCGTAGCCTTGCGGCACGATGCGCGCCATGTTCCAGCGTACCCACGCACGGGCTGTCTCGTCGGCGTGTGCAGACACCATGTTTGTACTGCGCTTTTCGGCAAGACCTACGGGGCCGAGTTCGGCGAGCATCGCAAGACGCTGGTCGCGTTTTGTTTCGCGTACGTCTGTTGTGGCCGCGCCGTAACCGCCAGCAGGCGACAGCAGCAAAAGGCCTGCGACACGCTGCGGATTTGCAGCAGCAAATGCGCCAGCGACGATCGCGCCCAGCGAATGCCCTACCAGCACGCAACGCGCGATGCCGAGCGCGTCGAGCCAGCCGCGCAGAACGTCGGCGTAGTCCGCCGCTTGGGGCGAAGCTGGGACGACCGGTGTCGATACGCCGTATCCCGGCGCATCCCAGGCAAGCACCTTCCGCGTCGCACCGAGCGCTTCAAACTGCTGCACCCACGACGCTGCTCCCGAGCCAATGCCGTGCAGCAGCACGAGCGGCAACGCCTCGTCGCGCACAGAAGCCAGCTCTCGCGCTTCGCGATAACCCACCGTCTGCGTCGCCGCGGTAACGGCCTGCTGCAGCGGAAAGCGCGCAAGACGCGCTTCCAGCGAGGCGGCGAGATCGGCAGTAACAGACGGGACAGCGGACATGGTTTCTATCTGCAAGTGCAAAGTAAGGTGACGTCAGTGCGGCGACGGTGCGGTGCACAGGGTTGTCGCGTGGGTATGGCTAGTGCAAAGCGTCGAACGGGCAACCACCCTGCGCTTCGCACCCAAGTGCTTGTCGCCTATCGCTTCAGCTTGGCAAGCGGCGAATCCGGCGGATAAGTCGGCGTGATCGGCTTCGGAGAACCGAGCATCACGCACATCAGCGCATCCTCTTCGCCGATATTCACTTCCGTGCGATACACGCCCGGTGGCACCGAAATCAGGTCGCGCTCGCCGAGCACCGATTCCCAGGTCTCGCCGTCGCGTTCGCAGATCACTTTCATCTTGCCGCGCAGCACGAAGAAAATTTCTTCGACATCCATATGAATATGGCTCGGCCCGATATTGCCGGCCGGGATCACCATGGTCGAGAACGTGAAGCCGCCTGCAGGCACCGTGTTGACATCCTTCGCGACACCCGTGCCGCCCGTGCCGACATAGCGCATTTGCGCCCGGCGATACTTCGGGTCGTAATCGGCCTGAAACTTCAGCGCGTCCCAGTCGTAGCGACGGGTTTCAAGACGTGCAACGCGTGTGTCCATCCATTGCGCAAAACTGGCTTCCGCGGGTTGATCCCACGACTTACGTTCGAAATCGGTGTCCGCCATCTCTTTCTCCTTTCGGTCAAGACAAGATCAATTCATCACAAAGCCGCCGTTCACCGGCAGCAACTGGCCGGTCACGAAGCGTGCGGCATCGGACAACAGGAACAGGACCGGCCCCGTCACATCGTCGGGAACCTGGGCGCGGGTCAGCGCACGGCCTTTCAGGTAATACTCGTGACGTTCGGCCGGCACGTAGGCGGTGGCCTCGACTTCGGTCAGCCCCGGTGCGATCGCGTTGACCGTGACGCCGTCGGCGCCGAATTCACGCGCCAGCGAACGCGTCATCGCGATCACGGCGCCTTTACTGGCGACATAAGCCAGCAGTTTCGGCGCGCCCCACAGCGCCGTATCCGAAGCGATATTGACGATGCTGCCGCGGCCCGAGTCGCGCAGATGCGGCAGCGCCGCGGTACTCATTAGCCACGTGCCGCGCACGTTGACGTTCATCACCGCATCCCACGTATCGACCGCCAGTTCGCCGGCCAGCTTGCCGCCGGAGTTGGTGATTGCCGCGTTGTTGATGAGCGCATCGAGGCCTCCGAGCTGCTTCACCGCCTGGACGACGAAGCTCTGGATGTTCGATGGATCGGCGAGGTCCAGTGGCAGGAATTGCGCCCCGTGACCTTCGCTTTGCAGCGTCTCGGCGAGCGCACGACCTTCGTCGTGCAAAACATCGCCGAACACGATTTGCGCGCCGGCCTGCACCAGCGAGCGCACAAACGCCGCGCCAAGACCGCGCGCGCCGCCCGTGACGATCACGCGCCGGCCGGTGAGTGCCGCGGGCGCAGCGTTGGCGTTATGCATGGCTATGCCCTGCTGCTGTACCCGTCGTGGCAGTGGCCGCTTGCGCACGGTGCGCGGCGAGTGCATCGAAATCCTGCTGCGCGCGCTGCCGCAACATACGACGCACGCGCGTCATGCCGACGTCATGCTGATAAAGGAATTCGTGTTTGCGTGCATCCGGCGCCATGCTTTCGAGGACATAGCGGTCCTGCTCCAGCACGTCCCAATGGAGACCTTCGAGGCGGTTGCGGTACATGAAACGCCATGCGTCGCGCTGCCATCCCGATACCTTGCGCGTGCGCCAGAAGTAAACCTGGCAGTTGCTCTCATCGACGGGAACGGCAAAGCCGATGATCCCAAAGTTGCCGCCCGGGCCAAACTTCTTCCTGTAGGGAATCGCGAGGCGCATCCACAGGCAACCGGTTTCGCCGAGCTCCACCCAGTCGAAATTGACGTCGCGCTGGCCGACCTTTTCGAACATCAAACCGGTATCGGTCTTGCGCACGCGCATGTCGGCCTGCTTGTCGCCTTCGGCCATCGAGTGCGAGGTCGCATGCAGATAGGCGCCGTGCATCGGATCCATCACGTTGTCAATCGCGTACTGGTAATTGCACTTCCAGTTCGACATGCACAGAAAGCTCGCGTACTCCTCGTTCACCAGTTCTTCCGGCAAAACGAGTGGCGCGGGTTCCTTGTGAGCGTCGTCGCCGAACCACAGGAAGATAGCCCCCGCATGTTCTTGCACGGGATACGACTTCACGCACTTCTGGCCTTCGAGCGGGCAGTTCGACACGGCCGGGACTTTGGTAACCGTGCCGCCGCCGTCGATTTCAATGCCGTGGTACCAGCACGCGACGCTGCCACCAAGATTCCAGCCCAACGATAGACGCGCACCGCGATGCGGGCAGCGGTCTTCGAGTGCATGGACACGGCCTTCCTGATCGCGCCACAGGACGATCTGATCGCCGAGGCGCGTCAGGCCGATGGGCGCATTGCCGACTTGCCAGCTCGGGGCGACCGGATACCAGTAATTGCGCAGACCGAGGTCGAGGTAAGCCTGAAGCGGATCGGCCGTGCCGTGGTCCGTGGTGGGATGGGGTGTGGGGGACGTCATGAAAAGACTCCAGATGCGTAGGCGGTGCGACGGTTTCGCAAGGTTGTCTGGGTACGCGCCTATTCGGCGAGCAGGCGGAATTCGGCGGTCAGGCGTTCGGCGGTCCACGCCGCGCCTTCCGGGGTCCGGAAGCCGATGCGGTTCAAGCCGTCGACAACGTCCTGCAACTCCACCGCACCCGCATCGAACACCTTCTCGAGCGCATCGCCGAAGTCGTTCTCGTATTGCGTCGGTTCGGCCTTGCGGGTTTGCCACACGAGGTTTTGCGCCTCGCCCGGCTTTTCGATGACGCCTTTGCCTGCCACGTTGTTCGGCTGCGGCGCGAGCCACGGCTTCAGGGAGGGATTGAATTTCACGGCTTGCTCTCGCATGTCATTCCACCTTGATCTGGATTTCTTCACCGGCGAGACGAACCGCATACACCTTCAGGTCGCGGCCGCCCGGCTCTTTCAAGCACTTGCCAGTCGGGATATGGAACACGGCTTCGTGCAACGGGCATTCGACGGTATCGCCGTCGACAAATCCCTGCGTCAGCAACGCGTACGCGTGGGGACAGACGTTTTCCAGCGCGTACAGCGCATCGCCCACCTTGTAGATGCCGATCTCCGTGCCTTCGAGCTTGTACTCGAGCGGCGCGTCTTCGGACAGGTCGCCGGCATGTCCGGCGCAACGCCATTCTTCAGTCATGTGCTACCTTCTCCTGAATCCCGAATGTTCCATACAAGGAACATCAGTTCGTGTATGGACAATTATAGGAGCCGTCTAAGCGAGAAAAAATAAAAATCTGCGGCGTTAGGGGAAAACACTGATGTGGCGGAGGAAAGACACCGTTCCCTTCCTCACCTGACCACGAACGTCGGCCTACGTGCCTATTCCGTAAGGCTTTTTTGTTCACGACCGAAACCGTCCCTCCCGCGGCATTCGGGTTTCCTCGGGGCTCGAAAATTTATTTTGACCACTTCTGGAGACCCTATACTTTCCATAGGCGATACACATGCCCATAGGTGGAACAAATAAAAAGCAGAGTTTTGGCGCATAAACCAGGACCAACGCTCCCTCACTCAATGCACTACGGACGGCGGAATGGGATCCAGCCATTCGTCACACGATTAGGAGAACCAACGGTGAAAAGAATCATTGCAGTCGCACTCACAGCGATGTGCGCCACGACAGGGGCGTGGGCACAAAGCAGTGTCACGCTTTACGGTAGTCTCGATGCCGGAGTCGCGTACATCAGCAATGCCGGCGGAAGTTCGAAATGGATCGCAGAGCAGGGCAACATGCAGCCTGACCGTTGGGGTCTGAGGGGAGTAGAGGATCTGGGTGGCGGTCTGCACGCCATCTTCCAGTTGGAAAATGGCTTCTATACGACGACTGGGACAATGGCTTCGCCCGGAACATTGTGGAATCGTCAGGCGTATGTCGGTTTGAGTTCCGATCAGATCGGAACGCTGACGCTCGGTCACCAAACGCCGTTTAACTTCGATGTGCTGGGTCCGTTGAGCACGGGTTATCTCGCCGCGAGCTGGTATGCATTCCACCCGGGCAATATCGATGAGCTGGCAGATACGAGTGTCGTGCCGTTCAACAACTCGGTGAAGTTCCGCTCAACCAGCTTTGCCGGCTTCACGGTCGGCGCGATGATGGGGCTGGGCAATACGACGAACTTCGCGACCGGTCGCACCTTGAGCTTCGAGGCCAGCTACAAAAACGGGCCGTTCAATGCCGGCGCGGTTTACTCGAATGAACATGACCGCACGCCGTCGATCGTCACGACCGGCATCACGAACTTCCAGGGTGTCGCGGCCACGGCATACACGGCCGACAATGTCGAGAACATGGGTGCAGGTGCGTCCTACCAGTTCGGCAACCTGCTGGTGCATGGTCTGTACACGCGTGTGAAGCTGGAATCGCCCGGCTACTCGAGCACGTATCAGAGCTACGATGCGGGCGCGAACTATCAGTTCACGCCGTTTAACAGCGTAGCGGGTGGCGCGGCGACGACGAGCTTCGATGGTCATCGCTGGACGCAGTTTGAGATCGGCGATATCTATGCGCTGTCGAAGTCGACGCAGATTTATGTGAATGCGCTGTATGAGCGTGCGGGGTCGAATACGGATGCGGCGTTCTTCACGGCAGGCGTCTCGGATAGCCGTAATCAGACGGTGTTTCTGACGGGCATTCACCACTCGTTCTGAGTGCTACCGGATTTGTCACTACGTGGCAGGTCCGCCGATGTGGTCGAGAAAATCTGGGGCGGCCGGGCGTTTTCTTTAGAGAGTTGAGTAAGCGGCCGGTTGCCCTGCAGCCGGCCACATCGCTTTGCGGCGTCGCTTGCCCGGTTCGCCCGGTTGGCCTAGCTAGCCGCGATAGTCCTGCGGCGTGCCTCTACCGCGGTCGGATCGTCTGCGGGCGGACGGTAATTGAGGCGTGTCGACAACTCAACAGCCGCGTTGCACACCGCTGCGATCAACGGTTCGCGTTCGCTGGCGTCACCAATATCCGAGCGCGGCACCGTCACCGTCAAGGCCGCCACGATGCGGCCAGTCTGGTCGCGCACCGGCGCCGTCACCACCGAAATGCCTCGCTCGAACGAAGCTTCGCTCACCGCATAGCCCTGCGCCGCGCTTTCGCGCACCCGCTCGTTGAGTTCTTCCACAGTGGCCGGCGTGCGATCGGTAAAACGCTCGAGTTGCGGCTCCGGATAAAGCTGGCGCAGTTCGTCGTAACTAAGATCGCCCATCAACACCTGGCCATGCACAGTCGCATGCGCCGGCAGACGTGTGCCGACATGCACCTTGACCGAGCTGAACATCGGATCGTGCGCCTGGGCTTTCGCAACGAATACCACGTCGCGCTGATCGCGGATCAGAAGATGCGCGCTGAGTCCCGTCGCGTCACGCAAGCGCTCGAGCAGCGGCGTACCCACGTCCGTCAGTTCGAGCGAACTCAGATATTCGAAGCCCAGCCGCAACACCGCCACGCTCAGCCGGAAATGACGGTCGCCGTTCACGCGTTCGAGAAACCCAAGCGCTTCCAGCGTCTGCAGCAAACGAAAGGTGGTGGTACGCGGAATGCCGATGCGCTTCGATAACTCCGGCGCACCCAGCACCGGTTCACGCGCGCTGAACTCCGCAAGAATGCGCAACCCGCGCTCCAGACCCGGGACGAGGTAGGTCGAGCCGCCGGCGCTCTCGTCGTCGGCGGTGTCGGTCAGGTCGACGGGTGCTGCGGCCTCTTCGTGCGGGGCTGGCGCATCGCTGCGCGGCCTGGCCTGTTTGCGTCCCGCTCCTGTCATGTTTTCTTTTGCCATGTCCGGCTGTGGTTCGTGCTGATCGTCTATAGGACAGCATGATAGCGCGAAGCGTCACGGGCGAATTTGGCCGGATGAAGCGAATTCTGGCATCGTACGATGTCGCCGAAGTCGAACCGCTATCTGCAGCCGTGTCTTTCGTTTGACACACAAAATGACGACGTCGCGAGCGATCATTGCGGATCGTCGACGTGTGCGAACGGCACGCGAGAGCGAACCAGACCTGAGGAGCCATACCAATGAACGAAAAAGACGATTTGCCCCTGCCGCATGCGAACGCGGAGTTTGCCGGCGACGACAGCCCTGACAACCCCGAGCGGCGCCGGGTCCTCACCGGCATCGCGGCGGTGGGGCTGGGACTCGCCCTCGCCGGCTGCACCACGGAAGAGCAGGCAGCCGCCACCCCGCGCAGTGCCGCCGACCTGCGGCTCGACGCCGCGTTGCACGATCAGGTAAAGCAGATCGTGGTGATTTACGCCGAGAACCGCAGCTTCGCCAATCTGTATGGCAATTTCCCGGGCGTGCAGCATCCGCTCGATGCCGTACCGGCCGAGCGCTACGTGCAACTCGATCGCGACGGCAAGACGCCGTTGCCGCAACTGCCGAAAATCTGGGGCGGCCTCGTGCCGCAAGCGCAGGAGGTGGACGGCAAGCGCTACATGATTGGCGAGCATGACATCGCCGGTCTGAACAACAAGCCATTCCGCATCACCGATGCACAGGGCGCGCCTTTGCCAAACGGCGTGATCACGCGCGACCTGTGGCACCGCTTTTATCAGAACCAGATGCAGATCAACGCCGGGCGCAACAACCAGTTCGTCGCCTGGGCTGACTCGGGCGGTCTGGTGATGGGGCATTACCGCAGTTCCGCCGAAACGTTGCGGATCTGGAATCTCGCGCAGCAGTACACGCTGTGCGACAACTTCTTTATGGCGGCCTTCGGCGGCTCGTGGCTGAACCACATCTTCCTGATTTCCGCCCAGGCGCCGCTCGTGCCGGATGTGCATAACAGCGCGGCGAAGCAGTTTGTCTCGGTGGTCGAAGGGGATGATCCGGCCGGCACAGCGCTCAAGGTGGCGGCGCACTCGCCTGCTTCCGCGCTCGATGGGCCGCCGAAGTTCGTCAACGACGGCCTGTTCACGCCCGATGGTTACGCTGTCAACACGATGGCGCCGCCGTATCAGCCGAGCTTTGTGCCGCCCGCGCCGGGCGGCGACAAGTCGATGGCCGATCTGTCCAATCCGCGCGTGCTGCCGCCGCAGAACTACGCGACGATTGGCGATCGTCTGTCGGATAAGGGCGTCGACTGGGCGTGGTACGCGGGCGCCTGGCAGTACGCGATGGATCATCACGATACCGGCGATGTGCCCGACTTTCAGTATCACCATCAACCGTTCAACTACTTCGTCAGCTACGCGCCAGGAACCGAGGCGCGCCGCCAGCATCTGCGCGACGCGGGCGTGGGCGACGACGCGTCGACCAATCGCCTGCTCGCCGATATCGACGCGGGGCGTTTGCCGGCCGTCACGTTCTATAAGCCGCAAGGCAATCTGAACATGCACGCGGGCTATGCGGACGTCGAATCGGGCGACCGCCATATCGCCACGGTGATCGACCATCTGCAGCGCAGCCCGCAGTGGGACAACATGGTGGTGATCGTCACCGTCGACGAAAACGGCGGCTGGTGGGATCCGGTGTCGCCGCCGAAGGGCGACCGCTGGGGTCCGGGCTCACGGATTCCGGCGCTGGTCGTCTCGCCGCTCGCAAAGAAGGGCTATGTGGATCACACCGTCTATGACACCAATTCGATCCTGCGCTTCATCACGCGGGTGCACGGACTGAGGCCGCTCGACGGGGTGGTGGCGCGCGATCGTGCGTTCGCGCAAAACGGCTTGGCGCCGCTGGGCGATATGACGAGGACGCTGAATCTAGCCTGATTGGCAAAGGTGTGCGGCGGTCCTGCCAGTGCTGGTGGTGGGACCGTCGAGCGGCCCGTCTGACGTAAGTAGGCACTCACCTCGGAGGCTGCAGCCGCGTGCCTTCGCGACACCCCGTTCCGCCCTTACTGCGCTTTGGCCTTCAACTTCTCC
This sequence comes from Paraburkholderia phenazinium, assembly GCF_900141745.1. Lineage (NCBI taxonomy): Bacteria > Pseudomonadati > Pseudomonadota > Betaproteobacteria > Burkholderiales > Burkholderiaceae > Paraburkholderia > Paraburkholderia phenazinium. The sequence goes on along the minus strand of NZ_FSRM01000002.1, from coordinate 915,681 downwards.
ACCACCGAGTCCGAAATCTGCTGTGCGGTATTTTTGATCGTGGATTTCTCGTCCTGGCCGGCCATCACGAACTTCGCGGCAATCACGTACGGATTGAGCTTGATGACGGCGCCGGGTTTATCTTTGCTCGAGCCTTGTTCGGTGCTCTCGTAGAGCGGTGGGAGAGTGGGCGTCGACAGATCGTCGAGCGAAACGGCCACCTGAAAGTCAGTCTGGCCCGCACCGAAACCTACCATCGCGCGACGCAAGCGGTTACCGTCGTCGACGCTCAGAAACACGCCGCGCACTTGCCAGCCCGTAGCCGGCAACGCCGCGCCGGGTGACATCCGGCGCGCGTCGATCCCGGCTTTGTTCAGATCATCCGTGAGGTTCTCCGCCATTTCGGCGACGATCTCTTTGGCATGGGTTTGCGGATCTTTCGACGAGCGTAGGGGACCGCTCGGCAACGCACTGCCAAAGCGCCGCAGTCGGCTGCCAGGGCCGCTGTCCGGCTTGACGTTGGCGACGTCGAGATCGAAGTCAGCCACATAGACGATTGGGGGCTGAAGCGGCGCGCTGTCAGCGGCGCAACTGGCAACGGCAAGCGTGCCGAGCGACGCCGCCACGACGGCGGGTTGCATCCATCGACGTAGCATGACGCGCCTCCGCGATCGTCGTATTGACGCCGCTATCCTACATGGCCGAGCTTGCCCAGTAAGGTTGGCACGCACTTATTTGCGCAAGGGATAAACCCCTAGGGTCTGCGCCGGGCACCTCACGCAAGATCCTTCATCAACGCTGCCCGCACCTTCGGCTCGATAGCCTCGGTCGGCACCGGATAATTCGGATGATCGCAGCCGATCTGCAGCGCCGCGCCGTCGCGTAGCTTCGCTTTCATCGCGGGCGTCAGTTCGAAGCGGACGAAATGCACGGCCGAGGTCTTCTGCTCGTTTTCGCGCTCCAGGTCCTCGTCGGCGATCGCATAGACCGGCGGCTCGCCCTCCACCTGCAGGAACACGCGGTCCTCAATCCCAATCAGCCGCGCCAGCGCCGCCTGCCGCTCGATCTCGTTCTCGTATTCGATCTGCATTGTCGCCTTCAGATTGCTGCCGTCCGGCACCAGCGGCAAATAGGCGTTCAGTTCGCCCTGAATGCCGTCCTCGTCGAAAATTTTCTCGATATGGAGCATCTCCTGAATCTGATAACGGATCGTGGTTTCGTCTTCGAACAGGAACGTGACGTGGTTGCCGAGCGCGACCGTACGGTCTTTCTTGTGCTCGATCACCTTGGCGCGCATCGCGATACGCGACTTCGAATAGTTTTCGAGCGACAGCAGCGAGTTACGGGCGATGCTCATCTCGGTGTCCTTCCAGTCAGTGAGGGGTTATCAGAGGCCATACGCCTTGCGCAGCAACGTCAGCGGATGCGCAAGCTGTCCTTTCGACAAGCCGCTTTCGTCGAGCCCCTGTTCGATATGATGGCCGGCCAGCTGGCAATCCGATGAAATGTAATCGGGGTGCGGCTGCGCCATCGCCTTGAAAACCGGCGTGCCGATCTGCATCGCCGTGCGGTGGAACTCCTTCTTCACGCCGAACGTGCCGGCATGTCCGGAACAGCGCTCGACTACGGTGACCTGCGTATCGGGGACCAGCGCCAGCGTCTCGGACGTTTTGCGGCCGATGTTCTGCACCCGCGCATGACACGGCACGTGATACGCCACTTTTCCGAGGGGGTTCTTGAAGTCGGTCTTCAGGAGTCCATCGCGATGACGCGACACGAAATATTCGAACGGATCCCAGAAGGCCTCGCTGACGGCGCGGACATCGGCGTCGTCGGGGAACATCAAGGGCAGTTCGTGCTTGTACATCAGCACGCAGCTCGGAATCGCGCCGATGATCGCGTAGCCCTCGCGAGCGTATTTCGCGAGCACAGGAATGTTCTTGGCCTTTTTATCGGCGACGCCCTGCAGATTGCCCTGTTCGAGCAACGGCATGCCGCAGCACGCTTCGCTCTTCACCAGTTCGTAAGGAATTTCATTGTGCGCGAGCACGGCGAGCAGATCGTGACCGATCCCCGGTTCGTTGAAATTCACGTAACAGGTCGCGTAAATCGCCACTTTGCCGGGCGTGCGCTCGCCATCGCGCACGGCAGCGGTGCGAGACTTCTTTGCGGCACTGCGGAATTTGCGCGGAGCGAAATTCGGTAACCAGGCGTTCTTGTCCACACCAAGCGCGCTCTCCATCATCCCGCGCGCTGCAGCGGTGTGATTGACTGCGTTGATCGTTTGGGTCACCACCGGAATGCCTGCGAGGTGGCCGAGCGCGTCGGTATTCGAGAGAAACTTGTCGCGCAGCTTGACGTCGCCGCTTTTGTAGTCGATCGCCTTGGCGCGCAGCATCAGGTGCGGAAAATCGACGTTCCACGGATGCGGCGGCACGTACGGACACTTCGTCATGTAGCACAGGTCGCAGAGATAGCACTGATCGACCACTTTGCCGAACTCGGCTTTATCGACTTCGTGTATTTCGCCGGTGTCGGTGGCGTCGACCAGATCGAACAGCGCTGGAAACGCACCGCACAACGAGACGCAGCGGCGGCACCCCGCGCAGATATCGAAGACGCGCGCCAGTTCCTGGTCAAGCGCGTCCTGATCGTAGAACGCCTCCGAAAGCCAGTCGAGCGGATGCCGGGTGGGCGCCTCGAGGCTGCCTTCTTTGTGGGGCATGGAGTCGAACTCCTTGAATGCGGGTTTGCTTTTATGTTTGGTAGCCGACGGTGCACCGCACCATGCGGCGCGCCCATAAGAACGAAAGCCTGCGGACCGTGCCGCAGGCTTTCGTTGCCTGTCTAACCAGGGCCGGCGCTCGCGCCGATGCGTGCCGGGCTGTCGTAGCGCGCCGTATCAGTCAACCAGTGCTTCGAGCGCTTTCGAATAACGGTTCGCGTGACTGCGCTCGGCCTTTGCGAGCGTTTCGAACCAGTTGGCGATTTCGTCGAAGCCTTCTTCGCGTGCCGACTTCGCCATGCCCGGATACATGTCGGTATATTCGTGCGTTTCACCGGCAATGGCCGCTTGCAAATTTTGCCGCGACGAGCCGAACGGTAGTCCCGTGGCTGGGTCGCCTACCGCTTCGAGATATTCGAGGTGCCCGTGCGCATGACCGGTCTCGCCTTCGGCGGTAGAGCGAAATAGCGCCGCGACATCATTCTGGCCTTCGACGTCGGCCTTTGCTGCGAAATACAGATAACGACGGTTCGCCTGCGATTCGCCGGCGAATGCTGCCTTCAAGTTCTCCTCGGTCTTCGAACCCTTGAGTTGCGACATCTGAGCCTCCATACAAACCTGTAATGTGGGGTGCGCGACGGTGGACGAGCGATCGTCCGGTCACCTCCCGGGCAGACGCGCATGACTGCACGGTGTCTTTAAATCTAGAAGCTGGACAAGACGTTCCCCAATTGTGTTTTTCAATGCCGCCGATAGCCGTTTGCCTTGCATAACGCGAAGTCCGGTCTAGACTGTTAAGGCGATACTTCGCACTCTGTAAACGGAACTGCCATGCGCCTGACCATTCTCATCAACGGTTCCGATCCCACCGTCAGTCACGATTACGCTGTGCTATGGCTCGACACCGATGAGCGCCGGTGGTCGAGAGAAGCGCATCAAGGGATCGATCTGCCCCCTTGGGGCGAACTGCGCGACGCCGACGGCGTCACGACACTCTGCGCGCCCAGCACCGACGCACCGCTTTGCACGCTGCGCGGACTGCACGTGGACCGCAAGCAACGCGTCAGCTCGGCGCAGGGGTCGGCCGCGTGGACGTGTGTGCCGGCGCGTGCGCCCACTAATGGTTACTGGCGTCTGCAAGCTGTCGATCGTCAGCCCACGCGCGCGGAACATAGGGTGTTCGATAGCTAGGGCTGAGTTTGGGTTGAGCGGCCGGGTTGTTGTTTCTGTTGCTTCGCGTCACTTCTGATCCCACGCGTCGATGCGTCGGTTTGCTCGCGCGAACCTCACGCACGACGCTATACTTTTGCCCCCTCGTTCGTCCTATACCTCACCCATGAAGAAGTGGTTTGCCTCTCTGTTGTTCGCCGTCGCGGCTCACGCGATTGCTGCACCCTCCTCCTGCACCGACTTCACGCCCAACGCGCAATGGCCCGTACTGGCCAATGCGAGGATGGCACCGAAGACGCGCATGCTCTGTTACTCCGACTTCGCGGTCTTGCATTCGGGCATCACGCATGGACCGCTTTGGTCTGCAGAACATCTGACCCGTGCGCATATGGATGCCGCGCAGGACATGGTGCGCACCAACAAGTTTTTTGCGGACGCACGTCTGCCGGATGGTGAGGGCGCGACCCTCGACGATTACAGGCACAGTGGCTATGACCGTGGTCACATGAGTCCCGCCGGGAACCGTTGGAATCCGCAGGCGATGGCACAGTCGTTTACGTTGGCGAATGTCGTACCGCAGAATCGCGAGAACAATCAGCGTTTGTGGGCGCGCATCGAAACCTCGGTACGCGGGATCGCCTTCCGCTACGACGACACCTATGTCGTGACCGGCCCGATGTTCAATGGCCAGCAATTGCAGACCATCGGACCCACGAGAGTCTTCGTGCCGACGCAGTTGTTCAAGGTCGTGTATGTGCCGTCGAGGCAGATGGCATTCGCGGTGGTGGTCGACAACATCTCGACGAATCGCTACGACATCAAAACCGTGCACGAACTCGAAACGATGAGCGGGATCCGCTTTCCGGGCATTCCCGAGTCACTGAAGGATCAACGGCCAGGAGGACTCAAAGGTGTTTAACGCATTCGCGAACGACAACGACGTACTCAACATTGAGGGCGACGCGCTGACCGTCAGCAACGGTACGACGCGTGTCACGCTGAGCGGTACGCTCGAGTTGACCAAAGACCAACGCGGTCTGCAGGCTGCGCTTGCCTTGAAGCAGGCGCTGGATCGGGTTGTCGAAACATTGCAGGCCCAAGCTCATTTACCTGAGCGGATCAAGGACGAACCGGACGCAAAACCCGCCGTCACCGACAATCCATTCAATTGACGGATTTCTGGCGAAACCGGCCATGTCAGGCCAAAAGCGCCGACAAGACGATCGACATCGTAACAATTTGTAAAAACCTTAGCCTCCTGCCAGGCGTTGGGTGCGCTAGCACACAGAAATACGCGATTTGCAGACGTACCGTGCACGCACAAAGACTTAGCGCTGCCTGAACCGGGCGCGCCGCACCAAACAAGCCGCAGGGGCAGTCATGAATTGGAAAGATCCGCAGTTCCTCGTGGACGTCGGGCAGGTAGGCAATCGGGGTAGCCGGAAATGCGGCACCGGTGTCCGTTCGTTCCAGAAGCGTACGTGTCTCGTACCGGAAAACATTTGCGCTGCAGTCGCGCAATCGTTAGCGCGAGCGCCATCATGAGCGAACCGATTGATTCCCTGCAGATTGGCATGCACCGTCCGTCGGCCAGGGCCGATGGTCTCGACCGGATGCTCCAGACCCTGGCCGCAGCACTGCCCAGTCATGGCGTCAACGTACACGACCCGAGCGCTGAGTCGCCGGTGCTCCCACCGCTGCCCGTTTCAACCGCGCCATCGAACGCCATCGTGCAGACCTTCGCGAACGCGCAGGCGAGCCTAGCCAAACTTTTACGCCGCGCCCCTCCTAAAGGCGCGCTTGAACCGGTGCGTCAACCTGACGTGGTTGCGTTGCACTTTGCGTCACAGGCTGCGCCGACCCTGGGCAAATTCGGCAAGATACCGCGTGTCGTGCATTTTCACGGCTCCTGGGTCGACGAACATAGGACCGAACGCGGGGCCGCGTTGTTAGGGCCGATACGCTACGGCCTCGAGCGCATGGTGTACGGCGGCGCTACTCGCCATATCGTGCTGTCGCAGGAGTCCAGTGACGTCCTGCACAGGCGCTACCAGGTGCCGGAAGAAGCGATTAGCGTGGTGCCAGGATGCGTCGACACCTCGCGCTTTGCGTTACGTTTCACCAAAAGGCAGGCGCGTAAGCGCCTCGGTCTGCCGAACGATCGGCCGATTCTGCTGTGCGCGCGGCCGTTGGTCCCGGGCATCGGCCTCGACGAGCTGGTCGACGCGATCTTTATCGTCAAGAGGAGCGTGCCCGAGGTACTTCTGGTGATGGCTGGCATGGGTCCCGAGCAAAACCGGCTTTACGGGCGCATCATCGCGCGCGGTCTTGAGGAACATGTTCGGCTCGCCGGCTTCGTATCGGATGACGTCTTGCCCGAGTATTACCGCGCGGCAGACCTCACGGTTGTGCCGACCGTCAACATGAGAGACTGCGGGCTGACGGCCATTGAATCGCTGGCGACTGGCACACCGGTTCTGGTGACCTCCGAAGGCGGCGCTGCGAACGCCGTGGCGCCACTATCGGACGATCTGGTGGTGCAGTCCGGAGACCACATGGCGCTTGGCGGCGGTATCGCCGATGCGCTACTCGGCGTACGCCTCACCCCAAGTCACGACGCATGCCGCCGCTACGCTCGCAAGCACTTCGACCACTCGGTGATCGCGCCGCAAATCGCGGGAGTCTACCGCGACGCCATAGAGAAGTTCTGAGCAACACGCCGGTACCGATCAGCATATCTAATCAAGTGTTGCCACGCTCCGGCGTCATGTTCACGAGCGTGCTTCACATCGCACGCACACTCGCCTCTCGCATTTCTTAAGGAAAACTTAAATCTTCATATGCGTGAGCTTCGACGCTTACGCATTGTCCGTGAGAAGCGATTGTTTCCGTCGTTACGTTTTGTCACCAGAGCAGCGTCAACTCCTGTGATCCGGCTAGCGTTAAACCGGCAGCGCTGAACCTTTTCAGCCGCGACACACGGAGTTGATCCATGAAGATGATTCTTGCTGCTCTCGCTTCCACCCTGCTCGTTTCGACGGCGTTTGCACAAACCGCTGCACCGGCGATGTCAGGCGATCAACAAACTCAAGCGGCTGGCCAGGCAAATCTCAAAGCTGGCGGCGCGGCGTCTAAGGACGCAGCGAAGACCGACGTCTCGAAGAAGCAAGACAGCGCTTCCACCGAAAAGACCGAAGCAAAGCTTCACGCCAAAAAGATCGCGCCCACTCACACGCAAAAGACCAAGGCGCATCAGGTCAGCAAGAAGAAGCACGCCTCGGTTGCCAACGCCGAAAAAACAAAGGCCGCAGGGGATAGCAGCAAGGAGGCCAGCACTGCGCCGGTGAAGGCAGACGGCGCAAAGACCGACGCTACCAAAACCAACTAGGGTGATCGGTCGCCGACATAATCCGGCCGCCGGGGTCTTATAGTCGAAGCCGAATATGCCGTTGGGGAGGCGAGTCTACGGACTCGCCTTTTTTGCTTTTACGTAGGGCGATCGCACATGATTGAATCTACGAACGTTGATTCGCATGAGGATCGGCGAGCGCCGCGAGTATCTTGACGTCGACGATTTCTATTTCAGCATACCGCAGTTGCAGTGCACCCTGTGCTTCGAACTGCTTAAGAATCTGGTTGATGGTTTGGCGGGACAACGCCAGCATCATCGCGAGATCTTCTTGCGGCACCTTCAGCACACGCCGCAAAACACCCGGTTCGCCGTAGCCACCCGCCATCAGCAGCAAGCGACGCGCGATGCGCTGCGCCGCCGGCAACAGCGCCGCTTCTTCAATCGCGTCGAACGCGAGGCGCAGCTTTTGCGTCAACAGCAGACCGAAGCAATGCCAGTACTGTGGCGCACATTCGAGCAGCCCAGCCAGTTCCGCACGCGGCAAATGAAACAGCACGGACTCGCGCTCGGCGTATGCATCATGCGTGCGTTCGCGGCCGTCGAACAACGCGATCTCGCCAAACCAGTTGACCGGTTCGATCACCGCAAGCAGTGCTTCTTTACCGGCAAAGCTCGCTGCGCTGATACGCATGAGGCCATCCAGCACGCAGTAGAGGCCGTCGTCAGGATCCCCGCGTCTGAAGAGCCGCTCGCCTGTCTGCAGACGCTCAACGCGACCTAGCTGAACCAGTTGTGTGCGCAACGCTTCGGGCGCGGCACGGAACCACGCGCTACGTTCGAGCGTCGCAAGCGGATCATTCAGGGGCGAAGGCGAACTCATAGGCTGGCACCGTGCTGGACTGGAGTGCGGAGATTGTCGGCTACCCGAAGGTTTCAGAACCGCTTGAGCGCGATTATGATGGCTTTGATCCAGGAACGGCACCCATGAGAACGCTGACCCAACAACTGACCCAGTACGCCGCCTACCACCGCGACCGGCGCAACATCGCCACGCATTTCATCGGCATTCCGATGATCGTGCTGGCGCTCGCAGTGTTGTCGAGCCGCCCCGCGTGGGTCTTTGCCGCGCTGCCAGTGCAGCTCTCGCCCGCGTGGGTGATGCTGGTAGGGGGCACGCTCTACTACCTCGTGCTCGATGTGCCGCTGGGCGTGATGATGGCGATCTTCTCGGCACTCTGCCTCATCTGTGGTCAATGGCTCGCCGCGCAATCCACGCTCACCTGGTTGGCCAGCGGTATAGGACTATTCGTCGTCGGCTGGGTGTTTCAGTTCGTCGGTCACATAGCGTATGAGCATCGTAAGCCGGCCTTCGTCGACGATGTCATCGGCCTGCTGATCGGCCCGCTGTTCGTGCTAGCTGAAGCGCTGTTTGAATTCGGCTGGCGTCCTGCGCTACGCGAAGCAATCGAAGCCGAAGTGGGCCCGACCCGCATCAACCCGGACCGCGCCGCCGCGCATCATTGACGCTGACACCCAAACGCGATGCCAGTTTCGTCGCGATGCCAATCTTCCCGCCTCGCGGGCATTCATCGGACGGAATTCCCGGCGGCGTCGTGCGAACTGCGCTGGCACGCACCGCAACTCCGCGCATCACGCCGATACGCAAGCTTCATTTCAATTTGATGATTCCCGTGCCACGAGCCGGCCTCCTGGACGCCAGACGCGTTGCCAGCAAAACCAGGCGCCTCCGCGCATAATTAGTTCGTGCGCGATGGCCTGCGATGGACTAGAACATAACTTCACGCGTAGGCCGATCCACCATTGCGCCAATGACACGGCGCGCCGCCGCGTAACAGCGTGCAAGCGCGCTTCTTGCTTGATCACCCCGGCTAGCCCGGCTAAATCGCCGTCCATGCGGACCCACGGTCCGCTCCTTCCTGACGCGTGCGACGCCTCCCGTGTCGCGCCCGTGAACACTCTACCCAGACAGATAATCGTCAGAAGAACGTGAAAACTGGAGCAAGCATGACTCAGCCAGCCCTATCGCATGAAGTCTCGCCCGAGTTCGCCAATGAAGTCCGCGCCGGCCTCACACACGCGCCGCAAAAGGAGTTGCCGTCCAAGTACCTGTACGACGAAGTCGGCTCCGCGCTGTTCGAAGTGATCACCGTGCTGCCCGAATATGGCGTGACGCGCGCCGAGGAACGACTGCTAGCAAAGCACGCAGCGGAGATCGTCGAGCAGCTTCCGCACGACGTCACCGTCGCCGAACTGGGCAGCGGCAGCGGCCGCAAAACGCGCCGAATTCTGGAAGCGCTGTGTAAAAAGCGCCCCACCTCGTACTTCCCGATTGAAATTTCGCGCGCTGCGTTGCAATTATGTCGGCGCGAACTGGGCGACATCGAACGCATTTCGATCGTCGGTTACGAGCGCGACTATCTGGCGGGCCTCGCAGAAGTGAGCAAGAAGCGCGCTTCGGGCGAACGGCTGCTTGTGCTGTTTCTCGGCAGCACGATCGGCAATTTCAGCCGCCTCGCGGCAACACGCTTCCTGCGTTCGATCCGCAGCATGCTGGCTCCCGGCGACGCGTTGCTGCTCGGCACCGATCTCGAGAAGCCGATCCCCGTGCTGGTCGCGGCCTACGACGATCCGATTGGCGTCACTGCGTCGTTTAACCTGAACCTGCTCGCGCGGATCAACCGCGAACTGGGCGGCGACTTCCCGCTCGATGCGTTCGAGCACGTGGCGCGTTTCAATCCCGACGCGCGCAGCATCGAAATGCATCTGCGCGCACGGCGCGCCGTCACTGCGCATGTGCGGGCCGCGCAACTGACGGTGACGCTGGAAGAAGGCGAGACCATCTGGACCGAAAGCAGCCACAAGTACCGCGCTGAGGAAGTCCACGCGATCGCCGACGATGCCGGTTTCGCGTGCAGTCATCAGTGGGTCGAGCGGGAGTGGGGATTTGCCGAGAGCCTGCTGGTCGCACGGTAAGAAACGGGTGGCCTGGTAACCACCCTTAACCGCGACCGCTCAGCCTAGTGCTGTTCGAAGCGCTCGTAGCGCTTTTCCGTTGACCGCTCTTCGCCGGCCACTTCGCTCACGCGGGCGGCCGGCGGCCCATGGCGCAACCACGAGAGCATCCGGTCGACCTGATTGGCCGTTCCCTGCAAGATGGCTTCGACCGAGCCATCGTCGAGATTCGCCACCCATCCTTTGATACCGAGCGCGTGCGCCTGGCGTACCGTCGCGTGGCGAAAACCCACGCCCTGCACGACGCCGCGCACCTGCACGTAATACGTTTCGATCCGCGAATCCAGATCCGGGCCTGTCATGCCGTCCTCTCAAAGCAAACTTTCAAGCGGGCATTCTAGTCGTCTCGTGGCGAGATTGCTTGCACGGCATCACCCGTAAGAAGTCAGCGCAATGCGACACGCTCTGCACGCGCCACGTACAATCCGACGACCGCCACGCAGGGAATTGCAAAAGAATGATGGATCAGAATCGCGATCTCGTACTCGTCACCGGCGCTTCCGGCTTTGTCGGCTCGGCGGTGGCGCGCATTGCGCAACAGAAAGGTTTCAGGGTGCGCGTGCTGGTGCGCGCCACCAGTCCGCGCCGCAATGTCGAAGCGCTCGATGCCGAAATCGTCGTGGGCGACATGCGCGACGAAGCGTCGATGCGCGCCGCGCTGCGCGGCGTGCGCTATCTGCTACATGTCGCGGCTGACTACCGTTTGTGGGCGCCGGACCCGGGCGAGATCGAACGCTCGAATCTGGAAGGCACCGAGGCGACCATGCGTGCGGCGCTGAAGGAAGGCGTCGAGCGCGTCGTCTACACCAGCAGCGTGGCGACGCTGAAGGTCACGAGCTCCGGCCAGTCGGCCGACGAGACTTCGCCGCTCAAGGCCGAGCAGGCGATCGGTGTGTACAAGCGCAGCAAGGTGCTGGCAGAGCGCGCGGTCGAGCGGATGATTGCCGAAGACGGCCTGCCCGCAGTGATCGTCAATCCTTCGACGCCCATCGGCCCGCGCGACGTGAAACCCACGCCGACCGGGCGCATCATCGTCGAGGCGGCGCTCGGCAAGATTCCGGCTTTCGTGGACACCGGCTTGAACCTCGTGCACGTCGACGACGTCGCGGCCGGCCACTTTCTCGCGCTCGAACGCGGCAAGATTGGCGAGCGCTATATCCTCGGCGGCGAGAACCTGCCACTGCAGGCGATGCTCGCCGATATCGCCGCGCTCACTGGACGCAAAGCCCCGACCATCAGCCTGCCGCGATGGCCGCTCTATCCGCTGGCGATGGGCGCCGAAGCGGTGGCGAAAATCACGAAGCGAGAACCGTTTGTGACCGTCGACGGTCTGAAGATGTCGAAGAACAAGATGTACTTCACGTCCGCGAAGGCGGAACGCGAACTCGGTTATCGCGCACGACCTTACCGCGAGGGTCTGGCCGATGCGCTCGAGTGGTTCAGGCAGGCGGGGTATCTGAAGGCGTGAGGCCGGACCCGCACGCACTTTGTTACAACGTCGCGCGACCCGCGGCGGGTTAAAGCCCGCGCGCAACAGGTAAAATCGCGAGTCTTACCAGAGAATCCTCGCATGAACCTTCACGAACAGCTCGGCGCGCTTGAAGTGGGCGTCGCTCAGCTCATTCAGGCTGTCGTGGCCCCGCAGGCCCAGAACATCCCCGAGACACCCGCAGCAAACGCAGCGTCCCAGGCGCCCGCGCCTCAGGCTGAGCAAGTCGCACCAACAGCGGCTTCGGCAAGCGAAGACGCGTCAGCTCAAGAGGCAGCTGCTGAAGAGAAGCCCACTCTTTCAATTGGCCGTCCCGCTCAGAACGTCATCACGATGACGATCGCCGGCAAGACCGTCTCGCTGCATCCCGAGCAGGTGGGTCAGCTGATCGAGGAGCTGGCGAATGCACGCGCTTCGATGACGCCCGAGCCGCCGATGGGCGTGCCAGCCGGCTGGCGCTTCGCATCGACCCGCAACCCGGTCATGGCGGTACAGAAACAGTCGAACGGTGACCGCCTGCTGATCGTGCGGCATACCGGCCACGGCTGGGTGCCGTTCACGTTCTCGCCGGCTAACGTCATTCAGATGTACGCGCTGCTTACGCAACGGTAAGGCGACAGCGGCGTGAGACGCCTGCCTTGATGCGGCGTGGCGGTGAGCCAACAGGTACCGCCGCGCAGCATCCAGTCCGCTGCTGCGCTCACCGGTCCTGTTGCACCGGCGCCTGCACACGCGCCTTCCACTGACCGCCCTTTCCGCGCCAATAGCGCACGGCCGACGCAAACGTCGCGCCGACATAGAACAGCGCCACCAGCGGCAAGAACGGAGCCCACAGCGGCGAGCGGCCGTAGTAGCGCAGCATCGGCGCATACGCGCAGCACATCGCCGCCCAGGCGAGCCAGGCAGGCCAGTCCAACGGCCCGAGCACGAGTGCTGCTATGGGCGGGATCAGGTAGATGATCGTCATGCCCGCCAGCGTGCCTGCCAGCAACCATCCCGAGTAGCGCAACTGCGTGAACGCCGTGCGCGCAATCATGTTCCAGATCTCGCCCGAGTTGTCGTAGGGACGCAGCGAGACGCTGCGCGCCGCCACATCCAGCCGGATCGGATGACGCCCCTCACCGCGATGCTTGATACGCGCGGCAAGGCTGCAATCGTCGATCAGTTCGGCGCGGATCGACTCGATACCGCCCGCTTCTTCCAGCGCCGTACGCCGCACCAGCATGCAGCCGCCGGCCGCCGCCGCGGTCTTGTTGCGCGGGTTGTTGACCCACGAGAACGGATACAGCTTGGCGAAGAAAAACACGAAGGCCGGGATTAGCGCCTTCTCCCACAGCGAATCGCAACGCAGCCGCACCATCAGCGAGACCAGGTCGCGCTTCTCCGCATCGGCTCGCGCAACGAGTTGCGTGACGGCGTCGGTGGGGTGGCCGATATCGGCGTCGGTCAGCAGGAGGAAGTCGGCAGGCAGGCCCAGCGTGCGCACCGCCTCGATACCCTGCGACTGCGCCCATACCTTGCCGGACCAACCCGGCGGCAAAGGCTTGGCCGTCAGCACCGTGAGGCGGTCGGAGCACTGCAACTGCAGCGCGGCCGCGCGAGCGGCGTCAGCGGTGCCGTCAGTGCTGTGGTCGTCGACTACGATCACATGGAAAGGACCGGGGTATTCCTGGGCGAGCAGCGTACCGACCGCCTGCGCGATCACATCGGCTTCATTGCGCGCCGGTACCACGGCGGCTACCGCCGGCCATGCGTCGCGCGGCGCGGTCGCGATCGGCGCGGCGGGACGCGCGCGCCAGAAGCCGCCGCGGAAAAACAGCAGCACACACCAGATCAACAGCGAAAGACACGACAGAACGAACAGAACCACCTGCATTACGCGTTGCCCTCAATCGAAGTGGCGCGCACGCTGACGCGCCGGGACAGCCACATCGCGAGCGCGCGCGCCGTGACAACAGACCAGTCGAAGCCATCGAGCGCTGGCCGATGGCGGAACACATCGTAGCCCGCCCGCTCGATGCGCTCCAGAATGCGCAAGCCACCATGGACGATGCCGCAAAGAACGATTCCCGCGCGCCCTGGAATGCGCAGCGCGAGCGGCGCGCCTCGGACCAGCATTGCGCGGGCGTAGGCCACTTCATAAGCCATCAACGCGCGCCACCTATCGTCGACCACGCCGCCGCCGATTTGCGACTCGCTGACATTGAACCGCGCGAGGTCGCTTTGCGGCAGGTAGACGCGGCTATTCTTGAAGTCGATCGCGACGTTCTGCCAGAAATTGATCAGATGGAGCGCCGTGCAGATCGTATCGGAGTCGGCCAGATTCGCCGGGCTCGCAGCGCCGAACAGATGCAGCATCAGATGCCCCACCGGGTGCGCGGAGCGGCGGCAATAGTCGAGCAGAGCCGACCGGTCAGCGAAGCGGGTGGTGTCGATCTCCTGGTCGAGCGCTGCCACGAGATCGTAGAACGGTGCGAGCGGCAGTTTATACTGTGCAACCACGCCAGCGAGCTTGCCGAACAGCAGCGGATGCACCGGCGCCATCCGGCCGCTTGCCACGGCGTCGAGACCAGCCCGGAAGTCAGCGAGGCGCGTGTGACGCTCGGCGGCGCTCCAGTCGCCTTCCTCGGCGATGTCAGCGGCCGTACGGGCAACCTGATAGATCACGCCGACCGGGGTCCGCAACCTCTTCGGCAGCAATGCGCCGGCGATCGGTAAGTTTTCGTAGTGGTCGGCTTCCACGCAACGAGCCTCGAATCCATTCGGTAATGCGGTTGTAAGCATGCACCGCAGGGCCACATAGTTTAAGGGTTCCGCACTGGGACTGCAGCGCGCAAATCTTGCGGCACGGCGCTTACAGCCCAGTCGACCCGGCCCTGGCCAGAGCAAAGCAAGCCCGATAGCGTTAGAATGCGCGTTTGGTTTTCGTCTACCGGCTTAACGCTGGTTTAAGACATCAATTAATATCATGGTCGCGGCGACAAAGTCGTTTTTACCGACTTCATCGAAACCAGCGTCAGTCGGAGTTCGGCAGCCTATGCGAGTCATCCTTGCTCAACCCCGTGGCTTTTGTGCGGGGGTGGTCCGGGCGATCGAAATCGTCGATCGCGCGTTGCAGCAACACGGCGCACCGGTCTATGTGCGTCACGAAATCGTCCATAATCGGCACGTGGTCGACAACCTGCGTCAGAAAGGGGCGCGGTTCGTCGAAGAGCTCGATGAGGTGCCGGAAGGCGCCGTGGCGATTTTTAGCGCGCACGGCGTGGCTCAGACCGTCGAGCGCGCCGCGGAGCAACGCGGCCTCGACGTGCTCGACGCCACTTGTCCGCTCGTCACCAAGGTGCACGTGCAGGGGCGTCAATACGTGGGCGCCGGCCGCACGCTGATCCTGATCGGCCACGCGGGCCATCCGGAAGTCGAAGGCACGATTGGCCAGATCCCCGGCAAGGTATTGCTGGTGCAGAGCGAGGCCGAGGTCGCGCACCTGGATCTGCCGCAGGACGCGCCGCTTGCGTATGTGACGCAGACGACGTTGTCGGTGGACGACACGCGCGGCATCATCGACGCGTTGCAGCGGCGCTTCACGAACATTGTGGGTCCGGATACACGGGACATCTGCTACGCGACGCAAAACCGCCAGGCGGCGGTGCGCGAGTTGAGCACGCAGGTTGATGTATTGCTGGTGGTGGGCGCAACGAACAGTTCGAACTCGAACCGGCTGCGCGAGATTGGCAGCGAGACGGGCGTACCGAGCTATCTGGTGGCGGACGGTTCGGAAGTGAAGCCGGAGTGGTTTGCGAATGTGCAGACGGTCGGCATCACGGCGGGCGCTTCGGCGCCTGAGGAAATGGTTGAAAACGTAATCGATGCGCTGCGCGCATTGGGGCCTGTCGACGTTACGACGATGGCTGGCCGAGAAGAGAAAGTTGAATTCAAGTTGCCGTCGAAGTTGACGCAACCACTCGCCGCACGCGAAGTTTAAGGAGGACACCTTGTCTATTCCGTTGCTCCAGAAAGTCCGGGTTGGCGCATACATCATGCGTCAGCATTTGTCGCGCAATAAGCGCTATCCGCTGGCGCTGATGCTCGAGCCGCTGTTCCGCTGCAACCTTGCCTGCAATGGCTGCGGCAAGATCGACTATCCGGATCCTATTCTGAACCAGCGTCTGTCGCTCGAAGAGTGTCTGGGCGCGGTGGACGAGTGTGGCGCACCGGTCGTTTCCATCGCAGGCGGCGAGCCGCTCCTGCATAAGGAAATGCCGCAGATCGTGAAGGGCATCATCGCGCGCAAGAAGTTCGTGTATCTCTGCACGAATGCGCTGCTGATGGAAAAGAAGATGGACGACTACGAGCCGAACCCATACTTCGTGTGGTCGGTGCATCTGGACGGCGACGAGCAGGCGCACGATCACTCGGTGTCGCAAGAGGGTGTGTACGTCAAGGCAGTGGCCGCGATCAAGGAAGCGAAGCGCCGCGGTTTCCGTGTGAACATCAACTGCACGTTGTTCAACGACGCTGTGCCGGAGCGCGTCGCCAAGTTCTTCGATACGGTCAAGGAAATGGGCGTGGACGGCATCACCGTCTCGCCGGGCTACGCGTATGAACGCGCGCCGGACCAACAGCACTTCCTGAACCGCGACAAGACGAAGCATCTGTTCCGCGAGATTTTCAAGCGCGGCAACAACGGCAAGAACTGGTCGTTTAGCCAGTCGGCGATGTTCCTCGATTTCCTGGCCGGTAATCAGACGTATCAGTGCACGCCGTGGGGTAATCCGGCGCGTACGGTGTTTGGCTGGCAGAAGCCGTGCTATCTGGTCGGCGAAGGGTATGTGAAGACCTTCAAGGAACTGATGGAGACGACGGAGTGGGAGAAGTACGGTACGGGTAACTACGAGAAGTGTGCTGACTGCATGGTGCACTGTGGGTTTGAGGCTACCGCCGTCATGGATACGGTTACGCATCCGCTGAAGGCTCTTGGGGTTTCGCTGCGCGGGCCTAAGACTTCAGGCGCGTTTGCCAAGGATCTTCCTCTGGATAAGCAAAGGCCTGCTGAGTTTGTTTTCTCGCGGCATGTCGAGATTAAGCTTGAGGAGATTGGGCGCGCTGGTAAGGGGAAGAAGGTCCAGACTGCTACGGCTCATTAAAGCTGCCCGCTTTGGGGCCCTTCGCGGGGCTTGGTTTTACTGTTTTCCGCTTAGTTGTTGCTTGAAGCGCATCGGGTTTTTGACGGTGCGCTTTTTGCTTTTTTTGTCGCTCTTTGCGGGGCTTTTTTTGCCTGCGGCGCCTTGGTTTTTTGGTTTTACTGGGGTGTTGGCCTTTCCTTGCTGTCTTATCGGTCTATTAGCGATGCCCCTGTGCGGGGCGGCACTTACTTTCTTTGCCGCCGCAAAGAAAGTAAGCAAAGAAAGCGGGCTTCCAACCGCCAGCCTTTAGGTGTCCACCACTCAAGCTAACCCGGAGCGGTCCGCGCACGCACCGTGCCCTCGCACCACCACACTTAGTGACAAAGCACTCATCCACCCCACTCCGCACTACGTGCGTCGCGGATGGGTTTGCAAAGGAAGGCGGGGGTCGCTGGAACGCAAAGAACGCCGCACATTCCGCCGCTCCCGGACGCGAGGTGAAGGAACTTCTCAGCCCACCAAACAAGTCCACCCAACATAGTCAGCATCCCTACAGAGCATGAGAAGGGCGTTATGTCCAACGGCGGGGCGCGTAGCGCGACGCTGGAACGGATGACTGCCTTGTCACTAACGGGGGTGGCGTGAGGGCACATTGCGTGCGCGGACCACTTCGGCTTCATGCCAGTGGTGGACACCTACAGACTGGCGGTTGCAAGCCCGCTTTCTTTGCTTACTTTCTTTGCGGCGGCAAAGAAAGTAAGTGCCGCCCCGCACAGGGGCGAAGCTAATAGACCGATAACAAAGCAAGGAAAGGCCAACACCCGGTAAAACCAAAAAACCAAGGCACCGCAGGCAAAAAAACCAAAGCCCTATCCCGCACTCCGAGCATTATGCTCAGTCAAAAATTTAATAAGCCCGTCAACTCCACCCTTAGCGAGCTGATCTGCAAACTGCGTCTGATAAACCTGAATCAACCAAGCCCCCATCATATCGATGTCGTAAACCTTCCAACCGGAATCGGTCTTCTCCATCCGATACCCAACCGAATCATCCCCGCCATTGCTCAACACGTGCGACTGCACAACAGCATCCTTACCGCCAGCGCCAACATTCGCAGGCGCGAACTTGAACGTCACATCCTGATCCCTTAACTGCGCCAACGAAGCAGCATAAGTCCGCACCAGCAACGTCTGAAACTGCTCGTATAACTGCTTCTGCTGCTCCGGCGATGCCGTCGTCCACGCCTTGCCCACAGCAATCCGCGTCGTACGCTGAAAGTCCGTTGCAGGCACGAAATGTGTTACCACCACCTGGGTGATTTTGCCCATGTCGCCGCCGCGCGCCTGCGGGTCGGCCTTCATCGCGCTGACCGTGCCTTCAACAGCATTCTTTACCACCGCATCAGGCGCGGTTTGCGCAAAAGCCGCGGTGGAAACCACCGCCGCTGCCAGAAAAGCAGACAGATAACGTTTCATAAGCTCATCAGGACAGTAAATATGACCACTGGATGACCCACCGGGCCACGCTGAAAGCCAGTATACCGATTTTGCTGCTTCGTCCGTGCCCCACAACCTGAGCCAATTGGCCCTACGTCGGTATACTTATGCCCTTATGCCAAAAACGCCATCTGTGACAGGGCCCCACTCGCCTACATGCTGAAGTCATCTATCGTCCGCCTCGTCGCCTGGTCGGTCAGCCGCCCGCTGCGCGTCATCCTCATATCGCTCATCCTCGCGGTCCTGAGTAGCTATTACGTCGTCCATCACTTCAAGATCAACACCGACATCAGCCGTCTCGTCGAAACCAACAAGGCCTGGTCGTCCCTCGACGACGCCATGGATAACGCCTTCCCCCAACGCGGCCAAACCGTGCTGGTCGTCGTCGAAGCGCGTGCCCCCGAATTCGCCGATGCCGCGGCAAACGCTCTCACCGACGCGCTGAAAAAGCAGCCCAAGGAATTCGTCGCCGTCACGCAACCGGCCGGCGGTCCGTTCTTCGAACACGACGGCTTGCTGTTTCTATCGCTCGACCAGGTCCAGTCCACCACCGGACAACTCGTTCAGTCGCGTCCCCTCGTCAATGCGCTCGCCAAAGATCCCAGTCTGACCGGTCTTGCAGGGGTCCTCACCACCAGCCTGCTGCTGCCGCTTCAGCTCGGCCAGGTCAAGCTCAGCGATATGAGCCATCTGCTCTCGCAAAGCACCACCGTGCTCGACCGTGTGCTCGCCGGTCAGCCCGCCGCCTTCTCGTGGCGCGCGCTGGTCGACAAGGACATCAGCACGAACCCGGCGCGCGCCTTCATCACCGTGCAGCCGGTGGTCAACTACGGTGCGCTCGAACCCGGCGCCCGCGCCTCCGCCGCCATCCGCGCCACGGCCGCGTCGCTCGATCTCAACGCCCACTATGGCGCGTCGATCCGTCTGACCGGCGAACAACCGCTCTCCGACGAAGAATTGGCCTCAGTGCAAGATGGCGCCGCGCTCAACGGCATCATCACTTTCGTCGTGGTCCTCGTGATCCTGTGGCTCGCGTTGCGCTCGGGCCGGATGATCGTCGCCGTGCTCATCACGCTGTTCGTCGGTCTTGCTATCACCGCCGCGCTCGGCCTGATGATGGTCGGCGCGCTCAACATGATTTCCGTTGCGTTCATGGTGTTGTTCGTCGGGCTTGGGATCGACTTCGGGGTCCAGTTCGGCGTGAAGTACCGCGAGGAGCGCCATCGCGATGACCGGTTGGCCGCCGCCCTCGTCAACACCGCGCATACCATCGGCGTACCGTTGACGCTCGCCGCGGTCGCCGTGGCCGAAGCGTTCTTCTCGTTCCTGCCCACCGCCTACCGCGGCGTGGCGGAGCTGGGGCAGATCGCCGGCGTGGGCATGTTCGTCGCGTATGGGACCAACATGACGCTGTTTCCGGCACTCCTGAAGATTTTCAATCCACCTGGTGAAGTCGCTTCGCCAGGTTTCAAGCAACTGGCACCCGTCGACGATTTCCTCGACCGTCACCGCAAGCCCGTCCTGATCGGCACCCTCGTGGTTGTCGTCGGTGCGATGCCGTTGCTGACTCATCTGCGCTTCGACTTCAACCCGCTGCATCTGAAAGACCCGCATACGGAATCGATGGCGACACTGCTCTCGCTGAAGGATTCGCCCGAGGCCGCTGTCAACAACGTGCACGTGCTGACGCCATCGCTCGCGGACGCGGACAAGATCGCGGCGCATCTCAGGACACTGCCGGAGGTGGGCCTTGTCACGACACTGAGCACCTTCATTCCGACCGACCAGTCCCAAAAGCTTCTGCTCATCAATAGCGCAGCGCAGCAGCTCTTGCCCGCCTTGACGCAAACGCCCGCGCCGCCGTCGAGCGATGCGTTGCGCGTTGCCGCCTTGAAGCGAGCGGCCAACCAGCTGTCGCTTGCCGCGGAGGACCATCCCGGTCCGGGTGCGGCCGAGGCGCAGCATCTATCGACGACGCTGCAAAAGCTTGCCGCCGCAGATGCCGCCACGCGCGACCGCGCAGAAACTGCGATGTCCAGCACGCTGAAGATCGCGTTGCAGCAACTCGCCGAACTGCTGCAGCCGAGCGAAATCACGCGTGCCACCTTGCCGCCCGAAATCTCGCGCGACTGGGTCGCGGCCGACGGCCGCGCGCTGGTCGACATCGCTCCCAAGGTCGCGCCAGGCGCAGACCCAGGCGACGATGCGATGCTGCGACGCTTCGCCCATGCGGTGAAGACGACGGAGCCGGACGCGATCGGCGGGACCATCTCGATCCTGCATTCCGCAGACGTAATCATCAAGGCGTTCCTGGAAGCCGCCGCGTGGGCGCTGGTGACTATCACCATCCTGCTATGGCTCGCGTTGCGGCGACTCAGCGACGTGCTGCGCACGCTGATTCCGCTGCTGGTGTCGGCGCTGGTCACGCTTGAATTGTGCGTTGTGTTCGGCATGCCACTCAATTTCGCCAACATCATCGCGTTGCCGCTTATGCTCGGCGTAGGCGTCGCGTTCAAGATCTACTTCGTCATGGCGTGGCGCAACGGACAAACGGGTCTGCTGCAGTCGAGTCTCACGCACGCCGTGATGTTCAGCGCGGCGACTACCGCAACGGCGTTCGGGAGCCTCTGGTTGTCGCATCATCCGGGCACGTCGAGCATGGGGCGGTTGCTCGCACTATCGCTGTTGTGCACACTGATCGGCGCAGTGGTGTTTCAGCCCGTCCTGATGGGTAAGCCGCGCGCGCGTCGCGCATCGAAAGAAAAGCAAGGAATCACCAAATGAAGATGCGAACCACCGCCCTGACCCTGCTCGTTGCAGGTGCGCTTGCAGGGTGCGCGACGGGTCCCGACCGCAAGCCGGGCGACCCGCTGGAACCGATGAACCGGCAGATTTTCAAGTTCAACGATGCGCTCGACCGGACCATCGCGCAGCCCGTTGCGAAGGGCTATCAGAAGGTCACGCCGCAACCGGTCCGTCAGGCGATCAGCAACTTCTTTTCCAATCTCGGCGACCTGGGCAATGCCGCCAACAACCTTCTGCAGTTGAAAATCACGGATGCGACCGAAGATGTCATGCGCTTCGTGATGAACTCGACGTTCGGGATCGGCGGTCTGCTCGACTTTGCCACGCCGGCGGGGTTGCCGAAGCATCATGAAGACTTTGGACTGACGCTTGGCCGCTGGGGCGTGCCTGCGGGTCCGTATCTGGTGCTGCCGTTGTTCGGACCGAGCTCAGTGCGTGACAGTACGGGCTATATCGTCGACTTCCGCTTTAACGTGATCCACTATCTGAAGCCGGCCGTACGGAATCCGATGTATATCGCGCAGTTCATCAGCGCGCGCGCCGATCTGCTCGGTGCGTCGGACCTGCTGCAGGCTGCCGCGCTCGATAAATATTCGTTCGTTCGCGACGCGTATACGCAGCAGCGCCAGTCGCTGTTGCGTGGTTCGAGTTCGACGCCCGCTCCGCTGCCGAACTATGGTGATCCGGGCTCGGACGGTGGGGGCGCGGCGCCGGCAACAGGAGCATCTGGGACGGCGCCTGCTGGTCTGCCGGACTACACCGACCCGGGTGATTCGTCGGCGCCGGCTGCTCCAGCTAATGGTGCTTCGGGCACGGAACCCGCCGGCTTGCCGAACTACACGGATCCAAGTGATTCATCGGCACCGGCCGCACCCGCCAATGGCGCATCGGGTGCAGCGCCCGCAGGGGCACCGAATTACACTGACCCAGGTGATTCATCGGCACCTGCCGCACCCGCCAATGGCGCATCGGCTCCCGTCGGCGCAAGCTCGGCGAAGGCCGCCACGGCTCCGGCGGCATCTGGCGCGGCAGCCGCAGCAGCAGCTTCCGGCGCCGCCGCGCCGGTTCCGCTGAGGCAGTAACTAGTCGCATTCGTCTGGGCAATGCAAGTAGTTTGTCGCCGTCCTTTCGCCAGCGCTAAACGAAACAGCCCGACCGGCTATCAACGCCGGTCGGGCTGTTTCATTTTTCGCCTCTGGTGACGAGCGTAAGAAGACGCCCCAGCCTCACTTCAATGCATCGTATCGGTTTCGACGCCGGCTGCCGCATCCTCGACGCTCGCCGCCGGCTGGGCCGCCGGAGCCAAACTCGAGCGATAGCGCTCAAACGCCTCATCCGCGAAGCGAATCTGCGTGCGGCCATGCGGAGCCGGCTCGCCGTTTTCGCCGAGATTCACAAACACGATCTTCTCGATCGTCAGGATGCTCTTGCGGGTGATCTTGTTGCGGACTTCAGCGCGCAGCGTGATCGAAGTCCGGCCAAAGTGCGTCGCGGTAATGCCCAGTTCGATGATGTCGCCCTGGCGCGCCGAGCTGACAAAGTTGATCTCCGACATGAGCTTGGTCACCACGCGCTGGTTGTCCAGCTGGCAAATGACGTAAATGGCCGCTTCTTCGTCGATCCAGCGCAGCAGGCTGCCACCGAACAGCGTGCCGTTCGGATTCAGATCTTCGGGCTTGACCCATTTTCTGGTGTGGAAATTCATCTGGTATCCCCTTCGTGAGGTGATGCGGGCCGGCATCGCAGCCGGAATCTAGGGTTAATACCTAGATTATACCAAAATTAAGGGTTTTCCCTTATGCCGCGCAGCAGAGGGTACAGACATCTAGCCCCGTTTCACACACCCGGCTGCAACGCTCCGGCCGCACCTAGCGCCTGCCGCGCCTGAACCAGCGCCGTGCGGGCCGCACGGGCGTCGGTCGCCACCCTTAAAAGGGCCCCGAGTTGGGAAGGTTGCTTCAGCAGTTCGCGCAGGATTGGCCCAATCGCCGTGCTACCGTCGTCGCGTAAGCCGGCCGTGGCTGCCGAAGGCAACGTGCGCCGCGCCGGATCGACAATCGCCCGGCAGACTGCGAACGGAAGGCCCTGAGCCGCGGCGATGGCGCCCGCGATATGCGATTCCATATCTACAGCGAGCGCGCCGCTGGAGCGATGCAAAGCGGCTTTGTCGTCGGCGCCCGTGAGCGGCGCCGTCACGCCAGCCATCAGGCCACGGCGCAGGCTCGCGCCAAGCGGCGTAGCCGCCAGCGCGGCAGCCAGATGCCCGGACCAGAGCGGATCGGTGGGGAAACGCCCGTGCGGACCTTCTACGGCATCCGCCACGATCAGCGCGCCCGGTTCCAGATCCGGCGCGAGCCCGCCCGCCGTACCGAAGCTGATGATGCCCGAGCAGCCGCGCGCGAGCGCGGCGCGCAGCGCCCGTTCGAGCAGATCGGCCCGCGCCGCGTACACCACCTCGACGCCCTCGCCACGCACAATGCGCGCCTCGAAAGCCATGCCCGTGACCGCGATCACGGGCAGCCTGCTTCCGCCTGCCTTGGATGAAGGGAACAACTGACTAGAACCAGAAGACGTAGACACACTACATCCCGACCGTAACGCGCGTCAGCCCGTCACGTTTCAGTTGCCGGTAACGCGCCAGTGCCCAGAGCGGGAAGAACTTGCGATAGCCGTGATAGCGCAGATAAAACACACGCGGAAAACCGGTGGCGGTAAAGCGGGCTTCATCCCACAGACCGTGTTCGCGCTGCTCGCGCAACAGATACTCGATGCCGCGCGCCACCGCCGGATGTTCGACGCACCCCGCCGCCATCAGCCCGAGCACGCCCCACGCGGTCTGCGACGGCACGCTCGGCGCGCGCTCGTAGCCGCGGTAATCGAGCTTGTAGCTGGTGCCGTCCTCGCCCCAGCCGCCGTCGTCGTTCTGGATCGACACGAGCCACTGCGCGGCGCGCTTCATGCGCGGGTCGTCATGCGTCATACCAGCGGCGTTCAGCGAACAGAGCGCCGTCCACGTACCGTAGATGTAGTTCATGCCCCAACGGCCATACCAGCTGCCGTCCGACTCCTGTTCCTTGAGCATGTAGTCATACGCGCGGCGAGCCGGCTCGCTGTTGGCCGGCAGTTCACCCAGTTGCGCGAGCATCGACAGACAACGGCCCGACACGTCCGCAGTGGGCGGGTCAAGCAGCGCGCCGTGATCGGAGAACGGAATGTTGTTCAGGTAGTACTGCGTGTTTTCCGGCTCGAATGCGCCCCAGCCGCCGTCGCTGCTCTGCATGCCGACCACCCACTCGCGGGCGCGGGCAATCGCCGCATCATCGACGTTCGACTCCGTGAGCGCCGCCGAGCGCTGCATGGCCATCACCACCACGGCCGTATCGTCGACGTCCGGGTAGTACGCGTTTGCATACTGGAACGCCCAGCCGCCGGGACGCACATCAGGGCGGCGCGAGATCCAGTCGCCGCGCACATCGAGAATCTGCAACGGACGCAGCCATTGCAGACCGCGCTCGGCAGCCTGCTCGGCACGCGGCTCGCCGGTTTCGAGCAGCGCGTGCGCCACGAGCGAGGTGTCCCACACCGGCGACAGACACGGCTGACAATATGCTTCGTCATCCTTGATGACGAGAAGCTTGTCGAGCGATTGGCGAGCAATCGCTCGGCTCGGATGATCGGCCGGATAGCCCAGCACGTCATACATCATCACGGAGTTGGCCATCGCCGGGAAAATCGCGCCGAGTCCGTCCTCGCCATTCAGACGCTCGTCGACAAAGGCAACGGCCGCCTTGACCGCACGCTCGCGCGTGTACTTTGGAAACAGGCCGTCGACCAGGCGAAGCACGTTATCGACGCCGCGGAAGAAGGTGAACCAACCCTGATGCTGATGCGGGGCACGCGGCAACAGTCCGGTTGTGACGGGCGCGCCGCGGAACAGTTCGTCGATACGCACGCCGCGCGGGTTGCGCGCCACCGGGCGCTTCGCGTTGAGCACGAGCAGCGGCACAATCACGGTACGCGCCCAGTACGACACCTTCGACAGATGGAACGGGAACCACTGTGGCAACAGCATTATCTCGACCGGCATCATTGGCACTGCATACCAGGAGACCACGCCGAACAGCGCGAGCAGGACGCGCGTGAAGACGTTGGACGCTTCTGCGCCGCCGTGCGAGAGAATCGCTTCGCGGGCGCGGCGCATATGATCGGCATCCTCAGGATCGCCAATCATCTTCAGCGCGAAGTATGCCTTCACGCTTGCGCTGACGTCGAGCGCGCCATCCGTGAAGAGCGGCCAGCCACCGTTCGACAACTGGATGCGGCGCAGATAGCGCGCGATCTTCTGCTCGAGTTCCACGTTCGGCTCTTCGCCAAGGTAGTGAGTCAGCAGCACATATTCGGCAGGAATCGTCGCGTCGGCTTCGAGTTCATAGACCCAGTGGCCATCGGGGCGCTGCGCCGCGAGAATCGCGTCGGTCGCGCGGGTGACGGCGGCGTCCAGCGTGGTGGCGGACTGTGTAGCGGCACCAACGCCTGCAGTGGCGGTAGCCGCAGCAGCGTCGGGCTCGCTCGCGGGCGAAACAGCGGCCACCCCGGACGCGTCAGGTGAGACGACTGCGTCAGGAGAATCGGCTGAATCGTCTTGATTGGCGCCCGTCGTCTGGGCAAGGGAAAAATCGTTCATCTGCGTTCCATCGGTTCGTTCAGCAGCGTATCCGCGGCCTTCTGGCCGGAGCGGATCGCTCCTTCGATCGTCGCGGGCAAGCCAGTGGCCGTCCAGTCTCCCGCGAGCGTCAGGTTTTTCCAGCGGGTGCGCGTGCCGGGGCGGCGCATTTCTTCGCCCGGTAGCGCGGCAAAGGTCGCGTGGCGTTCAGACACGACCTGCCAGGCCGGCATGGGTTCGAGCGGCAGGCTCGCGGCCTGGGCGACTTCGGCCCAGACCGTCTTCGCAAGCGTTTCGTGCGGGGTGTCGAGCAAGCGGTCGGCACCGCTAATCGTCACCGAAAGACGCCCGTCGAATGCGAACAGCCACTCGGCCGTGCCGTTGAGCAGCCCCATCAGCGGCGGCACCCCGAACGGCGGTTCCACGGCAAAGTGCACGTTGAGCGTCGCGCTAAAGCGCCGCGGCGCCTGCAGACCGGGCACAAGCGTCTGCGCGATATCCGGCGGCACCGCCAGCACCACCGCCGCCTGATCGTCGAGTTCGACGCGCTGATTGCCGTCGCCTTCGGCAAACTCCAGCGCGCTCACCCGGCCCGTGTCCGCAAACACAATTTCCTTCAGTTGCGCGCCAAGCCGTATCGCCGCCCCGCCATGCTGCAACAGACGCAGCGCCGGATCGACGAAGGCGCTGCTCAAGCCATTGCGCGCCAGCAGCGGCCGGCACGCTTGACCACCAGCCGCAAGCGTCTCGCGAATCATCGCGGCGGCCAGTTCGGCGCTCGCCTCGCGCGGCTCGTGGTTGAGCATCAAGCGGAGCAGCGGCCGCAGCAAGCGGTCCCAAAGCACCCCGTCGCAGCGCATGGTCTGCGCCATCGTCCGGCCGGGCTTCGCCAACAGCAGCGGCGCGAGCATCAGATAGTCGCCCGGATGGGTATTGGGCACCCGCGCGGCCTGATCGAAGACCCACAACGGCAAGAGTCCAGCCGACGGACGCACGGTCCAGCGCGCCCGTGTCGCCAGGTCCATGAACGGATATTCGGGCTGAGTGGGCCCGACCAGCTCGTCGAACGCGCCAATCGCACGCACGTAATTCAGCGTCGCGTCGTTGCCCGACATCACCAGATGATTGCCACTGTCGATGGTCGCACCGAGCGTCCGATCGTACCAGGAGCGGCAGCGTCCACCCGCCTGCCCGGCCGCGTCGTACAACACGACCTGCGCGCCGCGCCGCTGCAATTGCACGGCGGCGGCCAGACCGGCGAGACCCGCGCCGATCACGTGGACGAGTTTCGGCATCAGAAAAACGCGTACCGGGCGACGATCCACAACAGACGCGCCTTAGGCTTGCTGACCTTGGTGCGCGGCAGATCGAAGCCGCGTTCAACGGTGCGATCGAGAAGACAGCGATAGACCCCGGACATGATGCGCGGGGCGCGAACGTGATTGCGCGGCGAGGCGTCCATGATCGCGTCGGCCTGGGCGAAATGCTCGCGCGCGAGCTTCACCAGCTTGCAGCAGACGCGCGGCAGCGACGGATCGTCGGCAATAATCGCGGGCGTCGTCGTGGCGATACCTTCGAGCGCGAGCAGTTCGCGCGGCAGATAGCAGCGGTTGATGTCCGCGTCTTCGTCGATATCGCGCAGGATGTTGGTCAGCTGCAGCGCCCGGCCCAGGTGATGCGCCAGCTGGCGCCCGGGCTCTTCCTGCATCCCGAAGATCCTCACCGACAGACGCCCCGCGGCGCTCGCGACACGGTCGCAATAGAGGTCGAGGGTGTCGTCGTCCGGCGCGCAGATATCTTCGGCGGCATCCATCGCCATACCGTCGATCATGGCGTGGAAATCTTCGCGTTGCAGGTGAAACGTGTGGATGTGCCGCGTCAACGCGCGCAACGAAGCGCGCGGCGCGCCGGCATAGCACGCGTCTATATCGGCGCGCCAGCGCTCGAGTCCAGCCGAGCGCTCGGCGCGCGGCAGGTCGCTATCGGCGATATCGTCGACAGCGCGGCAAAAAGCGTAGACCTGATACATCGCGTCGCGCTGCGCCGCTGGCAGGATGCGCATCGCGAGGTAAAACGAGCTGCCTGACGTGGCGGCAGCGGCGTCGGTTTCAGTATCGTCCACGACAAGATTGGAAACAGCCAAGACGATCTCCGCTGAGGGGCCCTCTGGAGGCGGTCAAGAAATCGGAAGCGTGCCCGCCCAGAGGGCAGGCCGCGCGCGCGGACACGCGCGATAACACCGGCAAGGGATACCGGAAACGGCGAAAAGTATAACAATCTTTGCGAGACGGCGCAGTTTGAGGGCGCAATCGGCCAATCTTGCGGATGACAAGGCGGCGCGGCGGCAGGCGGCGCCAGACCGGTCAGATAAAGGCGACCGAGCGGTTGCGGCCCTGACGCTTGGCGCTGTAGAGCGCGGCGTCGGCCTCGTTGATCAGCACGTCATAGTTCGGCACGCCGACCCGCGCCGATGCACCGCCGACGCTCGCCGTCACCGGTACCTGGGCGCCCTGCACCTCGACCGGCTCGTCGCCAATCGTATGACGGATTTTCTCGGCCACCTGCATCGCGTCTTCGAGCGGCGTGCATGGCAGGAGCAACGCGAATTCCTCGCCGCCGAAGCGGCCGAACGTATCCTGCACTCGCACCACCTGCGCAACCCGTTGCGCCATCTCGCGCAGCACCGTGTCGCCAACACCGTGGCCGAACTGGTCGTTGATCTTCTTGAAGTGGTCCAGATCGAACAGCAGCAACGACATATCGCCGCCGTAGCGCTGCCAGCGCGTGTACTCGTCGCGCAGGCGCGCTTCGAAATAGCGACGGTTCGCGATGCCGGTCAGGCCGTCGCGGTCCGCGTACTCCTGCAGCTTGGCAACCGCCTCTTCGCGCTCGCGCTGCACGATGCTCACGTGCGTTACATCGGAGATGGTCACGCACACGGCCACCACCTCGCGGTCGCGCGTGAGCGGCATAAAGGTGCAGTCCTGCTGCATGAAATCGACGCCGCCGGTAATGGGCCGGTCGTGGTCGAACTTGAACAGATAGGGCCGCTGCTCCCATGAACTGAACGCGAAGCTGCCGAGCTGGAACACGCTCTCCAGCTTGCGGGTCAGCCACACGCGCGGCAATTCGGGAAAATTGGCGAAAATCGACTTGCCGACCACCTTCTCGGCCGATAAACCGCTGTGATCCTGCATGAAACGGTTCCACATCAGCACGTTCATATCGCGATCAAGCACGAAAATTCCGAAACCGACGCGTTCGACAACGAGATCGCTTAGCGAAGCGGAGACATTCATAGACTGGACAGCAACGCGTCGAGCGCGTCATTCATGTGCACGATGGACTCTTCGGCCATCAGCATGACAAGGTGGGCGCGGAAACTCTGGTCCTCGAGCGCGAAGTTGACTTCGACCAGCAACGCGACTTCCCAGCCGAGCAAACCGGGCTGAAACACGTCCTCGAGCGACATCGACTCGCCGAGCAGACCCGGCGCCGAAAATACCGGCGTGCGGCCAAGCTGCTCGAGGATGCACGAGACGCAAGCGCCGATCAGCACATTGGCGACGTCGAAGATCACTTCCTGCTGGCTGACGGCCTCGTAGGCCGAACGCGGATACGGGTCGTTCACCAGCGCGCACAGCTGGTCGATGCTGCCGCTGCGGCAAATGACCAGGGCCTCGCCCTTGATGTCGGAGCGGAAACCCTGGCGCACGGCGCTCACGGTCTCCTGAATGCCGGTCATCTTGCGCAGCGCCGCAGCCGCGTCGCTTACCTCGACCACCTGCACGCGCGGCACGGACAGCTCGATAAACGTATCGAGCAGGCGAGCGAGCCGCGTCGCGGCCTGGCCCATCGCAAGGTTCGCAACCTCCTGCAGCGCGTCGCGCCGATCTTCGTTGAGGACTGGCTCACTCATACAACCCGTACTCCTTGAGGATGGGTAGTACTGCCTCGGGAGTGACGGGCTTGGCGATGAAGGCAATGGCGCCCAGGCTGCGCACGCGCGCCTGGGCCATCGGCTGCACATCGGCCGACACGACGATCACGAACGTGTTCAGGTCCTCATGCTGCAGCGCCTCCAACACCTGATAGCCGGTCATGTCCGGCATCGTCAGGTCGAGGAACATCACGGACGCCTTGCCTTCGCGATACAGCGAGAGCGCTTCGCGCCCATTGGATGCGTAGCTGACGTCCACATCCCACTGCGGCGGCAGCGCCTTTGTGAGCACCTTGCGGGCAAGCAACGAATCGTCGGCGATCACAATGGGCAATGACATGGCGGGAGGGTGAAAACGGAATGGGCTCGGTCGGATTAACGGCCTGGATCAAAGTTTCTTTAGCGGCCCGGACACAGACCGGCCGAAGCATGCCTCGACGCGAGCGGGACTACCAATTGCGTGAATGACGAACAGCAAGGGACGGCACACGCAGTTGCGCGTGCGATGGGAACGATGCGGATGCGCGCGTGCGCACGCGGGACGATAGCGATGACCGGCATGTTCGAGCCTACCCCAAAGGTGGTTCTGCGCGGCCGAATGGATGAAGGCGTACCCCAGCCTGTCGCGCGCGTTTCCGCGAACTCCCTCCGTCACGCTAGCAATGCGTTCTCGGGCTGGCCCTCGCGGCAAAGACGTCCGAGCATGGCGGACGCACTTTTTATCGTGGCAGGATTCTTAAATTATTCCAGCGAAAAGGCAACTCGCCAATATGGATTTAACGAACAGAAATCACTCGCCATATGACAGTTTGTGGGTTTTATATATCCTCAAACGCAAGCTATGACCCGTTTATGCTTTTGTGTACGTTTGCGCTTCTGGATTCTTCGCTGTTTGGAGAAAAAACTTTCGCATCATTCCCGAGGTCTATTGTTACCGGTTTCGACAATCCTTCCCGGCAAATTCCGGGTTCTCGTATGATGGTAGGCGTAAGGTTTTCCGTCCCAGACGACAGTAGCGGTATTAAAGATGACATCCGACCGGTCCGACCCGCGCGACGCGAGTCGCCTCTCCGCTGAACGCGAAGACGAGGCGCTGTTCCCGGTCGTCCCGGAGCAGAATTTCCACGTCCGGCGCATGACGCTGATCGCCCTGCTGATCGCGGCGATCGTGCTACCGTGCGTCTACGTAGCGGCCATGGCCGTCAGCGATCTGCACGCCCGCGAAGCCGACGCCACCGATCTGACGGTGCACACGGTGCGCGTCGGAGAAGAACACGCGCTGAAAGTGTTCGACATGAACGAAGCGCTCGACGCGCGCGTCGTCGATCTGGTGCAGGGCCTCGACGACAACGGTATTCGCGCGGACGAAGCGCAGATCCATGACAAGCTACGCACCATGGGCGGCGGTTACCCCCAGGTCGCAGCGGTGTCGATTTTCGGCGAGGACGGCTCGCTCCTCGCGAGCAGCCGGTTCAATCCGCCCCCAGCCGTGTCGATCGCTAACCGCGACGACTTCACCGGCATTCGCGACGGCAAGGTACTCGAACACGTCTCGAAGGATATGGTCGGCCAGGTTGCCGGCGAAAGTGTGTTCAACACGGGCGTCGCGCGGCGCAACGCTGACGGCGGCTTCGCCGGGGTGGTCTCGGTCGCCTTACGGCCGGGCTACTTCATCGCCTTCTATCAGGAACTGCTCGGCGGCACCAATACGCCGATGACCATGAGCCTGACCCGCGCCGACGGCTCGGTTCTCGCCCATTACCCGCCGGCGCCTGGCCAGCCGGCCATGATCACGCCCCACACGCAGCTCAGCCAAGCCTTGGCTCAAGGCAGCCACGCCGGCGTGGTCCGGCTGCACTCGGTGTTCGCCAACGACAACCTGATCGTGGCGTACCGGCGCGTCGGCGCCTATCCGGTCTACGTGTCGTGCGGCTACCGCACGTCGGCGATCTGGGCGGCCTGGTACCGCCATCTGAGTGTGCTGATCCTGTCGATGTTCACGCCATCCATCGTGCTGTGGTGCGTGATCTGGTTGTCGCTGCGGCGTCTCGGTGCGGAAGAGGAAGCGTGGGAGCGCTGGCAGGCCGAGGCTTCGATGCGGCGCTCGATCGAATCCGCCTATCGGCAGTCGCGCAAGATGGAAGCGCTCGGCAATCTGGTGGGCAGCGTCGCGCACGACTTCAACAACCTGCTGATGATCGTCTCGGCGAATGTGCAGATCGCGCGGCGGCGCGGCGCGCCGGGGCTCGATCGCGAGCTCTCCGCCATCGAGCGGGCGCTCAAGAGCGGTCAGTCGCTCACGCGCCAGCTGCTCGGCGTGGCGCGCAAGCAGCCGTTGCGCAACGAGACGCTCGCCGTCGAGCGCTGGCTGCCGGCCTGTCGCGAATTGCTGCGCGCGTCGCTGGGCGCAAAAGTTTCGCTCGTGATGGACATCGGCACCGACGTCTGGCCGATGCGCGTGGACGTCGCAGAACTCGAACTGGCGCTGATCAATCTCGCCGTCAACGCGCGCGACGCCATGCCCAACGGCGGCCGCTTCACCGTCCGGGCAGCCAACATTACCTTCCGTCATGAAGACGGCTTTCCGCTGACGGGCGATTTCGTGCAACTCTCGCTCGAGGATACCGGTGTCGGCATGCCGCCGGACGTACTCGCCCGGGCCTTTGAGCCGCTCTTCACGACCAAGCCGAAAGGCATGGGCACCGGCTTGGGCTTGCCGCAGGTGTTCGCATTTTGCGAGCGCTCGGGCGGCCTCGCCGCGATCGACAGCGCGATCGGCGCGGGCACCTCGGTGCGGCTGTACCTGCCGCGCGCCGCGGCGCTGCCGGAGGTCGAACGCCCCGTCGAGCCGAACGTCGAAGACACGGGCACGCCGCAAGGCTTGCGCATCCTGCTGGTCGAAGACAACGACGAGGTCGCCGCCGGCACCGAAGCCTTGCTGCAGATGATGGGCCACCAGGTCACCTGCGTGTTCAACGCGGATACCGCGCTGCGCCTGTTCGACGAAGCGCACGCCAGGCAGAAGCGCACCGGCGATCCGCTGCCGTTCGACCTGGTGATCTCCGACATCCATATGCCCGGTACGACAAACGGTATCGACCTGGCCGAAGCGGTTCAGGCCTTCGAAACCCGCCTGCCAGTCATTCTCGTGACCGGTTATGCGGAAGAACTCGACCGCGCACGACATGTCGACGTTCGGGTACTGTCCAAACCGTTCGATATCGCCCTCCTCGACAAGCTGCTGCAGGATATCCAGCACGATCTGGCACAGAACAGTGCGCATTCCGCGAATTGACCGTGTTACGGCGGGTTTCGACGCTGGGTACGCGGGACTTTGAATTTTCGGCAGCGCAGCACGCACGGCCCGAATTACCAGTTGTTGTAAAAGAAGCGCCTTGCCAGGCTGCCGGCCTCCGCCTCTAACTCGCTAACCCACGTGGCACATGGCTGTGCAGACGCGCCGCCTGACGCTGCGTGAGGGTCCGGCACGATCGTTGCGCGTCTCGACCAGTAGAAGGCTCCGCGCTATCGCGGCGGCCGTCAGTAAAACGTAGGGAGACAGCCATGCGACATACCGTGATTGGTTTATTCGGCACTTACGC
The DNA here is from genome assembly GCF_900141745.1 of Paraburkholderia phenazinium. Taxonomy (NCBI): domain Bacteria; kingdom Pseudomonadati; phylum Pseudomonadota; class Betaproteobacteria; order Burkholderiales; family Burkholderiaceae; genus Paraburkholderia; species Paraburkholderia phenazinium. The sequence continues at coordinate 882,304 of NZ_FSRM01000002.1, read as the reverse complement.
CCAGGCGGAGAGCGCGCGCGACACGCTCGTGCAAACGGGTTTCGCCTATGACGCCATCGAGTTGCAGGCCAACCCGGTGCCCTCTGCGACCGACGCAGTCGAAAACGCCGGCGTGCTGGCCAATATCGAGCGCTTCATCTCCAGCCTGTTTGCCAAGGAGCCGCGCGCGCCGGAGGCAGAGCGATATACCGACGCCGTGCGCCGCGGTGCGGTGCTGGTTTGCGTCAACGCTGCCAGCGAGTCGCACGCGGAGCTCGCCAGTAGCACCCTGGCACGGCTGGGCGCCACCGACATCGGTGAACGCCAACCGGGCTGGGACACAGAACGGGACGAACCGGCCGCCCGCCGGGAAAACTCGGTACTCGACGAACTCGGCATAGGCGGCGTCAATACGCCGCCCTCTGCGAGCGTCGCCCCGGGAGATCCACGGCGAGGCGTGCCGCCCGTGCCTGCCGACCCGCTAGTCGACGAGCCTTTGACGGCGCGGCCACTCAGCGAAGCGGCCACGCTCAACACCATTGCCGCTGGCAGCGCGCCGGGGTTTGGCGCCGTGTTCACGCCGGTCGATGTGGCGCCCGCCGCGCGACGCCCGGAACCCATCGAAGGCGAGACGATTCCGGACGAGTTTCTCGAGTATGAAGAAGACTTCCGCAATCATTACGACGAGCAGTACGCGAGCGAGGAAGCTCGCTACGAAGACTACGTGCCCGCGTATCGCTACGGCGCGACGATTGCCCATGACGCGCGCTTTCGCGACCGCCCCTGGGACGACGTCGAGCCGGAAGCCCGGCGCCACTGGGAAACCACGTCACCGGCCGCGACCGATACGTGGGAACGGTTCAAGGCAGCGGTGCGGCATGGCTGGGATCGCGTGACGGGACACCATCACGTGTGACGCGTGAAGGCGCTTCGCGGGAGGTTGCGGTGGATAACCCTGCGGCCTCCAAAGTTATCCACAATTTCGCTGAATAACCTTGTGGATAAGTGGAGGTTTTGCCTTTGCAGTCAAGCACGTCTCCGGTCTGAGACGAATTAAGGCAAATGGCCGCTGTCGGAGCGTGGCGCGGTAGTGCGACGGAGCGGAAAAATGGCGCTATCGTCCGGTCACGCCGACAACCCGCAAGACGCCGGAATAGCGTCTGTTCTTTCGCCTGCGGTTACTCCGGTACGGCGATATCCCCATCTACAAGCTGCAAGCCGTACGTTTGCGCGTACAGTTCCGCAGCTTGTGCGTCTTCGAAAAACGGCATGTCCGCATGCCCCTGGAACGGGTAGATCGCCCGCCCATCGCTCAAACGTGTGACCTTAAGCGTCGGCACAGTCCCGCTCGACGTACGGCGCGACGATACCGCAACGTGATAATTCTCCCGGCCAGGGCGATCCGGCTGGTCTTGTAGCGGCTGGCGCCGGGCGGTGGTAGTGGAATAGGCCATCGGGACGCCGTTCACAACCCGACGATCGACTGGCCGGCAATCATGCCGTCAATGACCTGTTCCGCGTGACTTGCCGAGGCCATCCGCGCATCGCCCGTCGTGCCGAAGGGCGAGCGGCTTGGCACGCGAAATACGCGGCTCGTCGTCATCGTGTCGTCCTTGCCGCGCCGGCAGATCTTCACCGCGGCATCGAAACCCGCATCGTAGTGACGCGTGCCGTTTGCTCCCCGAGGCTGATGCGGATAAACCAACGGATAAATCTCGAGTCCGCGGTAGCTTCTGATGATGTTGTTCATGGTAGTTGTCTCCCGTAAGTGGTTTGCCGGGTGGCGATCGCGGTATGGACGCCGCCTTTTGCGCGACTCACAACACACGACTGCGGTTTCTGCGGCAAACGGTTCTGCGACTGGCGCAGGGATGTCGATACGCGCAAACGAAGGTCGCCTCCGTTACGTTGGAGCAGCGGCCACGCGTAGTGACTTAAAGAGGGATCCTGATCGATCCGGGAAGCGCGATAAAGCGAAGACGTGAGGGGGTCGGCGCAAGCGCGCGAGAGATCAACAAGCGGTTGAGCCACTGTAGCACGTATGCACCCAAATGACGCGGGACATTTGAATGGTGGCGGACCGCGCGAGGATCGTTGCCTCGCGGCGAAAATGTTCGAGCGCCCCGTTCAAAGAGAAAACATTCAATATTGCCGATACCGCTGTCATAAACGCGCGCTTTTACCGACTTATCTGTGTTTACGTCGCCGCTGCAGGCAAATCCATGCTGAACTTCCGTCTGCTACAGCAGGAGCGAGCGCGAAGATGAGCGCCACGCCCCATCTTCGATACCCCAAATATCCACACATGAACACCATCGATCTTGCAGCGCGTCCGAACAGACGCGTTAAAGCGGCGCCGGGCCCGATTGGGGATTCAGTTGACGCTTGCCCGGACGCCGTACGGCGGTGGGACCGGGCATGAGGCAAACGGCGGAGCGGGGTTTCGACGACCCGGTTTATCTGACGCAACTGCGGCGCGATCTGTTGCGCTTCGCCCGACTGCAGTTGCGCGATGCAGCCGCCGCCGAAGACGCCGTCCAGGAAGCGCTCGCCGCGGCGTGGTCGCAAGCGGATCGATTCGCCGCGCAATCGGAGCACAAGACGTGGGTGTTCGGGATCTTGCGGCACAAACTGGTCGACACCCTGCGCGCCCGCAAACGCACGGTGAACCTGTCAGCGCTCGACTCCGAACTCGACGACGAAGCGTTGCTCGACCGCGAGCTTTTCAAGGACAACGGCCACTGGTCGAAAGAGGCCAAACCGCGTCTATGGCCGACGCCCGAGACCGCGCTACGCCAGCAGCAATTCTGGCAGCTCTTCGAGATGTGCCTCGATCATCTGCCGGAACATATCGGCCGTGTGTTCATGATGCGCGAATTCCTCGATCTGGACACTGAAGAGACATGTACTGAATTGCAGATAACCGCCAATCACTGCAGCGTCCTGATGTATCGCGCACGGCTACGGCTGCGCACCTGCCTGACCGAAAAGGGCCTTTCCGGAGAAGATGCGAATGGGGAAATGTAAGCACATCACGCGGCTGCTATCCGACGCGCTCGATCGGCCATTGAAGGCCGGCGAGTGGATCGCGGTCGGCCTGCATCTTCCGATCTGCAGCGGCTGCCGCAACTACCGCAAACAAATCAGTTTGCTGCGGACGGCGTCGCGCGAGTTAAGCGGGCTCGATGGAGCCGGCGAGGTCCATTCTGACGATTGACGCGCCGGCAAGCGACCACAGCGGATTAGCGCTCGCCGGGCGGGATCGCGCGATACCGTTCGAGAAAGGCCGCGTGGCCGGCTTCGTTGATGTGTACAGAATGCCGCTGCGCGCCTGCGGGATTTTTGGCGAGCATCGCGCGCGGACGGATGGGCCGGGGCTGGAAATTGCCGCCGCAATTCGGACACACGTTGTCGAGCGTGCCTAGCGCGCAATTTTCGCAGAAGGTGCACTCGTAACTACAGATCATCGCGTCGGGCGCATTGGGCGGCAATGACTTGCCACATCCTTCACAGGACGGTCTCAGTTCCAGCATCGCATGCTCCCACGTTGAGAGAAAGAAAAAGGCGCGTTCGCTGCGCCCTTCGATACGAGACAGTGTAGGTGCTGCTGCAGGGCAGGCGAGGTGCCCATCCTGCGGCAGGCGGGTACCAAGGTACTGCCACGGCGTGTGGACGCGGTAGCGATCCGGCTTAGGTCAGGACACTCCACATCAAGAGCGTCAGCGCGAGTCCAACCACCGACACAATAGTCTGCAGGATCGACCAGACGAAAACGGTCTGCTTGAGTTTCAATCCGAAATATTCACGCACCATCCAGAAACCTGCATCGTTCACGTGGCAGAAGAACACCGAACCCGCGCCGATAGCGAGCGCCAGCAGCGAATTGTGCGTCGGGCTGAGGCCGATGACGACCGGCGCGACGATACCGGCCGTCGTCGTCGTGGCGACGGTGGCCGAGCCGGTGGCCTGGCGCAACGCGACGGCGATCAGCCAGGCGAGCAGGATTAAAGGCAGGTGCGCGCCGACCGCGATCTTGCCGATAGTCGTGCTGATGCCCGCGACCACGAGCGCCTGCTTGAGTCCTCCACCTGCGCCGATGGTCAGAAGCAGCGCCGCGATCGGCGGCAAGCTTTTGCGCAGGATGCCGCTCACGCGGTCGCGCGGCATGCCTCGCGACCAGCCGAGCGCCACGATGGCGAACAGCACCGTGAGCCCGAGGGCAATTAGCGGCTCGCCAAGAAAATTAAGCGCGTTAAAGAGGAACGTTTCCGGTTGCAGCGCGAGTTTCGCGACGGTGCGCCCTAACATCAAAATGACGGGCAACAGGATCGTGATCAGCGAAATGGCGAAGCTGGGCGGTTCGGCCGTATCGGTCTGCGCGGAGAACAGTTTGCCCATTTCCTCCGGCTCGGCCACGTCCATTCGCCCGGACAACCAGATGCCGTAGAGCGGTCCGGCCAAAATCACCGCCGGAATGGCGACGATCAGACCCAACCCAAGTGTCAGGCCGAGATCCGCGTGCAGGGCGCTGACGGCGATCAACGGACCTGGGTGCGGCGGCAGCAACGCGTGCAACGTGGTCATGCCGGCGAGGGCGGGAATTGCGATGCGCAGGATCGGCTGCTGGGAGCGCCGCGCCATCACGAAGATGATCGGCACCATCATCACCAGTCCCACTTCAAAAAACAGCGGCATCCCGATGATGATCGCCACCAGGGCCATCATCCACGGCAGTGAGCGCGGCGTGGAGTGCTTGAGGATGGTCGAGACGAGCCGGTCCGCTGCGCCGGACTCGGCCATCAACGCGCCGAGCATCGCCCCCAGCGCGATGATGATCCCCACATCTCCAAGCAGCGCGCCCGCTCCCTTGCTGAAAGCACCTGCCACCGCTTCGAGCGGCAGGCCGGCGGCAAACCCGGCAGCAAACGTGCCGACCAGTATCGACAGGAACGGTGCCAGTTTGAGCGCACTGATAAAGACGATGATCAGCGCAAGCCCTAGTACGCACGACAGGATCAGTTGGGTGTCGTGGGGCGACCACGGCGCGAGTGTTGTCGGTAAATGCACGATGTCCCTTTGTGTTGATTGACGCCTCCGCGGCCACGCGCGGATGACGGCGATTGTAGCGGGCGTCAGCGGTTCGGCGTAGCGGAGCCGGGCGTAAGTGAGGGATTCAGATGAACAACGGTTCGACGTTCTCGGGTGGCCGTCCGATGATCGCTCGACCATTGCGAACGACGACGGGACGCTGCATCAGGATGGGGTGTTTTTCAATCGCTTCGTATAACTGATCGTCGGAGAGGTCGGTGCGGTCAAGGTCGAGTTCTTCGTAGACGCTCTCGGAGTTACGCAGCATTTCGCGGACGGGGCAACCGAGCATTGCGTTCAGTGTTTTCAGTTGCGCGGAGGATAGCGGGTGCTTCAGATATTCCACGATCTCTATGGGCTCGCTTGCGACGTTGAGGCTGTTGGTGATCAGGTCGACTGCAGCTCGTGACTTGGAGCAGCGGGGGTTGTGATAGATCGTGATCATGGTGGTGTTTTGGTTGGATGCGGGCTGGCTGGAGAGCGGTGGCGATTTTAGCGTTGATTGTGAGGTGAAATTAAGGCTGTGGATGGGTGGGGTTGGCTGCCGGGGTAGGTGTAGATTCAATCGCGAAGTTTTGTTTATACGGTTTTTTGCGAAATGTTGGTGGCTAGCTTAGTGGCCGTCGTGCGATGTTGGTTGGGCTCTGGGCCGCTTATGGGTGAGGTGTCGGGAATGCGCCCCGTGGAAGGGCTCGCGGGTGGTAAAGCCGCGATGTTACGTAGCCGGGACGGTGACATTGAAAGTGAGAGGTGTACTGCCCGAGCAATGGTCGAACGAGGCAGGGAGCACCTTACGTCCGCTGGGCGATGTACATCTGCGACGGCAGCCCCCAGATTCTCGTAGCCGGCTGCGGTGGATCGCGTTTATGCGCATAAGGTCCGTGCCCTGCGCGATCACCTCCTCCCCACCGGCAAGGAGCAGTAGGCCCAAGCCAGCCGCTAAGTCATAGCAATCTGCTCCCAGATATCACCGAGCGCGGAGGCAGTCATTCGCCAGCGCCTCCAATCGTTCCCGATATTGATCGGGCTGGGTCAGGACACGGCCCCACACGACTTCCCCAATCACCGCCACGTAACCGCCACAGCACAACGTCATATTCACGCAAACGGACCTCGCAACTATCCGTCCTATTCCTGTTGCGACTCGCTGCCACCACCCACTCGCCAACCAACCGGCCTCTTTATGCGCATAAACCTTGGCCGAATGGCTAACGCGTCGCACGTTAACGACAAAACAGATTGAAATACAAATTCATCAAGGTAAAATCCATCAGCGTCTAAAAAGAGAGGTGAAGATTGGCAGCAGAAATCATCGCGGTAACTCAACAGAAGGGTGGAGTCGGGAAAAGCACAATCGCGATGCACCTCGGCGCTGCGTTCCATGAGAAAGGTAAGCGGGTCCTCGTCGTCGACGCTGACGGGCAAAACACTCTGGTCCACTGGACGAGCGCATCATCGGACAGCGAATCGGGCATCCCTTTTCCGGTCGTCAATCTCTCCGAGTTCGGTGGCCAGATCCACCGCGAGATCAAGAAGTTCGTCGGCGACTATGACATCATCGTCGTAGACTGCCCGCCATCCATCACCGAGAAAGTCTCCGGCGTCGTCCTGCTCGCCGCTACCGTAGCCATCATCCCGACCTCTTCGTCCCCGGCCGATTATTGGTCGAGCGTGGGACTGGTCAAGCTGATTCAGCAAGCCCAGTCAATGAACGAAGACCTGCGCGCTGTCTTTCTGCTCAACAAGACCGAAGAGAAGCGGATGCTGACCCGCGAACTCAAGCGTGCGCTGGAAGAACTAGGTTTTCCGCTGCTCAAGACCCAGATTCCTACCCGCGAAGCCTATAAGCAGGCCATGGCGCTCGGGCAGACTGTGCTGCAGATGAATGACCGCGGCGCCAAGCTCGCGGCCGCCGAAGTACGTGCGTTCGCCGACGAGATCGCCGCCCTGCTCCCCTGAATTTATGCGCATAAAGGACACTGAATGAAACCCTCCCAATTCGCCAAAGGCTTTCAAGCACGTCCGGACACGACGACCAGCGAGAAGCGGACTGCCCTCGACCGCCTCAACGCCATTGATGGCCTGGTGCAAAATGCTCCGAAGGTGAGCAACATCGCGGGCCGATCGAGTCAGCCTGTCTCCGCACCGCCCGCTACCGAAGCCGAATTGGCGGAAACGCTGAATGAATCTGCCGCGTACCGTGCGTGGCGCGTCGAGAATGGATATCGTCCCGGGCAGGTGATTGAGATCGCGTTGAAGGCGATCAAGCCCAGTCCGTTCAATCCGCGCCACTTTTATCTGAAGACATCGATCGCCGAGTTGGCTGTCAATCTGGCAAAGCAGGGCCAGCAGCAGGCGATCCACGTGATCCCCGACTACGACAACCCGGGCACGTATTTCGTGAGCGATGGCGGACGACGGGTGCGTGCGCTCAAGGAAGCCAACAAGGAGTCGGTGAAGGCAATCGTCATCGATCTGCCGATCGGTCTCGAGAGCTACAAGCTCGGCTACGATCTCAACGTTCAGCGCGACTCGCAGACAGTGTTCGACAACGCGGTCGTCTGGAAGCGTTTTCTGGACGAAAAGTACTTCCAGAGTCAGAAGGAACTGGCCGAGCATCTGGGACTGGATGAGTCGACTGTCGCAGTGGCCTTGTCCATTGCCAAGTTGCCAGAGGTAGTGATGCAGGAGATGGTCGCAAGAACGGATCGCTTCGGGTCGAACATGGCCTATCAGGTTGGCCGATACCACGGCGCTCGCGGCTCGGACGCCACGTTGCGTCTGATCAACAAGATCCTCTCTGATGATCTGAGCACGCGCCAGGTTGCCGACATCGTTAAAGGGCGGGCCAGCGCGCAGGAAAACACCAAACCGGCGGGACGACAACGCTACGCGCAGCGTCTTGAGATCAAGCTGGATGGCGTGTCGGTGGGAGATCTGAAGTCGTATGGAGACGACCGTATCGAACTCCGACTGAAGGGTCTGTCAAAGGAAAAGCGCGACGACATCCTCAGGCAGATCGAGCAGATGTTGCTGCCGAAGTAACCTGTTGGTGCGGCGTCGCAACGACGCCGCACTGGCAATTAGCAGCTAGGAAGCTTCACGCGGCGCGGGACTGGCTCAAGGTGAAAGCAAGCAGGTCGCCATCGGTTGGCTCACCCCAGGTCTTGCGGGCCAGCCAGTCGAAGAACGCGGTTTCAACAATCTTCGAGTCGAGTCCGCGACGGCGCCAGTCGTCGCGCATGTGCGAACCAAGACCCGGCAACTCGTCGTCCTCGAACGACCGGCGCGCAATTTCCCGCTCGTTTTCACCCTGTTCATCGTAGAGCGCCCGCGCTTCCTTGCGACGATAACCCGAGTATTCGCCAAGCAGGCGCGCCTTGAGATCGTCCGCCGGCGCTGCCACCGCCGCCTTGCCGGCGCTGCCCGACACCAGTGATTCGACTGGCGGCGCATAGCCTTTCTTCAATGCATCCTTGAAAAGCGCCGGCGCGCTGCGTACCGGTGGCAGCGAGGTACTGCGCATGCGCTGTTCCGTCATCTGCAACGCGGCGCGAATCCGGTTTTCCTCGCTATCCGCGTAAAGCGTCTGGGCTTCCTTGAGCGGAATTCCGATCTTGACCATGCGGTCGACGAGCGTGCTGTCGAAGACGTTCGGATGTTCGTCGAGCGCCAGCATCGGCTGCTTACGCTCCGTCACGCGGAACTGGATCTCGGCGACGCGACGGCCTTCCCGATGTTCGATCAGCTCGACAAAGATGTTGGTGACCGCGTTGACTTCGGCAATAGCTGGCCGCAGGTAGTCGCGCTTGAAGTACTTGTACTCGCGCTTTGCCTCGTCTCCCGCTTCGGTGTCGGGCGTGCCGGAGAGAATTGGGCGCCACCATTCCCACGACTCGCGCATCGTGAGGTGACTCGGATTGGTCAGATAGCGCACGCAGATCTCATATAGCGCCAAGCCCGCGCTACTTCGCAATTGGCTTTGGAACTGCAGACTCAACCGCGCGTACTGGACAGGGTCGAGCAGCTTTTTCTTGATCTTAGGTGCGAACGAGAATTCCACCCATACGCGCCGGGTAGTCGGATCCTCGAGAATTTCCGCGTCTGCGATTAGCGTCGAGATGCCCCATTTGCGGCCGGGCTTCTGGCTAGACGTGCCGGTGCTCCATTCCACCTGCACCGACACCATCCGCCGCAGGTGTTCTTTGACCAGCGCGGTATCGTTCGAGTCGAATGCCGAGTTGGCGACAATGTCCGAAAGCAAAGCGCGGTAGGTGTCGCCGGACTCGTCTGCCTGCTGGGCGACAGCAAGCAGAACGTTGAACAGCTTTCGGGTGAGGAGGGTGATCTTCCCGCTCTTGGGCTGAATCGCGATCGCCTCGACGGCTTTGCGCAATTCGGCTGAGCTCGGGCTCACCACATCAGTCTTCTTCGCGCGCTTCGTCGTGGCCATGCGTCGGGTCGAGGAGGGATTTGGCGGAAGCATACCGGCTGTGGTGAAGCACGTCTATAGGGGCCATCTCACCATTCCCGGTGAAGTGAGTTTACGGATCGCGACTCACCTCGATTCACTCCTGAAAACTCTCACCTCTACTGTTTAAGGCCAGGTCGCGGGGTTCGTTGCTCGTCGCGGGCCAGGCAAAAACCCCCTGTTCCATGGTGCGTTGCGAAAGGGAGGGTTTCGCTCCCGTATCGGCTCACCATAAAAAAAGTCGTAAATTCACGACTTGATTCGCACTCCTGGGGGTCGCCTGGTCCCAGGTTTTCATCCCGCCGGAAGAGGGGTCGAGGGTGAAGTGCTCACATCGTGGCAAGCGCACCATAACCGGGCGGCCATATTAAGCACTCCCGCACGCGCCCGTCCACGGAAAGACCTGAGAGCGGCGCCAAGGCCGCCATCCGGCCTTGCATAGACGGCGCGCTCCCCGGCACTTTAAGCAGGACAGGAAGGACGCTCGATCGCACCGAAGCCCGCTGCTGGCCGGATCGAAGCAGCATCCAACGCCATCCCGCCAGATGCAGACGGGGTCGCCGCTCTTACGAACAGAACGGCGATCCCTCTGCGGACGTAATCCTTTTCCAACCGCCCCCGAAAACCCTCACCTTAGACCTCTCGTGAACCCGCGAAAACACTCGGCTCACAGCAAATCACATACGAGCAGGCCACCGAAGCACTCCCGAAAATCCTCACCTTTGAGCTTAATCACACTTTGCCTTCCGCTCGAGGGCTAGCATGCACCAGCACCGTTTCAGGCTCCCGAAAAGTCTCACCCATCCTCGATATCGGGGAAAAATGTAGCATTTTCATATAGTTACAGAAACTACGTCGAGTAACGCTTGAAATAATCAGGTCCCGCAAAACCTCACCTTAACGGTTCTGTCCGAACAACCGTTATCAGATTCCTGCATCGCAGCACTCTCCCGTAAAACCTCACCATCGACGAACCAAGGCCGTGCGATCCTTCTTCACCAATCAAGCTGTGTAGGCTTTTCCACAGAAGTAACCACAAACTTCCTCCCGAAAAACCTCACCTGGAGGGATTTTTCGCATCCGGATGAATCCCGAAAACACTCACCTTATGGCTTGGCGGTGAGTTTTCCGATCATCATCTAGCTCCCCTTGGCAGCCTCCCGTATAGGCTCACCTTGGCACCTCGAAGTCTCTCGCCTGGTTCTTTCGGCACCTCAAGGGCTTAAAAATATGGAGTAGCTCCCGCAAACCCTCACCTTAGGGTAATCAGTGCACAAAATTCGGGCATAAAAGCGGGCGATTCCCCGAAAAGCCTCACCTTGGGTACGCGTTTTCTCCTGCGTTGTCTCACCGAGGGCTTCCGACACCCCAAATCTGCGCCAAAAAGAGGGACAAAAAGCCCTCCCGAAAGCGCTCACCGCACCGATCTCGAGTCTGTGAGATCATTTTTACGTCCAGTGGGCCTGCACGGCCCGCCAGGTCCCGCAAAACCTCACCTATCATTAGATGCCGTCTTGTAAGCGTCTCCTGAAGCCGCTCACTCACTGTCCCGCAGGTCCTCACCCCGGTCCCTGAACCCCATCACCCGCCCATCCCGCAACTCCTCACCCAGTCTCCCGTAAAGATTCACCTGACTGCCCGCAAACCCTTGCCTGGTAAGGCTCTGCCGTGGCGTTAACGTTTTTAATAAGGGTTCAAGGGTGTTTACTTTTATTACTCTCAAGAATTTCCACCCCGCGCGTCCTTCGGACAAACCGGAATCCCACACCCGCCCCGCATTCCGCTTCGTGAAACAGTCTCTGCACGACTGAAAAGGTAAAAAACTCTTTTCTATCCAATGGGTTATTGGCTATTCTTAGTTTTGTTTCACGGAAATTCCACCCAACGCAACTACCGCAGCGTTCACTTCCACCAAATCAGTCACCGATCAGCAAGAATGCATCGCACCCCGATAAACTTGTAGCAAATGCTACGTAAATTGTTATGATTTATCGAAATCGGGCAACCTCGAGGTGTAAATGAATCTGGACGAAGAGCGTCAGGCGATCCGCCGGGAGCTGGAATCGATGCGTGAGAGCGGCGCACGCCGGCAAGAATTATCGCTTCATGCCTGCAAGCGTCTGTTTTTTGATCTGGGCATTCGGCCGTCCATGGCAGCGGTCCGAGATCTGACCCAAACCGGAAGTGCCAGCGATATCCCCAAAGACATTGATAGCTTCTGGGAACGGATTCGCGGTGCATCCCGTGTTCGAATCGGTGCTGGAACTATCCCGAAAGCACTTGAAGATCGCGCGGGTGAATTACTCGGAGCGTTATTCGAGGAAGCCATCGAACACGCGCGCTCGACCCTCGACGGCGAACGCGAGGACATCCAGGCACAGATCGCCGCCGCGGAACGCGAAACGAGAGAAGCTGAGATTCGCCGGCAGGCATCGGAAGATGCGATTCGTCGAAGTGACGCACGTGCTGATGCCGCCTGGGAACGGGTTCGGATGCTCGAAGCGGAGCTGGCCACAGCCAATACCCACGGCAGTGTTCATCAGGACAGTTTGCAGGCAAGCGTCCGGCGTCTCGACGCCGAAAACGAGGCTCTCCGCAAACGTCTCGAAACGGAGCAGTCCACCAACGCCGCGCTGCGCGACCGCATCGATACATTGCATAACGAACTGCGTCAAAGCACCGAGCATTACGCGCAACAGATCAAGGACGCCGTGGCCGAGGCCGAGCGCCGCGTCAAGCCCATGCTTGTTGAGCTCGATTCGTTACGAAGCATGGCGGCGACCTATCAGTCCGGCGTTCGCGATGCCAGCCGGAAAGAATTCGAGTTCATTCAGCAAATCGCTGCGGCAAAAGCGCGAGGCGACCGGCTGGACGCTCAACTGCGCGAACAGTCCGACGAGCTCGATGCACTAACAGGTGAAATTGCGCTGCTACGCGCGCAGCAAGGCGTAGATCCGGAAGTCGCCGCCCTGTTGTGCACGCTTGCCAATACCGGCCGCTTGAGTGCCGATGACCTCGCGACGATCGGCACGGTTGCCGACGGTCATGTCACGCTTCCGTTGCGTTGTCCAAAATGCGAGGAAGGTGAACCCGAGCTCTCTGAAGTCGATCACCGGTTCGAACTTCAGTGTCCCGAGTGTGAGCACTCGTCAGGGCTCGGACATTCACGGCTCGAGGCCGTCACGCGGTTTTTGGCCGTTAGGCCGGTGAGTTCCGTAGCGTAACCACACTCACTTCACCTCGTGGTCATCTCGGCATCCGGCGAAAGGTGAGGTAATTCGGGACCGGAAAGGTGAGCCTTTCCGGGCTGATTTTCACACTGTTAACCAGTCGAAGGCCCGCCACGCGGACTTGTCCTTCCAGAGGGCCCGGTGGAATCTGCCTCGTCGCAGGTCGGAATTTTCTGCTGATCCGACCATGCCTTCCATGCCCGGTGGAGTCGAGCCGCAGAAACCGGCTGCATGAATCCTAGCCACTCACCCACCAGATCCGGCGCGACGCCCGTCTCAAACAGATCGGCGGCGAAGGTATTGCGTAAGGTCTGCGGACTTGCCCGCGATTCGCGCGACTCGGCGAAGCCAGCAGCGTCGATCAATGCATCGATAGAACGCAGCATCGTTGCCTTGTGCATTGGCCGTCCAGAAGGAGACGCCGGAAATACGAGATTGCCGGCGAGTTCACACAGGCGCCGCTCCGCGAGCCATGCGTCGAGCGCAGCGATGGCAAATGGCGATAACCGTGTGCGCCGGGTCATCATTGGATTGGGTGACTCGACTATGACCCAAGGCGACCCCGCTACAACGCAACTAACCGTAAGCGTTCGAGCTTCACCTGTTTTCAATCCTCCACCAAGGAACACAGCAATCAACGCCCGATCGCGACGTTCCCTCCAACGCTGAGCCGCAGTGAGGTCGGTCACCGGCGAGAACAGATGTGCGATCAGTAGTGCTCGCTCGTGGGTAGTGAGAAAACCCGTGGGCTCGTTGTCGCGTGCATTGCGCCAGGCGGCCTCGCCGTCCTGCGCGATAAATCGCGCGGGGTTCGTTGACGCGGATTCGATCTCACGAACGTGGTCGAGCACCCGTTCGATCAAACGTAAATACCGTACACGCTGCGGTTTTCGGATTGCCAGTCCGGCAACAAAGTCGGCAATGGTTTTTCCGTCGACGGTGATCAGATTGGCATGCCTAACTTTTAGCCAGTCAAGAAAGAGTCCCCACTGTGCCTGGTACACCTCGGCCGAAGATCGACGAAAGTGCTGTTTGGCGAGCCATGCGTCGAAGGCGATGCGCGGATCGCGACGCCAGTCTTCGCGTTCCTGGTCGAAGAGATCGGTAGCTGGGATGTCTCGGTCGGCGGAGCCGGGCGAGTGGGGAGCGGCCATGAAATGATCTACTGTTAGTTGCGTATCATTGTAGGTCAGTCTACTCCAGACCGAGAACAAACCTATCTAACAGATCAAACCAGGGCAGACCCACCCGATCCTTGGGACTCACCCACCCCACGCCCGCGCGCGGCGAGGCGTGCCGCGAGTGGGCGCCGCTTGCGCGGCCCTGCGATGGGCCTCTTCATATACACATACCGCAAACGCGAACACGGCTGGCAAAGCGTTCGACGCGCCGAAATCCACAGGCTCGTCAGTTTCCGGATAAGGAAGCGCAGAAGGACGCTGGAACAACCCAAGCATCAGCGCGTCGTGCCGGCCGGCGAAACCAAGGTCAGCGAGCGCTTCCGCCTCGATGGCGTGCAGTAGCCGCCAGGTTAACGGTACTTGCTGGACGATATAGCGAGCAGCGACGCTGCGGACGATGTGTTCAAGATCGCGCGCCGCGGCCTGGAAACGCAGCGCAGCCAGTCCTTGGTCGGCATGATGAGATGTGAGTTCGTTCATTTCGGCTCCGGTCAGTCTGCGTATACTGTACAAATATACAGTACCCAAAGCAACCTCGGCCGAACGGCCAAGTACTCAAGCGCGTGTGTTCATTCCGCTCGCATATCAGGACTGGAGGAGGTACAGCGCGGCCGTGCCCGCCGACTATCCATGAATCACCACGAGTAAAGCCTTCGCCTCGCTTTTCCCGGCATTGCGGATAGCGTGCGGTTCGTCTGCGACGTAGCGTGCCGTATCTGCCGCCTTTAACCGCCTGGTGGTACCGGCAGCCTCGATCTCGATCGACCCATGCAGCACAGTCAAATGTTCGCGCGTGCCCGGTTCATGCGCGTTCGAGACCAGCGCTCCGCCAGCCTGCAGCGTCAACTCGTACCACTCGAACTTGCCCGCCAGCTCGATCGGCCCCCACACGCGCAACTGATATTTAGCGTCGTGCCCGCTCAACGTCGGGATTTCGTGCGGACCCGAAACGGCGATCGCCTCGGGCGCCTTTTGCGGCGCGAACAGCGAATCGAGACTGACGCCCAAAGCGTTGGTTAGCCGCCATGCCACCGCGATGGTGGGATTGGCCTTGTCACGCTCGATTTCCGACAACATCGACTTCGACACGCCGGCCGCGCGCGACAGGTCATCGAGCGTCATGCGGCGTTCGCTTCGCAGCCGCTGGATCTGTTCGCCTACCCGCGGCGGTGCCGCGACAGTTTGGGCTAAAGTGGGTGCAGCGCCGGTTGCTGCGCGCCGGGTTCCCGAACTTGCCATTTTTTGACCTATCGTTTAAAGTTGTTCGACATACCGAACTTAAGTTCGAAAAATCGAAATTGTTCGATAAAACCATTATCCGACTATAGCAGGCCGCCACAGTGCCGAACATCACGGCCACGCGGTCCACCGCCCCTACAGGAGCCCGATGTATGCGTGAACCCTACCTCGCCCATTTGCGCAGCACGCTCGAGCAGATCCGTTCCGACGGTTTTTACAAGACTGAGCGCGTAATCGCCAGCCCGCAATCGGCTGACGTGCGGCTCGCAAACGGCACCGACGTCCTGAACTTCTGCGCGAATAATTATCTGGGTCTTGCCGACGACGCGCGCCTGATCGAAGCCGCCAAAGACGGACTCGATCGCGACGGTTTCGGCATGGCGTCGGTGCGTTTTATCTGTGGCACGCAGACCGTTCACAAGGAACTGGAGCAGGCGCTCGCCGCGTTCCTGCAAACTGACGACTGCATTCTCTACTCGAGCTGTTTCGATGCAAACGGTGGCCTGTTCGAAACGTTGCTCGACGAATCGGATGCGATCATCAGCGACGAGTTGAATCACGCCAGTATCATCGACGGTGTGCGACTGTCGAAGGCCAAGCGCTTTCGCTACAAGAACAACGATCTCGCCGATCTCGAAGCAAAACTGAAAGAAGCCGATGCCGCCGGCGCGCGCTTCAAGCTGATCGCCACAGACGGCGTGTTCTCGATGGACGGCATCATCGCCAACCTCGCCGGCATCTGCGATCTGGCCGATCGTTACGGCGCGCTGGTGATGGTGGACGATTCGCATGCGGTTGGATTCATTGGCGAACACGGCCGCGGCACACCGGAGCATTGCGGCGTGCTGTCGCGCGTCGACATCATCACGGGCACACTCGGCAAGGCACTGGGCGGCGCATCGGGTGGCTATGTGGCGGCACGCAAGGAGATCGTCGAACTGTTGCGGCAACGCTCGCGTCCCTATCTGTTTTCCAACACGCTCACGCCAAGTATCGCTGCCGCTTCGCTCAAGGTGCTTGAGCTGCTCGCGAGCGCGGAAGGCGCCGAACTGCGTGATCGCGTGCGGGCTAACGGCGCGCACTTCCGCAGCAAGATGAGCGCGCTCGGCTTCACGTTGGTTCCGGGCGAACATCCGATCATCCCGGTGATGCTCGGCGACGCGCAACTTGCCTCACGCATGGCTGATGAACTGCTGAAAGAAGGCGTATACGTGATCGGCTTTTCGTTCCCGGTGGTGCCGAAGGGCCGCGCGCGCATTCGCACGCAGATGAGCGCCGCGCACACGTCCGAACAGATTGACCGCGCCGTGGATGCATTTGCACGCGTCGGCCGTTCGCTCGGCATCATCTGACCAGGAGGCGCATATGAAAGCACTCGCAAAACTCGAACGCGCTCCCGGCCTGACGATGACGGATGTGCCCAAGCCCGAAGTCGGCCATAACGACGTGATGATCCGCATCAAGCGCACGGCCATCTGCGGTACGGATATTCACATCTGGAAGTGGGACGACTGGGCGCAAAAGACGATCCCCGTGCCGATGCACGTCGGTCACGAGTATGTCGGCGAGATCGTCGAAATGGGCCAGGAAGTCCGCGGCTTTGCGATCGGCGATCGCGTTTCGGGCGAAGGCCATATCACCTGCGGTTTCTGCCGTAACTGTCGCGCGGGACGCCGGCATCTGTGCCGCAATACCGTTGGCGTGGGTGTGAATCGCGAAGGCGCATTCGCGGAGTATCTGGTGATTCCGGCATTCAATGCCTTCAAGATTCCACCGGAAATCTCCGATGACCTCGCCGCGATCTTCGATCCGTTCGGCAACGCGACGCATACAGCGCTATCGTTCAACCTGGTTGGCGAAGACGTGCTGATCACGGGTGCAGGTCCGATCGGCATCATGGCGGTGGCGATTGCGAAACACGTCGGTGCGCGCAACGTCGTGATTACCGACGTCAACGATTACCGGCTCGAACTCGCTCGCAAGATGGGCGCGACACGTGCGGTGAACGTCTCGCGCGAATCGCTGCGCGACGTGATGGCCGATCTGCACATGACCGAAGGCTTCGACGTCGGCCTCGAAATGTCAGGTGTGCCAAGTGCATTCACCAGCATGCTCGAAGCCATGAATCACGGCGGCAAGGTTGCGTTGCTCGGCATTCCTCCTGCGCAGACGGCGATCGACTGGAACCAGGTGATCTTCAAGGGTCTGGAAATCAAGGGCATCTACGGCCGCGAGATGTTCGAGACCTGGTACAAGATGATCGCGATGCTGCAAAGCGGGCTGGACCTGTCGCCGATCCTCACGCACCACTTCCCTGTCAGCGATTACCAGCGTGCCTTCGCCACGATGCTCTCGGGAGAGAGCGGCAAGGTGATTCTCGACTGGACCGCCTGACTTCTACTGCACCAAACCAAACC
Organism: Paraburkholderia phenazinium; assembly: GCF_900141745.1. Classification (NCBI taxonomy): domain Bacteria; kingdom Pseudomonadati; phylum Pseudomonadota; class Betaproteobacteria; order Burkholderiales; family Burkholderiaceae; genus Paraburkholderia; species Paraburkholderia phenazinium. The sequence goes on along the minus strand of NZ_FSRM01000002.1, from coordinate 864,699 downwards.
ACACCGCACCGCACCGCACCGCACCGCACCGCGCGGCGCGGCGCCCCTCAGGCGCCCGCGGCCGGCCTGACGAATTCCGCCTGAATCCGCACGTGTACGTCGTCGCCCACGGCCGGATACCACGTCGCTAGCCCGAACTTCGACCGGTTGAACGTGCCCTCGGCGGAAAAGCCGAGCGTGTCCTGTTTGGTGAGTGGATCCGGGCCGAAGCCGTTGAACACCACATCGAGCGTCACCGGTTGCGTCGCTCCATGGATTGTCAGATTGCCGGTGAGCTTGCCGCGCGCGTCGCCGGTCCGCTCAAAACCGGTGCTGACGAAGTGGATCTGCGGATACTGTGTCACGTCGAGCACGCTGTCGCTTTTGACCTGCTTGTCGAGTAGCGGCACGTTGGTGTCGAGGCTGGCAGCGTCGATGTTCACGTCCACCGAACTCTTGTCGAGGCCGCCCGCGTTCCAGTCAAGCTGGGCGGTGGCGCGGTCGAAACGCATCGTGAAGCGCGAATACTTCAGATGCTCGACATCGAACGTGACGCTCCAGTGATGCGGGTCGAGCGTGTACTGGCCGGTCGGCACGCTAGCTTCGGTCTGCGTGACCGAGTGCGTGACGACCTGCAACGGCGTACACGCGGCGGCCGTAGCGACCGCCGCAATCGACAACGCGCGCACCAAAGCTGCACGAACAGCGTCCTTCTTCATCGTTTTGCTCCCTGATTCGGCCCACGCCAGGATAACGCAAACCGTACGCCCACGCCCAAGCGTTCATTCGTTCATCGACCGGGCGCTTACGGTGCACTTTCAGGTTAACGCTGCCGACGCCAGAAAAATTCCCACGGGCGAATTTTTCTTGACGAAGGAGAATGATCGTTCTACCCTTCGTCCATGGCTACTTCAACTGAACCGCTCATCTCCGGCAGCGCGCGTGAACGCCTGCTCGACGCTACAGAGGCGCTGATCTACGCCGGCGGTATCCACGCAACCGGAGTGGACGCGATCGTCCGGCAGTCCGGCACGGCTCGCAAAAGCTTCTACACGCACTTTGGATCGAAGGATGCGTTGGTCGCCGCAGCGCTCGAGCGACGTGACGAACGCTGGATGAACTGGTTTATCCAGGGCACGTTGCGCCATGGAGAGAGCACGCGCACGCGTCTGCTCGGCATGTTCGACGTATTGCGCGAGTGGTTCGCCTCGGCGGATTTCCACGGTTGCGCGTTTCTGAATGCGGCGGGCGAAATCGCCGGTGCGGAGGATCCAATCCGCGTCGTCGCGCGCGAGCACAAAGAACGCCTGCTGGTCTTCGTGCGAACGCAGTGCGACGAATACCTGGCCGAGCGCAACGTCGCAGATAGTGATCAAGCGGCACGCCTCGCGCGTCAGTGGCTGATCCTGATAGACGGCGCCATTGGCGTGGCGCTGGTGAGCGGCGAACCCGACGCGGCATTGGATGCGCGCGCGGCCGCAGAACACTTGCTCAACGCGATAAACGCGCTGAGCGTGCAGAACCCGGAATCCACCCACGCACGACCGCCTTCCCGACGTGCGCCCACCTGACCTTTGGAGCAATCACCATGGCTGACCCAATCGAAACCCGTCCCCCTGTGCCGCCTTTTACGCGCGAAACAGCGATCCAGAAAGTACGTGGTGCCGAAGATGGCTGGAATACCCGCGACCCTGAACGCGTATCGCTGGCTTACACGCCGCAAAGCGTGTGGCGCAATCGCGCCGAATTCGTGACGGGCCGCGCGGAGATTGTCGGACTGCTACGCCGCAAATGGACGCGAGAGCTCGACTATCGCCTGATCAAAGAGTTGTGGGCTTTCACGGACAATCGCATCGCCGTGCGTTTTGCGTACGAGTGGCACGACGACGCCGGCAACTGGTTTCGCTCATACGGCAACGAAAACTGGGAGTTCGATGAGCACGGCCTGATGGCGCGTCGCCACGCGAGCATCAACGATCTGCCGATTCGCGAAGCGGACCGTCTCTACCATTGGCCGCTGGGACGCCGTCCAGACGATCATCCGGGACTCTCGGACCTGGGGCTGTGAGCGCGAGCGAGCGACACTTCAGACAAAGGCCGCATGAGCACGCGGCCCGCTACTCAAAGGTGAGCGCCTGAGGGCGTTCACCGATCTGCCACTGCTTTCCGCTATTGTGCTGACTGGGCGCGGCTGCGCAGGCTGCGTGCCCATCTTTCCGAGCGTCGCCTCAACACTGACCGTACGGGTTGAGGTACAGTGCGCGACGGACGGCCAACCCGATAATTACCAGCACATTCAATACGCCGGCGCTCGACCGGTGGCGGAGAAGATATGCATTTGCGGCAGACCAGCAACAACATCCGGCGCTCGCTCGTGGCGCTCGTCGCCAGTTTTGCGGTGGCATCCACCGCTCACGCGGCGGACTGGTGTGGTGGTGGAGTATGGTTTGACGCGATGCTCGGTTCGTATCACATCGATCCTGATCCCGGTACCCACTTCAACGAGTTCAATCCCGGCCTTGGCGTCGAGTGCTGGTTCAACGGCGAATGGGGGGTAACGGCAGGTGGCTTTCGCAACTCGCTGCGGCGCCCTTCGTACTATGGCGGCGGCCTGTGGGCGCCGGAGTTTGCGCATTGGGGCTTCGTCAGACTCGCGGTGATCGGCGGCATTATCTCGGGCTACAACTATGGCAACTGGGGTTTGGGCCGCAATCACACGGTTGGACCGGTGGCGGCGCCGATCGTAATGTTCGACTACAAGCGGGTAGGGGCGAACCTCATTTTTATCCCACCGATTCCATCCGATCAATTGCCGTTCACCATTGGGTTTCAGGTGAAGTACAAGTTTTGAGGCGGGTATCGCGGGACAATAAAGTTGCGACTTTTGGAAAATTGCCTAAAACGGACAATAAAGTTGCGACCACAGATCTCACGATATGGAATTTGACCTTGTCAGCCATAGCTGGAGCGGGCGCCGGCAATAGGAGCACAAGATCCGAGCAAGGCAAATCTCGCCAATTTTTCTCCGTTACGGCCACTCACTAAATTCGCTTTACTAAATAAAAGTCTCGACTTCCCTTTGTGCATAAGGGGTCCGAGGAGAGTGTGCAAAAAACTGGCGTATGCGAATTGTCCATTCGTAAGCCTCACAGTTGTTGGGTAACCGTCCGACCCTGACCGTATAGACGGCCGATGAAGGCGAAGCCATGCTTTCCTGGGGCACAAATGTGACTGTGTCCACAAAGGAATCATGGAATGAAATGAACGGTCCCCTCCCACCGCTGACGGCCGTACGATGATCGCGCGTCGCAGCGAGACCCAGGCAACCCTTCGAGATAGGAGATCATCAGGATCTTGACAGGCAAACCGGAGAATCAGAGATGACGCATACGGCAGTCGGTGTTGATATCGCGAAGTACGTTTTCCAGCTTCATTGGGTCGAGCCCGAGACTGGCGAGATTGTTCGCAAACAGATCAAACGCGCAGCGTTTCTCGAACACTTTTCGAATCGCACGCCTTGTCTGATCGGAATGGAAGCGTGCAGTGGTGCGCATCACTGGGCGCGGCGGCTGATAGAAATGGGGCATCAGGTGAAGGTAATGCCCGCCAAGTTCGTCAAGGCGTTTGTGACAGGAAACAAGAATGACGTGGCTGATGCCCGGGCGATCTGGATGGCACTTCAGCAACCAGCGAAAGCGGTCGCCGTAAAGACTGAGGCGCAGCAGGCGGTCTTGGCGATGCATCGCATGCGGCAGCAGCTCGTGAAGTTCCGAACGATGCAGATCAACAGTCTGAGGGGATTGCTGACTGAGTATGGCGAAGTAATGGGCAATCGCGTCGACGAACTGTTGCCATGGGTCGTCGCCGATCAGCTTCACCACGCCGCCGCCTGACTCAACACGCTGTCAAGAACGGTCGCGGTCGGACGGTTACGTTGTTGGCGAAGTCAATCGACTCGGAAGCACTGACGACAAATACCGACCACGGACGAAGCGACGGTGTTTGCGGGCAGAAGCCTCGCGCGCGGAGAATGCTGGCTCGGCGCAGTTTGCGTCGAGGGCTGCTGGTAGCACTTAGAAGAGTCGCCGTCCATTTTGACGGTTCGTCTCCCCTGTGTGCCAGGCTTGTGAAGGGGGGCGGTTACCAACTGAGTCATGGATGCTATGCACTGTCATTTGGTGCTGCCAAATCAATACTCCGCACGGGATACTTCGAACCCGCAATATTTCACCGGTTCAAAGCCTTGCGGATAGGTGAGTGCTTCAAGGATGGTGAGGGATTCCAGGTAATCGAGGTGAGCGATTCCCAGAGACGAAGAGACCTTGAGCGAGCGGTTAGCCAATACAAAGTGAGGATTTCCAGGAGCCGGTGCCGGCGGTATGAAGCATCTGTAATCAAGTTCCCATTCCGCCACGGTGATACATCGAGGAACCGTTGTTTCACCGGTTCGAAACCTTGTGAATAGGTGAGCGCACCCAGGATGGTGAGGACTTCCAGGAGACGACGTCACGGAGGTGAGCAATTTCCGAGGCGAGGAAATCTCGGAGGACTGCTCGCAAATACAATAGGTGAGGATTTTCGGGAGCCGCTGACGCGGGATAACGCGGAGGTGGGTAAAATTTATATTTCGCCAAGGGTGATACATCGAACACACGCTATTTCACCGGTTCGAACCTTTGCAAATAGGTGAGCGCATCCAGGATGGTGAGGACTTCCAGGAGACGACGTCACGGAGGTGAGCGATTTCCGAGGCGAGGAAATCTCGGAGGACTGCTCGCAAAAACAATAGGTGAGGATTTTCGGGAGCCGCTGACGCGGGATAACGCGGAGGTGGGTGAAATTTATATTTCGCCAAGGGTGATACATCGAACACACGCTATTTCACCGGTTCGAACCTTTGCAAATAGGTGAGTGTATCCAGGATGGTGAGGACTTCCAGGAAGCGGCATCATGGAAGTAAACGGTTCTCAGAGGTGAGATCATATTGGCGATGGTTAGCAAATACAGCGGACGTTCGTCAACCGACTCCAGGCGCCCGTTCACCCCTCCGCGACACAGCTACGCCCGCTCACTGTCTCAGACCAGTCATTCGTCGACGCCAACAGCGAAGAGTTGCTGCCCACTTTGACGAACAAGTGCTTTCGACCCGTGAAAAATTAATCGACTTGGGCATTCGGCTATGTCCAACTACAAGCTAACGACAGTCGTCGACGTTGGTCTGTTGATCATGAGAGATGGGTGCAAATGATTTGCACCGTTAGGTAGTCTGATTCGAAAAAAATCAAACGTGAATATCCATACCGCAGCGTCGCGCGCTCAATTCCTTTGAAAATTGGCGCTCGTCGGTTGAAGTGCGGCGCCTTTGCTCGACCTTCTGAATTGCAATCGCGGCGGGCAGGAGGGAAGCTACTGATGTAAGCGGCGCAGCCGGTCTTATGCCACGATCAGTGTGTTGCCAAGTTATGGTGGCGTGTTCCGACCAGCACGGGTACGAAGGCGGCGAGGGTCACCGCAAATTTGCGGCAGTCAGCGGGACGCTCGACGACTTTCCAAAGAAATGACGAGCCTACGATGTTGATTCCGACGAGTATCGGCGACAGGAGGATGGCCCGGTCCGTGCCATGAGGTGAGACTCGTTAAGCGGGCTGTTCAGTGCGCCCGCTTTTCGATCGCGGTACGTGTATGTCCGACATGCTTTTCTCCAATCAAAGTCCGGACGTCGGCGTCAAAACAGTCAAGGGGCGCTGATAAGTTTGCGGAGAACGGAAATTGCGACGACATCAAATGACGCCGTCTTGAACTGCCGAGTGTAAGGGACTACGTCATCGCTACCAAGGGGATCTCGCTGGCAAGTCCCGCGACGACACTGCTGGCAGTTGATATGAAATTGACGTAGGTGTTGATATTGCTTTGTAGTTGCGTAAGTTCATCCGTGGACTGCTTGAAATCGTCAGTCAACGCCTCGTAGGCGCTATTGGAGGCTGTCAGGCCAGCCGTTGAGATCGCGTTGACATCTCGCTCTCTGGAGTTTCCGGAAAGGGGTTCTACCTTGCGCATGGCTTCTGCAATCTCACGCTCTACGGACAGGCGCTGGCGCTTGACTGTCTCGCCGCGACCCGCGCCGCCCCGGTTCCGCACGGCTTTCTTCATCATGCACTCTTGTTTCGGCAGGCCGGTCGAGGACGGATTGCAGCTAGTCAGGTCGAAGCTTCTTTCCCACTGTCAATAGCGGCAAAGCCCTCACGCAGCAAGGCCTCCTGCTTCTCGAACAGTGCCGGATTATTCTTTCTGAGCTTTTCGAGATTGATGAGTTTCCACCTTATGGGCGGCAGTTTGCTCAGGTGCTTGTAGGGCATCAGGGACCAGTCGGGTTCGGTGCGAAGCAGGGAAATCAGGAACTGGCGGTGTGGTTCGGTCAGGGCGGTCGGCAGTTCCCGATGCGGACGCTCCTGCGTCGCTTCGAGTACATCAAGACCGACAGTCTCGATCGTCATCCCGACGAAGTCACTCTCGTAGACGCCTGCCATCGAGTGCCTATGGTTAAACAACACTTCGTGACGGGTAAGTTTCGGGTTCTTCACGACCACATCGATGTCGACAGAGAGGCGAGGCATCTCCTGCAAGAACAGGTTCAACGCGGTTCCACCTTTCATCGCGAACAGAGGGGTGATGATCGGTGCGATGCCCAGCATCAGCCGGACGGTGTCTACGTAGATTTCGTTCGTTCTGGCTTGAGTGTTATGCGGCCATTTTTTGTCTGATTCGACCATCTTTTCCCGGCGCCAAGACGGTCCACATGCTTCTGAAGTCCTCGAGCCCACGAAAAATCGGCCTCAAGTCCGAGGTCACGGACGAGCCTGACAACCTTCACCCGGTGGCAGTGGCTCAAAAACTCGTCCAGCACGTCAGCGCGCAGGTTACGCAGGCTCACCATCAGGTTGCCCGCTTCCTCAATCGACTGACCTTTGCCAATGTCGCTGGCGAGTTCCAGCATGGCTCGCTCGGGTACCGACACCTTGACCTCCGGGTCACCAGCAGGGAGCGGCTTTAGGCCTTTTTCGTAGGGCAGGTCGTCGTCAAACAGGGCAGTGGTCTGAAATGAGTAGATCAGGTGCCGGTCCACCCAGGAGGGGATGCGATAGGGCTTCTGACCCCACAGCACAATATTTTCGCGAAACGCGATGTTGTGACGCACGCCTTGCCAGGAAAGGGCTGTTTTCCCCCCAACGTGAAGACCGGCGATGCGTCGAGTCAGGTACGCGATCGAACCGTCCCTTGTCGGAATGTCCCCGGTCAAAAGGTAGACGCCCTGCGAGAGCCGTTGCAGCCACCCGGATTTGACCATATGCGCCGCGAGCGCAGCGCTGATGCCCATGTTCCGGAGCATGTCTGAATCGATAGGATGACCGCGCCGGCTTTCCTGCATCAGCCGCTGGACTGTTTTGTTGCTCATCAGTTTTTTCTGGATGCGTTATCTGGATGCAGTATATACAGCAAATATTTGATTATTTGCAATTATTTAATGTGCCAGCAAACTGAGGAATCGGTGTGAACTCGCTGCCCCGGGTTGTTTACATACCGAAACGATAGACCGCGCGGGCAGTCAATACACCGTTCACGTTGAACGCTTCAATCCAGTCGTTATCGACCACGCCTATTTTTCTGGCGTCGATCTCCGATGCCCAGACGATGGGGCCTCCGCGCGAGAGTGTCAGCATCAACAGATTGTCGGTGTAGGTGCTGTGTATGCCCTATTTCTGATGAGGCGTCAGGAAGTTCAGTGCGATCTCGAGATTGCCGTTCGAGCGGGTGTCCCCGATGCCCACCGTACTGCGCGTATCGATCGGTGGTTTGTAGACGCACAGCGACTCGCCAAAATCGCGCATCCACGGTGATCCTGGTAAAGCTGTTGACGTCCCGAGAGGGTGCGCCAGGGGATCGGTTCACGTACGTTCGTGTAGCTCGCGCTGTATGAGACGTGCTCGGATTCGATGCCGCTCCAGGTGGGCGACGAAATGGTCTTGCGCGGTTGCGCCTGAATGTCGCGAAAGCGGATTTTTTCATCTTCGCGGGCGCGCGAGAGATGGGTGTGATCAGTGACTGTGATTGCCGGCAATGCCTGTCACGCTTTGACTGCAACGGCACCGTTGGTTTTCCGTACGTTGCGTGGCCGTCAGCGATAACATTCGACCGGAGATTTTGCCTTCTGCCTTGGCCTGTGCGACATTGGCGTGCGTGCGCTCCATCAGTTGATCGCGTTCGGACTGAGCGAACGCCGCAAACGTGCGCGTTATGAGATCACCTGCCGCGCTGGGCGCTTCCATGACCGACGGACCTGGCACAATGACTCCGTGAACCTAAGCAGTGCGCGCCATGCGGCTGCGCAGACGGAGCATCTGGATAGTAAGAAGGGGAGTCATGGGCAGACGGGATAGGTTTCGCCAACCTGTCTTTCCGGCAGGACAAGGGCCGCGTGGCAGGCCAAGTCTGTTCTGCCAGGTGGCCTTCGTCATTTTTGACGCGTCAATCGTGATACGGAAGTCACGATTGCGTATATCACAACATGACATATAATAAAAACTGCCGGCAACGAGCGGCAAGAGGAGGACGAATGCTTTTCCGACATGATTTGTCCGTGGGATTTCTGGTGGCAATCACGACCATCCTTGGGATGATACTGATTGGCAATCTGGGGGAAGCCCTGCGGCTCAACCGTTGGCACCCCGCGTTAATTGGTGCGGCCGTTGGCGCGTTGTTGGGCGTTGCTCTTATCGAAGCGGTGCCGATGATCGTCTGACTCGCTGCCACGGAAGGGAGGTGCGCGTTGGCCGATTGTAGAGGGGATACAGATGGTCCTGTTTGACCGGGTTCTCCTGTGCTATGACGCGACGCCTGAAGGCCGACTCGCGTTGCGCCGCGGCGCGCTGCTTGCGCAACAGCTAGGGGCCGAGACGCACGTGCTGTCAGTTTTCGACAGCACGTACTGGTCAAGCGGATTCGACGTCGTGTCGTCCGCCAGGTTCGAGATTGATGAGGAAGCCTCAAGAGAAACGCTAAAGGAAGGGATCGACAGGCTGAGAGCATGGGGCGTGAGCGCGACAGGGCATGCGGCGGTGGGAAACGCCGTGGATCAGATAGCGCGCCTTGCCAATTCGTTGAAGGTCGACCTGATCGTTATTGGGCACCATCAGCGCGGCTTCCTTGCGCGCTGGTGGACCGGAGAAAATCATGCGCTTCTGCTTGAGCGCGTGTCGTGCGGTGTTCTGTTCGAGGTTGCCGATTAAGTCTCGCGCAAGATTTTAAACGGGTGTGTGATGAACAGGTACGCGTACGAAGAATACCGGTCGTGCCAGATCTACGCGGGTGCGCAGATCGATCGGGATGCTGGCGAAGGCGCGCAGTTGGGCGTCGTCTATCAGCCGGTGGCCGTTATCGAGTGGCAAGACAGCACCGGGTCACATCGAAAGCTGCTATGTGATCCGAAACAAAGGGTCTTTGCGCGCTCAGGAGACGCTTTGAAAATTGCCACTGCGATTGCGAAAGACTATATCGACAGTATGTCGTTGCTGGCCCATCTGACTTAGGTCTACCAGACCTCCATCCACACTGCAATGGGCTTCTACAGCCCCCAGATGATATCGGCATTCTGTTTTCGGGCTTCGCGCAACATGTCGAGAAACGGCCACGCCCGTTGCGACAGCCCACTGCCCGATTGCTGGTGGTGCTCGCGCGAGTACTGAAACGATTCGAGAACAATCTCCGCTTTTTCGTCGTCCGAGATTGCCGCTTCAAGCCGGCTGATTGCGAGGGGCAGTTCATCGTGCAGGATGACGCCGCGCGTATCGAGTCGCTTGCCGACGAGCCCCAGCAAATACTGGGCGAGATCCCTAAGCATTACTACATCTGGCGCAGCGGGCGTTTGAAACGTGATCAGCATGATAGCTCCTTGTGGCCTGGCGCGATCCGTCGCAACGGATGATTGTCTTCCGTGACGACAGTCGAGGCCTTCAGGATGACCGGATTTGTGCATTCGAGCGAACGTGGCGTCCCCATGGGCGCACGCAATCCGGGCGAATCATCCTTGTAATTTCATCCGGACTGCCTGTGCTCAAACATCAGTCACGAGAAGGCCTGCTTTCATTTTAGATCATGATATGACATATTCAAGCCGGATAGGCCGTCCGTCGGGGCGCCGTGTGACCGCCGAACGCGGAGGCGGGCCGCTGGAGGTCCCGGTTCTGCCACCAGCGATCGGCTCAGAATCCGCTTTTATATCACAATGAAATATAATAATGACAAGACGTTCTTTCGCTTCGGGAGGGTTAGACCTTAAGGTGTAGTCCCTTCCCGCGTCATGCCATTTACCCACGCCCGGTCCAATCTTGTCCTCCTACGCTGTTTCCCGCTGGTTATCTGGCTTTCTTCCCAGTCTCATCGCCGTCCGTTGGCCGGAACGCTTGAGATCGTGCCTCGGTGCGTTGCTTGGGATCGCGTTTACCGGCGGAACCATGCACGTCCTGCTCGGACCGGCTGCAAGCATTCCGCTGCTGGTTGCGCCAATGGGCGCGTCGGCCGTGTTGCTGTTTGCGGTGCCGGCAAGTCCGCTTGCGCAACCGTGGTCGATCATTGGCGGCAATCTCGTCTCCGCTACGGTGGGTGTCGCCTGTGCAAGCTGGATCGCCAATCCGGTCGGCGCCGCCGCGCTGGCCGTCGCGCTGGCGATTTGCCTGATGTTCGCGCTGCGTTGTGTCCACCCCCCGTCGGGCGCAGTCGCGTTGACTGCGGTCCTCGGTGGTCCGGCCGTTCACGCTCTGGGCTACCGTTTTGTCGCTGAGCCCATTGCCATGCAGTCTGCGGCGCTTCTGGTCGCCGCTATCGTGTACCACGCGGCCACTGGGCATCGTTATCCGCACGTCGCACATCCGGGTGTGGGTCAGCGTGCAACGGGATCTCCGGCGGCACCTGCGGCCGGATTCACGCGCGCGGACCTTGATGCGGCGCTGAACCGGCGCGGCGAATTGCTCGACATCAACGTCGACGATCTGGAATCGCTGCTGCGCGATGTCCAGTTGCAGGCCTATGCGCGCACGGTCGGCGAACTGAGTTGCGCCGATATCATGTCAAGCCCCTTGGTGGCCGTATCAGCGACGACGCGGGCTTCGCAGGCATGGGGTCTGCTCAAGGAGCACGGTATCAAGGCGCTCCCCGTCATCGATGCGGAACGGCGCGTGATCGGCATCGTCACGCGCGCTGACCTCGTTGACAAACGGGCCTTCGGGAGCGCGTCGATTCTGCCGCCGCTGGTGCAACGCTGGATCAGGCGAGGCATGGCGTTGGCGCCGGTGGTTGGCGCATTGATGAATCCCGACGTGCGTACCGTGACTGCGAATACATCTTTCGCGGAACTGTTGCCCCTTTTTGCAAACGACGGACACCACCATATTCCGGTCTTGGATGTCGAGGAGCGACTCGCCGGGATGATTACCGAGGCGGATCTGATTGCGGGCCTGTACCGCCAGACATATAACGGGCAGCAGCGCGCAGCGTAGCCGTTGTCCCTGTGCCTCGGTCGGTTTCAGATGTAAATATCATAAAGCGATATAATCGCACTTTTGCCTTCTACACCGGGACTCCGATGAAAACACTCGCGCGCGGTTTGACCAAGACGAACTTCGAGCAACTGTCCGAGTTTCGCTACCAGATGCGCCGCTTCGAGCGATTTTCCGAGCAGGCCGCGCAGGGCGAAGGCATTACCCCTTTGCAGTACCTGTTGCTGCTGCATATCAAGGGCTATCCGGAGCGCGACTGGGCGACCATCGGCGAACTCGCGGAACGGCTCCAGTCGCAGCACCACGGCGTGGTCGCCCTCGTGTCCCGTTGTGAGGCGCTTGATCTCGTCCGGCGCAAGATCAGCGACACCGATCGCCGCCAGGTCGAGGTTCATCTGCTAAAAGCGGGCGAGCAGGTGCTCTCCCGTCTGGCGGAAATGCATCGTGCCGAATTGAAATCCCTCAAGGGTGCCTTCAAGGTTCCCCAGATCGACGTTGAGTAACCATGAACCACGATACGCATAAGCGCGACTTCTCGTCCAACGCGCGGCTTCCTGGAATTTCCTTGCTAGCGGCAGCGATTGGCGCGCTCAGCACGCTCGCGGCGTTTGTGCTGCTGAGCCTGATTCACCTGTTCACAAATCTGTTTTTCTTCGGTGCGTTCTCTTTCGCGGATCGATCGCCGGCACTGAACACGCTCGGTGGCTGGGTGATCGTGATACCGGTGGTGGGTGGCCTGATCGTGGGTCTTATGGCGCGCTACGGTTCGGAGAAAATCCGCGGCCACGGTATTCCGGAAGCAATCGAAGCTATCCTGTTCGGCAAGAGCCGCATGTCACCGAAAGTCGCGATTCTCAAGCCGCTGTCGTCCGGCATCGTGATCGGCAGCGGCGGCCCGTTTGGTGCCGAAGGCCCGATCATCATGACAGGCGGTGCACTCGGTTCGCTGATCGCGCAGTGCGTGAAGGTGACGTCGGCGGAACGCAAAACGCTGCTGGTGGCCGGTGCGGCTGCCGGTATGACAGCAGTCTTCGGGACGCCCGTGGCCGCCGTGCTGCTGGCGGTTGAACTGCTGTTGTTCGAATGGCGGCCGCGCAGCTTCTTGCCGGTTGCACTGGCGTGCGCAGTCGCGGGCTTTGCGCGCGCGGCATTCTTCGGTACAGGTCCGCTGTTTCCCCTCGAAACGGCGCCTCCTGGCGCGCTCTCGCTCGTGTCATGCGTGATTGCCGGCCTGTTGAGCGGGGCGCTAGCCTCCGGCCTGTCCGCTGCTTTGTACAAGACCGAAGACCTGTTCGGCAAGCTGCCTGTTCACTGGATGTGGTGGCCCGCGCTCGGCGGCCTTGTGGTGGGGATCGGCGGATTTCTCGAACCTCGCGCGCTTGGCGTGGGCTACGACGTGATCGGAGACCTGCTGCATCAGCATGTCGTGCTGCAGGTCGCTATCGCCATTCTGGTTGTGAAGGCCATTATCTGGGTGGTTGCGCTGGGCTCCGGCACGTCGGGCGGGGTGCTCGCTCCGCTGCTCATGTTGGGTGCAGGACTTGGCACCGTGTTTGGCCACGTGCTGCCAGGCGGCGAACCAGCGCTGTGGCCGCTCGTTTGCATGGCAGCGACACTCGGTGCAACGCTTGGTGCGCCGCTCACGGCAATCGTGTTTGCGTTTGGCCTGACGCACGATAGCAACGCGTTGTTGCCGCTCCTGGCCGCTACGCTCGTGGCACACGGCTTTGCGACCGTGGTCATGCGGCGCTCCATCATGACGGAGAAGATCGCTCGCCGCGGATACCACATCTACCGGGAGTATGGTGTCGATCCGCTCGAACGCCACTACGTCGACGAGGTGATGTCCCGGTCCGTCGAGACGATCGACGCCAACCTGCCGGTGAGCGAGGCGCTGACGACATTCTTTGGCACCACGCAAACGCATCGAGCCTATCCGGCGCTCAAGGACGGTGTAGTGACCGGCATGGTAGACCGCGCGGCGCTAGAGCAGTTTCGTGATAAAGGGACCGCAGGGGCCGCCCAGGCGTCCGATGCGCGCCTTGCCGATCTGTTGAGCGCAAACGCGCCGATTGTTGCGTTGCCCGATGAAACCTGCAGGCTGGTCGCGACGCGGCTCGCAGTCCATGGTCTCGAACGTTTGCCCGTGGTTGCCGACAGGCAGACGCTCCGTCTGGTCGGGATCGTCTCGCGAAGCGATCTGATCAAGCCGTCTCTCGCGCATTTCGAAGACGAACACAAGAGAGAGCGGTTCCGCCGCGTTACGTTTAACCGCAGTGCGAAGCGTTTTCCGCCAGTGCGGCGGACGGGATGATTTGAATCGCACCGCTGGCGTTACCTGCTGCCCGAGCCCTTCCTGTTGTCGAGGCATTGCCGCGGTGCGCGAGACATATATCATAAAGTGATATATAATAGAGGTAAGGTGCAGCGGGCTTTTGAGTGGGGCGACCGCGCTCACGAGCAGTGTGTGGTTGCGTAGCGGCTACGCCGCAATTGAATGGCAACGGTCTTGAATCGGAGGCAGTGTCGATATGCCCGCATTCGGCCGCATCCTGCTCTGTTATGACTCAACGCGTGAAGGACGAAGGGCGTTGCGCCACGGGGCTGCCTTGGCGGAACAACTCAAGGCCGAAACTCACCTGCTTGCCGTGCTGAATAGCGCGGCGTGGGTGCAAGCGGCCGAGATCGCGTCTGCCGTGCCGTTCGATGTCCTTGAGCAGTCTGCAAAGAAGATCCTTCGTGATGGAATAGCGAAGCTTGCAGCGCGCGGTGTAATCGCCACCGCCCATTTCGCGATCGGCGATCCGCTGGAACGGATTCCGTTTTTCGCCAATCAGCTCAAAGTCGACCTGGTCGTCATCGGCCATCAACGCACCGGCCTGCTTAAGCGCTGGTGGAGCGGCAAAAACGACGGGTTGCTGCTGGACCGGGTTTCCTGCGCGGTGCTGGTTGCTATGGAGCGGGAAGACCAGGAGACTGACACGCGGGCAGAGGCGACCTCCGCGCGCGCTTGATCGGCTGGGTTGGTCAGATCCGGCCCACCAACAGTCTGCGTGACCCACCCTCGTCAATATTCTGGAATATGACCTACAGGACGATTGAAACCACGATCGGCAACACCTCCCTGGTTGAACTTGTCCGTCTGCCGGACGAGCTGATTCGGGCGCGCAACAACGTCATTCTCGGCAAGCTGGAGGGCAACAACCCAGCGGGTTCAGTCAAGGATCGCGCGGCGCAGTCGATGATTAGGGGGGCCGAGCAACGCGGGCGCATCCGGCCCGGCGACGTGCTGATCGAAGCCACCAGCGGAAACACAGGTATCGCGCTCGCCATGATCGCCGCCCTGGGCGGCTACCGGATGGTGCTGCTGATGCCGGAGGATGTGTCGGTGGAGCGGTGCCGCAGCATGGCCGCGTACGGCGCAGAAATCATTTTGACTCCGGCCAACGGAGGCATGGAATGCGCGCGGGACATCGCTGCGCAGATGGAGCGGGAAGGCCGGGGGATTGTGCTCGATCAGTTTTCCAATCCCGATAATCCGCTCGCACATTACGAAGCAACCGGTCCGGAGATCTGGCGCGAAACGCAGGGACGGATTACGCATTTCGTGTCTGCGATGGGCACCACAGGGACCATCATGGGCGTGAGCCGGTTTCTGAAAGAGCAGAATCCCGCCGTCCAGATTGTCGGGGCGCAACCTGAAGAGGGTTCGCGCATTCCCGGCATACGCAAGTGGTCCGACGGATACCTGCCTGCATTCTTCGAGCCCGGGCGGATTGATCGAACCGAGTCGATCAGTCAGGCGACCGCCGAAACCACGGCCAGGCGGCTCGCCGCGATCGAGGGAATCTTCTGCGGCATTTCCGCAGGGGGTGCATGCGCCGTCGCACTGCGTATTGCGCATGAGGTTGAGAATTCAACGATTGTGTTTGTCGTTTGTGATCGCGGCGATCGATATCTGTCGACTGGCGCGTTTCCAGCATAGGTGGATCTGACTATGAACGCCGACAATGCTTCGGTATGGCTGATTGCCATATTGGTTGTGTGGGGCGTGCTGGGTGCCGCCCTGTGTGACCTCCTCAATGATGCCGATTGGGAACCGGCTTCGCGCCCACGCGAGACATTGGCGGACGGGCGTAACGGCACCTCTCCGGGCAACGGTGCAAACCGGCAACCGCCGGCGCTGCCGTGGCGCAGGTGTATTCGGTGGCCAAAGGCTCGACGGAGGATGAGTCGTGCGAATCGTTTGCACAGGCGTTATTGATGCCCTACAGCGGGCAAGCGCAAGTCCTGAAATAAGTGGTAGCCCTATGCGCGCCCCGTTATTTGCTGTCCGTTACAGGCGGCTGGTGGTCCTCGTCAGGCTGCCGTAGAACGCAATAAAGTTGTCAACGTTGCATCAATAGACCCGTCAATTCGACGATGCGCGGTGCGTGAATCGTTGCAGATCCTTGATAGGCGGCGATTTGCCCTTGTGCGATAAGGTTCTAACCAAACTCGATCAGCAGGGCACTTGTTAATGTAATTCCCGCTGTGAGCTCCTATGCGATGAGAACCCCGGTGAAGAATCAGGGGTTGCCCGGTTGCATTCGCTTCCGGCTGCGCTGCGCAGATCCCGAGCTTGCAAATCTCTGGGGGCATACGCCAAAACGAAGCAGGCAGTAGCCGGACCGCAGACCGTCGTTCACATGCGACGTCGATCGGACGTTCAGACGTCCGATCCGCCCGGCATGCGGCCATTCAATTCGCGACGATGAGCGTCGCATCCCTGGCATGAGAGTTATTACATTGCAGCTCACGTGCGTGGTTCGCAGGGTCCGCTTTCGCGGTCGACCGAGCACAGTTGCGGACCCGTACGAACAGACAGTACCGTCCACAGCCAACCAAAAGACTACGCTTACAACCGCACGCTGACGCCGAGGACTTGCGTGCATCCCGGCAGATCACCCGGTGACGGGAGCAAGGACAAACTCATAAGCGTTGTGCAAATTACATCACATTATGATATATATAGCGTCCACATGTTATCGATCATTGGCTGTCAGGCAAGGGTAATCATGAGCGAGCACAAAGGCGACTTCGCAACAGATGTCCGGCTTCTGCGTATCAGTGCCATTGCGGCGGCCGGCGGCGCGTTGAGCACCGTCGCCGCCGATTTTCTGCTGCACCTGATCCGCTTCTTCACGAACCTGTTTTTCTATCAGACGATATCCACGGCGAACCATTCGCCGTCGGAGAACACGCTTGGACTAATCGTCGTTGCAATTCCCGTAATTGGCGGCCTGCTGGTGGGATTGATTGCGCGGTACGGTTCGGAGCAGATTCGCGGTCATGGCATACCCGAAGCCATCGAAGCCATTCTGTTCGGCAAGAGCAAGATGTCGCCGAAAGTGGCGATCCTCAAGCCGTTCGCCTCGGCGATCGCGATCGGCAGCGGCGGACCCTTTGGTGCGGAAGGACCGATCATCATGACGGGCGGAGCGATCGGTTCGCTCATTGCTCAATATTTCCATCTGTCGAGTGCCGAAAGAAAGGCACTCCTGGTGGCGGGCGCGGTGGCCGGCATGACCGCGGTGTTCGGCACACCGGTTGCGGCTGTGCTGCTCGCCATTGAGCTCCTGCTGTTCGAACTGCGGCCTCGCAGCCTCTTGCCGGTCGCCATCGCGTGTGCTGTGGCAGGTTTCACCCGGCCGCTGTTTTTAGGCAGCGGGCCTTTGTTCCCGTTGCATACGTTGCCGCTCGGTCCGATGGGTCTCGTGTCGTCGGCCATCGCGGGTGTGATCACCGGTGCGTTGTCCTGGGGATTGTCCACGGGGCTCTACAAGGTGGAGGATATATTCGGCAAGTTGCCGATCCACTGGATGTGGTGGCCGGCATTGGGTGCAATCGCGGTCGGTATCGGCGGCTATTTTCAGCCGCGCACGCTCGGTGTTGGTTACGACGTCATCGGAGACCTGCTGCAAAATCACCTTGCTGTGAAAATCGTGATCGCGATTGTCCTGGTCAAGGCCATCATCTGGGTCATTGCCCTGGCCTCGGGCACATCCGGTGGCGTACTGGCTCCGTTGCTGATGATGGGCGCAGGCGTGGGCGCCATCGTCGGCCCGTACATGTCTGGAGGCGAGCCTGCGGTCTGGCCGCTCATCTTCATGGCCGCTGCGCTCGGCGGCATGATGCGCGCGCCCGTGATGGCTTCCGTGTTTGCGTTCGAACTGACGGGCGACGGGAATGCGTTGCTGCCGCTGCTGGCGGCCGCCGCAGTCGCCTATGGTTTCACGGTCCTTCTCATGCGCCGCTCGATTCTGACAGAAAAGATTGCCCGCCGCGGCTATCACATCTATCGCGAGTACAGCATCGATCCACTCGAAAGACATTATGTCGAAGAGGTCATGACCCGCGCCATCGTGACAATCGACGCGAAAACGACGGTCGCCGAGGTACTCCGAGACTATTTCGGGGCGGGGCAGAAGTATCGTGCCTATCCGGTTGTCGACTCCGGAATCCTGGTGGGCATGGCAGACCGGACGCTGCTCGACCGGATTCCTCCGGAAAAAGCCGGTGCTCCGCTTGGCACGTTCTTCGGGCAAACGCGGCCCGACATCGCGCTACCAGGAGAGACCTGTAGAAGCGTGGCCGCTCGCCTCGCTATAACCGGACTCGACCGTGTTCCCGTGGTCGAAGACGAGAAAACGTATCACCTGCTCGGCATCGTATCGCGGCACGACCTGCTCAAGCCGTCGATGTCGGTGTTCGCCGAAGAGCATGAACACGAGCAATTCCGCCGTGTTTGGATTCCGCGCAGCACGCGCCTCGCACCGACCAACAAGCGGGAAGATATGCCGAGCGAGCACGCCGATATACGGCGGTGAAAAACAACAGGGCAACGGAGAGACAGATGCCTCAGGACGGAAAAGTAAGCCGGTGGATCAGCGAGGTTCGCACGCGGATGAGCACGTCCGCGCGCACCAAGCCATGTGAGAGACAGCCATACAATGTCGAAAGGTCCGAACACCGAAAACTTTCTGCCGTTTTGAAGTCGGTTGCGGCGAAAGCGCTGCTGGAGCGGGACAGGCGCCGGCGCAACATGCCGCACGAATACTACCCAATGTTGCTGGATCCGCGCATGGTCTATTCGTGCGCCTATTTCGAAAACGGCGACGAAGACCTCGCAACCGCTCAACTGAAAAAGATCGATCACGTCCTCACGAAAATCGGGCTCAAGCCGGGGCAAAGTCTGCTTGATGTCGATTGCGGGTGGGGAGCGTTGGTGATTCGGGCCGCCGAGAAGTTCGGCGCGCGTTGCGTCGGCATTACGCAGTCGAAGAATCAGTTCGATCGGGCCAACGAGTGCATTAAGGCAGCAGACCTGGCCGACCGTGTCGAGATCCGTTTGCAAGCTTATCCCGATGTCGAGGGCTGGTTCGACCGGATCACGAGCTTGGGCATGTTCGAGTTCGACAGTCGCGGCGATCTTTGGGAGTACTTCTCCGTCTTGCAGGAGCATCTCGCAACGGATGGCGTGCTGGTCAGTCATGGAATCATGGCGGCGGGACCAGCTAGCAGCGAGTTGGGCCTGGATGGTGGCGGGTTTTCCGGCGGATATGTGTTTCCGGACGACGAACTACCCGACCTTGGCTATGCGTTAACTGCGATGCGGGAAGGTGGACTAGAGGTGTCAGACATTCAGAACCTGCGCCGGCATTGTGTGAGGACGCTGCGTTTGTGGGAGCAGAACTTCAGGACGAAGTCGATGGCACTGCGGCAACACGTCGATGACCGTAGCTTCCAGACCTGGTGCGACTACCTGAGCGGCTGGGCCGCTGCGTTCGAGCATGATGATGTGGCCATTTACGAGATAGTCGGGCGTAAGGTAGGCACGCGCGCCAGTGCGCTACCGTGGCCCGGCCCGGCGGGTTGATCGCCCTGTGGCTTCTCAGCGCGTTTAACTGCCGCCTGCGCTCGATCGGCGCTTGGTGACCTGTGACTTGTAGATTCCCGAATAACCGCTGCCGAAGTCGAGCTGGCGTGCAAGCACGCCGCGCATCGTGAGAAAACGCTCGCGGCGGTAGGTCTCGATCTGATGCCCGCAGAACACCTCGCCCGCTTCTTGAGGAATGGGTGGGCAAATGTATCTTGTAAATCGACGTGAGAAGCTCAGCCAGGCGTAAAGACGATGGACGCGTTCACTTAGAACGTACATCATTCATTGTGCCAACACAGCATGGCCAATGTCCGCTTCGTACGAGAGTGAGAGACTGTATCGGGTCGCGTGCCGCCGATCGCGGACAGGCCGGGAGCGGCCAGGAACAGGCATTCGACATGGGCATCAAGTCTGGTGACAATCGCAGATGCGTCGGCTGAACCATTTCGAATGCCGCATTGGAGTTGCAATGGCAAAGCATGGGCAATTCATCACGTTAGGTCGGTCAGTCATCGCGTATCCGATAGCCGTGGCTGCGGGTGCGATGACGTTTATTCCAGCCCTTATTGTCGGAAGTACGCAACTCCCTGGTGTCGCCGCAAAGCACGGATTTGTGTTCAGCATTCCTCACTTTTTCGGAGTTGAGCTGGGCGCTGCCCTATTGGGCCTCGCGATTTTTGCGTTGCCGATCTTCCCCTTCTACGTAGCCGGAATGATCGTTGCCAACAAAGTCGGAACGCGGCACTGGCTTTATTTCGCGACTATGGGCGTGGTGCTGTCCGTGGGCCTCTGGGCGGGCATGATCTTTTTGTCTCCCCGCGTTGACAACGAACATTTCGCATTCAGCGTGCTGATCCGGCTCGTTGCTCCCGTTGGGGTAGTGAGCGGTCTTGCTTGCTGGCTGTTCCTCTATCTTACGTGGCTGCGTGAGGCCTCATAACCATCGTCCGATTCGTCTTTTGAATGTCTGCTGTCGGCAAAGGCAGTGGTCCGCTGTGGGTCGCGTGCTGTCGATCGGGACCGAAGGCGATTCGGGCGGTCCATGCCGTTTGCATGAGACAGTAGCCGGCCACTTTCGGACGGTCGACAACATCGCGGGAATCGTCAACAATCGTCGATATCCCAATGCTGCGGTCGACGCTTTCGAATGGAAAATTTTGAAGTCATGCTTCGTGCGGCGACCGCGGCCGACGAGCCGTTTCTGTTCGACTTGCGGAGAGCGACGATGGACGAACACCTGGAACGCGCTGGCGAGTCGACCGACGAGCGCGCTCATTGGGAGCGTCTTCGCTATCGCTATAACGACGCTTACATAATCTGTTGCGGATCGGAAAGACTTGGAATTTTCAAATTCTTCCGGGACCCGGATGAATGGACGATCGTACAGATCCAGATCTCGCCGACCCATCAGGGACGCGGCATCGCGGCCTATCTGGTTGGGGAATTTTTACGGCAGGCAGATGCCGCCGGCGTACCTGTCAAGCTAAGCGTTTTGAAAGGAAATCGCGCGATTAATCTTTACCAACGCCTTGGATTTCAGGTAGTCAATACAACTCTCACGTCGTTGCAAATGCAGCGCTTGTAACCGGCAGTCAGCGGCCATTGGCGTACCTTCGACAACCACACATGAATTGGTTGACAATCCAGACCACACGGTCGAACGTGGGCTATCTGGACCGCTGCCCCGCTCCGGTCATCGTTTGGAAAGCGGCGCGCCGTCGTGTCGGTCTTCACCGACAGAGGCCCGGCGGTTTCGGACTATCCATAACTCGGTCCACCACGAAGCAAAATCGCTTCTCGAAAGAAGGAGGGTGTTGAATTGCAAGTACGCAGCATTTCCCCGACCGAGCTTGATCAACTGCTCCTTCTCTATCGTCACCTGCATCCAGCCGATGAAGCGCTCCCGGATGAACCGGTTATTCGCTCAATCTGGAATGAGCTTATGGCGAACCCTCGTCACACCCTGTTCGGTGGATATATGGATAGCGAGCTGGTTTCTAGCTGTGCTCTGACTGTCATACCAAATCTCACCCGTGGTTGCAGGCCTTACGGTGTCCTGGAGAACGTCGTCACTCACAGCGCTCATCGCGGGAAGGGCTACGGCAAAGCAGTGCTTCGAGAGGCGTTGACATCGAGCTGGACGGCTGGCTGCTATAAAGTCATGTTGCTGACGGGAAGAAAGGATAAAGCAACTGTGCACTTCTATGAGTCAGCGGGGTTTGACGGACATGAGAAGCTCGCATTTATCGCGAAGCCAGGACTGTAGTCCCGGCGCCGGCCGACTTTCCACATCTGTCGACACGGGCGCTCAGACTGCTGAGAATCGGTGGGCAAACTTGGGGAGCGCAAACTATGAATTCCGCGATGGCATTGCCGGGTGCAATCAAGACCATCCTTTTCGATGTCGACGGTACGCTTGTGGGAAGAGGAAGAGCCTTACCAGGTGCCGCCGGCGCCGTGGCTTGTGCCCGACGCCAAGGCCTGGCCGTTCGCTTCCTGACGAACACGACCAGCCGGAGTCCCGACCTGTTAGCTGCTGAATTGCAAAGCCGGGGCTTGGCGATCGAGAGCGACGAAATCCAGACCGCTGGCACCGCATGCGTTGAATATCTGAAATCGCGGCCCGGCATTACATGTCACCTGATCGTGCCGTCTTCAATCCGCCCCATGTTTGATGGCATTGCGATCAATGATAAAGAACCCGACGTGGTTGTCATCAGTGATATCGGCGAGCAGTTCAACTTTCAGGTACTGAACCAGGCCTTTCTGATGTTAAGAGCTGGAGCCGAATTGGTTGTGCCTCAAAAAGGGCTCTTCTGGTTTGACCATGACGGTCCCAAGCTCGACTGCGGCAGCTTTATCGTAGGGCTGGAAGCGGCCACGGGCAGACAGGCTACGGTAACCGGCAAGCCGTCAGAACTGTTCTTCCAGCGGGCACTCGCTCATGTTGGCTGCCGTGCCGATGAAGCGCTGATCATCGGTGACGACATCAGTACCGATGTGCTTGGTGCGACACGCATAGGCGCCAGATCGTTACTGGTGGGTACCGGAAAATACACCCTAGGCGCGGAGCGCAATGGTGCAGTTTGTCCGGATTACTTCCTGCCCACTCTGGAACAACTGCCGCAACTGCTGGGTGACCATTGAGAGTCGCGCGCTGCGGATCGCCATCAGGCGGTGACCGGCCACAACCGGCCATTAGACGTCGCGGTCCAGATCGTCCACAATCGTGGAGTCTAGAACGGCCTACTGAACTACCTACGTGGGTTGCAGTTCCTCCTATCCGGCAAGGCACGGGCTTGCCGGAGCGACGCTGTGCGCAAAAATGCTCTTCGATATGCCCAAGGAGCAGTAAAAGATGACAACTCCTGAGATTCGCGCGACTCCGCCGAAGCTAGATTCGGGCGTCGAGTTGCTCAAGCTCGATATCGAACGCGACCGACTTCGGGCGGAAATAGAAGCACGGCGACGCGAGCTCGATCTGAAGGAGCGCGAATTGATCCTCCAAGAAGGCGAAATCGCGACACATCGCGCGGCTAACTTCACACCAATTAGGGCAGCCATCATCGCGGGTGCCACTGCAATAATCGGAGCGGTTATTGGAGCGCTCCTCCAAGGTTTTTCCAATCTAACGCTTGAGAAATCGAAGCTTGAATCCTCGCTAATTCTGAAGGCAGTGGCGACAGGCAACCAAGAGGACGCTGTCAAGAATCTTGAGTTCCTCCTCAATACGCACCTAATCGAGGACAAGGAGGGCAAGCTTCGCCACGCCGTGGAGAGTGCCCCACAATCTGTAGCGGTGTTGCCCGCTGAAGAATACGTTCGATCTGGGATTGCGAGCGCACAAGGCGGCAGAATAGATGATGCAATCGTTGCATACAGAAAAGCGCTCAAACTCAACTCCCAAGACGCTATGACTTACAACTTGCTTGGGTATGCGTTGTTGCAGAAAGGGAATGTCGGCGAGGCGTTGGAGAATCTTAAAACGTCGGTAAAGATTGACCCTCAGTACGTTTGGGGTTACTACAATTTAGCGCTAGCCCTCTGGGCGGCTGGCGAACGCCAGGAAGCGATCGAAGCCCTGAAATCCGTCATTAAGATAAATCCAAACTTTAAAGCGATTATTGCCGACGACAAACAGTTTTCGCAATTTCATGCACAAAAAGATTTCCGCGCGCTAATACATTGAAACACGGGCGAGGCGTTCGCCGAAGAGCTCATCCACATGATCCTATCGTTGCGGTTGCCGCGTCGTACTGGGGCGAAGTCTTGATGCCCGTCGAGCGGCCGCTCTCGAGAAAGCCGAAAGTCCGCGATGGGTCGATTTGGTGCGCTCGCCGGCGGCCCGGGTTCGGCCACCAACGGCCAGTCGACACCGGCACGTAGATCGTTAACAATCGTGGCTACACATTTGCTCCGGCCATCTACAGATGAAGGTATCGCGAGATTTCGGAATCGTTGTCCGACGAGCCGCACTCACGGCCAAGAATGTCGATCTCTCGACGGTTATGGTCGAATTCAATTTGCGGACCTATTTTGACGAATCTAGCAATCTAATTTCGCTTGGTCCGTTTTTCGGCGGAGATGCAGCAGACTCGTGCATGAGGTCTTTGGAAAAGCTCGGTCTCGCATACATCGACGATTTTTTCATCTTCGAAGGGTTCGTGCCCGACTGGTGTTCGGTCGAAGTATTTTGAAACGCAGCCGCCGGCGAAATGCTTCTGACGGCCAGTTTCGGTCATTCGACAGGGCTAGCAAAATCGCCGACAATCGAATGGGCCGCAGAACCATGACGCTATCCGGGCGGCGCTGAATGACTCCGGCCCGGGCACGGTGTAAGGTGCAAACTGCGCCGTAATCAGACGCTAGAAAATCGATATGTCTACCCATAACCTAGTTTTTCTTCCTTTTACAGCGTTTCACCATGGAGAAATCGGGCGAGCAGTTATTTTGTTTTTTTTTGATGCTCTAATCCTCTTCTGTATCGGTTCGCTGATTTTTCTGATCGTGAACTATGCTGGCGTGAAGGTGCAAACGGCGGAGGCCAAGGTATTGGCAAAACGTATTGTTCCTGCCCATTGGGAGTGGCAAGGTCGAGGACGATTTACTACATACGCCTATGTGGCCGAATATGAAATACTTGATTTAAATGTAAATGGTCAGGATATGACATATCGGCCTACTCCTTGGATTATGGAGCGGACAATAGCGAATACTACGGAGCCTGTGCAGTTTGTAGCGGGTAGATTGAACGGGAAGGTGCAGATTAAAAAATTCAAATACCTGTGATCTTTACTGCGGTGGAAGATTAGTGATCCTCTGCGGCATCGGGGGACGTTCAGGAACGCCATACGCCC
Source organism: Paraburkholderia phenazinium (assembly GCF_900141745.1). NCBI lineage: Bacteria > Pseudomonadati > Pseudomonadota > Betaproteobacteria > Burkholderiales > Burkholderiaceae > Paraburkholderia > Paraburkholderia phenazinium. Next base: position 839,893 of record NZ_FSRM01000002.1, on the reverse strand, counting down.
GATGCATCCGGCGGCACGCGGCCAGGGAGAGTCATCCAGCTTCGTTGCCTAAATCGTGAACAATTTTCGCAATCATAGGACGCGTGTAGGTCTCAATCGGATCGACTCCCGGTCGACTAACTTCACCCGCGTCAAAGGCTAAATAGATTTCGTAAAACAAGGCGGGGAAGTCTTCCCCCTTCGCGGTCCAGTCGCCATACACGAAACCGATAATCGCGTTTACCACAGCGTCGCAAAACCAGAAGGGGAGTCGCCCCTCGTGAAATCCGACCGCGATTTGCCGAGCCATCGCGTTATACGCGTCCCGCCTCGTCGATCCGACAATCTGGGTCCAGAGTTCAATGTCGGGGGCTGAAAGCAACCATCCTGTGGGCCTCTGATCGTAGCGAGACTGCAATTCCCGTATAAATGCTGTTTGCGGATCATTTGGAACCGGGCTCATGCTGGTGATTTTTTGCTATGGCGAGCGACCAAGTATAAGCGACAACACACGGCCATCTTGAACGGCCGGTTGCGGTAATCTTGTAGGTCCCCTGTGGGTCGATCAGAGTCAATCGCTCCGTTTGAACTTCGTCCAGAATGACATAAAACCTGATCCAGGACTTTCCGCTTGCTTATTACCGACCACCAGATTGTTGGGTCGAATACTTTAGCCGATTCGCCGAACCTATCGCACCAGAGCCCGGAAGGGTTCCAATAACGAGACGGTGGTTCCGTGACCAATCCTCTCAACCTCGATCTTCGAGCACGCCGACCGTGCGCTCATCCAGATGAGCCAGCACTTCCGCGATGATCGGCGGTCCATGATCGGAAATGATCGACATCGACTGCTCGATGAGCGGCAGGGCGACCCTGTCGAACGCGACATCTACGATCGCATCGCGCACGGCAACGACGCGGCCGCCGGGCACTTGCGTCGCGGCATTCATGGTTGAACCGGGCTTCTGCCGGTTGCAGGATTGCGTTCGCGAATTGCCGGCATGCGCAGCGGCAATCCAATAACCGTCGCGGCGGAGGCGTCCTGCGCTGGGCCTACCGGCAGCACAGTGCGGCCATGCGTTTCGTTGATGATTTCCGCCGCCGACAGATAGAACGCGAGCGCAGCGGTGACAAGCCCGCCATAGCCGCCAGCATGGTGCAGCACGGCGAGACCAGTCCATTCGCCTGCGGCAAGCAGGAAGAAGGTGATCCACAGCGCGAAAAACACCAGTTGCAGTGCACGGGGCGAGCGCCATGTCGCAACCCACATGTACAGCGTGAAAACGCCCCACAGGCCGAGATACCAGCCGACAAACGTTGCGGGAACCTTATCGTGCAGAAACAGCACGAACAGCACAAGCGACCACCAGAAAGCGGCGTAGCTCAGAAAGGCGGTGGCGCCGAAGGTGTTGCGGCGTGGAATCTCCATGAGCCCGGCGAGCGCCTGTGCCGTACCGCCGTAGGCGAGTGCGACCGCGAGCACCAGCCCCATCGAATCAGCGCTATACCAGCCGGCGTTGATCATGCTGAGCAGCCAGGTGGTCAGGGCAAACCCGGCAAGTCCAAGCGGACCGGGATTGAGTGTCTTCGTATTCATGATGAGCGTCTCTTGCAGCATGGCAGAAATGAACCGTAGCGCCGCGCGTCCGGATACATCAGGCGCACGGCGATAACAGAGGGAAGATCGCGCATGACCGCCTTTAGGCCAGATCGGCAAACTGCGCGATGACAGCGGGATTTTCGACCGTGGACATATCTTGTGCGAGTGCTTCGCCTTTCGCTACCGACCGCAGCAACCGGCGCACGATCTTGCCGGAGCGCGTTTTCGGCATGGCATCGCCGAAGCGGATCTCCTTCGGCTTCGCGATCGGTCCGATTTCCTTGCCGACCCATGCACGCAGTTCGGCCGCGACCAGTTTTGCTTCTTCACCTTCGGGACGTGTGCCTTTCAACACGACAAATGCGACGATGACTTCGCCTAATGTTTCATCCGGGCGACCGACCACCGCTGCCTCGGCGACCAGTGGGCAGGCGGCAAGCGCGGACTCGATTTCCATCGTGCCCATCCGGTGTCCCGACACGTTCAGCACATCGTCGACACGTCCCGTGATCGTGAAATAGCCGTTCTCGGGATCGCGTATTGCCCCGTCGCCGGCAACGTAGAGCTGGCCGCCGAGTTCGTCGGGGTAGTAGCCGGTGCGAAAGCGCTCCGGGTTACCCCAGACGGTGCGCATCATCGAAGGCCATGGCTTCCTGATGACGAGAATGCCGGCCTGACCATTCGGCACTTCATGACCGGCTTCGTCGACGATGGCTGCGTCGATACCTGGAAGCGGCAACGTGCACGATCCGGGCACGAGCGGCGTCGCACCAGGCAACGGCGTAATCATGTGGCCGCCGCTCTCGGTCTGCCAGAAGGTGTCCAGCACCGGACACCGGTTGCGGCCAACATGCTGCGCATACCACGTCCACGCGCTCGGATTGATCGGCTCGCCGACGGTGCCGAGGATGCGCAGCGTACTCAGATCGAAGCTGCGGGGGTGGACGGCTTCGTCCGCTTCGGCGGTCTTGATGAGGGAGCGGATGGCTGTCGGCGCCGTATAGAAGATCGTCACCTTGTGGCGCTGGATCATTTCCCAGAAACGGCCTGCATTCGGATAAGTCGGCACGCCCTCGAACATCACCTGGGTCGCGCCGACAGCGGTTGGGCCATAGCAGATATAGGTGTGGCCGGTGATCCAGCCGATGTCTGCGGTACACCAGAAGACGTCGTCCGGTTTGATGTCGAAGGTCCATTTCATCGTCACGGCCGCCCACAAAAGATAGCCGCCGGTGCTGTGCTGAATGCCTTTGGGCGAACCCGTCGAACCAGAGGTGTACAGCACGAACAGAGGATGCTCTGCGCCGACCCATTCCGGCTCGCAGGTATCCGGCTGGCGCTGTTCCAGTTCGTGCAACCACGCGTCGCGCCCGGCGATCCACGGAATCCGCCCACCTGTACGCCTGTAAATGATGACCGTCTTGATCGCATCGGTACCGCCCATACCGAGCGCTTCGTCGACAATGGTCTTGAGCGGCAAGGTCTTGCCTGCGCGCACCTGTTCGTCCGCCGTGATAATCGCGACTGCGCCGAGATTGACCATCCGCTCATGGAGCGACTTCGCGGAGAAACCGCCAAACACGACCGAATGCGGCGCGCCGATACGGGCGCACGCCTGCATTGCGACGACACCTTCGATCGACATCGGCAGGTAGATGATGACTCGGTCGCCTTTCTTCACACCCTTTGCCCGCAGCGCGTTGGCGAGGCGGCAAACGCGGTGATAGAGCGCCTGATAGTTGATGGTAGTGACGGTACCGTCGTCCGCTTCAAAGACAATGGCGGTTTTGTTCGCGTTGCCGTTGGCGAGATTACGGTCGAGACAGTTATACGACGCGTTCAGTTCACCATCTTCGAACCACTTGTAGAACGGCGGATTGGTGTCGTCGAGAATCTGCGTGAACGGCCGGCGCCAGCTCAGATGTTCCCGGGCGAGACGGGCCCAGAATGCTTCGTGATTCTCGTTTGCTTCAGCGACCAGCGCACGGTAGCCGTCGATGCCGTCGATGGAGGCGTGACGCGACGGCAAAATGAGCGGCAGCGTATCGCCAACGGCGTTGTCCAGTTGGGTCGATTCGATAGTAGACATGGTCTTCTCGCGTGAATCATGAGGTCGGCGACCGGCACGCGATCGTCGTTCGAGAAAGGGCTCTCGATAGCCTTGCGGGATGCCGCCCTCATGACACCTGCGGGAAGCCCGGTGCAGGGCGAGAGTGCATCGCGGTGCTCCGTAAGCGTGACGCTGAACCCTGTGTGGATGTACGGCGTCGCGATGAAACGACTATAAATCTCTATTCGATTGAGCTCTTGATACAGCTCAACGACCCCTCGCGTTGCGGATCAAATGAGTGCCAGTCCTTCGAAATCGACGATCCGGATCTGCTTGCCGTGAGTTTCGACCAGTTCGTCTTTGTGAAGCTTCGAAAACATGCGGCTCACCGTTTCGAGCTTCATCCCAAGATAACTGCCCATCTCTTCGCGCGTCATCCGCAGATTGAATTCGGCCGCGGAGTAGCCAAGTGTTTTCAGGCGTTGCGACAGGTTGAGCAGGAACGCAGCGACCCGCTGTTCCGCCGTCATCGTGCCGAGCAGCATCATCAGACCGGACTCGCGAACGATTTCGCCGCTCATCATCCGGTGCACATGTTGCTGCATCGCCTTCATCTCGTGACAGAGGCCCTCGAGCACGCTGAACGGGATGATGCACACGCTGCTGTCTTCGAGCGCGATGGCATCACAGCTGTGGCGCTCGGTATGGACACCATCGAGGCCGAGCATCTCGCCGGCCAGGTTGAAGCCGGTCACCTGCTCGCGGCCATCGCGATGCATGACGACAGTTTTGAACGAACCCGACCGTACTGCATAGACGCTCTGGAAAGTATCGTTCGCGCGATACAGCGATTCACCGCGCCTGATCGTCCGCGTCGAGCAGATGATCGAGTCGAGCCGGGCCAGTTCGGACGGTGTCAGGGTCTCAGGCATGCACGTTGCGCGGACCGGACAGTTTGAACAGACGTTTCCGGCGCGCTTCGGAATAGACAAGGCAAAAGACGCGGCAGACGACGGCGGTGGCAGCGCGAGCGTCGTGTCGTCCACGCTATCGTCCACGTATTGGGCTGCATTGAACATGCTGACCTCCGGTTCATTCGATGATGTGGTCTGAGCGCGCGCGGGCAATGTGCGCAATCGTGTCCCGCGCGAGGTCGAACTCGCTTGTCTTGTCGAAAAAGTAATCGGCGCCCGCGGCGAAACTGGCTGCGCGAAAAGCCTGCGTCGAGTAGTTGGTCAACACGATCGTGATCACCTTCCGGGCACCGTGCGAAAGATGGCTGACCAGGTCCAGGCCGTCACTTCCAGCGAGGCGCAGATCGACGATCACCAGGTCGGCGCCGCTGTTTGCAATGCCTGTCAACGCGGTGCCGGCATCCTCGGCTTCGCCGACCACGTTGGCTTCGGCAATCGGCTTGATCAGGGCGGCGAGTCGCAGGCGTACCGGCGACGAATCTTCAACGAGGAAGACTTTCAGCATGGCACCAGCGTTTTCGGGTTCATGACAGCAGTATCGGCCGCACTATCTTGAAAAAATATCGGCGGCGAATGAGGTTCGGGTAGGCTATATGGAAGCTGTGTAGGGGTTTGCCTACACGACTTCCCCGTTGGGATGACGTGCCACCTGTCCCACTTCAAGTCTGCGACTTTTTACGGACGCTGCGGCGGCGGGGTCAGAGTTCGTCGTTTTCTTCGAAGAGCTTGTGACGGATCGCGTAACGCACGAGCGCGGTGTCGTGCGGCATCTGCATCTTTTCAAGGATGCGGGTTTTGTACGTGCTGACCGTTTTAGCGCTGACGCTGAGTTCCTGCGCGATCTCCGAGATGGTCTGGCCGGCGGCAATGCGCCGGAATACGTCGAATTCGCGGTCAGAGAGCCGCTGGTGCGGCAAGGTGTCGACGGGTTCGTTCAGGCTCAGTGCGAAGCGCTCCGCCATCGCGAGGCTCACATAGACGCCGCCGGCGGCCACTTTGGTGACCGCCGCCACCAGTTCCGCACTGGCGCTTTCCTTTGTCAGATAGCCCGACGCGCCGGCCTTGAAGGCACGCACGGCATATTGCTGTTCTGCATGCATGGTCAGTACCAGCACGCGCAGCGTGGGCTTCTCGTCCTTGATCTGTCTGATGAGTTCAATGCCATTGCGCCCGGGCATCGACAGGTCGAGGACGAGCACGTCGGCCGCACTCGCGCGGACGAGCGCAATGGTGCTTGTGCTATCGCTGGCTTCGCCCGCGACCTCGAAACCGCTTGCACTCTTGAGGATGTGGCGCAGACCGTCGCGCACCAGCGCATGGTCATCGGCCAGTAGCACGCGGGTCATGGGAGTGTCTCATCCTGTTGGATCGAATGCAGCGGGAAAACGGCGGTGATTGCAAAGCCGCGCGCGGCCGCCGTTTCAATTGAGATCGAGCCGCCGAGCATATGTGCGCGCTCGCGAATGCCGAGCAATCCAAACGATTTGCTATTTCGGCCATCCGGTTCGACGGTACCTCGACCATTGTCCTCTATTCGCAGGATGCATTGTTCGCCTTCGATGCGTAATACCAGCGTGACGAGTGTCGCGTCCGCGTGCCTCGCGACATTGGTGAGCGCCTCCTGGACGATCCGGAACAGGGTGGTGGCGCCATTACGGGTAAACACGATGTCACCCGGCTCGATCTGACGTTCGATGTCGATACCATAACGGTTCGTGAAATCGTTCGCGAGCCATTCGATCGCGGGCACGAGACCGAGGTCGTCGAGCATCACGGGCCGCAGGTCCGCCGCAATGCGCCGTACCGACGCAACGGTCGCGTCGATCAGACGGCGCATGCCGCGCAACTGGGTGCGCACTTCCGGATCGCCCGCGGGCAGGGCGTCGAGCGCCAGTTCGACGGACGATAGATCCATCTTCAGGGCAGTCAACTGCTGGCCAAGGTCGTCGTGCAATTCGCGGGCTATGCGGGCTTTCTCCTCCTCGCGCACGTTTTGCAGATTCGCCGACAGTTCGCGCAGGTCCTCGCGCGACGCCTTTAGCGCGTTATCGGCCCTGACGCGCTCGGTGACGTCGCGTAGTACCACTGTGTACAGCTTGCCGTTCGCGTCGAGAATCTGCGAGATCGACGCTTCAATCGGAAATTCTTCGCCGTTTGCCCGCAGCCCGAACAGGACGCGCTGCCGGCCCATCTGGCGCTCCGAGACGCCTGTCACGCCAAACTGTTCGACATGTTTTTCGTGTGCACTGCGAAAGCGTTCCGGAATGAAGCGTACGAGAGGCGCGCCGATGGCGTCCATCGCAGAGCAGCCGAATATGCGCTCTGCCATCGGATTGAAGATCACGATGCGCTGCGCTTCATCGACGGTGATGATCGCCTCCATCGATGACCTGATGATGCCCATCATGCGGGCTTCGTTGAGCGTCGATTGAGAACTCGCCCGGCTGGTTTCCGCCGATGTGCCTGCCGCACGGCGGGCGAGCAGAAAGGCGATGCCGGCGAGAAAGATCGCGGCGAGCGTTCCGGCGGCGAGGACCGCGTTGCTGCTGTAATCGGGAATGGCGCTCAGAGCGGCGTCGCTGGTGCTGTAGGACAGCGTTAGCGCTTCGCCGCCGACAGTCAGCGTGTCTGTCTCGTGGAACAGCGGCGGGGCGTCGGCGGAATCGTCCGATGACGTGTCCGTGGTGAACAGTGGCATTGGTGCACCCGCGTTGCTCACCGTGACGCGCAGTGCAAGGCGTGGGTCACGCATGACGATGTCGCCGAAAAGTTGTCCGGTATCGAGCACCGCAACCACGAACCCCGAGATCGCAGCGCGCCGCGCTTCGCGCGACAGCGGCGCGGACCCGGCCGCATACACCGGCAAATACAGATCGAGCATGGCGCGCTCATTGCCCTGGGGCGCCTGTTGCCCGCCGGCGTGCACGTACAGCGAGACCTGTGCGGAATCGCCGGCGCGCAGGAGCGCCGCACGCGCAGTCGCATCGGCCCCGAGGTCGCGATCGGGGCGCGCCGCATCGGCGAACCTGGGCCACATCACTCTGACGGGCGCGAACAGCGACCCGGATGCGCCCAGCGCTGTGGGGTGAGGCGCATCGGCGTACCCGAGCGCTCGGGCTGAGGCCAGGGTGTCGGCCAGATCGATTTGAGACACGTAACGGGACCAGAGCTCAGGTGTGACGGCCCCGGGTGGCGAGACATCGGCGAACAGACCGCTCGCACCGAGCATTACCTGCTCGCAGGCCCGGAATTCGTCGCGCAGGTCCGCCGTGATGCGTTGCGTGCGCAACTCGAAGTGCGCCTGTGCGGCATGCCGCAGATGGTCGCGGACAAGGCTCGCCGAGCTGACGGTGATGGCCATCGCCATCACGAATGTCAGCGCGGCAATGAGCACGGGTCGGCGGTTGGGAGCGATCTCCGGCGTGGACCGGTTCGCCGCGTCATAGGCGGGAAGCTTGGCGTGACCGGACATGCGAGCGTGCCTCGGTGATGATTCGGTGGCTCAGCGTGAGAAGGCGCGATCCTGAACGGACGAAGCGAACGCAGGAGCAATCTGTTCAACATAGCGCGTGCGTGCGAAATTGTCGTCTATTTGTTTCATGCCGGCTTGCGGGCGGCCTCGATACGAATTGCCGGACGGTAGGACACGACTGGCCTTAGCTAGCGCCGCTGTCCCACCAGATCGTCCACCAGTGGCACTACCGCCAGCACAACCAGCATCGCCGCCAGCGGCACGGTCGACACGAAGCCCTCGTATTTAAAGCCCAGCGCTCCCGCCAGTCCGCCCGCGAAGAACATGCCGAGCAGCGAAGCGAACAGGCCGAGCTTCGACCGGTCAGCCCTGACCGCACTCACGCCTGGGCCCGCTTCGGAGACGTTCCAGTAAAGCAGCTTACCTAGCTCGATTCCGATGTCGGTAACGAGGCCGGTCACGTGCGTGGTCCGGATTTCGGCCTTCGATATCTTCGTGATAATGGCGTTCTGCAGGCCCATCACGAAGCACAGCAACCCAACCGTAGCGGGCAGGAACAGGACGCGATGACTCTCGAGGTTCGATCCCAGCAGACCGAAACACAGCAATAACGCGGCTTCCAGCATCAGCGGCATCGCGTACTCGCTTTGTGCGCGCCGCCGCCGGCCCCAGTTGATCAGGATGGCCGATAGCGCTGCGCCAGCCAGAAACGCCACGAGCGAACTGAATCCCGCGACCACGAGGCCAAGGTCACCCAGCGACAGGTTATCGGCCAGTGACGAGACGATCCCCGACATGTGCGACGTGTATTGGCCGACCGCGAGAAAGCCGCCGGCATTCGCGGCACCGGCGATGAACGCGAGCGAGCGGCCAAGGCGCCGGTTGCTCTGATCGGTGCGCTCGGGGCGGGCGAAGCTGCGAAGATAGTCGATAGGCATGGCATGGACCCGGCGCAAAGCTGCGTTGCAGTGGCTGAACGGGAAGCCGTTGATGATACGCGACTCGCCGCGGACCGTCGGGAACTCATCATGGACAACGAAGACGGCTTCGCGCTGATCTGGATCAACCAAAGCCACATTGGCGTCGCGCCAGCCGATCAGTTGGCGTAATGCGCGTGCGGGCCATACGGTCGGACATCCGGTCGATCTGATCGGGCAAGCCGCTGGCGACGGTTCGATGGCGCCACGCGCTTCCCCATTGGTTGATCCAGGTCAACGGAATAGCGGTGCGCGAGCTTAGAGTCGTTTGCATGACGGTCATGCACGGTTCTGGCCATTGATTCATGGCTTCGGCACCATCGCGTTTCTGGCCGGTATCGTGTTGCTCTTCGCGGGCGTCGAAGGACAGGCTGTCCATGTGATGGAAATGCGCAGCCCGAGATGAAACTCGCCGTCCGATGACTTTTGCAAAGGCATTGCATCGTGACCGAAGCAATGCCTCCAGTGTTTTTGGGAACTGGGCGTATCGATCATGTTGCGAGAATCGTGAGTTGCCGCATCTGCGAAAGTGCTCGGCGTTGTGTACTGCCGTACTGCCGATTGCGCACTTGTACGGCACCGTACCGACCTCCTCGGACGTTGAGCGCACCGTAATTACGGTGCGTAGCGCAAGACGGTAGAGAGTCGAAGACGCCCTGAAACACAAATAGACAGGACGACATGCACGGCGAGCGATCGTGATCGCGATTCGTGCATCCGGATCAAAACGACGCTGAATACGCGGAGGGATATCATGCGCGTCATCATCGAGAAACTTCAGGCGGAACACGTCAGGCTTGCGCGCCTTGTGAACCTGCTCAATCGTCAATCGTGCCTGCGCACGGATGCGACCGCCCCGAATATCGCGTTGCTGGTCGACGCGCTGTGCTATTTGACACGCTTTGCCGACCTTGCGCATCACGTGATCGAAGACCGGATGGTCGAGAAGCTGCTGGCAAAGAGAGCGCTATCGGTCGAATTCGGTCGGGAAATCGAGTCCCAGCATCAAGTGCTGATCCGGGATGGTCGTGATCTGTTGCGGGACCTGGAGTCTGCGGTACGCGGCGAAAACATGTCACAGGAGCTCGTCGATAGCCGTGTCCGGCTTTACGCCGAGCGGCTACGGCACAACATGGTCATCGAGGAGTTGACGCTGTTCCCCGCCGCGGAGAAAAACCTCAGCGGCGCGGACTGGCATGAACTCGAAAGCGCAGGTGCGTATGGGCAGCCTGATCCGCTCTTCGACGCTACGGTAGACGAGCGATTCGCCGAACTGTATCGGGTCATCACCGCGGAAGTGAGTGCCGCGGGCGTAGAAGAACCGTTTGGGCAGGGCGCCTGACGTCATGCCGGCATTCGGGGGCCGTCAACAGACACCCGACCACACATTGACCCAGGGAGGTCGTCATGTTCAGAAAGGTGCTTACTGCCAGGCAGATCCAGCAGGAAGTCCATAGGCGGGTACTGCTGAAGCCGCCGGCGTCCGGCTATCCCTGGGACGTCTCTTTACCGTTGCCCAAAGCGCATGCACCGGATGCTGAGGCATGTAACTGGGACATCGAAACGGTAGGTCGCGCCGGCTATAGCGCGTACGTACGGCACGTAGTGGATGAGGCGAGGAAAGAGTTCCTGCTGTCCGACGCAGCTGAACGCGACGAGATCATGGGCGACTCCTTCGCTCATGGTTAGGCCGTCTACCTCATCGCGGCGACAGGCTGTCGTAAAACCAGAAATCGAAGGACGGGGTACGGGTGCCCCAGATGACGGCCGAACGCTGTGTTGGGACGTGGCGTAACCGTACGCGCCTAGTATTGACCGTGATCAGAGTGATAGTCGCCGTGATGATCACCGTCACCGCCAACCGGCACCAGAATGCACGCACTCAGATTAACGATCAGCAAAAGCGCGATCAGTATCCATACCTGCGGGTGGATTTTCATGTGTGTTCCCCTTTCTTTTGCAGCTGAGGCGCGCCTCAGGCCTAACGTGGCTCGGGTCGCTCATCCATAGATTGCTCACAGTGTGGCTGGAAGTCGGTACGGTTCCGTACCCGTTTTAAGGGCGTTGACTGCTACCGTACAGACACATCGCATCCAGCGTGCAACCATGAACCTCTGCGCTGCATGCAGCCACGCCGTTTGGGCGAGTCTCGCGAGGCAATTTGTCACAAAGGACGGTTAGGCCGGACAGCGCGCCAGCCGTCAGGCTGGCGGCCGCAAGTCTGAGTGCAGGACAAGCTGGGTTGCGAATCTTTCGATATCTAGCAACGGTTTGATCTGGGTCAATCGGTTCGCATGGCCGACAGCGCATGGTGGGCTGTGGATTGGACGCGAATAAAAGCGCTTACCGATGTTCGAAGCCGCCATCCGGCCCAAGCTTGTAAAGTGATCTGGATCAATAGTTAGGATAACAAACACACATACCCTTGGATCTTGTACACGCTTGATGTTCCTCGATAGGACTCGAGCACATTTCCATTTAAAGAGGGCACCACCATGGTTTACCAAAGCGTCAACCCCAACAACGGCAAGGTCCTGAAGAGTTTCGACAAGCTTACCGACGAGCAGCTTGAAAAGTCGATCGCCGCCGCTGAGACATGTTTTCAGACATGGAAGCACACCAGCTACGCCCAGCGTGCCGAAATCGTGGCTAAGGCCGCCACGCTGATGCGCACGAACGTCGATAAATTTGCTAGGCTGGCGACCCTTGAAATGGGCAAACGCATCGACGAAGCGCGCGGCGAAGTGAAGTTCAGCGCCGACATCCTCGCGTACTACGCCGAGCATGCCAAAGTGTTCCTCGCGCCGACCAAGCTGAATCCGAAAGTCGGTGAAGCTCACATGGAAAATAGCCCATTCGGCGTGCTTTTCTGCGTGGAGCCGTGGAATTTTCCGTATTACCAGCTCGCACGCGTCGCCGGTCCGCAACTGATGGCGGGTAACGTACTGGTGGTCAAGCATGCAGGCTGCGTACCGCAATGCGCGATCGCCTTCGAGAAGCTCCTGCTCGACGCTGGCGCGCCTAAGGGTGCGTACACCAACCTGCTGATCTCGCACGAACAGTCCGAGCGGATCATCGACGACCCGCGCATCAAGGGCGTGGCGCTGACGGGCAGCGTCGAGGCTGGCAGAAGCATTGCAGCGCGAGCGGGGCAGAACCTCAAGAAGACTTCGATGGAGCTAGGGGGTAGCGATGCTTTCATCGTGCTCGACGACGCCGACCTCGAAAAGACCGTTCCCTGGGCGGTATGGGGACGCATGTATAACGCTGGCCAGACGTGCTGCGCGGCGAAGCGATTCATTGTTCTCGATTCAATCGCCGACAAATTTCTCGCCAAATTCAAGTCGGCACTCTCCGAACTGAAGGCGGGTGATCCAATGGACGAGAAGACCACGCACGGTCCCTTGTCCACCGAGGCCGCGCTCGTTCAACTGCTCAAGCAGGTCGACGATGCGGTGGCACATGGCGCCACGCTGGTGATGGGCGGCAAGCGTATCGACCGTCCCGGCTCGTTCATGGAGACCACGATCCTGACGGACATCAAGCCTGACAATCCGGCCTTCCGCGATGAGTTCTTCGGCCCGGTCGTTTCATTCTTCCGCGTCAAGGACGAGGCCGCAGCCATCGCGCTCGCCAACGACTCGGACTTCGGCCTGGGCGGTTCGGTCTTCACCGAAGACGTAGCGCGCGGCAAACGCGTTGCGAGCGGGGTCGACACCGGAATGATGTTTATCAACAACATCGACTGGTCCGATGCGGAACTGCCGTTTGGCGGCATCAAGGATTCCGGCTACGGCCGTGAGCTCGGCAACATGGGCATACAGGAGTTCGTCAATACGAAGCTGGTCCGCACCGCCCACCTCGACGCACCGGCCTGATCGCCACAAGGAAAGCCCGCCATGTATATCAATGTCGCCGTTCTGACGGAGACCCGGGCCCATGAGCGCCGTGTGGCGCTCGTGCCGTCCGTGGTCCAGAAACTGATCAAACTGGGTGCCCGGCTGCATATGCAGCCGGGGGCGGGCGCAACGATTCATCTGGACGATGCCGCGTTCGGGAACGTTGCCTTCATAGCGGACCGCACTGCGCTGGTTAAAGAAGCCGATGTCGTGCTCGCCGTTCAGCCTCCCGCGCTGGAGGTGGTCAATGCAATGAAGGAAGGTGCGATCCTCGTTTCGTTCGTCTACGCGCACAACGAACCCGCGCTGTTGAAGCGCCTGCTCGAAAAGAAGATCACCTGCTTCGCGATGGAGCGGGTGCCACGCATTACGCGCGCCCAGTCCATGGACGCGCTATCGAGCCAGTCCGCGCTGGCTGGCTACTACGCGGTGCAACTCGGCTCGACGCATCTTGCTCGCGTGGTGCCCAAAATCACCAGCGCGGCAGGTTCGATCGGACCGGCGCATGTCCTGGTGATGGGCCTCGGTGTGGCAGGGCTGGAGGCCATTGCAACGGCGCACCGGCTCGGAGCTGTCGTCGAAGGTTATGACGTGCGGCCCGAGACTCAGGAGCAGGCGCTCTCGCTGGGCGCCACTTTCGTCGACACCGGTATCGATGCGCGCGGCAAAGGCGGCTATGCCCGCGAGCTGAGCGCCGAGGAAAAAATCAAGGTCGCGGACGTGCTGACGAAGCACATCCAGAGCGCCGATCTGATCATCACAACCGCCGCGATTCCCGGTAAGGCCTCGCCCAAGCTCATCAGCCACGCACAGGTGGCCGGCATGAAGGCCGGCTCGGTGATCGTCGATCTGTCGGCGGAAGGCGGCGGCAACTGCGAAGACACGCGGCCTGGCGAGACTACGCGGATCGGCAACGTGACGATCGTCGCGCCGCTGAACGTGCCTTCGCTGCTCGGCGAGGACGCGAGCGAGCTGTATGCGAAGAATCAGTACAACCTGCTCGCGTTGATCATGAAAGACAACGTCATCGAGATCGACTGGAGCGACGGAGTTCTCGCCGAAACGGTGCTCACCCACGCGGGCGAAAACAAGGCAGAGGCGAGCGACGCGGCAGCAAAACCTGTTGTTCCTGCGAAAAAGCCGCCAGCGAAAGCCGCACCTGTTACGCCCGCGTGAGCAATGTTATCAGGCACCGGCATCGACACCAGCACGAACACGAACACGAACACGAACACGAACACGAACACGAACACGAACACGCCCGAACCAAGGACATAGAGATGGACTTCCAGATCAGCATTTCCGGCTTCGTCGCAATTTACATCTTCATGCTGGCCGCGTTCGCCGGCTGGGTGATCATCGGACACGTGCCGGCCATCCTGCATACGCCGTTGATGTCGGGCTCGAATTTCGTACACGGCATCGTGGTGGTGGGCGGCATCTATGCGCTCCTGAACGCGAGTACGGTACAGGAGCAGGTGATCGGCTTCGTCGCCGTGCTGTTCGGCGCGGGCAACGCCGCAGGCGGTTATGCCGTCACCGACCGCATGCTCGCCATGTTCAGGACGAGCGGCCACCCCGCGGGGCACGGCGCACATGGTAAGTCCGGCTCGGTGAAGTCAATCCACGCAAAGAAGCATTGAGGGCGCCCCCATGCTGACCCTGATCCCCCAACTCGGCATCGGCGCGGTCGATCTCGCTGCTGCTTTTCTCTTTCTCTATGGCCTGCATCGCATGTCTTCGCCGGTGACGGCGCCTTCGGGCATTTTCGTCGCAGGGATCGGCATGGCAGTGGCCGTGCTCGCGAGCTTTCTGTACGCCTTTGACGTCGGCGCGGCAGCCCGGCCCAACCTGCCGGTCAACCTGGGGCTCGCCGTCGTCGCGCTGGTGCTCGGTGGCGGGGTGGCCTGGTGGGGCGGCCGCAAGGTGGCGATGACCGCCATGCCGCAGATGGTGGCGATATACAACGGCATGGGCGGCGGCGCGGCCGGCGCGATTGCCGCGGTGGAACTGTTCGGCAACAAGGCCCAAGGCGCACCCGCACTGATCATGACGTTGCTGGGCGCGCTGATCGGCGCGGTATCTTTCTCCGGGTCGCTGATTGCGTGGGCCAAGCTCGACGGCGTCATCAACAAGCCGGTACGCGTGAAGGGTCAGCAGGTTTTCAACGGGCTGGTGCTGCTGCTGACGGTCGTTGTCGGCGCCTATATCGTCTTCGCTAGCGCGGGCAATGCGGCGTTGATCCTGGCCATGCCCACATGGATTTACCTTTTCTTCGCTTGCGCGCTGGCACTCGGCATCCTGATGACGCTGCCTATCGGTGGCGCCGACATGCCGGTGGTCATTTCAATTTTTAACGCCTTTACCGGCCTGGCAGTAGGCATTGAAGGCTACGTGCTGCAGAACCCTGCATTGATGATCGCAGGCATGGTGGTGGGTGCGGCCGGTATGTTGTTGACGCTGCTGATGGCCAAGGCGATGAACCGCTCTGTGAGCAATGTGATTTTCACCAATTTCGGTGACGTGGTCACGCACAAGCAGGGCAAGATCAAGGGCGAGCTCAAGCCCACACAGCCGGGCGACGCCGGTATCGCGATGCGCTATGCCGCGTCGGTGATCATCGTGCCGGGCTACGGCCTCGCGGTCTCGCAAGGTCAAGGCAAGCTATACGAATTCGTCAAACTGCTGCAACTGGGCGGCGTGTCGGTGAAGTTTGCGGTTCACCCGGTGGCGGGCCGCATGCCGGGCCAGATGGACGTGCTGCTGGCCGAGGCTGGCGTCCCTTACGACATGATCTTCCAGCTCGAGGACATCAATGACCAGTTCGCCACCGCCGATGTGGCGCTGGTAATCGGCGCCAACGACGTGGTGAACCCGGCCGCGCGTAGCGACAAATCCTCGGCCATTTACGGCATGCCGATTCTCAACGCCGACCACGCCAAGCAGGTGTTCGTGATCAAGCGCGGGGAAGGCAAGGGCTACGCAGGCATCGTTAATGAACTCTTCTACGCAGACAAGTGCAACATGGTCTATGGCGACGCCCAGACCGTGCTCATCAAGATGAGCGAAGCGGTCAGGGGGCTCGGATTGCCCGCTGTGGCTTAGCACGCTGAACCCATCGCAACCGAGGAACAAGCCATGACATCCAAAATGCAAGCTGCCGTTGTCGAACAGTTCGGCAAACCGCTGGTGCTTAAGGAACTGGATATTCCGGAACCCGCTCCCGGCCAGATTCTGGTCAAGACCGAAGCCTGTGGCGTATGCCACACCGATCTGCATGCCGCGAACGGGGACTGGCCGTTAAAGCCAACGTTGCCATTCACGCCGGGCCATGAGGGTATCGGTATCGTCACCGCTCTTGGCGCGGGTGTGACGGCGGTGAAGGAGGGCGACCGTGTCGGCGTGCCCTGGCTGTATTCCGCCTGTGGACACTGCGAGTTCTGCCTCACGGCGCGCGAGCCCGTGTGCGCCGAAGCACAGTTCGGCGGCTACACGAAAAACGGTGGCTTTGCCGAATACATCGTGGCGGACCCGAACTACGTCGCCCGCATACCGGCGGGTCTGGTGGCTCGCGAAGCCGCACCGCTCATCTGCGCCGGCATCACTTCGTACAAGGGCATCAAGGAGACCCAGGCGCGGCCAGGGGAATGGGTCGTGGTCTCCGGCGTTGGCGGATTGGGGCATCTAGCGATTCAGTATGCCAAAGCGATGGGCTTGCACGTGTGCGCGGTCGATATCGACAACGACAAGCTAGCCCATGCGAAACGCCTCGGCGCCGACGCCGTGGTCAATGCGAAGGACGGCGATCCGATTGCCGCCGTGAGAAAGGCCACTGGCGGCGGCGCGCATGGCGTGCTGATTACGGCGCCCTCTCTTGGGGCGTTCAAACAAGGCGTCGGCATGACGCGCAAATGCGGTACCTGCGTGCTGGTGGGACTGCCGCCGGGTGAATTTCCCACGCCGCTGTTCGATGTCGTGGCCAACTGCATCACGATTCGCGGCTCCTTCGTTGGCAATCGCCGCGACATGGCGGAAGCGCTTGCCTTTGCTGCCGACGGCAAGGTCAAGGCCGACATCGAGCTGCAGCCGCTTTCGGCGATCAACAACGTGTTCCAGCGCCTGGCACACGGCGATGTGCCATCGCGCGTGGTGCTCGAGTTTTCTCCCAGCCGCTATCTTTAAGCGGCTACACTGAGGTTCCAGCAGTCTAAAGCGACGTGTCATGAATAATGCCAACAATATTTCTTCGACACCCAGAACTGCTAGTGCTCTCCGAATCGTCGCTATCGGTGCGTCAGCCGGCGCTCTTCATGCCCTAAGCCTGTTTTTTCGCGCGGCTTCCACCATTCCGCACGATATCGCCTTCGCGGTCGTGGTCCATCTGGCGCCCGGCGCCGAAAGCCACCTCCCGGAGCTGCTGGCCAAAGATACGTTTTTTGCTGTATCGGCCATTGAGGACGGCATAACGCTGCGTGCGGGACACGTCTATGTTATTCCACCTAAAGTGTCGGTCGTTATCGAGCATGGCGCTTTCAGGCTGTGGCCTGGGGTCGAACGCCCGATCATTCCGATGCCGATCGACGAATTCTTCATTTCGCTGGCCGCCGACCAGCACGATCGTGCGATCGGGATTGTTCTCACCGGCGCTAACGCGGATGGTTCGGCGGGCCTGAGAGCCATCAAGGCGGCTGGTGGGATGGTGATGGCGCAAGCGCCCGATACGGCTGAACACGATTCGATGCCCACGCATGCGATCGCGACGGGGCTGGTTGACTACGTGTTGCCGGTCGAAAAAATGCCAGCTGTGTTGTTCGATTACATTGCGCGTTCCACCGAAGGAGTATTGCCGGGGTCAGGTGAACCCGGGGCAATGGCCGATCTCGAGCCGGTTCTCAGGGCATTGGCAACGGCCGGCTCCGACTTCAGGGGTTACAAACGAGGTACCCTCGAGCGTCGCATTGCGCGGCGCATGACGGTCAACCAGGTAGACAGCCTCAACGCGTATTACGAAATCCTAAGGACCTCGGCAGAGGAGAGCCAGGCGCTGAGTCTGGACATGATGATCGGGGTAACGGAATTCTTTCGCGATCCTGAGGCCTGGAAGGCCTTGGCCGAACGCGTCCTCAGCAATCTGCTCAACGAGCCGCAGAGCGATCAGCCCTTGCGGGTTTGGGTGCCCGGGTGCGCAACGGGGGAGGAGGCCTATTCGATAGCTATGCTGCTTACGGAAGAGATCGAGAAGCGTAAGCTTACCCGGTCATTCATGATTCTTGCCTCCGATGTAAACCGTGCAGCCCTCGCGCGTGCCCGACAGGGCATCTATGCGCCTGGTGTCGCCTTACCCGTGGGTGAGGCGCGACTCGAGCGCTTTTTCCGTGCAAACGGCGATGGCTATCAGATCGATCAGGCCTTGCGCGAAAAGATCCTGTTTACACCACAGAACCTCATTGCCGATCCGCCGTTTTCCCGCGTCGACCTGATCAGCTGCCGAAACCTGCTTATCTACCTGGAGCCTGAAGCGCAGCAGCGTGTGTTCGAGGTGTTTCACTTTGCGCTCAACCCGAAGCGCTATCTGTTTCTGGGGCGATCCGAGAGCACCGATCCGGATTCCAGCCAGTTTCAGGAAGTTTCGAGGGCCTGGCGAATCTACCAACGCAGTCCTGTCGTCATCCCGGCCGTGTCGGGCTATCGGTTTTCCACAGCCACGGTGCGCCGTGAGGCATTCCCACCGTCGAGTCGCGTGGGCGTGCGTAGCAAGGGATATGCAGAACTGGTCAATGCCACCCTGCTCGAGGAGCACAATTCGGCATCGGTGCTGATCAATACCGCTCACCAGGTTCTCTATGTAAGCGGGGCGGCCGATGAGTACCTGAGGCAGCCAGCCGGCGAACCGACGGGCAACATTCTCGACATGGCACGCGAGGGGCTGCGCCTCAAGCTGCGGATCGTATTGCGCCGCGCGACCCAGGACCCAGGAGCCTCGCCAGTCACTGAGGTCGTCTCCGATGGTGGCGCCCCGGCGATAAAAATAACAGTGACGCGCCCATTCGACACGGCTCATGCAGGCAAGGCATGGCTTGTCCTCTTCGCCCGCTTGCCGATGGTTGACCGCCCGGCGTTGCTGGTGCCGACCGGTGTGGACTCCGATCTCTGGCACCTCGAGAGCGAACTTCACACAACGCAGGTCGAGCTTGGCAGCACGATCGAGGAACTGGAAGAAAGCAATGGCGAATTGCGGGTGTCGAACGAGGAAATCCTCTCAATGAACGAGGAGCTGCGCTCCGCCAACGAAGAACTCGAGACTTCGAAAGAGGAACTGCAGGCTCTTAACGAGCAACTGAATGTAGTCAATTCCCAAATGGGACAGAAGGTTCATCAGCTGGAGGTGCTTAGCGCGGACGTGACGAATCTTCTGGCCAGCACGGAAATCGCGACGCTGCTCCTCGACCAGCACGGCGAGATCAGGCGTTTTACTCCAAGCGCTGCCCGCATCCTGGGTCTGGCATTGGCTGACATCGGCCGCCCGATCGTAAATGCGCTCGGGAATCCTCTGGGCGACGCCCTGCTGGAGGATATTCGCCGGGTACGGTCGACCCAGGCCGGCCAGGATGGCACAGAAATCGAAACGGCGACAGGACAGTGGTACGTTCGACGTATCACGCCGTATATCGCCACGCCTGGTGCGCCGGTAGCGGGCGTGGTGGTGACCTGGACCGATATTACCCACGTCAAGGCATCAGACGAACGGTCCCGCCGTCTTGCCGCAGTGGTTCAGGATTCGAATGACGCCATGACGGTGTTCGATCTGAACGGCCATGTGATTGCGTGGAACAGGGCCGCGACTGTGTTGTATGGCTATACCGAGGCCGAAGCGTTGGGTATGACTGTCTCCGACATGTTACCGTCCGGCACGAGGCAAGATCATCTGGATTTCATCCGCTACGCTGCGCACAATGAGGCGCTGCATTCCTATGAAGCCCAGCGGGTCACAAGGGACGGACGCGTGATCGATATCTGGATCACCCTGTCGATTCTCTCTGACGGCCAAGGCAATGCCATGTCTGTCGCGACGACGGAACGCGAGCTCACCGACCGCGGTATGAGCAACGCCCAGCTTCGTGAACGCGCTGAGCGCCTGGCACAGGCCGACCGACGCAAGAACGAATTCCTGGCGATGCTTGGGCACGAGCTGCGCAATCCACTTGCGGCCCTGTGTTCGGCGGGAGACCTGCTCGCCTCGGAAACGGTCGATTCAGCGCAGAGAGATTGGGCCGTCGGAGTCATACAGCGACAGGGTCGGTCCATGACGCAACTGGTCAACGAGATGCTCGATCTCACACGTATGACGAGTGGCAGCATCGAGCTTCATCGTCAAGCTGTCACGCTGAAAGCGATCGTCCAGAGCGCGATCGAGGTCTGCCGGCCGATTGTGGACGAACGGCATCACACGCTGTCGGTGTCGCTACCGGACGAGCCGGTATTGCTGTATGTCGATCCTACCCGTCTGTCTCAGGTTGTCGAAAACATCGTGATCAACGCGGCTAAATACACGGCGCCCGGCGGCACGGTCAGCCTGACCGCAATAAGAACGGGCAATCGGCTTTCGCTTCGTGTCAAGGACAACGGAAGGGGGATTCCGTCTTCGATGCTCAGCACGCTGTTCGACATGTTCGTCAAGGGTCCCGTGCTCCACGGTCAGCTTCATAACGGGCTGGGAGTAGGGCTATCGGTGGTCCGGCGGCTGGTTGAGTTGCATGGCGGATCGGTCGAGGCCGTCAGCGATGGCAAGACCGGTAGCGAGTTCATCGTCGACCTTCCAGTGGGCATGATTCCGCCCGGGGTGGGACAGATCGGCACACCGCAGACACCGATCAAGGCGTCTCCGGGCAAGATCCTCATCATCGACGACAACGCCGATGCGAGCGAGGCCCTGGCCATGCTTCTGGCGAGTGAAGGGCATGTGGTGGAGACACGGCTGGATGGCCCTCAGGGTTTGGAAGCCGCCAGCACTTTCAGGCCGGACGTTGTGCTCCTTGACATTGGATTGCCGGGAATGGACGGCTACGAGGTGGCAAAGAAGCTACGCGAGTCGGCCGCCACACTAGGCGCTATGCTGATTGCTGTCACCGGCTACGGCCAACCAGGCGATCAGCTCAGATCCGCCGAGGTAGGATTTGATCACCACATGGTCAAGCCAGTGGATATTGCGGCGTTGACGCGTCTGCTCGCTGGGGAGGCGAAATCGCGCTAACTGCGTCGTACTTCCAGGCGTGTCAACCAGATGCCAGGCAGCATCGGCAGCCAGAAAGTCAGGGCTCGCAACAGAAGCGTGGCGGCGAGCGCCGCTTCCACCGACACACCAAGCAAACTCAACATTCCCACGGAGGAGGCTTCGAAAGTCCCCAGACCAACCGGAATGGGGCCAATGGTGGCTACCATAGACGCGACAATGAAGCTCACGAATACGACCCAGAGCGGTGGGATCTCGCCGATCGCCTTGAACGCGAGCCATAGCGTCATGGCATCGAATACGAAGATCGCAAGCTGTAGTGCCACTGTCTGCAGCAGCAGGCTGGGGCTGCGGAGCAAGCGAGTCGGTGCATCGGTCAACTCCTGTAGCAGCGCGGTGACGCCCAGGCACTTGCTGAGCCACGCGATCGGCGCGCGTCGGCCCCATTGTTTGAGTCCCAGCACCGCACATGGTACCGCGACTGTAACCACTACAAAGATCACCATACCAACGATCAGGGCTACGTTCAGACGATTTTGAAGCCACAGCGCGCTGGTACTTGCGAGCACCACGAACAGGTAGGCGATGTCGTACGACACCATGCCGGCCAACATGGCCGCCATCGCGATCCCGGCGGGCACTCGTCGGCCGGTCAGGCCGCGCACCACGAGCATCGTGCCGCTGACGCCGCCGCTTGGCAGCACCTGATCGATAAAGACCTTGGCGATGCCGAGGGGAATCAATGTGCGAAGGGACAGCGGATGGCCGGCCTGGCGTAAGGCCTGGCGCCAAACAAGCGCCGCGCTGACATAGGTAGCTGATTGAACCGCGAGCGCGACCAGCATCCAGCCAGGACGAGCCGAGCGTATCAGTTCTGCCATCTTCTGCAGCGAGCCAAGGTGCAGCACCACCAGAATGACGGTGAGAAAGCCCATCAGTCCGACGATCCAGAACATGAGCAGGCGCAGCCGCGACGTTTTGCCGAGTAACCCTGGCGCGATGTGCACGAGGCCGGTTTCGGCGACAGGTGTGGGTGCTGGCTTTGGCTGCGCAAGCGGAACGCTGGCGGCGTGGAGTGGCGAGATACTCATAGGACGAGATGCAATTGAAGGCACAGCAAGTTTTCGAGAGCCTTATCTGTGCTGGTCATGCGTCGCCGCGGCGGCCTTGGTGTGGCTGGGTTTGGCCGCATCCGCGACTGTGTTTTGCGCTTGCCGTCTCGGCACCAGCAACACTGGAAGGCTTGCGCTGCGCACGACGCGTTCGGCCACGCTGCCCAGAAACAGACGCCTGAAACCCCGGCGCCCGTGCGTACCGAGCACCAGCAGATCCGCATTGAATTCGTTGGCCGAGATGCGGATCCGCTCCGAAATGTCCTCGCCGATTGGCGCGACGTCGACAAGCCGTGGCACGCCTGCCACATTCTCGTTCTTCATCCGCGCCAATGCATCGGCCAATAACCGCTGGCCTTCCTCAACCATGGCATCGCGCAGGGTCGTCGGATCGTAGCCGGCCGCGTCGTAAGTCATCAATGGGTTGTCGACGACGTAGAGCGGCTGCAACTGCGCGTCGTTATCGCGTGCGAGTTGCAATGCGGTGTCAAACGCATGTTCAGACGTCTCGCTGCCATCGATCGCTACCAGAATGCGTCTATACATATCGGCCTCGAAGAATTCGTCAGGACGGTGAGCGTCGTCCAACGTCGGGATGGTGTCGAGCTGCTACCGGGACGGCACAACTGCTCGCTCGAACTCGTTAAAGAGCCTGAGTAACCGGGCCACGCGCCTGCGGCCGTCGGGCAAGAGGGCTTGCTGCGCTTCTAGAGCGACGACTCGTCGCCGCCAGTACGGTAACGACAGCGGATTGCCGTGCTTGAGTAATGGCAGAACGTATTCAAGGTGAGCGAGATCTTTGGCGAAGTCATGCAGCGACATCCGTTTTCCTTTGAGAGGCTGGTCAGTACCTCACTTGAAGGGTAGGCCGACTGAGGGCCGGCGTCTGCACGCTACCGTACAAGTTGCGAATTAGCGTCGACGCACCAGACAGACAGCAGTTTGTACGCTGACGTACCGCTTTCCGAGCTGATCAAGCATAGTGTGAATGTCTCTATCTGCAGACGTGGAGGCCATCATGCTGCGAAGAAATTTTCTGTTGACGACGCCTGGTTCGATTCTGGCGATCGGGCTTGCTGTGTCAGGTTGCACGACGACGGGCGCTTCCGACGCCACTAGCGCGAAGATGGACAAGCGTCACAGCATCGACGCTGGCGTGGACTCTACGTTGGCGCGGCTTTACAACGACGCAAATGGATCGCGCGAACTGGTTGCGAAGTCCCGTGGAGTGTTGGTGTTCCCTTCAGTCATCGACGCCGGCTTTGTCGTAGGTGGCCAGTATGGTGAGGGCTCGCTGCGGGTCGGCGGCCGCACTGTCGGGTACTACAGTACGGCAACGGGTTCGATCGGCTGGCAAGCTGGCGCGCAGTCGAAGGCGATCATATTTCTGTTCATGACGGACGAATCGCTGGTGAAATTCCGCAATAGCGAGGGTTGGTCGGCGGGGGGCGATGCCTCGGTGGCATTGCTGAAGGTTGGAGCAAATGGTAACGTCGACACGAGTACAGCAACCGGTCAGGTGGACGCATTCGTGTTGACCAATACTGGCTTGATGGCCGGTGTGACGCTAGACGGTACGAAGGTCAGCCGGCTCAAGACCCTGTAACGCGCAAACGGGTACTACGAAACGGCACTGTTCGAGTTTTACGGGCACGAGCGGCGGCTATTGCTATCGCCGCTTCGACCTTGAGCTTCCAAAAGCCTGCGTCAGGAAGCCAGCGTCGCGCCGGGCGCACGGTGCTTTTTGTGTTTGCCTTCGACCTCTAGCTCAACCTCCGCATTACTTTCGCGAAGCGACGCATTGGCTGCCACCAGCAAGGTAGCATTCTGTTCGAACAGCGCCGCGTCGAGGGATTCGAACATCTCAAGCAGCAACTTTCGATCCGTCTTGCTTCCGCCATCGCTTTTGGCCACGGCTTCGCCTTCCTTCTTCAGGCGTTTGACGAACTTCGCCGCGCATCGGCTGTCGAGGGTCTGGTCAAACACCAACTTCTGGATGTGACGTGCGAGGCCCGCCAGCGCCGCGTCGGTAGATTGCGTAATGACGCTTGCCGCGCCTGCATTGTGTTTTGCCACGATGGTTCTCCAAATGGGCATGCGCATCGTCGAGCGCAGCGAATGCCCCACCTTGCGCTCAATGGCGGCGCAATGCAATGAACGGATTTTATGAACGGCCGCAGCGCGGTACGGCACCGTACCGACTTTGCCCGACCGTTCGTGCATGGTGCTGACTGAAGCTCTCCGGTCCGCTCCCTATCCCCATCTCACTCTCTTCGGCGTTCGCTCGCGAAACCGTCGCGCTTGCTTCTGCACGTGTCTCCCGCGCTCGCCGACGTGTTCATTTCACATCAGGAGTACCGCACCATGACCTTTCTCAAGTCTCCGCCATCGTCGCCCGATGCGGTCGCCGACGAATACGCCGCAACGATCTCCGGATCTTCGTTACCGAAGTACCGGATTCCGGAAGCATCTTCCGACCGTCGTGCGGTATTCGATCTTGTGCGCGACGAATTGCTGATGGACGGCAATTCGCGGCAAAACGTCGCGACGTTCTGCACCACGTACGCCGACGACGAAGTTCGCAGTCTGATGGATCTGTCGATCGACAAAAACATGATCGACAAGGACGAATATCCGCAAACCGCGGAAATCGAAATGCGCTGCGTGCACATGCTCGCGGATCTGTGGCATGCACCAAAGTCGTGGAAGACCACCGGTTGCTCGACGACAGGATCGAGCGAAGCCTGCATGCTCGGTGGCCTCGCACTGAAGTGGCAGTGGAAAAAGCGCAGGGAAGCGCAAGGCAAGCCGACCAACAAGCCGAACTTCGTCTGCGGTCCGGTGCAGGTGTGCTGGGCCAAGTTCGCTCGCTACTTCGACGTCGAGATGCGTCAGGTGCCACTTAGCGGCGACGCCACCGGACTTCGCCCGGAAGATCTGGCTCAGTACTGCGACGAGAACACGATCGGCGTCGTGGCGACACTCGGCATCACGTTCACCTGCGTCTATGAACCGGTGAGGGCACTGGCGGCCGCGCTAGACGACCTGCAAACCAATGTGGGCCTCGATATTCCGATTCACGTCGATGCGGCCAGTGGCGGGTTCGTCGCACCGTTCATCCAGCCGGACCTCGAATGGGACTTCAGCGTGCCGCGCGTCAAATCGATCAATGCGTCGGGCCATAAGTATGGGCTAGCACCGCTTGGGGTCGGTTGGGTAGTGTGGCGTAGCACTCAGGACTTGCCTGAGGAGCTGATTTTCCGGGTCGACTATCTGGGCGGCGACATGCCGACGTTTGCGCTGAATTTCTCGCGACCGGCTGGGCAGATCATCGCGCAGTACTACATGCTGCTGCGTCTGGGACGTGAGGGATATCGGCATATCCAGCAGGAATGCGCCGATACGGCGCAGGCGCTGGCCGACGGTCTGGCGAAAATCGATGCACTGGAGATGATCTATGACGGGCGCGGGGCGTTGCCGGCTGTTTGCTACAAGCTGAAGCATCCGCAGACAGCAGGCTTCACGCTCTTCGACCTGTCCGATCGGGTACGGATGCGCGGTTGGCAGATTGCCTCGTACGAACTGCCGGCGGGACGCGAGGACACCATCGTGCAACGCGTATTGATCCGGCGCGGCGTGACGCGTGACATGGCGTCGATGCTGCTCGAGGACATCAGGCATGCCATCGCGCATCTGACGAAGAATCCGGTCCCGCATTCGACCGCCGGCCCGACCTTCCACCACGATTGATGTCGCCTCTTCAAAGGAGCGCACGAAATGAATGACACTGTTAGCACGGTGGCCGCTCTACCGACCGCCAACACAGCCGATGCCTCGAAGCGCGGCCAGTATCTGAGCGTCACCTCGATAGGACTTATGACGGCCGCCGCGGTGGTGACAAGCCTGCGTGGACTTCCTTTGCTTGCCAAGGAAGAGATGACGATGTTCGTCTATCTCGCGTTTACCGTCGTGTTCTATCTGATCCCCGCATCGCTGATTTCTGCTGAGCTGGGCGGTGCCTTTGCTGACCGCCGCGGCGGCATCTACACGTGGGTCGCGGAAGCGTTCGGCACGCGTTGGGGCTTCCTCGCTATCTGGTTGCAGTGGATTCAGAACGT
The DNA here is from genome assembly GCF_900141745.1 of Paraburkholderia phenazinium. Classification (NCBI taxonomy): domain Bacteria; kingdom Pseudomonadati; phylum Pseudomonadota; class Betaproteobacteria; order Burkholderiales; family Burkholderiaceae; genus Paraburkholderia; species Paraburkholderia phenazinium. Next base: position 813,482 of record NZ_FSRM01000002.1, on the reverse strand, counting down.
CGTCTGGTTTCCCGTTGCGCTCACCTTTGGGGCGGCGGCACTCGCCTACACGATCGGTCGCCCCGAGCTGGCGAAGAACGGGACCTACGTCGGAATTTTCTGCATAGTCGCGTACTGGCTCGCGACGTGGGTCGTGCTGCAAGGCGTCGAAGTGTTCGCGAAGATTGCCAACTGGACCTTCGTGATCGGCACCATCGTACCAGGCATTGTGTTGCTCGCGCTGCTTGGCTACTGGATTAGCAGTGGACATCCGCTGGGCTGGCAGCACCTGAGAGACGCCGCTCTGTCCCAGGACGGTCATGCTCGCTTCTGGCCCGCAATCCACGGCTTCGGCACGATCTCGTTTCTTGCAGGGATCGTGTTGCTGTTTGCCGGCGTCGAGGTGCAAGCGGTTCACGTGATGGACATGCGCAGCCCAAGTCGAGGGTATCCGGCGGCCATCGGACTGGGTGCGCTGATCTCAGTGCTGATCTTCGCACTCGGCGCGTTGCCGATTGCTGCGATTTTGCCCTACGACAAGATCTCGCTGCAATCCGGCGTATTCGACGCGTTCGGTGCCGTGCTTGTAGACATCTGGCACATGGGCTGGGCGGTGTCTGCGTTGTCGCTGCTGGTTGGCGTTGGTGCAATCAGTGGCGTGCTGGCATGGCTCGGCAGTCCGTCGCGCGGCTTGCTCGAGACAGCTCATGAAGGTGAGCTGCCACCGATCCTTCAGGCGAAGAATCGCAAGGGCATGCCCACGCATATTCTGCTGGTTCAAGGTTTGATCGTGACCGTTATTTCATGCTTCTACTTCGTGATCCAGGACGTCTCGGTGGCATTCTTCCTGATTTCCGCCATGACGATCGCGCTTTACCTGATCGCCTATATGCTGATGTATGCAGCGGCGATCCGGCTGCGCTACTCTGCACCGGCTTTGCCGCGCCCCTTTACGGTGCCGGGCGGTTTGGCGGGTATGTGGTTGACTGCCGGAATCGGCTTTGCTGGCGTGCTGTTCAGCTTTGTCGTTTCTTTTTTTCCGCCGGACCAGTTGCCGGTCGGTTCGCCCTGGCTTTATACGGGACTGGTCGTGCTCGGCATCGTCGTGTTCGGGGGTATTCCATTGATCATCCACCACGTTCGCCGCAGCGACTGGGCGACTGTGCATGAAGCAACGCTCGTTCGTCCCGCAGCGGTGCCGCTGAAGTAGTAGGTGCGTGCGGATCATTCGACGTGCCCCACGACTGTTGCCGTCGTGAAGGCCGTTGCTGAGTAACATGGCGGGACTGTGTCGGTGCTCAGCGCCGGCCCAGGTCCCGGCAGCGAATTCACGCTTCGACTACCCATCGTGGACTTGCCGCCGAGAGATGTTTCACTGCGAAGGATTGGATCGCGAACCGAGCAATAGGAACGATATGACATCGGCAATGTGGGGAATCGTAGTGGGAATGGCGTTGATGTTCGCCACCTCGCTCTACCGCTACAAGCACCAGCCTTTGGGCTCGCCGTCTCCTGCGCTGCCCGCAAGGCGGCGCGAGGATCGCAGATAGCTCGCGGTTTGTACGTTGACGTACCGCTTTCCGAACTGATCGCGCGTATTGTCAGAGTCAATATCTGCAGACGTGGAGGCCATCATGCTGCGCAACATAGCGTTTTTGCAGGGATCCGCCGTCAAGGCAAGTGATGGCGATGTCGGCACCGTGAGGCAAATCTATTTCGACGACGAAGCGTGGGGCGTTCGCTATCTGGTGGTCGAAACAGGTGACTGGCTCAGGGATCGGCAGGTGCTGATTTCGCCGTATGCCGTATCTCACTCGGATCCCGGGTCCAGCGCCGTGCACGTAAAACTCACGCGACTACAGGTGCGCGACAGCCCGAATATCGACACCCATAAGCCCGTGTCGCGTCAGCATGAGATCCAGTACCTGCGCTACTACGGCTATCCGACGTATTGGGGCGGTGCGAACATTTGGGGGATGGGTGCCTATCCCGCCTTCGACGAATCAGCGACGGCCGCTTTGCCACTGGGTGCTTTCCCGGTTGTCGGCCCGGCCCCCGGGGCCGATGATCCGCTGGCGGATACGCATCTGCGTAGCACGGAAGGGGTGAAGGGTTACCACATCGAGGCGATCGACGGCAGCATTGGTCACGTTTCCGGCTTTATCTTCGACGATGAGGCCTGGGTCATACGCTATCTGACCGTGGATACGCGCAACTGGTGGCCCGGCGGCAAGGAAGTCCTGCTGGCGACCGAATGGATCGAGTCGATCGACTGGTTCGGCTCAAGCGTTTCCACGATGCTGACGCGCGATGCGATCAAGCAGAGTCCGGCGTACGACGATGCGATTCCGGTCAACCGGGACTACGAGACCGCACTGTACGAGTTTTACGGCCGCGAGGGCTACTGGTCGAAGCAGAGGGTTTAGATTGCGCGCAGATCGGGTAGAAGCCGATCGAACTCGCGTCTTACGACGCCGTAACATTCGCAGACGCGCTTTTCTAGTCCCGGTCTGTCCAGCACCTCGATATGGCCATAGCTATAACGGATCAACCCGGCGTCCTGGAGCTTCGTGGCGGCTTCGGTCACGCCAGGGCGGCGCACGCCGAGCATATTGGCGATCAGTTCCTGCGTCATCTTCAACTTGTTGGAGGGCAGTCTGTCGATACTCAGGAGCAGCCAGCGGCACAACTGTTGATCGATGGAGTGATGCCGGTTGCACACCGCGGTTTGCGCCATCTGGGTAATCAGCGCCTGCGTGTAGCGAAGCAGCAACCGCTGCACGGGGCCGGCGCGATGGAACTCTTCCTTCAGGATGTGGGCGTCCAGCCGGTAAGCGTGCCCTGCGCTTTGCACGACGGCGCGGCTGGGTGTGGTTTCTCCACCCATAAAGAGCGCAATGCCGACGAGCCCTTCGTTACCGACAATCGCAATCTCGGCGGACGCACCGTCTTCCATCACGTACAGCAGCGAGATGATGGCGGTAGTGGGGAAGTAGACGTGATCGAGGCGGTCACCCGATTCGTATACCACCTGTCCCAGTGACATATCGAGCGGCATGAGATGCGGCTCGATGCGTTTCCACTCTGCTTCCGGCAGGACCGATAGCAGGTGATTCTCTTTGGGATGATGCGCGTTGGGCATCGCCACTCCTAGGCATTCTGTTGAAAACTGGCGTTGTTTTGAACGAGCGCGCCAAGAAATTACCTATTGAGGCCAGACTTCAACTGGGGTTAGACGTGGAGCTGGCTAAACGTGCTGTTGTGCCTCTGCGGCACGACCTTAGGTGAGGCGATTTGGGGGAACCCTTATCTCATTATAGGGCAGCGCTATCGAACGCTGCTCCTGAGTAGCGAAATATCTTACGCAAACACCGAGACCGCCATGGCGACGACGGTCATTGCCATCGTCGTGGTTGCCAGCCAACCAAGGACGCGCAGCGGCATGGGCAAGGTGAAACCGCTCATGATGCCTGTGCGCATGGACAGATGCATCATCACCATCATCACTGGGACAGCGACCACACCGTTTAGCACGGCACTCCAGTACAGCGCCTTGACGGGATCGATACTGGTGAAATTCAGCGCGACGCCGATTAGCGTCGCCGCTGCGATCACGCCGTAAAACGCTTTTGCCCGGAGTGGAAGGCGCGCGAGGCCGACACGCCACGATAGTAGTTCGCCTACCGCATAAGCTGCCGAGCCCGCAAGTACGGGAACGGTCAGCAGACCGGTGCCGATAATCCCGGCAGCAAAAATCACAAACGTGAAGGGGCCAGCCACAGCCCGAAGCGCTTCGGCCGCCTGGCCGGATGTCTGGATGTCGCTCATGCCGTGGGCGTGTAGCGTCGCTGCCGTTGTCACGACGATAAAGAACGCAATGACGTTCGATAACGCCATTCCCAGGTAGGTGTCGATGCGAATCCGCGTGAATTCCGACTTTGCTTCCCATGGCGCGTGGGTCAGCGGGTGTGCGCTAGGCCGCTCGCGCTGGTCCTCGACTTCCTGTTCGGCTTGCCAGAAGAAAAGGTAGGGGCTGATGGTGGTGCCCATCACCGCGACTATCGCGACGAGATAGTCGGGGCTGGCCGATAGCGGCGGCCAGATGGTCGCCCAGCCCACTTCACGCCACGGCACCTTCACGACGAACGCGCAGATCACATAGCTGAATAGAGACAGGCACAGCCACTTCAGAACGGAGACGTAGCGCGCATAGCGTGTGAAAACCTCCAGTGCGATCGAAAGCAGGCCGAAAAGGCAGACATAGAGCAATGCCGGGCCTGAGATCAGAAGCTTGAGCGCGGCACCCATTGCACCGAGATCCGCACCGAGATTGATGACGTTCGCGGTCATCAGCAGAGCGACGACACTGGTCGAAAGCCAGCGCGGATAGTGGCGGCGCAGATTGCCGGCGATGCCGTATCCGGTTACACGTCCAATTCGCGCACTGATCTCCTGAATGGCCGTCATCAGCGGATAGCTGAAGAGCAACGTCCAGGCGAGTCCATAGCCGAACTGGGCGCCGACCTGCGAATAGGTGGCGATGCCGCTCGGGTCGTCGTCGGAGGCGCCCGTAATGAGACCGGGGCCCATCACCTCGAACAGTTTCGGCTGCGGCGGTTGTTTCACCGGGTCGCGTATCAGCGTATCCATCGGAGAGCGCTCCTAGGGGTCAATGCTGCGGAAAACACATGCGGTCGCGCAATGCCGAACTAAACCGAGCTGACGCCGAACACTCCAGCCGCCAGATCACGCTCGAAATCGGCGTGCCATGCGGTGCCTTGGCCAGCAGCATAAACGGCAGACTTGTCAGTGCTCCGCCGGGTAACCATGACTTGTCGGCGAATCAGACTCGTACCATCTTCCGCCAGGTACTGATCTTCGTCCCGGATGTCGAAATCGATGATATCGAAGCTGTGGCTGGCGAAAATTGACTCCGCGTCGGCTTGTTCGTCTTCACTGAACTCATGAAACTGATGCCTAATCATGTGCGCCGTCCGGTTATAAGATGAGCTGTAGCGCGAGCATCACGGAAGCGAGTCTGGACCGCATTGAATATTGCGGCAATGTGACGAGCGTCCTCGGGAGATCGCGGCGTGGCTTTGCGTTTGGCGTGGTATTGGCGAGCGGACCGCAATCTGGCTTAGACGGCCCCGCGCTATGATCCCAGATGTCTACAAGGAATTCGGTACGGTAACGTTCAAAGTTACTTCCCACACTGGATTAGCGATCGCGAGTGTCCGGTCCGCTGCTAACAAGCGGACATATGAACTATGCATTCGATTGTCCGGGTCGGGCCGAATGCTGCCGATTACGATTTTGTGAGATGCGTCCCGCATATGCGGGACGCATCAGCCAATGTTCGGCGACAAACGGTCCTTCGCGACGCCATATCGTTGGCCCTCCTCAAGCGTCACCACGACCGTTGGAAGTCTACTATCGGAGTCTTCGGACTCGGATACATTGTTGCTGTCGAACTTGTAATGCGGTTCGTCGCTCGCTGCGTCCCCCTTAATGTGAACGCATGGGATTGCATACGAACGAAGTCACTTGATTAGATTTCCTGCATTGCGCTAATCGCACCGGGCACGGGCCGTCGATTGGCAGGTGGCGGCGGTTGCTGGCCTTAGGTGCCAAGCGGCGGGCGGTGCAGCATCCAGTCGAGCCAGCCCCGTCTATCGTTGGCTATCCATTCGCGGGCTTCGGCATCGTCGGTAAAGCCGGTGATTCGCTGTTGGTAACCGTCAGGCCAAATAGCCCGCACGAAGTACCCCGATCGGTCATCAAGCCGCATCGCTTCTGCGCATCGTTCATCCAGCCCCCCGTTTTTTGTCACTCGATCATACGGCGTTGGTGTGGAGTCCTGTTTGAACCTCGACGCTAATCCCGAGGGCGCAAGAGGATGGGCAGCAACCAAAAAAGCAGTTCGTGAACCATGAACAGGCTGCTTTACACGCTCTCAGGGAGGGCATTCAAATCTCCCCTGCGGCGTCGGCGTCTTCTGCTCAAGAGCATTTGTCCGACCGGCAAATGGGCGAAATATATGGAAAGAATTTAAAGCTGGATTAAAGCTTCTCCCACCTGTCTATCGGCGTCAATGCTGCCGATAAACAGACTGTGACTGCATGACGCCAGCGGCAATACCGGTTACCAATGCCCAGGTGGTCAATGGCGGCACCAGCAACGGTCTCTCAGGTTCCAGCGCGCCCTCGAAATACGGCTGGAACTTCTCATCGGCGCAGTCCACAAGGCGGCGCTTTTTTATGGCCGAATCCCGGGGCGTGATACTTCCAAACGCCCGTTGTCGATCTGATCCTTTCATATGCACGCCTCATTCTGGATCGCAGCGACGAAGCCGTTCGGGTCGTCCGACAGGATTCTCTCAAGGGTGTGACGCGCTTCGACCAACTGGGCGATTTCGCCGAGACCCGGCTCGCGGATGCGCTGGGACAATTCAAGATGACGCTTGACGACTCCCAGGAACCCTAGGCGCTAAAGATATTGACCCGGGATGCCGACATGTCAATTTGGTCCTGTTATAAAAAATCCTACTCACTATGGTCGCGATGAAATACACCGATCTTGTCCCGCAAACAGTGTTTTTGGCCTTTGTCTCTATAGTCGCATTGCCCTTGTACGCTCACGCGGACGATACGTCGCCGACAACCTTCGACCAGTTCGTCGACAGCGCGCCGGGCAGGGAGGTGGGACATCAAGGGGATTTCCCCAACGATGCCTACCGTGCCAAGCGGGTGAACAAGAACCTTTGGACCTTCATCGATCGACGAGGCTACTACATCACTTTCCGAACGAAACTCGAGGCATGGTGCGAAGGAAACGGCGGGGTTTATCGAGGGAGTAGCGACGATTTGAAAGGAGTTTGTGTGGATAAACAAGCTCTAGAGAAGGCCTTGGGTGCGTATCAGGTTGAAATCACTAGAACCGCGAGCTACGGTGACCAGATGACTGCGGGATACGCGACGTTCTATTACTACAATCAGGACGGTTACGCGCAACGGGAAAAGGAAGAAGTGTTGGGCGAGCAAACAAAGCGCGAAATCGATCAGAATAATCAGCAGTGTTATCAGGACCAGTTGAGATCCATTCAGCAAAATCCCCAGCCCGGCATGGACACCAACCTGGGAATGGTGATTGACGTAAAGTTGCCGTTGGTCCTCATTCAAAACACGGCCTACAACCCGCCGACTCAGTGGGTACGCGTCGCGCAACTTGCACCTGCGCCCAAAAAATTCTATTGCAGCGGTAGCGTGCTCCCAAGCACGAATTGATTCGATGAAGAACAGAGAGGGGCGCGAAAGCGGCCTTGCGTGCTTATGGGAAAGGCCGATGGCGCCGTCCCCCCGTGACGGTCGAGCGACGATTGCATTCCGGAAGCGGGCGTTGCGGTGTCCGAATCCGAACGGCAGTCCAACGTAGACATATGCTTGGCGCATCGGGCAGCACGCGGCCATGAAGCGCCACTCGTGGAATCACAGCGAATGGCCGAAGCCACGCCCGTAGCAGTCGATTGGCTTACTGCTGTGGCTGGCGTTCCGGTAGACGGCGCGCGTGCATAACTTACGCACCGTTGCAAGAAAGAGTAACTCAGCCACTGGCTTTTTCAGGCAACGGTTCCATTCGTGCAGGAGAACGTCGTCGGGCGGCGCGGCCTAGTAACCTAGAATCGGGATATCCGAGAGGTCAGTCAGGATGAGATCTAATGTGTGGCGGCACAGTGTTAGTTCGTCCATCACTGGCATTATCCAGTCGGTAACAACCAGGTCAACGCGACCCGCTTTCAGTTAGGCAAGCGCTTCAATGCCGTTGCTCGCACATACGACCCTGTAGCCTGAATTTTCAAGAATGCGGTGCCACGCGGCGAGGACTTCCGGCTCGTCATCAACCAGCAGAATTGTGTGCTCACGACCGCCGATCTCATTCACTGCTTTATCGTCGACGCCCATATACGCACGACGGGTTCCACGATTCGCGGTGCCGGCGATAATGTACAGAGGTTGTCGGCTACTGCGGTTCAAGCTCGGCGTCCAACGGGAAATTGTATTCCTTGCTCTTTTTCTCCGGCAGTTCCCATCAGGCTGGATTCCTCGATCATCGACATGTCTTTCTCTCAGATTCCGTTCGTCGCGTCGTCAGTCCAAAGACGCTCGATTTCGCGAGCGTCGACCCGCAAAGTCCCGCCTATTTGACCTTTGCTGCCGCAGCGAGCTTGCGTACTGCTTCTTGCGGATCCTCATTCGAGTTCATGAAGTTCGTCACGGCGTCGGTAATCGCGCCCTCGGTGGCCGACGACTGAACATCACCGAAAGCCAACGACGGAAAGAAACTGTTGGCTTTGATCGTGGATTGCTCGTCTGCGTATGATTTCTTGGCACAGGCGTCGAACTTGCCGATGGGAACATCTTGCCGGACAGGAATCGAACCCTTGTAAAGGCTAAACTGCTCCTGGAAATCGACGGACATGATCGTCTTGGCAAGCGCGAGCTGCCCAGGAGTCGCGTCTTTTTTGCCGTTCTGCTGGAAGAACACGAACGAGTCTACCGTGTAGGTGAAGGCGTTCGATGTGCCTGGCGCAGCCGCGCAGATATAGTCAACGTCCGCCTGCTTGTTCGCATTCGCGAACTCGCCCTTCGCCCAGTCGCCCATGAACTGCATCCCACCCGATCCATTAATGACCATGGCGGTTGCGAGATTCCAGTCACGACCGGTAGAGCCTTTATCAAAGTAACCCTGGATCCTGCGGACAATCTGGAACACCTGCACCATCTGCGGCGAAGTCAGTGCTTTCTGATCGAGATCAATCATGGTCTTGCGATAAAAATCTGGGCCCTGAGAAAGTACAATGGTCTCCCAGATGGTCATGTCCTGCCAGGGCTGGCCGCCGCGTGCGACAGGCGTAATGCCCGCAGCACGGAACTTGTCGGCGAGCGCGAAGAACTCCGGCCACGTCGCAGGTGGCTTACCTCCAACTTTATCGAGGTCGGCTTTGTTGATCCACAGCCAGTTGATCCGGTGTATCGAGAACGGCGCGGCCACATAGTGGCCGTCTGACCTCATGGTCTTGTCAATTTGCGCTGGCAGTTGGGTTTTCCAGTCGGTAGCCGATTTATCTATATCGACCAATACACCTTGATTTGCCCAGTCCTGTATCAACGGGCCCTTGATCTGTGCTGCCGACGGTGCATTCCCCGACATGACCTGGGTCTTCAACGCGGTCATGGCAGCTGCACCCGCCCCGCCGGCTACGGCGAAGTCTTTCCACTCGTAGCCCTGTTTATTCATGTCGTCCTTAAGCACTCTGATGGCCTTCGATTCGCCGCCCGAGGTCCACCAGTGCAACACCGAAAGAGACTCGGCAGCACTTGCGACCTGTGCACTTGTGGCGAGCGCCGCTGCGACAACTGTGGCTGAAATGAGCGTTCTTTTCATTGCTGTCTCCTTTAGTTTTCCTTATGAATCACCGGGCAGGGCGCACACCGTGATGGGCATGCGTCAGATCGTTTCGATGGGTAGCGCTTACAGGCCGAAGCCGAGTTGGGCTTTACCGAGGGGCGTCAGATCTTCGGCCGTAGCTCGTCCGACGAAGTCGACCTCGAAATGGTCAGTCGGAAAGTCAGGAGGGCTTTTGCCTTCAAGGAAGCTGGGCAATTGGCGCTTGAGGTATTCGTCGTTCTTGGCACACGCGGGCGCTGACGCGATATACATTACGTTGCTGTAGCCCGTGCCACGGTGCGCGTCTTCTACTGCGTGGATGACGTCGCTGTGCCAGAACACGGTGTCGCCCGCCTGCATGTGCGGAATCGATGACAACGCGTCGAAGAGCGGCGCATGGAATTCCGGCTTGATCGACAGCGCGCGGCCAGGCATTGCGCCGCATAGGTCGTCGTCAGCAACATCGTCCTGAAGGGCGCGCAACAGGATATAGGCCATCGAGTTCGCAATGGGCACGAGTTGCAGCGTGCCATCTCCGGGACCCTGAGGTGTCAGGGCTGTCCAGCCCTGAAACGTGCGAAACATCGAACATACGGCTGGCGAAGCAATTTCCTCGACGTCCGGCCGGAAGGCGGCGTCGAATGGATCGTATTGACGCCAGTTGCCGCTGAAAACATGCCGGTACACGTTCCGGAAATTCGCTTCGATCCAACGCTCGACCGAGCCACCATCGCAATGCGCGGACAGGCCCAAGGACTCTGACCCGGGCGGCCGCCGGCGCAACCGGTCCGCGTAAGCGGGTACGTGCTCCGGATCGAAGTGGACCTGACCTTCGCTCTCACTGCGCCACAAACGGTTCAGAAACACGCGAGCCGTAGTCAGCGACGTAGACTGACGCGCGAGGACCTGCGGCTTTGACCAGTACACGCCGTAAATCTGTGGCTTGCTCGATGCCAGCTGGCCGAAGTATTTGTCCTCGGCACGGGTCTTCAGTCGCGTATCGAGGTCGTTCCGTTCGACGTAGTCCGCGATGTCGCGGTCCCAGGCTTCCACCTGAGAGCGGTCAAACACATTGCGGATGACGCATGCACCCCGTGCTTTGACGAGTTCGATCTGCTCCGCGCTCACTCGCTGCCCAGCTATGTCGGAGAATTGAATTTCGGGGATCACGTTTTCGCCGCGACTCCGTTGCTCGGCAATTCTGCTGGCTTCGGTACGGATTGCTTCGTCCACTTCGGCGAAAACATCCCGATAGTTCGGAAGTCTTTCGCGAAGCTCCTGCTTGGCCTGCCGGATGGCTGCCGGCAGGTCGTCGACATTGAGTGCCATGGTTGTCTCCTTGTGGGTTCTGCTATGTCTGGAGCATAGACCGGACACGCCCCAAAAAGTGATACCATCCAGACAATTTCTTTGCGACTTCTGCCATGAAACCAGCATACGAACGCGTCGAATTCGGCGATGACTGCTCGGTCAGGGTTTACCACCGGCGTTTGCCGCGTATCCCGTTTGAATGGCACCACCATCCCGAATACGAACTGACCCTGACGTTGAACAGTCACGGCAAGCGCTATATCGGGGACTCGATCGCAGACTACGGGGACGAAGATCTGGTTCTTGTGCCGCCAAATCTTCCTCATACCTGGGCGTCGAACCGATCGATTAATTCATCGTCTCCCCAGGTCGCAATCGTGATCTGGTTCGGCGGCGACTGGGCGCGGCGGCTTGCAGATGTCTGTCCGGAATACGTGCCTTTGCGCAACCTGTTACGCAGGGCGGCCTGCGGACTGGCATTCAGTCCGCAGGTGGGCACCGCGATGCACACCCAGGTCGGCGATCTGCTTTCCAGCGCCCCGCGAGAACGCCTTGCCGCAGTGCTAAATGTTTTGTGTACGCTAGCGGAAGCGCCCGGTGAACCACTCGCTTCGCCTACCGCGTTTAGCGACCGGACGGAGGGTCCTTCGGGCCACGAACCGGAACGTATAAATCGCGTGCTCTCGATGATCGATTTGCGCTTCGCCGAACCGCTGCGTCTATCCGAACTTTGCGAGGCTGCAAATGTGTCGGAACGTTCTCTCGCCCGCTACTTTGAGCAGCACATTGGAGAGAGCGTTGGGAGATATATCGCGCGGGTCAGGATTGGCCATGCTTGCCGGATGCTTGCGCACACCTCGACCCCCGTGTCGGTCGTTGCGGCCCGCTCTGGATTTCCGAACGTCGCGAACTTCAACCGGCAGTTCAAGGCGTTGAAGGCACTGACACCCGCCGCTTACCGCAAACAGTTTGCGGCCGGTGATATCGTCGAAACGGACGCCAGTCCACGCATCACCGAACGCTCACCTTCTTTGCAACGGAACCCGCGACTACCGAGATCAATTGCGTGACGCAGGCGATGCAAAGCTAGCGTCGTAGCAGGTCAACTCGGGAGAGAGCACGATTACGCTTATCGACATCTGCGACGGCACAATCGGCGTTCTGAGTGCGACGAGCTATTTTATCTACGACCGGGTGCTGAAAGACGGTTCCTCCGTGCGCTTCGAGTGTGTCGATGTATTCGAGTTCGACGGCAACGGATTGATCGAGCGCATGATCATCGTCTACGACACTCATCCTATCCGCAGCACCGTTGGCGATAAGTACGCATAGTCTCGTACAAGCCAGGATAAGCGGGAAGTTTTAACGCATAGTCGCATAGTCGTTTACACGGCCATCTGGAGAGCGGACTGACAAAACTATGCGATTTCCCGCAGCCAAATGCCGCCGTTGCGCATCTTTAGCCTCCACCTAATCCCCGCTTTCGCACAATCAAATTCCAGCCCGTTTTTGGTGACGGCAATCTTCGATCTACCTTGCGGCTGTGAACGCGAGGTGATACCCGGGAACGATTGCTGAGACCTGTTCGTTCCTGCATCGAAGCCTGCTCTTGGAGATGGTTATGAACGGCCGGAAAAAATTGGTTGGAATGGGTGCGGTACTTAGCATGAGCGGGTTGGCTTTGGCATGCTCGGCCGTCGCGGATGCAAGTGTTCTGGTGGGTGTGGCTGGCCCAATGACGGGCGAGTACGCCTCGGGGGGCGACCAGTTTCGCAAGGGCGCAGAGCAGGCGGTGAAAGACATCAACGCGTCGGGCGGTGTGCTAGGGCAGCAACTCGACCTGGTTGTGGGCGACGACGTGTGTGATCCCAAGCAGGCAGTTTCGGTTGCCAACAATTTTGTCAATCAGAAGGTGGCATTCGTCGACGGTCACTGGTGTTCCAGTTCCACTTTACCCGCTTCGGACGTCTACAACGACGCGCAGATCCCGCAGGTCACCGTCTCGACCAATCCGAAAATCACGGAACGCGGCATCAAGGGGATCTTTCGTATTACCGGCCGGGACGATCAGCAAGGGCAGGTTGCAGCCGACTATATCGCTGCGCATTTCAAGGGCAAGAAAATCGCGGTCATCGATGACAAGACCGCATACGGCGGCGGTCTGGCCGACGAGGTCGCCAAGGATCTCGCTGCAAAGCAGACGCCCGTTGTGCTGCGTGAGTCGATCACGGCCGGTGAAAAGGACTATTCAGGCCTTATCAGCAAACTGAAGGCGAATGGCGTTCAGATCCTTGCGTACGGCGGGTATTACCAGGAAGTCGCGCTGATTCTGCGGCAGGCGGCGCAGGCCGGGCTAAATCTGACGGTCCTGGGCGGCGATACGCTAACGAATAATGAACTGGTTACCGCAGCGGGGGCGGAAATCAACAAGGTCCTCTTTACCTTCCCGCCAGACCCGCGCAAGAGTGCGGCAGCCGCAAAGGTGGTGGCGACTTTCCGCGCGCAGAAGATCGAGCCGGAAGGCTACATGCTGTATTCGTACGCCGCCTTGCAGGTTTTCGCAGAGGCAGCTAAAAAGGCTAATTCCACGGACTATGCGGCGATCGTGAAGCAGCTTCACAACGGCTCCTTCAATACCGTAGTCGGACAAGTGGACTTCGATTCGAAAGGCGATCTCAAGAGCCCTGGCTATGTGGTCTATCGCTGGAACGGCAACAACTATGACTACGTGAAGTGACAAGTCCTGTCCCGTCTATGTAATACGGAAGAGGCGGTGCGTCTGTCCAGTGCTCCGCCTCCGAAGCAGATTCACCGGAGAGGACATGAGCCAGGCATTGCAACAATTTATTAATGGGCTGACCTTGGGCGCCATCTACGGCCTGATTGCGATCGGCTATACGATGGTCTACGGCATCATCGGCATGATCAACTTTGCGCATGGCGATGTTTATATGGTCAGCGCTTTCATCGCCGTGACGTGTTTCACGCTTCTTGGGAGCGGCGGGGTCTCGTCGGTGGTGGCGAGTATTGCCATTACATTGATCGTCTCGATTGCGCTGACCTCCGTATTCGGCTGGACCGTCGAACGGGTCGGGTATCGGCCGCTTCGAGGCTCCAATCGTCTCGCGCCGCTGATCTCGTCGATCGGAATTGCTATCTTTCTGCAGAACATGGTTCAGCTGACCCAGGGTGCGCGGGTCAAGTCGATCCCGCCGCTTGTGACGGGTGGTACGAATCTCTTCTCCAATGAGGGATTGCGCGGAACGTACGTCTCTTATGTCCAGCTCCTCATCGTCATCGTGACGATTGTCCTGATGTCCGCCTTCACATTGCTCATCAACAAGACGCCTTTCGGCAGGCAGCAGCGGGCGTGCGAACAGGATCAACGGATGATGCAGTTCCTCGGCTATAACGTCGACAGGATTATCGCCCTGACCTTCATGATCGGCGCTGCGCTGGCTGCCGTCGCTGGTGTCATGGTGACGATCTACTACGGCGTGATCGACTTCTCAATTGGCTTCCAGGCGGGTATCAAGGCCTTTACTGCTGCGGTTCTGGGCGGCATCGGCTCGATCCCTGGCGCGATGCTTGGCGGTCTGATCATCGGATTGATCGAAGCGTTCTGGGCGGCATATCTTTCTCCCGAATACAAGGATGTGGCAACGTTCGTCATCCTGATCATTGTTCTGATGTTTCGTCCTTCGGGCCTGCTTGGCCGGCCAGAGGTGGAGAAAGTCTGATGAGCCCGACAATCATGCAAAAATTAGATCTTCAGTTTCGCATCAGGGATGCTCTGGGCGCCGCGCTGGTTGCCGGCCTCGTAGGTTTGCCGATGCTGGGACTGACGACGCGAGACGGAGCAAATGGCCTGCATGTCGAAACACGTTGGGCACTGCTGGCCGCCTTCATTCTGGTGGCCTTTGCCGGCCGCCTGATACTGCAGTGGATGCTGCAACGGTTCCGCTTACTGACAAAGCGGCGCCTGCGTGCAAGGCCCGCGCCTGAAATCGCGGGTAACGGTGCGCTGGTTTGGGTCGGCGCGGCATGCGTGGCTTTCGCCGTGCTGTTGCCCGCATTGTTTGCAGGAAACCGCTACGTTGTCGATACGGCCACGACGGTACTCATTTACGTGATGCTGGGCTGGGGCCTGAATGTCGTCGTTGGACTGGCTGGTCTGCTGGATCTGGGCTACGTAGCGTTCTACGCGGTAGGCGCATACACCTACGGTCTTCTCTCGACGCATTTCGGCTTTGGTTTCTGGGAATCGCTACCCATCGCCGGTGGACTGGCCGCGGCATTCGGCATGCTGCTTGGCTATCCGACACTCAGACTTAGAGGCGACTATCTGGCGATCGTCACGCTCGGATTCGGCGAGATCATTCGGCTGCTGCTTGTGAACTGGGGTGATCTCACGGGCGGACCAAACGGCATTTCTTCGATTCCAAAGCCGACATTCTTTGGGCTTCCGATGCAGGCATCCAGCGATGGTCCGACATTTGCGACCGTATTTGGTATCGAATACTCACCCGTTCAGAGGGTCATCTTTTTGTATTACCTGATCCTCGCACTCGCGTTACTGACAAACCTTCTCGTCTCGAGGCTAAGACGCCTGCCTGTGGGGCGCGCGTGGGAAGCGGTGCGCGAAGACGAAATTGCCTGCAAGGCCATGGGCATTAATGTGACGAACGTGAAACTGTCCGCATTTGCGACCGGTGCAATGCTGGCCGGATTCGCCGGCGTGTTCTTCGCGGCACGGCAGGGGTTTATCTCTCCGGAGAGCTTCACATTTTCGGAGTCGGCCACGATTCTCGCGATCGTGGTGCTGGGTGGCATGGGAAGCCAGTTGGGCGTCGTGCTCGCGGCCGCCTTGCTGGTGATCTTGCCTGAACTGGGGCGTGATTTCGCCGAGTACAGAATGTTGCTCTTCGGTATTGCCATGGTCTTTATCATGATCGTGCGGCCCGGCGGACTCATCAGCCATCGCCGTGCGACCGTCAGCGCTCCGGGCGTGGAGGTGAACCCATGAGCGGTTCCAATTCGTTGCTTGGCGTTGAGAATCTGACGATGCAGTTTGGCGGACTTCGTGCAATCGAGGACCTGTCCATGAGCGCGCGTGCAGGCGAGGTGACTGCAGTGATTGGGCCGAACGGCGCGGGAAAGACGACATTCTTTAACTGCCTGACCGGCTTTTATAAACCGACAAAAGGCTCCATCAAACTGCGCCATCCCTATCGCGGCGAACTTCGGCTCGATGCGATGAGGAACGTGGACGTCGCGCGGGTCGGCCAGGTCGTCAGGACGTTTCAGAATATACGATTGTTTCCCCGTATGACGGTGCTCGAAAACCTGATGATCGCTCAGCACAATGTCTTGCAGGAAGCGTCGAGATTCTCGATTGCCGGAGCGCTGAACTCAAGATCGTTTCGCCGCGCCAACGACAAGGCGATAGATAACGCCCTGACGTGGCTCGAGCGCCTAAGCGTCCGGGATATCGCCAACAAACCTGCCGGTGACATGCCGTATGGCGTACAGCGTCGCGTCGAAATCGCGCGCGCGATGTGCGCTGAACCGATTCTGCTTTGCCTTGATGAGCCAGCCGCCGGTCTCAATCCGCGCGAGTCGGGGGAACTCACGACGCTGTTGACCTCCCTCTCCAGGGATCAAGGTATCGGCATACTATTGATTGAACACGATATGAGCGTCGTCATGAAGGTTTCCGATCATATTGTCGTGCTCAATCACGGAAAGAAGATCGCAGAGGGGCCGCCTGCCGAGATCAAGACAAATTCCGAGGTGATCAGCGCGTATCTTGGGGAGGACGACGAGACCTCTTCACCCGATGGTTCATCGCAGGAGAAAACCGCTCATGCTTAAGCTTACCGGACTCAGTGCCCACTACGGCAGCGTCCAGGCACTACGCGAGGTTACCCTGGACGTGAACACGGGCGAGATCGTTACGTTGATCGGTGCGAACGGCGCGGGCAAGTCCACGCTGATGAATACCATTTTCGGTTATCCCCGCGCCAGCGGCGGCACGGTCGAATTCGACGGACAGAATATTACGGACCTGCCTTCACATGCGGTCGGCAAGCTCGATATTGCGGTTGTGCCCGA
This sequence comes from Paraburkholderia phenazinium, assembly GCF_900141745.1. Lineage (NCBI taxonomy): Bacteria > Pseudomonadati > Pseudomonadota > Betaproteobacteria > Burkholderiales > Burkholderiaceae > Paraburkholderia > Paraburkholderia phenazinium. Next base: position 796,631 of record NZ_FSRM01000002.1, on the reverse strand, counting down.
AGGGCGTCGCATCTTTCAGCGGATGACTGTGCTTGAGAATCTCCTGATGGGCGATACGTCGTCCAATCGTAAGACTGCTGAGGACCTAGAACGGATCTACGAGATGTTTCCAATCCTGCGGAGCCGGATCTCGCAGCGTGCCGGTACGCTGTCTGGAGGCGAGCAGCAGATGCTTGCGATCGGTCGCGCATTGATGTCTCAACCGAGATTGCTGTTACTCGACGAACCGTCGCTGGGCCTCGCGCCGCTTTTCATCAAGAAGATCTTCTCGGTCATCAGGGAGTTGAACGAGCAGTTCGGTATGACGATTCTGCTCGTCGAACAGAACGCCCATCATGCATTGCGAGTGGCGCATCGAGGGTATGTTCTCCAGCATGGGCAGATTGCCCTCGAAGGGAGTGGTGCTGACTTGCTGGCCAGCCCGTCGGTCCGGGCAGCGTATCTGGAGGGCGATACGTCCCAACTCGATGCGGCGTGAACCGATGCGACTGGAAACCTGGCTTGCTTCGCCCTTTCTCCCGCTCTCAGTGGATGGGAATTTTAGCAATTCTCCGCAACTTGAGTGTGGGAAGATTAAAAGATGAAATGGCGATTCGAACAAGGCTTATCAAGCCTTGACGGGCTGGATCACTATCAAAAAATGTGCAAAATTCCGCAGAAATTAGCCGAACCTCTTCAAGACCGGAATTTTGTAAACGTCCAGAATGCCAATAGACCTAATCGATCGCCGCTCCGGAACTGCATCCGAAGAAGGCACGAATTCAAGCGCAGGCCAGCGAGGCCAGAACGCTCAACGAACCGGTTTTATGGAGTTGCCGCATGAAAGTGCTCATCGTTTTCGCTCACCCTGAACCCCGGTCTTTCAACGGTGCGTTGAAGGACACGGCTGTCTCGACTCTGACAGAGCAGGGACATGAGGTTCAAGTGACGGACCTGTACCAACTGAAATGGCGGCCTGAGCTCGGCGTGGAAGATTTTGTGGGCGAACGTCTCAATACGGATTTCCTCGACCTTTCGGCGGAACAGGAGCACATGTTCGGAACCTCCACGAAGCCGACGCCGGATGTCTACGCCGAGCAACAGAAGGTGCTCTGGTCGGATCTGATCATTTTCCAGTATCCGATGTGGTGGTTCGGCATGCCCGCCATTCTGAAGGGCTGGGTGGACCGCGTGATGACGCGTGGTTTCGCCTACGCCACCGGCCGCAAGTACGAGAACGGCATGTTCAAGGGACGTAAGGCGATGGTTTCGACCACGACTGGAACGGCCGCGAGCCTCTACGAACCGGACGGCGTCGATGGAGACATCAATCACATTCTCTGGCCGATTCACAATGGCATTTTCAATTACCTTGGCTTCGAGGTGTTGCCGCCGCACGTATCTTGGATGCCTGGCCGCGTGAGTGCCGAGGAGCGGCAAGCCTACCTCGACTCCTATGCGGCACGATTGCGCACGCTTGAGGGCACGCAGCCGTTGTTTTTCCATCCCTTTGCAGACTTTGGTCCGGACCAACGTCTGAAGCCGGGCGTCGTGGCCCGTTCCGGTTTCCAATGGAACCCGTCGGTCGGCCAGTCGCATGACGATGCGGCAAAAACGTATACGCCGAAGAAGATTGCGAAGGCAGGTTGATACTGCAGCTGCTTCAGGTCGGGCCGCGGTAGCCTGGAAAGGTTCTGCGGCCCAGCGTCAAAACTGACCAGAGATGAGGTTCACCATGGAAAAGCTGCCGATTTTTCAGAAACTGCACCACGTCTGCATCGTGGTTCGCGATATCGAAAACGCTGTGAAGTATTACGAATCAATTGGCGTTGGTCCATGGAACGATTTTCCGCCGATGGATGCATACCAGTTGGACGGCTACGATCGTCCGGCTTTTCTGAAGATGCGCTACAAGTTTGCGAATATCGATAACGCCCAACTGCAGCTTTGCCAGCCAGGAGACGGTGACACGCCGCAACGACGGTTCCTGGAAACGCGAGGCGAGGGCGTCTTTCATCTCGGCTTCTCTGTCGAGAGTTGCGACAAGGCCGAGGAACTTGCTGCGAACGCCGGGCTGGATGTGCTCTCGCGCGGACGCCTCGAAGATCGAAGTGGCTTCACGTACTTCAAGACGGTAAATGAAGGGGCTGGGGTTACGCTAGAGGTCCGGGCGCCGAGTACCAAGGCCGCTCAAGGCATCAAGTCCTGAGTTCAAGGCGCTTTCGCGAGCGTCTTACTGACATTCCAGATGGCCCCTTGGGAATACCACGGGGCCATCTGCCATTACCTCATCACGAACGGGTTCGCGGTCTTGACCCCGGTATTGATCCAGACGCTCTTCGTTTGCAGATACTCGCGGATCGCGTCGATGCCGTTCTCGCGGCCCAGTCCGGAATCCTTGTAGCCGCCAAAGGGCGACATGTAGCTCACCGCGCGATAGCTGTTCACCCAGACCATGCCGGCCTGCAGTCTTTCTGCAACGCGAATGGACCGGCCAATATCTTTCGTCCAGACACCCGAGCCAAGTCCGAAGCGCACGTCATTGGCCAACGCAACCGCCTCGTCTTCATCCTTGAACCTGATGATCGAGAGGATGGGACCAAAGACCTCTTCCTGCGCGATTCGCATCCTGTTGCTAACGTCGCCGAAGATCGTGGGTTCGACGAACCAGCCATTGCCACATTCGGGGGCGCTGCCGGGCTTTCCGCCTAGCAGCAACGTCGCGCCGTCCTGTGTTGCGGTTTCAATGTAAGACAGGACCTTGCGGTACTGCGGGCGGGTCGTGATCGGTCCGACCTGCGTGTCCATACTCGACGGATCGCCCATTTTCGCGGTCCGTGCCAGCGTCAGAAGTTTGTCGACAAACGTGTCGTAGATGCTTTCTTGCAACAACAGGCGCGAACCGGCAATACAGGTCTGCCCAGTCGCAGCAAAGATGCCTGAAACCGCGCCATTCACCGCGTCTTCCAGATCTGCATCTTCGAAAACGATGTTGGGCGACTTGCCACCCAGTTCGAGACTCACGTGTTTGAACTGACGGGCTGCCGCCTCGTTGATTGCCCGGCCGGTGGAGTCTGCACCGGTGAAGGTAATCTTCTTGACCAGCGGGTGTTCTACCAGAGGAGAGCCGACGTCTGCACCGAAGCCTGTGACAACGTTCACTACGCCCGGCGGAAAGCCGGCCTCAGTGAACAGCTTCGCAAACTCGATGGTGGATGCAGAAGTGAACTCGGATGGCTTGATTACCACCGTGCAACCCGCGGCCAGCGCGGGTGCAATTTTCCATGTGGCGAGCAACAGCGGCGAGTTCCAGGGCGTAATGGCGGCGACGACACCCAGCGGCTCGTTGCGGGTGTAGTTGAAGTAGCCTTTCTTGTCGAGCGGAACCACGGCGCCCTGAATCTTGTCCGCCAGGCCGCCAAAGTAGTAGTACCATTGCGGCAAATACTGGCACTGGCCCAGCATTTCAGCCATCAGCTTGCCGTTGTCACGAACTTCCAGCTCGGCAAGCCGCTTTGCGTCACGTGCGATCAGGTCTCCTACCCGATGAAGCAACAGACCTCGCTGGCTTGGCGACATCTGTGACCATGGTCCTGCGCTGAAGGCGGCATGCGCCGCCTGCACAGCCCGATCGACGTCTGTCGCGTTGCCTTTCGCAATCTGTGCCCACGTTTCGCCGGTGAAGGGGTTCTCGGTGTCGAACCATTCGCCCGAAGCCGGCGCGCAGGATTCGCCGTTGATAAACATCTCAAACTGTTGCATGACTTTCGTCTCCCTTTGATGTTGACTCATTCGCCAAGGCGCCGACGCTGGGACTCTGCAAGAATTTCCTGGGCTTTCAAGATGACCGGCCGGTCGACCATGCGGCCGTCCACCGCGACAGCCGCTCCGTGAGATGCGGCGGCGCCTTCTACAACCCGCTGTGCCCACTCGACGTCTTTCGCGCCCGGGATGAATGCAGCGTTGACTGCCGACACCTGCTTCGGATGAATGCAAAGCTTGGCGCCGAAGCCGAGCCGCTTTGCACGGACGGTGTCGCGCGTGATCTGCTCGGTATCGTCCAGCGTGGTACTGACGCCATCTACCGGCGAAAGCAGATTGCCAATGCGCGAAGCGAGGACGATCTGTGAGCGGAAGTACAGGAGCTGCTCATCGTCCCCGTCGATGCCGAGGTCAAGCTGGAAATCCACATTGCCGAAGACGAGCCGTGTAGTCAGCCGGTGCTGGGCGATCGCGACCACATTGCGGAAGCCTTGGGCGGTTTCGATCATCGGCAGGATGTCGGTCGGCTTGCCGGCGAACTCGCAGAGGAAAATGTCGTCGATGCGTTCGGTCTTGGGCAGCATGACAGCGGCCACGGATGGCGCACGGCATACGGCAATGTCGTCGCGAAACCATTCGCTGTTCACGTCATTCACACGCACGGCGACCGGCGTGCTATTGGTGGACAGCCACTCGGCAAGGGCGGCCCGCGCAATCTTCTTTTCGGCGGGAGGTACGGCATCTTCCAGATCGATCACCACAACGTCGACGCCCGACGCCGCAGCTTTAGCAAACCGGTCGGGCCGGTTGCCGGGAACGAAGAGATAGGACCGGGGTGCGAGCTCAGCCATGATGAACCTCCAATATCGATTCGGGGAGCAGTTGGGGTACGACGGGGGCATCGGTAATTGCCCATACCGAGGCGATGGAGTGCTTGAGTTCGTCTTCAGTGGCTGCCTTGCCATACAGCCCAAGCGTGATCGTTTTGTGTTCGAGTTCGGTGCGCGTGAGCGTGTTGCCCGGATCCCCCTTGGGGTCATCCACCCGACCTTTGTAAGTGCGTCCATCCTTGGTCCGCACGGTGACCTTGCCGATCCAGCGCGACGGATAGGCCGCATCGACCTCAGCGTCGAGCACCATCGAAACCTTCTTGCTGAAGTGCGCGATCCTGCTTTCCCCGTAGTGGGCGTCGAACTCACGTACGCCCGCGTGGCCGAACTCCGCAGCGATGGCGAGCACGGTGCCCATGGAGAACTTCGCCTGATGAACCGTCTGCGGATCGGTCACTGGCCCGAGGACGTCGATCGCGGCCTGGTGAACATGAGTTACCACCGTCTCGATATCGTCAGGTGCGATCTGTTCTCGCTTGATTACCTGCAGCAAGGCATCGGCCGCCGGATGGGTGTGCCGGCAGGAGGCGTGATACTTGAACGATGTTTCACTCAGGGCCCAGCGCGTTCCGAGCGCGTCAACGAGCTTGTCCGGATGCGTTTGCGTGGACATGCCGGCTCCCATGCCTTTGCCGCCCTCGAAGATATCTTTCGCGCCGGTGAAACCGTCGGCCGCAAGGTAGGCCGCTAGAAGACCGTTCGCTGCTGCCTTGGCCGTATGCAGTTGCTTGGAGTCCGCAGCGTCTTTCAGGAATTCCCACAGCCCGGCTGCCTGGGTACCAGCGGACCCAAACGCATTCATCATCTGTTCGCGGCTCAGCCGCAAAAGCCTGCCGACCGCAGCCGCGGCTGCGATCGTTCCAACCGTACCGGTGGTATGAAAAATCTTGTAGTGCGATCGACCGAGGAATTCGCCGACGCGGATACCCACTTCATAGCCCGCGACGGATGCCGCAATGAACTCTTTTCCGCTTCTCCCCAGTGCTTGAGCGGCAGCCCATGCCGCGGGAAAAACGACGGTTGCCGGGTGCAGGACCGAGCTGTTGTGCAGATCGTCCTGTTCAGCGAAGTGCGATGCAGCGGCATTGATCATTGCCGCAAAGAACGGGCTGCTCGTTCGGCGGGAGATCAATACTTCGCAGCAACCGGACTGCGGACCAAAGTTCAATGCGAGTTTCTGGATCGTTTCAACGGGACGCGCTCCCCGGCCGGCCAATGCTGATCCGAACCAGTCAAGGAAGAGGTCTTCCGTCCGTGCTACCACGTCCCTGGGGATCTGTTCAAACTCGAGATTGGCCGCAAACGAAGCAAGAATCTGTGTGTTGCTCATAACAGGCTTACCTTAACTGGAGGTTATACGACGGCCGCGTCACGAAGTTCGCGGATGGCATCGGTCGAAAAGCCCAACTCATTCAACAGGGCTTCGGTGTGTTGGCCCAATGCGGGAACGGGGTCGAGGCGGACATCGGCTGCTGTAACGACGCCTGGCGGCAGCAACGAAGGAATGGAACCGGCCGGGGAGTCAATGTTCACCCAGCGATTGCGTTCTTTAAGCTGCGGATGCGCCCACACATCGGACATGTCGTTCATCCGGGCGTTGGCAATCTGCGCGTGATCCAGCCTGCGGATGACCTCTTCCGAGGTCAATTTGCTGAATGCGGTGACGATGATGTCGCGCAGTGCTTCGCGCGCCGCTACCCGTTTCGAATTGGAACTGAAGCGCGGATCGGTAGCCAGCTCAGGTGCGAGCAGAACCTTTGCGCAGAAGACACTCCACTCCCGCTCGTTCTGCAACCCCAGCATGACGGTTTTCGCGTCCCCGGCAGGGAACGGCCCATAGGGATAGATGGTTGCGTGAGCGGCTCCGGCGCGAGGTGGCGGCGATGCGCCATCGAACGCGTAGTAAAGGGGATACGTCATCCACTCCACCATGCTCTCGAGCATCGAGACGTCGATTTCCCTTCCCACGCCCGTCTTCGAGCGTTGCAGAAGCGCGGAGAGGATGTTGGTATACGCGTACATTCCCGCAGCGATATCGGCGATGGAACAGCCGGCCTTCGCGGGCGAGTCCGGGCCGCCGGTAATCGAGAGAAAACCGGACTCGCTCTGGATCAGCAGGTCGTAGGCTTTCTTGTCGCGATACGGACCGTCGGACCCGTAACCCGAGATGTTGCAGACGATCAAGCGGGGATACTTCTCACGCAACGCTTCGTAGGACAGACCCAGTCGAGCTGCAGCGCCGGGCGCCAGGTTCTGCACGAGCACGTCGGTATTTTCGAGCAAGCGCTCGAAAATACCCTGCGCCTGCGGAGCCTTGACGTCTAGCGTGAGGCTCTCCTTCGAGCGGTTGCACCATACGAAGTGCGAGGCCATGCCGTGTACACGCTCGTCGTAGGCGCGCGCGAAGTCACCTGTACCGGGGCGCTCGATCTTGATCACGCGTGCGCCGAGATCGGCAAGTTGACGGGTGCAAAACGGTGCTGCAATCGCGTGTTCGAGGGTGATCACCTTCACGCCGTCCAGCGGTTTCATGCCCAGCCCCTTAGAAAGAACGTGGCAGCCCAAGCAAATGCTCGGCTACGTACGAAAGAATGAGATTGGTCGAGATCGGCGCGACCTGATAAAGACGTGTTTCGCGGAACTTGCGTTCCACGTCGTATTCGTTTGCGAAGCCGAAGCCACCGTGGAACTGCAGACACGCGTTGGCGGCTTCCCAGGAAGCGTCAGCGGCCAGCAGTTTTGCCATGTTGGCTTGCGCGCCGGCGGGTTGTTTCGCGTCGAAAAGTTTGCAGGCCTTATAGCGCATCAGGCTGGCCGCTTCGACGTTGACGTGCGCGCGTGCGATCGGAAACTGCACGCCCTGGTTCTGTCCAATCGGACGCCCGAAGACCACCCGCTCCTTGACGTACTTGCAAACCTTGTCGAGAAACCAGTAGCCGTCGCCGATACACTCGGCAGCAATCAGCGTGCGCTCGGCGTTCAGGCCGTCAAGGATGTACTTGAAGCCTTTGCCTTCTTCTCCAATCAGGTTTTCGGCCGGGATCTCGAGGTTGTCGAAAAAGAGTTCGTTAGTCTCGTGATTCACCATGTTCGGGATCGGGCGAACCGTCATGCCTTGCTTGACCGCCTGATGCAGGTCGACGAGGAATATCGACATGCCCTCAGATTTTTTGGCCACCTGAGTGATCGGTGTGGTCCGTGCGAGCAGGATCATCAGATCGGAGTGTTGAATCCGTGAGATCCACACCTTCTGACCGTTGACGACATACCGGTCACCCTTGCGAACGGCGGTCGTCTTGAGACTGGTGGTGTCGGTGCCGGTGGTCGGTTCGGTCACGCCCATCGATTGAAGCCGCAACTTTCCGCTCGCGATTTCCGGCAGGTAGCGGGCCTTTTGCTCGGCGGAACCGTGTCTGAGCAGTGTCCCCATGTTGTACATCTGCCCGTGACACGCGCCGGAATTGCCGCCGCTGCGGTTGATTTCTTCCATGATCACCGACGCCTCGGTCAGCCCGAGTCCGGAGCCGCCATATTCCTGCGGAATCAGGGCTGCCAACCAACCCGCGTCGGTAAGAGCCTGCACAAAGGTCTCGGGATAGGCTCGCTCTTCATCGACCTTGCGGAAATACTCGGCAGGGAAGTTTGAACACAGATCGCGAACCGCTTCACGGATGTCCTGATAGGGGTCAACGTTAGCCAACACTTGTCTCTACTCCTTTGGGTTCATTTTTGAAATGCACTTGCGGGTGCCGTGAGCGTTACCACGGCAGCGACGCACAACACTTCTTCGGAATTGGCCGCCCAAAGCCTCACCTCGTTCGATCCGGCTGCGCGGGCGGCGTATAGATGAAAAGGGGCATCGTCAAAGAGCGGGTTGACCGCCTTGAAGGAGAACGAAGCGATCGACTCTCCCGGAAGGCTGCGTCGGACGAGATCGACCAGCAAGGTCGCAGTCAGCGGCCCATGCACGACCAGCGCGGGATAGCCTTCCTGTCCCTGAGCATAGGACCGGTCGTAGTGAATACGATGTCCGTTGAAGGTATCGGCGGAGTAACGAAACAGGAGGACCGGGTCTGGCACGATCTCCCGCTTCCATGTGAACTCTTCGGGCGCAATTGGACCTTTCGCCGGGCTATACGCAGTCGTCGCGGACTCGCGATACACGACGTCCTGGTCCTCCGAAAGCAGCGGACCTTCTGCGTCTTCCAGTTCATGACGCAGACGCACAAACACGAGCTTTCCGGTGCGTCCTTCCTTGGCGGCGACATCGACAATCTGCGAGGTTCTGGTGACGAGGCTGCCGACCAGGAGCGGCCGCTCGAACCGGACCCGGCTGCCTGCCCACATACGGCGGGGTAGCGGCACCGGCGGCAGGAATCCACCACGTTTGGGATGGCCGTCCACCCCAACCTGTGGTTGCGAAACGATATGAGGAAAGAGTGCCCAGTGCCAAAGCGGAGGCAACGGAGAGCCGGCATGCGGCGCGTCCTCATAGCCTAGCGTAGCCGCGAGTTGCTGCGCAAGACGAGGGGATACGAGTTCCTGCTCAGCCTGGGTTCGGCCGATCCACGTGCGCAGATAATTGAGTTCGGTAGTCATGAGGGCATCGAATAGCGTCGTTCACGCTAGATTGACGCACCGGCCTGTTGACTACAATTTGTGTCTGGAGAAGAGGGCTTTAAACGCAGACTAACTGCCGCCGCTTAGGCCGGCTGAGGCTCGCACTCGCTTTTGCACTTCTGGGTGAGCAGGTCGACAAGTTCACGCGCGAAAGACGGCAGCAGATCGAGGCTGCGCACGCAGATCAGCAGATTGCGCGTCGCCCAGGCATCCTCGATTTCAACCAGCCGGATGTTCATGGTTTTGACGTACCTTATCGCTGACGAACGAGGCAGCACGCCTATCCCGACGTTGGCTTCGATCATTCGGCACAGGGCCTCGAAGTTACCCACTTCAATCCGCACCCGAAGTTTCTTGTGCATATCGTGCGCGACGCGGTTCAGAAAGGTATGAATCGCGCTTGCTTCAGGCATCCCCACAAAGTCGAACTCCGTTGCCTCCTCAAAGGGAATAGACGTTTTCTCTGCTAAAGGGTGTGATTCCGACACCGCCAGTATGAGCCGGTCCGAGCGATAGGGCATGATTTCCAGCGATTCGGGCCTGACATTGCCTGCCACGATGCCGACGTCCGCTGTGCCTTCGCTCACCGCGCGCACCACGTCATGACTCAATCGTTCGCGAAGCTCGACGTTCACATCCGGATGCTCGGCGAGAAAGTCTCGCAGGTCGTTAGGAAGGAATTCCGTGGTGGCCGTGGTGTTCGCGAAGATCCTCACGTGGCCTTTGATACCGCGTGCGTACTCCTGCATGTCGCCGCGCAACTGCTCGAGTTGTGACAGGACAACCCGCGCATGGTGAAGGAATGCCTGGCCCGGTGGCGTGAGTGTCACCCCCTGGCTAGTCCGATACAGTAGTTTCGCCCCCATACTTTCTTCAAGATTCTTGATTCGGGTGCTCGCTGCGGGTACGGACATATGAAAGCGCTCGGCGCCACGCGTCAAGCTATCCGTCTCGGCGATACATGTGATGAGACGAAGATCAACGAGATCGAAATGCATGGTCATGATACGTGCTCCGAATGAAGTGACGCGCCGTTGATCCAGTGTAGCAAATAGCAGAAATCCGCAAATCAGTATTTGCGATATTTTTCGCACGTTTTGTCCGTGCCTCTATGTTATCGGGCTATTGAAGAACAACGGCGACGGAGCGATGGCTATGACTATGCAGAATTCCGCACAAATCGGTGGAGCCGCATCAAGACCGGAAAGTTTTCGCGCCGGACAATCGGTTCACGGAAGCATGCCGTGCTCATCAGGGCGGCAGAGCAGCCCAAACCAATTCAATCTGGAGAAAGCGATGCTGATTGCACCGTTCAAGAACGAGCCATTTGATTTGTTCGACACCGAAAGTGCCAAAGCCCATATGCAGCAGGCCCTGAAAAGAGTGCGTTCGGAATTTGGCCAGACCTATCCGCTTCTGATCAACGGTGAGCGTGTGCAGACCGAAGCGAAGCTCGTCTCGACAAATCCGTCGAATCCGGAAGAGATCGTCGGCTACACCGCCAAGGCGACGACGCGGCATGCGGATGACGCACTCGAAGCTGCGTGGGCCGCGTTCGAATCGTGGAAGCGCTGGAGCCAGGAAGATCGCTCCCGTCTTATGTTGAAGGCTGCAGCAATCATGCGCAGACGCAAGCGTGAGCTCGAGGCATGGCTGGTCTATGAGATCGGCAAGAACTACGTCGAAGCAAGCGCTGAAGTCGCGGAAATGATCGACTTCACCGAGTACTACGCGCGTCAGGCAATCAAGCACGTGGGCGGCCTGGGGGCACTGATTGACTATCCCGGTGAAGAGAACGAGAGCTTCTACATTCCGCTGGGGGTAGGTGTAACGATTTCGCCCTGGAATTTCCCGATGGCGCTAATGACCGGCATGACGGTCGGCGCGATCGTGGTGGGTAACACGGTGGTTTGCAAGCCAGCGGAAGACACGATTGTTTCGCTGGCCAAGATCTTCGACATCTTCACGGAAGCAGGCCTGCCGCCGGGCGTGGTGAATTACCTGCCTGGAACTGGACGGGAGATCGGTTCCTATCTGGTTGCTCATCCAAAGACGCGCTTTATCAACTTCACGGGCTCGCTCGCGACTGGGGCCCAGATCAACGAGTCCGCTGCGAAGCTCGCGGAAGGCCAGAAATGGTTCAAGCGCGTTTTCCTCGAGTTGGGTGGCAAGGACGCCATTCTGGTCGACGAGACAGCCAATCTCGACGACGCGGCGACGGGTGTCATTCAGGCGGCGTTCGGTTATTCAGGCCAGAAGTGTTCCGCCTGCTCGCGTTTGATCGTAGTGGATTCGGTCTACGACGCATTGCTTGAGAAGGTCGTTGCAAAGGCGAAAGAACTGGTTGTCAGCGAAGCCAGGGACAATCCCAGTTTCGGTCCGGTCTGCAACGAACTGCAGTACAAGAAGGTGCTGTCGTACATCGATATCGGCCACACCGAGGGCAAGCTGTTAACGGGTGGCAAGGCCGTAGAGAATGCCGCTGGTTATCTGATTGAGCCCACTATCTTTGGCGACGTGTCCCCTCGCGCGCGCATTGCACAGGAAGAAGTATTTGGCCCGTTCGTCGCTGCGATTCGCGTCAAGGATTTCGAGGAAGGTCTGGCTGTTGTCAATGACACGGTCTATGGTCTGACGGGGGCGCTCTTCTCGAATGACCGAAGCCGCATCGAACGGGCGCGTCGCGACTTCCACGTGGGCAACCTGTACTTCAATCGCAAATGTACGGGCGCGCTTGTCGGCGTTCAGCCATTCGGCGGCTTCAACCTCACGGGCACCGATACCAAGACGGGTGGTCCTGATTATCTTCTGCAGTTCTTGCAAATGAAGGCTGTGGCCGAGCGTCTTTAAGCACGCATGTCGTTTGGGGCTGCCTTTGGGCGGCCCTGGCGCGAATCAGCTTTTCCAAATGAACGGGACAAATAGAATGGGCTTCATTGCAGACCGCATTGGCCAGATCGCCCCTGCGCAGACAATGGCAATGGCGGCAAAGGCGGCAGAACTGCGCCGGGACGGGAAGAATGTCATTTCCCTGTCGCAAGGCGAACCCGATTTTCGTACGCCTGAGCATATCCAGGCTGCCGCGATTCGCGCAATGCGCGAAGGCAAGACGCGTTACACCGAGGCCGCCGGCATCCGGGAGTTGCGCGAAGCGATCGTAGCGAAACTCAAGCGTGACAATAGCGTCGATTATCCCGTGGACGGTGTCAGCGTCGCCGTTGGCGCGAAGCAGGCAATTTTCGCGGCTTTTTTCGCGACCCTCAATCCGGGCGACGAAGTCATCGTGCCGGCACCGTGCTGGGTGTCGTATCCCGAGATCGTGAAGATGGCGACAGGGACGCCTGTTGTGGTGCCGTGCGACGAGGCAGCGGGATTCAAACTGACTGCTGCTCAACTGGAGGCGTCGATCACGCCTCGTACCAAGTGGCTGATGCTGAATTCGCCATCGAATCCGACGGGGGCCGTTTACTCGGCCGACGAACTCGGCAGTATTGCGGAAGTATTGCGTCGACACCCCCATGTGTGGGTACTGTCCGACGACATCTACGAAAAGCTCATCTACACCGGAAGTCCTTTCGTCAATATCCTGAACGTCGCGCCCGAGTTGCAGGAGCGGACTCTCATCATCAACGGCGTGTCCAAGATGTACTCGATGACAGGCTGGCGGATTGGCTATTCGGCTGGACCGTCGACGCTCATCCGTGCCATGAATCTGGTGCAAGGTCAGATTGTGACCAGTGCGTCTTCGGTGTCGCAGTACGCTGCGATCGAAGCGCTCAATGGCGATCAGTCTTTCGTCGAGACATCGCGACTGGCCTTTGACGAACGCCGGAAGCTCGTCGTGAATGCGCTGGACGGCATACCGGGACTCCACAGTAATCAGCCGGAAGGCGCGTTTTATGTATTCGTCGGCTGCCATGGTGTCATGGGGAGCCGCACGCCGAATGGCACGCTTCTGGAAAGCGACCAGGACTTCGTCATGTACCTGCTGGAAGAGGCAAACGTAGCCGTGGTTTCGGGCTCCGGCTTTCTGCTCTCGCCTTACTTCCGGCTTTCTTATGCTGCGTCACTCGATGACCTGAACGAGGCGCTCGGTCGCATTCGCGCCGCACGTCAAAACCTCGCGACCGTCCAAGGTAGATCATGAGCGAAAGAATTGTCATCACCGGCGGGGGGGCGATCGGTTGTTCAATAGCGTATTTCCTGAGCCTCCAAAAGACAGAGAGCCGCGAGATCTGGGTGATCGAAAAGGATCCGACTTATCAGATCGCATCATCGTCGCTCTCGGCAAGTTCGATCAGGCAGCAGTTTTCAACGCCCATCTGCATCCAGCTATCGCAGTTTGGCTATGATTTTTTTTCTTCCTGCGAGCGGGAGAAGGTGCGGTATGGCGCTGGCGTCGATCTGGTGGATTGCGGATACCTGTTCGTGGGCAACGCGCAGCAAGAGAGCGTGCTGCGTCGGCGGAGCGCTCTTGCCCGATCGCTCGGGGTGGAGCTGCAGGAGCATTCAGTCGAGGCGTTGCAGCGCCGCTACCCGTGGATGAATGTCAGCGATCTGGCCTATGGCGTCGAAGGTCTGGCAGGCGAGGGCTGGTTCGACGGATATAGCGTCATGCAGTGGTTGAGAAACCGTGCGCGTGAAGCGGGCGTCCATTTCGTCACGGGTGAAGCGGTGCGCTACCGTACACGCGGAAACCGGGTGACCCACGTCGAACTGACGGACGGGCGGGAAATCGCCGGGGACGCGTTCGTGAATGCCAGCGGCGCGTGGTGTGCACCTCTTGCACAAAGCATCGGCGTGGATCTGCCGGTTCGGCCGCGACGGCGTTCGGCGTTTGTCGTGTCATGTCCGACGGCGATTCCGGATATGCCGATCCTCATCGACACCTCGGGAGTGTATCTGCGTAGGGAGCAGAATCATTTCCTCTGTATCGTTTCGCCGTCGGCGGAGACGGATCTGGACCACCTGCCACTCGACGTGCAGTTTTCTGAATTTGACGAGATCATCTGGCCGGCCTTGGCAGGGCGTATCCCGGCGTTCGAGGCCTTACGGGTGGAACACGCCTGGGCTGGCTACTACGAATACAACATTCTCGACCAGAATGGCATCGTCGGGCAGTCGGGTGCGGAAAACTCTTTCGTGGCGGCCGGTTTCAGCGGCCATGGCATGATGCACAGCCCAGGGGTTGGTCGAGCTGTTGCCGAACTGTTGAGCTTTGGCGAGTTTAAAACACTGGATCTCTCGCCGCTGTCGCCGTCACGGTTCACCAAGGGTGAACTGGTGATCGAGGAAGGTGTTTACTAGGGCCCGGCAGGCGAAGCATTAGTGAGGATGCAGACCACGCCCTCGTGCATTTCGGTACTGTCGGGGCGTGAGGTGCGTGGCAGATTTGAATTGACGCGTGAACGCGCTATGGTCCGCGTAGCCGCATTCGGTCGCGATTTCCGTAATGCTGTTGTCAGTCGTTTCCAGCAGCTTGCATGCGTGGTCGATCCGCAATTTCATCAGCAGTTGCTTGGGCGTCAGATGAAACACTTCGCGGGTTAGACGTTCCAGCGTGTCGACAGATATGGAGACTTGCTCCGCCGCCTCGGTAACCAGGATGTTCTGTCCAAGGTTCCGTTCCAGATAGTCCAGATATGCGAGCAGGCGGCGGTAGCCGTGATGACGTTCATCAGGGCGAGGCAGATCTCGCGATATGCCGATCAGTCCAATGGCCAGTCCGTCTTCGGCGAGCACAGGAAACTTCGAACTCAGGCACCAGTATCGATGACCCAATCCGGAGGAATAGAGCCGCAGCCGGTCTACGATGGGCGACCGGGTTTCGATAATGTTCAGATCTTGCGCATTGGTACTGGCGCCGGTCACCGGAAATAGCTGATCGGCTGTCTTGCCGATCACGTCGTCGCGCGCCAGCCCGCTTCGAGCGATGAGCGTTTGATTGACGGACAGGTAGCGTGCCTGTGCGTCCTTGATGTAGTACAGCACGTCTGGAAAGCAGTCAAAGACGCGCTCGAGCATCTCGGGCTGCCGGTCCAACTGTCGAACGACTTCCACCAACATATCGGAATCAGCCTTGGTGGGCATAGAGGGATCAGTGTGAAGTCACAATGATCGCGATTGTACAGGGCGTGAAATCGGTCTTGATGCAGTGAGGCGGTGGGCGGCCGTTGCCGCGCCACCGCCATGACGTTGGGACTTTCCAGCCGTCCGCTTATTGGCTCGCGTGGGCCTTGGCGCCAAGCAACGCTTCGCGGAAGCGGCTGCGCAGATAAGGACCGTCGCGAGGCGGCAGGGAGGTAGGTTCGGGATCCGTTCCGACCTTCACCGTGGCGAGCACTGGACCGGTAGCATTGAGAATCACATCGACACATTCTTCGAGTTCGCTTTCGGCGTAGATTGTCGCCGCCTTTTCGAAGCCAGCCGCGCGTGCGATTGCCGTGATGTCCACACCGCGGCCTGCATGGGCCAGCTGCATTCCCGTTTCCGCGTAGTGCTCGTTATCGATCACGACAATCGATAGATTGGCGGGCTTATCGACGCCCACCGTTGCTAGCGATCCAAGTCCCATCATCATTTCGCCGTCGCCGACAAACACGATGACGCGTTTTTCAGGCTGTGCAAGCGCAATGCCGAGGCCGAAGGTGACGGCTCCGCCCATTGCACCCCACAGGTAGAAATTTTGAGCCGTGTCGCCGGCAGCGGCCACATCGAAGGTGGGGTTGCCAAGGCTGGTTACTGCCAGAATGTCCTGCTGGCGATCGCGGAGAATCCGCTTAACCGTCAGTCGACGGTTCAGGGGCGTCGTCTGCTGAGTCATTTTAGTACTCACTTGTTAAAGTTTTTGGTGCCGATCACGCGCTGTCCGATCAGAACAGCAACCATCCGGGAGGTGTTGTACCCAAAATTCAACGCGGCACGCACCGTTTCAGGGACTTCGGCTGCATCATCCGCGCGGTAGACATAGACGCCTGCCGATTCGAGGGCTTCCTGGGTGGATTTGCCCATGGCGACCTGCCAGGGATTGAATTCTCCCCATTCGCCGCGCATCGTCACCAGCATCACGATGGGCATGCGGCACTCATGTTGCAGTGAAAGCATGTTGATGCAGTTGCCCACGCCGCTCGACTGCAGCAGCAATACGCCGCGCTGGCCGCCGACCCATGCGCCACCCATCATGGCCACGCCTTCTTCTTCGGTGGTCAGGGAAACCGCGTGAATTTCGGCGTCTGCCTCGCAGAGTTCGATAAGACGTTTGTGCCCCGCATCGGGCACGTATGCCACTTGCCGCACATCAGCGGCTTTGAAGTGCTCGAAGATTGTTTCCGGCCAGTTGACTGACATGGTGACGAGTATTGATAAGTTGAATGAAAACGGATAGCCGTCGCGCCAAGCAAGGCTGATTGATTGCCGTGCTTTGATGAGTGATAGCGTGCATCAGCAAAAGTCGCTGCTCAATTACTGATTGCGGAAGACGCGATTAGGCTGGGGTTAACGGATCGGCCGGGATGGATCGGTCGTACAGAATTTCCGTGCTGCCGGGTGTCTGGTATTCGAGGGTCTGAAATGCGGTGTTCCACAATGCCGAATTCCAACCGTTGGTTTGATTGCTCACACTAGCGTGCAAGCTGATCGGAGAAGGAACCATGAAAATCGTTGTGCCAGTCAAGAGAGTGATCGATTACAACGTGAAAGTCCGGGTGAAGTCGGACGGCACGGGCGTCGACATTGCGAATGTAAAGATGTCGATGAATCCGTTCGATGAGATCGCCGTGGAAGAGGCGGTGCGTCTGCGGGAAGCGGGCGTGGCGACTGAAGTGATCGCCGTGTCGGCGGGCGTGACGCAGGCGCAGGAAACGTTGCGCACGGCGCTCGCGATCGGCGCGGACCGCGCGATCCTGATCGAGTCGTCGGAAGAACTGCAGCCGCTGGCTGTCGCCAAGCTGCTCAAGGCGCTGGTCGACAAGGAACAGCCATCGCTGATCATTCTCGGCAAGCAGGCCATCGACGACGATTCGAACCAGACTGGTCAGATGCTGGCTGCCTTGGCAGGGTTGCCGCAGGCGACATTTGCATCGAAGGTTGTCGTGGCTGATGGCAAGGCAACGGTATCGCGCGAAGTGGATGGCGGTGCGGAAACCCTGTCGCTGACGCTGCCGGCTGTGGTCACCACGGATCTGCGCCTGAACGAGCCGCGTTACGTCACGCTGCCGAACATCATGAAGGCGAAGAAGAAGCCGCTGGAGACGCTCAAGCCGGAAGACCTCGGTGTTGACGTGACCCCGCGCCTGAAGACGCTGAAAGTCGTCGAGCCGCCGAAGCGCTCCGCTGGCGTGAAGGTCGCCGATGTGAAGACGCTGGTCGAGAAGCTCAAGACCGAAGCCAAGGTGCTGTGAGGAGACGGACGAAATGACGATTCTGGTAATTGGGGAACACGACAACGCGTCGCTGAAGGCTGCGACGCTGAACACGGTGGCAGCGGCAGCCAAGATTGGCGGCGACGTACACGTGCTGATCGCAGGTCACAACGCGCAAGGCGCGGCGGACGCTGCAGCGAAGGTCGCAGGTGTCGCCAAGGTGTTGCTGGCCGATGCGCCGCAACTCGAAGCGGGCCTCGCGGAAAACGTCGAAGCGACGGTGCTCAACATTGCGAAGGACTACTCGCATATCCTCGCGCCCGCTACCGCGTACGGCAAGAACATCGCCCCGCGTATCGCAGCGAAGCTCGACGTCGCACAGATCAGCGATATCACCGCCGTGGATTCCGCCGACACGTTCGAGCGTCCCATCTACGCAGGTAATGCAATCGCAACGGTGCAGTCGAGCGATCCGGTCAAGGTCATCACGGTGCGTTCCACCGGCTTCGACCCGGTAGCAGCAGAAGGCGGCAGCGCAACGGTCGAGAAGATCGAAGCCGCAGCCGACAGCGGCCTGTCGCAGTTCGTGAGCCGTGAAGTCACGAAGCTGGACCGTCCAGAGCTGACGTCGGCGTCGATCATCGTTTCCGGTGGCCGGGGTCTGGGCAGTGGCGAGAACTATACGAAGGTGCTCGAGCCGCTGGCGGACAAGCTGAACGCGGCACTAGGTGCCTCGCGTGCCGCAGTGGACGCCGGCTTTGTGCCGAACGACTATCAGGTGGGCCAGACGGGCAAGATCGTCGCGCCGCAACTGTACGTCGCCGTGGGCATCTCGGGTGCGATCCAGCATCTGGCCGGCATGAAGGACTCGAAGGTCATCGTGGCGATCAACAAGGACCCGGAAGCGCCGATTTTCAGCGTCGCCGACTACGGTCTGGTGGGCGATCTGTTCACGGCAGTGCCGGAGTTCGAGGCCATGCTGTCTTGATTGTGCTGCGAGGATGATCAAGGTCGATGAGGTGACAGGTGAGTAATCTGAACGATATGAGGCACATTAGGGCGGTGGCGGCCTTGGTCGCTAACGCCGAAGATGCTTCCATTTGGCGATGGTTCGCTCTGCTCCTTGAAGAGAGGCGAATTCGCTGGTGTTGCAGTGGTGACAATTGGCTGGTGAGCGTCGATAACCGACACGTTGCCACCGACAACAGCTTCGACAATGCTATTCGGATAGCGAGGAAAGCCTCGCAAGAATTATCTCGGCGGCCAACGCGACGCTCACGCCTTGCTTGATCCAATACCGTGCTTGACGCCTATTGCCCGGCGACGAGCGTCCGCTCAGCAAGTTCAAGCAGCCGGTGGATCCGAATTGATGGAAGACCGTTGCGGGCCGACATGCAACGATCGATAGCAATGACGCGCGGTGATCCATTCTGGTTCGGCCAGTCGTCTATTGTGGTGTATTGATTAGTACTCCACTTTATAGGTTGGAGATTCTTCGGGGCGCTGCTGGCGGCGATCATAAAGACGGGTCGTTGAGATATTCGCGTGGCCTAACCAAAACTGGACTTTGGTGATCTCGGCCTGGTGCTCCAGTGCGTTTGTCGCCGCCGTGGCGCGCAGGCCGTGTACGCTGAGACCGTCAACAGCGATCCCCGCACGCCGCGCGTAGTCCCGCACGCACTTGTAGACCCCATCTCCGGTGATCGCCTTGCCGCTTCCGGCGCCCCTTCCACGCAGCGGCTGAAACAGCGGTGCGTCCGCCTCCTTTCCATGTCCCGCCATCTCAAGAAGGCGTGTAGCCGTTCTGCACTCGCTGGATGCAGCGGCAAGTGGCGAATCTTGCTTCCCTTCCCATGCACCCTCAGGTGCAGCACGCCGCGCCGCTGGTGGATGTCGCGGACCTTGAGCAAACATAGCTCTTCGCGGCGCAGACCGTGGTACAGCAGCACGGCGAGCATGGCGCGGTCGCGCTTGCCCTTCAGCGTATCGGCGTCAGGCGCATGGAGCAGGGCGCGGGCCTGGTGATCTCCCATGGCAGGTGTCTTGCCCTCGTTGCTGTTACCCTTGGGCCGCTTGACGCTAGCGACGGGATTCAGCAAAACGGCATTGCGTTCGCACAGGTAATCGAAGAGCGACGATAATGCCGCCAGCTTTCTCCTGATTGTCGCGCCGGACAACTGGCGAGCTTCGAGGTGTTTGCGCCAGGCGAGGACGTGCGCACGCGTGACGGTGCGAAACTCCTCCGGCTGTACGATCCCCACGAAACCCATGAAATCGCGTAGGTCGATCCGATAAGCACGGCGGGTCTGTGGCGCGTCGATGTTGGCGGACCATTCGATCTCTGGAGGAACATTCGATAAATTGAGGAATTCGGCGGCGGTGAGTGCGCGAGAGGCATTGTCGCGGGTGGAAATGATTCTGGTTGACACGGATTCTCCCGGCAGGTTGCGCCGCACGCGATTAACCGGGATATAATGAAATCAGTCTTTGGGTGAATACGCCAAAGTTGGCGAATTAAAAGCGCGCGGCGATTATATTGATAATGTATTTTATCAATAGCTGAATTATGTGTGCAAAGCGAATAACTTTGACAAAATCGCACCTAGAATGGTCATGCTCGATGCAGCGACAACTACTAGGGGTTTAAACAGAAGAAACGGCCACGCGAAAGCACCGTTGCCACACGAAGACCTGTGCGCGTGCTATGTTCATCGAATGATCCGACCAGTCGATATCCAAGGTTGCCAGTATGACGCTCCGCGATAAGCTTTCCGTTCCTCCTTATTTAGAGAGTGATCAGGCAGCACGTCGTTGTCTCGACGCATTGGAGATATTTCTCACGGTAAATTCGGTCGACATATCCGGTACGAGCACCATAGATGCTGCGTCTGCGGTCAGTTGGGGTCTACCTCTTGCGATACTAGGCGAGCAGCAATATACGCATCCGTTTTTGGCCCGATTTTCGAAACCCTTCTCCAAGCAATCGGACTTCAATTCGGACGATTTTGTTGAACTGGAAGCGGCTGCGTTGTTGTTGAGTCGCGGCGCTGCGAGCTTAACACCTGTCGACCGAACACACGAGAAAACGCAAGACTTTGACCTGATTTGGAGCGAAACGAACATTGAGGTGGAAGTCACAAAGTCCGAGGCAAAAGACGTCCATACATCGCTGCGGATTCAAGCGCAGAGGATCGCGCAAAGCATTAATTCGACAATAGGAAAATTCGATCTTGTCGTTCACGTTTCGAAGCTGCTCGACACCGCTACGGAGGCACGTCTGCTCGACGCCTCGAGGGAGATCACAATCGATCAAACAATTGAAGAACCGAATGCTTGGCTGCTAGCGGCCAAAGCAACAACGCGGCCAGTTCACGAAGTCCTTAAAGCAGGCGAGGTCGAGATTCAGCCGTCATGGTGGCCGTCAGATATGGTGTCGCTTTTTACAATTTCGTTGACGTTAGCCGGCCCTGACAGTACCGAAGCGCCGCCGCGCGTGAAGGTGTGCTACGCGGCGCCGTTCACAGGCTATCTGAATTCGGCAAAGAAAAAGGCACGAAGGTTCCAGGGGACCCTTACGCGCCCATACCTAATGGTAGTCAACGTGACAGACCTTCCCGACGCATTCGAGGTTTACCGACAGGGACTTGATGCAAACTTTCAGCGCTGGAAGCACATATCAGGCGTTCTAATTTTTGAAGCATTCAAGTCGACTAACGAGATCGGGTGGACATTTCAGTTCTATAGGAATCTTCACGCCACGCGACCACTCCCAATCGATATGGACTTAGCGCTAGGCGGGAGCGGGATGGGAAGAAGTCGACTCGTCATCGGTACGCCATCCGGCAAACTATAACCGGATGGCTAATTGACAATGGCAACGCTGCGAAGGCCGTGCATCCGTATGCAACACCGAGTGTCATCTCGACACTGGTGATGATCCTGAGTCATCAGAGGTCTGTACATTATGCTCCAGTGCAACCCGCCACTCGAGCTCCTGATAGAAATCCAGAGAGCCGGTTGTGATGGAACCGACGCGTCTTAAGGCGCCATAGAACCCGTTCGCATCATTTACACCCCTCAATAGCGCCATAAGCTGCGGGACACTCATGAACCACCAGTTCGTTAGCATGTCTCGTGGCTCGTATCCAAGAGACAGAAGTTTAGTGTGCTGCGTACCAAGAGCACCCAATGTGCTGTTTAATTTCGCGAGCTGATCCGATTGCTTAGCGGTAGCCGCCGAATAGTTAAGTGATGCGCCTATCAACGTCGGCATGATAGCTCTAAGCACCATGCCATCCTGCGTACCGCCCCAGTCTAGAAGCGTTACGGCCAACCGCTCAACTCGACGACCATGAAGGTCAATCTGTCGACCATCGACGAATTTGATATGTCCAAACTCTCGCAGCAATACTTCGTGTTGCCCAAGTTGTTCCTGGGCGCTGAGCACTCCGCCAAAGAGATCGACAAATCCGCTATACGAATCCCCTGCCAGCGCTGCCCGCGTCATCGACTTCTTCTTCAGCTCAATGAGAATCACCGCCTGATCTGTTTCAACCACGATATCGCACTCGCCCGCCGTTCCCCGCATATCGTATTTACACGACACGATTGCTGGCTCGATCCCTCGGGTTCGAAACATACCTGCGACCATTGGTTCAATCGCGTTCCCGATATCCTGATCTACATGCGATCCAAATACGCTTCGCAACTTCGCTGCAGCAATCTCATAGAAGCCCACTGAACTCAGCGATGGCGAAAACAGGAAATACCGCCCGTCGTTAGTCGCGAACAACGGCTTCATGCCTACGTCGGCCTTCGTGGCGTCAAGTGGAGTGCGATAAGCTTTATTCACTGTCGACGGATCATGCGAAACGTCTGCCAGCAGTCGTCCCAACCGATCCTCGTGAATTCCGGCCTTCGCAAACGTCTCGCGACTAAGAGTTGCATTTATCGTCTCAGCTGGAACATAGTCAAATAGCCATTGCATCAACGCCTGCAAATCGTCGATGGCCCACCCGATCTTCGAGCGCATATCCTCGTTGTCGACCCAGTCGAATAGACCGATCATCATTTCGGTAGCATCGGCGGGATGAATCTGGCGAAATGCCAATACGTGATCGGCTATCAGCAGTTCCTGAAGGTAGATAGGCAATCGGTCATGAGAGGTAGCCATGTGGGCATATGTCGTATACGTCTCGACATCAAGCACAGCGACTATATCCGTCGCCCTCTGCAATATTTTTCGAACGGATTCCTCGGAAAAACCCGTGACGCGTTCGGCGGACAGGTTCGCCGCGGCGAGGTTCAGCAAATATCCCAACGGAGGTGCGGGCTGTGGATTCCTCTCGGTTGTTGACCTGGAAATTCTTCCCGTCAGGTAGCGCCCGCCTTTGAAACGTTTGTTGGCCTGAAGATGTTTAAGCACCAAGTACGAGATCCGAAAGCCATCAACCTCACGAAACGCGTCAAAAATGTCAGATGCGCAACGCTCCAGCTCCCCCTCTTCGAAGTTGATCCTCTCATCCTTCGCGAAGAACCGATACCCTTCGCCTTTCAGTCTCGCGACAGCATCAGTGACTGCCAAGTCGCGCTCCATCCCGAGAGTGCTGGAAGGATCAAACCTATGGCCGGATAATTTCTGGAGAAGGTCGAGGTACCGGATTGCTTCACACCATTTATCCACCTCTGAAAAATCCCGAAGCTTCTCACCGTTCGAAGTACCGTGCATAAAGTGGCGCGACGGAGCAGCATAAATGCCAAGCTGGGGCTCAAGTTGCGCTCGGCGAAACAGGGTTCGCCCAAGCGCTCTCATATCCCCCGCAGGACGACCTTCCGGAATGCAAATCGTCTCGTGTACACGGGTCCAAATCTCCTGCTGAGATTCACCATTCGGTTGCAAAGGGTCAATCTTTTTGGCCTCATCAACGCAGTTGATGAAGGCAGCAATATCTTGTTCGGTAATCATCGCCGTATCGGAACGTCCCAAGAATTATTGATCACATAGAGCCAATCTGGAGGCTGGCACAGATCAGCCAAGTGCAACAGCATCGATGGTATGGGCCACCGCTAAACCGACTATTCAAGTTTGCTTTTTGACTTGTCGCTTGAGGCTAGGAGCTCCGCCACTTGGTCGAGGAACGCGGCGAGTTCGCCCTGCTTGCCGGCAAGCGTCGATCGCCATTCGCTGATCGGCCTGACTATCGCGAGCTCGCGTGCGTCCCACGACAGTTCCTCGAGCTCGCGATCGGTCGTGCCGCGCTGGCGTAGGTAGTACTGCCCCCAAGCGGCAAAGGTGAGAATCCACATCGAGACCACTAGCGCGCCATCCCACTGGGCCCAGTTCGAGGTGCTGGCAAGGGGTTGTTGTACGATCCTCCGCTGACGCTTTAAGATCGCCTGCATAGACTGCAGGCTGACGTGCTGTCGCTCGGGGCTGCTATACGCGAAGAGGAAAGCGGCGATATTGGTCGTCTGGCCCTCGCGGGCTCGGTCAAAGAGCCTAGGCTGGTTTTTTAACTCCGGTTCCAGCATGAGGGACAGCTCCTGCATCCAGATTTCGCAGGCATCGTCGATGCTGGCGCGGTCGCTCTGTAACAACGGAAAGACTACATCCCGGAACAACCATGGCTCAGACCAGGCAAGTTGTCGCATATGACCGCGTGTGGAGTTGACCAGGTGCTTTAAGTCTTCGGCCTGGATTTTCGCTGGCAGTGCCTCGTGAAGCGCTGTTACCAAGCCGGTGTATATCTCGGCTTTCTTTGGATTCCGTTGCGCATGATTAATCATCCAGCCCAGTGCGCGAATTCGCTCCGTATATGCGAATGCGTCCATCGACCGCAGTGCGGCAGCGAGGCCTCCCGGATTTTCCAACTGCCGTTCAATCGCGTTCAAGCCCATCCATTGTAGAAGACCGCTGCCGCTGTGTACGAGCCGGTTCCGTTGCGCGTCACTGATGTCGAATTGCACTGAGAGCGAAATGTCGCTGACAATCTGGCTCAACAGAGACAACCGGACCGCGTCGGCGGTCTGTGGCTCCGCTGGCAAGTTGGTCATCTGGGCTTCCGCGATTGCCAGAAGGGTGTCTGGGACATACCACCAAAGAAACTTGACGGCGAAGTACTCCGACCAAGTGAGAGCCGCGTATTTTGTCGCGTGGAACAAAAGTTGTGGTTGATAAGAGGTATGCAGCAGGGCTTCGAGCGGTTCCTGAAACATACGGGCGTCTACCACGACCCATTCCTTGTCCTTCTCGTCGTGTGTACGGTTGAATGACGCATCGAGAAAGCGTGCCAAGAAACTCAGAAAATCATGCTGTGATCCGAATTCTCTAAACCGACGGTCTCCGGATCGTGAATTTGCGAGTATCTCGCCAAGCACCTCCCAGGCCCCGGTGAAGGCCGCAAAGTCGCCCGCCTGCTGCACGAGGTAATTGCGCAGGCTCGCCGTCTCGGGCAGGGCGAGTGAGCCGTCTTTGAGCAGGCCTGCCGCCGCCATTTTCTTCTTCAACGGATCGCCGCTCAAGCCTTGGAGCGATGGCTCATCGGCCCATATG
Source organism: Paraburkholderia phenazinium (assembly GCF_900141745.1). Classification (NCBI taxonomy): domain Bacteria; kingdom Pseudomonadati; phylum Pseudomonadota; class Betaproteobacteria; order Burkholderiales; family Burkholderiaceae; genus Paraburkholderia; species Paraburkholderia phenazinium. The sequence goes on along the minus strand of NZ_FSRM01000002.1, from coordinate 771,468 downwards.
CTCAACACATCGCCTGCGTTTGCCTTATCGAGGAAGCGTAGTGTCTCGTAGAGTCGCCGTGGCGCTGGCGACGCACTGGAGTCGAAGAGAAGCCGCATGGAGGGATTCTCGGCCCCGCCATTGGACGGTGCGGCCTTCGCCTCTTGTACCAGCCCGGACTTGTATTGCGCGACCTTGAGCAGGATATCTGCGGGGATTGGAGTGACGAGCAACGGAAAGCTTTCTGCGGCCTTCTGAAACGAATTGGACAGGTTAAAGCCCGCCACCGGTAGCCCGTCTGGTCCGATGATCAGGATGTAACGGTCATGTAGCCGACCTTCCTTCAGGCCGTAGATGTGCAACTTGAAGCGTTTCAGCAGGTGGCGGTTGTGCTCGCAGTTCGCCAACAGGTTATTAATGCGTTCCTGTGGGAGCTTGTCGGATTTGCGCCGCATGGGTTTATCCTCCCTGACCGGCTTGGGCAGGGACGTGAAGACGATGTAGTCTGCCTGCGGTGCCGCGCAAAGCATCATCAAACCCAAGCCCGCGTCACCGAAATAAGGATCGAAGACAGCCACTTGGTGTTGCTGATACTCGGCGAGCAGCGCCCTAAACCACTCTACGAATTGCAGTCGTCCTTCGCCGTCGAGTTGGCTCCGGCTTAGAAAGAACTGCCCTTGGGACTTCGTCGGATGGAGCCGCGCGAAAAGAGATGCGAGTTCACGGTTGGCCGGGACCCAAGGATCTGCTTCACGTTCGCCGATTAGGTTGGTGAATCCCATATTGCCGCGATTGATCGTAAGAGCGGCCTTCACCCGAGCGGATGCGGACGGCCTTGCGGTATTTTCCAGCCAGTCAAACTTGACCGGGCTGACGCCCCTGCCCACCACATGCCCCTGAAGGCGGAACTCGCGAACATACCAAACCCGCCAACGGCAACACAGAATGCCTTCACGGGAATTGTTGTCGCGAAAACCGAAAATCTCCAGTTCAGTGCTGTCGGTCCTTGCGCGTAACTGGTCGCTTAACTCGAACTTGCATTCGAACACGCCGTCCCGATCGCACTCTCCTGTGGTGATGGCTGAATAGACGACTTGACCTCCATTCTCGATGCTTAAGCGGAACTGGAAGCCACTGAAATGTGGCAATTGCATTGGATTGAAGCGGGCGACCAGGGCGCGCGGGGCGTCGGTCCAACTCGTGGTCAGCAAGGGGCGCTCTAAATCGTCTAGCGCAGGAAAGACCAGTAGCTCGAGGTCGCCGAACCGGATGGTGTCGACGCCACCGAAGTCCAGACCTGTATCTTCGTTGAGGTGCTTGACCACCAACGCGGCTAGGGCGACGTCGTAGTCCTGACCTACGCGGAAAAATGCCTCTTTGTCGGTCTGGGTGATCGAGGCGCTGAAAGCCCCTGCTCCGCCATGAGGGCTGGAAGGTGAGTGCCGGTCTTGCGCGTCGCGGTTGAGCAGGTAAGCCACAGGGCGGTACACCACGCCGTCTGCGGCAAGCGCAGTCGCACCGAACCGCGCCTTCAACTGGTCAGAGAGCCCGAGCGCTAGTTCTTCGCTGATTGCCGAGACGGTCCGGCCGGCGCTGAGTAGCCGTAGAAGGTCCGCGCAGCGGTCGCTTTTGATGTAAAGGTTGAGCCGGATAATCCGCGCTTGGGCTTGCTCGAAGGTGTAGAAGTTATCGTCGTAGCTGGAGTACCAATGGCCGTCGGAATGGCTGTAGGGAAGCAGGCGGCCGTAGACGATGCGATTTTCAATCGATTGTGCGGCCTTGATCTGCAAAATCCACAGTTGCAACGCGCAGTGGCGGCCGTCCTTCCAGAGCAACCGCGCCAAACGGCCATCATGGAGGAGGTCATCAAGTACCGGAGCCGTCGGCTCCTTACGATTATCTTTGTGCATTCTTATTGTCCCCTTACGCGGTCCGGCTTGCACGAGCTGCAGACATGGGAGCTGGCCTGAACTGCTGACGGGAAAATTGGGCCCGACACGCGTTGGTTGGCCCGCTGTTGCAATAGCATCAGCTACCATTTCGTTATGGCTCGGTATGTGTATGCAACAGCCAGCGACACATTACATCGTTCAGCTCCGAGCGTCACGTTTGCGTTTAGCCAAACGCAACTGCTACCTCCGCCGGACGCGGCCGTCTACCGCCATGAAGAGTCGTTCGTTGGTGTCGTGGAGGTGATACTCAGGTGTCGGCTTCGTTCAGTTTCGGGCGGTTCGGCGAGGGCAGGTCCGTAAGCCCAATGACCTAGTGACCAAGTTTCTGCAGTGCCTCTTTAGCGCCCTCATCCCCCTGATCGGCGGCTTTGCGATACCACTTGGCCGCTTCGGTTTCATTCTTGGGAACGCCCAAGCCGTAATCGTAGATCCAAGCCAACTTGAGTTGCGCCACTAGATAGCCCTGCTCTGCCGCCTTTTGGAACCACCTGACCGCCTCTGCGCCGTTCTTGAGGGTGCCAAGACCGTTTTCGTACATCAAACCTAGTTCAACTTGGCCCTGTGGATCACCCTGATCGGCAGCCTTCTGGAACCACTTGATCGCCTCGTCATAGCTCTTTGTGACGCCCAGGCCCTTTTTGTACATGACCCCCAAGTTAAGCATACCGGTCGAATCGCCCTGATCGGCGGCCGTCTGTAACCACTTGATCGCCTCGGTCGAACTTTGGTCAACGCCCCGCCCTTCCTGGTACATGAACCCCAAGTTAATCTGTGCATCCGGATTGCCCTGCTGGGCGGCCTTTCGGTACCACGTGACGGCATCGCGATCGCTTTGTGCAGTACCCGTTCCATGGAAATAGAGACCGCCCAGCTTGTTCTGCGCTTTCGCGTCGCCCCGAGTGGCTGCGTCGTGCGTCAGAGCGAAAGTCTCAAGCTGTTGAATGGGGCCCTCTGAAGCAGGGGGAGCGGCCTGCGAAACGATGGAGGCGCCTGAACTTGCGGTTGGTGTTGAATCTGCCGCAGACGCTCCTGAAGGTGCGGATGTGCCCTGATCTAGGACCGTTTCTCCTGATGTCCGATTGCCAGTATTCGAAAAATGAGAAAACCCGGCGACCAATAAGCCAACAGCAACAAGGAAAACTAACCAATAGCCAACCCTGTTAAATGAGGGGACTTTGCTCGTGTCGGGAACAGCTGGTTTGTTATCGTCCTGATTGATATCAGCGGATTGCAACGTGGCTGAGGAGGCTGATTTGTCTGGGACTATATCGTCCCGTCTCGATACGGGCGACCCGATCGCTAAGCTAGGCGACTTCTCTGCGTTGCGCTCGAGGCCAATAGCCGCCTCAATGGCGCGCGAGGTTGACAATAACCGGTCTTGATCTGCATACCTGTTGCGCGCAATACGGAATTTTCCGCCATCGATCCAATTGGTCCGTTGGGGAAGTTTGGTGCGCGCATCCCGACGAATCTCATCTCTTACGGCGGAAAACACTTCATCCAATGTGACAGTATCCTTATCATTCTGGATGCCGCGCAAAAGGACATTGATCAAAGTTTGCGAGAAAAATGTAAGCGTTGCGCCGGGAGGCGCCCAAGCTTTGTAATCACCCGGCACTGCCGCAATTCCATACGTTCCCATCAGATCAACGGCGCTGACCAGATCGTCGCTTTGATCGCTCATGCCGCCATCGAAAGCCCGTCCGCTATAGCAGCAGTCCAGAATCATCACTCGCTTCACTGCGCTGGATTCACGAATGATGCGCTTCACTGCTTCTATATCTATGGCGCTGGACTTAGTGTCGCTCTCGGTGTTCCTGCTCGTCAAATATAAAGCGGATTGCGCATCTCCATAGAGTCCGTGTCCCGAGTAGTAGACGATAAGTGTGTCGGTTGCTAATTTCGCTGCCTTATGCAGCTTACCGAGAACATCACTTGCCGCTGGTTCATCGACAATCTCGACAATGCTGGTCGCAGGAAGACCGACGACGTTCGGGTCCAGCAGCAATCGCTTTAATTCGGCGATGTTCGCGCGGACGTGCGGTAATGGAGGCAGGCGTTCGGCGTCCTGCGGACACTCCGGGGTTCCGATCAGAACAACCTTCGACTCTGCTTTGAAGGAGAGGTCGGCCGGATAAGTCATCTCATTCGTCGATCAAGGACTTTGCCGCCGCTGTGAGTTCATCGATTGAAGGCGGGTTGGTGCAGTCAATCACTAGCGACTTCCTGCCGTTCTTCCAAGTAAGCTTCATCTTTGGCCGCCGTGCCTCCAGATACCTGAAAAAGCAGTGGACGAATGCCACAACAGCTGGTGCTCCCAGCACTACGGTCAAGATTGATTCCAGGGAGGGCCCTTGCTCACCGGGTTTGGGAGGCATTTCCTCCTGACGCACTTCGTCGACACCGGGCAACCGAGCTTTCTTTAGCCAGTCGGCGAGATCAGCCGCCGCTTCGACAGGGCGAGCGGCTTCTGTGACATCCAAGCTTAGTTCCATTGTTCTTCTCCGCGAAAAACAGGGTCACACTATTGTTTTAAAGTAGCTTGGAGCAAACTTCAAGATCAGATATCAGTCGCAATTGACATATAAAGCTAAACGGCAGTTACCCCGTTGCAATCGCTGCAAGGGGCCGGGGCATCGGTGCAGTGACACGTGCGCAGATGTAGCACAGCAACTGGCGCCGACGGTCGAGCTTCAGGAACTTCTCCGCACAACGGGCCACATGCCGCAAGCCTCGCGAACTTGGACGACCAGCGATTTGATGGTGTTGGCCTTCGCGCGCAGTTTCGTAAGGTATATACAATCATGCGCTCCCGATGGCAAACGTCACGCTCTGTGCGTTGCCGTACGTATGTCGAAACGAAGACACGTGATCGGGCGCTTGTCCGACGGTAAGATCGCCATGTTCCAATGGCTTTAACTTATAAGACCCGGCGCCCTAATGTACGAAGCGAAGGCAACGGGGGGCTCAGTGAACACCGATGGGGGCACTTCGATGGCCAAGTCTCTTCCAATCCTCTGGATGACAATGGCTCTCGTGCCGTGGCTAACGGCTTGCACTGAGCTTCGCGTGGATCCCTTGCCAGCCGGCTCTGAGCCGACGACTGGCGATTTTGTCTATTCGCTCCCGCGAACGACTTTACAGATCACCGGATCCATCACGCTGAACAGTTGTACAGCGTTCAATATCGATGGAAAAGGCGCTTACGAGCCGGGCTGGGATATCTCCGAGACAGTAACCGTCACGCCGATTTATGAGGCCGATCCCGACGCTCAGTACCAAGTGCCATACGACACGCTGAGGTCGCTTTGGAAGGAGACCAGCGTCACGATTACAAGCGCGGGCAATAAGACGATCACCGGCTTGAACGGCGTCGTCAACGACCAGGTGGGGTCGGCGGTGCTCGCGGCCGGCCTTGCTGCGGTGCAGATCGTTGGTGGTCTCGGAGTCGTGTCTGTGCCAACCGCAGCTGCCGAAAAGCTAGCCGCAGTCGAAAAGAACACGACTGCGCATCTCGCGAAGGCGCCGGCCTATTGTTCGCCGTCGGTGACGGCGGCGCTTGATCGCATCAATCAAGACATGGAGAAGATCCACAGTGATGCGATCGCGGACGCCAAGCAAAAATCCACGGTTGCTAATCCGGAAATCACCTCTCTGCAGTCAGAAATTGCTCGTCTTCAAGCAGAAACCTTCCTGACCCGACGGTTTTCGGTGGTGTGGTCTCCCAGCTTTACTGATTCACAGATCGCCACGGCGACGAAGACAATTATTTCGCAATCTCTCCCGCTCTATGGGACTTACATCCAAGACTGGCTGAGCGACGACGGCAAAAAGTGGCTGGCGGACAATTCAAAATCCTCGAAGGCACTGGCGCTCACGTCGCCCGTGATCATTCAGGTCGAATTGAACACCTGGACCATGGGCCCTCAGCCGCCAGCGACACCACAGACACAAACGACCAGCTTGGTGCTTCGAGATCCAGCCCTCGGAACACTCCGCGCATGCCGCGGCAGTTGCGTCTCAAGCGCTCCAGCAACTCTGACAGAGGTAACAGGCGACCTCACGACGCCCGTCACCTTAGCGTTTGGCCAGTTCGGTCGCAGTCTCGTGCTGCCGTTGAAGAATCAGGTCTTTGAGAATAGTAGTTTGGCGTTGCTGGTTAACGCGGATGGCAGTCTCTCCAGCCAAGGCAACCACTCGACGCCGACTCTCGCGACAGGCCTTGGAACAGCAGGACAGATCGGGACGACGATCGGAACCAACCAAACTAATCGAAACACCTCGATAACCGCACAGAATACCGCCGAGGCGACGAATGCGTCCGCCGTCGATACTGCGAACAAGACTTTGGCGGATTGTCTTTCAGAGCAACAGGCGGTCCGCGCAGCTGGCGGGACGCCGATCGGCGTGTGTCAGTAGGTAACAATTGTGCTGCCCCGCCTCGTCCGATCAAAGCTGACATTTTGGGCGATTGGCTTGAGCCTCTGCGCAGGCGCGTCGGCGCAATCAGCTGTAGTCGACAACACGGTGCTGGTCTTGCAGACGGTCCAGACGGACTATGCCAATCCAGCGGTTAGTCAAGATAGCGTTGCCAAAGCCGTTCCAGTGCAGACGACGGTGAGGCCTAACGAGGGTCTGTCGAACATCATATCGCGACTCTACTCTGTGGGGCGCTCCAATGCTCCCGAGGCCTACGCTCAAATCGCCAGCGCCATTCGAAACTGGAATAACCTCTCCGACAAGGCAGAGTTGACGAATGGGCAGACCTTGATTGTGCCGGACCTACCTAAGATTGCGCGATCCGAGCCAAATCCTCAAAACTCGCTCAATGCGATTCCGAAGCTCAGCCTTGACCTACGGTCGCCCAATCAAGTGAGCGGGTTGCTGAATCTCGATACCGACCGTGTGCTTAACGAAAGCCAACGCCTCGGCGCGAAAGCCGTGGTGATGGTGCGGCGGATGTCCAGTGCTCAAGCCAAAGCGACATTATCCGTAGATCCCACCGCAATTGTCGCTGAAGCACCGCTTCACCTTCGGTTCCTGCAGGGGGCGGCTGGTGGCGCGCCAATCATATTGAGCGCCGCCGATACCCAACTCATCCACTCCGCGGCGGCGGGTCCCACGCTGCAACGACCGATAATGATCGTTTTCGACGACACCTGGCCGGACCGCAACGCTGAAGAATCTGCCCGCGCCTATGTCCTTAAGGCCGTTCAGACATTGCGAACGCGATACAATTTGCCCCCCATGAATCCCTTCGACGCCGCATGCCGAATGGGGACTCCTGCCGGTGCTTGGCCTAGCCACGCCGTTACCGTCCACGCCGCGCAGATCGAAGAGGCACTCAAGCCGCTGATCGATGCCGCTGGCGCGAATTCACCAATCACTCTGATCTATCTGCCGACCTTAGCCGGAGGGCTCTGTGTCGACGAAGTCCTCGGCCAATTGATCGAATTGCATCTCTTGACACTGCACCTCGGTGCACAGATCGGTCAGGGGGTGCCAGCTAGCCTCGTTGCGAATTATCACCAAGTTACGCAATCGATTTTGGCCAAACTGCGCACTCAGGTCGACGCGGACGGCGGCGATAGCGATGTCGAAACGATTTCGGCAGTTCTGGACTTCGCCCGACGCTATGGGGCTGCGATTAATCAACCCGTTTTCACGTCGATGTCATGGGAGTTCAAATATGACGACTGGCAACCGCTGGTCCCGTCAGAATATGGCGGACTTTTCGTGGTCGCAGCAGGCAATGATGGTTCCGCCCCACCGGTTACCACCACGAAAGTACAATTCGCCGAACGTAGCGCCCATCCCGGCGACATGCTGGCGGTCATGAATGTCGACAGTTCCGGTCATTTTACCTGTCAGACCAGTGTCGTGGATCCCACCAGCGCGGCGTTCGCGACCAGCTTTACTGGTTGGCTGTCGCCACAAGTCTGCGGGACCAGCTTCTCGGCGCCTCGCGTTGCTTGGTTGTTGGCCTTACGAGAATCGAAGCGCGCGCCCTTGCATGACCTGACGGACTTGCCAGCCCAGATTCGTGAGGACTTGCGATCGCAGGGGATGTCAGCAGTAACGGCCGACGGCGGCAAGCCGCTCGACTTGGCGACCCTCTTGCATTGAACTCCACATCGAGACGCGCATCTAGCTGCGCTTGGGCGCTCTGTCGGCTTGTGGAGGTTAAAACTAAGATTTCGATTAACGTCCTCGTAAACGTGGCAAGCACTCACTCCGCCGAAGTTTTCCGAACGACCGTTTAGGCTTGGAAGTGGTCGTTGCGGTAGCTCGAGCCCGATCGTCGGCTCCGGGTCGGGTATCGCCCCCTGCGGTTGGTGCAGACTGAGTCTCCCTTCCCTCGAAAGGAGATTGTCATGGAAGCGACTATTACCAGCAGCGTGCCTCGCGTACCGTGGAACAAGGACAAGTTGACCGGGCAGAAGCCGCCGCTGAAACTCAGGGAAATCTGGGCCATCCGGATCCGCCTGCAGCTCGGAGCGAGAACGCGTGATCTTGCGATGTTCAATCTGGCGATCGACAGCAAGCTAAGGGCATGCGATCTGACGAAACTGCGGGTGCGCGACGTCTGCCTTGGCTCCCGCGTGGCGCCGCGGGCGACCGTCATGCAGCAGAAGACGCAGCGGCCGGTGCAGTTCGAGATCACGGAGCAAACCCGCGAAAGCGTGGAAGTTTGGATCAAGGCAGCGGGGCTCTTGCCTTCAGACTTCCTGTTTCCGGGTCGGATTCACGCGTCGCCACACCTATCGACGCGTCAGTACGCGCGGCTCGTACATCGTTGGATACTGTCAATTGGACTCGACGACACCGCGTACGGCACGCACAATGCGCTGGACCAAAGCATCGCTGATTTATCGCCGGACAAAAAACCTCAGGGCCGTCCAGCTGCTGCTTGGCCATACCAAACTTGAGAGCACAGTCCGATACCTCGGAATCGAGGTCGACGACGCGCTTGAAATGGCGGAACAGACCGAGGTTTGAGCCGCGATCCCGCCGGACGGTAACAGACACTGTCCGGCCATGAAGCGACGGTCGATATCCCTCTCCGAATCGTCGACAATTTTCCCGTCGATGTTCCAATTTGCTCGACTACGCATTACTATCCGTTCCAAACGCCCGAGTAAAGGTCATAGACGGTCAAGTGTCGTAGCGCCTCTCGAACCTTTGCCTCCCCCACAGTGTCAAGCAATCGGGTCGGATAGAAATCCCGACATGCTCTCGCCCAATCGAAAATACTTCGGCTTTACCGTCGAGCAGGGCAAGGCTGCGCTCGACATCGCTCAGGGATGCCCCACGAGTTATAAGTTGAAGGCTCACGACCGCTTCACCCGAACCTCGGCGACGTCTCCGAGCGCTTTTTCCAGCCGACCCTCCAGATCGTCCACAACCGTTTGTCCACGCACGTCATAGTGCGCCACAAACCTTGTCGGCAGAGGCACGTGTTGTCGGCCAAAAAGTATCCGCGCCCGTACGAACGCAACGCTTAGGTTCAGTGCATCTTCCGTCTCGACATAGTGATTGGCGATCAGCGTGTGTTCTGTGGCGTCGGTTGCAGAAAACTCTGGCGTAAACATGATATTTTGATCCGAGACATCTCAGACTGTTGAACGGCCGCTTTCGGGAAATCTGAAGGCCCGCTTCGGGTCGATCAGAGTCAATCGCTCCGTTCGACCTGCGTCCAGACTGACATAGACGTCATCATCGACGATTCTGCCGAAATCGGCTGAAATTCAGTAGGCAGGGAAAGCGCATTGAAAGTGTCACCGGCGTACGTTTGAGAATGTGTCAACTATCGAGTCGCGAACCGCCGACTGAGTTACCCGACACGTTTGATCTCGTTGTTATGCAGAGAGAATGAGATCGTTGAAATCGATTCGTGGCGTTGATGGTCTCTGACGGTGGTCAACTCAGAACCCCGAGGCAATGCATGCGTTGTGTGGGTATGCGACGTCCATTGCGGACTGGCGTACCGCAGCGCTGGTGCACAGATCTTATGGCGTTGGTCCCTGACAATCGCGTCAACGATGCATCGGTGTGTTCAGTTCTGTTTTCGGCGGCAGTAGCTAGACAGGAAGTATTGCGTCATGCTCGACGTTGACGCAGTGCCGGCAGCGTCGAGCGGCACTTCCGACTGATCCTTTCACAGGGAATTTCCTCTGTTGCGGAATGGGTGGCGTTTTTAGCGTCCAGCCAACCTATTGACCGTCAACGCGGCGCTTAAAGTTGCACATCTTTGCTGCAATCTCTGCGACCCGTGTCAAAGCGTAGCAGGATCCGCCATCAGCCTTGAATACCGCGCTGTAAACCATAGGCGGCGGCATAGGCTCGCATCTCACAATCCGAAGGCGTCCTTCCGCTATGTCTGCCGCCACGTAGTCCAGAGCAAGCTGGCTAATGCCGAGTCCCCCAATCGTAAGCTCGCGCAGTACGGGCGTGCTGTTTGTCGCGAACACCCGGTTGAAGCGGAATCCATGCTCGGCGCGCCACGGAGCGTAGAAGAGATTTTTTGAGGCGCCTTGAGACTCTTCAAGGATGGGATACTCAGCAAACTCATGCGGAAGAAGGGGGCGATCCGGAATATCCAATGAGGGACTGGCAACCCAGTAGTCCTCGACTTGTCCTACCTTCAACGATATGAACTGCTCGCCCCAGTCCTTACCGGGCATGATTGCTAGGTCTAATCGGTTCAGTTGTACGTCATCGAAAAGCTTCAGTCCTACGTCGACAACGGGCTCCAGCATAAGCCTCGGATATAGCGCGCGAAGCTCCTGGATGAAGCTGGTCAGCCACGTCAGCGCGATAAGCTCCGTGACTCCAATTCTGTAAAGCCCACGCAGTTCACGCTCGGAACCAACCTCGTGTTCGATACGGGCAAGCAGACGCTGTGACTCTTCCGCCAAGGGCAGTAGCTCGCGTCCAGCTATCGTGAGTTCAAGCCCACCCGTGCTGCGGTGCAGTAGCGTGGCTCCGATACTTCGTTCGATCTCGGCCACCCTCTTGGACACGGCGGATTGGGTTGTGTGCAATGTCGATGCTGCTGCACTGAAGCTTCGCGCTTTGGCACTCACGAGAAAAGCCTCGAGTTGCTTGAACGTAATGTTTACGGCTGAGCTGCGTATTGACATATGAGCAGGAAAAAAAGGAATGGGGTGTTCGGCAAAAATGTCGTTTGGTGATGCCTGACTTCGCTCCGATAATCCCAGCAACATAAAGCACTCGGGCGCTCGAAGTCCAGTTGACCCTGAGAGGGCGCCTCCACAACTCGTGTCTACGCACTTTGTTCATCGTGAGTGATTACCTAATGGAAAGCGACGTCCAGGGCCGATTTTTCCCGGCCGACTTGCAGGATCAGATCAGAGACCGTTTCATGCTGGTCGACGACGATGCACAGGGTAAACCCAGGCTATATTTTGAGAATGCGGGCGGGTCACTCAGGCTGAAGGCTGCCCTTGAAGTGTTGGTCCGCACCGATCGGATGCCCGATTCTTCCGGTCGAATCCATGAGACAGCCGATTTGCTGAAGCAGATTCAGCAACACGGCGCCGATGACCTCCGGGTTATCCTTAACACAACCGGTGGCGCTGTATACGCGTCACTCACCGCCACGGCCGCCATGTTCGCGATGATCCGTGCGATCGCGGAAAACGTGCCCGGTCGCAACATGGTCACTACAGTCCTGGAACATCCGTCTTCGTTCGATGCTATGTCGACGTATGCCGCAAAGCTTGGGCGCGAGTTGCGCGTAGCCCCAAGCAATCCGGTGACGGGCGGGGTCGACGTAGAAGACATCGTTAGGCTGATCGACGGCGACACATGTGTACTTTGCGTCATTCAGGCCTCGAATATCTCCGGTGCGAAGCTCGACATTGAAGAGATCGTGCGACGGTCACGGGCAGTCAAACATGACCTGTTCATCGTCGTTGACGCTGTACAACACGCACCCCATGGGATCATCGATCTGCAGAGAGCTCCGGTTGATGGCATCAATATAGCGCCATACAAGTTCTTCGGCGCGCGAGGCTCAGGTTTCTGCTGGTTATCTGAACGAGCCGCAAATCTTTCGCACGATCAGCTTGCTGGTAAACCCTCCGACTATTGGGATCTTGGCAGCTCAGCACCGTGGCAGTTTGCAGTGTTGACGGAAATAGTGAATTACGTTTGTTGGTTAGGAGTCCAGCTGGGGAATCGCGGTGACCGGCGCGCGCAGTTTGCAGCCGGTATGAACGGGATCGAGTTGCATGAGCGAGCGCTATTATGGCGGATGCTGGAGGGTACCGAAACATTCCCTGGTCTCCGTCATCTGCCAAATACAATAGTGCACCTCGACTATAAAGACCTGACCAAGCGCGACCTCATTGTCTCAATAGGTTTCCGGCATCTCGACCCCGCCAGCGCGGTCAGAGAATACGAACGCCGCGGCGTCATCGTATATGAACGAGTCACCACGAGTCTGTACTCCAGGCGAATGTTGGAATCGTTCGGACTATCAGGTGCGGTGCGTGTGTCTCCACTACATTGCCACCGCGCCGACGACATCGATAAATTCCTCAAAGCGTCTGCCGAACTCAGCACACTCAACAATCGCCTTGCAGCCACGAGCATCGATGATGCCGCAACGCCGCCCGGCTAAGCGCGATGCAATTCAATGCAGATGCGGCATTTTCATAATAGCGAATTCGATGTCCAACCTCACAATAAACCCATCCGAATCCGCGTTCCATCTGGAGGAGACATAAGCCATGCTTCGTACTATCGTCGCAATTTCCCGTTTCACTTGTCTGTTTCTCATTGCAACGCTGGGTATGGCCAGCATTGCACATGCTGACCGGCTTAAGGATATACAGGCTGGAGGTAGTCTGACATGCGCCACTCTGTCAGGGTCACAGCCGCTCGCGTATCAGGACCCGACGACACGCCAATACGTAGGTTTTGACGTCGATACATGCGCGGCTATAGCCAAACATCTGGGTGTACAGATGGTGCACAAGCCGATCACCGTTGAAGCACGTATCCCCGAACTAGCTCTTGGCCGGGTGGACCTGGTTGCTGCTGCGTTTGGATACACTAAAGAGCGTGCTGAGCAGGTGGCCTTTACTTCTTCGCACTATCAAATCCCTTTGAAAATTATCGTCGCGAGCGATTCCGGCATCACAAAGTTTTCAGACCTCGCCGGCAAAAGAATTAGCACCGAGAAAGGGTCTACACCTGAACTCTATGCGCACCGGGTGATTCCGTCTGCCGAGGTCGTTACATTCCAGGACAACGCATCGCAATTTCTTGCGCTGCAGCAGGGAAAAGTCCAGGGCTTCGCCATCGGGATGGCTTCGGGATTGCGCTTTGTTAACGAATCGGGCGGCAAGTATAAGTTCCTGGACGAAGATCTGGCGCATGAGCCAACCTGCCTGGGCGTGAAGAAGGGAGAACCCGAATTGCTCGCGGCCGTCAACAGGGCACTTCAGGACATGCAGGCGTCCGGAGAGCTGGATGCGTTGTGGAACAAATGGTACGGACCACAAACGAAGTTCAACATTCCTCGAGGGAATTTGATCCCGATCTCCGCGCTTTGAGTAACGGATCAGTTGACCGCCTATCAAGGCTACGAAAGTGCTATCTCTAAATTTCTCTGCTGTACTCCATGGCCGATACCTGGACTTGTTCTTGTCGGGAGCCGTTCACACGTTGCTCCTGTTTGCTTCGTCGTGGGTGATCGGCTTCCTGCTGTCGCTAATCGTGGCGGCCGTTCGGTCATCCGGCGTGCGTTTTCTGGCGGGTGCTGCTGCGGGCTTTGTTGGCTACCATCGTAACGTGCCCGGATTGGTGCAGTTGTTCGTCTGGTATTTCGGGGTACCACAACTACTGCCGGTAACGTGGCAGCAACTGATTAACAACACTGGCAACAGCGAGTTCATCTTTGCCGCCATTGCGCTCTCGCTCAATGTCGCTGCCTACATGTCGGAGGACCTGCGCAGTGGCATACGTTCGCTGCCGCCGGCGCAACTGGAAGCGGCACGTGCGCTTGGAATGAGCTACGTTTCTTCAATGAGGAAGGTCATCCTGCCACAGGCCCTTAAAGTCGCCGCTCCACCTCTCGTAAACCAGTCACTTGGGCTATTCAAGTCCACCAGCCTCGCGATGGCCATAGGGGTCGCTGAGATGACCTACGCGAGTCAGCAAGTGGAGAATGAGAGCTTTCGAACGTTCGAAGCGTTTGCTGTCGCATCGATCTTCTATTGGGTCGTGTCATTCGTGATTATGGGGCTAGGAAACGTCTGGTCGAAGCGCCTGAATACAGACGGGGCACATTGATATGACCGACATCTTTAGAATCCTTCACGATTATGGTTTGCTGCTACTGGTTGGGCAATTCCCACTGGGACCTCTGGGGGGCCTGGCACTCACATTGTGTCTGGCGGTCGCGGGACTGGTCATCTCTTTCCCGCTTGCTGTGTTGGTAGGCATAGCACGCACTAGTACCTACCCTGTCATTTATCTACCGGTGTCTATCGCGGTACACCTGATCCGCGGGTTGCCGGTGCTCATGATCATCTTTTGGGCCTATTTTATTGTTCCCCTTGTGACTGGACGTAGTGTCTCAGCGTTGACAACAGTTCTCTGTGCTCTGGTCGTCTATGAACTGGCCTTCATGGGCGAGGTCATCCGGGCAGGTATCCAGGCAATCCCGAAAGGCCAGATTGAAGCTGCCAGATCACTAGGACTCAATGGGTTTCAAGTCATGCGGCGTGTCGTACTGCCGCAGGCGCTTTTTCACATGCTCCCAAGCATCCTGAACCAGTTTATTAACCTTGTTAAGAATACGTCGCTCGGCTATATCATCAGTCTCAATGAATTGACGTATTCGGCATACCAAATCAACATTCAGTTGTTGACCAAACCATTCCAGGTCTACGCGATCCTCGCGGTCACATACTTCCTGATCTGCTGGTCGTTGGGGCAAGCCATGACTCGTTTGGAGCGGCGTATACAGGCGCGCCGTGAGCGAACTGGAGTACGCGTAAAGTCGGCCATCATAGCGAGGGCATAAATGATTACGTTTGAGAATGTCGAGAAATGGTATGGCGAGTACAGGGCCTTGCACGAGGTTCATGAGACCGTCGCGAAGGGAGAGGTGGTTGTGATCTGCGGACCTTCGGGCTCGGGGAAATCGACCCTCATACGCACGATCAATCGGCTTGAGCCGATTAACAAAGGTCGCATAACAGTTAATGGCCGTGACATCCATGCAAGCGGCGTCAATGTTAACAAGTTACGTAGCGAGATCGGGTTCGTGTTTCAACATTTCAACCTTTTTCCGCACATGAGCGTACTTCGTAACCTGATGCTCGCCCCGATGGATGTTCGCGGCGCTACTTCGAGCGAAGCGCGCGATCACGCGATGACCCTCTTGCAAAAGGTGGGAATGGCCCACAAAGCTGACGCATACCCGGGCCAACTGTCCGGTGGTCAGCAGCAGCGCGCGGCGATCGCACGAGCACTTGCGATGCAACCGCCGGTAATGTTGTTTGATGAACCCACAAGCGCACTCGACCCAGAGATGGTCGGCGAGGTACTACAGGTAATGAAACAGCTGGCGAGAGACGGTATGACGATGATTTGCGTCACGCACGAGATGGGGTTTGCTCGTGAAGTAGCGGATCGCATCTTGTTTATGGACGAGGGTACGGTCCTTGAGCGTGCCAAGCCGGACGACTTCTTTGCCAATCCCGAGCATCCACGCGCACGAAAGTTTGTTTCTGATATCCGGCACTGAACCGGGAGCATTAAAGCAAGCGGTGCTACGCAATCAGATTCAGATTGGCCACGTGCACTCAGCGAAGCTGACCGCGCCGCGGTGTTTCCGATGGCAGTTCGCCGAAGCGTTCACGATAGCCTTGCGCAAACCGTCCGAGGTGGGTAAAGCCGCAATCCAGCGCGATTGTCGCGACGCGTAACTCGGCCGTGCTCTCACGAATGATCTGACGCGCGCGATCAAGACGCATCTGTCGCAACAGGTTGATCGGGCTGGTATGACGAAAGCGCAGAAATCCCTCGGAAAGCGTTCTCACTGGCACGCCCGCGGCGCCTGCAATTTCAGGTAACTGGATGGGCGCACTCAGGTTGGCAGCCATGAACTCTTCGGCCCGCCGAACGAACTGTGGAGCGATGGTGGGTGGGGGCGATCCGCCGCGCCGCGACTCGTAACCGCACAGCAGACCGATCAGCAAGGATTCGACGTGTGCCCCGACGGTCGGGTTATGGGCGGCAGTGTTCAGCAGGTCGCCTGAACTGGCGACAAGTTTTAGTTGTTCTTTCCACGCGCGCATCGGACCGCTTGCCAGCGATACGGACGTTTCCGCGCCAATTAGGGAAGCCGTGTCGTCGGTGAGCGAAGCTGGGTCGATCCGCATGATCAACTGCTCGCAATCGGGCGATAGCAACGCGCTAAAGGACTCGCCAGGAGCGCGAATGACGACGCGCTGGTCGTCCACGACAATCTTCCTGCCCGCCGCGAGGACTTCCGCATGGCCGGCCACGCAAAACATCATCAGGAAGTATCCGTCGACCGCTTCGACATCCACCTGTATGGCGCCACCGAAGTGAATCGTGCCAATGCCGAGTCTGCCCACCCGCACGAAATCCATGTGTGAACGACCGTGCACATTGCCTTGCGGAACCAGCGAATGCGGCTGCATGACCTGCGAAATCAGTTCACGGGTCTCGTCGAGGTCGGCCGATTCGAACAGCCGGTGGCGCCGCAATGCGGGAAGTCGGGGATCGGATCTCATGATTGTTTCAGCGCGCTTGCGCAGACGCCACGCACCTCGCCATCGTTTATAAAGCTGCCGGAACTGGATATCGCGGGCGTGTCCGGCCAGAAACGGATAGACCCGGGATTTTCTGCCTCCAAAAATAACTCCGCAATGCAGCAACGACTCCGTTGCCGCAACGCACCCTCACAATGCGGAGAAAATAGCATGGAAACGGTCGAATCGCCTGTGATCTTCAGGAATACGCTGGACAGCGACTTGGTGCAGTTCCCGCGCGATGACGGTTCACGCGTGCCCTATAAGGTATTCAGCTCGCAGGCTGTATTCGAGCGTGAGCAGGAGCGCATCTTTCGGGGTCCCACATGGAACTTCGTTGCGCTCGAAGCGGAAATTCCAGATGCGGGTGACTTCAAGAGCACGTTTGTCGGCGATACACCTGTTGTCGTCACGCGCACCGAAGACGGTTCGCTTTCGGCCTGGGTCAACCGTTGCGCGCATCGCGGCGCATCGGTGTGCCGGAAGGCGCGAGGCAATGCCACTTCTCATACGTGCGTGTATCACCAGTGGAGTTTCGATAACAGCGGCAATCTGCTAGGCGTGCCTTTCCGGCGTGGCCAGAAAGGCATGACAGGCATGCCACCCGACTTTGACCCGAGACAGCACAGCCTGCGCAAGCTGCGCGTCGAGAGCTATCGCGGCCTCGTGTTCGCCAGCTTCAGCGACGTGGTTGCGCCGCTGCCCGAATATCTTGGCGCGGAAATGCGGCCGTGGATCGACCGGATCTTTCACAAACCGATCGAGTACCTCGGCTGCACGCGGCAATACTCGAACTCCAACTGGAAGCTGTATATGGAGAACGTGAAGGACCCGTATCACGCCAGCATGCTGCATCTGTTCCATACGACCTTCAACATTTTCCGCGTCGGGATGAAGGCGCGATCGATTCCCGATGCGACGCACGGCCTGCACAGCATCATCACTGTGACGAAGACCGGTGAAGACACGTCGGCCGCTTACAAACAGCAACAGATCCGCTCGTTCGATGAAGGCTTCGCGCTCGAAGACGATTCGATCCTCGGTCTCGTGTCCGAATATGACGAGGACACCACCAACCATATTCAGCCGATCTTTCCACAACTGGTGGTTCAGCAGATTCACAACACGCTCGTCGCGCGTCAGTTGCTGGCTAAAGGCCCGGACAACTTCGAACTGATCTTCCACTTCTTTGGCTATGCCGACGATACGCCTGAACTGCGCGAGTTGCGCATCAAGCAGGCCAACCTGGTGGGGCCGGCGGGCTATATCTCGATGGAAGACACTGAAGCCACCGAACTCGTGCAACGCGGCACGGTGCGCGATGCAGACGCGGCGTCGGTGATCGAGATGTCGCGCAGCAACCCGGACCAGCAGGATACGGTGATCACGGAAAGCCTGATTCGGCGCTTCTGGGTCGGCTATCAGAAGCTGATGGGCTATTGAATAAAGGATACCAAAATGGATCAGATGAAGCTTTGGTTCGAAGTGAACATGCTGCAGAACCAGTACATCAGCAATCTCGATAACGACAGGCTTGAAGCATGGCCCACGCTCTTCACCGAAGATTGCCTGTACGAGATCGTGCCGAAAGAAAACGCGGATATGGGACTGCCGATCGGCGTGATTTACTGCACGAACCAGAAAATGCTGCGAGATCGCGTTGTGTCGCTGCGCCACGCCAACATCTTCGAGGAGCACACGTATCGTCATATGACCTCGGGTCTGACCATCACGAGCGAGCAGGACGGCGTGATCGAAACCGAGAGCAGCTATGTCGTGGTGCAGACGCGCTCGAACGGCGAGTCGGACGTGTATCAGGCAGGCAAGTATTACGACCGCATCGTGCGCACGCCGGACGGACTGCGTTATCGCGGCAAACGGGTGATATACGACACGTCGCGCGTGCAGACGTTGCTGGCGACGCCAATCTGAGGAGGGGGCATGGAACAGACCATTGATAACTGGCAGAGCATCGGCACACTCGATGACTTTACTGAAGGGGAACCCGCGGCTGTGATCGCAGGCGAGCGTCGGATCGCCGTGTTTCGCGTCGGCGACGAAGTGTTTGCATTGAACGATCTATGCACGCACGGCCATGCGCGTTTGTCCGAAGGCTTCGTGGAAGACGGATGCGTCGAATGTCCGCTGCATCAGGGCCTAATCGATATCCGTACGGGTGCGCCGCGTTGTGCTCCCATTACGGAAGCAGTGCGTGCGTTTCCGATCCGGATCGTCGATGCGCGGGTGGAAGTCAATGTCCAATGAACGACATGTGATTGTGGGCGCCGGCCATGCGGCGCGGCGCGCGGCGGAGACGCTGCGCGCACTGGATGCGGACGTGCAGATCGTGATGATCGGTGAAGAGCCGCATGCGCCGTACGACCGTCCCGTGTTGTCTAAAGACGCGCTGATGTCCGAGGACGGCGAACGGAAGGCTTTTATCCGGCAGCATGAATGGTATGCGGCGCAGCGTATCGATCTGCGTTTGTCCGCGACGGTGACCGAAGTCGATCGTAGGCGTTCGTGCGTGCGGTTGCACGACGATAGCGAAATCGGCTATGACAGGTTGCTGCTAGCTACTGGTTCGCGCGTGCGCCGCTTCAGCGGCGCCGTGGACCCGCGCGTGCCACTGCACTATGTGCGCACGCTTGCCGATACGCGGGCATTGCGCGCCGTCCTCGCACCGGACAGGCGTGTTGCGATTCTGGGTGGTGGTTTCATCGGGCTCGAAGTCGCTGCCGCCGCGACTCAGGCCGGCTGTAAGGCTACCGTGATCGAGCCTGCGCCTGCGCTGCTGCAGCGTGCGTTGCCAGCTAGTGTGGCGCAACAGATCGCCGCGCTGCATCAGCGCAATGGCGTCGAACTGCGTCTCGGCACGATGCCGCAGGCGATTAGCTATGGGAACGGGCATGCGACGATCGGGACCGATGCCGGGGCAGTGGCGGCGGATGTCGTCGTCATTGGTATTGGCGTCGTGCCTAACGTCGAGCTCGCCGAGGCCTGTGGACTTGAAGTGCGCAATGGAATCGTGGTCGATGAACAGTGCCGTACCGGCGACCCGAAGATTTTTGCCGCAGGCGAAGTCACGATGCATGCCAGTCCATTGCTTGGCTGCAGCATCCGGATCGAATCGTGGCAGGTGGCCGAGAACCAGCCCGTCGTTGCTGCGGAAAACATGCTGGGGGGTGATGCGATATACGCGGAATTGCCTTGGCTATGGTCGGATCAGTTCGACTGCAATGTCCAGACGCTGGGCGTCATCGAGGCGCAACATCGTCTCGTGTCGCGCGGTGATCCCGCTGCGGGCTCGCTTTGCGTCATGGCTCTGGACGAAAGCGGGCGTATGCGGGCGGCAATTTCCGTCAATTCGGGGCGTGATATCGGCGTATGCAGGCGGCTGATCGCGAGCAAAGCGGCAATCGACGAAGCGCGGCTCGCCGACGCATCTGTCTCACTGCGCTCGCTCCTGTGAGGGCGGGCGTTCAGCGTGCATCAATCATGCTTTTCAGTTGCTCGAGGAACGTAGACGCGGCCTTGCTGAGCGTCTTGTCGCTGCGGGTGACGGCGACGAGCGGGCCGAGATGAAGCGGTAACTCACACAGTACGGGTTGCAGTCGATACAGGGCGTGCAACTCTTCTGCGATGCATTGCGATGCGAGCACGAGCGCGTCGCTCTTGCTTGCCAGCCGAAACGTCAACGGCGAAGATTGTGAGGAGACGATATCCGTTCCGAAGCGCAGACCCATGTCGCGCACGGCGAACTCCAGTTGCTGCCTGATGACATTGGGTTGCTCGGGTAAGACCCAGGGGAAACCCAACAGATCTTCGAGCGCCACCGGCTTCTGTGTGAGCGGGTGTCCCTGACGGGCGACAAATAGCGGATGGTCGTCGCGAAGCGGCACTTGCAAGTGCTGGTTGCCGCCGTAGCCGCTCGCTAGACGTCCGATGACAATATCCACCAGGTCCTGATCCAGACGCTCGAGAAGGGATTCCATCGAATCCTCGCGAACATTCAGGCGTATCCTGGGCGATCTGGTGCGGAATTCCGAGACGCAATCGGCGAGGACTTCCCACCAGTTGAGCGGGAAGAACACGCCAATCGACAATGTTCCCATGTCGCCGCCGCGTAGCGCGTCGAGTTCCGCTTCAGCACGCTGGACGTCGCTGGCGATCAGGTAGCCGTGGCGTACAAGGGCTTCTCCAAGAATCGTCGGACGCATGCCGGACGACGTGCGCTCGAACAACTGCGCGCCCGCGATAGTCTCAATCTCTGCTAACGCCTTCGATATCGCCGAGTGACTCACGATGAGCGCCTCTGCTGCCTTCTGCAGACTCCCGCATCGCGCTATTTCGAGCACCACCGAAATATGACGCAGCTTCAGACGCTGTTGCAAGGAAGTCATAGTGGGTGGCTCATGAATTTTCTTCAAGGGCAATAGCGAAATTTTCCGTTTTGTTTTCGCAGCAGCCGCGTCAACATCGCAGTCGATGCACGACAGCATACCCCGGCTGCAAACCCGTTCGCAACGCGCCTTGCAGTCACATGAAGACAAGCGAGACAGATTGATGATGAAGACAACCATTGCACATTGCGCACAAGGTGTTCTTAAGGGCGTGCTGGACGACGGCGTTCATACCTTTTTCGATATTCCCTATGCTGCCGAGGCGGCCCGCTTTCTCCCTGCGCTGGCGCCATCCGCATGGTCCGGCGAGCGCGACTGCACACGGCCTGGACCGGTCTTTCCGCAACTGCCGAGCCGCCTCGACTTCGTGATGGGTCCAACAGCCAGTGGCGCGGACATGTCGGAGGACGCCTTTCGGCTCAACGTTTTTACACCCTCACTTTCCGGCAAGCTGCCGGTCATCTTCTGGATTCACGGGGGCGGCTTCCTGACGGGCGGAGGCTCGCTGCCGTGCTACTTCGGCGACCGGCTCGCCAGAACCGGACGCGCCGTGGTGGTGACCATGAACTATCGGCTTGGACTGCTTGGCAATCTCTTCATGGAGGGGATTTCTGACGGCAACCTCGCCGTTAGCGATCTCCAGATGGCCCTGCAGTGGGTCAGCGCGAATATCGGCAGCCTGGGTGGCGATCCGGAGTCGATCGTATCGGCTGGACAGTCCGCGGGCGCCTGGTTCACGCAACTGCTCGCTGCGATGAAGCCAACGAGCGCGCTGATCAAAGGCGGCATCATGTTCAGTTATCCGGGGCTACCGCCGACGACGCCTGAAGCCGCGCAGAAGATGGGCGAACAGTTCTGTGAGATGGCGGGAATCGACCCGTCTGCCGAAGCGCTGCGAACGATGCCCGTAGAACGCATTCTGGAATTGCAGACCTCGATGTTGCGTGCGCAAAACGGGTTTGCCGAGGTACCCGTGCTGTTTCGGAGCGTTTGCGATAACGCGGTACCGGCGAATCCGGGTGCACAAGCGCTCGAGAATTTTGCGGGCAAACCGCTGATGATTGGCTGGAACCGGGAAGAAATGGGCAGCTTCTTCGCGAGCAATCCTGCAATAGTCGGCGCGACAGAAGAGCAGGCCTTGAAGAAATATGGTGAAGAATTCGGAGAGCAAGGCGAGTCGCTCTACAGGCGAGCACTCATGCGCCGGCTCAACGGCCGACCGTACACGAGTCTCGTTGATCTTGGTTCGGAGAAGCTGTTCAGGCTCCCGGCACTCCGGTTCGCTGCGGAGATAGAAGCTTCGGGCAGCGACGTCTTCGCCTATCAGTTCGACTTTCCATCGCCTCAGGCAGACGTAGGGGCAGGTCATTGCTTCGAACTTCCATTCGTATTCGGTAACTTCGAAGACTGGTTTGATGCACCTATGCTGGACGGCATCGACCGGACGGGGGCCCACTCGCTGTCGACCTGCATCCAGGAGTACGTGCTGAACTTTGCCGAGTCGGGCGATCCGAATGGCGGTCACTTGCCGCTTTGGCGCGCCTATCGGCGCTCGAAGGGGCAGGGGATCATGCGTTTCGGAGAGGTGATCGAGACCGTGTCCGATGGTGTTGCTAGCGTCGACCCAATATGAACAAAATCGGCGAACTCGATAAGCCTGTCGGCGCTCAAACCTCACTCAACGCGTGGCTTATCTGCGTTGTGTGCTTCTGTGTCATCGCGGTCGACGGTTTCGATACTGCAGCCATCGCTTACGTGGCACCTTCATTGACGAGACTGTGGCATCTAGGTCATGCCGCGATGACGCCCGCTTTCGTGGCAACGAGCGCAGGCGCCGTGCTGGGGTATCTCGCCAGCGGCGCATTAGTACGGGCGGTGCCGCGGCGCACGTTGATTGCGCTGGCCATGCTGGTGTTCGGAGGATTCTCTCTGCTCACGGTTTTTTCGTCAGGGATCGCGGTTGTTTCCGTGATCCGGTTTTTCACGACGGTCTGCCTCGGCATGGTCGTTCCGGCCGCCATTTCGATTGCAGCAGACAGTGCACCCGATCATGCGCGCGCATCAGCCACGATTGCCGCGACAACTGGCTTGTCCGTCGGGGCCGCTCTCGGTGGTCTGGGCTCCCCAAAGCTGATCGCCGGATTTGGCTGGGAATCGGTGTTTTTTATCGGAGGATTCCTTCCCATTTTGCTACTTCCGCTCGTCTGGCTGGTGCTCCCACGAAATCTGCAAAAGACGGGAGTGCCTGATGCCACGCATGCCACGCATGACACGCATGACACGCATGACACGCATGACACGCATGACACGGCCGACACTTCATCGTGGTTCGGCGAGGTAAAGACTTTGTTTGGGCCGCGCCATCTGTCGGAGAGTGTTACGGTCTGGCTAGTGGCGTTCTTTGGCTTTCTTGTGAACTATCTGTTTGTCTTCTGGACGCCCATGTTGCTGCTGTCTTTCGGGTTCTCGGCCTCAGACGCGTCGTTGGGCGTGGCTGCGTGCGGACTCGGAGGAATCGTGGGGAACCTGTTGCTGTTTACAATGGCAACCCGCCTGGGTGTGCAACGGTCACTAATCGTGACGATATCGATTGCGATGCTGTGCATCGTAGGATTCCAGATTGAAGGACTCGAGCGGTGGGCCGCGCTGCTGTTGATCTTTGGTCTAGGCGTTGGGACAACGAGCGCTTGTGTCGGGCAATCTGCGCTCGCAACCACACTATATCCAGCGGCCCTCAGGACAACGGGTGTCGGCAATGCCGCGGCGATCGGACGAATGGGCGCAATCCTCGGGCCGTCTGCCGGCGGCTTGCTGATCTCGCTCGGCATCAGCTCGCAGCACATTGTTTTGTTGAGCTGCATCCCCTTGGCTTTCGTCGCGATCGTGTTGCTGGTTTCGCAGAGACTCGCAGCGAAGGGCAACGCGCCTGAAATTGAGAGACTCTAAGTGCGAGAGCGGACTCCACAGGGGACCTTGCGTCCCCTGTGGTCAAATGTCTCCGCGCGACGATCAGAACAGGTGCATGATGCTGATGCCCACCATGGTCTGCGCGTCGGAGCTCGAAGGGCTCGTCTGCGTCGAGTTGATGCGGGCGAGTGCGCCTGGGCCAGACGCGTGCTGCCAGACATAGGTCCCGTACACCGAAGTGCGCTTGGAGAGCTGGTAAGTCAGCGTCGCATCCACCTGGCTCGCGTGCGCGCTATCGAGAACTGCATTGCCGTCCATATACGTATAAGTCGTGGCGAAGTTCCAGAACGGCGAGAAGTCGTAACTTGCGGTGGTGTCGACAGCATCGATCTGGGCCCCGTTCCCGGTGTTGTGGGAAACCGTTCCCAGTACAGCAAGCTGAAATGCCTCAACCCGATACTTTCCGCCCACACCGATGTTCCGGATACCCGCATTGCCGTTGTCGTTCGTGGGCGACTTCGCCATCGTGTATACCGCCGCCACGCCGCCTGAACCAAACTCGTAGTCGACGCTGAAGCTCGACGAGTCGGAGTTGCCGAAATGCCCGGCTACGCCGCCAAAGCCGTACATCGCGCCGAAGGTCAGTCCGCTAAAGTTCGCGCTCTTGAATTTGACGGAGTTATTGATCGCCTCGCCGTTAAGCCGATCGAAATCGTAAGATCCGCCAATCACATACGGCACGCCGAATTTCGGAAACGGCCCCTGATGCGCACCGTAGAGCCCCTCGTAGAAAATGCCCGCATACTGCTGGACGGTCAGCGTATCGAATGTAAAGTCACGCTGTTGACCAAAGGTCAGGGTTCCGTACGGGTTGGATAGCCCTACGTATGACTCACGGGAGAAAAGGCTGCCCGGCGCACCGAGAATTCCCCCTGTATTCATCGAGAATAGTGTACCTAGATAGAAGAGCGCCTTGAGCCCGCCTCCCAGATCCTCTTTGCCCTGGAATGAGAGCGTATTGGGACGCAATATTCCAGAGTCCTCATAGATATTTGAGTGCCCCCCTACGTTGCTCGTATAGCCGATCCCAGCGCCAAGCAGCCCCGTTAGTGTCACGCTGCTTTGTGCGAACGCGCCTGACGAACATGCGAGCAGAAGAAATCCCGCCGGGCCCAACCTTCTTGCGTCTTTGCCAATTCCCACGCCAATCTCCTTTCCATCTTCTAGTCGATTATTTTCAATGCGCCGGACCTCAAACTCTGTTTGAGGTCGACTCGATAATCTACTGAAGTCGATGAAAACAATACGGAAAAAAGCGATTGGCTCCTTGAGAAAAACTACGCCCCTATGGAAGCGTATATGCCTAAGGCGCTGATCGGTCCAGCGTCGTAGACGGGACGAAGTTCGCTGGTCGCCGACGCGATTCGAGCGACGCAGCCCGTCCTCGGCACGCTGGCTCGTTTTGTCTTTGCTGCTACTTTGCCTTGCGAGATGAGGTCACTTTGCGAGACCATTTGGGCAATCTTCACGGACGTGCCAATGGGAACTGTAATGAGTCAGCGAGAGGGATCGAAGGGACCAGCGTGCTCGTGGCGGCAGAAGCGTTTTTCCGGCGTTGTGCGCACGCCGGTCGGCAGGCCCGCGAGATTTCGACTGCACAGTCCGCCGACGATCTTGCCCGGTTGCTGCTGGGCGTCCGTCTCGGCATACGGGTGCTTGCCCGGGCCGGACCGTGCGCTGCTGGAGGGAGTCGGGCAGCCGGCCCTGGCGCTGCTCGAGGTTGGAGCGGCGAGGGCCGGCTGAGACTTACTTCACCAATCTTCGGTGCAGCAGGAACCTGCTGTTTGCATGAAGCACCCCATCAATGAGCGGGGCAGATCGCCTGATCAGACGTGTCCATATTTCGCCAGCGCCTCAGCGAGACTCAGGCCCTGTTGCAATTCCGTGCGGATAAGACGTTCCTTCTCCGTCAGGTGTTCTGCCTGAATCAGCACGGTGTCGACCACGTCGTTTGGAATGACCAGTACACCATCTTCATCGCCGAGCACGAAGTCGCCGGGGTGCACCGTAACCCACTGCGAAGTAGCGCCACGCACGCTGACGGGCTCCTGCCACCCATTGACCTTCCAGCGCGCGATGGATTGCACCGGAGTACGGTAGCGCGCGAATACTGGGAAATCCTGATCGGCAATCCAGCGAATGTCGCGAATCCCGCCGTCAACTAACGACCCGACGCAGCCGCGCTCTTTCATGCCGATGGCGATGAGCTCGCCAAAATAGCAGACGCCTTCACCGTCGCCGCTCCAGACGGTCACGTCGCCTGTCGACACCCCCGCGCAAGCTTTCATCTTGTCCGGGTCGCCCCCGAGTTCGTACGGTGACATTTGGCCGCGAATGGTGTACGCCCAGCCTGCCAGTTTTCCACTGGACGCTGGATAGGGGCTAAGGACTGACGAGAGACCCTGATGGAACAGGCCGAGAGTATCAAGCACGTCTGCGACGTTGGAAGTGTCAACCGACAGGAAGCGTTGGCGAATGGCCTCGCGATCTTCGGCGCTTCGCACGGCTGGAGTTGTTTTCATCATCTGTACCTTAAGGAATGTTGATTAAATGCTGGGAATCATGCCGCCGTCGACGCGTACGACAGAGCCCGTAATGAAAGCGGCGCGCTCGCTGGCGAGGAAGGTCACCGCGTCGGCGTATTCTTCGGGTTTGCCGTAGCGCCTTGCCGGTATCGACGCCGTGCTTGCGGCTACGACTTCCTCGTAAGTCTTACCTTCACGACTTGCGCGCGCCTCATCCAGCGAGCGGATGCGGTCCGTGGCGATTCGTCCTGGCAAAACGACGTTGACGCAGATGCCATCGGCAGCGACCTCATTGGCGAGCGTCTTCGACCAGCCTACCAATGCCAGGCGCAACGCATTGGACATGCCGAGGTTAGGTATCGGTGCGACCACGCCGGACGAGGTGCTGGTGATAATGCGGCCCCAGCCTTTCTGTTTCATCGCTGGCAACAGCAGGTCCGTCAGATGCATCAATGACACAACCATCGAGTCAAATTGTTTGCGCCATTGCTGCGGTGCCACGCCTGTGGCCAGTGAGGGAGGCGGTCCGCCGGAATTGTTGATCAGGATGTCCGGGTCACCCACCGTGCGCCTCACGTCCGCAACCATGGCCGAAATGTTCTCCAGATCGGCCAGGTCGGCCTGGAAACCGTGGGCGGTTCCGCCAGCTTCGCGAATGCGCGACACGGTGTCTTCCAGCGCCTGACTGTTCTGGTCCGACACAGCGACTGTCACGCCTTCGTGGGCGAGCGCCAGCGCAATGGCTGAGCCCAGTCCGCCTCCGGCCGACATGACAAGCGCGATACGGTTCTTGATGCCTAAGTCCATGGAGAAACTCACTAAGGTTCGACAGATTTAGAGGTGCCTGTCAATCAGGCAAGCAAATTTATGCGGATTTCGTTTATAGGAGCTGCATGTCTGCTGGATTTTCATTTCAGCAGTTCGCAGGCCTGAATGATCCGGTCACACCCTAACGCCAGGCGCTCCTCTGACGTCGAGAACGAAATGCGGAAGTGGTCATCTGTGCCAAACGCAATCCCTGGCACTACGGCAACGCGCGCGTGGTCAAAGAGGTAGTCACAAAGATCGACATCGTTTTGCAGTACCTTACCTTCGGGCGTTGCTTTGCCGATCAGGCCTTCGCAGGACGGAAAGAGATAGAACGCACCCTCCGGACGTCGGCAGTGAATGCCGTCGATCGAGTTGATCTTTTCCAGCGCAGTGTCACGCCTGCGTTGGAACGCGTCGTTGCGCTCCTTGATGAAATCCATCGGGCTGTCCAATGCGGCTTGCGAAGCAGCTTGCGAGACGGAGCAGGGATTGCTGGTGCTTTGTGACTGAACGGTTGCCATCGCCTCGATTAACCACTTCGGACCACCGGCGAATCCGATGCGCCATCCTGTCATCGAGTAAGCCTTCGACATGCCATTGACCGTGAGAATTCGCTCCCGCAACTCCGGCGACTCGGAGGCAATCGTCGAGAACTGCCAGCCGTCGTAGCGGATGTGTTCGTAAATGTCGTCTGTCATCACCATAACGTGCGGATGACGTAGGAGCTCGGCGGCCAGCGCGCGTAGTTCCGCGCGCGAATAACCTGCTCCGGTGGGATTGCCCGGCGAGTTGAGAATCAACCATCTGGTGCGAGACGTAATCGCTTCGCGAAGCTGCTCTGCGGTGATCTTGAAACCTTGCGCGGCGCCGCACTGGACTTCGACAGGTACGGCACCGATCAACCGGACCATGTCCGGGTAGGAGACGTAATACGGCGCGGGGAGAATCACCTCATCGCCAGGATTCAGTGAAGCAAGTAGCGCGTTGAAAATGACCTGCTTGCCACCCGTGCCCACGTTGATTTCGCTGACATCATACGAAAGACCGTTGTCGCGCCAAAACTTCCGCACGACCGCTTCCTTCAACTCGGGGGTGCCATCTACGTCGGTGTAGCGTGTAATGCCGGAGTCGATGGCGCGTTTCGCTGCCTCGCAGATGTGTTCGGGTGTGGGGAAGTCAGGCTCTCCTTGGGAGAGGCTGACAACGTCGACACCTCTTCGACGCATTTCGGCTGCACGCCTGGTAATGGAAAGCGTCGGTGAAGGTTTCACCGCGCCAAGAAGTTGGGATAGCATGGGCGATAACATTCGTTTTCCTAAATTAACCTAATGCGTGATCATCATGGTAGTGGCAAGTCGCTCAGAGGAAAATCAATATATATCCCTGCCACTCACCAAATATTTTGATTGGTCAAAACAATCAACGAAAATTTTGACCATCGATCAGATCATCGCGCCAGCGTAACGCCGGCGTAGATAACAGGTTAGTGATGGAGAATTCTCGAGAGAAACTGTTTCGCACGGTCAGTCCGCTGCTCAACGTTTCCGAAGAATTCGTCTTTCGCAGTGTCTTCGAGAATCCTGCCCTGATCCATGAAGATGACGCGGTGTGCGACCTTCTTTGCGAAACCCATCTCGTGAGTCACGCACATCATCGTCATGCCTTCGCGCGCAAGCTCGACCATCACATCGAGTACCTCGTTGATCATCTCGGGATCGAGCGCCGAGGTCGGCTCGTCGAACAACATGGCGATCGGGTCCATCGAGAGCGCGCGGGCAATTGCCACGCGCTGCTGCTGGCCACCCGATAGCTGGCCAGGGTACTTGTCCGCCTGCGTCTTGAGGCCGACGCGATCGAGCAGCTTCAGGCCTTTGTCGGTCGCCTCGTCCTTGCCGCGGCCCAGAACCTTGATCTGCCCGAGCGTCAGGTTCTCGGTAATCGTCAGGTGTGGGAACAACTCGAAGTGCTGGAATACCATGCCTACCTTTGACCGAAGCTTCGAAAGATTCGTCTTCGGGCTGCATACGGGTGTGCCGTTCACAAGGATGTCGCCTTTCTGTATTGGCTCCAGTCCGTTGATGGTCTTGATCAGCGTGGATTTGCCCGATCCCGACGGGCCGCATACCACCACGACCTCCCCCTTGGCGACCTGGGTGGTGCAATCGGTCAGCACCTGGAAAGCCCCGTAGTGCTTGGATACGTTGTTTATCTCAATCATATGGAAGCCCTTTTCTGAAGACGCCTTACCAACTGGGAAGCGAAGAAGCAGATCACGAAATAGACAACGCCGGCGAATAGCAGCATGTCGACCGTGCGTCCGTCGCGCTCACCGATGTCGTAGGCCCGGCCAAAGAAGTCCGCGAGCGCACTGACGTAGACCAGAGAGGTGTCCTGGAAGAGGATGATCCCCTGCATCAGAAGCAGCGGCACCATGTTGCGAAAAGCCTGCGGCAGGATGACGAGGAGCATGACCTGTCCATAATGCATTCCCAGTGCCTGCGCGGCGAATAGCTGGCCGCGTGGAACGCCCTGAATACCTGCCCGGATGATCTCGGAGCAGTATGCTGCCTCGAAGAGTGAGAACGCGATCAGGGACGAGGTCATGCGTAGATCCGAGGCGGCCGACAGGCCTAGTACGTTCTGAAGCAACTGCGGGACGATCAAAAAGAACCATAGCAATACCATCACTAGCGGAATGGAGCGGCAGACCGTGACGTACCCTTCCGAAAACCAGCTCAACGGCCGGATCGAAGATAAACGCATCATCGCAAGAATGGAGCCCCAGACAATGCCGACGATTGCGCCCGTCAATGTAATCTCGAGGGACACCACCATGCCTTCGCCAAGTACTTTGAGGTTGGCGGGATTGATCAGGCTGAAATCGAATTCGTAGGCCATATTGATCTCTTATTTGCTGCCGATATAACCGGGAACCCGAACGCGTCGCTCTATCCAGCGCATGAGCATCATGACAACTACGTTCAGGAGGCAGTACAGCAGGGTTACCGCGATAAACGATTCATAGGGACGGGCCGTGTAATCAACTAACTGCCGTCCCTGGCCCGCCAGATCGAGAAGGCCGATTGTCGAGGCCACCGCGGAATTCTGAAATATGTTCACGAACTCCGTTGTGAGCGGGGGCACAATAATGCGGAATGCCATCGGTAGCACTACGTAGCGGTATGTTTGCAGAGGCGTCAGACCCAGCGCGAGGCTTGCGTTTCCCTGGCCACGCGAAAGGCTGCCGATACCTGAGCGCACCTGTTCGCAAATCCGCGCCGCTGTGAATGTTCCCAGGCAGATGACGCCGGCAAGGAACTGCTGGACGACAGGGTTCATCTGCTTAATCGCTGCTCCCCATGGCAGCAACTCCGGAACGACGAAGTACCAGATAAATAGCTGCACCAGCAACGGAACGTTTCTAAAGAGTTCGACGTACGCGCTGGCGAATCCCGATGCCCACTTGTTTGGTAGTGTGCGCATCACGCCGAGAACGGAGCCGATGCAAAGCGCGACGATCCAGGAAGTCAGGCCGACTGCGATGGTTACCTTCAGCCCGGATACTATCCAGTCAAGGTACGTCTCGGTGGAAGATGCTCTTTCGAGGAATACGTCCCAGTGGAACAGGTAAGGCATGGAGTCCGTATGAACGCGTCCCGACTGCGCGGCGCTTCACGCCACCTCACAGTCTTTCGACGTTCGCCCAATGTAAAGCGTGGATCTTGCGCCTCGTCTGGTCACGGGATATGGCCACACGACTGCGCGCCGATGTAACGGGTTCGGGCGTAGCAGTCGTTGCGGTACCGGAAGGCGACTCCCTCCGGCACTGCAACGTTCGATACAGGCAGACTACTCGTCAAGTGCCTTATCGTTCGGATTGGCGATAAGCGCCTTCATATCGGAAGACATCGGGAAATCGACATTGAATCCTCGCGGCGGGATCGGCTGAGTGAACCACTTGGTGTAAAGCTTGTTGATCGAGCCATCCGACATCATTTTAGAAATGACGTTGTCCACCAGCTTCTTGAATGGTGCGTCGTCCTTTCGGAGCATGCAGCCATAAGCTTCCCGGGTGAACGGCTTGGCCACTACCACCCAGTCCTGCGGCGATCTCGCTTTTGCGCGCTCCGCATACAGGATTGCGTCGTCGTCCATATAGCCGGCCGCACGGCCCGATTCCAGCATCAGGAATGCCTCGCCAACGTCTTTGGCTCCGATGATGTTCATTCCCAGCTTTTCCTTGTCATTCATGTCCCGCAACAGGCGCTCACCGGTCGATCCCGCTGCCGCAACCACGTTGTGGCCCTTCAGGTCCGACCACTCCTTGATTCCGCTGTCTTTTTTGACAAGAAGGCGAGTGCCGATGATGAAGATGGTGGTCGAAAAGCCCACCTGCTTCTCGCGCTCCAGGTTGTTGGTCGTCGTACCGCACTCGAGATCGATGGTGCCGTTCATCAGCAACGGGATACGGTTCTGGGAAGTGACACTCAACTCTTTCACCTGCAACGTCGGCATATTTAGTTGCTGCTTGACGGCATCGACGATTCTTGTGCTGATGTCATAGGAATACCCCGCCTGTTGATTGCCACCGAGGTTGTAGTTGAACGGGGGCGAGTCGTATCTCACGCCAAGCGAAATGATCCCCGTGTCCTTGATCTTCTGCAGGGTGGGGCCCAGATCGTCAGCCATGGCACTGCAAGCGACGGCCAGCAAAGCGATCCCTGAGAACATCCTGAAGCTCTTAAGCATGGTTAATACTCCTCTTTACATTGGTCTCGGTTTGAAAATCTTTTTCTGACGGACGCGGGACGATAGGCGCACGAGCCGCGATGCGATTCATGGGGCACCTGGGGTTCACACCTAGAAGGCCGTCAGGTGCAGTTCTTTGCTTCTCAAGATGGATCGTTAGAGGTAGTCTATGGCGAAAAATAAACCACCGAAAACGATATGTTTTTGCCCATGTGAACATTTTTTTTGATGAGTCGCGATGCTTCGGGAACTTCAGACCTTCTTGGCCGTGGTCCGCTATGGCTCGTTCGCAAGCGCCGGCGCCAATATCGGGCTCACCCAATCGGCCGTCAGTGCGCAAATCCACCGGCTTGAGGAAGAGCTGGGCCTCGCGCTGTTCGACCGGAGCGGCCGGCACGCCGTGCTTAACTCGGCGGGCTATGAGGCGCTAGCTGTAGCGGACGAAATCATGGCGGCCTATTCGAAGCTGGGCCGTAGCGCAGCGAGTTCCCGTGCGGGGCTGATCCGGGTCGGCGCCATCTCGTCGGCGCAGGCGTCGTTCCTCGCGGACGCACTTGCCATCTTCCGGACGGAAAATCCGGAATGCCGTGTAAGGCTGGTCCCGGGGGTTTCCCTGAATCTGCTAGGACAGGTGGATTCTGGAGAGGTGGACATGGCGGTGATCATCAAACCCCGCTTCACGCTTCCCGCAGATCTGCAGTGGAGGGTATTGCTATCGGAGCCGTTTTTCCTGCTGGCACCTGAGACACATCAACGCTCCACCTGGCGGGAGTTGCTGGAGACGGAGCCGTTCATCCGGTACGATCGGAACGCTTTCGATGGCAGACTGGTGGATCAGTTTCTGCGCCGCTCAAAAATTTCCGTGAAGGAGGCAATCGAGCTGGATGAACTTCAGGGAATTGTTCAACTGGTTCGGCGTGGTGCGGGGGTAGCGCTGCTTCCCTCTACAGCTGCGTTGTCGCTTCCGGAGGGGGTGGTTGCCTTGGGGCTTGGAGACGCCACCTTCTTCAGGGAAGTTGGGCTAGTCGAGCGTCCCGCCCATAGCCGCCAGCCGGCGGCCAACCTGCTGGCGTTGCGGATACTCGAAGCGGCGCAGGCGCAGGCTGGTGGCTAGGCTGCCGCACCTCGCAAATCCCTTATATGCTGATAGACAGTCGCGCGTCCCATGCCAAGAACGTTGGCAACGTAGTTGGCCGCGCTCTTTCCTTTGAACGCACCCTCCGCCCACAGCGCCTCCACGAGTTCGCGACGATGATCCCGGGTCAGGGAATTCAGCGCCAGTTGCCGCTCCTGAAGCCACGCGTGGAGAAAGGTGTTGATCCGCTCCTGCCAGTCGTCCTTGAACAACTCTTCGGGCTGTTTCACGAGGCCTGCTCCTGAAACCACGCGATCGATGAGATGCTTCATGTCCTCGAACACGGAGATGTTGTAGTTGACGCACATCATGCCGACTGCGACCCCCGTATCGTCGGAAAGAACGGTACTGACACAGCGCATCCGCCTGCCGTCCCAATTGATCTTCTCGTAGGGGCCGATCGTGCCCGCCTCGGCGGTTTGATCGAAGTCGTCGAGCGCCGATTCATCACCAAGCTCACGTTTGGACAGATTGTTCGCGATATACGCTATCGTCTGGGTATGCAGGTCGTGAATGACGATTTCGACGTACGGAAAGAACAGCAGGGCGATACCATCGGCGACAGCACTGTATCGATCGAGCAGAAGCCGGCGCGCGGGCGTGATTTTGGCTTTTCGCATGGTAAGGGATGAGATTTGAGGTTGCGCGAGATACGGGGAGACAGGCGGCATCACGCAATCCATGTTCGTCTGATGCCTCATTTTGCCACGGGCAATGCATGCCACGGCGCGACTGGTCTGCATTCACGGCGTTCAGGCACCGGTGCGCGCGCGCCGTCCGCTCATGTGCGTGAACAGTTCGTACGCGATCGCCACGTCTTCCAGACCGAGGCCAATCGAGCGAAAAAATGCATGGCGCCCATACGAGGGGCGGGGGGCTGTGCCGGACACGAGTTCGGCCAGGTCGCCAAGCACGTTCTGCGCAGACCAGCCATGCTGCTGTGCGGCCAGTTTCATTTCTCCCGCACTGGCAGGCGTGGTTCGCCGATAGTCGCAATAGACCTCCATCGCTGGGATCCATGCTGGCGGAATTTCGTGCGCATCGGCGACGTTCGTGCTGATCGACGTGATGAGCGCAGGCTTCGTGAGCAGACCATCCGGAAGCACCGGTGTGCCCGAGGATGTACACAGTGCCACCACGTTGGCATCGCGCACGCAGTCTTCAAGACTGCTGCACACCCTCACACGACGGTCCAGTGCGGCCAACTGGGCTCGCTTCGTGTCGTTCTGCGCAAGGTCGGGGGAAAACACGCTGATCGAATCCCAGGGTCGAAGTGGTTCGAGGTGACGCAAATGCGCCTGCCCGTGCGCCCCTGTGCCGATGATCGCTAGTCGGCTCGCCGCGCGTGTGGCCAGACAATCGACTGCTAGCGCGGTCGCGCCTGCCGTACGTTCGATGGTAAGCAGAGCGGAGTCACACCACATCAGCGGCTGACCCGTTTCCGTCGACATCAGCGCGGTCCATGCCGTGATGATCGGCTTCGACCCGGTGACGATGTATGGCGATAGCTTCGCCCCGAATACCTTGGTGTCCGCGACGGCGCCAAGGTAAGTAATGAAGTCGCCTGCGTCGTGGGGGAACAGCGTGAGAGTCTGAGGAGGCTGCACGGCATTGCCGTTGGCGAGTGCGAGAAACATTCGGGTCAATGCACCGCGAACGTCGAGGTGCGGCAGCGCGTTGCGCACCTCCTTGTGCCCGACGATCAGCGGGAAACCCTTGTCTGTGCTGCTCATTGGGCTGCTCCTCAGAGCGATGCCGGCTTGCGGTGGTAGCACGATTCTAAATCTAAAAAGTCCAGATTGGACTTTTATTTTGAAATTGCTTGCATTTGTTTTAGTCCAGAATAGACTGTGTGTCCAGAATGGGTGCGAAGGCAGACTGTCCGGCGCCTCATGCTTCGCCGCGCGAGCGCGGGGTACCCAACCGTCAAGCTTCTCCACTTGCGCTTGACCCTCAACTACTCAGGGAATCATCATGAAGCTTCCACTTTCACTTTTCGTCGCTGCCGCGTTGATGGGTTCGGTCAGCATCGTCAATGCCGAAACGCAGGGCACCTTGCGTTTCGGCATCGAGGCAGCGTACCCGCCGTTCGAAAGCAAGTCGCCCAGCGGACAACTCGAGGGATTCGACGTCGATGTCGGCAACGCGGTCTGCGCGAAGCTGGGCGTGAAATGCGAGTGGGTGGAGAATTCGTTCGACGGATTGATTCCCGCGCTGCAGGCACGCAAGTTCGATGTGATCAACTCCGCCATGAACATCACCGAAAAGCGCAAGCAGTCCATCGATTTCACGCCGGCAATCTACGTCGTGCCGATCGTGATGGTGGCAAAGCGCGCCTCCTCCTTGCTGCCGGATGTGAAGAGCCTGCACGGCAAACGCGTCGGCGTTCTGCAGGGATCGTCGCAGGAAGACTTCCTGAAACAGCATTGGGCGACGGAAGGCGTAACGATCATCTCGTACCAGGACCAGGATCAGGTCTACTCCGACCTCATTGCCGGCCGTCTGGACGCCGCGGTCCAGGAAGCACAGACGGTCGAAGCCGGCTTCCTGAGCAAGCCCGAAGGGCATGATTACGCCATTGTCGGTAATCCGCTCTCGGACCCAGCCACGCTAGGCGAAGGCACGGGCTTCGGCATGCGCAAGAGCGACACGGCGCTGGCTGGAAAGGTCGACGCTGCGCTGGCTGCCTTGAAGAAGGACGGCACGCTTAGCAGCCTGTCGCAAAAGTACTTCAAGCGCGACATCATCGCGAAGTAGTGAGTGGCATGGCAATTGGAGCGGGCGGATGGATTTCGATGTGATCGTGCTGGGAGCCGGAACGGTTGGCGTGTCGAGCGCGCTGCATCTGCAGGATCGCGGACGCCGCGTGGCACTCGTCGACCGGCGCGGCCCGGGTGAGGAGACCAGCTTCGGCAATGCCGGGCTGATCGAAAGCTCATCCGTCGTGCCCTATGCCTTTCCACGCCATCCCGCTACGCTGCTGCGCTATCTGCGCAATCAATCGACGGACCTTTACTGGGACTATAAGGCGCTGCCGACGTTTGCGTCATGGCTCGCGCGCTTCTGGTGGGAGTCGTCCCCGAGCCGCCTCGAAGCTGCTGCGCGTGACATGTTTCCGTTGATCCGGCGAAGCGTCGTCGAACACGATGCGTTGATCGCACGCGCAGGTCTTGCCAGCCTCGTGCATCACGGCGGCTGGCTCGAGGCATTCCGTACGGAGGCAGAATTTGAACGGCAATCCGCAGTAGCCGAAGCGAAAGCGCGTACCCATGGATTGCGCGTGACACCGCTCGATGCCGCCGCACTCCAGGCGCGCGAATGCGGTCTTGCGCCGGGTTTCTGTGGCGCATTGCATTGGCAAGATCCGGCGAGCGTTGCCAACCCCGGCGCATTGACGAAGGGCTACGCGCGACTGTTCGAGGAAGGTGGCGGCCAGCTTTTGACCGGCGAGGCGACCACGCTGCGCCAGCAGGCCGACGCATGGACCGTGCAGACATCACAAGGCCTGATCAGCGCAGGGGAGGTTGTAGTAGCCCTCGGACCATGGTCCGACAAGATTTTCGCACCGCTCGGTTATCGCATACCGCTGCGGGCGAAGCGCGGTTATCACATGCATTACGAGCCCACCCGGGCGATGCTTTCCGTGCCGCTTGTCGATACGGAGAAAGGCTACGTGATCGCGCCCATGCAAGGACGCCTGCGGTTGACGACCGGCGTCGAGATCGCCCGACGTGAGGCGGCGCCGACGGGCATTCAACTGGGTCGGGCGGAGCACATTGCCCGACCCATCTTCGGCCTCGGCCGGCGGCTGGACAACGCGCCCTGGCTTGGCCTGCGTCCCTGTACGCCGGATATGCGGCCGGTTATCGGAGCTGCGCCTCGTCATCGCGGGCTCTGGTTCTCGTTTGGCCACAACCATCACGGGTTGACACTCGGCCCCGTGTCAGGCCGCCTGTTGGCGGAAATGATGACGGGCGCAACGCCTGTTGCCGATCCCTATCCGTTTCGTCCCGAGCGATTCCGCTAGGCGACATAGAGGCAGCCGAGCCCGGAAGTCGCTCCGGGACGTATTACGATTGGAGAGACAACGAATGACAAACGCGCTATTTCAGCGAATCGAGGACGCACATCGCGCGATCCGCCCACAGGTCGCGGTCACGCCGCTCACGTATAGCCCGATGCTGTCCAGGTTGAGCGGCTGTGATGTCTATCTGAAGTGCGAGCATTTGCAGCACACGGGTTCGTTCAAGTTTCGCGGTGCGTCGAACAGGATCCGCCTGCTCGATGCCGCCACCCGACGCAATGGCGTGCTGACTGTGTCGAGCGGCAATCACGGTCAGGCCATGGCACTGGCGGGCAAGCTCGCAGGCGTCCCGGTCTCGGTGTATGCAAGGACCACGGCATCGCCGGTGAAGCTCGACATGATTCGCGCGCTCGGCGCGGAACTGATCACGATCGACGACACCCCGCTTGCGGTCGAGCTTGAAGCGGGACGTCAGGCGAAGCTCAAGGGTATGTGCTTCGTCTCGCCGTACAACGACATCGACGTGATTGCCGGGCAAGGCACGATAGGTGTCGAGCTGCACGAACAGGCGCAGTCGGCAGGTATCGAGCTCGCCGGCGTGTTCGCCTCGGTGGGCGGCGGCGGCTTGATTTGCGGCGTCGGGGCGGCTGTGCGGGAGTTGCTGCCGCAGACCGACGTAGTCGGCTGCTGGCCCGCCAATTCGATGGCGCTGTACCGCTCGCTGAAGGTAGGCAGGATTGTCGAGAGCGAGGAGCGCGACACGATTTCCGATGGTACCGCGGGCGGAATCGAGCAGGACACGATCACGTTCGACATCGGCCAGCGGGTGATCTCCAAAACCACGCTCGTCACTGAAGAACAGATCAGGGCGGCCATGAAGCTGCTCGCGCGGACCGACCGCTGGATGATCGAGGGCGCCGCGGGCGTTGCGCTGGCATCGATGCTGAAACTGGCGGACCACTATCAGGGACGCGCGGTAGCGGTAGTGCTGAGCGGGCGCAACATCATGCTGGAAAAATTCATCGAGGCCGTGAAGTGAAGATCTGGAGTAAGGATGAAATCGTCGCACGTTTCGACGTCGATCGTGCAGTGCGGATGATCGAGCAGGGGTTTATCGCATACTCGCGCGGCACCGCGCAGGTACCGCCTGTGCAGAACTTTCAGTTCGCGGATGCCAATGGTGATTGCTGCATCAAATCGGCCCACATAGACGGTGCACGGACGTTCGCGATCAAGATATCGTCCGGCTTTTACGACAATCCGAAGCAGGGAATGCCAAGCAATAGCGGCTTCGTCGTGTTGTGTTCGGCGACGACCGGTGTTCCTGTCGCGCTGCTGCAGGACGAAGGCTGGTTGACGTGCATACGGACCGCGATTGCGGGGCAACTGGCCGCGCGGGTGGCCGCGCCGCGTAACGTAACGGCGATCGGCATCATTGGCGCGGGCGAGCAGGCGCGTCTGCAACTGGAATATCTGAAGCCGGTGACGGCATGCCGCGAAGTGCACGTGTGGAGTCCTTCCGTGGCGCTGAGCACCTCGTTTGCCGAAAACATGGCCGGACGGGGATTTGTTGTAAAGGTGCAGCACAGTGCAGAAGCCGTCGCAGCGAACGCGAACCTGATCGTCACTGCGACGCCTTCGCGGCAAGCGCTGCTGCAAACAGCCTGGATTCGCGGCGGTACGCATATCACGGCGGTCGGGGCGGATGCGTTCGGCAAGCAGGAACTCGATCCGCACATCGTCGCGCGAGCGTCGTCGATCGTTGTCGATTCGATTGCCCAGTGCAGCCGCTACGGAGAAGTCTCGCATGCGCTGGCGGCCGGGCTTATTCAGATAGAACGTCTGACCGAGCTCGGCTCGGCGCTGGAAAGCGGCGAGCGCGTGCGCAACGACGCCGACCCGATGCAGATCACGATCGCTGATTTAACCGGAGTCGCGGTGCAGGATGCGCAGATCGCGGATAGCGTGGTGGCCGGTACGATCTGATGCAGTGGTAATCCGCACGCTAATCAGGCGCGCGATGTACCGGTTCTCGCGCGCGCAATCTCGAGCGACGTGTTGCGCGACCCAGCCGCTCCCCGCAGCAGCAAGGTCTTGACTGGTAAGTTCCGGCCAGGAACGGCCAGTGGACGCATCCTCTCAGATTGACGACATTCGGAGCTATTTCTCGCTATGAATACCGAGATGCCTAGCAGCGTGCCCGAACACAGATAAACGCAGGGGTCATAGAGAGTTCTGCGTAATGCTCCGGGTCGACGGTCTTCATCTCTTCAAGCGGTTTTGGCTCGACGAGCGACTCCAGATTCCAGCCACTTTCGACCAAATCGTTGAGTATGGCTGCAAGCGGGCGTCGATACGACTGAACGAACGGCTTTGGTTCGCCGAAGCCGCCCCAGTACATGCCGAAGCGGGACGTATCGAAGTATGTCCAGGCTCCGTGCGTCCGCTCGTCCATCCAGTCGCGCATGGGATGAGACATCGAGAACACCAATGTTGCGCCAGGACTGGCGACCCTTCTGAATTCTTTAAACACTGGAGCCAGGTCTGCAACGTAGTCGAGCGCCAAGGCACACACGATCTTGTCGAATGACGCATCTTGCAGCCAGTTCAGTGGTTCAGCTAGATTGCCTTCAGCCAACGTGACCGGAAGTCCGGCGCAACGTATGCGGGCAAGCTCGACCATCCGCGGCGTGATGTCAAATGCGTGGACCGTCGCTCCATTGCGGGCGAAGATTTCGCTGAAAATTCCCGGTCCGCATCCCGCATCCAAAATGCGCAAACCGGAGACATCTCCGACTAAAGCAATCGTCGCGGGGCGTTCGTAAAGCGCGTTGTGCGCTTTCGTTGGTGCTACCGAAGCATAGCGATCTGCAAATTCTGCATACGCAGCCAGGCCCAAGGAGGTAGATGATAAGTCCGTATCTGCCATGGATCGCTCCGGGAAAATGGAGCGCGATTATAGTTTGTCAAATTGACTCGCTCAAAAATTTTCGGTGAGCACATATTCGGCGTATATGGCTAAGACCATTGCATCGGACTGAGCTACGGCGGCCGTGATCGGCCAATTAGGGACGCTCGACATCGTGACCCGGATCGTCGACAATCGATAGCACACGCTCGCTCCAGAGCCGCATCAGAACGTTAGTGGGAGGACTGCTGCGGACCTATGCCAACTGTAAAGCAGGCCATAGCCAAACGGTTCATAAAGGCTTATCTGTCACTTGCTGCCATGATTGCCTTCGTTCTCGCGGTTTCTTTGTCGCGAGGCGCGGGCTGGGGCGTTCTTGTTGTCGGGATGCCACTGTTCCTCACTTTTTTCGCGGGAATTACCTACCAGTTGGTGGTGGAAATCCGGTCTGGTATGAGGAAGGCACCTCCCGAATAGCCGGTCGCGTGCTACTGATCGAGGCTGCGCAACGCAAATGCAGAGCGCATGAGACGGCAGCCGGCCAATTTGAGACGCCCGGCGATGGCGTTCGAAGGGCCGATGCCCATCCGGCAACGGACACTGCGGTCCCTACTACGCAGATAGTTCGTTCGCGATACCGTTCTGAAACGCTTCAGCCGAGTTCCTGACTCGCGAAGTAGACTGAGATTGGGCCAACTTCCATGCGTCATTCCGGGCGCGGCCGGATCAGCTCAGCGTTCGCTGGCTCTCTATCCAACTACGAGCCCAGTTAATCGCGTGCTCCACGGCGAGAGATTTCTGGGAGAAGCGCCCGATTTCTCGCTGATCAATTAGCGGCGGCTGCTCGTCTTCGTTGAGAGCACCTGGAGCGATTCGTGCGCGCGCCCAAAATTGACCCGAAGCGAGGTCTGGAGTCGCGTCGATCACAAAGTGCTTGTACTGAAATCGCATGCTGTTTCCGAATAATAAGGCGTTGATCGACGATCATCGCACTTGTAAATGTCGGATCTCGCTAGGGCCGAAATGGGCGATGCGCTGCTCCGCTGCGAGGACGCTCCCGCCTGCGAACACGGGAGGTGTGCTTTCGGATCGACGCGAGCTAGGGAGTCTACGTCTGCCGGGAGAGTGCAGGTGGTCGGAGCAATGGGCCATGCCGGATAGCTAAAGGCAGCTCGCACCGGACTGCCGCGCCAAGATCCGGCGCAATTGTTCGAGCGCTACCTTGAGTTCGTTTGCCTTAACAAGTTCTCTGGCGACGTTCAAGGAATGGTAGTCCACGAAGCCTAGGGTACTTAGACCGCCCATGAGCTTCATCACATCGTGAATTTCAGCTGCAATCTTGGCGTGGTCCCTCTGCAATCCACTTCCTTTCAGCCGAAACGCTATGGCATCAAGCGCGGCCGTCATGTCGCCCAAGCGGTGCGCAATGTCTTCCCCGTTCATAAGACCTCGCGGCATTTTCCTATTAGAAGCATCACATGTACCTGATGGAATGGCAACTCACCACTAGCCTCCCCAACCCCAACCACGCTTCCGCCCTCCGGTTTGCGGACATGCGGTACGACGATGCCGGCGACATAACCCGGCGGTCTGCCCATCGGTGAGCCAGTGCTTTCTCCGGGGGGCCGCGTGCGATCAGGTATCGTTCGAGTGCTCTCTCGACCTGCGCTGTTCCGCCCCCGGCTTCAATGTTCATTTCCCGCCATTGATTAAGGGGTCATATCACGTTGGATAGCATGATCGCGAATTCTCGGACTACGATATGGGCAGACACAGACGAGCAAGTCCATTGACTCGTGGGAGCGATATGGAAAGCGCTTACGTCAGTCTCTTGGCGAGGGTGGAAAGGGAAATCGTGGCAATGGAAACGCAAATGACCTTGCACTCCGAATACGTCAGTCTGCGCGAGCCCGCAGACCCGCGACGCGTTCACAGCGTGTGTTTTATCCAGGCGAGCAAGACGGTCCTCAACGGCTTGTACCTGCTTCGCGCACGTTGCCTGGACCGCATTTACGGATAGGACCCACCGGCCCCCGCTCCTTGTCGAAGCAAGCGTCGCCAGGTGAGGTCGCGAGTACTGGATGCGGCGCAGCATTCGAGCGAAATTTGAAGCACGCAGCGATCGGTTCAGATCCGGGGATGAACGATGGAAGAGCGAATGGACACCGGAGCAACGAACATTATCAGATGGAGCAATGGTCGATTCAGGGGCTTGAGCATCGCCGTTACCTGCGCCAAGTCACTGACACGTCGCTTGCTAGGCACGCGGTTGCGGGTAAAGTGACGGCTCCAATCGGGACGCGGTGCAGCCACTCAATAAAAATTACAACACCCATCTGCCCTCGGGCATGATCCCTCGACGTATCGCTCGCACCGAACAACCAAAAATTTCGCTTTATATGAACGATTCCAAAGACGTCATGGCCCCGGATGCGCGTGTGGCACGATCTCCGCGCATTGTGGGGATTGGTGCGTCGGCTGGTGGGCTGAAGGCGCTTGGCCTCTTCTTCAGGGCGGCATCCGCGATGCCGAAAGACACCGCGTTCGTGGTCGTCGTCCATCTGGCGCCGGACGCCGAGAGTCACCTGGCTGAACTGCTAGCGAGGGAGACGCAGCTTCCCGTCTCAGTTATCGAGGACGCCGGGCTGATTCAAGGGGGGCACATCTACGTTATTCCCCCTAAGGTATCGGTCACCCTGTCGCATGGCGCATTCAAGCTGGCACCCGCCGCTGGGCGGCGCGAGGTCCCCATGCCGATCGACCTGCTGTTTAAGTCCCTGGCTGCTGACCAGCACGACCGTGCCGTCGGGATCGTGCTCACCGGAGCAAATGCGGACGGCGCCGCAGGACTGCGGGCTATCAAGGCCGAAGGCGGCATGGTAATGGCCCAGGCGCCCGAATCGGCTGAACACAGTACCATGCCGGCACACGCCATCGCGACCGGCCTGGTTGACTTTGTGCTGCCAGTTAAAGAGATGCCGGCGGCGCTGACCGAATACATTGAACGCTCTACAACTGCGACATTGGCGTCGCCCGGTGACGCGCCGCAGCCGGTAGATCTCGAGCCAGCGTACAGAGCGCTTTCAGCCATCGGTTCGGAATTCAGAGGCTACAAGCGCGGTACGCTCGAACGTCGTATCTCCCGACGCATGACAGTGAACCGCGTGGACAGCCTGGAAGCCTATTACGGGATACTGAAAAGCCGCGAGGAAGAAGCGCAGGCACTGAGTCTGGACATGATGATTGGCGTGACCGAATTTTTCCGTGACCCGGAAGCGTGGGCAGCGCTATCCGCGCGCGTACTAAGCCGGTTGCTGGAGGAACCCGAGCGCGAAGAGCCCCTACGCGTCTGGGTGCCTGGCTGCGCGACCGGCGAAGAAGCCTACTCGATGGCCATCCTGCTCACTGAGGAGATCGAGAAGCGGGCTATACGGCGGAAGTTCATGATTCTCGCCTCCGACGTGAACCGCGCCGCACTGGCACGCGCCCGGCCCGGCATCTATCCGCCGGGGGTAGCATTGCCCATCGGCGACACTCGGCTCGAACGTTTTTTTCATGCGCACGACGGTGGCTTCCAGATCCGTCAGGACCTCCGCGAGAGGGTCCTGTTCACCCCGCAGAACCTGATCGCCGACCCGCCTTTTTCCCGTGTGGATCTCGTCAGTTGCCGCAACCTGCTCATTTACCTGGAGCCCGAAGCCCAGCAGCGTGTTTTCGAACTGTTTCATTTCGCACTCAACCCAAAGCGGTTCCTGTTTCTCGGACGCTCGGAAAGTACTGATCCGGATTCGACTCATTTCGAGGAGGTGTCCAAAGCATGGCGGATCTACCAGCGCAGTCCGACACCAGCACCGGGTATTTCTGGCTACCGTTTTTCCGCGAGGGCGGTCCGGCGCGAGGAGTTTCCGCCGGCGACCCGCGTGGGAGCACGGAACAAGGGCTATGCGGAACTGGTGAATGCGACTCTGCTGGG
Organism: Paraburkholderia phenazinium; assembly: GCF_900141745.1. Classification (NCBI taxonomy): domain Bacteria; kingdom Pseudomonadati; phylum Pseudomonadota; class Betaproteobacteria; order Burkholderiales; family Burkholderiaceae; genus Paraburkholderia; species Paraburkholderia phenazinium. The sequence continues at coordinate 727,224 of NZ_FSRM01000002.1, read as the reverse complement.
CGAGCAACACGCCGCTTCTGTACTGGTCAATTCCGCACACCAGATCCTCTACGTGAGCGGCACCGCGGACGAATACCTGGCGCAACCAGCGGGCGAGCCGACCGGCAACATCCTGGACATGACGCGCGAGGCATTGCGTCTGAAGTTGCGAATCCTGTTACGCCGGGCCATGCAAAACCCGGCCAGTGCTCCCGTGAGTGAAGTCGTATCAGGCGCCAAGGCCCCGCCCATAAAAATCACTGTGACGCGTCCCTTCGATACTGCCAGTTCGGGTACCGCGTTCCTTGTTATTTTCGCCAGATTACAGACGATAGACCGCCTGGAGGCGTCGGTAGCGCTTGGCGCCGACTCGGATCTGTGGCATATCGAGAACGAGCTTCGCACGACCCAGGCGGAGCTCGGCGACACGATCGAGGAGCTGGAAGAAAGTAATAGCGAGCTGCGCGTGTCGAACGAAGAGATTCTCTCCATGAACGAGGAATTGCGCTCGGCCAATGAGGAACTTGAAACGTCGAAAGAAGAGTTGCAGGCAGTCAACGAGCAGCTGAGTCTGTTGAATTCGCAACTCGAACACAAGGTCGAGCAACTGGCAGCGATGGCCGGCGATGTCACCAATCTCCTCGCCAGCATGGAGATCGCGACGGTGCTCCTCGATCAGCAAGGGCAGATCAGGCGATTTACACCCAGTGCCGGCAGGATGCTGGGGCTTGCGTCGGCGGACGTGGGGCATCCGATCAAGGAATTGCTCGGTGCTCCTCTCGGTGATGGATTGGCGCGGGATATGGATGGAGTGCTTTCGGGCCTGAGGAAGCAAGCCACCATGGATATTGAAACAGCGACCGGAGAATGGTATGTCCGGCGCGTTACCCCTTTTTCTAGCGACCCAGGCAACATGGCCGCAGGTGCGGTCGTCACCTGGACCGACATCACCCATGCGAAGCAAGCCGACGAGCGATCGCGCAGGCTTGCCGCCGTCGTTGACGGTTCAAATGATGCGGTAACCGTAGTTGACCTCAGCGGCCGCTTCCTCGCATGGAACCGGGCAGCCGCCGGCATGTATGGCTATAGCGAATCCGAAGCGCTGAACATGAATGTGTCCGATCTGATGCCGAACGGTGCGAGACCGGATCATCTCGATTTTATCGAGCAGACACAGAACAACGAAGCGTTACATTCCTGCGAAACCCAGCGGATCAGGAGAGATGGCGAGATTATCAACATCTGGCTTACTATGTCGATCCTGTCGAACGACGCGGGTAATGCAGTTGCGGTCGCCACCACCGAGCGTGATCTCACCGACCGCAGTGTGAGCAATGCATTCCTTCGCGAGCGGGCCGAACGGTTGGCGCAGGCGGACCGGCGGAAAAACGAGTTTCTCGCGGTACTGGGTCACGAGCTGCGCAATCCGCTCGCGGCGCTTTGTTCCGCCGGGGAACTGCTTGCCTCAGATACTGCCGCGGCGACCCAGAAAGCATGGGCAGGCGGGGTGATACAGAGGCAGGGTCGCGCGATGATGCAGCTCGTGAACGATATGCTCGACCTCTCGCGGATAACAAGTGGCAGTATCGAACTGCATCGCAAGAACGTATCATTGGGGACGGTCATCCAGAGCGCCATCGAGGTTTGCCAGCCGATCATCGACGAGCGCCATCACACGCTTTCCGTTTCTCTTCCAGACGAGCCTATAACTTTATACGCGGACCCCACCCGCCTGTCGCAGGTCCTTGAAAATATTGTCATCAATGCCGCAAAGTTTACGGCGCCCGGCGGCAAGATAAAAATTCAGGCCGTCAGAGTGGGCCAGCGGCTTCGATTAAGCATCAAGGATAACGGGCGGGGGATTCCGCCCAAAACGTTAGGAAGCCTCTTTGACATGTTCGTCCAGGGGGCACCGGCGAGTAACCCAATCCACGCTGGACTTGGTGTGGGTCTGTCCGTGGTTCGGCGCCTGATCGAGCTGCACGGCGGTTCCGTCAGGGCAATCAGCGATGGCAAGAGCGGCAGCGAATTTGTAGTGGATCTTCCGCTGGATTCGGGTTCCGGGGCCGCGGAGCAGGAGGATGCACGGGCGCAGGCGGCGCTGGTCCCTCCAAAGCGGATACTCATCATCGATGACAATGCTGACGCGGCGGAAGCCCTGGCAATGCTGCTCGTAATTGAAGGCCACCAAGTAGAAACGCGTCTCGACGGCACGTCGGGAATTGCAGCGTCCGCAGTCTTTCGTCCAGACGTCGTGCTGCTGGACATCGGGCTGCCGGATATGGACGGATACGAGGTGGCAAGAACACTGCGTAAATCCGAGATTGGACTGAGCGCGATGCTTGTGGCGGTCACCGGCTTTGGGCTGCCTACGGATCGTATCCGCTCGGCGGAGGCGGGCTTCGACCATCATCTGACGAAACCAGTAGACCCTCAGACATTGATCCGGTTGTTTGCGGCGCAAGCGGCCGGTTAGGGCCGGGTATAAGACGCTCAGCGAAATGCGTCAAACGGCTCTTTTGGGTCGTGGAAATTCGCCGTCGGCCCGGCTTCGGCCAAGAGCCGTCGTTCCTTTTGATTCTTCTGAAGACGTTTGAAAGTCGGCTCCACGCTGACAACGGACGTTGGCATGCAGCGGCCCAAAAAACTCACGTCGAGCATGTGCCGTTAGGTCTGCGAGAAATCAAATAGATATCTCTCTCCATCGGATCTTGATGACGACTTTACCCTTTGAACGTCCCGCTTCGACAAAAGCCAAGGCTTCTCGTGTTGAGTTAAACGGAAAAATTCGATCGATCACTGGCCTGATAGCACGTGCGTCAATGAGCGTAGCGATCTGGCCTAGTTGGTCACCATCGGCACGCATAAACAGGAATGAATAAGTGACGTTGCGACGTTTCGCCGCCCTTCGAATGGGATAACTTAGAAAGCGCATCACCGTGTTTAGGAACAGGGAGGCCCCCATCTGTTTAGCAAAATCGGGATCGGGTGGGCCGGCGATCCCGATGAGCTTGCCCTCCGTTTTGAGAACGCGCAGCGATCTTTCGAGCGTATTTCCGCCTTGCGTATCTAGCACCACATCGCAGTCATTCAGCACGGCGGCAAAGTCATCTTTCTTGTAATCGATGACGATATCAGCGCCAAGTTGCTTCATCAATCCGGCATTCGCGGCGCTCGCTGTCGTCGCGACGATCGCTCCCAGATGCTTGGCCAGTTGAATGGCAAAGGTGCCAACACCACCCGAGCCGGCGTGTATCAATACCTTTTGTCCTTTCTTCAGTTGACCTTTCTCGACCAGCGCCTGCCAGGCTGTCAAAGCCACCAACGGAATGGAAGCCGCTTCTTCCATCGTGAGCGCCTTGGGCTTGAACGCCACAGCCACTTCCTCAATCGCGATAAATTCCGCGAAAGTACCGATCCGATCTTTGGGCGGTCGCGCATACACCTCATCGCCCGGCTTGAGTCGCCGCACGCGCGATCCGACGCGGACAACGACCCCAGCTAGGTCGTTGCCCAAAATCAGCGGCAAGCGATATGGCAAAATCAGCTTGAACTCGCCGTCCCTGATCTTTGAATCGAGCGGGTTCACGCCCGCGGCGTGAATCTGGGCCAGCACGTCGTCCTCATTCAGGTCAGGAACCGGCATATCGCCGGCGCGTACGTCACTCTTGCGTCCATATCGGTCGATGACGAATGCCTTCATCATGGTTCGTTGTTCCATGTCAGTTGAAGACTTACGCTCAAGCCGTGACTTTCCTCTGCGGGATGGCTGTGACAGCCGCGTCTGGTCACTGCGCGCCCAGTACCTGTAACCTGCGCATTGACCGCTACTTTGATAGAAGGAGTTATTAGAGTAGGCGCGAAACAAACAGGTGATTCCGAGATGGCTCTGCCGTCGTTCATCACGCTACAGCCAGTCGTGACGGGCGATGGCACGCTTCAGCGCGGGTACCGGTTCCCGCGGCAACGACAGGGTTTCGGCCAGACGTTGCTGGCCGGCCACTGACAGGCGAACGACTTACGTCGTATCGAGCGCTGGGAGCCGGTCGGGCAGTTGCTCGGCGGCGTCGGCCGCCGCGGTCGAGGGTAGAGCTTTACTGGTGTTCATTCCTGCCGCCTTGCGCGAGGAGTTGCCGGGCGCGTTCGATTACCTCCGGCGCGGCCGAGTCTGGCCCGGGTGCCTTTCGCGCCGCGGCTTCGCTCTCAAACGAGACCCATGCTCCCTGCGACTCGCCGTTCATGGCGCGGACGAACCGCTTCGATACCTCGGCGCGGGTCGAGACGGCTATGGTCACAATGTGCCGGCCGGGGTCGGCCTCGATGGCTTTGGCGATCTTCTCAATATCCATGAGCGCACCGTTCTAAGGCTACTGGGTAGTTAATAGTTTAGCCGCACTCGCCACAACCCGGCTTGGCCGATCGAGGCGCTGTCCATTTTCGTGTGGCGGACGGCTCGTTCCGCGCCCCACACGGTCCTTCGCGATTCGGGGAATGTGCCCTGCAATGTCGTAATCTGCCGATGTTAATGGGCCGCTACCCGGGTACCGGTAAAGCACGGTACACCGTCAAGGATCTGCGAATCTTCGGTGATGGCCGACATGGAGTTTTTTGCGAGTGGATGGACAATGCTGAAAACAGTCCGCAAAGTTCCGAAAACCCGCGGTCTTTTGTCAACCCTCGCCTTATCGTGAAATCAACATTCAAGACCCGCCGATAGCCTAGGACCTCCGAAGAAATGGAATCAGATAGAGATGAAAGCCGCCGGGTATCCATTAACTTCCGTGACGAACTTCTCGCGAAGGACTGGCCGGACGCCAAACGCGTGGCTGAAAGTGCGGGCATCCAGCCCGGGAGCAACCCTGATCAGTACCTCGGGCATCTACGCTCGAGCGGAGCAATGTTGGGGGTGTGGTCAGCGCCCGAGCGCGCTTACCGCTATCCAGACTTTCAGTTCAATTCTTACGGCGCGTTGCGCACCGAGGTTTCGGATTTGCTGAAGCTGCTGCCCAGTGACGAGGAGGATCGTGGCGGGTGGCGACGTGTATTCTGGCTCTACTCGCCACATGCACTGCTCAACGGTGAAACCCCGGCCCACGTTTTTGTAATTGAGCCGCAGCGAGTTCTGGACGCCGCAAGGCGTGAGTTCGGCGAGCCCAATGAGTGCTGGTAAGGACGGACCTTGTGTCAGGCCAACGCAACGACTGCGGGTGTCAGGCGACGACAGCGGCCCGTCAAACGGCCAGCGGAGGCAACATATCAGAACCATGATCATTCGCGCCCGGTTTGCACACGACTACGTGACATGCGTCTCGCCTATATTTACCGCCGGCTGTTGAGAGCCCCCCACCTCCATGCATTTCGGTATTGTGGCAGGGCTGCTTCCGCGATAACAGGCTGGTCTGGTCAGGCGTCACAACGCACGGGTGTTAAGTACAAGTTCCTCTTCCCACACCGAAGTCTCATCCGCGAGGGGCGACCAGGAAAAGCACGCGTGCTGGCCTCCTTGCGCATCTGCATAGACATACGATTTCATCGGGTTGTCAGGTTCCCGATGGCTCCGCAACGCCATGACTGCAGTTAACGCGGGCTGCTCGTCTCGACGACCATTGGCAAGCCCCAGATGAAACACGCGGCAGCGATCCACGCCGAATTCAGACACGATTTCAATGAGTTCTTCGGGCGAAGATACCAGCACACTTCGAATCGCTTCATCCATGTTCTCAGGTCCCCAGAACAGGTCGACCAGAAAGACCGGCGACTCGGCCGAAATGCCAACACACCGCCAGGGCCGGTGGGGCGCGGAAAGCCTTTGTTTGGTGGGGTTTGATTCGGCCCACTGGGCATGGGTCAACAACATCTTCAGCTCACAATAAAATCAATTTGTAGATTATATCCCGTGGACCAGCAATCTCAACGTCGGCACGCTTCAAGGAATGAAGCAACGCGACTATGAGACGCTACGACAGCATCTCGCGACCAATCTGAAAAAGTTCCGGCGGGAGCATGCGCTTTCGCAGGAGCGTCTAAGCTTTGAGGCCGAGCTGGATCGTACCTATGTGAGTCAGATCGAGCGATCGCTTGGAAATCCTTCGCTGCTCGTCATTGCAGCACTTGCCACTGCACTGGGGAAGGACGTCTGCGAACTCCTGTCTGCCCCACCGCCACGTCAACGCGCAAAGTGAAGAGGCGCCTCCGTATCCGGCTTTTCACCGTGAAAGCGGTCGGCCGGCTGTTCAATCCTGCTAACGTGTGAGTGACGGATCTGTCTGCGGCGGAGCGTCTGAAGACGGTAGCGTAAAACTGCTCTGCATGATTTCGCGCAGCTCCGAGACGTTAGTGCGCGAATAGCCCGCTGTTGTTACCACCGACTCGTGGCCCAGGATAAGCTGCGCCATTGGCAGTGGCACCTTTTTATCGATCACCAGCCTCTTTCCTAAGGCATGTCGCAGCCAGTGGGGGGAGGCGCTTTCGAGAACCAGACGGGCAGCTGCATCGCTTGCGGGCATCGTTGAAGCCATCTCCTGAAACGCGGCCTTGACCTCCCGGTAGAGCCCCGATGCTCCAAGACTGCCGCGCTTTCCCTGGATCAGCGGGTTGGTCTCGCCCGATGCCGGTGTCGCCGTAAGCCCGCATGCAAGGCGATACTGTCTGAGGAACCGCGTGCAGATGTCGGGCAGCGGAATCGACCGCTTCTTCTGCCGCTTGCCTAGCACTGTCAATGTCCAGCCGCTCGCCTCCACCGTGAGGCGGGGGTAGCTGTCGTGCGTCGCGAGCTCATTAAGACGTACACCACAGTAGCGATAGATCGCCACAATTGCCGCGCGGCGCGCGACGTCAATCCGTTGGCCGGTATCGCTGATCCGTTCGAGCAGCCAGCGATCGACAGCCTGCACTGCAGCCTCGGGCAGGATGCGCTCCGGACGGAACGCTCCGCGGGCCGCCGCTGTATCGCCAAGTCTTGCGCACGCGTTCGCGCTCAGGTACCCGGTGAGAGACAGGAAGCCGAACACGCTCCGCAGGACCGCCATGGCGCGCCGCTGGCTTGCTTCGCCCTGTCCCCGTCCCTGTCCGCGTCCTGCTTCTGGCGATTGGGGTGAAGACCCGGCAAGCCATTGCCGATACTCGATCAGCGTTTCGCGCGTCAGGTCCGACAGGGGGCCGGGGACGCCGTTCGCCTTGCACCACCGGATCAGGCGGCCGATTTCCTCGGTATAGGCGCGATGAGTATGAGTCGAATGGCTGGCCCGCTCCTGCAGAAACCTGCGCACGGCGTCGCCGTCGTCAAGGGCGCCCAGGGAATTGGCCGAGGGGTTACGGTTGTAGTACCGTCCGCTTCCTGCCAGCCAGGGTTCGGCGTCAACTACGGGCGCCGCCGGTCGCATGTCTGGGCGGAGCGCCGCGGCGCCGGCCGCCTTCCTGCCGTGATGGCTCTCTACGGACAGATGGGCCGGGCGGAATCTGACCCGCAGCACGCGCAGCAGCCGCTCGACGACGACCTCGGCCCGCGGTGCCTGCTGCGACGGCAGCGTGCGGGTCTGGCCCATGTCCCAGAACTGGGTGGCGGTCCCGCCAGCGAGCAGTAGAGCGAAGATTTGAGGCTCGGCGATTTTTGCATCCCGCATGGAACCGTAGCGTTCAAGCAGGCTTGCCGGGCTCCACGTTCGATAGACGGGCCGGCCCAAGGAAGCGGACAGATACTCAACGGCGGCAGGGATGCCCTCCGGCAGGCGGCACGGCGGATCTGCCGACAGGTCCAGGTAGTCCGAGGGCCGCATCACGTCTTCCCGTTAGCCGGCAGGATGATCGCGCGTGCCGGCGGGCCGGCCGCCACCAGGGGCGGGAGTGGCGGCAGGGTCCCCGCGCGCCCGATCCAGCTGCTCGTACTTCGCGGTCATCTGCGCAAGCCGTTGGCGCAATGACTTCAGTTCCGGCTGCAAGGCAGCCTGCGCTGCTGCCAGCGCCCGGCGCTGCTCATCCGTCGCGTTCATCAGCTGACGTGCAAGACCCGCATATTCGCGCTGTACGGCCGCTTGCGCCTCGTCATATTGACGGCGCGCCTCGTCGTGGGCGCGGGTCACCTCAAGGAGTCTGGTTTCGGCGAGTCGCGCCCGGTTTTTCTCCTCGGCAAGCTGTCGCCGTGACTCGGCCAGTTCCGCCTCCTGCTGTCCGATCCGCATGTCCCGGTCACGCGCATGCCGTTGCCAGTCGTCGAGCTCGGTGCGCAGCATGGCTGTCAGTGCGGCCGAGTTGTCGCGTTCGGCGGCGGCGCGGGCAACCGCTTCCGCGGCGGCCGCCTGCGCATCAGTGAGCTCGCCCCGGGCCGCTTCGAGGGCCATCAGCCACAGCGCACGCATCGAGTCGGCGACCGGCTCGGGAAGCCCGGTCGCGGTGAAGCGTGCCGTGGACTGGCTGATTACCTCGGCCTCAATGGCGCGAATCTGGCGCCCGATCCACGCCGGATCGCCGCCGCCCAATTGCTCACGCACCCGGCGGGATGACACAAGCCGTCTGAACAGCAGGGGCGTGACGGGCACGCCCGTTCCCGCCGCATCCAGCAGCTGCTGGACAGCGTGGCGAACCGACTCGGGTGAATTCAGTGGCGCGCGTCCCATCAGCCGATTATGGCGCGAAAAATGGCCGCGGGCGCGATATCCAGATTTCATAGCGCGATGAGCGGGATTAGCTGCAAAACGCGAAGGGAAACGGATCGCGACGCTTGCTAAGTTTCATTATCGTGCCAATCGGGGCGCCAGAATGCGTCCCGCCGGAAGTCAGACTGCGGCCTCATCTCGTCCAGCCGGTTCAGTTCACGGCAGGCCAAAAACCACCACCGGCATATACAGAGAAGTCATATAAAAGAAACTTAAGACCCTGCGGCTGAAATGGTCTGAAGGATAGCGCCGTTGTACGATGACTCGCGCGATTCTGCATGTATCGATCTTGATATAGTTTGCAGTACAAAACATTGTCCTGTGGAGCGGAGCACTGGAAGGAGATGGCCAGATCGGACCTGGAAATGGCCTGTTTTTCAACGCCATCAGGTCGCCGTGAAAAATTATAAGTGTCTGTTATTCACGGTACGATCGCGGCCAGCACAAGCACGACGGTACCGAGGCGTCCAGCTTGACCCGGGACAGCCATGGACTACAGTTACCTGAAAAAGCTGTCGGGTACGCCGCCTCAAGCACACAGTCATGCGAGGCATTCGAACCAATAACTATGGACAACTTATGAAAAAGGATGGGGCGAGGGTGCGGCTCGGGATGAGGGTCGCGCCGCACCCTCGGGTTCAGAGCCCGGCGGGTTTCTGGCACTTCCGTATCAATGGGTGCAGATGCGTCGTTGGTGCTCGCCAACGCGGCCGCATCAGGCGCTACATTTTCACCAGGCAGGAGGACTCATGAAGCCAACCGAACGTATTGCCGGCAAAGGCGGCAAGCATGACAAACGGCATAAGAATGCCAAGCTCCGTAAGCAAGTCAAGCTTGATAAGCATGTAGGGCGGAACAAAAATGTGAACCGTGCTTCGCTCGCGTTCGCGCAGATTCAGCGCAGTCTGGGCGGCATGCACATTAACCATGCTTCGCTGCCGGCATCGGACCGACTTGAAGATCTGTTCATGGCTGGGGCGTCGCCGGTATCGGGCGTCGGAAAGCGGCTAGCAAAACCGCTGGACAATGGCCGCGACGTGTCCCGCGTTCCACCGTCGTCGTGGCGCACCAGTCTGGTCGGCAATCCGCTCATCAGGCCCATTCCGTGGCCGTATTCAGACGAAGGCGCACGCCCGACTGTGGGGCGCCGCTCAGGCGCGGCGAGGCGGGAATTCTGGACGCGTCTTGGCGATGAAATCTGGCGGATCGATGTCACATGGAAAACGGTGCTATCAGCAGGGTACCTTGCGGAAGATTGTGTCGTCATCGTGCATGACTGGTACACCCAGAAGCCGCTGTCGTCCGGACATATCTTTCCATGCAGGGCAGGTGCCGCGGTAGCATACCTAGAGCGCCTTTCCAAACGGAAGGGGGTGCCTCACACAGTCATCATGGACCATCAGCCGCAGCTGTCCCCCTCCGTCCAGCAGTGGGCCTTCGCCCGCGGCGTGATGGTCGTCATCTGCCAGCCGTCCAGATCATTGGGTGGTGGCCCGGTCCAGTAGTATTAAACGGTGGGCAGCCCACGTCCCGTGAAATTGGCGTGCTGTCCTTCCTGGCGCCGATGCGAGGGGCTTGGGTAATGCTTTGTGCTTTGCCCGAAGCGTTCGGCGTTGGACTGCGGCTATTGCAATGCATACGGCAAGGTGATGGTGTTGACAAGGGCACCCAACGGCCCAATGGAGCTTTGCCATGTTCGGTCAATCAATCCGCCAACGTGAGCGTCTTATCTGCCGCCAGGCATGCGCACAACTGCGGGGGATGGCATATTCACCGCCGCTTGTGGTGCGGGAACTGCCGAAGATGGGCCGAGTCCATCGCGTTGCATGCTGGCGTTTCGGTCAGCGTCAATTCCATCTTGCGGCCGACACCGAATACGCGACGTTCCTGCACGAATATTTTCGTGAGGGCGTGATGGATATCCGCGAGCGCGTCCCCGCCGAGCTAGACAGGACTGTTCTGATCGCTGCGCGTATGGGACTGAAGCATCCGGGCGGGTATGGCAATCCGAGGGTTTTGCTGACCGATCTCGTCGTGACGGTCGACGTGGAAGGACGCCTGGCGGACGAAGCTGTCAAGGTGCGGCGTTCCGTGTCTGATCCCGGGCCCGACACGGAAATTGAACTGGCCATATTGTCCCAGTACTGGGAAGAGCGAGGTGTGCGTCTATTCATCGTCCTCAGCCACGGTCTTAACAGTGTATGGGCCAGAAACCTGGCCTGGCTCTATCCAGCGCGGGAATACATTGAACGTGTTGGTGTGAGTGAGGCGGAGCGCCATGCGCAACGGATAGTGCTGGCTGAACTGGCGAGGTCGTGCCACATGTCAGCTGGCGACGCGTGCAGCGCGGCTACGCGAGAGCGCGGACTCGTACCGGGGGCATCGATGCGTGCCTTCCGGCAGCTACTTGCAACCGGTCAACTGTTGACCAACCTGCGTGCTCCCGCACTCTGGGATCAGTCGCCGTCGAGTTTCGTCGCCGTCCCACGCGAGACAGCAGCCTAAGCCATAGGGGGCCGCTTATGCCTGTCCGCGTAAAGTGCAATATTCCCTTTGCTGTGCGCACGCTATGGCGTGATGTAGACGACGACCGGATCCTTCGCGTCGTCTATTCCGGCGATGGACAGCCTTATACGTATCTTTGCCCGATCGAAGGTCACCTCCGTTTTATCAAACGCGACACGGCCGACCTGAGAAGAGTGACGGATCCCCGCTATCGGGGAGAGGGACGCTTCGTCCAGGTTCTCGAGGATCCGTTCAGTATGGTGGAGGCGACGGTCCGTCCGCTCGAGGGCCATAAGCGACAGTCGGCTGACAACTGGAAGCAGATATCCGCTCTGGTCAGGCCAACCGGTGACGACGCGCGCCCGCGTTACCGGCAACTTCTGAGCCGGACGAGCCGGCAAGGACTGATCGATGAAGCGTGTGCGAAATGGGGTGTCTGCGAGAATACGATTAGGGAAAAACTGCGACGCTATTTCCAGCGCGGTATGACGCGTGAGGCGGTGAGTAGTCACTATCCTGCGTCTGGCCGTCCACGCGGCGGAGATAACTTCCGCCCGACCGGTACCAGGCAGCGGGTGTATCGACAGTACAGCACGATGCCGGGACGACCACCGAAGAACGGTGTGCTGATCGTCCGGATGCTTCCCTCCGAAACCCTGACCCGGATTCTGTGGCAGGGGCTCGATCTGTACCTTACCAACAAGGAAGCCGAGTGGCTGGCTGAACTCGGCCCAGCCGACGTCGAAGCAGCCGTCGTGCTGGACGCAGATCATCCGGACGAGGACCCTGACACATCCGGTGCGACCACAGCCGGTGGCAGCAGGCTCGGTGCAGGCAGTGTCAAGCGCGTCGCTGAGGCGGGACGGGCACATATCGCAAAAACCAGTCGCAAGACGCGTCGCGGAAGGCGGTCCAGGCCGAGCTATCGGAACGTCGTCGATGTACTCAACCTGCGGACGCGTCGCAAGCGCGAAGTCCGTGACCGGGAGGGCCACCTCACCGAACTGGAGCTGAAAGACGAGAACGTCATTACGGTTCGGCAGTTCAGCTACTTTTGCCAGACCGAGCCCGGCGCTTATTTGGCTCGGGAGAGCCTGCGCATTGAGCAGGGTAGCGGAGCTCTGATGCCAAAACGCGGGCATGCCGCGCAGCATATCCAGGGACCGGGCGATGTCTATCTGCTCGATGCGACGGTTGCCGACGTCTATCTCGTCTCCATGCTGGACCGGAAAGTGGTGGTGGGACGACCGACCGTCTATCTGTGTGTTGATCTGTTTAGTCGGATGATCGTGGGATTCTGGGTCGGATTCGAGAAGGCGAGCTATGAGGCTGCGGCGCTTGCGTTAGAGAGCATCGTCACGCCCAAAGACCAGTTGTGCGCGCGTTATGGCTTCTTTATTTCGGCAGCTGACTGGCCCTGCGTCTACATGCCCACGGCATTTCATCTTGATCGTGGCGCCGAGTTCATGGCGACTGAGCCTTGGAACAGACTCGCCGCTTACGGGATGAGCGTCGAGAACAGCCGGCCCTACACACCCACGTGGCGTGCAGTGGTTGAGCGGCGCTTCGGCTGCCTGACGGTGATCTATCAGCGTCAGATGTTTGGTGTCGTTGAGCGGGACTGGCACACGCGGGGAGCCCGCCACTATCCGTGGGACGCCGTGCATACGCTTAGAAGTTTTATTCTGCAGCTACTCCGGGCGATCCATGTGTACCACCGTACGCCCATCTCCGACGACCAGCCTCCCCCAGAGATGGTCGGGGCGGGGCGCTCCGATACGCCGCTTAACCGGTGGAACTGGGGAATTGAGAACCGCTCGGGCTTGCTGACCAGTTACACGGTCGAAGAGATCCAGCTTGCAACATGGCACCAGGCAACCGGCTTGCTGACCGACCGCGGCGTTCGCTGGAATGGTGCCTATTTCGCCTCGCCAGCGGCCGAGCGCGCCTACCTTGAGTCGACTAACAGGAAGGACAGGCATGTCCCGATCCTTATCCAGCCAGGCGCCCTTCAGTGCATCTGGATCACGGCACAAGGATTCCAGCAGCGGGGAATATGGGCGCCCACCAACCGCGTGGCGCCAGTCGAGGACCTGTCCTGGGTCGAGTGGCAGGTCTACCGGGACCGCAATCATGAAAACAACCGGCTTGAACTCGCAGCAGGCGAGACCACCCGCATCATGCAGATGAACAATGCGCGTGTTGATGCGGCCGCCGAGAAAAAAATGCAGAAGGCTCTGCTAAGGGAGGCGGGTCTGAAGCACCCCGTTGACAGCAATATGAGGGACGCGCGCAAGCGGGAGCAGGTTGTCAACGCATCCATTGCGCGGAAGACGACGGCTGGCGCGCCAGCCGACACTGCACCGCCCCCCGTAGACAGTCAGCCTTCAGCACGGCCGAAACATCGCGGCTCGCTTCGTGACGAACTCGAAGCTGCCAGGCTCTCAAAGATCACGGATCACCCCCCACATCAGCATTGAATGGAGCGTCATCATGAATCCTCAAATTCGTTCATCTTCCCGTTCGTCCAACAACGCGGCGGCAAAGCCTTCGAGGTCAATGAACGCCCGCTCAAGATCTGGCTCAGACCGCCGTCGCCCTGAAGATGCAGTGCCGCTCCGGATTGTGGAGGATCCGATTTTGGCCCGCCAGCAACTGTTCGTCGAGGCGGAATACCACGATCCCGGCGATGAACTCGAGGAGTATCGCAACAATCCGCTGATCCTGGCGCTCCCTCCATTTACCGACGAGGGAAAGATCATGAAGGCCCTGTCGAGACACTTCTCGGTTGCGCATCCACCCGAGTGTCGCACGTGGTCCGACGAGCGCCGCATCATGGCGGTCGGCAGGATCGACCGGCTGCTTGTCATTCTACCGGTGCATAGCATGCTGCTGAACTGGATGCATAGCGCGTTCAGGACCCAGTATGCGCGCAGTGACCCGTCTCGTAATCTCCATGCGGACATCAATGCGGCCTATCGCAGGGTTCAATCCGGGGAACCGGGGGTCATCGCCGATCTTGTGGAAGATCATGCCGCCTGTCGCGCGCTGGTCGGACTCTCGGGGACTGGTAAGACGACGGCGGTGAAAATCATCCTCAGCTTGTTTCCACCCATCATCCAGCACAAGTCGTTTCGCGGCGTGGGCTGCCAGTTCAGGCAGCTCGTCTGGGTGTTCGTGACTGCGCCGGCCAACGGCAGCGTGATGACATTTCTGAGGGGCATCCTGCTGTCGATCGATCTGCATCTGGGTACGAGTTACCTGAATGAGATGAAAGCGAGATCCTATGTAGGCGACTACATTGCAAAGGTGATTATCGTGTTGACAAGATATTATACAGGATTGCTCATAATTGACGAATTTCAGAATGTGTTAAAAGCAGCTGCAAAGACGGAACTGATAGATATGCTGATCAACCTTCTAAACAGTCGGTGCTGTTCCGTTCTTCTGCTCGGAACCCCGGATGGAATGACACTACTGAGGACGCGATTGCGTCTGATGCGACGTGCGACATCGTACGGCTACGAAGAGCTGAAGCCGTTCGAAGCAGGAGAGACATGGAACAAGTTTGCCACAGAGCACCTTGAGCTGGACTTCCTGAAGAAGGGGCCTCCCTCCGGAAAGGTCAAAGTGGATTTGATCTCAACATTGCTGTCGGAGAGTGCGGGTATGCCCGCTCTTGCCAAGCAATCCGCTCGGGTCACGCAATACGAAGGGATCGTCTCGAAAAGAGAGGCACTCACCGTGGACCTGATGCAGTGCGCAACCCGCAACGCGCTTTCCCCTCTCGGTGGGATGATAGCTGCGCTCAAAAGCGGAAATCCCAAGTTGATGGCGAAATATGCGGACATGTGCGCTGAGGGCGCAGACCGGGCACACGAACATGCGCTGGCCGGTGTCAGAACGCGAGCCATCAATGACGGATGCGACGGAATCGATGCAGAAGTGTTCGCCGAGGCGATGTCATCGCTCGTCTACCTGCGCATCCCGGAAAATGACGCCGAAAAACTGGTATTGAAGGTCATGGCCGACTCACCGGGGCTGGCATCCGAGGCCGTGGTGAGGGACGCGCTGCGGGTGAGGGGCGCAGGTGCGGACCGCGACGGCCGGCCCGGAAAGTCGACGACCAAGCAGCGGGTGAACGGAGGCCAGGCTCTCAAAACTTCTCGGACCGTATCGGCGCGCGAAGGGGCGCACATTCATCCAGCTTCAGCGGGATGAAGCATGGCGACTGACCTGTTTCCCCGAGAGGATGACGAGCCGCTCTTCGGCGCGGTCGCACGCTATGCGCGTGAGATGCGCGTGGGGAACTGGAATCGGTTTCTGCATCAAATGTTCGGCTATCGGGCGCAGTTTTCGCCAGCACTGGCGTATAACCTCGGGTTTGTCGCGGAACAGGTGCGTGCTGTCTGGGGGATGTCTTCGCGCGAACTGATCGAATCCACCACGCTCTTTCCTTTCTACGCGACCTTCGCGACGCCGTCCGAGCTTGGCCGCCTGTATGCGGAGATCGAAACCCGCCGTGTAGGTACCTTGCCGACCTTCATGCTTAAGCTTATCCAGCAGGTCAAGATAGTTCGTTGCTGCGACGCCTGCGTTGACGAGGACCTGTCGCGAGGGCGTCCTCGGCACTGGCGACGGGTCCATCAGGTTCCGGGCGTTCTCGTGTGCCCGACACACAATTGCTGGCTGAGGGCGCTGCGATATGGATCGTGTTCGTCGACGCCGTGGCCTACGATCGAAGATGCACTCTCCTCAGGTGAAATTCTCGGCCTGTCGCTTACTGAGGAGCAGCGTTTCAACGTTCACCAGGTCGCACGGGCCGCGCAGTGGCTACTGGAGGCACGCAGGAGCGTCGACCCCGAGTCAATGCTCCGGTTCTGCTGGAAGGCTGCTCACAGCAGTGGATTCGCACATGGTCGAGACCAGCTTGCAGCGCGCAGTCTGACAAGCGCATTCGCTTCGTTCTATGGTCCGGAATACCTGCGCTTCGTGGGGCTTCTCCCGACCACCGCGCAGAACTGGATCATCGGCAGACTGAGGCGTTACCAGACGGCGACATGTGCGTTGCCTAATATTCTGCTCGGAATATTTGGAGCAGCATTGGGAACAGGCCATGAGCAGTCGTCGTGGCCATATTGCCCAAGCATGTTCGCTCCGCACGGACCCAATCATCGAGTAGAGATCCGGGAAGCGCATGAAGGCCGCCACTATGCCCGGTGCCGATGCGGCTTTTCGTTCACCTATAGTGAGGTCATGCAAGGCGTTCCGGCGGGTGTCGTCCCGACAGTTTATGGTCCCGATTATATTCGGGAAGCACAGCGACGCTATTTTTTCGGGCAATCCATAGCGGAGATCGCAAGGGATTTGAGGATCGCCGAGAGTACGGCTCGCAGGATGGCTCGCGTCTATTCTGCGGATGTGACGCCGAATCGTCACACGTCAGTACATGCGATGGTCGAAAAATGGCGCCAGACGATCGCGAGCGCGGGAAGTATTGGCATCGCGTCCCGTGCCGAACCGGGGCTCTGGAAAGCTCTGCGACGATATGCGCCGGAGGAGTTAGGCGGCGTTTCAACTGCTGACCGGGGGCTGTGATGTGATTCTGATGAGCAACCGTTGCGTTTTTAGCCACTACGCTCCGACGAACCTCCACAGCCTGGACCTCATTGGAATCAGTACCCGAAGCGGACTGCACGCTTGACGATTGGGTATCAGCGTCGTGAGATGACGCGCGGACGGGAAAGGCTAATTGCGTCAGCTCGCCCAAAGCTAGGGAGGCGAAAATGGCGGTCGATCTTGACCTACCTTACGAGGACGAGCCTCTCTTCGGGGTGATCGCTCGTTACCTCCACGACATGCGCGTGTCAGTTTTCACAGGAACGCTGCGAACGATCTTCGGATATTTCCCGTCGTTGCCCCTCGGTTTGGCGTATAGCCTTGAGCATGTGGCCATTGAGTGCCAGCACGTCTGGCCGTGGGACGCCGACGAGATAGCCGAACGGATGACGCTTTATCCCTATTACGCTTCCCTGCTCCCCGCAGAATCAGCGATCGACTGCATCAAACAGACGCGCGAGCGTGGCTCGCATCGATCTCAAAAAAAGGCGGGCCTACTTGGTGCGCTTCGCTACTGTGATGCGTGTCGCGCTTCCGACCTCGCCGAGGGACGGCCGCCCTACTGGCGTCGTGAGCACCTACTTCCTGGCGTGTTGATATGTCCCAGACATGCGCAATGGCTGGTTGAAGTTGACCACCAGGCTATTTGGAAGAAGCTACCGTGGCCAACGCCGGAGTCGGTCGTCGGCTTTGGTAAGGAGGTTAGGCTTGACCTGACTTCCTCGCAAAGCGAGGCTTGCTTACGCGTGGCCCAGATGTCGGCGTGGTTGCTTCATTCTCGGGTCTCCGTCGTCCCCGAGAATCTGGTAAATCACTTCAGGCAAAGCGCTCGCGCCGGCGGCTTCGCCCTCGGGTTTGGATCGATTCGCGGGCGGGACCTTAAGCACTCGCTCATGCAGCATTTCGGAGAATCCTTCCTGCAACATCTCGAAACGATGCCGCGAAGCGATCAGAGCTGGCTCTCGACGGCCCTGAGAAAAACACTACCGATTGGACGTGTCTATAGAACGGTTTTGCTCGCTGAGTTTCTCTCCAGTCTGCCTACCGAGGCTTGCGCCAATGCGTGGCCGTTCTGTCCCAACTTCCAGTCGATGCATGGTGCGTTTCATCCCGTATCCTTGCGACAGCGTTCGGTAAGAGGGTATTTGGCAAAGTGCAGTTGCGGGGCGGCTTTCACCTACAAAGGGGTCGTAAACGGAGTTCCGCAAAATGTGAAACCGACTAGGTACGGTTTTCTTGCCGAAGAGGTGAAAAGATTGCGGGACGCAGGGCGGACCAGGCTTGCGATCGCGACCGAGCTAGAAATCGCGCCAGGCACGGTGACACGGCTTTGTAAGCAAGACGATCCGCCCGGGAATGGCGTGCTGTCAACGGAAGCGAAAAACGCGATGATTGAAGAATGGCAGCAACTTAAGAAAGCTTTGGGCTCAGCAAAAGCGGTAAGTGCTGTCAATCAGACGTTGTATGTCGGGATACGACGCTACGCTCGAGAGTATCTGTAGATACATTCTGCGCATCCCGCCTATGTGGAGGTGAGATCTCAAGGCGGCCACTTCGTCGCCTTTCATGCCCGTTCAGCGTCCTTGAGCCAGTTATATAGCGTATTCCCAGCGAACTGAAGCAGGACGTCCTGAACCGCGACGACGCGATGCAGGAAATCACCTCCATCAGAGTCTTCCCGTTCCTCTGCTTCCTGAAACAGAGCGCTGAAAATTGATGGTGCAAAGAATAGCGTTGCTTCCTCGGACCATTGCGACCCGTTGAGCATTATCTCGATAGCCGATAGTGTCTGGTCCGGCGCATCAACTGCATTTGCTTCCAGCCATTGAAGGAAAGACGTGGGTGCTGCCCGTTGCACCTGGTCGATCCGACTTCTGAACGCAAACACAGTTCGCAGCAGTGGTTCAGGAACATGATGGATACCCGATTCTGCTGCGAACAACCGATGGTCGACCTCGCTGGCTACATTCATTGAAGGCGGGGCATGCAGCAACACCCACTCAAGCATGTCAAAACAAGCTGCCTGATGCTCGTTAAGTCCGGCGTTGGTGGCAAATACGCGAGAGGTACCGATCCATGCCGATTCCTCCTCGACGCCCTCAAGGGAGGCCTTAATATCAGTCGTCGAAATGTGTCCGGAAAGGGTCGCCAGACATGCAATATGCGCCCACGACTCGAGTGCTCGCGCCTGATACAAGCGCACGAGATAAGGGGATACTCTCTCAAAATCCAGATGATAGGCAGAATAGAGGCACGGTTCGGCCTCAGACCATGTCGCCACATCAGCACCGTCGGTAGCCTTCGCGAAGAGGCGCCAGCCCAAAGCAGGGTTGGTCTGCTGCAAGCGCGGAAGATAGCGAAGTATGGAAAAACGAACTCCGCCATTAGCGTCGCCGGCGAGGCGCTGGAGAGTTGTATCGAGCAATGAGGGAATAAGCTTTCCTTTTGCTTCCCATCGCACTGCAGCTATCGTTGCAGCTTGGGCAGCAACGCCTCTCGTAGAGTTTGATGCCGTTATCGCCAGCTCATTTCCCTCTGACTCCGGGTCCGGGGACAGGGAAACACCAACCAAATGAAACGTGAATCTCCCGAGTTCAACGTCGTCTTCGATGACATGTGAAGATGCCTCAAGCACCTCGGCGGCAGCCCGAGTCCCAGTCCACGAAGCAGGATGGCGGTCGAGTTCGTCCAGCGCAAGCTTCACCACAAGAGTTAGGGGCGGTTCCTCTTCCGCCTTCCACTCGCCAGTGCTCACGACGCTACCAGAGCGGTAACCGAGATGCCGAGCGATGCCGGTAAGGATGCTTCTGCCAAATCGATCGTCAATCTTTGACCAGTGTTCGGTGAGCAACGACAGGAAGCGTACCGGATATCTAGAGGCAGCCTCTGACAATTGCGCGGCGACAGCGTCCGGTCCTCCTGCAGGCAGAAAGTTTTCTCGACAATGGCCCGGACTGTATTGGCGCAAGAGACGAACGACGTCGGGTGGCGAGAGCTCGACGAAGCGTCTGTATTCAAAAGGTGGCGACACCCAACCGCCACTTCTCTCTATCCGCGGTTCGCGCTCGGAATCGCCATACTGGTTGCGTAACTGATCTAGGTAGATGCTGGCTGCGGGTGACCTAAGGCAGCAGGGTATCCAGTCCAGGAAGTCTCGTCGTTTTCTCGGAATCCAATCGGGTATGGTTCCGCTTTCTTGATAATATCCCTCAAAAAGCGTCATTATCTGGTCAAGCACACTATCCGTGACTTCTGGTCCCAAGAGATGAAATGAAGAATTGAGCAATCGACCCATCTCATAGTCGCCTCCGTATTCAAGCATAGTTTGATCGCGCAGAACGCCCGCTATACTTACGATATTCGTTTCCGGTGCTTTTGTGATTGCCCGGATTGCAATATAGCGCAGGCCACCATCGACGCTGTGCAAGAGCATGTTCACATTCTCACGCCACCAAGGGGTGTCGGTCGCTGCGTGACTCAGGCATGCGGACTCGATTGCGCCGAGAAGCACTGTTCCGCCATCGATATGCCTCATGTCATATCTGGCATGTGACTGCGAATACGATGTCTCGTGAAGGAATCCGATCCGAAATCCCGATCTATCGTTGAATTCGAGCTCCCGCCGGGTCCAGCAGTCGATACTTTCAATAGCGAGGTTGAGCAGGGCCTCTGACGACCTCATGCGTTCCTCTAGAAACGTCCGATTAGGACCAAGACGATCTGGTCCGCATCGGAGTTTTGAACCGATCCTGCGGTAATGCACGTCTTCCGAGGTAATGTCTCCAGTGATAAATCGCCAAAGGAGCTCATCACCCTTGCCAGTTGCACCGACCCAGGTGGCAAGACTATGGCCGAGCGGGATTCTGATGGTCGAGGCCGACTCGATCAACGCACTTAGGACGTTTTCTAGGTGGGGCGCTGTCCAGTCGCTCCAACGATGCATCGAGCCGGAAATGATGCCGGCAGCCTCATCACGCGTCAGCCAGTTGAATTGCAACAGTTCAAGAAAGATTTGCAGAACATCGCGCGAAGAGGTGGAAACCCAAGCGTCAAGATGACGGGTGAAGAGGAACACTCCTTCGACGTTCTTCTTCGCGACTAGGGTTGACCACCAGTGCTGCCTGAAGAAGTCGAACCATTCAACTGCACGAGTTGCGAAAAAGAAGAACTGAAAGATTTTGGGATGCCGGGAGTCCAGATGTGATATGAGGCGCCAGTCGTCGTCCGTCGGTATGACCTCAGCAAACGACTCTGCTACGAGTCGCTTCAGATGAAAAGCGATGTCCTCAGCATCAATGATCGCTCGAACCTGTGATCGAAAAGTCGCTGGGTCTGTCGAGCGCAAATAAAACAGAAAGCTGCGGATTGTGGGACGCAGAAAGGGGGTCGCCGCATGAGCCCGCACAAATCCGATCAGTGAGCTGCCCGACCTGATTGCCGCGCGCACCGCTAGCACATCAAGCAAGGTCTGATGTCCAAACTCAATAGATCGAGAGGAGTTTTCAACGATGATCTCACTGCTTAGTAACGACGCTTTCATCTGTTGAGGAATGTTGGCACTGGCGGGCGCAATAGACAATCGGCGTCGCGTCAACATCTGTTGCCCCAACGCTTCCAGCAGTATCAAGGCTGGTTCTCCGAGTGCCGGAACTTCTGAGACGCAAGTCTCGAGATACTGCTCGGTAAGTTCCTGCGCTGTGGATACGACGGGAATCCGTCCGCGACTAACTAGGTCTCCAAAGATTGCGAGCATGCGCGGGTTGGTCAAGATGACCGGAAGTCGGTCTCCGAGGTCGTCCGCATTGACGTTCCATTCTTCTAGAAGCGGAACGACCTCAGTCCGCCAATCGAGCGGTCCTACGGATATCGTCATATCCCACTGACGATGTCCGAGGCGGCGATCATATTTCAGGTCGAAGTTTCGACATGCGACAATCACAGTGACATTCGGGATTGTCGGCAACCGGTCGACGAGCGTGAGGAAGTAGTTGAGACATGAGTGTTCTCGTGCTAGCGACAGCACATCGATCGAATCCAGGACAACCACAACAGGCCTGTATTCAGCCATACGGGCTACCGAGTCGAGAACGCTGGCAGGCAGCCCCAAGGCGCAACGCTCCCCGTCGCTGAATGCATTGGCAAATTCTCGACCTTGGACGAAGATAACAGATCGGTAGCTTTGCTTCTCGAGCTCGTCGACGAGATTGAGCAGCAGGCAGGTCTTTCCTGCCCCTGGGCTGTCTGATACCAAGACTCGTTTTACGCCATTGCCGATGTGTTCCAGAAGCGTTTGGAGCGATGTACGCGGTATTCGTTGAGAACCGATATCCCTGCGCCACGCTCTGCCCACTGCAGAGACGCGCTTGAACTCGTTTAGAAGATCGGCCTCTGCCCGAGGGGGCGTATGCACGGCTCCCGCCTTAACGATAAGTTGTAAGAGTGCGTCTCTGGTCAGAACCGGCTTCGACGTAATTGTGGCGGCGTCGAAAGTCGTCCGACTTTTAAGGCGATTCAAGTGAGCGATTAACGCGTCGTAAACATTTTCGGTCCCGGTGACGTGCATCCTCAGGTCACGTAGGATCTGGTCCGCGAGAACTGCCTGCGATGAAGTCCCTTCGAAGGATATGCGTCGAAGGAGGTCGAAGAGAGTGCGATTGCCAGTGTCGATCCATTCTGACCAGAGAGTGGTGAGCGTGTTGGCAACCGTCGCCAAAGACTTGTTGGTCGAGAGACTTTTCTGAAACGCCTCGCTGTCCGAAAACGCGATCGAATGTTCCCGCAGCTTTTGAATCTGACCGAACGGTACGGTCGAGTAAAAAACTACCGTCCCTCGGGGGTCACGCGTCAGTTGGTTTGCCGCCTTTTTTAGGTCGTCAGCAAGGTCCGAAACTTTCCAAGAGTCGAAGTCTGTTTGATTTTTCTTGCACTGACAGTAAGTCTTCGTTCTTTCACGGAATGTGACCACAACATCGTCAACTGTGACGAACTCGCCGGAGACGTCCAGCTCGGTCGAGTCAATGCCGACGCTTTCAATATCCATGCCGGACAGCATCCGTACTGCCCATTGGGCTGCGATCAAAATCTCATAGCTATCGCCGCGGCTGGAGCGAACACTTGCCAGGCTCATCGGACACCTCGGGTCTCTCTCGTTATTGGATGCAGCGCACGTTACTGTATTCTCATCGTACCGACATCGGTTGTTCTCAAAGTATCGCATGACAAAAGATTGCGTCGACGGCTAAAGTTAGAGCCTCTGGGCGAAATCGAAGATGTGTTTGTTTTTCGCGTGCAATTGCTGGCGGTCAACCGCGAGGACAAGGGCGTCGGAGACATATTTTCAGCGGTCAGCGTTGCTTTGGGATGCTGTTCAGTACTCCCGGACAAGTCTTTCCCTGAGATCATTCGGCCGGTTGCTAAATCGGCTGCCGAACAGATATCCAGTTCGAAAGTACGTTGACTGATTTCGCCGATCATCAAACGAACGTGAAGCCGTTTATCGATCCTCCTTGTCCATTCGCCACCCACGCTGAATCAGGCAAGCCGGCAAATCTGCCGTAACCTTTCGTGCTGGGCAATCTTTCAAGACTCACAGGCGGCGGGACAGTCACAGCGGGCGCTGCGGAAACTCTTCACGATTCGTCTTGAAGTTTTCCGAGTTTCTTCAAGCGCGAGCGGACTGCTCCGCGAGTGCGTTCGTGGAGGCGGGCAAGCTCATTGATCGGCGTGCCGGAATCGTATGCCTTGGTTAGCCGCTCGTCCTCGGCGTCGGACCATGATTTACCGGCCTGCGGCAGGTCGGGTGCGAGCCTGCACACCGGGTTCCATCCGGAGAGGCAAGCGCGTTGCTCGCGAGCAGCAATGCGCGCACGACGCGGACGTCGGACAGCGGCCCGTCCTCGGGCAGGATTTCGCCCGTTGTCGGCGCAATGCCGCGTGCGAGCAGATCGATCACCTCTTTGGCTTCAACTGGATTCATGAGTTTGCGTTACGTTAAAGTTACGTTAAAGAGTGCGCGTGTCCGTTGCGTCGGGCCTGCGGGATACCTCTCCGGCTGAGTGTACGGCGGTCTCGCACGAGGGCGACCAAAGCACGTAGAGTATGTGGACTGGCGCGCGGCCATGTTCATAACCATAGAAAGGCGCATCGGAAGGCAGTCTCACCACCCGCGCTTGGTGGAGCTGCTGTGGCGAGTCGCCATCGGGTGCCGAATGGTCCGCTTTCTCCTCGTTGCATCGCCGCGCAATGACTGCGACGATTTCATTGCGGTTTGAAAGCAGGTGCTGACCGGTATTGGTCGGTATGGCAAACGCGGCGAAACGGTTGTCTTTCGCGATTTGCTCGCCCACCGAAAAAAACGCGCGGACGACCGAGTCTGGATCGTGGCCGGAATCTTCGCCTACGAGCGTATTGATGGCGCGCATGACGAGTGTGGGGCGCACTGGGTCGATCGCCGCGACACGCTCGACGTAAAGCATGGCCATCGCCGCAAGGCGTTTTCTGGCTAGATCAAAGACAAGCAGATGCGACTGCCGGCGCTCCTGCCACATGCGCTCATTGTCATCGCTGCAAAGCTTGGTCGCAACCTTCGAGTAGTAGGCTGCGCCGTACTTCGAGACGACTGCGCGATACATATCGCCGCCCGCAGCGACAGCCCCACCCGTAAATACATCCAACTGGCGATGAATCCACCGGCCGTACAGTTCACGCACGCGATTTGCCGTTCGTTCGAACGCTACCACAAGGCCGTCTGAATCGGGCTCTTGCGAGGTTGCGTCGACAAGGCGCCGGGCAAGCGTGGCTGCGCCGAATTCGCCGAGCTGCGCCTTGAGTGCCCCAACACCTTGGGGAAGGGTGTCTCCCAGCTCGACTTCGAAGAAGTTCGAGATGTGCGTGGCGGCCTCGTGGCGCCGTTCGGGATCGTGCGTCTCCAGGCCAAATGCCTCGATTTCAATACTGAGGGCTTCAGTCATCGACTCGGGCAACACACCTAGCAGTACCCCCAGATGGCGGTGCAGCGTCTGGGGACTCGCTGCACGTTGATTCTCACGCATCTGCCTGGGCGACAGACCTTCTGACGCGAGTCCGACGTCTATGCCGATCATCTGGCGGAAACGCCGCCCATAATCGAACGCCTCGCGCAAGGCGACAACGCCTTGACTGTCAATCTGGCGCTTCCCCTTTATCTCGATGCGTTGGCGAGCGAAGTGCATTGTGTACGGCCGCAATGTCAGCCCGGCAAGATGTGTCTCAAGCGCCACCACCTTGCTCCAATACGTGTCTTGAGGCTCGAAGTCGATGCCGTAGACGGCCGAGATCGCATCGGCCTGCAGCTCGGAAATATCCGCTGTGTTCGGTCCGCGCCCATCTAATAGAGCCTTCACTTCGCTAGTAAACGTCGCAAGCCCCTGTTCATACGCGCGCGCATCATGCCACGCGGCGCGAATGAGGCTGGCCGCCACAAATCCGCCTGTTGCCTCCAGTTGATGCCGCAAGTGCGGCAGCGCTCGTTCTTCAAGAAGCGGTTCGAGCTCCGCGACCCGCGCCCAGTAGACCTCGAATGCCATCTTGTCGGCTCCGACGGCCGGTCTTCCCACGATGGCCTCGCTTTCGTTCCGACGCGCTTTCCAGAACGCCCTCCAGTTGCGGTTCACGTGGATGAAATCGCCGCGTGCGGCAGCGTCCTCGAGCAGGATCTGCGTTACGGGCTCTCGCCATTCATAGTTATCTACCTGCTCGATGCCACGTGCGCTTCGGCGCCAGGTACGAAGTGCTTCAACAGTTGCATGCCCGCGCCCTTCGATGGCCCATGCCAGCACGTTCTTCGCGATGCGTGCGAAGGGCCGGATCTGCTGAAACGCTCCGCGATCAGTTACCTGGAACGCCTCCGTGAGGTACTCGAGAGAATCGAGGTATTTTTCACCAACCGCGATCACCCATTTGGCGGCGGCTTGCGGATCAGGTGGGGCATCGCGCAGGCGCCGGTAGAGCGCCAGAAGTCGACCGACTTTCGAAGTTTGTAGCCACGATTTGTAGACTTCCTCAAATGCGAGCACGCCCACAGTGGTGCCGAAGCCGTGTTGCGCAAGCGTCGCAAGGAACTGCTGGAGCTCATCCTCAGAGCGGTGCACCGCATAGCTGCGACAGTGCGCCAGTTGCTCAATGCGCAACGCATGCGGCTCCGCCAGTAGTAGTGCAATGACGCGCGCCGGCTGGGCGCGGCGGTCGCATAGGGTTAGCAGAAAGGATTGCGTCTGCGCGAGATCCTCGAATTTGCTGCCAGGCACCTGGACTGCACGTATGACCGCGGCATCGGGCAGCGTATCGCATCGGAGAAACTCGTCAAACAGAGCGATGTGGTGAACCTCACGTGCACCTACGACGTCGATGACGAAGTCCCAGTTACGAGCGCTAGGTGCAAGCCAAAGTGTTTGTTCGAGCGCTTTGAATATCTGTGCGCCGTCGCCGTAGCCGCGCGCAGCGAGCGCGCTCAACGATTGGTTCAGATCTTCCGGCGCACACGAATTCCAGAAATCGAGTAACCGAAGAATGCTTCTGCGTGGGGCACCGAGCTCGAGCAGGCGCGCAATCGAGCGCTTCGCCTGCCGATGTACACCCGGCGTGGCCGAAATGTGCTCCCGCTCACTGCGCCATTGCTCGAGCCAGGTGAGTTCTTCCACGGTCCGGATCACTTCGAGCTCGATGAGGACCGCTAGCTTTTCGGCCGGGAAACCTCGCGATGCATCCGCAAATGAGGTTAGCGCGTCCGCCGAGCGCAGTCCCAGTCGCCATGCGTTGCGTACGGTCGTCTCGTTTATCCAGCCGACTTCTATAAGCCCCTTCGCCGAGTCGGGCAGCGTAAAGTGGCGCAGGAAAAAATCGAGAGCCTCATCGAAGTGGGGCTGGTCCCGCCACGAAGGGCGAGCGTAGGCCGCAAACACCAACCGCCGGCCCTCTGGCGTGCCAATCGGTCGCAGACGTGCGGCAACTCGGCGCCACCAGGCGAGAGGTGCCAGTGCCCTGAGCAGCCCGTATCCGGTACGCGTCCCGCGCGTGCGTTCGGGTAACGCATTATCCGGAACGCGCAACGCGCGTCTGGCACAGGCCGCATCCTCAGTTGCTTCATCTATTGCGTCGTCGGTGAGCGTCTCGAGCACGTCGAGCGCCTGATCTCGAAATGCTTGAATCACGTGCCGCCCGTAAGCGAGACCGAGCGGCCGGCGAGCCCAGCAACCATGTATGTAGGAGGTCTTGGCCCAAGCCTTTTCGATCCGACGTTGAACTGCCTCGGACGCAATGAGCCGTGCACGAAATGCACGATATGCCTGTCGCGTCATCGGTAGATCGCTATACAAGGCGACTGGCATGGGGGCAGCGACAGAATTGGACATTCGGTCAGTCTCGGGGCAGAAGTATGGTCATGATGGTTTTGACGACTGCATCTGGGACTGGACCGTGTTAAGCACGAATCTTTCTCATAAGTGTCAGGGTTATATAGATTTACAGACTCATTCCTAAACATCTCAGTCGGTGCTTGTTTCCGGATACTAACATTGGCCCTGACCTCCTGACCGCGAGTACCAGAAAGGTGACGGGCGTCGCTCCGTTCGCAACGATGGCTTTCAATCTTGAAATGATTCTTGCTCTGGGGAAATGCGGTGACGACGCAGGCACAGAGGCCTTAGGTTTTATGCTTGGCGGCCGATAATATTCTGTACAGAACTAAACTTGGACGAAAAACCTCGTGCATCATGAGGTCGGCCCGCAAATTGGCCGGACTGCGATTTGAGAATGCGCCCTGGAGACAAAAAGAATGAACCTGAGAAGCGAGAGCGAGCATGCCGCCCGCGCAGACGACAGCTTTCCGATCCGGCACGGGATTGTGCTCGATCAAAAATATGATATCTCTGCTGACCGATCGGACGGGGGCATGTCAGCGGTTTTTCGCGCAACACAGATAACCGACCAGCGAGAGCTGGCGATAAAGGTGCCGTTAAACAGATCGGATTATGCGCGCGCGGCGCTCTCAGTCGAGCGAGAGGGGCGAGCGCTCGATGATCTCTCGCATCCAAACATTGTTCGGCTCGTCGACAGCGGAAACGTTTCTAACATCCCGTATCTGGTGCTCGAGTGGCTTCCGGGCGGTGATCTCACAAAGCGCATCGAAGCACAAGGTCCGACAAGCTGGAGCGAGTTCTATGAAGAAATTGGTCGGCCATTGTTACAAGCGCTGGCATATGCTCACCAACGGCACTGGGCTCACCGGGACCTAAAACCGCAGAACGTGCTCTTCGACGAGGACGGGACACCAAAGATCGTGGATTTCGGCATCGCTCGCAACACCACACAGCCCCAACTGGGCCTGACCTTTTCCCAGACGGGATCGCCCCCGTACACGCCCCCCGAGGCAGACGACGGTTATCGGTCAGACCAAAGGGATTTGTACTCCTGGGCGGCAATTGCCACATCTTGTCTGGCCGGCACAATATTTCATACGGCGGAGGATTTGCGTCTCGCACTGGAAAGTTTGCGTGATCTGTCGACGCCGAAATCTATCTTGCGCAAGGCGTTATCTGAATCACCGGACGCTCGACAAGAGGCTATCTCGGTTCTTCTCGCAGACCTCGATTCTTACCACGCGGCCGCGATGTCCAAGTCGCAAGTTCCAATCGACGTCTTTCTGTGCCTTCAACCATCCAGTACTGCGTCACTAAAGGCCGAGTTTTCGAATTTAGACGAGAGACAGTGTGCGTCCTATATTGTTGATGACCTCAATTCCAACTGGTCTGCCTTCAACGATCAGGACGTAGGATTTGTCCGGATAGTGGGCGCCACTTTGCGGATTCGGTGCAGGACTCGGGATAACGACTTGCTGGTCGAGGAATTGGCAATTCACACGCCTGATCGAGCAAGCGAACTGCGCGAGCAATACGCCACGGTGCCGGGAGTTACCTTCCGGGCTGACGCGGTTCGCGAATACAAGACGGCCCGTGATGGGCTGCGTACGTTCTTTAGCCGACTAGACGTAGTGGACAACGCGCGGGCTAATGAGGCGGAGCAGAAGAGGCGTGACTACTGGTTTGATTGTTGGGCGGATTTTCTGCGCGAGAAGGAGCGTCTCTACAAGTACAAGCAAAAGGAATTCCTTGCTCGTCGGATAGACGACGAAGAGGAATTTCTCATTGCAACAATCGAGGGTGATTTCGAAAGAGAGGAACTCGGTGCGTCGCTGGTATTGCAGACGGTCAGCGGTAGGCCCGTCATTTTTACAGTGGTTGATGTGGAGGCTGACCAGGTAACACTCTTTCTGCGGTCTGGAAAGAGAGGAGACGTTCCACGCGCAAATGCAGTGCTTCAGACCAACTTCGAGGCGGAGCGCAAGTCGCTTCAGAAGCAACGTGCGGCGCTTGAAGATATACGCGCGGGGAGAGCGGTCAGCCCGACGATCGGTGCCGTCCTGTCCGAGCCGGAGACTGCTACACCCCCTGAACCGGCCGGCCTTCAGTTTCCCGATCATCTGAGCTCGGACAAGCGACAGGTTTTGGACAAGGCAATGGAGGTAAGCAGCCTACTCGTCGTGAACGGTCCGCCGGGAACAGGTAAGACGACCTTGATTGCAGAGCTGATCAGCGCGTATCTGAAACGTTATCCCGACCGACGCATCCTGCTGTCGTCACAGACTCATGTCGCACTCGACCATATCATTGCAAAACTGGATGAGAAAAAGCTCGCGGACGAAGTGGTGCGTATCGTGTCATTTGGATCAGAGAATGCACACAAGGTAAATAAGTCTGTAGAGCGCCTCACGCTGGAGCGGAAAGTCAAAGACTGGTGCCTGAAGGCCGAAGCACGTTCCGAGCGTTTCATGGAAGCCTATGCTCAAGGAAAAGGCATAAACGCGTTCGAAGTAAAGGTCGAGCTATTGGGGCGCAGCTACCTGGAAACACGGAAGGCGCTCCGGACGCTCAACGAGAGACAAGAGAGTCTCAGAGACAGAAAACTGAAGATCGACGACCGGCGGTTGGAGCAACTCGGGGAGGGACAGCTTCCGGACCCGCATGAGATTCTGCGCCAGACGGTGGATACGTTGGGCGAAGAGGACGAACTACAAACGAGCATTGATTCATTGGACGCGAGACTTGGTCGATTGGTCAATAGTCTCGACAGGCTCAATGGTTTTGGCGTCGATTTCAGGACGGCGGACGACAGCGAACTCGAAGGGTTGCTGGATGGTCTTGTTACAGAAAATAGCGCCAGAAAAGATCTGTTGCC
This sequence comes from Paraburkholderia phenazinium, assembly GCF_900141745.1. Lineage (NCBI taxonomy): Bacteria > Pseudomonadati > Pseudomonadota > Betaproteobacteria > Burkholderiales > Burkholderiaceae > Paraburkholderia > Paraburkholderia phenazinium. The sequence goes on along the minus strand of NZ_FSRM01000002.1, from coordinate 697,201 downwards.
GCTCATGAAGCTTCATCTGGACTGGCTAAATCGGCTTGGTTCTGAACGCTCCTTTCATGGCGCTGTCCTTCGCGAGGCGCGGATTGTGGCGGGAACGTGCATCGGGTTGGGAAGCACGCCCGCTTTCCAGCAGGACGAGTACGATTTATGCGTTGTCGACGAGGCATCCAAGGCGACGGCAACTGAGACGCTTGTCCCAATGTCTCGAAGTCGACGAACAATCCTGGTTGGTGACCCCAAGCAGTTGCCGCCATATATTGAGTCAGCATTGAACGAAAATGGTGAATCTCCTTTTTCAGACGATGCAAAGAAGAGCCTCTTATCCGTCCTTCTGTCCAGACTCCCGAGAGAGTGTGTCGAGGAGTTGGTGGAGCAGAGGCGCATGTGCAGCACAATCGGAGCATTGGTCAGTCAAGTTTTTTACGACAACAAACTCGTCAACGTACGCGATGACGATAAGCGAAATGTGGTGGTAGCGCGAATCTATCCGATGGCAGTAACGTGGCTGTCCACATCCAAGATGCCGAAACATGCGGAGACTGAGGCACCAGGGGGCACGTACGAAAATGTGGCCGAAGCGCACGAAATCATTGAACAATTGAAAGAGATATCCAGGCAAACGCGAAAAAGCAAGAAGGCGATAGAGGTGGCGGTCATCGCAGCATATTCAGCTCAAGTCGCGCGGTTGCGTGACGACATCTCGCAGCAGATAGGACCTCACGCCGGTTTTACCGTGGAAGTGAATACCGTCGATGCGTTCCAGGGGAGAGAGGCGGATATCTGCCTCTACAGCGTCACGCGCTCAAACGACGAAAACAGAATTGGTTTTCAACGTGAGAAGGAACGCCTTAATGTCGCGTTGTCGCGAGCGAGGGACGCTCTGGTAGTTGTCGGAGATGCGACTTTCTGTCACCGCGTCAAAGGACAGAACCATTTTCGGATGGTCATCGACTACATTCGCGCGAACCCGGACTTCTGCCTGCTGAAGGACATATGAGAGACCAAACTGAAATTGCAAAGCGTTTCGATTCAGTGACGGGGCATACCCTGGTCGACTATTTCATCCTGCATTTGCCAGTCCAACTTCTCGTTGTAGATATTATCGGTCTTGACCGCAGGCCAGTTCCGGCACCGACAGAATTTTGCCTTCGTGCAGTCGAAGCGGGTTTGGTGGAGGACGGAAATATATGCGAATTCCTTGGCGTTGACCTTGCGTATGGCAGACGGTTGCTGCGCGGTCTGTGTGACGGTGACTACCTTGGAACGGACGCCTTCGGCCAATATCTGTTGCTACGGCGCGGAAAGGAGTTGTTGCGGCAGGGCGGGGAAGCGAGCCCATCGGATCGACGCATGTATGTGCTGTGGGATCCAATCCAGCGCGTCGTGCTCGACCGAACGCTGGTCTATACAAAACAGCGAGCCGGTCCAGATGGACTGATGGCGCCGTTACCCAATGCATTTGCGAGGCCGCTGACTGAAGAACTCGACGTCGGTGACATTAACAAGCTTCGGGCTGCCAGTAGCTCCGTTGGTGATCTCGGGGCCTCCAGCTTCGAAGTGCTCCGTGTAACGGGTATTCACAAATCCTTTGGCAGATACCGACAGTCTGTGGCGTTGATATTCGCCGGGCCCGACGGTGAGCAGACGTTCCGCCTCGCTATCAACGGCTCAATCGACAACGACCTTACCGCCACCTGCGCGAAGGTTGGGCTGCCAAAGCTGATTGGGGTCGATCGAGCGATGGCGAACAAGCCAGGCGTGCAGGCAGTCCGAAAACGCTACCGCGAGCTGATTTGTGGAAACGGCCAAGGCCCGAACGTCGCAAGTCTTGTCCAGCGTAGAAGTATTCTGTTGCTGAATCTACGTGGAGTAAACTCGCGCCTTGCGGAAGAGCGAGTCGACTCGTTGTTAGCAAAGAAGATTGAATACGAGATCGAGCTTAACGGGCTCGAACAGGAGCTTGATCGCTTGCCCGTTGTCCCTGTCCGTTGCCATGAGATGGAGTATTACCTCTTTCAGGCGCTTGAAAAGGCGACGCGTTCGATAACAATCACCACGACGAATCCGTCCGCGGCAAAGATTGATGGTGACGTAATAAAGCGTCTCCGCTCATGCCTTGCGCAAGGAGTACACATCAGTATTTACATTTCGGATCGCATTGGCGAGAACGATCCGACGCTGGCCATTTTTGACAAGCTCTCGCGACAGGGGCCGCTCTCGGTTCAATTTCTTCAAAACGACGTTCGATCAGTTTTCGAGGTGGAATGGGACGAAGGGCATGTGGTTTTTTCCAATGAACCGCCATTTGGGCAACGGCGCCGGCCGATAACTCCCCGAGAGTTTTCCGGCTTCTACGTTTCTGATGGGCAGGCGGTCGCTCGCTATCGCGCCGCCTACTTGAGATTCGAGCCGAAAGACTTCCTTGTTAGGTTACGCCCAGTTGTGTCAAATTTGGCCGGGATAGTGACACCAAAGAGGAGGGCGCGCGCGGTCAAATAGCCGTCACCATCGCCACGGAACTGGACTACGCGCTGGCCGAACGTTGTGAACGATCGCAGGTGACCGGCGCATCGCTGCTGGAACGCATGAAGCAGCACATTGAGGCCGCGATGGCGTAAAGGCCGTTTCAGCGAAATAAGTTGCGCCAGTCTGCGCCTCGTTCGCGACATGCACCACTAGGTGAGCGGTTCCGGGAGAGTCAGGTAGGACGTTACAGCTTGGGGCCTACAATTGATCCCGACGATAACTTTACTTATCGGCGTAAACGGGTACGCACAAGAGCGGTCGAATCGCATTCCAGTCGGCTCTGCTCTATCGCAATAGCACTCGTTGTGTTTAGCCCTACGCTTTAAGCGGTGCCCGGCTCTGCTCGTTGTTCAGATGTACGAATTTGCTCAGGAGCCGCATCAGATCAAGCGCATCTTCTTCACCCATGCCTTCGAACAGGCTATCGCGTAGATCGTGAACCCGCGGCGTCAACTCGGCGAGCAGCGTCGTACCCTCAGGCGTCAATGCGAGGCTGCGCTGCCGTCTCGGCAGCATTTCCCTGACGATCCAACCTTTGCTTTCCAGGCGCGCGGCAATGTCGGCCGTCGTCGACGTGTCGAGGGCGACCTTCTGCGCGAGAGTTACCTGATCGAGCCCGGGATTCTCTGCGAGCATGCGCAGCACCGCGTACTGCACCGGCGTGATATCGCGACCGAGCTTTTCGTAAAACATCGCTACCGCGATCTGATTAGCGCGCCGGATCAAGTGGCCGGGCTCTTCATAAAGATGCAGGGGCGGACGCGATGCGTCAGCTGTGTTTCGTTTTTTCATGGCGAGGCGAGCAGGTAATGATTCGATGCGCCGCATGCGCGGCGTAGCGGCCCTTTCAGGGAAAACCAGTATACCGCCGTCCTTGCCGGGTTCCGGGACGCTCAGTACACTCAGTCACATTCAGTGTACTGAATGTTAGGATCGCTGTGTACGGTTCGCATTATTTGAATCGAACCGTTCCGACATCAGGAGGAGACAAAGGCGATGTTTCTGAAGAATGCGTGGTACGTGGCGTGCACCCCGGACGAGATCGATGGCAAGCCGTTAGGTCGCAGGATCTGCGGCGAATCAATGGTGTTTTACCGTGGCGAAGCGGGCGAGGTGATCGCGCTCGAAGACTTCTGTCCGCATCGCGGCGCACCGCTCTCGCTCGGCTTTGTGCGCGACGGCAAGCTGGTCTGCGGCTACCACGGGCTGGAGATGGGCTGCGACGGCAAGGCGTCGGCAATGCCCGGACAAAGAGTGGGCGGCTTTCCGTCGATCAGGCGCTATGCGGCACTCGAACGGGACGGGTTCGTCTGGGTGTGGCCAGGCGATATTTCGCAGGCCGATCCCGCGCAGCTGCACCCGCTGCCGTGGGCGAGCGATCCTGGCTGGGCTTACGGCGGCGGCCTTTATCACATCGGCTGCGACTACCGGCTGATGATCGACAACCTGATGGATCTCACACACGAAACCTATGTGCACGCGAGCAGCATCGGCCAGAAGGAGATTGACGAGGCGCCGCCGAAGACCGCGAGCCGCGGCGACGAGGTCGTGACGAGCCGCTTCATGCACAACATCGCGGCGCCACCGTTCTGGCAGATGGCGCTGCGCGGCAATGGCCTCGCCGACGATGTGCCGGTGGATCGCTGGCAGATCTGCCGCTTCACGCCGCCCAGTCACGTGATGATCGAAGTGGGTGTCGCGCACGCGGAGCATGGCGGGTACGACGCACCTGCGGAACATAAGGCGTCTTCGATCGTCGTCGATTTCATCACGCCCGAGACGGAAACGTCAATCTGGTATTTCTGGGGCATGGCGCGCAATTTCCGGCCGGACGACGTGGACCTGACCGCGCAAATCCGCGAAGGTCAAGGAAAAATCTTTGCCGAGGATCTGCAGATGCTCGAGCGTCAGCAGCAAAACCTGCTGGCGTGGCCGGAGCGTTCGCTGCTGAAGCTCAATATCGATGCGGGCGGGGTGTTGTCCCGCAAGATCATCGACCGTCTGCTGGCCGAAGAGCGATCGCAACAGGTAGCGCACGAGGGCATGCCGGTTGTGCCGATCAAGCCGGTCGTGTCGACGAAGGAGGCTTCGTGAACGACGCCACGTTGACGGTCGAAGTGGTGCGCAAGTGGGATGAGGCGCACGGCATCTGCGGTTTCGAACTGCGTCGCCCGGATCGCGCGCCGCTACCCGGCTTCGACGCGGGCGCGCATGTCGACGTGCATCTTCCAGGTGGGCTCATTCGCCGGTATTCGCTATGCGGCAATCCGGCTCGCAACGACTGCTACGAAATTGCGGTGCTGCGCGATGCGAACGGACGGGGCGGTTCGATGGCGATGCACGATCAGGTGCGACAGGGTGACTTGATCCGGATCGGCGCGCCGCGCAACCATTTTCCGGTGGACGCGCAGGCAGCCCGCCATCTGCTGCTCGCGGGCGGTATCGGCGTGACGCCGATCCTCGCGATGGCCGAGCATCTCGCCGCGCAGAATGCGCCATTCGACATGCACTATTGCGCGCGTTCACGCGAGCGGGCGGCGTTCGTCGAGCGGCTGGCGGCCTCCGCATTTCAAGAACGCGTGCAGATTCATTTCGACGATGCGGCTGCGCATCAAGCGTTCGATATCGCCGCGGTGATCGCGGCGGCGACCGCGCACACGCATCTCTACGTGTGCGGTCCACGCGGTTTCATGGAGTCGGTGCTGGCCGAAGCGCGGTCGCAAGGCTGGGCCGATCATCGACTGCATCATGAGTTCTTCGCGAGTGTGGCTGCGAATGCAGATGCGCGTGAAGAGAGCAGCTTTACGGTGCGCATCGCAAGCAGCGGCGTGTCGGTCGAAGTGCCAGCCGGGTGTACGGTCGTCGAGTCGCTCGCGCAACACGGCGTGGACGTGCTGACGTCGTGCGGACAAGGTGTGTGTGGCACCTGCGTGACGCGCGTGCTGGCAGGCGAGCCCGATCACCGGGACAGCTACCTGACCGACGAGGAGAAGGCCGCCGGCGAGTACTTCCTGCCGTGCTGCTCGCGTTCACGCTCGCCCGTCCTCGTGCTCGATCTCTAGCCGTTTCCGCGCCAAGTCGCGCATGCTGAAATTTTGCTTGAAAAAATAGTTATACGATGTAACTATTATGGTGTAAAACAATTAAACGGCACTCGACCGGAACCAAGGAGACAAGCTCAATGAATCTGCATGGCAAGACCCTGATCGTCACTGGCGTTGCGTCCGGAATCGGCGCGGAAACCGCCCGCCTCGCGCGGTTTCATGGCGCCCGTGTGATCGGCGTGGACCGTCAGCCAGTCAACATGACCCTCGATGCGTTCCACCAGGCGGACCTGGGCGATCCGGACGCGATCGACGCGCTGGTCGAACGCCTGCCCGCTCGCATCGACGCATTGGCGAATATCGCCGGAGTGCCGGGCACCGCGCCGGTCGACGTCGTCGCGCGCGTGAACTATCTGGGGCTGCGCCATCTGTGCGAGGCGCTGCTGCCGCGTCTCGCGCCGGGCGGCAACGTGATCAACGTCGCGTCGATCCTCGGCGCCGAATGGCCGCAACGGCTGGCCCTGCATCGGGAGCTGGCCGGGACGGACGGCTTCGATGCCGGCTCGCGCTGGCTCGCCGGGCATCCCGTGCCCCAGGCCACCTGTTACCAGTATTTCAAGGAAGCGCTGATCGTGTGGAGCGCGCGCCGTTCGCAGGACTGGTTCGCGAAGCATTCGGTGCGCGTCAACAGCGTCGCGCCGGGTCCCGTCTTTACGCCGATTCTGGGCGATTTCGTCACGATGCTCGGTCCCGAGCGCGTGGAGGCCGATGCCGCCAGAATGAAACGCCCCGCGTACGCCGACGAAGTCGCCGAAGCTATCGTGTTTCTGGCCTCCGACGCCGCGCGCTGGATCAACGGCGTCAATCTGCCCGTCGACGGCGGTCTGGCCGCCACGGCTATCTGAACAGAGCAGGTTCAACACCAACTGGAGACATTCGTCATGAGCAATCCGTCAGGCCTCTCGCTTGCCAACGCCGATACATGGCGCGGCGCGATCTTCAACGGCGACTGGGTCCGCGTGCCGGGCACGCTGGACGTCATCGAGCCGGCTTCCGGTCGGCCGCTGCATCAGGTCGGCAAGGCCACGCAGGAGGACGTCACGGCTGCGGTGCGCGCGGCGCGCGCGGCACAGTGCGCGTGGGCCGCCACGCCACCGCGCGAACGTGCTGCCGTGTTTCATCGCGCGGCAGCGCTGCTTCAGGAGCACGCTCGGGCTGCAGCAGCGCTGATTGCGCGCGAGACCGGCGCCATCCTCCCTAAGGGCGAGCATGAGGTGCGTGAAGCGATCGTGCTGCTGCAGCGTGCCGCGGCCATGCCGCTGGAAGCGACCGGCCGCGTGCTGCCGAGCGTCCCTGGCAGGCTCAGCATCGCGCGCCAGTTGCCGCTGGGCGTGATCGGCGTGATTTCGCCGTTCAACTTCCCACTGGTGCTGTCTCTGCGCTCGGTGGCGCCCGCGCTGGCTGTCGGCAACGCGGTGGTGATCAAGCCTGATCCGCGCACGCCGTATGCCGGCGGCTTCGTGATTGCCGAAGTGCTGGCGGCCGCGGGCCTGCCGAAGGGCCTGCTGCATGTGCTGCCCGGTGGCGCGGACGTCGGGCAGGCGCTGGTCGAGGCACCCGGCGTGCCGATGCTCGCGTTTACCGGTTCGACGGCCGCCGGCCGCAAAATCGGCGAACTGGCGGGCCGGCATCTGAAGAAGGTCTCGCTGGAACTGGGCGGCAAGAATTCTCTGATCGTCCTCGACGATGCCGACCTCGACCGCGCGGTCTCCGCGATCGCATTCGGCGCGTGGTTCCACCAGGGACAGATCTGCATGGCGACCGGCCGCGTGCTGGTGCAGCGCGGCATCGCTGCAGAACTCACGCGGCGTCTCGCCGACAAGGCGCGTCACCTGCCGGTGGGCGACCCAGCCGTCGCACAGGTGGCGCTCGGGCCCATCATCGACCAGCGGCAGTTGCAGAATGTGGTCGACATCGTTGGCGCATCGGTGGCGGCCGGCGCGGTAGTCGAGGCGGGTGCGACGCACGAGGGACTGTTCTACGCGCCCACGGTGCTGTCCAACGTAAAGCCGGGCATGCGCGCATTCGATGAGGAAATCTTCGGGCCCGTCGCCAGCGTAATTCCGTTCGATACCGACGATGAAGCCGTGGAGCTCGCCAACCACACCGAATACGGCCTGTCCGCCGGCGTGATCTCGGCATCCGTCGGACGCGCGATGGCACTGGGCGAGCGTCTGCACACGGGCCTTCTGCATATCAACGACCAGACCGTGGCCGACGAGGTGATCAACCCGTTTGGCGGCACGGGCGCCTCGGGCAACAGCACCAGCGTGGGCGGTCCCGCGGACTGGGAGCAGTACACCCACTGGCAGTGGGTCACGGTGAAGGACGCCGTGCCGCAGTATCCATTCTAGGCAGCAGCGGGGCGTCTGTAGGGTATTGCAGTCCGGCGCCCCGATCTATCATTTCTCTTCGAACAAGGTGTCGGCAATGAGCAGTCAGGCAGAAGAACAGACCGTCGTTTTCAGCATCGAGAACGGCATCGCGTGGGTAAAATTCAATCGCCCGGAAAAGCGCAACGCGATGAGCCCGGCGCTGAACCGTCGCATGATGGGAGTGCTCGACGAGCTGGAATTCCATCCAGACGCGGGTGTGCTGGTGCTGACGGGAGAAGGGCCCGCGTGGACGGCCGGCATGGATCTGCAGGAATACTTCCGTGATACGGAGGCCGATGGTCTCGCAGGCACGCGCAAGGCGCAGCGTGAGAGCTACGGCTGGTGGCGGCGTTTGCGCTGGTACCAGAAGCCCACCATCGCGATGATCAACGGCTGGTGTTTCGGCGGCGGCTATGGCCCGCTGTTCGCCTGCGATCTCGCGTTCTGCGCCGAGGACGCGCACTTCGGCCTGTCGGAGATCAACTGGGGCATCTTGCCGGGCGGTGGTGCGTCGAAGGTCGCAGCGGAGCTGCTGTCGTTTCGTCGCGCGATGTATCACGCGATGCTCGGCGAGCGTATCGATGGTCGCAAGGCCGAGGAGTGGGGGCTCGTCAACGAGGCCGTGCCTGCCGCGCAATTGCGTGCGCGCGTCGTCGAGGTGGCGCAGGCGCTGCTGAAAAAGAATCCGGTTGCGCTGAAGGCTACCAAGGACGCGGTCCGCCGGGTGCGCGAGATGACCTACGACAACGCGGAAGACTTTCTCGTGCGTGCCCAGGAAGCGGCCAACAGCTACGACGACGACGGCCGCAAGGAAGGTCTGCGACAATTCCTCGACGACAAGACCTATAAGCCCGGTCTTGGCACGTACGATCTGACACGCCAGCGTACCTGAGCCCGGGAGCCCGCCGACATGAACCCGAGTCAATCCGACGTGCGCTCCGCAGTGAGCGCGCAGGCTGTGGGACGTCTGCTGCGGCCCGAGTCGATCGCCATCGTCGGTGCTTCGCCGACGCCCGGCGCGCTCGGCGCTTCGGTGCTGGCCAATCTCGAGCGCAACGACTACCGGGGCCGCATCTACCTCGTCAATCCGAAGCGCGACGAAATCGACGGCCGGCCGTGCGTGAATTCGATTGACCAGTTGCCCGATGGCATTGACGTCGCCGTGCTGGCAATTCCGCAACCCGCAGTGCTCGATGCCGTGCGCGCGCTTGCGGCACGCAAGGTCGGGGCGGTCGTGATCTTTTCGGCGGGTTTCGCCGAAGCAGGGCAGCAAGGCATCGCGCAGCAGCGCGAGATTGCGCGCATCGCTGCGCAAGCGGGCATGCTCGTCGAAGGGCCCAACTGCCTTGGCTGCATCAACTATCTCGATCGCGTGCCGCTGACGTTCATCGAAACGACAGTGAGCGACGCGCAGGCGCAGCGCAACCGCGAGCATCCGGCGATTGGTATTCTGTCGCAGAGCGGCGCGATGATGGCAGTGCTCAACACGACGCTGGCAAGCCGCAATTTGCCGCTGTCGTACGCAGTGTCGACGGGAAACGAGGCGGCTAGCCACCTGGAAGATTATCTGGCATTCCTGCTCGATGATCCCGGCACGCGCGTCATCGCGCTGATCGCCGAGCAGTTCCGTCAACCGGGCCGGCTGCTCGCGGCGGCGCGTCGGGCACGCGAGGCGGGCAAGCTGCTGGTGTTACTGCATCCGGGCAGGAGCGCCGCCGCGCGCGAATCGGCGGCCACGCACACCGGCGCCATGGCCGGCGACCATGCGTTGATGCGCACGAAGGTCGAACGCGCGGGCATCGTGCTCGCCCACACGCTGGAAGAACTCGGCGACATCGCGGAGATCGGGCTGCGCTGCGCGCAGCTGCCCGCGCGCGGCACCGCGATCGTTGGCGAGTCTGGGGCATTCAAGGCGCTGTGTCTGGATCTCTGCGAGGAGCTCGATCTCGAGCTGCCCGCGCTTCACGATGACGATGCACCCGCGCTCCGCTCCGTGATGCCGGCGTTCGTGGCGGTGGCCAATCCGCTCGACCTGACCGCGCAGGGGCTGGTCGATCCTGAGCTTTACTACCGTACGCTGTCTGCGCTATTCGACGACGACCGCTTCTCGGCGATCGTGATCGGTCTCATCCAGACCGACTCGGTGACGTGCGCTATCAAGATGCCGCCGGTGTTGCGCGCGGTGCGCGAACTGCGGCCGCAGAAACTGGTGATCTGTGCCGGCCTGGACGAAGGCGCGCTCGTGCCTGCCGACTACATCGCGCAGATGCGCGAGGTGGGCATTCCGTACTTCCCGAGCACGGAGCGCGCGCTGCGCGCGGTCGCCCGTCTGTCGGAACTCGGAACCCGCGACTTCGCGCAGGCCGTCTTTGAGCCCATCACGCCCGGCATGGCGCTGCCCAACGGCGTCGTGCCTGAATACCGGGCCAAGCAACTGCTTGCGCCGCTAGGTGTGCCGTTCGCACGCGGCGAGCTTGCCACCGATCTCGACACCGCGCTGACGATCGCGCGGCGGCTCGGCTACCCGGTCGCGCTCAAGGTGCAGGCGGCCGCGTTGAGCCACAAGAGCGACGTAGGCGGCGTGATCCTCGGCACGAGCGGGGACGATGCGCTCAGACTGGCGTGGGCGCAGCTTCACGACAACGTGCGGCAACGCGCTCCCGGAGTCGCGCTCGATGGCGTGTTGATCGAACGGATGGGGGAGCGTGGGCTGGAGATGATCGTCGGGGCGCGCCACGATCCGCAGTGGGGGCCGGTGATTCTGATCGGATTCGGTGGCGTCGCTGCCGAGGTTACGCGCGACATTCGCCTGTTGCCGCACGATCTGACCAGAGAGGCGGTGGTGCGCGAGATCGGCAAGCTGAAGAGTGCGCCGCTGCTGCATGGTTATCGCGGTGCGCCCGCGCTGGATGTCGAAGCGCTCGCGGAGGTGGTCGTGCATCTGGGGGCCCTGCTGCAAACGACAGCGGATATTCGCGAGATCGACCTGAATCCGGTGGTCGTCTATCCGCGTGGGCAGGGCGTGCTGGCGCTCGATGCGTTGATGCTGGTCGCAGCAGACCCGATCGCTACCTGAACGCGATGTGCCGGTGGGGAACGCGGTGTCGTTCCCCACCGGCGCGCGCTAGTCCTGGAAAATTTTCGACAGCAGCAGTCTCAACTGATCCCGCTCATCGCTCGACAGCCGGTGCACGGCCGCTTCGTCGGCCTTGCGCGCGGCCTTCACTGCCTGAGTGTGGAGCTTCGTGCCTTGCGGCGTGAGCGAGACGAGCTGGATGCGTTTGTCGCCGGTGCTGCGTTGACGCGCCAGCAGCCCGGCAGATTCGAGGCGGTCGAGCAACGTGGCGAGGTTGGGCGGCGCGATGGCAAGCGCCTCGGCAAGAGACTTCTGATTGATGCCCGGATTGCGCCGCAGGGTGGATAGCACCGCGAAATCGGCCTGACGCACCTCGAGCTTTTCCATCTGCATGTCGAAGTGCGCCTGGATCACCAGATATGCGCGCCGCACGTTGTAACCGAGAAGATCCAGCAGTTCCGACTGGTCGACCTGACCGACGAGATCGTCGTTGATGTTATCGGCGGTGGGTTTGGTCGACATAGGCGTGGAACATGGGTGTGGACATGGCAAAACAGGCTCGATGGATCATAGCATGCGACTACCTCGAATTCAGCGTTTTCCCCTAACCCGGGATTCTTGCGTTTTTTGATAAACAACTTATCATCTATAACAAATATAGAACATAAACAAATTCCGAGAACCTGGACAGGAGACACCCTCATGCATTCTGCTTCACCTGAACATGTGAAAACGGGTCAGAAACATGATTCGGTATACGAAATAAAGACACTCGTTTTGCTCGGCCTCGGTTTCGGCCTGGTCGGACTGGACCGCTGGATCGTCGCGCCGCTGTTTCCGCACATGATGCGCGATCTCAATCTGAACTTCCAGCAACTGGGTAGCCTCATTGGGATTCTGAGTGTCGCGTGGGGCGTCTGGGCGATCGCGATGGGGCCCGTGTCCGATCGCATCGGTCGCAAGCGCATTCTGGTCACGACGATGGTCGCGTTTTCATTGCTCTCGAGCCTGTCGGGTCTCGCAAGCGGCTTCGCTAGCCTGATGCTGATCCGCGCAGTGATGGGCATTGCGGAAGGGGCGTTCACGCCGGCCAGTGTCGCGGCTACTGGCGAGGCGTCACTGCCGTCGCGGCGCGGCTTCAATCTGGGGCTGCAGCTCAGCATGTTCTCGCTGCTGGGTCTTGGCGTCGCGCCGATCCTAGCGACGCAACTGCTGCGGGTTGTGCCGTCCTGGCACTGGGTCTTCACGATTTCCGCGGTGCCGGGATTGATTGTCGCGATCCTCATCGCTCGCACGCTGAAGGACCAGCCGCGCAACGAACTGATGCCCACGCAGGTCAGTTCCGCCCGCCCCCGCTGGACCACGCTGTTCAGACGCCGCAATGTCTGGCTCGCCACGCTCGCGATCCTGTGCGCGATGGCGGGCATCTTCGTGGTCAGCGCGATGGTACCGACCTATCTCGTCGAAGTGCTGCATCTCGACACACAGAAGATGGGCTTCGTCGTGTCGGCGATCGGCTTCGGTGGCTTCGTCGGCTCGTTTGGCGTGGCCGGGGTGTCGGATTTCATCGGTCGGCGCAACGCGGCGATCATCGCGTTCGTGTGTGCGGCGGTGCTGCTGTATCTGTTCGCACAGACCGGCGCCAATCCGCAAACGCTCTTCATCCTGCTGTTCGGCGTCTCCGTGTTCGCGCTTGGCCTGCTCGGTCTCCTAAGCGGCCCGATCGCGACCGAAGCGGCGCCGATCGGACTCGTCGCTTCGTCGGTGGGCTTCGTGTCGGGCGCGGGTGAAATCTTCGGCGGCGGACTTGCACCGGCGATCGCCGGATTCGTCGCACAACATTTCGGCCTGCCGTCCACGCTGACCTTTGCGCTTGGCGGCCTCGTCGTGGGCGCCGTGGTGTCGCTGTTCCTCGTCGAAACGTCGCCACGCAGACGCAGCGACGTGGCTCCGGGCGCCACGCTCGGCGTGCCGAAAGACATCGCCTGACGCGTCACCGCGTATCCCTCGCTACCCACGCATTCATGCAATCCGCGACACCTCGTCGCGAACCATAACAATTCGATTCAGGAGACAGTCAATGAAAACCAGAGCCCTTTGCGCGACGGCTACGCTGCTGTTCGCGTGTCATGCGTACGCGCAAAGCAACGTTACGCTCAGCGGCCTGCTCGATGCCGGCGTGTCCTATGTCAGCAACGAAGGCGGCGGCCACGTGCTGAAGTTCGACGACGGCGTTGCCGTGCCGAACCTGCTGAAGTTCACCGGTAAGGAAGATCTGGGCGGCGGCACGCATGCCATCTTGGTGCTGACAAACCAGTTCGAGATGGGCACGGGATCGTTCATGCCGGGCGGCAGCCTGTTCAGCCGCGAGGCATTTGTCGGTCTCGACGACGAGCGCTACGGCCGGCTCACCTTCGGCAACCAGTATGACTTCATGACCGATTCGCTGTTCTTCGGGCTGGACGACGCGGCGATCTATACGCAGGGCATCTATGACTTCCGCAATGGGCCGTTCGCGAAGCTCGCGTTGCCAGACAATCCCACGGGCGCATTCGACTGGGACCGCATGGCAGGCGTCGGCGTCAACAACTCGGTGAAGTATCAGAGCATGAGCTATGGCGGCTTCTCCGCGGGTGCGATGTATGGCTTCGGCGGCGTCGCAGGTTCGTTCGGTTCGAACAGCGGCGTGAGCGCGGGGATCAACTACACGCACGGCGCATTCGGCGCGAACGCTGCGTACACGCAGGTGAAGACGGCGGTCTCGGGTGCACAGGACAGCGTGCGCAACTGGGGTGTCGGCGCGCACTACCGGATCGGCTCCGTTACTGCCACCGCGCTCTATACGGCAGTGCGTAACGAGCTGAACGGCGGCCAGGTCTGGCAGGCCGAACTGGGCGGCATGTGGCAGATCGCGCCGGAGTGGTCGCTGAGCGGCGCGTACATGTACATGAAGGGCAACGAGGTGGTCGACGACAACCACGCGCACCAGCTCACCGCGACGGTGAACTACCAGTTGTCGAAGCGTACCGGCGTCTACGTGGCAGCCCTCTATCAGCGCGCAAACCAGGGTGCGGCGGCGCAGATCAATGACGTGATGGTGACATCGAGCAGCGCGTCGCAGTTCATTGGGCGCATTGGCGTCCAGACGCGTTTCTGAGAGCTGGCAATTCCATCGGGGCGTTGCCAGAGAAAACGTCTGCAGGTTGCTTCATTCGCTCGCGCCCGACGTGCGCGAGCGGCTCGCTTCCATCGCTGCGAGTAGGGCGCCCGCGCTCGAATCGTTGCCGATCAAGCAACGATGTGACACGTACCGGCAGATCGGCGTGACGCTCGGCCGAGAACCGTTGGCTATACGCACTGTTCGCGAGGTGCAGGCGGATGGGCCTGCTGGACCGGTCCCGCCGTGTCTCTTTCTGCCCCAAGAAGGCGTGAGCTCTCCGTAAGCCGCGACCATGTACCCTCACGTGGGTGGCTGGCCGATGGGTGAAGTTCTACACCTCTGCCGGTGCTGTTCGACAGCACCGGCAGAACACCGATTTCTCGTCTCCGCGAGATGTTGCAAAATCGGCGCATCCCAGCGGGTGCCGCCGTCGATATCGACGTTGGCTCCATAGATATCGCGCAAACTTGTTGGCGCCGAAGCGTCAAACATGGAGCACTTCGTAATGGTCGGGCGTGATGCAAAGGTTGCCCAAAAGTTCAGGTCACCGCAAAAAAGCACACTGATGCGACGCGGGAGTCGTTCTGCAGTACGACCAGGAGCATCTTGAGGTCAGATTCGGAGGTCTCACAGACAAGCCGTTCGATGCCGCGGGGTTTCCAGTTGCCGAGATTGCGCGCGACGATTTCGAGAGCATGGGCAACTCATGCTGCCGCGAATCGCCACCCGAGAGGGAGCGCGCTTGGGGTCAACTGGCTCTCGGGCTTCGACTTTGAAATCAAGGTGATCCCTCCTATCCCAAACGGGAAACGATTGATCGGGTTTGAGGGCGCGCGGATCGGCAACTATCAAAGCCTACTGCCCCGCAACGCCCTTTAACGCCGGCGTCAACTTTCTGGCGTCGCAGTTCCACGCCGCGGTAGTAGCACCAAGTCGGCCGCTTCCTCAGTGTCTTTGAGGAGCGTCTTACGCGACGTGCCCATCTGTGCACGCATCGTCAGACCGCGGCCAAGGTCGAGGACCTGGCTCGCGCGCGCGGCTACGGGAAAGTCAGACCGGACTTCTCCCGCGCTGATCGCGTCGCAGAAACGGCGTTCCACAAGCGCCGCAGCGGCAGCTACGGCGTCCAACACGAACTGCCGGACCTCAGCATCGTCCACGAGCGGCGCAACGCACACCAGAAGACACCCCGGGGCTGATCCTTCCTCGGTCGCAGTTTCTACAGCGTTCCTCAGGAAGCCGGCGAGCGAGTCGCGAAGAGTCGGCGGCGAGAAGAGCGCCTTCGCAGCGAGAGCGCCTTTCGTCTCTGCGTACGACCGAAGGACACGCAAGAATAACGTCCGCTTATCCCCGAAGACGATATAACTGGACGTAACAGCGAGATGAAGATGCTCCTCGGACCGTATCGCTTCCGGGCTTCCCTGCACCGATGTAACAGCGAAGCAGGCTCCGCCTCAAGAGCATCAGCAATACGTTCGATGTTGTAGATCGTCACGTTCTTCTCGCCCCGCTCCAACATCCGGACGTAAGTACGATGCACGCTGGCCCGCTCTGCAAGCGCCTCTTGGGAGAAGCCCAGTTCAATGTGTCTTCGCCGAACATTGCCGGCGAAGACGGAACCCAGGCGGCATTGTGAGGAGGCGACGGGTTCAGGTTCACGTACGGCCGGAGGGAGATGCGAGTTCCCCTCGATGTCCGTCCTACGTTCTACGGACATAAGGGTCAGTTGCTACAGGCGGGTCTGCTCAAGCGATGCAGCTTGCTGCTCCGTGCGAGAGAATAAGTCCAGGATACTGGCCACGATCTCTCCGGTGGCACGGACGACAGACTCGGTGGATTGGCGGACAGCCACCATCGATTCTTCGATCCGTGTGAGCAACCGATCGAACGCAGACGCGGCTCGCGTGAACTCGCCTACGCAGGGTGCGACGTTACCGAGCGTGCAAGTTGGCCCGATCTAAAAAAGCGGCGCTGCTTGATTAAGGTCGCGAAGCCGTCGTGAGAGCGTCGCTTGAAGATCTTGTTGCCTATTTTCGCGTAGGCGTCATCGTGCGCGCGAAGTTTGCTGGAGAGTTGCACGTTTCCGTTGGCCCTGAAGCCGGGGACGTTGCTTGATTGGAGTGGCTGGATGCTCTTTGCCTATCGACCACTAGCGGACGGAGCATTCGCGTTGACGGCACAGACGGCCACGATGTGACCAGGAGGGCATGTTGGCCGGAAGTAAAGTCCCGACTGCTCGACGCCGGTCACGAGCTCATCGCTACTCGTTAGTCACGAGTGCCTGGGCGGACACGCGTCCGGCGCCGCCGCAAACGGTCGCAAATCAGCGACTACCCGCACACAGCTTCCAGTGTCTTGCCGTCGTTCGACAGGGGCTGTCGACAGGGGCTTGTCAGGCGTGAAATTTTCGATTAGATTGCCAACTTGGCTAACCGCCACAGCCCAGCTCGGCTGAAGTGCCAAAACTTGAAGAGCGCAGTAATCCGCAACACAAGCAGCGTCAGGCCTCGAAGTGAGGTTCTGGTGTAAATGCCCGGCAACCAGGACAGAAGCAGCTATTTTTCTCACTTTTTAAGAGGTGCAATATGCAACCATCTTCGTTTAGTCGCGTCCATTTCCAGTCCCTGAAGAGTGATATCGTTGCCGCGACCAGCGAGCTTTTTCGTGTGCGCGATTCGCAACTCAATGAGGCTTTCGCCCGTGGCTTCGGCGTCAAAACGCATGCCGCGCTGATTGCCGCACTCGATGGCCATCACCCGCGGAAGCTGTTGAACGAGCCGGGTGCCGAGCTGCTTGACCACGCCGCTTTCGCCGCGCGTATGACCGAACTCGCGGATGACCGCACTGCCGAGTCGGTGACCGTCATGCTGGAAGGCGCTCGTATCGACGTGAAGATCGTCAAGCGTCCGCCGGCACGACAAAACCCGGGCCGCTACCTGGACATTGCATACGACGTGACGGTCGAGATTTCGGGCGTCTCGCCTGAGGTGCTTGAATCTTCGCCGGAGTTCCTGATACCGGAATTTTTCAAGCCGGACGGTACTGAGCTTTATCGCCTTGATTGCGACTGGTCGTTGCGCGTTGCAAGTGAATACGCGGTGACCCGCAAGAAAGAGGGTCAAGGGCTTCTCAATACCAAGGTTGTTGACGGTCGGTGGTCTGGCGGCCTGTATGTGTATTCGCTCGAGCACCAGGGGGACGATTCGCGCTGCCTGCGTTCAGTTAAAGCGGCTCTCGCGCGAGCGATCCTGCCGGCGCTGACATCGCGCGTACGCTGCTCGATTTTCCAGCCGCACCGCTATCAATACGGTGCCTGGCGCGTTCGCATCACAATCGGACCGGCGATCCAGAAGTTCCTCGGTGGTTCGCCTCTGGTGTTTGCGTTGCCAGTATTACCGAAGCGCAACGTGGTGATCGAAAAGGGTTACATGCGCGACATCAACGTTGGCGAGTTCCTGGATGGCGATTGGTACGCGGATGTTTACAGTAACGGTATCGCGGAGGATAAAAACCCGACGAGCATCGCGCAGGTCAAGGCGGCCCTGTTGCTGAGTGTCAACCAGGCTCTTCAGCGAGCTGGCTTCGCTGGCTAACCTCATTTTCCCGACTCGAAGTCGAGTCGGGCACCTCGAGGGTACTTGGACCGATAAAAAATCCGGAAACGCCAAAGCGGTCCGGGTCATTTTTTGATGCCAAGCGGCGATGTTCGATTTCAATGGCGGGAGCGAATTCCGCCGCTCCGGTTTCGGTCATAGAACCAAGAAGGGTCCAGACGGCCAGAAACCTAAGAGGGCGCAAGAGATGGCTAAGAATCTCGACGCCTTGATCCCCGCCGAGTATGCCGCACATATTTTTGGCCTTGTTATTGTTCTGTCGCGGACGTGAGACTGGAGCAGTCGCCGCGCCTGCTTGCGGGAAGATACGACTGCGGTTGTGCGGGAATATTCATTGCTGGCGCTTAAAGCGTTGGGCCTCGCCCTCGGTACGGGGGCTCGCAACAGGGGACCTTCGCAAGCTGGCCCTTTTTGCACGTGAGCGTTCACCCCTTATGTAGCAAGGTAAGTCGTGACTTTTTGTTCGCTGTTCAGTGCGCGTTTCCCGCGAAGCTTGCAAAAAGTCGATACTTTCCTGTGCAAAGGAAGATGGGTAGCCGGATGCAAACGCCTGCCCCATCTAGGGGTGAAAGTCGTAACTATTTTGTATCGTGATAGCGGGTTTGCGGAACGATCGAGTTTCGACCTCGCTGTGTTGGACAAAGCGACGATAGGTGTGCCATCCCGTATAACCTCACCACTCCCTGCTATCTCCTGGAACTCCTCACCATCCTGTAAGTCCTCACCTTGAAATCTCGCTGTGAGCGTCCGGTCCACAGCAAAGGAGATTGCGAGCAAGTGTGTGGTTGAGCAGAACGAATGCCTACACCGCCGTACTCCGCCTCGCCGAGCGCTGCGGTGTCAACGCAATACACACCACGATAAAAGCCAGCAGAATCCCGGACGCGTAAAGCCGGCTAATGTGAAGGCCACCCTCCGCTACAGGCTTATCGAGGAAGTCCCCCAACGTTGCGCCTAGCGGCCGTGTCAAGATAAACGCGGCCCAGAAGAGCGCGGTCCGGGACACACGCGTCCAGCAATATAAGCCCATCACGATGACCAGTCCCGCGCCGAAGAGCATGGCTCCGTATTCGTATCCGATACCGAGACCACCGCGGTCCTCACCCGCTACCCAGTCCCCAAGCGCCGTTCCGAGGGTCTGCGAGAACAGGATCGTGATCCAGTAAAACCACTCCGCCTTGCCCGTAACGATGCTCTCGACCGAGACTGTTCCCTCCGATCGATACCATATCGCCAGGCTGGCAATCAGCAATATCACGACGATTGTGGTGCCCCCTGGATAGCCGACCCCGAGCGATCGATCGGCGAAGTCCGCCATGGTCGTGCCGAGCGTCGTCGTAGCGACGATGGTCGCCCAGTACAGGAAGCGACGAAATTCCTGCGCCTTTACCTGCGCACAAACGAGGCCAATGAACAGGACGAGGAAGATTGCCGAGCCGATCAGGTAGCCAAGATTCAGGGACATCGACACCCAGTCGCCGCCGGTTTCTCCCAGCGTGGTGGCCGCGACCTTGATCACCCAGAAGCCCAAAGTCACTTCGGGAACCTTGCTGACAGCGTGCCTCGCAAAACTCACAGCGTCCGGTTTCATCGCGCATTCCTCCGTTGAACGTGGATGATATTGAACGAACGCTTAACGAAGGCTTAAGGCAGACCTAAGGCCAGATGCGCGACAATGACACCGGGATGACAACGCAGGGGGCGCGATGCGTCTGCTTCTGGTGGAAGACGACGAAATGATTGCGGAGACCGTGCTCGAATCGATGCGGCGCGAGGGCTATGCAATCGACTGGGCACAGGACGGACGGGCCGCCGAGCTATCGCTAGGTAACGACGTATATGACCTCGTCCTGCTGGACCTCGGTTTGCCCGGGAAAAACGGCATCGATTTACTCAGCAGCTATCGCAGACAAGGCGGTGAAGCGCCCGTCATCATCCTGACCGCGCGCGACGCGGTGACCGACCGGATTCGCGGTCTGGACGCAGGCGCAGACGACTACCTGATCAAGCCTTTCGATCTTGACGAACTGGCAGCGCGAGCACGCGCGTTGCTGCGCCGGCGCACCGGACAGAAGCAACCGATCTATGCACACGGTGATCTAACCCTCGACCCCGCCGCTCATGAAGTGAGGAAAAGCGGTGTTCCAGTGACGCTGGTGCCGCGCGAATTCGGCTTGCTGCAGGCGCTGATCGAAGAGCCAGCACGCGTCTTTACCAGAGCGGAACTCGAGGACAAGCTCTATGGATGGGGCGACGAAGTGGGCAGCAACACGATCGAAGTCCACGTGCACAGCCTGCGGCGCAAGATTGGCACAGAGCAGGTCGTGACGGTGCGCGGCGTCGGCTATCGGCTGAAGAGGCTCGGATGAAGTCGATCCGCCGTTGGCTGCTCGGCTGGCTCATCTGCGGTCTCGCCACTGCTTCCGGGATTGCCGCATTGGCGATCTTTCATACGGCCCGCGACGAGGCCGGCGAACTGTTCGACTATGAACTGCGTACCGTCGCGTTGTCGCTGCCCGCGAATGTTGAAACGGCGGAGACGGTCGAGAGGGAAGGCGAAGAGGCCGCAGGCATTTCGGACGACCGTATTCTCATCGAGATATGGGACAAGGACGGTAGGCTTGTCTATCACTCGCGAGAGTCGGCTGTCCTGACGCGTCTGCCGGCCGGTATTCGCACCATCGACCGCAGCGAAGGTCAATGGCGCGTATTCGGGTTGCAACAGGCCGATCGCTTCATCCAGGTCGCGCAACCGGTCTCTGTTCGGGAAGCGCTGGCATTGCAACTTGCGCTGCACACGTTGTGGCCGCTGGGCGTGTTCGTGCCCGTGACGATCCTGTTGGTGCTGTTCGTCGTCGCGTGGGGCCTTGCGCCAATCGGCGGACTGTCGCGTCTTCTCGCAACGCGTTCGCTGGATTCACTCGAACCGCTGCGCCTCGACGGCAGGGTACCCGTGGAAGTCCGGCCGCTAGTCGAGGCATTGAACGACTTGCTACTCCGCCTGAACGTTGCGGCGGAGGCGCGGCGCGCGTTTATCGCCGATGCAGCCCACGAGCTTCGCTCCCCGCTTGCTGCGCTGAAACTGCAGTTGCAGGCCGCTTCGAACAACGGCACGTTGAAGGACGATGGCCAGACGCTCGAGCGAATCGATAGGCGACTCAATCGTATGATCCGGCTCGTGCAGCAATTGCTGACGCTCGCACGCGAGGACGCGCAGTCTACCAGCGTTGGCGCATCCGTCAGTTTGCGCAGACTTGGAGAACAGGCGGTCAGCGATTTCTCGCTGCTCGCCGACGAAAAGCAGATTGACCTGGGCCTCGAGTTCCGGCAACCGGTCACGCGCGAGGATGCGTGCAACGTGCTAACTGACCCGCACGCGTTGGGTGTACTGCTGAATAACCTGATCGACAATGCCATCCGCTACACGCCTCAAGGGGGCAAGGTCGACGTTGTGCTCACGCGCACGTCAGAGCGCCTCGGCCTTGAAGTGGTGGACAACGGCCCCGGCATTCCGGAGCAGGACCTGGGGCGGGTGCTTGACCGCTTCTATCGCGGCGAGCATGCCAAGGGCACGGGCAGCGGACTGGGACTCGCCATTGCCGCCCGCATTGCGCAACGGCAACAGCTGACCCTCTCATTGCGTAACAACGTTGGGGTCGGAGGCCTGACAGTTTCGGTGAGCGGATTTATGCGCGTGGCTGAGCGCGAAATTACAAATCCGTCATGAACGCGTCACCTCGGCGCAAACCGCGGCGCCCGAGAATGGGTTCGTAGCCTCGCTGCTACGTGAAACGGGCCGGGAGCGATACAAGCGCGATCCGGCACAACCCACCTCAGGAGCCTTCCATGAAACTTACCCGATATGCCGCACTTGCCGCAGTCGTTGTGTCGCTGATCCCTTTCGGTCAATCAGCGTTCGCGCAGAGTACGTATGCCACCGGCGCCACGACCCCACCGGCGGCCTCAGTCAACACTGGCAAGACGCGCGCCGAGGTCCGCGCGGAGCTGATCCAGGCCGAACAGCAAGGGACGATTCCCGTGTCGAAGACCAACTATCCGCCGACGCCGCATGAGATCGCGCAAAATCGCGCCGAATATCAGGCCCGTCATCTGGATAATCGCGTCAACATGGCAGTTAACTGACCCAGAATGCGCGCAACGCTCACTCACTGCCGCGGGAAGTGCAAATGGAACTGCGTGGCCGCCACGTCGCTTTCGACAGTGGCACTGCCGCCGTGCAGTTCCATGATGGTCCGCACGATTGCAAGTCCTAGTCCGGTTGAGCCGGATGAATTGCTGCGCGATCCGTCGACGCGGTAGAAGCGGTCGAACAGCCGTCCAAGATGTTCCGAAGGAATCGGTGTGCCGGGATTGGCGACCGTGACCATCATCCCCTCCGGGGTCTCCCTTGTCGAAAGCGTTAAAGTATCGCCGCGCGGCGTGTAACGCAGTGCGTTCGCCAGCAGATTGCTGACGGCGCGGCGAAACAGATCGACATCGGCATGCAACTGGCCGCTCGCCGTCACCTGAATCGAAATGCCGGCATCTTCCGCTATGCCTTCGAAATAGTCGGCCACTCGCAGCAGCTCGTCGCGCACCGGAAAATCCACGGCCGTCGTCACGTACTGCGGATTGTCGGCGCGAGCGAGAAACAGCACGTTTTCGACCATTCGCGATAGTCGTTCGCATTCCTCGATATTCGATACCAGCAACGCCTGATATTCGTCGGTCGAGCGCGGGCGCGCAAGCGCTACTTCGCTCGCACCGCGCATGTTGCCGAGCGGCGTGCGCAGATCGTGCGCGAGGTCGGCCGTGAACTGCGAGAGTCGCTGGAAGCCGAGTTCGAGGCGTGCGAGCATCGAATTCAGCGCGTCGATCAGCGCCGCGAGTTCGCGCGGCACATTGCCGGAGGGCAGGCGCGTATGGAGTTTGCCCACCGTCACGTGGGTAGCGCTGCCAGCGATGTCGCGCAGCGGGCGCAACGCGTTGCGCACCGCGACGTAACCGAGCACGACCGCGGCAAGGAGCGCGCACAGCGTCGTCAGGTATACCGTGTTGCGGTAGCGGGCAAGTAACGCTTCGCGATCGCTCATTTCGCGTCCAACCACCGCATCGACCACCGAACCGTCGGCCAGCGCGATATCCGTGGCAACGCCGCGCATCGTCAGGCCATCGGGGGTATGCCATTCCTGCACGTCATGCTCGAGAATCCGGTTCAACGGTTTCACTTCCTTCAGATCGTCAATCGCAAAGTGCGAGGGATTACGTTCGAGCAGGACGCGACCACTCGAGTCCTGCATTCTGAGGAAGAAAGCCTGATTGCCGAGCACCAGGCTATCGAGCCGGGACTCATGCAGTTTGATGCCCTGCGGTGAATCCAGCTCGGCTGCAAGGCGCCGCAGATGCCGGGCCGTCAGCACCAGGTCGAAGTCGTCCTGGGCGCGAATCTGCTTTGCTAGCGCCTGATACAGCACACCACCGCCGACGCCGAAGACCAGCACGGTGATCAGCGCAAACCAGGCAGCCAGCCTCGCAGTCAACGAGAGCCGTTGCATCATGCGTCCTTCACTTCGAGCACGTAACCGACGCCGCGCACGGTATGCACCAGCTTGACCGGATAGTCATCGTCGATCTTCGAACGCAGGCGGCGGATCGCCACATCGACAACATTCGTGTCGCTATCGAAGTTCATGTCCCACACATATGAAGCGATTTGCGTGCGGCTTAATACTTCGCCGCTGCGCCGCGCAAGCAGATGCAGCAACGCAAACTCGCGCGGCGTCAGGTCGATGCGCTGGCCCGCACGTCGTACCTTGCGCTGGCTCGCGTTGATCTCGAGGTCGCCGATCGTCAGCGTGTCGCTCTCGCGAGCCTGGCCACGCCGTGCCAGCGTGCGTACCCGTGCGAGCAGCTCGACGAAGGCGAACGGTTTGATCAGATAGTCGTCGGCGCCTAGCTCAAGGCCACGCACGCGGTCTTCGATCTCGTCGCGCGCCGTCAGAAACAGAACCGGCGTGTCCTTGCGGCCGCGCAATTGCTGCAGCACCTGCCAGCCGTCCATGCCCGGCAACATCACATCGAGCACGATCACGTCATGAGACTCTTCCAGCGCGAGATGCAGGCCGTCGACACCGTTACGTGCCACGTCCACCACAAAGCCCGACTCCTCCAGGCCCTTCTTGAGGTAGTCGCCGGCCTTCGGTTCGTCTTCGATTACGAGGACTCTCATCGCAGTCGCCTTCCATCGGGTTGCTCGCGGTTTGCCGCCAGGTTGCGCCCAGCGGATGGTTTCGATGATACCCGCGCGGCGGCCCGAAGTTCATTACGAGTTTGTCATCCAGGCGCAATCCCGACGCAAAACCCTGCTCCCTAGACTGCGTCTATTGCTCCCCTTCAGGCGTCGTCTTCTCATGTGGATCGTCAAAATCGCTCTCCGCCGCCCGTACACGTTTATTGTGCTGGCGCTGCTGCTCGTGATCATCGGACCACTGATGATCCTGCGTACGCCCGTCGATATTTTTCCGAACATTGACATCCCCGTGATCAGCGTCGTGTGGAGCTACAGCGGGTTGACGTCTGAGGATATGGCGCACCGCATCGTCGCGCCGTACGAACGCGCGCTGACCTCGGACGTCGGCGATATCGAGCACATCGAATCGCAGTCGCTCAACGGCGTGGCCGTCGTCAAGGTCTTCTTCCATCCCGGTGCCGACATCACGCGAGCAGAGACGGAAGCGTCGGTGAGCGCGCAGTCGTTGCTGAAGGTCATGCCGCCCGGCACGTTGCCGCCCATGGTGCTGACGTTCAACGCGTCGACTGTGCCGATCATGGAACTCGCACTGTCGAGCAAGACCCTGCCGGAACAGACGCTTTATGACCTCGGCAACAATTTTATTCGCACGCAACTGGCGACGGTGCAGGGCGCCGCGGTACCGATTCCGTACGGCGGCAAGGTGCGCCAGATCATGGTGGATATCGATCCACAGGCGATGCAGTCCCACCACGTGACACCTACCGACGTGGTCAATGCGGTCAACGCACAGAACCTGGTGTTGCCGGGCGGCACGGCGAAGATCGGCACGTTCGAATACAACGTGAACATGAACGGTGCGGCGCTTTCGGTAGCGCAACTGAACAACATTCCCATCCGCACGCAACCCGATGGCACGGTAACGTATGTGCACGACGTCGCAACCGTGCGCGATGGCTATGCGCCGCAGACCAATATCGTGCGCCATGACGGCAAGCGCGCCGCGTTGCTCGAGGTGGAAAAGAGCGGCAGTGTCTCGACGCTCGATATCATTGCCAACATCAAGAGCCTGCTGCCGCGGATCCGCTCGCAGATGCCGAAGGCGCTCGATATCCAGACCGTGACGGACGAGTCGGTGTTCGTCAAGTCGGCGGTACAGGGTGTGATACGCGAAGGTCTGATTGCTGCCGGCCTGACGGCGGTGATGATCCTGTTGTTTCTCGGCAGTTGGCGGGCCACGTTGATCATCGCGATCTCGATTCCGCTGGCGATGATCTCGTCGCTGATCATGCTGTCGGTGCTCGGCCAGACCATCAACATCATGACGCTCGGCGGCCTGGCGTTGGCGGTGGGTATTCTGGTCGACGATGCGACGGTTGCGATCGAGAACATGACGCATCACATCGAGCAGGGGCAGCCGTTATTGCAGGCGATTCTGGAAGGATCAGGCGAGATCGCCGTGCCGACCTTGATCTCGACGTTGTCGATCTGCATCGTCTTCGTGCCGATGCTGCTTTTATCCGGCGTGGCCCGGTATCTGTTCACGCCCCTCGCCGAAGCCGTAGTGTTCGCGATGCTCGCATCGTACTTTCTGTCGCGCACGCTGGTGCCGACGTTGGCGATGTATCTGCTGCGCGGCGCGCATCAGCCGGGTGACGAGGGCACGCAGCACGGACGACCCGCGAACCGTCTGGTGCGCTTCCAGCAAAGCTTCGAACGGCGCTTCGAAGCGCTGCGCGGCCGCTACGAGCGGCTGCTGGAGGCAGCACTTGCTGCACCACGCCGCTTTATCGCGGGTTTTCTGATGGTGTGTATCGGCTCGCTTGCGCTGCTGCCGTTCCTTGGCCGCGACTTCTTTCCGCAAATCGACTCGGGGCAAATTCGCTTGCATATGCGCGCGAAGACCGGCACACGTATCGAACAGACCGCGCGTCTTGCCGACGAAATCGAGAACAGCATCCGCACGGTGATTCCCGCAAACGAGCTGATGACCATCGTCGACAACATCGGCCTGCCGACCAGCGGCATCAACCTCTCGTACAGCAGTTCCGCGCCGATCGGCAGCGCCGATGCCGACATCCTGATCACGCTGAACGCGAAACACAAGCCGACCGCGCAGTATGTGGCGAAGCTGCGGCAGTCGCTTGGCGAGCAGTTTCCCGCAGTGACGTTTTCGTTTCTGCCGGCAGATATGGTGAGTCAGATCCTCAACTTTGGACTACCGGCGCCGATCGACATTCAGGTGGTGGGCAACAACCTCGACGACAACCGCGCGTTTGCCGACACGTTGCTGAACAAACTTCGCAACGTTAAAGGACTCGTCGATTTGCGCATCCAGCAACCGGACGACGAGCCCGCGATCAACGTGGATGTGGACCGCACCAAGGCGCTGCAGGCGGGACTGCAGCAGCAGGACGTCGCGCGCAGCCTGTTGATTGCGTTGTCTGGCAGTTCGCAAACGTCGCCGAACTTCTGGCTCAACCCGCAAAACGGTGTGAGCTATCCGGTAACGACGGAGGTGCCGCAGTACGACATCAATTCGCTGCAGGCGCTGGCCAATATTCCGCTTAGTTCGATGTTCACGCCGGGCACCGGCGGCTCAGGCAGCAACGCAGGCGAGGTCAACGGGATTCTGGGCACACTCGGCACGTTCTCGCGCGCGACGCAGCAAGCCGTGGTGACGCACTACAACGTGCAACCGGTGATCGATATCTACGGCTCGGTGCAGGGACGCGACCTGGGTGGCGTGGCATCGGACGTCACGCGCATTGTGGATGCCGCCAAAGCGAACTTGCCGCGCGGTGCGCGCGTGGTGATTCGCGGTCAGGTTCAGACCATGGAGAGCTCGTTCAGCGGCCTCGCAACGGGTATCGCCTTCGCTGTGCTGCTCGTGTATCTGCTGATGGTGATCAATTTCCAGTCGTGGATCGATCCGCTCGTGATCGTCTGCGGTTTGCCGGGTGCGATGGCGGGCATCGTCTGGATGCTGTTCCTCACGCACACCACGCTGAGCGTGCCCGCGTTGACGGGCGCCATGATGTGTATCGGCGTGGCGACGGCCAACAGCATTCTGGTGGTGAGCTTTGCACGCGAGCGGCTGGCGCAGGGCATGGCGCCGTTGCAGGCGGCACTGGCGGCGGGTGCGGGGCGCTTTCGTCCAGTGCTGATGACGGCGCTCGCGATGATGATCGGCATGGTGCCGATGGCGCTCGGCATGGGCGACGGCGGTGAACAGAACGCGCCGCTCGGCCGCGCCGTGATCGGCGGCCTGATGATCGGCACGATCGCGACGTTGATGTTCCTGCCGGTCGTCTTTTCGCTGGTGCACGGCTGGCTCGCGAAACGCGAGCCACGCGGCATGACGCAAGCCGAACTAGATCTTCTCAAATGAACGGCTCCGCACCTTGCCTGGGTCCGCTGCCGAATGTCCAGAACCTGATCTGACTTGAATTGACCGGAGTACGCCGCATGTCCACTCAAACCCCCCAGTCCGCACCGGACAGCCGGCCTGCGCCTCAGCACCGGCGCGGCGCCGTGCGTGTCGTTTTGCTCGTAGCCGGCTTTGCCGTTGCGCTTGCCGTGGGCATTGTGCCGCGGCTCAATGCGCGCGCCGCGTTGCAAGCGCAGACCGCCGCGCTCGCGGTACCCACGGTGCAGGTTACGCTGCCCACCGTCGCGCCGCCCGACCAGACGCTGGTGTTGCCGGGCGATATCGAGGCGTATCAGCAGACGCCGATTTTCGCGCGCACCGACGGTTATCTGAAGGCCTGGTACGCAGATATCGGCACTCATGTGAAAGCCGGGCAACTGCTGGCCACGATCGATGCGCCCGAGGTGGACGCCGCGCTGCGCCAGGCACGCGCCGATGAACAACAGGCGCAGGCGAACGATCAGTTTGCGCAGTTGAGCGCGACGCGCTGGCAGCAACTGGTGCAGACACACGCCGTCTCGCAACAGGATACGGACATGAAAGACAGCGACGCACAGGCGAAGCATGCGGCGCTGCTTGCGGCGCAATCGAACGTGGCCCGCCTCGCGCAGTTGCAATCTTATGAGAAGGTTTATGCGCCGTTTGCCGGCGTGATCACGGCGCGCAATATCGATGTCGGTGCGTTGATCGACGCGGGCAGCGCTGGCGGCCCCGCCAAAGAGATGTTCGATCTGGCACAAACCGGCGTGCTGCGTGTGTACGCCGATGTGCCGCAGAACGACGCCGGCACATCGCTCGACGGCACGTCGGCCTGCCTCGAAGTCTCGCAGATCCCTGGGCGTTGCCTGCCCGGAACGGTGGCGCGCAATGCGGGGGCGATCAATGCCGTCACGCGCACGCTGCGTATCGAAGTTGACGTACCCAACGCGAATGGCGCGGTGCTGCCGGGTTCGTATGGGCAAGTGCATCTGTCGCTGAAGGCCGCCCAGCCGGGCTTGTCGCTGCCGGTGAACACGCTGCTGTATCGGCCGGAGGGTTTGCAGGTGGCCACCGTCGATGAGCAAAATCACGTACTACTGAAGACCATCAAACCCGGTCGCGATTTTGGCACGCGTATAGAAGTGGCCTCAGGGCTCGCAGCGACCGACCGGGTGATCCTTAATCCGTCCGACTCGATTACCAATGGCCAGGCCGTACGGGTTTCTTCTAGCGCCAATTCCAGCAGCGGTACCGGCTCTTCGGCGGCGCCCTCGCATGGGACAGGGGGCCAGTCATGATGCCGGTATCGCTCGACCTTACGCGACTGCGTGGGCTTCGCTCGCGGCTGCTCGGTGCTGTCTGCGCGGCGAGTGTGCTGGGCATGGCAGGCTGCTCGATCGGTCCGGACTACGTGCGTCCCTCGGTGGCCGTTCCTGCAGCGTATAAGGAAAACGCCGGCACGCCGGACCCCAGCAGCGGTGCGGTCTCAACTCGTGCCAGCCAAACCGCCGCAGCACCGGCGCAAGCGACTCCAGGTTGGACCCAAGCGACGCCAGCCGATAACGAGGCACGCGGCGCATGGTGGACACGCTTCAGCGATCCTCAACTGAACACACTCGAAACACGTGTAAGCGTGTCGAACCAGACGATCCAGAAAGCCGTCGCGCAACTGCAGGAAGCACGTGCGATGGTCGAATCCGCTCACGCTGCTTACCTGCCGACGATCGGTGCGGGGACAAGCGCGAGTAGCCTGCACGATTCGGACAACGTGATCGGCCATCAGCAGACGGCCGGCAGGACATTCGGCGACTACGACGTTGCGCTCGATGCGAGCTGGGAGCCCGACCTGTGGGGCAGAATCGCGCACGAAAACGATGCCGCGCGGGCCGGCGCGCAAGCGAGCGCCGCGGATCTCGAGAGCGTGCGGCTCGGCGTGCACGCCGAACTCGCCGTCGACTACTTCAATTTGCGCGGACTCGACGCGTCGAAGCAGTTGCTCGACCAGACCATTGCGGACTATCGCCAGACGCTCGATCTGACTAAAAGCCGCTTCGCGGTCGGCGTATCGTCGCAGGCGGACGTCACCCAGGCCGAGACGCAACTGCAGGCGACCGAGGCACAGGATATCGACCTCGGTGTTGCCCGCGCGCAGTACGAGCACGCGATCGCCACGCTGACCGGCGTACCGGCGTCGACGTTCAGTCTGCCGCCGGCGGCGGCGAATTTCACACCGCCGCCGATTCCTGTCGGACTGCCTTCCGAGCTGCTGCAGCGCCGCCCCGATATCGCCGCCGCGGAACGGCGTGTCGCAGCGGCCAACGACCAGATCGGCATTGCTGAATCCGCGTTCTTCCCCGATCTGGTGCTATCGGCCACGGGCGGCATCGAGAGTTCGACGCTTACCAACTGGCTCACCGCACCGTCGCGCATGTGGGCTGTTGGGCCGGCGCTGGTCGGCACGTTGTTCGACGGCGGCCGGCGTCGTGCGATGACCGAGAAGGCCCAGGCGCAATACGACGCGAGCGCGGCCGACTATCGCCAGACCGTGTTGACTGCCTTCCAGGAGGTCGAAGACAACCTGGCGTCATTACGCATCTTGCAGCAGGAGGCCGGTAAGCAGGATGAAGCTGTCGCGTCGGCCCAAAAGACCCTGCAGCTTGAGTTAGACCAATACAGGATCGGAACCGTAGGCTATCTGGAAGTTGTCACCGCACAGAGCACGGCGTTGGCGAACGAGCGAACTGCTGTCGACCTCGAGCGTCGCCAGATGGATGCAAGCGTCTTGCTGGTCAAGGCGCTTGGCGGAACGTGGTGATTCATTTGAGCGCGCAGGCGTAAGCCAACATAAAGCTTTCCGTACTTTCTCAATCGCTTAAGGAGTTCTGTGCTGAAGATTCGAAGCAAATCCAAAATCGTCATCTTCAACAGGGAGAATTCGTGTGATGGAGCTTGCGAATGAATTACGCGCAACGGTATCGCTAAAGCGGCGAAACGCGTGCTTAAGTTTACGTTGCAGTAATCATGTCAGGACAGTGAAAGCGTAGGACACTTAAAACAGATCGGTCGCGTTTGCTTAAGGTTCCCTTCAGCTTTGGACCGGTAGTATCGATTCACAACGCATGTATGTATTAGATGCGACCTGAATCCAAACCACGTGCATCTGCTGATCGATCGCCACAAGGAAAATGAAAGCGCCTTCGATATTTCCTCCTCCTGTATCGACGAACTGCGCCATGACACCCGCGACGATCGCAATGCTGCGTGCCTACCTGCTGACAGCGTCACTTGCCGCCGCAGCGATACAAATGGTGGCACTGCTGTCTATTGGCCTATTTGGCGTTCCCGAAGCTGTGTTCACATCCGGGCCCTTTCGTCTCGTGGCTGTGGCGAGCGTTGTGTGCATCGTACTGGTCGTCAAGCGCATTGCCCGCGCTGCATTCCTCTCGGCGCTGTCTCTCGACTACGCCACCGTCACCGATGCGCATTCCAACACCACTTCGGTTTCTCCGGTCTGCCCGGTGCGGATGCTGGTGATCCTGCACCTTCGGTTTAATCGAAGGCCGATTGCGTGGGCAACGTGTTAGCGGAGGTGGCTTCATGGGCGGATCCTTTTAGCGATGATGGAACATCCCGTTTCTGTCTCACAGTGGCTTTTGCTCGCCCTGTGCTGTATCGCTGTTTCCTATTCGTTGATCGCCGTCTTTGCCATGCCGTTTTTCAGCAAAGGCCAGAACTCGCGTCGCGTCGGCTGGACCTCTGTGAGCGTGCTCAAGCCACTGTGCGGAACCGAGCCGCGTCTGTACGAAAACCTCGTGACGTTCTGTGAGCAGGCGCATCCGTGCTTTCAGTTGCTGTTCGGTGTCTGCTCACCGGTCGACCCGGCAATCGGCGTGGTGCGACGTCTGCAGGCCGCGTATCCGCAGTGCGACATCAAGCTCGTGATCGATTCTCGCGTGCACGGCCGCAATCCTAAGGTCAGCAATCTGATCAACATGGTGCAATGGGCGCGTCATGAGGTGATCGTGCTTGCCGATAGCGATATAGCAGTCAAGCCCGACTACCTTGACACCGTGACAGCGCCGCTTGCGAACATCGATACGGGAGTCGTCACCTGCCTGTATCGCGCGCAGAGCGTCGGCGGATTCTGGCCGCGGGTGGGGGCCCTGTTCATCAACGAATGGTTCGCACCGTCGGTGCGCGTCGCGCATGCGGGCGGCTCGCGCCGCTTTGGTTTTGGTGCGACTCTAGCATTGCGGCGCACGACGCTTGAGAGTATTGGCGGCTTCGAGACGCTCAAAGACTGCCTCGCCGACGACTACTGGCTGGCCGAACACGCGCGCGCTCTTGGGCTGAACACCGTGTTGTCGCCGGTGATGGTAGCCACCGACGTGATCGAGCCTGCTTTCACGACCCTGTGGTTGCGCGAGATGCGCTGGCTGCGCACGATCCGCTCCGTGAATCCATTGGGATTCGCGTTTCTGTTCGTCACGTTCACCACGCCGTGGTTATTGGCCAGCACGTTGCTGACTCTCTCGCTCACCGCAGCGGATGCCACTCCAACGCATTCTTTCGCAGCGACCACGGCTTCGATTGGCACCGCTACGGGCTGCGTTGCTCGCATTCTTTTGCATGCACGCAGCGCTCGCTGGTCGCGCACATTCTGGCGTGACCTGCCACTTGTGCCGTTGCGCGACATGTTGCTCGCGCTGCAATGGCTGGGTGCGGTGTTCGGCTCCCACGTCGTATGGCGCGGTGCGCGGATGCCGGTCCTCAATCGCGTGGCGCGGCCAGGAGTACCGATCATGGAGATTTTCGATGACCGGTAAGGCATCCCATTCAAGTCACAGCGTGCCGTCGTGCCGCTGCGACTTTTCTCATTCGATCAGTTATCGGATTCAACGCAAATTGCTGGAGCATCATTCATGAAAACGCTGTTTTTGCAGGCCCCGTCGTATGACGGTTTCGATGGCGGCGCGGGATCGCGCTATCAGGCGAAGCGTGAGATCCGTTCGTTCTGGTATCCGACATGGCTCGCGCAGCCCGCGGCGCTGGTGCCGGATAGCCGCGTGCTCGACGCGCCGGCAGATGGTCTCTCGGTGGAAGCTTCGCTCGATATCGCGCAGCAGTATGAGCTCGTCATCATTCATACGAGTACGCCTTCGTTCCCTACGGATGCGATGTTTGCGCAGGATCTGAAGAAGCGCAAACCGTCGGTGATGATCGGCATGGTGGGGGCAAAGGTCGCCGTTGATCCGCACAACTCGTTGACTGCGAGCGAAGCGATCGATTTCGTCTGCCGTGAAGAATTCGATTTCACCTGCCAGGAAGTGGCGGCGGGCAAACCGCTCGCGCAGATCCAGGGGCTGAGCTATCGCGCTGCGGACGGTTCGATCGAGCACAACGAGGCGCGCCCGATCCTCGAGAACATGGATGAGCTACCGTTCGTGGCGCCTGTCTACAAGCGTGACCTGAAGATTGATAACTACTTCATCGGCTATCTGAAGCATCCGTACGTGTCGATCTACACGGGCCGCGGCTGCCGCTCGAAGTGCACGTTCTGCCTGTGGCCGCAGACAGTGGGCGGTCACCGCTATCGCACGCGCTCGGTAGAGAACGTGCTCGAAGAAGTGAAGTGGATCCGTGACAACATGCCTGAAGTCAAGGAGATCATGTTCGACGACGACACCTTCACCGACTTCAAGCCGCGCGTCGAAGAGATCGCACGCGGGCTGGGCAAGCTCGGCGTGACATGGTCCTGCAACGCAAAGGCCAACGTGCCGTACGCGACGCTGAAGATCATGAAGGAAAACGGCCTGCGTCTGCTGCTGGTGGGCTATGAATCGGGCGACGACCAGATCCTGCTGAACATCAAGAAGGGCCTGCGTACGGATATCGCACGACGCTTCAGCGAAGACTGCCGCAAGCTCGACATCAAGATCCACGGCACCTTCATCCTGGGGCTGCCGGGCGAGACGCAGGAGACGATCGAAAAGACGATCGAGTACGCAAAGGAAATCAACCCGCACACGATCCAGGTGTCGCTCGCCGCGCCTTATCCGGGCACGACGCTCTACAACCAGGCGGTAGAAAACGGCTGGCTGCAGGAGAACAAGGTCATCAACCTGGTGAGCAAGGAAGGGGTGCAGCTCGCGGCAATCGGCTATCCGCATCTGTCGCGTGAAGAGATCTATCACCACGTCGAGAGCTTCTACAAGCGCTTCTATTTCCGGCCCTCGAAGATCTGGGAGATCGTGCGCGAGATGTTGCTGAGCTGGGACATGATGAAGCGGCGTCTGCGCGAAGGCGTGGAGTTTTTCCGCTTCCTGCGCGCTCACGAAGCGTGATGCGGCGATGAAGTCTCTGCTGTGGTTTGCCTGCCTGATCGGTCTGCTGGTCGCAAGCGGACTGATCGCTGTTGAGGGTGCGCTGCGCGGGGAGCATCTGATCCTTATGGCGCTGGCGTTTCTGTGTGGTACAGGCGCCGTGTTCGGCATCGTTTATACGGTGCTGGCCGGCGCGCTGATTGGACGTTTCTTTGCCCGTACCACCTCGGAGCCCACCAGCTTTCCGCCGGTCACCATCGTCAAGCCGTTGCATGGCGACGAGTGGACCTTGCTCAGCAATCTGTCGAGCTTCTGCCAGCAGGATTACCCGGGTCCGCTGCAATTTCTGTTCGGCGTGCACGACTCGGAAGATCCGGCGCTGCAGACTGTCGAACAACTGCGTCTGCTGCATCCTGACGCGCACATTACAGTTGTGGCCGATGCGCGCCTGTACGGACCCAACCGCAAGATGAGCAACATCCTCAACATGCTGCCCGAGGCGCAGCATGATGTGCTGGTGTTTGCGGATAGCGACGTGAGTGTAAGCCCGAGCTATCTGCGCAATGTGATCGGCGAGTTGCAGAAGCCTGGTGTGGGACTGGTCACCTGCGTCTATCGCGGTCAACCGGATCCGGGTTTCTGGCCGCGGCTGTCGGCGAAAGCGACTAACTATCAGTTTCTTCCCGGCGTCGTGACGGGCCTGGCGTTCGGGATGGCGCGGCCGTGCTTTGGACAGACCATTGCCATGCGGCGCGAGACGCTCGAGAAGATCGGCGGCTTCGCGCAGTTCGTGCATCATCTGGCGGAAGATCATGCGATCGGCGAAGCGGTGCGGATGATCGGCGAGAAGGTGGTGATCCCGCCGTTCACGGTATCGCACGCCTGCGTGGAAAGCAGCGTCACCAAGCTGATTGCGCATGAGTTGCGGTGGAGCCGGACGATTCGGACGATCACCCCGGTTGCCCATCTGGGTTCGTCGTTGATGCATCCACTCGCTTTTGCATTGCTTGCTACAGCATTCTCGGGCGGCGCAGCGTGGGCGTGGCCGCTTGTAGCGGCGGCGCTGCTCGCGCGGCTAGCGTTGAAGGTACAGTCGGACCATGCGTTGCGGCAGGCGTATAGCGACTTGTGGCTGCTGCCGTTATGGGACATCGTGTCGTTCCTGATCTTCGTGACGAGTTTCTTTTCGACGCGGGTGATCTGGCGAGGTTTCAGTTTCGAGGTGGACGGCGATGGTTTGCTGTCGCCGGTTCAGGACGAGTAGCGTGATGAAGCATCTTGGCCGTATTGCCGCGTTGGCGGGACTGATTGCGTCGCTCGGGTTAGTTCTGCATGACAACCCGGGTGCGGTGCTTGGGCTGATGCGTGCCGCAGGCGTGGGGTTGGTGCTGGCGGGGTTGACCCACGTCCTGCCGATGCTTGCCAACGCACGTGACTGGCAAAGCCTCATCCGCGGCGCAAACCGCCCGAGCGTTGCGGGCATGTTGCAGCTGGTCTGGATCCGCGAATCGGTCAACAGCATGTTGCCGGTGGCGCGCATCGGCGGCGAGGTGGTGTCGTTCCGCATGATGCGGCGGCGCGGTTTGCGTGGCTCGACCGCGGCGGCGAGTCTCGTCGTCGACATGCAACTCACGCTGATCAGCCAGTTGATGTTCACGATGGTGGGCATCGGCTTTCTGTTCGCGCATGCGGCATCTGGCACGCTGCGTCTCGCTGCCGATCTGGCCTGGGGCATTGTCGCGCTCACACCGCTACTGGTGCTGTTTTCGCTGGTGCAGCATGCAAGCCCGTTCGAACGCATCACCCGTGTGCTCAACCGTGCAACCAGCGGCAAGCTGGCCGCGCTCGTCGGTCAGTCGGCGCAGATCGATCAGTCGATCAAACTGATCTGGCGCCGCCGTGGCGTCGTGCTGCGTTACCTCTTCTTCTGGCAACCGTTGCAGTGCGTATTGACCGCGCTGGAGATCTGGCTCGCGCTGCATTTTCTTGGCGCGCAGGTGAGCTTTGTCGAGGCGATAGTGATCGAATCGCTGATCCAGGCGGCTAGCAGTGCGGCCTTTTTTGTGCCCGGAGGCCTGGGGGTGCAGGAAGGCGGTTTCATCCTGATCGGCGGGGCACTCGGTCTCGACCCTTCAACCTGCCTCGCACTCGCGGGCGCGCGACGGATTCGCGATCTGCTGATCTTTGTACCGGGATTGTTTGCCTGGCAGATTGCCGAGTCTTCCGGCGAGGCGCGCGGCCGACTGGTCAACGCGCTATCGACAACCGCGACAGCGAACGGCCGCAACGACATTGGCAACTCGCGAACCTAAGTGGCATCCTTAAGCAAACCTTAAGCATCCGCGGTGCACGATACCGCCGTCTGTTTCGGCGCCATGAGATGAGAACTGTCTATGCTGAGCTGTCGCGAGCGGGGATACGCGCGACACCCAATCGAGTCGCCGTCCTAACCCTGTTCCGCGACAACCCCGTCGAGCATTTTTCTGCGGATCAGATCTACCGCAGGCTAGCCGCCGACACGGAATCATTCAGCCTGGCGAGCGTCTACCGGACCTTGTCGCATCTGCTCGAGATGGGTTTGATCACGAGTGCCTTACTCGGTGATTCGCGCGTCATTTACGAGTTGAATCGCGGAAAACCTCACTATCATCTCGTCTGCAATCGCTGCGGTACAATTCGTGACGCCTACGACGCGACGATAGAGGCCGCGTATCGGTCCATGGCGGCCGAGCACCGGTTTGCCTACGCCAGCGCGTCTGCGATTGTCTACGGCGAGTGTCCTGACTGTGAGGAGGCTCGCAGGCGCAAGGGCTGAACCGGCCGGTGCGATACGAACAGGATCTACCGTGAACAAGCCTGAATCGCGAAGTGACCTAACAGAATTGCGCGACCTCGTTCGTGAGTTTGTGAACGAACGCGACTGGGACAAATTCCACACTCCTAAGAATCTCGCAACGGCGCTCAGCGTCGAGGCGAGCGAGCTGCTTGAACCGTTTCAGTGGCTTGTTTCGGGGGACAAACATGAAATCGACGAAGCGAAGCTGACCGCTATTCGCCACGAAATGGCGGACGTGCTGGTCTACCTCGTTCGCCTCGCCGACAAGATGGAGGTGGATCTTTTTCAGGCAGTGCTGGAGAAGATGGCCCTCAACCGTGCGAAATATCCCGCCGACCAGGTGCGTGGCGACTCGAGAAAATACTCCGAGTACAAAGACAAAAATCAATAGTGCCCGGAGTTTTTCTCGCTCACCCGCCTAATGCCTTAATGCGTCAGGCAGATCTCATGTAGCGCATCCAGCCGCCGTACAGGATCGGCGACATACGGATTCGATTCATCCCACGCATACCCAGCCAGGATCGCACTGATCATGCGGCGAATCAAAGTCGTCTGACGCGGATAAAAGATGATGTCCTGCAGCGCGCCCGTGTACCACCGCTCCACGAACGCACGGAACGTATCGATGCCCTTACGCAGCGGTATGTCGTACTCGGCCTGCCAGTCGACCTGCTCGCCGTTCAGCTGACGCTCGAGCGTCTGCACTGCCAGATGCGCCGAACGCAGCGCAATCGTCACACCGGAAGAGAACACCGGGTCCAGAAACTCGCCCGCATTGCCAAGCAGCGCGTAACCCGGCCCGTGCAGATGCTCCACGTTCGCCGCGTACCCGCCAATATGTCGCACCGGCATCAGGAAAGGCGCATTGCCGATCAGCCTCGCGAAAGTCGGCTCCTGTTGCAGTAGCGCACGCAGTTTCTCGTCGCGCTCTTCCTCGGGACCGTCGAGGAACTCAGCTTCGGCGACGCACCCCACCGAAGAACGCCCGCCTGCTAGCGGAATCATCCAGAACCAGACGTCGCGGCGGTCCGGATGCGTGGCGACGCAAATCTTGTTGCGATCGGTAGCGTCGAGCGTCAGGCCGTCGCGCACGTGCGTGAAAATGGCCGCGCGGGTTGGCATGCGCGTCGGCGCCTCGAGATTCAGCAGGCGCGGCAGCACGCGGCCAAACCCGCTGGCGTCGAACACAAAGCGGGCCTGCACCTGATATGCCTGGTTTTCCTCATCGACCACGTCCAGCACTGGCGCGTCGCCGGTTTGCATGGCCCGGACCGTATGTCCGAAGCGCACGTCGGCACCCTGTTCCGCGGCGCAGCGGATCAGAATGTCGTCGAACACAGCGCGTTCGACCTGGTATGTCGTGCCCCAGCCCGGCGTATGCTTGTCGCGGAAGTCGAACGCAGATGACTTGTCGCGCCAGATGAAATGCGCGCCGTTCTTGTGCTGGAAGCCTGCCTGCACGACCGCCTGGAGCATGCCGGCTTCTTCGAGGTAGGCCATGCTTTGCGGCAACAGGCTTTCGCCAATCGAAAAGCGGGGAAAATGCTGCCGCTCGAGGACGAGCACCGAGCGGCCCGCTTTCCTCAGCAAAGCTGCTGCGACCGCGCCGGCGGGACCCGCACCGATGATCGCTACGTCGACGATGTTTCTCGATGGAAGGGAATTCAATCTTTCCTCAAACGGTTATCTAAAGTGAAGTGAACTGCGCCCGCACGGGCCCAGAGCCATTATTCTCCCGCTTGCCATTACAATGGCTTGCGTTCAATCAAAATTCAGAATTGCCAGGTGAAACATATGTCGTCATCTGAACTGTCCCGCGTGCCGTTCGTGCATGAAACGGCCTTCGGAATCTGGTTCCTGCGCACCCATACCTGGGAGCATCACGTCCTGCGTGTCGCGATCAACGACCTGAAGGGTCTGATCGACACGCCGCTGCCTGACGCACCCGTTATTGCCGACGTCGGGTGCGGACAGGGCATCTCGTTTCGTCTGCTGGCCGAAGCGTTTCGCCCGAGCCGCATCGTCGGCATCGATTACCATACACCTTCGCTCGATCTCGCCGCAGAAGCCGCCCGCGCTTGCAAGGCCACGAGTGCCGGCGGCGCGACCGACATCGAGGTGCTGCACGGCGATTGCGCGCAGCTTGCGCTGCCCAGTGCGAGCGTCGATATCGTGTTCTGCCATCAAACGTTTCATCACCTCGTCGAGCAGGAACGTGCGCTAGCCGAATTCCACCGGGTGTTGAGACCGGGCGGCGTGCTGCTGTTCGCTGAATCTACCGACGCCTACATCAAGTCCTGGGTGATCCGCCTGTTGTTCCGTCATCCTATGCATGTGCAGAAGAGTGCCGACGGCTACCTCGACATGATCCGCCAGGCGGGCTTCGCTTTCACGACGCGCAATGTTTCGCTGCCTTACCTCTGGTGGAGTCGCGCGACGGACTTCGGTCTGCTCGAGCGGCTCGGCCTGCATCGTCCGAAACCCGGCAAGCGCCGCGAGACCTTGGTCAACGTTGCGGCCGTTAAAGCGGGCTGACGCACACCGCACCTGTACTGCACCTGCACTGCCCAAGGCGGGGCGGTAAACGGACACTTCTCCGCTTGCCGCCACCGGCCAACACTTCGCTAATACCTTCTTTTACCGCCCTTTCAACGTCACCACATCGCCCACCAGCGCTACGCCGGCGATCACCGCACCTGCGCCACAGGTGAATTCGGTGGGGCTTTCCGTCAGTTCGTTCTTGTAGTTGCTCTTGATGTTGATGACCGCATTGCCGCCTTCCTGGCGCGCACGGTTCTGCAGTTCGATCACGGCAGAGAGGAACACGTGCTGGCAAGCTTGCAGATCGCTCTTGCCGAACGCATTGGTCTTCTTGTTCGTGGCGAACGAACCATACGACTTTGCGACTGCCGGATGGCTCTGACCGGCGAAGTACAGCGCGACGTCCGGCGTGACTTTGCCCGGTTCGCTCGCAATGGCAGCCTCCACCGGATAGCTGGCGACGGTGTCCCGGGCGAATGCGTGTGACGTAACCAGTGTGGCGCACAACGCGGCAAGCATGAGATGGCGTTTCATGGAGGCTCCTCGTTCTAGTTAGTACGGTGGTGGGTAAGGTGGTTAGTTGGTTTGCAGCACGACGAGATTGCCGCGCACGGCAACGGCTGCAGCGCTTGGACTCACGCCGCAGGTGAAATCGGTGGCCGAGCTGGTCTCGGTGGTATGGAAGCGCGTTTGCACATCCACTACGGCGTTCGCGCCATGTTCTTGCGCATCGGCGCGCAGCTTCGTCAAAGCCTCTGCCAGCGCTCTGCTGCAGGAGTCGTCCTGGCTGCCTTCACCGCGGGCCACGCGCACCGAATACTTTGCTTCGCCAAGCTGGGTTTGTACGGCGGGATGTGCCTGCGAGCCGAAATACACAGCAACGCTGCTTCCCCCAACGGGCTGGTGCACGGCCGATTGCAACGGCACCGACCTGACCTGGGTCGCGCATCCGGCTTGCGTAATCACCACCGCAGCCAGTGCCCCGAGCACGAGACCATTCCTCATGGTGTTTTTCCTTTGTTAATTGTTAAAGTCAGCGGAAACGTCATGCGCCGTTCCAGGCGCGAAATATCAGGCTCGCGCAACTGCCGCCGAACCCGAATGAAACCGACATGGCCGTCTCGACGCGCGCTTCGCGCGACGTCCGGACGAGCGGCATGTCCCCTACGGCAGGATCGATCGTTTCGATGTCGCGGGTCCCTGCGATATACCCGTCCCGCATCATCAGCAACGTGTAGATCGCTTCGTGCGCACCGCAGGCGCCGAGCGGATGGCCGGTCAATCCTTTGGTCGACGAGAACGGTGGCACCTCACCACCAAATACCGCGCGCAACGCATGTAGTTCTTCGAGGTCGCCGCGCGGGGTCGAAGGGGCGTGCGTGTTGATGTAGTCGGGACGCACGTCGGCTTCATCGAGCGCCTCGCGCATCGCACGCGCAATGCCGGGCGCGCGCGGCGCGACCATATCGGCGCCGTCGGTGCAATGACCGAAGCCGATCAGCTCTGCCTGGATGCGCGCACCGCGCGCGAGCGCGTGCTCGAGCGATTCGAGCAGCAATACGCCTGCGCCCGAGGCCATCACGAAGCCGTCACGCGCGACATCGTAGGGACGCGATGCGTGTTCGGCGTCATCGTTGAAGCCTCGTGACAGCGCGCCCATGGCATCGAACATCAGCGTCATGTTGTCGTGCAACGCTTCGCTGCCGCCCGCGAGAACGATCTGCTGGCGCCCTGTCTGGATCAGTTGCAGTGCCTGGCCAATCGCGAGCGCCGATGTCGTGCAGGCCGACGACGGCGAGTAAGTCGTGCCCTCAAGCCCAAACACGTGCGCCACATTGGCGGAGGTCGTGCTGCCCATGCATTGCGGCACCGTGTACGGCGGGACGCGGTCTATCCCGCGCGCCGTGGCGATCGCCATGGAGACGTCGTAAGTCGACATGGTCCCGACGCCCGAGCCGATCACAGCGCCCGCTTGCGGCGAATGCAGGGCAGCCGGATCGAGCCCGGCATCGTCGAGCGCGCTGCGTACTGCGTGACACGCGAAGCGGGCGGTGTCGCCCATGAAGCGTTCGAGCTTGCGTTCGAAGGGTGGCTCGCCTTCCACCAATGCAACGCCCGCCACCTGGCTGCCAAACCCGCGTTCGCGCCACGCGTCGATGCGCGAGACGCCGGAGCGTCCCGTTCGTAAGCGCGCCGATACGTCGTCAAGCGTATTGCCGAGGCAGGACACGATGCCCATGCCCGTGATGACGACGCGGCGCAGGCCGCGCGCGGTATGTGTCGCCTGGCTCATCCGGCGCGCCTGAAGATCAGCGAAGTATTGATGCCGCCAAACGCGAAATTGTTGCTCATCACGTATTCGGCTTCGAGCGTGCGGCCCTCGCCGACGATGTAATCGAGTGCCGCGCAGGACGGATCGACGTTGTCGAGATTGAGCGTCGGAGCGAACCAGTTGCGCTTCATCATTTCGATGGTCCACCACGCTTCGATCGCACCACACGCGCCGAGTGTATGGCCGATATAGCTTTTCAGCGAACTGATCGGCATGCGTGAGCCGAAGACCTGCGCGGTGGCAAGGCTTTCCGCGACGTCGCCCAGATCGGTTGAG
Organism: Paraburkholderia phenazinium; assembly: GCF_900141745.1. NCBI lineage: Bacteria > Pseudomonadati > Pseudomonadota > Betaproteobacteria > Burkholderiales > Burkholderiaceae > Paraburkholderia > Paraburkholderia phenazinium. Next base: position 655,379 of record NZ_FSRM01000002.1, on the reverse strand, counting down.
GTGCCGTGCGCGTTCACATAGGCAATTGCTTCGGGCTGCACGGCAGCGTCCTGCAGCGCAAGCTTCATGGCGATCGCCATGGTTTCGGCGGTCGGCTGCGTCATGTGCGCGCCGTCCGAATTGCAGCCGAAACCGACGATTTCCGCGTGAATGCGCGCACCGCGAGCCACTGCGTGTTCGTATTCTTCGAGCACTAGCGTGGCCGCACCTTCGCCCACCACGAGACCGTCGCGCTTCACGTCGAAGGGGCGCGGCGTCAGATGCGGTTCGTCGTTGCGGGTGCTGGTGGCATAGAGCGTGTCGAACACGGCGACCGCGGGCCCCGACAGTTCTTCCGCACCGCCCGCCAGCATCAACGTTTGCTTGCCCTGAGCGATCGCTTCATACGCGTAGCCAATCGCCTGGCTGCCCGACGCGCAAGCCGACGACGTAGGCACGATGCGCCCTTTCAGGTCCCAGAACAGGCTGACGTTGACGGCCGTGGTGTGCGGCATCATTTGCACATAGCTGTTCGAGGTCACGTCGCTCATCGAGCCGGTGTCGAGCATTTTGCCGAACGCCCGGATCGGGTCGACCGAGCCCGACGACGAGCCATAGGCGACGCCCATGCGTCCATCGCTAATGGACGGTTCGTCGAGCAGGCCTGCATCGCCCAGCGCCAGTTCGCTCGCGCGCACCGCATACTTCGAGACCGGACCCATCGAGCGGGTCTTTTTGCGCGGATAGTGCTCGGGCGTGACGAATCCCGGCAACGGAGCCGCGAGCCGCGTGTGCAGCGACTGGAAGTAATCCCACTCCGGCACGCGCCGCACGGCATTTTGGCCGCGTTTCAAGGCCGCCTCGATGTCGTCCCATTGGCTGCCGAATGCGGACACGCCACCCATTCCCGTTATGACGACGCGCTTCATCACACCATCCCGCCGTTGACGCCGATCACCTGGCGCGTGATATAGGAGGCCGCATCGGACATCAGGAAGCCCACCACCGCCGCCACTTCGACGGGCTGGCCGACGCGGTTCATCGGTACGGCTTTCAGCGCGTGCTCGAGCGGCAGTTCGTCGAGCATGCCGGTGTCGATCAGGCCCGGCGCCACGCTATTGACGGTGATGTTGCGGGTTGCGAGTTCGACCGCAAGCGCTTTGGTCGCCCCTATGAGCCCGGCCTTCGCCGCGCTGTAGTTGACCTGGCCGCGATTGCCGGTCACACCGGAAACCGACGCGACGGTTACGATCCGTCCACCCTGGCGCGCGCGCACCATCGGCATGGTGAGCGGATGCACGACGTTGTAGAACGCATCGAGACCGGTCTCGATGACGATGTCCCAGTCTTCGTCGGTAAGCGCAGGGAAGGCCGCGTCGCGGGTCACGCCTGCGCAGCAGACGATGCCGTAGTAGGCGCCATGCGCATCGACGTCCGCTTCGAGGGCGGTGCGGCACGCAGCGCGATCGCGCACGTCGAACTGCAATACGCTCGCCGTGCCGCCTTGCGCGGCGATGCCCGCGGTGACCGCTTCGGCTTCGCTGCGTCCGGTACGGCAGTGAACGGTCACCGCAAAGCCGTCGCCGGCCAGTTGATAGGCGATCGCGCGGCCAATTCCACGGCTTGCGCCGGTAACGAGAACACGCCTGCTCATGACCTGAAACCCTCTTCGATAAATGACTGAAAATCGCGCGGCCGAAATACCTTGATGACGGCTTCGGCACCCACGAGATCATCGTGCCGGATGACGCATTCATAGGCGCCGTGGCCTTCTTCGCCGCGCAATAGCTCTTTGACTTCGATCCGCAGCAGCGCGTCGCGCGCAAATGCCGGGATGTGTGCTTCGTAGCGGTGCGAGCCGAGTAGCACGCCGGGGCGCATCTTGTTACCCGCGCGCATCTCGAGCAAGCCGACGTGCGCCGCGATGGCTTGCGCCATCAGTTCGATGCCGATCCAAGCGGGCATCGCGCCGTCTGCGTTGGCGTACCACGCGTCGCTTTCTACGTGTGCCTGGGCCGTCAGCGATTCGTCGTCGCATGCCAGCACCGCATCGATCAGGCGCATCGTCCCGCGGTGCGGCAGGATGTCCTCGACAGGCGGAAACGCTTCGCCTTCGACGTTTTGACTGGGTGGATTGGACTGGATCATGACGTCGCTCACCGTCCGAGTATCACGCTGACGTTGCTGCCGCCGAACGCGAAAGAATTGCTCATCACGTATTGTGCGCCCGCATGGCGCGGCAAAAAACGTTCTGTCTCGACGAGGTCGAGCACCGGCAGTTCTGCATCGGCCTCGCCATCCCACAGATGACGCGGCAATGCGACGTCGTCGCGCGCGAGTGTGAGCCACGCGAAGCCGAGTTCGTTTGCGCCCGCCGCGCCAAGTTGATGGCCGGTGAGCGGTTTGGTGCCGCTGGCTGCGACACCGCCGGGGAAGACCCGCGCCATCAGGTGCGCTTCCATCTGGTCGTTCTTGCGAGTGGCCGTTGCATGCAGGTTCACGTACCCGATCGACGACGGCGCAAGACCTGCATCATCGAGCGCGGCGCGCAACGCCTGTTCACCGCCGACGCCTTGCGGATCAGGCGCTGAGATGTGATGCGCGTCGCTCGATTCGCCGGCGCCCGCGAGCACGACCGGTCCTTCGTCGCGGCTCATCAGAAATACTGCTGCCCCTTCGCCGATATTGATCCCGCGGCGATTGCGACTCAGTGGATTCATACGTGTCACGCTGGTCGATTCGAGCGAGGCGAAACCCTGCACTGTCAGTTCGCACAGCGAATCGACACCGCCGGCTATGACTGCGTCGCACAGGTTCAATTCGAGCAGCCGGCGCGCCGAGATCACGGCCTTTGCGCCCGAGGTGCAGGCCGTCGATACGGTGAACGCCGGTCCTTCCACGCCGAGCGCCGCAGCGGCGAACGGCGCAGCCGTGCCGATTTCCATCTGGCGATAGTCGAAACCGGCAGGCATCTCACCCGTTTCAGCGTGTTGCGTCAGAGCGGCTTCGGCTGCGCTGATGCCCGACGTGCTGGTGCCGAGCATCACGCCGATACGGCGGGCGCCGTATCGTTCGCGCGCCGCTTCGATGGCAGGGCGGATCTGCGCGAGCGCGGCCAGTAGCAAACGGTTGTTGCGGCAGTCGTAGTATGCGAGGGCAGCGGGCGGCGCGAGCTCCAACGCGCTCGTGACGCGCCCGACGAAGGTCTCGCCGAGGCGAGTTCGCAGCGTACCCATGCCGGGAGCCTGTCCGTTAGCGAGCGCCACGACGATCGACGGCACGTCGTTGCCGAGTGCGTTGATCATGCCGAGCGCATGCAGATAAACACGTGACGTGCTCACGCCGGTTCTCCCTCAGTGCGAGATGTTTGTTGTTTCGACGGAATGCCGATGGGCGCGAGCAGCACGGACACCATGATGCCCAGCGACAGCGTCGCGCCGAAGCTGCGCAACGCCGGCATCGAGCTCATGCCGAGCATGCCGAACGACAGCAGCGTCGTTGCCGACGACAGCAGCACGCCGGTCCACACCGCGCCGGGGTCTGCATCGACGCGCAAGGTGCCTTCGCGCAGGAACACGGCATAGTTTGCGCCTACGCCGAGCACAAGCATCAGCGCAAGCCAGTTGAACAGCGTGAACGGGACGTGCGCGTAACCAAACGCCCCGAGCGTGACGCCAACCGCCAGCAACACCGGCAGCGTCACGGCGAGGCCGCCGCGCGCCCGGTAGCGCACCATCAGCAGGATCAGCACCAGCAGCAGCGCGCCCGCGAGCCAGACGGCGGCATCGACGCGATATTCGCCGAACAGCTTCGACACGCTCGCAGCCTTGTCGACGAAACTCACGCCCGGGACTGCGTGCGCGGCGTCGAGCAGTGCGGGCTCGTTAGCCGCTGTGACGCTTTGCGGGATCACGACCGCGGCGAAAGCGCGGGGTGTCGTCTGCGTTTCGCCGAGCCACAAATGACGGAACGGCTGCGACCATGGAGCGGCGAGCCAGCGGTCGATGGTGAGCACAGAGGAGGCTGATTTCCCGTAGTCCGCGAGCCAGGTATCCACGACTTCGTCGCGAAACCCGGCCTGCAGCAGCATCGTGCGCAAGGCCGCAGGGTCATTGAACACGTGGGCGGCCAGCAGCGCGTGATCGGCTTGTTGCCGCTGCGCGGACGGCACGAATGACGTCACCGATTGCCAGTTCCCCGCACTCGACGCTCCAGTCAGCGCATCGAGTTTCGTACCGAGCGCTTCGGCACGTTCCAGCACGATCTCCGGCGTTTCGCCACGCACCACGAAGAACTGCGCCGTATTGTCGACGCCCACTGCGCGAGCGACTTCGCGCTCCTGGGCGACGAGCGTCGGGTCGCGCTGGATCAGCAGGTGGATGTCGTCATCGCTTCTCAGTTGCAGCCAGCCCGGCGCGGAAGCGATTATCAACAACGCAGCCAGCCACACAGTCCGGCGGCCGCCGATCAGCGCATGCCATTTCTTCAGGAGACGTGCCGCGGCCTTGAACACGGACTGCGGGCTGCGAGCCGGTGCGCGGATAAGCAGCGTCGGCAACAGCAACAGGACCGAAGCGAAGGCGATCGAAATCCCTGCGATGGCAAAGCACGCAATCTGCTTGAGGGCGGGGAACGGTGCGCAGGCGAGGATCGCGTAACCAAGCAGGCTCGTCGCGAGCGCAACGCTCAGCGCGGGCGCAACTGCCCGTGCGCCGCGTTGCGAATCCCAGCCGCGTTGCGCGCCCAGATAGACGACAAAATACTGGATCGAGTAATCGACCGCTTCGCCGATCAGGCTCGCGCCGAAGACGAGCGTCAGCAGATGCAGTTGCCCGAAGACGAGCAGCGTCACCGCGAGGGCGCCGACAATGCCGAGCGCTGTCGAAACGAAACCGAGCAGCAGCAACCGTGGCGAGCGAAAGATCCACAGCATCAGCAGCGCGATGCCGCACATCGATACGAGGCCGATGGCGTGCATCTCATGTTCGGAGGCGCTGCGCGCCGCCTGGGCGTAGAACACGGCTCCGGTTCTCGCGAGCGTGACGTCAGGGTACGTCTGCTTCAGTTCTGCTTCACCGTGTGCGACAGCAGCGAGCACCGCGCGCTGGGTCTGCGTCTCGTAGGCGGAGCCGGGCAGTGTTGCCATCACCAACACGCTTGTCGACGCGCCGCGATGCGAGACCAGCAGGCTGTCCTCGATCTGCAGATTGGAGGTGGCGAGCGGCAAACCGTCCAGCCAGTGCTCGAGCCAGCCGAACGGGTCGTCCCCGAGCTGGGTGGCGAGGCCGCCTTCGGCGGGTGCGTAAAGACGGCGCTGCAGGATGTCATGCAGATTCTGCGGCGCGCCGGCCAGCAGCGTGCGATCAGCTGGTGCGAGCAGGCCGAAGCGGTAGGGCATGTACAGCGCGCCGATCTGCGACATATCGAATGGCGGCAAGGTCGCCGTCACCGAGCGAAACGCGCCAGTCGCGGACAACGTCGCGCCCAACTGCTTTGCGGCAGCCTTCGCATGGGCCGCGTTGTCACTCGTGACCAGCAATACCGTGCGGTCGCCGAGCGCGGCGGCGAGCTTGTCGACGGCTTCTTCTGCGACCGGGTCTGCCTCTGTAGCCGGCAACAACGCGAGCAGATTCGTCTGCAGCGGCGACGGGCCTGCGAAGCGCCAGCCGCAGTACACCGCCGCGGCGAGCGCGAACACCAGCCACGCGGCGCGCATGCCCCATGCCTGTTTCGCGCTTCGCGTGTGCAATACGTCCACTAGGGCGCTCCGAACAACTGCTTCTCGGCGGGCGTCAGGTCGGTCACCGGCGTGCTGTCTGTGAAGTCCAGGCTGGTGACGTCGCCGCTCGCGAGCGTAATGCGCAAGGTGCGCAGATAGTTGCCGCCGCTCATCTGCAATTCCTTGATCGCCTGGGCGAGCTGCGGTTGATTGGGCGTGAGTTGCATCTGCCACAGCGCCGACGTGCCCACTGCTTGCACGTCGAATTGCGAGTAGAGAGCCGAAAGATCGCCACCGAGCATCGCGCGCATCATCCCCGACACCTCGGCGACGCCGTGCGGACCTGACGCGCCGTGAGGGCTGGCTCCCGTCACGCGCTGCCCAGCCGCGTTGACTTCGCTCACGCCTGCATCGGTGATCAGATAGGTTGCCTGGTACGGCGTCTCGACGTGCCAGACGACCCCACGTCCACGCATCAGCAGCAGAGATCCTGAACTGACCAGCGGCTGTTTCAGCGCCGCGCGGGTTTGTGTCTGCGTGAAGCGCGCGCGGATGCCATTTGCGCGCCCCAACTGCGCGGCGATCTGCGATACGAGATTGGTGCTTTGAGTCGAGCCCGAGGCTGCGGAGGCGTTTGGCGGCGCGGCCGCAGCAGCAGCGGCGCGTGCCGGTGACACCGAGAGCTGCAGAGCGAGGCTCGCAGCTGCTACCAGCATCACATGTGCGACGCGTGGTCTTAACGTGCCCATACGCGCTCCAGCTTTTCGAAGACGACAGGCGGCGAGACGAACTGCAATTCCTGAGTGGCTGCGTTGACCGCGACCTGCGTCGTATAGCCTTTCGTCAATCGCGTGCCGGATGCCAGATCGACGATTTCATAGCCTATTTTCAGGCGGTTTTCGTATTCCAGCAGTCGCGTGCGTACTTCGAGTTTTTGGCCGTAAAGGGCCGGGCGCACGTATTTCAGATGTGCTTCGACGACAGGCCATAGATAACCGGACGCCTGCATCTCCGGGTAGTCGTAATCGAATGCCCGCAGCAGCGCAGCGCGGCCTGCTTCGAAGTACTTCAGGTAGTGACCGTGCCAGCAGACGTTCATCGCGTCGACATCGTGAAACGGCACTTCTACGGCCGCGCTCGCCGTCAGAACTTTGGATGAATCGCTCATTGCGCGCCTCCGCCAGGGTGCTCGACCAGCTTGCATGCAGCGATACGCGCGGTCAGGGCGCGCAGGTCCGCCTCGAGCGCGCGGTCTTCGTCAACGAAAGGCGAGCTTGCGCTCACGCTTTCCACAAACGCTTGCAGCGGATGCGGGACGAACGTCGCATCGTTGATCCGCAGACGCAGACGGACCGCCTGCACGGTGGCAAGCGTATGCGCCGCGGCGACCTGCTCGGTCAGTTCCAGCACACGCAGGCAATCGCGCGCGGCGATCGTGCCCATGCTGACCTTGTCCTGATTGTGCGCTTCGGTGGAACGCGAGAAGACGCTCGCGGGCATGGTCTGCTTGAGCGCTTCGGCCGTCCACGCGGACGACGAAATCTGCACGGCCTTGAAGCCGTGATTGATCGGCGCGCGCGCCGAGGTTGCACCGGAGAGGTTGCGTGGCAGCCCGTTGTTGAACTTGTCGTCGACAAGCAAGGCCAGTTGCCGGTCCATCAGATCGGCGAGGTTGGCCACGGCGGTCTTCAACGCGTCCATTGCGAAGGCGATGTGACCGCCATAGAAGTTGCCGCCGTGCAGCACGCGTTCGCTGTCCGGATCGATCAACGGGTTGTCGTTGGCGCTGTTCAGCTCGTTCTCGATATCGCGGCGCATCCAGCTCAGTGCGTCACACGTCACGCCGATCACATGCGGCGCGCAACGGATCGAATAGCGGTCCTGCAGACGGTGGCCCGGCGTGTCATCGCGGCCGGTGAGGTCGTCGCGAATCCAGGCGGCGGCTTCGGCCTGCCCGGCGTGCGGTTTCGCTTCGAACAGCAACGGATCGAAATGCGCGGCGCGGCCGTCGAGCGCGATGGTCGACAGTGCGGTCAGGCGCGCAACGAGCCGCGTCAGATGCGCGGCACGCGCGAACGCGAGACATGCGAGTCCCGTCATCACCGCGGTGCCGTTCATCAGCGCGAGACCTTCTTTCGGCGCGAGCGTGAGCGGCTCGTGTCCGAGTTCGGCCCACACTTCCCGCGCCTCCTGCAGGCGGCCGCGGAACAGCACCTCGCGCTCGCCCACGAGTGCCGCCGCGACGTACGACAGCGGCGTGAGATCGCCGCTTGCGCCAACCGATCCTTCGGCCGGAATACGCGGCAGCACGCGATGGTTGATCAGATCCGCGACACGTTCGAGCAGCACCGGCCGCACGCCGGAGAAGCCGTAGGCAAGCGAATTGAGGCGCGCGGCGATGACCGCAAGGGTCTCGTCGTCATCGAGGTGCCGGCCCATGCCGCAACCGTGATAGCGGGTGAGCTGAAGCGGCAGGGCTTCGACCAGCTCCATCGGCACATCGACCACGCAGGCATCGCCATAGCCGGTGTTGACCCCGTAGACGGTCGCGCCTGCGGCAAGATGGCGGCGCAGGAAGTCGGCGCCGCGCGCGATGCGCTCACGCCAGGCAGGATCGGTGCTCAGAGCGACCGGTGCACGTTGCTGTGCAATGGCAACCACCTCTTCGATCGTCAGCCGCCGGCCGCCGATCGTGATGGGTCCCGCTTCCGCTCGCGTCACTTGTCTCACGTCCTGAGTCAAATCATTTTCGGCCATGTGCGCCTCCGCTGGGGCGCGCCCAGAAATCGAAAAAGTTGAACCATTGATAGGGCGCCTTACGGCAATAGTGCTCGAGGCGCGTGGCATAACGTTGGGCCCACGCGGAAATGTGCCGCTCGCGTTCGCGGCGCGGCAGTTCGATGCGCTCGGCGAACGGCTCGAAATACAAGCGGTAGCCGCCGCGCTCCTTCAGGCAGAAGAACAGATAGACGGGACACTCGAGCGCATGCGCGAGCACGTAGGGCCCCTGAGCGAAGGGCGCGCTCGCGCCGAGAAACTGCGCGGTCGTGGTCCGGCCCATCTGGCGGGCAGGCGTGCGGTCGCCTACGATCACCAGCAGTTCGCCGCGCGCCACGCGCTCCTGCATCATCATCGCGGTTTCCGGGCCGAAGTCGTTCACTTCCAGCAGATGCTGCGTGAATTCGCGGTTCGCCGAGGCCAGAACGCTGTTGAAACGGCGCGCATGCTCCGTGTAGACGATTGCTGTCACCTTGGTTTGCGCGCCGCGTACCGCGAGCGCGCGGGCCATCTCCAGATTGCCGAGATGCGAGCCGATGACGAGCGCGCCGCGGCCGCTCGCGAGCAGGTCGTCCAGTGCGCGGGCATCGTCGAAATTGAAGTCCGCCGGTGCGATCCGGCCCGACCACGCCGTCAGTTTGTCGAAGCCGGACTGCGCGAACGCGAGCATGTGCCGATATGCGGAGCGCCATCCCGGATGTGGGGTTTCCTGCTGTGGCGAAGCCTGTGCAAGGTGCTCGAAGTAGCACCGCGACGCTTCGCGCGCAGGGCGGCCAGTCAGCAGGAAGTACGCGACGATCGGATGCAGCCACCACGCGGTGAGCCGTGGGCCAATTGTCTTGCAACCGAGCACGAGCAACATCATGCCGAGGCGGCTGCCGCGTTCGGCCATGCGCCACCAGGCGGCATGGCCTTCGTTGCCATCGTTGCGTTCGTTGGCACCGGTAGCGCTTGTCGCGCTGGCGTCGTCGTCGGCCTTAACGGCTTGCCGCGGCATCACCTTGTGCAGCAGCAGTAGCGGCAAGCGACACAGCATCCCGGCGACGAGCCGCGTATGCGTGCGGCTGATCCGCACGTTGTCCCACAGCACGTCGAAGTGGGACACCCCGTCCGTCGCATAGGTCACGGGCGTTGGAATCGCGATGAATTCGACGCGGCGCCAGTGCAGACGCACGAGGATTTCGATGTCGAAGTCCATGCGCGTGCCGAGCTTTACCTTGTCGATCAGCGCGCAAGCAATGTCGAGCGGATACAGGCGGAACCCGCACATCGAATCCTGAATCGTCAGCGAGAGCGTTTCGATCCATACCCAGACATGCGTCACATAGCGGCCGTAGAGCCGTGATTTCGGCACGCTCGCGTCATACACCGGCCGGCCGAGAATCACCGCGCGCGGGTTGGCTTGCGAGGCTTCGAGAAAACGCGGTACGTCGGCGGCATCGTGCTGACCGTCGGCGTCGATTTGCAAGGCATGCGTGTAGCCTGCCGCGCGTGCGGCGCGCAGACCGGCCATGACCGCCGCGCCTTTGCCGCCATTGACCGGCAAACGCAGCAGCGTGAGTTGGCCGGCGTATTGCTGCGCCAGCGCGGCGAGCACCTGTTGGGTCGCTTCGTCGCTGCCGTCGTCCACGACGTAAAGCGGCAGGCCGTGCACGACCAGATTCGCCACAGTCGCGCCAATCGCGTCCTTGTGGTTATAGATAGGGATCACGATGCAGGCAGCGTTGCTCATGCAGGCTCCCTGTAGACGATCGCGCCCGAGGCGCAGTCGCGCTCTCCAAGACGATAAGTGAACTGGATTCGTTGACGCGACGCATCGTGCGTGAGCGTCAGCTTGAGCTGCGCGCCGGGCGGCACCGGCGCCATGAATTTGAGGCGGTCTATCGAAGCGACATTGGTCGCAGCGGGCACTTGGACTGCAGCGAGCTTGATGGCCCAGTCGACCTGTACGACACCGGGCAAGATCGGCAAGCCGGGGAAGTGCCCCGCGAAGTGGACCAGCGTGTGTGGCACGTGCAGTTCGTAGAAGAACACGTCGCCCTGTCGAGCCTCGGCCAGCACCTCGACACCGTCCGCGCGCGCCTCGAAGGTTGCGGCGAGCGCGGCGGCCGGAAGCTTGCCGCGCGCATCGAACGGCAAGGCGAGGCGAAAGCGCCAGTGACGCGGCAGCACGACGAGATCGAAATACGCGGCCAGATGCCGGCGCAAGGCTTTCACAAGCGCCACGCGTCCGCTCGTGCGCAATGCTTCGATGCCTGCTTCGGTCAGCACCACGACAGCGCCGGCCCGTTCGCGCGAGGCGTTCGCGAGCCGCGTCACCGCAACCTGCGCGACAAACGGATGCTGCGCGATACGCGCTTCGAGCTCGGCCAGCGAGAGGCGCTTGCCGTCGAGTTTGATGACGCGATCAAGGCGTCCCAGCAGACGGAAGCGGCCGTCGCTGTCGAAGGCGGCTTCGTCGTCGGTGCGGTGCCACTCGTCGTGGCCGAGGTGCGGCGAGCGCACACTGAGTGCGCCATCTTCGGCACGCTGGACCAGAATGCCGGGCATCGCCCGCCACGCGTCCGACTTGTCCTGCTGGCGCCACGCAATGCCGCCGGTTTCGGTGCTGCCGTACACCTCGAGCGGCGCGGCGCCGAAACGCTCGGCGTATTGACGCGCCGTTTCGGCCGCGAGTGGGCCGCCCGACGAGAAGAATGCGAGCGGCGCCGGCGTCAGTGTCGCGAAGGCCGGCAGATCGGGCCAACGCGACAGTTGCGCCGGCGTGGACACGACGACTGCCGCGCCGCATTGGGCGATGCGTGCCTGGAGCGCCTGCGGGTCGGTGCTGACGGTGCGATCAAATGCACGTCCGGCCGCCAGCGGCCAGAACACGCGAAACAGAATCCCGTAGATGTGGTGATGCGGAACGCTCGCCAGAACCGTCGCCTCGCCGAGCATGTCTCCCCATTGCTTTTCAAGCGTATGGACTTCGGCGTTGAACTGGGCGAGCGTCTTGTGAACGGGCTTCGGCGCGCCGCTACTGCCCGATGTGAAGAGCGTCAGGCGAGCGAACGGATCGATTGCCCACGTGTCAGCTGGCTCATCCTGGCGCACCGCTTCATGTTCCAGTGTCGCCAGATCGGCCGCCGTGAAGAGGCAGTCGTAGGCATCGGCCAGATCCGCGAGATATCCCGGCGTGGCGTTGGCCGGAATGACCGGCTCTTTGCCGCTCGCGAGCAACGCGAAGAGCGTGCAGGCAAAGTCGAACGGATCGTCGAGACACAACGCGTAGCGCTTTGCCGGCTGCGCCCGCAGCGCGGCAGCGAGCCGCAACGTGCGGGCCCGGAAGAAAGCGAAATCAAGGACGGTGTCGGCGTCGCGGCACACGGGTGTGTGATCGGCGCGCGCCGAGACCAGCAGGTCATGCAGCGCGATCATGATGCCCCCGAACCCGCGGCTCTCGGCAGCATGACGAAGCGGCGCCACGCGATCTCGGCTAGCAGCAGCACGCCGATCAGCACATAGGCGAGCGCACCGTTATACAGCGACCAGGCTTCGCGCCGCCAGCACAATGCGGTATAGACGGAGAACGCGCTATTCAGCGTGAAAAACACACACCAGAGCTGCGTGATGCGACGGGTATAGCGGATCACCTGCGGAGTCGGATCGGGATTGTGCAGACGGGCGAATTTTTCGACCATCGACGGGCCGTCGACGAGTGTGGCGCCGAATGCGACCAGCAGGCCAAGATTGACGAGCGAAGGATAGAGCCGCAGCAGCAGTTCGCTGTTGGTCCACACGATCGCCACCGACGCGACATTGAGCACCGCGGCGACGCACCAGTCGACCGGCGTTAGCCGCCGCAGCGAGCTCGCGAACGTACCGGTGCCGGCCCAGCGTTGCAGCCAGAGCAGAGCGAACAGCATACAGCCGACGTAGCGCGGCGCATCCCAGTGCCAGGCGCACAGGATGACTAGCGGATAAGCGAGCTTGGTGGCGATGCTCAGCGGGCCGCTGAATTTCCCGCCTGGTTTGCCACTCCGGTTGCCACGCATTTTGCCCTCGCCATGCACGGCGACCGTCGCCGGTGCAGCGAGGTCCTCATCAGCCTCGGTATCGTGCGCGGCAGCTTCGACGACCTGCTGTTTGCACGAGGGGACGGACAGCATCAGTCCTGTGCCGCGAGCAGCGATTCGATCGCACTGATCACGTCGCCGACCGTGCGGACCTGCTTGAACTCTTCCGGTTTGATACGGCGGCCTGTCATTTCCTGCAGCTTGATCGCGAGGTCGACGGCGTCGATGCTGTCCAGATCGAGTTCTTCGAACAGATGCGCTTCGGGCGTCACACGTGCCGGCTCAATAGCGAAGTTCTCTTTGAAAATGGCGCGAATGCGCTCCAGAATTTCTGCCTCGGTCACGATTATTCCCCTGTGCTTGCGGTTGCGCCGACTGCGGCGGCCGTATCCTGCTGACTGGCGATCAGCGCCGCCAGGCTGCTGACCGAGCGAAAGTGATCGCGCATGCGCGGGTCATCTGCGCTGATAACCAGGTGGTATTGCTTGCGCAGCACGATGCCGATCTCCAGCGCGTCGATCGAATCCAGTCCGACGCCGTCCGTTTCGAAGAGCGGCGCGTCGTCGTCGATATCCGCGGGCGTCAGGTGTTCCAGATCGAACGCGTCGATCAGGAGCTGCTTAATTTCCAGTTTTAAAGAATCCATAGTCGAACAGGTGCTGGGTAATGTGCTTCTCGATAGCATGGGTCACGCTTCGTGCTGCAAGGGACGGCGGTTCATCCTGAATCGCGAGCTGCTCGGCCCCGACGGGATCGAGCACGTTCACGCTGATACGGAACGGACGCGGCGGCACATCGTACCAGCGCATTTCCTTCGTAAAAGCTGGTGGATTGCAATTCATCAGGACCGGGACAATCGGTACCCCCGCATCCAGCGCAATATAGGCAAAGCCGCGTGAAAACGCGTGCAACCGGTTCGGCGCGGGACTGCGCGAGCCCTCGGGGAAAATGATCATCGTATGGCCCGCGGCGAGCTGGCGCGAGCAGTCCGTGACAAATTCGACCGGGTCTGCGTTGCTCACATAAGCGGCCGCGCGCACGATGCCCCAGAAGCAGGGATTACCCCAGTGTGCGTTCTTCACCACGCAGCAGGCCGACGGTACCAGCGAGAGCAGCACTACGACGTCGAGATACGTCGGATGATTGGCCACGACGATGGCCGGGCCGCTGGCGCGCAATCTCGCCACGCCTTCGACTTCGAGTTCCATCACGCCGGTCCACTTCAGAGCCGCGACGAGTGCCCGAAAGAAATAGTGAATCACCGTCGTGACCGCACGTTGACGGGACGCGGCATGCGGCCACAGGCAGACGAGCGGATAGGCGAGGATCGAGAACAGCATGCCGCAGATGCCGAACACCACGAAGCTCATGCCCGTGGCGAAGAGCCGCCAGCCGTAATTAAGCCGTGCGGCCATGCCATCTCCATTGCCAGCTGACGTTCGCGCTTTGCCACGCTGCGGGCTGGCGGGAGTCGAGGCAGCGGACAAGCGCCTCGCTTTGTGTGGAAAGGCGCGGATCGGCCCCGTTTGCCTCGTCCATTCCGCTGACGGCGCATTCCAGGTGACCTTGGGCGGTGTCTGCGTCGACCAGGATTGCGAGGGCGCCTTCCTGGATTTCGTCCGCGACGTTGCCGTACACCGCATCGGCGGGCTCGTCGGCATAGACGACCAGCACTGGCGGCGAGGGCTGCTGCATGTGTTGCGCGTAGGCTTCGAGCAACGCGTAGCCTAGCGATTCCGGGCCAGCCGAGATGGCCGTCGCGGGCGAGCGGTCGCCGCGCGCAATGCCGAAGATGCCGGACATGGCGTTCAGGACAGACAGGCTGAAGGCGTTCGGCGAGACCTGCTCGGCCGCGGTGATGTTGCGCAGGATGTCGGTGGTGCGCCGCAACTCCCCGTGTCGCGATGCGAACACCATGCGTATGGCCTGTTTCCCGTCCGTACAGTCGTGCGCTACCTTGAGCGCCGCCTTTGACAGGGAGCTCAGGCGTCGACGCACCATCGGCTCAATAAAACCTGTATCGGGTTTCGTCGCGGACATGGGGGACCAGAAGGACCAGTATGCTACCGGCATGGTCCAGCGCAAATCGGGCATATCGGTGTTCTTATATTGAGGCTGCAACTGCTTCGGGTTTAGCCGTCAGAACGAATTGGCAAATTTCGTTAAAAGACAGCGCGTTACGGACCCTAACGATGTGCAGCACGGATACAGCGTGTTTATCGATAGGTACGTTAACGGCATTTTGCGCGAATTATATAGGGCCGGGAATAGAAATAATCTGCCTCGGCCGATACTGACGAGGTTTAACGCGTACTGCGAAGCAAATTGGCATTAAGCCGGAATCGTCGCGAACTTTTTACTCGGAGGTGAAAGCCTGACGTAATGTGATAAAGCGAAGCCCTTGTTGCCTGGCCGCTTCAATCACATGAGGCAGGACAGAGAGCAGAACAGGCTGGCCGTTAGCGGCGGTCGCGGCATTGCCGTCGTGCACGAGAAGGATGTCGCGCGCCGCGAGACTGTCAAGCAAGCGTTGCTGGACCCGCACGGGATCCGTTTCGCGGGTGTCGAAGCCGCGTTTCGTCCAGGCCACGAGGCGCAGATCGAAGGCCTGCAGCACCGGTTCGAGAAGGACGTTGCGCAGACCCGCCGGCGCACGGAAGAATAGCGGGCGCTCGCCGGTGAGCTCGGTCAGCGTGCGTTGTGCCGCTGCCACTTCCCGGGCCAGTGCGATTGGACCTTTTACCGAGAACGTGTGACGGTGCGTCTGCGAATGATTTTCCACTGCGTGACCGCGCGCCACGATCTCGCGGGTGAGCGACGGATAACGGCGGGCCAGCGTACCGATGCAGAAGAATGTGGCGCGAACGCCATGTCGATCGAGCAGATCGAGTACTTGCGGGGTGACGACGGGGTCCGGGCCATCGTCGATGGTCAGCGCGATGGAGTTGGCGTTGCCTGCGACCTCCGGCAACCGGGTCCAGTTTGGCCCGAGCACCGATGAGCGCGGCCATAGTCCCGCCGCCGTGACAGCGGCATGGTTGATGGCGGTGCCCGCAAGCCACCACGGCCATGATGACGGCGCGAGTGCACAACCGGCCAGCGCGGCGGCATGCCAGGCGGCGGTCAGCTTCAATGCATTGGGGTGGCCTGTGACAGGCCAGCGACGTGAGGACGTCGTGTCCAATCCGAGGGGCACCCGCGAGACGGGCTCGGTCATCCTGCTTCTTCGACTCTCTAATAGACGGCCGGCTACGCGGTGGTCTTCCCGACGCAAATTACGTTTGCGAAAGGGGCGGATCCGCGATGTCCGGCGCATTCGCTCAAGTCCGAAGTTTATTGCATGAGCGGGGATTGGTGTAGCGCCAGACGACGAGGTGTGGCGTGAGAGCCGTTTTATTTGTGGCGGGACTTTACGCTCGTTCGACTCTGTGCAAACGGGAAGTACGTTGCGGGTGGAAGGCGTCGTACGTTGGTCGCTCGCTGGTCAATGTATTGGTTAAGGTGAGAGGATTCGGGATGGTGAGGACTTCCAGGAGTTGCTGCTTATAAGGTGAGGAGTTCCAGGAGATCCCGAACAGCGCGTGTTGTTGCTCGAGACGAACTCAAGCGCTTACATCGGCTTACTTAGAGCAACAGGAAGTAGAAGCATCGGATTGCGCAAACGATGTCTCATGTCTTGCTAAAGCGTGTGTAAACAAGGGTGATTCAGCGAATACCCGCGTACGCTGGCGACAAACTTCTGTACGGTTTTGTAACTACGTTCTCAAACGCGATCCTTCGTCGGTTGATATGTTCTGGGCATTGCATTTCACGGATTCTGAAGCGACGGTATCCGTGCTCGCAATACCTCACGAAGGAGAAAAGCATGAGAAAGTTAGCGATAGTAGCGGCCCTGGCTGCGTTGACGGCAACCCTGAGCGGTTGCTGGTGGGGACCGGGCCCAGGTTGGGGCGGCCCCGGTGGCGGTGGTCCTGGTGGTCCCGGCGGCGGACCGCATGGCTCGATCGCGGTGCCCACCAACACTGCTCAAGGATAAGCCTTGGCTATGGATGGGCCGGCGCATCCTGCGCCGGCTTTCTGCGTGTGTGCGGCTAGCCTCGCACGTACGTGACGATCTCCACGCGACGATCCGGTTGCAGGCATCGAACCAGATCCGCGTTATCCATATTGCCGCATTGGGTCACGGGGTCCTGGCTGCCGAGTCCGTCGGCGCGAATCTTCTGCGCCGGCACACCTTGCTGGACCAGTACCGCCTTGACTGCTTCGGCTCGCCTTCTGGATAGCTCCATGTTGTAGGAATCGGACCCGAGCCGGTCGGTATAGCCGCGTACCTCGACGTGACCGAAAGGATTCGCACGCAGTCGTGCCGCGATTTGCGAGAGGTCTTGCAGACCCGCGGGGCGAATGTCGTTGACATCACCCCGGTCGAAAGGAAACAGCGCGTCCGCAGACAGACGCTCGACGCGCGGCGGCGGGGGCGGCTCAGGCGCGGGTTGCACCGTTGCCGGATACACACCATAGGCAACACGCGGTTGTGTGACCCACCCACCGGTAACCCACACATAACGGCCATGTTCCCACTGCCAGTAGCCGTGGTGCCACATATATCCAGGGCGGGGCGGCGGAGCATATTCGCGAACCGGAGCAGGAATCGGCACGAGCACGACCTGTGCGAAAGCGGCTGGCGCCGTTGCGGCGAGCGCCGCGGCAGCGATCAGCGTGCGTACCATCACGCGTGAATATGAGGCCCGTTGACGGGAGGAGCGCGCGCGGTCTTCGACCGGTTTTGATTTTAGGAACGTCATGAGACAACTCCGGATTGTTGTGGGGCGCCTTGGTTGAAATCGGCACATGCGCATTCTAGAAAGAGCGCATATGACAAGCTCTCTCGGTTTGTAACGAGACGTGTGCGGTGTTACGGATTCTCGGCTCAGGCGCTGTGGCTGGGGCTGAAGCAATTGAAAACAATGGTTAAACGGCTGAGACCGAATTGACGAGGGTGAGGATATTCGGGGGCTGCCGCAGAAAGCACAGCGACGTTAAACATGTCGCGAGTTTAACCCGTTGACATCTCAATTGCTGTTTAAAGGCCTACCTGGGAATGCAGATTAATTGCAGCTGCGCCCGAAGGTGAGGTTTTTCGGGAGCCAAGGCTCGCAACGAAGAGGTGCGGCTTTAAGCTCGTGTCGCCTTCACCTTTCGACGATCTTCGGTGAGGATTTTCCTGGGCATGCTTATCACCTTGCCGATCAAAATCAAACCTGATTTGCTCCTCGACGAAGCGCGCGTTGCACATCCCTGACGCCGGACTCATAACCTCATGCGTTTCAACCACTTGCGTGGTTTGCCCGCGAGTTATGCACACCCTTGCAAACAGAATCTGTGGACAACTTCGTTGCCGTAGCGGCCTCCATCCCTGTGAATGGAGAAATGGGATAAACGATATATACTGTTTTGCGTATTTCTCACCCGGAGATAACCATGGCCGCACCCAGCACCAGGAAGCCGAGCAAGAAAACCACTCCCGCATCGAGTCGCGCAAACGGCAGAACCAGGCCCGCTGTTGCCCCCGCTGCGGCGCCGGAAAAGCCCGCGGTGCCTGCCAGAGCGGCCAGGGCGGCCAAAACCGCCAAGCCGGCCAAGCCGAAGGCTGCGGCGCCGAAAACTCCCCGTGTGAAGCCAGCCAAGTCTGTAGAAACGAAGCCAGATAGCGTCACGGCAGAACAAAAAGCAAAGCGCCTGAAGAAGGAAAAGGTGGTCCGCGACAGCTTCACCATGCCGAAGTCGGACTACGAAAAACTCGCAGCGCTCAAGCAGAAGTGTCTGGATGCGGGCGTGGCCGTCAAGAAGAGCGAGTTGCTGCGCGCGGGTCTGCTGCTGCTCGAAGGGGTGCCGATTGCACGATTGCTCGATGCGATTTCGGCCGTCGAAACGGTCAAGACAGGGCGGCCGGCGAAATCGCCGCAGCACGACGCGGCGCAGTAAGCGGCGAGACTGCTGGGTGCCAGCAAAGCAGCCTTTTTAGTCTCCGTCGCAATGCGCTGCTGGCGAAAGGTGAGTCTTTTCGGGAGCGTGGTTTGAGCGATGCCGCCAACGCTCGAGCGCTGTGCGACGCAGTTGGTTTTCATGGATCACCGCACGCTGCACGCCGCGCGCCATGAACCGGCCCGGCCAACCGTCACTCACGGCAACGGCCCGAGCGTATGCGCAAAGCGCCGAGCTGTTTCGAGACCGAAGCGGCTCGGCAGCAACTTCGTGTCGCGATCGTGCTGTACCTCGAAATCCATGCGCCACGCGGCAATCCGTTTGCCGTAGCAGATCAGTGTATCGAGCGACTGCATCACGAATACGATGCCGGGCAGCACCTCGCGATACAGCGTCTCAGCGCGAGCCACATCGCCGTTCGCAAATGCTTCGTAGACACGTTGTTGCCAGTCGAAGCAGTCCGGCGCCACGATCATGCCGGCGCAGCCGGCGCGCAGATTGTCGAGCAACTCCAGGCCGCCGCGCCCGTTCAGTACCGGCATCAGATGGCCGACGCGTGCAATGGTCTCCGCGAGCACGATCGACGGCCCTTCGCCTTTGAGCAGCTGGAAGTTCGGACATCGCACGGCGAGTCGTTCGAGACTATCGGGCGAGAGTCCCACGCCGAGATATTCGGGAGCGTTCTGGATGCCCATGGGTACGTCGAAGCCGTCCATCACGGTAGCGAAAAAATCGAAATAGAAAGTCTCAGGTTGAGGCGCGGTGCCCGGCGGCAACGAGGGCGGCTGCAGGATAAGCCAGCTTGCGCCTTGCGCGGCAGCGAAGCGGGCCAGTTCGCGTTGAGCCTCGACCGAGGTGCCGCTGACAGTCACCGCGAGCGGCAACGCGCCGCCGCTATCTTCAATCGCCCACTGGATGACCTGCTCGCGTTCGACGCGCGAGAGCTTGTTGACCTCGGTCGCCAGTCCCAACACGGCGACGCCGGGCGCACGGGCCCCGACGACAGCTTGCATCTGTCTGCGCATGGCTTCCCGATCGAGCTGGTTGTGACGATCGAAATACGCGTAGAGAATCGGATAGATGCCTGCGATTCGAGGTTCGCTGGTGCGGGACGAGTCCATGGCGTCGAGCCACCTGTTCAATGAGAATCGCGCGGCACGGCTGCGCCGCTCGAGCCGACGAGAAATTCCAGATCGGCACCGAGGTTGGCCTGCTGGACGCTATTCACGTACAGCTTGTACCAGCCGCGCTCAGGTGACGGCGGCGCTTGCCAGGCCGCCTTGCGACGCGCCAGCTCGGCGTCGTCCACATCGAGATGGAGTCGGCGTCCCGTTACGTCGAGTTCGATCATGTCGCCGTCCTGCACGAGTGCCAGCGTACCGCCCGCGGCCGCCTCCGGGGCGACGTGCAAGACTACCGCGCCGTAGGCCGTGCCGCTCATGCGGCCATCCGAGATGCGCACCATGTCCGTAATGCCCTGCTTCAACACCTTGGGCGGCAGCGGCATGTTGCCGACTTCGGCAAAGCCCGGGTAGCCCTTCGGTCCTGCGCCTTTGAGCACCATGACGCAACTGGCGTCGATATCGAGGTTGTCGTCGTTGATCCGTGCGTGCAGATCTTCAACGCTTTCGAATACCACCGCGCGGCCTCGGTGCTGCAGCAGCGCCGCCGTTGCCGCCGACGGTTTGATCACAGCGCCGTCGGGCGCCAGGTTTCCCTTTAGCACCGCGATCCCCGCCTTCGCTTTGAACGGTTCCTCAATCGGGAAAATGACCTTGCGGTCGAAGCATTCAGCCTGGCTCACGTTGTCCCAGATCGTGCGGCCGTTCACGGTCAAGGCATCGCGATGAAGCAACTCCGCTTGGCCCAGTTCGCGCAGCACCGCAGGCAAACCGCCAGCGTAATAAAAATCTTCCATCAGGAACTCGCCCGACGGCTGCAGGTTCACGAGGCAGGGCACATCGGAGCCGTATTCCCAGTCTTCCAGCGTCAGGTCGACGCCGATGCGTCCGGCAATCGCCAGCAGGTGAACCACGGCATTGGTCGAACCGCCGATCGCGGCGTTGGCGCGAATCGCGTTTTCAAAGGCCGCACGCGTCAGGATTTTGTCCATCGTGAGGTCTTCGTTGACCATCTCTACGATGCGGCGCCCCGCCATGTGAGCCAGGACCTGGCGGCGCGCATCGACGGCGGGAATGGCGGCGTTGTGCGGCAATCCCATGCCGAGCGCCTCGACCATGCTGGCCATGGTCGAGGCTGTGCCCATGGTCATGCAGTGGCCGCGCGAACGGTTCATGCAGCTTTCTGCCTCAATGAACTGCTCCATGTTCATCGTACCGGCGCGAACCTGCTCGGACATTTGCCACACGCCGGTGCCCGAGCCGATTGTCTGGCCGCGATAGCGGCCGTTTAGCATCGGACCGCCCGAGACGGCAAGGGTCGGCAGATTGCACGACGCTGCGCCCATCAGCAGCGCAGGCGTGGTCTTGTCGCAGCCGCATAGCAGAATCACGCCGTCGATCGGATTGCCGCGAATCGACTCTTCGACATCCATCGAAGCCAGATTGCGAAACAGCATCGCCGTGGGCCGCAGGTTCGACTCGCCCAGCGACATGACCGGAAACTCCACCGGAAATCCCCCCGCCTCGTAGACGCCCTTCTTGACGTACTCGGCCAGTTCCCGAAAGTGGGCATTGCAGGGTGTGAGTTCCGACCACGTATTGCAGATGCCGATTACCGGCCGGCCGTCGAACAGATGGTGTGGCAGTCCCTGGTTTTTCATCCACGAGCGGTGAATGAAGCCATCCTTATCGGCTTTGCCAAACCAGGCCTGGCTGCGCAGAGGTTTTCTGGTGGGACTGTTCACAGGTGTCTCCTTTGATGCGCTTCAATCAAGCTCTTTGCAACGCGACGCTTGCTGCGCTGTTTGCAATGAACTTTAGGAGCGGCCCGGAGGTTCGTCAATCAAAGTGCGGGTGTCCCCATATCTGAAGCTGCCTCGCTCGACCTTGACACGTCGTGTCACGCGAGAACGCCCGGTGCGAAACGACGACGCCAGGTCAAAGGTGAGTACTTTCGGGAGCGCGACGGCGTCGCGAGATGTCGTGACTTAAGGTGAAGAAATCGCCTGACGGAGACGCACTGCTTGAGATGCGAGCCCGCGGACCGGCAGCCGAAATGGTGAGGATATTCGGGAGCCGGACGCCGCAGGCGGTGCAAGTGTCAACTGCGCTGGGTCAAGTCGCGGATATCCGCGACGGGCGTTTCTCCAAACGCATCGCTCAAGACGAAGTCGATCAACTGGGTAGCGCACGCCGCAGGTGTAGACAGCTGGCCGTTGCGTTTAAGTTCTTCGAATCGTTCGCGCAACGGGAATTGCTCTTTGCCGCTGCCGCGAATTTCCGCTTGCATGTCGGTATCGATCACGCCCGGCGCGACGCTGCAGATACGTAGTGCGCGATTGGTGTCGAGAACGACTGCGCGTGCGTGGTGATCCAGCGCGGCTTTGGTCGCGCAGTAGATGCTCCAGCCCGGATAGGCGTTGCGCGCCGCACCGCTCGAGATATGCGCGATCCGCCGGTCGCTTGCTGCCACGCTTACTTTGGCGACAGCGCTCGCGAGCATCAATGGTGTCGCCACGTTCAGGCCTACCGCGCTGGCGATTGCGCCGGCGTCCTGCGTGTCGATGGGACCCACCGGCTGCACCGTACCGGCATTGTTGAAGAGCAGCACGCTGTGCGCACCGTCGACGAAGCGGCTCAGCGCGTCGCCAGCGAGCCATTGCGCGACTCGCGAAGGATCGGCCAGATCGACTTCGATTTCTTCGAGTGTCTGCGGGAAACGTTGCGCGAGTGCTATGTTGCGCGAACGCGAAAGTCCCAGCACGGCTATGTCGCGCGACAACAGCTGTTCGGCAAGCGCAGCTCCGACGCCACGTGTATGGCCAGTAACGATGGCGCGAGTAATGGATGTGGTCATGATGATTGGCGGCGAGCGCCTGAGGCAAGAGGTGAGGCTGAGCATTTTCTCACGATGCACCGTGAGTCTGCAGCGTCGCGCCGTTCACGCCGAGCGGAAGCGCTCCCGATACTGCATGGGCGTAGCGCCGATGCGCCGCATGAACACGATGCGCATGCGGTCGGCGGTGCCGAAGCCGCAGTCGTAGGCAATCGCCTTAAGCGCCGCCGGGCTGCTCTCGAGCAGTTTGCGCGCCGCGTCCACCCGTGCGCGCTCGACAAATTCATGTGGCGTCACGCCGGTCTCCTGCACGAAGACGCGGGCGAAATTGCGCGCGCTCATACCCGCGACGTCCGCGAGTCGTTTCACCGTGAAGTTTTCGCCGATATGGTCCATAACGTGCGCCTGCACTTTGGCAACCGCCGATGTTTCATCCGCAGGCGCGGTCAGATACGGACTGAACTGCGATTGACCCCCTTGGCGCTGGGCAAATACGACGAGGCGCTTGGCGACTGCGAGAGCGGTGCGTGGCCCGTGATCCTCGGCGACGAGCGCAAGCGAGAGATCGATGCCGGCCGTCACGCCCGCGGACGTGACGAGCTGTTCGTCACGCAGATAGATGCGGTCGAAGTCGACGCGTGCGTGAGGAAATTGCGCGGCCAGTTGCGCGGCGTGTTGCCAGTGGGTGGTCACGCTGCGTTCGTCCAGCAAGCCTGCGTGGCCGAGCGCGAAGGCACCCGTGCAGATCGACCCGTAGCGCTTGCAGCGCGCGGCGACGGTGGTAATCCAGGCGGTCAGGCGCGGCTCGGGCTCGTGCTCGGGCAGCGCGGGGCCGCCGGCCACCAGTGCCAGGTCGAAGCCTTGCTCGGCCTGCTCGAAGGTCCGATCTGCGACCAGCGTCATACCATTGGAGGCGCGCAACGTACCTGGCTCGGCGCTGACCAAGGTCACGTGGTAATGCGCTTCGGGGGGAAGAAACAGGTTGGCTTCCGAAAAGACATCCACGGGTCCCGCGACGTCGAGCGCTTGCACACCGGGGAAGATCGCGACGGCGACGGTTGGCATTGAATGTGACCTCGAATGGTGTTGTGACTACGTCGAAAAGGTGAGGATTTCCAGGGACTTGATCTTCACGCTCGTGTGATGACCCCGATGTCTTCACGCACACTTGCAGTGGTCCCGAAAAGTCTCACCTTGAAGTATTTCACACCCAGGACTTTGCGCGTTGCGTAGTGTGTATATCGCACGTGTCACGTCAAAGGTGAGGTTTTTCGGGACCTCGATTCGGAACCTCAAAATCGCGCAGTGATAGTCCGATCAGAATGAACGCCAACGCTTCCGTCAAGTAGATAACGACCCGCCGGAATGCATTGCCGCGCGTGTGTACCGCGCCGGAGAAAATCTCGAGCCGATACCAACCGAGCGTCATGCCGCAACTGACCGTAGCGATGACACCGGAGACATCGAGCATTTCACCGGCGATATAAGTGATCTAGCCGGCGAGTACCGGAGCGGTGATCATCAGATAGTCGTCGTCGAGATAGGCAAGCGGCTTTACGATGAGGAAGCAGATCGCTCCGCCGACGGCGATACCGCCCAGCGCGAGGATGCGATCTTGGTCGACTATAGGGACTATCATTAGCGCATCAGTTCGCCGGGTCGGCTACTACGAATTGGTGCGAGAGTCGTCCGGCACATCAGATTTCACTAGTGACTAAAGCTATGTCCAAAATGTTCAATCCGCCGCATCCCGCGGCCATCCTTCGCGAAGACATTCTGCCCGCCCTGAACCTGACGGTGACCGAGGCAGCGGAGCAACTCGGAGTCTCCCGGGTGACCCTGTCCCGTCTTCTCAATGAGCGCGGCGGGATCACGCCGGAGATGGCTCTGCGCATAGAACAATGGCTCGGCGTCGAGCGTGGAGGTCGCGCCGATTTGTGGCTCGGCATGCAGCTAGATTACGATCTTTGGCACGCGCGCAAGCATGCCCCCAAGAAGATCAAACGTGCGCCAGCGGTAGCAGCAGCCTAGGCCGTCGCCCCAGATTTGCCTCAAGCCTTCAGCGGCGAAGCCGCCACATCCTCCTGCGACTGCACCTGCAGTACCGCATCGCGCTTGTCCAGCAAGTGCTGCCGCAAGATCGCGCTCAGCCTTTTACCGTCGCGCGCTTCGAGTGCCTCGAGCATCTCGCCGTGATCGTGAACCGCGCGATCCCACTTCGGAATCTGAAAGTTCGACCGAAACCGCAGCGCCTGCAACCGTCGGTTCACCGAAATATAAGTCTGCCGCAACGCCCCATTGCGCGCCGCTTCGTTGATCTTGTCGTGAATCGCCTGATTGCGGCTGTAGTACCCCGCCAGATCGTTCTGCGCGCGACACGCCAGCATCGCGTAATGCAACGCCTTGATCTCAGCCAGCTCTGCCGCGGTGATACGTTCGGCCGCCAGCTCGCCCGAGAACGCTTCGAGCCCGCTCATCAGCTCAAAGGTCTCGCGCAACTCCGCCTCCGACATCTTCGACACCGACGCGCCGCGGTTCGGCCAGATCTCGATCAGCCCTTCTGCCGCGAGCACCTTCAGCGCTTCGCGCAACGGCGTGCGCGAAATGCCAAGCGTCTCGCACAGCTCGCGCTCATTAAGCTTCTTGCCCGGCTCCAGTACGCCTTCGACGATAAAGCGCCGAATGTGCTCAACTACGGTGTCATGCAACCGTTGCCGCTCAACCTTCGGCATCAGCGGGCTGCTGGCGGTATCCGCGTCAAATTCCGAATTTTGCATACAAAAACCCTCACTATCATTGGAGGCGATTTTATAGGAAGCCGGCCCTTTAGGTAAGATAGCGGGTAAACACTGGTGTCAGCAACCCACGTTTGCCTTGGGTTAGTCATCGATCGTCTGATATAGTTTTTTGCATGCAAAATTCAATCGGAGAAGACCCATGCTGAAGCTCGACTTTCATCCTGCGGGCCGTCACTTCCTGCAGATTCCGGGGCCGAGCCCCGTGCCGGACCGCATCTTGCGGGCGATGAGCTATCCCACCATCGATCACCGTGGTCCGGAATTCGCCGCGCTCGGGTTGAAGGTGCTCGAAGGCATCAAGAAGATCTTCAAGACCCAGCAGCCGGTGGTGATCTACCCGGCTTCGGGTACGGGTGCATGGGAAGCGGCGCTGTCGAATACGCTGAGCCCCGGTGACCACGTGCTGATGTTCGAAACGGGCCACTTTGCGACGCTGTGGAAGAAAATGGCGGAAAACCTCGGTCTGAAGCCGGAGTTTCTCGGCTTGCCAGGTATAGAGGGCTGGCGCCGTGGCGTGCAGCCGCAAATGATCGAAGCGCGTCTGCGCGAAGACACGCAGCATGCGATTAAGGCGGTCTGCGTGGTGCACAACGAGACCTCGACGGGCGTCACTTCCGATATCGCCGCCGTGCGCCGTGCGATCGACGCGGCCGGTCACCCGGCCCTGCTGCTGGTCGACACCATCTCGGGTCTGGCCTGCGCTGACTATCGCCATGACGAATGGGGCGTCGACGTCACGGTGTCGGGCTCGCAAAAGGGTTTGATGCTGCCGCCGGGCATCAGCTTCAACGCGGTGTCGCCGAAGGCCGTCGCCGCCGGCAAGCAGGCGAAGCTGCCGCGCAGCTTCTGGGACTGGACTGAGATCATCGAGATGAACAAGTCCGGCTACTGGCCGTACACGCCGAACACGAACCTGCTTTATGGTTTGTCGGAAGCGCTCGAGATGATCCTCGACGAAGGGCTCGACAACGTCTTCGCGCGCCATGAGCGTCTCGCCGAAGCCTGTCGTCGCGCCGTGCGGGCGTGGGGTCTCGAGATCCAGTGTGCTGACCCCGCCGTGTATAGCCCGGTGCTGACGGGTGTGATGATGCCGGAAGGTATTGACGCCGACGCGGTGCGCAAGACTATCTACGAACGCTTCGACATGTCGCTCGGCACGGGCCTTGGCAAAATGAAGGGCCGTATGTTCCGCATCGGCCATCTGGGCGACTGCAACGACCTCACGTTGCTGGCAACGCTGGCCGGTTGCGAGATGGGCCTGAAACTGGCGGGTGTGCCGCTTGCGGCGAGCGGGTTGCCGGCGGCGATGGAATGGTTGACCGCTGAGGCACAACGGGCTGGTCTGAAAGCCGCGGCTTGAGCTGTCTGCATCACGGGTAAAGAGTAAAGGGGGAAGAGGAGGAGTCTTCCCCTTGCAGTAAACGGTCTTAGCGGCCGTAGCGGTCCACAAGGCGCTACGGCCACGCAGCGCACGCCAGGGAAATAACGACGCAGCGCGCCGTTTCAGGCACGCCGTCGATCGCAGCAACGGAGACAGACGATGAAGCGGTTTCGTGTGACCAGTGCGAGCAGTATCGTTCTAGTGATGCTCTGCATCATGTACTTCATTACCTATCTTGACCGTGTCAACGTCAGTACCGCAGCAGCTGGGTTCGGTAAGGAGTTCCAACTTTCACATACGCAGATCGGTCTGGTCTTTTCCGCATTTGCGTATCCGTATCTCGTGTTTCAGATCATCGGTGGCTGGGTAAGCGATCGCTTCGGCGCGAAGCGGACTCTGATCTGCTGCGGTGCGGTGTGGGCGGTGGCGACGATTCTGACCGGTCTCGCCGGCGGCCTCACATCGCTGCTTGCCGCGCGGTTGCTGCTCGGCTTCGGTGAGGGCGCGACGTTTCCTGCCGCGACCGCCGCGATGGCGCGTTGGGTCGCGAAAGAGAAACGCGGTTTCGCGCAGGGCATCACACACGCGGCCTCGCGTATCGGCAATGCGGTCGCGCCCGGCGCGATCGTTCTGGTGATGGCCACCTGGGGCTGGCGTGAGTCGTTCTACATCTGTGGGCTGTTCAGCCTGCTCTGGGTGATCGTCTGGGCGGTGACCTTCACCGAGCATCCGAAAGACCATCCGCGCATCACGTCCGATGAACTCGAAGTGCTTCCGGTACCCAAGCCGAGAGCTGCCAAGGTGCCGTGGATGGCCCTGTTTCGTCGCATGGCCCCGGTCACGATCGTCTACTTTTGTTATGGCTGGACCTTGTGGCTGTTCCTGAGCTGGATCCCCCAATACTTTCTGCATAGTTATCACCTCGACCTGCAGAAGTCGGCCCTGTTTGCCTCGACAGTGTTCTTCGCGGGCGTGCTCGGCGATACCCTCGGCGGCATCGTCACGGACAAGATTTTCACTCGCACAGGCAGCCTGAAACGTGCGCGTAGCTGGATGGTGTCCATCTGCATGCTGCTGACGCTGATCGTGCTGGTGCCGTTGATGTTTGCGCACAACCTGTACGTCTCGATGGCGTGTCTGTCCGCTGGGTTCTTCTTTGCGGAAATGACGATCGGACCGATGTGGGCGATCCCGATGGACATTGCACCGGAATATTCAGGCACTGCTAGCGGCATGATGAACACGGGCTCGGCGCTAGCCGCGATCATTTCGCCGGTCGTGGGCGGGTTCCTGATTGACCGCTTCGGTAGTTGGGAACTGCCGTTTCTCGGCAGCATGCTGTTGATGGGGATCGGTGTCGTACTGGCCTTCCGCATGCAGCCGGAAAGCAAGTTCGGACAGAGCGCGGCAGCGGGCGCTCAACCGGCGCCGGGCCTTAATGTCTGAGTCTGTGACAGGCTCTCGCGTCACGCAATTTCCAACCAATCACTCATCAAGAATCAAGATGAACTTTACCGATACCTCCCTCTTGAGCCAGCGCCTCGCCGAAGCGCGAGCACGTCATCAGACGCTCGACAGCCTGCCGCCGGAACAGATACCGGCCGATTTCGGCGCTGCCTATGCGATCCAGCACGAGATCCTGCGCTTGTCGGGCTCGGAGATCGGCGGCTGGAAGATCGGTTCGAAGTCCGAAACAGGACCGATCCAGGGTGCGCCGCTGCCCGCAGCCGACGTCTACGAAGACGGCGCCAGGCTGCCGCGCGACGCCTTCACGCCGCTCGCACTCGAGCTGGAAATCGCGTTCCGTTTCGGCCGCCGTTTCGAACCGGCGCAGGAGCCTTATAGCGAAGCCGAAGTGCTGGCGGGTATCGGATCGTTCGGTACAACGATAGAAATCGTCGCAAGCCGCTACGCCGCATGGCCGAACGTCGACAAGCTCGCTCAACTCGCCGATTTGCAGAACAACGGCGCGTTGGTGGTCGGCGAGTTCGTGCCGTATCGGGAAGACTTTCCGTTTGTCGCACCGTCGCTACGGTTCAGCTTCGAGGGGCGCAACGTGGTGGTCGAGGCCGCCAAAAATCCGGCCGGCGACCCGCGCCGGCTGCTTACGTGGCTCGTGAATCACTGTGCAGTGGTTCGGGGCATTGCTGTCACTCCGGAGATGGTGATTACGGCCGGCTCGTACACGGGGATGTTTTTCCCGCAGAGCGCAGGCACGGCAAGCGGTCGCATTGAAGGGCTTGCTCCAATCAGTGTGACGCTGTTCTAAAGTTTTTTCAGGCTGACGCTATGACGAATGCCGCTTCCCCCTTACTCGTCAAACCCATTCATCTGGTGCCGTCGAGTTCCCGGATGACAACGCCGCTCGCCAGGCGATTGCGCGAAGCCTTGCGCGGCGATGTGCTGTTCGACTCCGCCAGCCGTGGCCGCTACTCGACGGATGCGTCGATCTATCAGATCACGCCGATCGGCGTCGTCGTGCCGCGCGATCAGGACGACCTGCGCATCGCGCTCGAAGTGGCACGCAGCGAAAAGGTGCCGCTGCTCGCGCGCGGCGCCGGCACGAGCCAATGTGGGCAGACGGTCGGCGAGGCGCTGGTGATCGACACCAGCAAGTGGCTGAACAACGTCGTCTCGTTCGATGCGGAGGCACGCACGGTCACGGTCGAGCCAGGAGTCGTGCTCGATCATCTGAACGCCTGGCTCAAGCCGCATGGATTGTGGTTTCCAGTTGACGTTTCGACGGCGGCGCAATGCACGATCGGCGGGATGGCGGGTAACAACTCGTGTGGCTCGCGCTCGATCGAATACGGCAACATGGTGCACAACGTCGAGGCCATTGAAGCGATCCTTGCCGACGGCAGCGAAGCGCGCTTCGGGTCGCTGAGAGACGCACCGCAAGGGGCGCGCTTGCAGGAGATCGTCGAAGGCGTGAAGCGCATCGCGACGCGCGAACGCGACGAGATCGTGGCTCGCGTGCCGAAGGTGTTGCGGCGTGTCGCCGGTTACAACATCGACGTGTTCGACTGCCAGAATCCACGCGCCTATACCGATGATGGCATTGCCAACCTCGCGCATCTGCTGGTCGGCTCTGAGGGGACGCTCGCGTTCAGCCGGCAGTTGACGCTGAAGCTCTCGCCGTTGCCCGCGCACAAGGCGCTCGGCGTGGTCAACTTCCCGACCTTCTGGCAGGCGATGGATCTGACGCAGCACATCGTCAAGCTGAAGCCGGTGGCGGTAGAACTGGTCGACCGCACGATGATCGATCTGGCGATCAGCAACCCGGCCTTCCGTCCGGTGATAGAGAAGGCTCTGGTGGGTCGTCCCGAGGCGATCCTGCTGGTGGAATTCGCCGGCGAAAATCGCGACGAGCAGCTGGCCGGTCTCAAGCAACTGACCGAGCTGATGGCCGATCTCGGCTTGCCCGATTCGGTCGTGCAGATGCCGGATGCCAACGAGCAGAAAGCCTTGTGGGAAGTCCGCAAAGCCGGCTTGAACATCATGATGAGCATGAAGGGCGACGGCAAGCCGGTGTCTTTCATTGAAGACTGCGCGGTGCCGCTCGAACACCTGGCCGAGTACACCAGCAAGCTCACCGAAGTGTTTCACCGTCACGGTACGGAAGGCACCTGGTACGCGCACGCGAGCGTCGGTACGCTGCACGTGCGGCCGATTCTCAACATGCGGCAGGACGGCGCGCTCAAGATGCGGGCGATTGCAGAAGAAGCCGCGGCTCTCGTGCAGGAATACAAAGGCGCGTATTCGGGCGAGCACGGCGATGGGCTGTGCCGTGGCGAATGGGTGGCATGGCAATACGGCCCGCGCCTGAACGAAGCGTTCAGCGAGATCAAGACGCTCTTCGACCCTGACAACCGTTTCAATCCGGACAAGATCGTGCGTCCGCCGAAGATGGACGACGCGCGCAATTTCCGCTTCGCGCCGGGCTATCGCGTACGGGCGCTGGATACCGCTCTCGATTGGTCCGCGTGGAACGTCGATCGTGATCCGCTTACCGGCGAGGAAACGCTGCCGGGTACCGGCAACGATCTCGCTGGCGGCCTCGGCAAGGCCGTCGAGATGTGCAACAACAACGGCCATTGCCGCAAGTTCGACGCGGGCACCATGTGCCCGAGTTATCGCGTGACGAAGGATGAGCAGCACGTGACGCGCGGCCGTGCCAATACATTGCGTCTGGCGATCTCAGGACAACTCGGTGAAGAAGGATTAGCGAGCGACGACGTCAAGGAAACGCTCGACCTGTGCGTCTCATGCAAGGGCTGCAAACGCGATTGCCCGACCGGCGTCGATATGGCGAAGTTCAAGATCGAGGCACGGGCGGCGCGCGTCAAGCGGCATGGTCTGAGTGTGCGCGACAGGCTGGTCGCGTTCATGCCGCGCTATGCGCCGTTCGCAAGCAAGGTGCCGGGGCTGATGGCGTTGGCTGAGAACGTGCCGGTGCTGTCCGGATGGTTCAAGCGCACGGTGGGTTTTGCGCCAGAGCGCACGCTGCCGCGTTTTCGCAAGTCGTTCCTGGCAGGAGCCGTTTCGACACGCGCGGCTCGCCCGGCGGGTTCGAATGCGCAAGTGAAAGAAGTCCTGTTGTTCGTCGATACGTTCAACAACAACATGGAACCGGAGAATGCGCGCGCCGCTCAGCAGGTGCTGGAGGCTGCTGGCTATACCGTGCACTTCAACACCCGCCAGGGCGAGCGGCCGGTGTGTTGCGGTCGTACCTTCCTCGCCGCAGGCCTCGTGGACGAGGCGAAGCAGGAAGCGCGGCGCATGCTTGATACATTCAAGCCGTTTGTCGATCGCGGTGTGCCGATTGTCGGACTTGAGCCATCGTGTCTGCTGTCGTTGCGCGATGAGTTTCTGCACTACGGTTTTGGTGAGGAAGCGCAACGGCTGTCGAAGTCAGCATTCCTGTTCGAAGAGTTTCTGGTTAGCGAGCAGAAAGCCGGGCGCGTGAAGCTCGACCTCAAACCGCTGCCGACACAAAAGGCCCTCGTGCATGGCCATTGCCATCAGAAAGCCTTCGACGCTTTCACGCCTGTGCAAACCGTGCTGAAGTGGATTCCGGAGCTGACGGTGTCGACGGTCGAGTCGTCGTGCTGCGGGATGGCCGGCAGTTTTGGTTATGAAGCTGAGCACTATGCGACTTCGCAGGCGATGGCGGAGTTGTCGTTGCTGCCGGCGGTGCGCAAGGTCGGCGCCGATACGGTGATGGTGGCCGACGGCACCAGTTGCCGGCATCAGATTCACGACGGCGCCGGCGTCGACGCTGTGCACGTGGCGCGTGTGCTGGCGATGGCCTTGAAGTAGGCAATAAGCCTGGCGTAGTTAGCGTCAGCAGCTGACCTTACGCCGCCGTGCTCATCGCCTGGCGGAACAGTACGGGCGCCACGCCCACCGCTTCGCGGAAGCGGTGGCTAAAGTGGCTGGCGTTCGCATAACCGCAGCGCGCCGCGATCTGGGCGAGCGGCAACGCCGTGGTGCGCAACAGCAGCCGAGCCCGTTCGATACGCTGCTGGGCGATCCACGCAGCCGGCGGCAAACCGAACGATGTGCGGAACATACGCGCCAGGTGGTATTCCGACAGACAGGCCACATCGGCCAGATCGCCCAACGTGAGCGGCTGGCTGAGATGCGCGTCGATGTAGTCGCGTAGCCGCCGGCGCGTCGCCACCGAGAGACCGCCTCTGAGCTCCGCATCGGTACGGCTCACGCCTTGCGACTTCAGCAGCAGGCTCAATACTTCGTGCGCTGTTTCATTGGTCCTTAGCAGACCATCGGCGTCGTCCCATCTTTCCTCGGTTAACGACTGACACAGCGTAGCAATGCGCGCGTCTTCGAAATAGGTGCGGTCAGCCAGCGTCACTTCCCGCGGCTCGCGGTCCAACTCCCGCACGGCGCGTTGCGTGAAGTGTTCGGGCAAAAAATACAGATGCATGAAATGCATCTTGCCGCGCACCCACCAGCGCGATTCGTGGTCGCCGGGCAGCGCGCATAGCCGCGTCGGCGCGCCATACAGCCCTGGCATCTTTTGACGCTCGGTGCGATATCCGCCGTCGATATAGCACGACAGCGTGTGATGGCCCGGATTTTCATAGACGGTTTCGGCTTCCTCCGTCTCGCGAGTCCACTCCGCCACCGCCAATTGATCGCCGAGCCACGCGAAGCGCTGCAGCGTCGCGTTGGCGTCGCGCAGCGTGTGACACACCGACTGGATGCCAAATGGCGTCTCGGTGGAGTCGATCGCGGTGCCGGGCTGGATGGCGGTGTTCACGGCTGAAGAAGTGGCGGATTGCATGGCTTACAGTATAGAGCGGACGGCGCAGTCGCCGCTCCGCACGGCCAAAAAGTGCGCAATCCTGGACAAGTAGTGGCTGGTCCGCAGGCGCAGACTCGGGTGGTCGAATCCCCGATTTCCATCCCGCAAGCGTTGCCATGAACCTGTTTCTTTATGCCTTAACCGTTCTGATCTGGGGTACCACCTGGATCGCCATCAAATGGCAACTCGGCGTGGTGCCGCCGCCGGTGTCGATTGCCTGGCGCTTCGGGCTCGCCGCGCTGATCCTGTTCGCAGTGCTGCGCATCATGCGCCGGCCGATCTGGCCGCCGCGCGCCGCCTGGCGATATCTGGCGGCGCAGGGCCTGGCGCTGTTCTGCTGCAACTTTCTGTGCTTCTACTACGCCGAGCAGGTCGTGCCGAGCGGTCTGGTTGCGGTGATCTTCTCGATCGCGCCGCTGCTGAATTCGATCAACGGCCGGCTGTTCATGGGACGGCCGCTGCAACCCACGGTTATCCTGGGCGCATTGCTGGGCCTGGTGGGCATCCTGTGCCTGTTCGTGCCGCAGATGGCTGGACACCTCGGCGACCAGACCGCGTGGCTCGGGATGGGCGTCGCATTGCTCGGCACGTTGTGTTTTTCCACTGGCAGCCTGCTGTCGAGCCGGATGCAGTCGATGGGTCTGCACCCGCTCGTCACCAACAGCTGGGCCATGCTGATCGGCGCCAGCATCCTGACGGTGGGCAGCGCTTTGGCGGGCTTGCCGTTCAGCGTCGAACCGGATGTGCGGTATCTCGGTGCGCTTGCGTATCTGGCCGTGTTCGGCTCGGTGGTCGGATTTACGGCCTATCTGATGCTGGTGGGACGCATGGGCCCGGAGCGTGCCGCCTATTGCACCGTGCTGTTTCCGATCGTGGCGTTAGC
Organism: Paraburkholderia phenazinium; assembly: GCF_900141745.1. Taxonomy (NCBI): domain Bacteria; kingdom Pseudomonadati; phylum Pseudomonadota; class Betaproteobacteria; order Burkholderiales; family Burkholderiaceae; genus Paraburkholderia; species Paraburkholderia phenazinium. Next base: position 621,510 of record NZ_FSRM01000002.1, on the reverse strand, counting down.
GGTCTCTACCGTATTCGAAGGCTATCGCTGGACTGTTTTGGCCGTCGTTGGTCTGGTACTCGTGGTGGCAGGCAACCTCGTAGCGTTCGATCTGACGCGGCGCTTCTTCTCGCGGCGCGCCGCTACCTGATCCGTCGCTTCCCCGCCGACTCCTCTGCGATCCACGGTGAGGCTTGAGTCGCCGCACCGTGCACCCTCATCTCGTTGAGGTGAGTCTTTTCGGGAATCGATTGCACTCAAGCCAATGCATCAACGCGTAAAGGTGAGAACGTTCGGGAGTGGCGTGCGGCGGATGGACGATTGATCCTGATCGGTATATAACAACATTAGAGATTCATCCACCACCGCCACAACTGAGAGACGCTCCATCATGACGCGTGATGTTTCGCAAAAGCAGGAAGCGGGCGAACGGCCTGATCTCGAACACCTTGACGCAGCTGTCAGCCACGTCGATCAGTTGGTGAGTTCGGGCGGCATTGCATCGGGCGCGGCCAGAGGTCTGCTGTACAGCCTGATCGAGACGCTCGGCACCCTGGTGGGCGACCCGGATTTGCCCGAGCACGCCCGTTCCGGCTATGAAGGCCTGCTGGAAACGGCGCGCGAATTACGGGTCAAGCTCGATCACTGAAATTGATCAGTCGATTCAGGCTTCCACACTTTCCTGCGCTGCTAACGCTTCGAGCAGCTCGGGTGGCGCCGACGTGATCTGCACTTCCGGCGTGCCATGCCAGTCGGCGCAACGCTGGATGGCGCGCCGCAGATCGGCGGCGAGACGGCCGCTGACGCGTACTCCCGGTTCCAGATGAAGCGCCTTCAACTCGAAGATGCCGCTCGTGCGATGCGCCTTCGCATCGGCCCGGCCAATCAGCTTGCCGCGGTTCAGAATCGGCAGCACGAAGTAGCCGTATTTGCGTTTGGCCGCGGGCGTATAGCACTCAATCACATAGTCGAAGTCGAATAGCGCCGCGGCGCGCTTGCGATCCCACACCACCGGATCGAACGGCGAGAGCAAGGTCGTGACCGTCGAGGTCAGTTTGCCGCTCGCCGCATCGTCGATCAGCGGCGCGAACTCCTGATGCACGTACGTATCCTGCTTCCATCCTTCGACGCGAACTGGAACCAGCTCTCCTTGATCGGCCAGCGCGTGCAAGGCTTCGACATACGGTCGGCGCGGCAGCCGGTAATAGTCAGCCACCCAATCGGCGCGCGCCACGCCTAACGCCCGGCAACTGCGCCGCAACAGTTCCGGCTCGACCGCCGCCGCCGGTTGCAGATCGCGTTTGTCGTTCCAGCCCGGCAGCACCCGCTCGGTCAGGTCATAGACGCGATGAAAATTGCGCCGCTCAGCCACCATCAATTCGCCGATGGCAAACAGCACTTCGAGGTGGCGCTTCTCCGGCTTCCAGTCCCACCAGCCGTTACTCTTACCGGCCTCGCGGACGAAATCTGCCGAGCGCACCGGCCCATTCGCGCGGATCTGCTTGAGCAGCTGGTCGATCTCCTTGCGGTACTGCTTGTGCCACTCGCCTGCGTATTTCCAGCCCATCCCGCTCGGGTCGAGCATGCGGTGACGTAGCAGACCGTAGTCTTCGATCGGCAACAGGCAGGCCTCGTGCGACCAGTATTCGAACAGCTTGCCTTCGGCCAGATGCTCGTCGAGCCACTGCGGCGTGTACGCACCGAGGCGGCTGAACAGGACGAGGTAAGGGCTGCGCGCGACGACGTGAATCGTGTCGATCTGCAACTGCGCCATGCGGCGAATCGCGTCGATGACGTCGGCTTTGGTGGCTTTGCGGCGCGGCGGGGTCAAGAGACCTTGCGCGGCCAGATGGAGGGTGCGGGCGGCGGATAACGGGAGAGTCTTCACGCGGTCGATCGCTGAATGGATGGAGCCCGCGCAGTGGCGCGCTGGCGTAGTAGCGGCGTGAGGCTGACCGAAGATGCGTCGCCCAGCCGGATAGCCGCTACTTTAGCGCGAAAGCGTCGTGCGTCATGCTCCCAGTGCCACCGCCTCCTCTGCGCTCACCGCCAGCATCTGATGGATCTGCGACACTACAGCCGCCCCTTCACCGACTGCTGCTGCCACGCGTTTGGTCGAGCCGGCGCGTGCATCGCCGATCGCGAATACGCCGTCCACCGTGGTGCCGAGATCGCAGGTGGAGTTCAGGCCTCTTTCACCGGTCAGCACGAAGCCCTTGGGATCGAGCTGCACGCCGCAGGTTTGCAGCCATTCGGTGTTGGGATCCGCGCCGGTGAAGAGGAACAGATGACGTGTGTCGAACCGATCCGTGCCGTCTGGTAACGGCTCCTTCAGCACCACCGATGCGAGGCCGGCCTCATCAGCTTCGAGCTGACCAATCTCTGTGTGAGGATGCACAAACACATTCGGCAGCGAGCGGATCCGGTCGATCAGATAGCGCGACATGGTCGCTTCGAAACCACTGCGCCGAATCAACACGTGCACCTTCGCCGCATGCGTGGCGAGATAGACGATGGCCTGCCCAGCCGAATTGCCGCCTCCCACCAGCACGATTTCCTCGCGCTTGCACAGCTTGGCTTCAACCGGCGACGCCCAGTAGTAGACGCCCTTGCCGTCAAAACGCTCGAGACCTTCGATAGCCGGCCGACGGTACACCGCGCCGCTGGCAATCACGATGGTGCGCGCCTTCACGCTGCCACCGCACTTGAGCTCGAGCCGGTGCGGCGACTCCTCGCAATGCAGGGCTTTGACCCTGACCGGAATGGCGACGTGCGCGCCGAACTTCTGCGCCTGCACAAACGCGCGTCCGGCCAGCGCCTGGCCACTGATGCCGGTCGGAAAGCCGAGATAGTTTTCGATGCGCGAACTGGCGCCCGCCTGACCGCCCGGCGCGCGGCTGTCTAGCACGATCACCGAGAGGCCTTCCGAAGCCGCATAAACGGCCGTGGCGAGTCCTGCCGGCCCTGCGCCGACGATGGCAACGTCGTAGATCAGCGAAGCGTCGAGTTCAGGCAGCATGCCGAGGCAGGTTGCAAGGTGAGGATCGCTCGGATGACGCAGCACGGTACCGTCCGGGCAGATCACCAGTGGCAGGTCTTCAGGCTTTGCACCGAACTGCTCGATCAGGCCGAGCGCCTCCTCATCACGTTCGTCGAGTACCGAATGCGGATGACCGTTGCGCGACAAGAAGCCCTGCAGCGAGACGAGCCGCGAGTCGTTGCTCTTGCCGATCAGGATCGGGCCGCCAGCGCCCTTTTCGATCAGCGAGACGCGCCGCAGGATCAGCGCACGCATGATGCGCTCGCCAAGCTCTGCTTCCGCGACGATCAACGCGCGTAGTTTGATAGGTGGAATCAGCAAGGCATCGACGGGTTCCAATGCCACGCCGCTGACGAGGCAGACGCGTCCCGACAACTGACCCACTTCGGCGAGGAACTGCTTCGGACCACGTTCGGAGACGAGGCGCTCACGGCCAAGGCCATCGCGTTGGAACAGCTTGACGCGCCCCGTGAGCGTGACAAACATGCCCGGTCCGACACGACCGGTTTCGAACAGCAGTTGACCGGGTTCCCAGTGCTGCACCTCGCCGAATTTGCTCAGCCGCTTGATTTCTTCCCACGTCAGTTCGGGGAACATCTGATGTTCGCGTGTCGCCAACGAAGAGAACGGCGCGTCGGCGACCACAGCTTGTTGTCCTTCGGCTTCTTGAATCTCAACCATCAAACCACTCCTTCTGTCGTTTGATCCAGCATGGGGTACAGCGAGGCAGCGCAGGCGACAGACGAACTGCTGGAGAACCGGACGTGCTACACCGCCGGCGCTACGCCGGGATGCACTTCTTCCATCGGCTCCTCTTCCAGTGGCTCGAGTTGCCGTCCCGCGTCGCGCCACGCGTCGAGACCGCCGCGCAGCGGCAGGACGTCGGCGAAGCCTGCTTCGTTGAGTTGTTTGGCCATCCACGCCGCCGAAATCTCATTCGGGCAGGAACAGTAGATGACGAGTTTCTGGTTCGGCGGATACTTCGCGATGATCTCGTTGAGCTGGCGCTCGTCGGCAAACTGGGTGCCCGGGATCACAAACGGATCCAGCTTGCGCTTCTCGCGCGAACGGATGTCGAACAGCACCGGCGGTTGGCCGGATGCGATCAGGTTGCCCAGCTCATCTATCTCCATGCGCGCGGTAGCCAGTTTGCGGATGAGCTGGCGCCGCCGGATCCACCGGTAGGTGGCGTAAAGCAGCAGCAATGCGGCGATTACCACGCCCGCCATCTTGCCCAGGCGGCCGGCGCCCGCCATCAGCATGTCGATTTGCTGCGCGAACAGGGCGCCAATGATGAGACCCGTTCCAGACCAGAGCGCGGCGCCGATGCTGTCGTAAGTCAGAAAGGTGCGATACGTGGTGCCCATCGCACCGGCCATCGGGATGGAGACGATCGACAGGCCCGGCACGAACTTCGCCACGGCCAGCACGCGCACGCCCCAGCGGCCGAAGAAGCGCTCGGTTTTCTTGACACAGGTGTCGCGCGAGAGAGACAGCTTGCACAGCGTCTTCAACGTGTTGCCGCCGTAAATGCGGCCGGCGAGGTACCACGCGCTGTCGCCGATCAGCGTGGCGAAAATGGCGAGGATCAGCACCGACGCGAGCTGCGTGCCAACGGTGGCCGGATGCATGGCCGCCATCGCGCCGAACAGGACGAGACAGGGCATCGCGGGCACGGGCAACCCTAGCGATGCGGCGAGCACATTAGCGAAGACGAGAGCAGGCCCGTACTGCTCCACGAGGTCATGTAGCATCGGCTTACTTCCGCGACCGTTTCCGGCGGGAAGCGAAGAAGTAACTTAAGGATTATGGACGCATTTCCGAGACGTGCAAGCGTCCGGTAATGTGGGGCGCGGATGAAGCGGGAGAAGCTTTGCCGGGTCAGGCACGGCAGGCGCGGAGCGCGGTTGGGCCGAGGCTCCGGACGGCCGTTTGTTGCTGGTCATTCAACGCTGAATTTCTCAAGCGGGCTGGGCGGTGGGTGAACGGCGTTCGCGTGCACCCGTACCGCTGCCACCTCCGTTTTACGTCCGGTGATTGTGTTGTTCACCCGGCAATTCGGCGCCGTGCGCGCGAATTGCCGCAATCAGTTCCGCCGGCGTGATTTCATAACGCACTTCGCGGTGGATGCCTGGCTTGCGCTCGTCCACTTCGATCAGAAGAATACCCTTGCCGTCTTCTGTCGACTCGAGGCGCAGTGAGCGAAGTTCGCGCGCCGTCGCGTCGTCGAATTCGGTGAGCAGGGCCATTGACCCGGAAGACCCGGTAGTGCGCATCGAAGTTGTCCTCGTTCCGTTGTTTATCAAGCTATTGTACGGGCAGCCTGGTGCACCATGTGCCGCACACCGTCAAACCCATAGCATCCCACAAACTGCCGAAACCCGCGCTGCGCTTTGCTATGCGCGATGCGAGGATGTCGTGTCAGCCAGTTTAACGCGACTCATTGTGTCGCCGGATGCATTTTTCGTGCCCCGCTGCGGTGCAACCGTTCCACCCGATTGTCATGGCCCTGACGCGTAGCCGGGTTAGGGCTTAGCATCGCGAATGAGCGGCGCGCGGCTCCGCCGCCCGCGGGCGGGCACCTGTGCTGTAAACGATCCACCCCGTGCAGCCGTTGACCGGCACGCGAGGCAATGCGCTACATTGATGCTATGAATCGGGACCGTGAAATCTGCGGTAAGCCGACGCCCTCAGGCGCCGCCCCGTGCTTTGACGGCGGCTTCTCTCTGGTGGTGGCCTCGGCAGGTATTTATTGCCGCCCGTTGCGTCCCGTGCGTTGGTCGGGATTCGCAAATTGCCGTTTCTACGTGAACGCCGCATGAAACACTACTTGACGATTCAGAGCCCGCTCGGCGCGATGTGGCTACGCGCCGAGGACGATGCGCTCACGGGCGTGTACTTCGTCGGCCAGAAGTACTTCCCGCTGGACGCCGTCGACACCGCAAGCGGCACGGTGACCGGTCGCGATGCCGATACATTCACTGGTGTATCTATGGGCAAGCCGCCGCGCGTGTTAGCGGAAAGCGCGGAGCAACTCGCCGAATACTTTGCTGGCGAGCGTCAACAGTTCACCGTGCGCCTGCAGATGGCCGGTTCGCCATTCCAACGAAGTGTCTGGAGCGAACTCGTCAAGGTTCCGTTTGGCGAGATCGAGAGTTATGGGCGGCTCGCGCAGCGGCTCGGGCTACCGATCGGCAGTGCGCGCGCAGTGGGAGCCGCGAATGGACGTAATCCGGTGTCGATCATCGTGCCGTGCCATCGCGTGATATCGAACGCGGGCGAGCTCACCGGATATGCTGGCGGACTTGAACGCAAAGCGGCTTTGCTCGCGCTCGAGCGGCCGGCATCGAAACTCCCCCGGCAGCTCGAATTGCTGGGCGCCGACGACGCTTTCTAACGCAGTGTGGCGTGCACGACGTTCGCGACGTGCGTTGAAGTGCGGCGACCGGCATCTGCCCGGCAACAAAAAATAGCCCGTCCGAAGAGGGACGGGCCGCTAAAACGCCGTTTTACATGGGTCAGCCACCCCGCACAACCAGGGCGCTGACGGACTTATGCTGATCCGCGCCGAACCCTTTGTCGAGGTGGGAGTAACGCCGATCTATCAGACTAAACGGCATCCGGCGCCACGGTGCCCGGCGGTTTGTTTCGCTATGCCGACTACACGACGTTTGCCGGATGCGTCGAACGCGCTACACTGCGCCGGATAGTGCGGTATGGCCGCAGACACGGCTGCTTGCAAACATTATCGCCGGTAGCCCGTCTGTGCGAATGACGCGAACGACGTGACCCGATGCTGAAGACCCTCGACCGTACCCATGCGTCGCTCACCGAAGCTTTTGCTTCGCTGGCAAAGAACGCACAGCGTCAGCGCTACCACTACCTCGCGGCGGTACTTACGCTGATGGTCATCGTGGCGGTCTCCGCGGCGCTGGCTGCCGTGCTGGCCGCCGGCAAGCAGCTCGACTATCGCCGCGGTCTCATCACCCAATACGTCGCCGAAATCTCGCTGCTGTTGCATGGCGAGGTTTCATTTCTGCGGCGCACCGAACTGACTATCCAGTACTACCAACAGACCGGCGATGTGCGCAGCCTCCCCGCCGGCGTCGAGGCGTCGATCCGGCAAACCGGCGTGGCGCGCGGCGATGCAGGCACGGATGGATCGCACTTCGATCTGCTCGTGTCGCAGGCCGTGCGTGACGCATGGAGCGCGTCGCTCAGCGACAAGCTCTGGCGTCTATATGAAGCGGGCCAGTCCACACTTTCCACGCAGCGGGCCTTCGAGCTGAATCATCGCGCGATGCTGATCGGGCTGACTGACGACTATGCGGTGATCACGCCGTCGGTAGAGGGTCGGGAAGGTGGCCGCGCGCGGCCGCTGCAGCCGTCCGACGTTCCGCGAATCCGCGCCAGGCTCCTGCAACAGCTGCAGGAGCAGACCGGCCGGCGCGTGCCTGCCAGAGACCAGCGCGTATGGGTGGGTCCATATGTGGACACAGAGTTGGGCGTGCCGGTCATGACCGCGCTCAGCGCCTACTACCAGGGCGATACACCCACGATGCTCGTGACCATGAGCATTCCCGTCGATGCGCTCGTGGAGCATCTCTCGCGTCGCTTCCCGAGGGGCACCCTGATGCTGCTGACCGACGATCAGCGCATCGTCGTTTCCTCACGTCCGGTCTCTGTGGAAACCGGGCATATGTTGCAGACGAACGCCGCGCAGATGGCGAACGATACGTATCGCTACACGCTCCACGGCGCGATTCTGCGCGAGCCGCTGCTGTCCGGCTTCGGTCTGGTGATCGCCTATCTTCCCTGGAGCGGGTTGGCGGCGATCCTCGGCTGGCAATTCGCGGCGATCGCGTGCGGCGCGCTGCTCTTGCTGGTCGGCATTGCATTGACCGCGCGTTTCTGGGGACTGCGCCTGCTGCGCACTGCTTACGATGAAGCCACGCGCGCGCTGGAGAACGAGGCCATTAATCATGTTCTCGTGAGCGCCACGCCGATTGGCCTGTGCATCGTCCGGCAACGCGACTATTCGATTCTCAGCGGCAATGCGCTCGCTGCACAATGGCTCCAGCATGAGCCATCTGCGGATACGCTGCCCACGCATATCGTCGCGGCCTTCCGGGCCGCGTTGCCCGCTGACGACGAGGCGCAGACGGTCGTGTTTGCCGCGCCGCTTCAACCCGACGAAATTGACGGCGCGGGCGCACAGGTTCTGCAGTTCACCTGCGCGCCGGCCCGCTATGCGGGTGAAGACGTGCTGTTCTGCGCCATCCTCGATATCACTTCGCAGCACGCGCTCGAGGCGCAACTGCGCACCGCGCAGCGCGCCACCGAAGCGGCGATGCGCGAGCGGTCGAATTTCTTTGCGTCGATGAGCCATGAGATTCGCACACCGCTGAACGCATTGCTTGGCAACCTGGAGTTGTTCGTGCGCACGCCGGGTCTGGAGGCGCACGAGCAGCGCGTGCGTACGCTTGGCGTCGCGGCCGATGCGCTGCGCCGCATCGTTAACGATATCCTCGACTTTTCAAAGATCGACGCGGGCGAAATGAAGCTGGTCACGGAGTCTTTCCGGCCCATCGACGACTTCGAAAATCTTGCGCTGTCGTATGCGCCGATGGCGCCGGGGCGGCCGATTCGTTTCTACTCCCACCTTTCTCCGACGCTCATCCAGACTTTGCGCGGTGACCGGACCCGCATTGCGCAGATCGTCAACAACCTGTTGAGCAACGCTTTCAAATTCACCTCTGCCGGCAAGATCATGCTCGGCGCCGAGGTGCTGATCGATACGCAGGGCCGCCGTATTCTCAGTTGCCGGGTTTGCGACTCGGGGATCGGCATGGACCCGCCGATGGTGTCGCGTATTTTTCACCCGTTTGTGCAGGGCGAAGCGACGACGTCCAGCCGCTATGGTGGGACGGGACTCGGCTTGTCGATCTGCGCGAGCCTGTGTGAATTGATGGGCGGACATATCTCCGTCGAAAGCGTGAAGGGGGTGGGGAGCGCTTTCAGCATCTCGATTCCCATGGCGGTTCCATCCGACGAAGAGCGTGTCGCGCAGCCCCTGCCTGCGAGTCGCGGCAGCTTGCTGGTGTTGTGTCAGGAGACGGTGTCGGGTCAGCTCATCGGCGAGTGGCTCGGGCTTTACGGATGGTTCTGCTGCAGTGTTACTTCGGCGCGCTCCGCGCAGGAGTGGTTACAGACTAACCGGCCCGAGGTGCTGGTGGTGACCGGCGAGTATGAACTCGACGTAATCGCAACGTTGCGCGCGGTGCGGCCAGTGAACGCTGTGTGGATCACACGCGGCGGACCTGATCGTCCAACTTGGCGCTGCGAGGGAGTACTCGAAGTGAGCGAGTTCAGTCATACAGCGATTGTCGCGGCGGCGGATCTTGCCGCGACAGGCGCGCAAGACGGCGCAGGGCGCGTCGGCGCTCTACCCGTTGCTCTGGCATCCACTCGGGAAACAATGAAGACCGTTGCGCCTTCAGCAGCTCCCCAGCCCGCATTGCTGGGTCTGGTGGTGCTGGTCGCCGAGGATAATCCGCTGAACCAGTCCTTGATTGTCGAACAGTTGCAGACGCTGGGATGCGAGCCGATTCTTGCCGGCGATGGCCGCCAGGCGCTCGCGATACTCGAGCATACGGAAGTTGACGTCGTATTGACCGATATTCACATGCCGGTCATGGACGGTTATGAACTGCTGGCGGCGCTGCGACGGGATCATCCCGGGTTGCCGGTGTTCGCGTTCAGCGCGGTTACCGACACGCAGCAAACTGACGAATGGGATGAGCGCGGCTTCACCGGTTACATTCCCAAGCCCACGTCGCTTGGGGAGCTGGAAGCGGCGCTCGATGTGTTGTGTACGGACGCAGATGAGGCGGTAGAGCCGGCGGTAGCCCACGAACCGGCGATTGCCTCGGACGCCGCGCCGCAGGTGCCGCTCAAGCCCACGCCCGAGTTCGACGCGCAGACCAAAGCGCGTTATGTCACCATGCTTAAGGAACATCTCGAGACCGATTTGCCCAAGCTGTTGGCCATCGTCGAGAGCCATAACCGCCTGGCGCTGCGCGACTGGGCGCATAGTGCCGCGGGCGGTTTCCTGATCGTGGGCGAACCGCAGTTCGCGACGCAATGTCGTGAGCTCCAGGATCTGTGTCGCAAGCAAGACCCGTGGAGCGAGCAGATGGCCAGTCTCGCCCTGGCGTTGCATGAAGGTCTGCGCAGCCACTTCGGCCTCGACGAGGCGTCGCTGCGCTGAAGGGAGCGCCAGGCGGCGCCTTCCCGTGTCACCCATCAAGCTTCTTCGAACCTGAACCTCAAGATTCCTGTGCGCGCGTCGTAAACGAGTTTGCGGGCCGTATGCGTCACGCATGTGGCCTTGTCCCCTGGGTAGATCTACCCGCCTCGGTCCTCTCGCCACGTCTAATAAAACGCCACAGGAACTTGTACGATGAAACGCTTGGTTGTCGCTCTGTTTGCAGGCCTTACCGCCGTCTATGGACCGCTCGCGATGGCGGATGAAGTGTACGGGCAGATCGGCACCGAAGGCGCCGGTATTGGCTACGGTCACCCGCTCGGCTCACTCGCCAACGTGCGGGCTGAAGTCAACGGTGTCAGTTTCTCGCATAGCTTCAACTCAGGCGACCTGCACTACGACGGAACGGCGACGCTCATCCATGCCGGCCTTTATGGCGACTTCTTCCCGATGCCCAGCGTCGTGCCGTTTCGCCTTACCGCCGGCTTGCTGATTGGCGACGATCATGTGAATGCGACCGCAACCAGCCCGTCCGGTACCTACACCATCAATGGCGTCGCCTATTCGACGCTGGGTCAAAGCATTCACGCGAAGGCCACCTACCCGGCCGTGCGTCCGTACCTTGGCATCGGCTTCGGCCATTCGCCGCTCGCCACCAAAGGCTTTTCGATGTTCTTCGACGCGGGCGTTGCCTATGGCAAGCCGCATCTGGACTTCGATGTGCCCGCCGATATCGTGGCCGAAGCGGGTCAGGCGAACGTCGACGCCGAGAAGCAATCGCTGCAGAACACTGTAGACCGTTATCGTTTCTATCCGATCGTGAAGGTCGGCGTGACGTACCGGTTTTAAGGCACGCCTTCGTGCTTTCGTTCGATCTATCGCGCCGCGGCCGTCTTTAACCAGGCCGTCGCGCGATGAAGTCGATTTCCACGAGTGCATCGCGCGCCAGGCCTGTGACGCCGATACAGGTTCGTGCGGGCAGGGCGCCGGGCGGAAAGTACGCCCGGTATGCGTCGTTCATCGCCGCGTAGTCACGCTTGAATTCCGTCAGGAAAATGCGTGCGTTCAGCACGTGTTCGAGTCCCAGTCCAAGGCCTTTCAGCACAATCTTCAGATTGTCCATCACGCGCTGTGTCTGCGCGACGACCCCCTCGGGTAGCGGGGCTGCGTCGTCGGTGGGTGAAGTGGGCATCTGTCCCGTCACGAATACCCATCCATCAGATTCGGCTGCGTGTGAAAACGGGGCCACGGGTGTCGGCGCGTCCGGGATCATCCAGAAGGTGGGGCCTTGCGTCATGCTGTTTCTCCGCTCAGATCATTGATGATGAAATAGCCGGACTTGCCGGCGAGGTCGAAAGTAACTCGCCAAAAACGGGCCCGTGCAATGTCACGCGGAAGGCATTTTGCGCATGCTACGATGGGTCGCGATGTGACGGAGGGTTGGGCGAGCAATGGCAACACTATACGAGAAGCTCGGCGTTCAGCCGAGCGCGACTGAAGACGAGATCAAGCGCGCCTACCGGAAGGCGGCTATGCGCTGGCATCCGGATCGCAATGCCGGTTCCGAAGAGACAGCACGCGCGGCGTTTCTGGATATCAAGGACGCGTACAACATTCTGTCCGATCCAGCGCAACGCAAAATCTACGACGACGTCTTCGCCCAGAAGATGCGTTCATGGGAAGCCCGCGTCCAGCGCATGGAGCGGGAACGCGCCGAGCGGGAAGAAGCGGCTCGCGCAGCCGAACAGGCGGCGTACGCGAAGTTGTTGGCGCTCGCGATGCGCTTTGCGGACGAAGGCTACAACCGCGATGTGGTGTTCGGTGTGCTGCTCGGGCAGCAGTGCGAGGCCAGCCGCGCTGGCCAGATTGCCGACAGCGTGCTGGCGCTGCATGCGTCACGTCAGCAAAAAAGCGTGTCCCCCGGACCGGTGACTAATAACGACAAGTCGGCCCAGGCTGCGGACCACGCCTCGGCACGGAGTGACAGTGCCACGGCCACGAGCGGGAGTACGCTCGGCGGGCTGTGGTTTCAATTCCTGAACGGCCTGCGCTTCTGAGTCGCGCACAGTTTAGTTTGTCGCCCGCTTCAAAAAGAGCGCTGCCGTTGCGCTCCGATTGCTTATAGTAGAAGTGTGCCGGGTCGACAGAAGAAACGGGTCTGCCGTTTCCTGACTCGCACATTTGACGGGGGAACGGTGCGATGACAACAGCAACCGGTTCAGCCTACACGATGCGAACAAGCACACCCGCGTCGTTGCGGGAGCTTGCCAACTACCTCGAACTGGCGCTCGATGCCGGTCAATCCGTGGTCGTGATGCGCTATGGCGAGGGTCATCGCTCGGTGTACATCGGCGACCCGGCCAACTCGCTGGATGCGTTATCGAGCAGCGACGCGGTCGCGGCCCACCTCGCGGATGAGATGCTTGCTTTGACCGAACCGGGATTGAACCGGATCACCGCTGATGGCCAGGTCTATCGCTTCACGCGGACGCACCGCTATATCGAGGACCGGCAGGCCGTGATCTTTGCGCCGGCATGAGCGGGCTGCCGCGACTTCATCGTCAATCTCACGCCAACCGCTCCAGCACGCTCGCACAATAAAAAAAGCGAACCGAAGTTCGCTTTTTGCAACGGTTCGCCGCCCGTGGGCAGCGACCGAAACATTTCGTTTGCGTCTGACGCTTTGCTTTATGCGCCGGCCGAAACGGTTGCCACGAATTGCTTGGCAGCCTTGCTAGCCGATTCGTACGTAGCGTTGGCAGCCGAAAATGCCGAGTTCCATGCTGCTACCGCGCCTTCGCTGCCGGCCGGTGCATTCTTTGCCAGGCTTTCGATAAAGCCTTGTGCGTCTTTCTGGGCTTTCTGAAACTGTGCAGTAGCGGCGCTCGAGAATTCGGCTTGGGCGCTCGACAGGATTTCATGCACATGGCGGCCGTATGCAGCTGCCTTTTCCGATGCCGGTTGCGACAGGCTGGCCGACAGCGCGACCAGTTCGCTCGGATCTTTCACCGAGAGAGCCTTGGCTGCGATTTCCTGCGTTTCGGCGAGCGATGCTTTGCCGACTTGCAGATTCAGTGCGACCAGCTTCTCGAAGCTTGCGAACGCCAGGTTCGTGAAGCCGAAAAACGATTGCAGGCTGGCTTGCTGTGCGGCGATCAATTGTTGGGGGGTAAGCGTGCTCATCACTGCTCCAAAGGGTAAGGCGGCGAGTGCGAGACGGCTCTAAGTGAACAAAATCCGCGCGCCGCAAGGGCTGAAAGTGGTTTGTTGCAGTGCAACAAAAACTCATTGTACGGGGTAATTTTGGGAAGTCAATCAATTTCGAGAGAAGGGGAGGCAAGGCTGTGCAGCCGCCATGGCGGGTTGCGGATTGGTTGAAACTGGCGTGAAATGCCCATGCGGCCGGCGTGCAGCAGACGCGAGGCGGATGTGACGGTAGCCGTCGCCGGGGCGCCCGTGGCATAGTGCGACCCATTCACAAGCGACTGCGTACAGGAGTAAAGCGAAGCCGATGACCAGCCCCTCGATTCTTACCAGCAGGACCAGGTCGTCCTGCTGGACGACGTGCCTAGCCCCGCCGCCGATACCCCGGAACCGTTTGTCGTCGCAAATGAACGACGTGTGGTGATTGCCTATCGGATTGCCGCGACGGATTTCGAGCGCTTCGGTCCGTTCGATGAAGATGACGATCCGTTCTGCGCGGTGGAGTTTTCGGCGGCGGCGTTTCATCAGTTCGGGCCACCCAACGACGAAGGGCTGTACGCTCATCCGTTGTCCGCGCAGGGCCTACGCGGCTATTGCGCGCATGAAATCGTGAACTCGTCTCTGGTGGCCGATTCGTGGGGACCGGCGGCTGCGCAAGAAGGCTATCGGCACTACGTCCTGACGTTCCAGGACAGCACGTATGAATGCGTGGCGGCGGACTGCACGGTGGTGGGAATTTACGGCAATGGCGACATTGCCGCCCGTGAAGCGTTTTCGTTATGTAAATGAGTTCCTCAGCCTGGCCCGCGAGCGGTTATCGTGGGCCGGCGCGTCTTAGCATTGCGCGCTGCGTCGCTGCAATGCAACTCCTCCTGGTCCATTCCCTAAAAGATTCGTATAATTTACTTCTTTGTGACATTTGTCGGTAAAAAATACCCATCCCCCATTTGAAGGCTGTGAGTTAACGAATCGAACCGGTTCGCCGGATTACCTGCGCACCATCACGACGGTTCGTCTGGCAGTGGGCTTTCCGACGAGCCGCGATTCGAAGTCGAATACCGCTTTCGCGCAGAGAGGGCGACACGACGGTTCGCTTGCTAAAGTCAAAGATACACGGCGCGCGTGAGTTCATGCCATTGAAAAAAATATGTAGTGCGAAGGATTAAATCAGGCGAGGTCGGAGTCTGTCCCAATGCACCTGCGCGAGGAAGCCAACACGAAAACGTTTCACTATCTGGCTCGCCTTCGAGCGTGGCGAGATCTCGTAAGCAAAGAAAGCTTCTTGACCCCAGCACGCGGGTCGATATTCGATTTTTACTGGCTTTAGAAATCTGGCTGCGATATCTATAGGAAAGGTCAGTCTACGTGATCCCCTATCCATTCGTAGAATTCCGTGATTGAAATTCCTTTGTCCGATGACGACTGGATGCATGTCGAGCATCTATTTCGTGAATCCCCGTCGCCACGTGGGAGACCGCGCCGCGCTGCGCGCGATATTTTGAATGCCATTCTCTGGATTCAACAAACCGGAGAAAAATGGCATCGGTTGCCGGCGAACTTTCCGCCGCAACAGACCTGCTACGCGAAGTACATCGCGTGGCGCCGCTCAGGTGAATTGCAGCGCGCCGTGGAGCTTCTGTGCAAGCGGCAGCGCGGCTGCGGCTGATTCTCCCGAGATATTTCTGCGCGATCCAGCGGCCTACCAACGGCTGGCGCCGCGCGTACGTGTTCGCGCCGCCCGGCCGTAACACCGTAACGTGGCCGGCGTAACAACACGGCCATAACAGCCTATCCCTGAGCTTTATGTGCACTCGATGCCATGTTGAGCTCGCAAGGTAAAGCCATGTTTTGCAAAGGCTTTGCCGTCGTTCAGTGTCCACGCAGAGCATAGCGGCCTTGGCAGCTTTGTCGGCGCCACCGTGAGTTTCCCGCTGACTCCGCGTCAAGGCATGAAACCTGGCATCACGCAGTTGTATGGCGACGAGAGCTTTGGGCTCGACTTCCGCACGCGTGCAGGTTCCACCAATTATCTGCCAGGCAATGCGGCTGAGAACGTCACGTTCGCTTATGGCGCGCAACAGTATCTGTTGAATCAAGGCCGCTTTAGCGGCGAGTACTTCTCGACACAGCTTTACCGCATGCGTGACGCCTAT
Source organism: Paraburkholderia phenazinium (assembly GCF_900141745.1). NCBI lineage: Bacteria > Pseudomonadati > Pseudomonadota > Betaproteobacteria > Burkholderiales > Burkholderiaceae > Paraburkholderia > Paraburkholderia phenazinium. The sequence continues at coordinate 605,867 of NZ_FSRM01000002.1, read as the reverse complement.
CTGCGTTACGCGCGACCCGCCGAAGGGGCACACGAACCCGGTGGGCCAAGCTCGGCTGCGAGCGTGCCAAAGACAGTGCGCTTACGGTGCGCTGCCGGCATGGCTGATGATCCCCCACACGAAACAGCGGACCAAGAACCTGGTTCTGTCAATTGTGCATTACCTCTTCTTGGAGAGAATGAATGAAACTTCTTAACGCTTCAATGCGGCGCACGCTGCAATTCGGGTCTGTAGCTTTCCTAACCAGTACGATCGTGGCGTGCGAGCAATTCATCGTTTCAGGGTGCGTTGACCAACAGCGCTTTGATCGCAAGCGCGGAAACTGCGGTTGTGCAGATACTGGAGCAAACGTATGGCATTTCGCTCTCGACTACATCGTTTTTGACGGCGTCGTTCACACCGGGTCAGCCGGGTATCGACTCGGAGCTCGATGCTTTGCAGGCTGCAGGCGCAATCAATAGCGACGGATCTCCGTCCGCCACCCTGGTGGCGTCGGTGACGGCGGCAGGTGCAGCGGTGGGTAAAGGCGCTAGCGGCGGTACGACGCCGACGGGTGGAACCGGAAGCAGTACCTGAACGCAGGACGGCGCAGCCGCATCGACATCTTCAGCAAGCTAATCGTCCTTCTGGAGTTTGACTGGCCTGATGAATACCATTCTTGTGATCTGCACAGCCAATGTCTGCTGTGGCCCGATGGCGCAGGGGCTGCTTACCCGCGCGCTACCGGGTACGCAGGTGCTGTCCGGAGGGTTGTTTGTCGTGGAGGGAGCGTCGCCGAACGGCGAGGCCGTGGATTTGATGGACTCCGAGGGCCTCGATATTCGACATCACCGTGCTCACGCCGTCACCCCGTGGATGATCGATGCGGCGACTTTTATTCTCGTGATGACCTCGCGGCAGAAACTCACGATTGAGCGCCGTTTTCCACCAGCGTACGGCAAGACCTTTCGTCTGCTGGAGGAAGGCGACGTGCCGGAACCTTGCATGAACGGTCGTGCTCATCACGCCGCAGCCTTGCTCGACATCCGTGAGGGTGCGGAGCGCTGGGCGTGGCATATGTCGAGGTTGAAGATGGAGGCGGCTTATCTGGAGGCGATCTATGACGTATGAAGATTGGCGAATGAGGATCGCCTGAGACTACTCAAACCAGCCCCGTGGTGTAGTACACCGCGATCACAAAGAACACAGCCAGGGTCTTGATGATCGTCACCGCGAAAATCTCGCGGTACGACTCGCGATGCGTCAATCCCGTCACGGCCAGCAGCGTGATCACCGCGCCGTTGTGCGGCAGCGTATCCATCCCGCCGCTCGCCATCGCCACCACCCGGTGCAGCACTTCCATCGGAATATGCGCCGCGTTCGCCGCGCTGATGAAGGTATCCGACATGGCGGCGAGCGCGATGCTCATACCGCCCGATGCCGAACCGGTAATCCCCGCGAGCGAGCTGACCGACACGGCGGCATTGACGAGCGGGTTCGGAATGCTCTTGAGCAAATCGCTTACGACCAGAAAGCCGGGCAACGCCGCGATCACACCGCCAAAGCCATATTCCGACGCCGTATTGAGCGAGGCCAGCAGCGCGCCCGCGACGGCTGCCTTGGTGCCGGAGGCGAAGCGCTCGCGCATGCGGGGAAACGCGGTCAGCATGACCATCACGATGCCGAGCAGCAGCGCGCCTTCCACAGCCCAGATCCCGACGACGGCCTTGATCGATGTCGTGACAGGCGCATGAATGCCGGGCAGCACTTCCGGCGCAATCGTATATGAGGCGCCGTACCAGTCCGGGATCAGCTTGGTGAGCGCGAAGTTCGCCACACCTACCAGCACGAGCGGCGCCACGGCCAGCAGCGGATTCGGCAGTTGTTTCGATTCGACGCGTTCCGGCTCATTGACGAGCGACGTGCCATAGCCCTCACCCTTCGCCATCGCAGCACGCCGGCGCCATTCCAGATAGGTCAGCCCGACGACGATGATGAACACCGAGCCGATCGTGCCGAGCACCGGGGCGGCCCACGAGGTCGTCTTGAAGAAGGTGGTCGGGATGATGTTCTGGATTTGCGGAGTGCCCGGCAGCGAATCCATCGTGAAGGAGAATGCGCCCAGTGCGATCGCCCCCGGCATCAGGCGCTTCGGAATATTGCTCTGGCGATAGAGTTCGGCCGCGAACGGATACACCGCGAACACGACGACAAACAGCGAGACGCCGCCGTAGGTGAGCAGCGCGCAGACCGCGACGATCACCGCATTGGCGCGCGAGCGGCCGATATAGCGGATCGCGGCGGCGACGATCGACTCGGAGAAGCCCGACAGTTCGATGACTTTGCCGAACACGGCGCCGAGCATGAATACCGGAAAGTACAGCTTCACGAAGCCGACCATCTTGTCCATGAAGATGCCGGAAAACACTGGCGCGACCGCCGATGGATCGGTCAGCAGGACGGCGCCGAGGGCGGCGATTGGCGCGACGAGAATCACGCTGTAGCCGCGATATGCGGCGAGCATCAGGAACGCCAGGGCGGCGAGGACGATGACAAAGGACATTGAGTCTCCGAAAGCTGGGTTGTTCTACTTGTACCGATGCGACCGATTGTACCGAATCGTCTCAATGGAGGACCAGGACGCGTCACTTCTCTTGTGTCCGCGCGCGCGGCCCGGCAACATGCGGGAATTGCGCAATATGAGCGCTAGTGCGATCTCGAAGCAGTCGGGAGGTGCGATGAAGACCTGGCCTGTCGCTACATTGCTATTCCTGTTTGGCGTATCGCTGCATGCGCAGCAGAGCGACCTCAAGAACTGGTACAACGACCCGTTCTTCACTCTCTCGCAGGGCTTTGCCGATTGTCCGGTGCCGCTCGGGCCGCTGATGACGCACGCGCAGATGGAAAGCGATGCGCACTACCGGGTCGAGCGCGGGACGACCTGCTGGCTTGCGCATAAATGCTCGAAGCCGAACTCGTACCTGTACGACGCACCGATCGCCGACGCGATTCACGCGCGTTTCACGGATCCCCACGCGTTCGACGGCACGAGTATCTGGATCATGGTGCAGCGTCGCTTTGTCTACGTTGACGGCTGCTCGCCGCGCTCGTTCGATCGTCACGCGCTGCAACAGGAGCTGGAAGCAATTCCCGATGTCGAGCAGGTTTTCATGCGTATCGGCACGGATGCCCACGGGCCGCTTCCCTACAAGACGCTTGCTGCGCCTGACGATCCGGCGAATGGCCATGCCGACGAAGACACGGCTCCCAAGTGACGCAGTGCAGCGTGCGCATGGCACAATCGCTGGGTCAAAGAATTAGAAAGGGACCGGGGTTCTCAATGAAACGCAGCTACTCATTTTCTGCTCGAATGGAACATGTAATCCGCGTGAAACGTGCGGCGCTTGGCGCGGCTTCCGGGTTCGCCTTGCTGGCGGCGCTGGCCGGTTGCAGCAGCAGTCCGCCGCTGTTTCTGCCTGACGGCCGGCCCACTACGCTGGTCCAGTGTCCGGAGGGCTCCGATTCGTGTACGCAGCAGGCGCGCGCCAGTTGCGGCGGCCAGTTCGACGTGGTGCGTCAGTCGAATGACGAGGGCACGCACAGCCTGATTTACGCGTGTCCTGCGAAGTCGGGCGTCCAGTAGCGAGTGGTTCGCCCGGAAGATGCTGGGCGAATTGCAGCGGCAAGCGCGGTGTAAGGGGCTCGGGCGGCGCCCAGGCCGCAGCGTCCCTTTTTGCCGCGCGTCGATCCGGGCCACCCACTCCGCCTCATAAATGCGGCGCGCAAAGCGATCGTATTGACCTCGGCTTAATTTCCTATACCGCGGCGTTCAGGATGCGATGCCATGAGCGCTTTGCGAATCCATGAATGCTTTCCCCCGAAGAATCAGGAATACATAAGCGAGGTTATCGCAGCTATTCCTCTTTTCCTTACGATCTATTGCCTCGTTGCTTTATCGATAGGTCTGGACGGCACGCTTCATGCTTTAAGGTCGGATAGTACTCGGGAATATCGGGGGAGACGTAATGAATCACCATCAATTAGAAAAAGACATTCAGCATCTCGAACACGTGATTACGCGGATTTCCGCCGCTGACCGTATTCCGCTATCGTATTGGCGCAACCGGCGCAAGTCGGTATCGGACGCGGCATTGGTGCCGTCGCTGGCGAGCCGCGTCAGACGGCTCCATGTGGCACTGAGCGCGCTCGAGGCGCGAGAAGGATTAGCGCTCGCGTCAGCCGATGTGCGGTAACGTTGTTGCCGACGATGACTTAACGTTACGTATCATTCATGCCGGATGGCGCTCGGGCGATTGCCGCGTTGCTGACTCAGGATGCGTTTCACACGCATCTAATCCGCAAACGGACAGGTGATGCTACCCGGCACTTTTTAGGTCTGATAGGGTCACACTGCAGTTATCCAACCGACTGGAGGCGATTCTTCATGGCCACTTACAAACAATTGACTGCGCAGCTCGAAAAACTTCATAAGGAAGTCGCGGTTGCTCGCGAAAAAGAAATTGAGCAGGCGATTGCTGATATCAAGCAGAAGATTGTGGAATACGGCATTACCGCAGTGGAACTTGGCTTTTCGAGCAAACGTTCAACGCCGAAAAAGGCACCTTTACCACCGAAGTACCGCAATCCGAAGACGGGCGAAACCTGGAGTGGCCGTGGGCGTTCGCCGGCCTGGCTGGCGGGTAAGAATCGCGAACGCTTCCTGATCTCCGAGTGAAGTGATGCGGCGGTGAGAATTTTTCGCACCGCCGCGGTGGTCCCGAAAACTCTCACCTTTGCGTTTGGTCGCAGCCACTGATTCCGCGGATGACTGCATTTTGCGTTTCGCTGCCGTGGGCTTTTGCGAGCCGTTTTTGTCTGATGCTCGCGGTGCGATTGCGCAAGCCTCGATCGAGTTGACGTTTGCGTCGACGCCGTCGTTGTGAAGTCGGAACACCTTGTCTGACAAGGCTTTGCGCGATTTGTCCATCGCACTTTCTGCGGTGAATGAGTGATGTCCGATGCGCTCTTTTGCTCTCCTCACTTCGTTTCGAACTACTCCCACATCCAAAACGTTCGGTGCATGCGCAATGAGGTTGGCCGTCACCTCAAGCGGTCTTTTTGCGGTTTGCTGTGCAGGTCCCGAAAACCCTCACCTTAAGGAATGGGGAAGAATGTCGGGACCTTGACGACGCGCCACGAGACCGCGCGTAAATTGCAGTCTGTCTAGCAGCATAACGGGCGATACACGTCGGCTCACGTCTGGCCAGCGGACAGGTATACCCGGAGTTGAGCGCGTCTCATACCCCAGATCAAAAAACATCGATTCATGGTCGCTCATCTCGAATAGCACAATCCGCTCATCCACCTAACCCTTGATGGGAACAGACATGAGCGTAACGACAGAAAAGCAACTTTTTATCGGCGAGGGCTTCGAAGGCCCGGGCGTGAATCTCGCGCACATCAACGTTTTGGTCGGCCCGCGTAATGGCCCGGCAGGCCAGGCGTTCGCCACCGCGCTGTCGACGCCGTCTGCGGGTCACGCGCCGTTCGTCGTCATTGCCCGTCCGGGTATCCCGACCAAGCCGCTCACGTTGTATGTGAACAAGGCGCAGATCGACGGCGACTTCCATGGCAACGCCACCTGGGGTGCTTCGCAAGCGGGTATCGCCAAGGCCGTGGCTGAATCGCTCGAGAACGGCACGCTGCCGCCGGAAGCCGAAAACGATTGGGTTGTCGTGTCGGCGAACTGGGTCAACCCGAAGACCGACGATCTCGACGCCGTGTTCGAGAACAACTACCGCGCCTGCAAGAACGCGATCCTCGCTGCAATGAAGGGTCTGCCGCATCGCGACGAAGTATTTGCCGCCGCGCGCGAAGTGTCGAACCCGTTCTATACGCCGAAGCAACGCTAAAAACGCTAACTGGCGCGCCGCTGCTCGCGCCACACGAGCGCCGCCGCCATCAGGAGACAAACAAAATGGAATACATTCGCCTCGGCCAATCGGGCCTGAAAGTGTCGCGCCTATGCCTCGGCACGATGAACATGGGCACACCCGACTGGAAGCCCTGGATTTTCGACGAAGCGCAAAGCGAGCCGATCGTGCGCCACGCGCTCGAAGCCGGCGTCAACTTCATCGATCTCGCGGACTTTTATTCGACGGGTGTCGGTGAAGAAGTCGTGGGCCGCATTCTTAAGCGCATCGCGCGACGCGAAGAGATCGTCGTTACGACCAAGGTCGGCTACGACATGGGCACGTATCAGAACGCCGGCGGCCATTCGCGCAAGCACATCATGGATGGCATCGACGGCTCGCTGAAGCGTCTGGGCATGGAATACGTCGATATCTACATGCTGCACTTCTTCGACGTCAACACGCCGGTCGAAGAAACGATGGGTGCGCTGAATGATATCGTGCGTGCCGGCAAGGCGCGCTATATCGGCGTGTCGACGATGTACACGTGGCAGTTCGCCAAGATCATGCAGGTATGCGAACGCAACGGCTGGCACAAGCCGATAAACATGCAGTTGCAACTGAATCTGGCCTATCGCGAGGAAGAGCGCGAGATGATTCCGTATTGCGACGATCAGGGCGTGGGTGTCTCGGTGTTTAGTCCGTTGGCCCGTGGTCTGCTGACGAGCGATCCGAACTCGACGCGCAATCAGACCGACTTCTTTACCGCGCAAATGTACGGCGATACGGCCTCGCGTGAGATTGCCGCATCCGTCGCGCGAGTGGCCGCAGCGCGTGGCGTGTCCGCCGCGCAGATCGCCCAGGCGTGGGTGCTGAATCATGGCGGCGTGGCAAGCATGCTGGTCGGCGCAGATACGCCCGCGCAATTCGACAGCGCGCTCGCCGCACTCGACACGAAGCTCTCCGCCGACGAACTCTTCGAACTCGAACGCAACTACACGCCTTGCGATCTCATCAACGATTACACGGCAGGTAAGCGCATCGCCCGCGAGCCGCGGCCGGCGCAAGCGGCGTTCGCCCAAACTCTGGAAAAAGCAGCATGAGCGATTTTCTCCGTACCGGGCATTACATCAACGGCGAATGGTATCAAGGCGCCGAGACCTATGCCGTGTCGAATCCGGCTACCGGCGAGCTGATTGCCAACGTGGCCAAAGGCGGTGCTGCTGAAACCGCTCAGGCGATTGCCGCCGCCGAACGTGCATTCCCTGCGTGGCGTGCGTTGACCGCAAAGGAACGCGGCGCACGGGTGAAGCGTTGGGGCGAGTTGATGCTCGAGAACCGCGATGCGCTCGCTGAACTGATGTCGCGTGAACAGGGCAAACCGCTTGCTGAAGCGCGCGGTGAGGTGGGTTATGCGGCGAGCTTTTTCGAGTGGTTCGCCGAAGAAGCGAAGCGCGCTTACGGCGATGTGATTCCGAGCCCGAATCCGAAAGCGAAGATCATCGTGACGCGTGAGCCAGTGGGCGTCGTCGCGGCGATTACGCCGTGGAACTTTCCGCTCGCAATGATTACGCGGAAAGCGGGCCCGGCGCTGGCGGCTGGCTGCACGATGGTTCTCAAGCCATCCGAGGAGACACCGCTGTCCGCTTTCGCGTTGGCCGTGCTGGCCGAACAGGCCGGCGTTCCCGCTGGCGTGTTCAACATCGTGTCGGGCGATGCCGTTGCGATTGGCGGGGCGCTGACGGCTTCATCGGTGGTGCGCAAGCTGTCGTTCACCGGTTCTACGCGGGTGGGCAAGCTGCTCGCGAAGCAATCCGCGGATACGCTGAAAAAGCTCTCGCTGGAGCTCGGCGGCAACGCGCCGTTCATCGTGTTCGACGATGCGGACATTGAAGCCGCCGTGCAAGGTGCGATGGCTTCAAAGTTTCGCAACACTGGGCAGACCTGTGTGTGCGTCAATCGCTTCTACGTGCAGGACGGCGTCTACGACGCTTTTACCCAGGCGCTGACGAAGGCCGTACAGAAGATGCGGGTCGGCAATGCGCTCGAAGGCGAAGTCGAACAAGGTCCGCTTATCAATGCAGCCGCCTTGAAGAAAGTGGAAAGTCATGTCGCGGATGCTTTGCAGAAGGGTGCCAAGGTGCTGACAGGCGCGAAACGTCACGCGCTCGGCGGCACGTTTTACGAGCCGACGGTGTTGATCGACGCGGCGAAGTCGATGCTGGTTGCTGGCGAAGAAACCTTCGGCCCTGTCGCCGCCTGCTTCCGCTTCAAGACGGAACAAGAAGCGATCGCAGCGGCTAACGACACGCCGTTCGGTTTATCCGCGTACTTCTACACCAGCGATCTCGGCCGGGCGTGGCGCGTGGCCGAAGCCCTGGAAAGCGGCATGGTGGCGGTCAACGAAGGCATCCTTTCGACGGAAGTGGCGCCGTTCGGCGGCGTCAAGGAATCGGGCCTGGGCCGCGAAGGCTCGAAGTATGGTCTCGATGAGTATATGGAGTTGAAGTACATGATGATGGGCGGCCTTGGTCGCTGATCGTCGCATTATTAGTAACGGTCCGCTTCGCGTTGCGCATGCGCGAAGCGGATGACGCAGTACCGTGCGCGATGACCGGCGACAAGCTGGCTGCGCACGGCTGCTCGAACAAGGAGGAGACAGCGTGAGTATTCAGGATATCCAGGTAAGTGCACTTGATCTTGCCTCAACGCCGCCGCGTGCAAACCACACCGCGTCCGCACATGATTGTGTTCCCCTCGACGACGTTCCTCTGAACGCCTTCCACGTCAAGATTGCCGGCCTGACCTTTGGGGCGCACTTCACCGAAGGCTACGCGCTCGGCACGATTGGCTATGCGCTTGCCTCGCTGAATCGCCAGATGCCGCTCGACGCGTTCTGGATGGGCATGATTGGCAGCTCCGCTCTGATGGGCATCTTTCTGGGTAGTCTTGTGTTTGGGTGGCTTTCGGATCGCATGGGCCGCCAGAAAATTTTCCTGTTGAGCTTTTTGATCATCACGGCAGCCGCGTTCGCGCAGTTCTATGTGACCTCGCCGGCGCAGTTGTGCGTGTTGCGGGTGTTGATCGGATTTGGCATGGGCGGCGACTTCGCGGTTGGCCATGCGATTCTGGCCGAGTTCTCGCCGCGCAAACATCGTGGGACGCTGCTCGGTTCGTTCAGTGTGGTGTGGACAGTCGGCTACGTCGTTGCGAACGTACTCGGCATGCAGTACGCGCACGCTTCACCGGATGCGTGGCGCTGGTTGCTGGCGTCGGCGGGCGTTCCCGCGCTGATCGTGCTGGTAATGCGTATGGGTACGCCGGAGTCGCCGCGCTGGCTCCACGGCAAAGGGCGTATTGCGGAGGCCCAGGCCGTCCTGCTCAAACACTTCGGGCCGAACGTGACGCTCGACGGCAACGGTGCCGACGATCACAGCAAAGTGCAGGGCGGATTCGCACGCCTGTTCAAAAAGGATCTGATTCGCCGTACGCTCTTCAACTGCGCGTTCTTCGTGTGCCTGGTGATTCCTTATTTCGCGGTCTACACATTCCTGCCGACCATCCTCAAGGCGATCCATCTGAACGACGGCTCTGGAGCGGATCTTCTGCTGAATGGATTCCTCGTGCTGGGCGCGCTGATCGGCATCTGGCTTACCATTGCGCTGCCGCGTCGCGTGTTTCTGATTGGTTCGTTCGCGGTGACTTGCCTGTCGCTGGTGGCGCTGAGTCTGCTGCCGGAGTCGTCGACGATTGCGATGATCGTGGCGTTCGCGATCTTCACGCTGACCATGTCGGCGTTCTCGAATCTGGTGGGCGTGTTTCCGCCGGAGTGCTTTCCCACTGAGGTGCGGGCATGTGGTGTGGGTCTCGCCATTGCCTGTAGCCGGCTCGGATCGGCGGTGGGGACGTTTCTGCTACCGCTGGGCATTGCACAGCTGGGTTTCCACGCGACCATGATGGCGCTAGCCGCCGTGCTCCTGATCGGCATGGTGGTGTCGATCGCATGGGCGCCGGAAACGAAGCACCTGACGTTGAATGAGGCGAGCGGCGCATAGCGTTGCATTGCTTCAGACAAAATCCATCGTGTCCAAAAAATATGGCCGAACGTTAAATGTTCGGCCATATTCCGTAACAGCAATGCTGATGAAATAGAAACAGTCTTTGGTATTGCACCTTTTCTAGAAATTAACTGCTCGGCCCCTTTCTACAGGAAACGCACGATCAAGCACGGATCGTAGTAGTTTCGTATGCGTCTCGCTTGCATCCAGAATGAGCAGATTATCGTCGAACGCTGTGTCGATGTTTAATTTCCCATTCATAATGGCCTGCATCGTTGCTTCGGATGAAACAAACACCACATCGCGATCAGCCTGATTTTCCGAGGTCACGTCGGGTGGTTCGGGCTGAATGTCGGGGTCGAAGCCAGTCTCAGTAGCATGGAAAAATCCCCAGGTTCCGATTTCAATCAGAAGCACATAGAAATCAGGGAGCGCCATTAATTGCGTAGTCGGCACAGCGGCTTCTAACCGGTCTTGCAGGCCCTTGAGCGCATCAATAGCCGCCAATCGCAGCTTCATATTGCTCAACGCGCCCTCGGCCTGCGTTTCCGGCAATACTCCGGTATCCATTGCTTCTCGCGTCGCAACGGCTACCGTGAGCGCCTGAGGATGCCCGATATTAAATTCAATCTTCAGCTCACAGATTGCACACATCGTCTTGATTCCGTGTTTAGGGCTAGTCGGTTTTTACGGTGTGACAATATTGAACCAGAAGTCGAAATTATCGAGCCAGGAGACAAATTCACCTAATTTCGGTGCGCTCCCGCTAATCTTGGCTTTACCAGCCATGACCAGTTTCTCCATTGACGTATTACCCATCATCACTTCGTTGAGATCAGTGCGTGCCATCGTCACTGACGCATCCGCTGTATCCGAAGTTTTACCTTTGGAATAATGCAGAGCGGAATTTTCGACACCGACCACATAACTCTCATTCGTGTCGGTCATGACGAAATTGAAACTGATCGTCTTGCCAGCCGCGCGCGCTCCGTTCAGGCGCACACCCTGGTAGTCGAGGAACATCTCCAGAGGCATGGCCTTGATGGTGTCCGGGCTTTGCGAGCTGCCGAACGGCACCTTATGGACGCCGTTACGCAGCTCCATTGCGCCGGTCAGATAGAAGTTGCGCCAACTGGCCGACTCGGCCTGATAGCCCATCTGCTCGTAAGCGTCGGCCAGCATGTGCTTGGCGGCCACGTTGTCCGGATCGGAAAAGACCACGTGGTTCACCACCTCGGCGACCCAACGGTAGTCGCCCTTGTCGTAGTAGTGCTGCGCCTTTTGTAGCACCGCTGCGGGACCACCCATGAACTCGACATAGCGCTTGCCGTTGTCGACCGGCGGCAGCCGGTGAAGGTTGGCGGGCACGCCGTCAAAGAACCCCAGCCGCAAGTTGTACTGCGCGATCAGGTCATGAAAGACCGTGCCGTAATAGCTCCGACAGTACCAGTGCCTGGCGAGGCTATCGGGCAGGTGCAGGGTGTCGGCGATTTCCAGCGGGGTCAGGCCGGTATTGGCGAGACGCATGGTCTGGTCATGCAGATACCGGTACATGTCCCGTTGCGCCCGCAGGAAGTCGACGATGCGCTCGTTGCCCCAGGTCGGCCAGTAGTGCGAGGCGAACAGGACTTCCATTTCGCCGCCGAACATATCGATGGCAGCCTGCAGGTACTTCGACCACAGCAATGCATCGCGAACCTTCGCGCCACGCAGCGTATAGAGGTTGTGCAGCGTGTGGGTGGCGTCTTCCGAGGCGCAGAAGGCCTTGAACTTCGGGATGTAGAACATGAACTCTGACGGTGCTTCGGACTCCGGCGCCATGATGATGGTCATGTCGATACCGTCCAGAGTCAGCTTCTGGCCCGTCGAGTTGGCGAAATCGGTTGGCACGATGAGCGTGATTGCGCCGATGGAGGTCGTCTTGCCCAACCCGCCGTCCACCACGCCCGTCGGGCTTCTCGGCAGCAGATTGCCGTACATGTAGGCGGCTCGCCGGCTCATGGCGTTGCCGGCAATCACGTTTTCGCCCACCGCGGCTTCGGTGAAAGCCGCCGGCGCGTAAATCTTTACCTTGCCGGCCTTGATGTCCGCTTCGTCGACCACGCCGCGAACTCCGCCATAATGGTCTGCGTGACTGTGGGTGTAAATGATATGGGTAATCGGGCGATCGCCCAGGTGTGGAATAACCAGCTGCTTCCAGACAACCACGGCAGCATCTTCGGTCATTAGCGGGTCGATAACAATCCAGCCGGTATCGCCGCGAATAATACTCATCACCGATAAATCGTAACCGCGAACCTGCCAGATACCGTCGACGACCTCGAATAATCCATGATTCATATTCAGCTTGGCGTTTCGCCATAAGCTGGGATTAACCGAATCCGGTGCGTTATTTTCTGGTCCGCCTGTAATAAATGAGAATTGGCCTAAATCCCAGGCGGCACCCCCTTTAGAACTGGGAATAATGCCAGGATCGGGTAATGTAGCAATCAGTCCACGCGTAGCGTCCTGAAAATCCTGCGTATCGTTAAATGCCAGCTGATTGGCGTAAACCGAATTGGCATCTCGTGTTGCTTTAGTAGGCGGCTTTGAACCAATTCCGGTTGGCTTAGGCGCTGCGGGGCTTTGCGCCAACGCCTCACCCACTCCTGCACCGAAACCCGTCGCAATGCTAACGGTGGCGACACCTCTTAAAAATTCCCTGCGTTTAGTCGAGGAAGCCGGATTGTTATCGTCGGACATACACATACCTCCAGGTTTTCCGAAGGTCCCATGGCGAGGAACCAATGGGGGTTAGTGATCGTTAGGCCCTTCAATCACCGCGATTAATCCTAGGTGATGTAGTAAAAATTCGCAAACAAGTTATTTGCTTGCATCTTCCGGTAATTGCATGTAGCTCTGATTCATCTGCAAGTCGCCACCGTGTTTTCAGGGCCGTTAAGCCTTTTGCGATCATTGTGTTTTTCGATTCACCTGTTTCTTAGACCGCAGTGTCTTATCTGCCAGGACATTGGCGGTCGACGTGCGTGGTTGTCCCGACACGTCGCGTCGCAAACTGCCGCTGCGGCCGCCGTCGTCGCCCCCCGTTTCTCTACGTCGTTTCCCATGACGTGTATCATTCGTTCCCTGCGCGGTTCTGCGCCGGCGATGCCCCGTATACCGCTTGAACCTCTATCTGTGACCGCCCGATCCGATGTCAGTCTCTGAACTCAAACGCCGCCGCACGTTCGCGGTCATTTCCCACCCGGACGCGGGCAAGACCACGCTGACCGAGAAGCTGTTGCTGTTTTCGGGCGCGATCCAGATTGCCGGCACCGTGAAGGGCCGCAAGAGCAATCGCTACGCGACTTCGGACTGGATGGAGATCGAAAAGCAGCGCGGCATTTCCGTAGCCAGTTCGGTGATGCAGTTCGAGTATGGTGATGCCGTCATCAACCTGCTCGATACCCCAGGCCACGAGGACTTCTCGGAAGACACGTACCGTGTGCTGACGGCGGTCGATGCCGCCGTGATGGTGATCGACGGCGCGAACGGTGTCGAAGCACAAACGCTGAAGCTGCTCGAGGTCTGTCGCAGCCGTAAGACGCCGATCGTCACCTTCATCAACAAGCTCGACCGCGAAGTGCGCGAGCCGCTCGAGCTGCTCGACGAGATCGAACAGCATCTGGGGGTCGCCGCCGTGCCGTTTACATGGCCGATCGGGATGGGCAAGGACTTCCAGGGTGTCTACGATCTGCAGCGCGATCAGGTGCGTCTGTTTCGCGCCGGACAGGACAAGGCGGGCGGCGAGGTCGAAACAATCCACGCGCTCAGCGACGAAGAAGGCGAGCGCCGCTTCGGTCATGCCTGGGTCAAGGCGAAGGAAGAAATCGATCTGATCACCGGCGCCTCGCCTGATTTCGATCGCGAGCAGTTTCTCGCCGGTCAGCAATCGCCTGTGTTGTTCGGTTCAGCGATCAACAACTTCGGCGTGAAGGAAATTCTCGACGCACTGGTCGATCTGGCGCCGCCGCCGTCGGCACGCATGGCGGTGCAGCGCTCGGTCGAGCCGGATGAGCCGAAATTCACCGGTGTCGTGTTCAAGGTGCAGGCGAACATGGACCTGGCGCACCGCGACCGTGTGGCGTTCATCCGCGTCTGCTCGGGGCATTTCGAACGCGGTATGGCGCTGAAGGTGACGCGCTCGAACAAGACGTTCCGCGCCAATAACGTGGTGACGTTCCTGTCGCAGCGTCGTGAGACCGTGAGCGAAGCGTATCCGGGGGACATTATTGGCATTCCGAATCACGGCACACTGAGCCTCGGCGATACGCTGACCGAAGGCGAGACCCTGCAGTTCGTCGGCTTGCCGTTCTTCGCGCCGGAAATTTTCCAGACCGTCGAAGTGGTGGACCCGATGCGCGCCAAGCAACTTGGCGAAGCGCTCAAGCAACTCGGCGAAGAGGGCGCAATTCAGGTGTTTCGCCCGGTGGGCGGCGGCTTGATGATTCTGGGTGCGGTTGGCCAACTTCAGTTTGAAGTGGTGTCGCACCGTCTGTCGACCGAGTACAAGGTCGATGTACGGATGGCGTCGGCGCGCTATCGGATGTCGCGCTGGGTGACCTGCGACGACGCGGCTGAATTGCGTCGCTTCACCGATGCGTATGCGGCGCGGATTGCGCTCGATGCATCGAACGCGCCGACGTATCTCGCCTCACACATCTCCGAGATCGAAGTTGCGCAGAAGGCGTGGCCGAAGATCGTCTTCAACGAATTGCGCGAGCATTCGGGCGCGCCATTCAAGAAGGCGATGTAACGCAGCCCTCAGTGCTTCGTCGTCGTAGACGGCGCGAGAATCGTGACCTCGGGAGCAGGCTCTTCGCGTTGCTCGTGTTCCCGACGCAATTGCTGCTTCATGACTTGCCCGTCGCGCAATCCTTCGAAAAATTCTGCGTCGAGCCTGGCCTCGGCCTCGGCGCTGCTGGCAAGTTCTTCGAAGCGGAACAGCATCTTTGCGCGCGCGGCCGGCGATGAATTGCATTGCTCGATGGCCCGGGCGAGCGCAGCGAGCTTGGCGAACTGTTCCGCGTTGCGCTGCCCCGCGTTGGCGGCCTTTGCGAGGATGCCGTCGAGCAGCTGATCGCTGGCAGGTGCTTCCAGCGCTTCTGGGAGACGGGGTTTGCTTTCATTCATGATTGGCTTCCTTGGACAGGGTTCCGGGCAGTCCTGGACAGATCCGGCCGTCGAACCCCACTGCCGCTGTATGGACGGCAACGAAAGTATAAGGTGTCGAGCGTAGTGAAGGGTTTTCTGATCGCCGGCTTCGTCTCCTCACCCCATCTTCAACACCTCTTCCCGTAACCATCCGGCAAACGCTTGCACATGCTCGAGCGCCTCGTGCCGATGCGCGATATCGAGCCAGTACCCAAACGGCCCGCTGACCTCGATCTCGGAGATCTGAGCCAGGCTTCCGTCCGCCAGTTCTTCGACGATCATGTTGCGGTCGACGATGGCCAGTCCCACGCCTTTGCGCGCGGCGTGAATGGCCTGCTCCAGATTCGAAAACTCGATGCCGTTCTCAGCGTAGTGCGCCGGCATGCCTGCGGTTGCAAGCCAGTTCGGCCACAGATCGAGCCGCGTTTCGTTGTGCAGCACATGCAGCGCGGGCATCGTTGCGAGCAGCGTGTCGAGCGGGCGCCCGGGCAACTGCGGCGCTCCCACTAGTGTATGGCGCTCCGTCATCAGCAACTCGGAGTGCGCCTCCGGCAGCGCGTCGCGCCCAAAGCGGATGTTGCAGTGGCAATCCTCAGTCGGCTCGGTGCGGATGGACAGTTCGACATCGGGCAGTTCCACCGCTAGCGAGCCAAGTCGCGGCGAGAACCATTGAGTCGCGAAGGTAGGCGGCACCGACAGCACGAGGCGACGCCGGCCCTTGGCGGTGGTGATCTGACGCGTGCCGCGCTCGATCGTATCGAACGCTTCCGACACGCACGGCAGCAACTGCAAGCCCGCCGCGGTCAGGCGGATGCCCTTGTGGTCGCGCTCGAACAGCTTTGCGTCGAGCGACTCCTCGAGTATCTTGATCTGGCGGCTTACGGCGCCCTGCGTCACGCACAGGGCGCTCGCCGCGCGATTGAAACTCAGATGACGTGCCGTCTCCTCGAAGAAGCGCAACGCAATCAGCGATGGCAAGCGCCGCATAACTTCACCTTCCGTTTTTCTGGTCGTCCGGCGGTGCGCCGGGTTGGCGCGGTCCTACCGCCCGCAATGATTGTCATGGCGTGGATTGTCGCATTTCGGATGGTGTTTGAGCGGGCGCAAGCAACAAAATTCGCTCGCCTGGGAACACGTCTGACAGTGTGCGCCGTCGGTGCGCTTTCCTGACCCGAAGCGCCGCACAACGGTGCCGGCATCGCCTATCCTGAGGGGATGCGCGTTGCTCCTGAACGCACCCTCTTTCGACTCGCGGAGTGTCCCGTGACCGTTCGCAATCTCGATGCGCTGTTTCGACCCAAATCCGTTGCCGTGATCGGCGCTTCACGACGGCCGCGCAGCACGGGCGCGATGGTGTGGACGAGCCTGCTGGGCGGCGGTTTTGATGGCCCCTTGTGGCCCGTGAATCCGAAATACGACGCACTCGACGGTCACGCCGCCGTGGCCGATGCTGGCGACCTCCCGGAGGCTCCTACGGTGGCGCTGATCTGTACACCGCCGTCGACGTGGCCAGGCATCATCCACAAACTTGGCGGTCTGGGTACGCGCGCCGCGATCATCGTCGGGGAAGTCCACACGGACGAGGACCGCACTGCGCTCAGGCACGCGCTGTCGGCGGCGCGGCCGCATCTGCTGCGCATTGTCGGACCGGGCAGTCTCGGGCTGATGTCGCCGGCACTGCGGGCGCATTTGGGCGCGCCGTCGCGCCTCGTGAAGGCGGGAGGGGTGGCGTGGGTCTCGCAATCCAATGCGCTGACCAATGCCGTGCTGGGCTGGGCGTATGCGCGTGGACTGGGCTTGTCGCACGCGGTGGCGCTCGGCGGTGAGGCGGATGTGGATGCGGGCGACGTGCTCGACTACCTGGCGAGCGATCCAGGTACCCGCGCGATCCTGCTCGAACTCGATACGGTACGCGCGGCCCGCAAGTTCATGTCGGCGGCGCGGGCGGCGGCTCGCAACAAGCCGGTCCTTGCGCTGCGCTCGGGGCGCGCCGATCCCGCCGATGGCTTGTACACAGCTGCGTTCCGCCGCGCCGGGATGGTGCGCGTCGACTCGCTCGACGATCTGCTCGACGAGATCGAAACGCTCGGTGTGGGCCGCGTTGCGGCCGGCGCGACGGCGACGCTGATCACCAGCGACCGCGGCGTCGCGACGCTCGCCTGCGATGCGTTCGCGGCGGCCGGTGACACGCTTGCGCAGTGGCCCGCGGAGACCGTGGACGAGGTCGCCAAGGCGTTGCCGCGCGCGGTCCCGGGCAACCCGCTGCTTCTCGGCGACGACGCTCGTGCCGAGCATTTCGGCACGGCGTTGCAGGTTCTCGCGCAGCATCGGGCGACCGGGACGGCGTTCGTGGTTCACGCGTCGACTCATAACGCGCCGGTCGGCGAGGTCGCGCAGGCGCTGATCGCGAATCAGCGATTCGCGTATCGCGGTTTGCTGGCGTGCTTCTTTGGCGGAGTGGACGCGGCGACGCGCGATGCATTGCATGCGCAGGGCATTCCGGTGCATACGACCCCGCAGCGCCTCGCCCGGGCGTTCGCTCGTCTGGTCGATTACCGGCTGGGGCGCGAACTGTTGATGCAAACGCCGGAAGGGCTGCCGGCGCAGATCCCCGCTGAGACCGACGCCGCTCAGGCGCAGGCGCGCGCGGCGTTGGCTGCGGGTGAGGACACGTTGACGAAGGAACCCGCGGCACATCTGCTCGCGCACTTCGGGTTGCATGTCGAACCGCTCGATGCGGTGCAGGACAAGATCGTCGACATCGACGTCGAACTGCACGACGACGATAACTTTGGTCCCGTGTTCCGTTTCACGACGCCATTGGCGGATGGCGTGTCGGCGCCGGAGCGGGTCTTCGGCTTGCCGCCGCTCAATCCCATGCTGGCGCGCGATATGGTGATGCGCTCGCCGTACGCGCGGGTTGCCGCGCCCGAACCAGTGCTGGCGGCGTTCACGGCGCTCTCACAGGCGGTATGCGACGTACGCGAGATAGTCGGCTTAAAGCTCGTGCTGCGGGTATTCCGCGAGCACGTCGCTGTCATCGCGCCGTCTATCCGGCTCGGCGCCAAGCGCAGCCGGCTCGCGATCATGCCGTATCCGCGCCGCTACGAGGAGACGCTCGATTGGCACGGTCTGCAGATCACTGTACGACCTATTCGCCCCGAAGACGAGGCGGCTCATCACGACTTCGTCGAAGCGATGACGCCCGACGATCTGCGTCTGCGTTTCTTCGGCGCCGTAGGCAGCTTCGATCACTCGCAACTCGCGCGCATGACGCAGATTGACTATGACCGCGAGATGGCGTTGATCGCGACGGTTCCATGCGAGGAAGGTTTCACGCGAACGTTAGGGGTGGTGCGCGCCGTGGCGGATCCCGATAACGAAACCGCTGAATTCGCGGTGGCGATTCGCTCCGATCAGAAGGGGCGGCACCTCGGCACACTGCTGATGGAGAAGATCATCGCTTATGCGCGCTCGCGCGGCACGCATTGGCTGGTGGGCGAAGCGCTGCGCGAGAACGGACCGATGATCGCGTTGGCCAGAGCGAGTGGATTTACGGTGACGCACACCGAAGATCCAGGTGTGGTGGGGTTCAGGATGGCGCTGCATGACGCAGAAGCCGCGCAAGGTTGATTCGGAAGCAATTGCCTCGCGTCTCGGGTTCTTGTGTCGTCCCTTTGAGAATCGTCCGAGTGTTTGCCGCGCTCGCTTCCGATATATTTTTATGCTCCCTTCAGCGATCGCAATCACGGCGTCGTTTAGCACGCCCACGGCGTGAACGCATATGTCGTTCGCCGTCCCACGGGCAAGTCCGAATCGCTGAGCTCACCACGATATATCTGGACCGATACTCCCATGGATAACTTCGCCGACTCCGATCAATTCATCAAATCACTGCTGTTCGCGTTTCTCTTCAGCGCTGTTTCGATCTTCGTGCTTCAGCTAACCAATCTCATCGATCCGGACCATCTGTTGGGCCGCGAAGGCGTTGCATGGCTTGCCGCGACCGTCGTTTGCACCGTCGAACCGCTTCTACGTCATCAGGGAATTCTGAAGGGCGGTGTCGAATGCCAGATTGGCGACTTCACCAAGGCGAGCGCGCTTGGACGTCTGATTGGCGCGCCGGCAGGGTGTGCCTTTGCATGGGCGATCACGATTATTGGATCGTGAGCTTATCTCTCGTGCAATGTTGCAAAGAATCGTCAAGGATTCCAGATTAAATCATGAGTGAGTCAACGGCTTCCGCAGAAGGCCGTTAAACACACGACCGTTATCAGGTCGTACCCTCAACCGAGATTTTTTCAGGAAGGACTAACGATGAACAAGCAGATCACTATCGCCGCTCTCGCCGGGTTGTTTTCGCTCGGCGCTTTTGCACAGGCATCCGCACCCGTCGCCGCGCCCGCTCAGGAGCAGAGCGCCGCTCCGGCCGAGGCAGCGTCCGCTGTGAAGCATCACCACAAGCATCACAAAAATCATAAGCACCATGCATCGGCAGCGGTTGAGGCATCCGCCGCAATGGGCGCTTCCAATACGGCCACGAAGCCGTAAGGCCTCGGCCGGCCTTGCAGCCTGATGACGTTGAGACTGGGACTCAATGTTGAGTATTGGGAAGTCGTTCGGGCGCAGTCGTCAAGCAAAGATAGACCATCACCATCGCTGAGACGGCCGGATCGTAACGCCGGATGGCAGCTTCATCCGGCGTCGTCATGACGGCAGCGTGCTCAGGCCGGCAGTTTGCCTGCTGCCTCGTCCACCTGGCTGCGCGACACTGACAACTCTTCGAGCCACGCCTGCGCATACACGGCACCCGTCTCACGTTCGAGGCGGGCAATCGTTGCAGCGCAGCGAGCGGCGTCCTTCGGCGTCGCGATGAAGTCCTTCACCGATTGCCCCGCCTTGAACGCGTCGAACAGCGGTACGCGGATATCGTCGGGCAGCGCGCGCGTCCATTGGTACGGCTTGCCGTTATACGTGAACGACGGCGGCAGCACGCGTTCCTTCTTCGCAGCCGGAATCAGGCCATAGGTGCGTGCGGCGTCGCCGATCTGCTCGGGCGAAAACAGTTCGTCCGGGCTGATGTCGAATTGCTGGATGTACGCTTCCATCGCCTGCATGGCCGCGGCGCGGTCGTCGCGCTTTTGCTGCGCGCGGGCCACGATGTCGCGCAGTTCGTCGGCTTCTTCGCTGGTGATCGTGAAGCTCGCCTGCTTCTGCTGGAGTTCGGAAAAACGCTGGAATTCGGAATCGGTCAGAAGTTTCGCCATGAGGTATCGATAGCGCGCGCAGGTCGTTGCCCGCGCGGCGACATTTTTGAAAGGGTCGCCATTCTAAACCATGCAGACTTAAACCATGTGAGTGTGGCGAAAGACCTGGCGGGCTCCACGCCTGTGCGTGCGTCCGGGCGGCTCCGCCTTATTGAATCGGGCCTTCCTGCGCGTGAGCGGCCGCCCGCTCTTCAGCCTGCTTCTTCTTCGCCAGATGGTGTCCGACGATACATCCGCCAACCGCGCCGACAACCGCGTGATGGCCCGCATAGTGACCCGCGACACCGCCGACCACGGCACCCTTCAGACAGCCGGCCGCGGAAGCCGAACCTGCGAAACCCGCCAGCGCAAGAGCCAGCAAAACGAGAGAACAAGACGATTTCTTCATGATGATGTATCGGTGTGAAGCTTGAAACGTAGGGCGAAATACGCCTCATCCTGGGTCCGGCCGTTGGAGCCTTTGCAGCCCTTCCGGCACGGACGCAGGATTGTACGACGGTCAATATTTACTGGCAGGCCTTGCCAGCGTCGGCGCGGTAGCCCTTGCTCTTCGCGTCCGCTTCGCTCATGTACGAGCCGTGCTTGGTTTTGCCGTAGTACTTGTCACCCGGGCAGTGGTAGACCTTCGTGCTGGTGTTGACCCACACCTGGCCGGGGCCGCCGCCAGGGGCTGCTTGGGCGGTGCTGGCCGCTGCAGGCGCCTTGGAGGGTGCCGCTTTGGCGCTGCTGGCTGCCGCCGGCGCCATGGCCGGTGCTGCTGCCGGAGCCGACGCCGCGGCTGCGCCCGACGCTGCGCCGTACCAGGTCTGGACACCTTTATGACCCTTGCACGCACCCTTCTTCGTCGCACCGGAATAGAACGAGCCGTCCTTGCAGAGACCCGTCGTGCCGCTCGGCGCGCTCGCGGGAACCTGCGCATAGCTGGCGCTCGCTGCGAACAGGCCGGCCACGGCGGCCATGGAGAGAATGAGTTTTTTCATCGTTTTGATCCTGTTGACCTGCCGCGGCATCGCCGCGTTCATCGGGGAGGCGCAGACAATCCGGCCTGCTAGAGAGCCGTGCATGCTGCGGTTTTTGTACGCGCATGAGCGCGACCCTGATAAAACGCGCGAGCCCCGCGATCGGCTGACGTGCCGCATCCCTGAGACTGTCAAATATTGCCAGGCCAGGCCGGTGGGGGATGCTAGCTCGCTTCTTCGCGATACATCGACAGCGCCGCGACAGTTTCTCGCAGCATCGCGGTCGCTGCGTCGAGCGCGGGCGCGACGTATTCGTCGATACGCCGCAGGTACGGACAGGTCAGCACGGCAATCGCCTGCCCGGACGGCCCGAGGATGGGGAACGTGACATCGGTGACGCCGAAGATCTGCTGGCTGTCTTTTTGCGAGAACCCTGCCGTGCGGATCCGCTCGCAGGTCGCCTCGAGCGCTTCCTCGTCGATCGTCACTTCGCCTTTCACCTTCGTATGCTCGGCGAGCATATGGGCGCGCTGCTCGGCGGTCTGGAAAGCCAGCATGACGCGGCCCGAGCCGGTATCGATGAGACCGACCCGCGAACCGAGCCGCACCGACATCCCCCACGTGCCTGGACCGTCCACCTGCGCAATCACCAGAAGATTGCCGCGGTCGTACACCACCAGGTGACACGACTGCTCCGCGCGGTCTGAGAAACGCTGCATCAGCGGCAGCGCTTCGTAGATCAGCCGGTTCATCGGCGGGTGCCGGTGCGCAAGCGCATACAGCTTCAGGCTCAGCGAATAGCGGTCGCCCCCCGCCGAACGCACCACATATTGACGGGCGACCAGCCGCTCGAGCATCCGGTACATCTCGCTCGCATTACGTCCCAGCAGCTTGGTGATCTCGGCGCGCGTCAATCCATCTTTCTGCTCGGCCAGCAGTTCGAGGATATCGAGCCCCTTGTCCAGCGCGGGCGCCCGGTAACGGTCGGCGTCGTCTCTTTCTTCCGCATCCATCATCGGTGGAGTTCCATGTGTCGACCTGAGTTGGCGCTTTAGTGCTCACGCCGCTCCCATGCAAAGCAGTGCAGGTTTCATTGTCATCTGGCGCGTGAGTGTAGAGCGCAATTGGCGCGTGCGGCCAGGGAAAGTACGGACGGCTGTTACACCGGACATGCCTTGACTTCGAATGATGCATATATGAATAATACGTTCATTGGTGAATTGTCGTGCACCAATATCGATAAGAACGAAGAACGCGCAGGGCGATACGCCGGCCGCTGAGCGGAGCGGCGGGGTAGTTCAACAACACCTATCAGGAGACAAGACATGACGTTCGCTAAGGGGCCGCGCGCGGCCCACCGCTTCATTCGTGGCGCTTTATCAGTTGGGGTAGCGGCCGCATGCGTGGCCGGCCTGGTGACGAGCGGCGCGGCCCGCGCTGCCGATTCGGGCAAGATCGGCCTCGATCTGCCGCTCCTCACCTCGCCGTTCTGGCAGTCGTACAACAACTACCTGCCCGTCTACGCGAAGCAAAGCGGGCTCGACATCCTCGCGCCGGTCAATTCCAACGGTGACCCTGCGCAGCAGATCACCGATATGAACAACATCCTGAATCTGGGTGCGAAGGGCATCGTCGTCGGGCCGCTGGATTCGGCTGCGATCAGCCGGGCGCTCGACGCCGCGTCCGCCAAGAACGTGCCGGTGGTGGCCGTAGACGTCGCGCCGACCCAAGGCAAGGTCGCGATGGTGGTCCGCGCCGACAATCACGCGTACGGCGAGATGGCCTGCAAGTACATCGGCGAGCATGTGAAGTCCGGCAAGGTCGTGCAGATCGAGGGCGATCTGGCGTCGGTGAACGGCCGTGACCGTTCTGAAGCGTTCCGCACATGCCTGAAGCATTACCCGTCGCTGTCGCTGCTGGAAATTCCGGCCGCGTGGAAGGGCGACGTCGCGGCCACCGCGCTCGACAGCCTGTTGACCGCCAACCCGGACGTGAAAGCGATCTATATGCAGGCAGGCGGGGTTTATCTGTCGCCGACTTTGCAGACGCTGCGCCGCAAGCAGATGCTGTTTCCGGTGGGTGACGCGAAACACGTCGTGATTGTCAGCAACGATGGCATTCCGCAAGAGTTCGAGGCGATCCGCAAGGGTGAGATCGACGCCACCGTTTCGCAACCGGCTGACCTGTACGCGAAGTACGGCCTGTTCTACATCAAGGCCGCGCTCGCCGGACAGACCTTCAAGCCGGGTCCGACCGATCACGGCAGCACGATCATCCAGATCGCGCCGGGCATGCTGGAAGATCAGTTGCCTGCGCCGCTCGTGACGAAGGCGAATGTCGACGACAAGAACCTGTGGGGCAATACGGTCAAATGAGCGAGCTCATGCACGCGCCTGGCGTTGCGGCGGCTGCCTCTGGCCAGGCGATGGTCGAAGCGCTGGAGGTGACCAAGCGCTTCGGCTCGTACGCCGCACTGAACGACGTGAGCATCCGCGTGATGCCTGGCGAGTCGCATGCACTCGTCGGGCGGAACGGGGCCGGGAAATCGACGCTGGTGTCGATCCTCACCGGCCTGCGCAAGCCGGATACCGGCGAGGTGCGCTTCGGCGGCGCGCCGGCGCCTTCGCTCGCCGACCGCGATGCCTGGCGCGAGCGTGTGGCCTGCGTCTATCAGCATTCCACGATCATCCGCGACCTCAGCGTCGCGGAGAATCTGTTCATCAACCGTCAGCCTGAACGGCGCGGCATGATCGACTGGCAGGCCATGCGCCGCGACGCGCGTGAACTGCTCGATCACTGGAAGATCGACGTGCGCGAAGATGCGCGCGCGGGCGATCTGAGCGTCGAGGCACGTCAACTGGTGGAGATTGCGCGGGCGCTGTCGTATGGCGCGCGCTTCATCATTCTCGACGAGCCGACCGCGCAGCTCGACGGCGATGAAATCAAACGCCTGTTTCGCCGCATCACCGAGTTGCAGCGCGAAGGCGTGACATTCCTGTTTATCTCGCACCATTTGCAGGAGGTGTACGAGATCTGCCAGGCGGTGACGGTGTTGCGCGATGCGCGGCATATCGTCAGCGCGCCGGTTTCTGCGTTGCCGCGCGAGCAGTTGATCGAAGCCATGACCGGCGAGCGTGGCGGCCTTGCAGTCGCCGACGCTGCTTCGCGCGAGCCACTACCGGCCGATACGAATGTGGCGCTGGAAGTCGCGGGTCTCGGCGGCGCCGATTACGAAGACGTGTCGTTCACGGTGAAGCGCGGCGAGGTCATCGGTTTGACTGGCGCGACGAGTAGCGGCCGCACTAGTGTCGCGGAAGCGATCGCAGGGTTGCGTTCGCCGACCCGTGGCGACATTCGCGTAGCAGGTAAGTCGTTGCCGCGTGGTGACGTGCCGGCGGCGCTGGCGGCCGGTATCGGCTGCGTGCCGAAAGACCGGCATCACGAAGGCCTGGTGCTGACGCAATCGGTTGCGGAAAACGCCTCGATGACGATCACGCGCCTGCTCGGCAAGTTTGGTCTCGCCTCGCCCGCAAAGAAGAACGCGTTCGGCCAGAAGATGATCGAGGCGCTCGGCATCGTCACGCCGGGTCCTGAGCACGTCGTATCGGGCCTGTCCGGTGGCAATCAGCAAAAGGTCGTGATGGCGCGCGCCTTGGCGACTGATCCGAACGTCCTCGTGCTAATCGACCCCACCGCCGGCGTCGACGTGAAATCGAAGGAAGCGCTGCTGTCTGTCGTGGACCGTGTGCGTGAAGAGGGCAAAGCGGTGCTCGTGGTCTCGGGCGAACTCGATGATTTGCGTACCTGTGACCGCGTGCTGGTCATGTTTCGTGGCCGCGTCGCGGCCGAATTTCCCGCGGGTTGGCAGGACCACGACCTGATCGCATCCGTTGAAGGAGTCAGTCTCCATGAAGAATAGTGTGCCTAGCCCTGCATTCGCTACGGCTCAAGGAGCGGCCGGCGCGCCTGCCGCGCGCAGCCGCCGGGCGCGGATCGAGCTCGCGCGTCTGCGCGACCTCGCGTTGCTGCCCGCGCTTGCTTTACTGCTTGTGATAGGTGCTTTCGTCAGCCCGAGTTTCTTGACCAGGGCGAATCTGATCAGCGTGCTTGGGGCCTCCGCGGCGCTCGCGCTCGTCGTGCTCGCCGAATCGCTGATCGTGCTGACCGGCAAGTTCGATCTGTCGCTCGAGTCGACGGTGGGGATTGCGCCCGCTGTCGGCGCGATGCTCGTTATGCCGGCGGCGTCCGCCGGTTTTGGCTGGCAATGGCCGGCCGCGGCAGGCTTGCTGGCGATTCTCGTCGTCGGCGCGGCGATTGGTTTTATCAACGGCTTTCTGGTGGTGCGCTTACGGCTCAATGCGTTCATCGTCACGCTCGCGATGCTGATTGTGCTGCGCGGCATGCTCGTGGGCGCCACCAAGGGCGGCACGCTGTTCGATATGCCGCCGTCGTTCTTCACCCTCGCCACCACGATCGTGCTGGGGCTGCCTGTCTCCGTGTGGCTCGCCGCAGTGGCCTTCGCTGTCGCTGCGTTCATGCTGCGCTACCATCGTGTTGGGCGTGCGCTGTATGCGATCGGCGGCAATCCGGAAGCGGCGCGCGCGGCCGGAATTCGCGTCGAACGCATTACGTGGGGCGTGTTCGTGCTGGGCAGCGTGCTGGCGTCGCTTGGCGGCCTGATCGTCACCGGCTACGTTGGCGCGATCAACGCGAATCAGGGCAACGGCATGATCTTTACCGTGTTCGCGGCGGCAGTGATCGGCGGCATTTCGCTCGACGGCGGCAAGGGCACGATGCTCGGCGCGCTATCCGGCGTACTATTGCTGGGTGTCGTGCAAAACCTGCTGACGCTCGCACAAGTGCCGTCGTTCTGGATTCAGGCCATCTACGGCGCCATTATTCTCGGCTCGCTGATGGTGGCGCGCCTCGCGAGCGGCGAAGGCCAGAACTAAAACGGACCCATTGCGGAGACAATTTTGAGCAGCCCATCGCATACCGACGCCCGCCTGATCCTGCTAAGTCCGCAGGACAACTGCCTGATTGCAGGGGCGCGGCTCGAAGCCGGCACCGAGCTTGAGATCGAAGGCGAGCGCGTCACGCTCGCCAAGACGATCGAGCTTGGTCACAAAGTCGCACGCGGCGCGCTGGCGAAAGACGACAAGGTGCTGCGCTACGGCGCGGTCATCGGCCACGTGACCGGAGCCGTTGCGCGCGGCGAACATCTTCATACCCACAACCTCGAAAGCGACTACCTGCCCACGTACACGCACGATGCAGGTCACGAGTTCGTGCATCATTGATGCGGTGCAATACCGCGCTGGAACGATCATGACTGACACTTCCGAAGCAACGATCTCCACGACCGCCGGCACGCAGCCGATGCTGCAAGGCTATTTGCGCAGCGACGGCCGCAAGGGCATCCGCAATGTCGTTGCGGTCGCGTATCTCGTCGAGTGCGCGCATCACGTGGCACGGGAAATCGTCACACAGTTTCGCGAACCGCTCGATGCGTTCGATGATCCCGCAGCCGAGCGCGATCCGGCGGTTCATCTGATCGGGTTTCCCGGCTGCTATCCGAATGGCTATGCGGAAAAGATGCTCAAGCAGCTCACTACGCATCCGAATGTGGGCGCGGTGCTGTTTGTGTCGCTCGGTTGCGAGAGCATGAACAAGCACTATCTCGTCGACGTGGTGCGCGAGAGCGGCCGGCCCGTGGAAGTGCTCACGATCCAGGAAAAGGGTGGCACCCGCAGCACGATCCAGTATGGCGTGGACTGGGTACGCGATGCGCGCAAGCAACTGGCGGCGCAACAACGCGTGCCGATGGCGCTTAGCGAACTGGTGGTCGGCACGATCTGCGGCGGTTCGGACGGAACCAGCGGCATCACCGCGAATCCCGCCGTGGGCCGCGCGTTCGATCATCTGATCGAGGCCGGTTCGAGCTGCATCTTCGAAGAAACGGGCGAACTGGTGGGCTGCGAGTTCCATATGAAAACCCGCGCGGCGCGACCGGAACTGGGCGATGAAATCGTCGCCTGCGTGGCGAAGGCCGCGCGCTACTACTCGATTCTCGGCCACGGCAGTTTTGCGGTGGGTAATGCAGACGGCGGGTTGACCACGCAGGAAGAGAAGTCGCTCGGCGCGTACGCGAAGAGCGGGGCGTCGCCGATTGTCGGCATCATCAAACCGGGCGATGTTCCGCCGACCGGCGGCCTTTATCTGCTCGACGTGGTGCCGGATGGCGAGCCGCGCTTTGGCTTTCCGAACATTAGCGACAATGCCGAGATCGGCGAGCTGATCGCCTGCGGAGCGCACGTTATCCTGTTCACGACCGGACGCGGATCGGTGGTGGGCTCGGCCATTTCACCGGTCATCAAGGTGTGTGCGAATCCGGCGACCTATCGCAATCTCGCGGGTGATATGGATGTCGACGCGGGCCGGATTCTCGAAGGACGTGGCACGCTGGAAGAAGTCGGCCGCGAAGTGTTCGAGCAGACGGTGGCGGTGGCGCAAGGTGTAGCATCGAAGTCCGAAACGCTTGGGCACCAGGAGTTTATCCTGACGTACAAGACATTCGAGCCGGTTGGCCCGGCGTGTCTGCCGTCGAGCGCGGGGTCTGCGCAGCGGGTGGTGGAGATCGCTTCGCATTAAAACTGCATGGGACGCGAGTAAGCGCTAAAGCGCTAACTCGGACCGACCGCGGTAAAACTGCATGGGGTCCAAGTAAGCGCTAAAGCGCTAACTTGGACCGACAATGGAGACATCTGCATGACAGCAGCGATTGATTCAAACGTCGTAAAGCGCCGCCAGATTGGCCGGCGCGATCTGCAGGTGAGCGGGCTCGGTCTGGGCACGGCACCGCTCGGCGGCCTCTACCACGATCTGACGGAAGAACAGGCACTCGCCACGGTTGCCGCAGCCTGGGACGCAGGCGTGCGTTTCTTCGACACTGCGCCGCATTACGGCCATACGAAAGCCGAGCACCGGCTGGGCGATGCGCTGCGTCGCTATCCACGTGACCAGTATGTGCTGTCGACCAAGGTCGGACGGCGCTTTGTGCCGCGCACCAACCCATATGACGGCAGCGAAGGCTGGCAAGACCCGCTGCCGTTCGAGGCCATCTTCGATTACACCCACGACAGCATCCTGCGTTCGTTCGAGGACAGCCAGCAGCGGCTGGGCATCGTCGAGATCGACATCCTGCTGATTCATGATATCGGCCGTGTCACACACGGCGATAAGAATCCGGTCTACTGGAAGCAACTGACGGAAGGCGGCGGCTTTCGCGCGCTCGATGAATTGCGCTCGGCGGGTGTGGTCAAGGCTGTCGGCCTTGGTGTCAACGAAGGCGCGGCGGTTCTCGAGATGATGGCGGATTTCGACATCGACTGCGCGCTGTTGGCGGGCCGCTATACGTTGCTGGAACAGGCAACGCTCGACGACCTGTTGCCCGCCTGCGAGGCGCGCGGCGTAAGTATCCTGTTAGGCGGAGCATTTAACTCGGGCATTCTGGCGCGCGGTGTTCAAGGGGATCTGAAGTTCAACTATGGCGCTGCGCCCAAAGAAGTGATCGAGCGCGTGGCGCGGCTCGAAGCCGTATGCCGCGCGCACGATGTACCCTTGGCCGCGGCGGCGCTGCAGTTTCCCTACGCTCACCCAGCCGTCGCAACCGTGCTGACCGGGGCGCGCAGTGTCGAAGAATTGCGCGAGAACGTCGCTTCGTTCGACCGCCCGATTCCTGCTGAACTGTGGACGGCATTGCGCGACGAAGGTCTGCTGGATCCGCGGGCGCCGGTGCCTAAGGATTGACTACCCATGCACATCGACGCTCACCAGCATTACTGGGATCCGGCCCGTGGCGATTATGGCTGGCTGACGCCCGATCTGAAGTCGCTGTACCGGACCTTCGGGCCACAAGATCTCGCCCCGCTGCGTGAGCGCGCCGATGTGCAGCGTACGGTCGTCGTCCAGGCGGCGCCCACGGTTGAAGAGACCCGCTACCTGCTCGATCTCGCGCGCGAAGAGGCGTCGATTGCGGGCGTGGTCGGCTGGGTGCCGATGTTGTCCAACGATGCACCCGCCCTGATCGCTGAACTCGCACGTGACGCGAAATTCAAGGGCATCCGGCCGATGCTGCAAGACATCGCTGATGACGACTGGATTGCCAATCCCGATCTCGCACCCGCCGTCGAAGCGCTGATTGCTCACGACCTCGCGTTCGATGCGCTGATTTTTACGCGCCATGTCGACGCCCTCGCAATGTTCGTCAAGCGCTTTCCCAAGCTGCGCATCGTGGTCGATCACGGCGCCAAGCCGCCGATCCGGGACGGCGGCCATGAAGGCTGGCAAAGTTGGGCCGACGGCATCACACGTCTCGCCGGCTTGCCGCACGTCCATTGCAAACTCTCCGGGCTTGCGACTGAGGCCGCGTCCGGCTGGACGGAGGCCACGTTGCAACCCTACGTCGACCATCTGCTGAAGTCATTTGGTCCGGCGCGTCTGATGTGGGGCAGCGATTGGCCGGTGCTCGATCTGAACGGTGACTATCTGCTATGGCATTCGGTGGCGAATACACTGCTCAGCGGATTATCCGACGCGGAACGCGAAGCGGTGTTCGGCGCGAACGCGACGGCGTTCTACCGTCTGTGAAATTCATGGCAAGCTATCCCGTATAAAACTTCGCAAGCCATTTCAACTGGAGCCGTAGATGACACAAAGACTGGCCGGGAAGACGGCCCTGATTACTGCCGCCGGACAAGGCATCGGTCTTGCCACCGCCGAACTTTTCGCCAGCGAAGGCGCGCGGGTGATCGCTACCGATATCCGTATCGATTCGCTCGTCGGCAAGCCGGTCGAGGCGCGCAAACTCGATGTGCTCGACAAGGCCGCGATCCACGCGCTGGCCGCCGAACTCGGCCCGATCGATGTGCTGTTCAACTGCGCAGGATACGTCCACGCCGGATCGATTCTCGAAGCGACGGAAGAAGATTGGGACTTCGCGTTCAACCTGAACGCCAAGGCGATGTACCACACGATTCGCGCGTTTTTGCCGGGAATGCTGGAGAAGGGCAACGGTTCGATCATCAATATGTCGTCGGCGGCGTCGAGCGTAAAGGGCGTGCCGAATCGCTTCGTGTACGGCGCGTCTAAAGCGGCCGTGATCGGTTTGACGAAGGCCGTCGCTGCAGACTTCGTCACACGTGGTGTACGCTGTAACGCGATCTGCCCGGGCACGGTGGCTTCACCGTCGCTCGAACAGCGGATTGCGGCACAGGCGCAGGCGCAAGGCGCCACCGTCGACGCGGTGCAGGCGGCGTTCGTCGCCCGCCAGCCGATGGGCCGCGTCGGCAAGACCGAAGAAATCGCGGCGCTGGCGCTGTATCTCGCCTCCGACGAGTCGGGCTTTACTACCGGCCAGGCGCACGTGATCGACGGCGGTTGGTCGAACTAGCCTGTTTTTTCACTGAACACTCTGGATAGATAGGGAAGTGCAACGATGAAACTGCTTCGTTATGGGCCGAAAGGTCAGGAAAAACCCGGCTTGCTCGACGCGCAGGGCAAGATTCGCGATCTGTCGAAGGTGGTGGCCGATATCAATGGCGACACGCTGACGGACGCCGGTCTCGCGCAACTGCGCAAGCTCGACCCGGCATCGCTGCCGGTGGTCGAAGGCAATCCGCGCCTTGGGCCGTGCGTTGGCCGGATCGGCAAGTTCATCTGTATCGGCCTGAATTACGCCGATCACGCGGCCGAGTCGAATCTGCCGGTGCCTACCGAGCCGGTCGTGTTCAACAAGTGGAATAGCGCGGTCAGCGGCCCGAACGACGACGTCGAGATCCCGCGCGGCTCGAAGAAGACCGACTGGGAAGTCGAACTGGGCGTGGTGATCGGCAAGCCGGCCAAATACATTGATGAGGCGAACGCGCTCGACTACGTCGCCGGTTATTGCGTGATCAACGACGTCTCCGAGCGCGAATGGCAGATCGAACGCGGCGGTACGTGGGATAAGGGCAAGGGCTTCGACACGTTCGGCCCGATCGGCCCGTGGGTTGTCACGCGCGATGAAGTCGCCGATCCGCAGAACCTGAACTTGTGGCTCGAAGTGGACGGCCACCGTTATCAGAACGGCTCGACCAGGACGATGGTGTTCACCGTCGCGAAGCTCGTGTCGTATCTGTCGCAGTGCATGAGCCTGCAACCGGGCGATGTGATCTCGACCGGCACGCCGCCGGGCGTCGGCATGGGCGTCAAGCCGAACCCGATTTATCTGAAGCCGGGTCAGACTATCCGCCTCGGTATCGAAGGCCTGGGCGAGCAGCAGCAGAAGACTTACGCAGCAGAGTAATCCCTCAAGGCGACGGCACCGTTTCCCCGCCGTCGCCGATCCGGTTGATTGTCCCCTGCGCGACGGCGACGAGCCGCTCGCGATCGCCGTCCATCACAAAGATGTTGCACTGACAGGTCGCCTGATGCCGCCCGGCATAGACGACCTGCGCCCGCGCGACCAGCATGCCGTTCATCGCGGGCCGCAGATAATTGATCTTGTACTCGCCCGTGACGACCCGCGGCCCGAGTGCGAGCGCTCCGGCGAACGTGAGCGCATTGTCCGCCAGGTAACTGATCACTCCCCCGTGAACGAAGCCGTGTTGTTGCCGCAACTCGTCGCGAATCGGCAGGCATAGGGTCACCTCGTTGGCACTGGTGTGCATCAGCTCGGCGCCGAGGAGCATGCTGAAGGGCTGGGCATGGAGTGCGCCTCGTGCCCGGTCCAGTAGATCTGTCATCGTCGAATCCTTCGGGGCGATGCCCGTGGTGGCGTCCCTACCCACTCTAGGAAGCCCGTACGCGCCACGTCAAGGTGAATCGCAAAAATGACGCGCGGATTATTGTGTAAATCAATGTCAATAGAGTGATTGCGTCGCGAATCAGCTTGCAAGACAGTCTTTCACCGGGTTTTGCTCAAGAGAACGTTGGTGTTGCCGTAAACAGCGTCGTGGTTCTCCCGTCATTCAATGCAATTCAGGTGTTCACGATGTTTAGCAAGATCAAGGTCGCATCCGGCCTGCTGTGTGTTTTGGCCGCTTTTTGCCTGCTGCAACTGGTGACGGAAGGTTTGGGGTTCTGGTCGTTGACGCGTACCCATGACGACGTTGGCGAGCTGTCGAATGTCGCGTTGAATCAGGTCGATGCGGTGAATCGCACTACCCAGGCGCTGATGGACGCGCGCATCAACCTGTCGCGCGCCAGCACACGGATGGTGAAGGGCAGCGCCGAACCGGCCGACATCGTGCAGCACGCCCGCGACCAACTGGTGGCGGCGGATCAGTCGTTCACCTCTTTTACCAATGCCACCAAGACGAGCGACGAAAACAGCGCTCGGGCCGCCGCGCTCACTGACCGTTATCAGAAATATCACTCGGCGCTGGTCGAGCTGACGCAGGATCTCGACTCGGGCAACATCCAGGCCTTCCTCGATCAGCCCACTCAGTCTTTCCAGGACGCCTATCTCGGCGAACTGCATACCTTCGTAGAGTTCGCGGACGCCGCGAACCGGGCTTCTCTCGAGTCGATCGACAGCCGGCTTGCGTTGTTCCGCAGTGTTGGCGCGGCGATCCTGCTGTTGCTGCTGGCGGGTACGGTGGCAGTCTACCTGGCTCTGCGGCGCGGCGTGGTTGCGCCACTCGAAGAGGCGGGCCGTCATTTTGACCGGATTGCGCAAGGCAAGCTGGATCAGGCGATTAGCGCGCGTGGCACCAACGAAATCGGCCGTCTGTTTTCGGGGCTGGCGAGAATGCAGGCAAGCGTCGCGCGCACAGTGAAGACGGTGCGTGAATCGGCTGACTCGATTTACCTGGGCGCTAACGAAATTGCCACGGGCAACGCGGATTTGTCGGCGCGTACCGAGAGTCAGGCTGCCTCGCTGGAGGAAACCGCCTCGAGCATGGAAGAGTTGACTGCGACCGTGCGGCAGAACGCCGATCATGCGCGCGAAGCGAACGCGCTGGCGCAGACCGCACTGGATGCCACTTCGCGTGGCAGTGAGGTCGTGAATCAGGTGGTCGACAAGATGCGGGGGATCGCGCAGAGCTCGGACAAGATCGCGGAAATCATTTCGGTGATCGACGGCATCGCGTTCCAGACCAACATCCTCGCGTTGAACGCGGCGGTCGAAGCGGCACGGGCAGGCGAGCAAGGACGTGGCTTTGCGGTGGTGGCAGGGGAAGTACGCGGGCTCGCGCAGCGCAGCGCACAATCGGCCAAGGAGATCAAGACGCTGATCAGCGAGTCGGTCACAGAGATCAAGGGTGGCTCGACGCTCGTCGAGCACGCGGGCGGCGCGATGCGCAATGTCTCGGAGTCGATCTCGCGTGTCACGCAGATGATGGCGGAGATCAGCGCATCGTCGCTCGAGCAGAGCACTGGCATCGAGCAGGTCAACCAGGCCGTGGTGCAGATGGACGAGATGACGCAGCAGAACGCGGCGCTGGTCGAAGAAGCTGCTGCGGCCGCGGCCTCGTTGCATCAGCAGACGCAGCAACTGAAGGCGGCCGTCTCGGTGTTCGAGATTTCCGATGTCGTCCTAAGGATGCAGCAGTTCGACGAGTTGCGCGGCGAGCACGAGCGGGAGTTTTCGTTCGGTGCAGCGGTTTAAGCAGGCTTTTCTTAGGTTTATCCAGATCTAGCCGCGTCAGGCAGGCAGCGCTGCATACGCGGTGGCGAGATGATAAGGCGTCGTCGACGGCATGTCGGCGCGCGAAACCTCGCCTGTAGCCGTTTTGCACTCGTACCATCCTTGCGGGTGCAGAAAGCGTTGCTGGAAATGTTCGATCTGCCTTGGCAAGACAGCGCGCGCCGCGTCGTCATTCCGTGTAGCTAGAGCGCGCAGATATTCGCTCTGTGCCCAGATCCGCTGCGTCGCGTCCTTGACGCGCCCAGCTTCGTCGAGCGATGCAGCGACGCCGCCTGTCACCGGATCGACGCCATGCTGTTGCGCAAAGTCAAAAGCGCGCGTCAGAGCCTCGTCGAGTCCCGATCCTTCCAGCAACGTACCTGCCTGTTTGACCAACCAGAACCATTCGAACTGGTGACCCGGCTCCAGACGATTGTCATCCGCCCCTAACGGCAGCTCCGCGATGGAGCCCGTCGGCGCATGCACGAAAGTGCGTTCGATCGCGCCTGCCAGTTTGCGCAGCGCTGTATCGAATGCGCTATCGCCGGTCGCTGCGCGCGCGGCGAGCCACGCTTCCGTGAGGTGCATCAAGGGGTTTTGCACAGGCGTGCCGGTCACCGTCGAAAACGTTGCGTCCAACGCGGCGTTGAGCAGACCATCCTGCGCCGCGAAGCGGTCTTCGATCAGCCCCGACGTACTGTGCACCAGGTCCAGCGCATCCCGATTGCCCGAACGCGCGCCGTATTCGGCACACGCGAAGACCAGGAAAGCGTGCGTATAGAGGTCCTTGGTCGTATCGAGCGGCGTACCTTCTGAATCGACGCTATAGAACCATCCGCCCCGCTGCTTGTCTTGAAAGTAGTGCACGAGCGCATCGAACAGGCCTTCGGCGTGGGCCGTATCACCTGCCTGGGAGAAAACGAACAATTGCCGTGCGCAAGCCATCGCGCGGTAGCGTTCGGCCGGCAGGGGGCGATGGCTTTCGGCGCTGACTGCCTCGTACGGCAGTTTCAATGCAATGTTGAAGCCCGGCCCGCGCCAGATGGGCAGAACGACGCGTGCAAAATGATCGCGCAGGGCGGCGGCAAGGGTGATCGCGGAGGCGGGTGTGTTCATGCTATGAATCTGCTTGGGGTAGAGCCGTACAAGGTTGCGGGCGCTGGGTCCGGCAAGGCAGCGCGGGTCCAAGCATAAAGCAAACCGTCAGCGAGGGCACGTTTGCGACCCTCTCAAATGCGGTTCCAATAATTTCAGATAAGGAGGAACAACCATGCTGGGCAATGTCGAACTGGTCTCGCGGCTGGTGTTGGCCGCGGCGCTTGGCAGCGTCATCGGTATCGAGCGTGAGCGGCTGTCGTGGGCCGCGGGCTTGCGCACGCACATGCTGGTGTGCGTCGGCTCGGCGCTCATCATGATTGTCTCCGCGTTCGGTTTTGCCGATGTGCTCGGCGCCCAGAACGTCGTACTGGATCCCTCGCGGATGGCTGCCCAGGTGGTCTCCGGTATCGGCTTTCTGGGAGCGGGTTCGATCCTGATGCGCGGCGAGATCGTGCGCGGGCTGACGACTGCGGCGAGCCTGTGGTCGGTGGCGGCGATCGGGCTGGCGGTGGGCGGTGGCATGTACACGGCGTCGATCGCGGCGACCATCATCATCCTGATCATCCTGGCGGGGATCAAACCGCTCGAGCGGCGTTTCATCACAGTCAAGCAGCGGCGTCAGCTGACGTTGCTGGTCGAGCGCGGTGCGCTCACGTTTCACTCGCTGCACGATGCGCTCGGCGCGGCGAGCCCGCGTGTCAAACAGTTCGTGATGCAACAGAGCGACGATGCGCCCGAGTTCGATGTGGTGATGATCACGCTGCACCGGGTCTCCTCAACCGAATATGCTGCGATTCGCGATCGCTTGCGTGAACTGCCTTGCGTCAAGGAGCTTCGCGAGGACGATCCGACGGTTTAAATCGGCGATGGGCTTTAGCTGGCGCGGTTGGCCGTGAGACAATGCGCTCTCGAAAAAACTGATGGCATTTTGTAGCGGCATTCGGCGCCCGGTGGCCGGCGACGACCGCTTCTTTCTCTATGGCAGATTCCGCAGCATCCACGCAGTCCCGTACACCCCGCGCCGGCTCGAAGAAGCGGCGCGCCAATACCGTCTCCACCGAGACCGAAAATAAACTGGCACGCGCTGCCCGCTCGGCGCAGCGCTTAGCCCAACTGAGCGACGCGTCGCGCGACGACAGCACGCTCGACATGTTCCCCGACGATCCCACCCGCGCGACGCTGGAGGCGATGAATATCGACATCCGGCAAGGCACGCTGCATGGCTTTGAATTGCCGGACATTGTACTGGCTGCGGTTGGTGCGGCGACCAGTCTGGAGGGCGCGGCGAGCACTTCGTCCGAAGCGCGGGCGGCGCGCCGTGCGCCGCGTGAGAGGACCGAAGCGGCTTATGCGGCGGTGCCGTTGGCCGGGTTTGAACGTATCGAGCCGACGCAGAAAGTGAGTGCGCCTAAGGATTTATCTTCCGATGCTGCGGGCGCTGGCGGGGTGGTGCCTGAAGTGGTAGACGTGGCGGATGGGCAGGCGATACGGGTGGACGATTCGCAGCAGACCTCGCCGGCTGTTAGCTCGACGCTCGTCTCACCGTCGATGGCGGCGGCGAGCCTGGTGCGCAGCGTGACCGCACGGCGTCCGAGCGGCGATTCATCGTTCAGCCCGACTGTGCCGGCTACGTCGATCGCCACGACTACGCCGAGCCCACCGACTACGCCGACCTCCACGGCCGACAATTCTAAGCCGGCGGCTTTGCCGTCTCAGCGCATTGCTGCAAGCTTTGCGAAGTCAGCAACCGCCTCCAGCGAGACGGCGGATGTGAACGGCGAGGCATTGGATCGCGCGTCGACTGGGCCCACGACGGTGGAGGCCAAGCCCTTGCCCAACGACGCGGCGGGATTATCCACCCCGCCGGCGAGCGCACCGGAACTCGACCGGGCTCGCGCGACGGCATTCGCCGACACAGTCGACGCGCTGTACGGCGTGATCTCCGATCAGCGCCACGCGGCGACCGACCATACGCGCCGGATGAAATGGATGCTGTCGATCGTCGTCGGGGCGCTGCTGATGACTGTGGCGATCGGCATCACGCAGACCGTTCTGCTGATGCGTCTGACTCGTGAAACCACGGCGCAGCAGCACCGTATCGAACAGTTGATGCAGAACGAGCAGACGGCAATGACGAGTCTGCTCGACGCACACCTCGCAATGGCGAATCCGGTAGCAGGTGCCGCGTCTACTGCCGCGGCGCCGATTGCGACGCCTCCTCCCGCTGTTGCTACCGCGGCGCCTGCTGCTGCACCCGCCAGCAAGCGAAAAGCGCACACGCACGCTCACAAGCCTAAAGCGCTTCCCGCTGCCCACTGATCGAATCGGGTCGGAAGACGCGATGCCGCTTGCGGCATCCGTCGCCCGCTCAACCTGTTGCCCCTCTTGTCGTCTCGCAAGGCCAAGCCACCACGCCGCTTTCAAAGACACGGCGCGCCGACGCTCGCAAATGATAGGTGCGGTAAGGCGAGGCGACGCCAGCACGCCTCCTGAGGCGAATCGCGGGATTTAAACTTGCATTGTCAAAGCACAAACGATGGCCGGACCCCCGGCCGGCTTTCTGACGAGCGCAAGATGGCGACCAGCGAACACAAATTTTCAATCGACGAACTGATTCAGGCGCTGCTGCGCGCCCAAGGCATCCACGAGGGTCACTGGGCATTGAATGTCGAGTTTCTGGCGAGCGGCACCGCCGCGAATTCCCCGACCGACCCCGCAAAGACGTTGCCGGCGCTGTTGGTATCGGTCGTTAGCGCCACGCTGGTCCGTACCGAAAATGCCGCGCGGGGTACGTTGGACGCAGCCGTCGTCAATCCGCGCAAGCGTGTCGCAGCGGCGAAAACCGCGCGGACAAGGAAGGCGCACCCCAGTACGCTGCAATGATCGCGGAGCTGATAGGGCCGAATCGCGTGTTGTTCGCCTGCGCGCCGGCATAGCTTTCTTGTTGTAATGACGCAACGCAACATCCCGTCGAATGGGTGCGACAAGCGACCACAGTCAAAAAATGTTGCAACGCACTAGCTTTTCCCTAGGGAAAACCCCTATAATGCTTCTTAAGGGAAAACCCTAGCAACCAATCAACCGGGAGTCGCCATGAGCGTTATCTTTGCATTGTTCCAAAAGGTCAGCGACCTCTTCGCGTCGCCCCATCTGCCGATGGATTCGGATTACTCGTACGAAGCGCGTAGCCGCGAAGCTGAACGTCAGCGTCGTGCGCAGTCCACGCTGTTCGGCATCAAGCTGAGCGACTAATTCGCTCAGGTCTGGCGCGGTGAGCCGCGCCGGGTGCGCGCCCTTGGCGCGCGCTGCTGCATACGAGCCACGGCCTTGCCGTGGCTTTTGTTCGTTTACGGCCTGGCATTCGTGCATCTACGGGCCTGAATTAGCTGTCAGAAGAAAAAACAGGGCTTTCGAATGCATTGCTGAATATTTCAACGCCGAAATGAATGTAACGATGACTGACTGCCGTAGCGCGCTGGATCGGCGTAGAGGGGCTCGCCAACGTGCGAAAAAGCTTGCACTTTCCCGACGGAAAGGCTCGTTCATCGATCCCCGAATATTGATACTTCTTCTTACAAGCGCTCACGTCTTTAATCGTTTGGCCCCGTTAAAGTTGTTTTCAAGCGCAGGGCACCGGGCGTCGTGGCGATCAGCCAGCCTGCACCTGAGCAAACCTTGAATCGGAGGTCTCACTATGAAAACGTTGAACAAGACATCGCGTACCATCCTCGCCGCTCTGGTAGCTGGCGGCGCATTGCTCACCGCAGGCAGCGCTTTCGCACAGGCAGACCGCGTCGTGATTTCGGCGCCGGGCCCGGTTGCAACTTATGACCAACCGCGAATGATCCCGGTGGGCGTGCAGATCGATATCGGCTGGCACGGCGACCGTTATTGGGACGGCCATCGTTATTGGGCGCACGACGACTGGATGCGTCACCACCCGCACGATCGGGATCCGTATCGGCACGACGACCACCGTCAGTAATGGTGCGGTGGTAACGGCGCCTTTGGCGCCGATGTGAGGTCTGACGAGGCCGGTCTCTCATGATGAGGGGCCGGCTTTGTCGTTTTGCAATTCCGCCTAGGTCGCCAGATTGCTAAAATATGCGCAAATAGCGTATATTTCGAGATGAGAGCCGTTTTTGTCGAGTTGGTAGCATTCCGGAAGCATCGTAGCGACTATCTGTCGGATGATGAATACAGGTTTTTGCAAGAAGAGTTGCTTGCCGAGCCTGGCGCTGGAGATGTCATTAGAGGCACGGGTGGTCTGCGCAAGCTTCGTTTTGCCGATAAGCGGCGAAACAAGGGCAAGCGTGGCGGTCTGCGCGTGATTTACTACTATTGGGTCGGTGGCTTCCAATTCTGGATGTTCACGCTCTACGACAAAGACGAAATGAGCGATCTAACGAACGACGAGCGCAAAGAGCTGGCGCGCATGCTCGAAGTCGAAATTGCGCAACGGAGTGCACGATGAAGCGGAACCTGTTTGCCGAATTGAAGGAAGGCATGGCTGAACTTGCCGGCGAACGCGAAGGCAAACTGACGCTGCGCACGGTAGACGTCGAGGTTCCTGACGCACTTGACGTTTCGCCGGAGGAAATCAGAACTGTTCGAGAGGCGCTACACGCATCGCAGGCGGTGATGGCTCGACGTTTGCGCGTTAATCAGCGTACGTATCAGAATTGGGAGCAAGGAAAGGCAAAGCCCAATGCGCAAGCGGCCGTTTTGATCAAGCTGGTCGAGAAACATCCAGAGACACTGAGACTGCTCGAAGCACTGTGACTTCCTAAGTGATTAGGCCGCCTTCGGGCGGTTTTTTATTTCCGCTATGTGTTCTCTGCTTTTCTTGGCGCTTTCGCCTGGACTCATCTAGCCGGAGCCGCCGCCATGATGCGACAGCCATCACAAGGCAGCGAGCGAGGTTGACGTCAGCCCGTCCGTCGCAAATCCCGCCTCTGCGCTATCCTTAAACGCTTTCATCGACGCCCCAGCGGGAGAGCAGCTTGGATAACGCAGTAGTAGGTGTGGTAGGCACGGGCCTGATGGGCGTGGGTATTGCGACGCAGAGCGCGTTGCATGGATATCGGACGATCGTGCATGACGTCGACGCAGCGCGTCTCGCCAGCGTCGCGCCCAAAGCGGAAGCGGTGCTCGACGAACTGATCGACGCTGGCCGCATTGATGCAGCAGCCAAGCGCGCGGCCCTCGCGCGCATCGAAACGCACACTACGCTCGAAACGATGGCGGCCGCGCAATTCGTCATCGAAGCGATCCCCGAGGTACTGGAGCTGAAGCATCGCGTTTACGCGTCGCTCGCTCAACTGCTTGCTGACGACACCATTCTCGCCAGCAATACCAGCGGCTTTACTCCCGATCAGCTCGCCGCTCCATTGCGTCACAAAGAGCGCTTCCTGATCGCGCATTTCTGGAATCCTCCGCATATGATTCCGCTCGTCGAGGTGGTGCCCGGCACGCTCACTGACCCGTACGTTACCCAGCAGACGGTGGCCTTGATGAGCCGCATCGGCATGGAACCGGTTGTGCTGACGAAGGCGATACCGGGCTTTGTCGGAAACCGCCTGCAGTTTGCCGTGCTCCGTGAGGCGCTCAACATCGTGCGCTCGGGCGCGGCGACGCCGGAGGTGGTGGATCGTGTGGTGAAGGCTTCGCTTGGACGCCGCTGGGGTGTCGTGGGACCGCTCGAGGGCGCCGACCTCGGCGGCCTCGACACCTTCCTCGATATCGCTTCCCACTTGATGCCTGAACTCGCAAAAGATGAGGACGTACTCGATCTTTTACGCAAGCAGGTCGGTGTGGGGCGCGTAGGCGTTCGCAGCGGCGCCGGCTTTTATGATTGGGACGATGCGCATCTGGCGCAGGTGAAGGAAGGACGCAAAAAAGTGATTAGCCGCGGTTGATCCGCCGTGATCCGGATGGTCGATGCCGTGAAGCCCGAAGGGTTTGCGACACCGCTCCACAAACCAGGCCGCCAGACACGAAACCGGCGCCAGCCATGCAATTAACCCAAAAGTTCCAGACAACCGCTCCCTCCAACATGAACGACACCTACTTCTACGACCCGGCCACAGGCCACGGTCTCAAGCACGATCCGTTCAAGGCGATCGTTGCTCCGCGCCTGATCGGCTGGATCTCGACCCGCAGTGCTGCCGGCCACCTCAACCTGGCGCCGTACAGCTTCTTTGGCGCCTTCGCGACCTTCCCGGCCATCATCGGTTTCTGCAGTGAAGGCCGCAAAGACAGCATCGGCAATATCGAGGAAACCGGCGAATTCGTCTGGAATCTCGCCACCAAGCCGCTTGCCGAGCAGATGAACCGCAGCTCCGCACCGGTTGCCCCCGAGGTCGACGAATTCCAGCTCGCCGGACTCACGCCGGTGCCGGGCCGCAGCGTTTCGGTGCCGCACGTCGGCGAATCGCCCGCAGCGCTCGAATGCAAGCTGCTACAGATCGTGCGCCTGAACTCCCTCGACGGAACACCGATGGATAACTACCTCGCCCTCGGCCAGGTGGTCGGCGTCCATATCCAGAATGCCTATCTCAAGGACGGTCTGTTCGACACGCACGCGGCCCAGCCGATCATGCGCGCGGGCTATCGCGCCGACTATGCGCAGATCGGCGAGATGTTTCAGATGATCCGTCCGACTGCGTGAACCATTGTGGTTCGCCGGTTTGAAAATAGCCACCAGCGAAGCTGGAACGCTTGATGCTTGAAAACGGCGCTCACCGTGCCGTTTTCCTTGCCCGTTCATCTTCCTGGAGCGCGATCATGTCTACCGAATTCGCCACGCAGTTTTCGCATGTCCGTCCGCAAGACACTTCGTATGAGGACCAGGGCCTGCGCGACTTCTTTCTCTATCGCGATCTCGGTATCGCGCAAGCGACGGGAGGCAAGGTTCTGGCGCAACTCGTGAAGGCGAACCATGCACCAGAGCAAGGCACCGGCTGGCACCGTCATGAGGCCGATTTCCACATTGTGATCATGCTGAAGGGCTGGGCGCGCTTCATGTATGGCGAGAAGGAGACGCTTGTCGCCGCCGGCGATTGCGTCCATCAGGCGCCCGGCATCGTTCACTACCTGTTCGACTACTCCGAAGATATGGAGTACATCGAAATTGTTTCGCCTGCGGATTTCAAATCGATCGACGTGGAGGGGCCGTGCGACGTCCCGGCCGTCACGCCGTGGAAAGGCGTAACGGCTTGAACGTGGCAGAAATCGTATCAGGCCGCCGGTAGGGCGCAGGCAACGAAGCGTCTCCTACCGGTTCAACTCAAGCGACGTTGCTTCGTGGCGATGCCAGCGACGCTTTACCCGAAGATGACGCGTCCGCAGCCGCCGCCGTTACAGCAGATGCGGCTGGCGCGGCAATCGGCGCCGCTGCCACAGGCACCGGCCGGATCGCCTGTGCACGTGAGCTGACCGCGACCGCACGCGGCTCGTTGTCGTAGATCACTGCCCGCACACGTGGATAGATATGCCGCTCCCAACGATGGCCGTTGAACACCCCGTAATGG
The DNA here is from genome assembly GCF_900141745.1 of Paraburkholderia phenazinium. Taxonomy (NCBI): domain Bacteria; kingdom Pseudomonadati; phylum Pseudomonadota; class Betaproteobacteria; order Burkholderiales; family Burkholderiaceae; genus Paraburkholderia; species Paraburkholderia phenazinium. Next base: position 563,199 of record NZ_FSRM01000002.1, on the reverse strand, counting down.
CCGACGCCCGTCTGCACATGATGGGTTTTCAGATAAGGCCGAAGCTTGTCGCACATATCTTGCGCCGCGAGCGTCTGGCCGACCGCGCAGATATCGTCCTTCTCACCCTCGACGGTTAACAAGGCCGTGCGGCGAATCTTCGACGGTTCGATCAGGCGTCCGCCCACCTCCAGCTCATGCAGCGGCAACGCATGGCGTTGAAATACGGTCTCGACGGTTTCCAGATAGAAATCCGCCGTCAGATCCATTGTTGCGAAGTATTCCTCGTAGAAGATCCGGATGGTGTCCGCCTTGGCCGGATCGCCTTTGGCGCGCTCGTAATACATCGTCTCGAACGAATCGAGGTGACGGCCAAGATTCATCGCCATGAACGCGTTGAGCTGCACGAAGCCGGGATACACGCGGCGGTGTGCGCCGGCAAAGCCGAACGGCACCGCGCTGATCAGATTGCGTTCGAACCATTCAATCGGCTTGCTCTTGGCGAGCGCGTTGACCTTGGTCGGATTGATGCGCGTATCGAGCGGTCCAGCCATAAGCGTCATGCTCGCGGGCTGCGCGGGATGGTCGTCCGCGGCCATCAGCGACACCGCCGCGAGGGCGGCAACCGTCGGCTGGCAAACAGCCAGCAGATGGGTACCGGGACCGATTGCTTCAACGAAGTCGATAATGTGCTGGACGAATTCCTCAAAGCCAAAGCGTCCCTGCGACAACGGGACGTCGCGCGGGTTGTGCCAGTCGGTGATGTAGACGTCGTGCTCGGCGAGCATCGTCTTGACGGTGCCCCGCAACAGGGTCGCGAAGTGGCCGGACATCGGCGCAATCACCAGCACGCGCGGCTGAGCGGGTGAGGGGGCCTGTTCCTTGCGGAAATGCAGCAGCGAGCAGAACGGCGTGCGCGCAGCAACTTCCTCGACAAGCTTGATGGGCTTGCCGTCCACCTCGATGGTGTCCAGCTCGAACGGTGGTCTCGAGTGCGTCAGACCGGCCAGCGTGATCAGGTCGCAAGACGCACGTAGCGAACGGCCGTGTGGCGTTTCGCTGAACGCCGGCCATGCGTTCAACGAATGATTGATAAGCGCCGCGCCGTGCCGGGCCGGAAGCATCAGGTCGGCAAACGCCTGGTAAGCGGGATATGCGAACAGGTTCATAGCCTTCGCACGAATGCCCAAAAGGAAGGAGCCCGAATAGAGGCAATACGTGTGCCAATGCGCCAGGCAGTGCCCGGCACCCGCCCACGCTGGCATAGCATTTGCACCATTGCGAGCAGGGTGCTGGTTTTGCCGCGGTTTGGTGCGCGCACGCACCACAGCGTGCATAGGGCGACCCGACACCATGGGCAGCACAGACAGGGCTCCCGCTTAGGAGGAGATTGGTATGGCGAATACGACGCTCACCATCAGCAGCAAGAACTATTCGTCATGGTCCCTGCGGGGCTGGCTGCTGACGAAGTTCAGCGGATTGCCTTTCGAAGAGATCGTGATGCCGGTGGATGACCCCAGCGCGCGCGCCGAACTGCTCCTGCTTTCGCCATCGATTCTAGTGCCTTGTCTGTTTCACGACGGCATCAAGGTGTGGGACACATTGGCGATAGCCGAGTATCTCAACGAGGTGCAGCCCGATGCGAAGCTGTTGCCGGACGACCGGCGCGCCCGGGCGCACTGCCGGGCGATCAGCGGCGAGATGCATTCGGGGTTTGGTTCGTTGCGCTCGGCACTGCCCATGAACCTCAAGGCGCACTTTCCAGGTTTCAAGGTGTGGGCACGCGCGCAGTCCGACATCGACCGGATCGTCGCAATCTGGCGCGAGTGTCTCGAGCAATACGGCGGCCCTTATCTGTTTGGAGAACGTAGTGTCGCCGATGCGATGTATGCACCTGTGGTGACCCGCTTTGTCACCTATGACGTCAAGCTTGACCCGGATATCGTCGAATACGGACAGCGCATCCTCGCGCTGCCGGAGATGCAGCAATGGATCGCCGACGCGCAGCAGGAAATCGACGAGATCGATGAGCTGGACGTCGAATTCTAAGCACCCTCACAACTTCGCGTTTCGCTTCAGACCCGGCACACGTCGGACGGCAGGGCTCCGGATCAATCCCGACGCCCTGCGTCCAGCTTGAACACGCTCACCACCTGCGCGAGCCGTGCGGCTTGATCGCGTAGTTCTGCGGCGGCCTGTTCTGCGTTGCCGACAATCGCGGCGTTCTGCTGGGTCGCTTCGCCGATCTGCGTAACGGCGATATTCACCTGTTCGATGCCGCCCGACTGCTCGCGCGACGCGACGCTAATTTCACCCATGATCGCGCGCACCTGGCCGACCCGTTCAACGATGCCATGCATCGTCGCGCTCGCCTCTTCGGCGATCTTGAAGCCACTTTGAACCCGCGCGGTCGATTCGCCGATCAGCGCTTCGATTTCCTTCACGGCAGCAGCGCTGCGTTGAGCAAGTGCACGCACTTCGGATGCGACCACTGCGAATCCCCGGCCGTGTTCGCCGGCGCGCGCGGCTTCGACCGCTGCATTCAGCGCGAGGATATTGGTCTGAAACGCAATGCCCTCGATCACGCTGGTGATGTCGGATATTTTCTGCGAAGAGCGCGTGATGTCGCCCATCGTCGAGACGACGCGTTCCACTGCGCGGCCGCCTTCCAGTGCTGCTTCAGAGGCGCTCGTCACGAGTGTATTGGCCTGTGCGGCGTGGTCCGCGTTCTGCTGGACGTTCGACGTCATCTGTTCCATGCTCGCGGCAGTCTCTTCGAGGCTGCTCGCCTGCACGGCGATGCGCGAGGCGATATCGCCGCTGTCGGTGGCGATCTTCGCGGTGCCTTGCGTCATGTCGGACGACGCATTGCGCACCTGGACCACAATGCGCGCGATGCCCTCGCCGATGCCGTCTATCGCCAGCATCAAGCGTCCGATCTCATCGGCGCGGGCGCTGTTCCCATCCACGAGCCGCACGCTCAGATCGCCCGCGGCAAGACGCTCGGACGCCTTGGCGGCTTCCTCGATCGGACGACTTACCAGACGCCGCACGGCGATCAGGAAAGCCACGGCGAACGCGACGACCAGCGCGAGGCCAATCAGCAGGAAGCGGTTACGGGTCGCTTTGACCTCGGCCATCACTTCATCGCGCGGTGCAATCCCACCCACCAGCCAGTGCCATTCCGGCACCGTGGCAAACGACACATATTTGTCTTGCGCCGAGCTCTCGCCGAGTGTCGCGTCGGCCGAGCGGTATTCGAGCTGGCCTTGCTGCATGTCGAGCATCTGCTTGTACGGTGCGGTGGTGTCGTCGGCGAGCTGGCCGGCGGCGGCCGGATGCACGAGTAACTTGCCGCGGTCCGCACCGTTCGACGCGTCGAGCACGAAGTAATAGCCGCTGTCGCCGATCTTGAGCTGACGGATGCCGTCTTGAACCGACTGGATCTGCGCGCCCACGTCCACGCCGACGAAGAACGCGCCGATCACCTTGCCGCTGGCGTCCGTGATGGGCCGGTACTGCGTGATGTAACGCTTGCCGAACAGCGTGGCGAGACCGGTGAAGGTTCTGCCTGCAACGATCAGACCGTAGGCCGGGCCTTTACGGTCGAGCAGCGTGCCGATGGCCCGGCTGCCGTCCTGCTTCTTCAGCGACGTGGTGACGCGCACGAAGTCGTCGCCGGTGCGCGCGAATACGGTGGCGATGGCGCCGCTGCTTTGCAGGAATTGGTCGGGGATCGAGAAGTCCATATTGAGGACTTTGTCGCCGGCTTTAATGGTGGGTGTCGCGACGCCGTTGATGTCGACTTTCTGCGATTCGTCGAGCGTGTACGTGGCCGGCAGCAGACTGGCGAATAGTGTCATCGAACGGCCAACTTCGGCTGACAGACCCTGGTTGAACAGGGCGATCATTGCGGCGATCGAGCGGTCTTTCTCGGCAATACGGGCCAGCACCTGCTCGCTCACCTGTTCGCCGGCCGAGCGGGTCAGCGCCCACGTGAACGCGGCAAAGATCAGCGCGACCAGCGTGCACGAAAGCATGGCGAGCCTGGCCCCGACGCTGGCGCGACGCAAAGAGAGTAGTTCCATGGGTTTCTGCGGGTAAGAAGATGAGAGGAATAGAGCGCAGCCGTGCGCCGATACAAAGTGCGCCCTTGCTCTTTTTACGGCAGATCAGGTGATTTCTTGAGGTCGAAAACGTTTGCAGCGGGGAGGGATACAACTCTGGACAGCGCAAGCTGCGGGCGCAGATGAAAAGCCCAGCCCCGACGATTTTGGAGGAGTGATTTAGTCTATGTTGACAAAATAAGGCCTATATTTAGTCAGGATAGACCAATTCTGTTTGGGCTGGAAACTTGATTAACTGTAAAATTTGGTCTATGTTGGTCAAATAACCCGCCTAATTTGTCAACATAGACCTATGCGACGCCAGAACAAGGAATTTGTCTCCCCGGACTTGAGACGCCGCTCCGAAGCGCTAGGTTCGGCAATCTCCGCGGCTCGTATTGCCCGGAACATGAGTCGACAGGACTTTTCAGAGAGGGCCAGCATCAGTCCGAGCACGCTGATGCGAATAGAGAGAGGTGACGTGTCGGTCAATTTTCTGGCGTGGCTTCAGGCCTTGGAACGAGCCGGCTTGCTTGGGCTGCTTGAGCCCTTGTCGCTTCCGCAAGCCGACGTCGTAGGGGAGTCGAAACGAAAGGCCGAGGCGCGCAAGCGGCCTCGCAGGAGCAAGGTAAAGGATGATCCGTACGACTTCTGAAGTAACGGACTGGACGAAAACTGTCTTCATCTGTCTCGACGGCGAGAGTGGGGCCGTTCCCGCCGGCCTGCTTACCATCTATGAGCAGGGTATCAGGCCCGTGCGTTCAACTTTCGTATATGGAAACCGATACCGGGAGCGCAAAAACGCGATTGCCGTCGACCCTGAAAGCCTGGCGCTGGCCGAAGCGAACCGAACAGGTAAGCCTGTCACGTTCGAACCGCCGGCGGGGCTCGCTCTCTTCGGCGCCATAAGGGACGCCGCACCCGACTCGTGGGGACGGCGCGTAATCGAAAACAGTCTCGACGCCGAACCGAATTCGCTGCCTGAGACTGACTACCTGGCCCACGCAGGCCCGCACAGAACAGGAGCGCTCGACTTTCGAGACTCGCCAACGGCCGCAGCGCAAATCGGCAAACTGCCCGACGCGAAAGACCTGAAGTATCTGCTCGATGCGTCCGCGATGATTCAGGAGGGCAGACCTGTACCGCGCAATCTCGACGTGTACTTTACGGTTGGCGCAACATTTGGTGGCGCGCGGCCTAAAGCCGTCGTGCTCGACAAGGCGCGGCAGTGGGTGGCCAAGTTCCCGGCAATCAATGACGGGTTCAACGTGCCGCTGATCGAGAAGGCAACATTGCAACTCGCGCGTCAATGCGGCCTGCGCGTGCCGGATCTCGCGCACGTGCGGCTTGCCGATGGGCGCGATGTGATGCTGATCGAACGCTTCGACCGGTTACCGTTAGCAACAGGCGGGTTCGCACGCCGTCATATGGTCAGCGCGTTGACGATGTTAAGGCTGCACGAGAGCGATACAGCGGTGGCGCGGTACGCCGATCTCGCCGAGGTTCTGAACAATCATGGTGCGAGCGGATTTGTTGCGCTCGATAAGGTCGAGCTTTTCAAGCGGATGGTGTTCAATGTGCTCGTGTCGAATGACGACGATCATTTGCGCAACCATGCATTCGTTTGGGACGGTGCAAGGAACGGGTGGCGCTTGAGTGACCTGTACGACGTAGTGCCGAAACCTCAGGTCGCCACACAACGATATCTGGTTCTTGGCGTCGGCCAGAAAGGCCGGCTCGCTACGCTCGAGAACGCGCTTTCTGCTGCCGGCCAGTTCGGTATCCTGGCCGGCGACGCTGTGGCATACATCAATGAGATCGCGAGCGTCGTGCGTGAGTGGCGAACCTGGTTCGACGAATATGGCGTGCCGCAAAGTGAATGCGACAAGGTGGCGAGCGCTTTCCGCAACCCTAAAGACATAGGGCTCGCGCACATCAAGTAGTCGTCTTTGCGCCGCGCCAGGTTCGCAACAACAGCGCATTGGTCACGACGCTCACGCTTGAAAACGCCATCGCCGCGCCTGCCAGCATGGGGTTCAGCAAGCCGAACGCGGCAAGCGGAATGCCGATCAGGTTATAGACGAACGCCCAGAACAGGTTCTGCTGAATCTTGCGCCAGGTGCGGCGCGAGATGTCGATTGCGTCGGCGACGAGTGCGGGGTCACCGCGCATCAGCGTGATACTCGCGGCATGCATGGCGACGTCTGTGCCGGTCGCCATGGCAATGCCGAGGTCCGCGGCCGCGAGGGCCGGGGCGTCATTGATGCCGTCGCCTGCCATCGCGACTATGCCGGCGGTGCGGATCTTCAGATCGCGGATCACACGCGCTTTATCCTCGGGCAACACGTGGGCGTGGAATTCGTCGATACCGAGCGCCGCCGCGACGCTGGCCGCGCTGCCCTCGTTGTCGCCGGTCAGGAGCACGCTACGGATACCCATTTGCTTGAGGCGTTCGATCGCCGCGCGTGCACTCGGCTTGATGGTGTCGCCAAAGGCGAGCAAGGCAAGCGCTTGTGCGGGCGCGGCGTTGGCGTCTTCACTGTTCGCATGGTCCGCGTAGCTCATCAGCCACGAGACAGTGTTGCCTGCGTGTTCAAGTTGTTGGGCGCGGGCGGCGAGTTCGGGTGTCAGCACGATGCCCAGTTCCTTGAGCCAGCGGCTGCTGCCGATCGCGATAATCCGGCCGTCGATCTCGGCTTCGACGCCACGTCCCGGCACAGCGCGCGCCTTGGAGGATGCTCCAAGGAGGGAGCGGCTGGAAGAGGTCGCTTCGGAGTTCGCCCCGGAGGCCACGGCCGCAAGGGCGTGGCCGGACGCGGCATCCTCGCGGCGCGTGTCTTCATAAGCCTTGACCACTGCCCGCGCAAGCGGATGATCGCTATCCCGCTGCACGGCCGCCGCCAATGCGAGCGCCTCGTCGCGCGCCGTGCCGATCGGCTCGAACGCCGTCAGCGACGGTTGTCCCACGGTCAAGGTTCCGGTCTTGTCGAACGCGACGAGGTTCACTCGATGCGCGATTTCCAGCGCTTCGGCGTCCTTGATCAGCACTCCGTGGCGCGCAGCTACACCGGTGCCCGCCATGATCGCTGCGGGCGTCGCCAGGCCCAGCGCGCACGGGCAGGCAATCACCAGCACGGCGACCGCGTTGAGGATCGCAGTTTCGACGCCCGCGCCGGCGATCAGCCAGCCGACTAGCGTGAGCAACGCAATTACCAGAATCGCAGGTACGAAAATCTCGCTTACCCGATCCACCAGCCGCTGGATCGGCGCCTTTTCGGCCTGCGCCGTTTCGACGAGGCGAATGATCCGCGCCAGCGTGGTCTCCGCGCCGATCGCCTTCGTCGTGATGGTGATCGCGCCCTCGCCGTTGATCGAGCCGGCCGTGACCGGGTCGTCCGGCTGCTTCGGCACGGGCAGGCTCTCACCGGTAATCAGCGATTCGTCAATGTGAGTCCGGCCTTCGAACACCGCGCCATCGACCGGCACCCGTTCGCCGGGTCGCACGACGACGATCATGCCGACCCGCACCTGCGCCAGCGGCAACTCATGTTCCTTCTCGCCGACGCGGATGCGTGCTCGCTCGGGCCGCAACGCGTTCAACGCGCGGATCGCGTCGGTAGTTTGACGCTTGGCGCGCGCTTCCAGCCACTTGCCGAAGCGCACGAGCGTAATCACGACCGCCGAGGCCTCGAAGTAGAGATGTGCCGCGCTGCCCGGATGGGCGACCAGTTCGTAGACGCTGATGCCGTACGCCGCCGACGTGCCGAGCGCAACCAGCAGGTCCATATTTCCCGCGCCGGCCCGCACTGCACGGTACGCAGCCCGGTAAAACCGCGCGCCGAACGCAAACTGGACGACCGTGGCGAGCGCGAACTGTAGCCATGGGGGCACCATCGCGCCGATGCCGTGCGGTGCGAAGCTGCCGCCGAATCCTTCGCCGATCATCGGCAAGACGAGCGGCAGCGTCAGCAGCGCGGAGATCACGACGGCTACGAGTTCGCGGCGGGTTCGGTCCTCGGCGCGGTGTGCGCTGGAAGTTGCCGCGGCCGCCGCGGCTTCTTCGACAATCGGTGTCGCCTGATAGCCGGCCTTGGTCACCGCGGCAATGAGCGCATCGACGCCGGTGGCCGCATCGCTCAGATTGACGGTCGCCTTTTCAGTCGCAAGATTGACCGACACGCTCGCGACGCCTGGCACTTTAGCCAGCGCCTTTTCGACCCGCGCCGAGCACGAAGCGCAGGTCATGCCGCTGATTTCGAGTTCTGCGCTGGCCTGCGTCGCGGCTTCGGGAATGGAAAGATCAGTCATGGTTTGGGCTCGGGCGGCATGTGGCCGCATCATGAGTCCCAGTATTCACCTTCCCATGATGGGAAGGTCAAGGGCTAATATCGGCCAAAATAATGACCGGGGCCAGACCGCGCGCCAAACCACATTTAAAACGCCGGTGGTGCGTTCAGCATTGCCTCGGCGACAGCCTCCTGCGCCTCGCCGCCGCCGGCCAGCAGCGCATCGACCGCGCCACGCCGGTCGCGTGCTTCCTTGTTCTGACCCAGCTTCCATTTGCCGACCAGCCGCGTAACTTCGATCTCGATTCCAACGATGGCCCCGAGCATTTGGGAAATATAGTCAGCCGGTGCGTCCCCCATCTTCCAGGGCCGCGGCTCATTGGCCTCCATCGCGCGGGTGAGCCGCGCCACAAGTCCGCGGACGAACGCTTCATCGTCGCGTACGACGATCTTGCCGTGGGCGTGAACCACCATGTAGTTGTACGTCGGCACCTGACGGTGCGCCTCGTGCTTGCTCGGATACCAGTTCGGCGAAATATAGGCGGCCGGTCCCTGGAAAATCACCAGCGTGTCCGGTTGCGAAGCCACTTCCTGCCAGACCGGGTTGGCCCGCGCCACGTGCGCCCGCAACGTGCCATGCGAACCTTCGGCCGGTGCGAATTCGAACGGCAGATGATTCGCGTCCAGACCGTTGGGACCGGTGGTCACGAGCGTGCCGAACGGCTGATCGGAGATGAGCTGATGAAGAACCTCTGGACGGTTCTCTTCGAAATGGGCAGGGACGTACATGGGCGCTCCGGGGGCGTGAAGGTGCGAGTTGTGCAAAAGGTGCGGTTGTGCCTTTGCGCTTGCTAGCTGTCAAGGATACGATACAACCCGTTGTTGTCGGGATCGAGATATGTGGCGAGTTCGCGGGGGCTTGGGAACCACGTGGGCAGAGCCGCCGCCGACCGACGCCTGTCCCTGGACCGAACGTTCTGCCACCTGAACGAATGATAAAAAATCGCCGAACACTGTTTTCGCTTCATTGGACCTGCGCTTCGTTCGCAGGCTTCGCCTTTCTCGCCGGCTGTGCCTCGACTCACACCGACGCACCCAAGCCCACCGGCTGGATCAAGGACGAGGTGGCCGACTCCTACGTGTTCGGCTACCCGCTGGTGCTGATGGAAGTGGCGCGCGATGTCGCGGTCGGCACCGATCCGGGTCAGGCGCCCCTCAATGCGCTGCGCCACGCGCAGGCGTTGCCGCCGGTCGGCTCGGCGAATCCGCCCACACCCGGTATCGACACGTTCGATTCGAGCGGCTGGCTCGACTTGAGCGCGGAACCCGTGATCCTGACGCTGCCCGATTCGCACGGCCGCTACGTCGATGCCCGCACGCTCGATATGTGGACCAACGTGGTCTGGTCGACCAGCGCCCAGATCGGTCCGCGATCCAGCGGGATCAGGGAGCAGGCGATCGCCTTTGTCGGTCCTGGCTGGCAGGGCGATTTGCCGGCGAACGTCAAACGCGTTGACGTGCCGACCCGCAACGCGTGGGTGACCGTGCGGATCCAGTCGAACGCCGGTCGCGACGTCACGGCGGTGCGCAAACTGCAGCGCGGCATGCGTCTCGTACCATTGAGCGCGTACGCGAGCGATAAGCGTTCGGCGTCGATCGCGCCGGGCGGCAACGCCGCGGCTGCTGCGGCGTTGGCGGCATCCGGATCGCCGGCCGCGCAGGTTGCCGCGCTCGACGCGAGCGGCTTTTTCAACCGGCTTGCGCAGGGGTTGCAGGACAACCCGTCCGTGCCTGACGATCCGCACGCATTGAAGATCCTCGCCGACCTGGGCGTGAAGCCTGGTGAGCCGGTCGAACTGCCGAACGCCAAGGACGTTATTACCGAGGGGATGGCCGACGGCCGTGAGCGTGTGGTGACGCCTCCGCCGAATCTGCTGAGCGTGAACGGCTGGAGCTGGTTCGGTGACGGCGTCGGCAACTACGGTCCGGATTACGCGTTACGTGCTTACGCAGCCTACGAGCAGCCGGGTATCGGCACGAAAGACGACGAAGTGCGCGCCACGGTCACGCTGGATAGCGACGGCCACGCGTTGAATGGCGCCAACCGGTATGTGATCCATTTCGCGCCGAACCAGTTGCCGCCGGTGCGCGGCTTCTGGTCGATCACGGCCTACACGAAGGAAGGCGCGCTCGGTGAAAGCGCGCCGGCACGGCTTGCCGTCGGCGATCGCAACGGCGCGCACCGCAACCGGGACGGATCGCTTGACGTGGTGGTGTCGTCGGCGCACGTGCGGGCGGCCAACTGGCTGCCGGCGCCGCGCACCGACCTTCAACTCGTGCTGCGACTCTACGCACCCAAGCCGCAAGCCACCGACGGCACCTGGCAACCGCCCACCGTCGTACGTCAATGATGACGGGGTGTGCATCGCGCCATTGCGATGCACACCTTCGCTGCTTCCGCAGCAGCGCCGTCAAATAGCCCGCAAATCAATTGTTTCCGAACCCGCAACGCGGGTTCGCAGCGTTGCAAAGATTGTCACAAACGCGTGACTAAACTTTGTGCTCGCGCGCGCCCATGCGCATCGGGTGTTTGTTTGCTTTCGGCTTACATTTCTATCCCGCCTACGTCTCACGACATATACTTGCCCGAGGCAGGACTCCAGTTATCGCGGCGGGCTTGCCGCCGCATCACCCATGACCGAGCATGGCAAGCCTCAATAAAGCAACTCTGACATCTTCCCTGCAGGCCGTGCGCGGTGTCGCGCAGGCGCGTCGTACACGCCGTATCGTGATCGGCCTGCTGATCTTCCTGGTGTTGTTCGGTCTGTTTGGCTTCTTCGCGGCGCCGCCGCTGATTCGCCATATTGCCGAGCAGCAACTCAGCAAACAGCTCGACCGGCCCGCGACCATTGGCCGGATCGCGCTCAATCCGTACACACTCAGGCTCGAAGCCGATCGCATTCATATTGGCGAGCGTGGCGGCCAGGGCGATTTCGTCGATATCTCGCGGTTGATCGTGAAGCCGTCGTGGAGCTCGCTGTTTCGCGCAGCGCCGATTGTCGATGAAGTGCAGCTCGATTCACCGCGCTTCACCATCGTTCGCTACGACGCTCAGCGCTTCAATTTCACGGATCTGATCGAGAAGTTTGCCAAGCAGCCGTCCAGGCCGGATAGCAAACCGACGCTGTTCTCTGTGTCGAACATCAGGCTCGAAAACGGCCAGATCACTTTCGATGACCGCCTGCTCGGCGTGAAGCACGTGATCGATCAGTGGAAACTCGGCATTCCGTTTATCGCCACGTTGCCGTCGAAAACCGACATCTTTGTCGAACCGCTGCTGCGCGCGCGCATTGACGGCAGCCCGCTTGCGATCGATGGCAAGACCAAGCCGTTCGCCGCGTCGCGCGAGTCGGACGTGTCGCTGCGGTTCGATGGGCTGGACGTGCCGAAGCTGCTCTCGTACTCGCCGCAGAAGTTGCCGGTGACGGTGCAGGCGGGCAAGCTCTCGACGGATCTCAAGCTCAATTTCATCATGTCGGACGACGCGCCTTCGTTACGCGTGACCGGTACCGTCGACCTGAACGATATCGACGTCCTCGATGAGAAGAAGCAGCCGTTTTTTGCCGCGCACGCGCTGCATGTCGCGGCGGCCACGCTTGAGCCGATGAAGAGCGTCTATCACTTCGACGATATCCGTCTCGACACGCCTACCGTGAATCTGGCGCGGGACAAGGACGGTGTGCTGAGCGTCGAGCGGACGTTTGCTGCGCCGCCGGCGGCAGCGGCAGCGCCTGTGTCTGCCAGCGAGGCGCAGGCAGCCAGTGCAAACCCAAGTGCGAATGCAGGTGCAGGTGCAAGTGCGCCCGCAGCGGCATCGTCGACGGCTGGCGCAGCCAAACCCGCTGCGCCGCTCGACCTTGCGATCAAGCGCTTTACGCTCAACGACGGCACGGTCAACGTTCAGGATGACGCTGCGTCGAGGCCGGTCGCGCTGGGACTGAAGAGTCTCGCGGTGTCGCTGGCGGACTTTTCGACGATGGCTAAGGCGCCGGCACGCTATACGGTGAGCACGGCATTCAAGGACAGTCCGGGTTCACTGGATGTGGCGGGCTCGCTCGGTCTGGTCACCAAAAGCGCCGATTCGAAGATCGACCTCAAGTCGCTTCCGCTGCCGATGCTGCAGCCGTATCTCGACAGCATGACCGCCGCCCAGGTGACCGACGGCGCGCTCTCCGTGACGACCAACCTCAGCGCCAACTGGGCGAAGTCGCCACCCGACATCCAGGTGGGCGCAACGCAACTGGACCTGCAATCGCTGAAACTGGCAGCGCGCGGCGACAAGGAGGCGGCGGTGGCGCTCGCGCAGGGTCACGTGGACGTCAAGCAGGTGGACGTGCCGGGTCGCAATGCGGCGGTCAATGCCGTTGACGTGACCGGTCTCGTGATCAACGCGCAGCGTATGAAGGACGGCAGCATCGACCTCGCTGCGCTGGCCGGACCGCACCAGGAGGCGCAGCAACGCACCGCGATCCACGCTGCCAAGCAGGCGCAGGAACAGGGGCCGGCGTGGCATTACACAATTGGCCAACTGAGCCTGAAGGACGCGACGGCCAACTTCACCGACAACAGCACGCCGCGTCCGGTCAAGCTCGCCATTTCGCCGCTGCAACTCAAAGTGCAGCAGATCAGTGACGATTTGAGCAAGCCTCTACCGATCGATCTGCAGGCGACGCTCAATCGCAAGGGCACGCTTGGCGTGACGGGCGACGTCACGGCGACACCGCTCAAGCTCGCGCTGAAAGTGGATGCCAACCGGCTGGATGCCGCTGCGTTCGAGCCGTACTTCGGCGGCAAGCTCAACGCGACGATCGCGAGCGCGTTGCTGAACATGAAGGGCGACGTGGCGATGTCGCAGGCATCGAAAGCGCTGAAGGCTTCGTATCGCGGCAACGCGGCGCTCGTCGACGTTCGCATGCTGGACAAGGCGACTTCGGACTCGTTCGCGGGCTGGGGATCGCTCGCGCTGACTAACCTGAAGGCGAACTACGACGAACACGGCACCGATGTCGACGCCGGACGCGTGACATTTTCGAACTTCTACGGGCGTGTGTTGCTGGATCCGCAAGGCAAGCTCAATCTGACGGATGTGGTGGCCCATGAAGGGGGCGGCACGCCGCAATCGCTGACGCGGAGCAAGAGCAAAACGGAGCCGGTGCCGTTGACGCCTGGTACCGCGCCTGAGCCCGCGGAGCCAGCTTCTGCTGGCGTGGCGGCTGTGGTGCCGGCCTCGGAGCCTGCGGTGGCTTCGGCGTCGGTGCCGGCATCCACGGTGGCGTCTGTGGGTGCGTCGGCGCCGCGCGTAGCGTCCGCGAAGGCAGCTTCGGGTGCGACGGTTGCTGCCGGCCAGGCGCAGCCACAGCCGCCCGCTAGTCCGGTTCGGCTGCACTTTGGCCAATTGGTGCTTCAACAGGGCCGCGTGACGTATACCGACAACTTCATCAAGCCGAACTTCACGGCCAACCTGGTGGGGATTCAGGGGACGATTGGCGCGTTCGGCACGCAATCGACCACGTCCGCTCCGGTGGACGTTTCCGCCAAGCTCGCGGCAAATGGTCCGCTATCGATTCGCGGCACGGTTAATCCGCTGATTGCCAAACCTGCGCTCGATTTGACCGCGAGCGCGCACGATATCGAACTGACCAACCTCACGCCGTACTCGGCTAAGTACGCTGGCTATCCGATCACGAAGGGCAAGCTCAACGTCGATCTGCACTACAAGCTCGATAACGACCAGTTGAGCGCGAACAACCACATCTTCATCGATCAACTGACGTTCGGCGATCACATCGACAATGACACAGCGACCAAGCTGCCGGTGCGCTTCGCGATTTCGCTATTGAAGAACTCGAAGGGCGAGATCGACGTGAACATTCCGGTGTCCGGCTCGTTGTCGAATCCGGAGTTCAGTATCGGCGGCCTGATCTGGCATGCGGTGTTGAATCTGCTGGAACGGGCTGTGACCGCGCCATTCTCGCTGCTTGCAAACGCGTTCGGTGGCGGAGGTGGTGAGGAAATGGGCTACGTCGAATTCGATGCCGGGTCCGCGAAGCTTTCGGACGCGGCGGAAAAGAAGCTCGACACCATTGCAAAGGCGCTGGCCGACAAGTCTTCGATCCGGATCGATGTGATCGGACGCGTCGATCCGGCTGTCGACACGCCGGCCTTGCGCACGGAGTATGTGGAGAAGCTGGTCAAGCAGGAAAAGATCAAGGACGTGGTCGGGAACGGTGAAAGCGTCGATCTGTCGACGGTCACGGTTGATCCAAAGGATTACGACAAGTACCTGACCAAGGCCTATAAGGATGCCGACTTCAAGAAGCCGCGCAATTTTGTCGGCCTCACGAAGAGCATGCCTGATGATGAGATGAAGAGCGCCCTGGCCGAACATGCGCCGATCAACGATGCCAGCCTGCGCGACCTCGCGCAGGAGCGCGCGCAGAGCGTGCAGCAGTACTTCGAAGGCAAGATCGACAGCAGCCGGGTGTTCATCGTCGCACCGAAACTCGACGCGCAAGGCATCAAGGACAAGGGCGCCACAACGCGGGTGGACTTCGGCCTGAAGTAATACTCCAATGTCGCGAGGACCGCCGGGCTGCGACGCTCGTGGCGGTCCTGCGCAATGTCAGCGCTGGTCTGCCGCTGGTGGGCGCCATTAGCTCTCTTCTTTTTCGGGCACCACTCTAAGACTCTTCCCATTCCATGCCCGTAGACGTCTCCCCATACTCCTGCTCATTACAAAACAAACGCGTTTGGACGCGGGGCACTGATGAGATTTCAGCTAACTATGGTGGCGTGTGCGCTAGCTTTAACAGGCTGCGCGAGTCGGGCCGACAGGGATCGACTGGGCATTGAAGATCCTACAGTTCTGAAGACTGGTCTTGGCACTGCACAAGATACTGCCTCGGGTGCGGTGACGCCGCAATGGCTGAACACCTACGCGCCGGTTACCCATGGTGGCGAAGCGCTTGCCGCGCTTCAGCAGCGGCTGAACAACCTACCCGCCGACAAGAACAGCTACTTTCACACCAAGGCCCAATGTTGGATCGACGCTGGACGAGCTCAGCGGGATGCGCACGATCAATGGGGTTTTGTTGAGGAAGCCATCGGTCAAGCTGCAATCATCACCTTCGGTCTGGAAAACGACACGCCGCTGTCCGCAGCCAATCCCGAGTTGCGTACTGTATCGACGGTGCGTCCGGATTTGTGGAAGATCGTCAACGTCATCAAGAGCGATCCGGTCACCGCCCGCTGCCCGGAGGCGCAAGCGCCGCTCGCCTGTGCCGAAGTCGAATTGATGCTCGCCGGTCACTACGCATGGACCCGCAATTTCTCAGCTGCCGAAAAGGCGCTCCCCG
Source organism: Paraburkholderia phenazinium (assembly GCF_900141745.1). Taxonomy (NCBI): domain Bacteria; kingdom Pseudomonadati; phylum Pseudomonadota; class Betaproteobacteria; order Burkholderiales; family Burkholderiaceae; genus Paraburkholderia; species Paraburkholderia phenazinium. The sequence continues at coordinate 547,413 of NZ_FSRM01000002.1, read as the reverse complement.
GTATTAAGGGGAATTTGCACAAATCGGCAGAAGCAGCACTGCAATGCGCACAACCATCCACACCCGCACCCGCCGCAAGCGTCGCCGCACCGGCGATTACGCTTAGAGCCGACTCGGCGTTTCGCTTCAACGGTAGCGATGTCGCCGCACTGTTGCCACGTGGCAAGACTCAGCTAAACGGGGTGGCCGCTGCCTTGCAAAAAGCGAAGGGCATTCGTCGACTGAGTATTAGCGGCTATACCGATCGTTTGGGCAGTGATGCGTACAACCAGAGGCTTTCGCTTCAACGCGCACTGACTGTGAAGGCTTATCTGGTCAAACGCGGTGTGACCTTGCCGATCACCGTCACAGGACTTGGCAAGGCCAGCCCAGTGGTGGAATGCAACCAGACCGATCATGTCGCTCTGGTGCAGTGTCTTGCGCCAAACCGGCGTGTCGAGATTGGCTTCGTGCGCAATAGCGACTGAATCGAAATACCGTTAGGAGGACAACTGTATGAGCACCATCCTGATTGTGGACGATCATCCCGCATTTCGGCTCGTTATTAAAATGCATCTCGCCAAACTGCTCGGCGTCAACGATGTCTTCGAGGCCGACAATGGGCAGACGGCCGTTGAGATAGCCCGGCAGCACTTGCCGGACCTCGCTATACTCGATTTGGACATTCCGCGTATTAATGGGCTCGATGTCATTCCAAGGCTGAAGCTGGCCCATCCGGATATCCGCGTTCTGGTGCTGTCGGGTCAAGATCCTTCAACCTTTGCGCCGCGTGCCATGCGTGCGGGAGCACAGGGTTTCGTCGGCAAATCGCAGGAGATGAAGGAAATCATGCGCGGCGTCGAAGCGGTGATGGCCGCCTATACAGTTTTTCCGATGAACATCGGGGCTACAGGAACAAGCCCAACCTTGGCTGCCGGTGAAGAGGAGGAGAAACTTGAGCTGCTCTCTGACAAGGAGTTGATGATTCTGCAAATGCTTGCGAAGGGCATGTCGAATAAAACTATTGGCGATGCGTTGTTTATTAGTAATAAAACGGTGAGTAGTCACAAAACCCGAATAATGAGCAAACTACGGGTTAAGTCATTGGTTGAACTGATCGATTTTGCGAGGCGTTGCCGCGTCTCACCAGCGCAATGAAGTCAACCGATTTGACGACGACATCATGAACCGCGCATTGCTGATGAGAGCCGATAGAGAATGGGTGCAAGCCAGCGGAATTGAAGCCATGCTCGCCCGTCTCGGATTTACAGTGTCTACCGAGCCAGAAAAAGCGTTGGCCGAGCCGCGACGCGTCCGCCTGGTGGTGGAACACCGCTTGTCCGTTGAGTTCGGCATTGCTTCAATGCCCACCGGAATTTTCCCGCTGCCTGCGGAGACCCTGCGCTTTGCGGTGGTGCCGCATCAAGCGCAAGTGGTTGGGGCGTTACCAGGCTTCCACGCCACCTTGAGCTTGCCGATTGACGAATGCGCGTTCGTCGACGCATTGGCGACGTGCCGGTATATCGCCATTTCCGCGCACGAACGCGACTCGCTCCATACCAGAATCGGGGAACTGGCCTGCGACGACCAGGCAGTTGCACGCCAGCTTGTCCGCTTGCTGATCGACACAAATGCTTCCACGCTCGCGGCGCTACGCGATGCGTTTAGCACCAGGTCTTGGGATGCCGTTGGGCGCGGCGTGCACCGCATTGCCGGATCTGCCCGCATGCTCGATTGTCCGGGCCTGCTAGCGTTGCTGTCGCGGCTCGAAGGTGCCGCGCGCGCACATCAGGTCGAGCTGGCAAGGCCGCTCTTGCAGGTGATCGTCAATACGATCGACAGTCTGGACGTTTCGCTGCAGAAACTGCTCGATGCAGCGTCAACGTTCTAACCGTATAGAACGGCTCGTTGTCTTTCTCACTCTTCCGCTCTGCCGTTTTGCCGGACCAGCAAAAAGCGGCCTTGGCTCGCATCGGTTCCAGAGTTTGAAATCGCTCCATTCGGCAAGCCGGTTACGTTACGATAGTGAAGATAACGTGCCATCACTCGTGGTACATAGTTCATCGTTTCCGCGTAGGGCGGTATTTGGCCGCCATACTTCTGCACCGCACCTTCACCGGCATTGTACGCAGCCAGCGCCAATCGCAGGTCGCCAAACTGCTGCATCAACTGGCGCAAGTAGCGCGCGCCGGCCTCGACGTTTTGCCGTGGATTGAACAGATCTAAGGCACCTTGTCGGGCGCCCGTGTCCGGCATCAACTGCATGAGCCCGGTTGCGCCCTTGCGTGACACCGCCAGCGCATTTCCACCGGATTCGACGTCGATCACCGCCATTAGCAGCGCGCTGTCCACGCCGGCGGTGCGCCCAATTTCGTCGACCATGGGGGCGAGTGCCGTTACACGGGACGCGGTAGACGAGGAGGATGCTATCGATAAGTCTGAAGGCGAGCGGCCGGGCTCCATGATCATGGACAGATGGCCCCCATCATCAGACGGTGCAACGCCTTTGACTTGAACCACAGGTTCTCGGGTTTGCGAGAGAGGCGCGCTGTCGTCGCCGTCCGTCATCCCGCCTATCACCATCACAACGCCAGCCGGTTGACGGGAGCGCAATACCGAAGAGTCGGCTGCTCGCGTGCAGACCGGCGCGCATGTAATACCCACCATCAGCATGCGGAGCAGCAGTTGATGCCACCGCGCTTTCCGCGGCAATTCGCGATGCACGGCGCGACGCCCTATCAGCGGACTGCCGTGAGCGTAATGCATTACGCTGCTTAGCCGGCGGGCCATCACAAACCCGTAGGATTCGGAGAGTCGTTGATCGCTGAATACCGCAGTGGCGACTGCATGCGGACCATCGCTTCCGAATCGAGTGAGAGCGGCCAGCGGTCCGTGGCGATGCCATCCACCAATTTGGTCCTGCAGAGCGCGTCGCCGTTTAAAGGTGCGCCATATGGATCCTGATTGGCCGGTTCGTGCGTCAGGATGCCCATCGTACCGATGCTGCCAATAACGTTGACGGCGTAGTAGATCACCTTGCTAGCGAGCGGCACATACATGTTGTAGCAGTAGTGCACGTGAATCTTGAGCAGGTTCGCATCCTGGATGTTGATGCGAGAGCCCGGCCCTAACGTAGTGGAGTCGCGATACATCAGCGAGTCATTTGGGATTTCGCTATACGTCACACCTTGGTCGGGATAGAAGCGTGGCTGCGAAAAATCCTGTATCGCCGCCTCAGTGGGACTGATGACAGTAATTACCGCAAAATTGCTCGCGTCGATCTGAGCGGCGGCGAGTGCTGCATCGACGCCGTCAGCATCGGCGTGGCGTGCGTAGATGGGTGTAAGACCGCGAGCAAGACCCGCGCGCATGGCCTTCATGGAACCGTTGTTTACTGCGCCTTCACGCGCGGCCTCCAGCACTGCGACGTCCAGTGTCGACTTCGCCTGATAAAGCAGCACGAACTGGATAATAGCGAAGCAGACGAACAGCAACGCCGGAGCGATGATGATGAACTCCACCATCGCCTGGCCCGACTGCCCTGCCCAGCGCGCACGACGGTTCAATGAAGGCCCACGTAACGGCGACTGCTGCAGCATGCCTTGTCGATCACACATACTCATGCGGTCGCCTCAAAAGCAAGAGAAGCCCCGACGGAAAGTCCATGCAGTCGGGCGGCACCACCCGACATCTCAAGGGTTTGGGTTGCACGCAGGTTAAGCAACATACGCCGCTTCGGCACGTCATGATGAATCGCAACAATGCGCTCATGCCGGTCGAGAAACAGCACATCAATGCTGAATTCCATCCCAAACGTATGAACCGAGCGGCATCGCTTGAGAAGCAGCGCTTCATCCGGAGGCAAGTGGTCACGGCCAAGCAGGCCGCGCATGCGCTCATGCGTCGTTTCCGTCACGAAGACCGTGACGCTGGTCTTCTGTCCGCAAACATGCAGGCGGGTCAGTTTCATAGCAGACCTTCCTGCACGAATTTCATCACAATCGGGAATCCCAGCACGATGAAGGTGATTGGGAAGATAAAAAACAAGAGTGGAAACACGAGTTTCACCGGCGCTTCCATGGCCTGCTTTTCAGCCCGTTGAAAGCGTTCACTGCGGCGTTGCTCAGATTGAAATCGTAGCGATTTCGCCAGACCCGAACCCATCCGCTCGGCCTGAACAATTGCGCCGACGAAGTTCGTCACTTCCTTGATACGAAGCCGGTCGTCGAACCGGCGAAGCGATTCAGAGCGATTCAGGCCGGACTTCAGGTCGCGCAGCACGTGCTCGAACTCCCAACGCAACGGTCCCTCAGGTCCTTTCTCAACGGCCTTTTGCAGCGCACCGTTGATATTAAGACCGGCCTCGACCCCAAGGGTGAGGAAGTCAAGATAGATTGGCAAGTGCTTCAGGATTTGCGCCACACGGCGGCGCCGGACGTTCCGTGTCCAGATACGCGGATAAAAGTAGCCGAGCGTGGCCATCCCGACCAGCACCAAAAACGAGAACATGCCGAGCGCCAGCATGAGCAGGACGGAGATCAGCGCCGCCAGAATCGAGACGATGATGGACAACGCAAGAAACTGTCGCGCGTTCATCAGGAACGTGAGCGAGGTTAGGCGCAACTGCAGTTCGGTCTTTTCGATGAGCTTCGCGCTGAACCGATCGCCGAAGTGGTACACGACGAAGTTGACCAGCGGCCATACCATCCGCAGCGACTTTGGTAGCGGATCGAGGAAGGTACGATCTTCTGGCGGTATCGAACCGGTCAAACCGGTGATCGACTTGTAGCCAATCGCGATGAAGGCGATCAAGCCGATACTGATAACAAAAGCAATAACTAGCAGCATAGGTCACACGTCGATGTTGGTGATCTTGGTGATCGACTTGTAGCCGAGAAATTCCATGATGGAGATAACAGCCAGCGTGGCCCACCCGACGGGTTGGTTGAACAGTGGTGCCATTGCCTTTGGCTCCATGAAACGCAGAACCAGCATGAGGAACAATGGCAGACAGGTCATCACAATGCCCTGCATTCGCCCCTGCGATGTCAACGCCTTGATCTTGCCCTCCATCTGCAGTTTTTCACGCAACGTGCGAGCGACGGACTCCAACGCCTCGGCCAGATTTCCGCCCACTTCCCGCGCGATGGAAACAGCGGCTGTGACCATCATGAAATCGGGTACAGGAATGCGCTTCTCGACGTTGCGCATGGCGACGTCCAGATCGATCCCAAGGCGGATTTCCCGCATCAGCAGGTCGAATTCCTGGGAGATCGGCGCGGCGGCTTCGTGGACCACGGCCTCTAGCGCTGTCGGAAAACTCGCGCCCGCGCGCAGTGCGCCGGAAAGCATCAGGAGTGCATCAGGCAATTGCTTCTCGAGCGTATCGATGCGCTTTTTGCGCATGTGCGCTAGGTACTTCTTGGGCAACGTCAACGCGATCGGAACCGTTGCCAGCGCAATGATGATGCTATGGCTTAGCAGGAGCGCAAGAATGGGCAACCCCACGATAGCGACCATGCTCCACGCGGCCATTTTCTGCCGGTTCACGAACACGAAGGCATCGGCGAGCGACGACTCGATTTCACCGACCATCTGGCGTGACCCGGCTTTGACCGTGGACGTACCCATCCGGGCGACTATCCAGATGAGAAAGATGATGCCGAAAAACGCCAGCCCGAGAATGATGGAGAGACTCATGACCGACCTCTCATTCCACGCCGGTAAAGATGTCGGTGTTGACCGGAATACGTCTGCGAATCAACTCCTGATAGAAATCGGGAATATACGCAGTCGGAACAAATTTGCCTTGAATCTTGCCGTTTTCTCCGAAACCCTCTTCCCGGAAGACGAACACATCCTGTAGCGTGATGACGCCCGACTCCATGCCACTCACTTCTGTGATGTGCGTGACGCGGCGCGAACCGCAGGAGAAGCGGGACTGCTGGACGATGATGTCGATCGCCGAGCAGATCTGTTCGCGAATCGCCTGTGCCGGCAGATCGAGCCCAGCCATAAGCGTCATCACTTCGAGGCGAGCAATGCAGTCACGAGGAGTATTGGCGTGAGCCGTAGTCAACGATCCATCGTGACCGGTGTTCATTGCTTGCAGCATGTCCAATGCTTCCCCGCCCCGGCATTCGCCGATGACGATCCGGTCAGGACGCATGCGCAGGCAGTTCTTCACGAGGTCACGGATGGGCACCGCGCCCTTGCCCTCCATGTTGGCGGGACGGGCTTCGAGTGATACGAGATTCGGTTGGGACAACTGCAGTTCCGCCGCGTCCTCGACGGTGACGATGCGCTCGTTATCGGGAATGTAGTTCGAGAGGACGTTCAGCAACGTCGTCTTACCCGAGCCTGTGCCGCCGGAGATGATGATATTGGCGCCTTGCTCGACAGCAGTGTGCAAGAACTCGAGCATATCTGGCGACATAGAGCCGAATTTGATCAGATCCTCACCTCCCAGCTTTTGCCTGGAGAATTTCCGGATGGTGATGCTCGGGCCTTTCAGTGCGAGCGGTGGGATCACGGCGTTCACACGCGAGCCGTCCGCGAGACGGGCGTCGACCATCGGCGAGCTTTCGTCGATACGGCGGCCAATAGGCGCCACGATCCGTTCGATTGCACCGATTACGGCACGGTCATCGGTGAAGATCACGGGCGATCGGGTCAACTGCCCAGCTTGCTCGATAAAGATTTCGTTGTGGCAATTAACCATGATTTCGGAAATCGACGGATCTGCGATGAGCTCTTCGAGCGGACCCAGGCCAATGACTTCGTCAAACACGCTTTTCTTCAGAATCTCTAGCGGAATATCCTTCGTGTGAAAGGTCGGATCGTGGGCGAAGATGTCGTCGAGTGCCGAACTGACGGTCTTGCGCAATTCTCCGTCTTCCATGCGCGCCACGTTCAGGCGGCGCAAGTCGAGCGCCGCGATGACTTTCATGTGCGCCTGTTTGCGCAATTCAATACCAACCGTGCTGTTGATCGGTGCGACGGGCATGGGTTCGGTCGCCGACTTTCTGACGCGCGCTGACGGTGTGCGCGCGGACATTGCCGCAGCATGTGCACCCTCGCGAGCAGCCGGCGAATGGACGACGAACGGGTCCGGGTGGGCCGGTGTGCCCGGCTGGGTTGCGTGGAGTTGCGGTTCTGGGGTCGTTGCGTTGTGGGACGACAGGAGATCGTGCACTGTGTTCGCCGGTATCGAGAGCGCCGGATCAGGTGCAAACGGCGCCATCGTGGGCGGCGAGTGGTGCAGCGCGGCGTGGCCGCCATAACTGGCCTGTGGCGCGCCGAGAGCCGCTTGCGCCGCCATGACCGGTTGCATAGCTTGCGCGGTGACAGCGGCACGGACGATCTTGATCGTCGTGTTGCCAATCTCGATCTGGTCGACTTCGCTCAGCGGACCGTATCGCGTGACAGGCGATCCATTGACGAGCGTCGCAGCAATGCCACCTTGGTCCTCGATGTAATAGGCGTTACTTTCCCTGACGATACGAGCCTGCGTCTTGCCGACAAGCATCCCCTTCACCACGATATCGCAACTGGCATCTTTGCCGATCGTACAACCGAGATCGATCTGGAACGTGCGGACCGGCGCATTGCGCGCGTGTGCTTGTAGATTGAGCATTTTGAGTCTCCGGATCGTCCGGTTAATTGCCTGAGCTACCGAGCACGCCGACCTGTTGCGGAGGGACTTTGCCGTTGGTCGCCGGTTGGGTGCCGTTCGGGACGCTAGCTGGGGAACCCGGTGGATGTTGAGCGGCGCTCAACATGCGTAACGCCTCGGCGACGCCTGCGGGCGGTACGCCTGTTGTGACTGGAGCCGGAGCCGGAGCGGGAGTTGGAGTGGGCGCCGGAGCCGCGGTCGTGGCCGGTGCCTTTTGAGTTGGCGTGCTGCTTGCCGGGAAAGAATGCGTAGCGGGGACGGGGGCAACAACCGCGTCGGTGCTGCGGACCGGCGCGGGAAGGAGCGCAGACGTAGGCTCGATGGCCTGACGCGGTGCGGGCATATGCGAGGCCTCCTCCTTATCTGCGATCAACGGATTCGGATTGCCATACTCCTTGCGATACCGCTGATCTACATTGTCAGCGCGCGCGAGAAGATCTGCATTTGGACTCAGTTCCGGGTCCGAAATAACTGGCGTGACGAAAATCACCAGATCGCTTTTCTTCGCGCGGAAGCTGTCCGAGCGGAACAGATGGCCGATGATCGGCAACTGGCCGAGGAACGGCATGCCGTTGCTGTCATTGACCGCGTCCGAACTGACGAGACCCGAGATGGCGAGTGTTTCGCCTGCACGCATCGAAATATCGGAGGTCGTGCTGCGGGTCAAAAATCCAGGCATGCCGGCGTAGGTCACCGTAGGATCGATCTGGCTAATTTCGGTTGTCAGATGCGCGGAGATAACGTTATTCGTATCGACGACGGGAATGATGCTCAGCTTGACACCGTACGGCTTGTACTCGACATTGGTGGTGCCGAGTGCGCCGGATTGCGGAATGGGGACTTCCCCGCCCGCGAGAAAACTTGCGGTACCGCCGCTCTTGGTGTTCAGTTCGGGCGCTGCGAGGAGATAGGCATCGCCATTGTCGACGGCGAAGTTAATCTGCGAGGTGATATTGGAGGCGAGACCGGCGAGGAAGTAAGTGGTTCCCGCCGTGACGGCCTTTGCGGCGCCGGTCGCAACGCTGGTCGCTCCGCCTACTTGCGGCCCATTGAAGCTGCTGTCCCATGCGATGCCAAGGTTCTTCTGCGCATTTCGGGTGACCTCCATGATCTGCACCTTGAAGTGGATGGTCTTCTTGAGCGCGTCCCCTTCATCGACCGTCGTGGTATCGATCACGTTCTTCATGTCTTGCGTTGCCGCCTTGACGATCGACACCATATCGCGATGGACGACGCCCGACAGCACGATGTTCGAACCAATCGCGTCGATGCGTAACCCCGTCACCGATTTCAGCACGGCACGCAACTGCTCCATCGACGCATTCACTTCAGCTTTCGCGATACGCACGGTGGTTTGCAGCGCGATGCCCTTTTCGTTCCAGACGACGAGCGACGTGACGCCATCTTGTTCGCCAAGCAACATCAGACTACCGTCGACCACATTGGCGGTAATCAGTTTGCCGTTGCCAATCGCGATACGCTTGATGGTGCCGGGCAGATGCAAAATGCGCACCTCGCCGCGGAACATTTCGAGCACACGGCTGTTGGCGGCCGCGGTGTCGTTGACGGACGATAGAGCAGCCTGTGCAAGCGCCGCGGGCGCGGCATTGCACAAGAGGAGGCCGATGAGAACGGATGGCAGAACCCGGTGGCGCAACACCGACGCGTTGTTGTTGACTTTCATGATTCGAAACCTGTGCTCTTTACTTTAATTCTGCTTCGACGTGCTGCGGTCAGCGGCTTTCTGCAGTTGTTGGGCGATCGCGTTGGCCTGCTCGTAGAGGCTCGGCTGATGGCTTGCGGCGGCGGCCGCTGGGTCGGCGAGCGCGCTGGAAGTCGGCTGCGTCGCATTTGACGGCATCGGGTTGGGCTTCTGCGTATCTTGAGCGGCGGAGGACGAGCCTTGAGGCGTCAGCACCGTGCTGCTTACGCCACCACCCGTGATCACCTCGACACCCGGAACGCTGGTGGCGCCGTTCGTCGTGGTCCGGTCAGGGTCCATGAACACGTCGCTTTCCTTGACCAGCGCGGGGCCATCTGCGCCCTTGTCGTCTGCGTTTCGCAAAATCAGGCGGAGTCCGCCAATCTTTTGCGCAAGAGCCACACGCGCAACTTCATCCACCGGCACCTGCAGCGTGACGGTTGTGAAACCCATGCCTTCCTGCCTGCTCATCGCGCTGCTGTTGGCGTTGGCCTGGTCAGGCCCGGCGGCCTCGCCCGCATCGCGCGCCCTCATGTCCTGGCCGGTAGCGAGCACCAGCACATCCGGCATGATCAGCTGAGCCATCTTCTTCTCGTCGGATGCCTGACCCTCGTGGTAGATCTTGCCTACCCAATAGACGTCGACTCGATTGCCTGGACGCACCATCAGTGCAGTCGAGTTGACCGTGTCGATTTCGACCGTTACGGCGCGCTGGCCGGCAGGCAGAATGTCGGAGAAGTCGCGCCCGCGCAGCGCGTCAATGTCGCCGGCGCGTAACGGCAGGCCACGACGCACGGCCTTGACCAGATGAGAAGCGCGGTACTTGGGGAAGTCGTCAACGCGGATCATGTCGTCGTACACCATGTCCGAGTCGATTTCCCTCGAGACGAAGTCGTTGCTTGTTAGCGGCGTGCCGACGGGAACATCCTGTGCGGGCACAACCACCTCGACGCCAGCCCGCGCACGATGAGCCGTGATGTCGGCTTTGAGCTTGTTCTCACGGTCAGTCAAATACTTGTACAGCAGGAAAGTCAGGCCACCTGCGACCAGTACAGCCAACGTGAGCAGAACCCAGGAATTCCCGAGGAGCGAGCGAAAATTGATTTTTTTCAACATGACAAATTGATCCTTGCCGGATCAGGGCAACGAAAGAGCGAAGCTATAAGCACTAAAGAACGATTTAAAGCCGGCGATGAGCGCGGCAATCGGGGACATCGTGTCGCCCGCCTCCATTAGCAGGAGACCGGCAAGCGCGGCGGTAACCACGAGGTACTCGGCATAGGCCTGACCGGATTGGCGGCTGCGCGGTGCCCCTGGGTGATTGACCTTTCCCGGTAGATTCATCTCAACGGTTCCTTGTTACGTTGATGACCGCCGCGGTCTTTCCGTCGCGATCCGAAAAACTCACATCCAGGCTGTCGACGCCATGCTGCATGGCGAAGGCAGTGTTCGAGACCATCCGGCCACCGTCCGACTGATACGTAGGCTGAAGGCCGACGCTTACCCATCCTTCCGTCACCAGCAGGTCGCGGTATCTCTGGGCATTCCAGCGCGCACTTCCCGAGATTTCGACTAGCCATGTGCGCCCGGTTTGGCCCGGATCGTGGCTTTCGATATCCGAAACGGTCTTTCCGCCTTCGGGTAGTGGTACGGCGGAATCGGGTACTTGATGTCTTGTAGCGTCACCGCCCATCCTGATCACGCTCATGAGCCCCCGGGTGTGCGCACCGTTTTGTTGTGGCGAGATACTCAGTACATAGAGGCAGTGATCGTCCAGGGCGCTTAGAAGCAGTCCGGATGGGCCGGTTTGAATCTTTGTCCGCACGTTTTCGCGGGACCAGAACTCCCGGAATTCGCTAGACACGTCACCTGGAGTTCCTGCCATCTCGACACCGACGATGGAAGTGGGCACCCCGTTCACGATCATGTCGCGACCGATAGCGACGACGCTTCGTGTCTCGACAGGTTGCTTGTTGCAGGCGGTGTCGGCGAATGCCGCGCCGGAAATCAACGCACAGGTGAGCCAACTGCTACGCGCGAGACCAGGAATAACTTTCATGGGCTTAAACGGTTCCCAGGTACGACGTCTTGCTGGATGCGACCGAACTGAAGCGTGGAAATCTCAGGCGCATACTTTTGCAGCCCCATATAGGTGGACGAGGGCACAAGCGCGGCGTTGGCGGCCGGAACCGCAGGGTTAAAGACGGCTTTCGCGTTGTCTGTACCTTCCGGCACCCAGGTGTTGGTCATCAGCACGTTTGTGTCCGTGAAAGTCAATCCGCTGAACGCGGGCAATGAACCGTTCTTCGGCCACAAGCGTTTCAATGTTTCGTTGTTCTGGGCGATGGAAACGCTCAGCGTGCCGAATTGCGTCGTGCGTGTCGGAACGCTTAACTTCGCACCGTATGCGTTGCCGGCAGCGGTCTGTATGGATCCAAACGGTACGTTGGCGGAGCTCGTCTGACTGGTCGACGGATCGTTGCTCACGCCCGTTGAGACAAGCACGTCGCCGGTAGAGGCGAGCAGCGGCTGGCCGCTGTAGTCGTCCCACATTGCCGGCCGGACTGCGGGCAACTGGGTTTGTGTTCGGTCGGCGCTCGTAGGCGTTGTGCTGTCACCCGCCATGAATCGCTGTATGACCTCGCGCTCAATCTCCGTATCAGCCTTTGAGGCTGCGAGAGCTGAACTGCCGTACTTCGTCGACCAGCCTTCGGTGGTAGCAGGATCGCTGGCGTAGTTCTTCGATGGATCGTTGTCCGTCCATACCGTGCGTTCCCATGCCACATAGCGCGAACCCATCAAGGTCCGGTTGCGCACGTCGTTGAACTTGCCGAGCATCACGATTCCGAGGAACAGCACGCTCATGACGGCGATCATCGAAACCAGGAATTCCGCCATCGCCTGTCCAGCCTGGGCGGACCTCTTTGCGTCGATTCGTTTCATTGCTTTGAAGCCTGAGGTGTCGCCGACATCTGGCTGCTTTGAGCGGCTTTGCGCTCGCTTTCGCTCACGGGTGCCAGCGTGGCTTGCCAGTACGGACTGAACAGGCTTGGGTATTCGGTTTTGTTGTCCGCACGAGCCCATTCGTTGGCGTGTACCAGCCCGCCTGCAAACGAACCAGACGACGTTTCATCGGGACGAACTAAGTAGGCGTGCGCGCTCGACAGCGCGCGCATCGCGCCGCCGGCGCCGTTGTTGTCTATTTCCATACGTCCGCCGCCTTGCAGGCCTATGGTTTGAATCAGAGTGTTGGTGTTGCGCGTGACTTCGATGGTGATGCGAGGAGCAGCGTTGGCGAATGGCGCACCGCTTACCTCGTCGTACGGAAGCAAGCCGCCGTTCGCTGCATCAAGGGATGGTCCGGGGCCGTCTCTGAACTGCTCAGCCATCGAATCCGGAACTTGCCATCCGGGTGTCGAGCTTCCCTGATAACCGAAATTGATATAACCGCCATAGCCCGCCCAGTCTTGCCACGCAGCGAACGGTGGATTTGCCATGAAGCTGCTGACGTTGCCATTGGCGCTGCCTCCGGACCCCGACGAGGCCTCAATCGGGCCGATGCAGCTAATCTGCACATGCCCGGTACTGGCATCGATCGATTCCCAGCCGGCCTTGTCGTTGCGCAACTGAGTGCCGCCATCATGGGTAACGTTGATAGTGATGGTGCCGCCCGCGCCGCAGATAGTCGCGGCCGTATCGTTCAGCTGCTGAAAATTTGGTGCGACGCTCCGGCTGGAATCGCGATTTTTAACGAAACCGTCGAGTGTGTGGGTGTCTGTGACCACATCGGCAAAGTCGTCCGAGCCGTTTGTGCCGGCGGGGGCGACAGTACCCGCGTAGGAGCGCCACGCAGCAAGCTGCGCCGCGTTGCGCGAGCTTACGAAGTAGCCCTGTGTAACCTGCGTGTTCGGCTGATTTTGTTGAGCGATGACATTGGCGGTATTGGGTACCGCCGCGAAGACCGCCGCATGGTAGCGGACCTGAGCATTGCTAAGTGCACGGTTAATGGAGCCGATGCCTCTTTCCACAGTGGGCAGCAGTGCATCCAGGGCCGCGCGCACCGGTGCGGTGTCCGCCTTTCCAGCGTTTCTGGGCGTATTCCATTTGTCTGGATGGTCAGCAAGTCCTTCATTGACGATATCGTCGATCTCCGTCGGACTGTATGTAGAGTCGAGTTCGTCGATCCAGGATTTCAGTGCTACGAGTTGCGCGGCAGTGACCTGGTTGGCAACCATCGCCCGGTTGGTATAGGCGGAAAAATTGTAGTCGCGCGCCTGCAGCACGGCTGCGCTATAGGCAGCTGCGTCAGCGGTATTCTGGAGCTTGATCTTGGCGCTCGTCATCTGAAACGAGTTGAACGCCACATAGAGGCCGATACTGCCTACCAGAAGAAAAATCATTGCAGGGACCAGCGCCTGCCCGCTAGCGCTGGCGACCCTGGCCCTGCCCTTGCGGGCAGAGCGTTTCATGATGGATGTCGCTAATCTGAAGAGATTAGTTGCCCGAGTTGTTGTCGGCGTTATACGTACCCATGTTCTTCGTATGGTTCGCATTGCTCGTCGCGGTGTTCGCGTTGGTTTGCGACGTCGTGATGTTGCTCTGGGCGTTCTGGCCGGACATTTCTACTGCGAGACCAGCGGTCTGATTGCGCAGGGTTTGGCCGAACAGCGAGTACACACCGATTGCCGAAACGGCGATCAGAGCGACGATGATGATGTATTCGGTCATGCCTTGACCGAGCTGTGTGCTTTTGCGACGAATTTGAGAAATTTTCATGATCTATATTTCAAATAAATAACGCGGTTATTAAATGTTGCCTGGAGGCAGCTTTAAATGATTTGGTGTGTCGAGCAGGAGTGGAATGAAAACGACTGCTCAAAAAACAGGCGCAACGATGCCGGACCCGAAGTATAGGAACGTACCGGTTATGTAGGAGTGGGAAATTTCCGAACGTGTTGGGCGGAATTCTGCGTGACGGGTGATACGGCGTGTTGACGAGTTGAGCGCGTCTTGAGTTGGGTGAGATCGTTCGCCGAGTTGCGGCTAGTCGAGGGTTCGGCCTGTCAGGTTGTGGTGGCTGCGCATGACTTGGCGTAGGCGTGCAAGCCCCGAATTTTCTAGATTCCGGAAGGCGCAGGCGTGCGTGTTTCGTTGCAACGAGATCACGATGGAGCGCCGCATAAAAAATTGTTCGTTGTACTTATAACTAATGGATATCAGGATCGAAAGCGACGCGTTAGGTAGCGGTGACATGTCTCGCAGCTGTTCGGAAATTTCCCGCCTGCGTTTCGTGTTTCCTGATTTTTAGGGATAGGTGTGACAGTTAAATTTTGCCGCGTGTGAAAAGTCTGGGTCGAGCCATTGCGGAGCGCGGCCAGTTTTTTGCCGCGACCGTGTTCCACGGTTTCTCAATTCAACTGCAATCGGGACTCGCCCGCTACAGCTACATAGGGAATGCAAGAAAAATGAACAAGTCGTATATCAGCGTCTGGAACGACGCGTCTGGAACGTGGGTTGCTGCGCCCGAAACTGCTAAAACTCATTGCGGTACGGGAGTCGCGACCTCCCGCGCCATCTCGGCAAATGTCGATGGGGTGGACCGGCCGGCAACCCGGTTGAGGGCCTCCTTTATGCCGATTGCTATGGCAATCGGCACGGCGATGTTGCCAGGCATGGCATTTGCCCAGGCTGCAACCGGTAACGGTGGCCTTGAATTATGTCCAGGGGGGGTAGGTGGAACCGGCTCTTCCTGGGGGATATTGTCGAGTTCGGCGTTGAATTGCAACGGTGCCAATGGTTCTGCCGGGATGTCGTTCTCGTTGAACAACGGTGCAGATACTAGTGGCGCCTGGGGCTTCAACGATAACGCAATCAGTGCCCGCGTGACCGGCTATGACGACGGCCGCCTCGTGCTGGTGGGTGGTGCTGGCATTACGATGCAAGATACCGTCTACATGAGCAGCAATAACATCACGGGGTTGGCGGCGGGTGACCTGTCGACGGCGAGCACGGATGCGGTGAATGGCTCACAACTGTACCAACGCACGCGATACTTCCAGGCAAACTCTCCTTCGGACGACCCATCTACCGATGCAAAGGCAACAGGAGCCAACTCGGTTGCCTCCGGGCCAGCATCGATGGCAATTGGTCGAAATTCGAGTGCATATGGCGCGAACACCGCCGCGATTGCGGCCAATTCAGTCGCGCTGGGCGAAGGTTCGATCGCCAGTCGTAGCGACTCCGTGTCAGTCGGATATCTGTCGGCGGACGGCACCTCGCAGTACACGAGACAGATTACCAACGTGACCGCAGGCGCCGCTGGTACGGATGCTGTGAACGTTAATCAGTTGAATGCCGCGATCGCAAACCTCAGCGGCGGCGGCGGTCCAGTGCCTAACGCCGTAACGTACGACAGTTCCGCGGCTGACCTGATTACGCTGCAGGGTGCAAAGGGCACCAAGATCACAAACCTCACGGCTGGCGATATTTCGTCTGCGTGGAGCACGGATGCAGTGAATGGTTCGCAGCTGTATCAGACGAACCAGAACGTGACGAACGTTGTCAACAACGTCGCCAACGTGTCCGGAAATCTTGCGAATGTGACGAACATCGTCAACAACATCGTGAACAATGGCATTGCCGGGTCGCCTCTCGTGGTGACCTACGACACGTCGGCCCGTGACACGGTGACGCTCGGCGGCGTCGGCGAGACGACTGCGGTCAAGTTGACTAACGTGGCAGCTGGCGATATCTCGTCGGCCACCAGCACTGACGCAGTCAACGGCGGGCAGTTGTACTCGACTAATCAGAACGTCATCGCTCTTGCAAACAACTTGAGCAGCGTTGTGGTGAACATGTACAACAGCGGCCTCAAGTATTTCCAGGCCAATTCGGCGCTTGCCAATGCGTCGGCGGCAGGCGCAGAGTCTGTGGCGATCGGCGGTTCGTCCGTTGCGACTGCAAAAAATTCGGTAGCGCTGGGTTCGAACTCGTTGGCTGATCGTGAGAATGCGGTTTCGATTGGTTCTGCGGGTGCGGAGCGACAGATCATTAACGTGGCCGCCGGCACTGACGATACCGACGCGGTGAACGTCGCACAATTGAATCAGGCAATTGGAAGTGTCTCCGGCGGTGGTTCGGCTGACGCGGTTATTTACGACACGTCGCTGCACAACAAGCTGACGCTGGGTGGCACGGGCGCCACGGCTGCGGTCGGCCTGACGAACGTGGCAGCAGGCCAGGTTGCGTCCGGCAGCAAGGATGCGATTAACGGTTCGCAACTGTACGGTACGGCAAACAGCGTGGCCGTTGCCCTTGGTGGCGGTACGGCTGTCAACGCGAACGGCACTCTTTCGGCACCTGCGTACGCATTGGAAGGTACCACGTACAACGACGTCGGCTCCGCGCTCAGCGCGATGGATTCGGCTATCAGCGGCCTCGACAATCAAGTCACCAATACGTCGAAGTACATCAAGGTCGTGTCCTCATCGTCCGCAGCAATCGCAACTGGCGCGGAATCTGTTGCTATTGGTGGGGGATCGTACGCGAGTGGGGCGAATTCGCTGGCTATCGGATCGGGCGCACGTTCACAATTCGCAGACTCTGTGGCGATCGGCTCAGACTCGAGCACCACGGTCGCGAATACGATTTCGGTTGGCTCCAAAGGTTCGGAGCGTCGCATCATGAATGTGGCGAACGGCGTAGCGGCAACTGACGTAGCAACGTTCGGTCAGTTGAGCGCACTGCAAACTTCATTGCAACAGCAGATCACGCAGCAGACACAACAGTCGAGCGGTGTGAAATCGATGCTCCTGGGCGCAACGCAGGTGGGTGCGACACCAGTGGGTGCGACGCCGCCGGTCACGAGTTACATCTCAGTTAGCACGAACGTGACTCCGGGTACCGAGACCAATACAGACAATTCAATGGACGCTATGGCGATTGGTCCGACCGCCACCGCAGATGGTCAAGGCTCGTTGGCCGTCGGCGCGGGCTCTGGCACGTCGCTCGCCGGCTCTACGGCTATTGGTTCTGCCGCGGCGGCATTGGCATTGAATACAACTACGGTGGGTGCTGGCGCGTCGACTAGCAGCAAGGCGACTAACGGCGTGGCAATTGGTTACTACGCCAATGTCCAGGGCGTTGACGCACTAGCACTTGGCTCGAATAGCCAGACGAACGGCGCGGAATCCGTTGCTATGGGCACGGGCTCGTTTGTGGGCAAAACAGGTACGGGTGCGATGGCTTTGGGCGCGGGCGCTACGGTTCGGGGTGCCAACGACGACGATACTATCAGCGTGGCGTATTCGCTTGCATTGGGGACCGCTTCTAGCGTCAGCGTGGCGAATTCCGTCGCGCTAGGTTACGGCTCGACCGCAACTCGCGCGAATACGGTTTCCGTTGGCAGCAGCACGGCGCAGCGCCAAATCGTCAACATGGCATCGGGTACAAGCAGCACCGACGCGGTGAACGTTAGCCAGTTGGCCGGCGTCGCCGCCGCATTGGGCGGCGGAGCGGGTGTGAATGGCACCGATGGCTCGATCACGAAGCCGTCCTATACCATCGGCGGGAAGACTTATAACGACGTCGCCTCGGCGCTTGTGGCGGTGGCCACAGGTTCTTCGCCTGACTCGGTGCAATACGATACGTCAGCGCACGACAAGGTCACATTGGGCGGTTCTGGCACGACGGGGCTGGTGACGCTGTCGAACGTGGCAGACGGCAAGGCGAACAACGATGCGGTGAACGTTGAACAGCTGAAGGCGATGGGTGCAAACATCGACACCAGCGGTAACATCACGAACGCATTCGTTTCGTACGACAGTTCGGCGAAGAACAAGGTGACGTTGGGCGGAGCCGGTTCGACGACGCCAGTGGCACTCTCGAACGTGGCCGACGGTAAAGCGAATACCGATGCCGTGAACGTTGAGCAGCTGAAGGCGATGGGCGCAAACATCGACACAAGCGGCAATATCACGAATGCGTTTGTTTCGTACGACAGCTCCGCGAAGAACAAGGTGACGCTGGGCGGAGCCGGTTCGACGACGCCAGTGGCACTCTCGAACGTGGCGGACGGTAAAGCGAATACCGATGCCGTGAACGTTGAACAGCTGAAGGCGATGGGCGCAAACATCGACACGAGCGGCAACATCACGAACGCGTTTGTTTCGTACGACAGCTCCGCGAAGAACAAGGTGACGTTGGGCGGAGCCGGTTCGACGACGCCAGTGGCACTCTCGAACGTGGCGGACGGTAAAGCGAATACCGATGCTGTGAATGTTGAGCAGCTGAAGGCGATGGGCGCAAACATCGACACGAGCGGCAACATCACGAATGCGTTTGTTTCGTACGACAGCTCCGCGAAGAACAAGGTGACGTTGGGTGGCGCCGGTTCGACGACGCCAGTGGCGCTCTCGAACGTGGCCGACGGTAAAGCGAATACCGATGCCGTGAACGTTGAGCAGCTGAAGGCAATGGGCGCAAACATCGACACGAGCGGCAACATCACGAACGCGTTTGTTTCGTACGACAGCTCTGCGAAGGACAAGGTGACGTTGGGTGGTGCGGGCACGACCACACCGGTTGCGCTGACGAATGTGGCTGCGGGCAAAGTGAACACTGACGCAGTGAACGTCAGCCAACTGACGGGTGTAGCGACTGCATTGGGTGGTGGTGCCGGTGTGAATGGCACCGACGGTTCGATCACGAAACCGACGTATGCCCTCAGTACCGGGACGTTCACCGATGTCGGCTCGGCGCTCACCGCACTAGATTCGACCGTTGGTTCGATCAACAACACGATTACTGACACGACGAAGTACATCAAGGTCGTGTCGACCTCGTCCGCAGCGATCGCGACCGGCGGAGAGGCTGTCGCGATCGGTGGCGGAGCCTACGCAAGCGGAGCGAATTCGTTGGCCATCGGTGCGGGCGCTCGTTCGCAGTTTGCCGATGCGATGGCACTGGGTTCGGATTCCGTGACGAGCGTAGCGAACACGATTTCGGTCGGCTCTAAGGGTTCGGAACGCCGCATCATGAATGTGGCGAACGGGGTGGCAGCAACGGACGTTGCAACGTTCGGTCAATTGACTGCACTGCAGAGTTCGCTCCAGCAGCAAATCACGCAGCAGACGAGTGGCGTCAAGTCGACGCTCCTTGGCGCAACCCGAGTTGGGGCGGCGACGCCGGTCACGGACTATATCCAGGTGAGTTCCAATATCACTCCGGGTTCCGCACCGACGTACACCGATGACTCGATGAATGCTATGGCGATCGGTCCTCAAGCTTCGGGCATGGGTGTCGACTCGTTGGCCATTGGCGCGGGCGCTACGACGTTCCATGACGGCTCGACCGCGATAGGGTCTAACGCGGTTGCAGGTTCGCTGAACACAACGGTTATTGGTGCGGGCGCTTCGACCAGCAGCAAGGCGCCGGATGCCGTGGCAATCGGCTATATGGCTAACGCTCAAGCAAGCGACGCAGTTGCGCTGGGCTCAAACAGCCAGACGAATGGCTCGGATTCGGTTGCAATGGGTAGCGGCAGCTTTGTAGGCTCTGCCGGTACAAACGCTATGGCTCTGGGTGCCGGCGCATCTGTTCGCGGCGCGAATGACGATGACACCATTAGCGTGGCCTATTCGTTGGCGTTGGGCTCGGGCTCAAGCGTGAGCGTGGCGAACTCCGTTGCCCTGGGTGCGGGATCCGTCGCGGATCGTGCAAACACGGTATCGGTTGGCGCCGCTGGTGCAGAGCGTCAGATCATCAATGTCGCGGCGGGTACAGCGAACACTGACGCAGTCAACGTTTTGCAGCTGAATAACGCGATCGCAGCGGTTTCGGGCGGAGGATCACCCGATTCGGTCATGTATGACTCGCCGTCCCATAACAAGGTGACGCTGGGCGGTACCGGCACGTCGACGCCGGTTGCATTGACCAACGTGGCAACGGGTTTGATCACGTCGAGCAGCACGGACGCAATCAATGGCTCGCAACTGTACAACACGGCAAACAGCGTGGCAGCGGCCCTCGGCGGCAACGCCACCGTGGGTACGGACGGCAAGCTTTCGAAGCCAGCCTACGCCCTCGACGGCACCACCTACAGCGACGTTGGTGCAGCACTGGCCGCAGTCGATGCGAAGGCCAGCAGCGGTTCGACGAACGGCGTTTCGTACGATTCGTCGGCTCATGACAGGGTGACGCTTGGCGGTACAGGCGCGTCGACGCTGGTGACGGTATCGAATGTGGCTGATGGTGTGGCGAATAACGACGCGGTGAACGTCGAGCAGTTGAAGGCGTTGGGTGCGAACATCGATAGCAGCGGTCATGTGGTGGGTGCTTTCGTTGCGTATGACGACACGTCGAAGAGTACGGTCACGTTCGGTGGTAGCGGTGCAAACCCTGTTTTGCTGACCAACGTGGCAGTAGGCCAGGTGACGCAGAACAGCCGGGATGCGATCAACGGTTCGCAACTGTACGGCACAGCCAATAGCGTGGCTCAAGCGCTAGGCGGCAATTCGTCGGTGAATTCGAACGGCCAGATCACTAAGCCGTCGTACAACATTGAAGGCGGTACCTACAACGACGTCGGTTCGGCGATCAACGCAGTGGCTGCACTCGCCGCTACGGGCTCGTCCAACGGCGTGGTGTACGACACCTCGAAGCACGACATGCTGACGCTTGGTGGCGCGGGTGCAGAGACCGGTCCTGTGACCGTAGCGAATGTGGCAGCCGCCACGACTGACGACGAAGCGGTCAATCTCAAGCAATTGAAGGACGCCGGTCTTAACGTCGACACGTCGGGCAACGTGACCAACGCGTTTGTCGCATACGACAATGCTCTGAAGAACACTGTGACCTTCAACGCAGGCGGGGATCCGACTCAGTTGAAGAACATTGCTGCAGCAACCGATCTGACAGACGCGGTCAACTTCGGTCAGATGCAGTCGTATGTTGCGGACCACGCAGGCAGTGGCGGCACGCCGAACGCGGTGGCATACGACGACTCGACGAAGAGCCAGGTGACGCTGGGCGGTGTGGGCTCCGCAACGCCAGTGGTGTTGACGAACGTGGCGGCCGGTTCGAACGCGACCGATGCAGTCAACTACTCGCAGTTCTCCAGTCTGGAAAGCCAGGTGAACAACCTTGCAGCCGGCGGTGGAACGAGTAACACATACGTCAACATCGGCGTTCCCGCAGACGGTACGACCGGTACCGCAGCCTCCGCCGCAGGCACGGACGCGATCGCGATCGGTAACGGCGCCGTTGCATCGGGTGATTCGGCGATTGCTATCGGCGCGCGCACCACGACGACGGGTAACCACTCGGTTGCGCTGGGTGATGGTGCATCGGCATCGAACAACAACTCGGTCGCGCTGGGTTCGAACTCGACGACGGATCGCGATAACTCGGTATCGGTGGGTTCTGCCGGTGCGGAGCGTCAGATCACCAACGTCGCAGCCGGTACGCAGGCAACCGACGCAGTCAATGTCGGTCAGTTGAACAACGCCATTGGCGGTCTGAACAACTCGATCTCGAACGTGGACCGCAGTGCGGCCAAGGGTATCGCTTCGGCGTCGGCGCTGAACATCGTTACGCCGTACCTGCCGGGTCGTACCACGCTGAACGCGGGCGTTGCCAACTACCGTGGCTTCCAGGCCCTCGGTATCGGTGTGTCGCGCTGGAACGAGAAGGGCACGATCAACTACAACCTTGGCGTGTCTACCTCGGGTGGCAATAGCACCATCGTCCGCGCCGGTATCGGCATCGTCCTCGGCAACTAAGCAACGGCCCCAAGGCCTTGAATAGAAGCTCGAGACGTTAGCTGTCTGGGTCGCACGGGAAGCTTCCGTGCGACCCTCTTTCCATGAGAAACAGACATGAAGTATTCATTGATTGCCATCGCGCTTGCCGCGATGCTCAGCGGCTGTTCGTCGTCCGCGACGCGCGACCGGCTGCAGATCCAGGACCCCACGGTCTTGCAGACGGGCTTTAGCGCGACGCAAGGCACCCCCGCGGGAGCTGTCACGCCGCAGTGGATTGCGACGTACGGCGGTATCCACAACGCGCAGATGCTGGGTACGGTGCAGGCGCGCCTGAACGCGCTGGGCGACCGCAAGAACAATTACTTTGGCGATAAGGCCCAGTGTTGGCTCGACGCCGCGCGTAACGAACGTTCCTCCCACGACGGCTGGGGCTTCGTTGAGGAAGCGCTGCATGAGGCGGATCGCTTGACCGCAGCGCTGGAAACCGGACGGGGGCTGTCGGTCGATAATCCGCAGCTACGCACCGCTTCAGTGATCCGGCCGGATTTGTGGAAGCAGGTCCTGGCCGCAAAAACCTCGCCGCTGTTCCCGCAGTGCCAAGAGGCGCAGCGCCTGACGGCTTGCTCCGAGGTCGAGTTGATTCATGCAGGGCATGAGTCGTGGATCCGCAACTTTGCCGAGAGCCAACGCCTCGTCGACGGTGTAGAGAAGGGCGTGCCGGGCGTCGCTGCGGCACTGGGAGCCTGCACGCCGCCGCCAGTCGCGGCGCCCGTGGCTTCGCCAATCCCACCGAAAATGACGCTACAGGCGGATGCAACCTTCAAATTCGACCGTAGTGATCTGGTTGGCATGTTGCCGGAAGGTAAAGCCAAGCTCAGTCAGTTGATTAGCGATCTGAAGCGCGTGGATGATGTGACGGGTATTCGCATCGAAGGTTACACGGACCGCTTGGGTAGTGACAGCTACAACCGGCAGTTGTCGGCGAAGCGCGCTGAAACCGTGAAGCGCTATCTGCGCGACGGTGGCGTGCAGGTGCCGATGAGTGCACGTGGTCTGGGCAAGGACGATCCGCTGGTGCAGTGTAACAACCGGAACCAGCAGGCCTTGATCGACTGCCTCGCCCCGAATCGCCGGGTTGAACTCGACTTTATGCGCAGCAATGCACAGGCGCTGGATACGTCTCAGTTGCAGCAGCAGCAACCGCAACCGCAACGGCAACAACCGTCGCAAATGCAGCAGATGCAGCAGGACCAGTAACGTAGTCTGGTTATACATCACGATCGCCGGACCGATATGGTTCGGCGATCGCGTCTAACAGACCTCGATGAGCCGCGCGCCCGCTGCCCATTGAGGTGGTGGCCTTTTCTTTGCTGACGACCCCATGAGCACCCGCCTTGCGTGCGAGTGACGCCTAAGCACGTCATGCGACCGCCGAAAAACCGGACTTCGCAGGGCATGCGCGCCCTGATGTCTAGCGGTAAATCGCAATGATCTTACCGAAGTTCAGATTCATCTGATATCCGTAAATCGATTGGCGACCCGATATACGATTTAAATCTGCAGAACTTATACCAATAACGTACGGCTTTATAACCTGTCCGCCAGAAATGGAATGGACGCGAGTAGGAAAAATCGCACAAATTTGCGGAAATTTCGCAGTCCTCCAGCGAAAACATGTTTGCGGGTACTTGGTAAAATATTTGTCTATTTATGGTGTGCGCCATTTCGATTCGAATCTGCGCCCATTAATCAATATTAGGAAAAATGGAGCAGTAAATGAAGCGAATCGTTATTATCGACGATCATCCCATAATTCGAAATACAATTTCGGGCGTATTGCGTGCAGATCCGGAGTTCGACGTCCTCGGTGAAAGCGGCGACGGTGAGGACGGTCTTCAAATCGTCCTGTCTGAAAATCCCGATCTGCTGATCCTCGACCTCGACTTGCCTCGCCTGGATGGTTTGTCCATGATCCGGCGAATTCGGGCAACCAACGACAAAGTCCGGATTCTGGTTCTGTCCGCGAAGCCGGAACAGGTTATGGCCGGCCACACCAGGTTTGCTGGCGCAAACGGTTACGTCGGAAAGGGGCGTGATATCAGCGAATTGATCACTGCCGTGAAAACCGTCCTGTTCGGTTACGACTGCTTTCCCGCAGATACGCAAATGGGCAGGGAAGGTGGTCTGAATCTGTTGTCGCCTCGCGAGGTGGAGGTGTTGCAGTATCTCGCGCGTGGGGTAAGCAATAAGGATATAGCTGCGCACCTGTCTCTGAGCGATAAAACAGTCAGTACATACAAAGGTCGAATTCAGGAGAAGTTGGGTCTGTCTTCGTTGGCGGGGCTGATCGAATTTGCAGCCCTTCAAAAGCTGATCGACTGACCGGGCGGCGTATGAACATGATGAAGCGGTCGGGTTCTCCAGTGCCCACACGGACGTGCGCCCGCCGTTTCTCTCACGCAGCGCGGGCGGTCTCGATTCACGATGCGATCGCATTTGGCAGCGTCGTTGCGTTCGCGTTGCTGTGCATCGTGTCGGCGCGTGCCGACACGATGCCGGCTGCCGTTCGCGGCACGGGATGGGATGTCACGAATATTGCCCGCCCGCTGGCAGCGTTGCGCATCAGCGATGCGGCGGTTGCCTGGCAATGTTTAGCCGTATTGCTGTCCGTGCTTATGATCCTCACAACCATCGCCTTGGTTGGATGGTGCAGAACGCGTGTGCTGCTCAAACGAACCGTCGCGTCCGCGCGCGCTGTCGAGAACGAATGGCAGCGCCGGTTCGCAGCGGTCGAGTCCCGAGAGCAGGCCTCCGGGGTCGGTGTAGCGTCGCAGGCGTTTGTCGCCGCCAATCTGGAGCGCGAGCGTGTATACGCAGCCATGCGCGACTTCGTCGGTGGCCCCTTGTCCGCGATGGCCAGCTTGCTGGATGAGCTCAACGAATCATCATCGCAGCCGCCAGAGAAGAAACTGGTGGGCAAAATTCACGTTGCCGTGCGCGCATGGGCACGCGCGCTAGAGGACATGCTCGCGTCCATGCCAATCCAGTCGCGCACCGTTGTCTTTGATGAAACGTTGACGGACGTGCGGGAACTCATTGATGGGGTGGCTGCACTGTTCTCTCACACCACGGCGCAGAAGGGCGTGTGCCTGAGCACCGCCGTAGATCAGTCGGTCGACGCTTTAGTTCTCGCCGACGGTACCCGACTCGGCCAGATTATTTTTCATCTCTTGAGTCATGCGGTGCGGATCACTGAGCACGGCCAGATCACAGTTACCGCACGCGCGGAAACACTAAATGCCGGCTCGCAACGAATATTCGTGAGCGTAACGGCTGCAGGCGCTGACACGCCTGCTTCTCCCACTTGCTCAGCGCGAATGCACATACCCACATCGTTTGACGTGCCCGCGCCTGAGGGAGAGTTACGTGACGAGGAAGCTCTCAGTCTGGAACTCTGCCAGCAACTGACGCAATGCATGCGCGGCGAACTCAAGGTATCGAGTGACGCTGCCAAGGGCACATGCAGCATATTCAGTGCGCCATTCACTATTGAACGCCCGCAAGCGTTTAACGCGTCGCACCGTGTAAATCTCCAGAAGACGACACCACAGCCCATTGCGGCGGAACCTCCGGCGGATTCCCCCGTCCCGTCGACCGAATCGTTTGATCGCAACTACCTCGACGCGCTATCGAATGAAGGCGTCGACCTCCGCGCGTTCATCCACGGTTGGCGCCGATCAGTGCACGACGATCTGCAGCAGATCCGCGGACTGCGGACCCGGCACGACATGGACGGAATGCGCTCCTCGTTGCACAGATTGAGCGGTGCAGTCGGTCTCGTCGGCGCGCATAGTCTGATGGAAGCACTACGGCATGCCAGCGCGACTCAGCGCGAGTCAGCGGGACATTTGCTCGACGAACTCGAAAAGCGCATTGCCGCGCTGATGATGCAACTCGACCAGGCGGTCGAGCCACACCGGAGCAACTCGCAATGACTCGACCGCTAGCATTGATCGAGGGCGATCTGACGATCCCGCTGCCGCGGCCGTACGACGGCCTGCCGCCACCTTTTGGGTCGCACCGGAACGTGATGCGCGAAGCCGTGCAGCGCGCTGTTCGTCAACCCGCGGCACCGCGGCCGGCTGGCCCCTTTCCGCCGGGCGTAAAGCACATCCTGTTTTATAAGATGCTGCCACAACGCGCGGACACTGGGCGCTACGACGCCGCATTGGCGGAGGCGAAGCGGTATCTTGAAATGGGTACGGTTCGTCCGCGCTCGACGCGTTCGGATCATCTGCTCGCGGCGTCGATTTTCGCCGGTTGCACGATGGCACTCACGTGGTTGCTCGTTACATGTTCCATGAAGGACGCTGAGAAGACGAAAGCGCTTCAGGTCGCTCCAGCGAGCACCACTGCTGCTGCGGGTCACGTCAAGCTGCAGCCGCTTAGACAGGAAGTTAAGCCAGCCGCCGTGGAAACAGAGAAAGCGGCCGCAATCAATAACTCGCCGCCCAAGCAAATCATCCAGTTAGTGCCAAGGCAGACCGTACAACTCTCCGCTCGTGAAAACGACGCACACACCGCCTCGCCCACAAAACCGCCGAAGCGAGTGAAGATGGCACGCTTGTCCGGAGCCCATGTACACGAACGGGTCGCACTGAACCGCGCCACCCATCCGGCAGCACGTCCCGCAGTATCGACTCAGCCCGAATGGCCCACCAGCGCATCGCACGCCCATGAAAGCGCATCGACCGACGACACCCCATGGCTGAACTGGTCCATCCAACAGCGGCATCCAGCCACTCGCGCCGCAACGCCGCTCGACAACAGCTGGAACGACCACATGACCCAACGCCGGATCACCGATGACCCCGCTGCCTTCCACGTAGACCGCGGCACGCAATAACGCGCCAGACAATAAAAAAACCCGGCCAAGGCCGGGCTCTCAAATCGGCTGCGTCCTTCCACAAGGACGCAGCACCTGCAAACCGCTTCTGCTTCCGCTTTCGCGTCGGACGTCTACTTAACGCATCAAGCGTTAAGTTAAGCAGCCAGCAGCGAACGCAACACGAACGGCAAAATCCCGCCGTGCTTGTAGTAGTCCACTTCGATCGGCGTATCGATACGCAGCAGAACTGCCACGCGCTTCTCCTTGCCGTCCTTGCCGCGAATTACCAGCGTGACTTCCTGCTGCGGCTTGAAGTCGTCACCGAGACCTTCGACGTCAAACGTTTCTTCGCCAGTAATGCCCAGCGATTGAACGCTATCCGAGCCCTTGAACTGCAGCGGCAGCACGCCCATACCGACCAGATTCGAACGATGAATCCGCTCGAAGCTGCGAGCAACCACAGCCTTCACGCCCAGCAGTTGCGTACCCTTGGCCGCCCAGTCACGCGACGAGCCCGTGCCGTACTCTTCGCCTGCCAGCACGACGGTCGGTGTACCCGCGTCGATGTACTTCATCGCTGCGTCGTATATCGACATGTTTTCGCCGCTCGGCTGATGAATCGTCAGACCGCCTTCAACGCGCGTACCGTCTGCCTTCGCCGGGATCATCAGGTTCTTGATCCGCACGTTGGCGAACGTACCGCGCATCATCACGTCGTGGTTGCCACGGCGCGAGCCGTAGCTGTTGAAGTCGGCTTTCTGCACGCCGTTTGCCTTCAGCCACTTGCCTGCCGGCGAGTCTTCCTTGATCGAGCCTGCCGGGCTGATGTGGTCGGTCGTCACCGAGTCACCGAAGATGCCCAGTGCACGTGCACCCTTGACTGCAGCAATGCTGTCGGCCGGCTGCATCGAGAAGTCCTTGCCGAAGAACGGTGGCTCAGCGATGTAGGTCGACTTCGGCCAGTCGTACACCTGACCCTCTTCGCCTTCGATCTTGCTCCACAGGTCGCCCTTCTTCGTGAGCTGTGCGTAGTTCTTGCGGAACGCTTCGGCGTCCAGTGCGAACTTGAGCAGGTCGTTGACTTCGTCGCTGGTCGGCCAAATGTCGCCCAGGTAGATGTCCTTGCCGCCCTTGCCCTTGCCAACCGGCTCGGTCATCAGGTCGCGCGTGATGTTGCCGGCGATTGCGTAGGCGACAACCAGCGGCGGCGATGCCAGGAAGTTGGCGCGGATGTTCGGGTGAATACGCGCTTCGAAGTTGCGGTTGCCCGAGAGCACAGCCGCTGCGACGATGTCGTTCTTCGTGATCGCTTCGTTCAGTTCCGGCGTCAGATCACCTGCGTTACCGATACACGTCGTGCAACCATAAGCAGCCAGTTCGAAACCCAGCTTCGACAGGAACGGCAGCAGACCCGTCTTCGTCAGATACTCGGTGACGATACGCGATCCGGGGGCGAGCGACGTCTTGATGTGCGGAGCCACGGTCAGGCCAGCTTCCACAGCCTTCTTCGCCAGCAGACCCGCAGCCAGCAGCACGCTCGGGTTCGATGTGTTCGTGCACGACGTGATGGCAGCGATCAGGATGTCGCCGTTCTTCACGTTGACACCGTTCGTCGTCGTGTATTGCGCGTCCAGATCGGCAGACTTCTTCGCAAAACCGTTTTCTGCAACCGGCTTCGAGAACAGATCGCTGAAGGTCGACTTTACGTGACCGATTTCGATCCGGTCTTGCGGACGCTTCGGACCTGCCAGCGACGGCGCCACCGTGCCGAGGTCGAGCTTGACGACCTTCGTGTAGTCGATTTCGCCAGCCTTCGGCACGCCGTACAGACCTTGCGCCTTGAAGTAGTTCTCGAAGGCGGAGATTTCTGCGTCGGTGCGGCCCGTGCCCTTGAAGTAGTCGATGGTCTTTTCGTCGACCGGGAAGAAGCCCATCGTTGCACCGTATTCCGGCGCCATGTTGCCGATCGTCGCGCGGTCCGGCAGCGACAGCGTGCGCGTGCCTTCGCCGAAGAACTCGACGAACTTGCCGACAACCTTTTCCTTACGCAGCAGTTCGGTAACCGTGAGCACCAAATCGGTTGCGGTCACGCCTTCGCGCAGCTTGCCCTTCAGTTCGACGCCCACCACGTCCGGCGTCAGGAAGTACACCGGCTGGCCGAGCATGCCCGCTTCCGCTTCGATGCCGCCCACGCCCCAGCCCACCACGCCGATACCGTTGATCATCGTCGTGTGGCTGTCCGTGCCGACCAGCGTGTCCGGGTAGTACACCGTGTCGCTGCCGTCCGTCTTCTTGTGCACGCCGCGTGCGAGGTACTCGAGGTTCACCTGGTGAACGATACCCACGCCCGGCGGCACGACCTTGAACGTGTCGAATGCCTGCATGCCCCACTTCATGAACTGGTAGCGCTCGTTGTTGCGCTGGAATTCCAGTTTCATGTTCAGATCGAGTGCATCCTTTTGACGGAAGTAATCGATCTGCACCGAGTGATCGACCACCAGATCAACCGGGACCAGCGGTTCGATCGACTTCGGGTTCTTGCCGGCGCGTTGCGCGACACCGCGCATTGCCGCGATATCGGCGAGCAGCGGCACGCCGGTAAAGTCCTGCAGCACCACGCGCGAAACCACAAACGGGATTTCGTCGACGCGCGAAGCGGTCGGCTTCCAGTTTGCCAGTTGCGTGATGTGTTCTTCGGCGATCTTCTTGCCGTCGTAATTGCGCAGCACCGACTCCAGCACGATACGGATCGAAACCGGCAGGCGGTCGATCTTGATATTCAGTGCCTTGCCGAGTTGCGGCAGCGAATAGAACTTGCCTTTGCCGGAACCGCTGTCGAATTCCTTGAGCGTTTTGTGGAGGTTGTGGGCCATGGTGTTTTCCTTGGTTTGATCGCGGAACTACAGTACTGAACTAGATGACATACAGATCGACGTATTCATTGACCGGCATGGCTTCGAGCCTTGCCTGGTCCAGCGACACATCGAGAATCGCTTGTTGCTGCTTGACCGGAAACTTGCGCGCGAGGTTGGTCCTGAACTTCTCGACCAGCAACGGGATGCCGTCTTCACGGCGGCGCTTGTGTCCGATCGGGTATTCGACCACTACCTCGTCGAATGTCGACCCGTCGTTGAATTCGACCGTCAGTGCATTGGCGATCGAACGCTTCTCCGGATCGTGATAATCCTTGGTGAACTGCGGGTCTTCCACGCAGCTCATCTTGTCGCGCAACGCGTCGATGCGCGGGTCCTGCGCGACGGAATCTTCGTAGTCCGCGGCCGTCAGGCGCCCATAGATCAGCGGCACCGCGATCATGTACTGGATGCAGTGGTCGCGGTCGGCCGGGTTGTTCAACGGCCCTTTCTTGTCGATGATACGGATCGCGGCTTCGTGTGTGCGAATCGTGATCTTGCTGATGTCTTCCACAGTCTTGCCCGCTGCGCGCAGTTGCGCATGCAGCGTCATGGCCGCTTCCACTGCAGTCTGCGAGTGAAACTCAGCCGGGAACGAAATCTTGAACAGCACGTTTTCCATCACGTACGAGCCGTACGGGCGCTGGAATTTGAATTCCTTGCCCTTGAACAGCACGTCGTAGAAGCCCCACGTCTTCGCTGTCAGAACAGACGGATAGCCCATCTCGCCAGTCTTCGCGATCAGCGCGAGTCGCACGGCGCGCGAAGTGGCGTCGCCCGCGGCCCACGATTTGCGCGAGCCGGTGTTCGGCGCGTGGCGGTAGGTGCGCAGCGCCTGACCGTCCACAAGGGCCAAGGAAACCGCATTGATCAGCTCGTCACGCGTGAGGCCAATCAGCCTGCCGATAACGGCGGTCGAAGCCAGCTTCACCAGCAGGACGTGATCGAGCCCAACCTTGTTAAACGAGTTTTCCAGCGCAATACAGCCCTGGATTTCATGCGCCTTGACCATGGCGATCAAGACGTCTTTCATCGTCAGCGGCTTTTTGCCGGTGGCGATGGCGGTACGCGACAGCCAGTCGGCCGTGGCGAGAATCCCGCCCAGGTTGTCCGACGGGTGGCCCCACTCGGCGGCGAGCCAGGTGTCGTTAAAGTCCAGCCAACGGATCATCGCGCCGATATTGAAGGCGGCCTGAACGGGGTCGAGCTGGAAAGACGTGCCAGGCACCTTGGCGCCGTTGGGGACGATCGTGCCGGGCACGATTGGTCCCATCAGCTTGGTGCAGGCCGGGTAAGTCAGTGCCTCGAGTCCGCAGCCGAGCGTGTCGATCAGGCAGTGACGCGCCGTTTCCAGCGCGAGCGTGCTGTCGATCGGGAAATCCAGAACGTAATCGGCGATATCGACCAGGACTTGGTCCGGGTCGGGCCGTACGTTGGATATCGGAGCGGACATCGGGGCTTTCCTTCCTGAAACGAAACTAAGGGAAACTTAGTTCTGCGGGTTCTTGATCAGCTCGTTCGATTGCGTCGGAGCCGGCGCGCCTTGCGACATTTCAGCTGTCTTGCACTCGTCCGCGAGACGCGAACCGTCGTTGTCCGAGAACAGCATCGCCTTGGTCGGGATCACGACCAGGTCCAGACCCGAAGCGGCGTCGTGGAAGCGGTCAGCGCCCGTCGTGGTGGTTTCGCGCGGCAGGTTGTAGTTCTTGTTCGCCCAGTGAACAGTGACGATCTGATCGCGCTTCATGTCGCCCTTCATATCGAACGACAGACCTTCATTACACGACCACTTGATTGCACCGTCCGGCACCGGATCGACTTGCGCTTCTTTCTTCGGGTTCGGCTTACGCTTGATCAGGCGTTTCGGAGCCGGCCTTTTCGGCGTGGCCTTCTTGGCGGTAGTCGCGGCGGTGCCCGACGCCGTTTGTGCGGAGGCGTCCGTCGTGGCGATCAGCATCGTCGTGGACAAGGCGCCGACAACGGCGGCGATCAGCAGCTTTTTCATGGAGTTAGCCTTTTCTATCTAATATCGGTTGAACAGTGCGCGGCTACCGGTGGGAGCAGCCGCCAGGGTGGAACTGCACGCGCCCTGAAAGCGCACAGCGGACGCTATTTTCTCCTATTTAGCGTCACGAACTTCAAATTCTCTGGGCCGGTGTAGTTCGCGCTCGGCCGGATGATCTTGTTGTCGATGCGTTGCTCGATGATGTGCGCGCTCCAACCCGCCGTACGGGCGATCACGAACACCGGTGTAAACATCGCTGTCGGCACACCCATCATGTGGTACGACACCGCGCTGAACCAGTCCAGGTTCGGGAACATCTTCTTGGCGTCCCACATCACGGTTTCGAGCCGCTCGGCGATGTCGAACAGCTTCGTGCTGCCGGCTTCCTTCGAGAGCTTCTTTGCGACTTCCTTGATGACCTTGTTGCGCGGATCGGAGATCGTGTACACCGGGTGGCCGAAGCCGATCACGACTTCCTTGGCGTCGACGCGGCGGCGGATATCCGCTTCAGCCTCGTCGGGACTCTGGTAGCGCGACTGGATTTCAAACGCGACTTCGTTGGCGCCGCCGTGCTTCGGGCCGCGCAGCGCACCAATCGCGCCGGTCAGTGCCGAGTACATGTCCGAGCCGGTGCCGGCGATCACGCGGCCGGTGAAGGTCGATGCATTGAATTCGTGCTCCGCATACAGGTTCAGCGAGATGTGCATCGCCTCGACCCACGACTTCGACGGCTCGACGCCGTGCAGCAGATGCAGGAAATGGCCGCCGATCGAATCGTCGTCGGTCTCCACCTCGATGCGCTTGCCGTTATGCGAGTAGTGGTACCAGTAGAGCAGCATCGAGCCGAGCGAGGCCATCAGCCTGTCGGCGATATCGCGTGCGCCGGGGAGATTGTGGTCGTCCTTCTCGGGCAGCACCGTACCGAGCACCGAGACGCCGGTGCGCATCACGTCCATCGGATGGGCTGCGGCCGGAATCCATTCCAGCGCGGCCTTGACGTTGGCGGGCAGGCCGCGCAGCGCCTTCAGCTTGGCCTTGTAGGCCGTCAGTTCAGCCTGCGTGGGCAGCTTTTCGTGCACCAGCAGGTAGGCGATTTCCTCGAATTCGCAGGTGCTGGCGATGTCGAGAATGTCATAGCCGCGGTAATGCAGGTCGTTGCCGGTCTTGCCGACCGTGCACAGGGCAGTGTTACCCGCCGTCACGCCAGACAGTGCAACGGATTTCTTCGGTTTGAAGGCGCTCGGGGCTCCGCTCTCGCCTGGTGTCGCTGCGGCTTGCGTCTTTTCGCTCATCTCCAGCAGTCTCCTGTATGTCCGCTCATGATGCGGACTCTTTGGTGGAACCGGTTTTAGCAAAGAGCGGCGCGGCTTCAGCCGGCACCGTGCGTCCCGTCGAGCGCGCGCGGCGCAGCACCGACCAGTAGTAGCGATAGCTCGCGCGGTCGTGCAGGGTGTCGTGATGGCGCGTCGGGCCCCACTGGGCGGCCTGCGCCGCCAGCAGGATTTCGGCGGCCGTGGCGATCTCTTCATCGCGCGGCGAAAAGGCGGCCACGATAACCGGCACCTGCGACGGATGGATGCTCCACATCCGCGTATAGCCGAACTCGTTGCGGGCGCGGGTGGCGTCATTGGCTACCACGCTCATGTCACGCACTTCGGTGCTGACGTTGTGCGACGGTACCTTGCCATGCGCGTGACAGGCCGCGGCGATCTCGAGCTTGGCGCGCCGCACCAGCGGGTGATCGAACTGGCCGGGCGAGCGCATCGCCGTATCGGGGATCGCGCCGTCATGCGCGGAGACGAAGTCCATCAGGCCGAAGCTGAGCGCTTCGACGCCCGGCAGGGCGGCCAGATCGAACGCTCGCGCCAGTGCGCCATGGGTTTCGACCAGCAACTGCACCGGCACGGCTTGAGCGATGCCGAGCTCACACCGCGTCGCTTCGATGTACGCGCACATTTCGGCAGCATCGGGAACGCTGCGGATCTTCGGTAGGGTGATATACGCAGGGGCGCGTTTGGCGGCGCGCAGGATCAGGCGCACGTCGTCGCGCCAGTGCGCATGATTGAAATCGTGGATCCGTACGCCCACGCGGCCGAAGCGGTCGTGCTCGCTGCCCAGCAGCGACGCCACCAGCTCCGCATGCTCGGCTTCGCGGCCCACCTGGGCGCCGTCTTCGCAATCGAGCGTGATGTCGAACACCGGCCCCAACTCCTGCTGCAAAGCGAGCGATTTCAGCATCAGCTTTTCACTGCCGGCGTAGTGATCGCAGGCAGGCAGGACTGTGGGCGGCGCTTCGCCGTCAAACAGCACTTCGGCGGGTGTGAGGGCGCGCATCTTCGGCGTCAGGGGCGTATTGGCTCGTTGAGAATCGGATTCGACCGCGTTCTGCCTGGTGTTGCCTGACGGGCTGGAACAGCGCATCAAGCGGCGCAAAACGCGTTCGGATCAAATACGGACGTAAAAAACCGGAACCCGTCGGCAAGCAACAGAGTCCCGGCTGGTCTACATCAGGCGCTTAGCCGAGCAGGTGTTGAACGCCTTCGCGCTCTTCAAGCAACTCGTTCAGCGTAGCGTCCATCTTTTCGCGCGAGAACGTGTCGATTGCCAAGCCTTCAACGCGCTTGTACTCGCCGTTTTCGCATGTTACCGGCACACCGTAAATGATGTCTTCCGGAATGCCGTACGAGCCGTCCGACGGGATACCCATGGTGACCCACTTGCCGTTCGTGCCGAGCACCCAGTCACGCACGTGGTCGATGGCGGCGTTAGCTGCCGACGCTGCCGAGGACAGGCCGCGCGCTTCGATGATCGCTGCGCCGCGCTTGCCGACGGTCGGGATGAACGTGTTGCGATTCCATTCGTCGTCGTTGATCAGCTTGGTCAGGTCCTGGCCTTCTGCCGTTGCAACGCGGAAATCCGGGTACATCGTCGGCGAGTGGTTGCCCCACACAGCCAGTTTCTCGATCGAAGCGACCGGCTTGCCCGACTTGGCAGCCAGTTGCGACAGAGCGCGGTTGTGGTCCAGGCGCAGCATGGCGGTGAAGTTCTTCTTCGGCAGATCCGGTGCCGACTTCATCGCGATGTAAGCATTGGTGTTGGCCGGGTTGCCGACCACCAGCACCTTCACGTCGCGGCTGGCGACTTCGTTGAGCGCCTTGCCTTGCACCGTGAAGATCTCAGCATTCGCCGACAGCAGATCCTTACGTTCCATGCCTTTCGAACGCGGACGCGCGCCGACCAGCAGGGCAACGTCAGCGTCCTTGAACGCAACCTTGGGATCGTCGGTGATCACGACGCCCTGCAGCAGCGGGAATGCGCAATCATCCAGTTCCATCACGACGCCTTTGACGGCGCCTTGCGCTTGCGGCAGATCGAGCAGTTGCAGGACCACCGGTTGATCCTTGCCGAGCAGGTCGCCGTTGGCGATGCGGAATAGCAGGGAGTAAGCGATTTGACCTGCGGCGCCGGTGACGGCAACGCGCTTTGCGGGCTTAGCCATTGAGAATTCTCCAGGACGATGCGTTAGACGCTAGGGAAAACGCCATTCTATATGCGCGTTAGGCGAAGCGTTGTGAAACAGGGCGGAATTCACTGTTACGCGGGGCGCCTCAGGCCGAAAGCCGAGGCTGGAAGCGCGTTGCGGCAAGACCGCCATGCCGGAAACCTGTACAGCGGAGCGGGTGCTTGGGACACCGGTGGCCGCTGCATGGTGCCGGGCTCCTGCAAGGGTGTGTTTCCGAAGCGTCTGACGGGACAAAGACCGGCGAATCGAAAGCGGGACCGCGAGGGACAACAGCGTGATGCAGAGCGGCTTTAGGTGCCGGGCGGCCTGCCAGGAGTACCTGTGGATACCCTGGAAAAAGCCGTTGAACAACCCTCGAACCCTTGCTCGCCAAGGAGTGTAGGAGTCGGCACACGCAAAGTCAACAGTATCTTATGTCTTATATAAGACATATCTGTTGCCGGGAAAGTAATAGACGGCAGACGGGCCTTTATGATGAAATGCGCGCATGAATTCGAACCCGGCGAGCACTCCGAATCCTAACGGCCCTGGGGGGCCGGGCGAGGGTGCGTCCGCTGCTGCTGCGCCCGCTACATCGCCCACTTTCAGCCCCTTGTATCAGCAGATCAAGGCGTTGATTACACACAGCCTCGAGTCGGGTGAGTGGAAGCCGGGTGAGATCATTCCCAGTGAAGTTGAACTGGCTGCCCGCTTTAAGGTGAGTCAGGGGACGGTGCGCAAGGCGATCGACGAACTGGCGGCGGATAACCTGCTGGTGCGCCGTCAGGGCAAGGGCACTTTTGTTGCAACGCACAATGAGGATCGCGCCCAGTTTCGCTTCCTCAGGTTACTGGCCGATGACGGCGCCGAACACCCTCATGTTAGCCGCCTGCTCGAATGCCGCCGCCTGCGCGCGTCGGCCGATATCGCTCGCCAGCTCGATCTCAAACCAGCCGACCCAGTGGTGCTTATAAAGCGCCTTTTGCAGTTTGATGGTGAAATTACGGTTCTCGACGAAATCTGGTTGCCCGGCGTCGTGTTCCGCGGACTCACTCTCGAGCGGCTTTCCGAGTACAAGGGTCCGCTCTATGCGATGTTCGAGACTGAGTTCGGAACCCGTATGATCCGGGCGTCCGAGAAGATTCGGGCGGTGGCGGCCGACCCCACGGTCGCCGACCTGCTGAAGGTGCCGCCCGGATTTCCGTTGCTGTCGGTGGATCGCGTGTCCTATACCTATGGGGACCGCCCTGTCGAAGTGCGGCGCGGATGGTATGTCACAACTGGGTACTACTATCAGAACGATCTCAGCTAAAACCGGGCTGTCGGAGACCCGGAAGTTCGAGCTGGATCGATGTGTTTAAGGGTGATGGGCATAACGCGCGGAACCCGCTTGAGAACGCCATTCTCGCGTGCGCAGGAAAGGACCGTTGGGGTTTTTCGCTGCAGCGCGATATGAAAAGGCGCTAAAATTCAGGATTAGTGTTACTACATAGTAGGGGTCTAGCATGGCTGAAGCCGTAAAAAAACCGAGGCCGGAGTTCCGGAACATCGGTATCGGGCAGATATTGACGGCGTATCGCCTCCCACTAGCGGGGCGTGTGTCGATTCTCCATCGCGTCAGCGGTGGGCTGCTGTTTGTTTTTCTTCCGTTCCTGCTTTACCTCTTCGATCAAAGCCTTACCTCAGAGCTCAGCTTTGACGTCTTCAAGGGCTTCCTCTCCAACATCATCGTCAAGCTCATCACGCTGGTTCTCGCGTGGGCCTTCCTGTTTCACTTCTGCGCTGGCGTGCGCCACCTGTTCATGGACACGAGCCACAGCCTCACGACGAAAGAGAAGGGCAAGCAAACCTCCATCATCGTACTGGTCGTTTCGTCGCTTCTGACAATTGCATTCGCGCTCAAACTCTTCGGAGCATTCTAAAAAAATGTCAGCTAATAACCGAATCGGTCCGAAGCGTCTCGTCGTCGGCGCGCACTACGGTCTGCGCGACTGGCTCGCACAGCGCATTACCGCGACGATCATGGCGGTCTACACGATCATCCTGCTCGCGTGGTTCTTCGGCGCACAAGACTTTTCGTATGACGGCTGGGCGTCGATCTTCGCGACGCAATGGATGAAGCTCGCCACCTTCGTGACGCTGCTGTCCCTGTTCTACCACGCGTGGGTAGGTATTCGCGACATCTGGATGGACTACATCAAGCCCGTCGGTGTGCGTCTCCTCCTTCAGGCCCTGACGATCGTCTGGCTGCTGGCGTGTGCCGGCTACGCTGCGCAGATTCTCTGGAGAGTATAAAAGAATGGCTGCAATCAAGAATTCTCTGCCGCGTCGCAAGTTTGACGTGGTTATCGTCGGCGCAGGCGGCTCGGGGATGCGCGCTTCGCTGCAACTCGCACGCGCCGGCCTGTCGGTCTGCGTGCTGTCCAAGGTGTTCCCGACGCGCTCGCACACCGTGGCTGCTCAGGGCGGCATCGGCGCATCGCTCGGCAACATGAGCGAAGACAATTGGCACTATCACTTCTACGACACGATCAAGGGTTCCGACTGGCTCGGCGACCAGGACGCGATCGAGTTCATGTGCCGCGAAGCACCGAACGCAGTCTACGAACTGGAACACATGGGCATGCCGTTCGACCGCAATGCGGACGGCACGATCTATCAGCGTCCGTTCGGCGGCCACACGGCCAACTACGGCGAAAAGCCAGTGCAACGCGCTTGCGCGGCTGCCGACCGTACGGGTCACGCGCTGCTGCACACGCTTTATCAGCAGAACGTAGCAGCGAAGACGCAATTCTTCGTCGAATGGATGGCGCTAGACCTGATCCGCGACGCCGAAGGCGACGTGCTCGGCGTGACGGCGCTGGAAATGGAAACGGGCGACGTCTACATCCTCGAAGGCAAGACCACGCTGTTCGCTACGGGCGGTGCAGGGCGGATCTTCGCGGCATCCACGAACGCGTTCATCAACACCGGTGACGGCCTGGGTATGGCCGCGCGTTCGGGCATCGCACTGCAAGACATGGAATTCTGGCAATTCCACCCCACCGGCGTGGCGGGTGCGGGCGTGCTGATTACCGAAGGCGTGCGTGGCGAAGGCGGCATTCTGCGCAACTCGAACGGCGAGCGTTTCATGGAACGCTACGCGCCGACGCTGAAGGATCTGGCTCCGCGTGACTTCGTTTCGCGTTCGATGGACCAGGAAATCAAGGAAGGTCGCGGCGTAGGTCCGAACAAGGATCACGTGCTGCTCGACCTGTCGCACATCGGCGCTGAGACGATCCTGAAGCGTCTGCCGTCGATCCGCGAAATCGCGCTGAAGTTCGCGAACGTCGATTGCATTAAAGAGCCGATCCCGGTTGTGCCGACCATCCACTATCAGATGGGTGGCATTCCTACGAATATTCACGGCCAGGTCGTGGGTACGTCGAAGGGTCATGAAGAGCCGGTCAACGGCTTCTACGCAGTGGGCGAATGCTCGTGCGTGTCGGTCCACGGCGCGAACCGCCTGGGCACGAACTCGCTGCTCGACCTGGTGGTGTTCGGCCGCGCGGCCGGCAACCATATCGTCAAGCACGTGCGGGAAATCAAGGAACATAAGCCGTTGCCGGCTGACGCCGCTGATTTCGCGCTCTCGCGTCTCGACAAGCTCGACAAGTCCTCGTCGGGCGA
Source organism: Paraburkholderia phenazinium (assembly GCF_900141745.1). Classification (NCBI taxonomy): domain Bacteria; kingdom Pseudomonadati; phylum Pseudomonadota; class Betaproteobacteria; order Burkholderiales; family Burkholderiaceae; genus Paraburkholderia; species Paraburkholderia phenazinium. The sequence continues at coordinate 508,320 of NZ_FSRM01000002.1, read as the reverse complement.
ATACACGCAGAACGTGGCCAACGACATCCGCGCCACGATGCAGGCACACGCCGGCGTGTTCCGTACCTCGAAGCTGCTTTCCGAAGGCGTGGAGCGTATCCGCGAAGTGGCCGAGCGCGTCGATAACGTGCATCTGAAGGACAAGTCGAAGGTGTTCAACACGGCCCGCGTTGAAGCGCTGGAACTGGCGAACCTGATCGAAGTGGCACGCGCCACGATGGTGTCGGCAGAAGCGCGCAAGGAAAGCCGTGGTGCGCACGCACAGGACGACTTCGAACATCGCGACGACGAAAACTGGCTGCGCCATACGCTATGGTTCAGCGAAGGCGATCGCCTCGACTACAAGCCGGTTCACATGCAACCGCTGACCGTCGAATCGGTGCCGCCGAAAGCGCGTACCTTCTAAGGCACAAGTCAAAGGAATTCAGAAATGGCCAAGCGTACATTTGAAATCTACCGCTACGATCCGGACAAGGACGCAGCTCCGCGCATGCAATCGTATGAGATCGAAATCGACTCGCACGAACGCATGCTGCTCGACGCGCTGCTCAAGCTGAAAGCAGTGGATGAAACGCTGTCGTTCCGTCGCTCGTGCCGCGAAGGCGTGTGCGGTTCGGACGCAATGAACATCAACGGCAAGAACGGTCTGGCGTGCCTGACTAACATGAACGACCTGCCGCAGAAGATCGTGCTGCGTCCGCTGCCGGGTCTGCCCGTCGTGCGTGACCTGATCTGCGACTTCACGCAGTTCTTCAACCAGTATCACTCGATCAAGCCGTACCTGATCAACGATACGCCGCCGCCCGAAAAGGAACGTCTGCAGTCGCCGGAAGAACGCGAAGAGCTGGACGGCCTGTACGAGTGCATTCTGTGCGCAAGCTGCTCCACGTCGTGCCCGAGCTTCTGGTGGAACCCGGACAAGTTCGTCGGTCCGGCTGGTTTGCTGCAAGCTTATCGTTTCATCGCGGATAGCCGCGACCAGGCGACCGGCGAGCGTCTCGACAATCTGGAAGACCCGTACCGTCTGTTCCGTTGCCATACGATCATGAATTGCGTCGATGTGTGTCCGAAGGGACTGAACCCGACGAAGGCGATTGGCAAGATCAAGGAATTGATGGTTCGCCGTGCAGTCTAATGAAACAACCCCCACGCTCCCTTTCGTTCGCTGCCCCCCAAGGGGGCGGTCAGTACACTTGGGGCGGCCCGGCGCGTACTGACATGCAAGAATCGCATCAAGCTGACCCGCTTCGGCGGGCGCGCCTTCGCTGGCGCGCCCGCCGCGGCCTGCTGGAAAACGATCTGATTTTCGAGCGTTTTTTCAGCAAATACGAGCATGACCTCAGCGATGCCGACGTAGGCGCACTTACGCGCCTGCTAGAGCTGAGCGATAACGACCTGATGGACTTGCTCCTCGCGCGCAAGGAACCAGAAGGCGACCTTGCAGAGCCGGATGTGATCCGGTTGCTGGAGCTGCTGCGCACTGCTTGAGTAAAGCCAGTCCGTTGTTCCACGCGTGCAATTATCGAAACCCTGTTTCCATACTTCGATTGAGGATGTGCCATGACCCCGTCAGATGTTAAAGCCACGCTATCGTTCAGCGACAACTCGCCGAGCGTTGAAATGCCGATCTACAAGGGCACGATGGGCCCGGACGTGATCGACATCCGCAAACTGTACGGCCAGACCGGCAAGTTCACGTACGACCCGGGCTTTATGTCGACGGCGGCGTGTAACTCGGCCATCACCTACATCGACGGCGACAAGGGTGAGCTGTTGTACCGCGGCTACCCGATCGATAACCTCGCACAGAATGCCGACTTCCTCGAAACGTGCTTTCTGCTGCTGAAGGGCGAACTGCCGAACGCAGCTGAGAAAGAAGAGTTCGTCGAGACCGTCACGAAGCACACGATGGTGCACGAGCAGATGCACTTCTTCTTCCGTGGCTTCCGTCGCGACGCGCATCCGATGGCGATTCTGGTGGCCGCAGTCGGCGCGCTGTCGGCGTTCTATCACGACTCGCTGGACATCAATAACCCGCGTCACCGTGACGTGTCGGCGATTCGCATGATCGCGAAGCTGCCGACGCTGGTGGCGATGGCGTACAAGTACAGCATCGGCCAGCCGTTTGCGTACCCGAAGAACGAACTGTCGTACAGCGCGAACTTCATGCACATGATGTTCTCGAACCCGTGCGAAGAGTACAAGGTCAACGACGTGCTGGTGCGGGCGCTGGACCGTATCCTGATCCTGCATGCGGATCACGAACAGAATGCGTCCACGTCGACGGTGCGTCTGGCCGGCTCGTCGGGTGCAAATCCGTTTGCGTGTATCGCAGCCGGTATCGCCTGCCTGTGGGGCCCGGCACACGGTGGCGCGAACGAAGCGGCGCTGAACATGCTGGAAGAGATCGGCTCGGTCGACAACATTCCTGAGTTCATCAAGCAGGTGAAGGACAAGAACTCGGGCGTGAAGCTGATGGGCTTCGGTCACCGCGTGTACAAGAACTACGACCCGCGTGCCAAGCTGATGCGCGAAACCTGCCACGAAGTGCTGGAAGAGCTGGGCCTGCACGACGACCCGTTGTTCAAGCTGGCCATGGCGCTGGAAAAGATCGCACTGGAAGACGAGTACTTCGTGTCGCGCAAGCTGTACCCGAACGTTGACTTCTACTCGGGCATCGTGCAGCGCGCGCTGGGCATCCCGACGTCGATGTTCACGTGTATCTTCGCGATGGCACGTACGGTGGGCTGGATTGCGCAGTGGAACGAAATGATTGCCGATCCGGAACAGAAGATCGGCCGTCCGCGTCAGCTGTTTGTTGGCGATACGCCGCGTGAAGCGAAGGCTATTTCGGACCGGTAAGCAGGTGTAGATTGTCGCGTAGTGTAGTTAGCGGTTAAGCGATTCAGACTGCTGTGTACTACGCGTGATGCTGCGCTGCGGTTAAGGAAACGCCCCAACGGGTTAAACGTTGGGGCGTTTTGCTTTTGGGGTTGATGGCGGGTCAGATCAGGCGTGACTTTGTGCGCCGCACCTTGCCGGGTGCCATCGATACAGGTATCGCCACTACCACCCAACTCCCTGTTTTTTCTGGGTTTTTCCGTTAAACGGTGCGCAAAATCGCGGATCAGCGTGGCATAATCAATCGCACACACAGCTTGCCCGCAGTCATCACTACCCCGCATACCATGGCACAGACTCTCTACGACAAATTGTGGAACACACATGTGATCCACACGGAAGAAGACGGTACGACGATTCTTTACATCGACCGTCACCTGCTGCACGAAGTCACCAGCCCGCAGGCGTTTGAAGGCCTGAAGCTGGCTGAGCGTCCCGTGTGGCGGATCAGCGCGAATCTGGCCGTGTCCGACCACAACGTGCCCACTACGGACCGCAGTCATGGCATCGCCGATCCGGTGTCGAAGCTGCAAGTCGACACGCTCGATACGAATTGCGATTCCTACGGCATCACGCAGTTCAAGATGAACGACCTGCGCCAGGGCATCGTGCACATCATCGGGCCGGAGCAGGGCGCTACGCTGCCGGGCATGACGATCGTCTGCGGCGACTCGCATACGTCCACGCACGGCGCGTTCGGGGCGCTCGCGCACGGTATCGGCACTTCGGAAGTCGAGCACGTGCTGGCTACGCAAACGCTCTTGCAGAAGAAGAGCAAGAACATGCTGGTGAAGGTCGAAGGGCAATTGCCGCGCGGTTGTACCGCGAAGGACATCGTGCTCGCCATTATCGGCAAGATCGGTACGGCAGGCGGTACGGGCTATGCCATCGAGTTCGGCGGTTCGACAATCCGCGCGCTCAGCATGGAAGGCCGCATGACCGTCTGCAACATGGCGATCGAAGGCGGCGCGCGGGCTGGCATGGTCGCCGTTGACGACACGACAATCGAATATCTGAAGGGTCGTCCGTTCTCGCCGGAAGGCGTCGAGTGGGATCACGCAGTCGAATACTGGAAGCAGTTCAAATCGGATGACGGTGCGAAGTTCGACCGCGTCGTCGAACTGAATGCTGCGGAAATCGTGCCGCAAGTCACATGGGGTACGTCGCCGGAGATGGTGACCGCAATCGATGGCCGCGTGCCGGATCCGGAACGCGAGAAAGATCCGGTCAAGCGCGACGCGATGGAACGTGCGCTGAAGTACATGGCGCTCGAACCGAATCTGCCGATCGAATCCATCAAGCCGGACAAGATTTTTATCGGCTCGTGCACCAACGCGCGTATCGAAGACTTGCGCGCCGCAGCGTATGTCGTGCGCAAGCTGGGCCGCCGCGTCGCGCCGAACATCCGTCTGGCGATGGTCGTGCCGGGCTCGGGTCTGGTTAAGGCGCAGGCTGAGCGTGAAGGGCTGGATAAGGTCTTTACCAACGCCGGTTTCGAATGGCGCGAGCCAGGCTGCTCGATGTGCCTCGCAATGAACGCGGACCGGCTGGATCCGGGCGAGCGTTGCGCGTCCACGTCTAACCGCAACTTCGAAGGCCGTCAGGGCGCAGGTGGGCGTACTCACCTCGTGAGTCCGGCGATGGCTGCTGCTGCTGCCATCGAAGGTCACTTCGTCGATATTCGCAAGCTCGGCTAAGCCGCTGCGATTCTGTTTCGATTCCACCGGCGGCGCGCCCAGTGGCGCAGCCGCCGGTCTTTACTCTGATGGGTGATGGGCCATGGATAAATTCATCGTACATACCGGCGTCGTGGCGCCGTTGGATCGCGAAAACGTCGACACGGACGCGATCATTCCGAAGCAGTTCCTGAAGTCGATCAAGCGCACGGGCTTCGGTCCGAATGCGTTCGACGAATGGCGTTACCTCGACCACGGCGAGCCGGGTCAGGACAATTCGAAGCGCCCGCTGAATCCCGACTTCGTGCTGAACCAGCCGCGCTATCAAGGCGCGTCGATCCTGCTGGCGCGCAAGAATTTCGGCTGCGGCAGCTCGCGTGAGCACGCACCGTGGGCGCTGCAGCAGTACGGCTTCCGCGCGATCATCGCGCCGAGCTTCGCAGACATCTTCTACAACAACTGCTTCAAGAACGGTCTGCTGCCGATCGTGCTCACAGAGCAACAGGTGGATCATCTGTTCAACGAAACGTACGCGTTCAACGGTTTCGAGCTGACCATCGATCTCGAAGCGCAGACCGTGCGCATCGGCGACGGCACCGAGTACCCGTTCGAAGTTGCCGGCTTCCGTAAGTACTGCCTGCTGAATGGTTTCGACGATATCGGCCTGACGCTACGTCACGCTGACAAGATTCGTCAGTTCGAAGCAGAGCGTCTGACGAAGCAGCCGTGGCTGGGCCACCGTATCGTCGGTTAAGTGCACGCCTGAGTTTGAGGCGGTAGCGCTTTTGCGTGCCCAGGTTTAAAAGAAAACAATCAAGGAAATTCGCATGAAGATCGCAGTGTTGCCCGGCGACGGCATCGGTCCGGAAATCGTCAAGGAAGCCGTCAAGGTTCTGAATGTGCTCGGCGAGAAATTCGAGCTCGAAGAAGCGCCGGTTGGCGGCGCGGGTTACGAAGCCAAGGGCCATCCGCTGCCCGATTCGACGCTCGCGCTCGCGAAGGAAGCCGATGCGATCCTGTTCGGCGCCGTCGGCGACTGGAAGTACGACAAGCTCGAACGCGCGCTGCGTCCCGAGCAGGCCATTCTGGGTCTGCGTAAGCATCTGCAACTGTTCGCGAACTTCCGTCCGGCGATCTGCTATCCGCAATTGACGGGTGCGTCGTCGCTGAAGGAAGAGATCGTTTCGGGCCTCGACATCCTGATCGTGCGCGAACTGAATGGCGATATTTACTTCGGCGCACCGCGCGGTCTGCGTGACGCACCGGACGGCCCGTTTGCCGGCGCGAAGGAAGGTTTCGACACGATGCGGTATTCGGAGCCGGAAGTGCGCCGCATCGCGCACGTTGCTTTCCAGGCAGCGCAAAAGCGCGGCAAGAAACTGACTTCGGTCGACAAGGCCAACGTGCTCGAAACGTCGCAATTCTGGAAGGACATCATGATCGATGTCTCGAAGGAATACGCGGACGTCGAGCTGTCGCACATGTACGTCGACAACGCGGCCATGCAACTGGTGAAGGCGCCGAAGTCGTTCGACGTAATCGTCACCGGCAACATGTTTGGCGACATCCTTTCCGATGAAGCCGCTATGTTGACGGGTTCGATCGGCATGCTGCCGTCGGCGTCGCTCGACAAGAACAATAAGGGCTTGTACGAGCCGTCGCATGGGTCGGCGCCGGATATCGCCGGCAAGGGCGTGGCGAATCCGCTGGCCACGATCCTGTCCGCCGCGATGATGCTGCGTTATTCGCTGAACAAGGCCGAACAGGCCGATCGCATCGAAGCCGCCGTGAAGAAGGTGCTGGAGCAAGGCTTCCGTACTGGCGACATCCTCACGCCGGGTTGCAAGCAGGTCGGTACTGCGGCGATGGGCGATGCTGTCGTCGCCGCGCTTTAAGGCTGTTGTTGGCGTTGTGTTTTACCCGGGCCGCGAACGTTTCGTGGCCCGTAAAGACGTAGTGACGATGTCGTAAGTCCGACACGCGCACACGCGCGAATGGCCCGAAATCCGGCCCATTCGCGCGCAAAAGCGGCGAATCAGGCCGCCCAAATCCGGTTTTCGTGTAGACTGTAGAAATGGCTAGCGCTCACCAAATCACCTCGATTTCTAACCATCACGGCAAAACGGCCCGTGTGGTTGAGCTCGCCATTAGCGTCAAAACGCTGATTAAAGCAATTACCCCGAAAACGATCACGATTCGCTGATCGTCCGTCGTGCCCGCCCATCTTCCCCGCGCGGTCACTGCGGGCAAAGATGCGGGGAAGCCTCCACTCGAAGGGTAAGTGTCATGAACGTAGGTCTCGTAGGTTGGCGCGGCATGGTCGGCAGCGTCCTGATGCAGCGTATGCAGCAGGAAGGCGATTTCGATCTGATCGAACCGGTGTTTTTCAGCACCAGCAACGCGGGCGGCAACGCGCCGTCGTTCGCTAAAAACGAGACCAAGCTCAAAGATGCCTCGAGCATCGACGACCTGAAGAAGTGCGACGCCATCATCTCCTGCCAGGGCGGCGACTACACCAATGACGTGTTCCCGAAGCTGCGCGCAGCGGGCTGGAACGGCTACTGGATCGACGCGGCTTCGTCGCTGCGTATGAAGGACGGCGCCGTCATCATTCTCGATCCGGTCAACCTCGACGTGATCAAGAACGCGCTGGTGAAGGGTCAGAAGAATTTTATCGGCGGCAACTGCACGGTCAGCCTGATGCTGATGGCGCTGGGTGGCCTGTTCCGCGAAAACCTCGTCGACTGGATGACGGCCATGACGTATCAGGCTGCATCGGGCGCGGGCGCGCAGAACATGCGTGAATTGCTGCAACAGATGGGCACGCTGTATGGCTCGGCCAAGGAAGATCTGGCGGATCCGTCGTCGGCGATCTTGGATATCGACCGCCGCGTGCTCGCCGCGATGAACAGCGACCGCATGCCGACCGAGCATTTCGGCGTGCCGCTCGCCGGTTCGCTGATTCCGTGGATCGACAAGGACCTCGGCAACGGCATGTCCAAGGAAGAGTGGAAGGGCGGCGCGGAAACCAACAAGATCCTCGGCAAGCCGGCCATGGGCACGCCCGGTTCGATCCCGGTGGACGGATTGTGCGTGCGCATCGGCGCCATGCGCTGCCACTCGCAGGCTTTGACGATCAAGCTGAAGAAAGACGTGCCGCTCGACGAGGTGAGCAGCATCCTCGCCTCGGCCAATGACTGGGTCAAGGTTGTGCCGAACGAGCGCGAAGCGTCGATCCGCGATCTGTCACCGGCGGTGGTCACGGGCACGCTGACGGTGCCGGTTGGACGTCTGCGCAAGCTGGCGATGGGCGGCGAATATCTGTCGGCTTTCACGGTTGGCGACCAGCTCTTGTGGGGCGCCGCAGAGCCGCTGCGCAGGATGCTGCGCATTCTGCTCGACAAGTAAAGTAAACTACGCGGCTACGACGCGTAAAAACTCAAAAAGCGTCGCGCTCGCGCGGCGCTTTTTTCATTGGTGTGCTCCCAAAATCTTGTCTCAATCCAACCGCAAACAAGGGCTGAGCGCTGACGCGCCCGTGGTCCAGATGACCGTCCGACACGCTTACCGTCGCGCTATCGCGCGCAGCCGTGTGTGCCGGTTCGCCGCCGCGGCTAGCCTGGCCTTCGTGCTGGGCGGCCTGGGTGGGGGTGCAACCGGCGCTCAGGCAGCGACTGTCGACGCGGCCAGCGCGCCAGCCGGTGCTTCCGCGCCGCTCGCCGCCGGCAGCCAGTATTCGATTCATCCGGGGCAATCGCTGAATGACGTAGCGATCGCGGCCACGCAGTCGCACGATCGCGCGACGCTGGCGCGCGCCTCGAAGGCCTTGTTCGACGCAAACCCGAACGCGTTTATGTCGCACGACCCGAGCCGGCTGAGACTGGGGTCAGTGCTGACGATTCCGGCGCTGGATGCGACGGGCGCGGCGATCGTGGCTTCGGATGCCGCGGGGGCCTCGGCACCATCGGGGGCGGCAGCAAGTTCGGCTGTAGCGGCGAGTTCGTCGTCGTCGGCGGCTTCACCCGCTACGGCGGCCACGGCAACCGCGGCAAGTACTGCGGTCAGCGCTGCGTCGCAGCCTGCCAGTGGGCAGGCGAATGCAGCGAGTGCTGCCATGCAGGCTGCTCCGGCCGTCTCTGGGCTCGCGAGTGCAGCGGTTCAGGCGAGTTCGGCCACCGCTGCTGGCGCTGGCGTTAGCGCGCCGTTGGCCGGCAGTGGGGCCGCTATGGCCGCGTCCGGCGCGGTGTCTGGCGCGGCTTCGGCGCCTGCCGGCGTTTCGTCGACAGCCGTCGCGCCGTCTGCCTCGCAAACGGTGGGTGCGCATGTCTGGACGGGCTCGATCCAGCCGGCGACCGGCGCATCGGTCGCCTCCGCGGCGTCTGCGTCTGCGACGCTGCCGGTTACGCCTTCCTCCGCTCCGCAGGCCTTGCAGGCTCCGACGCAGGTTTCCAGTCTGCAACAGTTGCTCGCGCTGAAGAGCCGCGTGCTGTTGGAATTGCAAAAGCATGGCATCGGCGGCAAGCCGGCGCAGCCTGCTCCGGCGAGCGGTCCTGCGACGGTTGAGAGCAGTCCGGCGGTCGTTGCCAGCGGGACTCATGTGCAGAGCACGGGTGCTGTGGCGAGTTCGCACACGCAGAGTGGCGGCTTCGACTTGTCCCCGGTGAACCTCGGCTTTGCCGCTGCAATCGGCGCAGCGGCGGTCGCCTTGCTGGCTGCGCTAGGGATGCGTCGGCGTAAGAGTCGCGTGACGTCGGCGGAGGTTGCTGGGGCGTCTGAAACTGAAGCCGTGGCGGGGCCGGAGACTGTGCTGGCGCGAGATAACTTCGCGCCGCATGATGAGATTGGCACGTCTGACCCAGTGGTTGCCGGCGGGTACGCGGCGCGCGAAGCTGCAGCTGGCGAGGCTGCGGCACGCGAAGAAGCGGCTACCCGTGAAGCGGTGGAGCGGGAGGCAGCCGCCCAGCAGGCCGTAGAGCGCGAGGCAGCAGCCCGTGAGGCTGCGGCACACGAGGAAGCGGCTGCACGTGAAGCCGCGGAGCGTGAGGCGGCAGCCCATCAGGCTGCAGAGCGCGAAGCAGCGGCTCGCGAGGCTGCTGCGCACGAAGAAGCAGCTGCACGTGAATTGGCGGATCGGGAGGCAACGGCCCGGCAGATCGCAGAGCACGAGGCAGCGGCTCATGACGCGGCATCTCATGAAGAAGCGGCCTCGCATGAAGTGGAAGAGCACGAGGCCGCAGCACGGAAGTCAGCGGAGAGCGAAGCAGCGCCGTACGAACCGGCCGATCACACTTCTGCACCGTTCTCCTTCGAAGACACCACCGCCTCGGCCGATCACGCCCCGGTCATAGAACCCGGGACTGACGTATTGCGTCCAGACCAGTTCCACCCAGCGATCGAGCATCCGATCCACCCTGCGCCGGCCGGCCCGAATCAATGGACCGAGCCCGCGGCGCATCCCTCTGAGGAGAGTGTTGCCGAAGAGCCGCCGCTTGAACGCAACGAACCGCCGCATCCGCAGATGGATTTCGGTGCACCGGCGCCGCTTGGCGAGCCGCAAGCGGGGTCGCCATTCGGCCAACATCCCGCCGAGCCGTCGCTCGATCACGCAGGAGCCCCGCAGCCGCTCCCCTCGCCGCCGCAACTTGAGCCGGAGTGGGGCGAGCCGCTGACACCCGAGGCATCTGAACCGGTGCCGCACGGAGAATCGCTGTCGCCCGAGGCATTTTCCCCATCGGCGCACGAACAGCCCTCCGCGCCCGAAACATTCGAACAGGCGCCGCAGGTCGAGGAAAACGCATCCCCGGCAGAGCAGCCCCTCAGCGACGCCCCATCTGAGCCGGCCGCCGCAAGCAGCTTCCCCCGCGACGCAGTCGACGCCTTCGGCAGCCTCGACATGGCTTTGCCGCCGCGCACGGAGCCAGTATCGCCAGCCACGCCGGTAACGCCACCTGCTTCGCTGTCGACGCAGCCGGTTGTGGAGCCCGTAATCACCGCGCAGCACGCCTTCATGCACGGTTCCGCGGGCTCACTCCCTGTCGCCGAAGAAATCGCTGCAGGCACGGCAGGCCCAGCGGCCGTCGCCGGGCTAGGCGCTGCCGGCTTCGGCGCGCTGAATCTGGACTTCGATCTGGAGTTGCCGCCGAGTCCCGCGCAACCGCTGCCGTCGTTCACGCCGCATGACCTGGTCCGGATTGCCCGCAACAAGCTCGATCTGGCCTCCGAGTACATCGAACTGGGCGATCTGGCCGGCGCGCGAGCGCTGATCCAGGAAGTGATTGATACGAACGACGCTGCCACGCGCAGCGAAGCGCGGGCGTTGCTGTCGACGCTGCGGCCTCTGTCGTAATGCCCGCCGTGACACGGATTGCGCTAGGAATCCAGTACGACGGCTCGGCATTTTGCGGCTGGCAGTCGCAGCCGCATGGCAAGACGGTCCAGGATGCGCTCGAAAGAGCGCTCCGCGAATTTGCGCAGACGCCCCTGCAGACCGTGGTGGCCGGCCGTACCGATACCGGCGTGCACGGCCTCGGACAGGTCGTGCATTTCGACACCGAACTGGATCGTACGGATTTCTCGTGGGTGCGCGGCACCAATGCGTTTCTGCCCAAAACGGTCGCGGTTCAGTGGGCGAAGCCGATGCCGGAGACGTTCCACGCGCGCTTTTCGGCGTTCGAGCGGACCTATTACTACGCGCTGTACGTCCACCCGGTCCGCTCGCCGATGCTGGCCGAACGCGCCGGCTGGGTGCACACGCCGCTCGACGTCGAGGCGATGCGCGCCGCCGCCGCTTATCTGATCGGCGAGAACGATTTTTCAGCGTTCCGTTCGTCGGAATGCCAGGCGAAAACACCAGTCAAGCATCTGTACCAGATCGACGTGCGGCAGCAGGGCGACTTCATCCACTTCCGCTTCCGCGCCAACGCCTTCCTGCACCACATGGTGCGCAATCTGATGGGCTGTCTCGTGGCAGTCGGACGTGGGCGCTATCCTGCGGCGTGGATGGCCGATGTGCTGGCGAGCCGCGATCGCAATCAGGCCGCCCCTACTTTCATGCCTGACGGCCTATATCTCGCGCAAGTGGGCTATCCTCAGGAATTCGCGGTGCCCGCTGCGCAGGCGGCCAGTGTGCCGTGGAGTACCGTTTGGACCGAATCAGCGCAATCATGAATTCAACCACCTTGAACCAGCCGGCCGCGGCCGGCGCACCCCAGCAGGAGGGCGCGACGCAAGCCGCGGCGCCCCATCGGACCCGCATCAAGCTGTGCGGGTTGTCGAAGCCCGAGGACGTGGCCCACGCCATCGACCTCGGCGCGGATGCTATCGGCCTCAATTTCTATCCGCCCAGTTCGCGCTCGATTAACGTAGCGCAGGCGCTCGAACTGGTGCGGGACGTCCCGCCGTTCGTGTCGGTGGTAGGGCTGTTCGTGAACGCGTCGCCCGAGTGGATGCGCGAGGTGGTAAGCAACGTTCCGCTCACCCTGCTACAGTTCCACGGCGACGAGACGCCTCAGCAGTGTGAGGCGCTCGCCAGCGTTGCGGGTTTGCCTTGGTTGCGCGCTTTGCGGGTTGAGGCCGATACTCAGCAAGCCGATTTGGTAAAATCGGCACTTAACTATGCAGCTGCCAGCGCTCTTCTGTTCGACACCCATGTCGAAGGCTATGGCGGCGGCGGGAAGGTTTTCGATTGGTCACTTATTCCAGCAGAGCTCGCGCGTCGGGCCGTTTTGAGTGGTGGGTTGAACGCGCAAAACGTCAGTGATGCGATTCATCGCGTGCGCCCGTACGCGGTCGATGTCTCGAGCGGCATCGAAGTAGCGGGCGCCAAGGGCGTGAAAGATCATGCCCGGATGGCGGCGTTCGTACGCGCAGTGCGCGCGGCGGACGCAGAGTGATTCCGCCGGAGCCGGCCTCGCACGAAGCGGGCGGTCCGGTACACTGAGAAGAGTGACACCATGTATAACTTGCCCGATGAACGAGGCCATTTCGGCCAATTTGGCGGCGTGTTCGTCGCTGAAACGTTGGTCCATGCACTCAACGAGCTGCGTGAAGCCTACGAAAAATTCCAGAAAGACCCCGAGTTCGTTGCTGAATATGAACGCGAACTGAAGCACTTCGTTGGCCGTCCTTCCCCGATTTATCATGCTCAGCGCTGGAGCGAACTGCTTGGCGGCGCTCAGGTTTTCCTCAAGCGTGAAGACCTGAATCACACTGGCGCCCACAAGATCAACAACGTAATCGGCCAGGCCCTGCTCGCCAAACGCATGGGCAAGAAGCGAGTGATCGCGGAAACCGGCGCGGGGCAGCACGGGGTCGCCACGGCGACCATTGCTGCCCGCTTCGGCATGGAGTGCGTGGTCTACATGGGTTCGGAGGACGTACGCCGGCAGGCCGCCAACGTGTATCGCATGAAACTGCTTGGCGCTACCGTTGTGCCGGTCGAATCGGGATCCAAAACGCTGAAAGACTCGCTCAACGAAGCAATGCGCGACTGGGTCACCAACGTCGAAAGCACGTTCTACATCATTGGCACGGTCGCGGGTCCGCATCCGTATCCGATGATGGTGCGCGATTTCCAGCGCGTGATCGGCGATGAGTGCAAGGTGCAGATGCCCGAACTGGTCGGCCGTCAGCCGGATGCGGTAATCGCGTGCGTGGGCGGTGGATCTAACGCGATGGGCATCTTTTACCCATATATCGATGACAAAGAAGTGCAGTTGATCGGCGTTGAAGCTGCCGGGGATGGCCTCGACACGGGTCGCCATGCGGCTTCGCTGATCGGCGGTAGCCCGGGAGTCTTGCACGGTAACCGCACCTATCTGCTGCAGGACGAAAACGGCCAGATTATCGAGACGCATTCGGTGTCGGCGGGTCTCGACTATCCGGGCGTCGGCCCGGAGCACGCCTGGTTGCACGAAACTGGCCGTGCGCAATACGTCGGCATCACCGACGAAGAAGCGCTCAAGGCGTTCCACGATTGCTGCCGGATCGAGGGCATCATTCCGGCGCTCGAATCGAGCCACGCGCTGGCCTATGCGGCCAAACTCGCGCCGACCTTGCCGAAGGACAAGTGCCTTCTGGTGAACCTGTCGGGTCGCGGCGACAAGGACATGCACACGGTCGCTGAGCGATCGGGTATCACGTTCTGAGCGCCGCGACGATGCGCGACGAGTTCGACGAGCCGCAACCGGCGATCGACGACCCCGAGGCTGGAGCGACTGAGGCCGCGATGGCCGAGGCTGTAACAGCTCAAGCCGAAACGCCCCAGGTCGAAGCAACCGAGGCGCCTGCATTGGCGTCTCCGGCTGCTTTGCCTGTGGTGCCCGCCGGTATTCAGCTCTTGAACCGCGATTTTCTGACCGATGTGGCGAACCTGCCGGATGCGTCGATCGACCTGATCCTTGCCGATCCGCCGTATGGGCTCGGCAAGGACTACGGCAACGACTCCGATATGCGTTCGGGCGACGACTTTATCGCCTGGACGCGTAGCTGGCTTGAGCTGGCGATCCCGAAGCTCAAGCCGTCCGGTTCGCTGTATATCTTTTGCACGTGGCAATACGCACCGGAAATCTTCTGCTTCCTGAAGACTCGTCTCACGATGGTCAACGAGATCATCTGGGACCGGCGCGTGCCGAGCATGGGCGGCACCACCCGTCGCTTCACGTCCGTGCACGACAACGTCGGCTTTTTCGCGGTGTCGAAGGATTACTACTTCGATCTCGATCCCGTCCGCATCCCGTACGATGCCATCACGAAGAAGGCGCGTTCGCGCAAGTTGTTCGAAGGCAGCAAGTGGCTGGAGCAAGGCTATAACCCGAAGGATGTCTGGTCGGTATCGCGCCTGCATCGGCAGCATGCCGAGCGGGTCGATCACCCGACCCAGAAACCTTTGGAGATCGTCGAGCGGATGGTGCTCGCGAGCTGCCCGCCGGGCGGCCGCGTGCTTGACCCGTTCATGGGTAGCGGCACCACGGCAGTCGCTTGCGCACGTCAGAGGCGCGAATTCGTCGGCTATGAAATTAATGAAAGTTACTGCGCGATAGCGCGTGAACGCGTCAGCGCGGCCGCGCCGGTTGCGCTGACCGAACCCGCCACGCCCGTTGCATCTGTGGATGTTGAAACCTGAGCTAACGCCCCTAAGCGCGTATATAGCGCCGAACAGGTTGTAAAAATCAGGGAATAGGCTCCAAAAAGCAACGAACGCGCAGCTAACTATTTTCGAGAAAATTTCCATGTCCCGTATCAAGAACACATTTGCAGCATTGGCTGCGCAAGGCAAGAAAGGACTGATCCCATTCATGACGGCGGGCGATCCGGATCCGGCTCGCACCGTCGAGTTCATGCACGCGCTGGCCGCCGGCGGCGCGGACGTGATCGAACTGGGTGTCCCGTTCTCCGATCCGATGGCCGACGGCCCGGTCATCCAGGCCTCGTCGGAGCGCGCGCTGGCGCATGGCGTCTCGCTGCGCCACGTGCTGGCCGACGTGAAGAAGTTTCGCGAGCGCGATGACAAGACGCCGGTCGTGCTGATGGGCTATGCCAATCCGATCGAACGGATGGGCGTTGAGGCGTTCGCTGCAGCGGCGCAGGAAGCCGGCGTGGATGGTGTGCTAGTGGTCGATTATCCGCCGGAAGAGTCTGTGATCTTCGCCGAAAAGATGCGATCTTCTGGCATCGACCCTATCTTCCTGCTCGCCCCCACGTCGACTGACGATCGCATCGCTGAAGTCGGCAAAATCGCCAGCGGCTACGTCTACTATGTGTCGCTGAAAGGGGTCACCGGAGCGGCAAATCTGGACGTTTCCAGCATCGCGAGTAAAATCCCCGCCATCAAGTCGCGCGTTCCCCTGCCGGTGGGCGTCGGTTTTGGCATCCGGGACGCCCAGACAGCGCGCTTGGTGGCCGAAGTCTCCGATGCCGTCGTGATCGGCAGCCGTATCGTGCAATTGCTCGAAAAAGCCGCACCGGAGGCAGCCGCCGAGACGCTGACGCGTTTCATCGCGGAGATCCGCGAGGCGCTCGACGGCATTGGCGCGACCGCCCGATAACCGTTATTTTTTGTCTGCTGTAGGCTTGCGGCGGGGTTTATCCCCGCCGTTGTGCGTACCGAAGACCCAAGAAGGAATCACCATGAGCTGGCTCGACAAGCTGCTGCCACCCAAAATCAAGCAAACCGATCCGAAAAACCGTAAAGGGATTCCGGAAGGCCTGTGGATCAAGTGCCCGTCGTGCGAAGCGGTGCTGTACCGCAACGACGTCGAGGCCAATCTGCACGTGTGCCCGAAGTGCGACCATCACATGCGCATCGGCGCACGTGAGCGCCTCGACGGTCTGCTCGATCCGGAAGGCCGCTACGAAATCGGCCAGGAGATCCTGCCGGTCGATGCACTCAAGTTCAAGGACAGCCGCAAGTACCCGGAACGCCTGAAAGAGGCGATGGATGAAACCGACGAAACCGACGCGATGGTCGTCATGGGTGGCGCGATTCACACGCTGCCGTGCGTGGTGGCCTGCTTCGAGTTCTCGTTCATGGGCGGCTCGATGGGTTCGGTAGTCGGCGAGCGCTTCGCACGCGGCGCGCAGAACGCACTCGAGCAGAACGTGCCGTTTATCTGCTTCACCGCTTCGGGCGGCGCGCGGATGCAGGAAAGCCTGTTGTCGCTGATGCAGATGGCCAAGACCACGGCAATGCTGACCAAGCTGTCCGACGCCAAGCTGCCGTTCATCTCGGTGCTGACCGATCCAACCATGGGCGGCGTGTCGGCGAGCTTCGCGTTCCTCGGCGACGTGGTGATCGCGGAGCCGAAGGCGCTGATCGGCTTTGCCGGCCCTCGAGTGATCGAGCAAACCGTGCGCGAAAAGCTGCCGGAAGGCTTCCAGCGTGCCGAATTCCTGCTGACGAAGGGCGCGGTCGACATGATCGTCGATCGTCGCAAGCTGCGTGAGGAAATCGCGCGTCTGATGGCTCTGATGTCCCGCCAGCCGGCTGACGCGGTAGCCTGAACGAACGCAGCGAACGTAACGAACGCAGCTGCCACAAAAGCCTTCGATGCCGCGCTACACAGCACGGCAGTGTAAAAACAGCGCGCCGCGAGAGGTCATCAAGCGGCGCGCTGTCATTTCCGGGATAATCGCGGTCTCGCGCAAGTTCGCAACACCGCCTAACCGACGCAGCAGATGACCACCACATTCCCGACTCTCGACGCCTGGCTCAAGCACCTCGAATCCGCGCATCCGGTCGGTATCGACATGGGGCTGACGCGGATCAGCAAGGTGCGCGACGCGCTGCAACTGTCGTTCGACTGCCCGGTGATCACGGTGGGCGGCACCAACGGCAAAGGCTCGACGTGTGCGATCCTCGAAACGATCTTGCTGCGCGCAGGTTATCGAGTGGGTTGCCACACTTCCCCGCATCTCCTTACGTTCAACGAACGGGCGCGGGTAAACGGCGAGGTGGCGAGCGACGCCGACCTGCTGGCACATTTCGAGGCGGTCGAAGCGGCGCGCCTGAGCCTCGCGGAACCGGTCTCGTTGACGTACTTCGAATTCACGACGCTGGCCATCATGCATCTGTTTGCCGCGAGCGGGCTGGATGCGGTCATTCTCGAGGTGGGCCTCGGCGGACGTCTCGATGCGGTCAACATCCTCGACGCCGATTGTGCGATCGTCACGAGCATCGACATCGATCACACCGAATACCTCGGCGATACGCGCGAGAAAATCGGCTTCGAGAAAGCCGGCATTTTCCGCGCCGGCAGGCCGGCGATCTGCGCGGACCCGGTGCCGCCACAAACGCTGATTGATCATGCAGAAGCGATCGGAGCCGATCTATGGCTCTTCGGCCGCGATTTTCGCTATGAAGGCCAGGCCGGCAGCGAGCGTCAGCAATGGAGCTATGTGGGCCGCACGCTGCGCCGCTCAGCGCTCGCCTACCCGGCGCTGCGCGGCGCGAATCAGCTCATCAATACCTCCGCCGCGCTGGCGGGCCTCGAGGCTTTGCGGGACCGTCTGCCTGTTTCCGCGCAGGACATCCGTCTGGGTCTGGCGAACGTCGAACTGGCGGGCCGTTTTCAGGTGCTGCCGGGCAAACCGGCCATCGTCCTCGATGTTGGTCACAACCCACATGCTGCTGCAGTTTTATCGCAGAATCTCGGCAATATGGGTTATTTTCCGTACACGTATGCCGTATTTGGCGCGATGCGCGACAAGGACATCGCTGGCGTGATCGAACACCTGAAAGGCGAAGTCGCCCATTGGTGCGTAACCGGTCTGCCGAGCCCGCGAGCGGCGTCCGCCGAGTTTCTCGACGCCACCCTGCGCGAGTGCGGTGTGACGGATGGCCCCGATAGCAGCATCACGCGGTTCGAATCGCCGGCCGAGGCTTTCCAAGACGCGCTAAAACGGGCCTCGGAGAATGATAGAATCGTGGTTTTCGGCAGTTTCTATACGGTAGCCGGCGTAATGGCCTACCGTAAATCGCAGCAACACTGAACGGGCGGCAGCCTCGAACCAAGCCATTCATGGGAATTTTCTCGTTCGGCAAGAAAGACGACACGCCTACCCGGCGTGGCGCAAATACGAGTTCCACCCGGGCCGCCCGTGGCGAGCGCGTGGAGCGGCGAACCACCCGCCGCACGGAACGGCCTGACGCTGATGCAATGCTGCTCGACCCTACGTTGCCTGAAAAACAGCGCGCGCGTCGCCGCCTGGTAGGCGCGATAGCCATGGTGGTGGCAGCGGTCGTGATCCTGCCCATGGTGCTGGATTCGCATCCGAAACCTGTAACGGACGATATCGCCATCGATATCCCCACCCGTCCGGCGCCCAAAGCGGCCGCTGCCGATGAAGACACCCAGGCAGGTGTCGCACCTGATAATCCGGCCCCAGATAGCGCGAATAGCGCCCTCGCAGCCTCCGGCGTAGCGCCGGCTCCGGCCGCGCCCGCTCCGACAAACACCATGACGCAGCAGGGCACGGCCGCTGCACCGGCGCAAGCCGGCAAGAGCAGCAAGTCGCAAGCGTCCGCTGTGGCGTCGACGCAAGTGCCTGCTTCGAAGAAACCGTCTAAGCCGACCCCTGCGCCGACTCAAAGCGCCGCCAACACGAACAATACGAACGCCACCGCGACCACAAGCAACCCCGACGCGGCCGCCGCAGATGCCGATTCCGGCACGCCGGCCTCGCCGCCGGGCAGCCGTTTCGCGGTGCAACTGGGTTCGTTCCCGGACGACGCGAGCGCGAAAGCCTGGACGTCCAAGTTGAAAGCAGCGGGAGTGCCCGCATATATCGAGCACAGGAAACAGGCTGACGGCACGACCCGTACGCTTCTGCGCGCAGGCCCGTTCGCTGACCGGACCGCCGCCTCGGCAGCGATTGCGAAGGTCCGTGAAGCCGGCCTGACGTCGGGCTCGAACAACGGCTCGGCACAGTAAGTCAGCGATGTTCACTGCCTTCGACTACGCTGTAATGGCGGTGATAGGTTTGTCGGCCCTGCGGGGCGGTTGGCGCGGTTTTCTGTCCGAGATATTCGGGCTGATCGGCTGGGTTGCAGCGTTTTTGATTGCCTGCCATTTCGTCGGCTATGTGGTGCCGTATATGCCCGCCAGGTGGCCGGGTGGCGCTTTGACTCAATGGCTGCTGGCTTTTGCCTTGCTGGTGATCGGCGTGATGCTGGTGGTGGGTGTCGCCAACGCGCTGTTGAGCCGGCTCGTGCAGGCGTCCGGTTTGAGCGGTGTGGACCGCTCGCTGGGTTTGATGTTCGGCCTCGTTCGCGGGGTCATCCTGGTGCTGATTCTGGTCGCCCTCGCAGGCCTGACCGAACTGCCCCAGCAGGAATTCTGGCGCAACGCCTTGTTGCGGCCCTACGCGGTCCAAGGCGTGCACGAACTGAAACCGCTGCTTCCCGAGACACTCGCTGCTTACGTCCGTGTGTGACGATCACAAGCCGGCGAGGCGTTGCAGGAAGTACGCAGGACATCGGCGCGACCCGGATGCTTCCCCGGCACCGGCCGCCGTCACGAATTTCGTACCTTTGAAGGACATGCCATGTGCGGCATCGTAGGCGTAGTTTCCCAATCTCCGGTCAATCAGCTGATCTATGACAGCCTGCTGCTCCTGCAGCACCGCGGTCAGGACGCAGCCGGCATCGCGACGGCGAACGGCAGCAATTTCCACATGCACAAGGCTAACGGCATGGTGCGCGACGTGTTCCGCACGCGTAACATGCGCAGCCTGCCCGGCAACACTGGCATCGGCCAGGTGCGGTACCCGACGGCCGGTTCGGCGTCGAGTGAAGAGGAAGCCCAACCGTTCTACGTGAACGCACCGTTCGGCATCATCCTCGCTCACAACGGCAATCTGACCAACTGGCAGCAACTGAAAGACGAGATGTTCCGCGTCGACCGCCGCCACATCAACACCAATTCCGATACCGAAGTGCTGCTCAACGTGCTCGCGCACGAACTGCAACTCTCCACTTCCGGCCTGCAAATCGATCCGGCATCTGTGTTCAAGGCGGTCTCGGGCGTGCATCGCCGCGTGCATGGTTCGTATGCGATCGTTTCGCTGATCGCCGGCTACGGCCTGCTGGCTTTCCGCGACCCGTTCGGTATCCGGCCGCTGTGTCTGGGCAAGCAGGAAACGGCGCATGGCGTGGAGTGGATCGTCGCGTCGGAATCGGTAGCGATTGAAGGTATCGGCTTCGAATTCGTGCGCGATGTGGCGCCGGGCGAAGCGCTGTTCATCGACATCGAAGGCAATCTGCATTCGCAACAATGCGCGCCGAACGCGAGCCTGAATCCGTGTATCTTCGAACTCGTGTATCTCGCGCGTCCGGACTCGGTGCTCGATGGCGTGCCGGTCTACAACGTGCGTCTGCGCATGGGCGATTACCTCGCAGAGAAGATCAAACGTGAACTGCCGGATGTGCCGATCGACGTGGTGATGCCGATTCCCGATTCGTCGCGCCCTGCGGCAATGCAGGTCGCCAAGAAGCTCGGTGTTGAATATCGCGAAGGCTTCTTCAAGAACCGCTACGTTGGCCGCACGTTTATCATGCCGGGCCAGGCTGTGCGTAAGAAGTCGGTGCGCCAGAAGCTCAATGCGATGGCGATCGAATTCAAGGGCAAGAACGTGCTGATCGTGGACGACTCGATCGTGCGCGGCACGACCTCGCACGAAATCGTGCAGATGGCCCGCTTCGCCGGCGCGAACAAGGTCATCTTCGCCTCGGCAGCGCCGCCGGTGAAATTCCCGAACGTCTACGGTATCGACATGCCGACGCGCGGTGAACTCGTCGCCCACGGCCGCACCGATGATGAAGTCGCACGCATGATCGGCGCGGATCACCTGGTGTACCAGGACGTCGAGGCGCTGAAGCAGGCTGTGCGCGACATCAACCCGGCGCTGAAGGAATTCGAAGCGTCGTGCTTCGACGGCAACTACATCACCGGCGACGTCACCACCGAGTATCTCGACCGCATTGAAACCGCGCGTCTCGCGCCGTCCGCGCAATCGGACCGCGACACCGCCAGCGAAGCAATGGAAGGTGGTGCAGCGCGCTCGCAACTGCACCTGCAACTGTCGGTGGAGTAATCCATCGCACGGGGCGTGCGGGCCGTGCAGATGCACGCCGCGCGCCACGCATGTTAGGATAATGGCTTGCGTCGATTTGATCTCAGCTTGCGGACGCGGGGCAACCCAAAACAGCTAAAGCGAACGGTGGAAATGTAGCAACCGTCCGCCGCCGCTCCAGCTTTCCCCCGCACATGAAGCCCGCTTATGCCGACGCAAAGCGGGCTTTTTTGTTGCCGGCGCGTTTGACGTTCATCCAGCTTGACGATGGACGGCAAGCAATACGCGTTAAGCGCCGGTCTGGAAAACGTGGCAACACGTGACGACACGTGGAAAATGGAACTAGAACCAACATGGACGACTCCCTGAATTTCGACACCCTCGCGGTCCGCTCGGGCACGCTGCGCAGCGACTTCAACGAGCATTCGGAAGCGATTTTCCTGACGTCGAGCTTTGTGTTCACAAGCGCCGCTGACGCTGCCGAACGCTTCAAGAATTCCGAGGACAACTACACCTACTCGCGCTTCACGAACCCTACGGTCACGATGTTCCAGGACCGTCTGGCCGCGCTCGAAGGCGGCGAGGCTTGCATCGCGACGGCCTCGGGCATGAGCGCGATCATGTCGGTGGTGATGTCTGCGTTGCAGGCGGGCGATCACCTCGTCAGCTCGCGGAGCCTGTTCGGTTCGACGCTCGGCATGTTCTCGCAGATCTTCAGCAAGTTTGGCATTGTGACTACGTTTGTCGATCCGACGGATCTGGACGCGTGGAAAGAAGCCGTGCGTCCCGAGACGAAGATGTTCTTCCTCGAAACGCCATCGAATCCGCTGACGGAGATCGCCGATATCGAAGCGATCGGCAAGATTGCGAAGGCGTCGAACGCGCTGTTCGTGGTCGACAACTGCTTCTGCAGCCCGGCGCTGCAGCAGCCGTTGAAGCTCGGCGCGGACGTCGTGATGCATTCGGCCACCAAGTTCCTCGACGGCCAGGGCCGCGTACTTGGCGGTGCGCTGGTCGGCTCGAAGCAGTTCATTATGGAAAAGGTGTTCCCGTTCGTGCGCAGCGCCGGGCCGACACTGTCCGCGTTCAACGCGTGGGTGTTGCTCAAGGGCATGGAAACGCTTTCACTGCGCGTTGAAAAGCAGTCCGATAACGCGCTGGAAATCGCCCGCTGGCTGGAAGCGCATCCGGCGGTGAATCGCGTGTTCTATCCGGGGCTGGAATCGCATCCGCAGTACGAAATTGCCAAACGTCAGCAGAAAGCCGGTGGCGCGGTTGTGTCGTTCGAGTTGAAGGGCGACACGCCCGAAGCGCAGCGTGCGAATGCATGGCGCGTGATCGACGGTACGAAGATCTGTTCGATCACCGCGAACCTCGGCGATACGCGCACGACCATCACCCATCCTGCTACGACGACGCACAGCCGCATCACGCCCGAAGCGCGTGCGGCAGCGGGCATTTCGGAAGGGCTGATTCGTCTGGCGGTCGGGCTGGAGAATGCGGGCGATATCCGCAACGATCTGGCGCGCGGCCTGGCGGGGTAAATCTCAGGTCGTAAGTTGTTTTCGGGCCCACAGCTCGGGTCAGTGGCGCACGGCGCGCCATTGACCCGGCGCAAGCCCAAAACGCCGCGTAAAAGCGTGCGTGTAAGCGCTTTGATCGCCGAAGCCAACATCAAGCGCGATATCGGTCAACGAATGCCGGGGATCCGCGAGCAGGGTGATCGAGGTATCGAGCCGCAGACGCTGCAGATAGCGATTCGGCGTCTCACCGAACGCTTCGATGAACAACTGATGGAAACGCCGCATGCCGAAGCCGCAATGCGCGGCAAGATCGGCGATGCGTAACGGCTCCGACAAATGCGCGCGTAACCAGCGGTCGATGCGTGCGAAGTCGAGACCTGCGCCCAGCGCGCCACTGACCGTCGCGGACCGCGTCGTACCGGCATCCGCCAGCATGGCCGCGCACAAACGCGCGGCGGCATCCCAGTGAAACCGCCGCGTGCTCAGATCGTCAGCGGCCGGTGTGTGGCCCATCGCAGATGCGGCAATGCGATGTACAAGCTGCTTCAACGAAGCATCCACCGACACTGCCCGCGCGCGGTCAAACAAACGCTCCGGCACGGCCATCGACGCCGCGGGCAAATCGAGCACCAGTTGCCGGTTCTCGCCGATGCCCGCGTAGTCATGCTGCGCGCCCGCGGGAATCAGCCACGCCGAGCCTGAATCGATCTGCTGGCCAACGCCATCCACCGTCATCACCATCGCGCCGTCGAGCCCCAGCACGACCTGATGAAAGTCATGCAGGTCCGTGGCTTCAATCGCACCATAACGGCGCAACGAAACGCAGGGGGCGGTGACGGCAGCGTGGCTCATCGGCAGGCAAGTGCGGAAAACTTAGACGTCGAGCAGTTCGACTTCGAACACGAGTGTCGCATTCGGCGGAATCACGCCGCCTGCACCGCGCACGCCGTAGCCGAGTTGCGGCGGAATCGTCAGCTTGCGCACGCCGCCCACCTTCATGCCCTGCACGCCTTCGTCCCAACCTTTGATGACCATGCCGCCGCCCAGCACGAACGCAAACGGATCATTACGGTCCTTGCTGGAGTCGAACTTCTGGCCGTCGGTCAACCAGCCCGTGTAGTGGACGCTGACGGTCTGGCCGGCTTTCGCTTCAGCGCCGGTGCCTTCGATCAGATCTTCGTATTTGAGGCCGGAATCGGTAGTCACGGTCGACATGAGTTGCTCCTTGGGACAAGTCGTAAAAACCGACATTGTAGGCGTTTGAGGCGGCATCGCCCAGAACACCCGGGTTCTTGCCGGGCATGCGGCGCATGAGCGGACAGTGCGACGCATTGGCGACACAACTGCGTCCTGATTCGCGGGGGAGCGTGCCTATAATGAGGACTCTGTTCATCCATACGCACTGCCTAGAGGGCCCAGATCGTGACAACGTCTTCCACCGGAGCCGGCAGCGGCCAGCAGACCGCTTCCGGCGCTTCCTTGTCCGAACGCACTGCGCATCTGTGCGCCGAGGCTGCGCTGTTCATGCGCGACCACGTGCTGTCGCTGGTCTCGCATGATTTACGCGGTCCGCTAAATGCGATCCATAGCTGGGCGTATGTGCTCGAGCGCAAGCTCGACGCCAACGACCCTGCCGCGCAGCGCGCCATCGTCGGTATCCGTAGCGGGGTGGATCAACAGGTCAAGCTGCTGGAATCGATCGTCGATACGACCCGCGCGGGGACGCGCAACCTGGCGCTTGCCCGTTCGCCGTTTCCGTTGCAGGCTTTATTCTCGGATTCGGCTGACGAAGTGCGTTCGGGACTCGCGAGGTCGCGTGGCGTGTCGGTCGCGTTCGACTCGGGTCTTTCCACCGAGCAGTTCAGCGGCGACCGCGAGCGTCTCGCCGCGGCGCTGTGGCTGATGCTCACGTTCGCGGTCGAAGCGAGCGCGGATGGCGCGAAGGTCACGCTTGCGTCCAGTGCCGACGCCACCGCATGGCACGCGCTGGTCACCTTTGACGCAAGCCCGGCGGTCCTCGACGATCCTGCGCTCCCACACCTGCTCGAACCGTTCGCACGTACCCAGGCGCGCGCACCGCGCGAAGCGGGCCGGATCGCGTGGGTGCTGGCGCTGTGCAAGCGTGTGGCCGAAGCGCACGGCGGCACCTTCGAGCAAGGCGAGATGCAGGACGGCCAACCGGCGACGCTTGCACTGCGCATTCCGCTCGCCGCGCCTTGAAGGCACAGTGCCAGGCGGCGCGCAAAGTTCGTCGCCCGCCGAAACTCTTTCATATTGCTTTCGCCCCTATACTGACGACTTTTGTTGCCGGAGCCTTTTCACTTGACTCAGGTCTTCGCCCTTATTGGCGCGTTGTTGCTCGTTGCGCTCAACGGGTTCTTTGTCGCGGCCGAATTCGGCCTGGTGAAGTTGCGGCAAACGCGCGTCAAGAGTCTCGCCGCGCAACACGGCGTGCGCGGCCGCTTGCTGGCAAAGGTGCATGGGCATCTGGATTCGTACCTGTCGGCGTGCCAGCTCGGTATCACGCTCGCTTCGCTGGGCCTTGGCTGGATCGGTGAGCCGGCCTTCGCGGATCTGATGACGCCGGTATTCCGCGTGTTGGGGATCGAATCGGAGAACGTGATTCACGGCGTCTCGCTGTTCTTCGCTTTCTCGTGCATTTCGTTCCTGCATATCGTGGTGGGCGAGCTGGCGCCGAAGTCACTGGCGATCCGTCAGTCCGAGAGGCTTTCGCTGTGGGCTGCCACGCCGCTCTATGCGTTCTACTGGACGATGTATCCGGCTATCTGGGTGCTCAACACCAGCGCCAACGCGGTGCTTCGTCTCGCGGGCCTGACGGCGGATCATGGCGGCGACGCGCATTACTCCACCGAAGAACTGAAACTGATCCTGCGTGGCCGCCATGCCAATATCGCACCCGGCGTGGGCGCGACTGAAGGCGCGTATAGCCAGGACGAATGGAACACGATCGCGCATTCGCTGGACTTCTCGCGCATGACGGTTTCCGATCTGATGCGGCCGGCTCACGAGATGGTCGGACTGCGGCGCGATCTGCCGTTGCGCGAAAACATGCAGGTGGTGGCGCGGCATCGCTTCAGCCGCTATCCGCTGTTCGAAGACGACTCAGGCGAGCGCGTGGCCGGCATGATCCACTTGAAGGATTTGCTGTTGGCACGCCAGGCAGGGAGCACGCTCGACGATCTCTCGAAGTATGTGCGCCCGGTTCAGTACGTGAAACCGGATATGCCCGCGCTTGAGCTGTTCCGACGGTTCCGCAAGGGCGCGCCGCATATGGCGCTGGTAGGACACAAGAACGCGGCGCCGATCGGCTTTCTCACGCTCGACAATCTGCTTGGCGCGCTCGTCGGGCAGATTCACGACGAATTCCGCCAGGGCGATGCCGACTGGACGCGGATGGACGACGGCACGCTGATGGGCAAGGGCAGTTTGCCGGTGGTGTCGCTTGAGCGGGCGTTGGGGATCGATATTGACGAGGGGCGGGCCGAATCGGTCGGCGGTCTGGTGATCCAGGCACTCAACGATATTCCAACGGAGGGTAAGCGCGTGGAGTTCGATCGCTTCGATATCGTCGTCAAGAAGATGAAGGGGCCGCGCATTCTGCTGGTGCGGGTTTATCCAAAACACTTTGATGATGAGGGCGGTTAAGGGGCGCCTGTTATGGGATATCTGCTTGTACTGGGCGTAGGTCTGCTGGCGGGCATGCTAAGCGGCGTGATCGGCACAGGTTCGTCGATGATGTTGATGCCCGTGCTCGTCATGCTGTTCGGTCCGCAGCAAGCGGTGCCGATCATGGCGATTGCCGCAATCATGGGCAATCTCGGCAAGGTCCTCGCGTGGTGGCGTGAAGTCGACTGGCGAGCCTGCGCGGCATATTGCTCGACTGCGGTGCCGGGCGCTGCGCTTGGCGTGCGTACGCTGCTGGCGTTGCCGCCTCATGCCGTCGAACTCGCCCTTGGCATCTTCTTCTTGGCGATGGTGCCGACACGGCGCTGGCTCGCGCGTCGTTCCATCAAGTTCTCGCTGTTGCATCTCGCCTTGATTGGCGGCGTGGTGGGTTTCCTGACGGGCATCGTGGTTTCGACCGGGCCGATTACCGTGCCGGTGTTCATGTCGTACGGGCTCGTGAAGGGTGCGTTTCTCGCCACTGAGGCCGCGGGTTCATTGGCGGTGTACGGCACCAAAGTCGCTGTGTTCAAGCACTTTGGCGCGTTGCCCTTGCATGTGATATTCGATGGCCTGATTACAGGTTCGGCGCTGATGGCCGGCTCGTTTGCCGCGCGCCACGTGGTGGTGCGCATGAGTCCGAACACGTTCAAGCTGGTGGTCGACGGGTTGATGTTGTCCTCGGGGCTGTCGCTGCTGTGGGCGGCCGGGCGGTAGACGGTAGCCCTGCAACGTGAGGCAACGGCCGCGGTCGACGCTTGCCGCCTTCAACCAACAGAAGCCTCGAACACTCGCCGGTAATTACCGCCAAGAATCATCCCCACCTCTTCGTTGCTGAAGCCTTCCGCCAACAACGCATCGGCCAGCGACGGCAATTGCTCATAGCTGCGAAACACCGGCGGCAAGATGAAGCCGAGCATATCCGAGCCTAACCCGACATGTTCGACGCCCACCACATCGGCCATGCGTTTGTAGCCGTGCGCCATGGCCTGCAGATCGGCGAACGTTCCTGAACTCGGCCACACGCCGATCACGCCGCCGGTGCCTGCGATCACGCGCGCATGGTCCGGTGTGATAAGACGGCTACGCGCTGATGGGTGAGTCGCCAAGGCGGTATGCGAAAGGATGAGTGGCTTCGTCGTCGTTTCGGCGGCACGCTTGACCAGATCGTAGGTACCGTGCGCAACGTCCACGACAATGCCTAGCTGGTTGCAACGGCGCACCACGTCCGCGCCGAAGTCGGTCAACCCGCCGTGCAGCGGCGGCTCGGTCTGAATATCGCCGAGTTCATTGACCCGGTAATGTGTGAGCTGCAGATGGCGCAGTTGATGCAGCGTATAGGCTTCATCGACGCGATCGACTCGACCTTCCAGAAAGTCCGCACCCTCAGCGGCGATGATGACACTCGGACCTGCTTTTGCGTTCGCAGACAGCGACGCCGTGTTCGTCACAACCTGCATCTGCTCGCGTTCAACCAGCTCATGGGCACGTTTGAATTCAGCTTGCCCGAGAGCGTATAGTTCGCCATCCTGAGGAATGCGCCATGCTTCGATACGCTTGTGGTCTGCAGTGACGTGAGTCACTGTAGTGTCGGTGACGATGGCGAGACAGATGACGTTCATGCCGCCGGCGCGCATCGGCGCTGCGAGGGGAAGAAAAGGGCGGTTAGCGCCGATCGCCGGATCGCGCGAGACAATCACGCGTCCGGCGTGGCTGTGCATGTCCATGGTCAGCGTGTCGGGAGTGCGCCAGGCGAGCGTGCTATCCGACGCTCGAGCAGCGCTCGACGCAGCGGCGTCCGAAGCCCCGGCATGGACTGCCCCCGCATCCGGTTTCTCGGTGTAACCGGCGAAGCGCCCAGGCGCGCAGGCCGCGAGTCCCAGCGCAGCACCTGAAGCGAGAAACGCGCGCCGACTCGCGCTGCGCGGTGCACGTTCAGGCTGCAAATCGAGTGGTATGGCATCAATGAGTTGATAGCGCCAACCCGCAGGATCGTCAATTAGGCGTTGCAAGCGCCCCGTGAAAGTGACGGCATGCTCCTGCGGCGCGCAAGGCGCGGCCGCATACACCTCGATGGACGACAGCGGATCGCGCGGCAAACAACCGCCGCAGCAAGGAGCATCCGCCGCCAAAAGATAATAGTCGGCTTTATCCGCTGTGGCGTCGAGCGGGATCATCCAGCCGGATAGTTCGACGATCGCGCCGTGCAGTGCATCGGCTTCGCCGCTACGGATACTCGACCAGTCCAGCGTCATAGGCTTTCTCGCAGTCAAGGTTGCAAGGTGGCCGTTAGACTCGCCGATGAGCATCAGTTGGCTCTGGCGTGCAAAAACACTAAGCTCGCGGCACCCCGTCCTCTACCAGCACGGCTACCGGCATCGTCGCCAGTGCGTCGCGCAGATAGAGCACGCCATTGTCCTCGACTTTGGGCGCGGCGGTGCTCATCCAGTCGAACAGCGCACGTGATGTTAACTCATCCGGCATCGCGACCGCAGTATCGTCCCACTGTGCCGCATCGACGAGCGGTAAATCGCTATCTGCGTCGAGCAGACCCGCAGCGAGATGCGTGACGATGATCACGGCCCAGGCGTTGTTATGCCTGCGCGCAAACGCGACCACGTGTGCCGCGTGCTTGCCCGTGACCGTCAGCGGCAGATACGCGCCGTCGCTCAGTAACGAGGGCAGATGCGCGCGCAACGACAGCAAGCGCTGTATGACACCCAGCTTGACGCGTCCGCTGCGCCAGTCCGGCAAAAACTCCGACGGCGGCGTCTCAACGAGCCACGCTTGGCGCTGTGCGAAATCTACGGGACGCCGATTGTCGGGATCGACGAGGCTGAAATCCCACAGCTCGGTGCCTTGATACAGATCCGGGACGCCTGGTGACGTGAGCCGGAGCACGGTCTGTTGCAGGCTATTGATTGCACCGGCCTGGCTAATGCGTGCCACCAATCCGGAGAGCTCGCTCAGGAAGCCGTCGCGTCGTTGCGGTGCGAGGATGTCGAACAGGAAATCGCGGCACGCGTTCTCATACGCTTCGTCAGGCGCAAGCCAGGACGTGCGCAGTTTCGCTTCGCGCAGTGCCTTCAACTGCCATTGCGCGACCCGTTCAGCCAAGGCCTTCACGCCGGTTTCGTCGTCGGGCGAAAGATTGGGCGGCCAGCAGCCCACCAGCGTTTGATACAGCATCGCCTCGGCTGCTGGACCGGGCGCCCAGTCGTGGTCCATGGTGCCCACGCTGCCGTCGGGCGCGCGGCGCTGTGGCGCGTTTAGCGTCGACCATGCGCGCAGCGTTGCGCAACAGTCGTGGGCGATCTCGCTGAGCACCGCAAGACGGGCGCGCACGTCCTCGCCGCGTTTGTGATCGTGCGTAGCGGTAGCAAGCATCGCATGCGGGAAACGTTGCGCGCGTTCGAGGTTCGATGTATGAAACTGATCGACCGAAATGGCGAACTCAGCCGGGTCTGAACCCACCTCATTGCGCGACAACAGGCGCCCATAGCGATAGCACGCCGTATCCTCGACCGCTTTTGCGGCCACAGGCGCAGTCAGTTGCGAAAATAACGTCTGCGCAGTGCGTCGCGACGATCCCGAGTGGCTGAGCGGCGCGTTGTTCAAACCCGGCTGAGCGTTGGCGGTCGAACGAACCGGCGCGGCGTCTTCAGCTGCGCTGCCGCCTAACCAGGCGTCGACCTGTTCCAATGTGGCGTGATCGGCAGGCGAGAGCGTCTGTTTCGCGCCAGCCAGCGCCTGGTTGTAATAGACGTTGTCGGCTTCGGTACGCAGACCATTCTGCGGATACACACGATACACGGGGAAGTGCACCACGAGCTCGGTCAGCACGCGGCGCAATGCAGTGAACGTAAAGTCGCGCGTACCAAGCGAATCGCGCGCGATCCGGTGCAACGCCCGCGCTGCGCGGTCCAGTTCTGCCGAAAGGTTCTCCGCGAGAATCTTGCGTCGCGCCATCATCGCTTCATCGGCGAAATTCGCACTCCTTCCGCTCAGCTCGGCCCATGTCGTAGCGAGCGGTTCGGCGCCGGCCGGATCGTGCAAAAGCGCGCCGACGTCGGTCATAAAGTCGTAGCCGGTTGTGCCGTGGACGGGCCAGTCGTCGCGCAACGGCTCGCCGCGCGCGAGGATTTTCTCGACCACGATATACGGTTCGCCTTCGCGCAATTCGTTGAGCCGCTGCCGCAGCCGCTGGCAGTACTCACGCGGCTCGGCGAGGCCGTCCACGTGGTCGATCCGCACGCCGTCGATCACGCCTTCCGCGTAGAGGCGAAACGGCAGCGCGTGCACTGCGTCGAACACCTCGGGCCGCTCGACGCGCACGCCTGCCAGCGTGCTGATGTCGAAGAAACGCCGCCAGTTCACTTCGTCCGACGCGGTGCGCCACCACGCGAGCCGGAAGTGCTGCCGTTCCAGCAGACGATGCAGCCGATCGCGTGTGACCGCCTCGCCGGGCGCATAGTTTGCCAGCGCCGCGTCGATCGCTTCCGTACCGTTTTGCGCGACGAATTCGCGTAGCAACTCGCACGCTTCGGCGGCGCGGGGCTGGTCTGCGGGCTGCGTGGTCAAGCCCTGAAAGCGTTCGGCGAGTGCACCCAGATCGGCGCGTTCGGCGCTTTGCAGAATCGACGCATAGTCGATCGGGCAGATCGGTCCCACGTGAGGTCCATAGTTTACGTAGAAGCGTCCTGTAGCGGCGGCGAAATGCAGTTCGATCCGGCCGGCCGCTAGTTCGTCGCCGTACGGCGCGCCGAGACACGGCATCAGCACCTTGCCGCGCAATGCCGGATCGGGCGAATGCCAGTCGATGTCGAAATGTCGCGCGTGGGCGCTATGACGCCCCCACTCGAGAATATCGAGCCACCATGCGTTGCTCGATCCGCCCACACCCATATGGTTCGGAACCACATCGATAATCAGTCCCATGCCGCGTTCGCGCAGTTTGTCGACGAGCCGTTTGAGGCCCGCTTCGCCGCCGCATTCGGCGCTCACCTGGGTGTAGTCGACCGTGTCGTAGCCGTGCATCGAACCCGGCTCGGCTGTCGTGATCGGCGACGCGTACAGATGGCTGACGCCGAGCGCAGCGAAGTATTCGACGCGTGCGAGCGCATCATCGAACGTGAAGTCCTTGTGGAACTGAAGCCGGAGTGTGGAACGCGGGACTGTCATGGTGTGTCGGGCCCCGAAGAAGCGGTGGTGGAATGGGAAGCTGAAGTGGCAGAGGCCGAAGCCGAAGCCGGGGTGGCAGCCGAAGCAGCGGTGCTGCGCGCCCGGTCGACCGCCAGCAGCCGGTCGCTGAAGGCCGGCTCGTCGAACAGCTCATCGATCGGCAGCACGAGACGCCGGCGCCAGTTCGGATGCTCGTCGATCGAGCCCGGCAGGTTCGGTTGATCTTCGAGCGCGAGCAGATCCTCGAGCGGATACGTGACGAGCGGTGACGGCGTAGCGGCGACGAAGGCAAGCGCTTCATCCACAGGTGCGCTTTCGGGCGGCGGCGCGGGCACATCCTTCGCGGCGACGCCTGCTTGCTGGAACGCATCCCACAGTAAAGCGCGATCCTCGGCACGCTCGGCTTGCGCCACTTCGACAGGGTCGCGGCCATCGGCGCGCGGCATGGTCTGGCCGATGCGGTTGCGCCAGGTGATGTCGGCGCCGCGCCACCATCCGGTGACGGTCGGCAGGTCGTGGGTGGTGGTCGTGCCCACTGCATTGCGATCCCAACGATTCGGCGGTTTGAAGCCTTTGCCCGATTCGCTGCCTTCGAACCACAGCACGCGAATGCCCTCAATGCCATGCTCGTCGAGCCGCTCGCGGAAGCCCGGCGGTACTGTGCCGAGATCTTCGCCAATCACGATCGAGCGATGGCGCCACGATTCGAGCGCGATTAGCCGCAGCATGTCTTCGAGTGGATAGCGCAGATACGCGCCGTTAGCGGCGCTTTCGCCATCGGGCACGAGCCACAGCCGGCGCAGTCCGAGAATGTGGTCGATGCGCACGCCGCCCGCATGCGCAAACGCGGCGCGCAGCATGTCGATGAACGCCGAAAATCCCTGGGTGCGCATGGCACGCGGCGAGAACGTGGTAAGCCCCCACGCCTGACCGGCCTGGTTGAACAGATCCGGCGGTGCACCGACCGACACGCCTTGCAGCATGTCGTCGCGATACGACCACGCATGGCTGCCCGCGCTGTCGCAGCCGACGGCGAGGTCCGCGATCAGGCCGACCGCCATTCCCGCATCGCGGGCCGCGAGCTGGGCTTGCGAGAGTCCCTTGGCGGCGAGCCATTGCAGGAACAGATAAAACTCCACCTCGTGCCGGTTCGCGTTGGCAAACGCTTCGACTTCCGCGCTGCGCGGATTGCGCAACGCTTCGGGCCAATTACGCCAGTGTCCGTTGGGCTCGGCTTGGGCAAGCTGTACCGCCTGCAACGCTTCGAAGCGCGCGTGATCTTCCAGCGAGCGGCCGCCGTGCACGCAGAACGCGTTGAATTCGAGCGCAAGCGGCGCGTCTTGAGCGCGATCGTGCACGCAGAACTGTTCGAACAATGTGCGCAGCACCTTCAGCTTCAGTCGGACCGCCTTCGGCCAGTCGATCAGGTTCAGCCTTTCCAATTGCGTCCACGTATCGCCGGCTTGGGCTGCTTCAATCGCACCGCGTGCCGCTTGCGCGCCGAACACAGCCTCGACATCGATATGCGTGACGTTGAGCCACAAGCGTGACGACGGCGAATACGGACTGAAGCGCTCCGGCTCGGCGCTGAACATCGCATGCGTGGGGCTGACGGCGAGCGCGTGGGCGCCGCGCTTCGCACTTTCGACAGCAAGACGCGAGAGTGCGGAATAGTCGCCAATACCGCCGTCGCCGGTGCGGCGCAAGCCGTAGAGTTGTGCAGCCACGCCCCACAACGGCCGCATCGGCTCGTTCCGCGACGCCTGCCATGCATCCGCCACCGTATAGCAGCGTGCTGGCGCAACCGCGAGCGTGACGCGGTGATCGTTGATGATGAGCGTGTGATAGCCGGGTTCATCGATCGGTGACAGCAGCGCCGCTTCGCCTTTTGGCGCCGTGAAGCGGCCATCGATCTGCGAACCGCTTTCGAGTTCGATCCGATAGTGGCTGCCGGATTTGATCGCGGCCAGCGGCAGCGCGATGCCGCGCTCGCATTCGGCGGTCATCAGCGGCGGCAGCTTGCGGCCGGACAGTTCTGCTTCGAGCGCCGCGGTGCTCTGGCGCGTCTGGGTCGCGTTGCCGCACGGCAGACCCATGCGGTCGAGCAGCACGGAGAGCGTGCTTTCGGGCACGCGCTGCGTAACGTGATGTGCGTTTTGCCATTCGACTTCGAAGCCCGCACGCGCGGCGAGGCTGTCGATCGAACCGGCAGGGCGACGAGCGGGGCTCATGCGTGCCACTCCCGTTCGATCACCTTGCGCGCATCGTGAGTGTTGGCGTATTCGCAGACGTCGCCAGTCATCCACGCGATGCATGTATGCGACGGCAGTTGATGGCCCTCGATACGATCGCGCGCACGCGGCGGGGTCTCGAAGATCACCTTGCCTGGGGGTATGTCGGAAAGCTTCACGTCGTCGGAACCCAGATTGAGCGCAATGGAAAGCGTTTCGCCATCGCCAAGCCGCCAGCGGGCGACAAGCGCGTTGGTGTCGCTGCCGTCCTGCGCAGTGAGCACGCTTGCGCCGAGTGCCTTTGAATGCTCGAGGCGCGGTGTAATCAGCTTGGCGCGCACGGCGAGCGCGGATTTATAGAAGTGCATCCAGTCGAGTCGTTCCTGAGCGTTAGGGTGTGCAGCGTTATCCACGGGCGGCGACGATGCGGCGAAGGTCTGCGGCGCGTTGGGGTCGGGAATCTGCGCGCGGCGTTTTTCGTCGCTAAAGGAAGCGAAGCGCGCGAACTCGCGGCGCCGTCCTTCGCGCACGGCGTCGGCGAGGTCACCCGCGTAGTCGGTGAAGAAGAGGAACGGCTGGTCGGAGCCGAATTCCTCGTCCATGAACAGCAGCGGAATCTGCGGGGATAGCAGCAACAGGGCGGTGGCAGCACGCAGCGCGTCTGGAGTGCTGAGCTTGCGCAGACGCTCGCCAAAGGCACGGTTGCCGATCTGGTCATGATTCTGCAGGAACATCACGAACGAAGTGGGCGACACGTGTCCGCTTGGTTCGCCGCGCGGCTTGCCGTCGTGGATCGGTGAAGGCTCGCCCTGGTACACAAAGCCCTCGCCAAGCACGCGTGCCAGTTTGCGGATCGGCTGATCCGCAAACGCGTGGTAATAGCCTTCGGTCTCGCCGGTCAGCAAAACGTGCAGCGTATTGTGCGCATCGTCGTTCCACTGCGCATCGAAATGCGTTTCGAGCAGACTGGCCGAGTTGTGCTCGTTTTCGAGCACCAGATGCACATGACGGCCATGCCTCACCTTGGCGCGAATATGGTCCGAGAGATCGCGCAGCCATTCGTGATTGTCGATGGCGTGCACGGCGTCGAAGCGCAGGCCATCGAAGCGATACTCGTTGATCCAGTAGAGCGCGTTATCGCAGAAGAAATCGCTGACTTCCGTGCGATTGAAATCGATCGCCGGTCCCCAGGGCGTATGCGTGCCTTCGCGAAAGAACGGCTTGGCATACTGGTGCAGATAGTTACCGTCGGGGCCGAAGTGGTTGTAGACGACGTCGAGGAACACGTTAAGACCGAGACCGTGGGCCGCGTCGATCAGCGCTTTCAACTCGTCGGGGCGGCCATAGGCCGAATCAGGAGCGTAAGGCAGCACGCCGTCGTAGCCCCAGTTTCGCTCGCCTGGAAAGTCGTTTAGCGGCATTAACTCAATGGCCGTCACGCCCAGTTCGGCAATCGCGGGCAGACGTTCCATCACGCCGGCATAGCCGCCGAGCGTGCCGACATGCAATTCGTACAAGACGGTCTCTTCCCACGGCCGGCCATGCCAATGCGCGTGCTGCCATGTGTAGGCGCGCGGATCGATCACTTCGCTCGGACCATGCACGTCCTGCGGCTGGAAGCGCGAAGCAGGATCGGGCACGGCCAGTTCACCGTCGAGCCGGTAGCGGTACAAGGTGCCCACGCCGCAATCGACCTCAGTTTCGAACCAGCCGTTACCGGTCGACGTCATTTCGTACGTGCCGGCAGCAGCAGCCGGGCCTTCGATCTCTACCTGTACCGCCTTGCACGACGGCGCCCAGAAGCGAAAGCGCGTGCGCGGCCTGGCGCTCGCTGCGCCGAGCAACTGCGCGCCGAACGGCAGGCAATGCGCATGATGACGCGCATGAGGATCAATCGGACTTTCGGACATGATTCATCACCATTCGGTTTTGCTCCGCCACCTCGGGTCCGCACAACATTACGTGTGCGATTCGCCGTCGGTGGGCGACTGCGTGCCCGGATCAGGCGGCAACGCCGTCAATAGCCGCTGGCCGTGTTGCGGACCCGCTTTCCAGCCGGCCTGCCAATCCGCATCTCCTACCGCTTGCGCGGCCAGGATGACGAGGCCGTGTGCCGCCACTTCGACCTCTGGCATGGCCAGCGGATGAGTTGGCGAATCGGGGTTCGCGGTATCTAGCAGCATGCGCCATTCCAGGTGCGGCGGGGGCGGCGAAAAACGCAACGTGTCGCCCGACGCATTGAGCATCATCAACAATACTTCGGTTTCGCCATTGATTCCGGGACCGGCGCGGCGCAACGTCAGCGCGCGTCCTTCAGGGTCTTGCCAGGCCTCGATGGTCAAGGGATCGCCGCGCTCGTCGAACCAGCCAATGTCGTAGAGGCCGGGCAGCACTTCGCGGTCGCCGAACAGAAAACGCGTCTCGCGCAGCAGCGGATGTTGCTTGCGCAAGCCAATCACGCGAGCCACAAACTCGGTCATCCTGCGACCTTCTTCCGAGCCCGCGCGCTCCCAGTCGATCCATGATAATTCGTTGTCCTGGCAGTAGGCATTGTTGTTGCCGTTCTGCGTGCGGCAGGCTTCGTCGCCGGCCAGTAGCATCGGCGTGCCGAGCGCCATGAACAGCGTCGCCACTAGCGAGCGCGCCACGCGCGCGCGAGTTTCCAGAATCGCGGGATCTTCCGTGGGACCTTCCACGCCCCAGTTGGAACTGCAGTTCTCGTTATGCCCGTCGTTGTTATTTTCGTTGTTGGCTTCGTTATGCTTTTGCTCGTACGCAGTCATGTCGGCGAGCGTAAAGCCATCGTGCGATGCGACGAAATTTACCGACGCCCACGGCTTTCTGAAGCGGCGGTTAAACAGATCCGCGGAACCAGTCAGGCGCGCCGCAAGATCGGGCCGCAGCCCTGCGTCGCCGCGCCAGAAACGGCGCACGGTATCGCGGAAGCGGTCGTTCCATTCGGCGAAGCCCGGCGGATGATTGCCGAGTTGATAGCCGCCGGGGCCGATGTCCCACGGCTCGGAAATCAGCTTGCGTTGCGACAGGATGGGATCCTGGCGCAGCGCGTCGAAAAAGCCCGAGCCCGGATCGAAGCCCGAGTGCTCGCGGCCTAACGTCACGCCGAGATCGAAACGGAAGCCGTCGATGTTGAATTTCGTCGACCAGTAGCGCAGCGAATCCATCACCATCTGCAGAACGCGCGGATGCGGCAGGTTCAGTGTGTTGCCGCAGCCGGTATCGTTGATATGGTGACGCTCGTCGCCGGGCACGAGGCGGTAGTAGCTGGCGTTGTCGAGCCCGCGCCACGAGACCGTCGGGCCCATCTCGCCGCCTTCGCAGGTGTGGTTGTAGACCACATCGAGGATCACTTCGATGCCCGCGGCATGCAACTGCCGCACGGCAATGCGCATTTCGTCGAGCCGGTGCGTGCTCAGATACGACGGCTCCGGTGCAAAAAACGACGCGGTGTTGTAACCCCAGTAGTTGCGCAACCCGCGCTCCACCAGAAAGCGGTCGTTCAGGAACGCATGCACGGGCAGCAGTTCGACAGCAGTCACACCGAGCTTTTGCAGATGGTCGATGAATTCCGGCGAGGACAGTGCCGCGAATGTGCCGCGCTCATGCGTGCGCAGATCGGGCCGCAGCATCGAGGCACCACGCACATGCGTTTCGTAGATGACGGTCTCGCCCCACGGCACGTTCGGCCGTGCGTCGTGCGACCAGTCGAACGCTTCGTCGATGACCACGCACTTCGGCATGCCCGGCGCCGAGTCGCGCCGGTCGATCGAAAGATCGAGCCGGTTCGAATGCACGCGATAGCTGAACAGCGCATCGGACCAGCGGAACTGTCCGACCAGCTTGCGCGCGTAGGGGTCGAGCAGCAGCTTGTGCGGGTTAAAACGGTGTCCGTTCTGCGGCTGATAGGGGCCATGCGCGCGAAAGCCGTAGGCGGTGCCGGGATGCGCGTTCGGCAGATAGCCGTGCCAGACCTCGTCCGTGCACTCGGGCAGCGTGAAGCGCCTGATTTCCTTGCGGCCGGTCGGATCGAACAGGCACAGCTCGATCTGCTGGGCATTGGCCGAAAACACCGCGAAGTTGACACCGAGGCCGTCCCAGCTCGCCCCTAGTGGATAGGGCGAGCCCGGCAACAGCCGGTCGGGTAATACATGCGACATGGTTCCCGTCCTTGTTCTGATTGGTCGTGTCTTGCGGGGCCGCCCACCCGTTCTTTGCCTTAGCCGCCTCAGTCCGGTTGACCTGGTTCAGTAGCCTAATTATCCGCGCGCAGTACGATCGTCGAGAGCGGCGGCAAAATCAGCGAGGCCGATTGCGGCTTGCCATGGCTCGAGATCTCCTCGGTATAGATCAGCCCGGCATTGCCGACATTCGAGCCGCCATACACGCTGGCGTCGGTGTTGAGCACTTCGCTCCAGCGTCCGGCGAGCGGCATGCCGAGGCGATAGCCCAGACGCGGCACCGGGGTGAAGTTGCAGACCACCACCAGTTCGCGGCCGGCGCCATCGACGCGTCGATAAGCGAACACGCTGTTGTCGCTATCGTCGCCGATCAGCCATTCGAAGCCGCCGGGTTCACAATCGAGCGTGTACAGGGCCGGCTCGTCGCAGTACAGGTGATTCAGGTCGCGTACCAGCTTTTGCGCGCCGTGGTGGAGCGGATCGTCGAGCAGATGCCAATGCGGCGAGCCGTCGTGATCGAACTCCGCCATCTGACCGAACTCGCCGCCCATGAAGAGCAGCTTCTTGCCCGGATGGGTCCACATAAAGCCGAAATACGCACGCAGGTTGGCGAAGCGTTGCCAGCGGTCGCCCGGCATCTTGCCGAGCAGCGAGCCTTTGCCGTGTACCACTTCGTCGTGCGAGAGCGGCAACACGAAGCACTCCGAATACGCGTACACCATCCCGAACGTCATGTTGTGGTGGTGGTAACGGCGGTACACCGGGTCCTCGTGCATGTAGTTCAGCGTGTCATGCATCCAGCCCATGTTCCACTTGAATTCGAAGCCCAGGCCGCCGTCTTCGACGCGCGCGGTGACACCCGGCCACGCCGTGGATTCTTCGGCGATCGTGATAGCGCCAGGTACGCCCGGCACATAGCCGACTTCATGATTGAGCCGCTTGAGAAACGCGATGGATTCGAGATTCTCTCTGCCGCCATAGATATTCGGCACCCATTCGCCAGCGGCGCGCGAGTAGTCGCGATACAGCATCGAGGCAACCGCATCCACGCGCAAGGCGTCCACGTGATAGCGCTTGAGCCAGGCCAGCGCCGAGGCCACGAGGAACGCGCTCACCTCGTTGCGGCCGAGGTTGTAGATCATCGTGTTCCAGTCCTGGTGGTAGCCCTCGCGCGGATCAGCGTGTTCGTAGAGCGGCGTACCGTCGAAATTGATGAGGCCGTGCGCGTCGTTCGGAAAGTGCGCCGGCACCCAGTCGAGAATCACACCGAGCCCGACTTCGTGTGCGCGATTGACAAACTGCGCAAACTGTTCGGGTTTCCCGAAGCGAGCCGACGGCGCGAACTGCCCCAACGGTTGATAGCCCCATGAGCCGCCAAACGGATGCTCGGCAATCGGCATGAATTCGATGTGCGTGAAGCCCATGCCTTGGGCGTACGGAATCAGCCGGTCTGCGAGTTCGCTCCAGTCGAGGCCACGGTGGCCGTCCTCCGCGATCCGCAACCATGACTCGGCGTGCACTTCGTAAATCGAGATCGGTGAGCGTGGCGTCTGATTGGCGCCGCGCGATTGAATC
Organism: Paraburkholderia phenazinium; assembly: GCF_900141745.1. NCBI lineage: Bacteria > Pseudomonadati > Pseudomonadota > Betaproteobacteria > Burkholderiales > Burkholderiaceae > Paraburkholderia > Paraburkholderia phenazinium. The sequence continues at coordinate 468,784 of NZ_FSRM01000002.1, read as the reverse complement.
CATGCGGCGTCGGTCCACGGAAACTGCTCGATCTCGTCGACGTGCGCGACCACCGATGCCGTTGCAGGCGGCTTCTCGGTCTGCATCGCGCAGGGGTCGGCTTTCAGCGGCAACGGATGGCCGTCGCGCGAAAGCAGCTCGTATTTGTAGCGCGTGCCGGCACCGACACGCGGGACGAACAGCTCCCACACGCCGGCCTGATGACGCAGGCGCATCGGATGGCGTCGGCCGTCCCACGAGTTGAAGTCGCCGACCACGGAGACGCGCCGTGCGTTCGGCGCCCACACCGCAAAGCGCACGCCAGGCACGCCGTCTATTTCCATCGGACGCGAGCCGAGGCACTCGAGCACCGCATACGGGTCGCCGTTGGCCAGGCGGTGCAGCGGTTCATCCCCGAGGATCGGCCCAAACGAATAGGTATCCTCGATTTCCTGCAGCGGTCCGTGCCAGTCGATGCGCAACCGGTACGGCACGGCTGCACTGACGCGGCCGACGAACAGTCCGTTGTGATGAATCTTCTGCAGCTCGCCGAGTGTCGAGCCGTCGGCGCGCGAAATGACCGTGACATGCGCGGCATTCGGCAAGAGCGCACGTACCACGGCTCCCGCGTCGCTCTGATGCGGGCCCAGTTGTGAAAAGGGATCAGGGTGCCGCGCTTCGACTAGTGCGTCGAGATCGAGCGGTTGCAGGTCGGCGGTCGGATCGTATTCACTCATAATCGCCCTCAGCCGGGTTAGGCGGTGTGGCGCCAGGGGAGCCTGGCGTCGATGTGTCGTGGGGAGTACCCGTATCGCCGAGCATCCGGCTCGCGAGCGCGGCGAGACCACGCACCGGCAAGCCGAGCCACGTCGGACGATTGGCGGCCTCGTAACGGATCTCGTAAGCGGCCTTTTCGATCAGGAAGAGATCGAGCAAGCCCTGTTCCGACGCGGGCGCCACGAGCGGTTGTGCGGCAGCGGCGACTGCTGCGCGGTATTCGCCAAGGAAGCTTTCCGCAGCGTAGACGCGGAAGCGGTCGAACAGCGCGCGCTTGCGGTCTGCGGTCTGTTGCGGAGCGCTTTCCGTAGTGGATTGCGCCGCTGCGCTTGCATACGAAAACGAGCGCAGCAGACCGGCGACATCGCGCATCGGACTCGACTTCTGACGACGTTCGTCAAGCGTGCGCGCCGGCTCGCCTTCGAAGTCGATCAGATACGCATCGCCTTGGGCGACCAGCACTTGCCCGAGGTGGAAGTCGCCGTGAATCCGTGTGCGCAAGGCGCCCGCATCCGCAGGTACGAGCTTCGCCACTGCTTCGGTGAGGGCTCCACGACGATCGAGCAGGCTCTGCGCGAGCTCTTTCGTATCGTCGGTCAACTGATCGATGCGATGCGAGAGCAGGTCGAGCGCCGTGGAGAGCATGCTTTGCGTGCCTTCGGTCCACGCGCGAATCTGCTCGGGTGTGGCCGGCTCCGGTGCAAACGCTGGATCGTCCGACGGCGCGGCGAGCGCGACATGTAACTCACCGAGGCGTCTGCCGATGATGCCGGCCATAGCCCGGTAGCCTTCGATAGCCTGCGCTTCCTTTTCCGGATCGGGGACAGCGTCGTCGGCGTCGACGGCGAGCGCGAGATCGTCGATCGTGCGGCGCAGATAATCGAGCGCCCAGTTCCACGCATCGCCCTGGTTGTCGATAAAGCCTTGCAGGATGCACAGCGTGTGCGGCACACCGGCGGGATCGATACGCACCACTTCGCCATACAGCGGCGCGGTGTTCGCGTAGCCGATCTTCGTCAGATGGCGGCTGATTTCTGCTTCAGGGTGGACGCCGCTCACGAGGCGCCGTACCAGCTTCAGGACCACGGCGTCCTCGATGATCAGCGAGCTGTTGCTTTGCTCGGCTGCCAGCCAGCGAATCTCGGGGCGGTCGCCCAGATCGAGTTCGTCGAAGCGATCGGTCGGGATGAAGCAGATTTCGCTTTTCTGCACCGTCGGCACGACCGCGCGTTCACGCAGCTTGCGCAGGACGTTGTGGGCGAAGATCGGCAGTGCGAACGCATCCGTCAGGTGACCGACGTTGCGGCCGCGGCGCACGCGCGCCAGCGCCAGTTGCATGAACAGAGGCGTGGTGGTTTCGCCGCCCCATGTAATCGCAATCGGCAACACATAGCGTTCGGTGTGATCGCCAACGTCTGCTTCGATCTCGGTGAAAGCGAAACCGCCGTTCGGGATTGTCGTCAGTGCCGCAAGGCGTACGGCGTGCAACGGCTCATCCTTGGACGCAAACCAGCGGCGCCGGCTTAACCACGAAGGCAACACTTCCGATTCGAGCAGCCGAACGTTCTCCGGCGTCGGGCCAGCCTGGCCTTCGCGAATCACAATCGTCACGAACTCGGGCAACGGCTCCGAGTGCGGTTGTGCCCACGTCGGACGCTGCGTCCCCGGACAGATGAGGAACCACAGAAAGCCGTAGGGCGGAAAGGTCAGCAGATAGGTAAGCTGACCAATCGCCGGGAATACGGAGTCCGCGGTCATCTCGATCGGCACGGAGCCCGCGAATTCGGAGAGATCGAGTTCGACCGCTTGCGGCGCACGCGACAGATTCGCGACGCACAGAATGGTCGGCTCGCCTGGCAATTCGCGTAGATACGCGAGAATCTTGCGATTGGCCGGCTTCAGGAAGCGGATCGTGCCGCGCCCGAAGGTCTGCTTGGCGCGACGCGTGGCGAGCATGCGGCGCGTCCAGTTCAGCAGCGAGTGCGGATCGCGACTCTGCGCTTCGACGTTGACCGCATCGAAGCCGTACAGCGAACCCATCACCGGCGGCAGCACCAGTTGCTCCGGATCGGCACGCGAGAAACCACCGTTACGGTCCGATGACCATTGCATCGGCGTACGCACGCCGTCGCGGTCGCCGAGGTGGATGTTGTCGCCCATGCCGAGTTCGTCGCCGTAGTAGATCACGGGCGTGCCGGGCATCGACAGCAGCAGCGAGTTGATCAGCTCGATGCGGCGGCGGTCGCGTTCCATCAGCGGTGCGAGACGGCGCCGGATGCCGAGGTTCAGCCGCGCGCGGCGGTCGCTCGCATAGGTGTTCCACAGATAGTCGCGTTCCGAATCCGTGACCATTTCGAGCGTCAGCTCATCGTGATTGCGCAGGAAAATGGCCCACTGGTTTGTCTCGGCGAGATCCGGCGTTTGCCGCATGATGTCGGTGATCGGGAAGCGGTCTTCGCTGGCAATCGACATGTAAATGCGCGGCATCAGCGGGAAGTGGAATGCCATATGGCATTCGTCTTCGTCGCCGAAATACTCCTTCACATCCTCCGGCCACTGGTTCGCTTCGGCGAGCAGCATGCGGTTCGGATACTCCGCGTCGATGGTGGCGCGAATCTTCTTCAGGATTGCGTGCGTTTCCGGCAGGTTTTCGTTGTTGGTGCCTTCGCGTTCCACCAGATAAGGCACTGCATCGAGACGCAGCCCGTCGATGCCCATGTCGAGCCAGAAGCGCATGACTTGCAGCACTTCTTTCAGCACGGCCGGATTGTCGAAATTCAGGTCGGGCTGGTGCGAATAGAACCGATGCCAGTAGTACGCCCCGGCCACGGGATCGTGGGTCCAGTTCGACGGCTCGCTATCGATGAAGATAATCCGCGTGCCGGTGTATTTCTCATCGGTATCGGACCAGACGTAGAAGTTGCGATGATTCGATCCGGGCTTCGCAAGACGGGCGCGCTGGAACCACGGGTGCTGGTCAGACGTGTGGTTGATGACCAGTTCGGTGATCACACGAATGCCGCGGGCATGCGCTTCCTGAATGAAGTGCTTCACATCGGAAAGCTGGCCGTAATCCGGATGGACGTTGCGATAGTCGGCAATGTCGTAGCCATCGTCGCGGCGCGGCGACGGATAGAACGGCAGCAGCCAGATCGCATTCACGCCGAGTTCGGCAATGTAGTCGAGCTTGGCGATCAGTCCGGGGAAATCGCCCACGCCGTCGTTGTTCGCATCGAAGAACGACTTGATGTGCACCTGATAGATGATCGCGTCTTTGTACCAGAGCGGATCGTCACTAAGCGTCGAAACCTTGCCGCGGCGGCCTGGCTTCGGTTTCGCCGCGCGGCTGCCCGTGCCTGTAACTGCGGCTTCTGCGGTGAGGGCTTGCGACGTGCTCTCGGTCGGGTCGTCACGTTTCATTAGGCACCTTCGGTCGGGGGTTGGGCGCCAGCGTCTGCATGGCTGCCGCTATCGTCGTCTGCGCTGGGGGGCTCGGGTGGCAGGCCGCCGGCTGGCGCAATGCGCCAGATCGCGAACGGCATGACGCTCGGGTTCAGCTGTACATGCTGCCAGCGGCCGTACCACTCGGAGCGGGCACCGGTCATCTGGTCCACGACTTCGAGCGCCGCATGATCGTGCAAATGCCAATGCGCAAAGGTGTCCCATGAAAGCTCGACATCCGCGCCCTGTTCGTTGAACGGATCGAGATTGATGGCGACGACGATCACGTTGTCGCGCGCCTCGGTGGCTTTCTCGAAGAACAGGATATGGTCATTGTGCGCCGGTAGGAACGTGATGCCCAGATGCGATTGCAGCGCGGGGTTGGCGCGGCGAATCCGGTTCAGGGCAGTGATCTCGCCGACGATGTTGCCGGGACGGTCCCAGTCCCACGCGCGCAGTTGATACTTTTCGGAGTCGAGGTATTCCTCGCTGTTGGGCAGCGCCGCTGCTTCGCAAAGCTCGAATCCGCTGTACACGCCCCACAGGCCCGACAGCGTCGCGGCCAGTGCGGCGCGCATCACGAAGCCCGCGCGTCCTGAGGACTGCAGATGCCGCGGGTTGATGTCCGGCGTGTTGACGAAGAAATTCGGCCGGTAGTAATCGCGGACGTTGGTCTGCGTGAGTTCGGTCAGGTAATCGGTGAACTCGCGCTTCGATTCGCGCCACGTGAAATACGTGTACGACATCGAGTAGCCGATCTTGCCAAGGCGATACATCATGCGCGGCCGCGTGAAGGCTTCCGCGAAGAAGATCGTGTCGGGATAGCGCGCCCGCACGTCGTTGATCATCCATTCCCAGAACGGCAGGGGTTTCGTATGGGGATTGTCGACGCGGAAGATATGTACACCCGCTTCAATCCAGAACAGGATGACGTCGCGCAATGCGAGCCACAGGTCGGGCTTGGCGTCGTGCGCATAAAAGTCCGGGTTGACGATGTCCTGGTACTTCTTTGGCGGGTTCTCGGCGTACCTCAGCGTGCCGTCGGGGCGCCACGCGAACCAGGTGGGATGCTCCTTCAGCCACGGGTGATCCGGCGAGCACTGGATCGCGAAGTCGAGCGCGATCTCGAGACCATGCTCGTGTGCGGCAGCCAGCATCTGCTTGAAATCTTCGAGCGTGCCCAATTCTGGATGGACGGCGCTGTGGCCGCCTTCCGCCCCGCCGATCGCGTAGGGGCTGCCGACGTCGCCCGGTTGCGCGGTTAGCGTGTTGTTGCGGCCTTTGCGATTCGCGACGCCGATCGGGTGGATCGGCGGGAAGTACAGCACGTCGAAACCCATGTCGCGGATGCGCGGCAGTTTCTTCGTGACATCCGCGAAGGTGCCGTGCCGTGTTTCGTCGTCGCTCATCGAGCGCGGGAAGATCTCATACCAGCTTGCGAACCGCGCGGCGGTCCGTTCGGCATCGATGCGGTACGTGACCGGATCGCGTGTCTGGAACGGCCGATGACGAGCCGCAGCCATTGCTTTGGCCGTGGTGGGGGCGAGCAGCAGGGCGAGCTTGGTGTCCGCGTCGGCTTTGGTGAAGACCTTGACGATATGTTCGAGCGGTTCAGTCACCGCGCCTTCCACCGTTTCCACTTCGGCCAGCACCAGCGCGAACAGATGGCCCGCTTCAGCGATTTCCAGCTCCACCGTTTGCCCGGCCTTCAGCTTCTTCTGCACGTGCTCGACCAGCGAGGCGAAGTCGTCGCGCCATGCAAGCACCGTGAATTCATGACGGCCCACCCGTTCGAGCGGGATGCGCGCGTGCCACAGGTCGTTGCCGGCGGGTGGCGCGGGGACCATCGGCGTTTCGTGCCAGGCGGTTTCGTCGGCGGCGCGCCACATCACGGCGGCGGCGATCTTGTCGTGCCCTTCCGCGAAGATCGCAGCTTTCACCTCGACCCGCTCGCCTACATTGCGTTTGACGACGAAGCGTCCATTGTCGACCGACGGCGTCACGCTTTCGATCGCCACGCGTGGGGCAGAGATGGCTTCCAGCACCGATTTGCGGCCGCTGCGTTTGCTGCCCGCCTTGTCGATGGGCGGGGCGAGCCGCACCGGCTTTTCGGCTTGCGCGCCAAACAGGCGGCAGGCGCCGGGTCCGAGCGTAAAGGGGCTCAGCGTCGCGGGTTTGGCGTTCGCGGCGGCATCGAGCGGTACGAAGCGCGTGAAGTTGCCAGGCACCCCGGCGAGGAAACGCGCGGGATCGACCCGCAACGGCGTGCCCAAGTCCGGGTTGATGACGATCAGGATCGCCTGCTGACTGTCGCGCAGATCAAGCCGATCGCCGCGCAACAGCACCGCCGCGGGCGCGCTCGGACCACTCAGCGCGCGCAGTTCGCCGACGCTCTGCAGCGGCTCGGACGCACTTAACACTTCGTTGATGTGCTTGACCGGCCCGGACAGGTCGAAGCGCGCCGTCTTGCACTGCTCGCCGTATTGCGCGGCATTGGCACGTGTGTACGACATCGGTGTCGCGACGCCGTATTCGAAGCCCATCGGCAGCAGCCAGCCAGTGCCGGTCGACGCGGCGGTGAACAGCGCGCGGCGGTAGGCGCGCTCGAGCATCGCGGCATCGTGTACGTCGTCGAGATCGGCGGCGAGGCGAGTGCCATACGGCGCTTCCGGAAACGCGATCGGTGCGCCGATGCGAATCAGCGCGGCATGCTCGTCGGTCATCCAGCTGGAGCGGAAGTCCCACCAGCGCACTGACGAAAACACGCTGTCGAAGCCCGCGTCGTCGAGAGGTTGCAGATCGCCGCGTGCGAGACCCGGTGTGGCCGCAAGAAAGCGGATCTCCGGATACTGCTCCCGCACGGCTGCACCAAGCTGGCGCCAAAACGCGATCGGCACGCGGTGCGGCGAATCGAAACGAAAACCGGCGACGCCCGCTTCGGCGAGCCCGACCAGTTCGCGAGTCCACCAGTCGAGAAGGGCGGCGGTGCTGCCCTCGTTGCCGAAGTTCACATAGGCGACGTTGTCCTCGCGATGCGCGTGGCGCGGATCGAGTCGCGCCTCTTCCGATTCGAACGGATGAAACCAGTCGGGGTGCTCGGAGAAGAGGGCGCTGTCTGCCGCGAAGCGATCGATCACGACGTCCGTCAGCACTTTCAGGCCGTGCTGGCCCGCCGCGGCGGTAAGGCCGCGTAGCGCTTCGGGCGCGTCCTGCTGCGTGCCGAAGACAGGGTGCAGCTTACGGTGATCGCTGACAATCTGCGCGTGTCCCGCCCGTCCGGGCTGGAACAGCGCGCCGATCAGCACATGGTCGAAGCCTAGCTCGGCGGCGTGCGCAAATTGCGCTGGCCACGCGTCGAGCGGCCCGACGAGGAGAGAGTGGAGAAAATAGATCCGCGGCGCATACCTTTGTGAAGGTTCCATCGGTCGTTTCCAGATTCGTCCTGCCGCGATGTAGATGCATCGGGATGCGATTACACCGCTGTTTGGGGCTTCCAGAGCCGGAGGCCGCACGCTGCGTGAATTCAACGTGCGTACTGGTCAATGTAGTGCAAAGATCGCTTGCCCGCCGGGCAGTAACGAACACTACGCACGCGCATGCGCCAGTCGCGCGGTTCTGGACCAGATAAATGTAAAGTCTGCAGCAAACGCTGTGCCAGCGGCTATAGCTGCCGCGAAAACGGAGGGAAGTGCGAGTACTCAGGGAGCGCGTCGGTGCCGCAGGTTTTCTGGTCCGCGGCCGGCGTGTAAATCGGGTGAGCGCCCAGCGGGTTTTACACGAAACGGATTTCTGCGGCCGGCACCGTTAACAATTCACGATGCCGGCTGGTCTGATTATGGGCGCATCCTGGTGCGCTGGTCCAGTTGCGTTACGAGCCGAGCAGTCCGGCCGCGATGTTGACGCATAGGCCTAGCACGGCAACGTTGAAGTAGAACGACAGGATCGATTGCGCCAATGCGGCACGCCGGATCGTGCGCGATCGCAGCACCACATCCGAGGTCTGGGACGCCACCGCGATGGTGAACGAGAAGTACAGGAAGTCCCAATAGTTCGGTTCGAGCTTGTCATCCGGGAATAGCAAGGCGCTTTCGTGCGCGTCCGGAGTGTAGTAGAGGCGTGCGTAGTGCAGCGTGAAAATGGTCGGAATCAGGAACCATGCGCCGAACATGGTCAGGCCTGTGAGCAGGTAGTGCGCGAGCGTCGACGCGGCGGCGAGATTCTTTGCGGATGCCAGTTCGAGGACGATGGCCGCGATGCTCGCCAGCGTCGCCAGGCAGATGACGAACAGGACGACGCCGGCATTTTCGTCGTCGCGTTGCGCGAATTCGCGGACGTCGTGTTCGTCTGCCTTGGCCATATGCAGCCAGATGAGCACAAGGTACAACCAGACTGTGATGTCCCATCCAGCCAGCACGCGTACCATCGGCCGCATGTGGGCGGGCACCACCAGCGCGCCGATGATACCGATTCCAAGCGCGACAACCATGCGTGGACGGTTGCGTAGAACCTGCGGGTAAAAATTCGTTGGCATGTGCGGTATCAAGCAGGATTGAGGGTGGCGGATTCTACCTTGAGCTTCCGGCGCCAATTGTCGAATGCTCGTGAGGCAGCTATAGTCTGTCGCAACGGCCTTGCGCCGGGCTTTCACTTTGTCATTTCTTTTCATATCGCAGCAGCAGTAAGACGAGACCGCTTAAGCGGCGTAGACCAGGTTTGGGGCGGGCGACCGGAACAACTTGCAGCGTAGGCATGCCAATACCCGCAATGTTGGCCGGTTGAAAATCGATTCATCATCTGTGGAGCCGCCATGACAGATGTCCAACATAACGATAAAAATCATGCGCACCCCAGGGTGACGTATGTCCAATCAGCCGGCCGCCGAACGTGGCTGCTCGGCGCATGCGCAGCGGCTGCTGCGCTGGCGTTCACGAGCGCTGGACGCTTCGGGATGTCATTCGGCATTCCTTCCGCCTTTGCCGACGCGCCCGCAGGCGGCGGACTCGATGCTTTCCTTGCGTTGTCCCAGCATTTAACTGCTCGAACCAGCTTCAACCCGGTCCTCGCCAAGCGTGTCTACGATGCGTTAGTCCACGCTGACGCCCAGTTCCCGCAGAACGTCAGCGCGCTCAATACGTGGCTGCAGGGCCATGGCGGTGTGCCATCGGACACGGTCACGCAAGCGCTGCAGACCGATCAGCCGGTGCTCGCGAAGACGGTGAGCGCCATCATGCGCGCGTGGTATCTCGGGCTTGTCGGCGAGATGCCACATGTCCAGGTGGTGGCCTACGAAAGCGCGCTGATGTTCGATCCGGTCAAGGACGTGTTGACCATTCCGTCCTATTGCCGCGACGTGCCGTTCTACTGGACACAAAAGCCAGCCGGCGCTTGAAGCACAGCATGCCTCTCGAACGTGTCGTGGCTCGCGTCGTCTGCGACTGCGGCATGCATAAATAAGCAAGCAGCAACAGAGGGCAACAATGGCAAATTCCAATTCCGCCGACGTCGTTGTAGTCGGCTCGGGCGTCGCGGGTGGTCTGGTCGCGCATCAGATGGCACTGGCCGGCGCTTCGGTGATCGTGCTCGAAGCAGGGCCGCGTATTCCTCGCTGGCAGATCGTCGAGAACTTCCGTAACTCGCCGGTCAAGGACGACTTTGCGACACCTTATCCTTCCACGCCCTACGCGCCGCATCCCGAGTATGCGCCGGCCAACAACTACCTGATCCAGAAAGGTGAGTATCCGTACAACTCGCAGTATGTGCGGCTGGTGGGCGGCACCACCTGGCACTGGGCGGCTGCCGCGTGGCGCCTGCTGCCCTCGGACTTCCAGTTGAAGAAACTGTACGGCGTGGGCCGCGATTGGCCTTATCCGTATGAAACGCTGGAGCCCTGGTATTCCGCCGCTGAGCTGCAGCTCGGCGTGTCCGGTCCGGACAGCAGGATCGATCTCGGCTCGCCGCGCTCGAAGCCGTATCCGATGAGTCAGTTGCCGTTGTCGTACATGGATCAGCGCTTTAGCGACGTGCTCAACGCGCAAGGCTTCAAGGTGGTGCCCGAGCCGGTGGCGCGCAACAGCCGGCCCTACGATGCTCGCCCCACCTGTTGCGGCAACAACAACTGCATGCCGATCTGCCCGATCGCCGCCATGTATAACGGCGTGGTGCATGCGGAGAAGGCCGAGCAAGCGGGGGCGAAGCTGATCCCGGAAGCCGTCGTGTATCGCGTCGAAGCGGACAACAGTGGGCTCATTACCGCGGTCCACTATAAGGATCCGAACGGCAACAGCACCCGCGTGAGCGGCAAGCTGTTCGTGCTCGCGGCGAACGGCATCGAAACACCCAAACTGATGCTGATGTCGACCTCCGACAAGTTTCCGCACGGCATCGGCAACAGCTCCGACCAGGTGGGCCGCAATCTGATGGACCATCCAGGCACGGGTGTGACTTTCCTTGCCAACGAACCGCTGTGGCCGGGACGCGGGCCGATGGAAATGACCTCGGTGGTGAACTTCCGCGACGGCGCGTTCCGCTCCGAATACGCAGCGAAAAAGCTGCATCTCTCCAATGGTGTGCCGACGATGGCGGTCACCGCGGGTCTGATCAAAAAAGGCGTGACGGGCGCCGAACTGGACCGTCAGATTCGTGACCGCGCGGCGCGCACGCTGAACATCAACAGCTTTCACGAACATCTGGCAGAACCGCAGAACCGTATCGTGCCCTCGGCGGATCAAAAGGACTCGCTTGGTATTCCGCAGCCGGAGATCTACTACTCGATCAACGACTACGTGAAGAAGAGCGCAGCCAACACGCACGAACTGTATGCGCAGATCGCAGCGCTGTTCGGCGGCACCGAGGTCTCGTTCGACGACACCTTCGCGCCGAACAATCACATCATGGGCACCACGATCATGGGCAACGATGCGGCGGATTCCGTCGTCGATGCGGATTGCCGTACGCACGACCATTCGAATCTGTTCATCGCGAGCAGCGGTGTCATGCCCACGGCTGCCTCGGTGAACTGCACACTGACGATTGCGGCCTTGTCGCTCAAGCTGGCCGACAAGCTCAAGCATGAAATCTGAACCGATCCGGAGAGCCACAATGACGAACAAAACGTCTCGCGTGCAGCCGGCCGGTTTGCTCGCACAGGGCGTGCGCCGCCGCCGTATCCGGATGGCGACGCTTGCCGCTGCTTTCTCGCTGTTTGCGATGTATCTCGCGTGGGACAACGCCTATGGTCCGCCGGTGCGTCGCGACGACGAATCGCCGATTACCCAGGCGATGGCCGATGACTCGCCGTCATCCGGGGACGCAGCGCCGAGCGGGACTGCATCCTCCGATCCGGATCTGGTGAAGCGCGGCGAATACCTCGCGCGTGCCGGCGATTGCGTGGCGTGCCACACGGCCGATAAAAGCCGCCCGTTTGCCGGCGGTTTGCCGATTGCCACACCGTTCGGCACGATCTATACGCCGAACATTACACCGGACCCGGACACCGGTATCGGCCAGTGGACCGACGCCGATTTCCAGCGCGCGATGCATGAGGGCATCGGCAAAGGCGGCGAACGGCTCTATCCGGCATTCCCTTATGCCGAGTACACGAGGGTCACCGGGCAAGATGTGCAGGCGATTCGCGCCTATCTGAACACGCTGCCGCCGATCCATTACGCGCCGCCGCGCAACGAAATGCGCTTTCCGTTCAACCAGCGCTGGCTGATGGTGTTCTGGAATATGTTCAATTTCACCGAAGGGCGCTTCGTGCCCGATCCCAGGCAGAGCGCGGAATGGAATCGCGGTGCTTATCTGGTGGTAGGGCTCGCGCACTGTGAGGAGTGCCATACGCCGCGCAACATCCTGCAAGGACTGAAGTCGACCGATCGCTTTTCTGGCGCAACCCAGGCCGGCTGGCACGCATTCAATATCACGCCGGATAAAAATAGCGGCATCGGAAACTGGAGCGACGATGATCTGGTCAAATATTTGTCGACGGGTGTCGTGCCGGGCCGTGCAAACGCGGCGGGACCGATGGGCCAGGTCGTCGAGGACAGCACGCAGTATCTGACGCCTGAAGATCTGCGTTCGATCGCGACGTACCTGCGTTCGGTTACACCGGTGAGCGGCGGCGAAACGCATCCGCGCGACCAGCTGGGTACGCCCGCCAGCGACGTGACCGCGCTGCGCGGCACCGAGGTTACCGGCGTGAACGGCGCGCAACTGTTTGTCGCCAACTGCGCGTCGTGTCATAGCTGGACGGGGCAAGGTACCGGCGCGAGTGCGCCCGGGGCGTATCCTTCGCTGCTCCACAACTCGACGGCCGGCGCGAACGATCCTGCGAATCTGGCGATGGTGATCCTGCACGGCGTCAGCCGCACGACGAAGCAGTCCGATGTGCTGATGCCGGCATTCGGCGGAGAACTTACTGACGATCAGGTGGCGGCGATCACGAACTATGTGACGAAGCAGTTTGGTAACCCGCAAGCCACATTGTCCGTCGATCAGGTGGCGAAACTGCGGGCGCAGCAACAATGACCGTTCAGGTCTGAAAATTGCGGTGCAGTCCGGGATGCCTTTCCGGGTTGCATCGCTGATTCAACAAAAAGCAGACCGCGGCAGGTCATGCCGCGCAGCAACCGTTTAAGAAAAGATGGAAAGCGCGCATACGCACTTTGCGTTCGCGTTCTATTATGGTCCCCATGACTCCTGCAATCGTTACTACCGTCGAGCATCACGACGTCAACCGCACCGGCCGCGACTTTGTCGTGGGCGATCTGCATGGTTGCGTCGACGCGTTGCGTTATCTGTTGCGCGAGGTGGAGTTCGATCCGTCGCGGGACCGGCTGTTTTCGGTTGGCGATCTGATCGATCGCGGCACCCAGTCCGAGGAGGCGCTGGCGTTACTCGACAAGCCCTGGTTTTACGCCGTGCTCGGCAATCACGAAGACACGCTGTGTGCCGTCGCCGAAGGGCGCTTGCGCCGGCAGTGGTGGTACGGCATTGGCGGCACCTGGGCGGCGGAATTGCCGGATGAGAAGCTGCGGCACTACGCGCAACGTTTGTCCCGTTTGCCGCTGGCACGCGTGGTCGGCACCGGCCGCGAGCGTTTCAATGTGCTGCATGCGGAATTCTTCGGTACAGACACCGATCTCGACCTCGCCGACTTTTCCGCCGACGAACGGCAGCAAATGCTGTGGGGGCGCCGGCTTGCCATGGGCAACGGCGACCCGAGCCGGCAGCGCAGTCTGTCGCTCACCTACTGCGGCCACACGCCGATGCGTGAAGTTCAGCAGATCGGTGCGCAGGTATTCATCGACACCGGTGCGTTCGGGCCGGGCGGCAAGCTGACTTTGGTCGAGGCCCGCAAGATCGAGCGCTGGTCGGTGACTGTCGAGACGGCGCGCGCCGTAGGCGCCGCAGCGCTCGCGTTGCCGTGAGCGGACCGCTTTAGCGGTCGCTCCTATCCCACCTGATTCAGTTCGAACACCATATCGACGGCGCTGCCGTTCCAGTTGTATTCCAGATAGGCCGCGTGGTGGCAGTCTCGCAACAGCGTGGTTCTGAACGCCGCGAGACATTCGCCGCCGGGATCGCGTACGGACGGATAGGCGATTCCTGGCGCACCCGCCTCGCGTATTGCGCGACCTGCCGCTTGCCCGGCGCTGTAGTCGTGCGGTGATAAAACCGCGGGATCTAGCGATGCGTCGCCGCGCAGATCGACCACCTCGCCACCCGCGATCACCGTGTATAGGCGCATCTGCTGACGCGTCGGCGCCTCGGCGGTAGCCGCGAGGAATTTGCCGGTGTGATAGCGCGTCTCCGCGATCGCGGTGGCGCGGGAACGGGCGCAGTAGAACACGCCGTAGCTGCCGTCCGAAAAGCGGCTGCCAAGCGGATTCAGATGCGTGAACGCGGCCATGATCGGCCCATATCCGGGACCGAAGCGCCGTTCCTCGCGCGGCACCAGATCGAGTTCGCCGACTTCGGTGCGCAAGCGGTCGTTGGTCATTGCCTCGAGCGCGTAAAGCGCGTCGAAGTCTTCGGGAGAGGCGACCCGGTCGTACAGATTCACCGCGGGGAAGCGCGTCGGAATGACGCGATACGCGGGCGACCAGTCGAGCGGCGCCACGCGCCAGCGGTCCTGCCAATACAGTTCTGTCACGCCCAGCCGCCTCGCATCGCATCGAGATATTGGCGCACGGCGACGAGGTCGCTGATATTGCCGGCGAGCATCCGGTCGAGCGCGCGGCGGCCGCCGAACGGCGCCGCGCTGTTGGGGCGCTTGATCCAGCCGTCGGCTGCGGCGGGCTGCGGCAACAGGATCTGCAATGCTTTGTAAATGCCGAGCAGCAGCGAAAGCCGTTCGACGGTGTCGCGCCCCACCCGTGCTGTTTGCGGCTCGGCCTTCCATTTGAAGAACGTCGAGCGTCCCGGCGAGCCGAGCAGGATGATCTGCTCGTCTGTGCTCAGATCCCAGTCGCGCGCGATCTTGAAGAAGGCGCGCAGGCCCGCCGCCGACATTTCGGTCAGCGAGGGTTCCGTGACGGGCCGGCGTAGCGGCGGATCGTCGGGGGTGAGACGGGCGGCGTGAGGCATGTGGTCTGGTCCTTATCTGTACTTTGTATCAATATTAGTCCAGATATGGATTATTGCAAGGATAATTGGGTATAATCGCGTCCCAACAAGCGAACGAGATTACGAGGAGCGGCGGGCGATGTGGGTGCGAGCAGTGGCGGTAGCGGTGGTGGCAGTAGCTTGTGGTGTGGCGACGGCGCAAGCGCAGGCGGCCCAGTATTCGGAGGTGTGGAATCCGCCTGAGGCGGCGCATCCGGTAAAGCGGGCCAAGGGGCGTACGGCTGTGCCTGTGGATGCGAGGAAGGTTGCGGTGAAGGGCGCGCCTCGCAAAAAGGTCGCGTCGGTTCGCGCTGCCCCTGGAACCAAGACGCACCTCGCGCGTCAAGCGACGCCCCACGTAAGGGTCGCTGCTGCGGGTGTATCCGGTCGGTCTGCACATGCCTCGACGGTAAAGATGGCTGGCGCCAGGAGCGTATCGAGCAGGCCGCTCAAGGTGGCCCGTTCCAGTAGTGGCCATGTGCAGATGGCGGCAGTGCGTCCCAAGGCGACGCAGCGCAAGCAGCAGAAAATCGCCGCAAAACCGGTTTCGACACAGCCGGCGTCCGCAATGGCGGGCGTAGCGCCGAGACCGGCTCCTGCTCAGCCGGACGCCACGATGGCGAGTACGGCAGCAAGGCCTGTAGCCCAAAGCAGCAATTTGCCGCCGATCCTGCACTGAGTTCGTACGGTTGGGCTGAGTTTGCTTCCAGGAGGATCACGCCGCTTTTCGGGGGCGCCCTCCCTTCTTGCCGTTCTCCCTCGCAGCCGTCGCTTTCGCCTCCGACTTCGCACTCCCACCCACCCGTCCGATATCGCGCATCCAGGCTTTCGAGCCGAACACTCCGTCGATCAGGGCATGCACCGAGACCACTTCATCCAGCGCGGGAAACAGTAGCGCGGAGCCTAGACCGAAAATCTCGATCTGACGAAGGTCGGCTGCCACCGCTTCGTGCAGCCCTTCGATATAGGCGATCGGAACCAGCAGCGAAATACCATTGGTTAGCGTAATTTCCAGCCGCTTCGTTCGTGGCTTGTAGCAAGCCGTGCGCGCGGCAGGCCGCTTTGCCGTTTCCGCCCCTCGCTCGCGCGCGAGGCGCCATTCTTCATGCGTATTCATGCGTGGATTCCTTTCCATGCGGAGCACAAGAACGGCACCAGTTCGTTCACGCGCTTAGCGAGCTTGCGTGCCTCGCGTTCCGAATAGCCTCTAACCTCACGGATCGATACTGGGCCGGCTGGGCAATTCAGTTCGTAAATTATTTCACCATCAGGCCCAAGCACATGCACGTGCGGCGGCGTGTGGTCATGTGGATAAATGACGATGATCAAACCGTCGATTCGGGCAATGATTGGCATATTAATGATTATATACCGTAGCCGCTTGGGTTTTATGCGCCGCGGCAGAACGATGCCATGCGCCTTGAGGACAAGTCAAACCCCACTCCCCAACCCACCCGCCAGCAATCTCAGCGTCTCCACCGATCGCGCGTCCCGCAACCGCGAATGCAGTGTGACGCGCGATTCCGGCAACGGCGGCAAGCCAAGCCTCTCACCGACGTCGATCAACCTCCGCGGGGCCACCCGTCGCGCCAACGGCGCCACAGCCAGACCGGCCGCCGCCGCTGCGCCGACAGCAGCCACTCCACCGCCAACAAACGCTTCGCGCCACGCGATGCCCGCCTCGTCCAACGAATGAATTGCCACAGCGCGCACATTGCACGGCGCAGTGAGCAGCGCGAGCGGCAGCGGCTCGCCGACCCGCAACAGCCACTCCGGCGCCGCGAGCCAGCCGAGTGGTTCGCTGAAAAGCACCGTCGCATCGTCGCGCGGCGCATCCTCAGGCTCGTAGCGGACGATCACCGCGTCGAGCCGTCGCTCGTCGAACTGTGCCAGCAGTGCCGACGACATGCCCAGATGCAGTTCGATTACCAGCCCCGGATCGTAGCTGTTGAGCTTTGCCAGCAAGTCCGGCAGGTCTCTGCCGGCGACATGCTCGCTCAAGCCCAACGCCAGCCTGCGCCGTTCCACCGACAACGAACCAAGCGCCCGTTCATGTGCGTTCAGCAGATCGCGCGCGGCCATGAGAAACGCGTGGCCATCCGCGGACAGCCTTACGACACGCGGCGTGCGTTCTACTAGCTGCTTGCCTAGATGCGCCTCCAGCCGCTTGAGCTTCAGACTTACGGCCGACTGCGTGGTATCGAGCGCATCCGCCGCGCGAGTGAAGCTGTGCAGATCGGCGACCAGAACGAACGCGCGAACCGCATCGAGATCGAGTACTTTCATTTCAATTGAAAATATATGAAATAGCCGATGATGTCTGTTAATTATGATCGATGCGGTCTAAGCTGTGTACTCAATCTTCATCGAAAGGAGCTTTCATCATGCCGTTCACCCGAATTGCTGTCCGCGCCGGCAAGCCGGCGGCTTACCGGAAGGCCCTCACACAAGGCATTCAACGTTCGTTGATTGAGGTGTTCAATGTGCCGGAGGACGACATGTTCATGGTCGTCACCGAGCACGATGAGGACAACTTCTTTTATGGCAAGCACTACCTGGACATCAACCGTAGCGACGATCTCGTGCTGATCCAGATCACCGCGAACAATACGCGCACCGTCGAGCTGAAAAAGGCGCTGTACAAGCGGATCGCCGAGCTTCTGGCGGAAAGTCCAGGCGTGAGGCCGGAAGACGTGTTTGTGAATCTCGTCGACGTGCCGAAGGAAAACTGGTCGTTCGGTAATGGGATTGGGCAGTACGCGACTTAGGATCGAGCTGTTTGGCGATCCTGGCGCATAGGATGGCGAATCGATTTGGGTGCGACCCGGCTGTTTGCGGGCTATGTAGCATGACCGGAAAGAGGCTATGCCTCTTTCCTCTACCTGCTGTGAGCGGCTGCGCCTGCTGTGATGGCGGCGACCTGACCCCGACGGTCAGCGCTGCCGCGCCGTCACACGCTATCGTTGTTCAAAAGAACCGGCGGCGCCAAGGTGTTTTGAGTTTGCGACAGCGGCGCGGCACTCGGAGAGTCGTAGCGACCCGCCTTCCAACGCGCACGAATGAACGGCCGATCGTGGCCGGATACCTTGAGGGCAATGTGCGTCACCCAGCGCTGTGTCGGCACATGGACGCCGTGCAGTCCCACCGTCAGCATCATGAGGCTGACAGCGACGGGCACCGCGGACAAGCGGCCCGGCTCTGCATCCCACGACCAGCGCACGAACAGCAGCGCGGTCACCGCACCGACGATACAGCCGGTGATCGCCTCAGAGGGTGAGTGGGCACTCAGCACCACACGTGACATCCCTACAGCGATGCCCGCGACCAGTCCGAGCAACACGCCCACAAGGCGAAACTTGGGCCGTGCGGGCAGCAGCATCAGGAACAGGGCAACCGGATAGACGGCGGTGGACAGCATGGCGTGACCGCTTAGGCCGGTGAAATCCAGTTCGCGCACGCCGACGCCCCAGCCGAGAAAAGCCAGCTTGGTAACGGTCACGACGCCGATTGCCGCACTCAGCAGCAACAGCCAGCCCGCCGCCATGCGCCACGAGTAGCCGAGCGCCAGCCACAGCGCGATCGCAATGGCGAGCGGCAGCGTCAGGCCGGCGCCGCCGAGGCTGGTGATCGAATACCAAAGGTGATAGGACAAGTCAGGCATGGAAAGGAAACGTGGCAAGCGCCGCGTAGAATCAGGACCGTAGTTATATTTAACGCGCCAGCCGTCCATCTGGCCGACAAGGATCAAGACAGGGTTTACGTGTTCAATCTATCTGACTGTCAGTATAGACGGGAGTGCCCGACGGAGTTTGCACGGCGGCCATTTGGCGCCGTTTTGGCGGGAGGCGCCGATCTGCCGGTTACTCCTGCTTACGTATGAAACCCTGGGCAAAAAGTCTTGGCAATGCGCCGTACCACCGCGGACAGCCAGACACTGCGTGACTGCGAGCCCGGAAATAGGGATGCGCCAGGCGTTCGGCGCAGCATCGGAATTGGTGTTATTGTGCATTGCACAACGACCTACGGTTCGAACCTGAGGTTTTGTAGAACAGTATCGGTCCCTTTTTGCGAGGTCACCATCCGATGGCAAAAAGTCTGACGAAAATCTGGCTCGGCGGTCTGAAGCGTCTGATGTCGATTCAGGCCAAACACGCGCGCGACGTCAAGCGCACGGCCGCGCGGCCAACCCGGCCGACGGGCAAAGTGTCCGCCAAGCTCAAACCGGTCAAACCCGTACCCACACTGCGTACGCCCGCCAAACGCGAGACGCCCCGGCCGGGCGCGCGCGAATCGCGTGTGCGTCCGCGGGCAGCCGCCTGGGCGAGCGGATCGTGGACGCGCTCGTTCCATTCGGCGCCGGCTGCGCCGGGGCGCCTGGTCAATCATCTGCAATATGGCTTGTATGTGCCGCCGGGGACGCCGTCTGCGCCGCTGCCGCTCGTTGTGATGCTGCATGGTTGCAAGCAGTCCATCGACGAATTCGCCGAGGGCACTCGCATGAACCTGCTCGCCGATCGGTTCGGCTTTGCAGTGGTGTACCCCGAGCAGTCCAAGCATGTCCACGCGCACCTTTGCTGGCACTGGTACGACGCCAGTGACACCGCCGGCGGCGCCGAGGCGCGCGCCGTGGTGTCGCTGGTCGACGCGCTGGTCGCCGAACATGGCTTCGATGGTGAGCGCGTATATGTGGCGGGGTTGTCGGCGGGAGCAGGGCTGACGGCCTTGCTCGCGACGCACTATCCTGAACGGTTCGCCGCGGTTGCGATGCATTCTGGACCGGCGTTCGGCGAGGCCCGCTCGGGGATCGCGGCAATGGACGTCATGCGGCGCGGTACGCGGCACGACCCGATCGTGCTGGTCGACGAAGCCGTCGATGTCCGAGGTTTTCCCGGTATGCCCGCCGTCATTATCCATGGCGACGCGGATCATGTGGTCGCGCCGGCCAATGCGGAGCAGTTGACGGCCCAGTTTCTGCGCCTGAACGGGTTGGTGGATGCCGAGGGCAAGCTCATAGCGGGCGAAGAGCGAGAGGAGCGTAAAGCGGGGGTCGTGACGCGCGACTACATCCGGGGCGGACGGCGCGTGGTGCGTATGTGCCGCGTTCAGGCTCTGGGTCATGCGTGGAGCGGTGGTGACGACGCGGTGCCGTTCCATTCGTCCAAAGGACCCGATGCGAGCGCGCTGATCTGGGAGTTTTTCAAATATCAGCGACGCGCGACGGCGACTCGCGAGACCGCGCGTGTTTCCGTGGGAGCCGCGTCGGGCGGGGCTTAGCGGGAAAAAGACGAAGCCGGAGAGCAGTAGAGCAACACCTCAGAAAAGATATCTTGGCAGAACCTAGGGTTTTCCCTATAATACGGGTTATCCACTAGGAATTAACCCTAGATCACTGTCCGAGGTTCACCATGTATCTCTTGACCCGCTTGTTCCTGTTCCTGACGAAATCCGCTGACCAGATGGCCAAAGAGCGTAGCGACGCTTACCTGGCTGAAGCCACGGACCTGTATGACCTCGAGTTTCGTATGCGCAAGCTCGACCGTGAAGCAGCGACACGTCACCCGGCGTGGATGACCCAGCACTAAGCAGGCTGTAGGTAGCTTTACCTGCGTTACTGTAGTTCGATCATGTGAGTGCTTACTAGCGGGTGAATCGCCCGAGTGAGTCACTTGCCGAATCGAGCCAAGGTCCGTTCACGCGCTTCCGCGTGATCGACGATCGGCGCCGGGTAGTTTTCCCCAAGCGTCACCCCGAAGTCCGCCAGCCGATCTACGCCAGCCAGCCAGGGCGCGTGAATCCACTTCGGCGGCACGTTCGACAATTGCGGAAGGTAGCGTTTGATAAAGCGCCCTTCCGGATCGAATTTCTCCGATTGGGTCACCGGGTTGAAAATCCGGAAGTACGGTTGCGCATCGCAGCCGGTTGACGCCGCCCATTGCCAGCCGCCGTTATTGGCCGAAAAATCGAAGTCGTTCAATTGCTCGGCGAAATAGCGCTCGCCGAGGCGCCAGTCAATTCCAAGATCCTTCACCAGAAAACTCGCCGTTACCATGCGCAGCCGGTTGTGCATGTAGCCCGTCTGGTTCAGCTGCAGCATGGCTGCGTCGACCAGAGGGTAGCCGGTGCGGCCATCGCACCATGCTGCAAACGCGGCGTCGGCTTGCGGACCGGTTTCCCAACGTAACTTGTCGTACTCGGCCTTGAATGCCGACCCGCTCGACAGCTTCGGGTGATACGACAGGATCATGAAATAGAAATCCCGCCAGATCAGCTCAGAGAGCCATGTCGCCGCGCCTTGTCCGTCCGGCTGCAATGAGATCTCGTGCGCGAGCCGCGCTAATGTGCGGATCGACACGGTACCGAAACGCAGATGCATCGAGAGATAACTCGGACCCTTTACGGCCGGGAAATCGCGACGCTTGCCGTAGCCCGCGATCCGGGTAAGGAAATCGTCGAGCAGATGTTGGGCGCCGCTCATGCCGGTAGGCAATTTCAGTTCGGCGAGATTGCTGGGCGCGAAGCCCAACTGTTTGAGCGTGGGCAGGCCGCGATCCAGCCCAGTCGGCGGAGCGGCCAGATGCGCCAAATACGTCTCCACTGGATACGGCTTGAGATCGAAGGCGTTTAGCTGCTTCAACCACGCATTCTTGTACGGTGTGAACACCGTGAACGACTTGCCTTGTCCCGTGAGAATCTCGTCGCGTTCAAAGATCACCTGATCTTTGAACGTGATCAACTGGCGACCCTGCTCGGCCAACTGTTCGTGTACCGCTTCGTCACGCTCGATCGCAGCGGGTTCGTAATCATGGTTCGTGAAGACCGCTTCGACCTCGAGTTGCGCCGCCAGTGCCGGAACCGCATGGCGGGCATCGTCATGCAACACGATCAGGCCGCCGCCATTCTGACGCAGCGCCTGATCGAGTTCCTCCAGCGCGGCGCGAATGAATTCGACGCGCCGGTCTTCGGGTAGATGATCCGGCCGGCGGCTACGCCATGTCTCGATGATCGGCTGCAGGATCGTCGTGTCGAATACGAAGACGCACCAGACCCGTCGGCAATGCTTCAGCGCGTAGTAAAGCGCGGCCTGGTCCGTGCTGCGAAGATCGCGGCGAAACCAGACGAGGCCGGTGTCGAATTCGGTATTCAGGCGTCGGACGCGCGTCATGAGTATCGATTGATGGAGTGGGAGCGCCGTCTCAGGTCAGGCGACCTGCAAGCGCACGTCAACATTATTGCGCGTGGCGTTCGAGTACGGGCAGACCTGATGCGCCGCGTCCACCAGTTCGCGGGCCGCTTGGGCCTCGAGACCCGGCAGTGACACCCGCAGTTCGATGTCCAGTGCAAAGCCGCCATTGTCGTTCGGGCCTACGCCGACACCTGCCGTGACCGTCGTGTCCGCGGGCAACGCCTGCTTGCGCTGACCGGCGACAAACTTCATCGCACTAAGAAAGCAAGCCGAGTACCCGGCGGCGAAGAGTTGCTCCGGATTCGTTCCGACCGCGCCATTGCCGCCCAGTTCGCGCGGCGCAGCCAGCTTGACATCCAGAACCTGATCCGACGATACCGCGCGGCCATCGCGTCCACCCGTGCTGGTTGCCGTTGCCTTGTAAAGTACGCTCATTTCGCTGCTCCTTGGTTTGGGTCGGAAGATTGCCGCGCTTCGCGCTGACCATCGTCGAATCGGCATGCTATAAAGATAGCTCACTAATCATTAGTGTGCAAACGAAATTGCAAATGAAAGTGATAGCCGCCCTGCAGGTCGTGCGAACTAGTGGTCGAGATAGTCGTTGAGCGTGCCACGCAACTGTGTCAGATCGTCGCGCAACTGGATGAGGAATTCCGGAGACTGTTGCGTAGCGCAGAAAATATCGGCGGGCACGTCGCGCGCCATGCGTTTGAGCGCCGCGCCCTGCTTGGTGAGCCGGATATAAACCAGCCGCTCGTCTTCGACGCCGCGCGTCCGCTCGAGATAACCCTGCGTTTCGAGCCGTTTCAACAGCGGCGTGACGGTGGCGGAATCGAGATTCAACCGCGCCGCGATGTCCTTCACGGTCACATCGTCGCTTTCCCAGAGCACCAGCATGGCGAGGTACTGCGGATAGGTTAGCCCGAGCTTTTCGAGCAACGGTTTATACGCCTTCGTCATGGCGAGCGAGGTCGAATAGAGCGCGAAGCAGAGTTGCTCGTCGAGCGTAAGCGGAAGGGCGGGGCGTTGGGTCATGACGCGGCTCAGTCAAAATGGACGCACGCAAATGGATTGCGCACAAAGCAATTGTGACGTAATTCCGCCGTGCGCGCAGCATGCGACCGGCTAAGAACGGCAACCTGGCGCAGCGCGTAAAGATAAGACTTCAGCTAGCCGGCGTGGTAGGCAGATCAGGCGTGTCGGACGTTTGCACCCCAAAACATCCGCGATAGGTCGCGTAGAAGGAGCAGTAGAGCATCGTCGTGACGATGATCGTGGCCGGCATCAGCGCGGCGACCGCGAAATCTCCCGCGCCGAGCGCCTGCATGAGCGCGGTCAGTCCGAACGAGACGGTAGTGGCCACCGCAAACCACAGCGCGCCAAACACGATAAAGGCGCCGCGGTTGCGCCAGCAACTGACGATGCTGAAAAACATCGCCTTGACGGGCGACACGTCGTGCCACGCAGCGAGGATCGGCGCGAACCAGAACAGCATTACCACCGGAATATAGAAGACCAGCGCTGCAAGGAAGCCCATCGTGATGTTGCTGTTGACGATCGTGTCCGGGTCCATCGTCGTCGTGCCCAGCATGACCTTGAGCAGCATGCCGTCATCGGCGAGCGCCGAGCCGGCCAGCACGAGCGCCATCGCGACGAGGTACAGCACCCCAAGCAGAAGCAGGCGTTTGGCGACGACCGAGCCGTACGAGCGAAAGCCGTCTACCAGAATGGTGGGAAACACCGGTTTGCCCGCGATCGTGTCTCGGCAGGCGGCCATAAAGCCCACCGCGACGCCCGGAATGAACGCGAGCGGCAGCACGCCGCCGACGTAAGGAATCTGCGCGACCAGCGTCATTACCAGCAGATACGCAAAGAACAGCGTCAGGAAGGCGAGCGGGTTCTTGCGAAACAGCCAGATACCTTGCCGAAACCATACATAGCCGGTCTTCGCGGGAACTTCAATTAGTTGCATGAGGTATGGATGCCTGGAAGTGCAGCGCCGGAAAGGCGTTCGCGCAGAATGCGCTCGAAATGGCCCGGGTCGTGCGGCTTGAGCAGTTCGGCCGCCCGCGGCATATGAAAATCATACAGGCGCGAGACCCAGAAGCGGTAGGCGCCCGCGCGCAGCATGTCGCCCCAGTGACGGTTCTCTGCGGGGGTAAACGGCCGTACAGTCTGATAGGCGCGCAGCATCGCCTCGACGCGCGCGTCGTTCAGCTTGCCGGTCGTCAGATCGACACACCAGTCGTTGACGGTTACCGCCACGTCGAACAGCCATTTGTCGCAGCCGGCAAAATAAAAATCGAAGAACCCGCCCAGACGCACTGTGTGCCCGCTGGCCGGCGCCGCGTGGGCGAACAGCACGTTGTCGCGGAACAGATCGCAGTGGCACGGACCTTCGGGCAGTGCGGCGTAGTCCGCTGAGGCGAAAAAAGCCTGCTGGTGCGCGAGTTCTTCGCTGAGCAACGCACGCTGTGCGTCGGTGAGGAACGGTAGCACGCTCGGCACGGTTTCCTGCCACCACGAGAGGCTGCGCAGATTCGGCTGATGACGCGGGTAATCGCGCCCCGCGAGGTGCATGCGCGCCAGCATCTGACCGACCTCGATGCAGTGCTCGACGCCTGGCGCCAGTTCCGGTCCACCCTCAAGCTTGGTCACGATAGCGGCTGGCTTGCCGTGCAGCATGCCGAACAGGGCGCCGTCTTCGCGCGGCATCGGGTCCGGCACCGGCACCTGGTGCGCGGCCAGATGCTGCATCAGGTCGAGGTAGAACGGCAGTTGCCCGGCCGTCAGCTTTTCGAAAATCGTGAGGACGTATTCGCCGCGCGTCGTCGTCAGAAAGAAGTTGCTGTTTTCAATACCCGAGGAAATGCCGCGAAACTCGACGACTTCGCCGAGATCGTAATGTCGCATCCATTCAGCCAGTTGGGGTTCGGTGACAGCAGTGAAGACAGCCATGCGGGAAACGTCGGATCAGGTGGTCGGGCTGGCGCGGTGCGGCCAGTGCGGCAAGGTATGGGTAATCAGGGCAAGCGGGACAAACCGGTTGAAGGCCCGGGCGCCAGGCCGCGGGCGATTCACTGCGTGCAAGCGGAGCCGTCCGCGCTCCGCTGCTGGGCCGCACTCAAACGATCGATTAGTAGCTCAGGCTCATGGACGGCAGACGCGTGCTCGGATGGCCGCTGTTGTTTGCGGTAGGCGATGTGTCGAGCGGTGCACCCATGTGATAGCTCGTGCCGAAATTCGAATGCACGTCGATTTCTACCGGCTTACCCTTGTCGCGATATTCGGTAATTTCAGTGCCGTTCGGGCTCTTTTCGTAGAAACTCGGCAGCCGCGGCTGGTTGATTTCGACCTTCGAGCTGACCTCAGCGGCCGGACGGTTGATCGCGGCCAGGTCAGGCAGCCCAGCCTGTTCATTGGCGGACAAGGGCGGGCTGGCGGGCGGCGTTGCGTCTGCGGGCTGGGCAGCCATCGCGGTGTTGCCGATGGCGAGCGCCAAAGCAACGGCGACGGGAAGGAGCGGCTTCATGGTCATTCTCCAATAAGGTGCCCCGATTCTAGCAAATCCAGCCTTGCCCACGCGGAGCGTCAGGCTTATTTTGCGCCGCTTTCGCGCTTCGTGTGCGCGGCATGCGCTCAAACGTGCCGACGCCCGCTGGTCCGTCCCCGGATGACCAAACGGTCAGGTTTCCGTGGTAATGTGGATTCATCACTCGAGGCGAACGAAGATGAACAACAACACCAATCAGCGCGCGGTGCAGACACCCGCCAATGACTTCCCGACCGAGGCCTTCGACGACGCAGCGGATGCCGTGACTCACCTGTCCGCTATCTACGAAGCCAACACCTCATTCCTGCGCGATGCCTTCGCGCGTTACCGGCGTAATGAGCTGTTCGAGCGCCGGGTGCGTGCGTGTTACCCGTTTGTCAGGGTGTCGACCGAGGTCAACACGCATATCGATTCGCGCCGGTCCTATGGCTTCGTGGCTGGCCCGGGCGTGTTCGAAACTACCGTGACGCGGCCCGACCTGTTCGGCAACTATTATCGTGAGCAACTGCGTCTGCTGGCGAAAAACCATCACGTGCAGATCGAAGTGGGCGTGTCGGATCAGCCCATTCCGGTTCATTTCGCCTTTGCGGAAGGGATCCACCTCGAAGGTGACCTCGATCGCGAGCGGCTGCTTGGCATCCGTGACGTGTTCGATACGCCGGATCTGCGTTTTCTCGACGATCGCATTGTCAACGGCACCTACGAGCCGGGGCCCGGCGAGCCGCATCCGCTCGCGCTGTTCACGGCCGCGCGGGTCGACTTCTCGCTGCATCGGCTCAAGCACTACACGGCGACTTCGCCCACGCACTGCCAGAACTACGTGCTGTACACGAACTACCAGTTCTACATTGACGAGTTCGTCAAACTCGGCCGCACGATGATGGGACATACGGACGACGAAGAGTTGCGCGCCTATCGCAGCGAATACACGTCGTTCGTCGAGCCGGGCGACGTGATCACCTACAACGAGAATCTTGGCGAGCAGGCCGTCGAAGGCACGGCGCCGCCGCGCTTGCCGCAGATGCCCGCATACCATCTGAAGCGTGCAGACGGCAGCGGCATCACGATGATCAACATTGGTGTGGGCCCGTCGAACGCGAAGACCATTACCGATCACATCGCCGTGCTGCGCCCGCATGCGTGGGTCATGCTTGGCCACTGCGCCGGCTTGCGTAACACGCAGCGTCTGGGCGACTACGTGCTGGCGCACGGCTACGTGCGTGAAGACCACGTGCTCGACGACGATCTGCCATTGTGGGTGCCGATTCCTGCGCTCGCAGAAGTGCAGGTGGCGCTGGAGCGGGCGGTCGCGCAGGTGACGCAGCTCGACGGCGTCGAACTGAAGCGCGTGATGCGTACCGGCACGGTGGCGAGCGTCGACAACCGCAACTGGGAGCTGCGCGATCACCGCGAACCGGTGCAGCGTCTCTCGCAGAGCCGGGCGATTGCGCTGGACATGGAAAGCGCGACGATTGCCGCGAATGGCTTCCGGTTCCGCGTGCCTTACGGCACCTTACTTTGCGTCTCCGACAAGCCCTTGCATGGCGAACTGAAGCTGCCGGGCATGGCCGACCAGTTCTATCGGGCGCAGGTGGATCAGCACTTGCAGATCGGCGTGAAGGCGATGGAGTTGTTGCGCATGAACGGTCTGCATCGTCTGCATAGCCGCAAGCTGCGCAGCTTTGCTGAGGTGGCCTTCCAATAACCGTAACCTGCTCGCTCTAGAACTGGCCGAGGCCGGTTAGCCCTATCAGGCTGCCGGCGGCCAGCAGCCAAAGCGGATGGATGCGCGTCTTGATCGCAAGCACGGCGCATACGGCGGTAATGGCCCATGCAATCAACGTCGTATCCGACGCATGCGCGATCAGCGCAGCACTTGCCGCCACTAGCCCCGCCGTCACCGGCACCAGTCCGGCTTGGGCATAGCGCCGCCACGGGCGGTCCTTAAAGCGCTCCCAGGCCTTGAGCGCGAGGATCGTCACAATCGAAGACGGACCGAACTTCGCAACCGAGGTCACCAGCATCCCCGCCCATCCGGCCACGTGCCATCCCACCAGCGTCACGACCATCAGGTTCGGGCCGGGTGCGGCCTGTGCCAGCGCGAAGAGCGCGCTGAACTCGCTGGCTGGCATCCAGTGATGCACGTCCACCACCTGGCGCTGCATCTCCGGCAGGATCGTATTGCCGCCGCCGAAGGCAAGCAGCGATAACTGGCTGAAAATGATGGCGAGTGAAATCAGGGTGCTGCTCATCGTGCGGCCCTCGATGCGAGATAGATACTCAGCGGTGTGAGCACCAGCATGGTGGGCAGCAGAGGGAAACGCAGCAGCGCGATCGCCACGAAGCCCAGTGCGGCAATAGCGATCGCGGCCGGTTTGCGCCATAGCGGCAGCAGGATCTTTACCGCCATCGCTATCAGCAGGCCCGCAGCCGCGGCCGCGAGTCCCGCAAACAGATGGCGGATATGCGGATCGTTCTGCGTGTGCTCGTACAGCACACCGAGGCCGATCACGACCAGCGACGGCCCCGCAATCAACCCAAGCAGGCCTGCTAGTGCGCCCGGCAGGCCGCGAAAGCGCATGCCGATCGCCACCGAAAGATTGATCACGTTGCCACCCGGCAGGAACTGGCACAGGCCGAGCAGATCGGTGAAGTCCGAGGCGCTGAGCCAGCGGCGCCGCTCGACGATCGCGCGCCGCGCCAACGGCAGGGCGCCGCCGAACGAGATCAGCCCGAGACCGAGGAAGCCGCTGAATATCTCGCCGATGGTGGGCGGTGACGCAGGGTTGGCGTCGGTTGAAGTGAGGTTTTGATTCATGGTGCGCGCCGTGTTGTCCATGCTGCGGAGGTTAACTCCGATTCATCTTTGGGCAAAACGATTTTTCGGGCGCTTCTTTGTGATCTAGAATCACAAGCATGGCTCGCAATCTTCCCCCCTTTCCGGCGCTACGTGCCTTTGAAGCCGCGGCGCGGCATGAAAGTTTCACCGCTGCTGCGAACGAACTCCATGTGACTCACGGTGCAATTAGCCGGCAGGTCGCCGCGTTCGAGGCGTGGGTTGGCGTGCAGGTATTTCATCGTATCGGCAAGCGCGTGCGGCTAACAGACGACGGCCGCCGCTACCTGGCAGCCGTCCAGGCCGCGTTCGACAGCATCGCCCTCGCGACCAATCAGCTACGCGATAGCGGCGTCGTGCATGTGCTGCGCATCAACGCGCTGCCTACGTTTGCCATGAAATGGCTGCTGCCGCGGCTCAACCAGTTTCAGCGCAAGATGCCCAACGTTGAATTGCGGCTGTCGACGTCGAGCGTGCCGTTCGAGATGCTGGAAGGTTATGACGTCGCGGTCAGGCGCGGTCCCGAACATTGGCCGAACTGTGTGAGCGGACACTTTCTTGGAGAGAGCGAGCTGCCCGTGTGCAGCCCGGCGCTATTACAGCGCTCGCCGATCAAGGTAGCCGACGATCTCGCGCGTCATGTGCTGCTGCATTCCGATACGCGGCCCGATGCGTGGCGCAACTGGCTGACGGCGGCAGGCGTGAAAGCGAAATGCCGCAAGAAGCAGTCGTTCGATCATTTCTATCTGGCGTTGCAGGCGGCTGTGGACGGACTGGGCGTCGCCCTCGGACCATTGCCGATGCTGGCCGATGAACTGGCTTCGGGACGCCTCGTGATGCCGCTCGACGCTCCGCGCACCGACGCGCGCGGCTATTGGTGGGTAGCGCGCCGCGAAGTCGCGCACGCGCCGGTGGTCGAGCAGTTTTGCCGCTGGCTGCAGGAGCAGGGCGATCAGGCGGACGAAGTGGGGGATGCTTCGCCCGGCTGATCAACTCACGTCACAGATAGAACATCCGGTCTTCATCGGACTTCGCAGGATGCGGTTCTGCCTCGTCGCGGTCTTCGTAGAACTTCAGCACCGCTTCGAGCACCTGGTCCGGATCGTCGATCACCTGCATCAGGTTCATGTCGTCCGGATTGATGAGGCCCATCGGCACCAGCGAGTCCTTGAACCACGCCAGCAGGCCTTGCCAGAACTCGCCGCCCACCAGAATGATAGGCACGTGGCGCGACTTCTTGGTTTGAATGAGCGTGAGCACTTCGGCCAGTTCATCCAGCGTGCCGAAGCCGCCCGGCATCACGATCACCGCGTCCGAGTTCTTCACGAAGGTCACTTTACGCGTGAAGAAATGGCGGAAGCGCAGGGAGATATCTTGCCACTGGTTGCCCGATTGCTCGTGCGGCAGCTCGATATTCAGGCCCACTGACGGCGCCTTGCCTGCATGAGCGCCCTTGTTGGCCGCTTCCATGATGCCGGGGCCGCCGCCGGAGATCACCGCAAAGCCCGCATCGGAGAGCTTGCGTGCGATTTGCGTGGCGAGTTTGTAGTACGGCGAGGCCGGTTTCAGGCGCGCCGAACCGTAGATACTGACAGCCGGGCGAATCTCCGAGAGGTACTCGGTCGCCTCAATAAACTCTGCCATAATCGTGAACATCTGCCACGATGCGCGGGCCTTTTTGGCTGTCGCGCGCTCTTGATCTGCGAGCGATCGCAGACTCGGAATCACTTTTCTCTTGTTCATAATGCCTGAAGAACGAATCCTGGAAGCTGAGCTGGAAGGTAAGACCCTGCTACTGGTTGACGGTTCGAGTTATCTGTACCGGGCCTACCATGCGATGCCTGATCTGCGCGGACCCGATGGCGGACCGACGGGTGCGCTGTATGGGATCATCAACATGCTGCGGCGCATGCGCAAGGAAGTCACAGCAGAGTATAGCGCGTGCGTGTTCGACGCCAAGGGCAAAACGTTCCGTGACGACTGGTATCCCGACTATAAGGCGAACCGTCCGTCGATGCCGGAAGACCTCGCCCGGCAGATCGAACCGATTCACGTTGCGGTGCGCGCGCTCGGCTGGCCGCTGCTGATGATCGACCACGTCGAAGCCGATGACGTGATCGGCACGTTGAGCGTCGCTGCCGAGAAGCGCGGCATGAAGGTGATCGTCTCGACCGGCGACAAAGATCTGGCGCAACTGGTGACGGACAAGGTCACGCTCATCAACACGATGACCAACGAGACGCTCGACCGTGCCGGCGTAGTGGCCAAGTTTGGCGTGCCGCCGGAACGGATTGTCGATTACCTGTCGCTGATCGGCGACACCGTCGACAACGTACCTGGCGTCGAGAAGTGCGGTCCAAAGACGGCGGTCAAGTGGCTTACGCAGTACGAAACGCTCGACGGCATCGTCGCTCATGCGGATGAGATCAAAGGCGCAGTAGGCGACAACCTGCGCCGCGCGCTGGATTTCCTGCCCATGGCGCGCAAGCTCGTAACCGTGGATACGGCTTGCGATTTGACGCCGCATCTCACATCGATCGAAGAGAGCCTGACAAGCCGTCCCGAAGCGCGCGATGAACTGCGCGATATTTTCTCGCGTCACGGCTTCAAGACGTGGCTGCGTGAAGTCGAAGTGGCGGAGGTCGTGGAAGGCCCTGGCGCTGGCGTGGATGTGGCGCCTGTGATCGACGGCGAGCGCAAATACGACACCGTGCAGACGTGGGAACAGTTCGATACGTGGCTCGCGAAAATCAATGCGGCGGAACTGACCGCGTTCGATACCGAAACCACCGCACTCGATCCGATGCTGGCGCAACTCGTTGGCATTTCGCTGTCGGTCGAGGCGAACTCGGCCGCGTATATTCCGGTGGGGCACCGCGGGCCTGATCATCCTGTGCAGTTGCCGCGCGAC
The DNA here is from genome assembly GCF_900141745.1 of Paraburkholderia phenazinium. Lineage (NCBI taxonomy): Bacteria > Pseudomonadati > Pseudomonadota > Betaproteobacteria > Burkholderiales > Burkholderiaceae > Paraburkholderia > Paraburkholderia phenazinium. The sequence goes on along the minus strand of NZ_FSRM01000002.1, from coordinate 437,499 downwards.
GAAGTGCTCGCGAAGCTGAAGCCGTGGCTCGAAAGTGCCGAGCACAAGAAAGTCGGTCAGCACATGAAATACGACGAGCAGGTGCTCGCGAACTATGGCATCGCGATGAACGGCATCGAGCACGACACGCTGTTGCAGTCATATGTGCTCGAATCGCATCGCACGCACGATATGGACAGCCTCGCGCTGCGCCATCTCGGCATCAAGACGATCAAGTACGAAGAGGTTGCGGGCAAGGGCGCGGGGCAGATTGGTTTCGACGAAGTCGCGCTCGAACAGGCCGCGGAATACGCAGCGGAAGATGCTGACATCACGTTGCGTTTGCATCAGGCGTTGTACCCGCAGGTTGCCGCAGACGCAGGTTTGAAGCGCGTGTATAGCGACATCGAAGTACCCACGTCCCGCGTATTGCGCAAGATGGAGCGCAATGGTGTGCTGATCGACGCTGAGAAACTGCGCCAGCAAAGCAATGAAATTGCGGCGCGGCTGATCGAACTGGAGACCGAAGCTTATGTCCTCGCCGAGGGCGAATTCAATCTCGGCTCGCCCAAGCAGATCGGGCAGATCTTCTTCGAGAAACTGCAATTGCCGGTGGTCAAGAAGACGCCGAGCGGCGCGCCCTCGACCGATGAAGAAGTCCTGCAGAAGCTGGCTGAAGACTATCCTTTGCCCAAGCTGCTGCTTGAACACCGTGGCCTGTCGAAGCTGAAGTCCACGTATACCGACAAACTGCCGCGCATGGTCAACGCGCAAACGGGCCGCGTGCATACCAACTATGCGCAGGCGGTGGCGGTCACCGGACGGCTTGCTTCGAACGATCCGAATCTGCAGAACATCCCCGTGCGCACGGCGGAAGGCCGTCGCATCCGTGAGGCATTCATTGCGGCGCCGGGTCACAAGCTCGTCTCCGCGGATTATTCGCAGATCGAACTGCGCATCATGGCGCATATCTCGGGCGATGCGTCGCTGCTGCGTGCTTTCGCGCAGGGCGAGGATATTCACCGCGCCACCGCTGCGGAAATCTTTAGCGTGACGCCGCTCGAAGTTTCGAGCGACCAACGGCGCGTCGCCAAAGTGATCAACTTTGGCCTGATCTACGGGATGAGCGCGTTCGGTCTGGCTGCCAACCTCGGCATCACGCGCGATGCGGCGAAACTTTATATCGACCGCTACTTCGCGCGCTATCCCGGCGTCGCAAGTTACATGGACGAGACCCGCGCGAGCGCGAAGGAAAAGGGCTACGTCCAGACCGTGTTCGGACGCCGCCTGTGGCTGCCGGAAATCAACGGCGGCAACGGACCGCGTCGTCAGGCTGCGGAACGCGCTGCCATCAACGCGCCAATGCAGGGCACCGCAGCCGATCTGATCAAGATGTCGATGATCGCCGTGCAGGACTGGCTGGAGGCGTCGAAGGTCGGCACGCGCATGATCATGCAGGTGCACGACGAACTGATCCTCGAAGTGCCCGACAGCGAACTGTCCGAAGTACGCAAGCGCTTACCTGAGCTGATGTGCGGCGTAGCCGCTCTGAAAGTGCCGCTAGTCGCCGAAGTGGGTGCGGGCATGAACTGGGAAGAGGCACATTGACGCAGAGTTGACTATCAAGCGATATCGTCGTGCGCATGTCACATATGCGCCTTGATGGCTTGTGGCAAACCCTGCTGCTCGCAGACAATCTCTGACAGACGGCCCCTACGCGGATGACACCGGCCGTCTCGACGCACAACCGATCGGCAAATACGGAGAACTGCGATGCATCGTTTTATCGTCATTGGTGGAGGTGCGGGAGGACTGGAACTGGCGACGCGTCTTGGCGATCGCTATGCCTCACACAAGTACAAAGGCCAGGAGCGTGTGCAGGTCACGCTCGTCGATCGCAATCCAACCCATATCTGGAAGCCACTGCTGCACGAAGTGGCGGCCGGCAGCATGGACCCGTTCACGCAGGAACTCGCCTATGCGGCGCAGGCGCGCTGGCATCACTTCGAGTTTCAGCAGGGCGAACTGAAGAGCCTTGACCGCGCGGCGAAACGCATCACACTTGCGGCCGTGATGGATGACGAGGACGGTGCGGAACTGCTGCCGCAACGCGAACTGGAGTACGACACGCTGGTGATTGCCATCGGCAGCACCACGCATTTCTTCGGCGTGCAAGGCGCGCCGGAATACTCGCTTGCGCTCGATACGGTGAGTCAGGCCGAGCGCTTTCGCAAACGCCTGATCGCGGCCTGCGTGCGTGCGGAGCATCAGGCGCACGAGCTGGTGGAGTCGACGCCGGACGCGACGACCCCGTCGACGGAGCCGCGCATTCAGGTGGCGATTGTCGGCGGGGGAGCGACGGGCGTCGAATTGTCAGCGGAATTGCGCAACACCGCTCAGGTGTTGTCCGCGTATGGACTGCATAAGCTCGATCCGCGCCACGACGTCGGCATTGTGCTGATCGAGGCGGGGCCGCGGATCTTGCCGGCCTTGGCGGAGCGCGTGTCGACCGCGACCGCGGAACTGCTGACGAAGCTGGGCGTAAAGCTGATGACCGGCGAAACCGTAGCCGAAGTCGCGCCCGGAGTGGTGCGAACTGCCAGTGGTAAGGCGATTCGTGCCGATCTGACGGTGTGGGCAGCGGGCATCAAGGCTCCCGCGATCCTGAGCCAGCTCGACGGCCTGCCGGTCAACCGGCTCGGCCAACTGGTCGTGCGCCGCACGTTGCAAACCGAAACCGACGACAACATTTTCGCGCTTGGCGATTGCGCCGCTTGCCCGTGGCCGGGCAACGAACGCAACGTGCCGCCGCGCGCGCAGGCCGCTCACCAGCAGGCGAGTTTCCTGCTGACGGCGCTGGCAGCGCGGCTCGAGAATAAGCCGCTGCCGGAGTTCACCTATCGGGACTTCGGCTCGCTCGTTTCGCTCGGGCATTTCAGCGCGGTGGGCAACCTGATGGGCGGGGTGATCGGCGGCAATATGCTGATCGAAGGTCTCTTTGCGCGCTTTATGTATATGTCGTTGTACCGCTTGCATATTGCCGCGCTGCACGGGTACGCCCGCATGGTGCTCGACACCTTTGCGCATTGGCTGCGTCGTACGACGCTGCCGCGGGTGAAATTGCACTGAGGCTGGGGCAGAGGGCGGCTCGAGGCCGCCATTCGGGCGCCAGACGGACATCAGGCAAGCCACTGCAAGAGGATGCGCACGAGCGTATCCTGTGGCCTTTGCCTCGTCCGTCACCGCCGTTCACTGCCCATCACTCAAGGAGTGCCGCATGCTGAAGCCCGAAGTCGACAGCCTGGTTCCACACGTCCCCTTCAATCGACGCACCTTCATCAAGGCCGCACTCGGCAGTGGATTTGCCGCTGCCGTGTTGCCGGTGTCTGCTCAAACCATCCATACCGATAGCGATGGGCTCGAAGCCGGCGAAATCGCCGTGCATTCCGGCGACACGCTGGTGCCGGCCTATCGCGCGCAGCCGGCGGGCACGACGCACTTGCCGGTGATCATCGTCGTGCACGAGGTTTTCGGCGTGCATGAACATATCTCCGATGTCTGCCGGCGCTTCGCCAAGCAGGGCTATCTGGCGATTGCACCGGACCTCTATGTGCGGGAAGGCGATGCGTCGGTGTATCCGACGATCCAGCAACTGAGCGAGCAACTCGTTAGCAAGGTTCCCGATGAGCAGGTGCTGGCCGATATCGATGCGACGGTCGCGTGGGCTGGGCAGAACGGTGGCGACCTGAACCGGCTCGGCATCAACGGCTTCTGCTGGGGTGGGCGGATTACGTGGCTGTACGCCGAACACAATCCGCGCGTGAAGACGGCGGTGGCGTGGTACGGCCGGGTGGCCGGCGATCACACGGCAATGACGCCCGAGAATCCGATCGACCGCGTGGCCGATCTCCATGCGCCCGTGCTGGGCCTCTATGGACTACAGGATCAGAGCATTCCGCAGGACACCCTGGCGCAGATGAAGCAACTGATTGCGCAGGGGCCGGAGGCAGGGAGAGGCTCGCAGTTCGTCGTCTATGACGATGCGGGGCACGCGTTTTTTGCGGACTACCGGCCGAGCTACAAGAAGGTCGACGCCGAAGATGGCTGGCGCCGCGCGCTGGTCTGGTTCAAGCAGCACGGGGTATAGCGTCGGCGTTGCCGGTAAGGGTCGGTAAGGCGCGGCGGATGACGGCGGGCATGCTGCGCGCCCGCCATCCGCCATCTGCTCTTACGGGTTCGGCCCGGTCGCAACCGGTCGTGCCGGATTGGAACTCCATTCACTCCACGATCCCGCGTAAAGCGCTGCGCCATGCAGACCCGCGACCTCCATGGCCAATGCGTTGACACAGGCCGTCACCCCCGAGCCGCATTGCAGCACGACGTGATCGGGCGCGATGCCCGGCAACAGCGCCTGGAATTCTTCTCGCAGTGAATGAGCCGGCTTGAAGCGGCCGTCGGCCGTCAGATTGTCTTTGAAGAAGCGGTTCAACGCGCCCGGGATGTGTCCACCGACCGCGTCGAGCGTTTCGTTCTCGCCGCGATAGCGATCCGCAGCGCGCGCGTCGATCACCACCCGCTCGTGCGTACTGAGATTGCGCTCCACCGCCTGCACGTCGAAGGTGACCGCGAGCGGCGCGCCCGCCTTGAAATCACCAAGGCTTTGCGGCGCAACATCTTGTGACAGCGCGTAACCCGCTGCCTGCCAGGCCTGCAGCCCGCCGTCGAGCAGCGCGACCGCGTCGTGCCCGAGCCAGCGCAGCAGCCACCAGGCGCGCGCGGCGTACATGCCGCCTTGCGCGTCATAGGCAACGACCTGCTGACCCTGCTTCAGGCCGAGTGCGGCCAGCGCGGCGACCAGCGTGGCGCGGTCCGGCAGTGGATGGCGGCCATTGGCGCCGGTCTTCGGGCCCGACAGATCGTGGTCCAGGTTCAGATACTGCGCACCGGGCACGTGGCCCTCGGCATAGGCCTTTGCACCGGCTTCGGGATTGGCCAGATCGAAACGGCAGTCGATCACGAATACGCTGCCGGGCGCAGCGGCGAGCCGTTCCGCGAGATTCGTCGCGGAGATCAACGTGGTGTAATGAGTGTGCGGCATGACGGCTCCTCTGTCGGCCGGAGTGAGCGCTTTAGCGCTTACCCCGGTCCCATGCAAGATAGTTGCGGAACGGACGACTTCGGTGCGTGCAGCGGGGACATGTAGCGATGCCCAAGCCGCTCAACCGACTGATGTGTTAAGTCTAAACAAAAAAAGACGGGCCGAAGCCCGTCTTTCCATCAATGCTATCACCGCGTGCGCCATATGACGCTACCGGTCAGATCGTGCCGAGCTCTCGGCGCAGGAACTCGTGGAAGTGCTGCATGCCGTCTTCCATCGGGCTCTGATAAGGGCCAACCTGCGACTCGCCCCGCTCCATTAACGCGCGGCGGCCGGCGTCCATCCGCTCGGCAATTTCGTCGTCTTCGCGGGCCGTTTCCATGTAGGCGGCGCGCTCAGCCTCGATGAACTCACGCTCGAACAACGCGATTTCCTCGGGGTAATAGAACTCCACGACGTTGGTGGTTTTCTGCGGACCGCGCGGAATCAACCATGAAACGACCAGCACGTGCGGATACCACTCGATCATGAGGCCCGGGTAGTACACCATCCAGATTGCGCCGAAGTCGGGGGCTTTGCCCTCGCGGAAGCGCAGCACCTGATCGTGCCACTTGCGATACGTCGGGCTGCCCGGCTTTTCGAGTCCCTTGTGGACGCCGACCGTCTGCACGCTGTACCACTCGCCGAATTCCCACTCGAGGTCGTCACAGGAGACGAAGCTGCCGAGGCCTGGATGGAACGGCGCGACGTGGTAGTCCTCGAGGTAGACCTCGATGAACGACTTCCAGTTGTAGTTGCACTCGTGGACTTCGACATGATCGAACATGAAGTTCGAGAAGTCGAAGTGCTGCTTGGTGCCCAGACGTGCCAGATCTTTGGCGACGTTGCGCCCTTGCGCTTCGAACAGCAGCCCTTGCCAGTTCTGCAGCGGCGTGGCGCCGAGATTCAGGCAGGGGTTGTCCGCAAAATGCGGTGCGCCGAGGAGCTGACCGTTCAGATCGTAGGTCCAGCGGTGCAGGGGGCAGACGATGTTCTCCGTCTGGCCGCGGCCGTTCAGCATGATGGCTTGCCGGTGGCGGCACACGTTCGACAGCAGTTCGATTTTTGACTGCTGGTTACGGACGAGCACACGCCCTTCGCTCTCGCTGGGCAAAGCAAAATAACTCCCCGCATCTGGCACCATGAGTTCATGGCCGATATAGCGAGGACCTTTCTTGAAAAGGGTTTCGATTTCGCGCGTTAGAAGCGCTTCGTCAAAGTAAGCCGTGACTGGCAGCTGGCTGTGAACAGACCGCAACTGCAATGCATTGCTCAGATTGGACATTCCCACTCCCGATGAAGACGTGAAAGCAGTGAACAACCCAACCATCGAAGATTCGATTTAGGGAGCCCGCGATTATACCCGTTTCCCCTTGCTTGGGGCGACTAAGTGTCTGATTTGGGTCAAAATTGTGAAGATGGTTCACTCCTTTCGTCCGAGCAAAAAGGATTTTTTTCTGTCACGCTCTGGTTGAGCCGTAAGGGGAGCAAGCGGGGCGGAGGGCGTCGAGCGGATCGGATAAGTCGCTTTTGCCGTAGAATGTCCGACTTGTTTTAATTTTGCGACCATTCATGGCGAAGACCGCATCGAAGGACACCGCTGCAACACCTGAGGGCGTCGACAGCACGCCGCTGCCCGAGAATTACGAAGCGGCGCTGGCGGAGCTGGAAGGGCTCGTTGCGCGGATGGAAGGCGGCAGTCTGAGTCTGGAGGAATCGCTGTCCGCGTACCGGCGCGGCGCGAGCCTTGTGACGTTTTGCCAGCAACAACTGGAAAAGGTCGAGCAGCAGGTGCGGGTCCTCGACGGCGAGACCCTCAAACCGCTGCCCATGAGTGGCGCAGGCACAACCGCTACAGAGAGCGGGGACGACCTATGACTTTCGAACAATGGATGCACTCGGTACTCGAGCGCGTCGAGACGGCACTCGGACACTACTTGCCGGAGCCGGCCGTCGAGCCGGCACAACTGCACGAAGCGATGCGCTATGCAGTGCTGGGCGGCGGTAAACGGGTGCGCCCGTTGCTTTGCCACGCCGCCGGCGAGCTGACCGGCGCTCGTGTCGAATGCCTCGACGCGGCCGCGGCAGCGCTGGAGATGATCCACGTCTACTCGCTTGTGCACGACGACATGCCCTGCATGGACGACGACGCGCTGCGTCGCGGCAAACCCACGGTGCATGTTCAGTATGATGAGCCGACCGCGCTGCTGGTCGGCGACGCGCTGCAATCGCAAGCTTTCGTTACGCTGACGGCCGACGTGCTGCCGCCGGCGCAACAGGCGGCGCTGGTGCGTGAGCTGGCACTGGCGAGCGGTTCGATCGGCATGGCTGGGGGCCAGGCGATCGATCTGGCGAGCGTCGGTCACACGTTGACCCGGCCGCAACTCGAAACGATGCACCGCATGAAGACCGGCGCGCTGCTGCGCGCTTCGGTTCGCATGGGGGCACTGGCGGGCGAAGCGCCTGGCGCGGACGCAATGCGTTCGCTCGACGCCTACGCGGCCGCTGTGGGTCTCGCGTTCCAGGTCGTGGACGATATTCTCGACGTCACGACCGATTCCGCGACGCTCGGCAAAACGGCAGGCAAAGACGCGAAGGACGGCAAGCCGACCTACGTGTCGATTATTGGGCTCGAGGCGTCGCGCGAACTCGCCGCGCAACTGCGCACCGACGCCCACGCTGCAATCGCGCCGTTTGGCGCGCGGGCGCAGCGTCTTGCCGAACTGGCTGACCTGGTGGTGAACCGGGTGAGCTGAACGCGAAAGCCCGCCGCCGCGCATTTGCTACGACGAATGCGTGAATGAAGTGCGGGCGCGTAAGTTTTCCTACAATGGAACGACGATGTACGACTTGCTGAAAACCATCGACGACCCGGCTGACCTCCGCCGCCTCGATCGCCGCCAATTGCAACCGCTTGCAGACGAGTTGCGCGCCTACGTGCTCGACAGCGTCTCCAAGACGGGTGGACACCTGTCGTCCAATCTTGGCACGGTCGAACTGACGATTGCGCTGCACTATGTGTTCGACACGCCGCGCGACCGGATCGTCTGGGATGTCGGCCATCAGACCTACCCGCACAAGATCCTGACCGGCCGCCGCGACCAGATGCACACGCTGCGTCAGTACGGCGGCATCTCCGGTTTTCCGCGCCGCGACGAGTCGCAGTACGACACGTTCGGGACGGCCCACTCCAGCACGTCGATTTCCGCGGCGCTCGGCATGGCCGTCGCCAGCAAGCTGCAGGGTGAGGGCCACATGGGCATCGCCGTGATCGGCGATGGCGCGATGACCGCCGGCATGGCCTTCGAGGCAATGAACAATGCGGGCGTCGAAGACGACGTTCCATTGCTCGTCATCCTCAACGACAACGACATGTCGATTTCGCCGCCGGTGGGCGCGCTCAATCGCCATCTGGCGCGTCTGATGTCGGGCCGTTTCTACGCTGCCGCGCGTGCCGGTGTGGAGCGCGTGCTGCGCGTCGCGCCGCCGATGCTCGACCTCGCCCGCAAGCTCGAAGAGCACGCGAAGGGCATGATCGTGCCGGCTACGCTGTTCGAGGAATTCGGTTTCAACTACATCGGCCCGATCGACGGTCACGACCTCGACTCGCTGATCCCGACGCTGCAGAACATCAAGGAACTGCGCGGTCCGCAATTCCTGCACGTCGTGACGAAGAAGGGTCAAGGGTACAAGCTGGCCGAGGCCGACCCGGTGCTGTACCACGGGCCGGGCAAGTTCAATCCGGCGGAAGGGATCAAGCCGGCCACTGCGCCGTCGAAGAAGGCCTACATGCATGTCTTCGGCGAATGGCTGTGCGATGCGGCTGAGCTCGACTCGCGCGTCGTCGGCATTACGCCGGCCATGCGCGAAGGTTCGGGTCTGGTGGAATTCGAAAAGCGCTTCCCGGACCGTTACTTCGACGTGGGCATTGCGGAGCAGCATGCGGTGACGTTCGCAGGCGGCCTCGCCGCCGACGGTATGAAGCCGGTCGTGGCAATTTATTCGACGTTCCTGCAGCGCGCTTATGACCAGTTGATCCATGACGTCGCCTTGCAGAATCTGCCGGTGGTCTTCGCGATCGACCGCGCGGGTCTCGTTGGGGCAGACGGTGCCACACACGCAGGCGCATACGACCTGGCGTTCCTGCGCTGCATTCCGAACATGACCGTCATGGCTCCGTCTGACGAAAACGAATGCCGTCAGATGCTCCACACGGCGTTGCAGCAGCCGGGGCCGACGGCAGTGCGCTATCCGCGCGGCGCTGGATCGGGTGTGGCGACTGTCAAGCAGATGACGGCTCTTCCTGTCGGCAAGGGCGAAGTGCGTCGCGAGACTGCGCAGCCGGCCGGCAAGCGGATCGCGATTCTGGCGTTCGGCACGATGGTCGCACCGGCGCTCGCCGCAGCGGAGCAACTGGACGCGACGGTGGCGAACATGCGCTTCGTCAAGCCGCTGGATGCCGAGCTGGTACGCCAACTTGCGGAGTCCCACGACTACGTCGTCACGGTCGAAGAAGGCTGCATCATGGGTGGCGCGGGTTCGGCCTGCGTCGAAGCCCTGCTCGCCAGTGGGGTTATGCGTCCCGTACTACAATTGGGCCTCCCCGATCGCTTCATCGATCATGGGGATCCGGCCAAGCTGCTCGCGGAGTGTGGCCTGGATAGCGCGGGCATTGCCAAGTCGATCCGCGAACGCTTCATGGATCACGCCACGGGCGCCGCAGGCAAGTCCGTCAAGCGCGTCGCGTAAGAGAGAGCCGGCGAGCGAGCCGCAAGGCCGAGCCGGGCGCCGGGTGTGCAGGCGCTATTGCGGCTATAGCAATCTCCAACTTGAATCGATGGGCCTGCGGGCCCATCATGCAACGCCGGCACGAGCCGGCGTTCGCCGTTGCGTGGGTCGTTCCGCTCGGCCGCTGAGGAAAACAACATGAATCAAATGAATCCCGCTTTTGTGATGCCCGACGTGCAGAGCACCGTCGACACCCGCCAGATCCCTATTCAACGGGTTGGCGTGAAGGCCGTGCGTCATCCGCTGACGGTGCGCACACAGGGCGGCGATGTGCAGCCGACGGTTGGCACGTGGAACCTCGACGTCCACCTGCCGGCCGATCAGAAGGGCACGCACATGTCGCGTTTCGTGGCGCTGCTTGAAGAGAACAAGGCTCCGCTGGAGCCGTCGACGTTCCGCAAGATGCTGGCCGCGATGCTCGAGAAGCTCGAGGCGGAAGCGGGCCGTATCGAAGTGTCATTCCCGTACTTCGTCAACAAGACCGCACCGGTGTCGGGCGTGCAAAGTCTGCTGGACTATGAAGTAACGCTGACGGGCGATACCCGCAACGGCGTGACGCGTGTGTTCCTGAAAGTGCTCGTGCCGGTGACGAGCCTGTGCCCGTGTTCGAAGAAGATCTCGCAGTACGGCGCGCACAATCAGCGCTCGCATGTGACGATCAATGCCGAACTGTCCGATGACGTGCCGGCGGAAGACTTGATTCGGATTGCCGAGGAAGAGGCGTCGTGCGAGTTGTGGGGCTTGCTGAAGCGGCCTGATGAGAAGTTCGTCACCGAGCGCGCATATGAGAATCCGAAGTTCGTCGAAGACCTGGTGCGTGATGTGGCGCAGCGTCTGAATGCGGATACGCGGATCGTAGCGTATGTGCTCGAGGCTGAGAACTTCGAATCGATCCACAACCACAGCGCGTATGCGGTGATTGAGCACGACAAGCGGGCTAGCTAGTTGCGCGCTTTGCTTTGATGTGAAAACGGCCGCTTTAGCGGCCGTTTTCAATTGCGATGTAACGCGCCCTTGGGCAATTCCTCTTTTAGCGCGCGAGTGAGGTCAGATCCCAACGCGGTTTCACCGTGAACGCGTAATCCTTGCCCGATTGTGCCGGCCAGCGCTGCAGGCGCAGCGCGCCCGCTAATGCAATCATCGCGCCGTTGTCGGTGCACAGCGATAGATCCGGGTAGTGCACATCGAAGCCACGCTTCTTTGCAGCCGCCGAAAGCGCTTCACGCAACTGCCGGTTCGCGCCTACGCCACCCGCGACCACCAGCCGTTTAAGCCCGGTCTTCCTGAGCGCGGCCAGTGACTTGGCGGCGAGCACATCCACCGCAGCATCGACGAACCCGCGCGCCAGGTCAGCCTTGGCCTGTTCACAGATATTTGCGCCGCCAAGTTTTTTCACATTCGTCAGTACTGCGGTCTTGAGGCCACTGAAGCTGAAATCGAGATCACCCGAGTGCAGCATTGGGCGAGGTAGCACCACGGCCCCAGGCGTGCCGAATTCCGCCAGCCGCGAGACTTCCGGTCCACCCGGATAACCGAGCCCGAGCAGCTTCGCGGTCTTGTCGAAGGCTTCGCCGGCGGCGTCATCGAGTGTCTCGCCGAGCGTCTCGTAGACGCCTACATCCGACACGCGCATTAACTGCGTGTGGCCGCCGGAGACGAGCAAGGCGACGAACGGAAACGGCGGCGGTTCGTCGACCAAAAGCGGCGATAGCAAATGCCCTTCTAGGTGATGGATGCCGATGGTGGGTTTGTCCCACGCCATGGCGAGCGCATTGGCGATGCTGGCGCCGACCAGCAGCGCGCCAGCCAGCCCAGGCCCTTGCGTGTAGGCGATCGCGTCGATTTCAGTGCGCGCCGTGCCGGCACGCTCCAGCACTTCTTCGAGCAGCGGCAGCGCGCGCCGGATATGGTCGCGCGACGCGAGTTCCGGCACCACTCCACCGTACTCCCGGTGCATCGCAATCTGCGAATGCAGCGCGTGCGCAAGCAGGCCGCGCTCCGTGTCGTAGAGCGCGAGTCCGGTTTCGTCGCAGGAGCTTTCGATGCCGAGAACCAGCATGTTCAGGTGCCCGAAAAGTAAAAAAGCAAGCCTTAAAGTATAGCAGTGCGGGGCAGGGGCCGCAGGTACAATGCGCGCCATGGAATCCTTCGATATCGCGGTCATCGGCGCGGGCGCGGCCGGCATGATGTGCGCGGCGGTGGCCGGGCAAGTCGGCCGCCGTGTCGTGCTGATCGACCACGCGCCGCGCCTCGCGGAGAAAATCCGCATCTCCGGCGGCGGCCGCTGCAACTTCACGAATCTGTACGCGGGACCGGCCAACTACCTGTCGGCGAATCCGCATTTCTGCCGTTCGGCGCTCGCGCGCTACACACCACGCGACTTCATGGCGCTGCTCAAGCGCCATCACGTGACGTGGCACGAAAAGCACAAAGGCCAGCTGTTCTGCGACCAGTCGAGCGACGCAGTCATCGAGGTGCTGAAAAACGAGTGCGACGCCGGCGGTATCGCGTGGCGCAGGCCGCTTGCCGTCGAGCAGGTGCGGCACGATGCAACCACGGGCTATACGCTCGATACGCACGCCGGAGCGATCCGCGCTCGTGCGCTGGTGGTGGCAACCGGCGGTCTGTCGATTCCGAAGATCGGCGCGACGGACTTTGCTTACCGGCTGGCCAAGCAGTTCGGCCATAAGCTGATCGACACACGTCCGGCTCTCGTGCCGCTAACGTTTGCGGCAGCCGATTGGGATCCGTTTGCGGCTCTATCTGGCGTCTCGCTCGAGGTGCGGATCGAGACCGGCAGCAAGAAAACCGGTGCGGAATTCGTCGAGGATCTGCTGTTGACCCATCGCGGCCTGTCCGGCCCAGGTGTGCTGCAGATCTCGAGCTACTGGCAGCCAGGTGAGCCGATTCACGTCAATCTGTTGCCTGAGCAGGACGCCACCGCCGCGCTGCTGGAAGCGAAGACCAGCACAAAACGTCAGATTGCCAACCTGCTCGCCGAATGGGTGCCCGCCCGGCTCGCCCACGTCTGGCTGGAAACGCACCAGATTCCCGCAGACGCGCGCATTGCCGATCTGCCTGACAAGACGCTGCGCCGCATCGGCGAGGCGCTGTCGCGCTGGACGCTTACCCCGAACGGCACCGAAGGCTACCGCAAAGCCGAGGTCACACGCGGCGGGATCGATACGCGCGACCTGTCGTCGACCACCATGATGAGCGCCCGGGCACCGGGCCTGTACTTTATCGGCGAAGCGGTCGACGTCACGGGCTGGCTTGGGGGCTACAATTTCCAGTGGGCGTGGGCTTCCGGCGTGGCCGCGGGCCAGGCCGCCGCAGAGTACGTGAAGGGGGCTTGACGCGGACGTGTCTTTGTGAGAAAGGTTTGCTATAATCCTCAACCTTTACAAAGTTCCGTTATTGCAAAATGACGATCATCCGCGTAAAAGAAAATGAGCCTTTTGAAGTCGCGATGCGCCGCTTCAAACGCACGATCGAGAAGAACGGCCTGCTGACCGAACTTCGAGCGCGCGAATTTTACGAAAAGCCTACGGCTGAGCGCAAGCGCAAGAAGGCATCGGCGGTGAAGCGCCACTTCAAGCGGCTGCGCAGCCAGATGCTGCCAAAGAAGTTTTACTGATTCTGACGCCGCTGCGGGTCCTACGGAGCGGCGGCACGTAACCGGTGGCGGCGCTAAACGCAGCCCCGTTCGGACAACCTGGCCGTGAGGGCCATCCTGGTCAAGCCGCATCTACTCCGCGAATTCGCGCCAACCCGCTTGAGGAAGCAGTCCCAAGCGGGTTTTTGTGTTGATGCACCGCGCATGGCCAGATCTTTTTACATTCCAACGCATTCAGGTGAGTAATGAGTCTCAAGGATCGGATCAACGACGACATGAAGGCCGCCATGCGGGCCCGCGAAACCGAGCGTCTCGGCACCATCCGCCTGCTGCTCGCCGCGATCAAGCAGCGTGAAGTCGACGAGCGCATCGTGCTCGACGACGCTGCTATCACCGCGGTCATCGACAAGATGATCAAGCAGCGCAAAGACTCCATTAGCCAGTTCGAAGCGGCCGGCCGCACGGATCTGGTCGAGAAGGAGAGCGCCGAGCTCACCATCCTCTCCGCGTACATGCCGGAGCAGCTGTCGGACGCGGAAATTGCAGCCGAAGTGCAGGCTGCGGTCGCGCAAACCGGCGCCGTCGGCCCGCAGGACATGGGCAAGGTGATGGGCGTCCTCAAGCCGAAGCTCGCAGGCCGCGCCGATATGACCGCTGTGTCCGGGCTGGTCAAGGCTGCGCTGGCGAAGTAATTCGGCTTTTCCGGTGTTTTTGCGGTCTGTGCGGTCTGCTTCTGGACGGGCTGGCCGCGCAGCCTTCAGGTTTTAAAGGTAGCCCCCCCCACTGTGATTCCGCATTCGTTCCTGCAGGATCTGCTGAACCGCGTCGATATCGTCGACGTGGTCGGTAAGTACGTGCAACTGAAAAAGGGCGGCGCCAATTTCATGGGGCTGTGTCCGTTTCATAACGAAAAGAGCCCTTCATTTACGGTTAGTCCGACTAAGCAGTTCTATCATTGCTTTGGCTGCGGCGCGCATGGCACGGCGATTGGCTTCCTGATGGAGCATGCCGGTTTGACGTTTCCCGAGGCGGTCAACGATCTGGCGCAGTCAGTGGGCCTGACGGTGCCGCAGGAGCCGTCGCCGAATCAGGGCGGTGGGGGCGGCGGTTATGCGCCGGCGGTTTCGAAGGCCGTCACAACGGCGCTGTCCGATGTGATGCAGACTGCATCCGATTTTTACCGCAAGCAGTTGCGCGGCGCGCCCAACGCGATCCAGTACCTGAAAAAGCGTGGTTTGACGGGCGAGATCGCACTCCGGTTCGGGTTGGGTTACGCGCCTGACGGCTGGCAGAATCTGGAAACCGCGTTTCCTAACTATCGGGACGACGCGCTGGTAGAGTCAGGTCTGGTGATCGTCAGCGAAAAGGCGGACGCACAGGGCCAGAATCGCCGCTACGACCGCTTTCGCGAGCGGATCATGTTCCCGATCCGCAACGTTAAAGGCCAGGTGATCGGCTTCGGCGGCCGGGTGCTGGACGGCGGCGAGCCCAAGTATTTGAATTCGCCGGAAACGCCTCTATTTAACAAGGGCAGCGAGTTGTACGGGCTGTTCGAGGCGCGTCTGGCGATTCGTGAACAGCAGTACGTGCTGGTGGTCGAAGGGTACATGGATGTGGTCGCGCTGGCTCAATTAGGGTTCCAGAACGCGGTCGCCACGCTGGGTACGGCTTGCACGCCGATTCACGTGCAAAAATTACTGCGTCAGACGGATACAGTGATTTTTAGCTTCGACGGCGACTCGGCGGGCCGCCGCGCGGCGCGCCGGGCGCTCGACGCCTGCCTGCCGCACGCGGCGGACAACCGGACCATCCGCTTCCTGTTCCTGCCCACGGAGCACGATCCGGACAGTTACGTGCGGGAGTTCGGCACAGAGGGATTTGCCGAACAGGTGGAGCGGGCCATGCCGCTGTCGCAGTTCATGCTGAACGAAGTGCTGGCCGGCAAGGAGCTGGACCAGCCGGAAGGCCGGGCGCGCGCGCTGTTCGACGCGAAGCCGCTGCTGCAGGCGTTGCCGGCCAATGCGCTGCGTGCGCAGATCATGCATATGTTCGCCGACCGGCTCGACGTGCCGTTCGACGAGGTGGCGGCGCTATGCGAGGTCGATTCCCGGATCGCCGCGGCCGCGCGCCAGGCGCCGGCCCGCAAAGACCGCCGCAGCGTGACCGGAATCGAGGAAAAAACGCTCCGTAACCTGGTGATGCATCCGCGGACGGTCGCGGTGCTGGACGAGGAGGCCGAGCAGGCGCTGCTGACGATTACGCGCCACGGCGAGCTCTTTGAGGAAGTGGCGACGCACGCCCGCGCGCTCGGCGATGCGGCGGAGTTCCAGTTGCTGTCTGATCTCTTGCGAAACGGCGCTAACGCCCCGACTTTCGAGGAAATCTTTCGCAAAATTCTGGACTATGATGAAAACGTTCGGGATTTGTTGCTGAAGGACCCTACGGATGCGGCCGTTATTGAGGAACGGCGCGAGCAGGAACGGATTGTCGGCGAAGAGCTGAAGGCCGCAATCCTGAAGATGCGCTATGACGCCTATTGTGAGCGGCTCGAGCAACTTTCGCGTCAATCGAGGCATACCGCCGAGGAATTTGCCGAACTGACGGATCTGAATCAGAAACGGGCTGACATGAAGCGTCAGCTCGGGCTGTAAGAAGGGTGGGCTGAGGCCGAGTGCTACAATAAAAGGTTTTCAGCGGTTTGTTTTCCAGGCAAAAGGCGAAAGGCGATTGCAATGGCAAAGACTACAGGCGGAAAGAAAGGGACAGGCACGGGCTCCGAGGAGCCAACCATCAAGGTCACAGGGGCCAGGTCCGCTTCCTCCGCGAAAAGAGCGTCTGCCGCAAGCGTTACGCCGGATGTGAGGAAGAAATCCTCGACTACTTCCGCCGCGAAAGCGGCGTCGGTGAGTACGGCGAAAGCCGCCACGCCGGTTGCGAAGCGGCCGAGTGCCAGAAGCGCAAGGGAAGCCGTTGCCGCCCAGGACGATGCGGTAACGCGCGAGACTCCAGTATCCACGGTTCCGCCGGCTGTTGTCCAACAGCCGCGAGTCGAGACTACAGCCGGTACGGCGAACTCCATGACGAAAAAGCTGAACGAAGTATCCGTCGATGACGACGCAACCCCGAGCGAGGAAACTACTGCAGCTCCGGGCAAAGGCGAAAAGGCCAAGGCACGCGACCGCCGCGCGAAGGAAAAAGCGCTGCTGAAAGATGCTTTCGCATCCACCCAGCCTGGCACCGTCGAAGAACTCGAAGAGCGCCGCTCGAAACTGCGCGCGCTGATCAAGCTCGGCAAGGAGCGCGGCTTCCTGACGTACGCCGAAATTAACGACCACCTCCCGGACAACTTCACCGAGACCGAGGCGATCGAAGGCATCATCAGCACGTTCAACGACATGGGCGTGGCCGTCTACGAGCAGGCGCCCGATGCTGAAACGCTGCTGCTGAACGACAATGCCCCGGCGGCCTCGTCTGACGACGAAGTCGAAGAGGAAGCCGAAGTTGCGCTGTCCACGGTCGATTCCGAATTCGGCCGCACCACCGACCCGGTCCGCATGTACATGCGCGAAATGGGTACGGTCGAGCTGCTCACGCGCGAAGGCGAAATCGAAATCGCGAAGCGGATCGAAGACGGCCTGAAGCACATGGTGATGGCCATCTCCGCGTGCCCGACGACCATCGCCGACATCCTCGCGATGGCTGAGCGCGTCGCGAACGAGGAAATCCGTATCGACGAACTGGTCGACGGCCTGATCGACGCCAACGCGGAAGACGCGGATGGCTTCTCCGTGCAGGAAGCGGAAGCGATCGAGAGCGAAGAGGAAGAAGTCGAAGAGGGTGAAGAGGAAGACGAGGAAGACGACGATGGCGCGGCGCAAGCCACTGCCAACGCAGCGCAGATGGAAGCGTTGAAGCGTGCCTCGCTCGAGAAGTTCGCCCTCATCAGCGAATGGTTCGACAAGATGCGTCGTGCGTTCGAGAAGGAAGGCTACAAGTCGAAGTCGTATCTGAAGGCTCAGGAAACGATCCAGAACGAGCTGATGACCATCCGCTTCACCGCGCGTACCGTCGAGCGTCTGTGCGACACGCTGCGTGCTCAGGTGGACGAAGTGCGTCAGGTCGAGCGTCAGATTCTGCATACGGTGGTCGACAAGTGCGGCATGCCGCGTGCCGAGTTCATCGCGCGTTTCCCGGGCAGCGAAACGGATCTCGAGTGGGCCGACAAGATCGTGACGGAAGGTCACGCGTATAGCGCGATTCTTACGCGTAACATTCCGGCGATTCGCGAACAGCAGCAACGCCTGCTGGACCTGCAGGCGCGCGTCGTGCTGCCGCTGAAGGACCTGAAGGAAACCAACCGTCAGATGGCGGCTGGCGAACTGAAGGCGCGTCAGGCCAAGCGTGAAATGACCGAGGCCAACCTGCGTCTCGTGATCTCGATTGCGAAGAAGTACACGAACCGTGGTCTGCAGTTCCTGGACCTGATTCAGGAAGGCAATATCGGCCTGATGAAGGCCGTGGACAAGTTCGAATATCGTCGCGGCTACAAGTTCTCGACGTACGCCACCTGGTGGATCCGTCAGGCCATCAC
The DNA here is from genome assembly GCF_900141745.1 of Paraburkholderia phenazinium. NCBI lineage: Bacteria > Pseudomonadati > Pseudomonadota > Betaproteobacteria > Burkholderiales > Burkholderiaceae > Paraburkholderia > Paraburkholderia phenazinium. Next base: position 419,388 of record NZ_FSRM01000002.1, on the reverse strand, counting down.
GCGTTCGATTGCGGACCAGGCACGTACCATCCGGATTCCGGTTCACATGATCGAAACGATCAACAAGATGAACCGTATTTCGCGTCAGATTCTGCAGGAAACCGGTCTCGAGCCGGATCCGGCAACGCTGGCGGAAAAGATGGAGATGCCGGAAGACAAGATCCGCAAGATCATGAAGATCGCGAAGGAGCCGATCTCGATGGAAACGCCGATCGGTGACGACGACGATTCGCATCTGGGCGACTTCATCGAAGATACGAACACGGTTGCCCCGGCCGACGCAGCGCTGCATGCGAGCATGCGCGATGTCGTGAAGGACGTGCTGGACTCGTTGACGCCGCGCGAAGCGAAGGTGTTGCGTATGCGCTTCGGTATCGAGATGAGCACCGATCACACGCTCGAAGAAGTCGGTAAGCAGTTCGACGTGACGCGTGAACGGATCCGCCAGATCGAGGCGAAGGCGCTGCGCAAGCTGCGTCACCCGAGCCGTTCTGACAAGCTGAAGTCGTTCCTCGAAGGGAACTGATCGAGGAGCAGCCGGCTACTGATGCGGATATAGGGGCTTTCGGATCGTTTTGCTCACGCGGAGCGGTCACGGAAGCCCCTTTTTCGTGTAGTATGTCGGCCAATCAGCGAATAGGCCCGGCCTCTGTTTAGACCGGGTCTTTTTGTTGGTTTCGCATCATCTCAGGGCCGGACGCCGTGCTGGTTGCAGGCAGCGGACTCATAATCCGCCTCCGAAAGGACACCGTGGGTTCGACTCCCACCCGGCCCACCAAGGCTTTCAGCCGTTTTTCATACTTCGTAGCGACTTCAACGATTCCTTCCAGGCTACACATAGGCTACGGCAGATCTAGCACGCAGCCTGGCCCCACCGACTGTGCGATCATGCTCTTCCCACGATTGCATGCCGCGCCGATGCAGCCGGTCGAATTCCTCGCCGTTCTCAAGAGCCTTCCAGCCTAGCCCGCTGACGGCGACGCACATTGCCTCGCTACTCGAAACCCTCAGACCTATTCTGAGGCGACCCCCGGCATCCTTGTCGAAGTAGCGTGGCATGAGCGACGCCGAACATTCGCCAGGGCGAAGATCGGCAACACTTTATGCCAGATGGATGACTTGGCTTGGCTTGTCGAATCTGGTCGTGTGTCGCGATGACTTTCGCGCACGGAAGACGTCTGGTTACGAGCGGCGAGCACATGTTCGCATGGGAGTCTATCAATGGAAGCGAAGATCAGGCTGCGCGATATGCAAATCGTCAGGACCGCGAAGGTTTTCAGGGTTCTCGGAACGATCGGTTATAGCCGCCGATTGATAGAAGGAATCGAACGCACTCGCTCAGGAGCCGCGATTTTCGGATGCATGCTGGGATACAGACGCAGCTTCCGAACGCTTGACGAAGCCGAAAGGGCAGTCAGACCCTATGCGAAAGGAGGCCATGAACATCCCGTAAATTCGGCCTTGCAGTTCGAGCTCAACCAGTTCGAGCTCAACCGCGTGGCCAAACCCAGTGACTACGCCGCCTTCTATTACCTCCGCGACCGGATCCCTTGCATAAAAAAGATCTTCGATATGGGTGGCAATGTTGGCAATCTTTACTATCGCTATCGAGATTATTTGCCCCTGAGACCGGACGCAATCTGGACTGTGTACGATCTGCCCGATAATATCCTGCGCGGGCGGGCATTGGCCAGCGAGAAGAACGTAGACAACCTTCAATTTACCGATGACCTGCAGCAGGCCGAAGGCCTTGATTTATTGATTGTGAGCGGGGCTCTTCACTACTTCGACAAACCATTGCCGGAGTTCATTGAAAATATCAAACAACGTCCAAAATATATCTTGATAAATCGATCACCGCTGACAGAAGGCCCAGAATTCGCTGTCGTTCAAGATTATGCGGGAATGATTCGTGTCGCTTGCAAGGTTTACAACCGTTCGAAACTCGTTGCTGATTTCAAGCGCCTCGGCTACGAGGTGCTGGGTGAATGGCAGGCGGCAGAACTCGGGCTCACCGTCGTAGATCGCCCCTCCTCGAGTGTAGGAGCTTATACAGGCCTATGGCTTGAACAGCTGTAGCCGGAAATTGAAGGGGATGTAAGGGCGGACGGCTTCAGCCGTTTAATCGTGAAGGGTTGGGCGGGGTCGTGCAGCCGCCACGCTACAGCCGAAGCAGTCAGCCGCTGTTCCGGCTGACGTTGCTGCCTTTTACAGATGGCGAACAGGCCCCTTTGAGGGGCAAGCCATCGAAAGCCACCGGCTCTGACGGTGGATCGTTACTTTTGAGGACCGCTAACTGACACTTCACACTCTCTCGCAAATCCTGGCGCGATGAGATCGTAAGTTATCCATCAATGGGGGCATCGTTGCAAATCGCCATCGTCATTCCTTGCTACAACGCCTCCGCGTATGTCGACACTACGTTGCAGACGGTAACGTCACAGACGCATGACGAGGTTGAAATCCTGATCGTCGATGACGGCTCATCGGACGATACCGTCTCGAAGGCTCGGGAGCACCTCGAGGGTTGCCGCCATCGGTGGACGATTCTCACGCAGCCCAACAAGGGGGTTAGTGCTGCCCGCAACCTGGGATGGCAATCGACGACAGCAGACTGGATTCAGTTTCTGGATGCCGACGATTTCCTGGCTCCTACAAAACTGCAGCTTCAGTCGATCGCCTGCCGGACTGCTGATCCGGGTGTCGCCTATGTGATGTCGCGATGGGAAGAGGTCATCGTCGAACGCGATGCTGCGCGAAGGGTTCGCCTCGCCGAGTGCTCAGCGTTTTCTTCACAGCCGAGCGAACTGGAAATTCTCGCCAAGGGACCTCTAATACATTTGGGCCAGAGCGTATTCAGAAGACAATGGATCGCGGATGTGGCCGGCTTCGACGAGAATATCAAGGTAGATGAGGACCAGGACTTTCTGCTAAAGCTCGCGAAAAAAGGCGCAAAGGTTTTGACGGTCGAGAGCGCAGACCCGCTCTTCGCGTGGAGACAGCAACCACACCGCCGTCTTGGGCTCCGGGGAGCGCGCTACAACGCCATAGACCTCACAGAACAATATATGGAGAACTTCTTCAGGATCACTGAGGGACACCGGCATTCTTTAGACATGCTGTCGGAGGACGATCAGGAAATGCTCAAGCAACGCCTCTCGTCATACATGCGGCTGTTGTATCGATACGATATCGGGGCGTTCCGGGCCCGCCTCGCACAACTCAACCAGATGTTCGGACGCTTCCTGCCCTTAAGTCCATCCTATCTCAAGGCATTGTCGCGTTTCGTTGGTTTCGAACGAGCAGAGGATGTCGCCTCAATATACCGGCGTGGCAAAGCCATGGCCGGAGTCGGCGTCGAATAGATTAACTCTGGTCGACCAGACGCGCAAAAACGCGTTGTGATCTAAGGACAGCGGGATTGTGTGGATCCAGTGGCCGATGCCCGGTCTTGTGGCGGCGCCTGATTCTCCATGAAGGGCCGTATTTCTGCGAACGGGGCTGGCTCCGTCAACAAAGGCTGATTTTCGCCTAGCAAAAAGCGGGTGAAGAATGCAACAACGTAGCGATTGATCTCGGACCAGGTCTTCGCCCTGTTGATTGCAGTTCTGTCGAATGCGGCCTTCCATGGGGGCTTCGCGAGCTTGTCCGCGAAATCATCATGTACCGTACCCTTTACCGTGAAGGTCCAGTTGTTCGGGAGCGTGGCCTGGCGAATCTGGTGCGCAACTGACTCGACCGTCAGCACCGAGTTGATCCGCGTGGCGAAGTCACTATGCAGGAGTTCCTCGCAAGTCGGATAGGTCCAACCGCTATAGAACATCATGTAAGGCACCTCGACATTGCCGCGTTCAGGGCGGCCATACAAGGAGCCGTCGAAATTCACGACGGCCTTGATGCGTCGATCGTCGCTACTCATCTGCGCTGCCGTCGCGCCTCCGAACGAGAACCCGACGGCACCGACTTTCGCCATATCCACACGTTGTCCAAACACCGGAATATTCTGAAATGCGTCGATGATGGCAGAGCCCGATTTCGCCGCCAGTTCAGCCCGGAGGGCTGCGACGGGGCGATAAGCCTCGAAGCTTTCCATCGAATCGCCGGGGATCTCCGATGCCTGAGCTGTGCCCTCTCGTCCGGGAAGACGAGGGGCGTGCACGATGTCGTCCACCGTAGCGACGACGAAACCATGGCTCGCCAGATTTGCTGGCGTAAATGTGCTCTGTTGGCGAACACTGAACCATGATGGAAAGTAAATGATGAGGGGATATTTAGCACGGGCCTCGGACAGCTTTCCATTTCGCGTGAACGGCGGCGAGGTAGGATGTCCGACTGATGCGATCCACCGCAGAATTGAGCGCCCCATGCCATCGCCGGGCGCCTGCGCGGGGTACCAGATATCGACCGGAAGCGAAGGGCCGTCGCTCCCCGTTTTCACATCAACACTGGCGAAGCCGACGGCATAGGGCCCCTCCAATCGGGGCCTGTCTGTGTCGAGGAACATCACGGCGCGGATCATTTCCTTCGGGTCGACAAGCCCTGCATACCAGGCGACGCCAATCACCGCCGCGACCACGAGCGCGACAAGACCGGAAGCGGCAAGAGCCCAAGAAGAAGGCGTTCCAGAGATCATGCGGATGCCTCGTCGCTGTTAGAAACCTGGGGAAAGGGACGTGTCCATGTCGATTCCAGGGGAAGCTTCCTCCGCGATGGCCTTATTGGTCCAAGCTTCGCCGATCGATTCTATCAACTGTTTACCCTTGGCCGTTGGCGCTTCGGTGGTTCGGTCCGGAATGCTCCATCGCGACAGAAGCCTGTATCCAAGGGCGTCTCGTGCCCGATCCAAATCTGCAATTGTCGTCACTTGGCAGGGAATGCGGCCGCGCCCTAAGGATTCAAGCGTGTAGAAGGCGCTGCCCTTGGAAATGGCATCCTTGGTATTTGACACCCAGATGATCTCCGAGATCCGTGTGGTAAGCCACCCTCGGCGTTTGAAGTCCATCGTGAAGAACATTACCGGTCAATCGAAGGACCGTTCCGGCTACTTCAAGGCCGTGCATTGGCCTCGATTTGGTCAAGCGCTCACGCAATTGATTGCCTATGGCCGCCGAGCCCGCACTGCTGAATAACTGGTCACGCATGCCGGGAACCTCAGCCACGACCAGGTTGCTCGCTACCTCCGAGCGCGATCACAAATCCGCTTGGCACGAGGAAAATGTCTACACCGAATTCGCCGAATGTGCGCTGGCAGAAACCCATTTCATCCATCAACAGTCCCTCATTCTCTCCTCACTTTCATCGACCAGAATGCATGTCAACCGATGCAGTCAATGCGCTGCGCCGGAGGTCAAGGAGAAAGACATGAAAGGGATTCGCCAGGCGGTAGTCGCCGCCGTGTTAAGCGTCGGCCTCGTGAGTGTTGCCGAGGCTCATGTATTCGTCGGTTTGAGCGTCGGAGTGCCGGCGGTGCCAATGATGCCGATGGTGGCCGCGGTGCCCGTCGCGCCCGTGGCGGTCTATGCACCGCCGCCTGCGCCCATCTATTACGCGCCCCCTCCGCCCGTGTATGCGCCGCCCGTGGTCGTCGGTTATTACGGCCGCCCGGGCGGATGGTATGGGCACTATGGATATGGATACGGCTACTGGCGCTAATGATCGGACGCGCGGCGCAACGTCCTCTATCCCCGTTCGCCGCTTTTCGCGTCCTCAATTGCAGCACATCAGTGACGCGCGAATGAATCGATCGCACGCGCCAGTGCGACCGGGTATTGATACATCATCGCGTGTCCCGCGTGCTCAACCAGCAGAAGATGAGCATGCGGCAATAAGTGCGTGAGCGCCAAGGCGTTCTCTTTGGCGACGACGGCATCGTCGGTTCCCGACAGCACTAATGTATCGATACACACCGAGCGCAATGCATCAGCGGCTGCATCGTCCGTTTCCCACTCTTTGAGCGAGGCGGATTGGCCATCCGTAACCGCGTTGGAAATGGCGGATGACTGGTAGCCGGACGGCTTGAACATATCCTTGGCGAAGCACCGTTCGGCGTCTTGTACGCTTGGTGCCGGGAACAGAACGGCCATGATGTCGTTGAACGTGACGCCAGGGCTGCCCGCCAGTTTCGCCATGACATCCGCAGGCACCGGCGAGCCGGCTCGGCCCGGCGCCAACGCACTCATCAGCACCATTTTGCCGATCGCCTGGGGCTTGTCGATCGCGAGTTGCTGCACGATCGAGCCGCCCATCGACCATCCGACGACCGTCGCATGCTTTAGCGCCAACGAGTCGATCAATGCGGCAGTATCGCTCGCCATGTCGTCGATGGTGAAGTTCGACGCGTCCGGCATCGAACGTCCGATGCCACGATTGTCGAAGACGATGACGTCATGGTGTTTCGCGAGTTCGGCGAGAAACGCTGCGTCCCATTCGGACACCGTCGCGCGATAGCCGGTGACGAGCAGAAGCGGACTGCCATGACCAAACCGGTAGTAGGAGAGCGGACCGCGTGGTGTGTTCGCGATCTGTTCGTGATGACCTGCATAGATCGATGACGTAGCAGACGGCGCCACGCACGCCGCTTCATGCGGATAGCTCACGGTTCGCGCGTGAGCGGCGGCTGACAGCGCGACACACGCCAATGTAATCGCGAGTGCCGTGGATCTTAGCGGCTTGTTCATATGGACGCTCCTTGACTCGATGATGATCGACGCAACACGTCAAGTGTATTGATCGACTATTAGCGTCGAATGAGGGGAGTCATCAGCCTGGGCCTCGATGTCTTTAGAGGGAGCATGTCATGCGCCCTAGGAGTTGCCGATGAACTTGAGTGCATCCATCATCGGCGTCTTCGATACATTGACCATGCCCTGGAAGGGTGTGTCGAGATCGAGGACAACGAACACGGCAGTCGTAGTCGATAGGGCGCAAAGAAGAAACACGACGCACATGCTCCAGTTTCTTGGGGCGCTGAAACCAAATATGCCGAATATGACCACCAGCCAGCCGACGAGGACCGCAATCAAAGGAGTTGGAATCAGGCCCTTTCTGTGTTCGAACGCGAGCCAGCGGCCGGCGAATATGTCGTCCCAAAGTTCCATCGCGTGGTCACGGAATCTCTCCTGTGAGGGGCCGGCAGCCTGCAAAGCGAAAATGCGTCCCTGGATGTCGTAAGTACTCTGGAGGATTTCTCGCGTCTCTGCCTCTGCGGGCGTTCCCGTTTTGTTGGAAAACAGAAAGGAGATCCATCGGCCATAGTCGTTTTTTATTTGAAGGCGCAGGCCGTCGGCCGATGGACCGAACTGGGACAGGGTTCGGTCTAGCCGGATCATCGTGACAGCATTGTGTTGGAGCGCGGTATTGACCAGGTCGAGCGAGGACTTCCCGGACGAAATCAGCAGACTCAGCACCAATGCCGACAGCGTCGCTACGAGACCAACGGCAATACGCATCGCGGCAAGCGAGGATTCCTCAAAGTGGTGATCTGCCAGTCTTGAGCGTACATACGACCCTAGCGCTGCGCTCGAAAGAACGAGCACAAACACGAAGGCAGAAAAGACGTAGTGATCCATGTGGAAAATGGCCTCGTTCGATCACGCGGGTCAGCTAACTCTTGCCGAGCCACCTTGGCACCCATGCTGCAGAATATGTGGCCGGCAGCGTAATCCACCGGCGCGAGTCGTTACTATGACGATAGTGCCGGATTGGAGCAAACGGTAGGGAATTTTGCTCGCCATTTACTTGAGCGTTGGATTTCTGCGGTAAAGCAGCGCCCATCGCTGGGCGCTGCCCGCTTTTGACGTTACTCGGCAAAGTCCGTTGCTTCCGATGAGCCTTTCCACGCATCAAGGTCGCGTTGAACCGCTGCGGCCTTTTTTGCCGCCAGTTCGTTGGCGATCTTGCCGGCGAACAGGTGCACCGGCGGTTCGGCGACGTTCACGGCCTGCATGATCAACATGGCCAGCTTGTCCGGATCACCGGCCTGATGACCGTGCAGCGTGCCCAGGTGCAGATCGAGCGACGCCTTTGCTTCGGTGTATTCATCAATCTGGCGTTTGGCCACTGCCAGCGCACCACTCGACAAAAACTCCGTGCGCACCGGCCCCGGGTACACCACCGTTGCCTTGATGCCAAACTCGGCCACCTCGACCGCGAGCGACTCGGTCAAGCCCGCAAGCGCGAACTTGCTCGCCACATAACTGCCCCAGCCGGCGTAGCCGCCCTGGTAACCGACGATCGAGGCGATGTTGATGATATGCCCGCCACGCTGCTTGCGCAGATGCGGGAGCACGTGCCGCAGTACCGTCAGCGGTGCGAACAGGTTGACTTCGAAATTTTGACGAAGCTCTTCTTCGGAGAGGGCTTCGACGGTTCCCTGCTGGGCATAGCCGGCGTTATTGACGATCACGTCAATCTTGCCAAACGTGTCGATGGTTTGCTCAATGGCCGAGCGTACGCTCTGGTCGCTGGTCAGATCCACTTGCAGCGGAAGAAATTGTGCCGAGGCGGGGCCGATGGCTTCCGTCAGCGACGCCACGGTTCGCGAGGTCGCCGCGACGTGATCGCCACGAGCGAGGAGTTGCCGCACGAGTCGTTGGCCGACGCCTTTCGATGCGCCAGTGACGAACCAGATTTTTGCAGAATTGCTCATGATAATTTCCTTGATAAATGAGTAGTACAGAATTAACAAAATGCTACGGTTTAAAAGAATCTGGTCCGAGTCTTACTTGAGCGCTACGCTCATACCGCCGTCCGCCATCACGACCGCGCCGACGATATAGCTGGCCTTCTCGGACGCCAGAAAGGCGATCACTTCAGCAATTTCCCGCGGGTCGGCCGCCCGCTTGATGGGCGAGTTTTTGCCGTGCTCGGCAAGGAAGGCCGGACCATCCTTGTGGATGTGATTCGTGATGTTCGTGACCGCGTCGCCGGATCCCACGGCATTGACACGAATGCCGTGATCGATCGCTTCGAGCGACATGGCGCGCGTCAACTGGGCGAGCGCACCTTTCGAAGCCGCGTAGGCGGCGATCAGCGGAAACGCCTGATAGCATGCATACGACCCAACGTTGACGATGGCACCGGTCTTCGCCGGCATCATCGCGCGCATAGCTTCGCGCGAGAACAGGAACGCACCGGTGGAGTTGACCGCCTGGATGCCATTCCAGTCGTCTAGCGTCATCTCGACAACCGGCTTGTTAATGATGATCGCGGCGTTGTTGACGAGAATGTCTAGCTTGCCAAAGCGTTCCATTGCGGTGGACACGGCACGCACCGCGCTTTCCTCATGCGCGACATCGGCGATAAGCGGGACGATCCCCGGACGGCCCAACGCTTCGACGTTGGTACCGCGTCCGACGGCGATCACGCTGGCGCCTTGTGAGTGCAGCAGTTCGGTGGTGGCGAGTCCAATGCCGCTAGCCGCTCCGGTGACGATAGCGACTTTGCCGGCGAACGGCTGGTTGGTTTGCGCAGATGAAGTCATGGTGAATATCTCCTTCGAGTTGAGGGATGAGAATGGTTAGAAAGGGCTCGCCGTCGGACGTACGACGATTTCGCTGACATCGACGTCTGCCGGTTGCTCGATCGCATAGGCGATCGAGCGTGCAATCGCGTCCGACGTCAGCGCAACGCGGCGGAAGTCGCGCATCGCTGCGCGCGCGGTGTCGTCGGAGATCGAATCGGCCAGCTCCGACTCCACGACGCCCGGGCAGATCACGGTCACGCGAACCTTGTCGGTTTCTTGCCGCAGGCCGTCCGAGATGGCGCGCACGGCGAACTTGGTGGCGCAATACACGGCGGCCGTCGGCGAGACGGACAGGCCGCCTATCGAGGACATATTGATGACCTGGCCGAACCCCTGGCGCTCCATGACCGGCAGGACGGCAGCGATGCCGTGCAGCACGCCGCGGATGTTCACGTCTATCATGCGATTCCATTCGCCCACTTTTGTCGCGCTCAAGGGTGACAAAGGCATCACGCCGGCGTTGTTGACGATCACGTCGATGCGGCCGAAGGCGTCCAGTGCGAACTGGGCGAACGCGTTGACGTCAGCGCTAGACGTGACGTCAAGTGCCCGGTAACGAACAGAGCCGCCGCTCGTCTGGATCTCCTCGGCCAGCGCCGCGAGTCGCTCCGTGCGGCGCGCGCCGATCACGAGTTGGTGTCCCTGGGCGGCGAGCAGGCGGGCCGCTGCTTCGCCGATACCGCTGCTTGCTCCGGTGATGAGGATGACTTTAGGTTGACTGGTTTGCGTTGCCACGTTGCGTTCTCCGTTTCGGCAATCTGTGCCGGTTGGTCCAAGGGAGAGGCAGCGAAGTTTGCGCATGAAGCGGCAAGGCAATCGCGGCGCGGTCTCCCGGGCGCTTCGGCTGCACCGTGCAACCGATGACCCAATCTTATGAGCCGGGTGCCTGCGCGCGAATACACGTGACAATTGCGGCATTGCCTATTCCTATTGAAGTGGATGCAGCCGGTCGATCGCATCCAGTAGAATTCCTCCACCTGATCCGGTGAGAGAGGAGTTCTCGTGACCGTTGCCGACAACGCTGCTTCTGCAAGAATGGTGAGTCTGCTTGAGCGACTGGCGCCGAATGAGGGGTACACCCAGTCCGCGCTGGAGGGCGTGCGGTTCATGCGCTCGAACCGGCCGCTGGGGCGCACCCCCGTGCTGTACGAGCCCAGCATCGTGATCGTGTGTCAGGGGCGCAAGCTGGGTTTTCTGGGCGAAGAGGTGTACGTATACGATGCCCAGCACTATCTGATTCTGTCCGTGCCGCTGCCGTTCTCGACTGAAACCGAAGCAAGCGAGTCCGAGCCGATGCTGGCCGTGACGTTGCGTCTCGATCTGATCGAACTGACCGATCTGATTCTGGTGATCGACCGTTCCGGACGCCATCAGCAAGGCACACCGCTCGGGATCGTATCGACGCCGCTTCAAGGAGACCTGGCCGAAGCGACCTTGCGTCTGCTGCAAGCCCTGAGTTCACCGCTGGACGCCGAGGTACTGGGGCCTGCAATCGTGCGGGAAATCTGCTACCGGGTCTTGATCGGGGAACGGGGCGCTGCGATGAGGGCGGCGCTCGCGCATCAGGGCCGCTTCGGGCGGGTGGCGAAAGCGCTGCGGCGAATTCACACCGACTATGCGCAGTCATTGGATGTCAGTAGTCTTGCGGAAGAGGCGGGGATGAGCGTTCCCGCGTTTCACGTCAACTTCAGAACTGTTACGTTGACCTCGCCGATTCAATACATCAAGTCGACGCGTCTGCATCAGGCGCGTTTGCTGATGATTCGCGACGGCTTGACGGCGGCCTCCGCGTCGGCGCGTGTCGGTTACGAAAGTCCATCGCAGTTCAGTCGCGAGTTCAAGCGCTTTTTCGGGCGCTCGCCGGTCGATGAAGCTCGGGATATGCGGGCATCGTTCGCGCTATCCCCAGCTGCAAAGATCGACGATTTCGCCGCATCTCATTGACCCATGAAGTCGATTTGCTAAGTTGTACTCGTCAAGGCGACGATAAAGTCAAGAAATACCCTTGTCTTGGCCGGCGTGTGGTGCCGCGATGGATGGTATGCATAGAGCGGGAAGCGCTCATCCGGCCAGTCTGGGAACAGGTTGACGAGCCGTCCCTCGCGGATCAGGGGCTCGGCTCCGAGCAGCAACACCTGCGCGACGCCGGAGCCTGCCAGACACGCATTGAGGAGCGCGCTTGGATCATTCACCGTGAGCCGTCCATTCGTTTCGACAACAAGCTTTTTGCGCTTGCGATGAAACTCCCACGGATACGGCTTTCCGGTTTCCGGGTTCCGGAATTCGAGGCACCTGTGCACACCGCGCCCCAGCTCTTGAGGCTCCGTTGGCCGCCCTCGGCGAGCGAGGTATGAGGGTGCTGCGACTGTAACAACTGCAGTGTCCAGAAGCTTTCGCGCAACCAGACTGGATGAACGGGGTTTGCCAAATCGCAAGGCGAGATCGAAGCCGTCCACGATGAGATCACCGAGCTGATCTCTCGCAATGAACTCGAGTTCAAGTTCAGGATGCGCATCCATGAATTCGTCGAGCTTCGGGCTCAGAGCGATTCGCAAAAAGGCCGGATCAAGGTTGATTCGCAGCTTTCCGCGTACTGTCGCGACGCCTCCTGCCGCGGCTGTGGCCGCTTCTTCCATTCCTCTTAGGTGCGGCATGACCTGCTCATAGAACCGTCGGCCCTCTTCAGTGAGGGAAACGGCGCGGGTCGTCCGATTGAAGAGCCGTATTTTCAACCGCTTTTCGAGCCGGGCGATTGCCCGGCTAACCCCGGGCGGTGACATGCCCATCAATTCGGACGCAGCTGCGAACGTCTTCGCATCGACGACGGCAGCAAATACGCTGATACCGCTGGAGAGATTTTCGCTAGGCGATCTCATTGGGCTGACCCTGGGTCAAAAACTGCACTATGACTCATTAGTGACTATCCGTCATTTCACAAGTGCCATTCATGTCATTCAGTTTCTTATCGAATTTGCCCACAATGCACCCCAACAGTACGTTTCAACCTCACTTCATTCCAATTTCCAGGGAGCGCGAGATGACCGTTCAACTTCCCTGCCGCGACTATCTATGCAAGGAGAAACTGCAATGTATGCAATCACAGGGATAACAGGAAAGGTCGGCGGTGCGGTGGCGCGCACGTTGCTCGCAGCGGGCCAACCGGTACGCGCGGTTGTACGCGATGCCGCCCGGGCACGGTGGTGGGCCGAGCAAGGATGTGAAGTGGTGACAGCCAGCATGGACGACGCGGATTCCCTCACCGCCGCGTTCGAGGGCACGCAAGGGGTCTTCATTCTGCCGCCATCCGACTTCGATCCGTTGCCGGGCTTTCCCGAGGCACGCGCTGTCATTGACGCCGTGCGCGGTGCGCTTGAGTCCGCGGCACCCGGCAAGGTGGTCTGCCTGTCGACGATCGGCGCGCAGGCCACCGAGACCAATCTGCTCACGCAACGTACGCTGATGGAGCAAGCGCTTCATGAGTTATCGATGCCCGTGACATTCCTGCGGCCAGGCTGGTTTATGGAAAACGCCGCATGGGACGTTGCGCCGGCCCGTGACGAAGGGATGATCGCCAGCTTTCTGCAACCGCTCGACAAGGCTGTGCCGATGGTCGCAACCGCGGACGTCGGTGGAGTTGCCGCACAACTGCTTCAACAAACCTGGCGCGGCGTGCGTGTCGTCGAGCTTGAGGGGCCACAACGTGTGAGTCCTAACGATCTGGCCGAGGCATTTGCAAAGGTCCTCGGTCGTCCGGTTCGTGCGGAAGTGGTGCTGCGCGAAACGTGGGAGGCGCTGTTCCGCTCTCAGGGGATGAAGGAACCGTTGCCGCGTATGCGCATGCTCGACGGGTTCAATGAAGGCTGGATCGCCTTCGAAGGCGAGGAAGCGGACATCGTCAAGGGCGAAGTGGAACTGGAAACCGTCGTGCGAAGCCTTGTCTCCCAGGCAGGTTAGAGCAGGCGCACCCGGTGACGCGAGCAGGATGCCGCGTCACCGGGTGTTTTCCGCCATCGTTCATCAAGAGATTCATATCAAGAGGTTCGCTATGGAATACAGCACACTCGGCAGCTCAGGGCTGCGCATTTCCCGTCTTTGTCTTGGCGCCATGACCTTTGGTGCCGGTACCGGAATCTGGGGCGAAATTGCCGGTCTCGACCGTGCGCAGGCCACTCAGCTTGTTGCAATGGCCGTCGAGCGCGGTATCAACCTGATCGATACCGCTGACGCCTATTCGCAAGGACAGTCAGAAACGGTCGTCGGACAGGTGTTGGCCGACCTCGGGCTCGACGAATCGCGCATGCTGGTCGCGACCAAAGTTCGGCTACGCACAGGAGCCGGTCACAACGACGTCGGGCTCGGCCGCTCGCACATCATGCGGTCGGTGGAAACGAGTCTTCGGCGCATTGGCCGCGATCATATCGACCTGTTTCAGTTGCACGACCGCGATGAACTTGTTCCGCTCGAAGAAACACTTCGCGCGCTGGATGATCTTGTCACGCAGGGAAAGGTGAGGCACATCGGCGTGTGCAACTTCAGCGCGGGCGATCTGGAGCGTGCACAGGGAATTACCGCCCGCACGCACCGGGCCCGCATCGTCAGCAATCAGGTTCACTATGCGCTGACGAGCCGCGATGTCGAACATGAGATCGCGCCCGTGGCAAAGGCGAATGATGTCGCGCTGCTAGTGTGGAGTCCGCTCGCGGGCGGATACCTGAGCGGTAAGTACACGCAGGGAAGCAGCGGCGAAACGGGGCGCCGAACCAGGCTGAATTTTCCGCCGGTCGATCCTGCAAAGGCGGATCCTGTCGTGGGTGTATTGCGCGACATCGCCACGGAGTTGAACGCGTCGCCGGCTCAGGTGGCGTTGGCCTGGATTCTGCAGCGCCGCGAAATCTGTTCCATCATCGTAGGCGCGCGCACGCACGATCAACTGAGCGCTAACCTCGACGCTCAGCAGATCGCCTTGAACGCAGAGCAGACCGAACGCCTGAATCAGGTTTCGCAGCCGCAGCTGCCATATCCTTACTGGATGCAGCAGTTCCACGACAAGGATCGAGTGTAGGCTGAGTCAGTTCGTTCCGCTCTCGTTCAGTTTGCGTGATTCAGAGCGCTTCGGGGCAAGGGCTCGATTAGTAGGCCCACCAGCCCGGGCCCCACATGCTCCAATTCCACGCCGCATTCTCATTCATCTCGGCGCTCATGCGCTCCTGGTCAAGGAAATGTTGCTGAAGTTGCTCCCGCTTGTAGTTGTCCCAGGCGTTTTCGTCGCCGATATACAGGCAGCCACATGAATAAGGGTCTGCATAGAGAAAGACGGCTTTTCCGTCCTTTACCTTCTGCACCACACGGTTCGGTGGCAACGTGTTCAGTTGCAAACGCTGCTGGTCTGTTGTCACCGGAACAATATGAAAGCCCGCTGCTGCAAGCAGGTCGTCTTTCTCGTTGGCCCGCTCGACCGGCGTGGCGCATCCGGAAATCAGTGCGCTCGCGATGAGCGCGAGAAAAAAGGCTGTCCATCTGAGCTTCATGATCGTCCCGTGCGTTAGGCTTTAAATGTTGGGGTACCTGGTACCGTGCACAGATTGACCATCAAAACTTAGCTGAAAATTACGGCAGTGTCCCGCGCTCTGACTCGTGGCGCCAGTGTCCTGCCGCATACCGTTACGCAGAAGCAGACAACGCCTGCGCAACACGCTCACGCAACGTCGGCAACACCTCGGCTTCGAACCACGGATTGCGCTTGAACCACGCAATGTTGCGCGGCGACGGATGGGGCAACGGAATGATTTTCGGGCTGAAGTCTCTCCATCGCAGGAGCGTATCGGTCAGTGTCTCCCCGCATGCTTCGCCGAGTCCAAAGCGCTGTGCATATTGACCAATCAGCAAGGTGAGCTGGACCGAGCGCATCTGTGCCAACAGATCGTGATGCCAATGTGCGGCGCACTCGGGCCGTGGCGGCAAGTCGCCACTTGCGCCACGCCCTGGGAAGCAGAAGCCCATCGGCACAAGCGCAACTTTCGTGTCGTCGTAAAAGGTCGCATCGTCGAGGCCGAGCCACGTGCGCAAGCGGGTACCGCTTGCATCGCTCCACGGAACGCCTGACGCGTGCACTCGCGCTCCCGGCGCCTGGCCGATGATCAGAACCCGCGCGCTTTCGGATGCCGCGACTATCGGGCGGGGGGCGTGCGGCAGCACGGGCGCGCAGATCGTGCAGGCGCGGACTTCGTGCAACAGCACATTCAGAGGGATTCGCTTCATAGGAACCGTTCGCAGTGTTTGCAGCAGTAGCGATGGAGAACAACTGGCCGCTGATCGAAAGGGCGAGGAATCGAAGGGTTGCGATGATTTGGCAGCCCATCATGGACGGCTTGCTGTCGATGCGTGTAGCAGTTTATCGCAGGCTAGCAAATGAGAGGGGCCGGCTCCCGGCAGATCGTAATGTTAAGCCACATATCGTCATTCCTCACGCGGAGGGCAACGTGCTCGTCATCGAAAGAGTTTTTCTAACCCGGGCCCGTATTTAATCTGCTTTGTCTTTGCATCGCACGATCGTTATTCTTGTCTGTCTGCGTTGGGGCGAATCGGCGAAGGCAGTCGGTGAGTAGCCAATGAGCCGCCAGCATTCAGCCGGTCCCAGCGCTCAATTGTTATCCCACCAACACACGAAGGTTCGCTAAATGAATACCGTCCCGCAGGCGCCGCTAATTCTGATAACGGGTGGTGGTCGTGGCGTAGGCGCAGCGACTGCGCGTCTTGCTGCCGCACGTGGCTACGATGTGGCGATCAGTTTCGTCTCCGACGAAGCTGCCGCCCTTGCGGTGGCGGCCGATGTAGAAGCTGCGGGGCGTCGAGCGTTACCTGTGCGCGCAGATAGCGCGGACCCTGAGCAGGTCGCTCAGCTATTCGCCGCGATCGACCGTAAGTTCGGGCGGATCGATGTGCTGGTGAACAACGCCGCGATCATTGCGCGGCAGTCCCGGCTGGAGGATCTTGAGTTCGAGCGGATGCAGCGGATCTTTGCTGTCAACTCGGTCGGTCCTATCCTCTGTGCACAGCAAGCGGTGAAGCGGATGTCCTTTCGTCACAACGGACGAGGCGGCGCCGTGATCAACATCTCATCGGCGTCGGCGCGGCTTGGCAGTCCAAACGAATATGTCGACTACGCCGCGTCGAAGGGCGCTCTTGAGACATTCACTACCGGCTTTGCAAAAGAAGTTGCGCGGGATGGGATACGCGTCAACTGCATTCGCCCAGGGCACATCTACACTGACATGCATGCCAGCGGTGGAGAGCCGGGACGGGTGGATCGCGTCAAGGATTCGATCCCTATGGGAAGAGGCGGCCAGCCTGAAGAGGTTGCGCGGGCGATCCTATGGCTAGCCAGTGCCGAGGCTTCCTTCATTACCGGCACGTTCCTCGACGTCACTGGCGGCAAGTGAGCAACTGCTGGAGCCGGCGTTCATCGTCGCCGTGTCGTGTCGTTCGCGCGCGGCCGGCACGTATGCCGATCTGTTCGACTTGGGCTGTATACGTCCTTTACCAAGGCACTCACACTCTTTACAAGGGATTTAGGTCAGGACCGATATCATCGCTCCGCTTGACGCTACTGGACCTCAGTCAGGCGTTATTGTCAGGAGTGAGAGCATGTTTGAAATCGGAAAAGAATATTCCCGGGAAGATATTCACAGGGTGACGGGCGGATGCAAGCAGGCATTTTTGCCCGTGAAGGGTGGCAAGGTAGTCGCCGCGCGATTGCGCCAGGATCTGAATCCCTACGCCCCAGACGTCATTGTTTGCGACAGCAGCGCGGCTTCACGTGCGGCCGGTCGAACGCTTGCGCGACAGACCGAACCCGTACCTGTCTTTGTGCGAACCGCGTCCGACCGCTTTCGTTATATGGGCGAATACGTCACTGAGGAATCGCTTACCGCGCCCCTTGACTACGAAAAGTACGTCAAGAACAGCGGTTTTACGCTGGGTCAGATTTCTCGTGTGCTCAAGATGAAGCGCCGTTGACACGGCTTTCAGCGCTCCAAACCGAGTAGAGGGGCGGCAGGTCACCGATTAGCGTGACCTGCAACGGATCGAACCGCTTGACGGCTTAGACGAGTGTCAGTGTCACGTCGATGTTGTTGCGTGTAGCATTCGAATAGGGGCACACAATATGCGCGCGGTTGATCAGATCCTGGGCCGCTTCGCGCGACATGCCCGGCAACGAGATCTTCAATTCGACTTCGATGCCGAAGCCATTAGGAATGGGCCCGATACCCACGTTTCCGTTGACCGACACATTTGCCGGGACCGTGATTTTGTCGCGCTGACCAACGAACTGCATTGCACCGATAAAGCACGCGCTGTAACCAGCGGCAAAAAGCTCTTCGGGGTTGGTGCCTTTCTCGCCATTGCCACCCAACGCTTTCGGTCTCGTCAGCTTCAGGTCCAATCCGCCTTCCGGCGCGACGGCGCGGCCTTCGCGGCCTCCCGTCACATCGGCGTGAGCACGGTAGATAACGTTTTCAATCGACATCGTCAGCTCCTCGTTAATACATCGGATGAAGGGTGCGCCTCGCGGCACTCTGATGATAGTTCAGTGCGCCGTATTCTGGCTTTAGCCTGTTGATGGCTTTTTTTTGATCGCGTACGCTACTTCCAGGCAGCGCGAAGGCTGAACTAGCAGGAAGCGGCAATCAAAAAAACTCGGGGCGGGGAAGTGCAGCGATGAAGATGTCTCACAGATTAGAAAGCTCTAGTACGGCGGGACCGGTGTGGGGGCTTATCTTTGGCTTGCTCATGACGGCGATCGGAATGAGCCTCTGGTTTCATGCAACGCTGTCGATCGACAGCGGACGGCATGATGAATCGTTGGCCGTAGCGGCCACGCTTATTGGCCTTTTTTTGGCTGTATACGCAGGGCGCGAACTTCGCCGCAAACGTCGGTAGGTTGGGCTCCTGTGAGGAAGGGGAGTGACGAGGGACAGTCGCCTGTTCAATTACACATCACCCGATAGACACGCATTCAGTCCAGAACCGCCCGCACCTCGCGAAGAATCTCTTCCGAGAGTTCAGGGTCGTCAACCGCGCGAGCCAGAATGATGGCTCCGACGATGCTTGAAAGCGTATGGATCGCATCGCGACGAGCATTTTTCTTTTTTGCCTTTGCAAGTGGCTCGGTTAAGCCTTTGAGCGTACCCTCCACATGCCGCGTGAATGCAGCTTGAGCCGCAGGCTCGCGCGCAATCTCGCTCCCCAATGCTGCGATCAGGCATCCGTCTCCCCTCTCTTCGCGGTGTTGCTCAGTGAGATATCTGTCGACGTATTGAGTCGTTGGCTTACCAGACGCCGCACTTTCCTTCATGAAGTCGAGCAATCTGGCCGATGCATCTTCAATGCTCTCCGAAATCAGATTGCATTTCAAGGCGATCAAGGTCGATCAGCAGGAACAGCTATTGGTGGGCGTCGACAACAGCGCGGCTGAAATCGTTGGTTAGCCGCTGACGACGCCAGAACAGTTCATCGCGCAGCATCGTCATCTTCTGGCGTAAGGGGCTATATGACGACAGTCTAGGGTGACCGCCACGTCGTAAAGAGCTGGACGAGCGCGACCGGATCCGGAGGATTCTCGCTTTTGCGGAAGAGAATCTTCCCGGATCGCGAATTATTGGGCGCCGGGATAATCACGCCGCAAGCGCGGCCTCAAAGCACGCTGCGACAGCACATACCCGTTCGTCAGCACCCTTGCGCCCGATAATCTGCAAGCCTGCTTTCAGTGACGAGTTGGCAACAGGTATCGGCATACTGAGCGCGGGATGACCACTCAGATTGAACGGGCGAATCAGCGACGACATGGCGATAACCGACGTACCGCTGCGCGCAGCCTCAACTGTGATGGGCAGAGTAGGCAAGGTAGGCATGACAAGCACGTCCACGTCGGCGAGAGCGTGGTCGACTGCTTCCGTGAACCGGCGCCGCACCTGCTCCGCCGCCTCTAACTGCGCGGCCGTCGTCGCGGCCGCGAGGCGCAAACGCGCTTCGAGATCGGCGCCGAGTCGACCGGCTCCGGCCAGGTGTCCGAAAGCGCGCGAGGTCTCCGCATTGATCACTGCGAGTCCCGCGTCGAACGCGTCTTGAAGAAGGCGAAGCTCGATAGATCGCATATTGCCTTCGACCCGATCGACCGCGTTCTGCACAGCCTTGAGTATGTCGGCGTCGGCCTCGACTGACACGCATGCGATGTTGATCCCTGTACGCCCCTCGCTTGCGGCGCCGATACCGAATGTTGGGTCGATCCCCGCCATCGCAGCGATGAGCGTGCGCATGTCGCGGGCAAACGGGCCAACGCAGTCGAGCGACGATTCGGCGGGTGCGACGCCGACACGCGACACGCGCCCGAACGTGGGCTTGAGGCCAATCACACCGCAACACGCTGCGGGTCCGCGAATGGAGCCGCCGGTGTCAGTACCGAGTGCCGCGTCCACGAGCTCGAGGCCGACCGCCGACGCCGAGCCGCTCGACGAACCCCCTGGAATGCGCGCTGGATCTTGCGGATTGCGCGGTGTGCCGGTGAAATCGTTGATACCTGTCATGCCGAACGCCAGTTCATGCATGTTCGCCTTGCCGACGATATGCCAACCCGCATCGAGCACGTTTTGCACCACGTCGGCATGGCGTGCCGCAGGTGGGGAACCGGCGAGCGCCCGGCTTCCCGCGGTGGTCGGGTAGCCAGCAACGTCGATCGTGTCCTTGATCGCAATCGTCAGCGCGCTCGCGGCTTCGTTAGAACGTAAGGAAAACTGACTGATAAAGGCTGTCATGATGTCGTGTCGTTTCGAGGGTTGACGTGCCAGGGCGCGTCGAACAGACGCTCGGTGCGAAAATGCTGGATGAGCCACCGGTCGCTGTCAGGTGCGGGCGAGAAATCGACTTCGAGGCGCGCGGAGATCAGTTGTGCTGGAGCGTCGACGTAGCCGGACGCCTGAAGCATTACCCAGCGCCCCTTGACCGACGAGCCCGCGACCTCGATTGTTTCCGCCGTCAGGAAGTGTACATTCGTGGTGAAGTGCGGGGTGGGCGGGAGATACCGCTGCAGCATCGTGACGATTTCTGCGCGTCCTTCCAGGCGACCGAATTTCTGCGCGTATTGGGAACCGATACCTTCCCAGATTGCGTCATTGGCGAACAGCGCCGCCAAAGATTCACCGCTGCTGGCGGCTGAAGGAACATCGCAAAGCGCCATATACCGCGAGATTGTCTTGCGCGCAGCGCGTTCGGCTTCGAGTGCCGAGATGCGCGCCTGGAGTGCCTCGAGCGTGCTCTGCCCTTGAGGGCTGTCATTCCGTGTCATGTCGCTTCACTCCTGCGCATTCATTGCGGACGGTACGGCCAATTCCCGACCAACATATGCTTTTATCCCGGTAGCGCCCCAGGTTGGGAGGCACAAGCCCCGTCACCTATCAGCGCCCGAGCGCCCGTGCCGTCTGACCGCCAATGCCGAAGTCAGTGTTGGGAATGTCCTTGATGATGACGCGCGTCGCCTCGATGGGGGCATCCAGTATCGCAGCGCCGGTGGCGGAGAGCGCAGAGATCAACGCCTGCTTTTGCGCGTCGGAGCGACCGGCAATCAGGATCGCGACAATGACCGGCAGGGATGGCGCCGCGCCGTTGGCTGCACTCTTGCCGCCAATACCGAAGTGCGCCGCCGGCAACTCGCTGAGCAGCACGCGCACCGATTCGGCGGGCGCGCCGATCGCACGGACAGTCGCTTGCGTCATTCCGTGAATCAACGCCGCTTTGCTGGCATCGCTGTGACCCGCGGCCAAATAGACTTCGAGTGTAGGCATGAGAGAGATACCGGTTGTATGCATCGTCCGCCGACTCACGGCCGACGCATTTTCATGGAGCAATCAAAGCAGGAAGCCGATTGCACTGAGCGCTTCAGTCGAATCGATCAAACGGATGACCTTTTCAACGAGGCGTGGTTCGCCACTCGCAAAGCTGACCGTGTGCGAGAGGTCTGCTGCAAAGATTGTCGTGACGCCGCGCTTGTAAGCGACGATCACCTGCGCCGATTTCACTTCGACCACTTCCGAGGTAGTGCTTTCAAGCGTGAAGCGCGACACGGTGCGCACGGTTCGTGCGGCATCCGAGGCCGATGCGGAATAGCCCGACGTCATCCGTTGCACGCGCTTTTCACGCATATCCTGATCGTCATAGGCGTAGTTCAACGAGGCCGCGTAGTCGGTCGTGCTGGGATCGATCGGCACTACGTAGAAACCTGAGGTATCCCATAGATCGAGCCATGCACGGTAGTCGCGGCGGTCGAGCATCTCGGCTTCGCGCCAGATGAACTCGACGGCCCGCGCGAAGGTTTGCTGCGAGAAAGGGGTGTTGCGCTCATCCATCATGCCTGCTCCATCATTGCACGCCACTGCCTGTACGCTTCGCGCATGCCCGTCTCGTCGGTGGCATGTGCGGTCTTTTCGCCGTTCGCCGCGGTGGCCTCGCGGTTGAGCCCGCGGTTTACCAGGATCGGCACATCGGGGCCGGCGTGCGAGCCGCGCTGAACGCGTTCCCACGCTTCCGCATCGTCCGGGCTGCCAAACCCGAAGGGACCCTGGAAGTGCTCATGAATACGCAGGCGAACGCGGTTCGCTTCATCGGGTCCGCCGTCCATCGCGAGCGCGACGTGGCGGATTTCTGTTTCCTCTGCAGACAGCGGCCGCAGTACGCGGAAGAACGCCATCGACAACGCCAGATTCGGAAACAGATTCAGATTGAAGCCGACGCCCATCAGCGAGCGCACGACGCGCCGGACTTCATCGGGCGAGTGACGCTCGGCCAGCTTCGTGGCGAGATCGTTGAAGCGCTCGGGCAACGGTGCACCGTCGTCGTGGTCGAGATCGACCAGCTCCGGCACGAGCACCGCAAGGCTATGGCCATTGCCGAGCGAGCGGCAGAAGGCGTCGTCGCTTGTCATGAAGCTGGTGATCACAGCGGCTGTTTCGTCGTCGATCGATTTCATCCACGACTTGTGAACGACCGGGAAGTGATAGAGATCAGTGGTGTTTTCCAGCTGGATTTTCCAGTTGCCCTTGAATCTGAACTTATGCTCGCCGTTCGCCTTGATCGGATAGCCGGCGCCCTGCTTCATGAACAGATCGATCCACGGCTTGGCGCCGCCGAGAAAGTCTTCCAGCGGCTCGATCTCTTCGTTGAAGCTCGCGAAGATTAGTCCTTGATAGATGCCCACGCGCAGCGATTTCAGCGGCAGTTCGTTTTTCTCGCAGACGCCTTCGTAGCCGTCGCCATAGGGTAGAGCACGCAACGTGCCGTCAAGCGCGTACGACCAGCTGTGATAGGGGCACGTAAAGCCTTTGGCGTTGCCCTTGTGTTCCTCGCAGACGGTGGCGCCGCGATGGCGGCAGCGGTTTTGCAACACGTTCACCGCGCCGCTCTTGTCGCGTACCACGATGACGGGCTGACGTCCAATCGTCGTGGTGCGGAAATCGCCGGGGTTCGGCAGCTCGCTTGCGTGCGCGACCCAGATCCACGTCTTGTAGAAAATGCGCTCGAGTTCCGCTTCGAAGAGCGCCGGGTCGTAGTACATGGACGGTGCAATGCGGTCGGGCTGTACGCGACGATGCAGGGCGTCGGTGTTGATGGTTTGATAGTGAGTGTCGCTCATCAGTGTCTCTGGGTTGTCACGGTAGAGTCGCTTGGAAGTTGTGTCGGGGCCGGGGGGGCGCAGTGTGCTGCGCGCTAGCGTTTTCACTAGTTTCGGCGTGTAGCCAATATCGGTCAAATCGATCTAAAATGAGTCGACGAATAAGTGACGCAAATAATAGGCTGCCCCCATGACTTCGCTTGACCATATCGATCTCAACCTTCTGCGGGTGTTTCAAGCCATCGTGGAAGAGCGCAGTTTGACCAAGGCGGGGGAACGTCTCGCGCTTTCGCAGCCGGCCGTGAGCTATGCGCTTGGCCGCCTGCGCACACTATTCGATGATCAGCTATTCATCCGTACCCGCTCGGGCATGCAGCCCACGCCTATCGCGCTGGAACTCGCGACGATCGTGGGCCGTGCGCTCGACACCGTGCGCGAGGCGCTGCGCTACGCAGAGTCATTCGATCCGGCGGTGAGCACACGCACGTTTCGGCTATCGCTATCCGATGCGGGCGAAATGGCCTATCTGCCCGTCATCTGCAAGGCATTGCACGAACAGGCACCGCGTACCCGGCTCATCGTGCAGCCGATGCCCGTGGAGGAAATGGAAGATGCGCTGCGTTCCAGCAAGCTGGACTTTGCCATCGGCAATCTTCCCGAACTGATGGCGCGCACACGCCACCAGTTGCTGTTCGAAGAGGAATACGTATGTATGACGCGGCGACGCCGCGGCTTGCCGACGGGAAAGAAGCTCGATCTCGAGCATTTTCTTGGGGCGTCGCACATTCAGGTGCGTTCTCTCGAGCACAGTCACCACGCTTTGGACGACGCGCTGCGGGCGCAGGGCGTCGGTCGTAATATCGCACTCGAATTACCTCACTTCGTCGCGTTGCCGAACATCCTGATGGTGACGGATCTTTACGCGACGCTACCAAAGCGTCTCGCGCAAATCCTGAACAAAGCCAAGGCATTTCAGATCTACGATCTGCCGGTTCGCTTGCCGGCGGCCTCGGTGACAATGCATTGGCACGAGCACTTTCACGACGAGGACGGCATTGTGTGGATGAGAAACCTGCTGATCGAGTCGGTGCGCAAATTCGACCAGTTATAAAGGAACGATGCCCTGCACTACGTCGAGGCGCGCGTCTCGTGCGTGAAGCGCAGCGTGACGACGGTCACGAGCCCGAGCAGCATGAGAAAGAGCGAAACGGGCCAATACGCGTGGTAGTGCGAAAGCAGCGCAACGGCAATCAGCGGAGACATGCCGCCCGCGAAAATCGATGCCACCTCGTGCCCAAGTGCAACGCCGGAATAACGCACCTCGGTGCTGAATAGCTCGCCAACGAGCGCAGGCAGGGTGCCGATCATCGCGCCGTGGCAGACCGCCGTGCCGAGCACGAGTGCCAGGTAGATCAGAGGCGTGGAATGCGTGTTCAGCAGCCAGAAAAACGGGAATGCCATGACCATGAGCGATACGGCACCAATCAGGTAGACGGGCTTGCGTCCCAGCTTGTCCGAGAGCTTGCCCCATAGCAGCATGGCGCCCATTTCGACCACCATGGCCAGCATGACGGCGGTGAGCATGGTCGAGCTGGCGATGCCGGCGAACTTGCCGTAGACCAGTGAAAACGCGAGAAAAATATACGCACCGCCATTTTCCGCTACGCGCAGACCCATCGCGATCAGGATTTCCTTAGGATGCCGTTTGATTGCTTCCAGTACCGGCATATGCGATGTCTTGCCGGCGTGCTCCGCGTTTTCGAACTCGCGGCTTTCCGGCAGGTTGTAGCGGATATAGACGCCGAGCGCAAAGATCAGGACGCTCGCGAGGAACGGCAGGCGCCAACCCCAGGCGAGGAACTGCGCGTGGGGTAGCGCCTGCGCAGCGAGAAAGGCGCCTGAAGACAGAACGAAACCGCCGCCCACGCCCAGTTGACTCCACGCGGCGTAGTAGCCGCGCTTCTCCGGCGGCGCATTCTCGCTGATCATCAGCACGCCGCCGCCCCATTCGCCACCGGATGCCACGCCTTGCAGCAGGCGCAGTGCGACGAGCGCGGCCGGCGACCACAGTCCGGCCTGGGCATAAGTCGGCAATAGCCCGATCCCGAAGGTCGCGACACCCATGATCAACAAAGTCCACACCAGCGACGCCTTGCGGCCGTGGCGGTCGCCGATGTGGCCGAACACGATGCCACCGAGCGGTCTTGCGACGAAGCCGATGGCGAACGCAGCGAATGCGCCTAGCGTACCGATAAGCGGGTCGGCATTGGCGGGAAAGAATAGTTGCCCGAAGACGAGCGCCGCAGCGGTTCCGTAGACGAAGAAGTCGTACCACTCCATCGCATTGCCTGCGACGGAGGCGACGACGATCCGGGTAAGGGCCGTACTATTGGACGCCGCAGTTGCGATTGACGGGGTGGATGGTTGCACGGATGCCATGTTTGCTCGGGAGGAAAGAGTCGGGCGTCGCGACCTCATCGGGAGGGCTCCGCATGGCAAACAGTTTCGACGCGCCATTTCGGTGCGTCAAATTCGCCGAAAATGGAGCCGGGTATCAGTGCAGCAAATGAGTGGCGCGGCAAATGAGTTCTTGAAGTGGGTTTTAAAAGCCGGCCTGATGAAACATTCCGTAGATCGCTTCGCGCAACCATGCGATGCCCGGGTCGGCCGAGAACTGCGCATGCGAGTGCACCTGAATCTCGATGGGCGGGAGCGCGAAAGGCAAGGGCAGAATCCGGAACGCCCCGTTCTGATTGAAGCGCTGGGCGATGCTCCGCGGGAAAATCACCGCGAGATCGGTGTGCCTGACGATTTCGGGCGCCACGACGAAATGCGGCAAGCGCAACACGACATCGCGCTTGAGATTCAAATCCTCCAGCCATTGCTCCACCATCCTGTGGCCGGTCGCGTTGGTGCTGGCATACACGTAACGCAGACCCGCGAGGTCTTCTTTGGTGGGCGCCGGCGTTAGCAAAGGATGGCCGGCTCGCACGACGCAAACGTGCTCGTCGACGAATAGCGTCTTGCTGACGCAGCCGGGATCGAGTCCCGGCACATAACCCAGCGCAAGATCGACCTTGCCGCTACGCATGGCGGCGGTCACCGATTCGACCGGAAAATTGGTGACTTCGATCCGGATGCCGCGCGCCGTGTGCTCGAGCATGGCGAGGATCGGCGGCAGGAAGTAGAACTCCGACATATCGGACATCGATACGCGAAAAACCCGTTCAGCCGTTGCCGGGTCGAATTTCGTGAGCTGCTGCACCGCGACGTTGATGATCCCGAATGCCTGGGCGAGTGGCGGATACAGGTGGGCGGCCGCGTCGGTGGGGGCCATGCCAGTAGGCGTGCGGACAAATAGCGGATCGTCGAATAGCGTGCGGAGTCTGCGCAGTGCATGGCTGACGGCCGGTTGCGTCAGGCCCAGGCGGTCTCCCGCAGCAGTCAGACTGCGCAGATCCCAGATGGCCATGAACACGCGCAGCAGATTCAGATCGGTATCGCCCGGGTTTGATTTGGTCATGACCTTCGATCGCTTGGCTCCTCGCGCAGATTACCGTAAATGCTGCGCATCGGGTAATGCGGGGTGCTCCCGCTATACGTCGGAAAGCGATCGAAGTCGCGCTTCATACGGGCGCGGACCGGAGAGGCCAGGGCGGCCGACAGGGCGAGCGGATCGTCGAATACCACCTTGTTGCGCTGCATTGCCGTGGCGCGCGGCAAGGCGAGGCCGCTGCGGTAGTCGACCCGCGTGTAGATCTCCAGCTCGCGGATGCCCGGAAGCTCGGCCATGAGCGGCGGATGGTGAATGAGGTAGTGCGTGAGCCAGGCATTGAAATCGTCAGCTTCGCCTTCGTAGCTGACGAGATACGTGCATCGCTCGGCGGATTGTTGTGGGGCACCCGCACCTGCAGGCGTAGCGAATGTCCGCACAGCCATGACCTGCTGCGCGAAGAGGCTCTGATGTGAAGACGTACCCAAAATGTCGAGGGCGGTCTGGATGCAGCCGTCGCTTTCAAGCGCCGTCTCCAGCGTGCCAAGGTCGTCGAAATACCACTGCAGGACGCAGTGCGGATGTTTCCCAGGCGCGCTCAGCAAAGGATCGCCACGCGCGGGTTCCACTGGACGATGGATCACAAGACGCCGCAGACCATCTATCGCATGTGTTGCGGCATGCAGGGACGCAACGTCGATCGTGGGCGCCCCGTCGGGCATATCGCTGACGGTGCCGATCAGAAAGAGGCAGACGTCCATGCTTACCTCGCCGTGCCGGCGCTGCCCGAAGGCGTCGCAATGCCAGGCCGCTCGAGGCGGTGGAACTGCCGTCCGAAATAGATCAGGCCGTCGCCGTCCTCACGCATCGAAATGTGATCGATGCGCACGAACAGGACCGAGTGCGAACCCACTGCCTTGCTGTCGACAATCCGCCCTTCCAGTCTCGCGATGGCATCTGCCAGCACCGGCACGGCAGAGGAACCGGCGGTCCATCCGCAATGTTCGAAACGCTCGTCCATCGAACAGCCTGTCATGCCGGCAAACGTGCGCGCTAGCTCCTGGCACTCCGCGGCCAGCACATTGATGCAGACACTGCGGTTTTGCCGCAGCAGGTCGTGCACGTAGCTGGTCTGGTTGATGCACACTAGCATGGTAGGCGGTGTGTCCGTCACCGAGCAGACTGCGCTGGCGGTGATGCCGCAGCGTCCATGCGGGCCGTCCGTCGTGATGATGTTGACCGCTGCCGGCAGATACGCCATTGCATCGCGGAACTGGCGCCGGGTGTCGTCGCTCGTCATGGTGTTGTCCTCGGTCATAAGGGGCTCCGCATCACGGATAGGGCGTGACGGGCGGAATGCCGACGAACAGCGCACCCGATGCATCGTAGGTGCCCTCGCCAAGAAACGCGTGTTGTGTCACCACGATCGAATCGCGCACCAGCCGCTGCAGACGATTCTCGCGGTAGATCGCCGCAATGCCGGCCATCTGATACGCCTGCATCACGACCTCTGCGCCGACCTGCGCCGCATGTGTTGCGCTGAGCCGCAGGAGGTTCGCCTGAGCCGGCATCACGGGGTCGCCCGCCAGAATCGTTTGCCACGCGGCTTCCGCGGATTCGAAGAAGAAGGCCCGTGCGCTGCGCCAGTTGGCTTCTGCCTTCGCGAGACCTGAGCGGTAGTAGGCCCGGTCCGCCAGACGCGGTGCGCCCGTGGTGGTCTGCGTGACGCCGGACATCTGCGCAAGCAGATCGAGCGCGGCGCGCGCCAGCCCGATGTTGACCGCGGCGTGCACCTGGGCCTGATATGCGATGGCGGGGTATCGATAGAGCGGCTCGTCGATGAGCGCCGCGCCGCCGCGCACGAAGGTCCACTGGGCGTCGACGAACTTGTTCTGCAGACGCAGATCGTGGCTGCCGGTGCCTTGCATCCCGACCACGTTCCAGTTTTCGACGATCTCGACCTCGCTTGCTGGAAAGACGGCTGTGAACGGTTTCCCGGCGCCCGCTTCGCCCGTGTTGGCCGGGACGCCACCGATGCCCACTCCGATCCAGTCCGCGCCCTTGCAACCGCTGGCGAAACGCCATTGCCCGCTGACCAGGTAGCCGTGCGGAGCCTGTGCGGCCTTCTGAAGCGGATAGAGACCACCGGCAAACACCTGATCCGGACCACCCGCGTAGATGTGCGTCTGAGTCTCGAGCGGCAGCGCCGCGAGATAGGTATTCGCGGAACCGAACGCCGCCACCCACGCAGTCGATCCATCGGCAATGGCGATACGTTCCAGTGTTTCCAGAAAACGCGGGGGCGGCAGTGCATCGCCGCCGAAACGCTGCGGCGTGCTGGCGCGGAAAATACCCGCGCGTTTCATCTTTGCGACCATGTCACGCGGAACGTGGGACAACCGGTCGAATTCGTCCCGGCGACGCTCGATTTCCTCGATCAGGATATCCAGGCTGATCGGGCCTGAGTACTCCGGATAGTCAGTGGCTGAACTGCCGGGCTGGGCGTTGTAGACATAAGTCGACGCGCCTGAGCTTTGGAGGGTTTGCATGCTCGATACCTTGAATGTATTGACGAAACGAATGGAGTCGCGGACTACCGCCGCTGTGATGTCATTGAGCGTCCTGTCTCGCCTGCAGCCGGAGCGCCTTGGGGAAAGTCTCGGGCGCGAGACAGGTGGCGAGCACGGTAATCAGCCCAAGCACGCCGAGATAGAGGGCGACGGGCGTCGCACTGTGGTAATGCGCGAGCAGGGCAGTGGCGATCATGGGCGAGAGGCCGGCACCCAGCACCGATGAAATCTCCCGTCCAATACCGAGTCCCGAGAAGCGCAGATGGACCGGCAGCAATTCGCTGATGAAGGCGGGTTGCGCGCCTTCGAGTATGCCGAGCGTGATGCTGTTGGCGAGAATAAGAGCGGCCATGACCTTGACGAACTCGCCGGAGCTCAGCAACACGAAGTAGGGGTAAGCGACCAGAACAATTGCAATGGCGCCGACCAGGTAGACGGGCTTGCGGCCCACCTTGTCGGTAAGGTGTCCTGTGAACAGCGAGACCGGAATCATCAGCAGCATGGAGACCGTCAGGCCGCCGAGGAGCCACGACGATTTCAGGCCGATGAACTGACCGTAGGCGATCGAAAAGGCGAAGAAGATATACGATGCTGCGCCCTCGCCGAAGCGCAGGCCGAAGACCGTCAGCACCTGGCGGGGGCAACGGCGCAGCACTTCCGCAATTGGCAGACGGCTCTCTTTACCCGTGGCCCGGACTTCGGCAAACTCGGCGCTTTCCTCCACGGAGCGGCGCATCCACAGGCCGAGCACCACGAGCAGCGCACTGCAAAGAAACGGTAAGCGCCAGCCCCAACTCTGGAAATCATCGGGCGACAAGCGCTTGACGAGGAGGAACGCGAGCGTCGACAGGACGAAACCAAACGCTGCGCCGCCAGGGCTCCAGGCTGCGAGTGCACCGCGCTTCGACGCGGGGGCGCTCTCGTGAATCAGCAGGATGCTGCCGCTCCATTCGCCGCCCGCTGCAAGACCTTGAAGGATGCGAAGCAGCACGAGCAATACCGGAGCCGCCAGGCCGACTTGCTGGTAGGTGGGCAGCAAACCCATGCATACGGTCGCGGTTCCCATGGTCAGCAGGGTTAGCATCATGACCGTCTTGCGGCCGTAGCGGTCGCCAATGTGCCCGCACAGCACACCGCCGATCGGACGCGCGATAAAGCCCACCGTAAAGCCGCCGAATGCGGCAATCGTGCCCGTCAACGGATCGTTCCCGACCGGGAAAAACAGGTGGCCAAACACCAGCGCAGCGGCCGTGCCGTACAGAAAAAAGTCATACCACTCGAGCACCTGTCCAAGCACGGCAGTCGTCACGGCGCGACGCACCGTGCTGATGGGGCGGGCGGGAGTTGGGGGAGCAAGCGTCACTGTCGCGTCGGAGTTCATGGTATTGGGCACACACGAAGTTGGAGTTCCTGCTCGCCGGAGACCGGGGGCAGCAGGCAGAGGAGACACTCGGGAAACATGGCCGAACGATAGGCGCGGCGAAAAGGCCGGTCAAATTCGGGACAAAAATGAACGCTATGAGCCGGCTTCATGTCGGGCGCGCTGCACTTGCCGAATTTCGCCCGAATAAGTCACGCTTATTTGGCAGGCCGTTTTTGGCTGATTTGCTGCCGGGAATATGCCAACTTAGATTTCGGTTCACGGGGTGGGTCTTCGCCATGTCGAAGTGCCGCCCCGTTGCGCGTGCTGGGTGAACGCTAAATCTTCTGCCCAATCAGATTAGTTCGTCATGCAAACGAAAGCTGGATAAATCATATAAGGAAACATTGTGAAGAAGCTGCTCCTCGCTTTGGCTGGACTCTCGTTCTCTAGTGCTGGGGCCTGGGCCCAAAGCAGCGTGACGATTTACGGCATCATCGACGACGGTCTGACGTGGTCGAGTAACCAGGGCGGCAAGAGCGCCTTGCAGATGCAGAGCAGCATTTCGCAGGGCAATCGCTGGGGTTTCAAGGGCGCCGAAGACCTCGGGGGCGGTACGAAGGCAATCTTCAGGCTCGAAAACGGCTTTAACGTCAATACCGGCGCGTTCAGCCAGGGCGGCCGGGAGTTTGGACGACTGGCTTATGTCGGCCTGACCAACGACACATACGGCACGTTGACGTTAGGACGGCAGGGCGAAGAAATCGGCGACTATATCGGCGCGCTATCGGCAAACGGTCTCTTGCCGGGTGGCATTCTGTTTCCGCACCCCGGGGACCTGGATAATAACGGCATCGACTTTCACCTCAACAATGCCGTCAAGTACGTCTCTCCAACCATTGCTGGCTTAACCGGCGTGGCGACCTACAGCTTCGGCGGCGTCGCGGGCGATGTCGCGCAGAACAGCGCGAAGTCCTTTGCGCTGCAGTATGTGAACGGCAGTCTGCAACTGGTGGGCGCCTATACCTCGATCGACCATCCGGCCACCGCCGTGACGGAGGGGGTATGGACGGCCACCAATACCGTCGACGGCAACTATGGACTCGCCGCCAGCAGCTATAAGGTGTTCGGGTTTGCCGCCGCCTACACGTTCGGTGCGGCGAAGTTGAGCGCCGACTGGACGCACACGCAGTTCGGTGGTCTCGACCCCACGGTAGGCGCGAAGATCGACGGACACGTGACGTTCAATATCGGCGAAGTGGTTGCCAGCTACATGGTGACGCCGACGTTGCAACTGGGCGCTGCGTACAGCTATACGATAGGGAATGTCTCCGCGACCGGGCAGGAACCGAAGTATCAGGAGTTCGATGCGAGCGCGGACTATTTTCTCTCCAAGTCCACCGATGTCTACCTGTCCGGAACCTACATGCATGCTGGAGGCGGAGCGGTTGCCGATCTCGCGCCCGTGCTCGAACCGTCCAGCTCGCCGAATCAGGTGGCGCTGCGGATCGGGATCCGCAAGCGCTTCTAGTTCCATGGCACTCAGCAGTCGCGGCTGGGGTTTACCAGCCTCGTGACAACATCAGACTTCGTCTCCCCGAAGGGACAGGAGGCCGAGCAGGATCTCATCGCGATGCGCGGCAAGTTCATGCGCGGATCGCGATTGAGTCTGTTCGTGCACCCCTCGGATGATGGTTGCGCGAACCTCGGGGGTCAGCTCGGGCGCGCCGAGTACGTGCCACCATGCGCTCATCGGTCCCGTGAACTGTTCGAAGAAATGTTCGATACCGCCATCGCCTCCGCCCAGATGAAAGAGCAGGCTCGGACCCATACCACCCCAGCGCAGACCGGGTCCCCAGGAAACAGCAGTATCCGCGTCGGCCACGCTGACCACGCCCTCCGAGATCAGATACACCATTTCTCGGTATAGCGCGGCTTGTAGCCGGTTAGCGACGTGCCCCGGCACCTCCTTATGCAGACGAACAGTGCGCTTTCCGAGACCGCTATAAAAAGCCGCGACACGTTCGATGGTCTCTTCAGATGTTTTGGCGCCGCCGACAATTTCAACCAGCGGTATCAGGTGTGGCGGATTGAACGGATGTCCAATCACGCACCGCTCAGGATAATTCTTGCAGGCCGACTGGATCTCGCTCATGGTCAGGCCGGAAGAACTCGACGCGATGATCGTGGTGGGCGCCAGGATATTGTCGAGATGCCTGTAGAGGTCTTTTTTGAAATCGATACGCTCGGGTCCATTCTCCTGGACCAAATCGCTGCCGGCCACCGCGTCGTCGAGATTCGCCGCGAACTCCAGTCGGGTGCGCGAGGCCCCTGGCGCGAGTCCCAACCTTTCCAATGCGGGCCATGCCGCGTCGATGAACGCCTCGAGCTTCACTTGGGCATCCGGCGCGATGTCCGTGGCGATGACATCCTTACCCTTGGCAAGGAACAAGGCGGCCCAGCTCGCACCGATGACGCCGGTGCCGATAATGGCAATGCGGTTGATGTCTTTGCTCATAACTAACAATCCTTCGAGTGGAGTGAGGTCAGACGAAAGCGCTAAAACCACTCACCGCCTTGCCGACGATCAGGGAGTTCATTTCGCGGGTGCCTTCGTATGAATAGAGCGCTTCGGCGTCGGCGAAGAAGCGTGCGACGTTATAGTCGAGCACGATGCCGTTACCGCCAAAGATTTCCCGCGCCCACGCGACGGTCTCGCGCATACGGGTCGTGCAAAATGCCTTGGCCAGTGCGGAATGCTGGTCCAGCAGTTTGCCCTGATCCTGCAACTGGGCCAGACGTACGACCATGCATTGTGACGCGGTAATATTGCCGAGCATCCTGGCAAGAAGATCCTGCACCATCTGGAACGATGCGATCGGTTTGCCGAACTGCTCGCGAGTCTGCGCGTAGCGCAGCGCGTGTTCGTAAGCCCCCATGCTGCAGCCGACCGCCTCCCATGCAACGTATTGACGGGTCAGCCGCAGTACCCGCGCGGTGTCGCGGAAGGACAGATCGCTCTGGAGGCGGTTCTCTTCTGGCACCCTGCAGTTATCGAGCGTGATGACGCCGTTCTGCACGACTCGCAGCGCGATCTTGTTCTCGATCTTTTCGACGGAAAAGCCCGGGGTGGTTTTGTTTTCGACGATGAAACCCTTGACCTGATTGTCATCGACATCGCGTGCCCAGATAATCGACAGGTCGCACCAGGGAGAATTTCCAATCCACCGCTTTTGGCCGTTCAGAATCCACGTATCCCCTTCACGCCTCGCCGTCGTCAGCAATCCGCCCCCGGCGCCGGACCC
Organism: Paraburkholderia phenazinium; assembly: GCF_900141745.1. Taxonomy (NCBI): domain Bacteria; kingdom Pseudomonadati; phylum Pseudomonadota; class Betaproteobacteria; order Burkholderiales; family Burkholderiaceae; genus Paraburkholderia; species Paraburkholderia phenazinium. Next base: position 385,477 of record NZ_FSRM01000002.1, on the reverse strand, counting down.
TACCAGCGGTTCGGTCAGTCCGAAGCAACCGACTTTTTCCAGCCGTGCCATCGGCGGCAGCCATTTCTGTTTCTGCTCTTCCGAACCGCCAAGATAGATCGAGCCCATCGCCAGTCCGCTGTGGACGCCATAAAAAGTTGCGATGGAAGAGTCGACGCGCGCCAGCTCCATGGCGATAAATCCATCGAAAAGCGTACTGCCGCCAGGGCAGCCATATCCTTCGAATCCGACGCCTACGATGCCGAGGTCCCGGATGCCGGGAATGAGTTCGAACGGGAACGCATCCTCGGCCCAAAATTTGTTGATCACAGGCGCGACCTGGCTCTCCATGAAGGTCCTTACCCGCTTAAGCAAAGCCCTCTCGGTATCGTTCAGAATCTCGTTAAGCAGATAGAAGTCGCTATCGGGAGCGGGAAGCGCGTGGTTAGGCTTTGAACTGGCAGTCATGGAGAGTTCCACTAGAGCGTTGATCAGGAGGCGTTCGAGGGATGGTGCAGATAGTCGTGCACGACTTCGGCGCCACCGATTGTGAGGTCGGTCAGGATATGGATCGCCGATAGGACCTCAAGTACCGGCAGCTTTGCGACCGGCGCGAAACAGTGAGGATGCAGCTCAAGGGAGGCCGGCCCGCTCCACGCGCCTTTGACCGTGACGTCGGTGACGTAATACCTGACCAGTTCGCAGACCCGCGACGACCCATCGACGTGAGGTAAGATTTTCAGCAGAAAGCCAGGCGCCGCGAGCGTCTTCTTGACGGCAGCGAGATCGAGTGGCTCGTACTTGTACGCCATGGTTGCGGTTGCAACGCGCACACCGTTGTAATCAAGGGTTCCCACCAGCGCGTCGTTGCGGATTTCAAGCTTCGGCTGGGCGAATACTTTAGGAAAGCCAAGTAACTCACGTCCGGAGGCGATACCGGCTCCGCTGTCGAGGTACATCGCGTGTGTGAAGCCTCCGGATACACCGTCGAAAGTCACCGGTACGACTTGACCCGATTCGGTGTATGAGCCGAGGCCGCTCGAGTCGGGCATCCTGATGAATTCGTACTTGACGATAGGTTCGGCAGGAAGCAGCGGTGCAGGGATGATTCTGGCCAGCGCTTGCGGATCGGTGCGATAGGTAATGATGATGAATTCGCGGTCGACAAACCGGAAAGGCGGTTTGGGATAGGCTGGGCTGCTGATCGGCATCGTGTAGGCGTGTGCGCGAATTTCGTCTTCAGTCATGTAAAGCTCCAGGTGAATGGCTGGGTAATGGCTTGCGCGTGCCTGGCAGCCAAGGGCGTTCGCGCAAACCGTCCAACGCGGTGGAATCAGGCCGCGCCTTCGAATCGCGCGACAGTGCCTGCCTCGTGAAGACGTGCGATCTCGTCCTGAGTGAAGCCCATCTCTCGCAGGATCTCGGCGCCGTGTTCCCCGAGTTGCGGCGCGGCGCCCGGCTTCACTTTGTGTTCACCCATGATCTGGATAGGATTGCTGACCGTGCGCATGGCGGGCTTTCCCGGCAGATCGAGCGGCACGACGATGCCGTTGGCCTCCAGTTGCGGATCGTGAATGATCTCTTCGGCAATCTGCACGACGCCAAAAATCACGCGCGCCGCGTTAAGCGTTTTTTTCCAGAAGGCAAGCGGCTGGCTCGCGAATAGCGGATCGAGAATTTTGACCAACGCGGCTGCGTTATCGATACGTCGTTCGTCGGAAAATCTTGGGTCTTCCAGAAGCTCTGGCACACCGATAGCGCGGGTAAAGGCGGCCCAGTCCTTGCGTTGCGCCGCAACCAGCAGAATCCAGCGACCGTCGGCTGTCTGGTATGGGTTCAGCAGTGCGTTGGGTGGATTCTTCCGGTCGTGCTGGGCGAAGAATCGACCGCCATTGAGACCGCCCTCGACCCACGCGGCTGCTGCCCAGATACCGTTGGCGATCAGCGAAGTCGACACATGGCTGCCTTTGCCGGTCCTGGTGCGTGTATAGAGCGCCGTGACGATCGCCGCATACAGTGTTGTGGCCGTGGCGTGGTCGCCAATCCCCGGAATAGGGAGTGTCGGAGGGCTACCGGCGTCGTGGGTAACTTCCATGAGGCCGGAGCGAGCCCAATACGCCGTGACATCGAAACCGGGTGTGTCGGCGTCGGGCCCTTCGGATCCATAGCCGGTAATGTCGGCGTAGATCAGCTTCGGGTTGAGCGGCGACAACGCCTCGTAGCTCACGCCCAAAGCGGCTTTCACACGTGGCGGGAAATTGACGACTACGACATCGGCCCATTGAACGAGGCGTGTCAGCACCTCCTTGGCTTCGCTGGACTTCAGGTCGAGGGCAATGCTGCGCTTGTTGCGGTTCGTCAATTGCCAGGCGTAGTTCGTGTTTGCCACCGGGTTCGGCGGCATGGCCGAGAAGAACCGGTACACGTCGCCCGTACCCGGCGGCTCGATCTTGATGACGTCTGCTCCGAAGTCCGCCAGAATCGTTGTTGCCGCAGGGCCGGCAATGTAGCTCGCAAGGTCGAGCACCTTGAGACCTGAAAACACGCGTTGTCCGTCAGTCATGGAAGTGTTCCCGATTTGGGGTTAGACGTTGACCATTTGCACTACTAAGCTTGACTGGATCGAGAGCTGGATCAAGGAAGAGCCGTTCCGTCTCAACGGCCCTGGAATCTCGGCGGACGCCTCTCCAGGAAGGCGGTGGTCCCTTCTTTCTTGTCCTCGGTCGCTGCGCATAGCGCGAAGAGTTTTCCTTCCAGCGCGAGTCCCTCCGGCAACGCTGAGTTGAGCCCAACGTTGACGGCATCCATTACATAAGCGACGGCTAACGGTGCGTTGGCGGCGATTTGTGCCAGAAGCGCCTCGGCGCGGGCGATCAGATTTCCGGCTTCTACGACTTCATCTACCAGGCCGATCCGATATGCCTCGTCCGCGGATACCATCTCGCCGGTGAGGATGAGTTTCAGCGCAACACTCCTGCCCACGAGGCGAGGGAGCCGCTGCGTTCCGCCGAAGCCGGGGATAAGCCCCAGTTTGATCTCAGGCTGCCCGAACTTCGCGCCCGGACTGGCTAGCCGGAACGTACAGGCGAGTGCGGTTTCGCACCCACCGCCAAGTGCCAGGCCGTTCACTGCGGCAATGACTGGCTTGCCGAGGTTTTCGATGAGATTGAGAAGCGCTTGCCCCGCCCGCGTCTGGCGTTCGGCCTCGATCGGCGTGGCGGTGGCGAGCTCAGAGATGTCGGCTCCTGCAATGAATGCCCGGTTGCCTGCGCCGGTGATGATGACGCCGCGAATCTGCGAGTCCGCTTGTGCGTCGGCAAACGCTGCGCCTAGTTCTGCAATCGCCTTCCGGTTCAGCGCGTTCATTAGCTCGGGACGGTTCAGCGTCACGTAAGCCGTAGCATTTCTCTTTTCGTAGAGAACGGTGTCGAAGCAGGGGGCAGACAAATCTTTTGACATCGAAACGGACCTTCCGGGTTCATGGACGTCCAGCGCCTGCCCGGTCGGGCGACGCTCATTAATTTGCGCAGGCCCTGACTTTTTCTTACCCTGTACGTAAGTTCGAATCAACGGCAGCGAGCACATCGGATCTTAAAGTTATCCCGACCTGTCGCATATGTGATAACTCACAACGCAGTTAGCTATTTTTCCAATGCCGGTGCCTCCGGCCTGGTTTACCTGGCCGAGCCGTGCAGCTTGATTGCAATATCGAGCTTCGATATCCAGCTGGCGTCGTCGAGGCGTGCTCCGAGGATATTTTCAATTCGTTCGAGCCGATAGTTGAGCGTATTCGGATGAATGCCAAGAACGCTCGCGGTGACCTTTCTCCGTTGCAACTGGTCGAAGTAGGTCTTGAGTGTTTCGAGCAATTCGGGTTCGCTCGCGAGTTGTTCGACCAGAGAGACAAGGTAACGCAGTGCGTTTTTCGTACAGCGTACGCTTTCTTCGAGGACGATTTTCGAATACAACCACACGCTCTCTTCGCCTCCCTGAGCGCGGCCGAGACTGAGGGCACGGCTTGCTTCTTCCGCGGACATAGCCCAGCCTGCCGCGCCTTCGCCCATCAGGCCAACGCCGATTGCCTTGATTTCCGGGCTTGTTTCTGCGAGCGCTGCGATCTGTTTGCCCACCTGAAGATCGCTCATGCCGATCAGGTCGCCGAGCCGGGCCGGTATCCACAGGAGTAGTTTCCCGCCGTACCAGATGTCGAAGAGCGTATCGACGGGCAATTTGAGCCGTCGGGCGATGGCAACGACAATTCGGTCGAGTTCACTTTTGAACGTCGGCGAATTGCTGTCGATCGAGTGTACGTCGATGGCCAGCGCTATTCTGGGAATCGTTCCATCGAGCCGGAGGGCGGCTGCGGTTTTGGCGAATCCTTCGGTGTCTTCGGGGTAGTAAAAAATAATGCTGTGCAGCTGATATCGAAGGGATTCCCGCCAGCGGGCCTGTTTATATTGTTCATCCAGGTAGGTCTGGGAGATGATCTGCGCCAGAACGTCGAAGAACTCCATCAAAAACGGTGAGATCCGGAATAACAGTTCATCCCGCAACTCGTCGCTTTTCTCGTCCGGGTCAATATAAAAACACCATAACTCGCGGGACCCCAGCCGGAAAGCGCGCAGCAACGCATCGAGAGGCAATCCCTGGTAGACCCGCCGGCGCCCGTACTCCCGGAAGGCCTCCAGTCCTTCGGCCGATGGAGCGGTGCCGGACAACAGGGTGCCGAACCAAAGTTTGGCCGACCAGGCAACCGAATTGCGTATATCAAGTTTGGTTGGGGAATCCAGATCTGCATACAGCTTGATATTCATCAACGCTGCATATACCCGGTCGACGACTTTCCCATGGTCAAGGGCCACTTTCTCGGTCCACTCGCGCAGGGCCGGCGATATCTCCGGGATATTTTTAGTCATGCTTGGCATTCCTCGGTGATTATGTCGTCGACAGTCTACGGAAGTCTTGCCCCGGCGCGTGGTGCTGCCGGTGAAGCGAACGACCGTTTTTTCAGGTTGACCACGGTCAAGGTCTCCGCCACGCTATTTTGCACTACGTCGTATTGCTCGGGGTGCAACTGAAGAGTGATGGGTGCGAAAACGCACCGTCGAAGTCACTGTGACGATCAACAAAATTATTTTGACTTTGAACAACGAGGATGCGTCTCTTTCCGAGGCGTGGGCCCTGGCTGGTTTTACCTGTAAGCCTGTTCTTAAAGCATCTGTTCCGAAACAAACGGAGCGAGAAGCCACATTTTCCACCGCGCTCCAAAGCTCACCTCGGGCTCGGACTTGTAGATCACCTCGGTGCCGTTTTCCATCGCCGTCCACTCCAGGGTCTTTCCGTCGCTCGCCAGGCTTAGGTGATAGGTCCCACTGCTTCGGATCCCATTCAATAGGGAAATGACCTGCTGGGAAAGCTGGTGGGAGTGCACGAACATCCCCATTTCTGTATTCTCGCGGGATGATCGTAAATCCATGTTCATCGATCCCACGAAGGTCGTATCGCTATCGATGACGACGATTTTGGCATGCGATCGACCGATAGAGTCCCGCTTGATCACTGTCTCTACATCTTTGTTGGCGTGTAGACCCTGCGAGCTCACCTCATAGATATCAATCCCCATTCGAAGCATGCGAACGCGGTATGTAGCATAAGCAGCGCTAGCCAGGGGCTCATCGTTCACGCCTACCGCATTGGTTATCAGCGTAACTTTCACGCCGCGGTCGCGCACCTTTTGCAGCGCAGCCATCCCTACTTCCCCCGGGACGAAATACGGCGAGACCAGCAAGACATCCGTATTCGCTTCGGATATCGCCTTTAAGACGCGCGACGTCACCGTGGACGCATCGTCTCCTTTCTCGGCGCGGCCGGAAACCTTCTCAGGCGTATCGGCAAAGGTTTCGACCTGACCGGAAAGCATGTTCAGCCGAGGCTGGTCTGCTTCCTGGCTGAAAGGAAGAAATCCGAGCTCATCTGCCACCGCCGCCGGTGCGCTGGCGAATGCGGTCTCGCCGGCGGTCTCGCGTTCGAATGACGCTTGCCGCGCGGCCAGGTCGTCGGGAGAGTTGTCGATGCTAGCCATTCGATACACCCGCGGGCTGTTCCAGTAGCTGTCGAAAATTGACTCAAGCCTCGGCACCGCATCTCCGGCTAGCAACAAGTCGAAATCGATGAAATTTCCAACATGGCTCTGAAAAAAGTACTCGTCAGCTATATTTCTTCCGCCAGCAACCGCAAACGCACCATCGGCAATGAAAAGCTTGTTGTGCATCCGGTGGTTTAGACGAGAGAAGTCATCCAGCGACAACGCCCATTTCATGAGCGCCGATGTCCTTCCGGCGGGGAAAGGGTTAAACAGCCTGATCTCGACGTTCGGAGTAGCCGACAGATCCAGGAGAAGCTGTTCACTGGTGTCCGTGTACAGGTCATCGACGAGTATGCGCACCCGGACACCGCGCAACGCAGCGTCCCTGACAGCTCTGAGCAGTGTTCTTCCTGTGGTGTCGTCCTGAATCAAATAGTACTGAAGGTCCAAGGTGTGGGATGCTCGCTTTGCAAGCGCGAGCCGGGTGTCCATGGAGATGCGGCTGAAAGGCATGGGCCTGAAGCTCGACCCTGACCCGGAAGGTGTGCTCGCCGTGGCGAGTTGTACTAGCGGATCTGCATCGTTTGCGGGCAATGCGAAGCTTTCTGCTTTCGCCGAGGGTGGCAGCGACGCGCAACCCTCGATTTGCGCCACTGCCAGAACAGAGAGGCAGACCAACGCTATCCGCGCGCCTACTCGAATTGATTTTCGGCCTCGCGTTGCCGGATAGCCTTGTAGTTGCATGGAACCCGAATTCCTGGATTGATCTGTTGTCCAGCGACGCAAGGATGACTGTACGAGCCATACCATAGTGCTCAATAGCTTTGGCACCAAGCCTATGGGTATGCTGCGGCCGGATCTCAGGCAAGCCCAAGACTTTTCAAAGCCAATGTTCAACATGATTCAAGCCTTCACTGTTATTTGGCTGAGGCACGTAACGTGTAACTCGAGGTCGCTGCGTCGCGGACTTGCCGCTAGCCAGACATAGTGGCAGTGGACCTGCTTGCAGACCGGTCCGCAGGAAAGGCGTGTATTTGGGAGCTAATTTGTTCCAGAGACAGCAGGCATGGGGCCATGGGGTGCGCCGTTCAGAAACATATTTGAATGAGACTTTGCTAGACCAGAAGTTACCGTCGTGAGTTCTCCTCACCCTGTACATAAGCGCAAGTTCACGGCAGTGAGCACATCAGATCTTAAAGTTATCCCGACCTGTCGCATATGTGATAACTCACAACGCAGTTAGCTATTTTTCCAACGCTGGTGGGTCCAGCCCCAACTTGCCTTGCCTGCTTAACTCTCCGGGTGTTCGAATCTCCAGTGTCCGAGACAATTACCATTTAGGGTTTGTACTGAGTGAGTTCATGCCTCTTCTTTCCAATATGCCGATCGCATACCGCATTCGGGATATGCATCATCACGTGGCACCTGGATTTAAATCACCAGGACGCAAAACGATCCGTATATTTTTGCTGTTGAAGTTTTGATAGCCAACTGCCGATAACGAAGAGAGGCAGCCATCAGAGGTCGATTCATGAACTTCACCGAAAATCCGGTCCACAGCAAGTTGCGGGAGCGCAGGCTGCCGGGTGGCGCCATGGCGTCTTGCCTCGATACTCGCACGCATCTCCAACAGACGAGATCTTGCCGTATCCATTGCTCCGGTGAATTGCTGCACCCTGGCAGGGTGCCACGAATAGCGGGGCCTCGGTGAACTGGGCCGGTAGCACGGGTCGGCAGTGGCTTTTCCGGCACGGCACTGCGCTGCGGACCGTGCTGGTGAGCGTCATTGCCATCGGCTGTGTGGCGGCGGCAGCCTTCCAGATCTTCGCTTCCAGCGAACGGGCCGATGCCCGCATGGCCGCGGTCATCCAGGTCAAACAGGATCTTGACGTGCTGCAGGCGTTGCATGTCGACGCGAACACTGATTTTCTGAAGGGCCTCGGCACGAGCCGCTGGGCTTCCTACGCGTGGCCCATAGCACGGGTAGGTGAAGCGACGCGTTGCTACGACGACCTCGCGAAGCTCCTTGCGGGAACGCCTGACGCGCTCGCGACGGTCGCCAGGATGCGCGAGGCCAGCGCCCAGTGGGCGCAGCAACTGGACGAACTGACCGCAGGTGCGGTGAGCGTGCACGGCACGGCGGTCAACAGTTCGACCCTGCTTGCAGCAAACGAAACATTCAGCGTGATCGCCGTGGCGGTCGCACGACTGCGCGCACAGGAAGATGCACGCGCGCGGGCAGATGCCAGCTACGCCGCGCAGCGGCTTGCCATTGAGCGGACTGCCCTTGCCATCACTGCCGTACTGGCAAGCGGCCTGCTCGCTTACGGATTTACCGCCAATTACCGGATCTCACTTGCCCGCTCGCGCGCAAAGATCGTTGCGGACGAAGCGGAAAAGCGCTTTCGGGAATACTTCGAGAAACACCCGGTGGCAATGCTGATCTTCGAGGTCCAGTCACTCACCATTCTCGCGGCAAACGGGGCCGCGCAGCGTCAATATGCGTATGGTGCGGACGGTTTGAGCGGCATGCGCATCACCGCGCTTTTTCCGGCCGCTCAGCGCGTCTCGTTCGAGGAAAAAATAGAGCGATTCCACCGCGGGGCGGAGGGCAGCGAGGCCAGTGACACCTGCCTGCATATGCGACGCGACCTGAGCGTGATCACCGTGCAGATGTCCTATCATTTCCTGCAGTACGGTGGTCACGACGCCTGTTTCATCACAGCCATCGATGTGACCGAACGCGAGCAGGCCAAGCAGGAAATCCAGCAGGCCAAGCAGATGCTGGAGACTGTCATCAACAGCGTGCCGAACCGTATCTGCTGGAAAGACCGCGATCTGCGATATGTCGGCTGTAACCGGCCGTTTGCTGCCGACGCCGGCTTCACCGAGGTCGAACAGGTCGCTGGTCTGGGTGATTTCGACATGCCGTGGAAGGAGTCATCAGCACAGCTCATCAATCTCGACGCCCAGGTCATGCGAACGCGTGAGCCTCTGGTGTCGCAGGAAGAAAGCCTGCGAATGCAGGACGGCAGCCTGCACTGGCTGTGCATAACAAAAGTGCCATTGTCCGACGCGCAGGGGAACGTGACAGGAGTGCTGACCTGCTACGAGGACACCACCTCGCAGAAACGGGCCGAACTCGCGTTGCGTTTGCGAAGCCGCGCGCTGGACGCAAGCGTCAACGCCGTGCTTATTACACGTGTGACCGCCACGGGCGGTGCGGTTATCGAGTACGCGAATCCTGCTTTCGGGCGGATTACCGGTTATGCGCCGGAAGACGTTCTTGGGCGCGATGGCGCATTCCTGCTGGCACGTGATCGTTCGCGGCCTGGCTTTGATCAACTGGGTCACGAACTGGCCGCGCAGCGGGAAGTCAGCACCTTGCTGCACAGCACCCGGGCCGACGGCTCCCTGTTCTGGAATCAGCTCTACATCGCGCCGGTGCGCGATGAGAGCGGTGCGATTACCCACCACATCAGCGTGCTGAACGACGTTACCGAACTGGTTGAATCGAGAGATCGGTTGCATATGCAGGCGCGCAGCGATGCACTGACGTCACTGCCCAATCGTGCCGTGTTGCGCGAGTGGATCGAACGCGCTGTCCGGCATGCACAGCCGGGCGAGGTGACTTTCGCAATCCTGTTCATGGATATCGATCATTTCAAGGACGTCAATGACACGCTCGGCCACAGAGCCGGTGACGGTCTGCTGCAGCATGTCGCAAGAGAACTGCGAACCTGTGTTGGGCCAGATGATCTGGTGGTGCGTTACGGCGGGGATGAATTTGTCCTTGCTGTTGCCAAACCGGAAACCGATGATCGTCTGAAAGGCGTGCTGTCATTGATACACGCGTGCCTGAAAGAACCGGTTTCGCTCGAAAATGTCCTCGTGCACGTGCAGATGAGTCTCGGCATCGCCTGCTTTCCCGATGATGGGCACGACGTCGAAACCCTCCTCAGGCACGCCGACCTCGCCATGTACCGCGCAAAAGCGTCGGGGCCCAATGCCATCCAGCGCTTCGACCTGAGTTTTGCGCAGGCAGCGCAGGTGCGCACGACATTGTCGCGACGCATGCGCATTGCACTCGAAAGCGGTGGATTCAAGCTCGTCTACCAGCCGCAGGTCGACATACAGTTGAACCGCATTACTGGCGTCGAGGCGCTGATCAGATGGCACGATGCCGAGTTGGGGCACGTCAATCCCGCCTCCTTCATCCCCGTTGCAGAGGAAAACGGGCTGATTGGTCCGATCGGCCAATGGGTGCTTGAGCAAGCCTGTGTGCAGGCCAGAGCGTGGCAGCAGGTGATGCCTGGACTGCGCATGTCAGTCAACGTTTCCCCACTCCAGTTCGTGCGAGGCGATTTCCTTCAGGTCGTCCAGCGTGCCCTTGCGGGAGCGGGGTTGCCGCCCCGGTTACTGGAACTGGAAATCACCGAAAGTGTGCTGGTGGCGCCCGGCGCGACGGAGGTTCTGAAGGACTTGCGCGAACTGGGCGTGGGCATCGCGATTGACGATTTTGGTGCGGGTTACTCGAGCCTTTCGTACCTGCGGACATTTCACGCCGACCGCCTCAAGATCGATATGTCGTTTGTACGGGGCATCAGTCTCAACCGTGAAGACGAGGCGATTATTACCGCCATTCTCGCAATGGGCCGCAGCCTTGGGCTTTCTGTCGTTGCAGAAGGCGTGGAGACTGCGACGCAATTGTCCTTCCTCGTAGACCTCGGGTGTGATTTTGTGCAGGGCTATTACTTCGCGAAACCCATGCCGGCGCGCCATGCGATGACATACATGGCCGGATTCAAAACTCCCTTGAATGATTCTGCAAAACCGGCCGCTGAAGTCGGCGAAGAGCCGGTTGTGGGTTTCGACGTCAATCGGAGTGGTGCACGACGATCGTAAGGAGCAGGGTCTAGTGGACCGATGCACTACACGCCGCTGGCCGCCTCAAATCGTCTATATTGACTTCTTGAGACGTAACCTCTCATGCTGATGCATCTACTGTTGCCTGCATAACAGCAGGCAGAAAAACGGGGGCGTTATGAGTGAGCTGACAGGGAAGGGCGCGATCGTAACCGGTGGCGGACGCGGTATCGGGCTGGCATGCGCACGGTTGATTGCGCAGCGCGGCGGATCCGTAGCACTGCTGGGCGAGGACCGCGAAGTGCTGGAACAGGCAGCCCTGACGTTACGTGTCGAAGGACACAATGTGATCGCGATCGCCGCCGATGTTTGCATCGAGGACCAGGTTGCCGCCGCGATGGAGCAGTCCGCCGCATTTCTGGGTTCGATCGACATACTGGTCAACAATGCGGCAATTCAGCCCTATGGCACTGTTGCGTCCATGGGCTCCGCCGAGTGGGACCGCGTTATCGGTGTCAATCTGCGAGGTACGTATCTGGCATGTCATCACGCATTGCCGCACATGCTCAAACTGCAACGCGGTTCGATCATCAACATCGCCTCAGTTCAGGCCCTTGCTAACCAGGCCCGGGTTGCCGCCTATGCGACGTCGAAGGGTGGCATGCTTGCTTTGACGCGCTCTCTCGCAGTCGATTTTGGTCCTGCCGGCATACGCGCAAATGCAGTCTGTCCGGGCTGCATCGATGCGCCGATGACACGCTTTTCGGCCGCTGAAACCGCTCCTGGGCGAGAGGAAGAAATCCTTCGGGAGTGGGGTAAAGCACAGCCGCTCGGCCGTATTGGGCGCCCGGAAGAAGTCGCCGAGGTCGTCGCGTTTCTGGCCAGCGATCGCGCAAGTTTTTGCACAGGCGCGGAGTTCAGGGTTGACGGGGGGCTGATGGCGAGCCTCGGCGTAGCACTGCCGGAGTGACGGAAACCACGACTGACATCCTGGGCCGGTTCGATAGGTGCCCTATACTCCGCACGCGTCCGGCCAGATGCCGCCAGGTTGAGACTGGCGTCAGTCGATACGTTTAGCCGACATCCACCCGTTTGCGGTGTTTGCCGCTGCAATCTGCTTCGCGATCGAATCGCCCAGCTTTTTCGCGTCACCACTCACGCCGTCCTGCTTCACCTCGGACACGCCATGCAACGCCGTGCCTGTCGCTGCAGCTGTTGCAATATGACCAGCCGCTGCACCGACCCCCGCTGTTTCCGCGATGCCCGGCATATGGCCGCTGTCGGCGTTAGCGGAAAAGCTTTGCAGTGCGATCGGTGTGCCTGCGGCGGGCTTATACAGGATCTGCACCGACGCACTCACTTCGCTTTTGCCAGCCCCAAGACCAATCAGGATGCGACGGCGACGCTTGCCTTCGTCGATCGTCTGGAAGCTGCCTTCGACGACCAGCGCGTTCTGGTTCGCCGGTGCGGGGCCATCCACGCGCACCGCGTGCAGGCCCATCGATTGCAGCTCGCGGACGATTTCGTTAGCGACCTGTTCGCGCGTATCGATCGCGGTCTGAACCTGCTTTTGCGCAGACGATTCGCCGCTCATCGCCGACCCAATTTTCTGTGCGATGCCGCTGTCCATTTTCACCTGCTCGGGGGTGGCGTTAAACGAATACACATAGATGACGTCAGCACGAACGTGCGGCGCCGCGCTGGTTTGCGTTGTGCCGTTGATGCCTGAGGCGCAGCCCGTCAAGAGTAGCGATCCTGCCACGAGTGCCATGCCTGCCAAACGTTTTGCATTGCCAACGAGGTATTTGAATGAGGTTTGCATGTCGATCCTGTCATCGGCACCGTGGCGCCGGAAAATGTCGGGGGGAGGTGTGCCGCAGCACGCAGACGTGAGTATGGGAGGAAGCGGTCCCGCACACCATTCAGGAATTGTGTCGCGCGATGTCGCCGGGATTCGTCGCACGCGGGCAGGGGATGCCCGCGTTTTTTATGAAGAATGCCGGTTTAGCGGCAACGTGACGTGCACCTCGAGACCACCGCCTTCACGCGCGCGAAACTGAAGCGAGCCGCCGTGCAGGCGTGCGATGCGCTCGACGATGGCGAGCCCGAGACCTGTGCCGCCCGAATGCGTCCGTGCGTTCGTGCCGCGGCTGAACGGCGTCTTGAGCTTCTCCATTTCCCCGGCGGCAATTCCGCTGCCGCGGTCGCAGACGGCGACGCATGCGACATCGTCTTCGGTCCACGTGCGCACGGCGAGACCTGTGCGCCCATAGACAACCGCGTTCTGCATCAGGTTCATCAGGAGCCGCATCAGGCTCACGGGCCGGTACGCGAACACGAGGACTTCGCCGAGCGATAGTTCGAACTCGTGTCCGAGCCCCGCAAAATCCGCCGCGAGCTGACCGATGAGCGCGTTGAGATCGCCTGGCAGCGGCGCCTCGCGCTCGCCGCTGCCGGCGTAATCCATGAACTGCTGGAGAATCGTGTCGATGTGGTCGAGATAGCTTTCCGCCGACGCCACGAACGTATCGTCGGCGCCACGCGGAATCGCCATCGCCATCGCGAGACGCAGCTTGGTGAGCGGCGTGCGGATGTCGTGAGACACCCCAGCGAGCATCAGCGCACGCGTCGCTTCAGCCTGCTGCAACGCCTGGGTCATCTGGTTGAACGCGCTACTCACCTGGGCGATTTCCGTCGGCCCGTCGGTCGGGAGAACGACCGGCGCTTCGCCCGCGCTCACGTGTCGCGCGGCGCGCGCCAGATCCTTGAGCGGACGGTTGATGTGCAACTGGATCAGATAACCCGTTAGCGCGGCCAGCAACGCGAGGCCCACGGAGAGCACAAGCGTCGTGGTAATGCCGCTCGCTTGCGCATCTTCGGTCATCGGCAGCGCAATCCAGCAGGGCGCGCCGGCTACGTGCACGCGAATCCAGAGCCGCTCGCCGTCGCCGGTCTGCCAGCGCACCAGCATGTCGGGCGGTAGATAGTGCTGCAGTGCGCCGACGAAGACGTCGCGTTGCCACGTGCGAAACAGGCGGACCGGGCTGCGCTGCGGTTCGACGCCAAGATGTTCGGGCGTCTCTGTCTGAGCGCCGAGGCGCGCGGCCGCGGCGCGGCCTTCGTCGGGTGGCATGGCGGCCAGCACGCCATCGAGCGTCTTGACGTAGTCGGCGAAGATGATCGCAGCACGGTCGATGCGCGGGCGCTGCACGAAATGCAGCAGCACCGCAAACGAGCATGCCTGGGTTAGTGCGACGAGCGCCACCAGCAGCACGATATTGCGCGCCAGCAGCGAACGCGGCAGCCATCTGCCGCGACGGTTTGAACGCGTAGGCATGCTCACGAGTCGATGCCTGCAACGAGCATGTAGCCGACGCCCCAGACGGTCTTGATGAAGCGCGGTTTCGACGGATCGTCTTCGACGATCTGGCGCAACCGCAGAATCTGCACGTCGATGCTGCGATCGAGCGCGTCATGGTCGCGGCCGCGCGCCCGCGCAAGCAGGTTCTCGCGGCTCACCGGCCGGTTCGGCGACGACCCCAGCGCGTGCAGCAGCAACATCTGCGCAGAGTGCACCTCGACCGGCTCGCCACGATGCAGCAGCGTTTGCGTACCGACGTCGAACTGGTATTCGCCGAAGCGCAGCGTCTGCGAGGTCACGGTCGGCACGCCCGCGGCCATTTTCTGGCGGCGCAGCAGCGCACGGATGCGCGCGACGAGTTCATCAGGGAGAAACGGCTTCGCGAGGTAATCGTCGGCACCGGTTTCGAGGCCGACCACGCGGTCGACCGGGTCGCCTTTCGCGGTCAGCATGAGGATGGGCAGCGTCTGCCCTTCGGCGCGCAGCCGCCGGCATATCGTCAGCCCGTCTTCCGGTTCCATCATCAGGTCCAGCACGAGCAGGTCGTACGGTTCGCGCTGCAGGTAGCGGTCGAGCTGCTTGCCGTCGGCGACGACGCGCACATGGAACCCGTGGCCGGTCAGAAACCGTTGCAGCATGTTGCGCAACTCGGCTTCGTCGTCCAGCACGATAATCCTGTTCACCTGCTCCATGACGCGTCTCCTGGCTTCATTGGCATTCAGCGTGACATTGCTTTCTGTTGCATCAGTGCCTCGATTTGCGGCAGCGTGACATAACCGACGTGCTGCGTATCGATTTCGTCGAAATGTTTCGCGACCATCGGCATACCCGCAGCCGCCTGTTCCCGCGTCAGCTTGCCGTCGCCCGTCGTGTTGGCACTGGCAAAGCGAGCCTGCAATTGTTGCATCGCACGCTCGCCGCGCGGGGTATCCGCAGGTGGCAGTGCGCTCTGAGCCGAAGCCGTTGCCGAAACAATACACAAGACAAGAACCGCGATCATCTTTTTCATCATTTACTCCGTGGTGTGGCCGACGCTCATGGCCGGCAGGGTTAATTCATTGATCTGATGTTTGCCGTTACGCCCAGTGCGCCGGCACCCAGAAGCGCCCAACCCAGTGGCCCGGCACGAATACAGCAGGACGCGGCGCGGGCGCTACATACACAGGACGCGGCGCGACATACAGCGTGCGGGACTGCGGCGCGATGAACACGACACGCGGCGGGGGCGGCGCGACGTAGACCACCTTGGGCGGGGGCGGCGCAACGTAGACGGTCTTCGGTGCAGGAGGCGCAACGTAGGCGACGGGCGGCGGTGGCACGTATGCAACCGGAGGCGCGACGACCACGGGTGCCGGCGCCACGACCACCGGTGCGGCTGCGACGGCGACTGGCGGCGGCGCGACCACAACCGGTGCGGTACCCACGGCAACCGTAGCGCCCACCGTCGTGACAGTGCCACCGGTGGTCACTGTGCCGCCGTGCACGACCGTCGTGCCGCCGCCCGTCGTGACCACGCCAGCGGCCACGCGTGTCGCGCTGCCCGAATGCGTGACGGTTCCACCGTCGGTGCCCGTCACGGTGCCGGAACGGGTGCAGGTGGAACCGGCGCAGTCTGTCGATGCCGTGTGACTAGTGGTGTTGCCATTCGCGGCAGTGATCGTGCCCGAAGACGAATACTGACCCGGCGCGTTGCGCGTCACGCTGCCCGACGTCGTGGCGCTGTGGCCGTCCGAGCCGGTCAGTGTGCCGGTGTGGTCGCACGTACCGCCTGCGCAGCTTGTGTCACCCGAGTGCTGGACCTGGCGTCCGTTAGGGCCGGTGGCTGTGCCCGAATTCGAAAACTGGCCGGGAGCAGTGCGAGTGACGGTGCCGGTGTTGGTGGCGATACCGCCATAGGGATTCGCGACGCCGCCTGCGTGCGTACAGCTGCCGCCCGTGCAGGAGCCGTAATGTGCGCCGTTGTAGGTGCCGTGCGGCGTGTAGGCAGTGCCATGACCCGACCATCCGGCGAAGGCGGGTGTGCTGAGGGCGATGAGCAGCGCAGCGCTGGCTGCGGTGAGGTGGCGGAGTTTCATGAGGTGTCCTTCAAGGTTCGGTTCAGTCACGCACTGCGGCGTGGCAACGGGACGAACTATAAAAGGAGCTCGCGAAATAATCGCCCGGTAAAAGATGTCGCGGTGTTACACCATGGCGGCGCGCCGCCAGCAGCCGGGCTGCGCGGCCGGCTTGCCGTCGCGGCCGGAGTTCCGTGACATCTGGCGACATGGTTTACGCGTGGTTTTTGGCCGGGCAGCCCACTACATTAGCTTCACCCGACGCGATAGCGGCTTTACCCGCAGACGACGCGTCTCACCTCTCAACCCGTTATCTGCCCATCATGTTGACTACTGGAAAAATCGCGCTTTTTGTTACGTTGTTCGTCATTGGTGTCTCGCTGATCGAGGCATGGGTGCTCACCCGCACACAGCGCAATAGCGCTTTGCCGTTCGACTGGTATGAAGTATGGATTTCGTTGGCGGATGTAGCCGGCCGCAAGCTGCTCGCGCTGTTGCCGCTTTCGCTCGCGACGCCGGTCTTCGCCCTTGCCTGGGATCACCGGATCTTTACCGTCACGCTCAACAGCGCGTTGATGGTGTTCCTGCTCTTTATCGGACAGGAGTTCTGCTACTACTGGTATCACCGTGCGTCGCACCGCATCCGCTTTTTCTGGGCGACGCATGCGGTTCATCACTCGCCGAACCAGTTGACGCTTTCGTCTGCTTATCGCCTCGGCCTGACCGGCAAACTGACTGGCTCGGCGATCTTCTTCGCACCGCTGGTGTGGCTCGGTGTGCGCCCTGAAATCGTGCTGGCGACGTTGAGTTTCAATCTGCTTTATCAGTTCTGGCTGCATAACACGTGGACGCCGAAACTCGGCTGGCTTGAATACGTGTTCAATACGCCGTCGGCACATCGCGTGCACCACGCATCGAATGTCGATTATCTCGATGCGAACTTTGGCGGCGTGCTTGTGATCTTCGATCGCCTGTTCGGCACGTATGTGGAAGAACGCGCCGATGAGCCGTGCCGCTACGGTCTCACGACACCGACGCGCTCACGCAATCCGCTCGTCGTCGAATTCGAGCACTGGGTTAGTCTTGCACGGGATATCGCGTCGGCGCGGAGCGTGTGGGCTGCGATCTGCTATGTGATCTTGCCGCCGGGCTGGCGCGCCGATGGTTCCGGCGAAACAACTGAAGCACTGCGTCGGCAGAGCCTGGTTGCAGCGCGTACCGTTCCGGTCAGTACTACGCAGGGACGGTGAGCAATGCTCCCATCAACGCGACACGTCTTGC
The DNA here is from genome assembly GCF_900141745.1 of Paraburkholderia phenazinium. Lineage (NCBI taxonomy): Bacteria > Pseudomonadati > Pseudomonadota > Betaproteobacteria > Burkholderiales > Burkholderiaceae > Paraburkholderia > Paraburkholderia phenazinium. The sequence goes on along the minus strand of NZ_FSRM01000002.1, from coordinate 367,851 downwards.
CTGGCATAAGTCGACTCCCAGCCACCGCCAAGCGCCTTGCAAAGCGTGATCAGATTCGCGTCAGCGGTTGCCTTGCTTTGTTCAAGATTGCTTTCGCCATCGAGCAACTGCCTCTGTACGTTCAGCACGTCGAGATAATCGAGTGCACCGGCCTTGTAACGCTGCTGCGCGACCGACAGTGCGCGCTGGTTCAGAGCCACCACCTCCGTTAATCGGTCACGCCGCTGCTGTTCGGCATCGTAGACCACCAGCGCATCGTCCACCTCGCGCCACGCTTCAAGTACGGTGCGTTGATAGACGATCGCGGCTTCCTGTTGTTGCGCCTCACGCAGATGCAATGTCCCCTTGAGCCGTCCGCCTTCAAAAATCGGCATCGTGATGGAGGGTCCGACAACAAACTGTCCCGAGGCCCAGTTGGCGAGGCTCGAGAGCTGCAAACTCTGAAAACCTGCGCTGCCATTCAGCGAAATGCGCGGATAAAAATCGGCTTTTGCCATACCGATCGAGGCAGTGGCAGCATGCAGCTGTGCCTCCGCTTGCCGGATATCCGGTCTGCGTTGCACCAGCTCCGACGGAAAGCCGATGGGTACCTGCGCAGGCAGCTCGGGGACGTCATGCGGCTCGCTTAGTGTTTGCGCGAGCGCGCCTGGCTCTTCGCCGAGTAATACGCCAATCGCGTTGATCGTGGTCTCGCAGCGCGATTCGAGCGTCGGGATCAGGCTCTCGATCGAAGCCGCCTGCGCGGAAGCGTTGGCCACGTCCAGATCCGTCGTCACGCCTTCGCGTACCTGGACTTGCGTGAGTTTCGTGGTATCGCGAGCAAGTTCGAGGTTTTGCTTCGCAATGCGCAGCAACGACTGTGTATCGCGAAGCTCGATATAGTCTCGCGCGAGTTCAGCGCGGGCTGACAGCAACACAGCGTTTCGATCCTCGTAAGAAGCCTGCGTCAAGGCAGTCGCAGCTTCGACACCACGTCGATTGCGGCCCCAGATATCGAGTTCCCAGGAGGCGTCGAAGCCTGCCTGATAGAGGTTGTACGCCGGCGAACCCTTGGAGCCCGGCAACGGCGCGACACCGAGCGGCGTATTACCCGAAGCGGATTGCGACTGCGTTTCGGTCGGACTAACCCCGAGCAGCGACAGGATGCCGTTTGGACTTCCGCGCTCGCGGTCATACGACGCAGCGCCGTCCAGCGTGGGATATTCTGCTGCACCTGCGACCCGTTGCTCAGCCCGGCTTTGGCGAAGGCGCGCCGATGCCGCGGCCACATCGAGGTTCGCATTGGCCAGTTGCTGTTCGAGCGTATTCAAGGTGGGATCGTTGAACAGGGTCCACCAGTCCGTATCGAAGTCGGTCTCGACAGCCTTGCTTGGAGCCTGCGCCGCCTGAGTGCGATCGAACACTTGCGGCGGCGTGGACGTCACGGGAGGTTCGAAGTTCGGCCCAACCGTACAGCCCGCTATCACGAGGCACGCCAGTATCTCCAACACCAGCGCGCTGAAAGAAAAGCCGTTCGTATTCATTTTCTCTCTCCTGCTTCGGCCAGGGTATCGCTATGCTGACCCACGGCAACTTCCGTTTCGACAGACAGCCCCACGCTCAGCGCAGACGCTGCCTCCTGACCTCGATCGATCGTGATCTTCACCGGCACGCGTTGCACCACCTTCGTGAAGTTGCCCGTCGCGTTGTCGGGTGCGATAGGCGCGAAGGCCACGCCGGTTGCAGGCGCGAGACTATCGACACGACCATGAATCACAACGCCAGGGAAGCTGTCGACCTTGATGCGTACGCTCTCGCCAGGGCGCATGTTGGTGATCTGGTTTTCCTGGAAGTTAGCAACAACGTAAGCGTCCGAAAGCGGCACGATCGCGAGAACCGGCGCACCTGGCGTCACGAACGCTCCAACCCGTGCGGAACGCCGTCCAACCTTGCCGTCCACCGGGGCGCGAACCTCCGTATAGGACAGATTGAGCTGTGCCTGATCGAGCGCCGCTTCGGCGCGTGCGAGTGCGCCGGCTGCCTTATCGCGTTGGGTACGCAATACGTCGAGATTCTGCTCGGTCGACGCCAGCGCGGCCCGGTCGTGTGCCTGTTGCGCGAGTTGTTCGGCGAGCGTGCTCGACGCGTGCTGTTGCTCTTGGGTTGTTCCCGCACCTGCGTCCGAGAGGTCCTGATATCGCGAGGCGTTGGCTCTTGCAAACCCGATCGACGCATCGTCCGATTTGAGCGTCGCGCTCGCTTGCTCGACCAGCGAGGGCTGCCGCGCGATCTCGGCGTCGTAGTTCGCAACGGACGCCTTTGCCGCAGCCACGTCCGCTTCCGCACTCATCAAAGCGGCCTTGAAGTCGCGATCATCGATACGGACCAGCAATTGCCCGGCCTTGACCGACTCGTTGTCGTTGACGAATACGTCGGATATCTGACCGGCGATACGCGGCGCCACCAAGGTGAAATCGGCTTCAACGTAAGCGTCGTTAGTGGATTCGGTATTCGAGTTGCCGGTCAGGCTTGTGCAAGCCCACGCACCAATGCCGGCCGCAACAAGCAACGCGGCAACACGAATAATCCTGAGGGGAGATTTAGCAGCGGATGACATAAGAACCGTCCTTAGCGTGAAGTGGAGGGCGTCGTGCACCACGGCGGGTAGATTCGCACGGGTAACACGGGCACCAGGAAAAGGAGGGCGATGGCAACACCCGCCATGACCCGGTAAAGATCCGCCGACGTCAGCACCACTGCCTGCTCGTGGATCCGGTGTGCAAGTTCGCCGAGGCTATTTGCTGCGTCGACGCTTTGACTTGCTACAAGCGCGTGGTTGCCTAAATGGTCCACGAGCATGTTCGAATGAAGGTGTTCCCGATCGGTGCTCAGCCCTTCGATGAGCGCCGTTGCCACAGCCGCTGAAAAGGTTTTGAGCGAGTTGAACATCGCCGAAGCAAATGGGCCGTCTGTCGGGGCCAGGCCCGTCGTCACACCCATCAGGATTCCCAGGATTACCATCGGCTGCGCGACGATCTGGATCGATTGAAGCCAGTAGAAGTTGTTGCGAATCCACTCTGAGGTAATGAAGCTCCCCATCAGGCACGTGGCAAGCATGAGGCACAGGCCGATCGCCATGACCCAGCGGTGATCGACCCGCCGCAGATTCAGAACGGCAGCGGTCAGTGGGAGCGTGATCAGGAGCGGGATAGCAACCAGCAACGACAAGGGCGCAGTCTGCAGCGGCCTGTAGGCATGAACGCTCGCGAGATACTGGCCGGGTATTGCGGCCACACCCACCAGCAGGATCACCGCGCCCAGCAGGGTCGTCAGTCCGTGCGTGAAGTTTCTGCGCGACAGCAACTGCAGCTTGAAAAAAGGCAGCGGGTGAAACCACTCGTTGACGAGGAATATCGCAAACAGAAGCCCCCCGCCAATAAACATCACGCGAATGAGCTCGGAATTGAGCCAGTCCAGACGATCGCCTTGCAGCAGGCCCGTCACGAGCATCGCGACGGCCGGAAATCCCGTCAAAAACCCGGTCCAGTTGAATGCCTTGAGCCGTTCGAGTTTGAGGGGATCGGCGGGAAGCCCTTGCTGGATCGCCACACAGCACGCGATACCAAGCGGCACGATTTGCCAGAACGCCATCTGCCAGCCGACATACTCGGTCCACAAAGCAGCGAGCGGCGTGCCGAGCGCCGGTCCAAAGGTCGCCGTGAGGGCGTAGCCCGCGAGGCCGTATAGCTTCACCTTGGGCGGAAGGTAGCGCAGCGCCACGATGATCAGCATCGGGGGCAGACATCCCCCTGCAATTCCCTGCAGGACGCGCAGCGCATAGAGCGTCAGCAGGTTTGGTGCGAAGGGGCAGAGGATCCCGAACAGCATCGTCGCGATCACGGCGCCGATGGTGAATCGCTTGAGCGTGAACGTGATGCCAAACCACGGAGCAAACACCATCGTCGCGACATTGGCCGCTTCGAATAAAGCGGTCAGCCAGGTTCCGTCGTCATGCCCTATCGAGAGCGCGCCCTGAATGTCCGCCAGGGACTGCGCGGTGACCTGTTCGTTGAGAATAGCCAATAATGACGCGAGCAGCATTCCAACGAGACCAATCGCCAGGCGAAGCGGAAGCGCGGATTGTGCGGGCGCCGCCTGCGCAGGAGCGGCTGTCGTCGTTAAAAGGTTGGCTGTAGTCATGGCAATCCCGTTACTGTTCAGGTTCAATAGGGCTTCTAAATGTCGGTGTTGGAGATCACATGAGAAGCGAAGACGCTCCGGCACCGATAGCGACCGGCGGCCGGGTTACATCTTCGGTTGCGTCTCTTTGAAGTACTGCGGCGCTTCCCGGCGATCGAACATGCCGTACTCCCGGATAACGCGGATATTGCGCACGCGCGATGCATCCGCCGTAACCGCCTTGGCCAGGAACGCTTCAGCTGCTGCATGGTCGCGCCACGTCAGAACGGCGATGACGTCTCCCGGTGCCAGCAGTGCGTCGAAGACGTCCCAGGAAACGAGGTCAGTCGCGCTTGTATCCACTCCGAGTGATTTCGCCACCTCGTCTGCGCTGCTCTGCTTCACCCATGCTGGCGAGAATTTCCCGTCATGTAGCGTCACCGCCTTACCTTTTCCCGTCTCGGTGACATCCAGGCGCTGCTCGAGCAAGGCGTGTCCCGCGGGCACATGCGTATCGCTGACGGTCTGACCAATGCGCAGGCGATAGTCGGAAAACACGCGGTCGCGCGCAGCCTGCATGATCCTGTTGTGCGTCGCTTCGGTACGCCAGCGGATGAGCGATTTCTCGTCGCGCCAACTCGACAGCGAAAGAAGCCACCCCTCGCGTGTGAGACTGGCGTAGCGGTTGTTGTCGATGAATCCGTCGATCTTGTCCAGTTCAGGACGCAGCATTTTGGCCATGCCGAGATAGGCATCGACCTGCTCGGGGATCGGGTGAACTTCAAGCATTGCGGAGAACATGTGGACCTCTCTCGTTTGGTTAGTCGTACAACGTGTAGAGATTGTCCAGGATCGGCCCGATTCATTGGAGTCCAAACGAGTTGGTATTGGGCCAATGAGTGATCGAAATTTGCCATGCGTTCAAGGACGTTCTGCATAACCTTCACGGCCTGAAAAAGTCTTTTGCAGGCCGATCTCCGGCACCTCGATCACAACGCATAGAATCACGGCTTATGGACGCGTATGAGGGTAGGGAGCGAAATGGACAAATTGCGTGAGATGGAGATTTTCGTGGCCATCGTCGACCGGGGCAGCTTCACGGGTGCGGCTGACAAAGTTGGCATGTCGTCCGCCGCGGTCTCGCGGGCGGTCAATTCGCTGGAATCGCGTCTCGGCACACATCTGCTGGCCCGCACGACCCGAACGGTTCGTCCGACGGATGCAGGCCTGTCATACCTCGAAGCCTGCCGCAAGGTGTTGGACACCATCACGGATGCAGAAGCGACCTTGGCGGCCGATCAACTCAATCCCGTGGGGACATTGACTATTTCCGCACCGGTCCTGTTCGGCCAGCGATATGTTGCGCCGCTGGTCAACGCCTTCGTGCTGCGTTATCCGGACGTCAACGTCAATGCGGTGTACGCCGATCGAACGACGCGGCTTCTGGAAGAGGGTGTAGATATTGCCATCCGTATCGGCCATCTCGGCGACTCTTCGGCATTCGCCGTTCCGCTAGGCTTTGTGCGGCGTCGGACGTACGCGGCGCCTTCCTATCTCGCCGAGCATGGGGAGCCCCTTCACCCCAGAGATCTGGCCGATCACCACTGTGTATCGTTCACGGGCGTCTCGCTTCCGCTCGAGTGGGCGTTCAACGAGAACGGTTCGCGGCTGCCTGTGAGACTTCAGCCGCGGATGATTGTCGACCTGGGTCCCGCTGCTCTTCTCGCTGCCGTCGATGGAGTGGGAATCGCCCAGTTTCTGTCGTATCAGGCAGCGCCTGATGTAGCCGATGGCAGGCTCCAACCTGTGCTGACCTCATTCGAGCCCGAGGCGACACCGGTGAGCCTGCTTCACGTAGAAAGGCGAAGCACCAGCGGCAAGATTCGCGCTTTCGTGGAGTTCGTGACCGAGGCGCTACGCAAAAACGCGCACCTTCAGGACGTGGACGCGACGGCGACGCGAACTTCCCGGTAGGCGGCCACCAGCGCGTCAAGGCCGAACGCCCGGTTCAATCCGCTTGGATTGGGTACGACCCAAGCGTATGCGCCGCCGAAGGGCTTCGTTTGCAGCCCCCAATCGATATCGCGCGTGCCGGAGATGGCCGCGAGTGCCATCTTTCCGAGGAAAACGACGTGTTGCGGGGCGTACCGCCCGATCTTTAGCCGAAAAGCCTCCCCGGCCAGCTCGATCTCCGAGCGCGACAACTCGGCGGCCTGCGCTGTGGCGCGCGGGACCACCGCGGTGAGACCGCAACCGTATCGAAGAATCGAACGGTCGTCTTCGGGAAGGATCTGTTCAGGCGTGAAGCCTGCAAGATGCAGCACCCGCCAAAACCGGTTGCCGCGGCCCGCAAAGTGATGACCTGTCGACGCCGCACGCAGACCCGGATTGATCCCGCAAAAGATTACCGACAGGCCCGGCTCAAGGATGTCAGGAAGCGGCTGAATGGAATCAGCTTCAGTCACGGATGAGCCAGTCCTTGAAGCGAGATCTGCTTGCCGGCACCCTGAATGGCCCACGGTTGCGTGCCGGCCTCGCCGCGGAATCGTTGCCGATATTGTTTCGGGGTGACCTCCAGCCGGCGCGAGAAAGTCGTGCGCATATGTGTGGCACTCCGAAATCCGCATTTGAATGCGACGGTTTTCAGCGGTGCATCCGAGTCTTCGAGCAACTTTCTCGCGGTGTCGACGCGAACCTGTTCGACAAACGCGGAGGGCGTCACCTTGGCATACTTCGCGAATACTCGCGAGAAGGTTCTTCGACTCACCGCAACTGCGCCAGCGAGCTGTTCGATCGATAGCGTTTCGGTGATGTGTTCGGTCACGTAGCGGTGCACCTTGCCGATAATCGGATCTTCATCCCTTCCGCTTCCGACGTAAGGGCTGTACTGGGACTGACCACCCTCGCGCTGGATGTAGACGACAAGACGCTTTGCGACGCGCACCGCCAGTTCATGCCCCCAGTCTTCGGCGACAAGCGAGAGGCACAGATCGATGCCGGCCGTCACACCTGCCGAGGTAATCAGGCGTCCGTCACGAACGAAGATCTTGTCGGGCTGCACGGAGGCCTGCGGAAATTCGTGGGCGAGGCGATCTGCGTCCGACCAATGAGTCGTCACTTCCTTGCCGTCGAGCAGTCCCGCATGAGCCAGTACGAATGCACCATTGCAAACGGAGCCAAACCGCGTCGCGTTGCTTGCCTGATTTTGCAGCCACGTCAGGAAGTCACTGGACGGTTGAGCGTCGGGCAATTGCGGGCCGCCCGCGACGAGTAGCAGATCCCATTGCGTGTCGAGGTCCGCGTAGCCGAACGGCACGGAAAGTCCCATCCCGTTCGAGCACGTCACGGTACCGGCGCGCGCGCCCACCAGCGAGACTTCGTACTTCTGATGTTCGGGCAGGATCGTGTTTGCTTCCGCGAACACGTCGAGGGGGCCTGCAACGTCGAGCGCCTGCACACCATCGAATATGACAATGGCGACTTTCATACCGTGACCTTCGTGGAGTGAGTAGACCCGTTTCCGAGCGGTATTGCAGCTTACCGCAATGATCCAGAAAGAGGGACACACTAGCCGGTAATTGACTTTTGCAGCCGTGTAACAAGCGGACGGGCGTCCAGCCGTGCCTGGCCCAAATCTCGCGTTGATTGGCCCGGTATCGTGCCATCCGCGTGTTTCCTCTCCCATGCCGTCTGATTAAACTTTATCCCATGGATTCGGCTATAGCCGCCCCTTCATCGCGGTCTACGTTGACACGGGACGACAACCAGGGACAGGAGTGACGGCGCATGCATGTTGCAATGATGCTCTACGCAGGATTTCGGCTGCTCGAAGTGACGGGCCCGATGGAGGTTTTCCACGAAGCGAATCGCTTGTGCGGCGCAACGATGTACGAGCAGCATCTCGTGGGGCCGTCCCGAGGGCCGGTGGTGTGCTCGAGTGGCGTGGCGGTTAGCACGACTGAGTGTCTGCTGGATGTGAGCGCTCCATTTGACATCGTCGTAGTGCCGGGTTCGCCGGTGGTTGGCCCGAGGCACGCGCATCGCGAGCTGGTGGAGTGGCTCAGTGACGCCGGCCGTCGGGTGCGAAGGCTCGCGTCGGTGTCCAATGGGGCCTTTTTAATCGCGCGCGCCGGCCTCGCCGACCATCGCTCGCTGACCACGCATTGGCGCGACGCCGAACGGCTCTCCAGCGACTACCCCTTGGTACACGTCATGAGCAATCAAGGCTGCGTGAAGGACGGCAACCTCCACTCGTCGCGCGGCGTCAGTGACGGTATGCGGGTCGCGTTGGCCCTGGTCAGGGAGGATCTTGGCGACGAATTCGCCACGAGCCTCGCACGGTCATTGTCGAGGCAGTCATGACCCGGGACCCTATCGTCGAATGTGACGGATCTGCCTTTCACGAGCCGATGGTCGAAATGAAATGTATGGTTGACGAAAACCTGATCCATAAGGCACTCGCAAATCCGTTCCGGCGCGAGATCTTGAGATGGTTAAAGACGCCAGAAGAATACTTTTTGCGAAGTCGAATCGATCTTGGATGCGGGGTACCTTTAAACGCAATTCACGCGCGCAGTGGGCTATCCCAATCGACCGTGTCGGCCCACCTCGCGACCCTGATCGACGCCGGACTGCTTGTTTCGACGCGCGTCGGTCAGTGGATGTTTGTGATGCGAAACGATGAAGTGATTCGCGCCTTCGCGGAACAGATCAGGAAAGAAATATAGTGGCGGATATTGTCGCATCAGATGATTGAAGGCGCCGTCCGCCCATGCTTGTAATGACGATCCCCGTTACAATTAAGTTTTCCCTGAATAACCATGATCGCCGTGATCATTGGGCCGATGTCGGAAACCCGCGGCGAACACACACGGAGGCGTAGAGCATGAGCGAATCACAAGTCACCATTCAGGAAAAGGAAGGTCCCTGTAAGGCGTGGGTCCTGACGCCTGAAGGCGAGGGCAAATGGCCCGCTGTGATCTTCTACATGGACGCGTTTGGCATCCGGCCAGGCATGCTCCAGATGGCAAAGCACGTGGCGAGCAAAGGGTACGTTGTGCTTCTGCCCGACCTGTTTTACCGCTTCGGAGCTTACGGGCCGCTCGACCCCAAGGAAGTGCTGAAGGGCGACTTCCGTGCCACCGTTGGGCCCATGATGGCGAGCAGCGACAACCACAAAGCCGCTGAAGACACCGCGGCCTTTATCGAATACCTCGATACACGCGCTGATGTGGCCGGTAAGAAGATTGGCACCGTCGGTTTCTGCATGGGCGGCGGCATGGCACTCACGGCGGCGGCTTACTACCCGGATCGCATTGTTGCGGCGGCGAGCTTCCACGGCGGCAATCTCGCGACCGACCAGCCGACGAGTCCCCACCTGCTTCTCGACAAGATCAAGGCCGAGTTGTACATCGGCATTGCCGACAACGATCACAGCTTCCCACCCGAAATGGGCGAGCGCTTCGAAGCCGCGCTGGGCGCCGCGGACGTGAAGCACAAGAGCGAACTGTACAAAGGCAAGGCGCACGGCTGGATGAAGCCGGACATGCCCGTCTACGACGCAGAGGCGGCCGAGCGGGGCTGGAAGGAGCTGTTCGCGTTGTACGCCCGAACGCTCAAATAACAGTTCCTGATGCGCGGGAGACTCAGCGCGCAGTGAGCCGTCGGGCTTGAACCGGTACCTTTGATTGCTGTGCAGATCCGCAAACACCGTTCTGATAAAGACGGTGGATTGCGGATTGAACAGATCAGATCAAATGGCTAGTCCGGGTGTTCAGCGCCCGGCCGCTTTGGAAACAGGATGCCTTCCTTGACCTGCGTCCCCGGTCTTACGCCATGACCCCAAGGCAGATTCCACTGCGCTTCGGCGGAAACCCCAAGCAAGCCTCGCAACTCCTCCATCTTGCCCGGCATCACAGGATGCAAAAGATTGCTGACGCTGCAAAGCGCTTCTAACAGCGTATAGAGCACCGTATCCAACTGGTCCGACGCGTTGGAATCCTTTGCCAGTGCCCATGGCGCGCTGCTCGCAACGTAGCCGTTCAGGTGTTTGACGAAATCCATTACCTGTTCCACCGCGCGACTCAGTTTCATTTCTTCCACTAGCGCCAGAACGATGCCGGGCAGTTCGTTCGACCAGCCGATGATCGCTTCCTCGCGCGCTTCATAGGCCTTCGGCGCAGGCACCGTCCCGCCGCGATATTTCATCGCCATGGCCAGCGTGCGCGCGGCCAGATTGCCCAGATCGTCGGCGAGATCCCGATTCAGGCGTTGTTCGATCACTGCGTTACTAACGATTCCGTCGAAGCCGAAGCTGACCTCCCGGATTAGCGTGTAGCGCAGCGTATCGACACCGTAGGTATCGGCGGCCTCCAGCGGATCGACGCCATTGCCGAGCGACTTGCTCATCTTGCGGCCATCGGAACCGAGCAGGTGTCCGGAAACATGCAAGCGCTGATACGGCGCGATTCCCAATGCATGGGTCATGCTCAACCAGAAGAGCGTGTGCGTGCGCAGGATGTCCTTGCCGATCACATGCCGCACCGACGGCCAGTAATCAGCGAAGGCAGGCTGGTCGGGATAACCCAGTGGCGAAACGTAGCTGAGGAGCGCGTCGAACCATACGTACGTAACATGTCCGGCATCCCACGGAATCGGGATGCCCCAGTCGAGACGATCCACGGGACGCGAAATACTCAGGTCACCTATCGGCTGTTCCAGCAGCTTCAATATCTCGTTGCGGTATTGCACGGGCTGAATCAGGTCTGGCGTGTCCAGCAACAGCTGACGCATCCATTCGCGATGCGCTTCCATGCGGAAGAAATAATTGGGTTCGCGCCGCAACACAGGCGGTTCCTTGTCTTCAGGAAGTTTGCCATCCACCAGTTCCTTCTCAGTGACAAAGCGCTCCTGACCGATCGAATAAAGCCCCTCGTAGTCCGCCAGGTAGATATCCCCTGCATTAAAGAGCCGTGTCAGGCAATCGGACACCACCCTGGCGTGCGCGGGGTTCGTGGTGCGAACGAATATGTCGGGCTTGACTGCGAGGCGCCGCCACGCTTCCTTGAAGCTCTGTGCGTGGCGTTCCACAAACACTTGTGGCGCCTCGTTGGCCTGCAGGGCGGCCTTGGCGATCTTCTCGCCGTGCTCGTCGGCGCCCGTTAGCAGCAGGACCTGGTGACCGGCAGCACGCAGGTAGCGGGCCATGATGTCAGCATGCACGCTGGCGTAAGCATGGCCCAGATGCGGCCGATCGTTTACGTAGTAAATCGGCGTGGTGATGTATCGGTATGACATTGCCGCTCCAAAAAAGAAAAGGGACGCCTGCGGCGTCCCTTTTTCAGAAGCAAAAAAGCCCTCAGCGCCTGGGGGGAGAACCTGCCAGGGGCATACGCATCGAACGAAGGAGGACTTGGCTAGCTTGCATTGTGTTGGGGTTAAATTCAACGAAGAATCGGCGGATTCATCCGCGATGGATGAATCCTGCCAGCTAATTTAATGGTTGTCTAGCGCCGGGCGCGTCGATTGTTGCTTGCACTTGCATGGCGCATGCAGTCTCCCTAAACCGTCCTCAACATCCCACCATCGACAAAGTAGGTCGACCCGACGCTGTAGCTAGCCTTGTCGGAACAAAGAAACACAATAAAGTTGGCCAACTCTTCCGGAGACGCAAACCTGCGGATAGGCGCATGCTCATCCGCGACCTGCTGCAGATGTCCCTCCCAATCGCCGCCTGAATCCTGCGTCAACTGCCTGGCGGTCTTGATCCAGTCGGGTGTGAGCACGAGCCCCGGGTTAATCGTATTCACGCGGATGTTGTCCTGTATGAATTCGTTCGCCATATTCTTCGACAACATCATCAACGCCGCTTTCGTCACGTTATAGATCGGCTCGTAGCCGAGCGGCTGTGTTGCGCAAATCGATGCGTTGTTCAGGATCGTGCCGCCGCCGCGTGCTTTCATCAAAGGTACGAGGCCACGTGCGATGCGCACTGCAGCCATCACATGAAGGTCCCAGTACGCGAGCCACTTTTCATCGGGCGCGTTCATGATCGTTTCGTTGCTGCCCGTGCCCGCGTTATTGAAGACAATATCCGCGCCACCGAAATTTTCCTTCGCGGCGGCAACCAGTTTGTCGACGCCTGCCGAAGTCGACACATCGCAAGCGACCGGCACAGCGGTCACGCCGAACTTCGTTGCGATGCCTGCTGCGGCAGCGGACAGGCGCTCCTCATTGCGCGCCACGAGCAGAAGATGCGTGCCTTCCGCTGCGAACGCCTCTGCCACAGCCAGCCCGATACCCACGCTGGCTCCCGTCAATACAGCCACCTTACCGCGTAAATTCAGATCCATTTCGTTGTCTCCGTTTTTGATAGTCCAGGCTCGACGCCTAAGGCTGCTTTGGCGTCATTGACCTCACCACTGTGCTTGCGCAGAGCTGCGTTGTAAAGGCCTTCGCTTGTTGCGTATGTGCATGTCTGGCTCGCCGGATACGCATGAAGGTGATAGCTGGTAGAGTCGCAAATACCGGCTTTGGAGGTATTTACGCCATGCGCATTTCTGTGCTCGCTCTTGAAGGGCTCTTCGATACGGGGCTCACTGTCATGCTCGACGCGTTCGGGCTCGCCAACAAATTCTCGGCCACGCAACTAGGTGGCACACCGCGTTTCGATGTATCGATCGTAGGCGTGCGCAAGCGGGTTCGGTCCGGACAAGGGCTGACGATACCTGTGCAACCCGTAACGGCAGGTTTGAAACCGGACTGGGTAGTTGTTCCGGCATTGAGCACTGGCACGCCTGAGCAGCTCATTCCCGCTCTCACGAGACCGGATGTGGTTCAGGCCAAAGCGCAACTGCTGAAATGGCATGCCGAAGGAGCGCTGATCGCCGCGTCCTGTATCGGAACATTTCTTGTGGCGGAAACCGGACTTCTCGATCAGCAGGAAGCGACGACGACGTGGTGGCTCGGCCCGCTGTTTCGACAACGCTACCCCAATGTGTCGCTCGACGAGTCTCGCATGCTTGTGCCGTCGGATGTAGGTGTGACAGCCGGCGCGGCTTTGGGACATCTCGATCTCGCTCTCTGGCTGATACGGCGCGCGAGCCCCGAGTTGGCCACGCTCGTCTCGCGTTATCTGCTGGCCGACATACGCTCCTCGCAGGCGCCGTACATCATTCCCAATCACCTCGCGCAGGCAGATCCGCTGATTCAACGCTTCGAACAGTGGTCGCGGAAAAATCTTCGCTCGGGCTTTTCGCTCCAGGAAGCTGCCAGCGCACTCGCGACGAGCACGCGCTCGCTGCAGCGCCGTTGCCAGGAGGTGCTTGGCAAATCGCCGCTTGCGTACTTCCAGGACCTGCGAGTCGAGCACGCACAATCGCTTCTGCGCGGGGGACGCCTCGACCTCGAAGCGATCGCAAGCGAAGTCGGCTACGGCGACGGTGCGACATTGCGTACGCTGCTGCGCCAACGTCTGGGACGGGGTGTGCGCGACCTCCGTTCCGACCTGCTCTGACACGCGGATGCGCCTGGCGCGAATGGCTCTAAAGTTGGCGTTTGTGACTGTGTGAGTTCTGGGGTTCAGAGACTAGACTCGATCGCGCTGTTTGCAGCAATGAACACGCAGTCTCTGTCAATGAACGTTGAACCAGGAGTTATCCATGAAAGTTTTTGCCATCGCATCCGCCAAGCCGACCCTCACACCGGAGAAGCTCCAGCAGCATATGCCAAACGAAGTTCCGGCCACACTCAAGCTCTATCTCGACGGCAAGGTCGAGCAGTTCTGGTTTCGTGAGAAGGGCGGTCCGATCTTTCTGATGAACGTCGAATCGGTCGAGCAAGCCAAGGCGACGCTCGATACGTTGCCGCTCGTGGCTGACGGCGTCATGAGCTACGAACTGTTGCCGGTCGGCCCGCTGGCCCCGCTTGGCATGCTGATCCAGAACAAGTGAAGTCAGTGAAGTCATAAGCCGTGAGCGTATGGCGATCCGTTTGACGTGTCGGATCTCGTTGAAGAACCGTTCGATGAGATTTCACCGATGATGGATCGCCTGCAATTACGGCATCCGTAGCCGCATCAAGATGTGCATCACCAAGGAGTACGAAGATGGACGACGCAGCAGAGATCACCCGGCATTACGAGCGCGAGAGCCTGGTCGAGCACCTTCGCTCGGCTCTGGCCAAAAGCGGACTCGGCGAGAAACAACTCTCTGCGCGAGATCTTGCTCAACTTGACCAGTTTCATTCGCGCGGCCTCGCGGCCACCGTAGAACTGGCGAAGGCCCTGCCGATCACCGAGGCGACCCGTGTTGTCGATATCGGATCCGGGCTGGGCGGCCCGTCGCGCTATCTGGCGGAAACCTATGGCTGCACGGTGCACGGCGTCGACCTCAGTCAGTCGTTCGTCGAGGCTGCTACGTTTCTGGCCGAGCGTTCGGGTCTCGGAGGCAAGGTCACGTATCAGCGCGGCAATGCGCTCTCGCTGCCGTTCCCCGCCGACGCTTTCGATCTCGCGTGGACGCAGCACGTTGCCATGAACATTAGCGACCGCGCTGCGCTTTACGGTGAAACATGCCGCGTTTTACGTTCTGGCGGCCATTTCGCCATCTTCGATGTCATCGCTGCATCCAACGAACCCCTGCATTTCCCTGTGCCGTGGGCGAGCGTGCCTGAGTCAAGCTTCCTGGTGACGGCGGACGAGATGCGCACTGTTCTCGCTAAGGAGGGGTTCCGCATCACGTCTTGGACCGACTGCACGGAAGCCGGGATCAGCTGGTTTCTGGAGCGCGAAGCCGAACGCAAGCAGTCTTCGACGCCACCCCTGCTCGCACTCGGCACTGTGATGGGGCCCGAGTTCGGGCAAGCGACCGTCAACCTTCGCCGCAATCTGAGCGAGGGGCGTGCGGCGCTTATCCAGGCTATCTGCGAAAAGGTCTGAGGATGCTTGAGCCAGAAGGTGCGACAATGTTTTGCGACTTCCATGTAGTCGATGCACTCTGCCGCGTTGTTCATCCCGTGCCGCCGGTCGCCACGAACCCCACTCTGGAGGCTTCCGATCCATGTCGCTCATCAATTACATCACGCAGATCCAGTTCGATTTCGGCGCGATTGCGAAACTGCCTGACGAATGCACACGGATCGGCATCAAACGTCCTCTGATCGTCTCCGACGCGGGCGTGAAAGCCGCGGGCCTCATCGACAGGGTGCTCATTGCTCTTCAGGCAGATCACGAGCCCCCTATCTTTCTGGACACCCCTCCTAACCCCAACGAACGGGCTGTGCGGGCCGCTGTCGCGATGTACAAGGAGAATCAGTGCGATGGCGTCATCGCGGTAGGAGGAGGCAGTTCGATCGATCTGGCCAAGGGCGTCGCAGTGTGCGCGACCCACGAAGGACCTTTGCGCCAGTTCGCGCTTATCGAAGGTGGCTTGCAGCGCATCACATCGGCTACGGCGCCGGTTATCGCAGTCCCAACGACTGCCGGCACTGGCAGCGAAGTGGGGCGCGGCGCCATCCTGATTCTCGATGACGGCCGCAAGCTCGGCATCATTTCCCCCTACGTCGTGCCCCGTTCCGCAATCTGCGATCCGCAACTCACGTTAGGGTTGCCCGCGCAACTCACCGCAGCAACGGGAATGGATGCCATTGCCCATTGCATCGAGACCTTCCTGTCGCCCGCGTTTAACCCGCCCGCCGATGGCATCG
Organism: Paraburkholderia phenazinium; assembly: GCF_900141745.1. Classification (NCBI taxonomy): domain Bacteria; kingdom Pseudomonadati; phylum Pseudomonadota; class Betaproteobacteria; order Burkholderiales; family Burkholderiaceae; genus Paraburkholderia; species Paraburkholderia phenazinium. The sequence continues at coordinate 351,990 of NZ_FSRM01000002.1, read as the reverse complement.
CCCTCGACGGACTTTGGCGTGCATGGCGTCACATCGAGATTGCAACGCGTGACGGCAGCAACGTCGCCGCACGTCTGAACATGATGAGTGCTTCATTGCAGGGAGCGCTTGCGTTCCAGAAAGGGCTGGGATGTGTCCATAGCCTGAGCCACTCGCTGGGCGGCATCAATCCGAAACTGCATCACGGAACGTTGAACGCGATCTTTCTTCCCGCGGTGATCCGCTTCAATCGCGAAGCCCCTACAGTCCAGGGCGAAGGGAAAATGGTGCGGTTAGCAGGCGCAATGGGGCTGGAATCGCCAGCGAACGTAGAAAGCGCGATTGCGCGCATGACGGCCGACCTGGGGCTGCCGACTCGTTTGTCGACGCTTGGGGTCGAGCGCGAGCAGTTCGACAGGATTATCGAAGGCGCACTCGCCGATCATAGTCACAAGACTAATCCGCGCGAGGCAAGCCCTGCGGACTATCGGGACATGCTCGAAGAGTCGTTCCAGGGGTTCTAAAGAAGAAGGTGCGCCGGCACGACTGCTTGCTGGTAGCCGTATCGGCGCGTCCTTATCAGTGGTTATGGCGCGATTCGCCGCGCGTTTCCAGGATGTTGAGATACAGCGTTGCCGGCTCGAGGCATGCGCCGCTCGCCTGCTGACCTACCATGCTGCGATAGATCTCTTCCCACGGCGTTTTGTTCTGCAGAACAGGCGCTTTCCACTGTGCGCGGCGTGCTGCCAGTTCGCTCTCGGGGATCATCACGTCGACCTTGCGCGAGTTCAGGTCGATGCGGACCCGATCGCCGGTTTGCAGCAACGCAAGCCCGCCGCCGACTGCCGCTTCCGGCGAAACGTTGAGAATCGAAGGCGTGGCCGAGGTACCGCTTTGACGGCCGTCGCCGAGAGTCGGCAGCGTGTCGACGCCTTGCTTGAGCAACGCCGCAGGCGGCTGCATGTTGACCACTTCGGCACCGCCCGGATAACCGACCGGCCCGCAGTTGCGAATCACGAGGATAGAGCGCTCGTCGACGCCCAGTTGCGGATCTTCGATGCGCGCGTGATAGTCCTCCGGCCCTTCGAATACGATCGCTTTCCCTTCGAACACATCGGGATGCTCAGGATCGGCGAGGAAGCGTTTGCGGAACGCCTGGTCGATCACGCTGATTTTCATCACGGCGCTGTCGAACAGATTGCCGGACATCACCACGTAACCCGCTGCTTCCTTGAGCGGCTGCTGGTAGCTGCGGATCACTTCGCGATCGGGCTCGACGACTTCCGCGAGATCCTCGGCAAGCGTGCGGCCGGAAACCGTACGTACGTCGCCGTTCAGCTTGCCCGCGTTGAGCAGCTCGCGCATCACGCCGGGGACGCCACCTGCGCGATGGAATGCTTCGCCCAGAAAGCGGCCGGCCGGCTGGCAATCGACAAGCAGCGGAACGTCCGGTCCCAGTCGTTGCCAGTCGTCGAGCGAATGTTCGACGCCCATGTGCCGGGCGATCGCGACCATATGGATCGGACAGTTTGACGATGCACCAAGTGCGGCAGCGGCCACGACCGCGTTTTCGAAAGCCTCTTTGGTCATGACATCCGACGGGCGCAGATTCTCCGCGACCATCTCGACGATGCGTTTGCCCGTGCGATACGCCATCCAGCCGCGCTCGCGATGCGGCGCCGGAATCGCCGCGCAGCCCGGCAGCGACATACCCAATGCTTCGGCGAGCGAGTTCATCGACAGGGCGGTGCCCATCGTATTGCAATGGCCGACGGAGGGTGCCGACGAGGACACCATGTTCATGAATTCCTCGTAGTCGATCTCTCCGCCGGCGAGGCGCTTGCGCGCGTCCCAGATGACCGTGCCGGAACCTGCGAGCTTGCCGTGCCACCAGCCGTCGAGCATCGGGCCGCCCGAGAGCACGATGGCCGGGATATTCACGGTCGCCGCCGCCATCAGGCACGCTGGCGTGGTTTTGTCGCAACCGGTGGTGAGCACGACACCGTCGATGGGATAGCCGTGCAGGATTTCGACGAGGCCGAGGTACGCCAGATTGCGGTCGAGCGCGGCAGTGGGGCGCTTGCCCGTCTCCTGGATCGGATGGACCGGAAACTCAAGGGGGATGCCGCCGGCGTCACGAATGCCGTCGCGCACACGGGTCGCCAGCTCGAGATGGTGGCGGTTACACGGCGCAAGGTCCGACCCTGTCTGCGCAATCCCGATGATCGGTTTGCCCGACTGCAGCTCCTCTCGGGTAATCCCGTAGTTCATGTAGCGCTCGAGATACAGCGCCGTCATGCCCGGATCGGCGGGATCGTCGAACCAGCGGCGGCTGCGCAGGCGTGACGGTGAACCATTCTGAGGACTGTCGGGGGATGAGTGGTTTGACATGCTGTTATTCCGTTCGGCTTGTAGAGGCTTGTGAATATAGGCGCCCTCTGAGCAGCGCAACCGCCATACGGGAAGGCGAATTGCCATTCTAGAGCGCATTGGGCCCGGAGCGCATCGGGCCGGGCCGTGTCTTTCGGAAAACCCTGGGAATCACGTGGACGGCAGGGTCGGTCTGTCATAGCAGGTATGAACCCAACTGCATAGCTCGTCATGGCTCCTTGTCCGATACTGGTCTCAAGCGCCGAGACGTGACGGCGCAATGAAACGCGTTAAACCAACCGGAGGAATTCGACATGAGCAATCGTATCGCGATCGTAACTGGGGCCAGCCGTGGGATCGGACGGGCAACCGCAATTCGCCTCGCTAAAGACTTTGGCGGGCTGGTGTTGGTGGCCCGCAGCACGGAGTTGTTGGAAGAGACCGCCGAGGCGGTGCGCGCCGCGGGCGCCGAACCGCTGCCGCTGGGCGCGGACCTGCGCATACCGGCCGCCGCCAAGGAAACCGTCGACCAGACACTGGCGAAGTTCGGGCGTATCGACGCGGTGGTCAATATCGCCGGCGCGGTTCCTCAGATCGATGTGCTCGACATGACGGACGAGCAGTGGGACGACGGTTTTGCGCTGAAATTGCATGGCGCGCGGCGGCTCGCGGTTCACGCGTGGGAGTCGCTCAAGAAGTCGGAAGGCTCGGTCATTTTCACATCGGGAAATTCGGCCCAGGCTCCGAAGTCGGGTTACGGCGCGGTTGGGACAGTCAACGCGGCGATCGTCGCGATGGCCAAGGCTTTCGCAGATCGCGGCATTGCGGATGGCGTGCAGGTGAATAGCGTGCTGCCCGGCCCGGTGATGACCAATCGTCGCCGTACGTATATGGAGAAGTACGCGCCGGCTCACGGTATGACTCTGGAAGAAGCGCTCGAGAAGTTTCCGGCGCAAGTCGGCATCACGCGTTACGGCAATCCTGAGGACATCGCGGAATTGATGGCGTTCGTGCTGTCGCCAGCGGGTCGCTGGATGGTGGGCTCGGCGTTGCGGATGGATGGCGGCGAAATCAAAGGCGTTTGAGGTTCAGACGGCTGGCGGACTTTGGACGACGGAGGCAGTCATGGAATTGCGAGCAAAACAGTATTTCGACGAGCGTGCGACTCAGGAAATGAAGGAGAACCTGAAGCCGCAGGATCGGACGCTTCAGGAGAGGCTGGCGTACGCCTGTCGCATCCTCGCGATGACGGGTCAGGAAGCGGGACTGGCCGGGCAGATCACGGCCCGGTCAGACAAGCCGAAATGCTACTGGACGCTGCGTTTCGGCTTGGGCTTCGATGAAGCGACGCCCGACGATTTCATCGAGGTCGATGCCGATCTGAACACGATCAGCGGCAAGGGAATGGCCAATCCCGCGACGCGTTTTCATCTGTGGGTCTACGAAGCGCGGCCGCAGACGAATGCGATCATCCACACGCATTCGCCGTATGTGTCCGCGTTGGTCGCAGCGCGTCAGCCGCTGGTGATCGCGCAGATGGACATGACCCCCCTGCATAATGACTGCGCGTTTTTGGCCGACTGGCCCGGTGTACCGATCGCCGATCAGGAAGGGGTGATCATTTCGAAGGCGCTCGGCGACAAGCGTTGCATTCTGCTGGCACATCATGGCCAGCTCGCGACGGGTGCGTACGTCGAAGAGGCTACGTATCTCGCTGTGTACCTGGAGCGGGCAGCTCGCATGCAGGTGCGGGCACGTGTGTTTGGTCCGATTACGCCGGTGCCCGACGACCTCGCGGCCGAGGCACACGATTATCTGCTGAAGCAATCGATCGTGAAGGGTACGTTCGATTACTGGTGCCGTCAGGCGGACCGGACGTGAGGGGGTGGTTTCATTAGGCGTGGCATAGTGCCGGCAGGAGAAGCGCGAATCGCTTAAAGGTTGCGGCGCCGTTCAGCCGCACGCAATGCCAGGAAGACCGAATGAAAGCCAACGTCGATCACCAGGTGCGCCTGTTTGTTGAGATCGCGAACAGCAAGTCGCTGTCCGCTGCGGCCGAGGCGCTATCGCTGACGCAATCGGGTCTGAGCCGGCAGCTTTCGAGCCTCGAGAGCTACATCGGTCAGCCGCTCTTCGTGCGGCACGGGCGTGGCGTCGAGCCCACCGAGGCCGGACAGAAACTGCTGGAGGCTGCATCCTCGGCGTATCAGCTGGTCGATAGCACGTTAGTACAGTTGCGCGACCAGCACGGCGTGACCGCCGGCAGCCTGAACGTCGCAACCATTCATACGCTGAGCTACTACTTCATGGCCGAGGTGGTGGCGCGATTCATGGCGCAGCGGCCTAAAGCGAACGTCGCATTGCTCGGACGCAGCTCGCCCGGCGTGGTTGAACTGGTCGAGGCGGGCCGCGCGGAGATCGGCTTCGTCTACGATTCGGCGGTCGCCTCCGACGAGCTGGAAATCACTCCGCTGTTCGAGGAGGAAATGAGTTTCGTGGTGCACGAGAATTCGCGGTTTGCGACACTCGCCAGTGTCTCGTTGAACGAAGAGACCCTCCGCTGGTCGTCTTTCCCGCAGGCTATGCGTTGCGCCGTATGCTGCATAGCCGGGCTTTCAATGCCACTGTCGCGGCTGAAGTCGAGACAGTGGATGCGATGCTAAAACTCGTTTCGCTGACCAACGGTCAGTGCATCTTGCCCAGTCTGATTCCTGAAAAGTTGCTGCGCGAATACGAACTTAAACGTATTCCGATCGAGGAGCCGGTGATGCGCCGGCGTATCGTCGCCATTACCCGGCGCGGCCGGCCGCTTTCGGCGATGACCTCGCTGATTCTCGAGATTGCCCGCGCAAGCGCCCCCGCAGCGTAACGCTCTGCGCGCTGTGACGTCGACGACCAGATTGCGCTATCTTATGGAGAGCGCTGCGTAGTGGATCAGGTGTGTTCCGTTTCAGTGATCAATCGAGACTCTCGTCGCCCGGAGGCGTCACCATGAATACCGTTTTGGATGAGCAGGCAACCCGGGACCTGATCGCTCGGCTTTACGATGCGTTTTCGCGCAGGAGCGTCGAGTTATTGCGTCAGGTGGTCGCTGCCGATTGGGAGTACATTCCCGAGCCTGCAGGTGCCCAGCCGGGACCGGATCAGATGACCGCGGTCTTCGCAAGGATCGACAGCGCGTTGCCCGACATGTCGATTCAGCTGCTGGACGTGCTCATTCACGGCGATCGCGTTGCCGTCCGGGCGGAAGTGAGTGGTACGCAGTCAGGCAAGCTGCTCGGTATCGAGGCTACTGCAAAGCCAGTGAAATTTGCGATTCATTCCTTTCATGAAATCCGCGATGGCCTGGTCGCCAAGACCTGGCATATCGAAGACTGGCTTTCGGTATTCAGGCAACTCGGTGCATTTCCTCAGGGCGTTCCGGGCGGTTGAGCCGTGTTGACACTTTGGGAGCGGGCGATGTCTCGAGATTGACGCCGGAATTTTGCTGCACCTGCACCTTGAAACCGTTGCTGCTTCGGCTATCAGTCCGTTTGGAAGAATTAATACTCGCAGTGCGCGCTCGAACGCTAAACTGGGTTGAGTAGTCGAAGCTTAGCCGAGCAGTTGAGTGAAAACGATCTCAAGGAGAAAGCGCATGTCGACTGAAACGAAGTGCCCGTTCAACCACACCGCTGGTGGCGGCACGTCGAACCGAGACTGGTGGCCCAATCAGCTAAGCCTGAAGATCCTGCACCAGCATTCGTCCCTGTCCGATCCCATGGACAAGGACTTCAACTACGCTGAAGCGTTCAAGAGTCTCGATCTGGCGGCCGTCAAGAAAGATCTTCTCGCGGTAATGACCGATTCAAAGGACTGGTGGCCGGCGGACTTCGGCCATTACGGACCTTTGTTTATCCGCATGGCATGGCATAGTGCCGGCACCTACCGCATTGCCGACGGCCGTGGCGGTGCCGGCGGTGGACAGCAGCGCTTTGCGCCGCTAAATAGCTGGCCTGACAACGTGAGCCTCGACAAGGCGCGCAGGCTGATCTGGCCGGTCAAGCAGAAATATGGCAAAAAAATCTCCTGGGCCGACCTCATTGTCCTGACGGGCAACGTCGCGCTGGAGTCGATGGGATTCAAGACGTTCGGCTTCGCCGGCGGCCGCGAGGACTCGTGGGAACCGGATGACGACATCTATTGGGGCACTGAGACCAAGTGGCTCGACGACAAGCGCTATACCGGCGACCGTGACCTCGAAAACCCGCTTGGCGCCGTTCAGATGGGCCTGATTTACGTCAACCCGGAAGGCCCGAACGGCAACCCCGATCCGCTCAAGGCCGCCCGCGATATTCGCGAGACGTTTGCCCGCATGGCGATGAACGACGAAGAGACGGTGGCGCTAATCGCAGGCGGCCATACGTTCGGCAAAACCCACGGTGCAGGCGATGCGACGCTCGTGGGCCCCGAGCCGGAAGCGGCCCCGCTCGAGCAGCAGGGGCTTGGCTGGAAGAGCGCCTACGGCAGCGGCAAGGGCCGTGACGCTATCACCAGCGGTCTGGAAGTCACCTGGACCACTACGCCGACGAAGTGGAGCAACGACTTCTTTACGCATCTGTTCGGCTACGAATGGGAATTGACGAAGAGCCCGGCCGGTGCGCATCAATGGAAGCCGAAGGGCGATGCAGGCGCGGGTACGGTGCCCGATCCGCAGGACCCGTCAAAGCCGCGTGCGCCGTCCATGCTGACCACGGACCTCGCGCTGCGTTTCGATCCGGCTTACGAGAAAATTTCACGGCGCTTCTTCGAAAATCCGGACCAGTTTGCCGATGCGTTTGCGCGAGCCTGGTTCAAGCTGACGCACCGCGACATGGGGCCGCTCGCACGTTATCTCGGCCCGGAAGTGCCGAAAGAAGAGCTGCTCTGGCAAGACCCTGTGCCTGCGGTCAATCATCCCTTGATCGATGAGCAGGACATCGCCGCGCTCAAGAGCAAGATCCTCGCTTCAGGGCTGCCGGTGTCGCAACTGGTGTCGACGGCCTGGGCATCGGCGTCGACGTTCCGCGGCTCGGACAAGCGTGGCGGTGCCAATGGTGCTCGCATCCGACTCGCGCCGCAGAAAGACTGGGAAGTCAATCAGCCGGCTCAACTGGCGACGGTGCTCGAAACACTCGAGGGTATCCAGCGCGAGTTCAACGGCGCACACGCGGGTGGCAAGCAGGTTTCGCTCGCCGACCTGATCGTGCTGGCCGGTTGTGCCGGCGTCGAAAAGGCGGCGAAGAATGCCGGCCACGACGTGAAGGTTCCGTTTTCACCGGGCCGCACGGATGCGTCACAGGCGCAAACCGATGTGGATGCTTTCGCGGTGCTCGAACCGCTTGCCGATGGTTTCCGCAACTATCTGAAGGGCAAATACACGGTCACAGCCGAGGCGCTGCTGGTGGACAAGGCGCAATTGCTGAAGCTGACCGCACCGGAGCTGACGGTGCTTCTCGGCGGGATGCGTGTTCTGAACACCAACTTCGGTCAGACCCAACATGGTGTCTTCACGAAGCGTCCGGAAGCGCTGACCAACGACTTCTTCGTCAATCTGCTCGATATGGGCACGGAGTGGAAGCCAGTATCGGACGCTAACGATGTGTTCGAAGGTCGTGATCGTGCAACGGGTGCGCTCAAGTGGACCGGTACACGTGTCGATCTGATCTTCGGCTCACACTCGCAGCTTCGGGCTTTCTCCGAAGTCTATGGGAGCGCGGACGCGCAGGAGAAGTTTGTTCATGACTTTGTCGCGGTCTGGAACAAGGTGATGAACAGTGACCGCTTTGATCTTGCTTGAGCCTGGTGGTCAGGTTTTAAAGTTCTTAAGCTGAAGTGTGAAGCGGCCGGTCGCTGTGAACGGCCGCTTTTTTTTGCGCGGCAACGCGGCCCTGTCAGAGCACGTCCTTCGCTTGCACCAATTCAACACGCGTCGATACACCGCTAAGCGCGATCAGGTGAATCATCTCGGTTACGGTTGTGCAGCAATCGGCCAGAATCTTCACGGAATACTTCTCCGCTGCCTTCGAGATCGACGTGTGCGTGACGCAATTCTGCGTCATCATTCCGCAGATCAGAAGTTCTTCGGCATCCAGTCGCGTCAACGTTTCCTCGAGTGTCGTGCGGTGGAACGCGTCAGCAAAAGACTTGATGACGACAGGTGCATCCGGCGCGGCTGCGAGTATGCGTGGGTGAATTTCGACGCCTGGCGTCGCTTCGTTGAAGAACGGTGCAGTACCCTTGGTCTTGTCAGCAACGTGCTGGATCAGAACGACCGGAATGTCCTTCGCCTGGGCCTGTGCGATCGCAGTTTCGGTTTTGGCCAGAGTGGCGTCGGCGTTCCATAGCGGGAATTTGCCTTCAGGGAAGTAATCGTTCTGCAGGTCGATGACGATCAACGCTTGTTTGGACACGATGGACTCCAGGTGAGGTCGGGATAGATGCATTCTTCGCCATCCGGCCTTTCAACGGAAGTGGCCGTCATGACAATATCCGGTAAGATCGGGCCATTGCGGGTTCGTCGTCAGGTGCATCCATGTCCCAACCTATCATCGCCGTCGTGGCGTTCGACCGGATCAGTCCGTTTCACCTCTCCGTACCTTGTGTTGTGTTCGGTGAGCCTCATCCGGGCCTGCCGCCTGTCAAATTCAAGGTTTGCGCAGCCGAGCCTGGCGCCATCAATACGACGGCTGGTTTTTCCCTCGGCGTAAGTCACGGTTTATCCGCTTTAAAGACGGCGGATACGATCATCGTTCCGACCTGGCGTGACATCGAGGAACGGCCGCCAGAACCGCTTCTTAAGGCGTTGGTCGCTGCACAGCGACGAGGTGCGCAGATTGTCGGCCTCTGTCTCGGCGCTTATGTGCTGGCGGAAGCGGGACTGCTGGACGGACGTCGCGCTACGACGCATTGGGCGTATGCGCGCGATTTCGCGCAACGCTACCCCATGGTCACGGTGAACGCTGATGTGCTGTATGTGGAGGACGGCAACGTGCTGACTTCCGCGGGCACTGCGGCTGGCATCGACTGCTGTCTGCACATGGTGCGCCAGCGCTACGGGACCGAGTCTGCCAACAGCCTGGCGCGACGCCTCGTCGTGCCGCCGCATCGTCAGGGCGGCCAGGCGCAATTCGTCGAGCAGCCTATGCCGGCAACCGCGAGAGAATCGCGGCTGTCAGGGTTGATCGATCAGGTACGCGGTACGCTGGACGAAGCGCACACGTTGGACAGCCTCGCCGGCGAGGCATTGATGACTCGCCGTACCTTCACCCGGCAATTCCGGCAACTGACCGGCATGACAGTCGGTGAGTGGCTGCTGAACGAGCGGCTGGCCTTGACGCAGCGATTGCTGGAGACCAGCGATCACTCAGTGGATGCGATTGCGGTGCTTGCCGGTTTCGGATCGCCGGAGTCACTGCGGCTTCACTTCAGGAGAGCGTTTAGTGTCTCGCCAACGGTGTGGCGGCAGAGTTTCAAAGGTCAGGACGCTACCGCTTGACCCTGCTCGCAGAATTCGTCGATCAACAGTGTGGACCTGTGCTCGAGCGTGCTGATTGCCATCAGCGGATCGATCTTGACTCGAGGAATGGTCAGTTCGGGACCGACCGGCGCGCCTTTTTTGCTATCGCCATCAATGCGCTCGATCAGCGCCCGACAAATCCACTGCACGCCGAGTTCATCCGGCACCACGTCAACATTTACTCGAAAGCCACGATGTTCCAACGCCACGACAACCTCCAGACACACAACGAAATTTAGATCACTCGAACGACAACGCGATGAGAGTGGGGAAATGCTAGCACGGGTCCCACGATCTCTTCAGCCAAGTCGGCAATCAAACGTGATCAGTTCCGTTACAGATGAAATAGTGTGGCCTGGCTTACGCTCTTTTTCCCTCGTTCGGGACAGGAACCTAACGTTGTGCGGGTTGCGTCGTCGTGCGGTAGAGCCACAGCGCGATAACGATCGCGAACAGCAGCAGCGCGCAAGCCATCGCAACTACACCATGCCATCCACGCAGATTCCAGAACACCCCGCCGAGCGACCCGACTACGCTCGACCCCAGGTAGTACGCAAACAGATACAGCGACGATGCCTGTGCCTTGCTGACCTGCGCTCGCGCGCCGACCCACGCACTGGCAATCGAGTGTGTGCCAAAGAACCCGATCGTCAAAACGGTGATTCCGAGGATGATGAGCCAGAGCTGGTTCGACAGCGTCATGGCCGTTCCCGCGAGCATCAGTATCAGCGTGGCGGGCAACACAGTCCGCCTTCCGAGCTTGCCGGAGAGACTACCCACCCAGGCCGAGCTGACGATACCGAATAGATACACCGCGAAAATCAGGCCGATCTTCGTCTGGCTCAGCGAGAACGGAGCGGCAATCAGGCGATAGCCGACGTAGTTGTACACGGTGACGAAGCTGCCCATCAGCAGGAAGCCTTCGACGAACAGCAACGGCAGAACGCCATCGCGCAGGTGCGTGCCGAAGGCTCTTGCGAGCGGCGCAAGGCGGAGTTCCCGCTTCTCGAAGTGGCGTGACGGCGGCAAGAAGCGCCACAAGGTGGCGGCACTCAGTATGCCCAGCACGCCGATCACCAGCACCGCGGAACGCCATCCCCAGACATCGGTTATGACGCCGGTCAACAGACGGCCGGCCATGCCACCCAGGCCGGTCCCGCCGACATACAGCCCCATCGCATGACCGAGTGAACGCGGATGCATCTCCTCGCCGACATAAGCCATTGCGACCGCCGGCAGGCCGCTGAGCGCGACTCCCATCAGTGCGCGCATGACGAGGAAGGTCGGCCAGTGCGGCACCGCGGCGCAGACGACGGTGAGCACCGCCGAGAGCATCAGCGACGCGACCATGATCGGCTTACGGCCCCATGCCTCCGACAGCGCGCCTGCCACGAGCATGGTAACCGCGAGCAGCCCGGTGGTCAGCGAAAGGGAGAGGCTCGCGCCTGCAGCGCTGACATGAAAGTCTGCGGAGAAGAGCGGCATTAGCGGCTGCACGCAGTACAACAAGGCGAAGGTCGCGAAGCCGGCTGCGAACAGGGCGAAATTGGTTTGCCAGAACGCCGGCGTGCCGTGCTCGATTTTGCCTGCCGTCCCGTGAGCGCGAGGCGCCTCGCCGGCGGCCAGCGTCGCGGCCATCGTGTTGGGCGTCAGCAGATTGACGTCGTGCTTTCCCATGATTCCTGTAACTCCGTGTGCCATTTCCTTAAGACTGAATAATGACGCCGGCTCGTTCCATAGTCCAATATCGATTCGACTGGAATTGATACATAATCGATATCATGGATCTCCGCCGCATTCGCTATTTCATCGTGCTGTCCGAAGAGTTGCATTTCGGGCGGGCAGCGCAACGCCTGAACATCGCGCAGCCTCCGCTGAGCCAGCAGATCCGCGTATTGGAGGACGAACTAGGTGCGCGCCTGTTTGACCGGAGCAACCGGCGCGTGGAATTGACGGCTGCCGGCAAGGCGCTGTTGCCCGAGGCGCGCGCACTCGTGGCGCAGGCGGAGCGCACGGGTGAGGTGGCGCGGCGGGCGCAACTGGGCGAACTCGGTGAGCTGCGCGTCGGCTTTACCGGTTCGGCTGCCTTCGGCTCGGTCATCCCAAAGTTGATCTTCGAATTCCGCCGCCGCCTGCCGGAGGTGCACTTACGGCTCGAAGAACTGACCACTCAGCAGCAGTTGACGGCGATGCTGGAGCGGCGGCTGGAGGTGGCGTTTGTGCGCGGCATGACATCGCCGGATTTGCCGTCGTCGCTGCAAGTCACGCGTCTTTTCGAGGATGCGCTCGTGGTCGTATTGCCTGCGCAGCATCCGCTCGCCGCGCGAGAGAGTGCGCTTTCCATCGAAGCCCTGAAGGACGAGGGCTTCGTGATGTATCCGCGCGAGCGTGGCACAGGGGTGTACGACCAGATCATCGCGTTGTGTCAGCAAGCGGGGTTCGCGCCGCGGCTTGCCCAGGAGGCACGGGAGTCGGCCACCATCGTAGCGTTGGTGGCGGCCGGGCTCGGGGTGGCGATCGTGCCGGCCTCTCTGAGCAGCATCAATGTGGACGGCGTGGCATACCGGCCGCTACGTGGGAAAGCCGCACGCTCCGCCATGTGGATGGTGCTGCGCGCCGGCAAGCTGTCGCCGCAGGAGGCGTTGTTCATGACGCTGGCGCGGGAGTTGGGGACGCGGTAGGGCTTGTCAGTTTCCCTCAATCAACCGAACTGCCAGATTGGGGCTGAATACCCCCGCTTTCAAAGTCGGTCCAACGCCGCAAGGCCCGTCGGAATCGCCAGGGTTCTTGATCCAGGCAAGCAGGATCTGACCTGTTGCGTCGCCGGTCGGCTCGCCCAGTTTCGCGCCGGCCGGATTGCACCACTGGCCATTTGAACCGTTGCCGTTGCGACTGGTGTCGATCACAACTGGCTTCGTATAGCCGAATCTGCTCCCTAAAACGCCATTCACTGCGTTCGCATACGCGATCGATTCCTGAGTCGGGTAGAAATTCGACACGTTCAATGCAAACCCCTTCGCCTCGCCGATGCCTGCATCGTGCAGACGGTTCGCCATGACATCCGCAGCAGTCCAGTGAGCATTGCCGGCGTCAAGGTAGATGTCGGCTGCCGGTGCGTTGAGCCGCAAGCGCGATACCGCATAGCTCAGCAGGTTCAGCCGGGCGTCCTGTGCGTCGGTGGTCTTCAGGCAGTCGAACTGCGCCAAAGAATCCGGTTCGACGACAACGACCGCCTGGTTCTTGCCTATGCCTTGCGAGAACGCCTCGATCCATGCGCGATAGGCGTCGGCATCCGCGGCTCCGCCCGCAGACGCGCCGCCGCAGTCGCGGTTGGGAATGTTATAGGCGACGAGGATCGGCACCTGGTGCGCGGCGTCGGCGGCAGCCACGAACTCACTTACTGCCGCATGAACGTCCTTGTTCCAGCTACCGAACCATTGGGCGGTAGGCACGTGTGTGATCGACTCGGTGATTTTTGCCGCGCGCGGATCGTCCGCATGATTGCGAGCCCATACGGCGGGCTCGGAGTTGGGATCGACGTAGAACGAACCGGCGGCCCACGTCTGTCCCATGACGAACAGGGTGGCCAACGCCATACCAAGGACTTGCGCGAAGCGTTTTTTCATTTTTAGTCGCAGAGAGGTGGCAGCGGGCGGCGACCGCCGCGGACAGTGAACCGCACCAGAACTCTGAATCCTACCAACTCCGCAGGTTCCCGCGTGCTCGCGCAGCAAGCTGGACACCTCATTGCGAGGAGGTGTCCAACTTGCGCAAGCACACGATCATCTTCCTGAGGATACAGCGTAACGTGCCCTTCTATGACGAAGCAACCTTTAGCAGCACCGGATCGTTGCGATAGAGATCCGGGAACATCTTCTTCAGATCGGTGACCTTGGGCAAATCGTTGATGGCGATATACGGATAGTCCGGATGCAGCACGAGGAAGTTCTGGTGATAGTTTTCCGCAGGGTAAAAGCCCTTGAAGTTCTCTACGCGCGTGACCACCGGCTGCGAAAACACATGCGCCTTGTCGAGTTGCGCTATATACGCCTGCGCGACGATACGTTGCTCCGGATTGACCGGGAACACCGCGGAACGATACTGCGTGCCGTGATCTGGGCCCTGGTAATCCAGTTCGGTCGGGTTATGTGCAACCGAGAAGAAAATCTGCAGCAGCCGGCCGTAGGTAATCTGCGTCGGGTCGTAGGTGATCTGCACTGATTCAGCGTGACCGGTATCGCCGCCGCTAACGGTTTCGTATTGCGCCGTGCTGGCCGCGCCGCCGCTATAGCCGGCCGCGACCTGTTTCACCCCGCGCACATGTTCGAACACGCCTTGCACGCCCCAGAAGCAGCCGCCTGCGAACACCGCGGTTTCGCTATGGGTCGCGGTGACTTTCTCGTCCTGCGCGGGCGGCGGGACCTGGGTTGCCGCTTCCGCGGAGTTTGCCACGCGCTGCACGGCGACTGCCCCGAGGACGAGCGCTGCAACGCCTGCCAGCTTCGCGAACGATGCACGCTTCACTAACGGAGATGACGAAGCCACTTTGTCTGAGATTTTGCTCACGATGATCACCTGTTAAGTCTTAAGTGTTGGGTACTGCAAACGTATCGACATCGCGCCCGGCTTCAGCCGAACGTAAATGAATAAGCTTCGACACCCGGGTCCAGAAACTCGATCGAGAAGGTGTGATCCTTGACGTCGCCGGTCTGCCGCACCAGTTGATAGAGCCGCTGCTCCGTCACCGTGCCTGTGCCGTCGGCCGTCACGTCGCTGCCATGTGCTGCCCCAGGCGCGGCGCCGTCGATGCTGACGCGGAACCGCACAGGCTTGCCGTCTTTGTCCGGACCGAGCACCAGATGCAGATCGCGCGCATGGAAGCGATAGACGATGCCACCGGACGCTGCGGCGAGCGTCGCGTGCTCTTCACCGACCCGCCACTTGCCATCGAGACCCCACTCGTTGAGCGAGAGCTGTGTGGGGGCCGCGTACGTATGCGACCTGTTTTCTGCTTCGCCGCCAGGCGAAGCGAAGTTCTCGGCACGCGAGTAACCGATATACGTTTCCGGTGACTTCATATCCGAGTTGTCGGCCGCTGCTTCCACGCCCATGACGCTGGTGCTGGTCAAACCCGTCGGGACGCTGGTCGCGTTCGCGTGCCCTGCTTCAGCCAGTAACTGCTGGATGACCTTCTCCGACTCCGCATAGTCGCCTTCGCCGAAGTGGTGATAGCGGATGCGTCCCTGTGCATCGACAAAGTAATGCGCCGGCCAGTATTCGTTGTTCAGCGAGCGCCAGATGGCGTAGTTGTTGTCGATCGCCACCGGATAGTCGATACCGAGGTCATGTGTGGCTTTCTTCACGTTGTCGATATTGCGTTCGAAGGCGAATTCCGGGGCGTGCACACCGATCACGACGAGTCCTTGATCCTTGTACTTTTCGGCCCATGCCTTGACATATGGCAGCGAGCGCAGGCAGTTGATGCACGAGTACGTCCAGAAGTCGACCAGTACGACCTTGCCGCGCAGGCTCTGGGCAGTCAGAGGGGGCGAGTTGAGCCACTGGACCGCGCCGTTGAGCGACGGCAACTGGCCTTCGACAGGCAACGGCGGTGCGTTTTCGCTAACGGGTTGTGCTGCGCGCAGCATGCCGCCGGATGACTTCGCCATCATGCTGCCCGACGTCGCGACCATCGCGTTGCCTGTGGTGACCACGTCGTTGTCGGAAGAGGCAGCCATCGTGCCCGAAGCAGCGAGGGGGTTGGCCGCCGCCATCGCCGTCGTCGTGCGGGGCGCAAGCCGGTCGACCAGCTTCTGTTCAATACCGCCGGTCGCCACCGTGGACACGCGTGTCAGCACGCCCGTGTCGAGACCCAGCGCAATCGCAACCACACCGCACAGCATCGCCGCGCCGATCCCACGACGGACCCATTCTCCTGCGCCCAGCGAGCGCTTCATCGCCGTAAACACGCGTCCGCCGATCAGCAGCGCCACCGCCAGCGAGGTAGCCGCGCCGGCTGCATAGGCAACCAGTAGCAGGGTAGTGCCAACGCTCGCGCCACGCAGCGCCGCACCCGTCAGCACCAGACCGAGAATCGGACCCGCGCACGGTGCCCACAGCAGTCCGGTGGCGATCCCGAGCAGGAACGACGAACCTGCCCGCACCTGCTGGCCATCGGCCTGGGCAAAGTTCGACAGGCGGTTGCCGGCGCTCACCAGCGGGCGCATCAGATGGTCCGCAAAACGCGGAAACAGGAGGGTCAAGCCGAACACGCCGAGCAGCGCAATCGCGACCCAGCGGCCGTACTGATTGGCCTGGGTCACCCAGCCGCCGCCGACCGCGGCGAGCGTCGCCACGAGAGCGAACGTGAGCGCCATGCCGGCGAGCAGCGGCAGGCCGCTGCGCACGAATGGCTGATCGGCGCGCGCGAAGACGAACGGCAGCACCGGCAGGATGCACGGGCTGAGAATCGTCAGGGCGCCGCCAAGGTAGGCAAGAACGATGAGCAACATGACTGGTCCAGAAAGGTTATTGGCCTATGTTTGGTCCACTGGGGTTCAGGTAGCGGCCGGCGTAAATTCCATGGCGAGGCCGTTCATGCAATAGCGCAGGCCGGTGGGCTTCGGGCCGTCGTCGAAGACGTGGCCCAGATGCCCGCCGCAGCGCCGGCAGTGCACTTCCGTGCGCGACATGCCGAACGAGCTGTCCTCGCGCTTGTCCACGGCGTGATCGAGCGGCGCCCAGAAGCTCGGCCAGCCGGTATGGCTGTCGAATTTCGTGTGCGACGAGAACAGGTCGAGCTTGCATCCGGCGCAGGAAAACACCCCGGTGCGATGTTCTTCGTTCAATGGGCTGGAGTAGGGGCGCTCCGTGCCTTCCTCGCGCAGTACCTTGTACTGTGCCGGGGTCAGCAATTTGCCCCATTCGACGTCCGTATGGGTCACTTCGAAGGCCTTGGCCGGCGTGCCGGTATCGGTCGGCGCCGCGGCCAGCTTCGGCAAACGGCTGACGGCGGCCAGCGCCGCTACGGCTACGCCGCCCGAGAACAGAAAACGTCTGCGACTTTGCATGAGATGCTCCTTGGTGCCAGTCTGAGGATAGTGGCGCCATACTAGGACGGAGGCGGTGTCGAAGTCCTCACAGAAAGTTAAATTAAATGTGATAACTCGCCGGCTGGAAATTTTGCACAATGGGGGCAACGCGGCGTTCCTGCGCTGCTATGGCCGAACACCCCTCCAACCACCGCCTGACAGGCGTTTGAAGCCCTTATGGATCATCCGAAGCGCGTACTGATCGTCGAGGACGATGTCGACATTGCCAACGTTTTGAGCCTGCATCTGCGCGACGAACGCTACGAAGTCGTGCATAGCGCGGACGGTAACGAGGGCCTGCGGCTGCTCGAGCAGGGCGGCTGGGATGCCTTGATTCTGGACCTGATGCTGCCCGGCGTCGACGGCCTGGAAATCTGCCGGCGGGCCCGTGCGATGACGCGCTACACGCCGATCATCATCACCAGCGCGCGTTCGAGCGAAGTGCACCGGATTCTTGGCCTGGAACTGGGCGCCGACGACTACCTCGCCAAGCCGTTCTCCGTGCTCGAACTGGTGGCGCGGGTGAAGGCGCTGCTGCGACGCGTCGATGCAATGGCGAAAGACTCGCGGATCGACGCCGGTACATTGCAGACCGCCGGTTTGACGATCGACCCGTTGACGCGCGAAGCAGCCGTCGATGGCCGCCGTATCGAGCTGACGCCGCGCGAATTCGATCTGCTGTACTTCTTCGCCCAGCACCCGGGCAAGGTGTTTTCGCGGATGGATCTGCTGAACGCCGTCTGGGGTTATCAGCACGAGGGGTATGAGCACACGGTCAACACGCACATCAACCGGCTGCGCGCGAAGATCGAAGCCGATCCGGCGCAGCCTTCGCGCATCCTGACCGTCTGGGGGCACGGCTACAAGCTCGTGGCGCCTTCTGAAGGGGCTTCTTCCCAAGACTCCAAGCCGAAGGACACACCGTGAACCTAACGCTTACCCAGCGGCTCCTGATCGTCTTCTCGGTGCTGTTGCTCGCCTGTTCGGGCGCGTCCGCGTGGCTGCAGATTCGCTCCAGCGACCTGCATGAGAAGGAAGTCGTGCAGGGCCTCTCGCGCGACCTTGCCGCACACATTGCCGGCAGCGCGACACTGATGGATGCCAATGGCCTGCGACCCGACGCCGTGCGGCAACTGTTCGGCCAGTTGATGGCAGTCAATCCGAGCGTCGAGGTCTATCTGCTTGACAACGAGGGGCGCATCAAGGGCGATGATGCCCCCGCCGGACGCGTCAAGCGCCAGCAGATCGACCTCGCGCCGGTCCGACGCTTCATTGCCGGCGATGCGTTGCCGATCCTCGGTGACGACCCGCGCAGCCTCGATGGGGGGAAGGTGTTCAGCGCCGCGCCATTGCAAACGGCCGGGCAGCCGCCTTCGGGCTACATCTATGTCGTGCTGCAGGGCGAAGCGCACGACCAGCTCGCGGCGCGCGTGGCCGCAAGCTCGGTTTTGCGGACGACGCTGTGGTCGATGGCCCTGGTGGCGCTGCTATGCCTCGTGGCAGGTTTGATGGCATTTGGCTTCATCACACGGCCATTGCGGCGTTTGACCGAGGCGATGCGCCAGTTCGATGCCAACGGTGAGCCGGATACGCAGCCGAAGGTGCCGCGCTCTTCGTCGGCGGGGCGGCGCGATGAAATCGCCGTACTGGAGGCCACTTTCACGCAGATGGCCGATCGCATCGGCGAACAGTGGCGTGCACTGACGCGGCAGGATCAGCAGCGGCGCGAACTGCTCGCCAACATTTCGCATGATCTGCGCACGCCGCTGACTTCGCTGCACGGCTACCTCGAAACGCTATCGCTCAAGGCGGATACGCTGAGCGACGTGGAACGCAAGCGCTATCTGGGGATCGCGCTGGCGCAGAGCGTCAAGGTGGGGCGGCTTGCGCAGGCACTGTTTGAACTGGCGCGGCTCGAGCACGGCAATGTGCAGCCGGCGCTGGAGGATTTTTCGCTGGTCGATCTGGTGCAGGACGTGTTCCAGAAATTCGAATTGCCGGCCGAGGCTCGGCGTATCCAGTTGCGGGCCAACATTCCGCCGCGCTTGCCGGCGGTTAGCGCCGATCTGGGGATGATCGAGCGTGTGCTGACCAATCTGCTCGATAACGCGATTCGCCACACGCCGGCAGAAGGGGCGATTGATGTCGAGCTTGCGTATCGCGATGGCAAGGTGCAGGTGATGGTCAGCGATACCGGTCCGGGTATTCCGCCGGAGATGCGCGAAGGGCTGTTCGAGCGGCCGTTCAGCGCGGGCGGGGCGCATCGCGGCGGGGGCTTTGGGCTGCTGATTGTTCAACGCATGCTGCAATTGCATCACAGCCGGATTCGTCTGGTTGAGCGCGATGGTGGCACCGGGACGACGTTTTCTTTCGAGTTGCCGATCAGCGCCGCAGTGCATGCCTAGAGCGCCCTGGGGCGCTCAATCCACTTCAACGGGCACCCTGCGCGCCAAGGCACACATCAGTTCATACCCAATCGTGCCCGACGCCTCGGCCACATCGTCGATCTTCACCTGATCGCCCCATAGCTCGACTTGCGACCCGACATGTGCGCCCGGGCAGGGCGTGAGATCCACGGTCAGCATGTCCATCGACACGCGGCCCACCACGCGTGTCAGCGTGCCGTCCACGGCGATTGGTGTTCCTGTCGGTGCGTGCCGCGGATAGCCGTCCGCGTAGCCGCAGGCCACCACGCCGATCCGCATTTCCTCGTTGGCCGCAAACTTTCGGCCATAGCCGACGGTCTCCTGCGCAGACAGCGTTTGCGTGCCGATGATCTGGCTCGTCAAGCTCATCGACGCGCGCAACGGGGTGTCCGCGACATCGCGCGACACGCCCGACGGCGAGCCACCGTAAAGAACGATACCCGGCCTGACCCAGTCCCGATGGGCGCCCGGATGCCACAGAGCCGCCGCCGAATTGGCAAGGCTGCGCTCGCCGGGAATCCCGGCGGTGGCGGCATCGAACCGCTCCACCTGCCAGTCGATATCGTCATTGTCCGCGCTGGCGAAGTGGCTCATCAGCGTGATGTTGCCAATCGATTCCGATGCGCGCGCCCGTTCCCAGGCGGCCCGGTAGACGTCCGGTCTGAAGCCCAGGCGGTTCATGCCGGAGTTCATCTTCAGGTTGATATTGACAGGCTGTGTCACCTTGGCGGCGCGTAGCAGTTCGAGCTGCTCCGTGCAGTGCACCGAGACGCTCAGGCGCTGCTCGTCCGCAACGGCGACGTCGCCCGGCGTGAAGATGCCTTCGAGCAGCAGAACCGGCTTCGTCCAGCCCAGCTCGCGCACGCGGACCGCCTCGTCGAGGTCGAGCAGTGCAATACCGTCGGCATCGGCCAGGCCCGGATAGATGCGTTCGATTCCATGCCCATAGGCGTTTGCCTTGACGACGGCCCAAACCCGCGAGCCAGGGGTCTTTTGCCGGATCAGTTGAAGATTGTGTCGAACGGCATCCGGATGAATGCGGGCAACAATCGGGCGGGGCATCGAAGTCCTCTGCGGAAATAGGGGTTAGGAGTCATCGGCATGCACTGGGTTTTTGATCTCCACCCAGTTTCGGGCACTAGCATAGATCGACGTTTTCAGGTTTTGTTACTGTATTTCTGTCGAATTTCAGTATAAAAAATGCCCGCGAAAATGACCTGGGCGGCTCCGTTTCGAGGCGCGGTCACGGTAACATCCATGATCCATGACGCACGCAGCTGCGCTCATCCATAGAATGGGAACTTCATGATCAGATTTCTGCACACCGCGGACTGGCAGATCGGCACCCAATTCGGCCAGTTCGACGCCGAGGAAGCCGCGCATCTGGCTGAAGCGCGTTTCGGAACGGTGCGCCGGATCGCCAGTGAGGCCGCCACGCGCCGCGTCGATGCGGTGCTGGTGGCCGGCGATGTATTCGATCAGCAGACTGTCTCCGATACCGTCATCCGGCGCCTGTTCGGCGCGCTCGCAGGCTTTACCGGCGCGTGGATCATGCTGCCCGGCAATCACGATGCGGCGCTGGTCGAAAGTGTCTGGACGCGTGCGCAGCGTTTGAACTGTATCCCGGCGAATGTGCATGTCGTGCTGACACCGGGCGTCGTCCAGTTCGACGCGCTGAAGTGCGCGTTCCTCTGCGCGCCGCTTACGCAGCGCATCACCTACGACGACACCACGGCGTTTTTTGACCAGACGCCGACGCCACCCGATTATTTCCGCGTTGCCCTGGCTCACGGCAGCGTGAGCGGCATCCTGCAGGAAGGAATCGATTCGACCAATCCCATCGAGCCGACCCGCGCCGAGACCGCGCGTCTCGACTATCTCGCGCTGGGCGACTGGCACGGCCACTTCCAGGTGAACGCTCGCACGTGGTACGCCGGCACGCATGAGCAGGACCGCTTCCGCGCCAACGATCCGGGCTTCATGCTCGATGTCACGCTCGACGAGCCGGGCGCGTTGCCGTCGGTGCAGGCGGTGCCTGTGGGTAAATATCGCTGGTTGCGTTGGGAAGAGGAGATCGTGGTGCCGAGCGATGTGGATGCGTTGAAAGCGCGTCTGCAGGCGCTCGGTGCGACCGACGTGCTTAAGCTGGATGTGCGTGGCACGACCGATCTCGCCTCCGCCGAAGCCGTACGCCTCGCCGTGGACGAAGCCCGCGCACGAGTGCGTGCACTACGCGTGGAGATGAGCGAACTGCAAGTGCTGCCCACTGAGGACGACCTCGCCGCGCTCGGTGCGCAAAGCGGCTACCTTGGCAAAGTGGTCGCGCGTCTACGCGATCTGCAGGCCGACCCGCAGCAGGCGAAACTCGCGGCGGAAGCGCTATTGCTGCTTGCCCAGTTTCAGCGTGAAGCGAGGCCTGCATGAAGCTAGAAAGCATCGCGATCCAGGAATTCAAGCAGTTCAGCGGACGTCTGTTCATCGGCGATCTGCAGCCGGGGTTAAATCTGTTTATCGGACCGAACGAGGCGGGCAAGAGCACGATCGCCGAAGCGGTGCGCACGGTGTTTCTCGAACGCTACAAAGCCTCGCATCTGAAAGATCTGTTGCCTTGGGGAAAGGCGAGTGGGCAGCCGTCGGTGGAAGTCAGTTTCACGCTTGACGGCGTCGCCTGCATGCTCGCCAAACAGTTCGTCACGCGGCAGCGCTGCGATCTGCGGATCGGTCAGCAGGTGTTCGGCGAGGATGAAGCCGAGGACCGGCTGGCGGCGCTGCTTGGTTTCTCGCGTGCGACGCGTGGTGCGATGAAGGCCGATCAGGCCGGTGTGCCGGGGTTGCTGTGGGTACAGCAAGGCGAAACGCATGACGTGCGCGATGCGAGCGGCCACGCGGCACTGTATTTGCGTGATGCGCTTACGCAGCTTTCGGGCGGTAACAGCTCGGCCGGCGAAGATGTGTTGATCGGCGCGGTGCAGCGCGAGTTGCGGCAACTGCTCACCGCGCGCACGCAACGCTCGACGGGTCCGCTTGCTGAAGCTGAGCAGGCTTTGGCTACGCTCGCGGGCGAACGCGACACGCTCGATGCGCAACGTCGTCAGTTCGACGAGAACCTCACGCGTCTCGCGACGCAGCAGGAAGCGTTCGAGGATGCGCAACGCAAGCGGCCTTGGGAAGCTCACGAACAAAAGGCGGCGCAAGCGCAGGCGCGTGCTGCCGCGCTGGCCGAACTCGAGCGTAGCGTACAGGGGCTGGCGCAAACGCTGCATGTCAGTGAAGTCGAGTTGGCCATGTCGTTGCAGCAGGAGCAAAGCGCGGCGGAACTGGAAGCGACGCTTGCCAACGATCGGCAGCAACTCGAACGTTCGAAGGCGGCGGTGCTGACAGCCGATGCTGAGCACGCTCAAGCGAGCGCTGGAGTGGCGCGTTGCCAGCAGTTTAGTGATGCTGCAGCCCGTGCGCTCGAACTCGCGAATGCCGCCGTGATGGCGCGGGAATTGAACAATCAGATCACGCTGCACAAGGACGAGATCGCGCGGCTTGAAACTTCGATCGCTGCTGCGGAGGCTGCGCAGACCGCGGTGCTGGACGCGACGCGCAGCGCAGCCTCGCTCGAAATCGATGTGGCCCAATTGCAGCGGCTGCAAGCGCTTGAATCGCGCATCAGTGTGCTGCGGGCGCGCAAGGAAGCTGCGATGACGCGCATCGACTATCGGTTGAGCGGCGGGGCGATCGTGGTGGGCGGCGAAACGCTCACAGGCGAAGGCGTATTGCGGCTCGACGATGAGCAGACTATCGAGCTGCCGGGCGTCGGCGAGTTGCGCATCGTGCCCGGCGTATCGGATCTCGCAGCGCTGCGTACGGAACTGTCCGATGCCGAGGCGCAGCAAGCGGAGTTGTTGCGAGCCTTGGGCGTAGCTTCACTCAGCGATGCGCAGACGCGGCATGAACAATGGAAGGCACAGGTGGCGCATCTGCAGAGCCAGCAAAAGATTCTCGCGGTGCATGCACCGAAGGGCATCGAGCCGCTGCGTGCTTCGTTAGCAAGCGCACTGGCGCGTCACCAAACAGCTGACAAGCGTCTTGCCGAATTGCCCGATGTCACGGGTGCTCCAGGCGTCGACGAAGCGCGTCGCACTTCAGATGAGGCACGCCAGGCGATCGAGTCCGCGACGCGGATGTTGGCTCAAGCCAGCGAGCGGCGTTCGACCGCACTCGCGTCTAGTGGCTCGCTTGCCGAACAGGTCCAACGCAAGGAAGCACAGTTGCAGGACGAAGCGTTCCGCGCACGTCGTTCGCAATGGCAGGCAAAAATCGTCGAACAGCGCGCACGTGTGGACGCATTGACGAAGCAGCGCGACGAACGCAATCAGGAACTCGGCGCCGCGCGCACCGACGATCCGGCTGCGGAAGTGAAGCGCTATCGCGCGTCGGCGGAACTCGCACGCACCGAGCAGCAGGAGCGGCAAGTGCGGATCGCCGAACTGCGCAGCCAGTTGGAAACCATGGGTGCTTCCGGGCTCGGCGAGCGGCTCGCCGCTGTGCACGCCTCGATTGAGCAGATGGAGCGCCGCAAAGCCGAACTGAGTCTGCGCGCCGGCGCGTTGAGCCTGCTCGACAAGGTGCTGGTCGAAGAACGCGATGCGGCGGTGGCTCAGTTGCGCGCGCCGTTGACGGAACGGCTCGGGCACTATCTGAAGCGTCTGTTCCCGCAGTCGGCGCTCGAACTTGGCGACGACCTGAGCCCCATCGCGTTGCAGCGAGACGGCCGCATCGACACACTCGATGCCCTCAGCTTCGGTACTCGCGAACAGATGGGGATCCTCGCGCGCCTCGCCTACGCGGACTTGCTGAAAGCCTCCGGACGTCCCACGCTGTTGATGCTCGACGACGCCGCAGTGCACACCGACGGCACACGCCGCGACGCATTGAAGCGCGCCCTGCTCGACGCAGCAACGCGCCATCAGATCCTGTTGTTCACCTGTCATCCGGAGCTGTGGGACGACCTCGGCGTCAAACAACGTGCCATTGATGACCTGAGGGCCGCCGCATGAGTTCGATTCCCGCGGGGCTTATGCTGGTCCACGGTAATCAGCCGGAACGCCTGCGCGATCTGATGGTGCAATGGATTCGCCAGCATCCGCTGAGGCCGCTGGAAAAGGAGGTCATCCTCGTCCAGAGCAACGGCATTGCTCAATGGCTAAAACTCGCTCTGGCCGCCGATCCTGAAGACGGTGGTTGCGGTATTTCGGCAGCGCTCGATATGTCGCTGCCGGCGAGCTTCCTGTGGCAGGTGTATCGCGCGGTACTTGGCGAAGACTCGGTGCCGGCCATCTCGCCGTTCGACAAATCGCGCCTCGTATGGCGGCTCACGCGTCTGCTGCCCGAGCTGCTCGAATCACCAGAGTACGCGCCGCTCAAACGCTTCATGTCCCGCGACGACGACCAGCGCAAACGCTTCCAGCTTGCGCAGCGGGTGGCGGATCTGTTCGACCAGTATCAGGTGTACCGCGCGGACTGGCTCGCGGCATGGGCCGCGGGCAAGGACGTGCAGATCGACGCGCGCAACAACAGCACGCCGCTGCCGGACGAATACCGCTGGCAGGCGGCGCTATGGCGCTCGCTGCTGGAGGACGTCGAGGCACATACACCGGATGGCATCGACATGGCGACGGTTGGACGCGCCGCGGTGCACGAAGAATTCATGCGGCGTGCCGCTGCCATGCCTGACGACGAACGTCCGGCTGATTTGCCACGACGGGTGATCATTTTCGGCATTTCGAGTTTGCCGAGGCAGGCGGTGGAAGTGCTCGCCGCGCTCTCGCGCTGGACCCAGGTGCTGATGTGCGTGCATAACCCTTGTGCGCATTATTGGGCCGACATCGTCGCCGACAAGGATTTGCTGCGGGCGGAGCGCTCGCGCCAGCAGCGCCGCCAGGGCGCGCCTGTCGCAATGGACGATGCGCAGTTGCACCTGCACGCGCAACCGTTGCTGGCGGCGTGGGGGAAACAGGGCCGCGACTTTATCGGTCTGCTCGATGAGTACGACAGCGCGGAGGAACGCGCGCGCTACGCGTCGCAGTTCACCGGCATCGGGCAGCGTATCGACCTGTTCGAAAGCGATGACGCGCTGACCATGCTGCAGCAGCTGCAAGACGACATTCGCGATCTGCGGCCAATACGGGAAACACGTGAACTCTGGGACGAAGTGGACCCACACACGGACCACTCGATTCGCTTCCACGTCGCGCACAGCGCGCAGCGCGAAGTGGAGATCCTGCACGACCAGTTGCTGGCCGCGTTCGCCGCAGATTCGACCTTGCGTCCCCGCGACGTGATCGTGATGGTACCGGATATCGAAGTCTATACGCCGCATATCCAGGCCGTGTTCGGTCTGCTCGACAAGGAAGACCCGCGCTACATCCCATTCAGCGTGGCAGACCGCGGACAGCGCGATTTCGATCCGCTGATCGGCGCGCTCGAAACGCTGCTGGCGCTGCCGCAATCGCGTCTGACGGTCAGCGATGTGCTCGATCTGCTCGAAGTGCCCGCGCTGCGCGCGCGCTTCGGCATCAGTACGGACGATCTTCCGAAGCTGCGGACGTGGATCAGCGGGGCCAATATCCGTTGGGGGCTGCACGCTGAACAGCGCGCGAGCCTGGGCTTACCGCAGGCCGGCGCCGACAACGCGCCGAACAGCTGGGCCTTCGGTCTGCGCCGGATGCTGCTCGGCTATGCAGCGGGTGACAAAGCCGGCGCGTGGCGCGAGATCGAACCGTATGCGGAAATCGGCGGACTGGATGCGGCGTTGCTAGGGCCGCTGACGCGCCTCGTCGATGCGCTCGACCACACCTGGAAGACGCTACGCGAGCCCGCTACGGTGGAGGAATGGTGCAACCGTCTGCGTTGGCTCAAGACCACTTTCTTCGCCACCGACGATAGCGAGGACGCCTACACACTGGAACGCCTCGACGCCGCGCTCGAAGCCTGGCGCGATGCGTGCGACGAAGCGGCGCTTACGGGCGAGCTGCCGCTTTCGATTGTCGGCGACTACTGGTTGTCCCAGTTCGAAGGCGGTGGCCTGACGCAGCGCTTCTTTGCTGGCGCCGTCACCTTCGCAACGCTGATGCCGATGCGCGCGATTCCGTTTCGCGTCGGCTGTCTGCTCGGCATGAACGA
Organism: Paraburkholderia phenazinium; assembly: GCF_900141745.1. Lineage (NCBI taxonomy): Bacteria > Pseudomonadati > Pseudomonadota > Betaproteobacteria > Burkholderiales > Burkholderiaceae > Paraburkholderia > Paraburkholderia phenazinium. The sequence goes on along the minus strand of NZ_FSRM01000002.1, from coordinate 325,414 downwards.
CGGCGACTATCCGCGTAACCGGATGCCGCTCGACTTCGACCTGATGCGCCGCAACTACCGGCCTGGTGACCGCTCGCGTCGTGAGGACGATCGTTATCTGTTTCTGGAGGCGCTGCTGTCGGCACGCGAGCATCTGCATGTGTCGTGGGTGGGGCGCAGTGTCAACGACAACACGCCGCGTCCGCCGTCGGTGCTGGTCGGTCAGTTGCGCGATCATCTGAAAGCGGGCTGGCGTCTCGAAGGCGCAGCGGATGATGATGCGGATGCGCTCCTCAAGGCGCTTACAGTGGATCACAAGCTGCAACCGTTCAGCGCGGATTATTTCCCGGTGCAGCCGAAGGCGTCGGGGTTGTTCACGTATGCACGGGAATGGAGCCGGGCTGTGCCGCGGTCTGGCTTTGGCACAGCCGCAGATGATGCGCCGCTACCGCCGCTGGAGCGGACCGAGCCGTTATCGGTGCGCGAGCTGGCGGACTTCCTCAAGGATCCGGTCAAGAGCTTCTTCCGGCAGCGTCTGCGCGTCGCTTTCGAAGCCGAAGATGCGGCCAGCGAGAATCACGAGCCTTTTGAAGTCAATCAGCTTGAAGCGTGGCAATTGCAGAATGAACTGATTCGCGCACAGGCTGCAGCCTTGGAGCGCGGTGATGAAGATGTGTTGCCGGCCGCTATAGCGCGCCTCGAGCGCATGCATCGCAGCGGCGATCTGGCGGCGGGCGGTTTCGGCGAGGTTATCGCCGGTGAGTTGATGGAACCGATGGCCGATCTGTTCGAGCGCTTTCGGGCGGAACTGCAGCGCTGGCCCGATCTTCTCGACGAGCAATTCGAACTGCGCGTGGAGGGCGGCCCGGGTTTGGGCACGCTGACGATCGAAGACTGGGTCGGCGAATTGCGGGCCGGTCCCAACCATACCCGTGGCCGGGTGTTTCTCGAACCGGGCACGCTGATCAAGGACCGCAAGTATCGCGGCGACCGGCTTATCGCCTATTGGGTGGGGCACCTGGCCGCGCAGCTTGCCGCAGGCGCGGTCACGACCGTAATCGTCAGCAAGGTAGGGAGCGTGGAGTTCACACCGCTCGCGGAGGACGTGGCGCGCGCGCATCTGCTGACCTTGCTGCGAGCCTGGGACGAAGGCACACGCAAACCGCTGCCGCTCGCCGTGAGAACGGCGTTTGCGTGGCTTAGGAAGCGGCCAGGCGCGCTTGATTTCGCCGATGCCGAGAGTCGCACGGGCGCGGGTGGCGAGCATGACTTCAGTGGTAGCGGCGAGACGCTCGCTGCGCAGCTCAACGAAGCGCGCGAAGCCGCCCGTCTCACTTACGATGGCGTGGGTCGCCAGGCAGGCGAGCGGCAGACTAACGCGTATCTCTCCCGTGCCTACCCGGATTTCGACGCGCTTGCCGAAAGCGGCGAGTTCGAGACACTTGCCGTCGCACTGTTGTTACCGCTGCATCGCGCGATTCCGGTCTCGGCGTCGAAGCCGAAAATTGCACCGTCACAAACGGGAGACGCGCAATGAATACTCCCCTGACAACGCAGCAGTCCGAGGGAACCGCGGTAGAGCTGAAGCCGCTTGAATTTCCACTGCAGGGCAGCAGCCTGATCGAAGCGAGCGCCGGTACTGGCAAGACCTTCACGATCGCTATGTTGTACGTCCGGCTCGTGCTCGGTCATCGTGGAGCGGATAGCGAGGCACGGCCGCTGACGCCGCCCGAAATACTCGTCGTGACGTTTACTGATGCGGCCACCAAGGAGTTGCGGGATCGCATCCGCGCGCGGCTGATCGAGGCCGCCGCGTATTTCCGCGCGTCGCCGGAGGAGGTTGAACCGCTCCCCTCCGGCAAGGACCTGTTGCACGACTTGCGTGACAGCTACGACGCCGACCAGTGGGCCGCCTGCGCGCACCGCCTTCAACTCGCCGCCGAATGGATGGACGAGGCCGCGGTCTCCACGATTCACGGCTGGTGCAACCGCATGCTGAGCGAGCATGCGTTCGACAGCGACAGCCTGTTTTCGCAGACGCTCGAAACCGACCAGAGCGAGTTGCGCGCGGAAGTCGTGCGCGATTACTGGCGCACCTTCCTTGCGCCGCTTGATGTGCAGTCGGCGGCGGAAGTTCGCCAATGGTTCGCGAGCCCGGCGAAGCTGCAGCAGGCGATTCGCGGTCTGCTAGGCCATGCCGATCTGCTGGAAGAGGCCCCGCCACCGCTCGAAGCACTGCAGGACGCGCGCAAAAAGCAGCGCGAACATGTCGACCATCTGAAGACGAACTGGGCAGCGTGGTGCGACGAGCTTCAGACGCTGTTCGACGATGCGCGGGCGAAGAAGCAGTTCAAGGCGACGAGCCTGAACGCACCGAACTGCAAGAAGTGGCTCGACAAGCTTCGCGACTGGGCCAACACACCCGACATGCAGCGGCCCGATTTCGAGGCTACCGCCGCAGTGTGGACTCGGTTTACGCGGGCTGGCGTCGCCGAAATCTGGCTCATCGGCGAGCCACCGGCGCATCCTGCCTTCATCGCGATGGAGACGCTGCGCGACGCGTTGGCCGCACAGCCCACGGCGCAACACGCATTGCTGCGGCACGCGGCACGCTGGATTGCACAGCGCTTCACGGAAGAGGAAGCGCGCCGTTCGCAGATGGGTTTCGACGATCTGCTCACGCGTCTTAACGAAGCCTTGCACAAGCCGAACGGCAAACGCTTGGCCGAGATCATCCGTCAGCAATACCCGGTCGCGCTGATCGACGAGTTCCAGGACACGGACCCGGTGCAATACCGGATTTTCGACGCCGTCTACCGCATTGAGGAGAACGATCCGGACACGGCAATCGTTTTGATTGGCGATCCGAAGCAAGCGATTTACGCGTTCCGTGGTGCGGATATTTACACGTACCTCGGAGCGCGTCGTGCCTGCGCTGGACGGTTGTTCACGCTGAAGAAAAACTTCCGCTCGACGCAAGGAATGGTGGACGCCGTCAATCGCTGTTTCGAGGCGGCCGAAGAGCGGCAGAGCGGCGAGGGGGCATTCCTGTTTCGCAGCGCCGAGGGGGGAGCCAATCCGCTTCCGTTTATTGCCGCCGACGCAGCAGGCCGTAAAGACTCGCTGCAGGTCCAAGGTATGGAGGTGCCTGCGCTGAGTGCGTGGTGGCTGCCCTCCGTCGACGAAGGCAAGCCGCTCAGCAAGGAAGCATATCTGCGCGAGATGGCCGCCAGTTGCGCGACTGAGATGGTGCGCCTTCTCAACCTGGGGCAAGCCGGCAACGCGGGCTTCGAAGGCGCTAGTGGCAATACGCCGCTACAGCCGGGCCATATGGCGGTGCTGGTCAACAACGGCACGGAAGCGCGTGCGATCCGCGCTGCGCTGGCAGAACGCGGCGTGCGTAGCGTCTACCTGTCCGATCGGGATTCGGTGTTTCAGACGGGGGAAGCACAGGAATTGCATCACTGGCTCGCGGCGTGTGCGGACCCCGATGACGGGCGTCTGGTGCGCACGGCGCTGGCGACCGCGACGCTCGGACTCGATTGGGCCGCGCTTGATACGTTCAACCGCGACGAACTTGCGTGGGAGAAGTGCGTGCTGCGGTTCCGCGACTACCGCGACTGCTGGCGCGACAAAGGCGTGCTGCCGATGCTGCGCCGTCTGCTCAACGATTTTCACGTGCCGCAGCGGCTGCTCGGACAGACGGCAGGCGCGGCAGTCAACGGCGAACGCGTGCTGACTAACCTGCTGCATCTGGCCGAGCTGCTACAACAGGCCAGTGCGCAGCTCGACGGCGAGCACGCGCTGATTCGCTATCTGGACGAACAGTGCGCGGACGAGGGCGCCAATGCGGGCGGCGATGCGCGGCAACTGCGGCTCGAGAGCGATGCGGGTCTGGTGCAGGTGGTGACGGTACACAAGTCAAAGGGGCTGGAGTATCCGTTGGTATTCCTGCCGTTTGCGTGCACCTACCGCCCGGTCAATGCAGACGATATGCCGCTCAAATGGCATGACGAAGCGGGCAAGTTGCACATCACGCTGGGTGACGTCGACGTGTTGCCGCGAGCGGACCGCGAGCGGCTCGGCGAAGACCTGCGCAAGCTCTATGTGGCGTTGACGCGGGCGCGCTATGCGACGTGGGTGGGGATTGCGCCGATCCAGAGCGTCGAGTTGAGCGCGTTCGGCTATCTGCTCGGCGGTGGCAAGCCGATTGCCGGCACGGAACTCAATGCGTTGCTGGAGCAATTGCGAGGTGCGTGTGGCGATATCAGTATTGCCGAGGCGCCGCCTCCGAACAGCGAACCGTTCGTGCCGCTGGGCACACAGCAGTTGCGCGGTGAAGCTCGCATGCTGACGCGGCCCGTGCGCGAGTCGTGGTGGATCGCCAGTTATTCGAGTCTGCGCAAGGACAATGGTGTGATCGGCGGTACGGGTGCTCATGTAGTTTCCGTACCGGTAAGCGCGACCGACGACGCGGCGACAGACGATTCACGCTTGGCCCCTGAAACGCGCAGTGAAGATGTTTTCCACGAGTTGCTGGAAGCAGAAGCGCTCGAAGACGACGAGGTTGCTTCAACAGTCCAGTCGCGGCAGGCGCAACCGGTAGAGCCCGCCGCGGCCGAGACCGCGCTCGCGTTGCCGGCCGATGAGACCTTGCATGGCTTTCTGCGTGGCGCGGACGCAGGCAGTTTCCTGCATGACCTGATGGAGTGGGCGGCCAACGAAGGCTTCGCGAAGCTCGCCGCCCACCCGCAAACGGTGCGCGATACCGTGGCGCGCCGCTGCAATCTGCGTGGCTGGCCGCGCTGGATCGAACCGTTGACGGATTGGCTGCTGTACCTGCTGCGCACGCCGCTCGCACTGCCGCCAATAGAAGGCGAGACGGTGCAGCCAGTTGTGCTGGCGAATCTCGACCCCGCGTCATACATGGCCGAAATGGAGTTCTGGCTCGCGGCGCACACCGTCGATACACAAGTGCTCGATCAACTCGTGTGCGACCTGACGCTCGATGGCGAAGCGCGGCCCGCGCTCGAGCCCGCCCGCCTGAACGGTATGCTCAAGGGTTTTATCGATCTGGTGTTCGAACACGAAGGTCGCTATTACGTCGCGGACTACAAGTCGAACTGGCTCGGACCGGATGACGCGGCGTACACGCCGGCGAGGATGCGCGCGCAGATCCTGCATTCACGCTACGAACTGCAGTACGTGCTGTATCTGTTCGCACTGCATCGTTTGTTAAAAGTGCGTCTGCCGGATTACGACTACGACCGTGATGTGGGCGGTGCGGTGTATCTGTTTTTGCGGGGCGGTCGTGCGCCTGGTCAGGGCTTGCATGTCGAGCGGCCGCCGCGCGAGTTGATCGAAGAACTGGATGCGTTGTTTGCGCATCATCGCTCCGCGGGCGAAGATGCCGATGAGTATGCGTTAAAGGAAATCGAATGACGCCCCGTTCCAACGACACCGTAGCCGTCATCGACGCCAAGGGCGACACGCGCCGCATGCTCGTCGTGCTGGACCAGTGGGTCGAGCGCGGCTGGTTGCGCGCGCTCGATGCCGGCTTCGCGCGCTTCCTGTGGACGGAGGAACCGCAGACGCCGCCGCTACTGGTGCTGGCGGCCGCGCTCGCGAGTCATCAGTTGGGGCGCGGCCATGTGTGCCTCGACCTGCAGGCGACACTGGACGATCCGACCTTCGCGCTTTCGTTGCCGCCTGATGGACCGCAGGCGCTCACCACAGCGGAACCGCCGCAGGCGCCGGCGGAAGTCCTGGCAGGCGTCAATCTCGCGCGCTGGCTGGGAGCGCTCGATCAGCCCGCGCTGGTCGGCGCAGATGCCGGCAATACGCCGCTCGTGCTCGTCGGCACGCGGCTGTATCTGCGTCGCTACTGGCAATACGAGCAGGATGTACGCGCTGGCATCGAGTGTCGGCTTGCGGCGTCGGCGCAGATGGAAGCGTCGCTCCAGGCTGGTTCTGCGCGTGCCGCGCTGGACGCGTTGTTTCCACCGCGCGCCGCCAGCGTGACGGGCGCGGACTGGCAGAAGCTCGCTTGCGCACTGGCAGCGCGCAGCGCGTTCAGCATCATTACCGGCGGCCCAGGCACCGGCAAGACGACTACCGTGGTCAGACTGCTTGCGTTGCTGCAGACGCTTGCACTCGACGGCATAGCGAATCCGCTGCGTCCCGCGCGACCGTTGCGGATTCGTCTCGCAGCGCCGACCGGTAAAGCCGCGGCGCGTCTGAACGAGTCGATTGCAGGCGCGGTCGAGCAACTGCCCGTCGACGCGCTGCCGAACGGCGCGGCTGTGCGCGAGGCGATCCCGACCGTAGTGACGACGCTGCATCGCGTGCTCGGCACGCGTCCCGACAGCCGGCGTTTTCGTCACGACGCGAGCAATCCATTGCCGGTTGACGTGCTGGTGATCGACGAAGCCTCCATGGTCGATCTCGAGATGATGGCGGCCGTGCTCGACGCATTGCCCGCATCGGCACGGCTGATTCTGCTAGGCGATAAAGATCAGTTGGCGTCGGTCGAAGCCGGGGCCGTGCTCGGGGAACTGTGTCAGCGTGCGGGCGAAGGGCATTACACGCCGGCCACGCGCGACTGGCTGCTCGCCGCAACCGGCGAGCGCATCGAGGAGGCCATGCTGGACGAACAGGGCACGGCGCTCGATCAGTCGATCGCGATGCTGCGGCACAGTCATCGGTTTTCCGCACAGAGCGGGATCGGCCAGCTCGCTACGCTCGTCAATGCGGGTGACGCTGCGGCTGTCGCCAGGATCTGGACACACGGTCACGCGGATCTCGCGTTGCTGGTTTGCTCGGCTACTGACGATGCGTCCTTTAAGGCACTTGTCATAGATGGATACGGCGGCGCTAGCGATGCATCGGCGTCAGCGCAATTGTTCGGCGCGAATGGCGAGCTGGGCCGGCCACGCTATGGCTATCGGCATTATCTGGAGACGATGCGCACCCAGCAGCCTGAACGCTACGACGCGCCCGAAGCATTTGACATTTGGGCGCGCGCGGTGCTCAAGGCGCACGGCGAATTCCAGCTTCTGTGCGCGTTGCGCCGCGGACCGTGGGGCGTCGAAGGACTCAACAAGCGCATTGCCCGGCTGCTGCAGGAAGACGGGCTGATTGCGATGCGCGGCGAGTGGTATCCGGGACGGCCGGTGCTCGTAACCCGTAACGATTACGAGTTGGGGTTGATGAATGGCGACATCGGCATCACGCTGGAGCTTCCGGGCACGACGGATGAGAACCCGGTGTTGCGAGTGGCCTTTCCGGCGGCCGACGGCACAGGCGGCATCAAGTGGGTTTTGCCTAGCCGTTTGCAGGCAGTGGAAACAGTGCTCGCGCTCACCGTACACAAATCGCAGGGCTCGGAATTCATGCATGCCGCATTGGTGTTGCCCGATACGTTTAGTCCTATTCTGTCGCGCGAACTCGTCTACACAGGCATCACCCGGGCGCGGGCGTTTCTGACTCTGGCGATCCCGCAAGGTAAGCCCGTGCTCGAACAGGCGGTGTGCGCGAAGGTGCAGCGGGCGAGCGGGTTGATGGCGGGGTTTGAGCGCGAGACGCAGTAGTCGGACTAATGGATGCGTCACCAGGGTTCAGGCTTATCAGCGACTTTTGTCCCACCGGGCTACAATAATTTCGCGCCCATGTTGCATGTCACTTCAAGAGGCGAGCATGAGAATCGCGGTACTCGATGACGACCCCGCCCAAACCGCTTTCGTGCATGAAACGATGTCAGCGGCGGGCCATGTCTGCCATACCTTTTCCGAAGGTCGCGCACTCGTCCAGCAGTTACACCGTCAGACCTTCGATCTCCTGATCCTCGACTGGATCGTGCCGGACCTGTCCGGCGAAGAAGTATTGCGCTGGGTGCGCTCGACGCTAGCCGAGCGCGTGCCAGTGATTTTCATGACCTCGCGCGGCCGCGAAAGCGACATCGTTGCAATGTTAAATGCCGGCGCGGACGACTACGTCGTCAAGCCGGTCGCCGCGAGTGTGCTGCTGGCGCGGGTGGGCTCGCTGCTACGGCGCACCTATCAGCTCAATGCGGCTGCCGTCAAAGCGACCTTTGGCGACTTCGAATTCGACCTGAACGCTAAACAGGTACACGTGAAGCAACAATTGGTGAATCTCACGCAGAAGGAATTCGAACTCGCATTGTTGCTGTTCCAGCATTTGAACCGCCCGTTGTCGCGGGCGCATATCGTCGATATGGTCTGGAAGCAGACCGTCGACATTCCTACGCGCACCATGGACACCCATGTGTCGATGTTGCGCTCGAAACTGGGCCTGCGCCCGGAAAATGGCTACCGCCTCACGCCGATCTACGGTTATGGCTACCGGCTCGAACAGATCGGCGATGAAGTGATCGACACGCGCGACTAGCAGTCCCACGGCGAGTCCTACAGCCCGATCTAACAAGATTTGACTTTCTTCGACCGGCGCATCAGTTAAGCTGAATGCAAGGCATCGGAAGGGCGGCCGGATAGTCGTCCTGCGGATGCCACCCTCAGTCGCGTCGTTAGCGTTCCTCACTTGTATGAATACACTCGAGTCGACCCAATCGCATTCGCCGCTACCGTTCGCGCTTTCGGTCTACGATCTGACCGACGCGCAGTGGGAACGTATCGTGCCGCTGCTGCCCGAGCTTAACCAGAGCGTTGTGCGCAGAGGGCGTCCGTGCGTGAATCTGCGTGGCGTGGTCAACAGCGTTCTGTGGGTGTTGCGTACCGGCAAACCATGGAACGCCATGCCGCAGAACTACCCTCCCTATCAGACCTCGCACCGGTACTACTTACGCTGGCGTGAGGCGGGTGTGTTGTCGGACATCGCGCTCGAGTTGTTTCATACCGACGCGGTTCTAGCCCGTTACGTCTCCCGCAAGCGCGAGCAGCACGAAAACAAAGCTGCCTGATTTCGACGCGTCGTCTCCCTTCTGTACCATTCACGCTTGATCCTACGGCGTCTTCCCGCTATGCCGCATGGGAAGTCGCGAGTACGATAAGCTGATTGGCCATAAGACGCAGAAGGACAGCGGAGCCGCTGGCTCCCGAGGAGACGACCCAATGATGCCTATGTTCGACGAAGGTCTCGGCCGCCGTGAGGCGAACCATGTTCCGCTCACGCCGATCGATTTCATCGCTCGTGCTGCGCAGGTCTATGGCGAGCGTTGCGCGGTGGTTCACGGTGCGATCCGACGCACGTGGCGCGAGACGTATGAACGTACGCGGTGTCTTGCCAGCGCGCTGCAACAGGCAGGGATAGGACGTGGCGACACCGTCGCGGTGCTGTTGCCCAACATCCCTCAGATGATTGAAGCGCATTTCGGTGTGCCGATGGCAGGAGCGGTGCTCAATACGCTGAACACGCGGCTCGATATCGCGTCGATCCTGTTCATGTTGCGGCATGGCGAGGCCAAGGTGTTGATCGTCGATACCGAGTACGCCGAACTGGCGCATCGTGCTTCGCTGGAGTTTCCGGAACTGAGGATTGTCAGCGTCAATGATGTGATGCCTGCTGATCCGCACAGGTTTCCACGCGCAACCGATTACGAAGCCTTCCTGCAAGGCGGCGATCCGCAATTCGCCTGGCAGCCGCCGGCCGACGAATGGGACGCGATCGCGCTGAACTACACGTCCGGTACGACGGGCGATCCGAAGGGTGTCGTCTACCATCATCGCGGCGCTTATCTGAACGCCGTGAGCAACATCCTCGAATGGGATATGCCGAAGCACGCGGTGTATCTGTGGACGCTGCCGCTGTTTCATTGCAACGGCTGGTGTTTTCCATGGACCGTGGCGGCGCGTGCGGGCGTCAACGTCTGCTTGCGCAAGTTCGACGCGAAGACCGTGTTCGAGCTGATTCGCACAGAGGGCGTCACCCACTATTGCGGCGCGCCGATCGTCCAGAGCGCGCTGGCCAATGCGCCTGAAGCGTGGCGCGAAGGCATCGGGCACCGGGTCGCCACGATGGTGGCCGGTGCGGCGCCCGCGCCTGCAGTGATAGCCAGGATGAAGGAGATTGGCTTCGATCTGACTCACGTCTATGGCCTCACCGAGGTCTACGGACCGGCGTCTGTCTGTGCCAGGCAGGAACACTGGAACAGCGTCGGCGACGACGAACTCGCGCGGCTCAACGCACGTCAGGGCGTGCGCTATCACCTGCAAGCCGCCGCGACCGTGCTGGATCCGGACACGCTCGAGCCGGTACCGAACGACGGCGAAACGCTGGGCGAAATCATGTTTCGCGGCAACATCTGCATGAAGGGTTATCTGAAGAACGAGCGCGCCACCGAAGATGCCTTCAGGGGCGGCTGGTTCCATACCGGCGATCTGGGCGTGATGATGCCGGATGGCTACATGCGCATTCGCGACCGCAGCAAGGACATCATTATTTCGGGCGGGGAAAACATCTCGAGCATCGAGATCGAAGACACGTTATACCGGCACCCGGCGGTTTCGGTGGCCGCCGTGGTGGCGATGCCCGACGCGAAGTGGGGCGAGGTGCCCTGCGCCTTCGTCGAGCTGAAAGAGGGCGCAGAGGCTACTGCCGAAGAGATCATCGCGCATTGCCGTCTGTTCCTTGCGAGCTTTAAGTTGCCCAAGGCAGTTCGCTTTGGAGAGCTACCTAAAACGTCGACCGGGAAGATCCAGAAATTCGAACTGCGCGCACGGGTGAAATCCGGCAGTGCGATTGATCTGGCCGACGGGAGCGCTAGCTCACCGCAGGCCAAACCGTGAAGCGGGCCGGACGCTATTAACCGCGGCTGTCGACCCAATGACGGGCCCAGCGGCATGAGTGCTGCAGCGCCTGTTCTTCGTCGTTGAAGTAGTCGAGCGAGTAGAACTGATAGCGCGCTTCGGTGCGAGCCGTGTCGGCACGCTCGAGCAACAGGTTGGAGGAAAACGAACCGTCAGGCAAACGATGTGCCGAAGGTTGGACGGCATAGCCGTTGTAATGATGAATGTGTTTGTTTTGCATTTTAATTTTAAATATTCGTACGCGCTCACGGCGATCAGGGACGAACCCGTTCGAGCCGAAGCGAATGCCTGATGGAAAAGGCGGGGAAAGGCGTTAAAGCCGGTGAAGCCAGGGAGGATGAGGGGGCAAGCGATGCGTTTGGCGCAAAGAAACTGCTAAGCGATTACGCCAACTGTGGGAGAACAAGCTCCGCGAGGGTGTCGCTGCAGCCCGGTACCCGATGCCGGATACCGGACCCTTCAAACTTTACAGCGGCTTGATGTTAGCCGCTTGCAGACCCTTGGGGCCTTGCTTCGTTTCGAAGCTCACCTTCTGGTTTTCAGCCAGCGTCTTGAAGCCGTCGCCGCTGATTTCCGAAAAGTGAGCGAACAGGTCGTCGCCGCCCTTGTCCGGTGTAATGAAGCCAAAGCCTTTGCTGTCGTTGAACCACTTAACGGTACCGGTATCCATGAAGAATCCTTGAGGTAGAAAAAGTAAGAAATCGCTCGCTATGGAGCACGTGAAGCGTCAAGGAGGGAATGGACAACGAATACCGCTGAGGGAGCGAGCAATTGATGAACAGCAATCGAACTTCTTGAACTTCGAGGGCCACAATAGCGGTTTGGGACTACTGTCGTCAAGAACTATCTTGTAAAGTTTCCGTCGGGCGGCGTGCGGCGGAGCGCCAAATGGTCAGCCCCCCTTAAGAAAACGGCGCGCGGCGAACCCTCTGGATGTCATGCCTGGCATGGCTTGCAAGGATTCGCCTTGGAGCGGGCCGAGGCCCCGCACCTCGAGACGCGTTAAAGTCCGACGCGATGTGCCGCAATGATCAATCTGAGGCCCAGGGCAGTGATCGCGCCGGCCGCAAGCCGGTCGACCCAGGTCTTCGCCCGCAGATACAGTTCGCGTGGACGCTTGCTGGAAAAACACAATGCGACGACCGTATACCACCCGGCTTCAATCGAGAAGATCGCTGGAGGCAACGCGAAATAACACCACAGCGGCGGATGCTGGGGTAACAGGGCCGCGAATATGCTGCCGTAATAAATAGCGGTTTTCGGATTGCTGAGTTGCGTGCTCAAACCAATCCAGAAAGATTTTCTCGGATTGGCGCTGGCATTCGCTTGCCCCTGGTTGAACGCGAGCGGGGTCTTTGCGCCGCGCCAGATCTTCGACGCGAGATAGATCAGATACAGGCCGCCTGCCACCTTGAGGCTCACATACAACCACGTGACCGCGGCCAGCAACGTGTACAGCCCTAGCAAGGCGATGCCGCTAAAGAACACGCCGCCGATTCCCATGCCAAGCGCGGTCGCCAGTCCGTCGCGCCGCGATAGACCGATTGAGTTGCGCGCGACGATGACAAAACTCGGTCCTGGGCTCATGGCGCCGATCAAAAGCGCAGTGAGAATAGCGGCGATTGCAGTTGACGGCGACATGGCTGCTTTCCTTTAGAGTAGGGCGAAAGAAAGTCTGGAACGACAAAATAGCACGCTACTGCCGCGATATCGAGGTCTCCACCGCGTATTGCCGTGCGCGGCGGAAAAAATGGGTGCTAAAATCCAGATATAGACGCTGAAGCAGCCCTTGAGGGTAAAGGGCCAGACGGGCGACGATTCGAGCCGCTTGCCGAACGGATTTCCTGATCAATAGATTTGTCGGGCATCATTTCCGGGGGCGCATTTGCGCAAAAGGCAAGGTGAGGTCGAACGGCGTTCGGCTCACCCGAATCACGCATAGGCTTCGCGTTTCTCAGCGAAGCCTTTTATTTTTTCAAAACGCGCGCAATATCAGCCGCGACATCGGTACGTTATGAAAGAGCGAGAAGAACAACGGATGTTCGACCTCGACGGGAACGCGCGTGAGCGGCTGGTCCTGTGGATACGTCGCCGCATGGACGAATACGGCATTACGATGGAAGCATTGGCCGCGGCGATTGAAGCGGACGCTCATGCAACCAAGGCGATAATGTACCGGGACGCCTACGGCAACACATGGGACGGCCAGGGCGATAAACCCGATTGGCTCGCGCGTGCGATTTACGCCGGTCAGAATATCGAGCATTTCCGCTGTTAAACCCCTGCTGAATCGGGCTTTTCCAGTGGGCGCTGAATACGCGCCGGCCTGCGATATGCCATCTCCTTCCTGCTAGCCTTCGGACACATCGGTCCGGGTAGAGGCTTTGTCATCCCCAGACAAGCTATCGATATGAACAACGCTTCGTTGGCACACCCGTAGCGGGTGGCTACGATGAACGGTCATCCTTTACGAGCGCAGTAAAGCGCGCGTCCCCTTCGATGACTGTTCCTGTTCTGACCGCTCGCGCGGTTTCCAAACGCTTTGGCCCTACGCTCGCGCTCGATCGTGTCGATCTGTCGATTCATGCGGGCGAAGTCGTTGCGCTAATGGGCGCGAACGGCGCCGGCAAGTCGACCCTCGTGAAGATTCTTAGCGGCGTCTATTCTCCCGATGAAGGTGAGCTCTCGTTGCGCGGGCAACCGTTTCGTCCGGCTTCACCGCACGATGCCAAACGGAGCGGTGTTTCGACCGTTCATCAATCGATTGCGGATGCAGTGGTGCCGACGCTTTCGATCGCGGACAACCTGTTGCTCGACCGCTTGTGCGATCCGTCCTCGCCGTGGCGCGCGACGCCTGCCGCCCGTCTTCAGGCGGCCGCGCCGTTGGCCGAGCGTGTTGGGCTCGAGGTTGATCTGTCCGCACCGCTCGCCTCGTTGTCGCTCGCGTCGCAGCAGTTGGTGACGTTGGCGCGTGCGTTGGCGACGCGGCCCGCGCTGCTGATTCTCGACGAGCCCACCGCCAGTCTGTCTGCACCTGAGGCCGAGCGTCTCTTCGGTCTGCTTGACAGGTTGCGCGCCGAGGGTGTCGCGATCCTGCTGGTGTCGCACCGGCTCGGCGATCTGCGCCGCATTGCCGGACGCGTGACGGTTGTGCGCGATGGGCGCGTTGTTGCCGATCTGTCTGCACCGATCGATTTCGATGCCGCGGTTGAAACGATGATCGGCCGTCCGTTGCGTACTAAAGCTGCTGATGTGAGCGCAACGGCGGCGTTCGGCTCTGCTTCCGCTTCCGCTTTTGCGACACAGGTGCCGTACTTCAGCGTGCGTGATCTTCAGTTGACGCCCAGCAGCATTCCCTTCGATCTCGATGTGCAGCGCGGTGAAATTGTCGCGATTGCCGGCCCGGTTGGCGGTGGCAAATCCCGCTTCGCGCGAGCCATTTTCGGCGCGTCGCTCGCTGCGGCGGGGGCGATGACGCTCGATGGCAAGCCGTGGCGTCCTCGCTCACCCGCCGATGCAATCCGTGCCGGCGTCTTCCTCGCCGGTGAGGACCGTTGGCGAAGCTCGCTGTTTCCGGATAGCGTGCCTTTCGCTTCGATTGCGGGCACGCTTAGTTTTCCGTTCCTGTCACGCTGGTTCAAGCACGGCAGGGTGCGACGCGCACGCGAACAGCGTGCCGCGACTGAAGCGATCGAACGCTTCGGGATTCGCTGCACAGGCCCTGACGATCGTCTCACGCGGCTTTCCGGTGGCAACCAGCAGAAGGTAGTGCTAGCGCGTTGGCATGCGCAGCCCGCACGCCTGCTATTGCTGGATGAACCGTTTCAAGGCGTGGATGCCGGAGCACGTGCCGATATCGTCGATACGCTGCGTCGCCATGCGCCCGAACGCGCCACTCTCGTCTTCGTCAGCGATCTCGAAGAGGCACTCGAGATCGCAGATCGCGTCGTCCGCTTCGACCGCGCGACGCTCGATCACGTTTCCCATTCCGATCTCACTTCCTACGTTCACTCATGAAAACCAGCCCTTCGGTTACCTCCGATGTTGCCTCTGAAGGCGTCCCCGCTATCCACGAGTCTGCTGGTCGAATTCGCCCCAGCTGGCTGCAAAGGCTGCGCGTGCAACTCGAACGGACCGGCATGCTGCTCGTGCTTGCGTTGCTCGTCATCGTATTCGCCGTCAACCAGCCGGCGTTTTTGAACATCGACAATCTCTTCAGCATTTTGCAAGCGGTGTCGATTGTCGCGTTGTTGGGGATTGGCGTAACAGTGACGCTTGCCGCGGGCGGCTTCGATCTTTCCGTGGGCAGTGTGGCTGCCTCGGCGCAGATGGCGGCGAGCTATGTGCTAATCGTCTGGCACGGCAATGCGCTGGAAGCGGTTGCGGCATGCCTCGTCCTCGGTGTCGCCGCAGGCCTGTTTAATGGCCTGCTGATTACACGTCTGCGTGTGCCGGACCAGTTGGCAACACTTGGCACGCTGTTTCTGCTTGCCGGTCTGCAATTGATTCCGACGGGCGGCCGTTCGCTCGCAACTGGCACGATTCTGCCCGATGGCACTGAAACGACAGGTGTCTTCCCCGATGCGTTTCTTGCGCTTGGGCGCCTGCGATTGTTCGATGTCGTGCCATTGCCGGTGATCGTGCTGCTCGTGCTCACCGTAGTGGCGTGTGTCGTGATGGAAACCACACGCTGGGGGCGGGTCATCTACGCAATTGGTGGCAACGAAACAGCGGCGCGCCTCGCAGGTGCGCCGACCGCGCGATACCGCGTCGCCGCCTATGTCGCGTCGGGCGGGATTGCCTCGCTGGGTGGCGTGCTGATTGCCGCACGCGTTGGACGTGGCGACGTCAGCGCAGGCCATTCGATGCTGCTCGATGCGGTGGCGGCTGCGCTGGTCGGCTATGCAGTTTGGGGCGCCAAGCGGCCCAACGTGTTTGGTACGGTAGTCGGCGCGGTATTCGTCGGCGTTTTGCTTAACGGCCTGACGATGTTAAATGCGCCGTACTACATGCAGGATTTCATCAAGGGCGTATTGCTGGTGGGTGCGTTGGCGTTCACGTTCAGCGTGGGGCGTGGCACGGAATCTCACGCATAGCGGCCACGTCTTTGCGCGAAGCTGACGGCCAGCACGGCGAAGATCAGCGCACCGGTCGCAACCTGCTGCCAGTAGAAATTCCAGCCAATCAGCAGCAAACCGTTTGCGACCAGGCTTAGCAGCAGGACACCAAGCACTGTGCCGACGACGCCGGGACGGCGCGTCGGTGACAGCGTCGTGCCAATGAAGGTCGCGCCGATCGCATTGAGCAGATAACCGTTGCCGGCCTGCGGCACGTAAGCTTTGACGGTCGACGACAAGATCAAACCGACGACGCCATAAATCAATGCGCTGGCAATAAACGTCACCAGCGTGATGGCCGCAACCGGCAGGCCGGAATAACGTGCCACGCCGGGTTGTGCGCCGAGCGCGGTTAGCTGCCTGCCTAACGCGGCATGCGCGAGTGTGACATGCACGCCGAGCGCCAGTACCGCCACGATCCAGAGCGGCACAGGCAAGCCTGCAAATGTGCCGTGTGCCAGCGCGCTAAAGAGCGGCGGCAACGCGACGTTGAGCAGGTATACCGGCTGACCGCCGTCGGTGGCGAGCTGTTGGACAGTCTGGCCGATAAAGAGCGTGCCCAGCGTAGCAAGAAACGGCGCAATGCCAAGCCAGCCGATCAGCACGCCGTTAAACGCGCCGACGACGAGCGCTGCAGCAAGGCCGCCGAGCGCCGCGGGCACGACGCCAACCTGGTGTGCGCTTAGCAGGACAAACGCGAGGCTGGCTACATCGATTGATGTGCCGAGCGATAGATCAATGGCACCCAGCGACAACACGAGCGTCATCCCAAGCGAAGCAATTGCCAGCAGTGCGAAATTGTTCAACAGCACGTTAGCAAGATTATCCGCTCGCGCGAAACCGGGCGCGAACATCGCGAAGAAAGCGATCACCGCAATCAGTGCCGCCACCAGCGCGAAGCGCTGCAAGCGGCCAATCTGTTCAATCATGAGCTTGATTCCCTGCATGGCGGCGCACGAGCGCCGTAGTGGCAACGACGAACAGGATCAATGCGCCTTCGACACCGTTGACCCAATAGCTCGATACGTTGTCGAGCTGAAACCCGTTGCTGATGACGCCGATAAAGAGAACGGCGAGCAGTGTGCCGGGGATGGTCGGAACTAGCCGCCGTGAAAATACGACGCCCAGCAGCGCTGCGGCCACGGTGGCAAGCAGATTCTCCCCGGCGCCGGGCGAACTACCGCTGAGCAGTGCGGTGGACGCCAATGCAGCGAGCGCTGCGGCAATCCCACTCAATATGTAGCTCGCGGCAATATAGCGGTTCGTCCGTATGCCGGCGGCCTGCGCCGCATCGCGATGCGCACCGGTGGCGCGTAGCCGCAGCCCGAATGGCGTGTAATGAACCACTACCGTAAACAACGCGGCAACGACGAGCAGCGCGTAGGCAAGATGCGGCACGCCGAATGCGCCGTTATCGAGCAGAGAGCTCAGCAGTGTGCCGCTCGCAGGCACTGACGTGTTCTGCGTCAGCACCAGTTCGAATCCGGCACAGAGATTCATCGTGGTCAGCGTGGCGAGCAGCGGAAAGATGCGCAGTACGATAACGGCGAATGCGTTAAGCGCACCGACTCCCGCGCCTGCTGCGAGCGTCAACAGCAGGGCATTGTCAGGTGCGATGCCTTCGCGTTGTGCTACGGCATAAACGGCCGCACACAGTCCGAGATTGGCCGCCACCGAAAGATCGAGACCGCCTCTAAGCGGATCCGCACCGCCACCGATCAGCACAACCGTCAAACCGAAACCGAGAATCCCAACGACAATGGATTGCTGCAACACGTTCGCAAGATTCCCAACCGTGAAAAACAACGGCGAGCTCACCGCGAAGCCAATAAAGACCACGGCGAACGCGAGCGCCGCGCCGCTTCTCAGCCACCATTGAGCGCCGAAGAGCCGCTCGGGCAATTCGAACTTGCTGGTACGCGGCGCGGCATCGAGTACCTTGCTCATGCTGCGATCTCCTGTTGTCCTGTCGAACCGTGCGTACCGCGTGCTCCGGTGGCCCATGCGAGCACGTCCTGGCTATCGGCTTCGCTCGAAACAAGTTCGCGCACGATGCGGCCGCGCGCCATCACGAGCACGCGGTCGGTGACGCCGAGCAGTTCGATCAGGTCGCTGGAGAACAGCAGGACGCCGGCACCATCGCGGGCGAGCCGGTCGAGTAGCCGGTAGATTTCGATCTTTGCGCCGACGTCGACGCCCACCGTAGGTTCGTCCAGCAGATAGAGCGAAGAGGTGCGGCTCAGCCATTTGGCGAGCGCGACCTTCTGCTGGTTGCCGCCGGAGAGATGCCGTACAGGAGTTTCCGTACTGGACGTGCGCACCGCCAGTTCTTCGATCAGGCGTTGCACGGTATCCGCTTCGCGGCGTTGCGCTAGCAGTCCGAAACGACTGAAACGGGCGAGGCTTGCAAGCGTCGTGTTCTCTCGCACCGAGAGCGCTGGCGCTACGCCATGCGCGCGCCGGTCCTCGGGGACGAAAGCGATGTGCTCGCGCACGGCGTCTTGGGGACGGCGCAGGCGCACCGCCTTGCCGTCCACTTCGATATCGCCCTGCACCCCGCGTTCGAGGCCGAACAGGCTGCGCACTACGGGCTTGCCACCGGAGCCGAGCAAACCGGTGATGCCGACAATTTCACCGCGTCGCACATTGAACAACACGTCTTCAAAGCGTCGCGGCGCGCTCAGATTGCGCACGTTGAGGACAACTGCCCCTGGCGTGCGCGCTGACGTTTCAGCTCGCGCTTCCGCCTGAGTGCCGATCGTTGCAGTGACGAGGGCTTCGGTAGACGTCGAGCGCGCGTCGACATGGGCGACATCCACGCCGTCGCGCAACACGGTGACCTGATCGCAGATGGCAGCGATCTCGTTGAGGTAGTGCGACACGTACAGGATCGTCAGGCCGCGTTGCCGCAAACGGTCGATGGTTTGCAGCAGACGGTCCACTTCACGGCTAACCAGTGCGGCCGTCGGTTCGTCGAAGACGAGAATGTGCGGCTCACGGACCAGTTCGCGCGTGATCTGCACGATCTGTTGTTCAGCGACGCTCAGGTCCCCGATGAGCCGGTTCGGTGGAATGTCGACCCCAAAGTGGTTGTGCAACGCGTCGCGCGCGTCGCGGTTCATGCGTCGCACGTCGAGCAGCCGGAAGCCGTTCGTTACCTTTGGACCTATGGCGCGTTCGTCGCCGAGCCAGAGCGCTTCGGCCACCGTGAAGGTGGCCGGCAGCAAGCGCTCCTGGTGAATGAAACCAATCCCCGTGGCGCTTGAGCGGTCCGATGCGGCGAGCGCTTGCGAGACTCCGTCGACGGCAGTCGTGCCCGAGTCGGCGTCGTGAATGCCGGCGAGGATCTTGATGAGCGTCGACTTGCCCGCACCGTTCTGTCCGATCAGACCGTGAACGGTACCGCGTGCTACCTTCAGCGAGGCGCCGCGCAGCGCGGGCACACCGTCGAAATGCTTGACGATGTGGTGTAGCTCGAGCGCAGCAGGGATTTCGGCGCTCATTTTGCAGCGAGCTGACCGAGGGTCTGCTGGATCGTGCCGGCGTTGTCCTTGGTGACGAGGATGGACGGCACATAGGTGTATGGCGCCAATGTGTGATCGCCGGCGAGATAGCGCGCAACGTTATCGACCGCGGTTTTGCCGATCAACGCGGGTTGCTGCGCGACGACAGCCGCGGCGCTGGATTTCGGATCCTTGACGAGCGTGACGACGTCAGGGCTGCCATCGACCGCATAGGTCTTGATCTCGTCGCGATGCGCAGCATCCACGGCCTGAGTGGCGCCAACCTGCGGCACGTCCCAGGCGGACCAGATCGCAGCGACCTGTCCCTTCGGATACTTCTGCAGCAACTGGCTCACTTGCGCATACGCGCTTTGCACCGTGTTAGGAATTACATCACGCAGTTCGGGCTGGATGATGTGTACTTTCGGGTAGTACTTGAGCACGGCCTTCAACTGGTCATAGCGGATCGCGCACACCGGCACGCCGTAAAAGCCGTTGAAGACGAGGATGTTGCCTTCGCCGTGGATGTCGTTGACGAGCTTTAGCGCGAGCTGCTCGCCGATGAAGAAATTATCCGAAGTGGTGTCGTTGATGCTCGACGGCGAAGCGGTATCGATCGTAAACAACGGGATGTTGGCCTGGCGGATTTTCTGCAACCACGGCTCGAGCACCGTTGCAGTACCCAATTGCTCCACGATTGCATCGGGCTTCTGCGCGATCAAGGTTTGAATCTGCGCGATCTGGCGATTGTCGTTACGGCCCGCGTCGAGTGCGATCGGTGTGCCGCCGAGGCGCTTCACTTCGTCGACGGCGCCTTGGTAGGCCTTGAGGTCCCAGTAGTGGTCGGTGCCCGCAGCGGTAATGCCGATGCGCTTGCCTTTGAGCGAAGGCACGGAAGCCGCGTTGTCGGTTGCATCTGCTGCGGGTGCAGTGCCCTGGGCGTGAGCGTGAATGGCGATACCGCCGACCAGGCCAAAGACTGTCGCGGCCAGCAACGAAGAGAGAGTGTTGTGCAAGCGTTTCATGTTGTCCAGATCAAAGAGGCAGAAGGTGTCCAGCTTGCGACGACTTTAATCAACAACCCGCTGCGCATGAAACCATCAAATCCAACTATGCTTATCACGCTTTAGCCGAAGTGCTTATGCGCGATTCCATGGCAGTTGGTTTGCCATCCGAAGGAATATCTATTTCTCAAACGTTCAGTTTGCGCGTGTCGTACCCGCTGATAGATTGTGCGAACAGTCACTCAAGCGGAGATTTGTATGGCCGAGCTTTACGAAGCGACCTCATCGCATACAAGCGGTGCAGGTCAGCATGCGGTGCGCCTCATTCGGGACGACGCCCAGGCCATCGCCGTGGCGCACGAACTGGCGGTTCGCCTCGCGCAAGACGCGCCGCAGCGGGATCGCGAGCGCCGTTTGCCGCATGAAGAGATCGAGTGGTTCTCGCAATCAGGGCTGTGGGCGATCACCGTGCCGAAGGCTTATGGTGGCGCGGGTGTTTCCTTCGTCACGCTTACCGAAGTGATCAAGATCATCGCGGCGGCAGATCCGTCGTTGGGACAGTTGCCGCAAAACCACTTCGGCCTTGTCGATGTGATTTCGCTGACCGGCACGGAAGATCAGAAGCGCTATTTCTTTACCCAGATACTGGAAGGCAAGCGCTTCGGCAACGGCTTCTCCGAGAAGGGCACGAAGCACGTACTCGATCTGAAAACGCGCGTGCGGCGTGATGGCGGCGACTACGTGGTCGATGGCACCAAGTTCTATTCGACCGGCGCACTGTTTGCGCATTTCGTGCCGGTGCTGGGGCTCGACGACGAGCGCAAGGGCTGGCTCGCTTATATCCCGAAGGGCACTCCGGGCCTGAATGTGATCGACGACTGGTCGGGCTTCGGGCAACGCACTACTGCGAGTGGCACGGTGGTGCTCGAAGCGGTGCGCGTGCCGGCGTCGCATGTCTTTCCTGCGCATCGCGTCTCCGATTTTCCCACGCTGAATGGCCCGATCTCGCAGATCATCCAGGCAGCAATCGACGCCGGCATCGCGCAAGCGGCGATAGCGGATACCCTGAAGTTCGTGCGCACGCGTTCGCGCCCGTGGATCGACAGTAACGTCGAGCGCGCCAGCGACGATCCTTTGACCGTGCGCGAAGTCGGGCACCTGCATATCCAGTTGCACGCGGCCGAAGCGCTGCTCGAACGCGCCGCAAGGACACTCGATGTGATCGCCGCGAAAGGCGACACGACCGAGGACGACGTTGCGGTGGCGTCGGTGGCAGTAGGTGAAGCGAAGGTGTTGACCACTGAGATTGCGTTGCTGGCGAGCGAAAAGCTCTTCGAACTGGCCGGTACGCAATCCACGCTGGGCGAACACAATCTCGACCGGCACTGGCGCAATGCACGCACACATACGTTGCATGATCCCGTCCGCTGGAAATATCACCTGGTCGGCAACTACTATCTGAACGGCGTCAAACCGGCTCGCCATCCGTGGAATTGACGTTATGAATGCTTTTGCAGAAACCGTGGCTTCTCACGCGCCTCATGCGCCGCAGGCAGCGCGTATCGCGAACGATCAGCAGGCACTCGAGGTTGCACATGCGGTTGCGGGCACGCTTGCGGAAGGCGCTTCGCAGCGCGACCGCGAGCGCCGCTTGCCGTATGCCGAGATCGGCATCTATTCGGCGAGCGGTCTGTGGGGCATTGCTGTGCCGCGCGAGTTTGGCGGCGCGGAGGTCTCGTACGCCACGCTTGCAGAGGTGACCGCAATCATCTCCGAGGCGGATCCGGCGCTCGGGCAGATTCCGCAGAACCACTTTTACATGCTCGACGTGCTGCGCGTAAACGGTACACGCGAACAACAGGCGTTCTATTTCGAACGTGCACTGGCGGGAGAGCGATTCGGCAATGCGCTCTCCGAGCGCGGCACAAAAACAGTCGCCGATTATCGGACCACGCTCGTGCCGGACGGCGATGGCTTTCGCGTCAACGGCACGAAGTTCTACTCGACGGGTGCGCTGTTTGCGCAGTGGATTCCGATTGTCGCAAAGGCGGCGGACGACACCTTGTATGTTGCTTTCGCTAGCGCGCAAACACCGGGGCTGTCCGTGGTGGATGACTGGTCCGGATTCGGCCAACGCACGACCGGTAGCGGCACGACTACGCTCGACAACGTGTACGTCGAGGCATCCGCCGTCGTGCCTTACAGCTCGGCGTTCGACGCGCGGCCCACGACGGTCGGGCCGATCGGTCAACTGATTCACGCTGCGGTCGATCTCGGCATCGCACGCGCCGCTGTTGCCGACGCACGGCGTTTCGTGCGCGAACGTTCGCGACCGTGGATCGATAGCGGGGTTGAGCGAGCGAGTGATGATCCGCTAACGCTCGAACTGTTCGGCAAGCTTGCACTGCAATTGCACGCGGCCGAGGCGCTTCTCGAACGTGCCGGACGGCGAGTGGACGCTGCGGTTAAGGAGTCGACAGCGCAGACGGTCGCTTCGGCTTCCATTGCCGTGGCCGAAGCGCGTGCCGCGACCACTGAGATCGCGCTGCAGGCGTCCACGCGTCTGATCGAGCTGGCCGGTACCCAGGCCACGCTTGCCGAGCACAACCTTGATCGTCACTGGCGCAATGCACGCACTCATACCTTGCACGACCCGGTGCGCTGGAAATACATCGCGGTTGGCAACTACTACCTGAACGACGTACTGCCCCCGCGTCACGGCGCGATTTGACGTTCAATTCGCGCTTGCCGTGGGCATTGTGCGCATCACCTAACTGGATCCGACTATGGCCAGACAGATCCGTCTAAACGCATTCGACATGAACTGCGTCGGACATCAATCGCCGGGATTGTGGGCGCATCCGCGCGACACATCCTGGCGCTACAAGCACCTCGATTACTGGACCGATCTCGCGAAGCTGCTCGAGCGCGGCAAATTCGACGGCCTGTTCATTGCTGACGTGCTCGGCATCTATGACGTTTTCAAGGGCAACGGCGAATCGGCGATTCGTCAGGCCGCGCAGGTGCCGGTCAACGATCCGGTGTTGCTGGTGTCCGCAATGGCTCACGTGACCGAGCATCTCGGCTTTGGCGTGACGTGTTCGCTTTCGTACGAACATCCTTATCCGTTCGCGCGGCGTATGTCCACACTCGATCACCTGACCAACGGACGAGTCGGCTGGAACATCGTCACGTCGTATCTGGACAGCGCGGCACGCAATGTCGGATTGCCGAGCCAGGCCAATCATGACGAACGCTACGCGTTGGCCGAAGAGTATCTGGATGTCTGCTACAAGCTGTGGGAATCGTCATGGGAAGACGATGCCGTTGTACGCGATGCGACACGGCAGGTCTTTACCGAACCCTCCAAAGTGCATCCGATCGATCACCACGGACAGTATTTCGACGTACCAGGTATTCACCTCTGTGAACCGTCGCCCCAACGTACACCGGTGTTGTATCAGGCGGGCGCGTCGAAGAGAGGCAAGGATTTCGCGGCACAGCACGCCGAATGCATCTTCATAGCGGCGCCTTCGCGAACCATTCTGAAGCAGTTTGTGGCCGATATTCGCGCTCGCGTGAAGTCGTTCGGCCGTGATCCGCACGACGTGCTGATCTTTAATCTGCATACCGTGATTACCGGCAAGACCTCGGCCGAAGCGCACGCCAAGCAGGCGGACTACCGGCGCTATACGAGCGATGAGGGCGCGCTTACGTTGATGTCGGGTTGGACAGGTATCGACCTGTCGAAGTACGACCTCGACGAACCGCTGCGTCACGTGGAGAGCAACGCGGTGCAGTCCGCGGTGGAAGCGCTCTCGAGCGCCGATCCTACGCGTGTGTGGACCGTGCGTGAGATCGCGAAGTGGGGCGGCATAGGCGGCCTTGGGCCGCTCTCGGTTGGCGATCCGCAGGAGATTGCCGACGAGCTGCAGTCATGGGTCGAAGAGACCGATGTCGATGGCTTCAACCTCGCCTACGCTCTGACGCACGAGACGTTTAGCGATTTTGTGGATCTGGTTGTGCCCGAACTGCAACGACGTGGCGTCTACAAGACCGACTATGAGAGCGGCACGTTGCGCGAAAAGCTGCACGGCGGCAGTGCGCGTCTGGCTGAGCCACACCCGGGTGCCCGCTATCGCGCTCATCACACGGTCCATGCGGGCTAACGCTTCGCCTTCGAATTTAAAACTTCACGAACTATTAGACAACGCGCTGAGGAGCATTCATGAAATCACTGTTTCGTCGTAAATCGGGTGCGCGTCGCGTGGTCGGCGCGTTGGTGCTCCTGTCTGCAACCGTGTTGCTGGGTCAGACAATCCAGGCCGAGCCGCTCAAGGGCGCACCAGCACCGTTCAATAAAGGTGGCGTGAAGATCGCGCTGGTCAACTACCTGTCGACTGGGGACTTCTTCCAGGCCTATGAGGCAGGCGCACAGAAGCAGGCGAAGGCGCTCGGCATCGATCTGCGCATTTACGAAGGACGGCAGGACGCCGCCGAGCAGCGTGAGCAGATCCAGCAGGCGATCAGCCTGGGGGTCTCGGCGATCATCGTGAATCACGGCTTACCGGAATCGCTGAAGGATGTGGTGCAGCGCGCGCTCGACAAGGGCATCAAGGTGGTCGCATTCGACGTCGACCTGAATAATCCTAAAGTGCCGCAGATCGAGCAGAGCGATCATGATCTGGCCACGCTGTTGCTGACTCAGGCAGTGAAAGACAATGGCGATTCATTCGCGGCAGGGTATGTGTACGTAGCGGGCTTCGCACCGCTCGATCGCCGCGATGCGGTGTGGCGCGACTTCAAGAGCGCGCATCCGCAGGTGCAGGAGAAAGCGCGTTGGGGCACGGTGGACAACCCGATCGCGCAATCCGTCGCGAATCAGGCGGCCGCTGCTTACCGTGCGCATCCGGAGATTCGTGTGGTGTTTGCCCCGTATGACGAATTTGCGCGTGGTGCGACGCTCGCGGCGAACGAGGCGAACCTCGGCTCGAAGCTCCGCATTTACAGCGCGGACATTTCGACCGCGGACATCGAAGCGATCCGCGCGCCGGATAGCCCGTGGGTCGCCACAGCTGCAACCAATCCGGCGGTCGTGGGCGCAGTGTCGGTACGCGCGGCCGCGCTGGAAGTGGCAGGAGACGATCCCGGGCATCACATCGTGGTGAAGCCGACATTGATCACACGCGACGACCTCGTGAAGAACGACATCAAGACGGTTGCCGAACTGGGCGCCAAATTTCCGGCTTTTCGCGCGAGTGACGCGGCCAGCGCGGCGTGGATTCCGGCTGCGGAGTGAATTCACGGCCGGGCTGAGGCCCGGCAATCCGGCATTGGCAGGACGGGTGTCTTGAGCGACAATCGCGGCCATCGGTCGACACCCGTCGCGAGGAGCTTGCCATGTCGGTACTGGTACTGGGGTTGGTAATTTTTCTGGGCGCGCATTCGGTGCGAATCTTTGCCGAATCGTGGCGTACACGGCAGATTGCGCGCTTGGGGGCGAATGGGTGGAAGGGCCTCTATTCGGTAACCTCTGGCGTGGGGTTGGTGCTGATCATCTGGGGGTACGGGATCGCACGACGCGATCCTGTCTTGCTGTGGGCACCGCCGGTTTGGGCGCCGCATCTTACTGCATTGCTGACGCTGATTGCGTTTGTTCTCTTTGTTGCGGCTTACGTCCCGCGCAATCACTTTAAGACCTGGGTCAAGCATCCGATGTCGCTTAGCGCCGCGCTGTGGGCTTTAGGGCATCTGCTGGCTAATGGGACTTTGAACGCGGTTGTCCTGTTTGCAGCTTTTCTGGTTTGGGGTGTGCTGGGCTATCGCGCTGCGCGGCGGCGGGACCTGGTTTCAGGGGCGGTTTATCTGGCCGGGACGGTGGCGATGGATGCGTTGGCGGTGGTGGTTGGGGTGGTGGCGTGGGTCGTGTTTGTGTTCTGGTTGCACGGGTGGTGGATTGGGGTGAAGCCGCTGGGGTGAGAGGAAAGAGGGCACCGCCAGCTACGACACAACGAAAAAAAGCCCGCACACAAGCGGGCCCAAAGTACTCGGAGTTTCGCGATCAAGATCGCGAGAGGCAATGCTATCGCGCCAATATGAAAGCCCCGTGAAAGATCGATCACAGATCGAAGAACACGGTTTCCTGTTCGCCCTGCATATGGATATCAAACCGGTAAACGGTCTTGCTGGTCCCCGGCACACGTCGCGCGATCAAAGTCGTGCGCCGCTCCGCCGGCACAGCAGCCAATACCGGATCGCTCTCATTGGCCGCCGCCTCGTCGTCGAAATAAATCCGCGTGAACGTATGCAGCAACATCCCGCGCATCGTCAGGATCACATTCAGATGCGGCGCTTCATTCGCTGAAGCCCGCCCCGGCTTTACCGTTTCGACGATAAACCGCTTCTGCGGATCCGTCCCGGTGCCAACCCGAGCAAACCCGCGGAATCCGCTCGACGCGATCTCTTCGCGCGAAGCCGGATACTTCCCCTGGCTGTCCAGTTGCGATATCTCCAGCATCGCATCGCCTACTAACTTGCCATCGCCATCGAACACCTGGCCGACAACCGAAATATGCTCGCCAGCGGCTTCGTAATCGGCAACCGCGGCAGTGAAGAGGCTCTTGAAATCAAAGTTGTACTGCTCGGGGCACAGCCCATACGCGAAGTACGGTCCAACCGTTTGCGAAGGCGTTTGCTTGAGTGTGGTCATGGCTTAGCGCTCCATCGGAGTTTCGTTAGGGCCGCGCAGCACGATGTCGAAATCGTAGCCGAGCGCGTAGGCTTCTTCGGTCGTATCCAGCGAGAAGCGCGATACAAGACGCTCGCGTGCCTGCTCAGGTGTGCCCTGGAAGATCGGATCGAACGCCAGCAACGGGTCGCCGGGGAAATACATCTGCGTCACGAGTCGCGAACCGAAGTGGTCGCCGAACAGCGAGAAGTGGATGTGATTCGGACGCCACGCGTTCGTATGATTGCCCCACGGATACGCGCCTGGTTTGATCGTCAGAAAGCGATACCGGCCCTCGTTATCGGTCAGGCAACGTCCGGCGCCCAGAAAGTTGGGATCGAGCGGCGCGTCGTGCTGGTCGGCCTTATGCACATAACGGCCGGCTGCGTTGGCTTGCCAGATTTCGACCAGCGTATTGCGCACCGGGCGGCCGCCCTCGTCGAGCACGCGGCCCGTCACGATGATGCGTTCGCCCAGCGGCGCGCCATTGCGTGCGGCGTTGCGCGTCAGGTCGTTGTCGAGTTCGCCGAGGTCTTCTGCGCCATACACCGGCACGCGCTGATCGCGCAGCTTTTCCTTCAGCGGAATCAGCGGGCGTGTCGGGCCGCGCTTCACGGATGAACCGTAGCTGGGATACACGTGAGCGGGGTGCGATTCGAAATCGCGCGGAGTGAGGATGGACTCGTCCATGGGGTGTCTCCTTGGATGAATTATGGGATAGCAGGCTATGTCGGGACTTTAACTAATCCGAGAAGTTATGAAAAATGACGTTTTCTCGCCTTTCGTATAACCTGTCGTTATGCAACGAAGCCTCGCGGATAGCCGCGTCAAATTCCGCCATCTCCAGTGTTTTCTGGCCGTCGCGCAGTTCGGCGGGGTCCAGAAGGCCGCTGAGAGCCTGTCCATCACTCAGCCGGCGGTCTCCAAGACGGTGGCCGAGCTCGAGGCCATTCTCGGCGTCAGGCTGTTCGAGCGCGGCCGTCATGGGGCCGTGATCACCCGCGAAGGGCAATTGTTCATGCCGCACGCCAGCGCCTGCGTCAGTGCGTTGCGGCTTGGTGTCGATCTGCTGTCGAGGGCCGAAGGCGCGGCGTCGGCGACGCTGGAGATCGGTATTCTGCCCACCGTCGCCAGCGCGCTGGTGCCGCGGGTGCTCAAGCTGTTCGGCGCGCAATGGCCACGCGTGATTGTGCGTCTTGCGACCGGCGCGAACGCGGAACTGCTGGAGCGTTTGAAGGCCGGTTCGATTGAGTTCGCTGTGGGGCGTCTGGCCGATCCCGAGCGAATGGTCGGACTTAGCTTCGAGCAACTTTTCACCGAGCCGCTGATTGCGGTCGTGCGCGCCGGGCATCCGCTCGAGGCAAGCGCCGGGTTGCCGGCCGCGTTGCTCGAAGGCTTCACGGTGGTCGTGCCGCCGTTCGGCACGCTGATCCGGCAGTCCGCAGATAGTCTGCTGGCGGCGTGGGGTGTGCCGCCGCTTTCGGCCTTCGTCGAGGTGCTGTCGGTATCGACGGGCCGCGCGCTGGCGCTCGAGAACGACGCGGTCTGGTTCGTGCCGCAAAGCGCCGTCGAATACGAGTTGGCACATGGCATGCTGGTACGCCTCCCGTTGCCGTTTGCCGGGACCGGCGAGCCAGTCGGCCTGATCCGGCGCTCCGATACGCAACCGTCGCCGGTGGGGCTGGCCCTGATCGATGCGCTGCGAACGGTCGCGCGGCAACGCATGGCGGATACGGCGGCGGCGCCGGTCAAGGCCAGCGCTAGTGCCGGTGCCCGAGCACGCGGGAGCACCGGCACCAGCGTCAGCGCAAACGCAGACACTGGCGCGCCAAAGGCGTCAAAGCGCCGCCGCAAGCCCGCCTGAGCCTGCTTCCGCCGCGCCCAGGCTCGTTCAGCGAGACAGTACCGTCAATCCAGCGAGCTCACGCCAAAGTGAACCATTCAGTACAAAATGCAGTTGCGGGCTGCCCCGTCTCCGGTGTACAAACACGGTGCGAAAGTTATGGCGCAATTTGCGTAGTGCGTAACATCCCCAGGTCGCTGCGGCATTGCGTAATCGCGATGGCCTGCGTACAACATCAGGAAGAGCGTCGGAAAGTATGAACAAGGAGAGTGCCATGCCCAGCGACCTGCCCACTCCGGGCGACGCGATGCAGGCCGTATCGGACCCGGAACACAATCCGCTCGGCACAGCTGGTCTTGAGTTCGTGGAGTTCGCCGCGCGCGATCCGCAGGGGCTCGGGCAGACCTTCGAGCAACTCGGCTTCAAACCGATTGCGCGGCACGTCAGCAAGTACGTCACGCTATACCGCCAGGGCGAGATGAATTTCCTGCTCAATGCCGAGCCGGATTCGTTCGCTGCGCGCTACGCAGAGGAATACGGCGCGGGCATCTGCGCTGTGGGCATTCGCGTAGCCGACGCCCAGCTGGCCTTCGACCGGGCCGTCGAGCTAGGCGCCTGGGCCTTCGAAGGGGAGAAGGTCGGCAAGGGCGAGCTGGTGATCCCGTCCATCCAGGGCATCGGCGATTCGCATATCTACTTCGTCGACCGCTGGCGCGGCCGGGGTGGTCTGCGCGGCGGTGTGGGCGACATCTCGATCTTCGACATCGATTTTCGTCCCATCGAAATCGACACCGCCCACGCGGATCTGAGTCATGCCGGCACGGGTCTGGTCGCCATCGATCATCTGACGCAAACCGTCGGCGCGGGCAGGATGCAGGAGTGGCTCGACTTCTATCGCGACCTGCTTAACTTCCGCGAGATTCACGAGTTGCACGCCAACTGGCATGTCGCCGCGGAATCGCGCGTGATGGTGTCGCCGTGCGGGGCGATCCGTATTCCGCTCTACGAGGAAGGCACGCAGCGTACGAGTCTGATGCATGAGTATTTGCCTGACCATCCGGGCGAGGGTGTGCAGCATATCGCCTTGGCCACCGGCGATATCTTTGCCTGCGTCGAGCAACTGATGGCCAATGGCATTGAATTCGTCGAACCGCCGCCGCGCTATTACGAGCAGATCGATGCGCGTTTGCCGGGGCATGGGCTCGATCTCGAGCGCCTCAAGCGCGGGCGGATTCTGGTGGACGGCGAGATCGGTGTGGATGGCGTGCCGTTGCTGTTCTTTCAGACGTTTGTGCGGCGCCGCGCCGGCGAGATCTTCTTCGAAATCGTGCAGCGCAAGGGACATCACGGATTCGGCGAGGGCAATCTGAGCGCGCTCGCCAAGGCCCGTTGATCGACGTCTCTATTGCCAGATCGACCAGAAGCGTTAGCGAATCGAATGCCAGAAGGCCGGAAGCGGCCGCTCAGTCTTCGTCTGCCTCGCTGGCCAACACAGGATTCGCGGCCCCATAGGCCGCAGCCTGCTCCAGCAACCACTCGCGGAAGCTCGCTAGCGGGCGACCGTGGCTGAGCTCGGTGGGATAGACCAGGTAGTAGGCGGCTTCGGCAATCGCCGGCGCGTCGAACGGCACGATCAGCCCGAGTCGCGCGAATTGCGCATCCACGAAGAAACGCGGCACCAGTGCGATGCCGAGCCCCGCCGCGGCGCCGCTGATCAACATCGTATGCAATTCGTAGCGTACGCCCTGCATCGTACGGTTATCGTCCACACCCAGTTTCTCGAACCAGTTCGCCCAGCCATCCGGGCGCGTCGTCGAGTGCAGCAGCGGGTAGTCGAGCAGTTCGGCGGGCGTGGTCACGGGCCGCTTCAATAGACTCGCCGCACAGACGGGAATGACCTCCTCGCGAAACAGGAAGTCCGCAGACGTGCCGGGCCAGGTCGGCTTGCCGTAGTGAATCGCCGCTTCGAAGTGGGTCTCCGCAAACGGAAACGTGCCGGTGCGCACGCCCATGTTCACGCGGACGTCGGGATAGCGCGCATTGAATTCGCCCATGCGCGGAATCAGCCAGTGCGATGCGAAGGTGGGGAGGGCGGCCAGTTCGAGGTAACCGCCGCCGCTGCCGTGCGCGACGATCGACAGCGTGTCGCGGTCGAGTCCTTCTAGCGCTCGGCGCACCTGGGCGCTGTAGACCTTGCCCGCCTTGGTGAGCACGACGCGTTGCTTGACCCGCACGAATAGCCGTACGCCGAGATTGCCCTCGAGCGTCGCGATCTGCCGCGAGACCGCGCTCTCGGTGAGAAAGAGTTCGCGTGCTGCGTGGGTGAAGCTTTCATGCCGTGCCGACGCTTCGAAAGCGAGCAGCGCGCCCATGTTGGGGATCTTGAACTTTCGCACGTTGATTCCGAAAACGCATCAAGTCTGAAGTTTATCTCGCTTTACGGCACCCGCGTGGATTTGAATAATTGCCGTCGAACGATGCCGGCTTGCGTCCAAGCGACGCGGCACTGGCGGATCCCCCCTACATGCGTTGGCTCATGCAGCCCGCGCTCCGGAGAAAGACCGTGCAGAACCCGCGAAATGCAAATGTCGAACAACTGCTGCTGAAACTGATCGGCGCCGAGAAGACCGCGGCGCTCTTCAAGACGCTGAACCATCCGCAAGTCCTCAATGAATGGGAACCCGGCGTGGTCACCCGCGCGGAGCTCGCGCAGGCGATGAACATGGTCCTGTTCGAAGACCTGCTGGCGCGCTCGGCGAACGGCCGCGCCTACACGCAGGACGCGCTGACCGTGGGCGGCAGCGTGTACTTCGATCACGGGGCGTTGCGCACGGTGCGTTGGGCGTCGAGTGGAGCGTTGCCGCCGGGCGAGGCCGCATTCGCTCGCATTTTGCGGCCGCTCGGTTTTCGCATCAACGGACGCTATCCGCTCGATCGTCTTGGCATGACGGGCCGCGCATGGGCGCATGAGGATGCACCCGATGAAATCGCCCAGTTCTTCGTCAGCGAACTGCATCCGGAGCGCTTCTCGCCTGAATTTCAGCAGGCCGTCACGAATGTGATCGGGACATCGCGCGATCCGGTGACGCCGCTCGCCACGGCGCATCTTTGGGAGCTCGAGCGTGAAGGCGTGCTGCCGCTCGCGGCGGCGCACGAATTGCTCCCGGTGATCGTCGGCGCGTTTGCGCGGCAACACGAGACGCCACGCGAGGCCGATTACGAAGTATTGTTGAAGGAGTCGGCGGAAATGGCGTGGATCGCCACCGAAGGTAATGCATTCAATCACGCGACGGATCGCGTCGCCGACGTGTTCCAGCTTTCGGACGACGAAAAAGCCAAGGGACGTCCGATGAAACCGGAAGTCGAGCGTTCGCGTTCGGGCCGGGTGTTTCAGACCGCTTACCGGGCGGATATTGTGAAGCGCGAATTCCGCGCGGGGGATGGCAGCACGGTGACGCGTGAGGTGCCGGGATCGTTCTACGAGTTCATCACGCGCAAGCGGACGTTCGATCAGGACACGCGCCGCTGGGAAACGGACCTGCGTTTCGATGCGGGTAATGCGCAGGGGATCTTCAAGATGACCGCCGGTCAGGCTGCGTAAATACGCTTCCGGGCTGCTTGATTAGCAGGTCTATGAGCGTGCCGCGCTCATTCGCACGAGAGGGCAGTCGAGGTGGAATCGTCAACCGATGAGACACGGGTTAAAGCAACTGGCACCCCATCCGTAGCTACGCCGTTTCGCGGTACGGCGGCCGTCATGCAATCGCTCGAAGCCGATCTGCGGCAGCATGTGCGCGGCGAAGTGCGGTTCGATCAGGCGTCCAAAGCGTTGTACTCGTCGGATGCGTCGAACTACCGACAGGTGCCGCTTGCGGTGGTCGTGCCGGCCAATGTCGACGATCTCGTTGCCACCGTCACCGTGTGCCGGCGCAACGATGTGCCGTTCCTGCCGCGCGGCGGGGGCACGTCGCAGAATGGACAGTGCGTGAATGTGGCAGTCGTTGCGGACGCGAGCAAGTATGTGAATCGCGTTGTCTCGGTGGACCCGGTGGCGCGCACCGCGATCGTCGAACCCGGCGTGGTCTGCGACACGTTGCGCGATGCCGCGGAACAGCATGGCCTGACCTTCGCTCCGGATCCGGCCACGCACAGTCGCTGCACGCTGGGCGGCATGATTGCCAACAATTCTTGCGGCGCGCATTCGGTGATGGCCGGCAAGACGGTCGAGAACATCGAAGCGCTCGAGATCGTCACTTACGACGGTGCGCGCTTCTGGGTCGGTCCTACGCAGGATGATGAACTCGAACGCATCATTGCGGCTGGCGGTCGGCAGGGCGAGATTTATGCGGCGCTTAAACAGCTGCGCGATGCGTATGCCGACCTGATCCGTGCGAAATTCCCGCAAATCAAACGGCGCGTGTCGGGCTTCAATCTCGATCAGCTGTTGCCGGAAAACGGCTTCAATGTCGCGCGTGCGCTAGTTGGGACTGAGGGCACGTGTGCGATCACCTTGCAGGCGAAAGTACGGCTGGTGAAAAGCCCCGCGAAGCGCGTGCTGCTCACGCTTGGCTTCACGGATATCTTCACGGCCGCCGACGCGGTGCCGCATTTCATGCATTGCGGACCGATCGCCATCGAGGGGCTCGACCGGGCAATCATTCGGGGCCTGCAGGCGCGTGGTCTGAAAAGGGACGAGATTGCGCTCCTGCCCGCGGGCGATGCGTGGGTCGTGCTCGAATTCGGCGCGGATACGCACGACGAGGCAGTGCTGCAGGCTCGCGCGGCGGCTGAGTATTTTGCATCGGGCGCGGCAGGGTCTGATGTTTCGATGGTGCTCGTCGAAGATCGTGCGTTGCAGGCGAAGGTCTGGTCGATTCGCGAGACGGGTGCATCGGCGGTGGCGCTTTCCGTTGACCCTGCGCGTCCCGATCCGATCGTCGGATGGGAAGATGCGGCGGTCGATCCTCTACGGCTCGGCGATTATCTGCGTGCTTTTCAGGCGATGGTCGATCGTTACGGCTATGAAACCAGCTTGTACGGCCACTTCGGCGACGGCTGCGTGCACGCGCGCATCACCTTCGATCTGCGTACGGCAGAGGGCATTGCGACATGGCGCGGTTTTCTGCGTGAAGCGGCCGAACTGGTGGTGGAATTTGGCGGCTCGTTGTCGGGCGAACATGGCGATGGTCAGGCGAAGGCCGAGTTTTTGCCCATCATGTATGGGCCAGAATTGATGCAGGCGATGGAGCAGTTCAAGGCGATCTGGGATCCGGCGAACCGTCTTAATCCCGGCAAGGTAGTGCATGCGTATCGTGCCGATGAAAACTTGCGCATGGGGCCGGCGTACAGGACGGTGACCTTGCAGACCAGACTGACGTTCGCCAGTCAGGAGGGCGATGGTTTTCAGCGCGCGGTGGAACGTTGTATTGGCATGGGCAAGTGCCGTTCGCTGGAAGGAGGCACGATGTGTCCCAGTTATCGGGCTACGCGCGAAGAGAAGTATTCGACTCGCGGCCGCGCTCACCTGTTTTGGGAAATGCTGCAAGGCGAAGTCATTAAAGATGGCTGGCAGAGCCGGGAAATCAAGGAAGCGCTCGATACGTGTCTTGCCTGCAAGGGCTGCAAGTCCGATTGCCCCACGCATACCGACATGGCCACGTACAAAGCGGAATTTCTTTCGCATTACTATGAAACGAATCGCCGGCCACGCCAGGCGATGCTCATGGGCCGGATTGGCGAGTGGGCGCCGATTGCAGCGCGCTTTCCACGGTTGGCCAATTTTATGACTTCGGCGCCGGGGTTAGCGTCGTTGGGTAAGTGGATGGCTGGGGTGGCGCAGGCGCGTGAGTTGCCGAAGTTTGCGAAGCAGACGTATCGGGAACGTGCGAGGCTGGCGGCGTTTGATTTGGGTTTGTCTGAGGCGGCCCCACCTAAGCCGGCCGCACCTAAGCCGGTCGCTCGCAAAGTCATCCTCTGGGTGGATACGTTCAGCGATCACTTCTCGCCGGAGATCGCCGAGGCCGCCGCGGACGTGCTAACCCAACTCGGTTGGCAGGTCGTGCTGCCTGAAAATCGCTTGTGCTGCGGTCGCCCGCTGTACGACTTCGGCCTGCTGGACCGTGCGCGGCAATTGCTCGTGAACGTGCTTGACGACCTCGCCGACGATATCGCAGCAGGTGTGCCGCTAGTCGGTCTTGAGCCCGGCTGCCTGTCGGTGTTCAAGGATGAACTGCTCAAGCAGCTACCCGATCATGCCCAGGCGAAGCGTCTATCGGCACAGACTTTCCTGTTCTCGGACTTCGTCGTGCGCGAGCCGTACGACTGGCCCAGGCTCGACGCCGAGGTGGTCGTACACGGCCACTGCCATCAGAAGGCGCTGTTCGGCATGCAAGGCGATACGGCACTGCTGGAACGGCTCGGTGTGAAATGGAAGCTGCTCGATACCGGTTGCTGCGGCATGGCCGGTTCATTTGGCTTTAACGCGGAACACCATGAGCTCTCGGAGAAGATCGGCGAAGACAAACTGTTTCCGGCGATTCGCGGCGCAGCGGCGCAAACCATCGTATTGACCAACGGGTTTAGCTGCCGTGAGCAGATCGAGCACGGCACGGGGCGTCATGCATTGCATATCGCGCAGTTGGCGCAGCGGGCGTTGTTAAAACGAGGTGCCGTGCACGCAGCGACTCGCGCGGCGCCTATTTCTTCGCCGAATCAGCCGCTACTTGTGGAATGTCCGCGCTGGTCGCCATCCAGAGTACTTCGGCATCTTCATCGCTAGTGGAAACCGCAGCGTGACCCGTGCGGCTATCGAAATAGATACTGTCCCCCGCATTCAGATGCGTAGGGGCGTAGAGCTCGGAGTACAGGCACACACTGCCGCTGATCACATACAGAAACTCTTCGCCTTCGTGACGCCCCCAGTCGTCGAATGCATCCAGCGTGTGCGCCGAGATACGGATGCGAAACGGCAGCATTGCCTTATGGGCGAGGTCGGTGGCGAGCAGCTCCATCTGGTAGCCGCGATACGCGTGGCGTTGACCCGCATCCTTGCGAGTCAGCGCACGGCGACCGCCGGCGCTGACCTTCGGCGTGGAGCCGAACAGCTCGCCGATCTCGATCTTCAGGCCGAGCACGATCTTTTGCAGCACGTCGAAGGTCGGTGACATCAGGCCGTTTTCGACTTTCGAAAGCGTCGAGCGCGACACGCCGCACAGGCGGCTCGCGGTCTCGAGCGTCAGGTCCTGCGCCTGGCGCGCGGCACGCACGCGCCGGCCCAGATCCGAGGTGGACGGCTCCGCGGGTTTGGTGAGATGGGTATCCATGGAATGTAGGGACCGACGTTCGCCTTTTGGCGGGTAATGTTTCCGATCATAACATTGGGTGACCTCCCAGGCCTTTTCTGTCGGAGGTCGTCCAAAACAGGCTTAACAGTCGGTGCGCCTGGAGCCCGACCTTATGGCATTTCGCTCAGGTTTTCTCATCGGAAACGCCAACGGTTCCTGGAGCGCCGAGGGGAAGACACCACTGGAAGCGATCATCCTTACCGAGTACGGTGCCCCTGACGTGCTGCGCTACGGTGTGCGCCGCCAGCATGGAATAAAGTAGTCGCTCATGCGTTCTATAAAACGATATCGCGCAGTTGTTGCCGATCTTAAGAGACGAGAACACAAATGACCGATACCGCTGCCCCCAACGCAACGCAAGCCTTGATCGATGCGGCCGATGCACTCGGCTCCATCGTCGCAAAGCATAAGAAAGCACTGGCACTGGGCCCGGATCTTCCGCTTGAAATCGCCGAGGCACTCGAAGCCGCGGGCTTAACCCGTCTGTGGCTTCCCCGAAATATTGGAGGCATGGAGCTATCTCCAGTAGATTACTTCCGCGTAATGGAAGCGGTTTCCAGACACGACGGTTCAGTCGGCTGGTGCGCGAGCATTGCGTCCACGGGAACGCGCGCGGCTGGCTTGATACCGCAGTCGTCCGCAGCGCAATTGCTCGCAGACGGGGGCTTTGTCTCGGGCAGCCTCAGTCCGACCGGTAAGATCGTCAAGGAAAAGGACGGCTGGCGAATCAACGGACGTTGGCCTTGGGGAAGCTTCATCGTACACAGCAAGGTCACGCTGGCGGTCTGCGTGGAGTACGAAAACGGCGTCGCACGCTCAACCCGTGAAGGCGGCCCGGTGCTCAGAGCAGCGCTGCTGCCCACGCGCGAAGTTAATATCATCCACACGTGGGACGGCGGTGGATTACGCTCGTCGGGCAGTCATGATTTCGCCATCGAGAATGGGTTTGTCGAAGACGCACGTACATTCGCCTTGACCGACTTCAACCCTGAACCGTGCCAGCCAGGGGCGCTTTACGGACTGCCTTTCATTACCATGTTTGCTTTAGGGATCACGGCCGTATCGCTTGGTATCGCTCGTGGGTCTATCGACGCGCTGGTTGAACTGGCACAGCACAAGGTCGCCGCGGGCGCACAAGGCCCGTTGCGAGAGCAAGCCAGTGTCCAGGCTGCCGTTGCTCAAGCTGAAACAGCATTTCGTTCGGCGCGGGGATTTCTTTTTGAATCGGTCCAGGATCTATGGGATCGTCGCGTTTCGGGGCAACCGGACGATATGAAGCAGCGCGCGCTCGTCCGCATGGCGAGTTGCAATGTCGTCGATATGGGAAAGAAGGTTGCGATGCAGATGTTCGAGGCGGCCGGCGGCTCGGCTCTACACGAGCGTTC
Organism: Paraburkholderia phenazinium; assembly: GCF_900141745.1. NCBI lineage: Bacteria > Pseudomonadati > Pseudomonadota > Betaproteobacteria > Burkholderiales > Burkholderiaceae > Paraburkholderia > Paraburkholderia phenazinium. The sequence continues at coordinate 287,732 of NZ_FSRM01000002.1, read as the reverse complement.
GCCGTTCAGTGCGTATCTGCGGGACGCGCAGGCGGCGGCCCAGCACCTGGCGTTTTCCCAACGCAATATGGAAACCGCCGGGCGCGTGCTGCTCGGTATGCACCCCGGTACTCACAGGTTCTAACGGACGAATACCGGGTGAGAACGTTCAACGCGTTCCCGAACTGAACTGCTCGCGCAACTCCCGTTTGAGCACCTTGCCGATGGGGCTGCGCGGCAGTGTATCGACAAATCTCAGCGCGGAGAGCCTCTGCATCTTCCCCAGACGCGCATTGATCCACGTTAGCAACGCGTTTTCGTCTAGCGTTGCACCCAGGCGGCGCACGACGAAGGCCACAGGCGTTTCGCCCCATTGCTCGGACAGCGCGCCGACCACGGCGGCATCCGCAACATCAGGATGCCTATGCAGTTCTGCTTCCAGATCGCTTGGGTACACATTGAAGCCGCCCGAAATGATCATGTCCTTCTTGCGATCGAGCAACGTGAGAAAGCCGTCTTCGTCGAAACGTCCCATATCGCCGGTGCGGATAAAGCGCTTGCCGCTCGGGTCGTACCATTCCGCTTCAGCGGTTTTTTCGGGTTGCCGGTAATAGCCGGTCATCATTGCCGGTGAGTTGCCGACGATCTCACCGACTTCGCCTTGCGCGACCTCGTTGCCGTGCTCGTCGATGAGGCGGATATCGTGCCCTTCCACGGGTTTGCCGACCGTATGCAGTTTGTCGGGGAACGCGTGTGCTTCCAGCTGACATGAACCTCCGCCTTCGGTCATGCCGTAGTACTCGGTGAGCTTGCCGGGCCAGCGCCGTACCACGTCGGCCTTCACACTGGCCGAGAATGGCGCGCTGGTGCAAAACTTGGCCTGGAAGCTGGACAAGTCGTAACGGTCGAACTCGGGGTGCGCCATCAGCCGCTGATACTGGACCGGAACGAGCATCGTATGCGTCACGCGGTATTGCTGCGCGAGTGTCAGGTAACGCGTGGTGTGGAATTTCGGCATCAGCACGACGGTGCCACCGAAGGTGAGCGTCGGCATGAAGCTCACGAGCGTGGTGTTCGAATACAGCGGCGTCGAGATCAGCGTTGTGGCGTGCGGCCCATAGCCACGCTCGACGCTGCGCTGCGCGTAAGCCCAACGCATGCCGTGCGATTGCACGATGCCTTTCGGCGTACCCGTGGTGCCCGAGGAATAGATGATGTTGAATGCCCATGCAGGATTGATCGCAACTGGCAGGGGCGCCGTACCCTCGGGCGCGAGCCATGTCTGCAGGGCGATGCTGCCTGAGTGCCCATCAAGTCCGATGGCCTTGGCGTTGATGTCGCCGGCCAGCGGCTCGAGCAGACGCTTGACCTCGGCGTCCAGAAACAGCAATCGCGCGCCTGAATTGCCGATCATGCTGACAAGGCTCGCCGTGCTCGACGTCGGTGCAAGCGGCGCAACCGCTGCGCCCGCCCTCAGGCCGCCAAGAAAAGCGACTACGTATTCAACCGAAGCCGCCGCGCATAGCGCCACCGCATCGCACGGCTTAAGTCCATCGCGCTGTAACGCGGCCGCGAAGCGGTCGACTCTTGCGTCCAGTTCAGCGTACGTCACAACCTCGCCGTCGCAGATCAAGGCGGGATGATCGCCGCGTTCGGTGGCGAAGCGGCGTAACGTATCCGTGATGCAGACGAACGGTTCGTCCACCAATGTGTCGAGCCATGTCATTTGCGCGTGCCCCAGCAGGTCTTCATGCCACCATTCGATGTAACAGATAGCATCGTCTTGCGAAGCGGATGAAACACGTCTTTCACAGGCATTACAGCGCTCCTCGATGTTGTTGTGTGGCGCAGGCGTACGCGCGTATTGTTTGACGATCATACGTGCGCACTTGTGCCGTGTAAATAAAAGCACGTTCATTCACTTCGTGGGGCGCATCACTGCGCTAGGTGTTTTCCCGGCCAACCCCTGCCGGGGAGGACTTTTGCGCGGTTTGCCCGTTGACACGCTACGAACGGTCGTGCGAAATTGTGTGTCGAATCCCCTCGATAGCCATCCCGGATAGACGCGCATCACTTCGTCAATTGAAGCGATTTCAACTGACACGGAGATACGAAGCATGTCGGCCAGCCGTTCCTGTTTACGTGTCGCGGCAGCACCGTTCCCAACGTCTCATAACGCCCAGCGCAAACGTGCAGGGCCGCTTCAGCTTCGCATATAGTTAGTTATACCTAAGAAAGAATCGATTCCAGAATCGTAGGAGACAACTGCATGAACAAGATGCGTTCCTTAATGGCTGGCGCAACGATTGTCTTCGCGCTAGCGTCCAGTATCGCCTCGGCGGAAACGGTCCGGATTGCGTATATCGATACGCTGTCGGGCCTGATGGGTGCGCTAGGCAACAACGAACTGAAGAGCTGGCAATACGTGACCGAGGTGGCCAACCAGCAGGACTGGGCCGGTGGAACAAAATTCGAAATGGTCCCGTTCGACAACAAGTTGTCTCCGCAACAGAGTCTTACGCTGCTCAACGAAGCGGCCGATCAGGGCATCCGTTACATCACGCAGGGTAACGGCTCTTCCGTGGGACTTGCGCTCGAAGATGCGGTGTCCAAGTACAATGCGCGCAATCCTGGCAAGGAGATCATCTACCTGAATTTTGCGGCGGTGGATCCGGCCATGACCAACGCCAAGTGCGACTACTGGCACTTCCGTCTCGATGCAAACTCGGACATGAAGATGGAAGCGTTGACGACATTTCTTGCCAAGGATCCGAACGTCAAGAAGGTCTATCTGATCGATCAGGATTATTCCTTCGGCCATGATGTGTCGCGTACTGCGCAGGAATACCTCAAGCGCAAGCGTCCGGACATCCAGATAGTGGGCGACGATTTTCATCCGCTTGCACAGGTCAAGGATTTCTCGCCCTATGCGAGCAAAATCAAGGCATCCGGTGCCGATACGGTTATCACGGGTAACTGGGGCAGCGATCTGGCGCTGCTCATCAAGGCCGGTAAGGACGCGGGTGTGACCGCCAATTACTATACTTACTATGCCTCGACCACCGGCGTGCCGACGGCGATGGGAGCGGCTGGCGCCGGGCGCGTCAGATACGTGGGTTACATGGGCGCGAATACCGCGAGCAATCCGCCGCAAGCGAATCAGATCATGGACGGCTTCAAGAAGAAGTACGACGACGATTTCTTCGAAATGGCCGCCTATACGGGCGTGGCATTACTGAGCAAGGCGATCAAGGACACCAGATCCACCGATCCGGTCAAGGTGGCCAAGGCGATGGAGGGCATGAAGGTACAAAGCCTGAACGGCACCGTCGAGATGCGGGCGTCGGACCATCAGGCGGAGCAGCCCCTCGTGATCGCCACGTGGGTCAAGGCGGACGGCAAAGACGTCAAGTACGACCAGGAGAAAACCGGCTATGGCTGGCGAACCGATGCGGTGCTCGATACTTCGTCGTCAGTTCAGCCGACAACCTGCCAGATGAAGCGACCTAACTAGGCGGCGCGCTCTCCATCGTGCGGCACGAGTTTCCCGATACTGGCGCAAGAAGCAAGGAATATTGTCTGTGGAATTCTTCGTCATTTCCCTGTTGAACGGCATCAGCTACGGGCTGTTGCTGTTCCTGTTGTCATCGGGGCTTACGCTGATTTTCAGCATGATGGGCGTGCTTAATTTCGCTCACGCCAGCTTTTACATGCTGGGCGCTTATTTTGCGTATGCCATCGCCAGCAAGATCGGCTTTTGGCCCGCGCTCGTGTTAGCGCCATTGCTGATCGTGGTTGTCGGGGCGCTCGTCGAACGTTTCGGCTTGCGCACCGTGCACAAGTACGGGCATGTTGCCGAACTGCTGTTTACGTTCGGTCTTGCCTATCTGATTGAAGAGGCCGTCAAGCTCGTCTGGGGACAGTCCGCGGTGCCTTACCGGATTCCGCAGGAACTGGATGGTCCGCTGTTTCAGGTGTTCTCGTCGGTGTTTCCGAAGTATCGTGCCTTCATGATGCTCGTGTCGGTGTTGATGCTGGTGACGATGTACCTCGTGCTTACTCGCACGCGCATCGGGCTCGTGATTCAGGCTGCGCTGACGCATCCGCAGATGGTCGAGGCGCTCGGCCACAATGTGCAGCGTGTGTTCATGCTGGTGTTCGCCGGCGGCGCAGCGCTTGCGGGCATCGCGGGCGTGATCGGCGGCAATGCGTTTGTCACTTCGCCCTCGATGGCTGCTTCAGTGGGCACCATCGTGTTCGTCGTGGCGGTGGTGGGCGGCATGGGTTCGCTTGCAGGGGCGTTCATCGCTTCGCTATTGATAGGACTCTTGCAGACATTCGCCGTCACCATCGACTCCTCACTAGCCGACCTGTTCGGCTTCATTGGCTTGCATGTGACGAGTGCCACGCCGCTGTCCTCGGTGTGGAAGCTGACCGTCTCGCAGATGGCGCCAGTGCTGCCTTATCTTTTGATGGTGGTGATGATGATTGTGCGCCCACGTGGTCTCATGGGAACCCGGGAGGGCTAGGTCATGAAACCAACCATGAGGCAGAGCTACGAACGGGCCATGGCACAAGAGGGACGTGCGGCTTCTCCACCGCGTCATCTCGCGCGCTACCTGATCTGGGGGATAACGGCTCTTGTGATGGCGATCGCACCGCTAATCTTCTCCAGCGGCTTCGCGATCACCCTGTTGTCGCAGATGGGCATCATGATCATCTTCGCGCTGTCGTACAACATGCTGCTCGGTCAGTCCGGCATGTTGTCCTTCGGTCATGCGGTCTATTCGGGCATGGGTGCGTTCATCGCCGTGCATGTGCTCAACCAGGTCGGTGCGGGGGCGTACTGGTTTCCGGTCTCGTTGTTGCCGCTGGTGGGCGGCCTCGGTGGGGCTTTGTTCGGTGTGCTATTCGGTTACGTGACCACGCGCAAAGCGGGCACGACATTCGCCATGATCACGCTCGGTATCGGCGAGATGGTGTTCGCCAGTTCGCTGATGTTTCCCGACTTCTTTGGTGGAGAAGGTGGCGTCTCGACCAACCGGGTCGTCGGCAATGCGGTGCTCGGCATTACGTACGGACCCGGGCGCCAGGTGTATTACCTGATCGCGGTGTGGTGCCTGCTGTCGATGATCGCAATGTATGCCTGGACGCAGACCCCTTTGGGTCGCATCGCCAACGCCGTGCGTGACAACGCGGAACGGGCTGAGTTTGTCGGCTACAACACGCAGCGCGTGCGCTATCTGGTGGTAATTCTCTCGGCGTTCTTTGCGGGCATTTCCGGCGGGTTGTCGGTTATCAACTTCGAGATCGTCTCGGCGGAGAACGTGGGGGCCGTGCATTCGGGCAGCGTGTTGCTGGCCACGTTTATCGGCGGTGGTGGCTTTTTCTTCGGGCCCGTCATCGGTGCTGTGGTCTTTGTGCTGTTTGCAGTCGCACTGTCCAGCCTGACACAGGCGTGGCTACTGTATCTGGGGCTGTTCTTCGTGCTCATGGTGATGTTCGTGCCCGGCGGCGTCTCCAGTCTGCTGATGAAGCAGGTGCCGTTGCTAGCTAAGCGCAAGTTTGGCCGCATGTTGCCGACGTACTCAGCCGCATTGGGGGCGGGCCTGATCCTGTTGGCCGCGTTGATCCTGACGGTGGAGTTGACCTACAAGCTGCAGATCGATAGTGACAACGGCACGGCCATGACACTCGCCGGCTTTAGCTTCGATGCGTCGTCGTTCAAGCCTTGGGCGGTTGCCGTGGTGCTATGGCTAGCGGGTGCGCTGGGTTGGCGCGCAGCGGTGGCGCGTGTGCATCAGGCCTGGGACGCAGTGCAGGCGGAAATGGCAGGAGGCGCACGATGACGGCCGCACTTGAGCTAACAGACGTTCGCAAGAACTTCGGACAGACGGAGATCATCCGCGGCGTTAACCTGAGCGTTCCGAAGGGCGAACGCCATGCGCTGATCGGCCCCAATGGTGCGGGCAAGTCGACCACCTTCAATCTGATTTCGGGGCGCAGTGTGCCGAGTTCAGGCTCGGTCAAGCTTAACGGTACCGAGATCGGCGGACTCAAGCCGTTTGTGATCAACCGTATGGGCCTTTCGCGCAGCTTCCAGATCACCAACATTTTTCATCGGCTTTCGGTGTTCGAGAACTTGCGCTGCGCGGTGCTCTGGTCGCTCGGCTACAAATACTCGTTCTGGCATCGGCTGTCCCAGTTGCACGACGCGCGTCAGCGTGCCGACGAGGTGCTCGAACTGATCGGCCTGCAACGCCGCCGCGATACGCAGGCGAGCCTGCTGACCTACGCGGAACAGCGCGCGCTGGAGATCGGCATCACTATCGCCGGCGGTGCCGAGGTGATCCTGCTCGACGAACCGACAGCGGGCATGAGCCGCTCGGAATCGGATCAGGCGGTGGAGTTGATTCGCAATGTGACGGTAGGCAAGACGCTCGTGATGGTCGAGCACGATATGGGCGTGGTGTTCGGTCTCGCGGACCGTATCTCGGTGCTGGTTTATGGCGAGGTCATCGCAACGGATACGCCTGAGGCGATCCGCAACAACAGCAAGGTCAAGGAGGCCTATCTCGGCGCCTCCCTCGACGAAAGCTCCACGGAAGGAGCGCACTAATGACCCAGCGCATGCTCGACGTGCAAGGTCTGCACGCCTACTACGGCAAGAGCCATATTCTGCAAGGCGTCGACGTGCATGTCGACGAGGGCGAGATCGTCACCTTGCTCGGGCGCAACGGGGTAGGGCGTTCCACCATGGCTAAGACGATCCTCGGGATGGTCAAGGCTGCGGGGTCAGTGCGATTTCGCGACGAAGAAATTCTAGGGCGCCGCACGTTTGAGATCGCCCAGTTAGGCATTGGATACGTTCCCGAGAACCGCGATATCTTCCCCACGCTAACGGTGCGCCAAAATCTGCTGTTAGGCGAAAAGCGTAACCGTCGACAACACAAACCACGCTGGACGCTAGCGGAGATGTACGGAATGTTCCCGCGCCTCAAGGAGCGCGAGAATACCGCAGCGGGCGTGCTTTCGGGCGGCGAGCAGCAGATGTTGACGCTGTGCCGAACGCTGATGGGCGACCCGGATCTGATTCTCATCGACGAGCCCACGGAAGGACTCGCGCCCAAGCTGGTGGCGCTGGTGGGTGAGTATCTGCAGGCGCTCAAGGAGCGCGGCGTGTCGGTGCTGCTGATCGAACAGAAGCTCGCCATTGCGCTCGACATCTCGCAGCGCGTCTATGTCATGGGCCACGGAAACATCGTGTTCGAAGGCACGCCTGCCGAGCTAAAGGCCAACGCGCAGGTACGCAAGGAGTGGCTGGAGGTTTAGTGTTCCTCTATTGCCGATCGAAAATATGAACCAAGCAGATTCTGTCGCTAGAGACCCGGCTGTTGGTCCCACCTGCGTTCCGCAAATTCGCCTCTACCAGGAGTGGTTGCAGCAAACCCGCGGCCTCTCCTTCGATTCGTACGATGCGCTGTGGCGCTGGTCGGTCTCTGACCTCGACGCGTTCTGGGCAAGCGTCTGGGAGTTTGGCGGCATGCTCTCGCCGACACCCTACAGCGCGGTGCTGGCCGAGGAACGCATGCCGGGGGCACGGTGGTTTCCTGGTGCACACGTGAACTACGCGCATCAGGTGTTTAGGCATGCGGACGCCGCACATGCCGCAGGTATGCCAGCTATCGTCAGCGAGGACGAGCAGGGCCGGACAAGAGAGCTAGGCTGGCCCGAACTGAAACGACAGGCTGCCTCGCTTGCACTGACCTTGCGTGAACGCGGAGTGCAGCGCGGCGATCGCGTTGTGGCTTATTTACCCAATGTACCCGAGACGATTGTGGCGTTTCTCGCCTGCAGCAGTATCGGGGCGGTGTGGAGCGTGTGTGCACCTGACATGGGGCTTAACGCTGTAATCGACCGGTTTCGTCAGATCGAGCCGCGCGTTCTGATCGCGGCCGATGGTGTCCACTATGCCGGCCGTCCAATGGACCGCAGCCGGGTGGTGGCCTCGTTGCGTGCCGCGCTGCCGGATGTGCATACGTTGATCGTGCTGGAAACGCCGCATGCGGCATCACGCGTGGACGATGCACTCAGCTTTGCCGACGCGGTCGCGCGCGACGATGCGGCTACGGCCGCGTTTGTTCCCGAGTGGCTGCCGTTCGATCATCCGCTATGGGTGGTGTATTCGAGCGGCACCACGGGTCTGCCTAAAGCGATTGTGCAAAGCCAGGGCGGCGTCGCGGTGACCGCAATGGCCGTCGCGTTGCTTAACGACCTCGGCGCGAGCTATAGCAGCAACAATCTTGGCGAACGATTCCACTGGTACACGTCGACCGGCTGGATTATGTGGAACGTGCAGCTTTCAGGTTTGTTGGCCGGCACGACGATCTGCCTTTACGACGGTAGTCCGAACGGCCGCAAGGAACATCCGGACTGGGGCGTGCTGTGGCGCTTCGCCGCCCGCCATCGCATTACCGTGTTGGGAGCAGGCGCGGCTTTTCACGGCAACTGCAAGAAGGCGGGGCTTTCTCTGGCCGACTGCGGCGATCTTTCGCGGATGCGTGCGATCGGCAGCACTGGCTCGCCGCTGCCGGAAGACGTCCAGCGCTGGGGTACTGAGCAATTTGCTGCAATCGGTACGCCGGACATCTGGTGGATCAATATCTCCGGTGGCACCGATCTGTGCTGCAACTTCGCCACCGGTAACCGGGAACTGCCGCAAGTGCCGGGGCAAATGCAGTGCCGCCAGCTAGGCGCTGCAGTCGAGGTCTGGAACGAAGCGGGGCAGCCGGTGATTGGCGAGGTCGGCGAACTGGTATGCACCCGGCCCATCCCCGGCATGCCGCTGTATTTCTGGGGCGATGAAGGCAACGCCCGCTATCTTTCGAGCTATTTCGACGTTTATCCCGGCGTGTGGCGTCACGGGGACTGGCTCAAGATCGAAGCGGACGGAGGATGCATTATTTACGGCCGTAGCGACGCCACGATCAACCGTAGCGGCTTGCGCATGGGCACGAGCGAGATCTACGCCGCGGTCGAGGCCTTGCCTGAAGTGCTCGATTCGATGGTGATCGATCTCGAGTTTCTCGGCCGCGAGAGCTATATGGCGCTGTTTGTGGTGCTGCGCGACGGCATCGTGCTGGACGCTGCGCTCGAATCGCGTTTGGCGGCGGCAATCAGGACATCGCTATCGCCGCGTTTCGTGCCGGATCAGATTCTGCAGGCACCGGAAATTCCGCGCACCCTGTCCGGCAAGAAGCAGGAAGTACCGATCAAGAAACTGTTTCTCGGCCACGCACTCGAGAAGGTGGTCAATCGCGAAGCCATGGCCAATCCGCAGTGTCTGGACTGGTATGTGCGGCAAGCCGCCCTGCACGCGGCGCATCGTCAGGCGTAGTGCGGCGCGTTCCCAGAACGTGCCGCGTGCATCAAGAGGTGGACACTCTGCGTCGTCATGGATAGGATCGGTTTTTGGTCAATGCTCCGGACATGACGATATGCGAATCGAACCCGCTTCCTTGCTTCCCAACGATCTCGACCAGGCGCTGCTCGTAGGCCGCGTATGGCGCCCCGCGCCGGTTAATGGACCGTCTGTCGTGGTAGTTCGCGGCGGGCAGGTCTTCGATATCACTTCCACGGTGCCCACGACGGCCGATCTGTTCGATCGGGCCGACGCCGTGCAAATCGCCCGCACTGCGCCCGGTGAGGCGCTGGGATCAGTCCGTGCGTTGCTAGAAGCAAGTTTGGCGTCGGCGGGTCAAGCTGGCATACGACTGCTTGCGCCTTGCGATGTGCAGGCGATCAAGGCGTGCGGCGTAACCTTCGCCGTGAGCCTGCTGGAACGGGTGATCGAGGAGCAGGCGGGCGGCGACGCCGGCAAGGCTGACGAAGTGCGCCGGACCATCACGGAACTGATCGGCACCGACCTCGCGAAGATCAAACCCGGCTCGGACGCGGCGATGAAACTGAAAGCTGAACTCGAGCGACGCGGTGCATGGTCCCAATACATGGAGGTCGGTATCGGGCCGGACGCCGAGGTGTTTTCTAAGTCCCAGCCGATGTCGGCCGTAGGGCTCGGTGCTGACGTTGGTCTGTACCCGACGTCCGTGTGGAACAATCCGGAACCGGAGATCGTGCTGGCCGTGAATAGCTCGGCTCAGATTGTTGGCGCAACGCTCGGTAACGATGTGAATCTGCGCGATATCGAAGGCCGTTCGGCTTTGCTGCTCGGCAAGGCAAAAGACAATAACGGCTCGTGTGCGATCGGGCCGTTCGTGCGTCTGTTCGACGAGCGCTTCACACTGGATACCGTACGCGCAGCGAGCTTGTCGCTGCGCATCGAAGGCACGGATGATTTTGTGCTGGAAGGTGTGAGTCATATGAAGGAGATTAGTCGCGATCCGGCTGATCTCGTCGCGCAGACCAGTGGAAAGCATCATCAGTACCCCGATGGTTTTATGTTGTTCCTCGGCACGATGTTCTCGCCGATCAAGGATCGCGATGCGCCCGGTGCGGGTTTCACTCACCATCTTGGTGATGTGGTGACGATTGCGACGCCTTCGCTAGGTGCTTTGGTGAACACAGTGCAGCTTTCGACCGAGATTCCTCCGTGGACATTTGGTGTCAGAGCGCTCTATCAGAGTCTTGCAAAACGCGGACTGCTGTAGATCCTTCCTGAAGCGCATTCCTTTAAAAGAGACAGTCATGCAAGGCGATGTTGTGAAGGCGTTGCTTGAGGCGCTAGGTGCAGACGTGGTGACGTTGCCGGAGCAGTTCGGTTCGCGTCAGGTGGTGGATTGGAGCGGGTTGCCGGGCAAGACGCCGCGCGCTCTCGTCCGGCCGCGCAATACGGACGAAGTCGCAACGGCGATGAGGATCTGCAACGAATATCGCCAGCCTGTCGTTACGCAAGGCGGACTGACTGGGCTCGTTGGCGGTGCGAATGTGCTCGATGCCGAACTGGCGCTGAGTCTTGACCGGATGAACCACATCGTCGAAATCGATCGTGTTTCAGGCACGATGACGGTCGAAGCCGGAACGCCGTTGCAGGTCGTGCAGGAGGCCGCACTCGACGCGGATCTTTACTTCCCACTCGATCTGGGCGCGCGCGGCAGTTGCACGATTGGCGGTAATCTCGCAACGAACGCAGGCGGTAACCGCGTCATCAAATACGGAATGATGCGAGACCAGGTGCTTGGCGTCGAAGCAGTGCTGGCGAGCGGCGAAGTGGTAGGCGCGCTGCACAAGATGATCAAGAACAATAGCGGCTACGACCTGCGGAATCTGCTGATCGGCAGCGAGGGTACCCTCGGTGTCATCACGAGTGCGGTGCTGCGTTTGAGGCCGCGGCCTCGAGCGGTTGCGACTGCATGGTGCGCGCTGCCGTCATACAGTGCGGTGACGAAGTTGCTCGAAGAAGCCCAGGCCGGGCTCGCGGCTGGCGTTTCCGCCTTTGAGGTGATGTGGGCCGGTTACTACGACGCGGTGCTTGCGAATCTGCCTGAACTTCGTGCGCCTGTGGCGGAGCGCTATCCGTTTTACGTGTTGCTCGAAAGCGTAGGCGGTGATCCGGTGCGGCATGCGCAAGCGTTTGAGGAATTTCTCGGCCGTATGTTGGAGGCGGAGATAGTCAGTGATGCGGCGTTAGCTGTCTCGGAGTCGGATGCGCTTGCGTTCTGGGCGATCCGCGATGCGCCGGGCGAGTATCCGAAGTTCATTCCAGATCACGCTGCGTTCGACGTGAGCTTCTCGATCAGCAATGTCGGCGATGTCGCCCAGCGATGCGACGTCCGTTTGCGTGAGCGCTGGCCGCAGGCCGTGGTGATGATTTACGGTCACCTTGGCGACGGCAACATCCATATCGTTGTGGATGTGCCGGGAGCAGGCAAGACTTTGCATGGCGAGATCGACGACGTGATTTACGATGTCACGCGCGAATTCCACGGATCGGTTTCCGCCGAGCACGGCATTGGCACCAAGAAGAAAGCGTATCTTGAGTTCACGCGCAGCGATGCGGATGTTGCCGCGATGCGTGCCGTGAAAGCCGCGCTCGATCCGAATGGGATCTTGAATCCGGGGAAGATATTTTAGGGCGGCCACCTCTCCGATGGAGTAGGTGGCCTCTTGGTCTTTAACGTTAGTCTCAGCGCAAAGCCAGCCACGCCGCCGCGTTACCAGGCAAGCGTCCCGATGCGTCTCGCTGTTCGCTCGATAGCAGCAGCCTACCGGGCGGCAGTGTGACGGGGCGCATTCCCAGATTGATCACCGTGCATAGCGTGCCGTTGTCAAAGCTCAGCACATCTGACGAATCGCCGGACTGCCAGCGCAACTGGCCATTGCCGAGCTTGTAGTCATGCCGCAATTGAAGAAGTTGTCGATACAGTTCCAGCGTCGAACCGTACACGCCTTCCTGGCGATCCACCGCATAGCGCGCGAAATTTTCCGGCTGCGGCAACCAGCTTTTCTCGCTCGGACCGAAGCCGAAGGACGGTGCGTCCGCTAGCCAGGGCAGCGGCACCCGGCAGCCGTCGCGTCCGATTTCTTCGCCATTGGTGCGGAAAAAGGCGGGGTCTTGCCGATAATGCGCTTCGAGCGTGGTGTGCTCGGGCAAACCCAGTTCCTCGCCCTGATAGATGTATGCCGATCCCGGCAGCGCAAGCGTGAGGAAGGCGGCGGCACGCGCGCGGCGCAATCCCAACGCTTCGTCTGGCTGCTCGCCGTCCGCAGCGATGCCTTTAGGTCGAGCCCCCGGTTTGCTCAAGCCATAGCGCGACGTATGACGCACGGAGTCGTGGTTGGACATCACCCAGGTCGTGGGCGCGCCGACTGCTGCTGAGGCAGCCAGCGAACTGTCGACGACAGCCTTGATTTCAGCCGCATCCCAGTGCGTCAGCAGATAGTCGAAATTGAAGGCCTGTTGCATTTCATCGGGACGAATGTAGCGGGTAAGCCGGGCCTGCGGCGCGATCCATGCCTCCGCCACCATCATGCGCTCGCCGGGGTAGCTGTCCAGCAGGCGGCGCCAGCTCCGGTAAATCTCGTGCACGTCCTCCTGATCCCACATGGGGCCTGGATTGTCGTCTCCGCCCTCGGTGCCCTCCACCATTGCGGCCTGACCGGCCCAGTCGGGCAGCCCAGGCGCCTTGACGAGGCCGTGGGCGACGTCGACGCGGAAGCCATCCACGCCACGGTCTAGCCAAAACTTCAGTACATCTTCGAACTCCGAACGAACGTCGGGGTGGTCCCAGTTCAGATCTGGCTGCCTGCGGTCGAACAGGTGCAGATACCACTGCGAGTCGCCCGGCGCACGCGACCATGCGTTACCGCCAAACACGCTTTGCCAGTTATTCGGCGGCAAATTGCCGTGCGCGCCTTTGCCGTCGCGAAACAGGTAACGCGCGCGCTCGGCGCTGCCTGGCGGCGATTGCAGCGCGGCCTGAAACCATGCGTGTTCGTCGGACGTGTGATTGGGCACCAGATCGACGATCACCCTCATGCCCAGCGCGTGCGCCTGCTCGAGCATTCGGTCAAAGTCGTCCAGTGTGCCGAATAACGGATCGACGACGCGATAGTCGGCGACGTCGTAGCCGGCATCCGCTTGCGGCGAGAGATAAAACGGCGACAGCCAGATAGCGTCGATACCAAGACGCCCGAGGTAGGGCAGTTTTGCCGTGATACCGGGCAGATCGCCGATACCGTCGCCGTCCGAGTCTGCGAAAGAACGGGGATAAATCTGATATATCACCGCGCTGCGCCACCATTCTAGGTTGGTGCAGGCTGCGGGGGTGGTGAAGTCTTTCGTGCGCATATTCATGTTGCGTCCCTCTTGTGAGTCTGCCCGGAGAGAGCCTCTGGTAAAGCCCCGGATTGGCAGGATGACAAGGTGCCAGGTGCACGACGGCATCACGACGTCGTAACCGCTAACGGTGAACCCCCGACGTAGAGCCGGCATGCACTGCATGCCGGCGCGCAACCGTGATTATGCGGCCTCGAAGGCAGATAGCGCGCGAGCGCTTACCTGACGAAGTTCGCATAGGCGGGGTCCACGCGTGCTTCCTTGACACGCTGCGCCGCGACTTCTGCCCGATCCTCGGGAGGTGACGGATAGGACGTCTTCTCGTCGGCGGCGGTCGTGCCGTTCAAGAATGCTTGGTACAACTGCGCCTTCACTTGTTCCCGTGTCAAACCCTGCGAAGGGACTTGAGCGGGAGAGGCATGGGCAGCAGCGGCAAGCAGGGAAAGCGTACCGGTAAGCAACAGCGTGGCGAGTGTGCGTTTCATGAGTGGCAACCTTGGGAGGGGAGTGAATGGTTCCGCACCGCGAGACAGGCGCTTTGTTGCCCTCTGCGCGCGGTGCATTCACATCTTCGCAACGTGATTGCGGATGCTCGCTTGGCAAAGATTAAGGTTTGTTTAACGAGTGATGGGGTCGCATTGAATGCGTACCTAAAGGAACTTTCATGTTGCACTGCAGCGCATTTGAGATACTGCGGGTTCGCTTTCCTGGCGCCGGCTTCCATAACGCCGGCCACGCAGACCATGGCAAAAATCTTGACGATTGAAGACGATCGCATTGTCGGGCGCGACATCGTAGATACGTTGTGCGACGCCGGTTTCGAGGTGGAGTGGGTTTTGAGCGGACAGGACGGCATCGCGCGTGCGGTGCACGACGAGTTCGATGTCATTACGCTCGACCGCGTGCTGCCCGGCATCGATGGGCTGACGATTCTCAAGACAATCCGCGGCGTGGGCATCGAAACGCCGGTCTTGATGATCAGCGCGTTGTCCGATGTCGACGAGCGGGTGCGCGGACTGCTCGCAGGCGGTGACGATTACATTCCCAAGCCGTTTTCCGCGGAAGAGATGAAGGCGCGTATCGAAGTGCTGCTACGCAGGCGCGGACGTCGGCAGCAAGCTGCGTCCACGGTGCTGCGCGTCGACGATCTCGAGATCGATCTGATTGCCCGCACGGCGACGCGTGGCGAGCATGTGGTCGCGCTACCGCCGGTGGAATTCAAACTGCTTGAATACTTCGCGCGCAACTCCGGGCAGATCCTGACCCGCACGATGATCTTTCAGTCTGTGTGGGACATGCATTTCGATCCGGGCACCAATCTGATTGAGGTGTACGTTGGGTTGCTGCGGCGGAAGATCGATCTCGCAGGCATGCGTCCGTTGTTGAAGACCGTGCGTGGATCGGGTTACATGCTGGGCTAGGCCATGACAATGAGCTTGTGGCGTAGCACGATATTCCGTTTGCTGATGATCTACGCGCTGGTGTTTGCCGGCTCCGTGTTGGGACTCGTATGGGTTAACTACTGTAGCTCTGCGAACTACACGGCGACCCAGGCCGATTACAACATCAACTGGCAATTCCAGTACTTCGCGGCATTGCCTCGCAATCTCATGCTCGAGCAGATCGATGCGCGTATCAGGACGACGATCCGCCGGCCGGTTAACTACTACGGTGTGTTCGCGCCGGATGGCCAGTATCTCAAGGGCGATATCGCCGTGCGGCCGGCCGCTGTCGAGCCCAACGGAGATGGCGTCTGGTTCAGGCCGCAGCTGACATCGCTAAAAATCGAGCGGCCACAATACATGCGGACCAAGGCCACGCGGCTTGCCGATGGCGATGTGCTGGTGATTGCCCGTGACGTGGACGAAATGACGCGTTTGCGCGATTACATGCTGGGCGGCATCGCATGGAGCGGCGCGATTGCGTTGCTGGGTGGCCTCGGTTTCGGTGTTCTGTGTTCTGCTGTGCAACTGCGGCGTATCAAGGAGATGCGCCGTCTCGCGAATCTGATCGCGCAAGGTAACCTGAATACGCGCTTGCCGGAGCGTGGCGGCGATGAACTCGCATGGTTGTCGCAGATCGTCAATCATATGCTCGACGAAATATCGCGTTTGATGAACGAGGTCAAAAGCGCATGCGATGGTATTGCTCACGATTTGCGTACACCGCTCATTCATATCCGGTCGCTGCTTGCACGTATCGAGCCTACAGCGCTCAGGGATGCCGATGCGCAGCGTGTGCAGCTAGCCGCGCAAGAAACGGACGAAGTGCTCAAGCGCTTCGCCGCGATACTGCGTATTTCGGAGATCGAAGCATTGCATCGTCGCGCAGAGTTCAGCGATACGGATATGTGTGCCTTGTGCCAGCAGATAGGCGAGCTTTATGCGCCTGTTGCCGCTGCGAGAAGCGTCGAATTGAAACTCGATTTGCAACCCGTGCTTCATGTGCGCGCCGATTATCCGTTGATGTACGAAGCGTTGGTGAACATTGTCGATAACGCGATCAAGTTTGCGCCAGAAGATGGGACAGTGGTGATCGCGGTGTCGCAATGCGCGGAAGGGCCGCGTATCACGGTGCGCGATGACGGCCCCGGGATTCGGCGCGAAGAAAAGCTCGCGGTGCTGCAGCGTTTCTATCGCAGCGAGCGCACGCGCGACACGCCGGGCTCCGGGCTGGGTCTTTCGGTTGTGCAGGCGGTCGCTCGTCTGCATGATTTCAGGCTGGCGCTCGAGGATGCCAATCCGGGCACGTGTGTCGCGCTCGATTGCTGGCCCGAGCGGCGCGGCCTATGAGCGGGGGATGTCATGCGCATCTTGTGTGTGGGAAGCGGGGCACGTGCCGAGTATCTGGCCGCCGCGCTGATCGAAGCGAATCACAGTGTTTCGAGCGTGGAACGCGTTGTCGATGCGGCTTATCTGGTGGCAGTCGAGCATATTGATGCGGCGATCGTGCTCTGCGCGGGAGAAGCTACGGACGCAGCACGCGCGATGGTGGCGCGGCCGGTCCATACCGTGCTGGTGATCATCGATGCGCCAGGCAATCAGGATGCGCGGATTGAGGCGTTGTATGCGGGCGCAGACGCGTGTTTTACTGGGGACTATGAGTACGCTGAACTGGAGGCGCGATTGCATGCCCTTTGGCGTGATGGTGCACAAGTGGATGCGGACATGCTTGTACCGGTCGCATCATCGTCGTCTTTGGCTGGCGGTCCGGTGCTTTCTCGCACCAAGCGCAGCCTGATCGGCGCGGATGGCACTGAATTGCCTTTGACGCGGCGCGAGTACCTGTTGATGGAATGCCTGCTGCGCAATGCCGGCAGCGTCGTGCAGCGCGATGAACTGATCGGTTACGTGTTCGGCGATGCGGAGGCAGATGGCGTTTCACTGCAGCGCCTCGTGTCGGCGTTACGGCGCAGGATAGTGGAGTCCGCATGGGGCTTGCGCCTCGTTACGATGCCGCGGGTGGGGTATCGCGTAGTCCTCGATATGCAAGATGCTTCCGAGCCGTACTCGGGCGATTCACGTAAGCGCACTGCCGTGGAGAATTCTCCATGACGGACCGAGGAGCGGATTTGCGCACCCGTCTCTTTGATCGATCTGCCGAGTGCATAGAAAAAGGGCTCTGGTTTCAACAACCAGAGCCCTTTTTAAACTTGCCGATTTACCGGTCGAGGAACGATTTCAGTCGATCCGCGCGGCTAGGATGCATCAGCTTGCGCATCGCCTTGCTTTCGATCTGGCGGATCCGTTCGCGCGTGACGTCGAACTGCTTGCCGACCTCTTCCAGCGTATGGTCCGACTTCGTGTCGATACCGTAGCGCATGCGCAGCACCTTCGCCTCACGCGGCGAGAGCGAATCAAGCGCGTCGTCGATCGCGATCCGCAAGTCGGCCTGCACCGCTGCTTCCGCCGGCGACGTGGCCGAGGAATCTTCGATCATGTCGCCCAGCGTTGCATCGCCGTCTTCGCCCATCGGCGTTTCCATCGAAACCGGCTGACGGGCAATCTTCAGGATGCTGCGGACCTTTTCTTCCGACAGATCCATCCGCGCAGCCAGCACGGAAGGATGCGCTTCCTGGCCGGTCTGTTGCAGAATCTCGCGCGAGATGCGGTTCAGCTTGTTGATCGTCTCGATCATGTGCACCGGCACGCGAATCGTGCGAGCCTGATCGGCCAGCGAACGCGTCACAGCCTGACGCACCCACCACGTGGCGTACGTGGAGAATTTCCAGCCACGGCGATATTCGAACTTGTCCACGGCCTTCATCAGCCCGATGTTGCCTTCCTGAATCAGATCCAGGAACTGCATGCCGCGGTTGACGTACTTCTTCGCGATCGAAATCACGAGACGCAGATTCGCCTCGATCATCTCGCCTTTCGCCTTGCGCATCTTCGATTCGGCAGCAACCATCTTCCGGTTGATGTCCTTCAGTTGCTTCAGCGGCAGGGCGACGGCGGCTTCGATGGCGATCAGCTTCTGCTGTTCGGCCTGAATGGCCGGCAGATTACGCTCGAGTGCGGCACCGAATTCCTTCGACTTGGCGGCCATGCGCATCGTCCAGCCCAGATCGGTTTCGTGACCGGGGAACGAATCGATGAACAGCTCGCGCGGCATTCCGCTCTTTTCGAGCACGATTTGCTGCACGCGCCGCTCGATCGCACGGACCTGCGTGACCTGATGGTGCACGTCGCCGCAGAGGCGGTCGATCGTGCGCGCCGTGAAGCGCAGCGCCGCGAGTTCCTGCTGGATGTCCTGGCGCGCGCGCAGATGCGCTTCCGAGGAACTACCCTCTTTCTCGTGGAGCGTGCCCACTTCGTCGAAACGGGTACGCACGCGGTCGAAGATCTCGAGGCAGTCGGCCGTCAGCTTCTTCAGACGTGCTTCGTCTACCGCGCTCGAGTCTGCGGCGATGTCGTCGTCGCCGTCGGCTTCGTCGCTGTCTGCTGAGTCGGTGTCGAGATCCGCTGCGGCTTCGACGCTGTCATCCGCCACTTCTTCGGCGTTGATGTTTTCGTTCAGACCGTCGACGAGCTCGTCGATGCGCAACTCACCGGCCGCGACCTGATCCGCGCTGGCCAGAATGGCCGACACCGCCGACGGGCACGCGGCGATCGCCTGCACCATCTCATGCAGGCCATCTTCGATACGCTTGGCAATGGCGATTTCGCCGGCGCGGGTCAGCAGTTCCGTTGCACCCATTTCGCGCATATACATACGCACGGGGTCGGTGGTGCGGCCAAACTCGGAGTCCACCGTCGACAGCGCGACTTCAGCTTCTTCGTCGGCCTGGTCGTCCGTGACCACCGGCGAGTTGGCGTTCAGCAGCAGCGCTTCAGCGTCGGGTGCGGTCTCGTAGACGGCCACACCCATGTCGTTGAAGGTGGCGACGATGGTTTCCATCGCCGCGGTTTGCGCGAAGTTGTCGGGCAGGTGGTCGTTGATCTGCGCGTGCGTCAGGTAGCCGCGCTCCTTGCCCAGCTGGATCAGGGCGCGCATCTGGCGTTGCTGTTCTTCGACTTGCTGCGACGTTTCGGCAGCAACCGGGATCGCTTTACCCGCGCCCTTGCCTTTGGCGGTTCGTCCGGCAGGGGCCTTGATTGAGTATCCGGCGTTGTCTCCGGAATCATCCCGATCGAAAGGGTTCAATGTCTTCTCCTCGAAGGCTTCGCTATGAGGCGCAAGACGCGTCGCTCAGGCGTTTCGGCTAGGCCGCAACATCACCTGAGTGATACATGCGGCTGGTTTGTCTATGCTCGCAAAGAGCGAAAAGATTGGCCCGCTCGAAGCGGGCCCATAGAGACGCGCGAAATTCGCGCGGCCAACGATTATATACGAACTAGAGGGCGAACTCCTCTCTTTCGTGAGATATATGTTGAAAATGGTCAAGTGGTGTGTGCCCTGGGGGGGCAGATCACCATGATGACGAATCCCCGCGCGTGACGACGTTCCTTGCGTTGCCCTCCATATGTAGGGGCGACCTCGCGGCAAACAAGATGTTGTTGCGAGATACGGGAGGAACGCGCTGCGCGCTTGCGACGTGGGGCGCAATACATGCGCGATCGTCGTCTTCATCAGCGCAGCGGAGGTCATGAACGTTGACTTCGATGTGCTCGCAAACTTTTTTCGTGGATGGGGTTGACGGCCCCGGAACCGCATCGCATAATTCGCCTCCCGTTTGATGACGGACGCGAAGAAAGCAGAGCTTCTGAGCGAGAGTTCTTTAAAAATTAACAGCCGATAAGTGTGGGCGCTTGATGGCGACGCGGCGGTGGACCTTTCGGGGTTTGCCGCGAAAGCGAAAGTATCAAGTCTCACACAGTAATGAAAGGAAGGTTTTTTCATCGCAAGATGATTGAACAATTCGTCAGTACGTTGAGTGAGCGACCTATTCGGAAGAATAGAAAACAGTAACAGGAATTGAACTGAAGAGTTTGATCCTGGCTCAGATTGAACGCTGGCGGCATGCCTTACACATGCAAGTCGAACGGCAGCACGGGAGCAATCCTGGTGGCGAGTGGCGAACGGGTGAGTAATACATCGGAACGTGTCCTGTAGTGGGGGATAGCCCGGCGAAAGCCGGATTAATACCGCATACGCTCTACGGAGGAAAGGGGGGGATCTTAGGACCTCTCGCTACAGGGGCGGCCGATGGCAGATTAGCTAGTTGGTGGGGTAAAGGCCTACCAAGGCGACGATCTGTAGCTGGTCTGAGAGGACGACCAGCCACACTGGGACTGAGACACGGCCCAGACTCCTACGGGAGGCAGCAGTGGGGAATTTTGGACAATGGGGGCAACCCTGATCCAGCAATGCCGCGTGTGTGAAGAAGGCCTTCGGGTTGTAAAGCACTTTTGTCCGGAAAGAAATCCTTTGGGCTAATACCCTGAGGGGATGACGGTACCGGAAGAATAAGCACCGGCTAACTACGTGCCAGCAGCCGCGGTAATACGTAGGGTGCAAGCGTTAATCGGAATTACTGGGCGTAAAGCGTGCGCAGGCGGTCCGCTAAGACAGATGTGAAATCCCCGGGCTTAACCTGGGAACTGCATTTGTGACTGGCGGGCTAGAGTATGGCAGAGGGGGGTAGAATTCCACGTGTAGCAGTGAAATGCGTAGAGATGTGGAGGAATACCGATGGCGAAGGCAGCCCCCTGGGCCAATACTGACGCTCATGCACGAAAGCGTGGGGAGCAAACAGGATTAGATACCCTGGTAGTCCACGCCCTAAACGATGTCAACTAGTTGTCGGGTCTTCATTGACTTGGTAACGTAGCTAACGCGTGAAGTTGACCGCCTGGGGAGTACGGTCGCAAGATTAAAACTCAAAGGAATTGACGGGGACCCGCACAAGCGGTGGATGATGTGGATTAATTCGATGCAACGCGAAAAACCTTACCTACCCTTGACATGGTCGGAACCCTGCTGAAAGGTGGGGGTGCTCGAAAGAGAACCGATACACAGGTGCTGCATGGCTGTCGTCAGCTCGTGTCGTGAGATGTTGGGTTAAGTCCCGCAACGAGCGCAACCCTTGTCCCTAGTTGCTACGCAAGAGCACTCTAGGGAGACTGCCGGTGACAAACCGGAGGAAGGTGGGGATGACGTCAAGTCCTCATGGCCCTTATGGGTAGGGCTTCACACGTCATACAATGGTCGGAACAGAGGGTCGCCAACCCGCGAGGGGGAGCCAATCCCAGAAAACCGATCGTAGTCCGGATCGCACTCTGCAACTCGAGTGCGTGAAGCTGGAATCGCTAGTAATCGCGGATCAGCATGCCGCGGTGAATACGTTCCCGGGTCTTGTACACACCGCCCGTCACACCATGGGAGTGGGTTTTACCAGAAGTGGCTAGTCTAACCGCAAGGAGGACGGTCACCACGGTAGGATTCATGACTGGGGTGAAGTCGTAACAAGGTAGCCGTATCGGAAGGTGCGGCTGGATCACCTCCTTTCTCGAGCTAAAACGTGTCAAACGTTGAGCGCTCACGCTTATCGGCTGTGAAACTGAAGACAGATACGCAGACAGACTCAGGGGTCTGTAGCTCAGTCGGTTAGAGCACCGTCTTGATAAGGCGGGGGTCGATGGTTCGAATCCATCCAGACCCACCACTGTTTCTGCGGTGGCTGCGCTGACCGGTAGACCCCGGGGTATGAGATACAGGTAGAGGTAATCTGTGTTGTCTGTGCATGACTGGGGGATTAGCTCAGCTGGGAGAGCACCTGCTTTGCAAGCAGGGGGTCGTCGGTTCGATCCCGTCATCCTCCACCAATCTTCAATGCAGAAAGTCTGGTTCGGTGAACCGGGCGTTATGCATTGGCGATTGAGCCAGTCAGAGTGATACGCAATCAGAGATTGCGATATCGGCTGTCGTTCTTTAACAATCAGGAAGAAGTAGTAAAGAGATTCACGAAAGATCACTTAGAGATGGGTGATTGAGTAGGTGAATCAGGGTTGTGATTGTATCAATGTATTTTTAAGTGATCGAAAGATTGCTTTGGAATACGGCGCAACACGAATACTCAACCTGTAGCGTGTGTGGCAAGCGTGTCATTCCCAGTGGGTGACACATGAGACACACCCGTTATAGGGTCAAGCGAACAAGTGCATGTGGTGGATGCCTTGGCGATCACAGGCGATGAAGGACGCGGTAGCCTGCGAAAAGCTACGGGGAGCTGGCAAACGAGCTTTGATCCGTAGATGTCCGAATGGGGAAACCCACTCCGTATGGAGTATCCGCAGCTGAATACATAGGCTGTGCGAAGCGAACGCGGCGAACTGAAACATCTAAGTAGCCGCAGGAAAAGAAATCAACCGAGATTCCCAGAGTAGTGGCGAGCGAAATGGGACCAGCCTGTACTCTTTATCTTCATTGTTAGTCGAAGGCTCTGGAAAGTGCCGCCATAGCAGGTGATAGCCCTGTAGACGAAAACAGCGAGGAAGAACTAGGTGTACGACAAGTAGGGCGGGACACGTGAAATCCTGTCTGAAGATGGGGGGACCATCCTCCAAGGCTAAATACTCGTGATCGACCGATAGTGAACCAGTACCGTGAGGGAAAGGCGAAAAGAACCCCGGGAGGGGAGTGAAACAGATCCTGAAACCGCATGCATACAAACAGTCGGAGCCTTTGAAAGAGGGTGACGGCGTACCTTTTGTATAATGGGTCAGCGACTTACATTCAGTGGCAAGCTTAACCGATTAGGGCAGGCGTAGCGAAAGCGAGTCCGAACAGGGCGATTCAGTCGCTGGGTGTAGACCCGAAACCAGGTGATCTATCCATGGCCAGGATGAAGGTGCGGTAACACGTACTGGAGGTCCGAACCCACTAACGTTGAAAAGTTAGGGGATGAGCTGTGGATAGGGGTGAAAGGCTAAACAAACCTGGAAATAGCTGGTTCTCTCCGAAAACTATTTAGGTAGTGCCTCGTGTATCACCTTCGGGGGTAGAGCACTGTCATGGTTGAAGGGTCCATTGCGGATTACTTCGCCATAGCAAACTCCGAATACCGAAGAGTGCAATCACGGGAGACAGACATCGGGTGCTAACGTCCGGTGTCAAGAGGGAAACAACCCAGACCGCCAGCTAAGGTCCCCAAATATTGCTAAGTGGGAAACGAAGTGGGAAGGCTAAAACAGTCAGGAGGTTGGCTTAGAAGCAGCCATCCTTTAAAGAAAGCGTAATAGCTCACTGATCGAGTCGTCCTGCGCGGAAGATGTAACGGGGCTAAGCAATATACCGAAGCTGCGGATGCATATTTATATGCATGGTAGGAGAGCGTTCCGTAAGCCTGCGAAGGTGCATTGAAAAGTGTGCTGGAGGTATCGGAAGTGCGAATGCTGACATGAGTAGCGATAAAGGGGGTGAAAGGCCCCCTCGCCGTAAGCCCAAGGTTTCCTACGCAACGTTCATCGGCGTAGGGTGAGTCGGCCCCTAAGGCGAGGCAGAAATGCGTAGCTGATGGGAAGCAGGTTAATATTCCTGCACCATTGTTAGATGCGATGGGGGGACGGATCGCGGAAGGTTGTCCGGGTGTTGGAAGTCCCGGTCCTTGCATTGGAGAAGGCGCTTTGGCAAATCCGGGCGCGGAATTCAAGGGTGCGAGGCCATTCACTTCGGTGAAGAAGCAATCGGAAGTGGTTCCAGGAAAAGCCTCTAAGCTTCAGTCTAACAAGACCGTACCGCAAACCGACACAGGTGGGCGAGATGAGTATTCTAAGGCGCTTGAGAGAACTCGGGAGAAGGAACTCGGCAAATTGGTACCGTAACTTCGGGATAAGGTACGCCCCTGTAGCTTGATGCCCCTGCGGGCAAAGGGTGAAGGGGTTGCAATAAACTGGTGGCTGCGACTGTTTAATAAAAACACAGCACTCTGCAAACACGAAAGTGGACGTATAGGGTGTGACGCCTGCCCGGTGCCGGAAGATTAAATGATGGGGTGCAAGCTCTTGATTGAAGTCCCGGTAAACGGCGGCCGTAACTATAACGGTCCTAAGGTAGCGAAATTCCTTGTCGGGTAAGTTCCGACCTGCACGAATGGCGTAACGATGGCCACACTGTCTCCTCCCGAGACTCAGCGAAGTTGAAGTGTTTGTGATGATGCAATCTCCCCGCGGCTAGACGGAAAGACCCCATGAACCTTTACTGTAGCTTTGCATTGGACTTTGAACCGGTCTGTGTAGGATAGGTGGGAGGCTGTGAAGCGTGGACGCCAGTCTGCGTGGAGCCAACCTTGAAATACCACCCTGGTCTGTTTGAGGTTCTAACCTTGACCCGTTATCCGGGTCGGGGACAGTGCATGGTAGGCAGTTTGACTGGGGCGGTCTCCTCCCAAAGTGTAACGGAGGAGTACGAAGGTACGCTAGGTACGGTCGGAAATCGTGCTGATAGTGCAATGGCATAAGCGTGCTTAACTGCGAGACCGACAAGTCGAGCAGGTGCGAAAGCAGGTCATAGTGATCCGGTGGTTCTGTATGGAAGGGCCATCGCTCAACGGATAAAAGGTACTCTGGGGATAACAGGCTGATACCGCCCAAGAGTTCATATCGACGGCGGTGTTTGGCACCTCGATGTCGGCTCATCTCATCCTGGGGCTGTAGCCGGTCCCAAGGGTATGGCTGTTCGCCATTTAAAGAGGTACGTGAGCTGGGTTTAAAACGTCGTGAGACAGTTTGGTCCCTATCTGCCGTGGGCGCTGGATATTTGAAGGGGGCTGCTCCTAGTACGAGAGGACCGGAGTGGACGAACCTCTGGTGTACCGGTTGTCACGCCAGTGGCATCGCCGGGTAGCTATGTTCGGAAGAGATAACCGCTGAAAGCATCTAAGCGGGAAACTCGCCTTAAGATGAGATATCCCCGGGGCTTCGAGCCCCTTGAAGGGTCGTTCAAGACCAGGACGTTGATAGGTCAGGTGTGGAAGCGCAGTAATGCGTTAAGCTAACTGATACTAATTGCCCGTAAGGCTTGATCCTATAACAGGTGTGTCTCGACCCGGGTTGGCGCTTTAGCGCCTACCCGGGTCCGATCCCCGAAGGGGATGCGTGTGAACCCCCAGACGGGGGTAGCAGAACGCACGGTTGAGTGATCGATGTTGTGCCAGAAACAACACAACCCCAGAACGCTCCCGCTGGTGAGCATCACCAGAAACTACTTCTTCCCGATTGGCCGTACTGCTCCATGAGCAGTGCAGCAACAAGTCATGCCTGATGACCATAGCGTGTCGGTACCACCCCTTCCCATCCCGAACAGGACCGTGAAACGACTCCACGCCGATGATAGTGCGGATTACCCGTGTGAAAGTAGGTAATCGTCAGGCTCCCTAGCAGCATCAGAAACCCCACCCCGCAAAGGTGGGGTTTCTGCGTTTACGGAAACGCCATCAACAGCAACGTCCATCATCTGAGTTCCGAAAGCTTCCGTGCAAACGCATCAACAAAGAACCAGGATTGACGAATAAGCTGATAAACGTTTCTGTAAGCTTTCTGAATATCGAAAACAGTTTTCTTTCTGTTTGTAATGAATAACTAGCCTTCCGCCACGCCAGCTTCCAGCCTTACCAAACCATTCAAACCGCTTTCGCCGTGCACCAAAACAGGACGCTCTTCCACGGATCACGTCCAAAATTTGTGCAAACGCACATTTAGGGTTATGCACGCAACACCGAAGTCTACAATAGAGTCTACCGACTACTGCACTAATTACTTAACACTTGTTTGCGGCGCTGCAAAAATCTTAATTTCAGGTTATGCTCGTTAACCCTTGATGCCCGTGCGTCATTCGGACACATTGACCTGGCCCCCGAATCAAGCGTTGTACCCGTCAAATGAAGTCGAAATGTAATATAAATTTCAATGCTTTCAGTTTGACGGTTTTGATTCGGACGTTTTCCTGCTTCAGTCTTTAAAGAATAAATGCAATCCGCACCGCTTCTAAGCCTTCTGATCTGGGTCCCCATTGTGGCGGGCATCATCGTTCTGCGAGTGGGTTCGGGTTCGCCTGGCCGGGCTCGTTGGCTCGCGCTCATCGGTGCACTTGCCGGCCTCGTGCCTGCTATCCCGCTGGTCGCAGGCTTCACGAACGGGTTGCCGTCAATGCAGTTCGTGGAGAACGTGAAGTGGCTGCCGTCGTTCGACATTGCGTGGCACCTGGGCGTAGACGGGATCTCGTTGTGGCTGATCGTATTGACTGCACTGACGACGGTCGTGATCGTGGTGGCGGGCTGGCAATCCATCACGGTGCGCAGCGCGCAATACTTCGGCTCGTTCCTCATGTTGTCGGGCTTCATGCAGGGCGTGTTCAGTTCGCTGGACGGCATGCTGTTCTTCATCTTCTTTGAAGCGACGCTGATTCCGCTGTACCTGCTGATCGGTACGTGGGGCAACAAGAACCGCTCGTACGCCGCGGTCAAGTTCTTCTTCTTCTCGCTGATCGGCTCGCTGATGATGCTGATCTCGATGCTCTATCTGTTCGCGCAGACCCACAGCTTCGACCTCGAAGTCTGGCGCAACGCGCATCTGGACTTCGTGCCGCAAGCGCTGATTTTCCTCGGCTTCCTCGCCGCCTTCTCGGTGAAGGTGCCCATGTGGCCGGTGCACACCTGGCTGCCTGATGTCCACCTCGACGGCCCAACCGGCGCCGCCGTGATGCTCGGCATGCTGAAGATCGGCGGCTACGGTCTGCTGCGCTTCGCCTTGCCGATCACCCCGCAAGCCAGCCACTTCTTCGCGCCGGCAATGATCACGCTGTCGCTGGTCGCCGTGATCTACTCGAGCCTGCTCGCGCTCGTGCAAACCGATATCCGCAAACTGCTCGCCTACTCGTCGATCGCTCACATGGGTCTCGTTACGCTGGGCCTGTTCATCTTCAATCCGCTTGGCCAGGAAGGCGCGATCATGCAAATGATCTCGTACGGCGTGGTCTCCGGCGCCATGCTGCTGTGCACGGGCATGTTGTACGACCGCACGCAAAGCGGCTCGATCGACGCCTACGGTGGCGTCGCTAACACCATGCCGAAGTTCGCTGTCTTCGTGATGCTGTTCTCGATGGCCAACGTCGGCTTGCCGGGCACGGCAGGTTTCGTCGGCGAGTTCATGGTGTTGATGGGCGCGATCGGCTTCAACTTCTGGATCGGCGCAATTGCTGCACTGACGGTGATCCTGAGCGCCGCCTACACACTGTGGATGTACAAGCGCGTGATCTTCGGCGCAATCGCCAATGCACGCGTCGCGAAGCTGACCGACCTCGGCAAGCGCGAGTTCGTCCTGCTCGGCGCAATGGCAGTACTGGTACTCGCGATCGGCATCTATCCGAAGCCGTTCACGGATGCAATCAACCCGACGTCGACCAGCCTGCTCGCGCAGACCAATCGTCCGGCACAACCGGTCGAGTCCGCTGCTGTCGAGAACGCAGAGCATTTGCAAGCACGCGCTGCGGTAAACGCAACACACGCGCCGGGTTGAATGCATTGATTGTGTAGCTGCGTCGTGCCGCTAAAACGATACGACGCGCTACCTGAAGCGCGTGCGATCGCGCAGATGTGCGGTCGTTACTTGCTCGCGGTCCATAGCTGAAGCAGTTGTTTTATCTCTTGATGTACGGCAAGCACCGATCATGTGCGCAGGATTGTGCGGCAACGTGTCACACACTTCACGCTCGCAACAGATCGTTGCAAAAATCGCTGTTTATAACGAGATAGCACGGCTTTACTATGCGACCGCTTACTAATGGAGAGCGGTCGGATGTTGTTCGTCACAGTCGTAAAGAGCAGGCAATCGATATGAAAGAAAAAACTCTACGGGGGGCGATGAGCACAGTCGCCATTGGCCTGGTTGCGCTGCTCTCGGGCTGTAGCAATCTCGATCTGCTGAATTCCAAGGGCAGTGTGGGAATCGCGGAGCGTAACCTGATCGCGACGTCGACATGGGCCATGCTCATCGTCGTGATTCCGGTCATTGCCATGACGCTGCTGTTCGCCTGGCGCTATCGCGCGTCGAACAAGAGCGCCGAATACCGACCCACCTGGTCGCATTCCACGGGCATCGAGATCGCGATCTGGACGATTCCGACGCTGATCATCCTGTTCCTCGGCGTACTGACGTGGAAGAGCACGCACGAGCTCGATCCGTACCGTCCGCTTGAATCGAGCGTGAAGCCGATCAACGTCGAAGTAGTCGCACTCGACTGGAAGTGGCTGTTCATCTACCCCGATCTGGGCATCGCGTCGGTCAACCAGCTCGCGCTTCCCGTGGGCACGCCGGTCAACTTCAATATCACGTCGGACTCGGTGATGAACTCGTTCTTCATCCCGCAACTCGGCGGCCAGATCTACGCAATGGCAGGCATGCAGACGAAGCTGCATCTGATCGCGGATGAGCCAGGCGACTACGCCGGCGAGTCGGCGAACTTCAGCGGCAAGGGCTTCTCGGACATGAAGTTCCGCGCGATCGCCTCGTCCCCGGAAGAATTCAACGCATGGGTTGCCAAGGTGCGCGCATCGTCGGACCGCCTCGACATGAACCGCTACAACGTCGTATCGCAGCCGGGCGAGAAAGCGCCGGTCACCTACTTCTCGTCGGTCGATCCAAAGCTCTTTCACAACATCATTGCCCGCTATAACAACGGCAACGTCATGGATATGAAAGACGACAGCAACTGCAAGGCCAAGGGGTAACGCATGTTCGGTAAATTAACCCTCGACTCGATTCCGTACCACGAGCCGATCATCATGTTCGCCGCGGCCCTGATGGGCATCGGCGCGGTTACGGTGCTCGGCGCCGTGACATATTTCGGCAAGTGGCGCTACCTGTGGACCGAGTGGCTCACGTCGGTCGACCACAAGAAACTCGGCGTGATGTACATCGTCGTGGCGATGATCATGCTGCTGCGCGGCTTCGCCGACGCAATCATGATGCGCACGCAACTGGCGATCGCGTATCACAACCCTGGCTATCTGCCGCCGCATCACTACGACCAGATCTTCTCCGCGCACGGCGTCATCATGATTTTCTTCATGGCGATGGTGTTCATGGTGGGTCTGATGAACCTGATCGTGCCGCTGCAGATCGGCGCACGCGATGTGGCGTACCCGTTCCTGAACTCGCTGTCGTTCTGGATGACGGCAGTCAGCGCCATCCTGATCAACATCTCGCTTGTGATCGGTGAATTTGCACAGACGGGCTGGCTGGCGTATCCGCCGCTGTCGGAGCTGCAATTCAGCCCGGGCGTCGGCGTCGACTATTACATCTGGAGCTTGCAGCTCTCGGGTATCGGCACCTTGCTCACGGGTATCAACTTCTTCGTCACGATCGTCAAGATGCGCGCGCCTGGCATGACGTTCATGAAGATGCCGGTGTTCACGTGGACCGCGCTGTGCACGAACGTGCTGATCATGGCTGCGTTCCCGATTCTGACGGTTACCCTGGCGCTGCTCGGCCTCGACCGTTACCTCGGCATGCACTTCTTCACGAATGAAGGCGGCGGCAACGCCATGCTGTATCTGAACCTGATCTGGGCGTGGGGCCATCCGGAGGTCTACATCCTGATCCTGCCCGCGTTCGGTATCTTCTCCGAAGTCATTGCGACGTACGCGAAGAAGCCGCTGTTCGGCTACAAGACCATGGTCTACGCGACCTGCGCGATCATGGTGCTGTCGTTCCTCGTGTGGCTGCACCACTTCTTTACGATGGGTTCGGGCGCGGACGTGAATGCCTTCTTCGGCATCGCGACCATGATCATTGCGATTCCGACTGGCGTGAAGGTTTTCAACTGGCTGTTCACGATCTACAAGGGCCGCCTCGAGTTCTCGACGCCCGTATTGTGGACGCTCGGCTTTATGGTCACCTTCACGATCGGCGGTATGACCGGCGTGATGATGGCGATCCCGGGTGCGGACTTCGTGCTGCACAACAGCCTGTTCCTGATCGCTCACTTCCACAACGTGATCATCGGTGGTGTGCTGTTCGGCTATCTGGCTGGCTTCAACTACTGGTTCCCGAAGGCATTCGGCTTCAAGCTGAACCAGAAGCTCGGCAAGGCCTCCTTCTGGTTCTGGCAAATCGGTTTCTGGATCGCTTTCCTGCCGCTGTACGTGCTGGGCTTCATGGGCATGACGCGCCGTCTGAATCACTACGACAACCCGCAATGGCATCCGTGGCTGCTGCTGGCCGAAGTGGGTGCTGTGCTGATCGCAATCGGTATCGGCCTGCAACTGCTGCAGATCTTCGTCAGCATTCGCGACCGCAACCTGCCGGAGAACCGCGACGTTTCGGGCGATCCGTGGGATGGCCGTACGCTGGAATGGTCGACCACGTCGCCGCCGCCGGTCTACAACTTCGCTATCGTGCCGACGGTGCATGAGCTGGATGCGTTCACCGACATGAAGCAACGCGCGAAGACCGAGAAGACCAAGCCGGTGTACCGCGACATTCACATGCCGTCGAACACGAGCGCAGGTTTCTTCATTGCCGCGTTCAGCCTGGTGCTCGGCTTCGCAGCGATCTGGCACATCTGGTGGCTGGCGATCATTGGCCTGGTGGGCGCGATCGGCACGGTGATCGGTCGCAGCTTCAGTAATGACAACGGCTACTACATCCCTGCCAGCACGGTTCAGGCGATCGAAGAACGTCGTAGTGGCGCTGGTGAAGCGCTTGAACTGGCAGAGGTGGATTAATGTTGACGAAGACTCATCTGGCGCACGAGGTCCACGACGCGGACCACGTGCCATCGCAATCGGTGTTCGGTTTCTGGCTGTATCTGATGACCGACTGCATCATCTTTGCCTCGCTGTTCGCCGTGTTTGCGGTGATGAGCCACCAGTTCGCGGGTGGCCCGAGTGGCAAGGATCTGTTCGAAATTCCCGGCGTTGCACTGGAAACGGCCGCGCTGCTGCTGAGCTCGATTACCTACGGCTTCGCGATGATCGGCGCACACCAGGGCAAGAAGGGTGTGCTGCTCGGCTGGCTCGCGGTGACGTTCCTGCTCGGTGCATCGTTCCTCGTGCTTGAACTGCGCGAGTTCTCGCACCTGATCGCGATGGGCGCAGGTCCGGACCGTAGCGCGTTCTGGTCGTCGTTCTTCACGCTGGTCGGCACGCACGGTTTGCACGTGACCTGTGGCCTGCTGTGGATGATCGTCCTGAGCGTGCAGGTGATCCGCAGTCCTGAACTGACCGAGCGCGAACTGACGCGCCTGACGTGCCTGAGCCTCTTCTGGCACTTTCTGGACATCGTCTGGATCGGTGTCTTTACCTTTGTCTACCTTACGAGTGTGATTTAAATGGACCACGCCCATACCGCTCACTCGGGTGAAAGCCATGGCAGTTTCGGCAGTTATACGGCCGGCTTCATCCTGTCCGTCCTGCTGACCGCTGCGGCGTTCGGCATCATCATGACCGGTTCGTTGACCGGCCATAGCGCAGTGCTGGCAATCGCCGGACTGGCGTTCGTGCAGATCATCGTGCACCTGGTGTTCTTCCTGCATATGAACACTTCGTCGTCACAGCGCTGGAACGTGATGGCGTTTGGTTTTACGGTGCTGACCGCCGTCATTCTGATTGTCGGTTCGTTGTGGATCATGCATAACGTCAGCATGAACATGATGTCGCGCTAAGCACACACCGCACGTTGTACAGATAGAACGGCCCCTGCAATAGGGGCCGTTTTGCATTCGGTCACCTCCGACGCGAAGCCTTAGGCGCCGGCGCGGTCGTCTCGCGAATCACCAGTTCCGAGAGCGGCACCTTGTATGCATCGCGTTTGGCTTTGACACCTTCGATACGATCGATCGTCAACGCGACCGCAATCGATGCAATCGCAGCGGTCGGAAATCCCACCGTGGTGAGCGCAGGCCGGAACTGATGCGCAAGGTGGATGTTGGTCAGTCCGATCACAGACAGATCTTGAGGCACGCGTTTGCCGATGTCCGTCGCCGCCTGGATCGCACCGATCGCCATCAGGTCGTTGGTCGCAAACAACGCAGTTAGTTTGGGCTGCTCACCTAGCAGTGCACGGGCAGCTTCGTAGCCGGCCTCGATCGAGTCCTTGCACGAACGAACCTGCACCGCATCGGCGGCGACGCCTCGCGCAGCTAATGCGTCGACAAACCCATGAAGCCGTGTCGATTGCGGGCCGCCGGAACCTTCCCCGAGCAGCGCGCCGATCTTGCGATGACCAAGTTCGTAAAGATGTGCAGCAGCGAGGCCGCCGGCATGGATGTGATCGACAGTGACGCAAGGCAGCGTACGACTTGCCTGAACGTTTTCCCACATGCACAGCACGAGCGGGGAGCCACGCTGAGCGATCTCAGCGAGTTCGCCAGCGCTGACATCGGTGTTCATCACTATCACGCCGGCAGCGAGCGTGCCGGCGATCTTGTCGAGGTACGCGCGTGCGATGGCAGGGTTGTCATCCGTGTTGCACACCAGCAAAAAATAGCCACGCCGGCGCGCCGCGGTTTCAGCTTCCAGCACGAACTCCGGATAAAACGGGTTCGAGATATTCGACAGCATCAACGCCAGCGTGGACGTGCGTCCCTCGGCCAAAGCGCGCGCCGTGAGGTTGGGGCGGTAACCGAGTTCGCGCACGGCCGCCATGACACGTTCGACGGTGGTCGGCTTTACTTTCTGAGGATTGCGTAACACGTTCGATACCGTGGCCGCCGTGACCTGCGCGCGCTGCGCGACTTCGGCGAGTGTCACCATGTCGGGTACACCGCGTCCAGGGTTAACGAGTGTTGGCCGGCG
Source organism: Paraburkholderia phenazinium (assembly GCF_900141745.1). Lineage (NCBI taxonomy): Bacteria > Pseudomonadati > Pseudomonadota > Betaproteobacteria > Burkholderiales > Burkholderiaceae > Paraburkholderia > Paraburkholderia phenazinium. Next base: position 254,724 of record NZ_FSRM01000002.1, on the reverse strand, counting down.
GCAATTGGCTCCGTTTCTAGTGTTTCACCCATATATTGAGACGTTTTGGTAAGGGTTGCGTGTCGGGAATAGCTCGGCTACTTTCACGATTAGCCACAGAAGGAGCACATGTTAATTCAAGCGGCAGTTTTTCCGTCGGAAAATTTAAGCGCTTAAATTTTGTGAGTGTTTCACGAACCATCTCAAGAACGTCAACGAAGAAAATGACGAAAGCGGCGATGCAGTAGCTGTAGCACGTCACCTTTCGCTTCACTAGCCGGTTTGCTGTGACCCGGCGGCTGACGCGAGGCAGCTGCCACCATAAATTGAATATTGGAGACGAGCATGAAATTCAGAGCTGGGAAGGTTTTACTGGCCGGCATCGCGTGTCTTGCGATGGCGACCGCGACCTACGTGGAAGCCGCGACGTTGCGGGTGACTGTATCGGCGCGCGGCAATCAGCGTGCGGTGTGGCAAGACGCTTTCGATCAGTTCAAGAAGGCCAATCCCGATGTCGACCTGAAAGTGACCTACGTAGGCGAGGAGGCCTACAAGGTGCAGATGTCCGGCTGGCTCGCAACCGATCCGCCCGATGTGCTGAGCTGGCACAACGGCGAGCGCATGGCCTATTTCGCGAAGCGCGGTCTGCTCGACGACCTGACCGCCGACTGGCAGAAAGACGGCTGGAATCAGACCTACGCCGCGGTCAAGCCGCCTTCGACGTACGCGGGCAAGCAGTATGCCGCGCCGCTCGGCTACGACTCGTATGGTTTCTTCTATCGCAAGGACCTGTTCCAGAAGGCCGGCATTGCCGGCGAACCGAAGACATGGGATGAGTTCCTCGCCGACTGCAAGAAGCTGAAGGACGCGGGCATTGCACCGATCGCCGTGCCGGCCAAGGACTCGTGGACACTTGCAGCATGGTTCGACTACCTTGACCTGCGCATCAACGGCTACGCATTTCACGAGCAACTGATGGCGGGTGAAATCCCCTACACCGACGCGCGCGTGCGCAAGGTCTACGCAACATGGAAGACGCTGATCGACGACAAGTACTTCGTCGACAACGCGCTTTCTTACGACGTGGATTCGGTCAGCCCGCTGCTCGTCAACGGTCAGGCCGCCATGATGTTGATGGGCACGTTCTTCTCTGCCGGCCTGCCCGAAGCCACGCGCGACAAGATGGGCTACTTCCGCTTCCCGGTGATCGACGCATCCGTGCCGATGGCTGAAGACGGTCCGGTCAACATCCTGATGATCCCGGCGAAAGCCAGCAACAAGAAGGACGCGCACCGCCTGCTCGCCTTCATGGCGCAGCCGCAGATCAACGGCGAACTGGCGAAGGGCTGGGGCCAGTTACCGTCTAACAACCAGGCGCCGGAACCCCAGGACCCGATCTCGAAGATCGGTTTCCAGATTCTGTCGAGCACGCCAGGCGGTGTTGCGCAGTTCTACGACCGTGACATGACCAAGGAAATGGCCGACGAAGGCATGAAGGGGATGCAGCAGTTCTACAGCGACCCGAGCCAGATCGACGCGGTCCTGAACCACCTCGAACAGTTCCGCCAACGGATCTATAAGAAGTAAGCTGTGGAGTGTCTGGGTTGCGGTGGCCAATGCATTGCGCCGCAGCTCAGACAAACCCGCATCCGTACGAGGAACCTGAACGTGTCGACCACTATGTCAGACAAAGCGGCCTCAATCGGCCGCGCACGCCAGCGCCAACGAGCACCTGCGCCGCTCAGCCGCCGGCGCAATCGCACCGCGTTGCTGTTTCTGCTGCCGGGCGGCCTGCTGTTCGCGCTGTATGTGATTTACCCGGTGATCAGCAGCATCTTGCTGAGCTTCTATAACTGGGACGGCATGACGGCGAGGGCGTTCGTCGGACTCGATAATTACCGCGAGCTGTTCCACTCCGATACGTTCTACACAGCGCTGAAGAACAACGTCATCTGGCTCGTGCTGTTTTTGCTGGCGCCGCCGTTTGGTCTCGTGTTCGCGCTGTATCTGAATCAGAGCGTGCGCGGCATCCGGCTCATCAAGTCGCTTTTCTTTGCTCCGTTCGTGCTGCCGGGCGTGGTGGTCGGGCTGGTGTTCGGATGGTTCTACGACCCCACCTTCGGCTTGCTGAAGTTGATCGTAGGACACGGCATACCGGTGCTTGGCGATCCGCGTTATGTGACCTACGGGATCATTTTCGCCGCGCTCTGGCCGCAGATTCCGTTCTGCATGATTCTCTATCTGACCGGGCTCACCGGCATCAACAGCGAAATCATCGAAGCGGCCCGCATGGAAGGTGCGCAGGGCTTCGCGCTGCTCTGGCATGTGATCTTGCCGCAACTTCGGCCCGCCACTTTCATGGCGTTCGTGCTGACGGTGATCGGCGCGCTACGCAGCTTCGACCTGATCTCGGTGATGAGCGGAGGCGGTCCGTTCGACAGCTCGACTGTGCTGGCCTATTTCATGTACGACCAGGCGATCAAGTATTACCGCGAAGGGTATTCCGCTGCGATTGCAGTGGTGCTGTTCGTGATCATGCTGATCTTTATCGTTTGGCAGTTGCGGCGGCTCGTGCGCAGCGAAACCTGAGGAATCGACATGTATCCGATGCCCGTTTCCCGCTGGCGGCCCGGTAGCCGTCTGCTCTACAAAATCTCTCTGCCTGTTGCGTTGCTGCTGTGGCTATTGCCCTTGCTCGCTGTGCTGGTGACGTCGGTGCGCTCCAGTGACGAGCTCTCCGCGGGCAATTACTGGGGTTGGCCCGAGCATTTCGCATTGGTCGAAAACTACGGTACGGCGCTCACGCAAACGCCGATGCTGCATTACTTCCTGAACAGCGTGCTGATCACCGTGCCCTCGGTGCTGGTGTCGATCTTCCTGGCATCGATGGCAGGGCACGCGCTCGCGAATTACCGCTTTCGCGGCAATCTCGTCGTGCTGGCGATTTTTGTGGCGGGCAATTTCGTGCCGGTGCAGATTCTGATGATCCCCGTGCGGCAGTTGACGCTGGATTTCGGCCTCTACAACACGGTGTTGGGACTGGTGCTGTTTCACACCGCGTTTCAGACGGGATTCTGCACGCTGTTCCTGCGCAACTTCATTCGCGCGCTGCCGTACGAGCTCATCGAAGCAGCACGCGTCGAAGGCGCGAGCGAGTGGTCGATCTACTTGCGCATCGTGCTGCCGCTCATACGTCCCGCACTCGCGGCGCTCGGCATTCTCGTCTTCACGTTTGTGTGGAACGACTATTTCTGGGCGCTGTGCCTGACGCAAGGCGATGACGCGGCGCCGATCACCGTAGGCGTCGCCGCGCTAAGAGGCCAGTGGACGACGTCATGGAATCTGGTTTCCGCGGGTTCTGTGCTGGCCGCACTGCCATCGGTCGTGATGTTCTTTGCCATGCAGAAGCATTTCGTGACCGGTCTCACGTTCGGCGCCACTAAGGGATAGCTTTGCGAGCGAACCTCGATCGCTCGCCGCCACCTTGCGACTCGTCATCACTCAGAACACAAACCTCACTACGTTTAGCGAGAGCACCATGCATTTAGGAGTTTGCTATTACCCCGAGCAATGGCCGCAGCACCAATGGGAAAGCGATGCGCGCCGGATGGCGGAACTGGGCATCAGCCGTGTCCGGATCGCCGAATTTGCATGGAGCAGGATGGAGCCCGAACCGGGCCGCTATGAATGGGCATGGCTGGATACCGCGATCGAAACACTGGCAAAACACGGCCTGAAAGTCGTTCTTGGCACGCCCACGGCGACGCCGCCCAGGTGGCTGGTGGAACTGCATCCGGAGATTCTGCCGGTCAACAAGGATGGCGTCACCTTGAAGTTCGGCTCGCGACGTCACTACGATATTTCGAGCGAAGTGTATCGCGAGCATTGCGCGCGCATCGTCGAGCAGATGGTGCAGCGTTACGGCAAGCATCCCGCGGTGATCGCCTGGCAGACGGATAACGAACTGGCATGCCACGACACCTCGCCGACTTATACGGAAGCGGCCCGCGTGCGCTTCGGCAAATGGCTCGCGGCGCGCTACGGCGAAGTGGCGCGCTTGAACACGGCCTGGGGCAATGTGTTCTGGAGCATGGAGTACCGCAGCTTCGATGAAATCGGTTTGCCGAACCTCACGCCCACCGATGCGAATCCGAGCCACTGGCTCGACTTCAGGCGTTTCATGTCGAGCGAGGTGGCGAGCTTCCATAGCCTGCAAGGCGAACTGATTCGCGAGCATGCGCCGGGACGCGATCTGCTGCATAACTTCATGGGCTTTTTCACGAGCTTCGATCACTACGAGTTTGCCGAAAGCGGTCTCGATGTCGCCGCATGGGACAGTTATCCGCTGCCGCGCACGGAAGTGCTGTGGTTCGACGACGCCGAGAAGCACCGCTGGGCTCGCACCGGTCATCCCGACATCCCCGCTTTCAACCACGATCTGTACCGGGGCGTCGGCAAGGGGCGCATGTGGGTGATGGAACAGCAGGTCGGTCCAGTCAACTGGGCGCCGTATAACCCTGTGCCGAAAGCGGGCATGGCGCGTCTCTGGACCTGGGAGGCGTTTGCGCACGGCGCCGAACTGGTGTCGTACTTCCGCTGGCGCCAGGCGCCCTTTGCGCAGGAGCAGATGCATTCGGGCATCAACGCACCGGACGACAAGCTGACTACCGGTGGCCACGAAATTGCCCGTGTGGGACGTGAGCTGGCGGCGTTCGACCGGGCAGCCGTGGCTTCAGGCGCAGCGGCGACTGCCGAAGCGAAGCAAGCCCCTGTGGCTTTGCTGTTCGACTACCCGGCAGACTGGATCGTGCAGATCCAGCGTCACGGGGCCGATTTCGATTACCAGCGGCTGGTGTTCGAGTGGTACTCGTGTCTGCGCGAGATGGGCGTCGACGTGGACATGTTGCCCGCCACCGCCGACCTGAGCGGATACCGGCTGATCGTCGCCCCCTCGCTACCGGTGGTGCCGGATGTGCTGGTCGCGCAGATCCAGGCCGGCCACAGCCACTGGCTATTCGGCCCGCGCACGGGTTCGAAGACCGCGGGCTACACAATCCCTGCAACGTTGCCTCCTGGCCCGTTACAGGCCGTTCTGGACGTGCGGGTGGCGCAAAGCGAATCGCTACGTCCGACTCTGCGGCCAGCAGCAAGCTTCAACGACGTCCAAGGACAAGGCAGAAGCTGGCGCGACCACGTAGAAGCCGGTCCTGGCGTAGATGTGCTTGCCTCGTTCGATGATGGCTGGCCGGCGCTCGTGCAGTCCGGACGGGTCCGCATGACGACGGCCTGTTTCGACCCGGCGTTGCAGCGGGCGTTGCTTGAAAGCAGCGTGCGCGACGCCGGCATCGAGGTCGTCGATCTGCCGGAGGGCGGCCGTTTGCGTCGTCTCGGCAAAGTGCGCTTCGCCTTCAACTACGGTGAAAAGGCCTGGCAGGTGCCCGCTCCAGAGGGCGCACACTTTGTGCTGGGCGGCCGCGAAATCGGCTCATGTGACGTAGCGGCGTGGATCGAAACGCACTGACGTCGGCTGCCGATGTGCTAACACGTTCCAGCAAGCTTTGGCATACTGCCGGTTCACCCGTGTTTCGCGTCATCGATGAACTACTCCCGGCTCCTCAGCCTCGCGCGCATCCCGTCCTTCATGTCACTGGCGGGCGCGACCTTGATGCTCGGGGTCGCCATGTCGTTTACCGCTCCGTATCTCTCGCTATTCGGCGTCGAGCGGGCCGGCATGACGCCGCTCAAGCTCGGGCTGTTCATGACGCTGATCGCGGCGAGCGGGGTGGCGGCAAGCGGTTGGGCCGGTAAATGGTCCGACCGCCATGGTCATCACCGCACGCTGCTGCTCGCGGCGCTGGGCGCGGCGGCGCTTGGTTTTCTGCTGCTGTGTTTCGTGCGCGACTACCGGGCGCTCCTGATAATTGGGATAGCGTTCCTCGGCGCAGGCGGCTCGGCGTTGTCGCTGGTGTTTTCGTTCGGCCGCGCAGCGCTGCCGGTGACGAACGAATCCGAGCGGACCTTTGCGACTGCGACGCTGCGCACGGTGTTGTCGGTCGCGTGGGTGTTCGGGCCTTCGGTGGGGGCGCTGGTGTTGGCTGCCATCGGTTTTTACGGGCTTTTCCTGTTCGCGGCGGCGTGTTTTGCCGGCTGCGGCGCGATCATCTGGCGCATGCATGAGGCGCCGGATGGCGAGTTGCACAGCGTGGAGGATCACATCCCCGGCGACCCGGCTTCGTCGCTCGAGGTCACCACGGTCGAGCCGGAGACGCCGGTCAAGCCCGATCTCGTTCATCCTGCGGCGCCGCCGCGCATGATCTGGCGCTCGGTGCTGGCACTGACGCTCATCGGTCTGGCCGCCAACGCGACGATGATCGTGTTGCCGCTCTACGTCACCCACGGACTGCACGGCACGCGCATCGACGTGTCGGTCATGCTCGGCCTTGGCGCCTTCCTCGAAATTCCGATGATGCTGGCGCTCGGCGCACGTGGCTCGAGTCTGAACAAGCTGCGCTGGCTGGCCGCGTGTGCCGGCGTGCATATGCTGTACTTCCTCTGCGTGGCGGCGGCCGGTTCCATCTCGTTCCTGATTCCGATGCAGGCGCTCAACGCTTTCGTGGTGGCCGTGACGTCCTGCCTCGGCATGACCTATGTGCAGGATCTGATGCCGCGCTCGCCTGGCCAGGCTACGGCGCTGTTCTTCAATTCGGCCCGTGTCGGCTCGATCCTCTCGGGTGTGCTATCAGGGTTGCTGGTGGCCGGAGTAGGGTACCGGGGTACGTTCCTGTTCTGCGGCTGCCTGTCGCTAGGGGCATTCATCCTGTTCGCCGATCCGCCGTGGCGGCTTATGTTCCGCTACGTTCAGGACAGGTGGCCGGGTCGCCGGAGAGACTGATGGCCGGGCCTAACTGGGTCGATCTGCGCCAGCACGCCAGCACCGGAATCGAAACGCTGCGCGCGCATTTCGAAGGTCATGCCTACGATCCGCACTGGCATGACGCGTATCTGCTTGGCTTTACCGAGCAGGGCGTTCAACAGTTCGATTGCCGCCGCGCGCGTCTGCAAAGCACGCCGGGTCACGTGTTCATGCTGGAGCCAGGCGATATCCACGACGGCCATGCACCGGCGCAGGGCGGCTTCACTTACTCGATGCTTTACCTGAAGCCGGACTGGCTCACGCGCGAACTGCGGACGTGGTCCGATGAGGCGCCCGTTACCGGACAGCCGCAGTTTCCCGCCACCTTGATCGACGACATTGCGTTCGCAAGGGCGATTGCAACACTGTTCCGCGTGTTGCGTCGCGCGGAAGAGCCGCGTCTTGCGAGGCAAACGGCTATCGACGGCTTGCTCGAAAGTCTTGGCCGCCATCTCGACTGGCGCTTGCATGGCGAGCGTGATCCCCGCTTGCCCGGCGTCGCACAACGCGCGCGAGATTATCTGCACGCACATTTGCACGACGATATTGGCCTTGATGAACTGGCGATGGCCTGTGACGTCGACCGGTTTCGTCTCACGCGCGCTTTCAAGACCAGCTTTGGGCTTGCTCCGCATGCGTATCTGATCCAGTTGCGGTTGGCGACAGCGCGTCAGTGGCTCGCCCGTGGCGTCGCGCCGGTCGAGGTCGCGCATGCGCTGTGTTTTGCCGACCAGAGCCACCTCGGCCGCTGGTTCCGGCGCGCTTACGGACTGACGCCTGCTCACTACGGCAAGCGTTGCACAAACGTTCCAGACTGAGCGCCAAACCACGATTAACCTTGCCTGGAAGGGCCCGGCGGGCGTTGCCTGCACGAGGATGAGTCAAGGTGAAATCGCAAAGGAATGGAACGGATGGAGTTCGATACAAAAGTTGTGCTGGTGGTTCGTGAGGACCTGGCGTCGTGGCAAAAGCTCAACGTCACGGCGTTTCTGGCAACGGGGATTGCCGCGGCGGCGCCCGAAGCGATCGGCAAATCCTATGAGGACGCGAACGGCAGGCACTATGCCGCGTTGCTCGGGCAGCCCGTGATGATCTATGGCGGCGATGCAGCGGGAGTGTTGCGGGCGTTTCAACAGGCCCAGCAAAGAGAACTGACCATCGCGGTCTACGTGAAGGCGATGTTTTCCACTGGCAATGATGACGACAATCGGGCGGCGTTTCGCGCTGAGTCCGTGGACCAACCCGACCTTGTGGGGATCGCGCTGCGTGGCCCGAGGAAGATGGTCGATAAGGCCGTGAAGGGGTTATCGCTGCATCCGTGACGTGTGTGCCGCTGTGTTGAGCCGCTTAAGGGCAGTGAGTGGCTAGTGGCGCCTTCGTGCGCGGTGCAGGCGGCCGCCGCTTCCACCGTCAGCGTCACCTCCGCGGCTCAAGCTTTCGCAGCGAGATCCGCGAAACTGACTACCTTCGCTTCGCAAGCGCTCGTGAGTGCCGCGTCGTAGCTCGTGAAAAACACCACACGGTCTTGCCCCAGCAGCTTGAACAGTTCGACGAGGACGCCACGCGCAGGAGCGTCGAGGCCGCCGCCCGGTTCATCCGCGATGACGACGGCGGGTTGTCCGATCGACGCTGCCGTCAGGAAAATCTTCTTGCGCGTGCCGAACGACATTTGCTCGAAGCGCTTCTCGAGATGCGCGGTAAGGCCGAACCGGTCGGCGAGTTCGAGCACGCGGCTGTCGAGCGCGGTCTGTCGTTCCGTCGCTATCCGTTCGAGAAAGTCGCGCCCGATTTCCATCGAACCCGGGAGACAGTCGTCGGGCACGTAGGCAAGCGCTGCTCTTGCCGCGACAGGAGCGCTCCGCAGCGAATGACCGCCGAGCCAGACCTCGCCCGCGTCCGCTTCGATCTCGCCGGCAAGGATACTCAGCAGAATCGATTTCCCGCTCCCACTCTCATCGTTCAGCGCGACGCAGCCTGCATCGACGCTGCAATGCAGTCCCTGAAAAATGGTGCGTTCACCGTAATGTTTGCACAGATTCTCGAATCGAAGCATTGATAATCCGGGTTCTCAGACAAAGAAGATTCGCGATGCGGCGGCGAGCCAACGCGCGGGTGCAAGTATAAATTGCGCTTGCGTTCCCGGTGGGCATCGCCGACTACTCTCGCGTTTCTTCCTTAGCCTTTGCGGAACGCCGGTGCGCCCCACGGCGCACCTGTCGAGCCGCCGTCGACGACGATTTCCGCCGCCGTGATTCCCGACGCATCGTCCGAAGCCAGGAACAGCGCCGCTGAGGCGACTTCCTCAGGCGTGGCGAAGCGGCCCATCGGAATGAGCGGGGAGATTGCCTGTTCGGTCTGATCGACAGTTGCCCCGGCGCGTGAGCCGCGTGTCCAGATCGGCGTGCGCGTGCCGCCCGGGATCACAGTGTTGACGCGGATGCCGCGCGGGATGAGTTCCGCCGCAAACACCTTTGCCATTCCGGTCACGCCTGCCTTGGTGGCGGAATAGGCCGCCGATCCCGGCGAGCCGAGTTCGCGCATGACCGATCCGTTCAGCACGATCGAGCCACCTGCGCTCATCAACGGCAGCGCGCCCTGCACCGTGAGGAAAACCCCGGTCAGGTTGGTGCGCAGAATCGCCTCGAACGCGGCGGCCGTTGTGCTGCCGAGCGGCGTCGAGCCCGGAATGCCCGCATTGGCGAACACGATGTCCAGCTTCCCGTAGGCTTCCTGAATCTGCTTGAACAGCGAGTCGATCGCTGCGGGATCGTCCAGATCCGCTTGAATGCCGAGCGCGTTTTCGCCCAGCTCCGCCACAGCGGCATCCAGCTTTGCGCGATCGCGCCCCGTGATCGCCACGCGGCCGCCATCCGCGATCAGAAGTCGTGCCGCGGCAAAGCCGATGCCGCTATTGCCGCCCGTCACGAGCGCTGTTTTTCCGGTAAATCGCATGTTCCTTCTCCTGTGTAGTGCGCCGCGAGATCGCCGGCATCGCCGCGTCTGCTCGCATTGCGAAAAGACCCTGTCAAGCGGCGCGGGACAGCGGCCGCATCTGGACATCACGAGCATCGTCAACAGCTGAAATCTGCATGTTGATCATCATGCACAAATTCAGTATGATGATCGTCATGCAGATTGTCAAGCATGACGGAGCAGAAAAATGGGTTATTCACAGGCACAGAAGGCTGAGAGCAGGCAGCGTGTTCTGGAGAACGCGTCGCGGCAGATTCGCGAGAACGGTATCGAGGCGCTCGGCGTGGCCGATTGCATGCGCAGCGCCGGGCTGACGCACGGCGCGTTCTATGGACACTTCGCGTCGCGCGATGCGCTGATCGTGGAAGCGCTGGAATATGCGCTCACGCAAAGCCGGGCGCGCATCGCCGCGCGCGATAACGATGCGGGCAAGCGTAGCGAGACGCCGCTGCAGTCCATCGCCGAGGCCTTCCTTGATGAGCGTCACGTGAACGATCCCGGCACTGGATGTGCGCTGTGCGCGCTCGCGGGTGAAGCGCGGCATGCAAACGCAGATGTGCGCGCACTGTTGACGCGGTATCTGAATGAATTGACCGCACGTGTTGCCAAGGCGGCGCTTCGCGGCGGCGAGAAGTCGGCGCTTGGCATCGTGGCGACCATCGTAGGTGCGATCACGCTGGCGCGCGCAGTGGACGACGATGAACTGGCCAAATCGGTTCTTTCTTCGTCGCTCGCGCTCGTGATGACGCAGGACGGTGACGGCGATAGCGTGCAATAGCGCATCAGCGGGCGGTAGCGGCACGACGGTTTTTTGAGCGTCCGGGTATGCTGGCGAGATCGAGCGAATTCTCAAACGCATTCACGGCATAACGTTCACAAGAGGCCAAAGCATGTCGGACCATCCCATCGACAACCCGTTTCTCGAATCGCTAGGCGTGCGGTTAACGCAATGGCGTGAGGGCTACGCCGAACTGACCATGCTGATCGACGCCAGCAAGCTCAACCGGCAGGGCGTCCTGCAAGGTGGCGCGATTGCCACCCTGCTTGACGCAGCAGCGGGATATGCAGGTATCTTTGCGCCGCCCGGCCAAACCGCGCGGCATGCGTTCACGCTTTCGTTGACCACCAACTATCTCGACAAAGGACTCGGCGAACGGGTGACCGCAAAAGGGTTTCTCGAGCGTCAGGGACGTTCGATCTTCTTTTCGCGCGCCGAGGCCTGGGTGGACGAGCGCATTCTGATTGCGAGTGCGCAAGGCACATTCAAGTATTCGAAAACGGCCGGGTAGGCGCCGGCATCAGCCGGGCGCCCCCAGCGCCGAGATCGAAGAACCCGCTTGTCTCCCGAACTAGCTCTGCGAACCTGCCCGATGCGCCAGCCATGCCTGGGTGCGTGACTCGATGTAATGCGCGTACTCCGCGTTGGTCCGCAAAGCGGGCATCTGATGATGCATGCCTCCCTTCGCATCCGGTACCGGCAGTCGCGATACCAGTTCCGCGTGCACTTCCTGCAGGTGCGACGGCTTGTCTGCCGAGGGATTCGTGCCCTTCGACGTGGGCACCACCACGCCGGAAAGTGGATCGTCGGTACGCGGCGTCTTGAGCGTTAGCGCGTCGCCCACGTCGGGCGCGGCGGCGTCGCGGGCCGTGAGAGCAGGCACACCCCAGCGCGTTTCGACCGTCTTCAGGATCGAAGTGTGGTCGAGCGGCGTCGTGCCTGCTGGAACGCGGAACACGGTCCCTGGTGCGATCAGTGGCGAAACCAGCACCGTTGGCACGCGCAAGCCGAAGCGCGTGAAGTCGAAACCATATTCGCCGGCCGTGTTATCAGGCGGCACGGCGCCCAGCGGCGGCGGAACGTGGTCATAGCATCCGCCGTGCTCGTCGTAGGTAATGATCAGGAGCGTCTGATTCCACTGCGCTTCGTTGCTGCGCAAAGCGTAGTACACGTCGTGGATAAATTGCTCGCCCAAGGCGACGTCGTAGTTGGGATGCTGGCTGTTGCCGGCTGCGTCCCAGCTCGGTTCGAGAAAGCTGTATGCGGGCAGCGTGCCGTTTTTCGCTGCGCTCTGGAAGTCCGTGAAGAGTCCGAAGTGATCGTCGGACGCATTCGTGGTGTCAGGGAAGTTCAGACGTGTGAGTGGCTGCTGGGTGTATCCATAGATGACCCAGCTTTGATTGTGCTGCGACAGCGCGCCGAAAATACTCGGCGACGTAAACGTCTTGGTCTTGTCGTCCATGTGTCCCTGGCTTGTCCCCGCGCACACGAAGGCGCGATTCGGCAAGGTCTCGGTGGGCACCGAACTGAACCACTGGTCGCATACGGCGTAACCGCGCGCGAGTCCTGACAATACTGGCAGCGTCTCCGGTGTGTACATGCCCATGATGTCCGAGGCGACCGTGCCCTTTAGCACGCCCCAGCTCGGCTCCTTCGATTCCCAGCCAAGCGTGTAGTCGTAGTCCGTCACGAAGCCCTGGTTAGTCGCGTTGGCCGGCGACGGCGCGGTGGCCGTGCCAAACAACTGCGAGTTCGTTGCGCTATAGCCTTCGCCTGGATCGGCGCCGGGCTGAAAGTATGCGTTGCTGTCGCTCGACTGAATCTTGTACACCTTCACGGACTCGCCTTTTTTCGAGGCCGGGTTCGATTCGTTGCCGGTCAGGCCGTCGAACGCCTGACCGGAAGGCGATTTGTTCTGCTGGTCCGTATAGAGGAAGCCAAGCATGTGATCGAAAGAACGGTTCTCCAGCATCAGAACGACAATGTGCTGAATCGCGGCAAGCTGGTTAGCCATGGACACTCCTTCGGTAATGTCGTTTGCGGTGCTCGCAATGCAATGCGTGTTTCAGCATGCATGCGTTCCGAGGCTTCGACATGGATGCCCGAAGCAGGTTCGAAGAAATATCTCTGATGTTTTGCGAGGCAAAAACGCCTCATCAGTTCATTACCTTTTGATGTCACACGGCAAAAAATATGGTGCGAATTCAGTGCAGATATAGTGCTCGCGGAGACGCAGCAAGCATGCCGCGCGAAGGTGACACTTTTGTTCTCATTGGCGCTCGTGTTCCCGCGTTGTAGGATTGAAGAGGAAATGCGGGCCATGCGCCACACGCGCATCGGTCTGTCTATGCGGAATACGTGAGCCGTGTTGCGCTGTTCTTGTCCTGCTCGCCGTTACAAAAGGCGTATCGAATCATGAGTTCCCGTACCGTGGTCGCTGAAACTGCACACATGGACGCGTCGCCTGCAGCGGTCGGCCCCGTCAGCACCGGGTCGGTTTCCGCTGCGATGACGGCTGCCGACGCTTTCGTGCTGCTTGCTACATCGATTTCCGGCGAGGCAGTGTGCCGGGTTCGCAAGCTCAATTCCAGCGCGGGTCCTGAGGACCTCCACAAGCTTCGAGTCGCGCTGCGCCGTTTGCGGACACTGTGGTGGGCATACGACCCCTTGCTCGACAGAAAAGAGGCGAAGCTGCAACGCCGCGAGTTCAAGTCACTCGCCGATGCCGCCGGCCGCACGCGGGACTGGGATGTCTTGCGCGAACTGATCGCCGCAGCGGATGCAGCGGAGAAACATTCGTTTGCCTTGCTGATTGCCGCGATCGATGAGCATCGGGCTCAGGCGTTGTCGTTCAGCTTGCGCGCGCTCGGCAATGCAGGCGTGGAGAGAATCCTGGAGCAGACTTTTGCAGATGCGCGTTTGCACCTCGATGCGCAATGCGCCTCTCGTCCTGTTGCAAGCTTTGCGGAAGAACGCGTGCAAGTAGCCGAAGAAGCCTTGAAGAAGCGCGTCAAACGGGCGATATCGGCCGACGGATCAGACTACGCGGCGCTGCATGAGGTGCGGATTGCAGGGAAAAAACTTCGCTATTTGCTGCAGTTTTTCGCGCCGGTTCTGGAGAGCGGCCATCAGGCCGTGATTGACCGTCTTACAGTAGTGCAAGACGAACTGGGAACGTTGAACGACCAGGTGATGAGCGAAGCGCTGCTTCGCGAGTATGCCTTTCAGTTAGGTGACGCCGGGCGGGTCAAACAGGCCATTGCGTATCTGCAAAGCGAGACCGCGCATCACATGCATCACGTCCACAAGATATTGCATACGATGGCGTAGCGGGCCGACGCCTCGTGCTGTCCCCGAGGCGCATGTTTATGCCAGTTCGGACCGGCGCTGCTCTCCGTCGTGCTGCCAGCTGTTCGCTACCCGTTCGCCGTCCGCACGTGCCTGTGCTTCCGAGGAAAACAGGTCCTCGCTATAAGCGACTACCTTTTTCCCCGTCCCGTGCTGCCTTTCGGTCGTAAGTGCCCAATGCCAGCCACCATCCTGTTCAAACACATGAAGCGTCAAATCAGGTGAGTGCGGATATGTCATTTATGCCTCCGCAGTTAGGGGGCCCGATGGGCATCTGTAAGCCCCCAAGCTCCGCTCAACTCAGCATAGGCGTATAAATGCTGCGACGCAACATTAAATTTTTACGACACGTTTCGAGCGTTGCGAACCGGTGCACAAAAAGTCCACACACTTACTTCGGATAACGAATTGAAGCTGATGTATGGACGTCGTGCAGCCGGGCTCCTGACAGCTTCAACTACTGGAACTTGACGACAGTTTTGCCGCGGCCATGCCCCGTTTTGTTGCGCTCGATTGCATCAGCCGCCTGGGACAGATCGACGATCTCGGAGACTTCCGCTCTCAGATTACCTTGAGCGACTTCGCGCGCGATTTCCGCGAGCTTTGCGGCGTCCGTGCGCATCTGAAACCAGACGCCCCGTTTGCCTGTTGGCGTTTGCGTCGCTATCTCGGGCGCGGCCGTACTCACTATGCGACCCTGTTCCGCGACGATCGGCCAGGAGCCGGTCAATGCGGGGCCGCCAACGAGATCGAGCACCAGATCCACGTTGCGTGCGACTTCCCAGAATGGTGTGGTCCGATAATCGATCACTTCATCCGCGCCCAGTTCCCGAAGATAAGCCGCGTGGATGCCTCGCGCAGTCGCAACGACACGCGCTCCGGCACGCCGGGCCAACTGCACCGCAAAACTGCCCACGCCGCCCGCTGCTCCGTGAATCAACACCGTCTGCCCGCGTTTCAGTTCACCCGCTTCGAACAACGCCTGCCATGCTGTCAGCGCGGCAACCGGAATGGCTGCGGCGATGGTGTCGTCGAGGCTGTCGGGAATGGGCGCAAGCTTGTCGGCGTCGATTGCTACGTGATCGGCGTAGGCGCCTATGGCGCCCAACGCGCCCAGCACACGGTCGCCTACCGTAAAGCGCGTTACGCCTGCGCCAATCTCCGTCACTTCGCCGGCAAGCTCGATGCCGAGGGTCGCCGGAAGCGGGAGCGGAAAGACGCTTTGCAGCGAGCCGTCGCGGATCTTCCAGTCGAGACCGTTGACGCCGGCCGCGCGAACCCGCACCACGACCTCACCGGCTGCCGCCGTCGGCAAGTCGATACGGTCGATAGAGACGGCGTCGGCGCCGCCATAAGCATGGATAAGAAGAGCTCGGTTCATTGTGCATTCTCCAGAACAGGATAGTCGATGTAGCCTTGCGGGCCGGCTGAGTAGAACGTGTCGCGGTCGGGCGTGTTGAGCGGCGCATCGGCGAGGAAGCGCTGCGGCAAGTCCGGGTTGGCGAGGTACAGGCCGCCGAATACAACTGCATCGGCACCTCCCTCGTCGATCAGTGTTTGGGCGCTTGTCCTGTTGAGGCCGCCGCCGTGCAGCAGCGCGCCGTCGAACAGCGGTCGCAGGAGGGCGCGGCAATCGAACGGGCTCTTCGTTTTGGCCACATGCAGATAGGCCAGATTGAGTTGCCCGATCCGCTGAACAAGGTACTGATAGGTTTCCTGCGGTGTCGCGTCGCTCACGCTGTTAAAGCCCATCTCCGGCGCGATCTTGATGCCGACGCGATCGCCGCCGGCCTCTTCGACCATGGCCGTCAGCACGTCGAGCACGAAGCGCGCGCGGTTTTCCAGTGAGCCACCGTATTGATCGGTCCGTTGATTGGTCCCCGAGGATAAAAACTGTTCCGGCAGATACCCGGAAGCAGCATGCAACTCGACGCCGTCGAAACCGGCTTCCAATGCGTGACGGGTAGCGAGCCGATAGTCCTCGACGATGCCGGGGATTTCTTCAGTTTCCAGCGCGCGCGGTACTACGAAATCCTGCGGGCCGGTGGCGGTGAAGACCTTGCCTTCCGCCGCAATCGCCGAAGGCGCGACGGGCGTCGCGTGGTCCGGCAGCAGGCTCGGATGCGAGATGCGTCCGGTGTGCATCAATTGCAGGAAGATCAGGCCGCCTTTTGCGTGGACTGCTGCGGTAATGCGCTTCCACGCTTCGATCTGCGCGGCCGAGTGGATGCCCGGCGTACGCACATAACCCTTGCCCATCGGCGACGGAAAGGTGCCTTCCGTCACGATCAGGCCGGCATTAGCGCGCTGGGCGTAGTACTGCTCGGCGAGCGGGGAGGGCACGCCGGACACATCGTCGGCACGTGAGCGGGTCATCGGCGCCATGACGAAGCGGTTGCGCAGGGTGTGGCGGCCGATACGGATGCTTTGGTAGAGGGAGTCCATGTCGTTTCCTTGGTGTTGGTGAAGGAGTAAGGACAGAATGAA
Organism: Paraburkholderia phenazinium; assembly: GCF_900141745.1. Lineage (NCBI taxonomy): Bacteria > Pseudomonadati > Pseudomonadota > Betaproteobacteria > Burkholderiales > Burkholderiaceae > Paraburkholderia > Paraburkholderia phenazinium. The sequence goes on along the minus strand of NZ_FSRM01000002.1, from coordinate 238,246 downwards.
CTGATCCATTGGAGAGATAAAGGCATAAAATTGAATACAGTGATCCATCAGTGGAGCAATCGGCATGGAATTGTTGAGCTACATGCGCCTGTTTGTCGAAGTGGCGCGGACCCGGAGTTTTCGTCGCGCGGCGGAGGCGCTGGATATGCCGAATTCGACGGTCTCGCGGCATATTGCGGAGCTGGAGAAGACGATTGGTTTGCGCCTGCTGCACCGGTCCACCCGGAAAGTGGAATTGACCGAGGCGGGCGAGGTCTATTTCAGGCGCTGTCAGAGCATCGTCGAGGAAGCGCGCATTGCGCATGAGTCGCTGCTGGACATGGCTGAACGCCCGACCGGCACACTGCGGGTCTCGATGCCCGCGGATCTGGCCACCGGCCATCTGGCGCCGATCCTTGCCGATTTCGCCAAGGCGTACCCACTGATCGCTTTCGAATTCGATTTGACGCCGCGCCGGATCGATCTGCAGACGGAGCCGTTCGATCTTGCGATTCGCATCGGACCGCCGCCCACGGCCCCGTCGATGCTGGTAGCGCGGCAGATCGCGTTGCTGCCGCGCTATCTGTACGCTGCGCCAGGCTATCTGAAGACCGCGCCGCCGCTTGGTCACCCCGATGATCTTCGCCATCACGTGTTGTGCGTGACGCAGGGGGTGCCAAGACAGGGTGAGATGTCGAGAACGTTTTATCGCGGTGACGAAAAGGTTGAAGTCGTCACTGCAACCCGCTTCGCGATGAACAGTGTCGGTCTGAGCCGCGAACTGGCGATTCAGGGTGTCGGAATTGCGGCGATGGACCACGAACTCGCGCGCGACGACCTGGCGCTGGGGCGGCTCATACGCGTGCTTCCCGAGTGGCGTCTTTCACCTGTGCAGGTGCATGCCATCACGGAGACGCGATTATTGCCGGCGCGGGTGAGGTTGTTTATCGAGTTTTTGAAGGCGCGGTTGTCGAGTCTCGGATGATTGCTTTAGCCGGCGCTCACGAAGCAATGCTTTGCCACCTTGCATCTGCATCCAGGGGATAGACCGGCCGCTTCACGCGCTCGAAATCGAACAGGCCGTAGTCCGAACTCGTTACGCCGCGGCTGTCGCATTCCACGAGTGCTGCTGCTATCGGTACGAATACCGGCCGGCAATACATCCGCGATTTGAGCAGCAGAAAACGCGCGCGCCGTGGATCGATACCGACGCTTTCGAACACGCCCAGATCCCAGGGCTCATGCGTGCGCTCGGTCAGGACGAGCGTTGCAGCGCCGATGTCGAGTACCGCGGCACGTCCCATGTAAGCGCGCTGTCCGGTGTAAGTAGGACCGCTAATGGTGTACTCGCCATCGGTGAGTGCACGTACCACGCCGGTCAACGTAAGGGGAGCCTGCGGCTTAACAGCTTCGCTGGCGAGTTTATTGCCTACTGGTAGCGTTACAGTGGCTCCCACTCCGGCCTTATGTAGTGCCGCTACCGCTTCCGGATCGCAAAGCGGTCCGCTCACGACACCGTCGAGTCCCTGTTTGAGCACCTCTGTGAGCAAATCCATCGTGTCGCAGGTGCCGCCTGACATGCAGTTATCGCCGTGATCGAGCAAGAGCACGGGCTTGTCCGCGCCTTTGGCGAGAGCGGCCGCCTGAGCGACCGAGTCTGCGAGCGGAGCGCTGCGATAAAAGAAGTCCTCCCTGTCATCCCAGATCTGTTGTGCGATGCGTTGTGCGGCCCGATCCGCGGCGGCGTGATCGCCATCGCCCACCACCACAACGCTAATACAGGGCGCCGCGATATCCGCCAGCGAAAAACCCGACAGCACCGATACCGCCAGCATCCCGCCCGCCTCGGCTGCGCGCGCGGCATCGACCGCACGCTTCATCGCGCCTTCGGCCGTCGCGCTGCGCAGCGTATGCGTAAGCAGCGGCGGCTGGCACCACGCGATCACCGGCCGTGCCCGCCGATGAATCAGATCGAACAGCAAACGCGCCGCGTGCGCGCCGGTCTCGTACATGTCGACATGCGGATAAGTCTTGAAGCTGACGATGACGTCAGCGTTGTCGATCATCTTTTGCGTGACGTTGCCGTGCAGATCGAGCGCTACGCCGATGGGCGCATCCGGCAATGCCGCGCGTACGCGGGCGAGCAGATCGCCTTCGCCATCGGCCGAGTTCTCCGCGACCATCGCGCCGTGCAGATCCAGCAACACAGCGTCGCACCCTTGCGCGGCCTCGACGATCGCATTGCAGATCGCATCGTAGGCAGCAGCCGCAACCGGGCCACTTGGGTTGGCCGAAGCCGAAACCGGTGTCACGTACTGTGCGTGCTCACGCTCGGCTGCATCGATAAACGCAGACATCGCGGTCTGCATGCCTTTGTTTTCGCGCAGTGCGTCTTCGTGCCAGCTCGGGCCGCTGCGCCCGAATGCTTCGAGCGGTGTCGCGACGGGAGAGAACGTATTGGTTTCGTGATTCATCCTGGCAATGAGGAGTTTCATGCGCTTGCCTTTGCGATTTCTTGCGATAAATGACGCTGCAGTTAAACGACGCCCACGCCGAGATAGCGGTCCTTGACCGACTCGTCGGCGATAAACGCGGCGTTTTCGCCTTCGTACACGACCACGCCCTGCTCGATGATGTAATGCCGGTCAGCGAGTTGCGAACATACCTCGAGGTTCTGTTCCACCAGCAGGATCGCGACACCCGCTTGCTTGATCAGCTTTAACTGCGCAACGATTTCTTCGACGATCACCGGCGCGAGTCCCTCCACCGGCTCGTCGAGCATCAACAGACGAGGATGGTTCAGCAATGCGCGACCGATGGCGAGCATCTGCTGCTCACCGCCGGACAATTGAGCGCCGCCATTCGCGCGCCGTTCTTTGAGGCGCGGAAAAATACGGTAGATATCGTCAAGCTGCCACGGCGAGTCTTTGCGGGCACCGAGCCGCAGATTTTCTTCAACCGAAAGCAGCCGGAAGATACCGCGATGCTCGGGCACAAAGCACACGCCGCGCGAAGCGATCCTATGCGGTGCGAGCTTGTGGATCGGTTCGCCTTTGAAGGTCACCGCGCCATGCGCCGGCGTCACGACGCCGGCGATACTCTTTAGCGTCGTCGACTTGCCGGCGCCATTGCGGCCCAGCAGCGTAACGGTCTCACCTTCGCCGACACGTAGCGTAACCCCTTGCAGGATGTGACTTTTGCCGTAGAAGCCATGAATCTGCTGGACGTCGAGGATCATGCGCGACCTCCTGTGATCATGTTGCCCAGGTACGCGCTCCTGACGCGTTCGTCGCCGCGAATTTCGTCTGGGCGGCCCTCTACCAGAACGCGGCCCTGTTGCATCACGGTGATGGTGTCGGAGATGTCCATCACGATGCCCATGTTGTGCTCGATCAGCACGACTGTGTATTCGTCGCGTAGGCTGCGGATCAGTTGCTTCATATCGGCGAGATCGTCGATACCCATACCCGAGGTCGGCTCGTCGAGAAAGATCGCCTTGGGTCGCGCGGCGAGCGCCATGCCGACTTCGAGACGCCGCTGCTGACCGTGCGACAGGGCACCCGCAGCGGTGTCCGCAAAACGCTGCAAGGCAAGCCGTTCCAGCACGCTGTCCACTACATCGTTATGCGCCAGCGTATCGCGCGGTGGTTTCCACGCATTCAGCGCACGCTTTGCGTCTACGCCTTGCGCGGCGAGGCGTAGATTCTCGCGCACGCCCAGATTGGCAAACAGACTCGTCACCTGAAACGAGCGAGCGACGCCACGGCGCACGCGTTTGTGGTCGGGCTCATGCGTCACATCGTGGCCGTCGAACATAATCTTGCCGGCGGTAATCGGCAAGGTGCCGGTGAGAACGTGAAACAGTGTCGTCTTGCCCGCACCGTTGGGTCCAATCACCGAATGCACCGTGCGCGGCAGAATGCGCAGATCGACTTCGGAGAGTGCGGTAAATTTTCCGTAGCGCTTCACGATGCCGCTAGCCTGCAGGATGGCTTCGGTCATGCGTGCTCCTCGCCTGCGTCCGCAGCGGGTGTATCGCGCCGTACAGCTTGCCAGATACGTTCGCCGAGACCCCACAGTCCGCGTTGCATGAACAGACTCACGGCGATCAACAGCAGGCCGAGCAGCAGCAACCAGCGCGGCCATAACGTAGAGAGCCAGTCGGCGAACAGCACATAAAAGGCCGCACCGAGCACCGACGCAAACAGATTGCCGGTGCCCCCGATTACCGTCATCACAAGGATCATCTCGCTTGTGTGGTAATCGATATTCGACAACGGTGCGATGCCGGTCATCAGCGCATGCAACGCGCCGGCGAGACCCGTAACCGCACCGGAGATCATAAACGCCATCAGTTTGAAGCGCTTGACGTCGTAACCGACCGCGGCGGCGCGCGCTTCGTTGTCACGGATCGCCAGCAGGGTGCGTCCGAAGACCGAATGCGACACACGCATGAGCAGCCAGAACGCGAGGAGGAACAGCACCGCAACGAAACCGTAGTACTGCCACGGTGTCGTGAGCGGGACGAGCGTCTTGCCGAACAGGGAGAGTGCAGGGCGGGGGATACTCAGCAGGCCGTCGTCTCCGCCGGTCAGATTGGGCGTTGTGTAGGCCAGAAAGTAGAACATCTGCCCAAACGCGAGCGTTAGCATGACGAAGTAGGTGCCGCGCTGACGAATCGAGAACCAGCCGACCAGAGCAGATGCTGCCGCGCCGACGATGATCGACGCTAGCAATGCGAGCGTGACAGGCGTGCCGTCGAACTTCGTCAGTATGATGCCCGCGGTATAGCTGCCCAGCCCGAAGAAGATTCCCTGTCCAAACGAAAGCAAGCCGGTAAAACCTAGCAACAGGTTGCAGCCGAGTGCGGCGAGCGCATACACCAGCACCTCGGTAGCTAGCGAGCCTGAACGCAAGGTCAGCGGTAACACGCAGACCACAAGTAGCGCCAGCAGAATGAAGCGATAGTGATGCAACGCCTGTCTGAATGTGCGCCTGGAGCCGGCTGCCGACGCATCCTCAGTAGTGAGCGTCTTCGACGTGTCGATCATGTCGCTCTCCCGAGCAGTCCGTTCGGGCGCAACAGCAGCACGGCAGCCATTGCAACGTAGATCATGAGGCTTGCGCCTTCGGGCCACAACGTGCTCATCACGCTCTGCACGATGCCGACCAGCAGACCGCCCACCAGCGCACCCAGAAAATTGCCCAGGCCGCCCACGACCACCACCACGAATGCGACGCTCAATGCCTCGATGCCCATGAACGGATCGACACCGCGGATCGGCGCGGCGAGCACGCCCGCTAGCGCAGCCGTAGCGGCACCGAGTGCAAACACGAGGCTAAACACCCGCAACACGTTGATGCCAAGCAGCGAGACCATCTCCGTCGATTCACTACCCGCCCGCACCGCGCTGCCGAGGCGCGTACCTTCGAGCAGCCACCACAGCAAGCCAGCCAGCACGGCAGTAAACCCGATCACGAACAGCCGGTACTTCGGATACACGAAGCTGCCCCAGATCACCACACCGTTCAGTGAATCCGGTACGGGCACGTTATTGCCGAGCGGCCCCCAGATCAGGATCACGCACTCCTGCAACACCAGCGCGAGACCCACGGTCACCAGAATATGGAACTCGTGCTGCTGTTCATAGACGTGTCGCAGGACCAGCTTCTCCACCACCCACGCCAGTGCGCCGACAACGATCGGCACGACAACGAGCGCGGTCCAGAAACTCATCGACCACTGCAGCGCCTGATAGCAGAAGTACGCGCCGAGCAGATAGAACGCCCCATGCGCAAAGTTGACGAAGCGCAGCAAGCCGAAGACGATCGACAAGCCTACAGCCAGCAGGAAATACAACATTCCCACGCCGATGCCGTTGACGATCTGCAGAAGATAAACGTTCATGACGTCCGTCGCTGAAGGTTGCGGTGGGCGCGGCCGCCCGACGCGAGGACTATCAGGCCAGCTTGCAACCGGTTTTGTCGAGCGGCAGGAACGACTGGCCGGAACTGACGATATCGGCGAAGTCGTCCGCGTTCTTCATCTTGTTCTTTGCCTTGCCCTTGAGCAAATAGTAATTCTTGATGACCTGATGGTCGCCTTTGCGTACTTCCTCCGGACCCGTCAAGCCTGCGTACTTCATGCCCTCGAGCGCGGCGACCACCTTCTTCGGATCGGCCGAGCCCGCCTTGACGATGCCGTCGAGCAGGATCTTCGTGCAGATGTACGAACCCGCCAGGCTGTAGTTCGGATTCTCCTTGAACGCCGCATTCGAGCGTGCGACGAGATCATGATTAAGCGGCGAGTCGATGCCGTGCCAGTACTGCGCGCCGAAGTAGACACCGTCGCACAGGTCGGCGCCGAGCGCCTGGAACTGCTCGAGCCCGGAGGCCCATGCAATCAGGATCGTGCAGTTGTTCTTCATGCCAAAGCTGATGGCCTGACGCAGCGTATCCGACGATTGCGAGCCGAAGTTGAGGATGAGCAGCACGTCGGGTTTGGCGGCGACGGCGTTGGTCAAATAGCCGCTGAATTCCTTCTCGGTGAGCGAGTGGTAGCTGTTGCCCACGTGCTCGATACCCTTCTCCTGAAACACCGCTTTCGCCGCGGACAGCAAACCGTCGCCGAACACGTATTGCGGTGTGATGGTGTACCAGCGCTTGGCCTTGGGCAGCATCTGGATGAGCGGGCGCACGGTCTGATCGATGGCGCCGAAGGTCGGCACCGACCAGCGGAAGGTCGCGCTATTGCAGTCCTTTCCGGTGATTTCATCGGCGCCGGCGGTGGTGATGAATACGCCGCCGTCCTTCTCGACTTCGCTGGCCATGGCCAATGCTTCGGAGGACAGAATACCGCCCGCGAAATAGCGCACGTTCTTTTGTTGAGCGATTTCTTGCACGCGACGCACAGCGGTGGCCGGTTTGCCTTCCGTGTCGAGCACTGTGTACGAGAGCGGTTCGCCGAGCACCTTGCCGTACTGTTCGATAGCGAGCTTCATGCCGAGATCCGCGTATTTGCCATTGGCGGCAAAGGCGCCCGACATCGGCACGGGGCAGGCGAACTGGAGCGGCTCGCCCTGGGCAAACGCGCTACGCGTAACCAGCGAGCCGAGCGTTCCGGGGACGGCCGACAGAGCGGCCAGCTTCAACATATTTCGGCGATTCAAAATGACGCTCCTTGGTGGAAAGAGACACGCATGCAACCGACTGCGAAACCGGGCTGGCCGCCGCACGGTCTTTTTTGACCGCGCTGACTGGATCTATTTATCATGATAAATAGAATGAACCCGATGCTAGGTACAATAAATTCGGGTGTCAATAAGGCAAAATTCCCGTCCCGCAGCGGGCCGGCTACCCGCCGGCGGCGACTACGGGTTTGCCCGTAGCAGGGGTGGGCAGGCGCCGACAGGCGCACATGAGGAGCATCGAAGATGGTCATGGATCGAGCCAAGGGTGGCGTCGCGATTGAAATCAAGCAGCAGAAGCGCCCCGATCTGGTCGCCGAAGAGATCAAGCGGCTCATCACCGAGAAAGACCTGAAACCGGGCGACCGTCTGCCGCGCGAGGTCGAATTGCAGGCGCTGTTTTCGGTGAGCAAGAGCACGATTCGCGAGGCACTCAAATCGCTGGAGGTGCAGGGACTCATTAAGGTGACGACCGGGCCGAACGGCGGCGGCATGGTGGTGGAAGTGCCGCTGGATCGCACGCTGCAGTTGCTGCAGAACTATCTGTTCTTCAAGGACGTCACCATCGACGATATCTATACGGTGCGGCAGTTGCTCGAACCGGAACTCGCAGCGGGTGCGGTGCCGCATCTGACCGAGCAGGATTTCGCCGCGCTCGATGCGAGCATCGCATGCTGCGATAAACCGGCCGCGGCACATGGTGTGAGCGATATCCTGAAGCAGCGTCAGGAGGACGTGAATTTCCACGACATCCTTGCGGCGGCGAATCCGAATCCGTTCTTGCGATTTAGCTGCGAGTTGATCAACGAAATGATCCGGCAACTGATCGAGTTTCGTAACGATACGCCGCAGTCCGAACATGAACGCTTCGGTGAGGCTAACGTGAAGATTCACAAGGCCATCACGAAAGCGGCGCGCGCTCGCGATGTCGAGAAGGTGCGCGAACTGATGGTGATTCACATGACCGAGGCGCCGCGCTACGTCAAACGGATGAAGGGTAAGTTGCGCGGAAGGCTGATTCTCGATTCGGAGATCCGTAAGAGGCTGCGTACGCGAAGCGCGGTGCCGCTGGAGGATGCGGAGGGGATGGGGGATTGAAGATGCTCGTCCGGCGAGTGGCGGGCGGCATGAAACGTGCTGGCGGAGAGAGGCGGAAGTGTGTGCGCAGATGGCAGCACACAACCTGAAAGATCCTCTATAAGGAATCACGCTAATGAAGCACTTCAACCGCCCCATTTTGCACCTCACGTTGGGCGCAGCAGCGCTTGCTGTGTTGTTGCCCACGGTCGTGTTGGCCGACGATGCCCCGTCTCCCTGCGCGGCGTTGAAACGCATCGTCGCCGCTGCGCCGGATGGGTTTACCGGGCTTAGTCAGGCAGAGGTGAACGGCGTCGCGCAACCCTACGGTGACGATGCGCAATGCAACGCGAGTCACGACAGCTATCAGTGTCTGTGGACGCCGCATCATGACGCGGGCTCGAGTGCAGACGCGCTTCAGTCGGTGGCTGCGGATATCGCTTCGTGCTTGCCCGATGCGACCCACGATCAGAACTCGCCGGCGCGACAGCATTTCTATTTGGGAGCGCGCGGCAAGCGCACGCAGATTACCGCGACGACGGCTGGGGCGGCCAAGCTTAGGCTGGTGGTGACGGGGAAGTAAGAGGCGCCTATTCAGTCGCGTACCAGGCGGAGGCGGCGTCACCGACGTCATACATCACATGCGGCATCTGGTGCTTGGGGCGCGGTACGTCACGTCGGTATGTAAGGTTCACTCGTTCTAGGCGCGGCGGGTTTTGCTAGAGGGCAAGCGCGCGGTGTGACGGCGGGGATCGACTTGCGTTGACACTGGCTGCCAAGCTAACCGATGAAGTCACCGCGCAGTCCGTGCAACTTGGTCTGGAGTACGTGCCGCCGCTGCCGTTTCAGGCAGCACTCCGGAGACAGCATCCGCCGCCGTGCCAGAACGGACGATAGCGCGCAACGCGCAGAATCATTCATCACGTCGCCCGGTCGCAGAAAATGTGCAGCCGACTATCGGCGCGTGGGGCCGCGATAGTTGGTGGCTCGCTGCGAAGGCCGCTGCTAGCGCTGGCGGCGCGCCCGAAGCAGCGCGCGGTTAACCCGCTACATCAATGGCTTGGCTCGCTTGCTCTTAGATTATCCACAGGCTTATGAACGAAGTCTGTGGATAAGTCTACCCCGCGACGCACAAGGTCTACAAACATCTATTCCGTTTGAATTCAACGACGTAGTTGTTGGCAAACGGCCTTCGGTTCTCCGTATCGTCGTGACGGCCCGCTCCTGAAGCTCACCGCCGCCGACCATGGCCGCGTCGTGAACGGCGGCAGCGGCCTGTCTGGCCGGGGGCATGCCGGGGTGAAAGGCATCAGCGTCCACTTCCGTTATCGTTACCGCTTCAGAAAAATCATAGAGTGTGATTTTTCGTAGTCCCTATCATTGAAGAAGGGAAAAGTGACTCGATAACCGGATTGCAGAGTGGTTTTTTGGGATGAAAAACCACTCTACTATATCGGGCGTGGTTCGTCATTCGCCACACATTTCTCCGGAAGGGTGCCTTTCCGACGCTCTGTTTTTGTTGAACAGCAACGCGTTCGAATTTCAAAACCTTTTGAAACTCGCATCGGCACTTTCCGGACGTGTCCGATCGCCGGGTGCGGCGCCTCGCACAGCGCGGACCAACAATCAGAAAACAGGGACTTGTGTATGGCGGAATTCGATCGGGTTGCAAACCTGCTCACAGGACGGCAGGCGTATTTCCTCGATGTGGCCGGCACGGACAGCGCGGCGGCGCTCTCGGTCGTCTCGTTCGAAGCGACCGAAAAGATGGGCGCACCCACCGAGGTGCGCATTGTTCTGACGCATCCGTTGCAGCTTGCGCAGGCTGACTAACGGTGCGCTCGCCAATGGAGGCTTTCACTTCTACGAGGGGCAAAGCGGTACGAATGCTGGCGCGGTTGATCGCGCGCAGCACCGCGCCGACTATGACGAACTGCTTGATACGGATGCCTGACCATGACCCAGCAACCGCCGATTACCGTACCCATCGCGCTGTCGTGCACGCGGAGCGCGGTGATAACCCTGCCGTGGTTCGTGCAGAAGACGGAATATCGCCCAAAGGCTGCCAACTACACGCCGCTTGTGAACGGCCACGAGGCGTTCGGAGCACTCTATGACGCCATTGACAAGGCGACACGTACCATTGATTACATCTGCTGGGGTTTCCAGCCGTCGATGTATTTCAAACGGGACGGTGGCAAATCGCTGCGTATTGGCGATCTGCTCATCAGGAAGGCCAAAGCGGGTGTCAAGGTTCGCATCCTGTGCTGGCTCGATTCCGCCTGGATCGCGCAGATCGGCGAACAGGAGGTGCCGGGGTGGACCGAGGGTGCGCGGTTCATGACACAGAACGAGGATGCATATCAGATCGCCTACGACCGGAACTGGTATCACAATGCCCGGTTGCCGGCAGGCGGCAAACCTTCGGGTGCAGCGCCTGCCGGATCGCAGATGTATACCGCACTCAGACAGGACCCGTACCAGATGTTCGGTTCGCAGTCCTTCAGGGATATCGGCATCGAACTGGTGACGCGTGACTTCTCGCTGCACGACCGCGAGGAGATCATGTATCGGGAAAAGCTCATGCGGGGAAGCGGCGATGGCCCAACATCCGGGACTATTGGCGCATACGGTGCGGAACCCTCCCATCACCAGAAAATGGTGCTGATCGACTATGAAGCGCCGGAAGTTGCTGTGGGCTTCGTGATGGGACATAACACGCTGGATGCCTATTGGGACGATGACCGTCACAGCTACGCGAAGAAAACGCCGGGCCTGGGGCGCAATGGTGATACGCCACGGCAGGACATGTCGGCCATCGTCGCGGGGCCGATTCTCGAACATCTGAACGACAATTTTTGCTGGGCGTGGCAACGTGATGCGAAGGAAGACCTGCTCGCAAAGCGTAGTGGATTTGCGGCGCAGTTAGAACCGCGCGACAGGATCGGTACACGCGTCATGGCGCAGATCAGCCGCACGCAGTCGCAGGAGGGCGTGCGTAACATCAGGGCGCTTTACCTTCAGGCGGTCAATAACGCAACGAAATTCATCTATATCGAGAATCAGTATTTTCGCTGGCCGGCTCTTGCGGAAAAGATCAAGAGCGCGGTACAGGCACAGATCTGCGCCGGACGTGATCCGGCAAAGCCAGTTCATCTTTTTGTTGTGACCAACGCGAACAAGGACGGTATCGGGCAGGGGCCTGGAACGACCTATGACATGCTCAATAGCCTTGGCCGCGCGGACACCATTCCGGTCATCGCGAAGGAAGAGCGCAGTGACGCGCTCGGCTCCGCATTACAGGATGTCCGGAAAGAGGTTACGGCGGCGAACACGCAGATGCGCGACGCGAGCAGCCCGCGGGAACAGGCCGACGCACAACGCGCGATTGACGCAGCGCAAGCCGGGCAGGCGAAGCTGCAACAGCAGTATGACGACAACCTCAACGCAGGTAAGGCGGTTCTGCCGCAGCCGATTCCGGGTCTCAAGGTTCACGTCTGTTCGCTGGTTGCGCCCGACTCGCCGCCTGGTAGTGCGTGGACGCCAGTTTACGTTCACAGCAAGATCATGATCGTTGACGACGTGTTTCTCACGCATGGTTCGGCCAACATCAACCGGCGCAGCATGGAGGTGGATAGCGAGCTAAACATCTGCCACGAACGGATGGACGTGACGCAGCCGCTGCGAAGGCACCTGTGGAATATTCATACGGATGGTCGAGGCGCGCAGGATGACCCAGAAATAGCAGCGAAAACTTGGGAGGACATCATCGGCCGGAATAAGGGAAAACAAAAAAACGCCGAGACACCGATCGCCTCGCTTGTTGGTTTCATGTGGACTGGCGCGAGTCGTTTGCGGCTGGACTGAACGATGAAGAAACGAAGCAAATTAATTGCAATCTGCCTGGCGCTTGCGCTCAGCGCCTGTTCGAACAAGGATAATCCGATGCCCACTCAAGCCGAATGGAGCGCCGTGCGCGCGAAACTGGCCTTTACCTGCGTCCATGAGGCGGACCACCTGCCGCCGCTCGATCCGCAGGCTGATACGCTGTTCAAATATGCCCTGTTCCTCGAAAAGAAACCCGGCCCGAAAGACTACGATGCGGCCGCCCGCTATTATCGGATTGCCGCGGCATATGGTCATTACAAGGCTAACCACAACCTCCAACTGCTGGTCTCCACCGGGCAGGCATCGTCGCCCCACGCGGCCACAGAAACGGTTGATCTGGCCGAACAGTTGATTGCTGAGGGCATCCCGGGCGGCTACTACGACATGGGTCACTACCTCGAACTCGGTTACGGCGTGAAGCAGGACGAGAAGAAGGCGCGGATCTATTTCCGCAAGGCCGCTGACCTTGGTAGCGCCGAAGGGCAATATTATGTCGGTGACCTGCTTTCCCCAAAGGATCGCGCGCCGGACATTTCACGGCAGATGATGGAATGTGCCGTCGATCAGGGATATGGCAAGGCTGGCAGCTATTTGGGCATTGACCTGATGGACGCCAAACTTTATGAGGAAGCTGTCGAGGCGTTCCAGAAGGGGGTGCAGGCTGGTGATGCGCAATCGTCGTCATTTCTGCAAAATGGATTCGATACGAATCCATCGGATGAAATCTATTACGTCGGACAGTCCAAAGATTCTGAACGCTCACGCCGGTACGGACTGATCTGGAAGTTTCTCAGCGACCACGATGGCCTGAATCCGAAGGTCCCGGACATCGACCGGATCGTGCCGCTGCCTCCCGCGAAGCTACCGGAGTGGGATGGTACGTTCCAGTGGCAGAAGGAGCAGGACGCCGCCCAGCCACCGCAGAAGCCTGCCGAGTCGCTGGTTACAAAGCTGGCCCGTGAGAAAAACCTCGACCCTGCGACGGGCCTGCCTCTCACGCCGGCTAAAAAGGACAACCGTTTGCCGCTTGGCGCCACGGCTCGCACCAACGAGTTCTGCCCGCAGGATGGCGTCTGGCGCGCGAAACAATGGGCGGGTTTCAGTCCGGACGCGACACAGCGGATCGGCAAGGGAGAAATCATGCCGCGCCTCACCATAACCCAGCCGCGTGCCATACCGGGACTCGACGCGTTGCTTGGGATGCGCCAGCACCATACCGATGTGACGTGGAGCCTGGTTGCCTACAGCGACGAGGCGTAGGACACCCGGTTCGGCCAACGTCGACCGGCGCAGCATGGAAGTGGACAGCGAACTGAACATCTGTCACGAGCGCATGGACGTGACGCAGTCGCTGCGAAGGCACCTGTGGAATATCCATACAAACGGGCAGGGGGTGCAGGATGACCCTCAAATCGCGAGCAAGTATTGGGAACAGACAATTGCTCGAAATGCCGGCAATCAAAAGATCGCACTAGCTCCCATCGCATCACTCATTGGATTCATGTGGACGGGCGCGAGCCGTTTGCGGCTGGACTGAACGATGAAGAAACGAAGCACATCAATTGCGATCTGCCTGGCGCTTGCGCTCAGCGCCTGTTCGAACAAGGATAATCCGATGCCCACTCAAGCCGAATGGAGCGCCGTGCGCGCGAAACTGGCCTTTACCTGCGCTCACGAGGCGGACCACCTGCAGCCGCTCGATCCGCGGGCTGATACGCTGTTCAAATATGCCCTGTTCCTCGAAAAGAAACCCGGCCCGAAGGACTTCAATGCTGCTGCGCGCTACTACCGGATTGCCGCCGCGCATGGTCATTACAAGGCCAACCACAACCTGCAACTGCTGGTGTCCACCGGACAGGCATCGTCGCCCCACGCGGCAACGGAAACGATTGACCTGGCCGAACAGTTGATTGCTGCGGGCATCCCGGGCGGCTACTACGACATGGGCCACTACCTCGAACTCGGCTATGGAGTGAAGCAGGACGAGAGGAAGGCGAGGATCTATTTCCGCAAGGCCGCAGATCTCGGTAGCCCCGAAGGGCAATACTATGTCGGCGACCTGCTTTCCCCAAAGGATCGCGCGCCGGACATTTCGCGGCAGATGATGGAGTGCGCAACTGACCAGGGATATGGCAAAGCTGCAAATTATCTTGGTATAGACTTCTCGACCAACAATCTGTATCCCGAAGCAGTCGTGGCATTTCAGAAGGGTGTGAAAGCTGGTGATACGCAATCCGCACTAGCCCTTCAAGAAGGGTTTAGTGGACCACCACCAAGTAATAAGCTTTTCTTTCTGGCACTTACTCATGATCCAGAGCGCTCACGCCGCTATGAACTGATCGGCAGGTTTATCGACGACAACGACGGCCTGAATCCGAAGGTCCCGGACATCGACCGGATCGTGCCGCTGCCTCCCGCGAAGCTACCGGAGTGGGATGGTACGTTCCAGTGGCAGAAGGAGCAGGACGCCGCCCAGCCACCGCAGAAGCCTGCCGAGTCGCTGGTTACAAAGCTGGCCCGTGAGAAAAACCTCGACCCTGCGACCGGCCTGCCTCTCACGCCGGCTAAAAAGGACAACCGTTTGCCGCTTGGCGCCACGGCTCGCACCAACGAGTTCTGCCCGCAGGATGGCGTGTGGTGTGCGAAACAATGGGCGGGTTTCAGTCCGGACGCGACACAGCGTATCGGCAAGGGAGAAATCATGCCGCGCCTCACCATAACCCAGCCGCGTGCCATACCGGGACTCGACGCGTTGCTTGGGATGCGCCAGCACCATACCGATGTGACGTGGAGCCTGGTTGCTTACAGCGACGAGGCGTAGGAAAAATCACGCCCTGTGATTTTTGAGCAGGGATCGATATTTAAAAGCTGAGTGGAAATGCGACCATGGAACCGCGAAGGTATCACGGTGATCTGTGTCTATAAGCGTAGGCGCCTGCCTCTCGCCAGAATCCAGGCGGCGGCAGAGGCAAGGGGCGGACGGTGCGCGAATCTTGGACGGTCGAAGAAGCGGAGCAAGCGTCTGAAATACGATTTTGCAGGATGAGTGCGGACTGACGTTGCCCCCGTTGCACGCATCCCTCACTGTATTCCTTGGTTCTGACCTACACCGAAGATACTAAGCAGTTGATCATGCAGGCTGTAGATTCAGCCAAGCTGGCTCCTCTAGTGAGTGGAGTTATGGAAGTACCGTCTTTTTTAGACGGTGACGAATTCAAGTTTGACGATGAATTGGCGCGACAGCTTGGAGTTGTGGTGCTCAATGTGATTGCAGCGGGACGACCGAACCTGTCCGCATTTTTGTGTGCAAGGCGAGTTATAAAACGTTACTCGGCCAACATCGGCCTGATCTACTCCGAGACGACCCGTACAGGGACGTTGCGCAAGTTCGGGTTTGATTACAAAGGCCGGATGGTGCTGGTGAACTAGTTCGCGGTCGATAACATAGGGCCGGACAAGCTAAAGATCGATTTTCAGTATGACGATAACGATCGCATTGTTGCCACGGTGGATCCGTTGGGCAATGCAACGCGGTACGCGTACGACGGCAAGGGGAATCTTGCTTCGGTAACCCATCCCGATGGCGTGCCAAGGCTCTGCGTTGAATGCTATATGGCGTGGAAAGCGAAACTGCCGGGGAAGCTGTTTGGCGACGAATTGAGCGAGGCGTTGCCGGATTGGGGTGAGACAACGGAGCTGATGCTGAGCGATCAGGCGCAGATTCCTTATCCCGCTCTGGTGCCGGATTTGACCGGCTCTGCGAAGAGATCAACGCTCTATAGCGCGCTGTTCGGAGCTGGCGGCCGTGACGGTGGAATGGTTAAATGTGCAGGTAGCGGTGATAAAGAGTGGCTCGAGGCGGAGTGTCATGCGAAGTATGAGCGCGATATGTTCAAATGCAACGCGCTTGCCAAATATATGGGTGGGTTGGCTGGCCTCGCGCTTTGCAAGCAGAACGCATTTGCTGACTATCAAGATTGCAGGGGGCACTGATGATTCAATTTCCGCCATGTTCCGTGGTAGTAACCTATGACCAGGATCGTCAGCAGTTGATCCTGCAGTCGGTCGAGAAAGCGAGGATGGCCCCTGCTTTGAAGGGGGCAATTGAAATGCCCGTTTTGCTGGACGAATTCGAGTTCAGACTCGACGATGAATTTGCGCGTCGGTTTGGTGCTGGCGTGCTCAGTCTGATCGCACTAGGTCAGCCTGACATAAAGCAATACATGACTTTTACAGAGGCACCGACCGACAAACCGTCAGAAGAGTAAGCAACTGCGGTTCGGTGCAACGAGCGAACGATGTTCGATGGTTGCACCGGGATCACTGGAGACGATTGCGGCCCGTACTTTTATGTGGCCTCTATCCTGCGGCGCCTCCGCATCACCCTCACTCCGGCAACACCGCCACCGAAGCCTCACTCGTCAACATCAAAAACGTCAACGTCTCCTGCAGATACAGCCTCACCACCTGATCAGTGTGGCTGAGATACCCAATCGACAGATCCTGCCCAATATGCAGATCGAAGTCGCCACCACGTGTGGAAAGCACGCTCCCACCATCGATAGCTGGCGCCCAGATAATCTCGGTATTCACCAGTCGCTTGAGATGCGCGAGCACCGGATACCCTTGGTCACTCGCCTCGCTAACAGCCGTATACGCATCCGCGCCCAGTAAAACCGAATACGGCCCATCGACCCCGGCAAGACGCAATTGCTCGAGCGCCTTCGCGATCACCGCGGGATAGTCGCTCAAATCCGCCGGCAGACTCAGCTTGGGATTCGACGAACCCTCGCGAATGCCGACAATATTCGCCGCCTTATAACCGTCGAAAATCGCACGGTCCTCGGCATAGGCCAGTTGCTGCGCGGCATCTTTAGCCGGCTGCCAGTCCGAGTCTTCCGCGCCACGTTCCACATCGTCGATCGCGTCGCGCGTCAATTCGAACGGCACGCGCAATTCCACTAGCGCTTTCACTTCGCGCTGCCGCGCACTGATACCAGGCTGCGGCGGCGCAATGGTGGACTGATGACCCGTGCCAACGGCAGACAGACTCGGTCCACCAGGCCCTTTCACATCGACCACACGGCGACCCGCCACAGAACGTCTGAAGGTCCGTGCGACTTCTTCCTCGATCTCCGACCAGGCGGCCGCGGATATAGGCGCGAGTTCGCGATGCAGATTATTCATGTTGAGGTGCTCCTTTGAGAGAGCCGATGTTCAGCGAACCATCGCTGAGCGGTTCGGCAGACGGCGGGGATTCGGATTCATTGACGGGTGTCGCTACTGCGGCGGGATCGCGCTCGGCCAGCGCTTCAAGCAGGGGAGCCGAAGGCACAAAGAACAGGCCACCCGTGACCGCGCGGCTGTAGTCGAGCAGCCGGTCGTAGTTGCCAGGCGGCCGGCCGACGAACATATTTTCGAGCATCTGTTCGATCGGCGCAGGCGAGCGCGCATAGCCGATAAAGTACGTGCCGAACTCGCCGAAGCCCGGTCGGCCGAACGGCATGTTGTCGCGCAGGATTTTGACCTCTTCGCCGTTGTCGTCGATCGTCGTGAGCGAACTGTGCGAGTTGGTGGGCTTCACCGCCTCGTCCAGTTCGATGTCGGAGAGTTTGGTGCGCCCAATGATGCGCTCCTGCGTCTCGACCGACAGCCCGTTCCAGCCGGTCATGTCATGCAGATACTTCTGCGTGAGCACGTAGCTGCCGCCGGCAAACTCGGGATCTTCCTCGCCGACCACCGTGAACGTGACAGCTTCGTTACCGGTTGGATTCTCGGTGCCGTCCACAAAGCCAATCATGGCGCGCTGATCGAAGTTACGAAAACCGTGGATTTCGTCGACCGTGGTCACGGCGCCGCTGAGCCGGCCCATCAGTTGCGTAGCCAGCTCAAAGCACAGGTCCATCTGGTTGGCACGGATGTGCAGCAGGATATCGCCGGGCGTCGCCACTGCGAGCCGCTCGCCGGAGCCGAATTCGCGGAACGGATGCAGGCCGGCTGGGCGCGGCGCGCCGAACAGCGCATCCCAAGCCTCTGAGCCGAAGCCGCAGACACAGGACAGGCCGCCGGCCGGTACACGCTTGCCGACCGAGCGCACCAGCGCGGCAATATCGGCGCACCAGGCTCGCACGGTTGCACGACTGGCCGGGTCGGGGTTGATGGTCGCAACAATGAAGATTGCACTGGGAGTGACCTGCACGGACACCGCTTGTGGTTCGTGCGTAACAGCAGCAGGGATCGGGGTATCGGACATCGCTTCGGCCTTTCAGGCTGACAGGTCAGACAAGGTTGGTCGGGGTAGCAAAGGGAGACGCAGGGCCACAGGATATATCACCCGAGGCGTTGCGGAACGCCAAGGGTAGCAGGGTGCGGGGTTTTGTGTGTCGGAAGGGGGGGCAGCGGGAAGGCTGAACGTATCAATTCGCGCCGTTTATCCGTCGTTTGAGACGACAGGATGGATCGATAACGCTACCGGCCCACCACGAGCAGCGCGAACTGCGTACTAGGCGCTCCTGGCTCGCAACGCCCAGTTCAGGCGCTTCTGCGTGCTGGCATTGGGATGAGCAAGCCGGTCGGCGAGTTGCGCCACGGCACCGTCCAGTTGCGCCAAGGTCTGTGCATGGCCTCGATCAATGGCCATCTCCACCGCACTTGCGGTGGCCTCGAGCCGCTCGCCAGTTGCTGGCGAAGCGGGGGAGCCGTGATAACGCGCAATCATCGCGTCGAGTCGCGTGAGGATTGACGCGGCGTACGCCACGCCGGCATCGTTCGATACCGCTTGCCCAACATGCCCGGGCACAAGCGCGGCTTCTTCGGGCCGGCTCAACACGCGGGCCCAGTGCAGGCAACTGAGCATGGACCCCGTAGCGAGTTCGACGCCCGGGTTCCACACGAACACCCGTTGGGTTTGCAACGGTCGCAATGCAACGCGCAGGTCATGCCAGCTTCGGTCCAGCGTGCGCATTGCGGCGCTTGCCGCGGTGCCGTCCGGTTGTCGCGCATCGGGTTGTGTAGCAAGCCGCACCACCTGCCGGAGTGCCGCGAGTACGGCGGCGATTCGCGTCTCGACATGGCGCGTCGCTGCGAGCGGCATCATCAGAATGGCGACGGCAAACGATACGACGCAGCCCACCATCACTTCTTCGATGCGCAACTCGACCAACGGCCCCATCGCAAAGCCCAGTTGTCCATAGACGAGGCCGACCAGAACCGTGATAAAGAACACGCCCGGCGCATACGCATTCAGGATGTAGTACGCCCAGCCGAACACGCACAGCACCATGGCCACGGCCATCAGCAGCGGCTCCCCGTGCAGCGAGGTTGCCAGCAGCATGCTGGCGAGTGCGCCTGCGAGCGTCCCGGCCAGCCGTTGCGCGCCTCGATAGACGGTATCGGCACGCGAGCGGGTGCCGAGAAACACGACGAAGGTGGTGATGACCGCCCAGAACCAGCGCTCCGGCGAGAGCGAGTGGCCGATCACCATGGCGAGCAAAGCCGCAGTGGTGGCACGTGCCGCCGGCAGCCAGGCGAGCTTCGAACGGATCTCGCCGATCCACTCGGCGGCGGTCTTTTTGCCGCGTGCTGCAGGCGACGTCTGCGAGACGCGCCGCGGCCGCGCGGCTTGCCTGAGCCGTTCGACGGCCCTGCGTAGCGGATTGGTGTCCGCCTCTTCCGATGCCGAGCCGAATGCGGTCTGTCCCGCCGCCACCTCGAGTTCGACGAGCCGTTCGCGCAGCGTAGCGGCGTCAGGAGGGTTCAGCAGTGCGAGTTGTTCTTCCAGCGCGAGCGCGGCCTCATTCAGTTCGGAGACGCGCGCGGCGCTGGCGACGCCAGGCATCTGCGCAGTTCGCGTGGCAGCCAACACGCGTTCGGCGCGCAGCGTGACGGTATGCACCGCCAGGCGCAAGGTCCGCTCGGCGTGTATCGGTACGATCAGTCGTCCGACGAGCGCCACCATCGCTGGGCCGACCGTCGACAACGCAATGGTCTGCGCAACCTGGGCGGCCGAAGGATGCAGATACAGCCCAAGATAGAACGTAACCACACCGATCATCGCGCAGCCAAGCGCTCGCGGACCGCAAGCCTGGCAGAGCATGCCGGCGAACATGACGAGCAGGAAGCCGGCATCGCCCGCGAGCGGATAGCGGCTCAACGCGGCGGCGACGGCGAAGTTCACGCAGCCGCACAGATAGAGGTTGAACAGGGTGACGAACCACGCGCTGCGGCGCGCGTCGCGCACGAATAGCGGCGCGATCATGCTGAACAGGACGCCGAGGGCAGCAAGGGTGACGGGCTGGTGATGACCGGCCGTCCATGCGACGCAGGCGATGCCGCTCAGGAGGCAGGCGAGCGCGGCGCGCAAGGCAGTGTGGAGGCGTACGAGTCCCGGGTCCGCAACCAGCAGGCGGCCGGCGACGCGTGAAAACGCGACAGCAATCATGATCGATGATATCCAGGCTAGGAGGTCGAGACCGGCTTGTGGCCGACTGCGACAGGGCGGATGGAACCGCCAGCTTCAGGCCGCCGACCTGGGCTGTGAGCCGGGATCACCGGCCCACAGCCCGCTCGACGACGGACTACATCACCCGCGCATGACCACATCGGTCGCAGGAAACGGCATCTGCGTAGCGGTGGCATGTTCGGGTTTTCCCGGATGATATCTGGTCAAAATTAGCTGCGTCTAGAAAAGCAAGGTGAATTCGCTATTTTTTATGAAGGCTGGTTGAAAGCTTTGGCGTTCACAGAACGTGAGACAGAGCCGGCTTTTAGACAGCACGGCGCGGCACGGGAAACGTAAAACGCAAAATGCAAAGCTCAGATGCAGCGATCCATGGCGATGCGATGCGCCCTCCCGTTAAATCGCAAAACCGGAAGTCTGGGATATCAGTTGCATTATTTAATATGTGATCCTTATCAAATAAGCCGGTTCAAATTTCACACAGGATCGTTCTTTGAAGGCGTGAAATTTGGTGCGCTGCGCAAGCGATATGGCAGCGTATCGCAGTACAAAACGTTGAGCTTTCAACGAGGGTGGCAAAGCGCGGAAATGACTTCATTTAAGGGGTCTGCGCGAAGTCAATGCTGAGCATTGCATCTCTCCAGGTTGGTATTACACAACGCTTTTTCGCTTCCGTCTCAATCTCGATGGACGACCCGCCACGAGCGTGCAAGCATCCGTCCCGTTGCGTGTTTATGAACCGCAACCATCAACGAAGTTTGCCATTGAACCCTGCGTGGCAGTTCGAAAAAAGCGCGTCGTTTATATATCCAAGAACCCGGAGATCGTAATGAGAAAGCAGTTCATTGCATTGGCTGTATTAGCCGCATGTGCCGCCCCCGTATTTGCCCAAAGTAGCGTCACGTTGTATGGCGTGATCGACCAGGGCATCAACTACACGAGCAACGTCGGCGGTGGCCGCGAGTTCGAGATGGCGAGCGGCTATGCAGAGGGCAGCCGTTGGGGTTTCAAGGGTTCGGAAGATCTGGGCGGCGGCATGAAGGCCATCTTCCAGTTGGAAAACGGCTTTAACGCAAGTAACGGCGCGCTCGCTGAGGGCGGCCGTCTGTTCGGACGTCAGGCATACGTTGGTCTGGCAAGCAACACGTACGGTACGGTCACGTTCGGCCGCCAGTACGACTCCGTGGTCGATTACTTTGCGCAAACCACCGCCAACGGCAACTGGGCCGGCTATCTGTTTGCCCACCCGTACGACAACGACAATAGCGACAACTCGTTCCGTCTGGACAATGCCGTGAAGTACGCGAGCCCGAATATCGGTGGCTTCCAGTTCGGCGGGGCGTACGCGTTCAGTAACGATACCGGCTTCGCCAACGATCGCGCCTACAGCTTCGGCGGTCAATACACCAACGGCGGCCTGCTGGTAGCCGCCGCGTATATGCAAGCGGACAATCCTGGCGGGACCACTGGCGGCGCGATCACCACCAACGACGCGAGCTTCATTGCCGAGCGTATGCGCGTCTGGGGCGCCGGCATCAACTACACGTTCGGCCCGGCGACGGTGGGCTTTGCATACTCCAACTCGAACTACAAGAATCCGACGGCAAACGGCTACATCAGCACAACGGCGCCGCTCGTCATCGGTTCGACGCTGAACACGCTGAAGTTCCAGAACCTCGAAGTGAATGGCAAGTATCAGATCAGCCCGGCGTTCTATGTCGGCGCGGAGTACGTCTACACAATCGAGAACTTCGATGCCTCGACCGGCAACGTCAAGCCGAAGATCCAAACGGTCGGTCTGATGGCCGACTACAACCTCTCGAAGCGCACCGACGTCTACATCCAGGGCGTGTACCAGGACGTGACCGGCGACAAGACGAACTCGGTGCTGGACGACGGCTTCGTGCTCGGTACCGACGCACCGTCGTCGAGCTCGAGCCAGACCGTGGTTCGTGTCGCCATCCGCCACCAGTTCTAAATTTTTGCTCCATCACGCGGCATGATGTGACGCGATCGGCGTGACGTGATGTCCTTGGCAGGCTCATCGTGCATCGGAAGATTCACGATGAGCTTTTTTTCGTCGCAGCATAAAGTGCCACGCGCCACTCCGGCGAACGCTTAATTGCGCTGTATGTGGGCCGCAAAGCACGTCCCAGGCGGCGCCTCGAGCACCAGAATACGCCGCCTGGGTCTGGCAAACCCTTACCAGATCTCCTTGCGCTCGCCGTACAGCCCGTCCCGGCGGGCTGTGAGCCGCCTGCCTCCACGCTCGCAGCAATTCATGCTGTGAAGCGCTATCAAAACGATTCGTTTCGCTTGCGCGCGATGCCGAATCAGGACATTCCGTTAATTTTGCGGTGCTTAAATTCACTCAACCCGCAACGTTCCTCGAAATGACGGG
The DNA here is from genome assembly GCF_900141745.1 of Paraburkholderia phenazinium. NCBI lineage: Bacteria > Pseudomonadati > Pseudomonadota > Betaproteobacteria > Burkholderiales > Burkholderiaceae > Paraburkholderia > Paraburkholderia phenazinium. Next base: position 215,256 of record NZ_FSRM01000002.1, on the reverse strand, counting down.
CAAACCACGTTACACAACCCGGATTCATTCATCCTTGGTCCCAGGAGCAGATTCCATGAACGACGACGAAATCAAACGAGCCGGTTTCAGCCGCCGCGACATGATGCGAGTATTGGCTGCGGGCGGCATGCTCGCGACGGGGGCCAGTGGTTTGCTGGCGGGCGCGACCAGCGCCTTTGCTGCCGACACGCCGAAGAAGGGTGGCAAGATTCGGGCTGCCTACGACTCCAGTTCGACCGCCGACACGCTGGATCCGGCCAAGGGCTCGGCCGGTGCCGACTACATCCGCTTCTTCATGTTCTATAGCGGGCTCACGCAGTTCGACAGCAGCCTGACGCCGCAGCCGGCGCTGGCCGAGTCGTTCACCAGCAGCGACGCGAAGGTCTGGACCATCAAGCTGCGCAAGGGCGTGACCTTTCATGACGGCAAGGCGCTGGCGCCCGCCGACGTGGTGTACTCGCTGATGCGCCACAAGAATCCGGCGACGGCCTCGAAGGTGAAGTCGGTCGCGGATCAGTTCGACGAGGTCAAGGCAAGCGGCCCGGATGAAGTGCAGATCACGTTGACCGTGCCGAACGCGGACCTGCCGGCAATTCTCGCCACGCCGCAACTCGTCATCGTCAAGGACGGCACCACCGATTTCTCGACCGCCGTGGGCACCGGCCCGTACAAGCTGAAGACGTTCAAGCCAGGTGTCACGACGGTCGGCACGCGCAACGACAGCTACTGGCGCCCGGGCAAACCCTACCTCGACGAGGTGGAGCTGATCGGTATCGGTGACGACGCGGCGCGCGTGAACGCGCTGCTCTCGGGGGATGTCCATCTGATCAGCGCCGTCGATCCGCGCGCAACGCAGCGCGTAGCGTCGACGCCGGGCTACGCGATCAAGGAGACCAAGTCGGGTCTCTATACCGACCTCATCATGCGGCGCGACAACACGATCACCGGCAACCCGGACTTCGTTGAAGGCATGAAGTATCTGTTCGACCGCGAGCAGATCCGCACGGCGGTGTTTCGCGGCTATGCGGTAATCGGTAACGATCAGCCGATTCCTCCCGGTCACCGCTATTACTTCGCCGGCCTGCCGCAGCGTCCGTACGATCCGGATAAGGCCAAGTTCCATCTGCAGAAAGCCGGCGCCGTCGGCTTGACGCTGCCGCCGATCTACGCGACTTCGGACGCCAACGGTTCAATCGAAATGGCCGAGATGATGCAGCTGACGGCGCAGAAGATCGGCGTCAACCTGGCGGTCAACCGCGTTCCCGCCGATGGCTACTGGTCGAATCACTGGATGAAGCATCCGCTTGGCTTCGGCAGTATCAATCCGCGTCCGAGCGCCGACGTGCTGTTCACGCAATTCTTCAAATCGGACGCACCGTGGAACGAATCCGGCTGGAAGAATCCGCAATTCGACCAGTTGCTGATTACGGCGCGTGCAGAAACCGACGACGCCAAGCGCAAGCAGATGTACGCTGACATGCAGACCATCGTCAGCAACCAGGGCGGCATCGGCATTCCTTCGTTTATCAGTCTGCTCGACGGTTACGACAAGCGCCTCAAAGGCCTCGGTTCGATTCCGACCGGCGGCATGATGGGCTTCTCGTTTGCCGAGAACGTCTGGTGGGAAGCCTGACCCGGCAGACCCTCCTGACCGGCTCGCCGGTGGCGCAACAGCGCGACATTGCGTTGCGCCACCGGTCTCTGCAATCCTCGTAGGAGGCCCGTGCGATGAACCAGACCATTGCAGCGCTGATCGTTAAGCGCATTGCGCTGACGCTGCTGATTCTGCTGATCGTGTCGATGATCATCTTCATGATTACCAACCTGCTGCCGGGCGACGCCGCACAAGAGGCGCTCGGTCAGGCGGCAACGCCGGAGACGATTGCGGCATTGCGCCTGCAGTTCGGCCTCGATCAGCCGGCCTACCTGCGTTATCTGCATTGGCTTGCGGGCCTCGTGCGCGGTGACTTCGGCATGTCGCTCTCCGCCAGTCTGCCGGTCAGCGAGATGATTGCCGGCCGTCTGCCGAAGTCGCTCGAGCTGGCTGCAATCACGACGCTCGTCTCGGTGCCGATTGCGATTTCGATGGGCATCCTCGCCGCCGTGAAGCGCGGTTCGCTGCTCGATCGCATGATCAGTCTCAGTACGTTGGCGCTGGTGGCGACGCCGGAATTTCTGATCGCGACGTTCGCGGTGCTGGTGTTCGCAGTCAAGCTGCATTGGTTGTCCGCGCTGTCGTACAGCGGCGAGATCGACAGTTTCGAACATTTCATGCGGGCCTATGCGATGCCGGTTATCACGCTGTGCTGCGTGATCATCGCGCAGATGGCGCGCATGACGCGAGCAGCGGTGATCGAACAGCTCGGCTCCTCGTACGTCGAGATGGCGATTCTCAAGGGAGCGCGTCCGGCGCGCGTGGTGCTGCTGCATGCGCTGCCTAACGCGATTGGCCCGATTGCCAATGCGGTGGCGTTGAGTCTGTCGTATCTGCTGGGCGGCGTGATTGTCGTCGAGACGATCTACAACTATCCGGGCCTCGCGCGTCTGATGGTCGATGCGGTCAGCAACCGCGACATGCCGTTGGTGCAGGCCTGCACGCTGATCTTCTGCCTCGGCTATCTGATTCTGGTGCTGCTCGCGGATCTGTGCGCGATCGTTTCCAACCCGAGGCTGCGGACATGAACATTCCTCAATCGTCCCCCGTCGATCCCCGTTCGCCGACGCCTGCTGAAGGGGCACTCCTTAGGAGTTCTGCCATGCCCGCTCCTCATTCACCCGCGCCTTCCGGCGGTGGTGGCGGCGCTGCGCCGACGCCACCGGTCAGGCGTGCCGCGCGCCGCTTGCCGTCGCTGTCGTTGAGCGGCTGGATCGGCGCTTTCATGGTGGCGCTTGCGTTATTCGTGGCGATTTTCGGGCCGATTCTCGCACCGTATCCGGTGGGCGCGATCGTCACGCAAGATGTGTTCGCGCCGTTCAGCGCTCACTTGCCGCTCGGCTCCGACTACCTGGGTCGCGACATGCTGAGCCGCATCATGTACGGCACGCGTTTGACAGTGCTGCTGGCGTTGGCCGCGGCGCTGTTCGCCGCGCTGTGCGGAACCGGTCTCGGTTTGCTGGCAGCCGTCGCCGGCCGCGCCGTGGACGAGACCATGAGCCGCATACTTGACGCAGTGAGCTCGATTCCCACCAAGATGTTCGCGCTGATGATCGTGGCCGCGTTCGGTTCGTCGCTCACGTTGCTGGTCATCACGGCAGGCATCAGCTATACGCCTGGCGCTTATCGCATTGCGCGCTCGCTGGCCGTGAATATCAGCGCGCTCGAATACGTGCAGGTAGCCAAGGTGCGTGGCGAGAACGCAATCTACATCTGCTGCGTGGAAATCCTGCCGAACATGATTCATCCGATGCTGGCCGACCTCGGCCTGCGTTTCGTGTTCGTGGTGCTGTTGCTGAGCAGCCTGAGCTTCCTTGGGCTGGGCGTGCAGCCACCGTATGCGGATCTCGGCTCGCTGGTGCGGGAAAACATCGCCGGTCTCGGTGACGGTGCACCGGTGGTGCTAATGCCAGCTATTGCCATTGCGATCCTGACGGTCGGCGTCAATCTGCTGATCGACGGGCTGCCTGGGCGTGGCAAGCGTCTACGTTTGCGCCGTGCCGCGGAGGCTCGCTGAGATGAATAAGACAACCGACAACCTGGTTGAAGTGCGCGGACTGCGCGTGGTGGGCAGCAGTGAAGGGCGGCCCGAAACGACCATCGTCCACGACATCGACTTTACGGTCGCACGCGGCGAGGTGCTCGCGCTGATCGGCGAATCCGGCTCGGGCAAGACGACGATTGCGCTCTCGCTGATGGGTCACGCGCGTACCGGCTGCCGTATTGCGGGCGGGTCTATCCGCGTTGGCGACGCAGATGTGCGCTCGCTGTCACCCAACGCGCTGGCTTCGCTGCGCGGTCGCAAGGTTGCCTATATTGCGCAAAGTGCAGCGGCGGCGTTCAACCCGGCGCGCACGATTCTCGATCAGGTAATCGAAAGCGCGCTGATTCATCGGACCATGAGCAAGGCGGCCGCCCAGGCAAAAGCGATCGAATTGTTCCGCGCGCTGGCGTTGCCGAATCCCGAGCGGATCGGCAAGCGCTATCCGCACCAGGTATCGGGAGGCCAGTTGCAGCGATTGCTGGCGGCGATGGCGCTTATTACGGATCCCGAACTGGTGATTCTCGATGAGCCAACCACTGCGCTCGATGTCACCACGCAGATCGACGTGCTGCAGGCGTTCAAGAGGGTCGTGAAAGAACTCGGAACGACGGCCGTGTACGTGTCGCACGATCTGGCGGTGGTCGCGCAGATGGCCGATCGCATCGTCGTGCTCAGCGATGGCGAGATTCGCGAGGTGGGCAGCACGGCGCAGATTCTCAATGCACCCGCGCATGCATACACGCAGAGCCTGATCGCGGCGGTCATGCCGACGCCGCGCGGCGCACGTCCGGAAGGACGTGCCGCGGCCGGAGCCGACGAGCGTCCGTTGCTGGAGGTGAAGCGGCTTGTCGCAGGCTACGGCAAGACCGATGCAAAGGGTTACCCGGCGGCACGTATTCTCGACGACGTGGATCTGGTGATCCATCGCGGCAAGACGGTCGGCGTGATCGGCGAGTCCGGGTCCGGCAAGACTACGCTTGCCAAAGTAATTGCAGGGCTGGTGCCGGTAGCGGGTGGTTCGCTGCTGCTCGACGGCGAGCCGATGCCCAAGCGGCTGGATCAGCGTAGCAAGGAGCAGTTCAGGCGCATCCAGATCGTGTTCCAGAACGCGGATACGGCGTTGAATCCGGTGCATACGGTGGAACGGATTTTGTCCCGGCCGCTTGCGTTCTATCACGGCATGAAGGGCGAACGTGCCCGGCAGCGTGTCGCCGAACTGCTCGATCTGGTGCGACTGCCCGCAGCGCTTGCGACCCGCCGTTCGGGCGAGCTGTCGGGCGGCCAGAAGCAGCGGATCAATCTGGCACGAGCGCTTGCGGCCGAGCCTGATCTGATTCTGTGCGACGAGGTAACGTCCGCACTTGACACCGTGGTAGGCGCGGCGATTCTCGATCTGCTCGCCGACCTGCAACGCAAGCTGGGTGTGTCGTATCTGTTCATTACCCACGACATCGGCAAGATGCGCGCGATCAGCGACGACATCGTTGTGCTGTACTCAGGACATCGCGTCGAAGCGGGCGATCGCGCGGCACTGTGCGCGCCGCCGTTTCATCCGTATGCCGATCTGCTGATTTCATCGGCTCCGGAGTTGCGCACGGGCTGGCTCGATGAGGCCACCATTCGCTGTCACAGCGAATTGCCGCCTATTGGACCCAGCGCGGCGCATTCCGAACTGTGTACGTTTCTCGGACGCTGTCCGTTGCGCGTCGACGGCTTGTGCAACACCACGGCACCGGCGCGCCGGCAACTGTCGAACGGTGCCGAAGTGCTGTGTCATCGCACGGAACTCGATCTGACGACCTTGCAGGCCGCAATGGTGCGAGAAGGCACCGTCGTATAACGGGAAAAACTTCATGGCTCTGAGAATCGGTGTTGATATCGGTGGCTCGTTCGCGGACTTTGCAGTACTGAATGATGAAACGGGCGAGCTGAAAACGCTGAAAGTGTTTTCCCGTCCCGATAGCCCTGGCGCCGAAGTTTTACGCGGTATGGAAGGGCTGGCCGAACGCTACGGCATCGATCCGCACGAAGTGGCGTATTTCACGCATGGGACGACGGTGGGCGTCAACGCCGTCGTACAACGCAAGGGTTTGAAGCTCGGCCTGCTTACGACACGTCACTTCGAAGACGTACTCGATATCGCGCGGCTCAAGGGCCCCGATATGTATAACCTGATGTCGAAGCGCCCCGCGCCGCTGGTGCCGCGCGAGCGTGTCTTCGGCATCGTGGAGCGGCTGACCGCGGACGGCACGGTCGAGACACCCGTGGATGAGGCGAGCGTGCTCGATGCACTCGACAAGCTGCGCCGTGCCGGTTGCGAAGGCGTGGTGATATCGCTGCTGCATTCATATCGCAATCCGGCCCATGAGCACGAGGTTAAGGCCATCCTCGAGCGGGCCATGCCGGATCTCTTCGTTTCATGTTCCTCCGATGTATGGCCAATCATCCGCGAATACGAACGCACCTCGACGGCGGTGATTGGCGGCTATGTGCAGCCGAAGGTGTCGCACTATCTGTCGTCGTTGCAGCGCGCGCTACGCGAAACCGGCATCGCGGCGGACATGAAGGTCACCAAGTCGAATGGCGGCGTGATGAGCGCCGAAACCGGCAAGACCAATTGCGTGCAGATGATTCTCTCCGGTACGGCGTCCGGCGTGATCGGTGCAGCGTATGTTGCACAGCTTTGCGGCTTGCAGCATTGCATGAGCCTGGACATCGGCGGCACGACGGCTGACGTGGCACTGATCATCGACGGCGAGCCGCAATACGCAACCGGCGAATATATCGGCGACTTCCAGATTCATATTCCGTCGGTCTCGGTATCTTCGATTGGCGACGGCGGTGGCTCGATTGCGTGGGTCGACGATTTCGGCGTGCTCAAGGTCGGGCCGGAGAGTGCTGGGTCGAACCCCGGCCCTGTGTGCTACGGCCGGGGCGGCACACGCGCGACGATCACCGATGCCTTCGCCGTGATGGGCGTGATCGGCAATGCGAGCCTCGGCTACAACTCGGTGAAGGTCGATCACGATGCGGCCTGCCGCGCGGTCGAAGTGCTGGCGCAGCGGCTTGGCTCCGATATTTACCGGACCGCGGAAGCGATCGTCAACGTGTCGGTGTCCGGCATGTATGCGGGCGTGAGCCGGATCGTCTCGCGCTTCGGCATCGATCCGCGCACGTTTTCGCTGCTGCCGTTCGGCGGTGCCGGGCCGATGCTCGCGTGCTACTTCGCGCGGGCACTCGGCATGGAGCAGGTGGTTGTGCCGACCACACCGGGCGTGCTCAGTGCGCTGGGCGGTTTGATCGCGGACACCAAGAACGACTTCGTCAAGACCACCTACTACGATCTCGATGCTGCGGCGCTCGAGGCCTTACGCGACGATGCGCATGCGCTCGAAACGGCGGCGCGAAGCTGGATGGCCGGTGAAACTGCGTGTCCCAGCGATAAGAGCGACGATCGCCCCGCGCGCATCGCGGTCTCGGCGGATATGCGCTACAAGGGCCAATCGTTCGAAATCGACACACCCCTTGAACTGGCATGGCTGCAGGAGCGAAACATTGACGCGCTCAGCGAAGCATTCCACCGCGAGCACGCGCGACTCTATGGCCACAGCGATCTGAAAGCAAAGATTCAGATCGTGGCGCTGCGCCTCGTGATCGCGTCAGTAACCCCCAAGCCAGCCTTGCGACCCATCGAAGCCAGTGAGCAGACGCCGGTGCCGGACGCTTCGGTAAAGGTTTGGATGGACGGCGCGTTCCACGACGCCGCGCTGTTTCACCGCGCCAAACTGCTAGCCGGCCAGCACATAGCCGGACCCGCAGTGATCGCGCAGGACGATTGCACAACCTGCGTGCTGCCTGGTTTCGCGGGACGTGTCGATACCTACGGCAATCTGATACTCACTTATGTTGGCGCGAACTGAACCGGAGCCCGGCATGCAATTCGACAAGGCAGTCCTGCAGATTTTCGCCAACTACTGCGTCGCTGCGGCGGAAAGCATGGCGTACACGCTGGTGCGCACCGCGCATTCGACCTTCGTGAAAGAGACCGAGGACTTCTCGTGCGCGATCACGACGCCGGATGGACACACGTTCGCTTCACCAAAGACGCTTGGCGCGACCTGGTACGTCGGCCTCGATTACGGCCCGGTGATCGGCATGATCGATCACTACGAGCCGGGCGACATCGGCATGACGAACGATGCATACAGCGGTTTCGTCGCCACCCACACGCCGGATATCGTGCTCTGGAAGCCGGTGTTCTACGAAGGTGAGATTGTCTGCTTCGTGGGCGGCCACATTCACAACACCGATATGGGCGGCGCCGTGCCCGCCTCGCTGTCGCGTACGCTGACCGAGATCGAGCAGGAGGGCATCCGCTTTCCGCCTACCAAGATCGTGCGACGGGGCGTGCTCGACGAAGAACTGCTGCGCATCATGGCTACCAATGTGCGTGTGCCGGACCAGAACGTCGGTGATTTGCATGCGCAACTGGCGTCGCTGCATACGGGCGAGCGGCGCGTGCTGGAGATCATCGAACGGTTCGGCATCGACGGTTTCAAGGCGGGCATGCAGGCGTTGCTCGATTACTCGGAAGAGCAGGCGCGCACTGTCATGCGCGGCATTCCCGATGGCGAGTATTTCTTCGCCGAATACGCCGACGAAGACTCGGTGCGCGGCAAGCCGATGCGCGTCGCGTTGACGCTGCGTATCCGCGACGGCAGCGTCGAATTCGACTACACCGGTAGCGATCCGCAGTTGCAGTCGTCATTGAACATCCCGACCGGGGGACGCGAACGGCATGCGCTTGCGCTGGTCGGTTTCGTTTATGTGCTGTACACGCTCAACCCGGAGATCCTGCTGAACAGCGGCATGCTGAGAGTAGCGCGCTGCGTGCTGCCTGAAGGCACGGTGGTGAATGCGCAGCGGCCGGCGGCGGTCGGCATGCGCAGCCTGACCTGCAAGCTGCTGCATTTGCTGACCTTCGGTGCTTTCTCGCAGGCCATTCCTGAGCGGCTCGCCGCTTGCCCCGCAGGCGGCCTGTCGATCCTCAGCGTCAAGACAATGGACCGGCACGGCAGTACGGTCATGGCGTCGATTGGACCTATTGGTGGCGGCGCCGGAGGCATGTCGTTCGATGATGGCGAGGACGGCTCTGGCGCGAACAACGCGTTTTTGCGCAACACGCCTGTGGAGATCAACGAGGCTGAGGTGCCGATCCGTATCACGCGTTACGGCGTGGCGCCCGATTCAGGTGGCGCAGGACAATTTCGCGGCGGCCAGGGGCTGGTGATGGAATTCAAGGTCTTCTCGCCAAACACGCTCGTCACTGCTCGCAACCGCGACCGCACGCACTTTGCCTCATGGGGCGTGCGCGGCGGCCATGCCGGCGCGAACGCGCGGTTCACCAGGAACCCCGACACGCCGCAGGCGGAGCAACTCGGCAACACGGACCTGGTGATCTGCAATCCGGGCGACGTGATCCGGCTGATTGGTGCGGGAGCAGGAGGATACGGCAGGCCTATCGATCGCGACGTTCGGCGAGTGTGCGAAGACGTGCAACGCGGCTATGTCACGGCACAGGAAGCGCGCGAGGTTTATGCCGTGGCGATCGCCGACGGCGAGATCGACTCTGCTGAAACGGCTGTGTTGCGCGAGCAGGCTCATGCGATGGCGCGCAATACGCCGGTTCCTGCGTTCGAGTTTGGCCCTTACCGTGAAGCGTTCGAAGCGAAGTGGACGCGCGAACGCTATGCTGCGCTCACACATATTTTGTCAGGCGTGCCTGTGCAATGGCGCTATTTCATCAAGCATCGGATTTTCGATGCACTAGATGCGCGTGTCGAAACGCAAGGTGCGGGCGCCGAGGTGATCGAGCAGATCTTTGCGGAGCTCTGTGCTTCGTGGCCCGAGTTGCGTCGCGCGAGTTAACCGAATCGATTTACCGTAAAGAGAGAACCTATTCATGTCGCAGTCTTTATCAGTTAGTCCCGTGCAGAGTTTTTGTTTCGGCGAGCCGCAGGGCGAAGGCACACTGCTTTCGCTGAGTCCGGAGCGTTTGTTGCGCGGTCAGCCCGAGCGCCGCGATTGGCCTGTATTCGAGCGCGGCGATGGCAAGATCAGCACCGGCATCTGGAGCGGCACAGCAGGCGTGTGGCGGATCGATTTCCCCGAAGGACAGTTCGAGTTTTTCCACGTGCTGTCGGGCATTGGCGCGATCGTGCCGGATGACGGCGAACGCAAACCGTTCGGCCCGGGCGATGCCGTGATGGTGCCGGAAGGTTTTCGCGGTGTGTTCGAAGTGACCGAGAAAGTCACGAAGCAGTATATGTTTGTGCAGAATATCTGAGCGACGCGGCGCGAAGCGGCGCCGCTGTTAGCGGCACCGCTTCACGCCTCTCGCGATAGACAACGGCACTCAGTTGTCGAGCAATTGCCCCAACCGCACCACCGTTACCCCAGGCCTGAGCTGTCGCAACGACGGCATCACCAGCACGCAATTGTCATAAGGCGTGACCACCGGTTCACCCTCATTCCAGCCGATCACAGCGCCCGCTTTGGGGAATGTCTCCAAACCGGTGTAAGCGTCTGCAAAGCGAAAATCCATACTCTTTGCCACTACGGGCTCCGTGACACGAATCACACGCATGGCATCCGGCTTCGGCGCGAACCAGTCAGCGGGCAGGTCGGCTTCATCGAGTACACCGGACAGCACCAGGAAGCGCGCCGTGCAGTCCTTCGCTACCACCACCGACGACGGCTCCCAATGCTGGCCGCACTCCACCAGCAGCGCGTTGCGTGTGCTTTGCGGATCGCCGAAGTCGGCATAGTCGCGCATGCGACGCCCTTCCGGATGACCTTCGTCGCTGATCACGGTAGCAGGGGCACCCAGTGCGCGGGACAACGCGATGCCTTTCTCCAGCGGACCTGACACGATCAGCGGCGCACTACGCTCATGCATCGAATGCAGGTCGAGCAATGCGTCAACGGTATCGATCACAGGACGCAACGCTCGTGCGCGGCGCAGCTCGCTCGAATCCGTGCTCGTGTCATCGAGTTTCGCCGCGGTCCATACCCGGTTGAAATCCTGATCGACGAAGCGCGATGCATCCGGCTTCGAAGCGTCGAAAGTCAGATAAGCCTCGACGTTCGAAAACGCCAGTGTGAGCTTGCCGCGGCGCGGCCGCACGCCGAGATCGAGCAGCCCCTTGACCGTGATCGCGCCGCACACTTCGTTGCCGTGCGTGAGCGCGTTGATCATCACGTGCGAGCCGGGCAGGCCGCTGTCGAACGTGTAGACATACGGAATGCCGGTATTGCCTGCGGCATAGCCGCTCAGGTCGGGGAATTCGACGTCGACCGGGTAGGCGTGGTCCTGCGGTGAGTGGGTTGTCATGTGAGAGTCCATTCGCAGTCGATAAAGGGCCTTTATCCAGGATTCAGGCAAGGCCGCCCTGGCAAAGGTATTTGATGTGCTGGTAGTCGTCGAGACCGTAGCGCGAACCTTCGCGGCCATAGCCCGACTCCTTCACGCCGCCGAACGGCGCCGCCTCGCTCGCGACGGCGCCCTCGTTGATGCCGATCACGCCGCCTTCGAGCCGTCCGGCGACGCGCCAGATGCGCCGCACATCGCTGGAATAGAAGTATGCCGCGAGTCCGAAAGGCGTGTCGTTGGCTTCGCGCAGAACGTCGGCGTCGTTGTCGAAGCGGAACAGCGGTGCAACCGGGCCGAAGGTCTCTTCGCGGAACAGCGCCATGTCGCGGTTGGCGTCGCCGATTACCGTGGGGGCGTAGTAGTGTGGACCGTCCAGCCCTTCACCTTGCAGGCGACGGCCGCCCGTCAGCACTACGGCGCCACGCGCCAGCGCGTCCTGCACGTGACGCTCGATCTTGTCGACCGCACGGGCGTTGATCATCGGGCCGATCTGCGAGTCGCCGCGCGTGGCGGGGCCTACCCGGAGGGCAGCAACACGGTCCACCAGTTTGCGCACGAACGCGTCGTAGATGTTGTTTTGCACATACACCCGGTTCGGGCACACGCAGGTCTGGCCACCGTTGCGAAACTTCGAGGCCATCAGGCCGTCGACTGCGGCGTCGAGATCCGCATCGTCGAAAACGATAAACGGCGCATTGCCACCCAATTCCAGCGAGAGTTTCTTGAGCGTATCAGCCGATTCGCGGGCCAGGTGCTTGCCCACAGGCGTCGATCCAGTGAACGTGATTTTGCGCACACGCGAATCGGCGAGCCAGTTAGAAACGGTTGCCGGCGTGTGTTCGCGCGAGGCGGTCACGACGTTCAGCACGCCAGCCGGCAGGCCGGCCTCTTCGGCGAGACGAGCCAGCGCGAGAGCGGTAAGGGGCGTGTCTTCCGCGGGCTTGGCGACCACCGTACAGCCGGCGGCCAGCGCCGGAGCGATCTTGCGGGCGATCATCGCGAGCGGGAAATTCCACGGCGTGATGGCGGCGACCACGCCGACCGGTTCTTTGATCGCCATCATCCGCTTACCGGGCATCAGGGCGGGAATCATGTCGCCGTAGCTGCGTACGGCCTCTTCCGCAAACCATTCCACATACGACGCGCCATACGCCACCTCACCGCGCGCTTCGGCGAGCGGCTTGCCCTGCTCGCGCGAGATGATGCGCGCGAGGTCCTCGCTATTGGCGACGATCGCGGCATGCCAGCGCTTGAGAAACTGCGCACGTTCGCGGGCTGTACGCTCGCGCCAGCTATCGAAAGCGGCGTGCGCTGCGTCGGTGGCGGCCTGGGCGTCAGCGTGGCTGCTGTCGGGCACGCTCGTAAATTCGCTTCCGCTAGCCGGATCGCTGACGGGATAGCGCGCGCCATCAATAGCATCGCGCCACTCGCCATCGATGAAGTTGTGCGAGCGGGAAAGTTCTGGACGATGGAGTGTGAGTGGCATGGCGAACGCCTGCAAGAATGAGTTCAGGATAACGAAATAGAAAGCCGGGAAAGGAGTACAAAATCATGCCGCACCCATTCCTTCAATCGGTCAACGGAAACAGGCTTTCAATCGGGTAGTGGTTCTTCACGAACGGCGACTTGATCACGACGTAGCTGAAGTACTTTTCAATGCCGATGTTACGTTCCAGCAGATTCTCCATCACGCTCTGGTAATGCACGACGCTGCGCGTGACGAACTTGAGCAGATAGTCGTAGCCGCCGCTGACAAGGTGGCATTCGGCGATCTCATCCACGGTGCGGATGCTGGCCTCGAACTTGGCAAAGTCTTCGCGCCGATGGTCCTGCAAGGTCACTTCGGTAAACACGAGCTGGATGTCACCGAGCTTGTTGAGCTGCAGATGTGCGCCGTAGCCCGCGATGTACCCGGCCTTCTCGAGACGCTTCACGCGAATCAGGCACGGGCTCGGCGAGAGGCCGACCGCATCCGCGAGGTCGACGTTGGTTATGCGGCCCTTCTTTTGGAGCTGGGACAGGATGCGCAGATCGATGCGGTCCAGCTTCATTGAACTAGCGTTGGTTGACACGGAGGCGATGACCTATGGAAGCGCGGTGACGGAACTATCGTAGCACGCTCCGTCATGAAAAAATTTCACGGCAAACCCGTACGCAGCAAGCCTCTCGGCGCATTGAGCCGCCACACCGCAAGGCTGCGGGACGATGCCCGAGATCAAGCCTCGGGCACGACCTCAGGCAAGGCTGGCGCGTACTTCGGGCGCTTCCAGCACCGTATCGAGCGTTTTGCGCAGGCGTTCGAACATCACGTCGAACTCCTCGCGCGTGTAGCAGAGCGCCGGCGCGAAGCCGAGGATGTTGTCGTTGAAGGCGCGGAAGATCAGGCCGTTGCGATAGGCGGTGGTGGCGATCCGCTCGCTCAGGTTCAGTGCAGGGTCGAAGCGGCGCCGGGTGGCTTTGTCCGACACCAGTTCGAGCGCGCCGAGCAGGCCGCGGCTGCGGGCGTCGCCCACCAGCGGATGGTCGAGCAGGGCGCGCAGTCCCGCTTCGAAGCGCGGCGCCTGAGCCACGCCGTTCGCCAGCAGGCCGCCTTCGTGATAGAGCCGCAGCACTTCGAGACCGATGGCCGCGCTCACCGGATGCGCCGAATAGGTCTGACCGTGGCCCACGGCCGAACCGGTGCCTGCACCATCGGCAATGCCGTTGTAGACCTCGTCGGACATCAGCACGGCGCCCATCGGCGCATAGCCGGCGGTGAGTCCCTTCGCCACCGTCATCAGATCCGGCTCGACGTCTTCGCCAGCACAGGCGAACAACGGGCCGGTGCGGCCGAAGCCGGTGATGACTTCATCGGCGACGAACAGGATATCGAGTTGGCGGCATGCGTCGCGCATCGCCTTGAGCCAGCCTTTCGGCGGCACGATCACGCCGCCCGAGCCCTGGATCGGCTCGCAGAAGAACGCGGCAACGCGCTCGGCGCCGAGCGACTCGACCTTCGCGCGCAGCGCGGCAACCGACGCGTCGATCACCGCTTGCGGATCGTTGCTCGTTTCGCTGCGATACAGATACGGCGAAGGAATGTAATGCTGGTTCGGCAAAGGCAGATCGAAGTTCTGATGAAACACGCCGAGTGCCGTCAGCCCCGCACCCACCGACGACGAACCGTGATACCCGCGCTCCAGCGCAATGAACTGCTTTTTCTGTGGCCGGCCGGTGGCGTTGTAGAAGTTCGTGATGTAGCGGACTGCCGCGTCCACCGCATCCGAGCCGCCCAGCGTGAAATACACGTGACGCAGCGAGGCGGGCGCCAGTTCAACCAGTTGTTCAGCAAGCCTGATCGCCGGTTCGCAGCCGAAATGGAAATAACCGGTGGCGTAGGGCAAGCGCGTCATCTGTTCGGTCGCGACGCGCACGATGCTCTCGTGACCGTAGCCGGTATTCACGCACCACAGACCGGAGAATGCGTCGAGCAGTTCGTTGCCCTCGCTATCGCGCAGCCATGCGCCACGGCCCGATTCGAGAATGGTCACGCCGCGCTTCTCGTGAGCACGCATGCTGGCAACCGGGTGGATCAGATGTTTGCGGTCGGATTCGATCAGTGAGGACGTGGACATGGTATGGGGTGCGTGAGTTGTGCGCGCAGCAATGCACGGAGTGCCGGAAAGGTGCGCGCAACGCGTGCCGCGAGCGCGAACCGCATGCAAACCATGGTAGCGGGACACAAACAACGAAGACGCTGGGATTCGCCGCTGCTGGAAGGTGGGAATTGTGTTTTTGCAGGCGGCGCAGCATTTTGTGCTGCGCTGGCGCGCTCAATATCCGCGGGCGCGGTCCACCTGACCGATCAGCGGCTCGCCTTCGCGGTGGCGGCGCAGGTTGTCGAGTACGACTTCGACCGCGCTGTCCGGCTGCGTCACGCTGGCAATGTGCGGCGTCAGCATGACGCGCGGGTGATGCCATAGCGGATGATCCGCAGCTAACGGCTCGGGGTCCGCCACGTCCAGCACGGCGGCGCTCAGTTGCCCGCTTTCGAGCGCCTCTAGCAGATGATCCTGCTGCAGATGACCGCCGCGGCCTGTGTTGATCAGCGCGGCCCCGCGTGGCAATTGCGCAAACAGATCGCGGTTCAGGATATGCCGCGTTGCGGCCGTCAGCGGCAGCAGGCAGATCAGAATATCGGTGCGGGCGAGAAATTGCGGCAGCGTGTCGGCGCCCGCGAAACATTCGATCCCGTCGAGCTCGCGCGGCGAACGGCTCCAGCCGGCGCAGGGAAAGCCAAAACTGGCAAGGCGCTTCAGCACGGCCTCACCGAGCACGCCGAGACCGAGCACGCCGACGCGCCGCTCGCCTGCGACGCGGGTGCGCACCGGCTGCCAGCGGCCTTCGCGTTGCTGCGCGGCATAGGTGAGCCAGTCGCGGTGCAGCGCCAGCGTGGCGAGCGTCGTGTATTCGACCATCCCCGCCACGATGCCCGGTTCGATCATCCGCACTACCGGCAGGTGCGCCGGAATGGCCGACAGATCGAACTGGTCGATCCCGGCACCCACCGAAAACACCAGTTCCAGATTGGGAAAGGCTGTGGCGAGATCGCGCGGCGGTTCCCAGACGGCGAGGTAGCGCACGGCGTGGGCATCGTCGCCTGAACTGCCGTCCGGCCAGATGCGGAAGGGGATGTCCGGGGCTTTTTCGGCAAAGAGGCGCGCCCATTGGGCGCCGCGCACGGTGTCGGCCTTGTAGAGGAAGGTCATCTCGCGGGGTCCTGGGCGTCGTCGTTTGGGGAGGGCGGTGAGGATCTTTGGAGGCCTATAGCGCCTAACCGAGCGCCTGGTTGGTGATGGCGAAAACGCGTACGTCGCTTTCAGGCTGGGGCGCAGCGCCCCGCACCATGGTGACGACTGCATCCACCTGTTGCAGTCCGAGACCGTCGAGCCAGTCGGACAGACCCGAGTTACCGTCGACGTCGATACGCACGAACTTGCCTTCGTTCGATCCAACCAGGTGGCTGATCAACGCCTGGGCGCCTTCGATATGCGGCGCCACCAGCGGCCCGATCACATGGCCGCGGCCGAAGCGGCGCATCAGCGCGAAGCCGACCGGTTCGCCGTCGCGATCGAGCACGACACCTTCCGCCACGTTCAGCAACGCGCCCAGCACCTGCGTGCGGTCATAGCCTGCCGCGCGGTTTAACAGGGCCGAGAGCCGGCCCGGATCGCGCGCGCCGAGCGGACGGATCCGTTCGCCGGGCGCCAGTTGCACGGCCGGCGGATGCGCGCCACCCGTGCCCTGGTGTTGATGGATGCTGCCGATAGCCTTGAAGCCGAACTTTTCGTAGAGCGGCTGGCCGGCCGGCGTGGCGTTCAGGAAGGTGGTGCGCTCGCCGAGCGCGTCCATCGTGCGGGTCATCAGATCGCGGCCGATGCCGCGGCCTTGCTGTTCGGGAGCGACGATCACCATGCCGAGCGAGGCGTGATCCGCACCGAATTTCCAGTGCAACGCGGTGCCGAGCAGGGTGCCGTGGTCCTCGGCGCCGACGCCCGTGCCCAGGTTCAGCGCGAATTCCCAGTCTTCGCGGCGATGCGGCCATTTGACCGCCACCGACAGTTCGTGCGCGGCGGGCAGATCGCCGGCCGTCAGCGGACGAAACCGGACAGGTGCTCCAGCAAGCGGTTCAGTCACTTTCCACTCCTCTTCAATATGCCTGCGTAATGTCGCACCGGCAAAATACTGCGGCTAGGACGATCTTATTGCGCGAGCCGCACCGTGGGAATACCGCACGCTGCGCTGCGCACAGCCCTCATAACGCGTGCTCCGCGCGGTCGTGGCCGGTCATCATGGCAGCAAATGCTGCGCTATCGCCCGTACCATGATTCGAATCTCGTCTGCGACCTGGAATGGACACAATGGACAGCTTCGATCCCGCTCTGATTGCCGTGCGCGGCGCGCACTTCATAGGTGGCCGCTACGTGGACGGCGCCGCTGCACTCGACGTCACGCGCCCCTCGGACGGCGCAGTCTACGCGGATCTGCCGATCGCCGACGCCGATCTGGTGGATCGTGCTGTCGAGGATGCCTGGCACGCCTTCAGGACCAGCGACTGGGCTCGCTGCGCGCCGCGCGAACGGGCGCGCACGCTGCGCCGCTGGGCCGAATTGATCGAGGCGGATGTGGACACGCTGGCGCGTCTGGAGTCGGTCGGCTCGACGCGGCCCATTCGCGATGCCGTCGCTTGGGATGCGCCGTTCACCGCCGAAGGTATCCGCTTCTACTCCGAATTCGCCGACAAGATCGGCGGCGAGGTCGCGGCGACGCGCCCCGATCATCTCGGCATGATCGTCGCCGAGCCGTACGGTGTGATCGGCGCGATCGCGCCGTGGAATTTTCCGCTGGTGATGGCGTCCTGGAAAATCGCGCCGGCGCTTGCAGCGGGCAATGCGGTGGTGCTGAAGCCGTCGGAGATGACGCCGTTTTCGGTGCTGCGTTTGGCCGAACTCGCGATCGAAGCCGGCATCCCGCCGGGCATCTTCAATGTCGTGCAAGGCGACGGGCGCGTCACGGGCGACGCACTGGTGCGTCATCCGAAGATCGCCAAAGTGACCTTCACCGGCTCGAGCCAGACCGGTGCGGCCATCATGACGGCCTGCGCGCAGACCGGCACCAAGCCTGTGACGCTGGAGCTTGGCGGCAAGAGTCCGCAAGTCGTGTTCGCGGATGCGCCCGATCTCGATCTGGTGGCGCGCCGTATCGCCGGCGCGATTGCCGGCAATGCGGGGCAGGTGTGCGTGGCGGGTTCGCGCTTGATCGTCGAACGTTCGGCCGCGCCGCGTCTGATCGACGGTATTGCCTCCGCGTTCGCTGCGTTGAAGCCTGGGCACACGTGGGCCGCAGGCACGACACTACCGCCGATCATCTCGGCCAAGCAGGCACAGCGTATCGAAGGCATCGTCGCGCGTAGCGTCGGGCAGGGCGCACAGATTGCCGCGGGCGGCACGCGCCTGCCGGTGGCTGGTGAGGGGGCCTTCTACGCGCCGACCATCCTGACCAACGTGACTGCAGACTCCGAGGCTGTGCGCGAAGAAGTGTTCGGGCCCGTGCTCACGGTGCAGACCTTCGATGACGAAGACGAGGCACTCGCGCTCGCCAGCCACGAGAAATATGGTCTTGCGGCGGGCGTTCATACGGCCGATCTGAGCCGCGCGCTACGGGCCATGCGTAGCATCGAAGCGGGCACGGTGTGGATCAACCGCTATGGGCGTACTTCCGATTTTGTGATTCCCACTGGTGGCTACAAGCAATCCGGACTCGGCAAGGATCTCGGCCGCCAGGCGTTTGAAGCGAATCTGCGTTTCAAGAGCGTGCTGATCGATCTGAATCAGGGGGCTTGAATCTGCGTGCGGGCATGGCTTTCACGCGCGTCGATTTCAGCTCATACATAAGCCCTGCTGCGCGTAGCACGATGTGTTGCTAAAGCGGCATCTATAGCTTCCAATACGGCCGCGTCGGTCTCCGACGCGGCCGTTGTTGTTTATGTCGTCGCTTGACGATCACCGTCACGGACCCCGTGAAGCCTTGATTGGCCCGGTTGAGAGCGCCCGCGTAAGGGCATACCCGGGTCGAGGAAATGCCGTTCTGATCCCCTTCAGCGGATGCCGCATACTGTGCTGCGAGCGCAGCGAAAAACGGCGGATTGTGTGTTCAGCGCCGTCCATAACACGACAACCCGCATTTTTTGGGGTGGTGTAATTCTCTTCAAGCAGCCGTCGCCGCGCGTGCAGTGACTGCTTTCCCGCTGACTATTGCCCACCACAGGACATAGACATGACCCGCTTCAGGCCCAAATACATCACCTTCGACTGCTACGGCACGCTGACCCGTTTCCGCATGGGCGACATGGCCCGCGAAATTTTTGCCGACCGCGTCAGCGCCGACCATATGGATCAGTTCGTGCGCGACTTCTCGGCGTTTCGCCTTGACGAAGTGCTCGGCGCCTGGAAGCCGTATCAGGAAGTCGTGAAGAACGCCGTGCGCCGCACGCTCAAGCGCTGGAATCTCGCCTACGACGACGCCGAAGCCCAACGTTTCTACGACGCCGTCCCGACCTGGGGGCCACACGCAGACGTGCCGGAAGGTCTTGCCAAGGTCGCGAAGGAAATCCCGCTAGTGATTCTGTCGAACGCATCGAACGACCAGATCCAGAGCAATGTCGACAAGCTCGGCGCACCGTTTCATGCTGTGTTCACAGCGCAAATGGCACAAGCGTACAAGCCGCGTCTGCAAGCGTTCGAATACATGCTGGACAACCTCGGCTGCGGCCCGGAAGACATCCTGCATGTGTCGTCGAGCCTGCGCTACGACCTGATGTCGGCCAACGATCTCGGCATCAAGAACAAGGTGTTTGTCGCGCGCGGTCATGAACCTTCGACGCCGTTCTACAACTACACCGAGATCAAGGACATCGGCGGTCTGGCCGGCGTCGTCGGTCTTTAAGCCTGGTTTGACGCACTGATGCACTGACGCGCTCAAGCGCGAAGGAACCCGATGAAGCTTGATTCGTACTGGCTCGACACTGCGCCGCCGTTTCTGCACGGGCAGCAAGGCCCGCTCGAAGGCGGCTCCGATGTGGTGGTGATCGGCGGCGGCTTTACCGGCCTGTCTGCGGCACTCGAGTTGGCGAAGCGCGGTATTCCGGTGACGGTGCTGGAAGCCGGGCGCATAGCCGGTGAAGCGTCGGGCCGCAACGGCGGCCAGTGCAACACCGGTCTCGCGCACGATTATGCGGCGCTGGCCGAGCGTATCGGTGCGGACAATGCGCGCGATTTCTATCGTGCGTATGAGAGTGCGGTGGGGACGGTGGCGTCGATCGTCAGCGACGAGAAGATCGATTGCGATTTTTTCCGTGGCGGCAAGATCAAGCTCGCGGCCAAGCCTCAGCACTTCGACAAGCTTGCCAGAAGCTACGAATCGCTGTTGCGCAATGTCGATTCGGACGTCGAACTGATTCCTCCGGAACGGATTCGCGAGGAAGTCGGCTCGGATGGCTTTTACGGCGGCCTCGTGCAGCGCAACGGTGCGCAGATGCATATGGGCAAGTTTGGCGTGGGCCTTGCGAATGCCGCTGTCAAATACGGCGCGCGCATTTTTGAATACACACCGGTGACGGGCCTCAAGCGCCTCGAAGGCGAACGTTACGAAGTGGCCACCGAGTTCGGCAAGATCCGCGCCGGGCGCGTACTGGTTGCTACCGGGGCTTCGCAGATCGGCCCATTGCAGTGGTTCCGGCGCCGCATTGCGCCGGTAGGCAGCTTTATCGTCGTCACCGAACCTCTGACGACCGCGCAGCTCGACGAGATCGTGCCGAAGCGCCGCGCTTATGTGACCACACGCAACATCGGCAACTACTTTCGCGCGACGGCCGACAACCGTTTACTGTTCGGCGGTCGCGCCCGTTTTGCCATGTCGAATCCGCGTTCCGACGAAAAGAGCGGCCAGATCCTGCGTGCAGGTCTCGCCAACTACTTTCCGAAACTGGCCGACGTGGGCCTCGATTATTGCTGGGGCGGCCTCGTCGACATGACGGCTGACCGGTTGCCGCGCGCGGGCCAGCATGAGGGACTGTTTTACTCGATGGGCTACAGCGGCCATGGTGTGCAGATGTCGGTGCACATGGGTCGCTTGATGGCCGACGTGATGTTCGGCGCCGCCGCGAGCAACCCATGGCGCAAGCTGGAGTGGCCCGCCATTCCAGGCCATTTCGGCCATGCGTGGTTTCTGCCGCTGGTGGGCGCCTATTACCGTTTGCAGGACATTCTGCATTGAACCGATGCAGGGGCAGTACTGTTGTTTGCCGTAGCAGCGCATCTCGTTGCTACGGTTTTCACCAACCATTCCGAGGATGACCATGTTGCGTTTTACCCGTGAGCTTCGCCCCGCAGCACGCCTGCAAGCCGTTCAACGCTTCGCTCTTCAGGCTGGCGTAGCCCTTTCCATGATGTTCGGCGCAAGCCTGAGCCATGCCGATACGCCGACGCTGACCGCGGGTTCGCCGCCGTCGAGCGCACCGACCACCTTCATGGACGTGAAGACGCAGAAGATCGAAGGCCTGATGCCCGATGTGGTGGATGCGATCGGCAAGCGCGAAGGCTTCAACGTCTCGTTCGATGCGGTGCCGTTTTCGGCGCTGATCCAGTCGGCCGTATCGGGCAAGATCGACATCATCGTGGCGGGCATGACGCCGACGCCGAAGCGCGCTGAAGTGGTCGACTTCTCGCAACCGGTTACCGCGTTCGGCGAAGGCATCATCGTCAAGGATTCGAACAAGACGGATTACAAGTCGGTGCAGGACCTGAAGGGCACCGTAGTGGGCGCGCCCACCGGCACCGATTACGGCGATCAACTGGTCAAGCTCGGCATTTTCAAGGAAGTGAAGATGTACGACAGCCCCGCCGACATGACGCGCGACGTGGTGCTGGGCCGCATTACCGCTGGCTTTAGCGACTATCCGATTCTCAAGGCGCAGGAAGCGTCGGGTGGCCTGCGCGGCGCGCGCGTGGTGAACGACTACGTGCCGATGGAGAAATTCGACATCGCCATCGCCGTGAAGAAGGGCAATGGTGCACTGCTCGCCAAGATCAACGATGCTCTGACGAAGATGAAGGCCGACGGCTCGCTCAATGCGATCCTGAAGAAGTGGAATCTCGCAAGCTGAACGCGAACCCACCCCGATTCTGAAGAGCACACCGTATGCATTGGCGCGATATAACCGATTTTGTCCCGATTCTGTTCACGGGCGCCCTGATGAGCATCCTCATCACGCTGGGGTGTCTGGTATTGAGCACCGTGCTCGGACTCGTCTGGGCGTTGTTGAAAATGTCGCGCCATCCCGGTGTCGTCACGGTGGTCAGCGCGATGATCAACGTGGTGCGCGGTTTGCCGATGATCGTGCTGCTGTTTTACATCTACTTCGTGCTGCCGGATGTCGGCATCCAGATGACGGCACTCGAAGCGAGCATCATTGGTCTGGGCTTCGGCTACTCGACCTATGTGGCGGAAATCATCCGCTCGGGCATCGAAGCCGTCGACCCTGGCCAGTTCGAAGCGGCCCAGTCGATCGGCATGGGTCGCGTGAAGACGATGTATCGCGTGATTCTGCCGCAAGCCGTGCGCGTCGCGTTACCGCCGTATGCGAATACGCTGGTCATGATGTTGAAGGACTCGTCGCTGGCTTCGACGATCACCGTTGCCGAGATGACGCGTGAAGGTCAGTTGATCGCGGCGTCCACGTTTCAGAACGTGACTGTCTATACGCTGGTGGCGCTGGGGTACCTGGCGATGAGTCTGCCGCTGATGAGCCTGACGCGTCATCTGGAAAAGCGTTTCGGCAAGCACAAGGCGAAGTAACCGCGACACGAAGGCGACATGAAGGCTGTACGAACGCTAAACGAGGCCTCTAGCGAGGTCGCAAGCCGGGCCTCAAGCGAGGATGCCATGATCGAGATCGTTGATGTGCACAAGAGCTTCGGCGCCGTTCCGGTGCTGAAGGGCATTTCGTTGAATATCAAGCAGGGCGAAGTAGTGTGCCTGATTGGCGCATCGGGTTCCGGGAAATCGACTCTGCTGCGCTGTATCAACGCGCTCGAGTCGTACGATACCGGTGACATCAAGCTGATGGATCAGCGCGTCGAGCAACGCTCGCGCCACATCAACCGCTTGCGTACGCAAGTGGGCATGGTGTTTCAGCGCTTCAATCTGTTTCCGCATCGCACTGCGCTCGAAAATGTGATGGAAGGCCCTGTTCATGTGAAGGGCGAGCCGAAGCAGCAGGCGCATCGCGAGGCGATCGAATTGCTCGGCAAAGTGGGGCTCGGCGAGAAGCTCCATGCGTATCCGCACCAGCTCTCGGGTGGCCAGCAGCAACGTGTGGCGATTGCGCGCTCGCTTGCCATGAAGCCGAAGGCGATTCTGTTCGACGAACCGACTTCCGCGCTCGATCCAGAACTGGTAGGCGAAGTGCTCGCGGTGATGCGCACGCTCGCGCGCGAGGGCATGACGATGCTGGTGGTCACGCATGAAATGGGCTTTGCCCGCGAAGTGGCCGACCGGGTGTGCTTTCTGCACGGTGGTCTGATCATCGAAGAAGGCAGCGCGCAGCAGGTGCTGTGCTCGCCGCGCGAGCCGCGCACGCGCGAATTTCTGCGTCACGTGCTCACGAACCGGATGGAGACGACAGACGATAGCGCTGGCGCCAATAACGATGGCCACGCGCATGGAGCGACAGCATGAACGGACGATTCATCCGGCTTGGCGAGACCGGACGCAAGAGCGTGAAGATTCGCGTGGACGGTAAAGAGGTAGAAGCGCTCGCAGGCGACACGCTGCTGGTGGCGATGCTCTGCTCTGTGGATCATGTGCGTCAATCGGAATTCGGCAATGAGGTGCGCGCGGGCTTCTGCCTGATGGGCGCCTGCCAGGACTGCTGGGTCTGGACCTCAGACGGCGAGCGGCTGCGTGCCTGCACGACCGTGGTCAGCGAAGGGCTGCATATCCTGACGACTCAAGCGGAGGAGCAATGGGCGAACCTGTGATGGGCCAACCTCGCGTGATTATCGTCGGTGCGGGGCCGGCGGGTGTGCGTTGTGCGCAGACGCTGCTGGCTGCCGGCATCCGCCCGATCGTCATTGATGAAGGGCGCCGCGACGGCGGGCAGATTTATCGACGTCAGCCGGAGAATTTTTCTCGCCCTTACGCGAAGTTGTATGGGACTGAAGCTCCCCGCGCGGAGGATTTGCACAACACGTTCCAACGTTTGCGTCCGCAACTCGATTATCGACCGGAAACGCTCGCGTGGAATGTCGCCGAGCGCAAGCTGCATGTCGTTCGTGACGGGCACGCAAGCTCACTGCCTTATGACGCGTTGATTCTGTGCCCAGGCGCGACCGATCGTCTGATGCCGGTAAAGGGCTGGCAATTCGCGGGCACTTACAGCCTCGGTGCGTCGCAGATTGCGTTGAAGTCCCAAGCCGTTTCGATTGGCCGCAAAGTGGTGTTCATGGGCTCGGGACCGTTGCTGTATCTGGTCGCGAGTCAGTATGTGCAAGCCGGTGCTCAAGTGGCGGCAGTGCTCGATACGTCGAAGCTCGGGCAACGTCTGCGCGCGCTGCCGAAACTGCTGGCGCGGCCCGATGTATTGAAGAAGGGCGCCGCGCTCGTGTCGTCACTAAAGAAGGCGGGCGTTGTTGTAGAGAACGGCATCGAGCCACTGGAAATCGTGGGCTCTGACGCCGCCGGCGTGCAAGGCGTGAGCTATCGAAATGCAAAAGGACAGGTACAGCAGATTGCCTGCGATGCGGTAGCGCTCGGCTATCACCTGCGCCCTGAAACGCAACTCGCCGATCTCGCGCGCTGCGCGTTCCGCTTCGACGACAAGTCGCGCCAGTGGTTGCCGCAGATCGACGAACTGGGCCGCAGCTCGGAAGCGGGCGTGTATCTCGCAGGCGACGGTGTGCGTGTGCTCGGCGCAGACGGTGCGGAACTGGCAGGCCGTCTTGCCGCCTATGCGGCATTGCAGGATCTAGGCCACGATATTGACGCCACTACGCTGGACGAACTGAAACGCCAGCAACAGAAGATGGATCGTTTTCGCCAGGGCTTGGTGGAAGCTTTTCCGTGGCCCGCTGCGCAAGCCGCGCGCCTCTCGGACGACACAGTGGTGTGCCGCTGCGAAGGCATCACCGTTGGCGAACTACGCCGTGTTATCCGGGAAGAGGGCGCGTGCGAAGCGAATCGCGCTAAAGCCTTCAGCCGGGTCGGCATGGGACGCTGCCAGGGTCGCTATTGCGGCCATGCAGCAGCGGAAATCATCGCGGATGCGGCCGCTGTGCCGGTCGAACTGGTCGGCCGCTTGCGCGGGCAAGCGCCCGTCAAGCCGCTTTCGATCGCTACCGTTGAGGAGGTCGAATGAGTCGCTCGCAAGCAGATGTGATCATTGTCGGTGGCGGCTTCATGGGCGCGGCCACCGCATTTTTCCTGCGCCAGCGCGGCCGTTCGGTGATTCTGCTCGAGCGTGGCCTCGTCGGACAGCAGGCCAGCGGCGTCAACTTCGGCAATGTGCGGCGCCAGGGGCGTTTCCTGCCGCAATTGCCGCTCGCGAATCGCTCGCGTGAGATCTGGGGCAAGTTGCCGGAACTGATCCAGCACGACGCAGAGTTTCTGATGTCGGGCCACATTCGCATCGCCTATCGCGACGAACAGGCCGACCAGTTTGAAATTTATGCAAAAGAGGCCAGCCAGTACGGCTTAAAGCTTGACCTCTTTCGCGGCGCTGAAATGAAGGCGCGCTTTCCGTTCCTCGGCCCGGAAGTGCTGTGTGCGTCGTATTCGGAGAAAGACGGTCATGCGAATCCGCGACTCGCGGCGCCGGCGTTCGGGCGTGCCGCGGCACGTCTCGGTGCGCAGATCATCGAGAACACGGAGATCGTGACCGTCGAAAAGGAAGGCGCGGAATTTCGCGCTACCAGCACAGATGGCCGCACGTTCCATGCGCCCGTGCTGTTAGTGACTGCCGGGGCATGGGGTAGCCTGTTGAGCGAACAGTTCGGTGAGCCGGTGCCGATCGCCGTGCATGGCCCGCAAATGGCCGTGACCGAACCGACCACCTATGGAATCCGTCCGGTAGTGGGCGTGTCCTCGCCGAATATCGAGGAAGTGCTGTATTTCCGCCAGGTCAAGCGCGGCAACATCGTGATTGGCGGTTGTGCTCGGGGGCCGGCTTATCCCGACGTGCGGCGCGCTTATGTGTTGCCGCAGAACACCATGCTGCAGTTTCGTCAGATGCACCGCCTTGCGCCGGCGCTGGCGAAGCTCAATATTATCCGCGTGTGGAGCGGGATTGAAGGCTATATGCCCGATGATCGTCCGGTCATGGGCGCAAGCGGCAAGGTCAGCGGCCTTTACTACGCGTTCGGTTTTTGCGGACATGGCTTTCAGCTCGGACCGGGCGTTGGCGACACGATGGCCGAACTGATCGACACCGGCGCAACCAGCACGCCGCTGGAACCGTTCGATATTCGCCGTTTTGCCACCGTGGCCACACGGGCACAGCAAGCTGCTTAGGAATCGAGATCATGCTGACCGATCACGCAAGCATGTTTGCGGACGATGTAACCGAGAAGGCGCCGGTCGCATCGCTTCGTCTTGATCTGGCTACGACGCTCGCACAACCGCGTCGTGCGACGAGGCCCATAGAACGGGCGATCGAGTTCATCGAAACATCGTTCTCCCAACCTGTGACGCTCGCCACACTCGCTGCCAAGGCGGAGTTGAGCGTATCGCGCTTTGCAGCGCTATTTCGCGCGGAGATGGGGATCTCGCCGCATCGCTATGTTTGCCAGGTCAGAATCCGGCACGCGCAGCGTCTTTTGCGTGGAGGGTTGCCGCCGTCGATCGTGGCGACGGAAGTGGGCTTCTTCGATCAGAGCCACCTGGGCCGGCATTTCAAGCGTGCGGTGGGCACGACGCCTAGCGCGTACCTGGCGTCGCGTAGCTAGGGTGCTGTTGGTGCACAGCTGGTGGTGACTAGCTATAGCTGACGAGCAGCTGACACGAGGCCGCGCGCGGTGGCCTCGCTGCAGGCTCAATCAAACGTAGTTACCAACCCGCTCCGCAATCGCCGCACCAATCTCATCCGTCGACGCTTCCCCGCCCATATCGCGCGTGCGCGGTCCTTGCTTCAGCACGTCCGAGATCGCCGCCACAATCGCTTCATGCGCATCGTGCTCAGCGCCCGCACCTTCGCCGAGGAAGTCGAGCATCATCGCCGCGGACCAGATCATCGCGACCGGATTGGCGATATGCTTGCCTGCAATATCCGGCGCCGAGCCGTGAACCGGTTCGAATAGCGAAGGAAAGCGCCGCTCCGGATTCAGGTTCGCGGAGGGGGCAATGCCGATCGTGCCCGTGCAGGCCGGACCGAGATCCGAGAGAATGTCGCCGAACAGGTTGGACGCAACCACTACATCGAAGCGCTGCGGCTGCAACACGAAACGCGCGCACAGGATGTCGATATGCTGCTTGTCCCACGTGATGTCGGGGTACGTGGCCGCGATTTCGGCGGCGCGTTCGTCCCACCAAGGCATGCTGATGGAAATGCCGTTGCTCTTGGTCGCTACCGTCACATGACGCCGGGCGCGGCGTTGCGCGAGATCGAAGGCGAACTTCAATACGCGGTTGGTGCCGTGACGCGTGAAGATGGACTGCTGCATCACCACCTCGCGCTCGGTGCCTTCGAACATCTTGCCGCCCACCGACGAATACTCGCCCTCGGTGTTCTCGCGCACGACGAAGAAGTCGATGTCTTTCGCGTTGTGTTCGGCGAGCGGCGAGCGCACGCCTTCAAACGTGCGTGCCGGACGCAGATTGACGTACTGGTCGAACTCGCGGCGGAACTTGAGAAGCGAGCCCCACAGCGAGATATGATCGGGCACGGTGTCGGGCCAGCCAACCGCGCCGAACAGGATGGCATCGCAACCGGCAAGCTGGGTTTTCCAGTCGTCGGGCATCATCTGGCCTGTTTGCGCGTAGTAGTCGCAACTGGCCCACTCGATGTGCTTGTACGAGAGTTCGACGCCGAAGCGGCGGCTGACTGAGTCGAGGACGCGGAGCGCTTCCGGCATTACTTCACGGCCGATGCCGTCGCCGGGGATCACGGCGATACGATGTTGTTTGCGGGTCATGTCGAACGTCCGGATGAATGGCGTGGGGCCGTAGATGGAGGACAATGCGCGGCGCGACGGCAGGCCACGCGAGTGAATCCATTCTATTGATCCGGACGAGGCGAAACAGCCCTTTGCAGGTTAATCCACTTTCCACGAATCGTGAATAAAACGCCCAATCTCGCCGACCTTCGCGTGTTCTGTGCTGTTGCGCGGCATGCCAGTTTCAGCGCCACCGCGGAATTGCTGGGCGTGTCGCCCGCGTTCGTCAGCAAGCGTGTCGCCATGCTCGAAGCCGATCTCGGCACGCGCTTGCTACACCGCTCCACGCGGCGCGTGACGATCACCGAGGCGGGCGCGCAGGTCTTCGCCTGGGCCGAGAAAATTCTCGATGACGTGGAGCACCTGGTCGAAGATGTCTCCACGACTCAGCGCATCCCGAGCGGCACGTTGCGCATTTCCAGCAGCTTCGGCTTTGGCCGGCATGTGGTTGCGCCCGCGGTGGCGCGCTTGTCGGCGGCATATCCGCAACTGAATGTGCGGCTTGACCTGCTCGACCGGATCGTCGATGTTGCTGCGGAGGGTTTCGATCTCGACGTGCGCATCGGCGACGAGATCGCGCCGCATCTGATTGCGCGCAAGCTGGCGGCGAATCATCGGGTGTTGTGTGCGTCGCCGGAGTATCTGGAACGTCATGGCAAGCCGCGCGAACTGGCCGACCTCGTTGCGCACCGCTGTCTGGTCATCAAGGAGCGCGATCACCCGTTCGGCGTGTGGCGGCTCAGCGTCAAGGGCAAGGAGACGCAGTTGAAGGTGACTGGGCCGCTCTCGACAAATCACGGAGAGATCGCGGTGCAATGGGCCGTGGCCGGGTACGGCATCGTACTGCGTTCGATCTGGGACGTCGCGCCGTTGCTGGAGAACGGTACGCTTGTGCAGGTGTTGCCTCAGGTTTACCAGGCCGCGAACGTATGGGCGGTGTATCCCGAACGCCGTGCGAGTTCGGCAAAAGTGCGGGCGTGCGTGGACTTTCTGGTGAAAGAGTTCAAGGGGTGGAAGGGCGGCGCGGCGCTTCACAGTGCGTCATGAAAAATCACTCCGAGCGTGTGGCGATGCCCTGAAAGCAGCCGGCTCACGCCGTGCCGCATGTTGACCCGATAACTGCCGCGTGTGCCCTGCACGGGGCGATGATGCACGGCGAACACAACAGCATCGCCTTTACGTAACGGCATCACTGCAACACGTGACTGCATACGCGGCCGCTGCTCGGTCAGCACAAACTCGCCGCCGGTGAAATCTTCTCCCGGCTCGGAGAGCAGGATAGCCAACTGCAGCGGAAACACATGCTCGCCGTACAGATCCTGATGCAGGCAGTTGTAGTCGTCCTTCGCGTACTGAAGGATCAGCGGCGTCGGCCGTGTCTGACCGGCATCGTGGCAACGGCGGATGAATTCGGCGTGCTGCGCGGGGTAGCATGCGTCGATATGCATGAGCGTGTTCCATCGGTTCGCTACCGGCACCAGATGCGGATATACCGAGCGGCGCAGCGTAGCAATCAGATCGGGCAGTGGATAGCCATAGTACTTGTATTCGCCGCGACCGAAACCGTGGCGCTCCATCACAACCCGGCTGCGATATAGCGCATCGCGTGAATACAGCGCGCTTAGCGCATCGCATGCCTGCGGCGACAGGAGGCCTTGAATCATCGCGCTGCCTTGCTGGTCGAGACTCTGCTCGACGTTCCACCAGTCAACTGCCTCGATGCGGCGCGCCGTCTCTGCGTCCGATGCATCAAGTGAAGCAATGGTCGTATCGGTGACGTTCGCGTTTTGGGGAACGTGCTTCAGAACGGTGTTCATGCGAGGCTCCAGATTCTGCTTCAATAGACCCAGTGTATGAAAATGCGCGTCGCGGGACACCCCGGGTCTTGCTCTCCAATTCGGCGGAACTCCTCTGGCGGGCAGCAGTCATGGATTTGAAAGGCCAGGTCTTAACCAAATCCAAAGACTCGCTTCAGAAATGCGAACTTCGCGAAACGTGCCATAAGGTTCATAGTAATAGTCTGTTTAGCTTATCCGGAGTGCCGCCCATGTCCGCTTCTCCCCAGAGTCTCGACGCCTGGCTCGAAAAGCAGGAGGTCGTCAAGGACACCATCACCGCCTTTCCCCTGGCGGCGTTGGCGGCAACGCTGGACCGGACCGAAGCGGGCGATGTGGTCCCGCCAATGTGGCACTGGCTGTATTTCTTGCCGGTATCGCCGCTGGCAGAGAAGGGGCCGGACGGTCATCCGAAGCGCGGCGGTTTTCTCCCGCCCGTGCCGTTGCCGCGGCGGATGTGGGCCGGCGGGCGTCTCACGTTCCACGAGCCGCTGAAAGTGGGCGAGCGTGCCGTGCGCACCTCGACCATCGCCAACATCGAGGACAAGACGGGGCGCTCGGGCCGTCTCGTGTTCGTCACGGTGCAGCATACGGTTGAGGTTGGCGGCGAGCTGAAGATCGAAGAAGAGCACGACATTGTCTATCGCGACGCGCCGCATCCCGATGCGCCTCCACCAAAAGCGGCGCCTGCGCCGGAGGGCGAAACGTGGCGGCGCACGATTCAAACTGCCCCGGTATTGCTGTTCCGCTATTCGGCACTGACCTTCAACAGCCACCGCATTCACTACGACTATCCCTACGTGACCGGGGTTGAGGGTTATCCGGACCTGGTCGTGCACGGCCCGTTGATTGCGACGCTGCTAGTTGACCTCGTGCGCCGCGAGTTACCCGACGCCACGCTGCAAAGTTTTGCTTTCAAGGCGCTACGTCCGACCTTCGCGAACCACCCGTTCACTGTTTGCGGCAAACCCTGTGACGACGGCAAGACCATCGATCTGTGGGCCAAAGATCACGAGGGTTATCTGACGATGCGCGCCACGGCGGCAATAGCCTGACTCGGGCCGCCGCTGTGCCGCACCGCCGAACTTCAACGCTTGCCCTCGAACACCAACTGCCATTTCCATGCAAACGACGCAATCCGATTCTTTCCAGGACATTCGCGAAGCTGTGCGCGATCTGTGCCAGCAGTTTTCCGGCGAATACTTTCGCAAGATCGACGAGGCGCGCGGCTATCCCGAAGCCTTCGTCGATGCTCTGACCAAAGCGGGCTGGCTCGCCGCGCTGATTCCGCAGGAGTACGGCGGCTCGGGACTCGGTCTGACCGAAGCGTCGGTCATCATGGAGGAAATCAACCGGGCCGGCGGCAACTCGGGCGCGTGTCACGGGCAGATGTACAACATGGGCACGCTGCTGCGGCACGGCTCGGCGGAGCAGAAACTCAGGTATCTGCCGAAGATCGCCAGCGGAGATTTGCGTCTGCAATCGATGGGGGTGACCGAACCCACCACCGGCACGGACACCACCAGGATCAAGACCACCGCCGAGCGTCGCGGCGACCGCTACGTGATCAACGGACAGAAGGTATGGATTTCGCGTGTGCAGCATTCGGATCTCATGATCCTGCTTGCCCGCACCACGCCGCTTGCTGACGTAAAGAAGAAATCCGAGGGCATGTCGATCTTTATCGTCGATCTGCGCGAGGCGATCGGCCACGGTTTGACCGTGCAGCCGATCCTGAACATGGTCAATCACGAGACCAACGAACTGTTCTTCGACAACCTCGAAATTCCCGCGGAAAACCTGATCGGCGAAGAAGGTCAGGGCTTTAAATACATTCTCGATGGGCTGAATGCGGAACGCACGCTGATCGCAGCGGAGTGTATCGGCGACGGTTATTGGTTCGTCGACAAGGTTTCGGCTTATGTGAAAGAGCGCGTCGTCTTCGGTCGCCCGATTGGGCAGAACCAGGGGGTGCAGTTTCCTATCGCGCGCTCGTACGTCAATGTCGAGGCTGCGAGCCTGATGCGTTTCGAAGCCGCACGCCGCTTCGATGCGCATGAACCGTGCGGTGCCCAGGCGAACATGGCCAAACTGCTGGCGGCGGACGCCTCGTGGGAAGCAGCGAACGCGTGTCTGCAATTTCACGGCGGTTTTGGTTTTGCATGCGAATACGACGTAGAGCGCAAGTTTCGCGAAACGCGCCTGTATCAGGTTGCGCCGATCTCGACGAACCTGATTCTCTCGTACGTGGCCGAGCATATTCTCGGCTTGCCGCGTTCGTTCTGATGTTCTGTCTGATTGTGAAGGTGAGGTGTAGATGAGACCCCTCGACGGTATCAAGGTCGTCACACTCGAGCACGCCATCGCGGCGCCGTTTTGCACACGCCAGCTTGCCGATCTCGGCGCGCGCGTGATCAAGGTGGAGCGGCCGCGCGTAGGCGATTTCGCGCGCGGCTACGATGAACGGGTGCACGGTCTGTCTTCGCACTTCGTCTGGACCAACCGGTCGAAGGAGAGCCTCGCACTCGACCTTAAGCAACCGGAAGCCGCGAAGATTCTCGACGCACTGGTCGCCGATGCGGATGTGCTCGTGCAAAATCTCGCTCCGGGCGCAGCGGACCGGCTTGGGCTCGGCTACGAGACCTTGAGCGGGAAATATCCGAAGCTGATCGTGTGCGATATTTCCGGCTACGGTTCGGACGGTCCGTATCGCGACAAGAAGGCCTATGACCTGCTGATCCAGAGCGAATCGGGCTTCCTGTCCATTACAGGTTCACCCGGTGAGCCCGCCAAGGCCGGTTGCTCGATCGCCGATATCGCTGCAGGCATGTATGCGTATTCGAACATCCTCAGCGCGTT
Source organism: Paraburkholderia phenazinium (assembly GCF_900141745.1). Lineage (NCBI taxonomy): Bacteria > Pseudomonadati > Pseudomonadota > Betaproteobacteria > Burkholderiales > Burkholderiaceae > Paraburkholderia > Paraburkholderia phenazinium. Next base: position 182,687 of record NZ_FSRM01000002.1, on the reverse strand, counting down.
GTTGCTGCGCGCACGCACGGGGCGCGGTTGCCGCATCGATGTGTCGATGCTGGAGAGCATGGTCGAGTGGATGGGTTATCCGCTCTACTACGCTATTGATGGTCAAACACCCCCGCCGCTGTCTGGCGCTGCGCACGCGACCATCTATCCCTATGGACCGTTCCCCGCGGGCGACGGCAAGATTGTGATGCTTGGCCTGCAGAACGAGCGCGAATGGAAGCTGTTTTGCGAGCAGGTGCTTATGCAACCCGAGCTTGCCACCGATCCGCGCTTTGCATCGAATTCGAAACGCACGTCTGCACGTGAGGCACTGCGCTCGGTGATCGTGGAGGCATTTGCGCCGTTGACGGCGGCACAAGTGATCGAGCGCCTGGAAGCGGCCGGCATTGCCAACGCGCAGATGAATACGCTCAACGACGTATGGGTGCATCCGCAATTGGCTGCGCGCGAGCGTTGGCAAGAGGTCGGCACGCCGGCCGGCATGATTCCAGCCTTGTTGCCGCCTGGCTTGCCCACCAGCTTTGACCCGCGCATGGACCCCGTCCCGGCATTAGGCGAACACACCGACGCGATCTTGCGCGAACTCGGTTACGACAGCGCGCAGATCGATGCGCTGCGCGTGGCCGGCACCATTTGAGGCTTCCATCATGACCGATCACCCGAGCCGTACGCTGGCGATATTTGCCGCACAACTGGACTTCGATTCCATTCCCCACGCAGTGGTCGAACGCACCGTCAATCTGTACGTGGACTGGTTAGGCTCGGCGCTTGCCGGTAAAGGCGCGCGGCCGGTCGAGACCATCGCACGTTTTGCCCGCCAGGCGGGCGGCGGTCTTGCAGAGGGGCCGTGTGAAGTCTTGATCGATCGCAGTCGCGCGACACCGTATTTCGCGGCAATGGTGAACGGTGCAGCCTCGCATTTCGCCGAGCAGGACGATGTGCACAACGGTTCGGTTTTTCATCCGGCCACCGTCGTGTTCCCGGTGGCGCTCGCGCTGGCGCAAGCGAACCACGCATCGGGGCGCGAATTCATCGCGGCAGCGGTGGTGGGTTATGAGGTTGGAATTCGTATAGGCGAGTTTCTCGGCCGCTCGCACTACAAGGTTTTTCATACTACCGGCACGGCTGGAACGGTCGCAGCCGCCGCCACCGCGGGCCGGCTGCTCGGTCTTACGCCCGCGCAAATGCTGGACGCTTTCGGCTCGGCAGGCACCCAGGCGAGCGGCCTGTGGGAATTCCTGCGCGACGCGGCGGATTCGAAACAACTGCATACCGCGATGGCTGCGGCCAACGGCCTGATGGCCGCCCAACTCGCCGCCGACGGCTTCAAGGGCGCGACGCACATTCTCGAAGGCGCGCAAGGGATGGCAGCGGGTATGTCGAGCGACGCGGATCCCGCGCGTCTGGTCGACCGACTAGGCAGCCGCTGGGCCACCGCCGAAACATCGTTCAAGTATCACGCCGCTTGCAGGCACACGCATCCTGCGGCGGACGCACTGCTTTCGGTGGTTCAGCAACACGCCTTGGCACCGCAGGAGATCGCGAAGGTCACCGCTCACGTGCATCAAGGCGCAATTGATGTGCTGGGCCCCGTCGTCAATCCGCGTACCGTACACCAGGCGAAGTTCAACATGGGAACGGTGCTGGGCCTCGTCGCTTATCACGGTTATGCGGGCGTGACCGAGTTCGAACAGGGCTTCGACGACGACGCGATCGCCGCCTTCCGCGACAAGGTCGAGATGGCCTTCGACGCTGAAGTAGACGCTGCTTATCCAGCGCGCTGGATCGGCAAGGTCACCGTCGAGACGCGTGACGGCCGCACGCTGCACGGTCGTGTGGACGAGCCCAAGGGCGACCCTGGTAATACGCTGACGCGTTCCGAGCTGGCGACCAAGCTGCAGCGGCTGGCGGCGTTTTCCGGCGCAGCCTCGGAGGAAGAGGCGTCGCAGTTGCTCGAGCACGCCTGGCAAATTGCATCGCAGGCCCGCGTAGGAGCGGTGTTTGCGGAAGAGGTGCCTGCATGAGCACCGCGCTGCCGCGTTCATACCTGTTCGTACCGGGCAACCGTCCCGAGCGGTTTGAGAAGGCGCATGCGGCGGGCGCGGATGCCGTGATCCTCGACCTTGAAGATGCCGTGCAGCCGGATGAGAAATCTGCCGCGCGCGCGGCCGTTCTCGCGGCCGCAAATGCCGCGCGGCCGGCATGGGTGCGAATCAACGGCTCCGACACGCGCTGGTTCGCCGACGACGTCGCTGCGCTCGCCGGGCATCCGGGTATCGCCGGGGTGGTGTTGCCGAAGGCGGAGACGCAGGAGCAGGTGAGCGCGGTACTGGCTCATGCGCATGCGGCGCTGAGCGTGCTGCCGATCGTCGAAACGGCCCGCGGTTTTGCCAATCTGACGGTCTTGTGCGCCGCGCCGCGCGTGAGCCGCATCGTGTTCGGGACGCTCGATTTCCAGATCGATCTGGGTATCGACGGCGAGGGGGAGGAATTGCATCTGTTCCGCTCGCAGATCGTGCTGGCCTCGCGGCTGGCGGGGATTGGCGCGCCGGTAGACGGCGTATCGACCACAATCGACGATGCTGCCGTCATCGAAGCCGATGCCCGGCGTGGACGCCGCTTTGGCTTTGGCGGCAAGCTGTGCATCCATCCGAAGCAGATCGATGCGGTGCACCGTGCTTACGCGTGGAGCGACGCAGATCAGGCGTGGGCCACGCGGGTGTTGCAGGCCGTGGAGGCGAGCGAGGGGGCAGCGGTGGCCGTCGACGGCAAGATGGTCGACCTGCCTGTAATCCTGAAGGCGCGGCGGATTCTCGGTCAGGGTTGAGGCGAAAGCACCGATTGTTGCACCTCATTAACCTCAGCGAAATACCGGCTTCCAACAATGCGAATTCCCACTTTGGGCCGGCTATTGCAATCTTAGTCTGCTCTGGAAGAGGCTGATCGAAGCCGTAACACCCAGGGGCTTGCATTAGAGCTGTCATGCCACCCAAGACGGCCGCGCAAGCTTCGTAGAGCGTGCGGACCCCGCCGCAAGAGCATGGGACCGGAGTCACTGTCAAAGCGCTAACCCCGGTCGACACAGGAGACAAAGCTTGGCTACCGTTAATTCCGGCGCGCGGCTCGACCGCCTGCCTATCAGTCGTTTTCACTGGAAGATCCTCGGCCTGATCGGCGCGGGCGCGTTTCTCGACGCGTTCGACATCTATCTCGCCAACGGCTCGCTCGCCGCGATGGTCAAGACGGGCTTCACCGATTTGCGGCTCGGCTCGTTCTTCATCTCCGCGACCTTTATGGGCATGATGATCGGCGCGGGTCTGTCGGGTTATCTCGGCGACCGCTTCGGCCGACGCTATTCGTATCAGGCGAATCTGGCTATCTTCGGTCTCGCGTCGCTAGCAGCGTGCTTCGCGCCGAACATCTATTGGCTGATTCTGCTGCGCTTCCTGATGGGTGTCGGGCTCGGCGCGGAACTGGTGGTAGCGGCCGGCACGCTGTGCGAATTCGTCCCGCCGGCCACGCGCGGGCGCTGGACGTCGCTGCTGGCGCTGATCATCAACTCAGGATTGCTCGGCGCGACGGCGGTCGGCTACTGGGTGATTCCTCATCTGGGCTGGCGCTATATGTTTGCGATTGCCGGCGTCGGCGCGCTCGTTGTCTGGTTCCTGCGCCACCGGATGCCGGAGTCGCCGCGTTGGCTCGAAACGGTGGGTCGGCTCGACGAAGCCGAAGCGACGGTCTCGGCGATCGAGCGAGAGGTCGAGGTACGCGTCGGCAAGCTGCCGCCGGTGGCGCGCGTGGTGAGCCACGAAGTGCCTGCGGCGCCGCTGTCTGCGCTGTTTGCGCGCGGGATGATCGGCCGCACGCTGGTGGCCGCACTCACCTGTATGGCTATCAATATGTCGCTGTACGGTTTCGTGGCCTGGCTGCCGACGTTCTTCGTCAAGGAAGGGTTGACGATCGTACAGTCGCTCGGCTTTGTGCTGCTGATGTCGTTCGGCGCGCCGTTTGGCGCCGTGGTCGGCTACTTTGTGACCGACCGTATGGGACGACGTAACGGCCTCGTGCTGTTTTCCATCGTGACGATCGTGCTGGCCCTGATCTATGTGCAGATGCGTGCGCCTGCGGCGATCTCACTCGTCGGGTTCGCGCTCGTCACCGCGATTTATACGGTCTGCACGCTGGGGCTGTTCGGGTATATCCCGGAGTTGTTTCCGACGGCGCATCGCTTGCGTGGTACTGGCATCGCCGGGACCTGCGGGCGGGCGGCTTCGATGACGACGCCTTATGTCGCGCTGCTGCTATACACCCATTTCGGCGTGACGGGTGTGCTTGCCATGGTCGGCGGTGTGTTGTTGCTGATGAGCGTGGCGATTCTCGCGTTGCGCATCGAGACCAGCCAGCAGACGCTCGAAGAGATTTCCCCGGATACGGAGATGTATGGCGCAGGCGGCGTGGAAGTGGCGACTGGTGGTGTGACGCGGCAGTCTGCGAGGGTGTGAGGTTTGGTTGTGGGGCCTGCCGTGGGTAAGCGCCGGCAATGCGTGAGAAGAGGGCGCGTGATTTAATGTAGGTTCGGTTGGCGCGGAGCCCACGGGGTTCGACGGCTTCCGCCCACGTGGCACATCGCACAACGCGAGGCCCGCATCCGCAGCTTCCGAAGGAGACGCCGTTGACTCAGTCCGATGCCCCTGCCAATGCGCCAACGGCTACGCCGGCGCACACGAAGTCCCACACCTACGTACTGGTCCACGGCGCCTGGCACGGCGGCTGGTGTTGGGAAGCGGTCGCGCAGATCCTCCGCTCGAACGGGCATCGCGTGTTCACGCCGACGCTAAGCGGGCTTGGCGAGCGAAGCAATCTGCTGTCGCCGCAAATCGATCTGCAGGTCTTCATTCAGGACGTCGTCGATGTGCTCGAGCAGCACGACCTCTCCGATGTGATTCTGGTCGGGCACAGCTTCGGCGGCATATCAATCGCTGGCGCTGCCGATCGCGTGCCGCAGCGTATCCGTCAACTGGTGTTTCTCGACGCAGTCGTGCTGTCTAATGGGGAGACGGCGTTTTCGCGGCTCGCGCCGGAGATCGCCGCGGCGCGTAGGCAACTCGCGCTGGAAACCAGTAACGGTTTGACCATCCCGGTACCGCCCGCGAGCGCATTCGGCGTGTTCGAGCCCGATCAGGTCGCATTGCTAGAGCGGTATTGCACACCGCATCCGTTGAAGACGTTCGACGATCCTATTGCTTTGACGGGCCCGGTGGGTGGCGCGCTTCCGAAGGTCTACATCCAGTGCGTCGATCCCGTGTACGCCCCTTTGCAAAGCAGCCGTGACTTTGTGAAAGCGCAGAAGGACTGGGCGTGGGATGAGATTGCTACGGGACACGATGCCATGGTCAGCGCGCCGGAAGCGCTGGCGGAGAAACTGATGGCGTTTGTCTGAGGGAAGCGAGGGGGAGTCGGCGCAGACTGCCGCTGCGCCGTGCGGGAGACGATGGCCCCGCAGGCCGTACCGAGGCTAGCCATTCGGCTAATTGAAACGCCGTTTCGCGCCCGGTTAAGATGGGTCTTTGCGTTGCTGCCGTCCGCCTGTAGGTGGTTGTCGGCGCACCGGCGCTCACTCCATCGGCTTTCGTCATGCATTTCGACTTTGTAGACCTGCGGCTCATCATCAACGTTGCCGACACGAAAAACCTTGCCCGCGCGGCGGAGCGTTCCCACCTTTCGGCACCGGCGGCGAGCAACCGGATCAAGAACCTGGAGGAGCAGCTCGGCTTCAAACTGCTCTATCGAACCAGCCAGGGGGTGACGCCGACGCCAGCCGGCGAGGCGTTCGTCCACCACGCCCGGCTCGTGCTCGAGCGAGTCGAGCATCTGGCGGGCGACATGCAGGAGTACGGCGAAGGCATCAAGGGCCATGTGCGGATCTGGGCCAACACCACGGCGATCAGCGAATTCCTGCCCAATGTCCTGAGCCATTTCCTGCGCGACCATCCCGATGTCAACATCGACTTGCGCGAAGTGCTGAGCGGCGAGATCGTCAAAGGCGTCGCGGATAGCGCGACCGACATCGGCATCGTTGCAGGCAACATGCACGCCGAGCATCTGGAGATGCTGCCGTATCGGGACGACCGGTTGATCCTTGTCACCTCGAAAGACCATGCACTCGCACATGAGCGTTCGGTCGATTTCGCGCAGACGCTCGAGGACAACTTCGTCGGCTTGCCCACCGCGAGCGCGATTCACGCGTTTGTGACGAGCGCGGCCGATACGCTGGGTGTGCGGCTCAAACTGCGCATTCAGGTGGGCAACTTCGAGGCGGCCTGTCGGATGATCGAGGCAGGTGTGGGCATCGGCATCGTGCCGGAGTCTGTCGCGCTGCGCCATGGAAAGACCATGCAGATTGCCCTTGTGCGCCTGAACGACGCGTGGGCGGAGCGCAAGCTGAAGATCTGCGTGCGCAGCGTCAAGGATTTGCCGCCGTTTGCGCGGGCACTGGTCGACCGGTTGATGGCGGGCAATTGAGGTATGCACTCGAAGGCGCCCGAAGGCTCGAAGCGGCGTTCGAAGACATGTCCGCTGGGCGCGCGAGGCAGCCGCGACCTAGACACGTTTCCGGATCGAGAATATTTCGTATAGGAAACGAAATTGTCCTGATAGAAAGGCTACGCACCGCCGCGAGCGGGTCCCCGGAAATCCGCCTATCCTATATGCTGCAAGCCTCCAGGCGGCGCGGACTGATGCGCCCGTGACCTGAGCCGCAGACCCCGCCGCAATTGCGCTTGCCGCCATAAACCCCCGCGTGTATAGTTTCCGAACTTACTCTTGTTTCGTATTGGAAATTTAAGGGATTCCTGTTATGAACGCTTCGACCATCCTCGCCGATCTCGGCATCGCCCAGGCGGCGCAAGCCGGCGACATCGCGGTTCATTCGCCAATCTCCGGCGAGCTCATCGGCCGCGTGGCCAGCCATACCGTCGCCGACGTCGACGCGGCGCTCGCCAATGCCAAGCACGCGTTCAACGTCTGGCGCAATGTGCCGGCGCCGCGCCGCGGCGAACTGGTACGCCTGCTGGGCAACCGTCTGCGCGAGAAAAAGCAGGCGCTGGGCAGCATCATTACGCTCGAAACCGGCAAGATCCTCCAGGAAGGTCTCGGCGAAGTGCAGGAAATGATCGATATTTGCGACTTCGCGGTCGGCCTGTCGCGTCAGCTATACGGCCTGACCATCGCCTCGGAGCGTCCGGGCCACCGCATGGCCGAATCGTGGCATCCCATGGGCACCTGCGTCGTGATCTCCGCGTTCAACTTCCCGGCCGCCGTCTGGTCGTGGAATGCCGCGCTGGCGCTGGTGTGCGGCAACGCCGTGATCTGGAAGCCGTCCGAAAAAACCCCGCTCACCGCGCTGGCCGTCAACCAGATTCTCGCCGAAGCGCTGAAGGAATTCGGCGATGCGCCCGAAGGCCTCACCGCGTTGATCAACGGTGGCCGCGACGTGGGCGCGAAACTCGTTGCCGATCCGCGTGCGTCGATCGTCAGCGCTACCGGCAGCACTGAAATGGGCCGTACGGTTGGCGTCGAAGTGGCGAAGCGCTTTGGCCGCTCGCTATTGGAACTGGGCGGCAACAACGCCGGCATCGTCGCGCAAAGCGCCGATCATGAACTGGCCATGCGCGGCATCCTGTTCTCCGCGGTCGGCACGGCGGGCCAGCGCTGCACGTCCCTGCGCCGCCTGTTCGTGCACGACAGCGTGTATGACAAGACCATCGAGCGTCTGAAGCAGCTTTACAGCAAGGTGCCGATCGGCAACCCGCTAGAGAAGGGCACGCTGATGGGTCCGCTGATCGACAAGCAGTCGTTCAACCGTATGCAGGAAGCGCTGCAGCAGGCGGTCGCGGAAGGCGGCAAGGTGTTCGGCGGCGAGCGCGTCGAGGTGAAGGGCTACGAAAGCGGCTATTACGTGCGCCCGGCGCTCGTCGAAATGCCGTCGCAAACGGCGGTTGTGCTGAAGGAAACCTTCGCGCCGATTCTCTACGTGCTGCGCTACTCGGACTTCGCGGATGCGGTCGACGCGAACAACGCTGCGGTGCATGGTCTGTCCTCCTGCGTGTTCACCACGGATCTGCGTGAAGCAGAGCGTTTCCTGTCCGCTGCCGGTAGCGATTGCGGGATTGCCAATGTGAACATCGGACCGAGCGGCGCGGAAATCGGCGGCGCGTTTGGCGGCGAGAAGGAAACCGGCGGCGGGCGCGAATCGGGTTCGGATGCGTGGAAGGCCTATATGCGCCGCGCGACCAACACGGTCAATTACTCGTCGGCGCTGCCGCTCGCGCAGGGTATCGACTTCAATATCGGCTGATTTTCCGGCTGATGTCCCGGCTGACCGCACGGTTCGTGCGGTCAGCGCCTGCTTTCGATGGAGCCTTGTCGTGAGTGCGAAAGTCGTAATCATCGGCGGTGGCGTGATCGGCAGCTCGATTGCGTATTTCTTGCGGGCTTCGGACCCGACCGTGAGCGTCACCGTGATCGAGCGCGATCCGACCTACGCGCGCTCGTCGTCGGCGTTGTCGGCGGCGTCGATCCGTCAGCAGTTCTCCACACCGCTCTCGATCCAGATGTCGCTGTTCGGCATCGAGTTCTTGCGTTCAATCGGCGAGCGTCTGGAGATCGACGGTGCAAAACCTTCGATCGATCTGCATGAAGGCGGCTACCTGTTCCTTGCCACGCCGGCCGGCGAGCGCACCTTGCGCGAGAATCACGCGCTGCAGAAAAGCCTTGGCGCCGACATCAGTCTGCTCGAGAAAGCGGCATTGCAGGCACGTTTCCCGTGGCTCAATACCGAGGATCTGGTGGCGGGCGCTTATGGGGAAAGCGGCGAGGGCTGGTTCGATGGCTATGGCCTCGTGCAGGCTTTGCGCAAGAAGGCGCAGGCGCTGGGCGCACGCTACATGGCCGATGCGGTGACAGCATTGGATCGCGACGGCAAGCGAGTCACGCAAGTGGTGACGGCGGGCGGCGAGACTTTCCCCTGCGACGTGGTGGTGAATGCGGCGGGAGCGTGGTCGCGCAAGATCGCTCAGATGATCGGCATCGACATTCCGATATTCGCGCGCCGCCGCAGTATTTTCAACGTCAGTTCGCCTGCGCGACTGGAACACTGTCCGTTGCTGATCGATCCGACCGGCGTCTATTTCCGGCCTGAAGGCAAGTCGTTTATCTGCGGGACGTCGCCGAGTGCGGATAACGATCCGGACGATCTGCCGCTCGACGAAGTCGACCACGCGCTGTTCGATGAGGTGATCTGGCCGACGCTGGCGCATCGCGTGCCGCAATTTGAAGCGCTGCGCGTGCAGAATTGCTGGTCGGGCTACTACGAATATAACGTTCTGGATCAGAACGCGATCATCGGCCATCATCCTGATGTCGATAACTGTATCTTCGCCAACGGGTTTAGCGGTCATGGCTTGCAGCAAGGGCCGGCCACCGGGCGCGGCGTCAGTGAACTGATTCTGAACGGGCGTTATACGACGCTCGATCTGTCGTCGCTCAATTTTGAGCGCGTGCTGGAGAACCGGCCGATCGTCGAAAAGAATGTTGTCTAGGTGCGGACAAGTGCAGTTGCGTTGTGCGTCATGTTGCCGGCGCCTTTGGGAATGCGTTAGCTGAACCCGGCCTCGCGCCGGGTTTTTTTGCGCCGAGTGATTCCGAAAACTCAAAACGTAGTGATTAGATATCGTTTGCCGCGCGTGGGGTTGCTGACCACAATCTACGTTGGCGTTGGCTCACGGAGCGCCCTGAGCTCTTAAAGCCGAACCTTTTGCCCCACTCACTTAACTGCTGGCCACGAGCCCGCGGTCTACCGTTTCGACACCATGTTCTCGTTCACTCCACCGTTCGAAGCACCGTCTGGCTCGCCGATTCGTGAGCTGTTCAAATACCTGGGACAGCCGGGCATGATCTCGTTTGCAGGCGGCTATCCGGCGAGCGACCTGTTCGATCGGGCAGGTCTTGATGCAGCGACAGCACGCGCGTCGGAACAGAGCGCGCTGTGTTTGCAATATGGCCCAACCGACGGCTTGCCGGTCCTCAAAGAGGAGCTTGCCAGACTGATGACGCGGCGCGGCACGCCATGTACGCCGCAGGAATTACTGGTGACCACGGGCTCGCAGCAAGGCTTCGATCTGCTGCTGCGCGTAATGGTGGGCGCTGGTGACATCGTACTGGTCGAACAGCCGGCTTATCCGGCGACGCTGCAGGCGCTCAAGTTGCAGCAAGCCGAGGTGATTACGATCCCGGTCGATCAGGACGGCCTCGACGTGGTTGCGTTGACCGCGCTACTCGAAGCGGGCACGCTCAAGCGCGCGCCGAAGCTGCTTTACACGGTGCCCACATTCGCGAATCCGACCGGCGCGACGCTTTCCCATGACCGCCGCATTGCATTGCTGAAGCTGGCGGCGCGGCATCAGTTTCTCGTCATTGAAGATGACCCATACGGGGATCTGCGGTTTGCCGGTGAGGCGGTGCCCTCGCTGCTCGCGTTGAGTGCCCAGGTGCCCGGCTCGCGCGATTGGCTCGTGCACTTTTCGAGTTTGTCGAAGATCGTGGCGCCGGGTTTGCGAGTGGGCTGGACTGTGGCACATGCGGAGATTCTGCGGCGCTGTACGGTCGCCAAGCAGACCGTGGATCTGTGTACCTCGTCCCTGACTCAGGTGATTGCAGCGGAATATCTCGCGAGCGGCGCGCTTGAAGCGCATCTGCCGCAGATCATCGCGGCCTACGCATTGAAATGCAGGACGCTGTGCGATGGTCTCCAGACGCATCTGAAAGACGAGATTGCGTTTCATCGTCCAGCGGGCGGGATGTTCGTATGGGGGCGGCTCGGCGGCGGATTCGATGCGTCCGTTTATCTGAAGGCGTGTATCGAACAGAACGTGATGTTTGTGCCCGGCGTCGCGTTTTATAAGGACAACGTTGACCTGGCGTCGCTGCGATTGTCGTTTGCGGCACCGGGCGTGAGCGATATCGAAGAAGGTGTGCTGCGGTTGAAGCGGGCGCTTGACGCGTTTGGCGGGGCGTGACGATTGCGACGGGGCGTGCGCGTCATCGATAGCCTAACCCGCCCGCAAATGCTGCAACAACGCAAACCCATGCACGCCATGTAGCCAGACATGGCCAGCCACAAACCACGCGGCGATCCACGAAGCCCCGACCACCAGCAGATCGCAGTGCCCGCTATTCCACCAGTTAAGCGAGTGACGGCCTGCAATCCATGGCACGCCAAGCGGGTTAGGCCAATCTGCGAGTAAATGCATCAAGCCGCCGCAAGCAAAGCCAAACGCGATTGCCGCAAACGGATGCGGTAGCCCAAGCCAACGATACGACAACACCAGCAACACGACCCACCCAATGCCCCAATGCGTGACGGTGCGGTGAGTGATCCACAGGCGCCGCTTGCGCGACCACCATGCCACTTCCATCCAGTCGGGCGCCGTACCGCCGGCCACGGCGGCGATAAAACTCGACAACACCCACAGATGAAACGGGCCGCCCGCGCCACTGCGCGCGACGATAGCCGCGGCGATAACACCGGCCGCGAAGCCGGTAGCGTGATGTGCTTTGTTCGATGCCATCGGAAGTGCGCGGCGCCACGTGCGCCGTCTGATTACGAATACGAAGGGCCGTTATATTCGCAGATGCCCGCGCAAAAAGACAGCGCCGCGCGTGCAGTGCAGGCGCGGCGCGAGAGACTCACTCACATTCGTCAAGCGGCAAGCGCCGCGCAAAGCGCAGACGCGATGCCCGCTGCTTAGGTCGCGCAGCGCGCGATATCGAAGCGCATTTCCGGTTCCGGCGGATCGTCCGGCGAGTTGGCCGGCCGCATCACCTTGATGACGGACCCGGCACTGGCAGGCGTAAGTGTAACGAAGTACGAAGTGTTGGAATCCGATCCAACGGCCAGTTCGGTCGCTCCGCCCACGGACGATGCCCGTACGCGCGAAAGACGGCTCTCCAGGCATTCTGTAATGTCGGAGGTGGTGCGTTGCGACGTCACGAACACCAGCGGTTGCGACGCATCGCGCGCGGGACCGGACGAGCCGCAGGCCGCAAGCGTGAGTGCTGTGGGAACGAGTAACAGAAGAAGTTTTTTCATGATCGGATCGTCGGCGCTCCCGGTCGGGCGCGGGAACTGGGCCATGGGCGGAGAACGTGGTGCTCCGCGACGAAGCCGCCGGTCAACCGCGGCGAGCGCCTGATGAGGCCTGCAGCGTGGAAGGCGGCTGCAGCGAGTATACCTGCGTATGCATGACGGTTCGACACTTGTGCGTTTCGCGCGCCCATAAAAAAACGCACGCGTGATCGTGTCACGCGTGCGCTGTTCAGCAGTCTCAACAGACCGGATCGTTCGATCCGGTCCGCAGCTTCATTAGAAGCGGTGACGCAGACCGACGGTCGCTGCGACCTGGTTGCCGGTCGACGACGGCGACAGCGTGTTGATCATAGCCACGTTCGCGCTGCCATCGCCCAACGAGCCCGACGCATGCTGGTACACACCTTCCAGGTAGAAGTCGGTGCGCTTGCTGAGCGAGTAGTCAGCCTGCAGCGAAACGGTTTGCCACTTCGGATCGCCATCGCTCGTGCCGCCCGTCGCATGGCCGTTCGTGAACGTGTACGCCGCGTTCAGGCTCAGCGCCGGAGTCAGAGCGTACTTGCCGTTGACTTCATAGTTGTCGAGGTGCAGGTTCGTACCCGTCGGCACCGTGAAGCCCACGCCGTTCTGGTCGCCAGCGATCAGGTTGTCGTCCTGTGTGTGCGTGTACAGCAGACCAACCGTAGCCGGACCGAACGAGTAATTCGCGCCCACGCCATACGTGCGCTGCGTTGCTGCCGTCAGGTTGGCGTCGTTGCCTGCGCCTGCCGACACCGCGCCGCCCGAGTTCGAGCTGCCCAGTGAGTTGTTCATCTGCAGGTAGGCAGCTGCAACATTCAACGGGCCGTTGGTGTACGAAGCGCCGGCGCTATATGCGCGGTTGTTCGCGAACTGGCCAGCGTCGTTGCTGAAGCCGTACAAGCCGCCGAAGTGGAAACCGGCGTAGTTCGCGCTCTGGTATTTGACTGCGTTCTTGATCGAGAACGAGTTGTCGAGGTTGTCGTTGTCGAACGGGTGGGCGGCGAGGTTGTTGCCGTAGCCCGAACCTGCTTCCGACAGCGGACCGAGGTAGTCGACCACGGAGTCATATTGACGGCCGAGGGTCAGCGTACCGTACTGGTCGCTTTGCAGACCGACGAAAGCCTGACGGTTGAACAACGTGTTGCTTTCGTTGAACTGGCCGTTGTTAATGTTGAAGCCGTCTTCCAACGTGAAGATGGCATGCAGGCCGCCGCCGAGGTCTTCGCTGCCGCGCAGGCCGAAGTACGTATCCGACACCGTGCCGCTACCTTGTTGCCAGTTATTGTGGCCACCCTGGTTGTTCGTGTAGACCAGACCGGCATCCAGCGTGCCGTACAACGTGACGCTGCTTTGTGCGTGGGCGTTGATGGCGAACGCGCCCATGATGCCCGCGATGATGAGGGTTTTTTTCATGCTTTTTAACTCCGAGACAGTCCGTAGAGAATCGCGATATAGGACTTAATGCCGACGCCGCCGGCCGCCTAGTGATTCGCAGCGAAGTGTATTCCGTCTAATCCATTGATTTGCGTTGTATGACGCAACAATGCTTTTCCGAATCAGGAATGGCGCGTTTGATCAGACGTAAGTGCAAGTAAATAAAGTGAATTTCTGTTTGATTTATTGGGCGTCACGATGTTGTCAACTGTTTTGATGTTGCACGTGCGCGACGCCCGTCCCTGGCGGCTCAGCGACTTACGGGCTGTTGGCCGGGCGACAGGATTTCGATTCTTAAGTTTCGCGAAAGAGATTATTCCATTTGTTGTTGCGATTACGCCGGGTTACTCGATTTACAATTAAGCGCACCCTTTGACCGAGGGTGTCTTTTTCATCTGTTTATACGCGGCCTTCGGGCCGCGTTTTTTTATTCTGTATTGAATTCGATTATAAGTTCCTGGTAATTTCGAAAAACATTTTTCTATAAATGGAAACAATCGGCCACCTTGGCTGAAAGGCGTAGGCCGTCCTTGGCGGTCGCGCGGACAGGTAGAATCGAACCCTGAGCCCTGTGCTGATGAACCTGTTCCAAACCTGAGCGACCCTGCAATGACCGACAAGTCCCTTCCTTCGCCCGACACCGCGGCCGATTCCGCGACGGAAGACCTCCCCGACGTGCCCGAGATCCAGCACGAAGCGCGTTTGTGGCGCGATGACGGCTGGACGGCGCGCGTCATCAAGAACGAAGACGACGACGGCTGGGCGGTGGAAATGATCAAGGACGGCGAGGCGGAGCCTGCGCTGGTCGGACCATGGACGATGGGACGTGACAAGAAGAACCCGAAACCGCTCGATACGGGTGCTTTCAATACGTTGGTGAAGACGGCGTCGGAGGTATTGCGCCGCCATGAGCAGCAGCTGCACGCCATGCTGCACAAACGGGTCACAGTGGATTCGCCGTCCGGCGACGGGGAACTGGCGGTCACGCTCGACATCGTGCCGAGCGAAGATGATCCCTACGCGTTGTTGACCGCGTTCGACGCTTTTGGCGAACAGCTCGCGCAGGTGAAAGTGGCGCCTAACTTCAAGCTAGGCAAAGCAAACGCTACCGCGTGGGTGGCAGACGGCTTTCGGCGTCCGGGCTGAGTCCGCGCCAAACCGGGGTGAGATCTCCGGGCGCGGCGCTCGCACCCGTTCTCAATTCCGCTTGCAGAAAATTGCCGTAACGTGCGGGGCGACGTGATGCACGATTGCCGCCGTGCTGCCGGCCTGCGTGACCGCCTCCTGCACGCTCGAATCGCTGCCCCACACCACGGCGCCGTAAGCTGAATTGGCAAGCGGCTCGCCGTCGCCGGTACGGAACATCGGATCGTCCTTCTCGAAGCCGACCACCGCGAACACGTGAAAGCCGAAGGCGGTCAGGTCGGCGCTTTTGGCCGGCTTGAATGCATTGATCGAATTGCTTTCGACGCGCATCGGCGTTGCCTCGATCAGTTGCTGCTGGGCGAGGTCCGCGATGAACTGATGTCCGGATTCGTTGCAGGCAAGCGACGCGTCGAGCGCCGTGGCGGCGTGGCCGGCAAGCGGCAGGGCTGTCGCAGACAAGACGAGCAGGGCGATGGAAAAAACGTGCTTCATGGCCTTCAGGGTAGCGTGGTCGAAATGGCAAATTCGCCGCACGGCAAGGCTGGAAGGGCCGCCGCGCGGGTTGCGCATCTGGATTACACGGCGTTACAGGCGCAACTGGATTCGCACTTTACCAACGTTCGGGGATTCGTGCTGAAGTCCGCTCCTGTCAACGGTTAGAGGGATTTTTGTTGCGGAGAAGAGCAAGATTTCCTGTAACCGTATATATTTCCGGGTTATGAATTCGCGACCAATAGCCCTAAAAAACGTTCCGGTCCCAAAAACGTGGGACGCGAGACTTGCCCGCCGGCTCGTGACGCCGCTGGTGAACACGTTTGTCACCCCTAATCACCTGACCACCCTGCGCCTCCTGATCGGCGTCGCGGGCGCGCTGGGCTTGGCCCGTGGCGGGTTTGTATGGGCCAATGCAGGCGCACTGCTGATCGTGCTGTCGAACTTCGTCGACCACACGGACGGCGAGCTCGCGCGCATCAGCGGCAAGTCGAGCCGGATCGGTCATTTTTACGATCTGGCGTGCGACGCCCTGGTGACGGTCCTGCTGTTCGTTGGCTTGGGCCTTGGCATTGGCCCGGTGCACGAAGTCGGCCGGGTCTTGCCGGGCGGGTTCCTTGGAGGACTGGCCGGAGTGGCGGTCGCCGTGATTTTCTTCCTGCGTATGCGGATTGAAGACATGGAAGGAAAATCGGGCACCAAACAGGCATCGGTGGCCGGTTTCGAGACCGAAGACGTGCTGTACCTGCTGCCACTCGTCACGCTGACGGGCATCATCACGCCGTTCGTGGTGGCTGCTTCGATCGGCGCGCCGCTTTTTGCCATCTGGGTGATCGTCGACTATCGCCGCGCGCTGCGTCGCAATGCACGCCCCGTGGCCGAGACCAGTCAGATGCAGGTTAGTCAATGAGTACGCAGGCCGAAGAGCACGTGGTCAGGCAGGCGTCGTTCCAGCAGGTGTCCGGCGCACCAGCGCCCGCGGCCGCTCCCGAGGCGGATCGCGCAGTCGCCGGCCGTACACGCCAGTTCGACACAGCCGGTCTGCGCAAGGAATTCGCCGATCAGGGCGCCTTCCTCTACATGGAAGACTTCCTGGCGCCCGAGGTGACGGCGCAACTGGTGCATAGCGCCCGCGCGTTGCTCGACGAGGTGAACC
Organism: Paraburkholderia phenazinium; assembly: GCF_900141745.1. Lineage (NCBI taxonomy): Bacteria > Pseudomonadati > Pseudomonadota > Betaproteobacteria > Burkholderiales > Burkholderiaceae > Paraburkholderia > Paraburkholderia phenazinium. The sequence goes on along the minus strand of NZ_FSRM01000002.1, from coordinate 166,293 downwards.
GCAATTACCTGCCGGGGCACAAGCAGGGCGGCAGTGTCAGCCGTCACACGATCGACCGTCTCGCGCCATTCATTGCCGAGCTGTATCGCTCGAAAGAGCTGATCGGCTGGCTGGAGCAGTTGAGCGGCGACAAGCTGATGGTTTCGCCGGCGGACGATCCGCACGCCTATGCGCTGTACTACTACATGCGGCCGGGCGACCATATTGGCTGGCACTACGACACCTCTTACTACGACGGCCGTCGCTATACGCTGCTGCTTGGCGTGATCGACGAGTCGTCGTGCCGTCTCGATTACGAACTGCACACGCGCAACCCGGACGTGCCGGACGTGCCGGGCTCCGTGCAGATTCCACCGGGCGGCCTGGTGTTTTTCGACGGCGACAAGCTGCGCCACCGCATCACGCCGGCTGGCGCCAACGAATTCCGCGTCTCGCTGACGTTTGAATACGTTACCGATCCGAACATGCGCCCGTGGCGGCGTTTCATCTCGAACATGAAAGACGCGATCGCCTACTTCGGCTTCCGCCAGGTGTTCCGTCAGATGGTCAAAGGCAAAGGGGCCGGCGCATGACTCGCGCGGCCGTGATCCTGCTGACGATCGGCGTGGCGCTGTTCGTCGCGCTGCTCGCCTGGCAGGGCCTTGGTTCCGTTACGTCGACGCTGATGGCGGCCGGTTGGGGCCTGGCGCTGGTGGCCGCATTCCATCTCGTGCCGCTGGTGCTCGATTCGGCGGCGATCGCCGTGCTGTTCGACCGCCGGCGCGACGGTGTAAGCGCGCTCGATGCGCTGCTGGCGCGCTGGACCGGCGAGTCGGTCAACAGCCTGTTGCCGGCCGGACAGATTGGCGGCCCTGTGGTGATCGTGCGGCAACTGTCGCAACGCGGCATGCGCATGCGCGATGCGGCCGCCGCGATCACGGTCAGCACCACGCTGCAGGCGCTCGCGCAAATCGTTTTTGCCGTGCTCGGCCTGCTGCTGTTCGGCGCCTACGCGGCGCAAGGCGCGCTGCACGATCTGCGCACCGCAACTTTTATTGCCACCGCTATACTCGCCGGAATGATTGCGCTGTTCTTCTTCGCCCAGCGCCGCGGCCTGTTTGGACGGCTTTTGCGGGTGGTGTCGAAGGTGTTCGGCAAGCGCGACTGGTCATCGCTCACGATGCGCGCCGATGCCGTCGATGGTGCCGTGCAGGCGCTCTATCGCGACCGCGCCCGCGTGTTGGCGAGTTTTGCGCTGAGCCTGGTAGGCTGGATCGTCGGCACCGTGGAAGTGTGGCTTGCGCTGCGCTTCCTCGGTCATCCGGTGGGCTGGATCGATGCGTTGCTGCTCGAAAGCCTGGGTCAGGCAATTCGCGGCGCTGCGTTTGCGATTCCCGGTTCGCTTGGCGTGCAGGAGGGCGGTTATCTGCTGCTCGCGCCGCTTGTCGGCTTGCCGCCGGAGGCGGCGCTGGCGCTGTCGCTTGCCAAGCGCGCCCGTGAGCTCCTGCTTGGCTTGCCGGGCCTGTTGTACTTGCATTTCAGTGAAAGAAACTGGCAGCGTCGGCGCGCGACGCAGGTGCCGGCTGTCGACAAATCTTACTTTTAGAAAGGGACCGCGCATGCGTGCCATTATTCTCGCTGCGGGCCTTGGCCTGCGTCTCCAGCTTCCGCCTGGTGAACAGTTCCCGAAGTGTCTGCTGCAGTTCGACGGCGTGAGCCTGCTCGAGCGGCATCTGCAGATGCTCGAAACCGCTGGCGTGACCGACGTCGTGCTGGCGCTCGGTTTCCAGCCGGAACTGGTCGCGGCAGAGCTGAAGCGCATCAACTGGCCGCACCCGGTCGAGACGGTGATCAATCCGCGTTTCGACCTCGGCAGCGTGCTGACGGTGCACACCGTAGCGGACGCATTGACGCGCGGCGGCGACGTCTTGCTGATGGACGCCGACGTGCTGTATGACGAGCGCATCCTGAATGCCCTGGTGGCGGGCGAGACGGCAAACCGGCTGCTGATCGACCGTGATTTCGAAGCGGGCGACGAGCCCGTCAAGCTGTGTCTGAAAGACGGCGTGCCGGTCGAGTTGCGCAAGCAGCTCGCGGTGAACCTCGAATACGACACGATTGGCGAGTCGGTCGGGTTCTTCCGTTTCCGCGAGCAAACGGCGCAGCGCTTTGCGCAGATCGTGGCGGGCTACATCGACAGCGGCCGCTCGAATCTGCCACACGAAGAGGCCGTGCGCGATCTGCTGCTCGAGGGCAGCCAGGTGTTCGATACTGCCGACGTGACCGGCGCACCGTGGATCGAGATCGACTTCCCGAATGACGTCGTGCGTGCCCGTACCGAGATCCTGCCGCAATTGCAGCCGCTGGTCATGGCGCCGCGTTAAGCTTCGCTTCCCGCCTTTCTATGCGATGTGAGTGTGCCGGCTGATGCCGGCACATTTCTTTTCTGCGCGCTTCGTTGCATCCTCAACCATCTCGCACAGATTCCGCGCAGGGTCATCACAGCATGCTGTGCTGTGCAAATCACCTTCCTTAACAACATCTGTTGCCGGGGCAATGCGATAATTGCACCTTTACGCCGACGGTTTCGTCAACCGTCGTCTCGCCAATGCCTCTCGCCCTGGGTGCATTCATCGTCCCGTTGATCGTCGCATGTGCGATGTTCATGGAAAACGTGGACGGCACAGTCATCGTGACGTCGCTCCCCGTCCTCGCGCGCGACCTCGGCCAAAGTCCCATTACCCTTAAGCTTGCCATCACGAGTTATGTGATCGGCCTCGGCGTCTTTATTCCCATCTGCGGTTGGGTGGCCGACCGCTTCGGCTCACGCACGGTGTTTCGCACGGCAATCGGCATCTTCATGACCGGCTCGCTGATGTGCGCTGCATCGAGTTCGCTCGGCACGTTTGTGTTTGCGCGCTTCGTGCAGGGGCTTGGCGGTGCGTTGATGGTGCCGGTCGGACGCATCATTATTTTCCGCTCGCTGCCGAAGTCGGAGTTCATCCGGGCCATGAACTACCTGACGGTGCCCGCGTTGCTCGGCCCCGTGCTTGGGCCGCCGCTCGGCGGCTTCATCACCACGTATCTGCATTGGCGCCTGATCTTTTTCATCAACATTCCGATCGGCGTGCTCGGCATCTGGCTCACGAACAGGCACATCGCCAATGTCCACGAGGCGCATCCGGGACGGCTCGACTGGTTCGGTTTCGTATTGTCGGCGGCCGGCGCTTCGCTGTTTATGCTGGGCGCGTCGCTGGTGGGCGGCGAACTGGTGTCGAACAGTCTGTCGCTCGGTATGTGCGTGGCCGGCGCCGCGTTGCTGCTCGTGTACTGGTTGTATGCGAGCCGTGTTGAACTGCCGGTGCTCGATCTGCGTCTGCTGCGCATTCCGAGCTTCCATGCAAGCGTGCTGGGTGGCTCGCTGTTTCGCATTGGTCTTGGCGCGGTGCCGTTTCTGCTGCCATTAGCGTTGCAGGAAGGGCTTGGCATGACGGCCTTCGTGTCAGGTTCAATTACCTGTGCTTCAGCGTTCGGCGCGTTCTTCATGAAGGCGGCCGCCTCGCGGGTGCTGGAGCGCTTCGGATTTCGCCAGGTGCTGATGGTCAATGCGGGCCTGGCGGGCTTGGCGATCGCGGTCTACGGACTGTTTTTCCCCGGCATGCCGCATTGGGCAATCTGGTGCATCGTGCTGTTCGGCGGCTTCTTCCCGTCGCTGCAGTTCACCTCGCTGAATACGCTGGCTTATGCGGATATCCCTGCCCGCGACATCGGCCGTGCCACTAGCGTGGCGAGCGTGATCCAGCAGATCTCGCTTGGGCTCGGCGTGACGATCGGCGGTATCGTGCTGGAGATTTCGCACCATCTGCAGGGTCATCCGGCGATTGTGTGGTCGGACTTCTGGCCAGCGTTTCTGGTGGTGGGTTTGTTCTCGGTCGGTTCGATTCCTGTTACGGCGCGTCTGCCGCAGGGTAGTGGCGATGAGATCGCAAAGGGTAGCCGGGGCCGCGCATGATGGACCCGGCTGTTGAGTCTTACTTCCGCGATGGCACGACGCAACCGCGGTCAGATCGCCTCACGCACTGCCCGCAAGAACTGCTGGGTCCGTTGGTGCTGAGGCGCAGCGAAAAATTGCTGGGGCGTTCCCTGCTCGAGGATCTTCCCCTCCGAAAAGAAGCAGACGCGGTCCGCGAATTCGCGCGCAAAACCCATCTGGTGCGTGACCATCAGCATCGTCAGGTTGTGCTCGCTCCCGAGGCGGCGGATCACATTGAGTACTTCGCCGCATAACTCGGGATCGAGCGCGGACGTCACTTCGTCGAACAGCATTACTTTTGGGCGCATCGCCAGCGCTCGTGCAATGGCCACGCGTTGCTGCTGGCCACCCGACAGTTGCGACGGGTAGTGATCGCATTTGTCTTCCAGTCCTACCAGCGACAGCAGCTCCCGCGCGCGGTCGGTTGCCTCCTTGCGGGAAAGGTCATGCACGCGCATGGGTGCTTCGATGGTATTGGCGAGCGCGGTCATATGCGGAAACAGGTTAAAGCTTTGAAACACCATACCGATCTTGCTGCGCACGCGGCGCAGATGCCGCACGGAGGCCGGTACCAGTTCGCCGTTCTTGCACATATGCGTAAGCGGCTCGCCGTCGACTTCGATCGTACCGCCGGTTAGCGGATCCAGCGTCATCAGCACGCGTAGCAGCGTCGACTTGCCAGAGCCGCTTGGCCCGATGATGGCCACTTTCTCGTTGCGGGCGATTTCCAGATCAAGGCTGTCGAGCACCGTGAGCGCGCCATAGCGCTTGGTTACGCCGGCGAACCGGACCATCGGCGCCTCGGCTTCACAGCCTGCTGCCGTGCTCAACACGTCTGCGGGATCTCGGTTCATCTCTTTCTCCATCACGGGGGCATCCGGCTGCAACGGGGTGGATGTTTCGGTATCGGTCTTCATGGCAGCCTCAGCCTGAACTCGAGGCGCCGCACAAGTTGTGCAAATGTGACGCTGATAAGGAGGAAGAACAGGCCCGCCATCGTGATCGGCTCCAGATAGCGGAACGTTTCCGAGCCGATATTCTTGGCCTGCTGCATCAGTTCGACGACGGTGATTGCCGAGAGCACGGGCGTGTCCTTGAACATCGCGACGAGGTAATTGCCAAGCGCCGGAATCACGGCGCGGATCGCTTGTGGCAGGATCACGCCGCTATATGTGCGCCACGGCGAAAGCGACAGCGCGCAGGCAGCTTCCCACTGGCCGCGCGCCACGCCGTTGAGCCCCGCGCGGTACACCTCGGAGGTGTAGCACGCATAATGCAGCGCGATGCCGACCGTACCGGCCGTCAGTGCGGACATGGTGATGCCATATACCGGTAGCACATAGAACAGTACGTACACCTGAATCAGCAGTGGCGTGCTGCGGATAAATTCAACGACGAAGCCGACTCCCCGCGACAGCGGCTTGAGATGGCTGCGGCGCAAGATCGCCAACACAAGGCCGAGCACCAGCGCGATCGCAAAGCCGACCATCGTGATGAGAACCGTATAGAGCGATGCGCGCAGCAGCGCTGGCAGGATGTGCGCAGCATAGTGCAGATCGAAGAAGCTGTTCATCGGACGGCCCTCTGGCTCATGCCATGACTCGCACGCCGCTCGAAATACCGCATCAGCGCTACAAGGATTTGCGCGAGCACGAAATAGATCACCAGCGTGAGCGTAAAAATCTGCGCAGTCTTGAAGGTGGCCTCGTCGAGTTGCCGTGCGCGAAAGGTCAGATCCGATAACGTGATCAAAGAAACCAGTGAGGTGCCCTTGAGCAGCTCGATCATCAGATTGGTTGCGGGTGGCAAGGCATTGATCATCGCCTGCGGCAGGATGATGCGGCGCATCCGCGTCAGCGGCGACAGGTTGAGCGCGAGCGCCGCTTCGAACTGGCCGCCGGGCACGGAGCGCAAGGCGCCGCGCAGAATTTCCGAGCCGTAAGCGCCGTAGTGCAATCCGAGTCCGACTATAGCCACCGTGAAAGGTGCCAGTTCCAGATGAAACGGTGGCAGCGGCAGCACGAAGAAGAACCAGAATAGTTGCACCAGCAACGAGGTTCCGCGAAACACTTCCACGTACACGTTGCCAATCCAGCGTAACGGCGCCCAGGGCGCGAGCCTGGCCGCAGTCGCTGCGAAGGCCATGGCGATCGCGAGCAGGGTGCTGCACACCGCGATCCCGATGGTGACGAGCGTACCCTGCAACAACAGGGGAAACAGTTCACGCATGGCGGTTCCTCGCTTGCATGTGGCGGCGCACAGGAGCGCGCGCGGCTGAAACCCGATGGACACGCTGGCACGCGTATCCCGTGGCCTTATTTACCGCAGATTTGGGCGGCGCTCTTCGTGGTCAGATTTGACTTGTCGAAGCCAAACGGCGCAACCGTCTGCAGATGATCGGTCGTGCCGAGCCAGGCGTGCAACTGCTTGTTAACCGCATCGCGCAGGTCCGTGTCTTCGGGACGAAACGCCAGCGCGCCGTAGCCGGTGTGCTTGGGATCATCAGTGAAACTGGCAATCGCCTCAACCTGCGATGGATCTTTTGCTGCCAGACCCTTCATCGTCAATGCGGTACCGACGGCAGCGTCGGAACGACGTGCGCGAACAGCCTGCAGTTGAGCGGTCGTGTCGGGAACCTGTAGCAACTGATCGTCCTTGACGCCGCTGTCGTGCGCATAGCCCAGTTCAACCGTGCCCGCCATTGCCGCAAGTTTCGTGTCAGGCTGCTTTGCCACATCCGCGTAGCTATGCAGATGTTTGGGGTTGCCTTGCAAAACCAGCAAGGTGTCCTGAATCTGGTATTGCGGATCGGCGAACGCAACCTGCCCGCATCGCTCCGGCGTGATGTACATGCCGGCGGCGATCACGTCGAAGCGGCCCGCACGCAGACCGGGAATCAGCGATCCCCATTCGGTAAGCACGCCGTCTACCTTCTTCACACCGAGCCTGGCGAATATCTTGCGGGCAATTTCCGGCGACTCGCCGGTCACCTGGCCGTCCGGCGTCGTATAGGCGAAGGGCGCTTCGTTCGCATAGCCGATGCGAACTTCGCCGGTGCGTTGGATGCGCTGCAACGTCGTTTCCGCTGACGCGGCCTGGGTATGCATAACCATGCTCGCCGCTGCGAGGCAGAGGACTCCCAGCATTCCTGAAGTGCGCTTCGCTTTCATGTCGATCCCGATAGATGACGCTGTGAATGGGGCGGCGCGTCATGCGCCGGATCGCTCTAAGGGTTGGCCCCAGGCAATGGCGCAGCATCCGCGAGAGTTGCCATACGCGCATCGCGGCAGGCATCTCGATCGCAGGATACAAAGCCATTTTTTTGTTCCGATTGCTCTAGGACAATAATTTTTCGCCGTCATTTGGTTGCACTATAAGTGGGCAAACCAGCGGCAATACCGGGAGGCGAGGGTGATCGAGCAGTGGCGGGAAGCCGTGCGCGCGGTGCACGGAGTGGAGTCGAAGTACAAGCGACTGGTGAAAGCGATCGCGGGCGACATCGAAACTTCCGCGTTGCGGGCCGGCGCGCGCCTGCCTCCGCAGCGCGACGTGGCGGCGGAACTGGCGATCAGCGTGCAGACGGTTACCAACGCGTACAAGGAACTCGAACGGCAGGGCCTGATCCGCTGCGAAGTGGGCCGTGGCAGCTTCGTGGCGGCGCGCGTGACCGAGACCATGTCGAACTACATGCTCGACATCGCCGAACGCTCCGTGGTCGATTTTTCTATTGCGCGCATCATCCATACGTCTGAACACGATGCGATGTGGCGCAAGGTCTGCGCGACGCTGGCGACGCTCGAAGACCAGCCCTGGATTCGAGCGTTCCGGCCGATTGCCGGCTTCGAGCATCACCGTCAGGCGGGAGTGGCATGGCTCGCGTCTCTAGGCATGCCGGCCACTGCCGATTCGCTGCTGGTCACCAACGGCGCGGCACACGGCATTTTTCTCGCGCTGGCCTCGCTGGTCGGCCCCGGCGATACAGTGCTGTGCGAAAGCCTGACCGATCACGGCGTGATCGGCTCGGCCAATGTCCTGGGCTTTACGCTCAAAGGCCTTGAAATCGACGAATACGGTATCCATCCGGAGCATTTCGAGGAGATGTGCGATAGCGAGCGCGTCACCGCGCTGGTTTGCACGCCGACGCTCAACAATCCCACCGTCGCGCTGATGCCCGACTCGCGGCGGCGTGCGATTGCCCGCATTGCCGAGCGTTATGGCGTCTACGTGATCGAGGATGACGTGTATGGACCGCTGCCCGCCAAAGCCGCCACGCCGATCGCAAGCCTGATCCCCGAGCTGTCGTTCTACTGCACGAGCATGACCAAATCCGTGCTGACGGGACTACGCATCGGTTATATGACGACGCCACGCCGCCTCGCTCTGCGCGCTGAGAGCGTGTTGCGCGTCAATAGCTGGATGGCGACGTCGCCGATGGCGGAGGTGGCCACACGCTGGGTCGCCGATGGCACCGCTGCGCGGCTGGTGCAGATACAGCGCGAACGGCTCGCGCGGCGGCAGGCCGTGCTCAAGCAGATACTCGGTGCCTATGTTCTGGGCGCGCATCCACACGCATTGTCGGCGTGGTTGCGTGTGCCCGATCATTGGCAGGCGGAACGGCTTGTACGCGAACTGCGCAACCGCGACATTGCAGTGACCTCGCCTGACCCATTCCTCGTGCGAGGCGCGGAGCGTCCGAATGCCGTACGCGTGTGTGTAGGTGCTGAAGTGAGCGAGGAGGCCTATAAAGATGCGCTCGAAACGATGCGCGAGGTCTTCGAGCAATATCCGCAGGTGCATGATTTCGCGTGAGGCCTTGGCATGTTCTTCGGGTCAAGCCTGAAATGAACTAGGACAATAAGAATCAGTTTTTAGAACATTAGACTGGTTTGCATTGAGACCGATGCAAGCCACTATGACCTTCGCGAGCGATCTTTCCCTGGTCGATGTCTACCGCGCGCGCCGCCGCCTCGAAGGCCGCGTGCTGCGCACGCCGCTGGTCGAATCGCCGGCACTGTCGGCGTTGGCGCAAACGCCGGTCTTTCTGAAACTCGAGACGCTCCAGCCGACCGGCAGCTTCAAGTTGCGCGGCGCCACCAACGCGCTGGCTTCGCTCGCGGAGTGCGGCTGCAGACAGGTTGTGACCGCTTCGACCGGCAATCACGGCCGCGCAGTGGCGCATGCGGCGCGGGCACTCTCCATAGAGGCCACGGTGTGCATGTCGGCGCTTGTTCCAGGCAACAAGGTGGAGGCCGTGCGGGCACTCGGTGCGTGCGTGCGCATTGTCGGCAGAAGCCAGGACGAAGCGGAGCACGAAGCCCTGCGTCTGGCGCGCGAAGAGGGTTTTGCCTACGTGCCGCCGTTTGACGATCTGAACGTCATTGCCGGGCAGGCCACCATTGGCCTTGAAATCGCGGAGGCGTTGCCAGAGGCCGGCAACATCGTCGTGCCGTTATCGGGCGGTGGCCTGTTTGCGGGCGTGGCCTTCGCCGCCAGGAGCATCAATCCGGAGATTGGCATGACCGGCGTCACCATGTCGCGCGGCGCCGCGATGCATGCGAGTCTCGCCGCCGGCCGGCCGGTGCAGGTCGAGGAAGTCGAATCGCTGGCGGATTCGCTGGGCGGCGGGATCGGACTCGACAATCGCTATACGTTTGCACTCACACGTGACCTGATCGACGCAGCAGTGTTGCTCGACGAGGCATCGATCGCCCGCGGCATCGAACATGCCTACCGGCACGAGCGGCTAGTGATCGAAGGGGCGGCGGCTGTCGGCATTGCGGCCGTGCTCGACGGCGTCCTGCCCGCAGACAGGTTGCGGCGCGGACCCCTCGTGCTGGTGATCAGCGGCGCGAACATCGATATCGATCAGCATCGCCGCATCGTCAATGCGGTGTGACACAGGAATAGGCCATGACGTCCGCCTCCATTTCCATTCTCGGCGAAGCGCAACTTCGCGAACTCGTGCCGCTGGACCTGGCAGCAGTCGATCAGGTGGAAGCCGCCTTTCTCGCACTCGCCACGGAAGCAGTTGCGATGCCGCCTGTACTGCGTCTCGATCTGCCCGGCCAGCACGGCGAGGTCGATGTGAAAACCGCTTATCTGCCGCGCTTCGCCAGCTTTGCGATCAAGGTAAGTCCTGGTTTTTTCAATAATCCGTCGTTGGGTTTGCCGAGTCTCAATGGATTGATGCTGGTGCTCTCTGCGCAAACCGGGCTGACTGAAGCGGTGCTGCTCGATAACGGTTATCTCACTGCCGTCCGGACCGCAGCCGCGGGCGCCGTCGCGGCGCGCTGGCTTGCAAAACAGGCAACGCCGCAGGTCGCGATGATTGGGGCCGGCGAGCAGGCACGCTTGCAATTGCAGGCGCTGATGTTGGTGCGGCGCGTCGAGCGCGTCTCCGTATGGGCCCGCAATCGCGCAGCCGCAGAGCGCTTCGCCGCGGATACGACGGCACGATTGGGTGTGCATTGCGACATCGCGCGTGATGTCCACCATGCACTTGCCGAGGCGGATATCGCCATTACCACGACGCCCAGCCGCACCCCTCTGGTGGAAGCGCCAGATCTGCATCCGGGCTTGCACATCACCGCGATGGGTTCGGACGCCGAGCACAAGAACGAGATCGCTCCGGCCGCACTGGCGGCGGCACGCTACTTCTGTGACCGCATGCAACAAACGCGCGTGCTGGGGGAGCTGCACCACGCATTGGAAGCGGGCGCGGTGGATGTGCACGCAACGTTTTCCGAACTGGGCCAGGTGATCGCGGGCCAGGCCAAGGGCCGCACGCATGAGTGCGATGTGACGATTTGCGACCTGACCGGGACCGGTGCACAGGACACGGCCATTGCCGCGCTCGCGCTTTCGCGTGCACGGGAGGCTGGAGCTGGAACGATTTTCCGCAACGAAGCGAAAGGCTGAGAGGGGACGATGGCAGAAACAACTGAACAGGAACGTGGGGCAGCGACTGTGGCGGCAGCAACGCCCAGCGTACGGTTGCCATTCGAGCGCGCCGAATATGATGCGCGCATTGCGAAGACCCGCCGCGCCATGCAGGCCGTGGACATCGATCTGTTGATCGTATCGGATCCGACCAATATGGCGTGGCTTACCGGCTACGACGGCTGGTCATTCTATGTCCACCAGTGCGTGCTGCTGGCGATGGATGGCGAGCCGGTCTGGTTCGGCCGTGGCCAGGACGCAAACGGGGCACGCCGTACCGTGTTCATGCGGCACGAGCAGATCATTGGTTATCCGGATCATTACGTGCAGTCCACCGAGCGGCATCCGATGGACTACCTCGCCCGTGAAGTGATCGAAGCGCGCGGTTGGCAGACGTGTCGTGTCGGCGTCGAGATGGATAACTACTACTTCAGCGCGGCGGCTTATGCATCGCTGATGCGCAATCTCCCCAATGCGCAGTGGCGTGATGCGACGGCGCTCGTGAACTGGCAGCGCGCGGTGAAATCGCCGCGTGAAATCGAATACATGCGGATTGCGGCGCGCATCGTCGAGAAGATGCATGCACGCATTGTCGAACGCATCGAGCCAGGTATGCGCAAGAGCGATCTTGTTGCGGACATTTACGCGACCGGCATCAGCGGTGTCGAAGACCATGGTGGCGACTATCCGGCCATCGTGCCCTTGCTGCCGACCGGCGCCGATGCCGCGGCACCCCATCTGACATGGGACGACACGCCGTTTGCCCGTAACGCCGGCACGTTCTTCGAAATCGCCGGGTGCTTCAAGCGCTATCACTGCCCGCAGTCGCGCACGGTGTACCTCGGCAAGCCACCACGGCATTTCATCGATGCCGAGCGCGCAGTGGTGGAAGGAATCGAGGCGGGACTCGCTGCAGCGAAGCCGGGCAATACCTGCGAAGACATCGCCCATGCGTTCTTCGCAGTGCTGCGTAAATCGGGTATCGAGAAGAACAGCCGCTGCGGCTATCCGATCGGAGCCAGCTATCCGCCCGACTGGGGCGAGCGGACCATGAGCCTTCGTCCGGGCGACCGGACGGTGCTGGAACCTGGCATGACCTTCCATTTCATGCCGGGCCTATGGCTCGAAGACTGGGGTCTCGAGATCACCGAGAGCATTCTGATTACCGATTCCGGTGTCGAGACTTTTTGTACGACGCCGCGCAAACTGTTCACGAAGGAGTAGGGCGCATGCGGCCATCTCCGATTCAGCCGACGGTCGACTTCGAGGCCCACGGCGAACAACATGGCTTTCTCAAACTGCCGCATTCGCATGATGCGTCGGCCTGGGGCGCGGTGATGATTCCGGTTACCGTCATTCGTCGCGGCGAGGGGCCGACGGTGTTGCTGACCGGCGGCAATCACGGCGACGAATACGAAGGGCCGATAGCGTTGTCGAAGCTCGCGTCTGCGCTCAAAGCGTCGGACGTGACCGGGCGCGTGATCATCGTGCCATTCATGAACTATCCGGCGTTCCGCGCGGGAAACCGCACGTCACCGATCGATCGTGGCAATCTGAACCGCAGTTTTCCGGGTAAGCCGGATGGCACGGTGACCGAAAAAATCGCCGATTACTTCCAGCGTTATTTGTTGCCGCTGGCGGACTACGTGCTCGATCTGCACGCTGGCGGCCGCACGCTCGATTTCGTGCCGTTGGCCGCGATTCATGTTTTGCAGGACGCCGGACAGCAGGCACGTTGCGAAGCAGCGATGCGTGCGTTCGGTGCACCTTATTCAATGAGGATGCTGGAAATGGATAGCGTTGGGCTGTTCGATACAGCGGTCGAAGAGGCGGGCAAGGTGTTCGTGTCGACGGAGCTGGGCGGCGGTGGCACGGCAACCGTCCGGAGCGTGGCGGTGGCGGTGCGCGGCGTACGCGGATTCCTTGCGCACGCGGGGGTGCTTGTCCGGCACGATGATTTGAACTCCCGCGCTGCCTCGCATGATGGAGCGCGCACTACCACGCTGCTCGATATGCCGGATGGCACCTGCTACACGACGAGCGAACATGAAGGCTTGCTTGAACTGTGCAAGGAACTCGGCGATAGGGTCGAGAGCGGTGAATTGATCGCCCGAATCTACGACGCGACGCGCACGGGTTTGCCGCCTGTCGAATATCGCGCGCGCCGTGGTGGCTTGCTGGCGGCGCGCCACTTCCCTGGGCTGGTGCGGATCGGTGACACGGTAGCCGTAGTGGCTGAGGTGGTGGAGTGGGGTAAAAACCCATGAAACTCGACCGGTACGACCTCGCTATTCTGCGCATTCTGTCGCAAGACGGACGCATGACGAAGTCGCACCTCGCTGAAGAAATCAACCTGTCGGTTTCGCCGGCATGGGAACGTGTGCGGCGGCTTGAGGAGAGCGGCATCATTCGCGGCTATCGGGCCGACGTGGACTGGCTGCGCGCCTTCGAGGGCAGCCGCGTGATCGTCGAAGTGACGCTCGCGCGGCACACGGCGCCCGACATGCGCCGCTTCGAGGAGCGCATCGCCGGCGCGTCCGAAGTTTTGCAGTGCCACGCAACGGGTGGCGGTGTCGACTATGTGATGCACGTGATGTCGCGCAATATCGACCACTATCAACGCTTCATCGATGCATTGCTGACCGAAGAACTCGGCATCGAAAAGTACTTCACCTACATCGTCACGAAAGAGGTGAAGAGCATGGTGGAGGGCGTGCCCGCGTGGGCAGGCGATGAGGTTGCGGGCGAGACCTGAACGCAAGGGGCACAGGTCATGGGCTCACAAAAATCACCAGGTGCCGCCGCGAAAATCAGAAAAACACGCATCCTGCAGCGGCCAAAGCAGAAAACTCGCCGCTGGGCGGGACGTACAGTAACAGACATACATCGGATACAGGAGGTCGTCATGTTGCTGGGTCATCCCGTCCTATTCAAATCGCTCTGCTATGTCGATGGACGTTGGGTGCATAGTGCGAGCGCATCGACCGTCGCCGTCCAGAACCCGGCTGACCAGGAGGTACTGGGTCATGTCCCGATGCTGGAGGCTGCGCAAATCACGCAAGCGGTCGACGCGGCACACCGCGCGTTCTCAAACTGGCGCTGGCTGCCGGTGGCAAAGCGCGCCACTTTACTGCTGCGCTGGCACGAACTAATCTTGCGTCATCAGAACGATCTCGCTGCGATCCTCTCGCTGGAGCAAGGCAAGCCTCTGGCGGAAGCGCGCGGTGAAATCACGTACGGGGCGAGCTTTGTCGAATGGTTTGCGCACGAAGCGCGCCGTCTCAATGGACGTACGATTCCTTCGCATATCGACGGCGCCCAGCTTGGCACTCTCATCGAGCCCGTAGGAGTGGCAGCGTTGATCACGCCCTGGAATTTCCCCACGGCCATGATCACGCGCAAAGCGGCGGCCGCGCTTGCGGCGGGTTGCACCGTGGTGGTGAAGCCTGCGCACGAAACGCCGTTTTCCGCCTTGGCACTGGCGCAGCTCGCTGAAGAAGCGGGCTTGCCCGCGGGCGTGTTCAACGTCGTGCTCGGCGAACCGCAGATGGCGATGGAAACGCTGGTGCGCGATACGCGCGTGCGTGCAGTGAGCTTTACGGGCTCGACGCGAGTGGGCGCGCTGGTGATGCGGACCGCAGCGCAAGCAGGCATCAAGAAGACGGCGCTTGAGTTAGGTGGCAATGCGCCGTTCATCGTTACCGAGGACGCGGATCTGGAGCAGGCAGTGCGCGTCGCGGTGGCCGCGAAATTTCAGACTTCCGGACAGGACTGTTGCGCAGCGAACCGGATGCTCGTTGCGCGGCCCGTTTATGAGCCTTTTGTCGAACGTTATAGCACTGCGGTGCGTGCGCTGCGAGTAGGGGCAGCGTTTGAATCAGGCGTCGACGTAGGACCGCTCATGCACCAGGCCGCCTTCGACGCTACTGTGGCGCGTGTCGAAGATGCCCGCGCCAAAGGCGCGCGCATCACCGTGGGCGGTGCGGCGCATGCGCGCGGTGGCTGGTTCTTCGAGCCTACCGTGATTGCCGACACCGCGTCCGGCATGCGCGTCTACGACGAAGAGAATTTCGCGCCTGTCTCCGCGGTTGCGCCATTTGACACACTCGATGAAGCGATCGCACGGGCCAACGACACCGAATACGGCCTCGCGGCTTATCTCTGCGCAACGGACCTGAACACGGTATTCCAGGTGATCCGTCGTCTGGAGTTCGCGATGGTGTCCGTGAACGGTGCGAAGTTCACCGGCGCGCCGATTCCGTTCGGCGGCATCAAGGCTTCCGGGCTGGGTCGTGAAGGCGGCGTCGAAGGTTTCGAGCCTTTTGTCGAGACACGTTATTTCTGCCTCGGCGAACTCGGTGTGCCGGTGACCGAAAGCCCTCCCCGAGGACACCGTAAGCCCGCGCCTGTTGCGGCCTAGCCAGGTCGCCCGCGCAATCCAATCCCACTCATCGCTAATATGACGGAGAACCTCATGACCCAACTCAACCAGCTCTTCGAAGCAGACCGCGCGCATTTCATGCACCCCTCGACGCACGCGCACGATCACGCTAGCGGCGCTCTGCCGGGCCGCATTGTGACGGGTGCCAAAGGCATCCGGATCGAGGACCACCAAGGCAAGACGTACATTGACGCCTTCGCTGGCCTCTACTGCGTGAACATCGGCTATGGCCGCACCGAAGTGGCCGATGCGATCTACGAGCAGGCGAAGAAACTTGCCTACTACCACACGTACGTCGGACACTCGACAGATACGATCATCGAACTGTCGTCGCGCATTATCGACTGGGCGCCAGCGGGGATGAAGAAGGTGTACTACGGCATGTCCGGCTCGGATGCCAACGAAACGCAGATCAAGCTCGCCTGGTACTACAACAACGTCAAAGGGCGCCCTGACAAGAAGAAGATCATCTCGCGCCAGCGCGGCTATCACGGCTCGGGCATCGTCACCGGCAGTCTCACGGGTCTGCCCAGCTTTCATCAGTATTTCGATTTGCCACTGGAACGTGTGAAGCACACGGTGTGTCCGCACTGGTACCGTCAGGCGCCTGCCGGGATGAACGAAACGCAGTTCGTCGCGTATTGCGTCGATGAACTGGAACGGCTGATCGCAGAGGAGGGCGCCGATACGATTGCCGCCTTCATCGGCGAACCGGTGATGGGCACTGGCGGCATCCTGCCGCCGCCGGACGGCTATTGGCCCGCGATCCAGCAGGTCTTGAAGAAGCACGACATCCTGTTGATCAGCGATGAAGTAGTGTGCGGTTTTGGCCGCCTCGGTTCGAAGATGGGCGCGCAACACTACGGTATCCAACCCGATCTGATTACCGTTGCGAAGGGGCTGACCAGCGCGTACGCGCCGTTGTCGGGCGTGATTGTCGGTGAAGGGGTGTGGGACGTAATCGATAAGGCGTCGCAGGAATTCGGCGCAATGGGTCATGGCTGGACCTACTCGGGTCACCCGGTTTGCGCTGCGGCGGCACTCGCCAATCTCGAGATCCTCGAACGCGAGAATATTACGCAGAACGCTGCGCAGACCGGCGCTTACCTGCTCGAGCAACTGCACGCAGCGTTCGATGATCATCCAATGGTAGGTGAAGTCCGCGGGGCGGGTATGCTCGCTGCTTTGGAATTCATGGCGGACAAGGATGAGCGGCGTGCTTTCGATCCGACGCTCAAGGTTGGGCCGCGTGTGTCGGCCGCTGCGATGCAACGTGGTCTGATTGCGCGGGCCATGCCACACGGCGACATTCTCGGCTTTGCGCCGCCCCTTGTCGCCACACGCGCAGACGTGGACGAAATCGTGCGTCTTGCGCGCGGCGCAGTTGACGAAATCGCCGCTGAAGTACACGGGCAGC
Source organism: Paraburkholderia phenazinium (assembly GCF_900141745.1). NCBI lineage: Bacteria > Pseudomonadati > Pseudomonadota > Betaproteobacteria > Burkholderiales > Burkholderiaceae > Paraburkholderia > Paraburkholderia phenazinium. Next base: position 149,484 of record NZ_FSRM01000002.1, on the reverse strand, counting down.
CGGCCACCGCATAGCACCATTCGCGCACCGTCGCGTGCTTTCACCGGGTGCTGCTTCACAACACCAGGTGCGGCTACATAAGACCGGCGACACCGAGCCGCAGGCCGCATCCCTCGAGATTGGAGGAAGACATGAGTTACGTACATCCATGGCACGGCGAAACTGTGCAAGGCACCTCGCCGGGCCTGTTACGGCGCGCCATCGCCGCCTCGGCGCTGGGCAATGCCACCGAGTGGTTCGACTACGGCATCTATGCGTACGGCCTGACGTATATATCGGCCGCACTGTTCCCCGGCAACACGACGCAGGCGACGCTGTTCGCGCTCGCCACTTTCGCCATTTCGTTTTTGGTCCGCCCACTCGGGGGACTATTCTGGGGGCCGCTCGGTGACCGCCTGGGCCGCAAGTATGTGCTTGCGCTGACGATCATCATGATGTCTACGGCGACCCTGCTGGTCGGGCTCGTGCCAACGTATGCAAGCATCGGATGGTGGGCTCCCGCGGTGCTGATCGTCTTACGGATGGTCCAGGGTTTTTCGACTGGAGGGGAGTATGGTGGCGCGGCGACCTTCATGGCCGAATATGCGCCTGACAAAAAGCGCGGCTTTTGCGGCAGCTTCCTCGAATTTGCCACGCTGGCAGGCTTTTCTCTCGGCGCGTTTCTGATGCTGGGTTGTTCCATTGCATTGGGAAACACAACGATGCATGCCTGGGGGTGGCGTCTGCCGTTTCTGATCGCGGCCCCGCTTGGGCTGATCGGCTTCTATCTGCGTTCCAGACTCGAAGACACGCCTGTCTTTCTCGAGCTCGAGCAGTCGAGCCGAGAGGAAAACGACGCTCGCGTGCCGCTGAAAGATCTGCTGACCGGATATGCGCAGCCGCTGCTGTTGCTTGGCGGCCTGGTGGTGGCCTTGAATGTCGTCAATTACGTGTTATTGGCTTATATGCCGACCTTCATGCAGAAGCAATTGAGTATGAGCGACAACATGTCATTGCTCGTCCCGCTCATTGGCATGCTGGCAATGATGGTCTTTCTACCTTTTGCCGGGACCTTTTCTGATCGGGTCGGCCGCAAGAATGTCTGGTGGTTTTCGCTGATTGGCCTTTTCGTCGCGGCCATTCCCATGTTCCTCCTGATGCGGCATGGAATAGCGGGTGCGCTCGCGGGTTTCGCCGTGTTGGGCTTGCTCTACGTGCCTCAACTGGCCAGCATCTCGGCGATGTTCCCAGCAATGTTCCCTACTCAGGTGCGCTATGCCGGCATGGCCATCGCCTACAACATCTCGACCTCGATCTTCGGAGGCACCGCTCCGATGGTGAACGAGTGGCTCATTGCGCATACCGGCAGTACGCTGGTGCCGGCTTACTACATGATGGGCGCTTGTGTGATCGGCGCATGCGCGCTGCTGTTCGTTACGGAAACCACCGGCTGCTCCTTGCGCGGACGGGAGATTCCAGGCAAGAAGTAGCGCGACCGAGCGTGTTGCGGCTTCGCAAAACCGCCCTCCTCATGCTATAAGCCCAAGGCAAACGTTTGTTCCGATCAGGGAATTTGTCATGGAGGGCGGTGAATGTCATCGGGTAAAGTAAAGTTGTCTGCTTGCGCATTTGCGTTAGCAGCATTCCTTACCGTATCGAGCGGGTTCCTCGAAGCGGTGCCGGCGTACGCGAAGACTTCGGATCAGCAACCCGCAGTTCTCGACGCTTCGGCCGTTGCCGTGGCAGACAAGTTCAGCGCCGATGCCGCTGAGCAGATCTTCAAGGAAGGCGGCAATGCCGTCGACGCCGCCGTGGCGATTGCCTTTACGCTTGCCGTGACGTATCCGGAAGCTGGCAACATTGGCGGTGGTGGTTTTATGACGCTGTATGTCAACGGCAAACCGTACTTTCTCGACTATCGGGAGAAGGCGCCGCTTGCGGCCACACGCAATATGTATCTCGACGACAAGGGCGAGGTCGTCAAAGGCATGAGCCTTTTCGGTTATCGCGCGGTGGGTGTGCCGGGCACGGTCGAAGGCATGTGGGAAGCGCAGCGCCGTTTCGGCAAGCTGAAGTGGAAGCAGGTGCTGGCTCCGGCCATCAAGTACGCTACAGACGGCTTCGAAGTGAGCGAACAGTTGCAGCAGCGTCGTGACGATGCCGCTAAAGAGTTTGCAGGCAAGACCAACTTCGATACCTACTTTGGTAATCTCAAGCAGGGCGTCAACTTCAAGCAGGCGGACCTTGCCGCCGTGCTGACGCGTATTGCCAATCAGGGTGCCAAAGACTTCTACGATGGCAAGACCGCCGACCTGATCGCCACATCCATGCGCGGCCATGGCTTGATCACGAAAGAGGATCTGCATGAGTACAAGGCCATCTGGCGTGAGCCGGTTCAGGCCGACTGGAATGGCTATCACGTGATCACCGCGCCGCCGCCGAGCTCAGGCGGTGTCGGTCTCGTGCAATTGCTAAAGATGAAGGCGGATATCGCACCTGACTTCAAGGACGTGCCGCTCAACTCGGCGCAGTATGTGCACCTGATTGCGGAAATCGAAAAGCGTGTATTTGCCGACCGTGCCCAGTACATGGGCGACCCTGATTTCTACAAGGTTCCGGTGGCGCAGTTGATCGACGATGCGTACCTTGCCAAACGCGCCGCCGACGTTAACCCCACGACTCCATCGGACACAAAGAGTGTGCAGCCAGGACTCGGCACCTCGATGCCGGAAAAGGCCGAGACCACGCATTTCTCGGTGATCGACAAGTGGGGTAACGCGGTGTCGAACACCTATACGCTCAATGGCTATTTCGGCTCGGGCGTCGTGGTGGACGGCACAGGGATCGTGCTCAACGATGAAATGGACGACTTCTCCGCCAAGCCGGGGGTGGCGAACCAGTTTGGCGTGGTGGGCAGCGATGCGAATGCGATCGCGCCGAAGAAGCGTCCGCTTTCGTCGATGACGCCGACTATCCTGACGAAGGACGGCAAGGTGTCGCTGGTGATCGGCACGCCGGGTGGCTCGCGCATCTTCACGTCGATTTTCCAGGTGATCAACAACGTCTACGACTTCAACATGCCGTTGCCCGACGCAGTCGCCGCGATGCGCTTTCATCACCAGTTGTTGCCGCCTAACACGATCTTCTGGGAGCCGTACAAGCCGATCACCGGCGATCTCGCGCAGCAGATCGAGGCGAAGGGTTACGTGTTGAAAGGCCAGGATTTCAGCGGCGATATCCAGGTCATCAAGGTCAATGGCGATACGCCGGAGCCGGCTGCCGATCCGCGTGGCCGCGGTGTGACGCGAGTGGTTCAGTGAGCGTTTGAAATGGCGGCGGCGGGCGCGCATTCAGCACTGCACCGCCGCCATGCAGTGCAGCACGAGACGGCTCGAGCAGTCGACGCGCGATGCGCTTACAACTCCGTAAACCGCCCGAGGAAGCGCGCCCAGGCGGCCTTATCGGCCTCCGAGAGGGCTGAGTTCGACGTGACGCCGAATGCCTCTTCGCGGGCTTTGACGCAGGCGTCGATAAATTGCTGCAGGGCGTCGCGATCGGCAAACACCAGTTCGCGTCGCGATGCGGCAATTTCAACGCGCGCTGGCGTTTTCGTCACACGCGGCACGCCGGAGTCGTCGTAGTCGGCGGTGTTCCGCGTGACTCGCACCTGATAGTTGCTTGTCACATCGCTCTCCTGTGTCGGCGTTGGCGCTAAAGCACCTGCGCCGATCCCATGCAGTTTGAATGCGCTCGAGGGTCGGTTCCCTCAGTATAGAAAATCGCCGTGACACTGGTGCGTTTCTTCGCATCAATCTCAACTCGTCTGTTCGACCGGCGTCAGCGTCAGCTCGAGCCGCTGCGCGCCGCGCAACACCGTCATATTGACCGGACGGTCGATGCGCGACGCATCCAGCACCCGTTGCAGGCTATCGACCCCGTCGACGGGCAGCGCATCGATCGCGACGATCGTGTCGTCCGTGCGCAGTCCACCGAGCGCGGCCGGGCTCGCCTTGACGATTTCCATCACCCGCACGCCGGTCTCCGAGTTCAATCCAAAGTAGCGCTGTACACGCCGCGACAGCGGCGTCGTGGTGCCCGCTACGCCGATATACGCACGGCGCACGCGGCCATGGGCGAAGATCTGCATGATGACCCACTTGGCGGTGTCGATTGCGGTGGCAAAGCAGATGGCCTGAGCACCGGGGATGATGGCCGTGTTCACGCCGATCACCTGACCCGCCGAGTTGATCAACGGACCGCCCGAATTGCCGGGATTCAAGGCCGCGTCGGTCTGGATCACGTCGTAGATCATGCGGCCCGAGTTCGAGCGCAGCGAGCGGCCGAGGGCGGACACCACGCCGGTCGTGACGGTCTGCTGGAGGCCGAGCGGGTTGCCGACCGCGATCGCAATCTGACCGACCCGCAGCCGCCCGGATTCGCCGAGTTCGACGTGCGGCAACGGTTCGGCCGAGCCGATCCGCAGCACGGCGAGGTCGCTGCCGGGGTCGTCGCCGACCAGATCGGCGTCGAACTGGCTGCCGTCCGCGAGGGTCACGCGGATCTGCGCGGCGCCGTGCACGACATGACTATTGGTCAGCAGGTAGCCGTCAGGTGTGAACAGAAAGCCCGAGCCGGTGCCGCCGCGTGTGCCGCGGCCACCGGGGTTGGCGGGGGTTCGGTGTTCGACGGAAATGAAGACGACTGCCTGCTGGACGCGCTCCAGCGCGCCGATCACGGTGCGCGAGTAGGCGTCGAGCAGGGCGTCGTCGGATAGCGCGGACGGGCCAGTGGACCCGCCAGGCGCAACGGGCTCAGACGCCGCGCGCGACAGGTCGTCGATAAAACGGGGACGGCTTCCCATGGTGAAGCTCCGGACAAGGCGGGAGCGTAACTGCAGGGCTGTCTGCCGGTTTTCAAGGCACGGGAAAGGGCGTGAGAAACTGGCCGTAGGCCAATTTAAAGGTGGCCAAACTGGTTATCATGGTTCGCATACGACGGTTCGCGCGCAGATCGGTGTCCGGATGAGCGGAAATCATCCGTGGCGGCCCTTCAGGCGCTACGCATGTCGCCCCAGTAATAACAGTGACACCTCGGTACTCGATAATCGGGCGGTTGCCGCAGCGGTTCGCGCGGTGCGCCTACCTATTCCCCGTTTCAGGAGAGTCGCGATGAAAGAGCAGGATCCCAGCGCCGATACGGCATCGATGGCAGAACGGCAGCGCCGTTTTGAAGAGGATCTCATCGACGCGTACGACGAAGAGCTCGAGATGGAGGTAGACGACCGCATCGGCGACGGCGAAGCGGGCTTCTCACCCGAGCATCGCGAGGCGCGTAAGCATTACTTCCGCGAGCTGTTCCGTCTGCAAGGGGAGCTGGTCAAACTGCAGGACTGGATCGTCGCGACGGGGCACCGTCTGGTAGTGATTTTCGAGGGACGCGATGCGGCAGGCAAGGGTGGCGCGATCAAGCGCATCACGCAGCGCCTGAACCCGCGCGTGTGCCGGGTTGCGGCACTACCGGCGCCGAACAATCGCGAGCGCACGCAGTGGTATTTTCAGCGCTATGCAACCCATCTGCCGGCTGGCGGCGAGATGGTGCTGTTTGACCGCAGCTGGTACAACCGGGCGGGTGTCGAGCGCGTGATGAACTTCTGTACCGACGAAGAGTACGAGGAGTTTTTCCGCTCGGTGCCGGAGTTCGAGAAGATGCTGGTGCGCAGCGGCGTGCAGATTATCAAGTACTGGTTTTCGATCACCGACGAAGAGCAGGAAATCCGCTTTCAGACCCGCATCCACGATCCGCTCAAGCAGTGGAAGCTGAGCCCGATGGACCTGGAAAGCCGCCGCCGCTGGGAGGCTTATACGCACGCGAAGGAAGTGATGCTGCAGCGTTCGCATATTCCCGAAGCGCCATGGTGGGTCGTGCAGGCCGTCGACAAGAAGCGCGCGCGTCTGAACTGCATTCACCATTTGCTGAGTCAGGTGCCGTACCACGAGATCGAGCATCCGACGATCAACCTGCCGGAGCGTGTACACAACAGCGAGTACATCCGTCAGCCAGTGCCGGCCAATATGATCGTGCCGGAACTGTATTGAGTTTGAGTGGATCGATGTGACAAAAAAAGCGCGGCTCACGAGCCGCGCTTTTTTATGGCTGACGGGATGGGCGGCCTGTCGTGCCGCCACAACCCCGTCCGCTGAAGCTTCAGAACACGTGCAGGAACACCCAATACAAGCCCGCTGCCAGCGCGATCGAAACCGGCAGCGTCAGCACCCATGCCAACAGCAGGCTGCGCACGGTGCTCCATTGCAGGCCGGAACCGTTGGCTGCCATCGTGCCGGCCACGCCTGACGACAGCACGTGGGTCGTCGACACCGGCAGACCGTAGACGTCAGCCGCTCCAATCGTCAGCATCGCCACCAGTTCCGCCGACGCGCCTTGCCCATAGGTCAGATGCTGCTTGCCGATTTTTTCGCCGACCGTCACGACAATGCGCTTCCAGCCCACCATCGTCCCCAGGCCGAGCGCGATCGCTACTGCGACCTTGACCCAGGTCGGGATAAATTTGGTGGCGCGATCGATCTGCTTCTTGAAGTTGTCGATCACCTTGTCGTCGTCTGCGGCAAAGTCGGGCTGCTTGGCCTTGTCCATCAGGCGAACCGCTTCGGAGACGACGTACATGTTGTTGCGCACGTTGTCGACGACATCCTGCGGCACCGCTGCCATCGAGCCGGACGTGCCAACCTGCTGGCCAATCTGCGTGGTCAGCTGCTGGAGCGCAGGCAGCGTCTCCGGCGTCAATTTATGCGTCTGCACATACGCTTCGACGTCGGCGCGCGGATGGGCCGACGGCGGTGCGCCATTGGTGTATTTGCCGAACGTCGCGGCGGCCTGTTGCGACACGGCGACGAAGGTTTGCGTTTCCGCAGGCGTCACGGCCTTGTTCAAGGCGTAGGCGGTCGGCACCGTACCGATCAGGATCAGCATGATGAGGCCCATGCCTTTCTGGCCGTCATTCGACCCGTGCGCGAACGAGACGCCCGTGCAGGTCAGAATGAGCAGGCAGCGAATCCAGAACGGCGGCGGCTCGTTGCCCTTCGGTTCGGCGTACAGGGCCGGCACACGTACGACCGCTTTCAGGACCATCAGCAGCAATCCCGACAGCAGGAAACCGACGATAGGCGAGAACACCAGCGACTTGCCGACGCCCAACGCCTGGTTCCAGTCCACGCCGCTCGTGCCGCTGGAGCCGTGCATCAGCTGGTTCATCAGGCCGACGCCGATGATCGATCCCACCAGCGTGTGCGAGCTCGATGAGGGCAAGCCGAAGAACCACGTCCCGAGGTTCCAGATGATCGCCGCGATCAGCAGTGCGAACACCATTGCGAAACCCGCGCTGCTGCCGACCTGCAGGATCAGTTCGACGGGCAGAAGCTGCAGCACGCCGAAGGCGACTGCGCCGGTCGATGTCAGGACGCCGAGGAAATTCCACGTGCCCGACCAGATCACCGCGAAATTCGGCGCAAGCGAATGGGTGTAGATGACGGTGGCGACGGCGTTCGCGGTATCGTGAAAGCCGTTGACGAACTCAAAACCGAGCGCGATCAGCAACGCGACGCCAAGCAACAGGTAAGGCAGAAAGCTGAGCGATTGAACCGACTGCAGATCGCTGACCAGATGGGCGGCACAGTACACCGCACCAATCGCGATCACGATCAGGAAAATGATCATACCAATGTTGCGGTTTCGGCCGCCCGTGGCAGGCGTTTGCGGGTAAGACAGTTCCGGCATGGCGTTGCCCCAAAAAGTAGTCGCGTCAACGTTTCATGCTGGTTTACGAATATGTCGTGTTTATGACAGAGATGTGTCTTTCGGACCCTTTGAAAGCAACGAAAGGGCGTAAGCCTTACCTGGTAAGGCGGCCCCATCGGAAAATCGCATACGGAATTCAACTACTATTTCGATTTGCGACACAAATTCTGGCGCCTGGCGGACGAGCAAGCGTGCCTTTTCAAATCAATTCGTCATACGAAGTAATTTGTCTGTCCATTGAACGGTTGAATGTTGCGTGCGGTGGCCGGCATCTCTTCGCACTCGTGGGCGGCGAAAGGACCAGCGTGGCGAGCGCGTAAAATGTCACTCCGCTTTGCCGCATCCGATCAGAGACGCCCTTGAAACGAAAAATGCCCGCGCTCAATGCGCTCAAAGCCTTTGAAGTGGCTGGCCGCACCGGCAGCTTCACACGTGCCGCCGAACTGTTGAATGTCACGCAGAGCGCGGTTAGCCGGCAAGTGCGTCAACTGGAAGAGCAACTCGGGGAATCCCTGCTGCAACGCCGCCATCACCATCTTGAGCTGTCGGCGGCGGGGCGCCTGTTGCTGCAAGCGCTGCAGCAATCGTTCGACAAGATCGAACTGACCGTGCGCAGCATTCAGGAAAAGACCCACCTTAACCGTTTGCGTATCAATGCGCCGCCCACCTTTACCAGCCGCTGGCTGATGCCGCGTCTGGGACGCCTGCGCGACGAACATCCGGAGCTCGAACTGAGTCTGTCGACGCGCGTCGAGGACAAGCTTGCCGAATCGGGCGTGCTCGATTGTGCCATCCGTTTCGGTGACGGTGAATGGGAGGGCTTCGACAATCGCTTGCTGATGAGCGAGCGGCATATTGCGGTTTGCTCGCCGGCGCTGCTCGCGCGGCATGCAGGACCGCAGGGCATCGACCTGAATCAGTTCACGTTGCTGCACGTGCTGGCGAGCGACGAGCAACGCTATCTGACCTGGCAGCACTGGCTAAAAGCAGCGGGAATTGTCGGCGTCGATACGACCGGTGGCTACGAATTCGATCTGCTCGACCTGGCGATTCGCGCGGCCGTCGACGGTCTTGGCATCACGATCGCCGACCGCCATATGATCGCGCGCGAACTCGCAAACGGCGAACTCGTGCAAGTGCTGAACGTGCACGTCGATGGCCACCAGTCGTACTGGCTGGTGACACGCCCCGAGCAGGACGACTTACCGCAACTGGCCTTGTTTCGCGACTGGCTGCAGCACGAAATGTGGTCTACCGCACGCAATCAGGAGCCGTCGGCATCGTCGCCGGACCGGCTGGCCAGCGGACATTAAGCCGCGATGTAACAACGGCGATCTTTAATGGAGAGCGTCGCCCACGCCGCATTAGCGGGCTTTAGCCGCCTTGGCTGCCCTGTTCGCTTTGTTCGCCCACGCCTGGTGGCTACCCACCACGCATAAGATTGGGCCAACGGCTTAGGCCTGCGAACAATGCGTTCTCCATAAAATCGCGCTAACCGGCACCCTTCAAGTCGTCCGAGCGGGTTGATTAAGCTCCTGTAAGTTAAGCATTGCGCTTAAAAGCTCGCGTTCTGCGGTGTTCTGCACGTTCAGCCCAAGGCACCCGCCCCGGATTCGCGCGAATCTCTATACACTGGCTCCGCGGGGACGAATCGCAAGATCGTCTTGAAGAACAAGGTAAGGCCGCGCGACGGGGAACGGCTGGAAGTTCCGTGCGAGCCTACGCCAACAAGAAGAACTGAGAGCAAGCGTATGGGGCAGTCAAGCGAAGAACCAGCAGGAGAATCGCCGGGATTTCCGGATGCAACACGTCGGCAAAGAGTGAGCGCAACACTGCGCGCCACGCTGCTTGCGTTCGCGGTGACGATGCTCACCTGTATGCTGAGTGGCGCACTCAAAAGCATGGCAGGCGAAATTGCGGCTATCTGGCTTGCGAATGCGCTGTTACTGGGCCAGATGATGGTGGCCGCGCCGGCCCAGCGCTACTGGGTGCTTGCCGGCGGCATAGCAGGCAATATGGCGGCCAATCTGCTTGGCGAGAGCCTTGCGGTATCCCTCTCTTACACGTTTGCCGATACGCTCGAGGTGCTGATTGCCTTTAGCTTTGCGCCACGCGTGACTTCGATCGCCGAACTGCTGCGGCCTAAAGCGCTCGTCAGATTCATCGCCGGCGGCGTGATACTTGCGCCGCTCGCGTCCGGTGTGCTGGCAAGCGTGCTGTTGCGTGGGCAACTGAGCGGCAATCTGCTGCCCAATTTCGCTAACTGGTTCGTTTCGGACGCACTCAGTCTGGCTATCTTTACGCCTGGCGCGCTCGTGCTCTGGAGCGGCGAGGGTGCCCATCTGTTGCGTGGGGAGCGGGGTCTAAAGACCTTGGGACTGCTCCTGCTGGTTTGCGCGGTAACGACCGGCGTCTTTGCACAAAACCAGTTCCCTTTGCTCTACTGGGCGTTGCTGCCAATCATGCTGCTGGCATTTCAGGCGGACCTCGCTAGCGTCATGGTCGGCCTGATGCTGTGTCTTGCCATTGCGGTGGCGTTCACCATGCACGGCATCGGACCGCTCTGGATGTATCCGTATGCGAACATGGAAGCGCGCATCTTTTCGCTGCAACTGTTTTTGCTGGCTGCGTTAGGCATTGCGCTGCCGATCAGCGCGACTCAGGTTTCGCGCAGCCGTCTGGTAGGGCTGTTGCGCGAAGGCGAGCGGCGCTACCGGATCCTTGCGGAGAACGCGACCGACATCGTTATGAGCGTGACGCTCGATGGCCGTCTAACGTATGTTTCGCCGCGAGCTCAAACGGTCATGCGTCGCGATCCTGACGAGCTGATTGGTGAATACTTTCCCGATCTGGTGATTGCCGACGACCGCGACGCGCTGGCTACGGCTATCGAAAAGCTGGCCGCCGGCGCGAGCGAGGTGTCGCAGGTGAGCCGCTTCAGACGACCCGACGGCCAGATCCTGTGGCTCGAAACGTACCTTCGTCCGGTGATCGATCCGTTTTCCGGGCAGCCTGAAACGCTGACGGCGACGGCTCGTGACATCACCGCACGCAAAGCTGCCGAACAACGTCTTGCCGAAGAACGTCTTGAACTGCAGGGGCTAGCCTATCGCGATGGTTTAACGGGGCTCTTTAACCGCCGGCATTTCGACCGCGAACTGGAGCATCAATGGCGGCACCTCGCGGAGGCCAATGACGCCAGTTTTATGGCAGTCGTGATGATCGATATCGACGCCTATAAGAGTTTTAACGACCACTACGGTCATCAGCGCGGCGACGACTGTCTGCGGACGATCGCGCAGGCGATTGCCCTGTCGGCGCGGCGTCCCTCGGATATCGTGGCCCGCTATGGCGGTGAAGAATTCGCGCTGGTCCTTAAGGACACCGATCTGCACGGTGCACGGCGGGTCGCCGAGCGTATCCGTCTGGCGGTTGAAGGGTTGCAGGTGCCGCACCTGGCGAGTCCCGCTGGGGTAGTGACCGTGAGCCTGGGCGTCGCAGCACAACAGCCGCGCGAGGGTCGCGACGCGAGTGGTCTGGTGGCGGCAGCAGACCGTGCCTTATACGTTGCCAAACGGCGAGGCCGCAATCAGATCTACGTGTCCGAGAGCGACGACGCAGGTCTCGGGTCGCTTGCCTGATATTTGTCTAAAGAGTTACGTCGGCCAGAACATTCCCAGTGCCGCTAACGCCATCACCGCAGTCGCGATCCATCCCACCCAGCGCAACAGACCGGTCACGATAAACTCGCCCATGATGTCCCGGCGCGCCGACATGAGCATAACCAGCACCATGATGGGTACCGCCGCTAGCCCGTTCACGACGGCGCTCCAGTAAAGCGCGTCGATCGGATCGAAATTGACAAAGGTGAGTATGACGCCGCCGAGAATCGCGATCGCGATCACCGCATAAAACTGCTTGGCGAGGCTAACCTGTAGCGCCAGACTGTTACGCCACTTCATCGTGCCGGCAGCGGCATAAGCCGCAGATCCCGCCAGCACAGGAAGAGCGAGCAGGCCGGTGCCGATAATGCCGAGGCTGAACAGCAGGAATGCGAATGAACCGGCAATCGGTTTTAAAGCGCTTGCGGCGTCGGCGGAAGTGGTGATCTGGATGTGATGTGCGTGCAAGGTCGTCGCCGCGGCAAGAATGATGAAGAACGCCACGCCATTCGACATCGCCATGCCAATCCACGTATCGAAGGTGATGCGGCTGAGTTGGGACTCTGCCTGCTGCGGCGCGCGCAGCAAGGCCTCTTGCCCCGGTTCGGAGCGAATCTCTTCTACTTCCTGCGAGGCCTGCCAGAAAAACAGATAAGGGCTGATCGTGGTGCCAAGCACGGCAACGACGGTGGTCAGGTAGTGGCCGGAGAACTGAATGTGCGGTTTGACAATGCTTAGGCCAACGGCCTTCCAGTCGACCGGAATGACAAACACAATCGCAACGTACGCAAGCAATACGAGCGTGAGCCACTTAAGGATGCGGGCATAGCGCTCGTATGGCACAAAGACCTGTAGCAAAAGGGAAAAAGTGCCCAGCAGAACGACGTAAACCGGCACGGGACCGCCGAGCACGAGTTTGGCTGCCGCACCCATTGCCGCGAGGTCGGCGGCAATATTGATCGTATTGGCAATCAGCAGAACCATCACGGCGGCATAAAGGATCTGCGAAGGATAGTGGCGGCGCAGATTGGTGGCGAGTCCGCGGCCGGTAACCCGTCCCATGCGCGCGCTGATCGATTGAATCGCGACCATCAGCGGGAACGTGAGCAGCATGGTCCACAGCAGACCGAAGCCGAATTGTGCGCCGGCCTGCGAGTACGTTGCGATACCGCTCGGGTCGTCGTCGGCCGCGCCCGTCACGAGGCCCGGACCCAGGCGCCTGGTCCACGACCGGCCGGCCTCATCTTCGACCACAAGCTCTGGATCTAATGGTTCAGTGGGCACGTTGGTTCCTTGAAGGTGGCGGCTCGTTCGCAGCTACCCTTTGCTGGGCAGCATTATTCGTGCCACGGGTTTGGGCGGACGAATAGGAATGACCTATGATCAGTTCTATTAATGAAACAGTTGAACGCCCGGCAAGCGGATATTTCTTGAGCGATGCAGTGCCGATAAGTGCAATGCCTTGTCTCGTTGTGCGCGAAACCATAGCGCTTTGTTGTGTGCTCATGGCATAGTGCGACCATCGTCCACACGTAAGGAGGCAGTATGGCCACTCTCGAGCAGATTCAAGCGCGTATGAAAAAACTCCAGGCGCAAGCCGAAGCTTTGCTTGCCAAACGCGCGCAAGCGGCCGTTGACCAGATCCGCGAACTGATGATCAAGCACGGCTTGACGACCGCGGATATCGAAGCCCGTGCCAAGGCCAGGCGTGAAGCTAAAGCAGCGGGGCGCCGTCTTTCCAATGGCGTTGCGAAGACTGCCGCCGGCGCCAAGGGCAAGCTACCACCGAAGTATCGTGATCCTAAAACCGGCGCAACGTGGAGCGGTCACGCACGGCCGCCCGCCTGGATCAAGGACGTGAAGGACCGTACCCGCTTCCTCATTGACGGCGCAGCTGAGATCGCATTGAACGGCAGCGGCGCTAGCAAAGCGACGACTGCGGCAAAGAAGGTATCGGCGAAAAAAGCGGCCGCAAAGAAAGCGCCCGGCAAGCGAGCCGCCGCGAAGAAGACCGTAGCTAAGAAAGCCGTGACCGCGAAAGCCCCGGCGACAAAATCCGCCGCGAAGAAGAAAGCAGGCGTGAAAAAGCCGGTGGCAAAGAAAGCGTCACGGGGTCGGCCGGCAGCTAAAAAGGCTGCGTCGAGCGCAGTCGCTGCGTAACAACGTCTGTTGATACGTTCAACAGTTCGTGCCTGAAAACGACATTGGCCCGCCAAGGCGGGCCAATGTTCTGCGGGAACGCGAGTTCCGGCTGCTTACAGCGGCGTGATGTTAGCCGCTTGCTTGCCCTTCGGGCCTTGCTTCACTTCGAAGCTGACCTTCTGGTTTTCCTGCAGCGATTTGAAGCCACTTCCCTGGACTTCAGAAAAATGCGCGAACAGGTCTTCGCCGCCGCCGTCCGGCGTAATGAAACCAAAGCCCTTTGCATCGTTAAACCACTTCACTGTACCTGTTGCCATTTTCCTGAGTTTTCCAAAAAAGACGTGTTGTGTTGGCGTCGTGCCGCCACGGTTGACGGAGCGCGACGCGTCTTTGTACCACAGTAAAATGACAATCCACAACCAGGGAGGCTACGGTTTACCGGAACTTTCTCGCCTTGGCGCGACACCGCGCAGCGTGACGGCCTCTGTCTCCGAGCGCAAACTCTCCACCCGTGCTGCCAGGGCGGCCGCGCTGGCTCGTGAAGGAAACGGGTCGAAGGCGTAGCCACGGCGTGCCCAGGAATCGAGCCCGCCCTTGAGCGCGCGAATCCGCGTAAACCCTTTACGGCGCATATGCAACCTGATGCGCATGGCTGTGTCCTCGTCCTGACACACGCAATACACCACGCGGTGCTTTCCCGGTAAAGCCTCTTCGATGTCGGCCGCCGAAGTCGCGTCGAGCCGCCGGGCGCCCGGAATGCGATGGGTATCGTCCTGCACCGCGGACTCCGGCCGTGCGTCCAGAATGATCGGCGGCGACTCCGAATGCAGGGTTGCCTCAAACTGTTCCTGGGTAATCCGAACCTGCTTGAGCCAGCGTCTAAAGCGCCAGCGCTGGATGCAGCGAAGCACGAAGTAGAGGAGCGACGCCGCCAGCACCAGATCGATCACTGTGGTGCCATGTGCCCTGACTGCGAGCACGAACAGACCCAGTTGCTTCTGGAACAGGGCGCCGCCGAGCAGCCAGAACGTTGCCCATATCACAGCGCCTAGCAGATCCCATGCGGCGAATATCTTTGGGTCGACACGCGTTGTTCCCATCAACGGCGGGGTGGCGAGGGCAAGACCCGGAATGAATTTGGACACCGACACAATCGGCGCGCCAAAGCGCTCAAACAGGGAACGCGTAGTCCGCACGCGTGCACCAGCAGACATCGATAGCCGCGAGAGCGCGTTAATCAGCCGCTGGCCATACAGGCGTCCCGCCGTGAACCAGATACCATCGCCGAGCAACGCACCGAGCACCGCTGCCGGCAATACGTACCAGAACGACAGGGCACCGCTTGCGATCGCGGTACCGGCGAAGAGCAGGACGGGCACCGCGGGCAGAGGCACGCCGAGACGGGTCAGAAACACGTTTAGAAAGACGACCGCGCCACCCCACGTCGAAATCTCCGATTGCGGAAACTCTATCAATTGCGCGGCTCCTGAAGTCACGGCTGAGGGCGCAGCAGCAGCGTTGCTGCATCCGCGTTCGTGGAATGTTGTAGGCGCAAGCCGGATGCCCGGGCAGGCGTCAACACGCTTTTATTTTACGTTTGAATCGATCAGCGTCACGCGCACGCCTTCGCATCCTGCGTCGCTGGAGACTTCAAGTTCGCGCCATGGACCTTTCGGTCCTTCGACGGCGATCAGCGGATCGATTTGCCGGTCGGGGCGTAGCACATTGAACGGCCACGATGGGCGCCGTAACCGCTCATGGACCAGCGAGCCTAGCCAGATCTGCGCGGAGGGTCCACCGCTTTTGCGTTGCACAGCATACGTGGTGGGCCAGAAGCGTAAGACGTCGCGTTCGTCGCGCGCTTCGCGGGCACGGGTAAAGACAAGTGTCGAGGGCTCGCCGTTGTTGAGCTTTGGCAAAACGGGTAACGCGGTCGCCTCGGGGTCGGGGGCCACCAGCGAGAGGATGGAGCGCACCGAGAGTTGCGTGCCCTCCATCCAGCCGCGGTCGGCCAGTTGCGATTCGATCTGCTCTCGGTTGGCCGACCATTGCACGGTGATCGGCTCGCGCCGGTCGCCTGTCATGTCGGAGCGGTAGCAGGCAAAAGTTTTCCAGAGCGTGTCGGTCCATTGCGCTTCGGTGACGACCTCGAGAGGAGGGTGCTGTTCGCTGGGCGGTGCGGTGCTCAAACGGTGAAGTCCTATCTGGGGTGCCGCGCTGGCGCAGATCACGAGCAACATCACAGCGGGCATAAACTCGCGCGGAGTGGGCATGTCAGGGTTGCGCCACACGGCGGTCAATGCGACGACGGCGACCCAGATCGCCGCGAACGCCGCCCCGCCCACCGCATCGGAAAACGCGAAGCGCCCGACGTAGAGCCCTGCGAATGCTACCGCCACGACGATCGCTGCGCTGACCGTCGTCACGAGGATCCCTTGGATTTTGCCGACGCGACGTGACAGCAGGAAGGCGAGAAAACCGTAGACGATCGCGCTTGCCGCCACGTGATTGCTAGGGAAGGCATACGCTTCGAAGCCGGTGGAAACGGGCGACACCTGCCGCACCGTCAACTGGATGGCGAAGATCAGCAATTGCGAAAAGGCGACTGCCGCCAACCAGTAGGCGACGGCGAGCCAACGCCGTTCGTATGTCATCCAGACGATAACGGTCGCCACAACGGCGCCCAGCGTAGGAAGGCTGCCTAGCGTGGCGAGGCCTGATATTAGCGAGTCGGCCCAGGGAGAATGGATCGATTGCAGGAATCGATACACCGACATGTCGATCTGAACCAGCGGGGCGCCATTGGACACGCCTTGAAACACGCCGAAGAATATCCCAGCGAACAACAGCACCAGTACGGAGATGATGGCGACGATACCCATCGCCGGCCTCTGGGGGTCCAGCACCTGCACCAGAAAAGTTGCTGCACGTCCGTTGTGACAACGGGCCCATGCGACCAGCTCGCGACGCGATGCGTTGGCCCATGCCCGCGCGCGCAAGACGATGTGGCGCATGGCCTGAAAGCTCAACCACCCGATGGCGGCGAGAATCGCGATGACGGCAACCAGACGAAACGAGACGGCGCCGGCTAGTTGCAGGGATGCGCCGAACACGACCCCCGGCAGAATATGCGCAGGTGCCCACAATACGGCAGACAGTGCGTTCATCGCGTAGAAGCGCGTTGGGCTCATTCCCAGCATGCCTGCGACGACTGGCACGATGGCGCGCACCGGTGCGATGAAACGGGCAAACACCACGCTGCGTGCGCCGTGCTGCGTGAAATACTGGTGGCCGGTCTGCAGGATCTGCGGATGCGTGCGGAACGGCCAGAGTTGGACGAGGGTATTGCGGTAGCGGTGGCCGATCCAATAGCTAAGACCGTCGCCGGCGATGGCGCCGACGAACGCGCACGCGAACAGCCAGCCGAGGTTGAGCGCACCTGTGCCGACTAGCGCTCCGGCAAGAAACATGGCCGTGCTACCGGGGACGAAGGTGCCGATGACCGCGACCGACTCCAGAAACGCCGCCAGGAACACCACCGCCAACGTCCATCCCGCGTGGCCGCCGAGCAGGTGCAACAGGTGAACATACGCTTGCTCCATCTACCTCTCCGGCGGTCCAGCACTATGACGAATGAATGCGAACGGGAAAACGTGTCATATCAGAATATAACCTCAGCAGATGTCATGCCGCACCGAAGCATGCGGTCGACAAACAATGTGACGGCCTTGGACTGCGGGAGTGTGCGCTGGCGTGACGGTCCGTTGACGTCTTGCGAACTTGACCTATAACGGAGGTGCGGTGCGGGCATTCTCTGCGTCTGGGACCGGCATCCACCACTTCAGACGCCCGTTTGTTGCACTGCATTGTCGCTTCCGGCAATGAGGAGGGCGACAGGCGTCGTTAGTCGGGTAGCGGGCCACGGTGACATGCTGCGAGCCCGCTTGAGGATGCAAGGAGTGTCGAGATGAAAACACTTATCGTGTTGCCGTTGGCTGGCGCAGGGCTGCTGCTGGCGGCCAGCGTAGCAAACGGGCAGGAGATTCGCCCGGACATGCAGGCGCGAGGGCGCGCGATCCTGGAGCAGAACGCGAACGAGACCGCGCAAGATGCGACAGACATGCCCTATAGCGAAACGGGGCAGCCCGGCACGCCGCAGGCGCGCGCTATAACTAACTCATCATATGGCGGCAGTGTCGATTCCGACGGACAGTCGGGCGGCCCGCGATGCGTCACCGGCCCGCAATGCAACATTTTCCGCGGCCGATGACGTCCAGACCTGCCATAGCCGAACGAAGAAATCGCAGCTCGCAGCGGTGCTTATTAATATGGATAACTGATAAATAATTTCCTTATGTATGTTTCATATGTCCAGACGTGTTGACACTAAATCATTCTTCATCTTGGCGAAACGGCGTTTACGTGCTGGGAAGATTAACTTTGTCCTGCAGGTCCTTGTTTAGCAGGCCAACGTAAGAACGTCCTTCTCGCGTTAGGCCTGCTCAATGGCTCTAACCCTGGAGGGCACAAATGAAACACTTCGAAAAGGCAATAGCGGCGGCGGTTTTGCTGACCGTCAGCGCGGCTAGCTGGGCATCCCCCGGACTGACACCGCAGCAATGCAACGACTATCCGTTCACGCGCCTCAAAACCGAGGTGACGCACAAGCAATTGATGAACGAGTTATCGGAGCTTGAAGCGGTCGGCTATGACCCGAGCGCTAACGACAACTACTATCCGTCCGATCTCATGGCCGCCCAGAAGAAGCTGAACGCGGAATATCGACGGGATTGCACGGCTTCAAATGGTGTACCGACCGCGCAATACTCGGCGACGCCATAGTGACCCGCAGCGCATGACCGTGTCCGGCAATAGCCGGGAAGCTTGTTTTGACCGATGTTGTCGCAGTCGTACGACACTTGCACGCCTAAAACGAGCCATTTTTTTCAAAAAAGGAAACTCGAGACCGCTCCACCAAAGGCGATGGAGCGGCTGCCTTTCGTACTTGCGTTTGTTGAAAGTCTGACTTTCTTTAGTGCCGTCTCGTCAAGAAAAGTGGCTACTTAAACTTTGCTTGCACTTTCATGTTGCTGCCGCAACCAGCAGTGACAGCGCCGCAGAGCGCAGAAGGGCAAAGGAAAAAACAGACTCTCTCACCTCACTCATCAGGTACAAGGCAAATGAAGAAACCATGTTTGGCCGGATTGTTGTCCGCACTTGCGCTGTGTAATGTCGCGCATGCTCAAAGCAGTGTCACGCTTTATGGCCTCATCGATGAGGGTTTCGATTTCACCACCAACGCCGCGGGCAACCGTGGCTACCAGATGGTGAGCGGCGACACGGCCGGGAGCCGCTTTGGCCTGAAAGGCAGCGAAGACCTTGGCGGCGGCCTGAGCGCAATCTTTCGTTTGGAAAACGGCTTCAATACCAACACCGGCACGATGGGGCAAGGCGGTCTGCTGTTCGGACGTCAGGCTTACGTTGGCCTGTCGTCGGCGCAGTACGGAACCATCACGATGGGCCGTCAATACGATCCGACCGTCGATATGTGGAGTGCTCTCACGGCGGCCGGCAATTGGGAGGGCGACCTTGGTTCGCATCCGTACGACAACGACAACGCGGACTGGGATTACCGTATCCAGAACTCGGTCAAGTATGTGTCGCCCACGGTTGCGGGCTTCACCGGCGAGGCCTTGTACGGTTTTAGCAACGAGGCGGGCGGGTTCGCCGACAATCGCGTGTACAGCGCAGCGGTGCAGTACCAGATGGGCCCGGTCACTGCAGTTGCCGCTTATATGAAGACCGACAACGGCGGTGCGACTGCCGGTGGCGCGGCGCCGAGCGCGACAGTGGTGTTCACTGGAAGCTCGCAGCAAAACATCGATGCGGCCTTTTCGTACAAGTTCGCCGACAAGGCGATTGTCTCGCTGGCCTATTCGCACGTCGATATCTACAATCCGACCTCCAACGCATACTTCGTTACGCAACCGGCTCCCGGAACACAAAACTCATGGAAGTTCGACAATATCGAACTCAACGGCCAGTACTTCTTTGCGCATGACTTCTGGCTGGGCGCAGCCTATACGTTTACGCGCGCGCACGTTTCAACGGTGACGGGCAGTTCGGATCCGAACTGGAACCAGCTATCGCTGATGCTCGACTACGATCTGAGTGCACGCACTTCGGTTTACGTGCAGGGGGCGTACCAGCATGCTGATGGCAAGACCGGCCAGGACTTTGATTATGCGAACATTCTCGGATCGCCGAGCGAGTCGTCGAGCGGCAACCAGATGGTGTATCGCATCGCGATGACGCATCGCTTCTAAGACGTCTCACCTTAGCTTCAGCATAAAAGGCACACGCCGGATTCCGGCGTGTGCCTTTTTCATTGTTGCGCCATTTAGTGCTTAGGTGGCCTTCGACGCAATCTCCCGTGAGTCATTTGATGGCCTGCAGTTGGCTCAATGTAAAGAATTTGCATTGATGTTTCATGCAATGTGTACAAACGTGACGGGTTTTTCATCTTGGTGCGGCCTGGTATTTATTCGTGCGGAGCTATGATGCCAGGACTGTAACCAGTATGACCATGTCCTGGTGGCGCGCAACAGGAGATTGGCAGGGCTTTGTCTGGCGACGCGCTTCGCATGACGCCGATGCAGGCGTGTCGTGGCAAGCGTAGACGAGACGCCTCATAAATTAAATATAACAGAATCTGTAAGCTATGGAATCCTGATTGTAATGTTTTTGGCGATGTTGAAGCTTTCGACATCGATAGCAGAAAACGCGCATGACTTTCGGATGTTCACTATGTGGTCTTACGCTCAATCCATTTTCCTTCTGACCGCTAGCGTCGCGAGGATGTCCATCAAGTCCACGCTTTCAACAAATCTACAAGTGAGGGGCCGATGACCGTGTCCACTCTGGATTTTGGCAAAGTACGGGGGAAGGCGATCTCCAGCGATAAACTGGAGACGGCTGCTAGGCGCCGTTCCGGGCAGCGCTGGCATACCACTACATTTAGATGGCTGTCGGCGTACGCAGCGATTTTTACCCTGTGTTTCGTGGCCTTGCTGGGGTTTCTCGAATACTCGGTGGGCGCGGCGATGGAACGCGAAGCCGATAGTGGGATTCGCTGGCAGATGCGTTACTTCGATTCGAAGTCCGACGATCAGCTTGCCTCCGTCATCAACCAAAGGCTCGAGCGCGAAATCCGGCACACCAATTACTACGGCGTATTCGCTCCGGACGGTCATCGGATCGCGGGGGACATTGCCACGATGCCACCCGGGCTGAAGCTCGACAAAGCGGGCGAATCCCATAGCACCAGTATGGGACGCACGATCGAACTGCCGGATAACGCGTCGACGCCCACGGTGCGCGTGATAGGGGAACTCCGCGACAACGGCGTCAAGCTCGTCATAGGACGCAACCTGTCCGACGTGCGGCACGTGCGGGAGGAGCTGACCAAAGTGCTGATCGTCGGCGGCGTGCTGTGTCTCGGACTCAGTCTTGCCACCGGCCTGTTGCTGAGCCTGCGTCAGATGCGCCGTGTGGCGGACATGCGGCGCGTGACTACCCGCATCGCCAACGGGGATCTCGCGCAACGTTTGCCGACCGGCGGTCGTGACGAACTGGACATGCTGTGTCACCTCGTCAATCACATGCTCGATGAAGTCGAGCGCCTCATGAATGAAGTCAAAGGCGCATGCGATGGCATTGCGCACGATCTGCGTACGCCGTTGGTGCGTTTGCGTCTGCAGTTGGCCAATCTCGCCGAGCGGGTCCGGGCCACGGGCGACAGCGCGGCCGACTCGCTGCTCGCTAACGCGCGCGTCGAGGCCGACTCGATTCTCGAACGTTTCGGGGCGATGCTACGTATTTCGGAGATCGGAGCGCTACAACGGCGCAGCGGCTTCGACGTGATTTCGTTGCAAACGCTGGTCGACGAACTGTGCGAGCTCTATGAACCGCTGGCCGAAGAGAAGTCGATCACTCTGAAGTCCAGCACGGCAGCTGTCGGACCATTGCATGCTGACCGCGCCTTGTTGTTCGAGGCATTCAGTAACCTGCTCGACAATGCGATCAAATTCGCGCCCAACGGCGGCGAGGTGAGCGTCGATCTCTGGTCGAGCCAGTCGGGGCCCCAACTCGTGATTGCCGATAACGGTCCCGGTATTCCGGTGAGCGAGCGTAACGCAGTGCTAAACCGTTTTTACCGTGTCGAGCAGACACGTCACGTACCGGGAACCGGTCTTGGACTTGGCATCGTTTCGGCAATCATCCGGCTGCATGACTTCGAGCTGCGCATTGGTGGTGAAGACCGGGGAACGACAATCACAATCGATTGCTGGCCACACAACTTGCAGTAGGTCATAACGATAGATGAGAATCCTGCTGGTTTCTTCCTCCGAAGCGGAGACGGTTTACCTACATAAGGCATTCAGGGAAAGCGCGCATAGCGTCCAGGCAGCGGACAATCTCCGCTATGCGCTCTATCTTGCCTCGCATGAGGAATTCGATGCGATTGTCATTTCCGCTGTAGGCGTCACGTTGATGACCTCGCTCTTCGACGCGCTACCCGAACTGGCGCGGCTGCCACGTGCGCCGGCCGTGATCGTCGCGCTTGCCAGCGGCAGTTCGCAAGATCGTGCCAGGGTGCTGCGCGCGGGCGCCGACGCCTGTTTCGTGCAACCGTATTCGTTTCTGGAGATGCAGGAGCGCATGCTGGCGCTTCATCGGGCATCGGTGGCGCGCTCGGTTCAACCGTCGGCCACGCCAATCCAGCTAAGACTGGATCCACTCACGCGCGATCTGGTCGAGGACGGCAAGCGCGTGCTGATGACCAAACGCGAGTATCTGCTGATTGAATGTCTGCTGCGTCAGGTGAATGCGCCGGTCGCGAGAGATCAGCTGATCCGCTATGCATGGCCGGACAAGGAGGATGTCGATCCTTCCAGCGTCAACCTGGTGGTGTCGCGCCTGAGGCGCAAGCTGGAACTGAATGAGTTTAGAGCGAGGGTCGAGACGATTAGCCGCTACGGCTATCAGTTGGCTTCGCGTTGAACATTAAACGGTAAAGCCGCGTGGGTAGGAGAAGGAGCGGCCAGCCCGGCGCCGCATGAAGCGGGCATCACAAGGATAACTGAACATCTCGGAGAACTAAGGTGGCCGGATTGACCTGTTCGCGTTACGTGGGTCTGCCCACTGAAGCGGGCCGGTCATCCGGCGCGTATTGCTCAATGGTGGGCATATACGGTGCGGTCCAGATATGCGAGTTGCCCGTCCTGCTCGGCTGTGACGAGTCTCTGATACACCTGTGCGCGGGTTCGTCCCGCAACCGGTTGACCATAAGGTGCGACCCACTGGCCGGCTTGATCAGGCGTTGCTGCTGCGGTGGTGAAGCTGGAGTCGCTCGATGCCGCATGCGGATCGTATGCTCCCGTGTTGGTCTGGGCAAATGCGCTGCTGCTTGCGGCGAGGCCGATGAGCGCTGCCAGCATGAGGGTTTTCATGGCGGATTCCTTGTTAAGAAGGTGCAAAACCGGATGAAGCCGGATTGCATCGCGGGATGCCAGCCGGTGCACGCCGGCATTCCGCGACGCGCTTACGGATGGGCGTAGACGACCGTGTTCAGGTAGTTCAGCTGACCGTCTTTTTCGGCTTGTACGAGTTCGCCGTACACCTGGGCACGGGTCTTCGGTGCAATCGCCTGGGACGGTGGAACCCACGTTCCGGCGTCTTGCGGCGCGGCGTTCGACATTGCCACGGTGCTCGGGGCGTTGTTGGATGTAGCGGCAGTGGCGGGGTTGCTTTGGGCAAAGGCCGAGCTGGTTGCGAGAATACCCAGCAGAGCTGCGATCTTGATGGCTTTCATGACTGCTCCTCTATGAGGAAGAGATGGTTTAGGTCCGGGCTGTACCGCACAACGCAATGTGCGTCTCGGTAAGAAGCAGAATAGAGCGGTGGGCCTATCGCAACGCGAGCATGAAAGTGAAGAGATTTTTAATCGGCAGCTATGTTTAGCCGAGAATGTAACCGGAGCCTCTGACTGTGCGGATTTGCGGGTCTTCTCCCGCAGCGCCGAGCTTCTTGCGCAAACGCCCCACATGAACATCAATCAGATTGGTGCCCGGATCAAAGCGGCAACCCCATACGCCCTCGAAGATCATCGTGCGCGTGAGCACCTGGCCCGAATGGCGCATCATGTATTCGAGCAGTTTGAGTTCGGTTGGCTGGAGGTCGAGCACCTCACCGTGATGACTGGCCCTATGCTTGAGCAGATCGAATTTCAGTTCGCTCACCTGAAGGCTGGTTTCAGCCGTGCGCTGCGGGGTTTTGCGCCGCAGGAGCACCTCGGCGCGAGCGGCCATTTCTTCGCGCGCGAACGGCTTGGTCAGATAGTCGTCGCCACCGGCCCTTAAGCCCCTGACGCGTTCGTCGACATTCGACATGGAACTGACGAGCAGTACGGGCGTATCGATGCCTACGTCGCGCATGGTCGTGAGAATTGTCAAGCCGTCGAGGTCAGGGAGCGTGCGATCCAGTGTGACGAGATCGTAGGGGAACGCCATGATTTTGGCGATGCCATCGCGCCCGCAGCGTGCGACGTCGACCTCATAGCCAGACTCCGAGAGCGAGGTCACAATCTCGTGAATCATCAGTTCATCGTCTTCCACAGAGAGCACTTTGGGCATGGCTTATCAGCTTTGCGAAGAAGGAGGCACGAGTCGACCCTGCATTCGCACTGCTGACAATGCGCGCATGGAGGACCATCGGACAGATCACAGGGTCATCATCGCCGACGGCTGGTAACCTGGCGTCGCCACATGGATTAAGTGTTTTTAATGGTTTTGCAACGGAGCCGGGCGCGATGCGCGGCGTTATGCAGTGGCTCGCTACAGGCGGGAGCCGCCATGGCGTGAAGGTGTTTCGAGCCGAAATGAATGCGCGCGAGGCGTGGGCTCGGATTTAATTTGTGTCAGACTAGCTTGCTACCGGTTCTGCGGCCGCCAGCCTGCATGGCCTGCCGTCGAGGTTTCAGTCACGACACCACCGCGCGCGACATCATACACGCGCGTTTGGGCTCGCACGCAATCTGGACGGGCGGCGACGCAACACATTCCGGCTCCATTCATTATTCACTCGGTTTTTCATGCGCTCCAAGTTCCTCAAATGGTTTTTCATTGTCTGCCTGCTCGGCAGCGGCACGGTCTATTCCGCGTTCATCCTCGTGTTGTTTCCTTTCGCGGGAAGGTCCGGACGCTACTGGCTGGCAGCGCAATGGTGTCGTGCAATGGTTGCATGGATGCGTTGGCTACCCGGCGTGACCTGTTCGGTGGAAGGGCTTGAGCATCTTCCGGATGGGCCGTCGATTCTGTTGTGCCGTCACGAATCGACTTGGGAGACGCTGGCATTTCTCGCGCTGTTTCCACGGCGCATCAGTTTCGTCTTCAAGGAAGATCTGTTGCGCATTCCGTTCTTTGGCTGGGTGCTACGTGGCCTCGATATGGTGAGCCTGAACCGCGGGTCGCCACGTCAGGCTCATCAGGCGGTCACGCAAGAGTGCGCCGAGCGTCTCGCCAAGGGGGATGTCGTGGTGATCTTTCCGGAGGGCACCCGTGTGCCGCACGACGCGCCGCCTCGGCTGACCTCGGGCGGTATCCGTCTGGCATGTGCGACCGGTGCCCCGGTGGTACCGGTGGTGCATAACGCGGGAAAAGTTTGGCCGGCAAAAGGTTGGCCAGACAGGAAAGGGCATATTCGGGTCGTCGTGGGTCCCGAGTTTTCCTCTGTCGAGACTTCGCAACAGGAGTTGAGCCGGGCGGTTCACGACTGGATGAAAACGGCTCTGCTAAAGCTCTGATCGCTTGCGAAAATGCGCGGGTACGTTTTACCGGACTTTGGTATCCGATCAAGTATTTATTGCCTGTGAACTCACAATAAAGGCGTTTATGGCGGCCTGGGCTGCCATAAAAGCAAATGGCCCGCCGAGGCGGGCCATTTGCAGCAGGGGGGAACGAACGTCCCGGCCTGTTACAGCGGCGTGATGTTTGCCGCTTGCTTACCCTTCGGGCCTTGCTTCACTTCGAAGCTGACCTTCTGGTTTTCCTGCAGCGATTTGAAGCCGCTTCCCTGAACTTCCGAGAAGTGCGCGAACAGATCTTCGCCGCCGCCGTCAGGCGTAATGAAACCAAAACCCTTTGCATCATTGAACCACTTCACAATACCGGTTGCCATTTTTTAATCCATTCAATTTAAATGTCGCGTTCGCGTGTGCCGCGTCTTCGCCCCGCGACCGAACGCGAAGAATGACTTTGTACCACGCTGATATCAAACCTGCCAATCATGATGTTTCTGTAGGTCGCTTAAATCGGACAAATGCCAGCCAGGCGGTGTTGGGAAACTGTAATGTCAGGGTAGGGTAAACTGCGTGCACACTCTCCCGAGGAAATACATGAAACATTACTTGCAGGAAGAGTTGACATCGTTTTGGGGCCGTCTGACCCCTTACTTCGCGCTGCTGGAATCCGCGCAAAGCGACGTTCTGGAGCCGATTGGACGTGTCACTGTGGACACGGACGAGCGGCAGGCATTTGCGCTGCATACCACTGACGCCAAGCCGCAGGGCGATACGTCGGAGCTTCCGACGGGGCAAAGCGCTACTTATACGCGGTTGAAGGGCGATGGAGCGGTGTGGGGGCCGTGGTTCAGGGAAGCGTATTGATCTGGTATTGCGCTCGTGTCACTCGCGGTGCGTGAAGATTTGCGACAATGCTGGTTTGCTTTGGGTGCCTGCGGCGATCCGTACGTGGTCGTGGGCGCTTGCGCTTCCTAATTCACCTCGTTTCGACGTATGAGCAAGTCTGCATTCATTCCCAGTGTTCCAGCGAAGTCCGAGAGCGATTTCGAAGTCTCGGCTTCGACCCGACTCGCCGGGTATCGGCGGTTTTTTGGTGTCTTGAAGGTGGTTCGCAAGACCGATGGGAAGGTGTTGTTTCCATTCGATGGGGCGGGGGAGATTGGGCCTTTTGTTACCAAGGTTGAGGCGTTGGCTGCTGCGCAGGTGCGGGGTGAGGGGATTGTTGCTGGGGATTTGGTTCGGCCGGAGTTGTAGGGGGTTGGGGGTTTTTGCCTGCGGCGCCTTGGGTTGGTTGTTTTTCCGGCGGTGTTGGCCTTTCCTTGCATTGCTATCGGTCTATTAGCTTTGCCCCTGTGCGGGGCGGCACTTACTTTCTTTGCCGCCGCAAAGAAAGTAAGCAAAGAAAGCGGGCTTCCAACCGCTAGCCTGTAGGTGTCCACCACTTGTGTGAACACGGAGTGGTCCGCGCACGCATTGCGCCCTCGGACCACACCCGTCAGTGACACAGCGATCATCCGTTCCAGCGTCGCGCTTCGCGCCACGCCGTCGGGCATAACTTCCCCTGCGAACTGTGTAGGTATTCTAACTATTTTGGATTGCCGCTCCGCTCTGGGCGAAGCTGATAGACCGATAGCAGGGCAAGGAGAGGCCAGCTTTGCAGGAACGCGGTCAAGTGCCGCAGGCAAAAAGCAAACCTCGGTTCTTATTGCGCCTCCGCCTGCGCGCGACTCACCACTACATTCTCAGAAGCATTCCCGGCCACTGCGGGCTCCGCGTCTGCACGCTGCCCCATAGTCCACCCCGCAGGCTTGGTCGTCCAGGGACTGGAAGCCGGATCCCCTTGGTAAGTCATCCCCGCCGTCGCGGCACCATGCGCATTGCCGGCAAACGCCACACCCGACACCCCAAACGAAACCGCAGCCACTCCCGTCAAAACGACAGTCAGCATTGCCTTGTTCATTTCATTTCTCCCAGAATGCGATGCAGAAATTGCGCCGCGTCACTTCATATACGAGGTCTCCTCATCACTGGATGCACGGTGCAATAAAGTCGGGAGCCCCCGACAAGTCCCGCGCTCCTGGAGACGCGATCGGTAACCTCACGTTACCAATCTCGCATGCACGTTTCACCTGTAAATCCGAACTCTTCATAGACTCCCGTCACTGCCCGTGTCGCCGGTAGCACCCGGTCACAGGGCAATCACCGAGGTCGTGCGCGCTCGCGTGTACGTCGCGACCGGCATCGCGCACGGGTCGTACGTCGCCTTCGCGCGCCAGGTTCTTTTATGCGGGAGATCTCAATGCAGCGAACGCGTAACCCCCTCGTCACTGCCCAACTGGACGGCACGGAGCTGTGCGCCGACTATTGCGAGCAAACGGGGCGTCTTCGTGTTCTGCAGGGCACAACCGTCGTGCAGGAATGGTTTCCACCCAATTCGTGGATCGCCATTGCGTCAGTGGCCGGCGCCCGAAACTGGGGGACTCGGCCCGACTCGAATGAACTTCAAACTTTGCTCGCTAGTCAGGCATCCTTGTTGCGCCTCGGCTAGCGGCTCTGAGTGCGCCTGGTGGCGCATGTTCTCGACCTACCTATAAACCGGTGTCGCCAGCGCTTTACGACGGCTGCGCCTCTTTGAACCCGATCGATACGAACAAGGCTTCGGAGGCGGCATTGCCGGGGCTGATCATGGCGCAACAGCGGCAGTAGCCCAAGGTCGCAAGCGCCTGGGTCGCCGCTTGCAGAAGAAGCCGGCCATATCGCCGTCGGCGGTACTCCGGTGCGACAGCGATCGCTGCAATCACCGGCATCCCGTACGGCTCGTAATCGGTCGCGAGCAAAAACGCCGCACACTCGCCGTCGACGATGGCGACACGCGACGCCGCTGCGATGAACGGCCCATATTTGCCGTCGATGATCGCGTTCACCTTCCGCGCGGCCTGCTCCTCCGGCATGCCGTCGTCATCCACGGTGCCTTGAAAAGCGCGGTACATGATCGAGGCGATCGCGGGGACGTCCTCCCTTGCGATAGCCCGCGTGACCGCTGCGCATACGTCCGGGGCGGCGTGCGTGAAAAGCTCGAATTCCCATTTGCGGCGGGAGGACATGACTTGTGTTTCCCTCTGTACGGCAGATGTGATCGGCCTGGACCACGTTTCCAGACGGGGTCCGGCTTCGCATTTTAATTGCTCGTGTTTCACACCAGGCCTCGAACCATAACATGAGTTTTTCGAATGTTTGTGGCTCGAATTAGTCGCTTGTCGGTCCTCGCGACGCGGAGAAGAATTCTGCCCATGCACCGGCGGCGTGCCATTCATCGCGGCCGGCAATGTGTTTTTCGCACCACGCCACCTGGTAAAGACTATGCGACTCGAGCGGAATTTTGCTAACGGCCAGTTCATCGAACCCGCAACCGGCGACCTCATCTCCGTCTACAACCCCGCTACCGGCGCCCTGGTTGCCCAGGTCTCCGCTGCGTCGAGAGACGAAGCATTCGCCGCGGTCGGCGCCGCCGCCATTGCGCAGAAAGGCTGGCGTAAGCTGCCCGCCGCCGAGCGGGCGGTCCATCTGCACAAGCTTGCAGATGCCTTGACGGAATGTGCACCAGCTATCGGCGCCGCGCTCGCGCTGGAGTCCGGTAAAAGCGTCGCGGATGCCACTAACGAAGCTATCTATGCCGCTCAAATCACCCACTATCACGCGGAATGGGCGCGCCGCATCGAAGGCGAAGTCATTCCGAGCGATACCCCCGACGAGAATCTGGTCTTGCATCGCGAGCCGATCGGTGTCGTCGCCTGCCTGATTCCGTTCAACTATCCGGTCTACACATTGCTGCGCAAGATCGCGCCTGCTCTGATCTCCGGCAACACGGTCGTGGTGCGCCCAAGCAACAACACGCCGATCTCGGCATTCGAAATTGCCAGGGCAGTCGAACGCGCCGGTTTGCCGGCAGGTGTCGTGAACATTCTGGCCATGAGTCACGCGACCGCGGAAGACGTCTGCACGCATCCGGCGGTCGGCATGATCACGTTGACGGGCAGCGTCAGTGCCGGGCGCAAGGTGCTCGAGTATTGCAAGGCGAACATCGCCAAGCCGTCGCTCGAACTGGGCGGCAAAACGCCCGCCATCGTCGAGCCGGATGCCGACCTCGAAAAGGCCGCGCGCGAACTGGTGGCGTCCAAGACCACACATTGTGGCCAGTTGTGCACGGCGATCGAACGCGTCTATGTGCACGAGAGCGTGCACGATCGCTTTGTCGCGCTGCTCAGGCAGCACATGAGTGCGGTGAAAATCGGCGACCGCGCTGAAAACGCCGCCCTCATGGGGCCGCTTGTGAACGAGGCGTCGCGTCAGTCGATCCATGCAATGGTCATGCGCGCCGTGGAAGCGGGCGCCAGGCTCGAGACGGGTGGCGAGTTGCCCGGCGGCAACGGTTTCTTTTACCCGGCAACGTTGCTCTCGAACTGCAGCCAGGACATGGAGATCATCCAGGAAGAGACCTTTGGTCCGATCATGCCGGTCGTCAAATACAGCACGCTCGACGAAGCGCTTGGGATGGCTAACGATCACCAGTTCGGTTTGTCGTCAGTGCTTTACACCGAGAACTATCGTTCTGCGATGAAGATCGCCAACGGCATCGAAGCGGGGGAGCTGTACGTGAACCGCACGCCGGCCGACCCGTATCAGGGCTTCCACGCGGGCTGGAAGCGCTCTGGCCTCGGCGGCGACGATGGCAAGCACGGCATGCTCGAATTTACGCAGACACGCCTCGTGGTCATGAAGTACTAAAGGCTCGATACACACTCAAACCCGGCACGCTGCACACAGCGGCGCGCCCTTTCTGAACCTGCAGTCTCGCGCAAGCACGCTGCAACCATAACAAAGATATTGGAGATGCGACAAAGCCGGGGCAGCAATGCGCTGCAGGCCTTGTGTGTCTCTTAGGAGCACCCCAGTGTCATCTCAACCGGTTCAATCCAACGCCGCGCTGTCGGTTGCCCACGACGCAGCCGCCGTGCGGAAAAACGCTGCACAGCGCTATGTGCAACTGTTGCTGCTGGTGATCGCCGCCGGCGCGATTTATCCCATTCTTTATTTGCGGCAGGTGTATCAGCCGACCATGCTGGAGGTGTTCCATATCACCGACAGCCAGCTCGGCTACCTCTACTCGTCGCTTGGGACGATCTTCCTGATCAGCTATCTGCCGAGCGGCTGGCTCGCCGACCGTATCGCGCCGCGCATGCTCATCAGTTTCTCACTGGTCGCAACCGGCGCGCTGGGTCTGTGGTATTCGACCGCGCCGTCGTTTCATCTGCTGATGGTCATCTTCGGCGGCTGGGGCCTGTCGACCGGTCTGACGTTCTGGGCTGCCGTCATCAAGCGCGTGTCGATGATCGCCGGAGCAGACGAACAAGGCCGCTTCTTCGGTTTTCTCGACGGTGGCCGTGGCCTGATCGAAGCGCTGCTGGCGACCGTTGCGATCACCTTGTTCGCCTGGATGACGCAGACGCGTGGCGAACCGGTCGCGGCAGGTTTCAAGCTGGTGGTCTACATGTACGCGTTTCTGTGCATTGTGCTCGGCGTTGTGCTTGGTCTCGTGAAGGATCCGCGGGGTAGCAAAGCCGCGGCGGACCACGCCGCCATACGCAGGCGCAGTAACGTCTTTGTCGACCTGAAAACGCTCGCCTCGATTCCGGAACTGTGGCTGGTGGCCGCCATTGTGTTCTGCGGTTATCAGGTCTTCTGGGCGACCTACAGCTTTTCGGCCTATCTGCATGAAGGCGCGATTGGCCTCTCCGTGGTGATGGCCGGCACGATCACCACGCTCAAGCTGTGGATGCGGCCTATCGGCGGCATTGGTGGCGGTTTCCTCGGCGACCGCTTTTCCAAGGTCTCCGTGCTGGTGATCGCGCTGTTCCTCGCGGCACTCTCGCTGCTCGGACTGGTTGCTGCGCCTGGAATTGGCAGCCACGTGGCGCTGGTGCTCCTCGTGTTGTTCATCGGCATTCTGACTTACGCGATTCGCGGCTTGTACTGGTCGTTGCTCGATCGCTGCAATGTGCCGGTCGAAACGATGGGTCTGGCAATCGGTTTGATCTCGGTGCTCGGCTATTCGCCGGATGTCTTTCTGCCGCTTATCAACGGCTATCTGACGCAGACCTATCCCGGTGTATTCGGGTACCAGCTCTACTTTGGTTATGTAGCCGCAGTCGCTGCGCTCGGCGGCTTCGCTGCTCTTGCACTTAGAAACATGCTTAACAGGAAAGAAGGTCTGTAAATGAAAGTTGTCTCGCTCGAAACGCATATCGTCGCCGTGCCGCCGCCGCATCTGGGCGGCATGTACTGGATCTTCGTCAAGCTGAAGACGGCGTGCGGGATTGAAGGCGTCGGCGAAATCTATTCGGCGACGTTTCATCCGAATGCGATGACCCATCTCATCGACGATGTGTTCGGCCGCTATCTGCTCGACAAGGATCCGCATCACGTCGAGCGGCTGTGGCGTGAAGCCTATTCGAGCGGCTTTACGCAGCGTCCCGACCTGACCATGATGGGCATCGTCAGCGGCCTGGAGATGGCCTGCTGGGACATCATCGGCAAGGCTGCCGGCAAGCCTGTCTACGAACTGATGGGCGGCATGGTCAACGAACGGCTTCGCTCGTACACCTATCTGTATCCGAAGAATCGCGACGGCGAATACGATTACGACGATCCCGATCTCGCGGCCGAATGCGCGGTCCAGAACGTGAAACGCGGCTTCACGGCGGTCAAGTTCGACCCGGCAGGTCCGTACACCGCGTATTCCGGTCACCAGTTGTCGATAGAAGTACTGGACCGTTGCGAACTGTTTTGCCGCAGGGTGCGCGAAGCGGTGGGCAGCAAGGCCGATTTGCTGTTCGGCACACATGGGCAAATGGTGCCGTCGTCGGCTATCCGTCTTGCCAAACGTCTCGAGAAATACGATCCGCTCTGGTTCGAAGAGCCGGTGCCGCCGGGACAGGAAGGCGCGATGGCGCAAGTGGCCAAACACACCAGCATTCCTATCGCGGCTGGCGAGCGTCTGACCACCAAGTACGAGTTCTTCAAGCTGCTCGAGGCGGGCGCGGCATCGATTCTGCAATTGAACGTGGCGCGCGTAGGCGGTCTGCTCGAAGCGAAGAAAGTCGCGAGCATTGCTGAGGTGTACTACGCGCAGATCGCGCCGCATCTCTACAACGGGCCGGTGGGCGCCGCAGCGAGCATTCAACTGGCGGCTTGCACGCCGAACTTCCTGATTCAGGAAAGCATTGGGACGTGGGGCGGATTCCATGCGGAAGTATTGAAGACACCGATTCGCTGGGAAGACGGCTACATCATTCCGTCACGCGAGCCGGGTCTTGGCGTCGAACTGGACATGGATGTGGTGCGGCAACACTCGCCGTACAGCGGCGAACGCCTGCATCTGCAGATGGCCGCGAAGCCCGCCGACGTCAAGGATCTTGCGCCGGCCAAGGGTTGAACTTGAGAGTCAATTTCGCATTCACTGAAGCGGGCGCCATCGGGCGAACTACACCATGAACTACGACTACATTATCGTCGGCGCCGGCTCTGCGGGCTGCATCCTCGCGAATCGCCTGACGGCCTCGGGTGAATACTCGGTGCTGCTGCTCGAAGCGGGCGGCAAAGATAGCTCGTTCTGGTTCAAGGTCCCAGTGGGTTTCACCAAAACGTACTACAACGAAACCTATAACTGGATGTACTACAGCGAGCCCGAAAAGGAACTCGACAACCGGCCAATCTATTGTCCGCGCGGCAAGGTGCAGGGCGGCTCGGGATCGATCAACGCAATGATCTTCGTGCGCGGTCAACCGCACGATTTCGACGACTGGGCGGCCGCGGGCAACAAAGGCTGGTCGTTTAACGACGTGCTGCCGTATTTCCGCAAGCTCGAGTCGCATCCTCTTGGCAATACTGAATATCACGGCCAAGATGGCCCAATTCGCATTTCACCGATGAAGGATGCCGTACATCCGATTTGCCACGTGTTTTTGAAGGGCTGCGAGCAGGCGGGTTATCAGCGGACTCAAGACTTCAATGGTGCGCAGTTCGAAGGTGCGGGCATTTACGATGTGAACACGCGCAACGGGCAACGTTCGTCGAGCAGCTTCGAATATCTTCATCCGGTACTGGAGCGCAAGAATCTGAGCGTCGAACGTGACGTGCTGGTGAGCCAGGTGCTGTTCGACACCAACAAGCGTGCGACGGGCGTAGTGGTCAAGCAGGGCGGCAGCGAGCGCAGGTTTTTAGCGAATCGTGAGGTGATCTTGTCGGCTGGCGCAGTGGATACGCCGAAGCTGTTGCAGCTGTCCGGCGTCGGCGCCAAGGCGTTGCTCGCGCAGCATCGCATTCCGCTCGTGCATGAATTGCCGGCAGTCGGGCAAAATCTGCAGGATCATCTGTGCGTAAGCTTCTACTATCGCGCCAACGTGAAGACGTTAAACGACGAAATGCGGCCGCTGCTCGGCAAGCTCAAGCTGGGTCTGCAGTATCTGTTGACCCGCAAGGGGCCGCTCGCGATGAGCGTGAATCAGTCCGGTGGCTTTTTCAAGGGCAACGACCAGGAGGCGCAGCCTAACTTGCAGCTCTATTTCAACCCGTTGTCGTATCGCATTCCTAAGAGCAGCAAGGCGAGCCTCGAGCCGGAACCATATTCTGGCTTCCTGCTGGCGTTCAATCCATGCCGGCCGACGAGCCGCGGCACGATCGAAATCGCCTCGAACCGTGTGGAAGACGCGGCGAAGATTCGTATCAACGCGTTGACCACGGACAAAGACATCGACGAAGTGATTCAGGGTTGTGAACTGGTGCGCAAGGTGATGGCCACGCCGGCGTTGCAGGGCATCACGGTCGAAGAGATTTCACCAGGGCCGCAGGTCAATACGCGAGAGGGTTTTCTGCAGTATTTCCGCGAGCAGTCGGGTTCGATCTACCACCTGTGTGGATCATGCGCGATGGGCTCCGATGCGCAGACTTCTGTGGTCGACGAACGCCTGCGCGTACACGGCATCGCAGGCTTGCGCGTGGTGGATGCGTCGATCTTCCCGAACATCACGTCCGGCAATATCAATGCGCCGACGATGATGGTGGCGGAGAAAGGGGCTCAGATGATTCTCGAAGATGCGCTGATGGAAGTCGCGCTCAAGCGCACCCAACCGGAGTTAGCGGCGACGCATTGAGTATCAGCCGGGCGTCACGGCGCGTCGTGCAACACGGCGCGTCCTTGCGTCATATCCCGCAAGGCTTCGCGCGCCGCGTCCAGTGCGGTAACAGGCATGCCGATCGTCAGCCGCACTTCCATTTCATACCCGCTATCAGCAAGCGCATAACCTTCCTGTTCGATCCAGCGGCGCACGCGCGCTTCGTCGGGATAGCCGATCTCCACTGTCAACAAGGTTTGCGCAATCCGTTCGATGCGCGGCGCGTCCTGCAGCACACGAGCAATCGAATCGGCATACGCGCGCACGAGGCCGCCCGCACCCAGCTTCACCCCGCCATAGTAGCGCACGACGGCGGCCAGCACGCCGTCGAGATCGTGATGGCGCAGTACTTCGAGGATCGGCCTGCCGGCGGTGCCGGAAGGCTCGCCGTCGTCGGACATGCCGGAATGTCCCCCGGCGAGCAACGCCCAGCACACGTGTGTAGCAGCGGGATGCGTTTCACGCAGGCGGCGCAGTTCGACCATCGCAGCATCGCGGTCCGCAACGGGAATGGCATAGGCGATAAAGCGGCTCTTGCGGATTTCGAGTTCTGCAGAGACGGATGTTGAAAGAGTGTGACTCACGTTGATGGAACTCGATTAAATCATTTGCCTGAACGCCGTTTTCTGCCGCACCTATATTGACCCCGATGGACAGGCTACGACATGATATGCCTACACGGTGCCTGGATGGACGGGGGATGAAACAAGAACGCTTCACAGCGGCGCGCATCGACGCATCCGCTTGCCAATCACGACGTGCGAGGGGCCGTCTGCTACCGCTCGTGGCAACGCTGCTTTTCTCAGCGCATGGGACGGTCGCTTTGGCTGGCGATATCGCACGGGATACCCCGGCCGCATCCATGGCGCTCGCTGCAGGGCTTTATGCAACGCCTGGGACGTCCACGTCCGTATCGGTCGTGGCGACCCCGAGCGTGACCGCAACCGCGCTTCCCGCGGAAGCTCCGCCGAACAAAGTCTCCGCGCCGCCGCCTGTCGTGATCGCATCGGCACTTCCCGCGAAGGTCCCCGAGACCACCACCAACTGGATCAGCTACGTGGCCCTGATCGCGGGCATTGTGGGCGCGATTACGGGCATCGCCGGGGCCATCATGGGCGCCTTGGGCCTTCGCAGAGCCAGCAGGCATTGAGCCAACGGTCAACCTTTCATTAGGGTTAACGGCTATTTGACAATAATCCCTTTCGGACGCGGGGGTTAATCTTAAACGCGTACTTACCTAGACTGTAGACGCTGACTGACGAACAGGGTTGTTCGTAGCAGGACAAACAAAAGTCTGGAGGTATTAGCCATGAAATCCCTTATTCAAACCGTTGTCGTTGCCGCTGCGTTTGCTGCACCGGTTGCTGTGTTCGCTCAATCGAACCAGCCTCTCACCCGTGCGGAAGTGCACGCTCAATTGGTCCAGGTCGAACAGGCTGGCTATTACCCGGGCGACGGTGACCAAAACGCTTATCCTGCGCAGATTCAGGCTGCTGAGGCCAAAATAGCAGCACAAAACGGTGCGACGGATGTGGGTGGCGTCGCAAACGGTTCGTCGGATATGGCGAAGCCGGCCGTGTCGAGTTCCAACCAGAACTAAAGGCCCTGCCACTGATGCATTGATGCCCTGATTCCGCGCTGCGGAAGAATAGCGGGCGCATCTGGCCGTTTGAACACCACGCTATGAGTGCGCACGGTCGCCGAGCGGCGCCGTGCAGAGAGCGGGCTCGCTACCGGTTTCGACCGCAGTAGCGCGCCGCTTTCGCCTTGTCACCTTGAATACCTCCGCCGTCGGGCTCCCGATGGCTTCGCTCAGACTTTTGCGGTCTGGGCGCTTTTTCCTTCGCGACCGTTACTAAATCTTTCTCGAGCTGCGCCCGCTTGCGCCGGTGAGCAAACGGGGATACTCGTCTGTTGCGATTTGCCGGAAATGAAGCGTAAGAGTCTGCACATAGGGATATTCAAATTGTGGTGAGAGTATGTGTGCTCCCAGACGGACCATGTGACCGGAATTACCTATGCGAAGGGATCTTTGCTTATCGCCTTCATTCGAATTCGAGTTGGCCAGCGCAGGCGATCTCCTGTTCGCCTGCGAGATTGACGCTACCGCTACAGCAGGCTTCACCGCCAGGGACCCGCTTCCCGCACTCTCGGTACGCGGCTGCACAGTTCTCTACGCGGGCAAGCCGATCTATGAGGCCGAATCTCCTGATGCCGCAATTATCTACCTCGATCGGCATATCAATGTATATGAGTAAGGGGCCAATGCGCATCGCCGCGTGACTCTCCGCCCCCATCTCGCGACGGCTGGCAGCGTACACGTACGTGCTAACATGTTGCCGTGCAACCAACACGTACGCGAGACCGGCTATGAATACAATGACACCGGCAAAGACGGACCTGGACGAGAGCCAGGGAAAGTCTCTCCGCCTCGTCGCTTATGAAAATTTCACGCAGCAAATCCTGAACGCCAATATCCGGCCTGGGCAATTCGTCTCGCAACGCGAACTGATGGTCCTGACCGATATGCCGCTTGGCGCGATTCGTGAAATGGTGCCGCGCCTCGAAGCCGAGGGTCTCATCAAGACCGTGCCGAACCGCGGTCTGCAGGTCTGTCATGTCGATCTGCGGTTGATCCGCAACGCCTTTCAACTGCGCCTCATGCTTGAGCGGGAGGCGGTTGCAAATTTCACCCGTACCGCATCCGACGCCGACCTCGAAAAAATCGAGCGGGCGCACAGGGATATCGTGCGCCGGGCGGTTGCCAAGAAAATCGACGATCGTCTTCTCAACGACGCCCAGACAGTCGACTGGGGTCTGCACGACATGATGATCGATGCGATGGGCAACGATATCGTCTCCAATATCTATCGCGTCAACAGTCTGCGCATCCGCCTGATCCGCCTCGAACATGTGGTCCTGAAGCCCGAGGTGGTGGTTCCGACGATGGATGAACACCTCGAACTGATCGCGGCCATTCGTGAGCGCAACGTGGAAAAAGCGGTCGGTCTGCTCGGCACGCATATCGAGAACGCGCGCCAGCGCTCGATGGGCAACTTCGGCTAGCAGGGCTACGGGCCGCCAGGTCGGCCCGAGGCATATCGCTTACGCTCCGTAAAAATTCTTCTTTGACGGCCCACTGATTTCTAACTAACATGTCAGCTACAGTTCGGTCCGTCATTGGATGATGGCTGGGTCGCGCCGGATCGATTTCGAACGCCCGTGCGGAGGTGGCGCCGCCGGGACGTATGACTGAAGGAGACGGGTTATGTCTTTCGAAGGACAGGGCGTGCTGGCAGCAGTGACGACGCCGCTCGATGCTGCGAACCGCGCGGATGTGGCGCTGCTGGCGCAGCATTCGGCAGATCTGCTGCGGCGCGGCTTACACGGCATTACTCTGTTCGGCACGACCGGCGAGGGCCAGTCGTTCACGGTCGCCGAACGGAGCGCAGCGCTCGAAGGGCTGCTCGGGCGCGGAATCAGCAGTGGTGATCTGGTGGTCGGCGCGGGCGCTGCAGCACTGGGCGACGCGATCTCCTTGACGTGGCATGCGCTGGCGCAGGGCTGCCGCCGTGTCTTGCTTTTACCTCCGTTCTATTTCAAGGATGTCAGCAGCGCCGGCGTGGTCGAATCGATCGGTCAGGTGATCGACGCCGCCGGCGATCCGGGCTTGCGCGTCATCCTCTATCACATTCCTCAGGTATCCGGAGTGAGTTTCGACGACCAGGCGATCGCGACACTGCGTCAGCGCTACGGGAACGTGATAGACGGCATCAAGGACAGCAGCGGGAACCTCGATCATTCGCTCGCGCTGATCCGCAATCATCCCGGCCTGAAAGTCTATGTGGGCGCAGAGGACACGATTGGACGCGCGCGGGCAGCGGGCGCTGCCGGATCGATCTGCGGGCTGGCCAACATCGCGCCAGAGCAGGTTCGCGCGTCTTACGACAGCGAACAGGACACAGACTTCGGCGTGCTAAAGGATCTGCTGCGGGCAGTGGCAGGTCAGCCCTTTGTGCCGCTTCTCAAGGCATGGGTCGCCGCTTGCCAGGGCAACGACGGATGGCGCCGCGTACGCGCGCCGCTCATGGCGATTGACGCGGATGTAAAAGCCGCATTGCCGCGCGCGCTGCTAGCTCGGACGACGGTGTGACGGGGTAAGCGCAATCCACCGCCCGGTATTCACGCACCGGGCCGATGCGAACCCGCGCACGCTGCGAAAACAGGGAAGGAGACACGATGGACCACGAAATCTGCTTGCCCGAGAGGGCCGGCGATACATCCGAGGCGTTGTTCGCCGCATTGCGCGATGCCCTCGGTGCTGCCGCTGTGCTGACCGGCAACGACATCCCCACACGTAACGAACAGGACTGGAGCACGCTCGGGCCCCAGCGGCCCCTGGCGGTGTTGCGTCCTACGGACACGCCCGGCGTGGCTGCGGCGATGCGCATCTGTGCGCAGTATCGCGTCCCGGTGGTACCGCAGGGCGGATTGACGGGACTGTGCGGCGGCGCCAGGCCCATCGAGGGGGCGGTGGCGTTGTCGCTCGAGCGCATGGTGGGGATCGAAGAGATCGACCCTGCATCGGCAACTATGACGGTCAAGGCGGGCACGCCGCTGCAGAACGTGCAGGAGGCCGCGGATGAGGCCGGTTTCTTCATTCCCCTGGACCTCGGTGCGCGTGGCTCGTGCGCGATCGGCGGCAATCTGTCTACGAACGCGGGCGGCAACCGTGTGATCCGCTACGGCATGGCGCGTGAAATGGTGCTGGGGCTCGAAGTCGTGCTGCCGGATGGCAGCGTGGTGACGAATCTCAACAAGATGCTGAAGAACAATGCGGGCTATGACCTCAAGCATCTGTTCATCGGCAGCGAAGGGACACTCGGCATCATCACGCGCATGGTCCTGCGCCTGTCTGCCAAACCGGGCTGCACGATGGCAGCGCTGTGCGCACTCGAAAGCTACGACAAGCTGGTCGTGTTTCTGAACGCGGCACGCCGCGGTTTAGGGCCGCTCCTGTCCGCCTTCGAGGTGATGTGGCCGGATTACTGGCAGACGGTCACGCAGCGTGTACCCGGCGTGAGCAATCCGCTGCCGGGCGAGCATGCCTGCTACGTGCTGATCGAAGCCCAGGGGATGGATGCGGCGTACGACGCTCCGCGTTTCGAGTCCTGGTTGATGCATCAGATCGAAGAAGGCGTACTCGCCGACGGAGCGCTGGCTCAATCGCTCGCGGACGTACAGGCGTTCTGGGGCGTGCGCGATGCCTGTGCGGAATTTCCGCAGGTCCTCGGGCCTCACGAACCATTCGACATCGGCTTGCCGGTCGCGGTCATGGACGAATACGTGAACGCATGTCTCGCAGCCTTGCGCGCCCGCTTTGCCGACGCGGTTGCACTCTTCTATGGGCACGTCGGCGATGGCAACCTGCATATCGTCGCCTGCGTGCCGGGTGCTTCGCCGCAACCGAAACAAGAGATCACCGCGATTGTCTACGGTCTCGTACAAAAGTTCGGTGGGACGATCTCAGCTGAACATGGCATCGGCATCACCAAGAAGCCGTGGCTGCCGTACACGCGCAGCGAACCTGAGCTTGCCCTGATGCGCCGCCTGAAAGCCGCGCTCGATCCGCTGAATCTGCTCAATCCCGGCAAGGTGGTTTAAACCGCCGTCCACGATCACCGGCACGAGACCGGATGCGGTATCCCTTCAAGGGAACAACAAGGAGACGAGATGGAGACGAACCTGCACCCCGTGCACGGCGATGAAGAGGTTTTGGTGGAGCGCGCAATCAGGCGCGCCAAGTGGCGGATCGTGCCGTTTCTGATCCTGATGTACATGCTGTCGTACCTCGATCGGGCGAACATCGGTTTTGCGCAGCAGTCCTATCAGGCGTCGACGGGCGTGAGCAACGCTGCATTCGCCTTCGGCGCAGGTATTTTCTTCATCGCCTACGCGTTGTTCGAAGTGCCAAGCAATCTGATGATGCATCGTGTCGGCGCGCGTGTCTGGCTTTCGCGCATCATGGTCACATGGGGGCTGATTTCGGCGGCCATGGCATACGCGTCGAGCGATTCGCTGTTCTCGTTCATCCGGTTCTTTCTGGGCGCCGCCGAGGCGGGACTGTTCCCAGGTGCGGTTCTCTACATGACGTACTGGTTTCCGGCTCGCGCACGCGGACAGATCATGGGGATCTTCTACTTCGGCTCGCCGCTCGCGTTGATGCTGGGCGGTCCGCTATCGGGCATGCTGCTTGAGCTCGATGGCCTGTTCGGCCTGCACGGCTGGCAATTGATGTTCCTGGTCGAAGGCCTGCTGGCGTCGGTGGTAGGCGTGTGCGGCTATTTCTATCTGTGTAATCGTCCCGAAGACGCGAAGTGGATGCCGCGCGATGAAGCACGAGCGCTCGCGCGTGCACTTGCTGCTGAAGATCGGCAGAAACAGAAAATCGGCAAGATGACTTTCCGTGCCGCACTGGTCGATCCGAAGCTGCTGCATTTCGCGCTCCTCTATTTCTCGATCCAGATTGCAGGCTACGGGGTGGCGTTTTATTTGCCGACCCAGGTAAGCGCGCTGCTGCATGTCAAAGTGGGCCTGCACGTCGGGCTGATTTCGGCCATTCCGTGGGCCTGCGCCATCGTGGCGGGTGCGTTTTATCCGGGCTTCGCGGTGCGTACCGGACACCGGCGTGGTTTCGCGGTGCTCTCGGCTCTCTCTATCGCGTGTGGTCTTGCGGTATCGGCCAATATGGGTCCCGTTGGGGCGATCATGGCCCTCTGTTTCGTCACGATGGGCATCATGACGGTACAGCCGATCTTCTGGACATTTCCAGCGGCCTATCTGGGCGGCACCGCAGCGGCGGGCGGTTTCGCGGTGATCAACGCGATCGGCAATCTTGGCGGTTTCTTTGCGCCGACCGTGCGCAATGCCGTCGAGGCGTCGTTTCACTCGGTGCCTGCGGGACTTTATGTGCTTGCGGCGAGCGGCCTCGTAGCGGCACTTCTGCTTGCCATGCTGCGTCCCGCGCAGGCCGATCGCCGCGTGTCCGATCCGGCCGAGCCTTTGCGCGCTGAAGTTTGACACGCACGAGGTGGCAAACAACTGCGATGACGCAGTCATACCTGCTATGAGACGGAGACAGCGAGCATGAGCGATACCGCGCAAAGTCAGCCCGCCCCGCCAGCAATCCGCCGAGCCCAGCATGTCGCGCTCGTGCTGCTGATGGTGAGCGGTGTCGTCAACTACATGGATCGCGGCACGCTGGCTGTCGCCAACCCGATGATTCGTGCCGAGCTCGGACTTTCGCTCGGTCAGATGGGCCTGCTGCTGTCCGCATTTCTGTGGATCTACGCTGTGTGTCAGTTACCGATTGGCGGACTGGTCGATCGCATTGGCCCGCGCCGGCTGCTGGGCATCGGGCTTGTTGTGTGGTCGCTGGCGCAGATGGCGGGTGGCCTCGCGTCCAGCTTCGGCTTCTTTATCGTTGCACGCGCCGTGCTCGGCATTGGCGAAGCGCCGCAGTTTCCTTCGGCCGCCCGGGTCGTGAGCAACTGGTTCCCGTTGCGCTCGCGCGGCACGCCCACCGGCATCTACAACGCGGCCTCGCCGTTGGGGAGCGCGCTTGCACCGCTATGCCTGTCGTTTGTCGTGGTGTCCTTCAACTGGCGTTGGGCCTTTATTGCAACGGGCATGCTGGGTCTTGTGGTCGCAATCATCTGGTTTGCGTTGTACCGCGATCCGGACAAGTCGCAGATGACCGAGGCGGAGCGCTGCTATCTCGACGAGGGCAGCCAGTCTGCAGGCGAAGTACCCCCCAAGCTCACGT
This sequence comes from Paraburkholderia phenazinium, assembly GCF_900141745.1. NCBI lineage: Bacteria > Pseudomonadati > Pseudomonadota > Betaproteobacteria > Burkholderiales > Burkholderiaceae > Paraburkholderia > Paraburkholderia phenazinium. The sequence goes on along the minus strand of NZ_FSRM01000002.1, from coordinate 106,974 downwards.
TCGCCGAATGGCGCGGTCTGTTTTCGTATGGGACGACCTGGGGGATGCTGATCGGCTTCTTCGGCTCGGTGTATCTCAACTGGGTTTATCTGACCTGGTTGCCGGGCTATCTGACGATCGAGCGGCACATGAGCCTGATCCATACCGGCTTCGCGGCATCTGTGCCGTTCCTGTGCGGCATCGTCGGCTCGCTGGTGGCGGGCTGGTTCTCCGATCTGATTACCCGGGGCAGCCGTTCGCCGGTGGCGAGCCGCCGCAACGCGGTGGTGGTCTCGATGCTCGGCATGATGGTCTTCACGATTCCGGCTGCTCTCGTCGAGAGCAATGCGATCGCGGTCGCCTGCATTTCGGTGGTGGTCTTTTTAGGCAACGCGGCGGCGGCTTCGTCATGGGCATTGGCGACAGCAGCAGCGCCGCCCAGCCGGATCGCGTCGCTGGCAGCCATCCAGAACTTCGGCGGCTTTCTCGGCGGCGCGCTGGCGCCGATCGCGACCGGCTTTATCGCCCAGGCGTCGTCGTTCGTGCCGGCGCTATTGACGGCGGCGGGCATCGCAGGCGCCGGGGCGATGGCCTATCTGCTGCTGGTGCGCAAACCGATTCCCGAACAGGAAAGCGCGGCGGGCGTGGCTCACGTACCCGCATGACGGGAGCGAGACACGCGTTGCGAGTCGCGATTGAAACAGTATCTTTGAGGAGAGGTTGATGGGTGATACATCGAAGCCCGCTGGTGATATCGAGGGCATTGTTCCCGTGATGCTGACGCCGTTCGACGAGAGCGGTGCGATCGACTACGGCGGACTCGAGCGCCTGATCGAGTGGTATCTCGAGCATGGCTCGGATGCGTTGTTCGCAGTCGCGCAGTCGAGCGAGATGCAGTTTCTGAGTCTTGCGGAGCGTGCCGCGCTCGCGCGCTTTGTGGTGGATAAGGTGGCGGGGCGGGTGCCCGTGGTCGCGTCCGGCCATATCAGCGACGATCCGGATGCGCAGGCTGAAGAACTGCTGGCTGCGGCAGCATCGGGGGCGCAAGGGGTGGTGCTGGTCACGAATCGGCTGGATCCGAAGCGTGAGGGCACGGCCACCTTTCTGACGAATCTGCGGCGCCTGCTGCAGCGTTTGCCGTCCGATCTGCCGCTTGGGTTATACGAGTGCCCTGCGCCGTATCGGCGGCTGCTTTCCGACGAGGAACTAAAAGCGTGTATCGACACCGGTCGCTTCGTCATGCTTAAGGATGTCAGTTGCGATCTGTCCACCGTGAAACGGCGTGTCGCGTTGGCAGAGGGTTCACCGCTGAAGATATTGAATGCGAATGCCGCAATCGCGTGGGATGCGATGAAGGCCGGCTCGGCAGGCTTCAACGGTGTATTCACCAACTTTCATCCGGATCTTTACCAATGGCTGCGTAGCGAGAGTGCTCGCGATCCGGCGCTAGCCGAAGAATTGTCGACGTTTATGGTGGTTGCGGCAGTGTCGGAGGCGCTCGGCTACCCGGCGCTCGCGAAGATCTACCATCAGCGTATCGGCACATTCAACTCGATTCGCTGCCGCGTGATCGACTACGACGTGCGCGAACGCTTCTGGGCACTCGACGCGGTGCTCGACAAGATCGTTGCCGGCACCGAGCACTTCCGCGCGCGGATCGCTGCGGTGCGTTAGCGGAACTGGAACAGCGACGCGGGCGTATCGACCAGCACGGTGCGTAACTGATCCGGCTGATCCACGAAGGATTCGAGTTGATCGCGAGTCAGCCGTGCGTTCTGCACGTCTTCGAATTGCGTATGCGGCCAGTCGGTGCCCCACACGAGACGGTCGACGCCGAATTCACGAACCAGCGCGGGCCATGCGCTGACTGCTGCCGCCAATGCCGCAGCCGGATCATCGCGCTCGGGGCTCACGCGATACGCACCCGACACTTTCACCCACACCTGTCGCGTCGGGCCGAGCGAGAGCAGGGTGGCGAAGCCGGGGTCACCGGTGCCGAGCGCCGGATCGAAGCGGCCAAAATGATCGACCACCATATGCACGCCGCTGGCAAGCACGGCGGGCGCAATCGCGGAAAGACGTGCTGCTTCGATCTGCACCTCGAAATGCCAGTCCAGGTCCGCCATGCGCTCGAGAAACGGCGCCCATACCGTATCGCCAAAGTCGGGCAACGCGGTGCCGATCAGATTGGCACGCACGCCGACCACGCCGCGCGCGTGCCACGCCTCGATCTGCGCGATATCGCGCGCTGGATCCACTACGACGATGCCGCGTAACTGTTCGGGATGTGCGTCGAGGCACGACAGTAGAAAGCTGTTGTCGGTGCCGAGAAAACTTGGTTGAACCAGAACACCGTGCGATAGGCCCAGGCTCGCGAGCATCGCGCGATAGTCTTCGAGCGTGGCCTCGTAGGCTGGCGCATAGCGCCGGCCTGATGCGAGTGCCAAGCCGTGCACGAACACGTGCGCGTGACCGTCGATGCCCGTGATGGGCAACGTAGTAGCGTGGAGGGCGGGCGTACCGTTGGAAGCAGTCATTCGTGAATTCGTGACACTCAAATCAGGCTGCAGGCTCTTCGTCTAGTGTACGACCGCGCGTTTCCGGCAGCATGAGGATCGAAACCGCGACGATTGCGTAAGCGATCGCAGCATCGATACCGATCGCGAAGCCCAGAGAAAACTGACCGGCAAGATGTCCGACCATGACCGGGAAGCCGGCCGAGACCACTCGTCCGAAGTTATAGCAGAAGCCGACACCTGTACCGCGCGTGCCACGCGGATAGAGTTCGTTGAAGAGCGCGCCCATGCTTGCGGGAATTCCGGCAGCGAAGAAACCGAGCGGAAAGCCTAAGGCGAGCATGGCCTGATTCGACATCGGCAGGAAGACGTACAGGATCACCGTCGCCACGCAGCAGACCGAAAACAGCAGGATGGTCTGGCGGCGGCCGATGGCATCGAGCAACACCGACGCTGCTAGACAGCCGAAAAAGAACGCGAGGATGATGACCGCGAGATAGCCGCCGGTGCCGAGCACGGAGAGATGCCGCTCGGTCTTCAGAAAGGTGGGCAACCAGGTGGTCAATGCGGAATAGCCACCATGTGCGCCGACGCCGAGCAGGCCGCCGATCAGCGTCATGCGTAGCACATCCGGCGCGAAAATCGAGAGCAGCGGGACGCGTTCGGCGGAGCCAGGCTTACCTTCCTGCGCACCCTTCTTCGCGGCGACAACGGGCTCCTTGAGGTTGCGCCGCACGTAGATGATCAACAGCGCCGGCAGGATACCGATACCGAACATCACACGCCAGCCGAGCGCGGGCGACAGGAACGAGAACACCCCTGCATAGAGCAGCACCGCTGCGGCCCAGCCCACGGCCCATGCGCTTTGCACAGCGCCCATTGCCTTGCCGCGATGCCGGTTGCTGATGGTCTCGGCCATCAGCACTGCGCCGGCTGCCCACTCGCCGCCAAAGCCAAAACCTTGCAGAGCCTTCAGCACGATGAACTGCGGAAAATTTTGTGCAAACGCGGATAGCAGCGTGAAAACCGAAAACCAGGCCACCGTAACCTGCAAGGTGCGCACGCGACCGTAGCGATCCGCTGCCGCGCCGCAAATCCAGCCGCCCAGCGCCGACGCAACCAGCGTCACGCCGCTAACAAGCCCCGCCTGGGTCTTGCTGATGCCCCATTCGGCGATGATCGCAGGAATCACGAGGCTGAACATCTGCACGTCGAGCGCATCGAGCGCCCAGCCGCCGAAACAGGCCCAGAACGTGCGCCGCTCGTTCTTCGATACTTCGCCATACCAGGAAAACATCTGGACTCCACGCGCCGTATGCCGGCGTCGACGATGCTGCTTGTTAAACCCCAAAAATGCGTGACGACGCGCCGCTCAGCGAATCTCAATGTCGTACGCAAAGTGTTGCGCGGCGCCTCGCGAAAGACGCCATTCGAGCGGTGCGCCGTCGTAACCGAAGGCAACCCGTTCGATCACGACGATCGGACTGTGTGCCGCCACTCGCAGCGTGGCGACATCCTCTTCATTGGCGGTCTCTACCGTCAGTCGTTCGTCGGCGCGCGCCACCACGCGGGCGCAGCGCTGTTCATAGAATGGATAGAGCAGCGGACCGAACTCTTCGATCGGGCAGTCGGCCAGCGCAACGAACGGTTCATACGGCAACCAGATCTGCTCGGCCACGATCGGCTGGTCGTCGATCAGCCGCAAGCGCGCCAGCCGGATCGCTTTGGCGCCCGTTTTGAGGCTGAATCTCGCCACGACCGCCTTGGGCGCGCGCATCACGGCGCGCTCGAGAATGCGGCTCTCAGGGACGCGTCGCTCACCCGAGGGCGAGTGAAAGCGGAAGAAGCGGAACAACGAACGGTCGAAGGCGGCGCGGCGCACGAAGGTGCCGCGTCCCTGGAAGCGTTCGACCAGTCCTTCACGCTCAAGCAGGTCCACCGCCTTGCGTACCGTGCCGACTGCAAGGCCATAGGCGAGCGCCAGTTCCTGTTCGGTCGGCAACGGGTCTTGCGGCTGCCATTCAAGCGCGGCAATGCGGGCGGCCAACTGGTCGCGCAGGCGGTGATAGCGGGGAATGCGGTCGTCCAAGATCTTCAAGGTCCGATGGCTGGTGAAAATTCATATATATGTTTATATGAATCGCATCGGATGAGGATCGGGGTTTTCCCTGAACGGCCGCTATATCAAGCTTTTAACGCCGGCTCGGACGGCGCGGCTTTTCAAAACTGTCCAGCAGGTCCTGGTGCTCCTTGCGCAATAAGTGGACGAACTCGAGCGTCAGGCGATCGCGCGGCTGATGCGGCGGATACAGCAGATACGTGGGAAACAGCACCGCGGGCTTGAACGGCCGGATCTCGATGCCGGGCCCCGCAAAGTCGCGCGCGACGATGGGGTGCGCCAGCGTTACGCCCATCCCGCAACGCACCATCTCGCAGCAGATCGCCGAATACTGCGCTTCGATGGCGAGTACCCGCTGGACTCCGGCGCGTTCGAAGGCCTCGTCCATTTGCGTCCGGGTGCCGTCGCCATGACAGAGGGAGATGAACGCTTCGCCCTGAAAGTCCTCGGCCTTCAGCACGGACTTCTTCGTCAGGCGATGGCCGGCCGGCAGCACGCATACCGCTGCGGCTTCCGACAACAGTTCCACTTCGCAGGTGGACGCTTCGCTCTTGTAGACCGCTACGCCCAGATCGCAGAACTGCGAGGAGGTCCAGTGATTGACCGTCCCCGAGGTATTTACGTGAAGCGACACGGTGACTTCCGGCCGCAATGCCTGAAAGCGTTTGATGACATGCGGCACCAGCGTCAGACCCGCGGAAGGCATGGCTGCGATGCGCAGGCGCCCGCTGCCCAGGTTCTTGATCTGCGCGGCCGCGTTGGTCAGTCCCTGAAGCCCGACATAAGCGCGCTCCACCTCGCGAAAGAAGGCGTTGCCTTCGCTGGTGGGGATCAGTCTGACGCCGCTGCGCTGGAACAACAGCAGCCCGGTTTCGCGTTCCAGCTGCGTGATGAGCCGGCTGATGTTCGGTTGTGAAGTGAACAACTCCTTTGCTGCTGCGGTCATGGATCCCGCCAGCATGACAGCCCGAAACGCTTCAATGTGCTTCAGATTCATCGCACGCAACCCATATCAGATTGGTATGGATTGTTATTTTATTCGTATTGGACGTTATGCATTTTGCCCGACAGAATCTTTTCAACTCACATGTATTCCCGCAAGTGCCCGGCAGCACATTGACTGGAGACCAGCCCATGCGATACCCGCAGCGAAACCCTCGTCCGCTATCTGTCCGTTTGCTGCTGGCCGCACTCGGCATTGCCGGTGTGTTGTGCGGGCCGCTGGTGGCGCAGGCCGACACCACGCTTTACGTGGCCAACGTCGGCGGTTCGAACGAGCAGATGTACCGGCAGACGATCATCCCGGCGTTCGAGAAGTCGCACAACGTCAAGATCGTCTATGTGGCGGGCAATTCGAGCGACACGCTGGCGAAGCTGCAGGCGCAGAAGGGCCATGAGCAGATCAACGTCGCTGTCATGGACGACGGTCCGATGTACCAGGCCATGCAGATGGGCCTGTGTTCGAAAATCGCGGACGCCCCCGTCATGAACGACCTGTATCCGCTCGCGCACCTCGGCCCGACTGCGGTGGGCGTCGGCATGGTGGCGACGGGGATCGGCTATAACGAGGAAGCCTTCAAGAAGATGGGCCTGCCCGCGCCGGATTCCTGGACCGTGCTGACCGACAAGCGTCTGAAGGGCAAGCTTGGCATGCCGCCGATCACCAACACGTACGGCTTGCACGCGCTCGTGATGCTCGCGCGGCTAAATGGCGGCGGCGAAAAGAACATCGATCCAGGCTTCGCCGCGATGACAAACCAGGTCGCGCCGGACGTGCTGTCGTGGGCGCCGACGCCAGGCGAAATGGACGGCCTGATGCAGAACGGCGACGTGATTCTTGCACCGTACGGTAGCGGCCGCGCGGTTGCGCTGCAGAACACGGGCTTTCCGTTAAAGTTCTTCTATCCGAAGGAAGGCGGTATCGCGCTGCAGGTCGCGGCTTGCGTGGTGGCCGAAAACGCGCAGCCCGAATTGTCGCAGCAATTCATCCAGTATCTGTTGAGTCCGGAAGTGCAGGCTATCCAGGCCAAGGCGATAGGGCTCGGTCCGGTCAACAAGACCGTCAAGCTGGCACCGGAAGTCGCGGCACGCGTACCGTATGGTCCAGATCAGGTGGCGAAGCTGATCGCCGTCGACTGGACGACCATCAATCAGCATCGCGCGGAATGGACCGAGCGCTGGAATCGCAGCGTCGAGCGTTGAGTCCTTAAGCGCCGCCGAGTGGGCCTGCGGCTGCCGCGCCGCTTGTTCGGCCCATCGCTACCCTCACAGGGACGCACATGAGTTTCCTGACACTCAAAGGCATATCGAAGCGCTACGGCGACTTCACTGCGATCGAGCAGATCGACCTTGAAGTGGAGCGAGGTGAGTTCCTGTCGCTGCTTGGACCGTCCGGTTGCGGCAAGACCACGACCCTGCAGATGGTAGCCGGGTTCATCACGCCGAGCACCGGCACGATCAGGCTCGATGGACGTGACATCACACACGAGCGGCCCGAAAAGCGCGGCATGGGTGTCGTATTTCAAAGCTATGCGCTGTTTCCACACATGACGGTAGAGGGCAATGTCGGCTTCGGCCTGGAAATGCGCAATATGAAGCGCGCGGCGCGTGCCGAACGCGTGGCCGAAGTGCTCGAACTCGTGCGTCTGAACGGCCTGGGCAGTCGCTATCCGAAGGAACTGTCGGGCGGTCAACGGCAACGTGTGGCCATTGCGCGCGCGCTGGCGATGCGTCCCGAACTGCTGTTGCTGGACGAACCGATGTCGAACCTCGACGCCAAGCTGCGCGAGGAGATGCATATCGAACTGCGCGCCATCCAGAAGCGCCTCGGCATCACGACGATCCTCGTGACGCATGACCAGGTCGAGGCGATGACGATGAGCGATCGCATCGCGGTCATGCATCGTGGCACGATCGCGCAACTGAGCACGCCATTCGAAGCGTACGAACGGCCGAAAACGGCTTTTGCATCGACCTTCCTCGGCAAGACCAACCTGTTGTCGGGAGCCGTTGTACGCCGCAATGGACGCTGCGCCGAGGTGGATGTGGCGGGTACTACGCTCAGGGTGCCGCATGAAGGGCGGCCTGCGCAAGGCGATGTCAACGTGTATATCCGCCCAGAAAAGGTTCGTCTGGCGGATGCGGATGCGCGCGCGAGCGGCCGCATCACGACGCGGGTGTTCGTCGGCAACCAGTGGCTGCTGCAGGTCGACACCGGCATCGGACGCCTGAGCGTGGCGCAGCCTAACTTCGGTGCGCCGCCGCCAGAAGAAGGCCAGCACGTCGGTCTTGCGTGGTCCGATGACGACCTGCGCATGCTCGAGAAGGAGAAGCCCGATGGCCACTCTTGACCACGATCGCGCGGGCGCGGCGCCGTGGCTTTTGTCCGGGCCGGCGCTGCTGCTGTTCGGCGGCTTGCTGCTGGTACCGCTCGTGCTGACCCTGGTGCTATCGTTCCATGCCTTTAGTGACAGCCAAGGCACGCTTGCGGCTTATACGTTGTCGAATTACTTAAAGGTAGTCACCGATCCCTACTACGGCGCAATCTTCGCCCGCACAGCCGGACTCGCCTTCGCGGTGACTGCGCTGTGCATTGTGCTCGGCGTGCCCGAGACGATCGTGCTCGCGCGCATGAAGCGGCCGTGGCAGTCGGTGTGCCTGCTGATCGTGCTCGGCCCGTTGCTGATCTCGGTGGTTGTACGCACGCTGGGCTGGCAGATCCTGCTCGGCAACAACGGAGTGCTTAACAACGCACTGCAGGCGCTGCATTTCACCTCCGAGCCGATCCGTCTTGTCTTCACCATGACCGGTGTAGTGATTGCACTCACCCACGTACTGGTGCCCTTTATGGTGATGTCGGTGTGGGCAACGCTGCAAAAGCTCGATCCGCAGGTCGAATGGGCAGGCCTGTCGCTTGGCGGGTCGCCGCTGCGCGTATTCCGGCGAGTCGTGCTGCCGCAGATCCTGCCAGGCGTGCTATCGGGTTCGATCATCGTATTTGCGTTATCTGCCTCGGCGTTCGCCACGCCTGCGCTCATTGGCGGCCGGCGACTAAAGGTGGTTGCAACGGCGGCCTACGACGAATTCCTCGGCACGCTCAACTGGCCGCTCGGCGCGACGATTGCGGTGTTGCTGCTGATCGCCAACGTGGCGATCGTGATGGGCTGCAGCCGGCTCGCCGAACGTCGTTTCAAGCACATCTTCGATTGATGGGGAGGACGCCATGAAACAAAACGGATTCTGGGGTCTCCTGTTCAACGCGCTGTTTCTCGCGTTTATCCTTGCGCCGCTCGTGGTGGTAGTAGCGGTGTCGTTCACCGACAGGGGTTATATCTCGATGCCGTTCGATGGCGCATCGCTGCGCTGGTTCAGAGCGATCCTCGAGAACGAGGACATCGTCGACGCATTCTGGCTGTCCGTACGGCTTGCGCTGGTGGCGGCGACGCTCGGCGTCGCGCTCGCGGTGCCCGCGGCTCTCGCGATCGCACGTTATCGCTTTCCGGGGCGCGGCGCACTCGCCGGCTTTTTCCTTTCGCCGATGATGATTCCCGCCGTCGTGCTCGGTATCGCGTTCCTGCGTTTTCTGAGCCTGCTCGGGCTCGGCGGATCGTTCTGGGCGCTGTGTGCGACTCACGTGATCATCGTGGTGCCGTATGCATTGCGGCTCGCGTTGTCGTCGGCAGTCGGTCTCGATCGCGACGCTGAGCGTGCCGCGCTTTCATGCGGCGCGAGCCGCTTCACCGCGTTTCGCCGCGTCGTGCTGCCGATGATCCGTACAGGCGTGGTCGGCGGCTGGGTGTTGTCCTTCATTCAAAGCTTCGACGAATTGACCATGACCATTTTTGTCGCGACGCCGGGCACGACCACGCTGCCTGTCGCGATGTACAACCAGATCGCGCAAACGATCGATCCTTTGGTGGCGTCCGTGTCGACGGTGTTGATCGCCGGCACGGTTGTCCTGATGCTGGTGCTGGACCGGATGGTCGGTCTGGACCGCGTCCTGATCGGAGAAACACGATGACAGTTGATGGAGCCGAAAGTCCCGACGTGCTGGTGGTAGGCGGCGGGCTGGTCGGTACGGCGGTGGCGTATGGACTTACCAGAGAAGGTGCAAAGGTAACCGTGCTCGATGAAGGCGATGGTGGCTTTCGCGCTTCGCGCGGCAACTTCGGTCTGGTGTGGGTGCAAGGCAAAGGCTATGGCCTGTCCCCTTACGCGCGCTGGACACGCAGCTCGGCTGAACGCTGGCCGGCGCTTGCGGCAGCGTTGCTGGAGGACACCGGCATCGACGTAGCGTTGCGGCAACCGGGCGGCTTTCACATCTGCTTCTCGGACGAGGAACTGGCCGAACGCGACAAGCGCCTCGGCATATTGAAGGCGGAGTTAGGCGGCGATTACCCCTATCAACTGCTCGATGCCAAAGAACTGCGTGAGCGTTTGCCTGCAATCGGACCGGAGGTGATCGGCGCAAGCTACACGCCGATGGACGGCCACGTGAATCCGCTCAAGCTGTTGCGCGCGTTGCACGATGCGATGCAACGGCGCGGCGTGACGCTGGTCGGAAACAGCCAGATCGGCCGCATTGCGCCGGAGGAGGGCGGCTTTGCCGCGCATGGACGCAACGGCGTGTGGCGCGCGCCGCGGATCGTGCTGGCTGCGGGCCTCGGCAACAGCTCGCTGGCGCCACAGGTCGGGTTGCATGCGCCGGTGAAACCGAATCGCGGGCAGATACTGGTCAGCGAGCGCGTCGCGCCTTTTCTGCATCATCCGACGATCAACGTACGGCAGACCGACGAGGGCTCTGTGCAACTGGGCGATTCGATGGAAGAGGTCGGCTTCAACGACTTCACGACGACCGATGTGCTATCGAAAATCGCGCGTCGCGGCGTGAGAGCTTTTCCGTTTCTGAAAGATGTCCGTTTGGTGCGCATGTGGGCGGCGTTGCGCGTGTATAGCCCCGATAGCTTCCCGATCTACGAGCAGTCGTCGCAGTATCCGGGAGCGTTTGTTGTCACCTGTCACAGCGGCGTGACGCTGGCTGCCGCCCACGCGCTACGCATTGCCCCTTGGGTCGTGGGCGGCGCGATACCTGACGAGCTCGGCGCGTTTCCCGGTGGCCGGTTCCTTTCGCCTGCGAAAATCCTTAGTCATGCTTGATACACGACGCTGATATGACTTCCAAACCGCTTTTCAGGGTGCTTGCCCCGCTTGCGCCTGCCGTCGCAGAGGCCACCGTCCATATCTGGTTCAACGATGAACCGCTTGAGGTGCCAGGCGCTCGCTCAGTGGCGGCCGCGCTGCTCGCTGCCGGCGTGCAGCGCTTTCGCGCTACGCCGGTTACCGGTGCGCCGCGTGCGCCGTATTGCATGATGGGCGCGTGCTTCGAATGTCTCGTCGAAATCGATGGCGTGCCGAGCCGGCAAAGCTGCCTGGTGACGGTACAGGACGGCATGCGGATCCACTCGCAGGAGGGCGCGCGCGACTTGCCGTTTAGCGCCGATCCGGCGTCATCGCAATCCATCAAGGAGAATTCCGATGCTCGTTGAACCGGTCGATGTCGCGGTGATCGGCGCGGGGCCTGCGGGGCTCGCTGCGGCGACGCGGGCTGCGGGAGCGGGCCTGTCGGTGGTGCTGCTCGACGAGCAGGAGACGGTCGGAGGACAGATCTATCGGGCGATCGAGCGCAGCGATGCGCAGCGTCGCGAGATCCTTGGGCCGGACTACGTCGCAGGCGCGGCGCTGGCGGAGGCATTCGCGCGCAGTGGGGCGCGTTATGAGCCGAACGCCTCGGTCTGGCAAGTCACGCGCGAGCGCTCCGTGCATTATCTGAAGGATGGAAAAACCGGGAGCTTCGAGGCGAAGCGTGTCGTGCTTGCAACTGGCGCGCTGGAGCGGCCCTTCCCGATACCGGGCTGGACGCTGCCAGGTGTGCTGACCGCCGGCGCCGCGCAGATCCTGCTGAAGAGCGCCGGCGAGGTGCCGGCTGACCCGCCGGTGCTGGTCGGCTGTGGGCCGTTGCTCTATCTGCTTGGTTGGCAATACGTGCGAGCGGGCGTGCCGATTCGCGCGCTGGTCGACACCACGCGTCATGAGGACCGCTGGCGTGCCAAGCGTCACATGATCTCGGCGTTGCGGGCGTGGCCGTATCTGGCCAAGGGCTTGCAATTGCTCCGCGCGCTGCGCGAGGCGGGCGTGCCGATTCACGAGGGTGCCGACGATCTTCGCATCGAAGGCGCGCCGGGTGATGATGGCACCGACCGGGCGCACGCGTTGAGCTTCTCAGTGCGCGGCGTGCCACAACGGATCGAGGCCAGCGTTTTCCTGTTGCATCAGGGCGTCGTGCCGAACACGCAGTTCAGCTGGTCTCTGCGCGCAACGCATCATTGGGATGACGCGCAATTGTGCTTCACGCCGCAGACCGATGCATGGGGCGAGCTCGATGTCGCCGGTATCTTCGTCGCAGGCGACGGTGGCGGGATCGCCGGCGCGCAAGCGGCCGAGGCGCAAGGCGAACTGAGCGCGCTGGCGATTGCCGCGCAATTGGGCGCGCTCGATCAGGCGACGCGTAACCATAACGCGGCGCCGTTGTTGCGGCGCCTCGCGGAAGTGAAGCGTATCCGTCCGTTCCTCGATACCTTGTACCGGCCGCGCGACGAGAACCGCGTGCCGCACGACGACGTGCAGGTGTGCCGCTGCGAAGAGGTGACGGCTGGCGACGTGCGTCGCTTCGTGGAACTCGGCTGTCAGGGCCCGAATCAGGCCAAGTCGTTTGGCCGCTGTGGGATGGGCCCGTGCCAGGGACGCCTTTGCGGGCTGACCGTGACCGAAGTGATCGCCGAGGCACGCAAGGTGTCGCCTGCCACGGTCGGCTATTACCGTATCCGCCCACCGATCAAACCGCTCACGCTCGGAGAACTCGCCGGTGAATAGCGCCGCGGTCAACGAAGCCGACGTGCTGGTGATTGGTGGTGGACTGCACGGATCGAGCAGCGCGTTCTATCTGGCGAGCCGTGGCGTGCGCGTCACGGTGCTCGAAGCGGATTACGTTGGCCGCCATGCGTCGGGTGTCAATGCGGGCGGTGTGCGCACGCTCGGCCGGCCGTTGCCGGAAATCCCGCTGGCGCTGATGTCACGCGAGATTTGGCACAACATCGTCGCGACCACCGGCGATGATGCCGGTTTCGTGCCCTCGGGCCAGATGAAAATCGCCGAAAGCGAGGCCGAGCTCGACGAGTGTCGCGCTCGCGTTGCGTCGCTCGAGGCACAGGGCTTTACTCACGAAAAGATCATCGACCGCGCAACTGTCCGCGAACTGGAGCCGGCGCTCGCGCCGCATGTGACCGGCGCGATCTGGGTCGAACGCGATGGCTATGCGTTGCCGTACCGCGCCACCATGGCGTTTCGTCACGCAGCGCAGGCACGCGGAGCGGTCTTTCATGAAGGCACGCCCGTCAAGCGGATCGAACAGCGTGGCACGCGCTGGTACGCACACACACCCGCTGGCCTCTTTTCAGCGGAGCATCTGGTGATCACGGCAGGGGCCTGGTCAGGTGAGCTTGCGAGGCAAGTTGGCGAGCCCGTGCCGGTGCATCCGGAAGGGCTGATGCTGATGGTTACGCACCGCGTTGCGCCATTCTGCCGGGCGACGCTTGGCGCGACGGGAAGGCCCTTGTCGTTCAAGCAGTTCGATAATGGCACGGTCGTGATCGGCGGCAAGCTGATCGGGATCGCTGATTTGCCGGGACGTCATGGCGAAGTGGACTTCGCGCGTCTCGTAAGAAGCGCGCATACCGTGGTAGACCTGTTTCCGCATCTGCGCCACCTCGGCGTCAATCGCGCGTGGGCCGGGGTGGAAGCATTTACCGAGGATTCGCTGCCGGTGATTTCACCGAGCCGCAAGGCGTCGAATCTGACTTACTCGTTCGGATACTGCGGCAGCGGTTTTCAGCTTGGCCCCGGTTGCGGCAAGCTGGTGTCGGAACTGGTGCTGGACGGCGTTCCGTCGTTACCGCTGGACGCGTTTGCTATTGATCGCTTTGACGCCGGCCGCCTTGGGTGCACCTGAAGGTTGCCTGTCTCTCAACGCGGTCATGCTTCGCATGAGCGTGACCGTTTGCTCCTTGATGATGCGCATCAGCGTCGCGAGCCTGGTTGCGTCGACAGCGTCCCATCCCAGCACTCTCAGCGATTTGCGCCCGTGGATGTGAAACGCGACGACCGGTCCGTTGAGCGTTAGCGTGCGAATCAGCGTCTCTTCATCATCTGCAGGACGTCCAAGCAGGCGTCCGACAATCGTCGCGCTGATATTGGTCAGGCGGCAACTGATCTTTTTGTCAATCAACTCGAATCCCGATGACGGACCGTGGCCGGCTTGCTCACGCGCCATGAACAGGCGCCAGTCGTCCGATTCGGTCGAGGTGAACATGAACTGGGCAATGCTTGCCTGGATCGCGCAGAACGCTTCGATCAGCCCGTCGTCGTCGACATTGTTCGCCAGCGCTTTCTCGGCTGCCTCGACGGGTTCGAGGATCTGTGCCCAGACCCGCGAGACGATGTGCTCGATGCACGCCAGGTAGACCCCTTCCTTATTGTCGAAGTAATAGCCGATGGCCGGTGCGTTGACGCCCGCGCGCTCGGCGATGTCGCGCGTCGAGGCGCCGTCGAAGCCATATTCGCCGAACAGCGCGAGCGCCGCGTCGACGATGCGTGCGCGGGTTTCTTCGCCGCGCTGGTAGCCGCCATCGATTGCGTGGCGATGTCTCGGGGCAGGGGACATCCGTTGGATCCTCAGAAGCTTTTGTAAGTGAAGCAAAAATATATCAATTGACAGAAATGTGCCAACTGGAATAATTATATCAATTGGAAAAAATCTGGAGTCGTCATGTCGGCCACCCTTCCCGTCAACGAAGCTGGAGCTGCGCCCGCGCGCCGCTCCCCCACACGCCGGCTACTCATGGCGGCCGGGCTGATCGCCCTGATCGCCGCGGCCGCGTGGGGCGTGCGCTGGTGGACGGTGGGACGCTTTATCCAGGGTACTGACGACGCCTACCTGCAAGCCGATAGTATGACTGTTGCACCCAAGGTGTCAGGGTACGTGGCTGAAGTGTTGGTTGGCGACAACCAGACGGTTGCGGTCGGACAGCCGCTCGTGCGGCTCGACAGCCGCCAGTACGAAGCGGCGTTGGAACAGTCCAACGCCACCGTGGCCGCGCGCCGGGCCGACATTCTGCGCGGCGAGGCCGAACTGGCGCAGCAGCAGGCGAGCATCGGCGAGGCGCGGGCGCAACTCGATGGCGCGGTGTCGAACGAGGCGCATGCGCTCGCCCAGGTCAAGCGCTACGAACCGCTTGCCGCAACGGGAGCAGAGACCGAAGAACGTGTGGCCGATCTGCGCAACTCGGCTCGCCAGGCTACTGCCACGCGCGCCGCTGACGCCGCAGCGCTGCAGGTCGCCGAGCGTCAGGTCGCGAATCTGCAGGCGCAGATCCAGCAGGCTCATGCGCAACTCGACGCAGCCGTCGCCTCCACGCAACAGTCGCAGCTTGACGAGCAGGACACCGTGGTACGCAGCACGATCGCGGGTCGCGTCGGCGACCGCACAGTGCGCATCGGCCAGTATGTGCAGCCGGGCACGCGTCTGATGACCATCGTGCCGGTGCAGGACGTGTATCTGACGGCCAATTTCAAGGAAACGCAGATTGGCCTGATGCGGGTTGGTCAGCCGGCGACGATCCGGGTCGACGCGTTACCGGGCGAAGATCTGCACGGCACCGTGGACAGCTTCTCGCCCGGCACGGGTTCGCAGTTCGCGTTGTTGCCCGCGCAGAACGCGACCGGCAACTTCACGAAGATCGTGCAGCGCGTGCCGGTGAAGATCCACATCGCGGCCGGTCCTGAAACGCGCAAGGTATTGCTGCCGGGTCTCTCGGTGAACGTGGAGGTGGACACACGCGGCGCCCGCGATACCGCCGAGCGCATGGAACGGGAAAACGGACGTGGCTAACTCCAGCACGCCGGCAAGCATGCCGGGCAGCGGAGCAGACGCATCCGCTGCGCAGCCGGCGCATCCGCCGAATGCCACCGCCTCTGACTGGATCGCCGTGGCCGCCGGCGCGCTCGGCGCCTTGATGGCGACGCTCGACATCTCGATCACGAATTCGGCGCTGCCGCAGATTCAAGGGCAAATCGGCGCGACCGGCACGGAAGGCACGTGGATTTCAACCGGCTACCTGATGTCGGAAATCGTGATGATCCCGCTTGCTGCGTGGCTCACGCGCGTGTTCGGACTGCGAAATTTTCTGCTTGGCAACGCGACGCTCTTCACGCTGTTCTCGGTCATGTGCGGCGTTTCGCACAGCCTGCCGCAGATGATCGCGGGGCGAATCGGCCAGGGCTTTGTGGGCGGCGCGATGATTCCGACCGCGCAGACGATTGTGGCGACGCGCCTGCCGCGTCATCAGATGCCGATCGGCATGACCATGTTCGGCCTGATCGTGTTGCTCGGGCCGCTGCTCGGTCCGGTGGTGGGCGGCTGGCTCGCGGAGAATATCGACTGGAGCTGGTGCTTCTTCGTCAACGTTCCGGTGGGCGGCGCACTGGTGGTGCTGCTGTTTCTGGGACTTAAGACCGCTCGCACCGACTGGTCGCAGTTCATCAAGGCCGATTGGCTCGGCATTGTCGGGCTCGCGGCGGGGCTTAGTTCGCTGACCGTCGTGCTCGAGGAAGGGCAGCGCGAGCGCTGGTTCGAATCGTCGATGATCGTGTGGCTGAGCGTCGTATCGGTGGTGGGCATCCTGTTGCTGGTGATTGCGCAGGTCGTGGCGAAGAAGCCCATCGTGCGTCTGACGTTGCTGAAGAATACGCGCTACGCGAGCGTCATCTTCATTGTGTTTACGGTGGGCGCGGGTCTTTACTGCGTGTCGTATCTGCTGCCACAGTTCCTGAGCAACGTATCGGGCTACAACGCAGAGCAGTCGGGCGGCGTGATGCTCATCTCCGGCGTGCCCGCGTTTCTGCTGATGCCGGTGCTGCCCCGTCTCATGGGCCGTGTGGATACGCGCCTGATGGTGATCGCCGGGCTGTGCTGCTTTGCCGCGAGCTGCATGCTCGACATCTCGCTCACCGCACAAAGCGTCGGCCATGACTTCACGTGGTCGCAACTGCTGCGCGGCGTGGGCCAGGTGCTGGCGATGATGCCGCTCAACCAGGCGTCGATGGCGGCCGTACCGCGCGAGGAAGCCGGTGACGCTGCGGGTCTCTACAACATGGCGCGTAACCTGGGCGGTTCGGTCGGACTCGCGTTGCTGGGCACGTTCATCGACCGCCGCAACACGTTCCACGAAGATGTGATCCGCGATTCTTTAAGCGCCAACTCGCTGATCGGGCAGGAGCACCTAACGGCTAGCGCAGCGAGTTTCTTCGCGCAGACCGGCGACATGGCCTACGCGAAGCTTCAGGCAATCGGCCAGCTTACCGCGCAGATGCAGATGCAGGCGGTGGTCATTACCTATTCCGAAACCTTCTATGTGCTTGGCGTGGCTCTGCTGCTGTGCATTCCGCTCGCATTCTTTCTGAAGAAGCCGGCTGCCGGCACACCGTCGGCAGGACACTGAAAACAATATGAAGTCACTCAACTCTGCTCTCTGTTTCGGCCTGCTTCCCGTGGCGGCCGCGCTGGCGCTGGCTGGCTGCACGGTGGGGCCCGACTACCACGGCGCGCCGCAGGCCGCACCGATCGCCGCGCAGGTGACCTCGTTCAATCGGGCTCCGCAGGGCACGGTATCGACGGCGCCTGTGGCTGCTCAATGGTGGCTCGCGCTCGATGACGCGCAACTGAACGCATTGATCGATACGGCGCTCAAGAACAGTCCCGATCTGCATGCCGCCGAGGCCCGCGTCCGCGAGGCGCGCGCCGGTCTCACAGCGAAGCAGCGCAACGAATTGCCCAAGGTTCAGGGTAGCGCCGCGTATTTGCGCACGCCTACCCCGGATCTGTCATCGCTCGAAGGCGGACAGAGTTCGTCCTCGAGCGGTAGCGGGCCGATCAGTTTTTATCTCGCGGGCTTCGATGCCAGTTGGGAAATCGACCTTTTCGGCGGCACGCGGCGGGCGATCGAAGCGGCGTCGGCAGAGGCGGATGCCTCGCAGGCCGATCTCGCCGATGCGCATGTGCAGCTCGCCGCCGAGGTGGCGCAGGCGTATGTCGGCTTGCGCGATGAGCAGCAGCGCGTGAGCATCGCCCACGAATCCGCCGAGCTTGAAACGCGCATTCTGACGCTGACCGAACAGCGCCGTGCGCGCGGCGTGGCCTCGGATCTCGATGTGGAACGGATCCGCTCGCAGGTCGAAAATACCCAGGCGAGCATCATTCCGCTCGACGCCCAGGTGGCCGAATCGCTCGACGAACTCGCCGTGCTCACGGGCCGCGAGCCCGGTGCGCTGGATGCCGAACTGTCGGCACAGAAGCCGCTTCCCACGTTGCCGGCGACGGTGGCGGTGGGCGACCCAGGGCGTCTGTTGCGTCAGCGTCCCGACATCCGCGCGGCCGAGCGGCGGCTTGCCTCGCAGAATGCGCAGATCGGCGAGCACGAAGCGGATTGGTTTCCGAAAGTCACGCTATTTGGCGACCTGAGCTTTAGCGCGTCCGAACCCGGTCATCTGTTTCGCAAAAGCAGTTACACGTGGGTTGCCGCGCCTTATCTGCAATGGAATGCATTCGATTTTGGCCGTGTGAAGGCGAGCGTCGATCAGGCAAAGGCCGGCCGCGACGAGGCCGAGGCGAAATACGAGAGCACGGTGCTGGGCGCGCTGAAGGACGCGGATGTGGCGCTCTCGCGCTACGGCCACGAACGCGACAACGCCGTGAGCCTTCGCGAGGTGGAAGACTCCGCTACGCACGCCGCGGTGCTGACCGAGCAGCGCTACCGCGCGGGTACGACCACGGCGCTCGATTGGCTCGATACCGAGCGAACCCGCTATTCGGCGGAGCAGAACCGCATTCAGAGCGAAGCGCAGTTAATCAAGGATTACGTGGCCCTGCAAAAGAGTCTAGGGCTGGGGTGGCAAACCCCCGGCTAGGCACCGCCGGCAGCAAACGCAGAACTCCGTTAGTCTTCTGTCTCGCCCACGTTATTTTTCTCACCAGGCGACAACGGAGGATTTATGGCATTAGCGTTACACGACATTCCCCTGAAAACGATCGACGGTCAGGACAGCAGCCTTGCCGACTATCGCGGCAAAGTCTTGCTGGTGGTCAATGTTGCTTCCAAATGCGGTCTCACGCCGCAATACAGCGGCCTGGAAAGTCTCTACCAGGCAAAGCACGCCGACGGTCTCGAAGTGCTGGGCTTCCCGGCTAACAACTTCAAAGGCCAGGAGCCCGGCAGCAATGACGAGATCGCCTCGTTCTGCTCCACGCAGTATGACGTGCACTTCCCGCTCTTCTCGAAGATCTCCGTGCTTGGCGAAGACCAGCATCCGCTGTACGCGGCGCTGACCGAAAAGCAGCCGGTTGCAACCGGTGATGGCCCGTTCCGCGAAAAGCTGAAGGGCTACGGCGTGAACCCTGAGAACCAGGCGGACGTGCTGTGGAATTTCGAAAAGTTTCTGATCAACCGCAACGGCGACGTAGTGGGGCGCTTTGCCCCTGACGTCACGGCTGACGACCCGCGTCTGCTGGCGGCCATCGACGCCGAACTGGCAAAGCACTAAACCCGGCGGTGTGATCCAGAGCTGTTAGCTGCAGCGGAAGTGTTCGATACTTTGGCCGGCCGCGACGGCCCGCTGCAGCCACTCCGGCAGATTGCCGCTACCGTTCCAGGTATTTCCCCAGGCGTCCCGGTACGCCACCGCCTGTTCGCTTTTCTGGTCGGACTCGAGAGACTCCGCGAGCGCCGGCAGCGTAATGCCGAATTCTTCCATGCGGTGGCGAATCCAGCGGATCAGACGTTCGCGCGCTTCGCCATCAAGTCGTTCAATCGTCGTGGACATGGTTTCTGATAGGCCAGGAAACGAAAGCGAGCGGGACGGTATCAATTGGTCCGCTTCGGTTGCGTGGCGATCTTGACCACCGCCGAGTCGAAGAAATCCTGAGCCTCTGCGAGTTCGTCCAACGCCTGTTCGAGCTGGCGAAGCGCAAGGGAGTGCTCGATGTGCCGGTTCTGCGGCACGTCCTCGCCTCTGACTACGCGAAAGGCAATATCTACTTGCCTGGTTGCACGAACGAATCGTTCGGCAGCATTTGCTTCACGTGAGTGCGCATGGGTCGACATAATAAACCTCCACTCTTTAAATCGAACTTCAAATCAAACAGGATGATTGTTCTCAGGGGCAAGGCGCAGGGACGTTACTCAGGGGTGACGTATTCTGGTCAGGTTCTCTGCGTTTCGAAATCAGGTGATGCGTGATGATGCGATGGTTAGCGCGCTGGCCTTGCATTGCAACTGGAAGCAAATAGTATGGCAGTCCCAGGCAACCTGCAGATGATGTTAATTACACCACTTTAATTGGCGATACGCCAGGAGAAAAGCCTGAGAACAGCGACCGGTTTGCATAGCTTGCCAGGAACCGCGTCCGCGCGCCAGGGGAATGTTGTTAAATATCACGCCGGGGTGTTAACTTCTTTGGATCGGTGTTAACTTGTTCAGTTCCATCCGCAGGATTCAGCGAGTCTTATTTTCGCGCGAATGGCCGGGTGCCATGTTGCTGTTAGTCGGTTATTCTTCCATCCGTATACGCCTATACAGGTAAAACCGCCATGGAACCGTACGACGACGAGCTCGAAAATTTTGCTGCGCATGGCGCACCTCCGTTACCTGCGGCAAGCAATCAAGGAATTGTGGAGCACGACGGTGCGCGAATCGCGTACTCGACCTACGGAACCGGCACGCCGGTGATTCTGCTGCATGGAGGCCTGGGCCACAGCGGAAATTGGGGCTGGCAGGTGCCTGCGCTGGTCGGCTCGGGATATCGCGCCGTGTTGATCGACAGTCGTGGTCATGGCCGCAGTACGCGTGATGCGCGTCCCTATTCTTACGAGTTGATGGCGTCCGATGTGCTTGCCGTCATGGACGTCCTGCAACTGAAAAAAGCTGCCATAGTGGGCTGGAGCGACGGCGCGTGCACCGCGTTGATCCTCGGCGCCAAAGCCCCTGAACGTGTTGCCGGCGTCTTCTTCTTTGGCTGCAACATGGACGCTACCGGCACGAAGAAATTCGTTATGACGCCGGTCATCGAGCGGTGCCTCGGACGCCATGCTGCGGACTATGCTCAATTGTCAGCCACGCCGGATCAGTTCGAGGCCTTTGTCGGCGCCGTCGGCGAAATGATGAAGACCCAGCCGAATTACTCCGCTAGCGACCTGGCGAAGATTCAAGTGCCAGTCGTGATCGTGCAAAGCGAGCATGATGAATTCATCAAGGCGGAACATGCGGAGTATCTGGCCCGCAGTATTCCGCGGGCCGAGTTGATCCTGATGCCGGGTGTAAGCCATTTTGCGCCGCTGCAAAGGCCCGCACAGTTCAACGATGTGATGCTCGATTTTCTTCGCAAGGTTCCGGCCTGACGCAAAGTGGCGCTCTGTGGCATGCTGGACGTATCGAGCTTTGCCGTGCCGCATACCGGGTTTAAAAAAACGCTGATCATGAAAAGCAGTCCGAACTCACCGATGAAGGAGCCTACGGTCCAGATCTTCTGGCGCGATGAAGCGCTGCCATTTATCGAAGCGCGTTCGGTCGAAGACGGTCGTAAGGTGTGCTATGGCAAGCATTCTCACGAAACGTTTTCGATTGGGGCGGTGACAGGCGGTCGTAGCACCTATCTGAACGGCAAGGTGGTGGAACGTGCGGGGCCGGGGTCAGTGGTGGTCATCAATCCGGAAGTAGTCCACGCCTGTAATCCGGACGGCGATCAACCTTGGTCGTACCGTATGCTTTATGTCGATGCCGCATGGCTGGGCAAGCTTCAGCGCGACCTCGGTGTTAGTCAGAGCGCCGATTTCCGCCCATTCTCATCTACGCTGACCACGCAGGCGGGTCTCTATGGCGGATTGAACGGTTTGTATGCAGCGCTAACCGATGAAGATTCGGACACTTTGCAAAAGCAAAGCGTTGCCGTCGATTTCTTTTCGGATCTGTATCGCGCGCTGACCCCTGCGCCGGTGCCGACCGGCAGCGTTAACCTCAAGCTCGCGCGCGCGGCCCAATACATCAGGGAGAATTGCGTTCAATCGCTGCGCCTGGATGAGATTTGCGCTGCGGCGGATCTCTCTGCCTCCTATCTGATTCGTGCGTTCAAGGAACGTTACGGCATGACGCCGCACGCATACCTGGTTAATTGCCGCATCGAATATAGCCGCTCGCAACTCAAACGCGGGCGAGCGATCGCCGAGGTAGCCGTTGAAGCTGGTTTTGCCGATCAGGCTCATTTACAGCGGGCGTTCAGGAAATTCGTCGCAGCCACCCCGGGGCAGTACAAGGGGTGAGCGCGACGCGCGTCGCCAACGCTTTTCAGGCTACGAGCAGATAGATAGCGCTTGCAACCAGCAGTAGCGCCATGATGCGATTGAATATCCGCACCCGGGCGGGATTGCGCAGATGCTGCCGCAGAAACGACCCTGCGTAGGCCCAGCAAGCGATGGACGCATAGCAGATCACGAAGTAAAGCGCGGTGAACTGCCAGATCAAAGTCCGGTCTCCGTTAGCTGCATAGGCGCCCATGCTTGCAATGGAGGCTAGCCATGCTTTCGGATTGAGCCACTGCATTGCGGCTCCAGACACCGCGGACGGCCCTCGCGCTGCCTTGGGCCGGTCCGCACCCATCTTTCCATCGTCGATGGCCAGCTTATAAGCCATGAAGAATAGAAACGCTACGCCCGCCCATTGGATGAATCGTGTCAACCACGGCCACTGGTCAAGCACGTCACGCAGTCCCAGGCCTATCAGCAGGAGCAGCAGCGTAAAGCCGACCGTCGCGCCGGTCACATGCCGCATGCTTGCCGCCAGTCCATAGTGGGCGCTGGTGCTGAGCGCGACGATATTGACCGGCCCGGGTGAAATTGATGCAGCGAGTGCAAACGCTGCCATGGAAAGAAAGATGCTCATGGGTCCCCTTGATACGTTCGATCTGAAGGCTCGAAGGTATCGGGGGAGGGGGGATGCGTATTGAAGAAAACTACCCTTTGGTGATTTTGTTGGGCGGATGGGCGGGATGAGTCAGTTGAGCGAGCTTAAGCCTAAGGCAGTTTGACAGCGTGCTGAAATGCCGGACGGGCGCAACAGCGGTCTAGCCAGTTCATCAGGTGCGGCCGCTTCTCCCGTTCGAAACGCCGCACCGTGCTGATGACGCTGGCGACGTTTAGATCGGCCACAGAGAACGCGGCTCCGACGAGCCACTCGGACCTCGCCAGCGCCGATTCCAGATGGTCCAGCGGATCCCGCATTTCGGCGGCGGCCGATGCAGCCAGCGAGGCATCGCGCGCCGCCTCAGGCAGCCAATAGGTGTGGGACGCCCACTGCGTATAAGCGGACTCGATCGCAGTCGCGACCCAAAGCGTCCATTGGGAGGCTAACGCCTGGTCTTTCATGCCTT
The DNA here is from genome assembly GCF_900141745.1 of Paraburkholderia phenazinium. Lineage (NCBI taxonomy): Bacteria > Pseudomonadati > Pseudomonadota > Betaproteobacteria > Burkholderiales > Burkholderiaceae > Paraburkholderia > Paraburkholderia phenazinium. The sequence goes on along the minus strand of NZ_FSRM01000002.1, from coordinate 83,775 downwards.
CGGGCCAAAGCATGCCTGCCTTCTGCGCGAGATACAGGTTGATTGCCAGCGACTCCGCGAGGACGAACCCATCGTCGGAGATCGAAGGGATCGTACCGGCTGGGTTGATCAGGCGATATTGCGCGTTCTGCCGGCAGTCTCGCCAGTCGAGCGGATGGTGTTCAAACGCGAGACCAAGCTCGCTTGCCATCCAGAGAACGCGGAGTGCGCGCGAGCGGCTGGTGCCGAAAATGGTAAGTGACATGTGTCTTTGTACGCGACATGAATCGAGTTGATCGGTTGATGTCAGTATCGCATCGCACAGTCTGATACCCAATAAAGACTTCTACGAGTAGGTCTCGTCAAAGGCAGCGGACGACCACCTCTAGTGATAAAGGCCGCGATCGCATCAGCGCGGTCGCGGCCGTCATTCCCGCCAAGTCCAGAGCTTAGAAGTGCGTGTGCAGGCCGATGCGGACAACAGCCTGACTCGGGCTGTCCGATTCATCGCCCGAATCGTTCATGCCGTTGATTTGCGCATCCGCTCCCGAATTGGCCCGTTGATACACGCCAAGCAGGTACACGTCGGTGCGCTTGGAGAGCGCATAGTCGACGATGCCCGCGATCTGGTGAGCGTGGTTATTGTCGACGGTTTCATTGCCTTTCATGTACATGTACGACGCCCCTGCGCTCAAAGCCGGCGTGAAGTTATAGTGCGCGCCGAATGAGCCTTCATACACCGCGCCACCGTTGGCGGAATTGTGGACCGTGGTGAACAATGCGTTCGTGACCCAGCCACCGAAACGGTAGTGCGTGCCCAATCCCCAGTTACGCACGCTGACCTGCGGCGATCCCGCCGTGTAGTACTTGATGTTGGTATAAGCCGCGTTGGCACCGAACGATCCGGCAGCATAGTTAAGCGCGAAGCTCGTGGAGTTGCCCGCGCCGATCGACCCTGCCACACCACCAAAACCATACATCGCACCGGCGCTCAAGCCGGCAAAAACCGGTGAGACGTACTTGACCGAATTCGTTACGCGTTCGCCGGCCATGCGGTCCCAGTCGAAAGCTCCGGTGGCATTGCTCGGTAAGTCGAGCTTCGTGAACGGGCCTGCGCGGAAGTCGTAAAAATGCCCCGAGAGCTCCGCCGGATCATCGCCCGCAAAATACAGCGAGTCGGTCATGAAGTCGTACTGGTTGCCGGCGGTGACTTTACCGAATTTGTCGTTCACCAGTCCGACAAACGAAGTCCGGCTAAACAGGCTCGAATTCGGCATGAATGCACCGTTGTCGAGCTCGAACTGATCGACCAGTTCGAAGACAGCCTTGGTGCCGCCGCCGAGGTCCTCAACGCCGCGGAAACCCCAAAGATTCGGTCCATTGACGCCGTCGTCCATCTTGACGTTTCGTTTGCCGGACTCGTTGCTGACGTAGGTGACACCGGTATCGACCATGCCGAAGAGCGTGACGCTGCTCTGCGCGTGTGCTGCCGTCGTCGCGCAGGCAGCGGCGAGGATGGCTAACGTAATCTGTTTCTTTTTCATGCTTGAAGATCTCCTTGCGTGCTCTTAGTACTACAGATCGAATAAATTATTTCTTTATCTTTCTTGGGGAAAGCCGGTGAAAGGTCACTTTCTGGGTGACGAAGCGGATCGCGGCTCGCCTCAAGAGGCGAGCCCGGCGAAGAGCTCTTAGCGTGAAGACAAAAGGCTACCAGGCAAGCAGGCGGCGACGGTCTCGATGACTCGCCATTGATGTGTCGACATCCTGCGAGCGTCGATGAGCGCTGTGATGTCGATAAGTCCTGCAGCTAACATACGCATCCCCGAAATACTTTTCCGTATCCGATTCCATCGAATACGAATCATGATTTTGTTAGGAAGCGAAGATATCGAAAACTGACCGCGATCGGGAAGTGCGGGTTAACCACATTCGAAAGGCGAATAGAGGTTCACGATAGCTTTTGTGCTATGGATTGATGAAACAAAGAGAGGGCAAAGCGCCGTTGGGATAAGGGCTTAACACGGCGTCAGGGGCCTGGATGGAACAGGGACGCTGAGGATGAGTGATGACATGGCAATAAGCAGAAAAGATACTAAAGAAAAGAGATCGCAATCTTGTCTGCCCAACGGGATGAATGCAATTTTTGGTAAGGATTTTTCCACAATTACCTTAGGGATCCACAATGGTTTTGGCGTGCCGGTTCGCAACATAAAGCCTGACGCAAGCGGTCGCCCGTTCGATAGTTGCTGGACTCATCTGGGAGCGACCACTCTCCTGGCGCGCAATGCTCGTTAGCTGCCGACGTCCGTTGGTGGCGCGGAGACGATCGTTATGGAAAAACCGTCGTAACCTTTCGAGCCCACCGTTTGAACCGCCGTACTTTCAGTTCCCGGCATTGCGGTGAGCATGTGGAAAAACTCCCGCACGCCGAGCACATCCGGTTCGTTGTTCTGCGGGTCGACGAGCTTGCCGTCGCGCACGACGTTGTCCGCGACGATGACCGTTCCCGGCCGCGATAACCGCAGCGTGAGCCGCAAGTATTCGGGGTAGCTGCTTTTGTCGGCATCGAGAAAGATAAAGTCGAACGGAGGCGTCTTGCTCTGGATCATCTGCTCGAGACTTTCGGCCGCAAGACCGGTAATCACGGAGACCTTGTTTGCCAGTCCGGCAGCCGCGATATTCTTTCTCGCGACATCGGCATTGTCCGGGTTGGCTTCCAGCGAAATCATGCTGCCATCTTCGGGCAGCGCTCTTGCAAGCCAGATGGCGCTATACCCACCTAGCGTGCCGAGTTCGAGAATCCGTCGCGCGCCGTGTATCTTTGCGAGCAGGTTGAGAAACTTGCCCTGATTGGGCGCTACGTTGATGGCTCGCAGGCCTGCTTTGGTGCTGGCTTCCAGCGCGGCGTCGAGCGCCGTGTCAGACTTGACGAGTCCTCGAGAAAAGTAGTCGTCTACAGCGTTCCATGTGTCGGTAATCATCGAATTCTCCGTTCGTGAGATCCTGAACTTAACGTTTTGCTGTGTGCAGGGTAGTTTATCGGGGTATGACAGGCGAGGTTGGGAGGCATTCGCGGATGCTTTGCAACTGGGATAGAGTTTGGCAGACGCTGCATGCTCTACTTTTGGCCCACCGCGGTCGAACTTTGACGCATCCGAATAGACTGAAGAATAGCGGCGTTCGACGTTCCCCATCGCATCGAATAGATGCGCCCGCAACCTTCATCGTGGCGGATACCGACTAAAACTTGTCGCATCCAATTGATGCGTGACACCGTACGTAACCCAGGTAGAGGCATAACCTATCGAGGGCTTTACGGAACTGACGTCATGATCACGAACCCGATTGGCAACCCAAAAGTAACGATTCTCACCAGCCTGTTGTTGGGCGCTCTTGCGGTGGCAGCTTTTACGCTGGGTCAACGGAAAGGGGACCTGTTCGGGGATTCTGCCGTTTTTGAACGTCGCGACGTGCCTGCCGCCGACTCGCCAGTGGGTTCACGGCCGGCCACGCTGGCCAGCGGAAAGGTGTCGCTTGCGCCGGGCACGACTGCAGATGCCAGTCTGACCCAGGTTCTCGATGCGATTCGCGCGAGCCTGCAACGCAACGATCTTGGTTCCGCCAGGGTATTGCTGGGCGCCGAGCAGTCGCTTTACAAGGATGATCCGCGAATCGCAGCGCTTCAAACAGAATTGCAGGCGCGCGAAGGTGCCACGAATCATGCGCCTGCCGTGGTCGAAAATCCGCTCAGGTCGCCGGCGGCGCCGCATTCCGGCCGCCCTGCATGGCGGTCCGCGTCGCGAACCGGGCATGGCCGCACCGTCTCGCAACCGATTCAGGCAGATGCAGGTAGCGGGCCGCAATATGAACAGGGCAGGCATGCAACTGGCGTTGAAATCGCGCCGAACCCGAGCGTAAGCGCAAGGAACGATGCCTCTAGCGACGTCTCAAGCTCCGTTTCCGTCAATCAGCCAGTGACTGCCTCGCCGCCCAGGCCCGCGCAGCCTGTGGTCGATGCACCGCCCGTCACGCAATCTGTTGTGCTCTCTCCACCTGTCACGCAGGCCACGCAGACGACGCAATCCGACGCAAAGCCGGCCTCGCTACCGGCGGTGGCCAGTCAGGCCCCAAAGACGCGTGCCGAGGTTGAGATGGAAATTGAACGCGCCCGCACAGACGGCGCTTTGCCGCGTTTCGGCAACCCCGACCCTGCCGGGCCCGGCGGTGCGCCGAGCATGATCAGCCATCCGGTGGTGCTCAACTGGTAGTACGACGGCGCGCGTCGCCAGCGCAGCCTGTGCTGAACGGCGCCCGCATTGCGGCATATGAAGGTGGGCGCACGCCCGTTCGTATCCGTTAACACGTCCGCAACCCGCTCTATTCCCCTTCCCGATTTTTTCGCCCGCGGGTAGCGTTCGGGCGCACTCGTTCGTGCATTTCTCCGTTCGCCGGGAATAAACGCCGCGCAACTCGGGTTCTCCTTCGTGTAGGCCAACCCAAATTCACCGGAGTTCATCATGAAGAAGATCGCTTTTGCGGTGTTGTCTGTTGCTGTGCTTGCCTCGTCTAGCGCTTTCGCTGAAGGGAAGACACGTGCGCAGGTGTATCAGGAACTGATCGAGGCGCAACAGAACGGCCTCAACTACGTGACCGACTCTTCATATCCCGATGTGAGCCCGGTGTACGCGCAGGAGGTCTCCCGGTTGAGGCAACAGGCGATGGATTCGTCTGCAAACACCAGCAAGATCGTTGACGGTTCTACATATGGTAGCACTGTGAACTAAATGGCTGGAACCAGTTGGTGCAACAGATAGTTTTTGAAATCCTGGAATAACCGACGCAGTCTCGATGTTAACGTTGATGAGTAGTTGATGAATGCATCGCCATATTTCTCAACCAATTCAAACCCATATTAGTTAGGAGTTAGAAATGAAAAAGCTTGCCATGATCACCATGTCAGTTGCCGTCCTCGCATCGAGCGGCGTGTTCTCGAATGCCTTTGCGCAGGAAAAGACCCGTGCCGAGGTTCGTCAGGAACTGATTCAGGCGGAGAACAACGGCTCGCGTTTCGTGACCGATGCGTCATATCCCGACGTGAGTCCGGTCTTTGCGCAGCAGGTCGCTCACCTGAAGCAGCAGGACACCGGCGGCGTCGGTTCGGATACGTCGGGTACCAGCGCCGGTGGTCAACACAAGGGAATGAACAGCAATAAAACCGGTGAAGCGTGTGTGGGTCCGGTCGATTTCTGCACACCGTTTTTCGGCAGCTAAGGTCGTCGTCCGGTTGCCGTCCCTGTCTGGTCTCTCCCATTGAAGCAAGGAGATTTACATCATGAAAACGTTCATCAGTCTCACTCTCGCTGCCTGCGCATTCGCGAGCCCCGCGCTTAGCTTTGCGCAATCCGCCAACGCTCCGGTCACCCGGGCACAGGTATACACCGACCTCGTACGCGTCGAACAGGCTGGCTATAGTCCGGCTGCCGGCGACCCGAACTATCCGGCCGACATTCAGGCTGCCGAAGCGAAAATCGCGGCGCAAAACGGCGCAGCTGTCGCAAACAGTACTGCGGGTGATGCGGCCGAAGCGACCAGCATGGGCGTCCCGTCGTCGGGATCCAGTGAAAGCGGCACTCGTGCGCCGTTGAATGGTACGGGGAGCAATGCTGCATGCGTCGGTCCGGTCAGTTTTTGTTCGCTGTATTCCGGTGGCTAGGTTGAGTAAGCTATCGCGACCGGATCGCGCTAGCAGCGCAGTTCGACTTTGCCGGGTTTGCCGCACTTGCGCGTTTCACCCATCGCGATTCTCATTTCAGTTGTGATGCCGGTTCTGAAGCCCACTGCGGAGGCATTTTTAGATGAAGCCGATGGTCGGATTGCTCATACTTTTTGTGGCAGCGACGCTTGTCATCGTATTTGCCGGTTCCTATGGCGAGGGCGTGGTGCGGATGGCCGGCTATGTGGCGACGCTTGCGCTAGGCGGCGTGGTCGCGTTAATGGTGCAAAACTGGAAGAACCGTCGGCCAGGTACGCGCCCACCCCGTTAGATGATGGGCCGTTTGACCGGCTGGTTCGCTTGTGCCCGCAAGCACACACGTAAGACGTACCGGGCGGATGTCGTTTTTCCCTGTCTGCCCGATGAATCGGCATTTCGCTGCGTATCTTTCCCTCCCGTCTTTATCCCCTTGATTTCATGCCCGCTTATGCGGGCGTTGTGCCGTGCAGCGGCTTTGAAACGGTACGTTTTGCGACTTGGCCCGCATTTTGCAGTAAAGAGGCAGCCGCGAGAGTTAGCTCATCATTCAAGGAGGTTGCATGAACAAGGACCAGGTCAAAGGCACGGCCCAAAAGGTCAAGGGCAAGCTGAATGAAGCAGTCGGAAAGGCGACCGGCAACAGATCGCAGGAGATCAAGGGCGATTTGCAGCAGGTGGCCGGCGGGATCCGTCAGTCCTTCGGTAATGCGAAGGCGCGCATCAGAAAGACGGTCCGCTGATTCACTGCCTGAAGCTCGGGCGCCGCTTATCGGCAACTGCTGTTGCTGCCGTTCGCGGTGCGACCGACCGCGGCTTCACAACCACATCACATAACAAAGGAATCAACCATGCGTCGCCGACAATTCATCCTCTCGTCCAGTGTAGCGCTCGCCTCAACGGGTCTCGCGTTAGCTGGCTGCACGACGACTCCGCCGTCATCAGACACCGGCGCATCTTCCGATGCAGGCAAGCGTCAAACCATCAATGCGGGTGTCGATTCCACGCTGGCCCGTCTCTATGACACGGTGCATGGCTCGCATGAGCTCGTCGCCAAATCGCAGGGCGTACTGGTATTCCCATCGGTTATCGCGGCCGGCTTCTGGGTCGGCGGCCAATATGGCCAAGGCGCGCTGCGCGTCGCCGGACGACCCTCAGGCTATTACAGCATCGCTGCCGGTTCGTTCGGTTTGCAGATTGGTGCGCAATCCAAGGCGATCGTGATGATGTTCATGACGCAGGACGCGCTGAACAAATTCCGCGAAAGCCAGGGCTGGGCCGCAGGCGCCGATGCAACGGTGGCCGTGCTGAAGGTGGGCGCCAATGGCGATGTCGATACCTCGACTGCGACGAGCCCGGTGCAGGCTTTTGTGCTGACGAACGAAGGGCTGATGGCAGGTGTCTCGCTGGAAGGCTCGAAGATTTCACGGCTGATGATCTGACCATCTGACCTCGGCTTCGAGGGGAGGTGTCAGCAAAAACGGCGGGGCGATCACGATCGCCCCGCCGTTTTTTCATACTGCGGCTGCCTGGCCGCCTGCCTCGCCAGTTACTTGACCGAACGCGCCGCTTCGATAATCGCCGCTGCTGCTTAAGACGCCTTCGATAGCATCGCCGCGTGGCTCGCGTCCACCTTGACCACCGTCGCGCCGATCCGCTGCGTCATCGCTTCCTGCAGTTGCGGCGGGATCATGCGATCCTTACCGGGGGACGGCTGAGGCTGGCCGCGGCGCTGAAGGCGCCTTTGCGTTTTTGAACAGGTCGACACACCTATGGCAGACGTTTCAACAATCCGCTCGCTCGACGCCGTCAAGGCACTGGCGTTCATCGGCGATCTCAGCATGGGGCAGCCGACGGATCATTCGCTGCGCACCAGTTGGTTGGCCGCACGCCTCGCGGCGCAAGCCGGCTATGACCAGGCCCAATGCTGCGTGGTGCAGGAGGTATCGCTGTTGCGCTGGTCGGGTTGCACGGCCAATGCGGCGGGTTTCTCCGAGTGGCTCGGCGACGATATCGGCGGCCGCGAGGCGATGCTTGCCATGCGGCCAGGATGGGCCGGCGAGGCTGAAGCACACGGGAGCTTCGAGTCGACCATCCAGCCGCTCGCGCAGATCCATTGCGAGGTGTCGGGGGAAATCGCCCGCATGCTCGGTCTCGACGATATGACGCAAGCCTCCTTGCGGCACATCTTCGAAGCATGGGACGGTGCAGGGTTGCCCGAACGGCTCGACCGTAAGCAGGTGCCGGAGGCGGTATTTCTGGTCGCGCTCGCGAGCGATCTGGAGATTCTCAGCCGTGTGTACGGACTGGACGGCGCGCAAAAGCTGATCGCGCAGAAGGCGGGGCATCAGTACCCTGAGGAACTGGCGCGCGTCGCCTGTGCGCATGCAGCTGGATGGCTCGCCGAACTCGACCGGCAAACCGCGGTGGGCCGCGACGAACCGCTGGATGCGCTGCCGATGCGGCAGTCCACTGCGCCGGAGATCGTCGCCGACGTAATCGACCTGAAACTGCCATGGATGGCCGGTTACTCGCGGCGCGTTGCCGAGGCCGCGGCGGGATGCTGTGCGCAACTCGGCTTCGACGGCGAGGTCGGTCAACGCATCTATCTGGCCGGTCTGATTCACGGCATGGGGCGCATGGCGGTGTCGAACGCGATCTGGAACACGCCCGGGCGGCTCTCGCCCGCCGCCTGGGAGAAGGTACGCCTCGTGCCCTACTGGACCGCACGCGCCGGCAGACAGATCGGCGCGCTCGCGCGGGAAACGGAGCTTGCCTCGCACGCGTACGAGCGGCTCGACGGCTCGGGTTATTTCCGCAGCGCGGCTGGCGCGACGATCGGGCTGGAGGCCCGCGTGCTGGCGGCTGCGGCATGCTGGGTGGCGTTGCGCTCGCCGCGTCCGTGGCGCGCCGCTTTGTCCGTCGGTGATGCGGCTGCCTTGATCAACGAAGAGGTGGGTCAGGGGCGTTTCGATGCTGATGCGGTCAACGCGTTGTTGTCCTGCGAGCAGAACGCTCAGGAGCCGGGCGCCGCCGGAGGACGAGCCCGGCCGGCGCGGGTGTCGCTGCTTTCTCCGCGCGAATCCGAGGTTTTGCGGCAGATCAGTCTGGGCGCAAGCAACAAGGAAGTTGCCCGCGCCCTGCAGATGAGTCCAAGCACGGTGCGCACGCATGTGGAAAGCGTGTTTCGCAAGCTCGAATGCTCAACCCGGGCCGCCGCTACGTTGAAGGCGTCGACGCTCGGGTTGATCTGAGCACTGGGCGGTGCGCACCACGTGCTCACCGTGCACGGATAAAGCCCCTTATTTCGTCCCTTCCGGGAAGTCCGCGCCGACGGTGGTCGCTTCCCACGCGTCGAAATCGCTGCGCAGGAAATCGAGCTTCTTGCGGGCCAGTTCCAGCGCGGCCTTGCCGAGCAGCAGACGCAACGGCGGCGTGTCGGAGAGCGCAGCATCGATGATGGCCTGCGCGGCCCGTACCGGGTCACCCGCCTGATTGCCGCTGCGGGCGGCAGTCTGCTTGCGGCGCTCGCCGGCGGTGGCCGCGTAATCCTCGATTTGCGTCGCCGATTGTTTGATCGACGGCCCGGCCCAGTTGGTGCGGAACGGGCCGGGCTCGACTATCAGCACGTCGATACCGAGCGGCTTGACCTCGGTCGCCAGCGACTCGGAGATGCCTTCCACCGCGTATTTGGTGCCGTGGTAATAGCCGGTCGCGGCGAAGCTGGTGAGGCCGCCGATCGACGACACGTTGACGATCAGGCCGCTGCGCTGCTTGCGCATCACCGGCAACACGGCCTTGGTCGTGTCGACGAGGCCGAACACGTTCGCCTCGAACATCTCGCGCACGGCCGCGTCCTCGCCTTCCTCAATGGCGGCCAGGTAACCGTAACCGGCGTTATTGACGAGCACGTCGATGCGGCCGAAATGCTCTTTGGCCTGGGCGACGGTGTGGTCGATCTGGGCACGTTTGGTGACATCCAGCGGCAGCACGAGGGCGCGATCGCCGTGACCTTCGACAATGTCCGCGACTTTCGACGTGTCACGCGCCGTGACCACTGCACGCCAGCCGCGCTCCAGCACGAGTTTCGCCAGTTCGCGGCCAAAGCCTGTGGAACAGCCAGTGATCAGCCAGACGGGGTTGTCTCGATTCATCATTTGGGAAACTCCTGTTCGTTTTGCAAAGGCAAAAAGAGTGAAGCTGCCTGGCGGCGTGGTGCGCCGCGGGCAGCATAAGGGTGATGGTTGCTATTAGCGTGCCTGACCGGTTCGGCTCATCTTCGCCGGGTACGGCGAGGGGCCGGAAGCGGCGCCTGAGGACACAAGGCGCGTCGAGTCGCTGCAGGAGCGAGAAGGGGGCGTGCGCGGCTCGAATGTAGATATGGACGGCAGGTTAGCCCGCCCATTGTCGCTGATCTGGCGATTCCGCGTGAGAACGGTGCCAGCAAGGGGCGGTCAGGACAGCGCCAGCAGGATCGACGAAGATATGACGATGATGAAGAGGCAGGCTGCGGTCAAAAGGTCATATGGGTAAGCCATTGCGATATCCATATACGTGATGAGTTGATGGCGAGATCATAGGACGAAGCGCATGAGACGACTGTCAACGATTGCAAATTCGAGGCGTTGTGTGGCATTTGTAGGCTTTCGAAATATCGTGCTCAGGTTGCCTGCGCTGACTTGTTGCCTATAACCAGGGGAGTTTTCTGGATGAATACAGCTGTGCCCGTCCAAAGCACGCCGGAGATCGATTTCTGGTTCGACTTCGCCAGCAACTACAGCTACCTGAGCGTGATGCGCATTGAATCGCAGGCGGCCATGCATCATGTCCGGGTTCGCTGGCAGCCGTTTCTGCTGGGCCCTGTTTTGCAGGCCTTGGGCTATGACACGTCGCCGTTCGTCGCGCAGAAGGAGAAAGGCGAGTACGTTTGGAAGGACATGGAGCGGCAGGGCAGAAAATACGCCGTCCCGTGGCGCAAACCGTCGGACTTTCCACGCCGTGCGTTGCTGCCATTGCGTGTGGCGACGCTCGGGGCCAATGAGCCGTGGATCGGTGCGTTTTGCCGCGAAGTCATGCAGCTCAATTTCGCGCAAGACCGCGAGATCGATTCACCGGCGGCGGTGGGCGAGGTGCTGGAGCATCTGGGTTTGCCGGCGCAACAGATCATCGCCGACGCGCTTACCGATGCCAACAAGCTGAAATTGCGCGAGCAGACCGAACGGGCTCGAGCACAGCGCATTTTCGGCGCGCCGACGTTCTTCGTTGGCACGGAGATGTTCTGGGGCAACGACCGGCTGGACGATGCACTGGCATTTGCCACAGGCGCGCCTTAAGACGTAAAAAACGGCACGATCCGCTTCCCTCCTGACAGCACGTTGGCAGGAGCCCCTGCCTAGAATGGGCTTCAACATCGCGTAGAAGCCTTTCCCATCAGCGGTTGCGGAGATTGAGCCATGAAAAAGACCTACCACGGCAGTTGCCATTGCGGCGCAGTGCGATTCGAGGCGGATATTGAACTGAACACCGGTCAACTGAACAACGGGCGTCGCCGCTGCAATTGCTGGATCTGTGCGAGGCAGCGCGTCTCGGAGACGCTGGTCAAGCCAGAGGATTTTCGCCTTTTAGCGGGCGAAGCAGAACTCGGTGACTATCAGTTCGGCACGGGCGGCGGACACCATCTGTTCTGCCGGACCTGTGGAGCGGCCACCTTCGGGCGGGGCGCGGTGGATGCGACGGGCAGCGAGTACGTGTCGATTGCCGCCGCCTGCCTCGACAACGCCAATCCAGCCCTGACGCCGAAGCGTGCTGTGAGCGCGTGCTACCGTTAATTATCGCCGTGCTGGCAGAAGCGTCGGCCCGGAACGTGCGATACGACAGCTTGAGCGATTTCAAGCGGTGTGCTTTCCGCGGGAACCACGCGACGGCAGGAATCGGGAGTGTGCTTCAGCGTCCATTCGACCAGACGGTAGGAGCGTCCCCATGGGTGCTGCAATGGGTCCGAGACCGTGCAGGATTGAATCTGGCGCACCCAGTCGTGGTCGGGCATGGCCCGCAGATGTTCGAATACCGTATCTTCAACCATGGTCTGTTCTTCCCTCGCAGGAGTGCGCAACATCTTGCGATGCGCCGACAGCATCCCTCAGATAAAAAAACGCCGCCGATGTTCAGGCGGCTCAACAGGGGATGTTGAGCGTCATAGTTGCAGGGGAAAATTAAGCCAGACTTAAGACCGCGTCACAAAGCCCTGATCGGGACAGAACTTAACGATTGACGTGGTAACTGGCGTTAAGCGTTTGCAGAAACGCAACGGCGCATCGGTAACGCGTGTTTCGCGACCCTCAGAAGCATTTCACGCTGCGTATTGCCGACTGGTCGCAAATGGCTGGAGGCCGCGATGCGCCTGCGCGAATATTTGTCTGTCGCAGGAAATTGGTCTCCGGCTCCAGCCAGCAAGGGCTTGCGAGGGATGAACACGAGCCGCCGAGAGGTTGCTTCGAAAAATCCTGGAATAAACCCTGGGAGCCTGTGTTCGCCCTTATGTAGACGCAGTACGAGGCGCGCAGTACAAGGCCATGGGTCATAGGCCGTAGGCCAGAACCGGACTGTTTATCTCAACCCCGAAGGCGGTTTTAACTGCCAACTAAATTTAACGTTACTTAGGAATCTTAATCATGTACAAGATGCTCGCAGGTTTTGCTCTCGCCGCTGCCACGCTCGGCGCCCCGGTTCTCAGCTTTGCTCAGTCGAATGCACCCGTGACCCGTGCGGAAGTTCGTGCCGATCTCGTGCGTGTCGAGCAGGCCGGATATACCCCGGGTCAAAACGACATCAACTACCCGGCTGACATTCAGGCTGCCGAAGCAAAGATCGCTTCGCAGAACGATCAGCAACTGACCAACCAGGCCGTCGGCGGTGTCACGCAGAACGGTAGCTCAGCATCGGGTTCGGCATCCCGTACGGCGATGCGCTCTTGTGTCGGCCCGGTCAGCTTCTGCAACGTGTACTTCGGTAGCTAAATGCTGCATCCAGGATCCTGCGCGATGGGTTGTCTTGTGCAGGATCGCCAGTTGTTCCAGTCGTAGAAGTAGGTGGCTTGATAGACGAGTGCGTCGCACAGTCGAGCATGACTTGCCAGTCAAGCCAGCTATTTTTTAAAAATTTCGTTTTCCTTATTAATGGAGTTTGATCGTGAAAGTCTTACCTCTCGCCGCATCGATCCTTTCCTTGTCCGCATGCCTGTTTGCATCGACCGGTGCCATGGCGCAACAGACGCAACCCGCCACCCCGATCAAGAACATTGTTCTGGTACACGGCGCGTGGGTGGATGGCTCGGGCTGGAAGCCGGTGTACGACATCCTCACCAAAGATGGCTACCACGTCACCACGGTGCAGGAACCGCTGACTTCGCTGGACGACGATGTCGCGGCCACGAAACGCGTGATCGACCTGCAGGATGGTCCTACGATTCTCGTCGCACATAGCTACGGCGGCTCGATCATCACCGAGGCTGGCGTCGATCCGAAAGTGGCTGGACTCGTGTATGTGGCCGCGCATGCGCCGGCTGTCGGCGAAGACGAGTCGGATCTGGGCAAGCAATACCCGAGCTATACCTCGAAGCAGCCGGGTGCCATCAAGAAGACCGACGATGGCTATACGTACCTGAATCCGGCGGATTTCCCCAAGGATTTCGCCGCGGACCTGCCGCTGAAGCAGGCGCAGTTCGAAGCGCAATCGCAGATCCTGACGGCAGCGAAGGTCTTCTCGGCGCCGATGACGGTCGCTGCATGGACCACCAAGCCAAGCTGGGGCATCGTGGCCGCTGACGACAAGATCATTAATCCGGATCTCGAACGCTTCTACTACCAGCGTGCCCATAGCCACACCACGGTGCTGGCCGGCGCGAGTCATTCGGTGTACGAATCGCGTCCGAAGGAAGTGGCGGCTGTAATTGAAGACGCAGCGAAGCACGCCCAACAGTAATGCGCCCGAAGCGCAATCAAAGCAACGGCAGCGTAAGCCTGATGTGCTCCGCGAATACCGTGGTCAGCGGTGCGGGGCGCTTGCGCTCGAACCTGAGCGTAATGGCGATGGTGGGCAACGGCGGAAGCGCTGGATCGCCGTTGATTATGGCGAGGTCCGGCGCGACGGCTGTCTGCGTAATTACAGCAAAGGCTTGCCCCGAGCGCACCAGCGCTGTGAGGCCCGCAAGGCTGCTGCTCGCACAGGCAACGCGGTAAGCCCTGCCCGCGCGTTGCAGCGCTTCGCAGGCCGCTACGTGATCGAGCGTGTCCGGATCGGAAAGCGCCAGCGGTAAGGGGTCGAAGTGCGCGGGATCCAGTCCCGGATAGCCCACCCAGACCAGCGGCTCGCGGCGAATGATGCCGTCATCCGGCGCATCCTCCGGCAATGAAATCATGGCGAGGTCCAGCGCATGCATCTCCAGTTGTTCGATCAAGCGTGGGGTGGGCGCGCACATGACGTCCACCTGGGCATGCGGGTGGTGGGCTGAAAACTGCCGGAGCAGGGGCGGCAGGAACACGGCAGCGTAGTCGTCCGGGCAACCGAAGCGGATCGTGCCCGAAAGCCCTTTGCCGGAGAGATCGGCCATCGCTTCGTCGTGGAGTCGCAGAATGCGTTGGGCATGCACCAACAGGCGTTCACCGGGGTTCGTCAGCACGACCCCGCGCCCCGTGCGCTGGAACAGCGGCTGATCGACGATTTCTTCGAGGCGCTTCATCTGCTGGCTCAGCGCAGACTGGGTCCGGCCTATCCGGATAGCCGCGCGGCTGAACGCCCGCACTTCGGCGATGACGGCGAACGAGCGCAGCAGGTCGATTTCGAGTGAAAGGCTCAAGGTATTAGGCTCGCTTCTAGCTTCCATTAGAACTATTCGATTCTATGAAAGCAGAGAGCCATCTAGACTGCAAGCTATTCTCGCCAATAGCCCAGGAGAACCGCGGTGTCCCGGAACAACGACGAAGTTTTTTGGCGCAACGCCAGGCAGCACCTCATCCGCTATGGCGGCACCTTCGAGCCGATGATCATCGAGCGCGCCCAGGGCAGTTTCGTCTATGACGCAGATGGCCGCGCGATCCTCGATTTCACCTCGGGACAGATGAGCGCGGTGCTCGGACACAGCCATCCGGAGATCGTCTCGGTCATCAACGAATACGCCGGCAAGCTCGACCATCTCTTCAGCGGGATGCTTTCGCGACCGGTGGTCGGTCTGGCGACCCGCCTCGCCGACATCACGCCTGACGGACTCGACCGCGCGCTGCTGCTCAGCACCGGCGCGGAATCGAACGAGGCTGCGATTCGCATGGCGAAGCTCGTCACCGGTAAATACGAAATCGTCGGTTTTGCGCAGTCGTGGCACGGTATGACAGGGGCCGCGGCATCCGCGACGTACAGTGCCGGTCGCAAGGGCGTCGGCCCGGCGGCGGTCGGCTCGTTCGCGATTCCCGCACCGTTCCTCTACCGGCCGCGTTTCGAGCGCAACGGTGAATACGATTACCTCGCAGAACTGGACTACGCGTTCGATCTCATCGACCGCCAGTCCAGCGGCAATCTCGCTGCCTTTATTGCAGAACCGATTCTCAGCTCCGGCGGGATCATCGAACTGCCGCAAGGCTACATGGCCGCGCTGAAGCGCAAGTGCGAGGAGCGCGGCATGCTGCTGATTCTCGACGAAGCGCAGACCGGCGTCGGGCGCACCGGCACGATGTTCGCCTGCCAGCGCGATGGTGTCACGCCCGACATTCTCACCCTGTCGAAGACGCTGGGCGCCGGTTTGCCGCTTGCGGCCATCGTGACCTCCGCGCAGATCGAAGAGCGGGCCCATGAATTGGGTTATCTGTTTTATACGACGCACGTGTCCGACCCTCTGCCCGCCGCCGTCGGTCTGCGGGTGCTGGATGTGGTCGAACGCGAGGGGCTGGTTGCGCGGGCGAACGTGATGGGCGAGCGTCTCAAACGCGGCCTTGTGGATCTGATGGAGCGCTTCGACTGCATCGGCGACATCCGTGGACGCGGGCTGCTTCTGGGTATGGAGATCGTCAAGGATCGCCGCACGAAGGAGCCGGCGGATGGACTCGGCGCAAAGATCACCCGCGAGTGCATGAACCTGGGCCTCAGCATGAACATCGTGCAACTGCCGGGTATGGGCGGTGTGTTCCGGATTGCCCCGCCGTTGACTGTCAGCGAGGATGAGATCGACCTGGGTCTTGAACTGCTCGGGAAGGCGATTGAACACTCGCTGTAAGCACCCCAACGTCATCGTTGATGAGGCGATGAGCGATCATCCGATGATCCGCAATGAGGGCCACGAATGCCGCTGCTGCTGGCTGCTCGCAGCAGGTGCGACGACGCCTTGCGGCAAAATGCGGCATAATGTGGCTCTCTCAGGTTCTGGCAATGGCCCTCGGAATAGCCAGAATCTTTTTAGCCGACCCTAACAGGTCGGCTTTTTTTTGATCACGGTGTGCCGCATCGGGAGTTACGAGCGTTCCCGAGCGCCAGTTTTTTGCCGTCCACCGGCCGGCTCGACCATCGGGTGCGCGCCGCTCTGCGCGAGTTCAAGCCGATTCCCACCCAGCGACTTCGCTCTGTACAACGCCTGATCGGCGGCTGCCAGCAGGTCGACGAGCGTGGATGCCTCGTCCTCAAACTGCGCGAGTCCAATGCTGACCGTAGCCCGGATCCCGAGGCCGCTCACTCTGAGCGGGGCCGTTTCGGCAAAAAGTCTGGCAACGGTTTCGCCCACCTCTTTGGCGCGGAGGGTGTCATGACGAAACAGCAGGGCAGCAAATTCTTCTCCTCCGATGCGGGCGAGAATTGCCTCGGGTCCCATTACGCTGCGGGCAATGTCCGCAAACGACTTCAGGACCTCGTCTCCCGTTTTATGACCGTATTGATCGTTGATCGCCTTGAAGCGATCAAGGTCGAAGGCAAGCAGCGAAACTGGCCGCCACGTGTCCCCTTCGCGGATGACCCGGCCGCCTTCTTCAAAGAACCATCTGCGATTGCCAAGGCGGGTCAGATAATCGGTTTGGGATTCCTGCAAAAGCCGGCCATGAGTTTCCTCGCGAATTAACCTGAGCAAGGTCATCGGTAGAACTACCGAATATAAAACGCCTTCGTAGATTGTGATTTCACCGGCAATAGCCACTATGTTCTGTCCATATACGGCCGCTAGCCACGGCAACACGAATGCTCTGGCGGCATAAAGGACAGCATGGATAGTGGTCACCATCGCGGCGATGTGCCGCGATTGCAACGATTTCATCTCATCGTTTCGCAGCAACTCGCGAGACGTCATAACGGAAACTATCGCGATTGGAAACGCACAGACATAGCTCCACACGGCGTTCGGCCATCGCGCACCGGCGATTGCCCACGCCAGCGCCTGCAGAACGAGGATAGCGATAGAAACCGCACGGTAATGTCGGCCGCTCAGGGATGCGACACCGTGCAGGATCAAAAGATAGCCGCTGAGAATGACGAGATTGCTTAAGGCAGAGCCGGAGATACCGGGCAGCGCTTGACGGATGATCACCGCTGCACATCCGACGGCAAGCGTGGCGTATCCCGCTGCCAATAGCCTCAATTCCTTGCTGCGCCGGGGATGCGTTCGATGCTCCCAGAGCGTCATCCCAGAGCTGGCGAGTAGCGTTCCGATCGCAAGAAGGTAAAGGGTGAGAAGATCGACGTGCATCGCTGACGTTAGAGCGTTCCGCCGGTACGCGGCGGCTGGAGTCGCATTTTACGCCGAAAAATTTGATGGCATCGTAACGTCAAGCGCTCACATAGCAAGGCAATCGGGAGCTCTGTGCCGGTCTGAAACGGCGAGGACCGACCCATCACGCACGACCGCCGATCACGTCATGCAGTCTTGCAGATGGGTCAACCGTGTTGCTTCGCGTCGTTTGCGAATGGTGTTAGTTGGAAGCAGGCGCCGGTGCTGAAGCAGCACCCATTGCAGCAGGCGCGTGCTTGTGCTGGGCGGGGTGATGCTTTCCGTGCGCATGCTCATTCCTGAACAGCACATCCGCAGTTGCTTTCTGATCGTCCGACAGCGTCGCGTACAGCGCGCTGAACGCAGTGGACAACTTCTGCATATTCTCGGCATGTACCTGGGCTAATGATGCATACGATTTCATGGCGTCATCCGCGTTCATGGACGGAAGCTTTTTTGCCCGCTCATGAAAAGCCTGATCGGCGCTCGCAGCGTTGTCACGCATGGTTTGCGCGAAGGCGTCCCATTGCTGCGACTGCTGGTCGGTGATCTTCAGTTCAGCATGCAGTTCGTCGATCCGCTGCGCCACGATATCCTGGTGCTTCTGCGCATGAGCGGCAGCCCGCCCGCCTGGCGTCGTAGGGGCCGCACTGCTCGCGGGCGTCTGCGCCCATGCCGAAGCGCTCGCGAAGACAAACGTCAACAACGCAGGCATAAATACTTTACGGACGGAGGTTTTCATGTATGGATGCTCGTTTTGAATGATGGGTCTGGCGACGGCCGCAACCTGTGCAATATGGTGCGATGAGCTAACGGACCGCCGGATCGGATCAGGTTATGGGACGATCAATAACCAGGAGGATAGTTGTTCGGATAGTAAGCGACGCCCGGCGGGGGCGGCGGTGGGGGAGACGAATACACCACTGCGGGCGGCGGTTGCAAAGCACTGGTGATCGCTGCGCCCGCGACCGCGCCCAGCAACGCTCCGACGATCAGCCCGCCACCACCGCCGCCGCCACCGCCACCATGGTAACCACCGCGATAGCCTCCGCCGCCGTGATAGCCGCCGCCTCCATGGTGACCACCGCCTCCACGTGAGTAGTGTTGCGCCTGTGCAGGCAGCGCGGACATCGCCATCAGAACCGCCACGACGGCCATTGCGACGCGTCGGCGTGACGGAGTGTGAGACATCTGAATCATGAGTCGTGCTCCTTCCATTCAGTTTCACATGCGTAGGACCACCATTTCATCTGCCAGCGATCGAACTAGTGTGACCCTTTGTACGCCCGTCAGTTCCGCACATTGTGTCCAGATAATGCAATTGATTCTAAGCGGAGAAGAATGGGCTCGAAAACGCAGTGAAATAGCAGCTTATGTCTCCTTTCTCAATGGATTTCCACGGGTTTTAATAAAACCAAATATTACGTTTAAAGATTTGCAGTTCTTTGTCGATATATCGACTGAAAGCGCAGGCCCGCAGATGACCGCGATCATCCATCGAAAATAACAAAGCACCGCATATGACCACACTACTGCCATTAAACGCAGGCGTTCTCCCAACGGTGACGCCATCATCGAGCAAGACGAACAGCATCGCTTCGACCGCTAGCATCGCGTCGGATACCGCTGTCGGCGGGAGCGAATCGACTATTGTCACCATCCCATCCGCGAGCCTCGAATCGCCGCTCCTCTACACGTCACAAGGGTCGCTGATAGGCGGGGAGCCAAGCGTGACCTGGGCTCAGAGCAACACCGATGCCGTTTCTCTGACGATGGCGGGCGATGCCATGTCGAATACGATGTCCGGTCAGTTCTACAATCTGGGAAGCGCGCTGCTCGATCGCTTCAAGACTAACGGTAGCAATTTCTCGCAGTCGGTCACGATTGCCGGGGCGGATGGAGTGGGTGCAACCGCGCTAGCGGAACAGGGTCCGCAAGGCGATGTGAAGCTGACCGTCAAGACCGCGAGCGGCGTCACGGTCGATATCGAAATGGACAGCGACGACGGCACGCTTGCGGTCAGCATGAACAGCAGCGGGACCTTGAGCGGCAGCGAGCGCACCGCGCTGACAGGACTGGCCGACGGATTTCAGCAGGCAATCGATGGCCTGAGCGGTGTTCCGCCGCAACTCAATCTGAGCGGTTTGATGCAGTACGACCCGTCGGTACTGTCGTCGGTGAATCTGCAATTCAATGTGACAGGCGAAGGGTCAAACAACATATCGGCCAATATTGCGCTGAACAGTTCAACGCGCAGCGTGAAAGTCACGGACTCGACCGGTTCGATCAACCTCAGTGTCGATACGAGTGATTCCGCGATCTGGGGATCGGGCGCGCAACGTGACCAGGCCATTGCAAGCTATCTGACACAGTTCGACAACGCCAACACGGAAGGCCACGGCGACGCCACACTGATGTCGATGTTCAAGGACGCGTTCAGCCAGATGAACGGCGACTATGGCACGTCGTCGCAACAGCTTCCGGGTACGGACGGCGTATCGTGGGTCGCGCAGTCGGATCACGCCATGTTGACCGGGCTGGCCGATTTCACAGGCTCGATGACCGATAACGCGGTGTCGTCCAATCCGTGGCTGCCGGATCAAACGGATACGTTTTCCTATCAGGTCTCCCAAAGTACTCAAACCACCGGCAATCAGCAGAGCGGCGCGATTTCGCAAACCCAGCACTCGAGTTTGCAAGCGAGTTATCACGAGTCGCTATCGGGTGGCCCGGTTCAACTGGGCATGTCGCCATCGACCCAGAGCTACAACTATATACAGGTCGACGACGACGCCAACAGCGCGGTCAACATCGCGACGCAACGCGGCCAGATAGTGCAGGCGACGCTGAATCAGTCGTCCAGTCAATCCACAGAGAAGTCCGAATATGTGAGAGGGCTGCTGGTATCGGACGTCACTACGCCGACGAACTCGTCCAACTCGAAAGATCTGCTGGCGTTGCTGAAGCCCTTCCTTGGCGACGGCGATGCCGAACAGGACAGCGCCTCCTGGCAACAGGAACTTTCGACCCTACACGGGATGGTTTTGCTGAACGCCAATCCAGACTGAAAAGCCCGCGGCAGCGGGCGTGACGATTTCGTCGCGAATCTCGCGACAGACGTGAGGCACTGGAAGCGCGGCCGTTAGGACAACCGCGCTTCCGTTAACCGCTTCAGACGGTCTGACCTGCGCCGAGATCAGCACCCGTGGTCGGGTCCGAGGTCGCATCCGATGCCGTTCTCGCAGCCATCGCCTGCAGCACCTTGACATCGCCGCGCGATACATTGACCGTGGCCATTCCGTCGCCGCCATCTACCGCCGGTTCGGGAGATTCGACGAACTCCCAATCCGGACCGTCGTTCCATGGACCGCGCGGCGCATCGTCGCCTCGCGACATGTTGTAGTACACGCTGGTGTATTGCGGCACGCCAGGCAGCTTGCCCTGAGGAAAGTTCGGCTGGATCGAGTGCAGCGCTTTCTCAAAGGATTTCTGATGGGCGATTTCGCGTGTCATCAGAAATCCAAGTGTCTCCTTGATACCCGGATCGTCCGTGACGTTGATGAGACGTTCATAGACGATCTTCGCGCGAGCCTCAGCAGCAATGTTCGAGCGCAGATCGGCCGTCGGCTCGCCGATCGTGTCGACGTACGAAGCGCACCACGGCACGCCAGCCGAGTTGGTCAGGGCCGGACCGCCACCGTACAGTAATGCTGTCGTATGGGAGTCGTTTCCTCCACCTGTCATGGATCGATACAGCTCCGCTTCGGCCTCCACAGCTTCGGCCAGTTGGCCTTTTGCGCTCTTGTTCAGCATCGCGACAATCGAGCCAACAATTTCCAGGTGACTCAACTCTTCGGTTGCGATATCGAACAGCAGATCCTTGCGGCCCGGATCATCTTCGCCGACCGCCTGGGTGAAATACCGGCACGCAGCACCGAGCTCTCCCTGAGGTCCGCCGAACTGCTCGAGCAGCAGATTCGCAAGACCGGGGTTCGGCGCGGCGACACGTACGGTGTACTGAAGACGTTTGTTGTGAATGAACATGAGACTTCTCCGGTGATTGGCCAAAGCAACTCCATGAGGGTGCGGACGTGAAGTAGTTACGTCGTACCTGTGCAGAATCGCGTGCGACCTTGAATCAACCCGGACGGCGGTACAACCGGAATGGTTGTCCGCACCCAACGATGGGCGCCCGGCTCTCAGAGCAACGGACGCTCTGGCGGATGTACGGCGAAGATGCCGTGCATGGCAACGTGTTGCCGCTAGTAGTGCAGCATGCGCTGTGCCCATCCTGCAATTCCGTTTGGGCAACGGCAACGAGTCGCGACGAGTCGGTCGTTTGCCTTTTAGGGGTTGTTCACCGGCGAGCGCCGGATGTGTGGTGGCCCCATATGTAGGGGTTGACACGGCACGCTGTTCACTCTATAACCATCTCATGACCATCTGGATGGATGGTATGGGGATGGAAAATGAACAAACACAAACCGCAGGATTCGCTTGTCGTCGCACCTCGTCCAAAGGGCGGGGAGACCGAGAAGATCACCATTAATCTCGGCCCGGTCGACCTCGGCCAGATCGATCTGCTGGTCGAAGAAGGCTTTTACTCGAACCGCACCGATCTGATTCGCACGGCGATCAGAAACCAGTTGGCGACCCACGCCCAGACTGTCAGTGAGACGGTCACACGCCGGGCGTTGGTGCTGGGTCTGCAGCACTTCTCCAGGCAAGACCTGGAATCGGCACGAGCAGCCAGACAGCGTCTGAATATTCATGTGCTGGGACTTGCCAGCATTGCATCCGACGTCACCCCTGAACTCGCGCTTGCCACGATCGAGTCGGTCGTGGTGCTCGGCGCATTCCACGCATCACCCGCGGTCAAGGCAGCGTTAGCCGGAAGAATCAGCTAGCCCGGCCGGCTGCTTCAGCCGACATAAGGAACACGATGATGAAGATGAACGAAGATTTCCTGTCCTCGATGCAGGAAGCGATGCGTCTGCTGCGTACGGCTGGGCCGCTCGAAGCTACCGCAGCGATTCAACGAGCGCTGCGCGATAGCGATAGCGATGGCGACGGAGCCGGCAGGCAAGGCTCCACGACGGCTCAGCCGCCTGCTGCTACACGCGATGTGCCACCTCCTCGCGACAGCACGGCCGCCGGGAGTCGATTTGCCCGAACGCATGCAACGGATGCGTCCTCACACCCGCATGTTGCCAGGCAGACAAATGTCGAAGACTGCGGATATTTCATTGAGCGCGCTTACACCAATGAAGCGGGACAGCGCAAGTACAAGCTCTACGTGCCCAGCGGCTACAGGGATACACCATTGCCGCTGATCGTGATGTTGCATGGCTGTACCCAGGACGCGGACGATTTCGCATTGGGCACCCGCATGAACGCGCTCGCCGAGCGCCATGACTGTCTCGTGGCGTACCCCATCCAGCCGCAGAGGGCGAACGCGTCGAAATGCTGGAACTGGTTCAAGCCGGGCGACCAGCAGCGCGAGCGCGGCGAGCCCTCGTTGATTGCGGGAATCACCCGTGACGTGATGGCCAGCTACAGCGTCGATCCGGCCCGCGTGTACGTCGCCGGCTTGTCGGCAGGTGGAGCGATGGCCGCAGTGATGATTCACAGCTATCCGGAACTGTATGCCGCAGCGGGAATTCACTCGGGGCTGCCCTATCGCTGCGCGCACGACTTGCCTTCAGCACTTGCCGCGATGAAGGGGGGCAAACCGATACGACGCGGGCCGCTTGCAGACCGTCGCGATGGGCCGGACATGCCGAAGCGGCCGTTGATCGTCTTTCATGGCGACGCGGACGCAACGGTTCACCCGTCCAATGGTGGCGAGCTCGTGCGGGAATTCAGCGCCGGTATTTCACCCGTCGATGAGGTGCCGGAACGCCGCGCAGGCATGCGTGCATGCACACGGCGGCGGCTGACAGCGGCCAACGGCGTGGACGCGGAGTATTGGGCCATTCATGGCGCACCGCACGCATGGGCCGGTGGTAGCGCTCGCGGAACGTACACGGACGCCAGCGGCCCGGATGCCAGCGCCGAGATGATGCGATTCTTTCTCGCGCATCCACAGCAACGGCCATAACGCCGGGCGAGACTGAACGCCCTCACACCGCTTCGCCGCCCGGGCACACCACAGGCTCCGGCGGTAGTTGCGCCAGATGTCGCAGCAGCTTCATCACCATCCAGACGACGGTGAGCGAGAGGATCACAAAGAACGCTGCGAGCGGCGTCAGGACCTGCACCGACACGAAGCCGGCGAGCCCCATCATCGCCGACGACACCAGCAGCAGCGCACACCCAAGGATCGCGCTCGTCAGGCCGGCAATATGCGGGAACAGCGAATTGCCCTTGGCCATAAACGTGGGATACATCGCGCCGGCGCAGAATCCCATTACGAGCACGGGCGTAGCGAGTGTCCAGATGCGCAGGCCGACCGTCAGCGCAAGCAGCAGCATGGCGATCGCGGCAGCGGCCATCATGCGCGCACCGATCTGCAACCGCTGCTCGGCGGTCGGCAGACGCGGGCTGTGCAGGCGGTTCGACAGACCGCCCAGGAAGTACATCAAGCCGATGCCGAGCGCGAGGTAAGCGAAAAAGGTCGGCGGTTTGTGCAAGGTGTTCTGCACCATGAACGGCCCGACGATGTTGAACACGAGCAGGATGCTGTAGCACAGCCCCTGCGCGAGAAAGCAGCTCTGGAACACCGGACTCGAGAGCACCTTGCCCGCGTTCGTCAATAGCGTGCGCGGTTCCAGATGTACCGGCCGCCGCAACGTCTCGCGATAGCGCCACACCAATGCCCACATCACTAGCGAATAGACGAGCAGGAAGACAAGACAGGCGCGCCAGCCAAACCACGTTTGCAGATGCGCGCCGATCACGGGCGCCACGATCGGCGCGAGTCCCCACGCGATCGCCATGTAGGTGAATGCATGTACCAGTGTCTGCCCGGAGAACGAATCGGTGATGATCGCTTTCGCGAGCAGGTTGGTCGCGGCGATACCGAAGCCCTGCAGACAGCGGGCGAGGAGGAAGGTCTCCAGATTCGGCGCAGCGAGCGACAACAGGCAGCCGATTGTAAAAATTACGAGGCCGAATGCAAGTACGGGCTTGCGTCCGTATGCATCGGCTACGGGCCCGAAGACGAGCTGACCGATCGCATAAGCGGCCATGTAGCCGGACACGCTCGACTGGATCGCTTGAGGCGAAGTCGCGAAGAAACGTGCCATTGCGGGTAACGCGGGTACGTAAATGTCGATCGCGAGCTGTCCGGCTGAGGCGAACAGGCAGATCAGGAGCAACAGAAAGCGCGGCGAGTTAGGTTCGCGCGCGGGCATGCCGGCGCGGCCTGAGAGAGTGTGGTTCATGACAGCATCGAAGAGACGGATTCGGGGCGCGATATGAGTCGATGCGAGTGTCGAGCGCAGCGTATGGATGGCGCCATCGCCACGTATTGTGCCCGTTATCGCGCAAACCGACGCGATTCCCCTTGCGAGCGAGAGGGTTGGCCGCGAAAATCAATGTTCGCAGATGGTCGAACCCCGTCGCATGCCGTCAGTCATCACCACGGGTACATCGGGTATCTGAAGCCCTTATTCGCCCCGATAATTCAGCCACACCTTCATGGGTCCGCTCTCGCGGTTGTGCCAGGTGAAGTAGGGGATGGCCACGAACGTTGTTTCTCCAGGCCGCGCTCCTTCGGTTGCGCGCGTTGCCGGATTCAACGGCCTGTAGAGCGAGCTCGACCAGTCTGACTCTATTTCCTGCCGTCGCGCAGTGCCCTTGAGCACGACAACGCCGCCAAGCTGTTGCTCACGCCATTCCGTTTCGATGCGTTGAGGATCGACATATAGCTCGTCGAGATCGAGACCGGGCATGTCGGCATGCTCGACGCAGTACAGCACCGGCCCGCGGCTCAGCGCGATCCGGCCACGATTCTCGGCCACCTTAGGATGGCTTTGCCATATACGGGCCGTCATGGGCAGCTCAAGCCGAACCGAATCGCCTTGTTCCCACAGGCGTCGAATCGCAATGTAGCCGTTCGCGTCCGGCGTGGCGTCGACCGCGTTGCCATTGACCGCTACCGAGACCGGCAGATTCGGGTGAGCGGTTGCTGCCGATTGCCCTTGCGCCGCGATCAATCCACCCGCGCCGTCCACCCACCCCGGAACCCGCAGCTTCAGCGCGAACTCCGCTTGCGCGTCGATGCCGATCTCAACCACACCGTCCCACGGATAACGCGTCTGCTGGCGCAGTTTCACCGTGTGTCCACTGAAGTCGATACGCGCATCGCTCTCCATATACAGCTGCACGTAAATCGAATCGGCATCGGTGCCGTAGACATATCCGGGAAGCGAAGCGACGGTGCGTGCGACGTTCGGCGGGCAACATGCACAGTAGTACCAGGGTTGCCGGCGATGGCCGCCGTCGTCCTCCAGAGGGTTCACGTAGTAGTACGCCTGGCCGTCGAGCGACCAGCCCGGCAGCATGCCGTTGTACAGCGTCCATTCGAACAGGTCTGCGTAACGTGCATTGCCCGTTGCGGCCAGCAGACGATGGCACCACATCATGCTGCCTATCGCCGCGCAAGTCTCCGTATAGGCCTGTGCATTCGGCAGCTCGTAGTTCGCGCCAATCGCCTCTCCATCATGCCGTGAGCCGACGCCGCCGGTGATGTACATGCGCTGTGCCGTCAGCCGGCTCCAGAGCGTTTCAAGCCGCGGCAGCAGGGCTGCTTCGCCGGTCTCCAGATAGAGATCCGTCACACCGCATGCCATGTACAAGGCACGGACAGCATGCCCGGCAAGCGCTTCCATTTTTTCGAACGGCACGTCGTCCTGGAAGTACGCGTCACCGAAGCGGCCGCCTGTGAGAAGGCCGTGACCGCGTGCCTCGATAAAGAAGCGTGCAAGCTTGAGATACCGCTCGTGTCCCGTCTCCCGCGCCAGTTCGATGAGCGCCATTTCGATCTCTTCGTGTCCGTCGATGTCCTCGATCTTGCCTTCCGATTTCGGACCGAAGCGCTCGCACAACAGGTCGGCGACACGGACGGCAACATTGAGCAGGCGGCGCTGGCCAGTCGCACGATGGTGGGCCACCGCAGCCTGGATCAGATGGCCCGCACAGTACATCTCATGAAGATCACGCAGGTTGGTCCAGCGTTCGCCTTCGCGTTCCAGGCAGAAATAGCTGTCGATATAACCGTCTTCGCCCTGCGCACGCTCGATCAGGGTGATGCCCTCATCGATACGTTTCTCGAGCAGCGCATCGGGCCCACGCGCGACGACCCACGACGCTGCTTCGAGCCATTTGTACAGGTCGCTGTCGTTGAAGAACAGCCCCACGTGCGGGCCGTCGTACTCACCGAACACCCGCCGGAAGTTGTTGAGCCGCCCAGTGCTTTCGAGGAGATCCCACTGGCTTGGCAGGGTCCGCTCGAGATTGGTCGCAAACCGTGGCCCCCAGAAATCGCCTTTCAGGTCGACTGCATTGACCGCCACGGGTTTGATGTGCGCATAGCGGGTAGATGCTGCATCAACAACGACAGGTGGGCGCAAGGTTCTCGTATCGTTCATGGTGTGCATGGAGCGTTATGCCTTGACCGCACCAGCGATCAGACCGTTGATATAAAAGCGCTGCAGGAGCAGGAAGAGGATCGCGCACGGCAGGATGGAAATCGTGATGCCGGCTTGCATCAGCCCCCAGTCGACGGCGCCAAGCTGACCGCTTTGCGCATTCAGGAGCATGACCGGCAACGTGTAGTTTTTTGCGTCGCCGATCAGGATCAGCGCGGCTAGCAGTTCATTCCACGAACCGAAGAACGCGAACAGACCCGCTGTGACGATCCCTGGCAACACCAGCGGCACCATGATCATGCGCAGCGACTGCAACGAACTGCAGCCGTCGATCAGCGAGGCATCCTCGATCTCGCGGGGCACGGCGTCGAACGAGTTGCGCATCATGAACACTGCAAACGGCAACTGGAACGTCGTGTAGACGAGCGCGAGGCCGAACAGCGTGCCCTGCAGATGCATCCAGCGCAGCAGGACGAATAGCGGATTGAGGATCGACTGGAACGGAATCATCAGCGTCGCGAGGATCACGACGAAGATCAGGTTGCGCCCCGGAAAACGGAATCGCGAGAATCCGTAGCCGCCGAGGGTGGACAACACGAGCGTCATCACGACCGTCAGCATCGCAACCGACGTACTGTTGCCGAGATATCGCCAGATGCCTGCGCCATAGCTCGCGAGGTTCTGATAGTTCTCGAACGATAGATGGGATGGAATCCATCTGGGTGGCGAAGCGCTCGCGTCGGCCGGCGAATAGAACGAGGTAAATGCGGACCAGCCGATCGGAAACAGAAACGCCAGCGTGAGCACGCTGCAGATCAGGTAGTAAAGCGCGATCGACAGCCTAGCCTTCAGCTTTGTCACGCGACTTGAATAATGGAGCGCATCCACATTGGACGTGACGGGACTCGGCTTTGGCGTCGCATGCGCGAAACCGGTGTCGGCGGAACGCAATCGGTTACTCATCGTCGTCTCGCAGAAGAATTATCTGGATCACGCTTAGCATGAGCAGCACGATCAGCAGCACCACGGACATCGCCGCGCCGTAGCCGAGCTTGAAGTAGGTGAACGACGCACGATAGATCCAGTGGACCACCGTGATGGTGGTGTTCATCGGCCCACCCTTGGTCATCACATAGAACTGCTCGAATGCCAGGTAGGAGCCGATCACCGCCATGATCAGTGCGAGCGCGAAGGTGCGCCGCATCATGGGCACGGTGATAAAGCGCTGCTGCGCCCACCATCCCGCGCCGTCGATGCGGGCTGCTTCATACAGATCGTATGGAATCGCCTGCATGCCGACGAGCATGATCACCATCGTGAATCCACACGCCTTCCACACCACCATCACGATCAACGACGCCAGCGCGGAGTTGGTATCGCCTAGCCACTGAACCGGCTCGCTGACGATACCCAGTTGCATCAGGATCGCGCTGAAGATGCCCACCTGGTCGTTGAACAGCCAGACCCAGAGCAGACTCGCTGCGGTCAGCCCGATCACGACCGGCAGGAAGAAGGCAGTCCTGAAGATGCCCACGAACCGGATCGCGCGCTTCACGAGCAACGCAAGCGCGAAAGCGACGACAAAGATCGCCGGCGTGACGAACAAGGTGTATTTGGTCGTAAACCAGAGCGCGCCCGAGAACGATTCGTCGTGCATCAGGTCGAGGTAATTTCTCAACCCGTTGAACGACGGCACGCCCATCAGCGGCCACTGATAGAACGACATGCCGATCGTCATCGCCAGCGGCAGCAGAAAAAATACCGCCGTGAAAGCGAGGCAGGGCAGCACAAACCAGTATCCTGCGCCCTGCCGGCCTAACCCTTTACGCGGCTTCTTTCGACCCATCTGCGGTGCGAGGCCCGCACCGCCTGTTGCCGGATCGCCAAGGACATCCATGGTCGTTAAATCCTATGGTGTGTTCAGGATCTGGGTGAAGCGGTCTTGCGCATTTGAAACGGCAACATCCACGCCTTTGCCGAAGACAGCTTCCTGGATCATGGCGGCCCAGGGTCCGTTTGGATCGTTGATCAACTGGTTGAACTTGATGCTATAGGGCGTTTTGCCCTGACTCATAGCCGTTGCGGCGGTCAAATAACGGCCGTCGAGCTTGCTATACGCGTTGCTCGCGAGGTCGACCCGCACGGGGATGCTGCCGTTTTTCGCAAACTGATCGACCTGGACCTGTTCGCCAAGACACCACTTGATGAACTCCATCGCGTCTTTCTTGTGCTGTGAACCGGCTGGGATCGCGATCACATCGCCACCGGCGAAGCTCGCCCAGCCACTGTTCTGACCCGGCAGATACGAGAGTCCGAAATCTATCTCTGGATGGCTTTTCTTCAGGACGCCGATTGAAAACGCGCCGGACCCGACCATGCCGATTTTTCCGGTCTCGAACGCGTTGATGAAGTTGACGCCGCTGTCGGTCTTGGCACTTGCGGGCATCTCACCCGCTTCCCACATACGACGGTACATGGCGAGCGTGCCTTCGAGCGCTGGATTCTTCAGCGTCGCGGTCTTGCCGTCGGCCGACAGCACGTCACCGCCC
Organism: Paraburkholderia phenazinium; assembly: GCF_900141745.1. NCBI lineage: Bacteria > Pseudomonadati > Pseudomonadota > Betaproteobacteria > Burkholderiales > Burkholderiaceae > Paraburkholderia > Paraburkholderia phenazinium. Next base: position 54,168 of record NZ_FSRM01000002.1, on the reverse strand, counting down.
GAGGCCCACACATAAGGCGTCAACGTAAAGATGTTGCAGCTGCCGCAGGCGCCCGAGAAATAGAAACCTTTAACCCCGCCACCGAGCGCGGTGATCTTTTTCGCATCGGCTTCGAGTTCGGCCCAGGTTTTGGGCGGCTGGTCGGGATTCAATCCGGCGCGTTTGAACAATGTCTTGTTGTACAACAGCATCGAACTTTCAGCGCTAAAGGGCAGCGCGTATTGCTTGCCCTGATAGGTCCCGAGCCGCATATGCGATGGACTCAGGCTCTGATAGAAGGGCAGCTTTTTGGCTTCATCCGTGATGTCGGTCAACTGCCCGTCGTGCGCGAACTCGGGCGTGTAGATCAGATCGATTGCAATCACGTCGGGCGCAGCGCCGCCAGCCGACGCCGTGCCGAACTTTGTCACGAAGTCGTCATTCGGAATGATGGTCAGGTTGACCTTGGTGGGATGGCTCGCGTTCCATGCGGTAACGACCGGAGTCACAAAACCCGAGTCCGACGCGCGCACCCAGAAAGAAAGACCATCGTCAGCCTGGGCGTGAGTGGCGGCGAGCACTGTCGCGCATGCCCATAGACGAAGCCATCGGTTGCAACGAATCATAGGTGTCTCCTCCTATTGCCGATGCACGTCCCGCGACGCTTTCCGGACCGTCGGGCTCGCTGTGCCAGCCGGGTACACGCATCGGTTGCTTCTGAGAAATGTGATTTTTTCGACCTTGGCGGGTCGTACCGAATCTTTCCGACTTCCCACGAACGCCAAGTCTGGAAAGCTTGACACGCCCGACCTGCCCTCGCAAGATGAAGAAACCGCAGTAAAACGCGCTAATTCCGACTTTTTGCGTAATGACCGATCCCGCGCTCCATCTGGCATTTCCACTGGGTCTCGAAGCAAGCAATGGCGGGCTGTTTGTGTCGCGCGGAGTGGGCGTGCATCCATCGCGAACGATCCAGTCGTACGAGCTGATCTATGTGCGGCAGGGTTGCCTGAATCTTCACGAAGGCGGACAGCTATTCGAGGTGAACGCAGGGGAGACACTGCTGCTTTGGCCTGGGCGGTTGCATGGCGGGACGTCGCCGTTTGCACCGGATCTCAGGTTCTATTGGGTGCATTTCACGTTGCCAGACGCGCCGCACAGCGGGTCGGCGTTGGAAGTGTTGCTGGAGATTCCTCAACACGCCAGGGTCGAGCGGCCCGATCATTTATCTGGCATGTTCCAGCGCCTGTTGAACGATCAGCAGATCTACGGCGTGCAACCGTTGCCGGACAGCCTGACGATCCTGCTGATGCTATGGGAACTCAAGCGCTCGCGGGTCGCGGCGACGGCGGCCGACGGGGCGCCCCAGCAACTCGCGGCAAGCGCCGATCAATGGATTCGCACGCATTTTCATGAAGCGATCAACGCCTCGGCGATTGCCGCGCATCTTGACTGCAATGCGGACTACCTGGGGCGCGTGTATCGCGCCACCTATGGGCGCACGTTGACGGACGCGGTACACGAACAGCGCATGCTGCACGCGGCCATCCTGCTTGCGGAAGACCGCTTGACGATCGCGCAGGTCGCTTATGCGTGTGGGTTCGAGGACAGCGGATATTTCAGGCGGCTGTTCAAGAGAAGCAGAGGGATGACGCCGAACGCGTTCCGGCGCCTGCATGTGCGGGTGCATGTGAATACGGCCTGAGGACGCGCATGCGGCGGCGCTGTTACCGCCTCCGCCTCACGCATCTGGCGGCACACCTAGCAACTGCAACGCCCCACCGGTCACCGCGCCGAACACAGGACCGGCAACCGTGCCTCCGTAGAAAGCCTTGCCAGCCGGATCGTCGATCATGACGGCGACGATCAGGCGCGGGTCGCTCATCGGCGCCATGCCGACGAACAACGCACGATAGCGATTCTTCGCATACGACACGCCGATCTGCTTGCGCGCCGTCCCGGTCTTGCCACCGACCCGGTAGCCGTCGACTGCCGCGGCGCGTCCGGTGCCACCCGGTCCGGTCGCCATTTCGAGCATCTCGCGGATGGCATGTGCGGTGGCGGGCGTCGTCACTGCGTGGCTAAAGCCGGCGGTGAGCGGCGAGTCGCCGCTGTCTGCAGCAGGAGCGAGGCCGTCACCATCCTGTTGTTCATTCATTTGCCCACCGGGTTGCCGTTCGACCGTATCCTCCAGCAGCAAACGCACCGGATGCAGCGTGCCGTCGCCCGCATAGGCGGTGTACATCTGCGCGAGTTGCAGCAGCGACGCCGACAGCCCGTAGCCATAAGCCATCGTGGCCTGCTCGATGGGCCGCCAGCGTCTGTGCGGGCGCACCTTGCCCGCGGCAGCGCCGGGGAAGGTTAGTTCCGGCCGGCGCCCGAGGCCATACTCCTGGTACTTGTTCCAGATCGTCTCGGCCGGCAGATTGAGCGCGAGTTTGGCGAGTGCGATGTTGCTCGACTTCTGCACCGCTTCGGCCACGGTCATCACGCCGTGATTCGAGGTGTCGTGAATCACGGCTGGTCCAATCCGGTACCACCCCGGCGTTGTATCGATCAGGCTTTGCGGCCCGACCATACCCTTGTCCATGGATAGCGCGACGACCAGCGGCTTGATCGTCGACCCCGGCTCGAACGTATCGACGACGGCCCGATTGCGCAGTTGGCGGCCGCTCAGCCGCGTGCGGTCGTTCGGATCGAAGCTCGGATAGTTCGCGAGTGCGAGGATCTCGCCGTTGCGCGCGTCGAGCACCACGACGCTGCCAGCTTCCGCACTGTGCTTCGCAATCGCCGCCTTCAGTTGCGCATAGGCGAGTTGCTGGATGCGGCGGTCGATGGTCAGGCGGATCGTCGCGCCGTTGTGCGCCGGTACGAGTGGACGCGTGTCCGACACCACCCGGCCGAGCCGGTCGCGGATCACCTCGCGCTGACCCGCCGCGCCGCTTAACTGCAGGTTGGCGGCGAGTTCGACGCCTTCCTGGCCTTTGTCCTCGATATCCGTGAAGCCGACCACATGCGCCGCCGATTCACCTTCCGGATAGAAGCGCTTCGAATCGGCGATCTGCGTGATGCCGGCGAGTTGCAGCTTGTCGATCGCGCTGGCTGTGTCTGCGTCCACCTGGCGCTTGAGCAGTACGAATGTTTTGTCACCCGCTACACGGCTGCGTAGTTCCACGAGCGGCACCTTGAGCAGCCTGGCGAGCGGCAAAAAGCATGTCTCATCGAGCAGCCTGGGCGTTGCCCAGACCTCATAGGTCGCGAGACTGACCGCGAGCATTGAACCGTTGCGATCGACAATCCGTCCGCGTGTGGCGTCCAGTTCGATGACGCGTTGATAGCGCTTTTGTCCCTGGCCGGCATAAAAGTTCTGATTGACCACCTGGACCCAGAAAGCGCGTGCGGCGAGGCCGCCGAATGCCGCGAACATCAGCACGATGATGAATTTCGAACGCCATGTCGGCAGGCGCGACGCGAGCATGGGGTGTCTCGCGGCTGATGCGTAAGTCCGAGGTGGCTGCGATCTGGGCTTCTGGAACATGAGTGCGGATGCGAGCAGCGAACGCAGGTGGCGGCAACGCCGTGATTGTAATTAAAACGTAATATTAATGCGAGGCCTATGCGAGCCCATAGCGACGGCGAGGAAGCACGTCGCGTCAAGGACGTCGGGCTTTGCTTAAGCGGGTTGCAAACGGGAGAGAAGTTGCGCTTCCGTAGATCGGTGCGCGTAGGGAAACACGAAGATAAGGAAGGCGGCGGGTCAAAAACCAGCCACGCAGCCTGAAAAATCCGCGAGACTGGTTCGTTCAAACAATGCGTCTCTCCGACGCGGCGTGTTGAGAGGCGCCCGGCCACCAAACGCATCCCAATAGGCGTTTTGCGGGCGCCTTCTTTTCAGGCATCGAGCGCGTGTTAAAGGCGCCCGGCAGAAACAGTTAACGTATAGCTATAGCCGCTCGCCCTCAGGCCGGCAGCGCAAAACTCGAGATTGCTTCGCGCAGCGAGCCGACCTGATCCTTGAGCGAGTGCGCGGCGGCGGCAGCCTGCTCGACCAATGCCGCGTTCTGCTGCGTGACCTGATCCATCTCACCGACCGCGCGATTGACCTGTTCGATGCCGGCGCTTTGCTCACGCGAGGCGTGGCTGATTTCCTCGAGAATTTCGTTGACGCGGCGTACTGACTGCACGATCTCGCCCATCGTCGAACCGGCGTTGGCGACTAGCGATGCACCGGCCTCGACAGTATTCGTGGAGGTTTCGATCAGCGCCTTGATTTCCTTGGCGGCGGTGGCCGAGCGTTGTGCGAGGCTGCGCACTTCCGAGGCGACGACGGCGAAGCCGCGGCCCTGTTCGCCAGCGCGGGCCGCTTCGACGGCTGCATTGAGGGCGAGGATGTTGGTCTGGAACGCGATCCCATCGATCACGCCGATGATGTCACCGATCTGACGCGAGCTATGGGTGATTTCGCCCATGGTGCGAACCACGTCGTCGACGACGCGGCTGCCGCGCGTGGCGACGTCCGCTGCCTGGCCGGCGAGTTGCGCGGCCTGGGTGGCGCTCTCGGCGTTCTGCTTCACGTTGACCGTCATCTGATCCATGCTGGAGGCGGTCTGGACGAGCGCAGCGGCCTGTTGCTCGGTGCGTTGCGAGAGATCGGTATTGCCGGCGGCGATTTCAGAGGCGCCGACGTTGATGTTTTCCGTCCCGGTGCGCACGCGCGACACGGTTTCGACGAGGCCGGCCTGCATGGTGTGCAGGGCGTGCAACAGGCTACCGGTGTCGCGATACTGGACCGGCACGTTGACGGCGAGATTGCCGCTTGCCATACGCTGTGCGGCGACGACGGCGATTTCGAGCTCGCCACCGAGAGCGTGACGTACGCTGCGCAGCACCAGCATCATGACGAACGTGGCGATGCCGCCGAGGACCGTGGTGATGGCGAGCCAGACGATGAGACTGGCGTAGAAGGCTTGCTGAACGTCGTCCATGTACATACCGGTTACGACGTACCAGTCCCAGGGGGCGAAGCGCAGTGAGACGCTGGTTTTGGGGACGGGCTGATCATGGCCGGGTTTGCTCCACAGATACGAGACGAAGCCGCCGTTGACGTCGCTGTTACCCGCGTTGACGATGTTGACGTACAGATGATTGCCGGCTGGGTCGGTGAACTGGGACATGTCCTTGCCGTTGAGTTCGGGCTTGATGGGGTGCATCAGCACGACCGGCTGCGAGTTGTTGACGGAGACGTAGCCGTCTTTGCCGTAGCGCACGGAGGCGAGGACGGCGAGGGCCTGTTTCTGGGCGTCGGGCTCGCTGAGGGCGTGTTGCTGGGACAGTGTGTAGTAGTGGTTAATGATGCTGACGGATTGCTGGGCGACGGCCATGAGTTGATCGCGGCGCTCGGAGATCATGGAGGCGCGGTTTTGGTACGCGCCAAAGCCACCGATCAGAATCAGGCCGATCCATAAGATGAGGATCATCGACCCGAGTTTTTTGTTCAAGGTCATGGAGGGCATTTTGCGAGTTCCAGGTGAGGGTGTTTTTTCGCCCGCGGCGGGCTTGGGGTTATGGTGTTTAACGGCTTCGCCGGGTTTTTGGTGAAGTAGGGGGGAACCCTGGGTTTTTGTTTTTTGTTTTTTGTTTTTGTCTGATTAATGGGTTTATTTGTTTTATTGGGGTTTTGGCCTTTCCTTGCGTCCTTATCGGTCTATTAGCGATGCCCCTTTGCGGGGCAGTGCTCCCAACTTAAGCCCCATTGCACCAGGAGAGTTTGTACGCGAGATGGAAGTGGGCACGGCTTTTCTGGGTGTCTCTGGACAAGAGCGAAGCCTGCCGAATGGCGCCTCGACTTTCAACGACCAGTTTGCAGACTTTTCCGCACGAATTGGGATGGCATGCGGGGTAAAAACCTTCAGGAGCTAAACAAGCTCCGCATCGCGGCCTCCTGATCTTTGCAGTCCTGCTGAATCAGGCGCAACACGCTGCTCAACCCTGATACGGACGCCTGACCATGAAACAGCAGAGCGCTACCACGCCGCTCGCGCTCTCCTGCACGCGAAGCGCAACGCTCACGTCCCCATGGTTCGTGCAGCGCACCGAATACAACCCCGCGCTGGCCACCTACCTGCCGCTCGTGAATGGCGAGACGGCCTTTGCGGCGGTGTTCGACGCCATACGGAACGCGGAGCACAGCATCGATATCCTGTGCTGGGGTTTCCAGCCGTCGATGTATTTCAGACGGGGCAGCGACGCGGCGGGTTCGCCATCGATCGGTGAACTGCTCGAATACAAGGGCCTCGAGAAACCTCACATCAGGATCCGGCTGCTGGTCTGGAGCGACTCACTGCACGTGGCGTCCTTCTCGGAAGACATGATGCCAGGCAACCACGGGCCAGTCGGGCTGGCGGGGGCTGCACAGGACGGGCGCACCCGCGCCCAGCGGGAATTCGACCAGCTCTGGTACTGGCGGGCCAACCGGAACAATGTCACGCGGATGTCGGCCGGGACGAGGGTCAATCCGTTCCCCGCAGCGAAATCGGTGGTGACCACGGCATTGAACGCATTGCCGGGCGCGCCAAAGCCGCTGACAAACATTGAATTCGCCACGCGCGATTTCGATCTGAGGGAGCGGGCCGAAATCGCCTGGCGCACGTGGATGAGCGGCCCGGCGGGCGACCCCACGCTGAGAGAGCGGAACACCGCGGCGATGACGGCGGAGCCCTCGCATCACCAGAAGATGGTGCTTGTCGACTACGAGCTTCCCGAGCGGGCCATCGGGTTCGTGATGGGGCACAACACGCTGGATGAATACTGGGACCGGGACGATCACACCTGGCTGCGGCAGGCGCCGCGAATGGGGCGCAACGGCCTGCATCCGCGGCAGGACATGTCCGCGAAGGTGACGGGTCCGGTCCTCGAGTACCTGAACGAGAATTTCTGCCAGGCGTGGGACGACGCGACCGGGCAGAACCTGACCCAGGCGCGGGCGGCGCTGGCTTGCCGGCTGAAGCTGCGCCCGGATCACGGTACGCCGGTGATGGCGCAGATCCTTCGCACGCAGTCGCAGCACGGCAAGGACGGCACGAAGGACATCGCTTCGCTGTACCTTCAGGCGGTGAACAACACGACGAGATTCGTGTACATCGAAAACCAGTATTTCCGTTACATGCCGGTGGCCGACAGGCTGCGGGAGAACGTCAACGCGCAGATCAAGGGGGGGCGCAACCCGGCGAAGCATGGTGAGGTGTATCTGTTCGTGGTCACGAACTCGAACGACGACGGCATCGGCCGCGGGACAGTGAGCAGCTACCAGATGCTCGCGGCGCTCGGATATGGCGACCGGATGCCCGGGGTCGAGACACTGGAGAAGAACGACCAGCTTACGCAGCAGGAGCAGACGCTGGAGAAGCAGCTTGCTGACGGACAGGCGGCCAGCCAGCGCGCGATGATGCAGGGCGCGGGTTTCTCGCAGATGCAGGGGCTCGCGAATTACCTGCAGGGCGCACAGACCCGGCAGGCAGAAATCGGGCAGCAGCTGGAGCAGACGAGGCAGGAGAAACGGCGGGTGGCGAGCGTGAGCCCGGACGGCATGACGAAGGAGGGAGAACTGGTGCCGCCGCAGGATATGCCGGGGATGAAGGTGCTGGTCTGCACCCTGGTCGCACCGGACACGCCTGCAGGCAAGGCGTGGGATTACGTCTATGTCCACCAGAAGCTGATGATCGTCGACGACGTGTTTACGACGCACGGCTCGGCCAATGTCAACCGGCGCAGCATGGAGGTGGATAGCGAACTGAATATCTGCCATGAGCATGGCGGCCTGACGTCCGCGCTGCGCAAACAGATGTGGGCGCTGCATACGAACAATCTGGGGGCTCAGGATGATGTGTCGGAGGCGTACTTGCAGTGGAGTTACATCATTTCCAAGAACACCAAAAGACAGAGCGCAAAGCGGGCTCCGATCGCGTCCCTCGTAGGCTTCCTGCGGACCTCGCCCACACGCACTTACGAGGATTGACTCATGAGACGAGGCATTCTCATCGCCCTGGTGGCGAGTCTTGCCTGCGCCTGTACAAAGGAGAACCCATTGGCTTCACTACCTGACCTGAGCGCCGTGCGCGCGAATCTCGCCTTTACCTGCGTACACGAGGACGACCATCTGCCGCCGCTCGATCCCGATGCGGACCAGTTGTTCAGATACGGCCGCTGGCTGCAGAAGCAGGACGGCCCGAAGGACTTCGACGATATCGCGCGGTATTACCGGATCGCGGCGGCTCACGATCACTACAAGGCCAATACCAACCTTCAGGCGCTGGTGTCGACGGGGCTGGCCGATTCTCCGGATGCACCGAAAGAGACGATCGACCTGGCAGCGCAACTGGTCAAACAGGGTGTGCCGGCCGGCTACTACGACATCGCGCATTACCTCGAACTCGGCTACGGGCTGAAGCAGAACAGCGAGACCGCGTTGCGCTATTTCCGCAAGGCAGCGGACCTGGGCAGTCCGGATGCGCAGTATTACCTCGCGGAGAAACTGTTCCCGGTTGACGCCGCACCTGAGGTTGCGCTGCAGATGTACCGGTGCTCAGCAGACCAGGGACATGGCAAGGCCGCGACCTCTCTGGCGATTGGTCGCGCCGACGACGAGGTCTACGCTGAAGCACTCAGGGCTTTCCAGCAGGGCGTCATGGCGGGAAATCGCCTGGCTGCTTGGGCTCTTGAAAATGGCTTTGCGGTAACTCCAGAAAACCGGGTGCTGTATTACCTAGCTGTTCCGAACGATCCCGAACGCTCGCGCCGCTACAAAGCGATCGGCAAATTCCTCGACAGGAACGAAGGTCTGAACCCGAAAGTCCCCGACGTCGACCAGATCGTGCCACTGCCGCCCGCGAAACTACCGCCGTGGGACGGCACGTTCCAGTGGGAGAAGGAACAGGCCGCAGCCGTGCCGCCGCCGAAGCCGTCCGATGCGCTGGTTGAACGGCTGGCCCGCGAGAAGAACCTCGACCCGGCGACAGGCCTTCGGGTCAGGACCGCGCATGAAAAGGAACTGGAGAGCCGCGTACCGCTGGGCACGCTCGTTCGCCCCGGTGAAGTCTGCCCGCAGGACGGCGTGTGGTGTGTCCGGGGATTCGCTTCGGTCAGCTACGACGCGACCCGCCGTTTCAGGAAAGGCGAGACGATGCCGCCACTCGCCCTGAAGGATCCCCGTCCCATTCCTGGCCTGGACTGGCTGCTCGGCATGCGCGTATACCGCACCAACGAGGAATGGAGCCTCAAGGCTTACCTCGATCATGCATAGGGGATAAATCGACACGAATATAAGCCTACTTCCGCCCTCGATTCCTGACGCAATCAATACTTAGACCACGTTATGTTCAGATATATACCTATTGGCAGATCACGATTTAAGCGCCTGATCTGCTGTATCGCAGTGATTCCAATGGTTGTCTTTGCCCAGAACGCCAGCGCGGACGACGACTGGTGGCAGAACCAGCATGCCCGAACCGACTGGGTCTTTAAAACATTAAAGGATAGCGATGTCGCATCTACGCTCGACCGCGTGTTAAAGGAGCAGGAGCGCTGGGCGAATCTGCCGGAAAATGCACCGACCAAATTCAGTTGTACAAAGCTGGAACTTCCCCCTCCGTCTCCCGCTGCGCTTTCCGCATTCAACCAGGCTTCTATGACGCGCGGGCCCGAAGCGGACAGGGGATATGCGAAAGCGGCATCTCTTGGTTATTGGCGCGCTGCAGCTCGGCTCGTCAACAGTAGTCTTGAGGACGAGTACTGGGAAGGCGCGGTACCGATTGTCGCCTGGCTGCTTGTGCATCATGTCCCGGCCGGATACAACAAGCTCGCAGACGTACTCGAGGCGCGTTCGGGCTACGATGGCGACGCGCCCAGCGACGGCACGCTCGATACGATCGAATCGTTGCGCTGGCGCGCTGCACGCGAAGGCGATCCGGTTGCACAGGCGCAGTTGGCGGATGTCTTTGACAAAATAAAAAAGCCTGCCATCGCGGCGTCATTGCGCGCGTGTGCGACTGAACAGAATCCGGATCTCACGCACTAGGGTAGATTGGCAACGAAGCCGAATTATCCGTAGGTCAGTGCCGCATTTCGCGGGCTCGACGCGCAGCACCGCTTGCACGACCATCGCATCCTTGCAGACTGACGTCTTGTCACATGTCGCCCGCCATTTCAGGGCAGGATGGCTAGCATTCGCTGTCTCTTCCGGATTGAAAATGAATCTGTCCACACAACGACGTCGGACGCGCGAAAGTAAGTGCCGCCCCGGGCAGGGGCATCGCTAATAGACCGATAAAAATGCAAGGAAAGGCCAACACCCTAATAACAAGCGACCCGCGAAAGCGAAAATAAAAAACCGCAATTCCAGATAAACAAAAAAATCAAAACCCTCAGTATGAGAAAAAGAACCCTAAATACTGAAAACAGCAAAAAACACCACATTTCCACAAAAATCGCCATATATGGCAACCGCAATGGCATCCGCAAAAGCGAAAACAATCCTTATCCGTTATAGTCACTTTTTTTCAGACGCCAGACTGGCCCAGACCACGGTGACACCGCAATGAAACCCGCGAACATCACCCGCCGCCATTGGCAATGAAACCCAAACCCGCGCCGCGAGCAAAGCACATCCAACCCCGCGGCAGGCAAAAAACAGCAAACAGACACCGCAGGAGCACACCCAAACCATGAACGCCCGCGAACCCGCTTTCGTCGCCGCCTCGCGCAGCTCCCGTCTGCGCCAGATGCTCACCAGCACCCAGCTCGAATTCATGATGGAGGCCCATAACGGCCTCTCCGCACGTATCGTCCGGGAAGCCGGCTTCAAGGCCATCTGGGCCTCCGGTCTAGCCATCTCCGCCCAGTTCGGCGTGCGCGACAACAACGAAGCCAGCTGGACCCAGGTCGTCGATAACCTCGAATTCATGGCCGATGCCAGCGATCTCCCCATCCTCCTCGATGGCGATACCGGCTACGGTAACTTCAATAACGTCCGCCGCCTCGTGCGCAAACTCGAACAACGTGGCATCGCCGGCGTCTGTATCGAAGACAAGCAGTTCCCCAAGACCAATAGCTTCATCAACGGCGAGCGTCAGCCGCTCGCCGAAATGGACGAGTTCTGCGGCAAGATCAAGGCCGGTAAAGACTCGCAGACCGATGAGGACTTCTCGATCGTCGCGCGCGTCGAAGCACTCATCGCCGGCTGGGGCATGGACGAAGCGCTGCGCCGCGCCGAGGCCTATCGTCTGGCCGGCGCCGACGCGATCCTGATTCACAGCAAGCTGTCGCGTCCCGACGAAATCCTCGAGTTCGCCCGCGAATGGGCCGGCCGTGGTCCGCTCGTCATCGTGCCGACCAAGTACTACAGCACGCCGACTGAAGTGTTCCGCGAAGCGGGCATCAGCACCGTCATCTGGGCGAACCATCTGATTCGCGCGTCGACCTCGGCTATGCAAGCGGTTGCCAAAGAAATCCACGCCAGCGAAACGCTCGTCGATGTCGAGGACCGCATCGCCTCCGTCAACGAAATCTTCCGTCTGCAGGACGCCGATGAATACTCGGAAGCCGAAAACCGCTATCTGTCGGCTTCGCGCGCGTCGGCTTCGGCCGTCGTGCTGGCCGCCAGCCGTGGCGCCGGTCTTGAAGCCGTGACCGCGGATCGTCCCAAGGTCATGTTGCCGATCGCCGGCAAGCCGCTGTTGCGCTGGCTCGTCGATGCGTTCAAGAAGCAGGGCGTCAACGACATCACCGTGGTCGGCGGCTATCGCGCCGATGCCATCGAAACCGCCGGCATCAAGCTGGTCGTCAACGAACGCCACGCGGAGACCGGCGAACTGGCCTCGCTCGCCTGCGCTGTCGATGCGCTCAAGTCGGATACGGTCATCTCGTACGGCGATCTGTTATTCCGCAGCTATATCGTGCGCGACCTGGTCGAAAGCGAAGCGCCGTTTAGCGTCGTGGTGGATTCGTCACTGACCGAGCCGGTCAACAGCAGCGTGCGCGACTTCGCATGGTGCTCGGCGTCGGACGATCGCGGTCTGTTCGGCAACAAGGTGCTGCTCAAGCGCGTCTCGAGCGAACTGCAGGGCAACGCGACTTCGGGTGACGTCAAGCAGCCGGACGGCCGCTGGGTTGGTCTCTTGAACGTGCGCGGCGAAGGACGCGAGCGTCTGCACGCCGTGCTCACCACGTTGCGCGCGCGTCCGGATTTCGACAAGCTCGATATGCCCGCGCTGCTCAACGCGCTGATCGAAGCCGGTGAAGCGATCGAAGTGCAGTACGTGCACGGTCACTGGCGCGGCGTCAACGATCTGGAAGACTTCCGTCGTGCCGGCGATTTCGCGCACTCGCAAACGCCGCTTGCCTCTGGCGCCGCCAGCGGAGAGGCGCAATGATCGAGGCTGCAAAGTTTGTCGAGGCGGCGCGCGAGCGTGGCTTCGACTGGTATGCCGGTGTGCCGTGTTCGTATCTGACGCCGTTTATCAACTATGTGCTGCAGGACCCGTCGCTGCATTACGTCTCGGCGGCCAATGAAGGCGACGCGGTCGCGCTGATCGCCGGCGTCACGCTCGGCGCGCAGAACGGCCGGCGCGGCGTCACGATGATGCAGAACTCCGGGCTCGGCAATGCGGTGAGCCCGCTGACGTCGCTGACCTGGACGTTCCGTCTGCCGCAACTGCTGATCGTCACGTGGCGTGGCCAGCCCGGCGTGTCCGACGAGCCGCAGCATGCGCTGATGGGACCGGTCACGCCGGCCATGCTCGATACCATGGAAATTCCGTGGGAAACGTTCCCGACCGAAGCCGACGCCATCGGCCCGGCGCTCGATCGCGCGATTGCTCACATGGACGAGACCGGTCGTCCGTATGCGCTCGTCATGCAGAAGGGCAGCGTAGCGCCGTATGAGTTGAAGCAGGGTGACGGCGCGGCGCGGCGCACGCCGTCCGCGGCACAAGCGCAGTGGCGCGGCGCGGCGGCGGATGCGCTGCCGACGCGCCAGGCCGCGTTGCAGCGCGTGATCGCGCACACGCCGGCTGAATCGACGGTGGTGCTGGCATCCACGGGTTTTTGCGGGCGCGAACTGTATGCGCTCGACGACCGGCCGAACCAGCTGTACATGGTCGGCTCGATGGGCTGCCTGACGCCGTTCGCGCTCGGTCTGGCGCTGACGCGTCCCGACCTGCACGTGGTCGCAGTCGACGGCGACGGCGCCGCGCTGATGCGTATGGGCGTGTTCGCCACCTTGGGTGCATACGGTCCCTCCAATCTGACACACGTCCTGCTCGACAACGGCGCGCACGATTCGACCGGCGGTCAGGCAACGGTGTCTGCGCAGGTGTCGTTTGCGGGCGTCGCGGCTGCGTGCGGTTATGCCTCGGCGGTCGAAAGCGACGATCTGGCCGTGCTCGACGAAGTACTCGCCGCGCCGCCGCTGCAGGGTCCGCGTTTCGTGCGCCTTGCGATCCGTCGCGGCACGCCGGACGGCCTGCCGCGTCCCACCATCACTCCGCCGGATGTGAAGACGCGTCTCATGCGCCATATCGCCACCGCTCAAGGAGCCCAATGATGTTGTTGCTCAATCCCGGCCCCGTGACGCTGACCGAGCGTGTCCGTCAGAGTCTGCTGCAGCCCGATCTCTGTCATCGCGAGAGCGAGTTCTTCGATCTGCAGGAAGAGGCGCGCGAGCGTCTGCTGCAGATCTATCAGCTTGACCCCGCCGAGTGGCAAGCCGTGCTGATGACCGGTTCGGGTACCGCTGCTGTCGAAAGCATGATTGCGGGCCTGGTGCCGGAGAACGGCAAGCTGCTGGTGATCGAGAACGGCGTGTACGGCGAACGCATTACGCAGATTGCGAGCCAGTACCGTATCGCGCACGAAGCGCTCAAGCACGACTGGATGCAGGCGCCCGACCTCGAACGGATAGCGGCACGCCTCGCTGCGGGCGAGGGCGTCACGCACGTGGCGGTGATTCATCACGAGACCACCACCGGCCGTCTGAACGATCTGCAGGCGCTGGCCGAGGTGTGCCGCATGCATGGCGTGCGTCTGCTGGTGGATGGCGTCAGCAGTTTCGCCGCCGAGGCAATCGATTTCGCCGACAGCACCATCGCAGCCGTCGCGGCGACCGCCAACAAGTGTCTGCATGGCGTGCCAGGCGCGTCGTTTGTCGTGGTGCGGCGCGAGGCCCTGGTTCACGCGGCAAGCCGTACCTACTACCTGGACCTGGCGCGTCTCGCCAAACTGCAGGATCAGCGCAATACGCCGTTCACGCCGTCGGTGCACGCCTACTACGCACTCGTCGAAGCATTGCGTGAACTCGAGGACGAAGGCGGCTGGAAGGCACGTCACGCGCGCTATGCGGCGCTTGCCGAGCAGGCGCGTGCAGGTCTGGCTGCGCGCGGGATGGAGAGCGTGCTGCCGCCGGAACAATCGTCGGTGGTGTTGCGCGCTTACCGGCTGCCGGCTGGCATCAGCTATCCGCAACTGCACGACGCGCTGAAGGCCCGCGGTTTTGTGATCTACGCAGGCCAGGGCGGCCTCTCGGCGGAACTGTTCCGCATCTCGACGATGGGCAACATCCATCCCGCGGACGTCGACCGTCTGCTGCAAGGCTTTACCGAAATCACGCGTTAAAGCCAGCCCGACTCCGCAGCGTCAAACCGGATCTTTATCCGGCGGCCCTTCGGGCCGCTGCGGCTCGTCGTTGTGATGGCCGGGCGAGGGCGGCGCCAGCGGGTCGCCCTCCGGATCGCGTGTCGGGTCCGCAAGCGGGTCGGGAATCGGGTTGGTATGCATGCGGAAAAACATGACGTCACCTCGCGGGAGAGGAGCGGCGTGCGGGAGCACGGGACACGCTCAACTGCCAGTAGTGTTCGGCGCGAAACACATCTTCGTAACCTTTCGGCCCGAATGCGCGTAGCTGGCTCTCATAAGCATAGACGGCCTCGCGCTTCAGGTACGCCTGACGTTCGGCATCGATCGTGTGTGCGATCGACGGGTGCGCCGGCGTCGCCATAATCCCCCGTAGCGCCAGATCGTCGAGGCGCGCCTCGACCACGCCCGGCTGGCGGCGGTGGATCGCATCCTCGTAGGCAAACCACGTCAGGTGCGACAGCCGCGGCAGGATTTCGATGCAGGCGTCGTAGACCAGCGCGTGATCGGCGTGATGCAGACCGAGCGGCATCACCAGCGTGTTCGCGGTCGAGCGGTAAATGGTTTCTTCAAGCGCAGCCGACAATCTGCTGATCGACGGCGAGTCCAGATACTGGCCGTCGCGAAACGGCATCCTGACCGGGACCGCGTCGAGCAGTTCGAGCGCACGATTGTCTTCCAGTGTGCGCGCATTCACCGATTCCTGCGCGCTCGTAAAGCCGGCCTGCTGGTCCCATTCAGTCTGCATATCCGGCTCGGGCGCCGCGGCGAAGACGGTGCAGACGACGGCGTCGGGATGGGTGGCGAGCAACGCGCCGCAACTAAAGACGGCATCGTCGAAATGGGGCGAGACAACAAAAAGACGCGGGCTGGTTTCGCTCATGGGAGTCGCACTGGATTGTCGGAGGCGAGGCACGCGGGATACCGCGTCTGACGCGACGACGGGAACGCGTCACATCAGCTTAGTCGGTATTGGCGCGCGCTGCGCACAACGTCAGTGCATTCGCAAGGCGTGTGCCTGAGCGCGGCGCTGCCCCGGGAGGCGTCGCGCGAGATCGTCTGGGAGGTTGCACGCAGGGTTGTCCGGTCACACGCCGGCGAGATCGTCGGGTGTATCCACGTCGCGCAGGATGCCCGGATCGTCGAGATCCAGACGTGCGACCCGGTTTGCGGCCAGCAGGGCACGGGCGCCGGTGTCGCCGTCGAGTCCGCGCAAGGCTTCGCCGTGCTCCGCGCCGAAACCGACCGGATGCCCGCGTTGGCCCTGATAAAACGGCACGACAATCGATGCTCCGCCGTCGAGCGTGCGCGCTACGGCTTCTACCGTGGCGACAGCAATGCGCGGCATATCGGCCAGCGCGACGATCCAGCCTTCCGAGTCGGCGCTCGCTTCGATGCCGGCGGCAAGGCTCGCGCCCATGCCGCGTTCGGCGTCGGCCGAGAACACCACGTCGCAACCGGCCTCATTGAGCATGCGGGCCAGCGCTTCGGATCCTGGCCTCACCACGGCGAGCACGCGGCTGACCACCAGCAGCAGGCGATGCGCGGCTTCATGCGCGACGATGCCGCCGTCCGGCATGCGGGCGAGCAGTTTATTGTGCAGACCGTCCGGATCGAAGCGCGACCCGTAGCCGGCGGCGAGCAGCACGCCGGTTGCGAGCGAGGCGTAGGCCATGGGCGGCACCTGGAGAGGAGGATGAGGTCGATTGTGCGGCGCAACCGGCGAGCAGGCAAGCGCGAATGTGGCGGGCGCGCCGGCCCCCTCAAACCCGCACCGGCGATAACACCTTATCGAGCGTGATCGGCAAATCCCGCACCCGCACGCCAGTGGCGTGATAAACCGCATTCGCGAGCGCTGCCACCACGCCGGTCAGGCCAATCTCGCCAATCCCCCGCACGCCCAGCGAATTGATATGAGGATCCGGTTCGTTTACGAAGGTGACATCCAGCGCGCCGATGTCCGCATTCACCGGCACGTGATACTCGGCGAGATTCATATTGACGAAGCGTCCATAGCGCTCGTCGAGCAGCGTGTCTTCTTCGAATGCGGCGCTGATGCCCCACACCATGCCGCCCATCATCTGGCTACGCGCGGTTTTCTCATTGAGGACCCGGCCGACGTCGTACACGCCGACGATGCGCGGCACCCGGATCGTGCCGAGATCCGCATCCACATGGACCTCCGTGAACACCGCCCCGAACGAATGCAGCGAATATTCGCTGCGCTCCTGGCCGGGCTTCACACTTACCACGGCCTCGATCGGTTTGCCGCCGGCGCGCGCGAGAATTGCGGCCGCGGGGTCGCGCAGTGACGGATTCGCGCGGCTGACCACCCAGCCGTCCTGCACGGTCACATCGGACGCATCCATGCCGTGTACCGGCGATGCATTGTCGGCCAGCGCGAGCGACATCAATTGGTTGCGCACCTGCGTGCAGGCATCGTGCACCGCCGGCGAGACGCTCGCGGCCGATTGCGAGCCGCCCGAACCGGGCGCTTGAGGCAAGCTCGAATCGCCGAGCTCGAAGTGGATTTTTTCGGGCGGAAAGCCGAGCGCGTCGGCCGACACCTGGGTCATCACCGTGTAGGTGCCGGTGCCGAGATCCTGCGTACCCGAGCCGACCATCGCCGTTCCGTCGGGCAGGATGCGCGCAATCGCCGCGGCCGGGCTTCGGTTGGCGGGATACGTGGCGCTCGCCATGCCGAGGCCGATCAACGTATGGCCGGAGCGCATCGAACGGGGTGTCGAAGTACGCCGCGACCAGCCGAATTTTTCCGCGCCAATCTCATAGCATTGGCGCAGTGCCTTGCTCGAAAAAGGCTTGTTCTCCTGCGGATCGACTTCCGCGTAGTTTTTTAGCCGCAATGCGACGGGGTCCATCTTGAGCTTCCACGCGAGTTCGTCCATCGCGGATTCGAGCGCGAACGAGCCTGTGGTTTCGCCTGGCGCGCGCATAAATGTAGGCGTACCAAGGTTCAACTGGACTAGGCGATGCGTCGTCAGCTGATTCGGCACGGCATAGAGCATGCGCGTGACCATGCAGCAGGTCTCGGTCCAGTCTTCGATCGTCGACGTGTTCGAGATGCTGTCGTGGAGCATCGCGGTGAGCGTGCCGTCGGGCCGCGCGGCAAGTAGGAAATGCTGCTCGGTACGCGGTCGCGCGCCGACCGAGCCGAACATCTGCGGGCGCGTCAAGGCGAGGCGCACCGGACGTCCCGTCTGCTTCGCGGCCATCGCGCAGAGCACCACATGCGACCAGGACGAGCCCTTGCCGCCGAAACCGCCGCCGAGGAACGGCGAGATCACGTGCACGTCATCTGGCGATACGCCGAGCGTTTTCGCCACGGCGGTGCGCGTGCCGCTCACGCCCTGGGTGGAGTCGTACAGCGTCAGTTGCGGGCCATCCCAATGCGCCATGGTGGCGTGCGGCTCCATGGGGTTGTGATGTTCGACCGGTGTCGTGTAGACCTGATCGATGCGCACGCTGCCGGCGGCCACGCCCTCATCGAAGTTGCCGCGTTGCGTGTCGGTCTGGCGGCCCTGCGGGCTGATCGGCGCGTGCATGGTCGCTTTGGCGCGCGTGAAGTTATGCGCGCCAGGCGTCGCCTGATACGTGATGCGCAGTTGCTGTGCGGCGTCGGTGGCGCGCTCCAGCGTGTCGGCGACCACCACGGCGACTGGCTCATTGCTGTAGTGAACCTGGTTGTCCTGCAGCAACGACAGATGACGGCCGGCAGGCGGCGCCAGCGGCGGACGCCCGCCGTTGGGCAGGCGCGGCGCGTTCTGATACGTCATCACCAGCAGTACGCCCGGTAGCGATTGCGCGCGGCTCGCGTCGATCGAGGCAATGCTGCCGCTCGAAATCGTGCTCGTCACCAGCACCGCGTGCGCGAGGCGCGCTCCGCCAAATTCCGCTGCATAGCGAGCCTCGCCCGTGACTTTCAGCACGCCGTCGGTGCGGTCCATCGGCTGACCGACCAGTGGCGCCTTCTTGTTCAGGTTCGTAGTCATGCGACACCTCCCGTCCGGCCCGCGGCCTGATTCACGGCACGCACGATCGAGCGTTGCGCGAGTTGCACCTTGAAGCGGTTGCCGCTGAGCGGCTGCGCCTCGCCCATCGTGGCAGCGGCGGCCGCGCGCAGATTCGCATCCGAGATCGGTTTCCCACTCAGCATCTGCTCCGCGACACTCGCGCGCCACGGCTTATGCGCGACCCCGCCCAACGCGATATGCGCAGTCCTAACCGTATTGCCATCCATTTGCAAAGCCGCGGCGACCGAAACGAGCGCAAACGCGTAACTCGCGCGGTCGCGCACCTTCAGGTAATGGGAGTGGTCGCTAAAGAGCGGGGGCGGCAAGTCGACCGCCGTGATCAGCTCGCCGGGTTGCAGTGTCGTATCCACTTCCGGACGATCGGCAGGCAGGCGGTGAAACTCCGAGATCGGAATCGTGCGCTCGCCGCGCAGACTGCTCACGCGCACCACGGCATCGAGCGCTGCGAGTGCCACGCTCATATCCGACGGGTTCACGGCGACACACTGCGAACTGGCGCCGAGGATCGCATGCGTGCGGTTTTGCCCTTCTATCGAAGCGCAGCCGCTGCCGGGCTGGCGCTTGTTGCATTGGCTAAATGCCGTATCGTAGAAGTAGCCGCAGCGCGTGCGCTGCATCAGATTGCCGCCAACGGTGGCCATATTGCGCAACTGCGGCGAGGCGCCGGCCAGAAACGCTTGTGACAGCAACGGGTACTGCTCGCGTACCAGGGCGTGATTGGCGGCATCGCTGTTACGCACGAGTGCGCCGATGCGCAGGCCGCCGTCGGGCAGCGTGCCGATAGTGTCGAGGCCGCGCAGGTGCGTGATATCGACAAGATGTACGGGTTGCTCCACACCGCCTTTCATCAGATCCAGCAGGTTGGTACCGCCGCCGATAAACATCGTGCCGGGTTGCTGCGCTGCGCGCAGCGCGCCGCTCACGTCCACAGCGCGTTCGTAGGAGATCGCGTCCATGCCGGCCTCCTAGGCGTTGCCCGTGCTGCCGTCATGCACGGCGCGCACGGCGGCGACGATGTTCGCATACGCACCGCAGCGGCAGATGTTGCCGCTCATGCGCTCGCGGATTTCATCGTCGCTGAGTTGGGAAGGGTGCGTGCGGACATCGGCCGTGACGGTGCTGGCGGTACCGTTGCCGAACTCGTTGAGCATGGCAGTGGCCGAGCACAATTGCCCGGGCGTACAGTAGCCGCACTGGAAGGCGTCGTGTTCGATGAAGGCGCGCTGGATCGGACTCAACACGCCATTGCTCGCCAGGCCTTCCACTGTAGTGATGGTTTCGCCATCGTGCATCACGGCAAGTGTCAGGCAAGAGTTGATGCGACGGCCTTCCACCATGACGGTGCACGCACCGCACTGGCCGCGGTCGCAGCCTTTCTTCGTGCCCATCAACCCGGCGTATTCGCGTAGTGCATCGAGCAGCGTCACGCGCGGCTCGAGTTGCAGCGTATAGGCGCGGCCGTTGACATTGAGCGTGACCGGCTGCGGCGGCTCGGGCGCGCGCGGCGCTTCGGGCGACGGCACGGCGGCAGGTTGGTTCTGGGCATGGACATGCGGCGCAACGCCTACCGTCGCGGCGGCCGCAGCGGATTGCAGGAAGCGGCGGCGCGAAGGTTTATTGGGGGTGGCGTCAGGTTCGTCGTCTGAACCCGGGGGGACTCGATTTCTGGACATAACGTTCTGTTTGCTCCATGAAAGGTCGATGCAAACCCGCGACACGTCGGGAGTTCGATGCGATGCACTGGCGGCGTAGAGAAGTCAGCAATTTCGATGCCGCGGTGGTGAGCGGGAACTGCGGGAAGACGTCCGGACATGCGGATGCGACGCGGCATCGCTGCACGTTGCGATTAACTATATGCAATGCCGCAGAGGATCAAGCGTCCGTTATCGGGCTAGAAAAGAAACACTGTTTTGCGCAATACAGCAGGAGCTATTGATGCCGACACGGAGCGGCAAATCGCCGGTCAAACGTTCTATTGGTAAGGCATACAGAGGAATTGAAGCCCTATGCTGCTGCCAGATCCGTTAGTGTTTCGCGTAGCCACACGAGTGCCGGGTCGACATGGTTACGCGGATGCCACGCCGCGAATAGCGTGAAGCCGCGCGCCTCGAACGGCAGTTCGAACAGATCGAGCCGCTTGTTATGGCGCTCTGCAAAGCGCGACGGCAACGTCGAAACGTAATCCGAATTCACCAGCAATTCGGGCACTAGCGTGAAATGCTGGACTGAGAGTGCGACGCGCCGTGCACGGCCGAGCGCATCGAGATGTTCGTCCATGAAGCCGTAGAAGCTGCCGCCACTCGTCGAGACGAGTACATGTTTTAGCGAGCAATACGTATCCAGATCGAGCGGCGTCGTGCCTCGTGGATGCCCCTTGCGCTGCACGAAGACGAAACGCTCGTCGAACAGTTTGCGGGCTTTCATCGACGCTGGGATCATCCGCTCGGAACCGAGCAGCAGATCGATCTCGCCACGCTCGAGGCGCTCTGCCGTCGACGGTTGATCGGCCACGACGAACGCAATGCGCACGCCCTGGCCGGCCAGTTCGGGCAGCCGCTCCATCAGCGGCAAACCGAGCACGGAGGTGGCGTTGTCGTTAGCCGCGATGACGAAGCGCCGCACGTCGCTATGCGGATCGAAGGCCGGTTGATGGCGCACCACCACCTCCAGGTTTTTCAAGGCTGCGTGCAACGGCTCCATCAAGGCTAGCGCCCGCGCGCTACGCGTCATGCCGCGGCCGGTTTCGGCGGGGATCAGGAGCGGATCGCCGAAGATCTGCCGCAGCCGCGCGAGTTGCGTCGAGACGGCGGGCTGCGTCAGATGCAGGCGCTCGGCTGCGCGCGTGACGTTGGACTCTGCGAGCAGTGCATCGAGTGACACCAGCAGGTTCAGGTCGATACCGCGTAGATCAATCATGTTGATGGGTCGCCTCCAAGGGATTGATCACAAGAATACGTAGCTGGGCGCTGGAGTTCAAGCGCGCGTTTGCTAATCAGGGCGGCGACGGATCGCGCTTCGCTTCATAAGTGTTCGGTATTGCGGCAGACCGATTTCATCTTGGCGTGCCCGCGGTGGCGAGCATACCGTTACGAGTGCGTGACAGCGTCAAGCTGTTCCCTCTATTCCCGACACGAACATCGACTATGTACAAAGCCATCCGCAAGAACCCCTCGGCTGCTCAGGCCGAAGTCAGCACTCTGAACGCGTTGCGCGACATTCCGGTCTCCGCGCTTAGCGACAACATGCATCGCAACACCGGCAGTGCGGGACTGCATCCTTACCAGCGCCCCGGGAAGAAGACGATGGCCGGCACAGCGGTCACGGTGCGTTCGCGCGGCGGCGATAACCTGACCTATCTGCGTGCGCTCGAGTTTTGCCGCCCAGGCGACGTGCTGGTGGTCGATGCCGGCGGCGACCTCAACAACGCGGTTGTCGGTGGCATCTTGACGTTTTACGCTGCCACGATCGGTCTCTCGGGCGTAGTGATCGACGGCGCGATCCGCGATGTCGCAGAGATTCGTGAGCGGGATTTTCCGGTCTATGCGCGCGGTGTCACACACCGCGGACCGTATAAGGACGGTCCGGGCGAGATCAATGTGCCGGTATGTGTGGGCGGCATGGTCGTTAACCCGGGCGACATTGTCGTCGGCGATCAGGATGGCTTGCTGGCCATCCCTCAGGAAGACGCCGGGTTTGTCATCGAGAAGGCGCTCGCCGTGCTGGAAGCGGAGGCCGAAACGATGCGTGCGATGAGAGAAGGGCGTTGGGACCGGGCGTTCATTGACGCGCTGGAAGCGCGCTGCAATAACTAAGGCCCGAAGTTTGGGCAGGCTTTGAGTTGTTTGCGACGGTTATGCCTCACACGCTAACCGTCGCGATCCAACTACTGGCAACAAAACATCATTCGAAATTGACCAGCACCTTCATCGATTTCGACCGGTCGCCAGCGGCTTTAAATGCCGCGATCGAATCCCGATACGAAAACACGCCGGAGATCAGCGGCTTGACGTCGATCAGGCCTTTGTTCAGCAGCTCCACTGCTACCGCGAACTCTTCGTGAAAGCGAAATGCCCCGCGCAATTCGAATTCCTTGGCGACAACCACGTTCATCGGCAAGCTGACTTCACCACCGCCAAGACCAACCTGAACAACAATGCCGCGCGGACGCAGCACGTCGAACGCGCTGCGCAATGCAGCGGCGTTTCCGCTTGCCTCGAACAGGACATCGAAGCTACCCTTGTTGGCCGAGAAGGGCACAAGAGCGTCGGCTTGCTCGGCGACGTTGAGCGCGACATCTGCGCCAACCTGGAGTGCGCTTTGCAGCGGCAGCGGGCTCACATCGGTCGCAACAATGTGCGCTGCGCCCGCGCGGCGGGCAGCCGCTACGATCAACGCGCCAATCGGTCCACATCCCGTAACGAGCACGCGCTTGCCGAGCAACGGTCCTGCGCGGCGCACCGCGTGCAGTGCGACGGACAGCGGTTCTGCCATCGCGGCTTCTTCGTCAGTCAGGGTGTCTGCAACGACATGAGCCTGTGAGCGATCGATGACGATTTCCTGGCGGAACGCGCCTTGCACATGCGGCGTGCGCATTGCGCTGCCGTAGTAGCGCATATCCAGGCAATGGTTCTGCAGGCCTTGCTGACAGTATTGGCAGAGTCCACACGGCCGGCTCGGGCTGATCGAGATGCGTGTGCCAACCGGCATATCGGTGACGGCCGAACCCGTACGGGCTACGACGCCCGACACCTCGTGGCCGAGCACCATTGGCTCCTTGATGCGCACGGTACCGAAGCCGCCGTGATTGAAGTAATGCAGATCGGAACCGCAGATGCCGCCAGCTCGAACGCGTATGAGCAGCTGGTCAGCGTCGGGTTCGGGAGTCGGAACGTCCTCGATGCGTAAGTCCAGCGGGGCGTGAATGACGAGTGCGTGCATGGAAAAGGTCTCGGTCAGCGAATCGGGAGATTCGGGTGAATGATCAACCTATACCTTAGGCCTGTGCGATGCAAGCGACCAAGAGCGATTTTGTCTGGGCCAATCGGCACAGCTTATGGTTGTTGATTTGCGATGCCGGGTCTGCTTCGGCTGACGAGGCGCGAAGCAGACCTCTGGTTCAGTAGGTTTTAGAACTTGTGACGCAGGCCGATATCCGCCTCGAACAGCGAGTTATGGCCGTAGAACGGTTGGTTGGAACCCGAAGCCGCAGCCAGCGTGACCCATGCGCCGGTCAGATGGTTGTAGTCGGCGCCGATATAGATGTCCGTGCTCTTGCTCAGGAAGTAATCGAACGTCGGGCCACCGGTAATGCGCGTACCGCTCTCGCCGGCGTGGTGAACGAAGTCGACATAGAGCGGCAGGTCGAGAACGAAGGCCGGTGTGATGTAGTACTGAAGAGCTGTGGAGAACGAGTCGTTACGGTAGTCCGCCGGATAGACGTGGCTGAAGATGTATGAGGCAAAGACTTTGGCCGAACCGAACTTGTACGTTGCGCCGGCCGTGAAGACCTTTTGCGAGCTGTCCGGAATCGTGAGGCCAAAGTAGGTGCTGCCGTACTCGGTCGTGGCCGGCGTCAGGCCGCCAATGTCGTTGATCACCTGATAGGCCGCCCCGACGCTCAACGGACCGTTGTCGTACGAAAGAGCGAATGCGGGCGACGAATACTGATGGAAATTGCCGGCGGTCTGGCCGAATGTATAGGAACCCTTAGCGGTAATGCCGGCAATAGTCGGCGACGTGTATCGCACCGAGTTGTCCAGACGTCCGCCGCCGGTTTCGCCCGCTCCCTGGAAGCCGACCGTGCCGGTGTAATTGGCGAACGCATAGATGTCGTGCGTCCAGCCCATTTCGTGGACCAGCGTGTACTGGCGGCCCGCTGTGATCGTGCCGTAGTTGGTGGTGAGCCCGACGAGAGCCGTGCGGCCGAACAGACGCGCCGTGCCATTCGGCTCCGATTGCTGCGTCGCACCGGTGTTCGGCGTAAAGCCGCCTTCCAACTGGAAGATTGCGGCCATGCCGCCACCGAGATCTTCCGTTCCCTGCAAGCCCCAGCGGCTACCTTGAATTTCGCCGCCGCTGCCCATCGTGAAAAGACTGCCGCTGCCGGTCTTCGTCTGATGATTGTCGTAACGCACCGCTTCATCAATGATGCCGTACAGCGTGACGCTCGACTGCGCATACGCGGTTCCAGATACTGCCAATCCAACTCCAATCAGTACACCTAATGTATTCTTTTTCACGAGAAGATCCCCTTGCAGTTTGAAGAAAACGGAAATTACAGTTCAACTGCCGCATCCAGACAGTGCGGCATGTCTTTATCTGAGAATGCGGCGCGATATTTCGCGCCGCATTTTTGCCCTCAATCCAAGGCAGCTACGGCCGCCGCGATCTTTTTGCAGCCTTCGTCGATGGTTTCGACGCTGGTGGCGATCGACATCCGGAAGAAGGGGGAGACCCCATAGGCCGAGCCCGCTACCAGCGCAACCCCTGCGTGTTCGAGCAGGTAGAGCACGGCATCGGCGTCGCCTTCGAGGCGTTTTCCCTGCGGGGTGGTGCGGCCGATCATGCCGCCGCAATTCACATACAGATAGAAAGCGCCACCCGGCGTGCGGCAACTGATGCCCGGGATTGCATTGAGTGCTGCCAGCGCGTGGTCGCGCCGTTCGCGATAGACACGCACCGAACGGGTGACGAAGCTTTGGTCGCCGGTCAGCGCGGCAAGCGCGGCAGCCTGGCTGATCGAGCTCGCGTTGCTGGTCGATTGGGACTGGAGCGTGTCCATGGCGCCGATTAGGTCGGCCGGACCGGCTGCATAGCCGATACGCCAGCCGGTCATCGCGTAGGTTTTGGACACGCCGTTGACCACCAGGGTCCGGTCCATCAACAGAGGCTCGACTGAGAGCAGATGCTGAAGCGCCTCGCCGTCGAAGCGAATGTGCTCGTAGATATCGTCCAGCATGACGAGCACACGTGGATGACGCAGCAGCACGTCGGCCAGTGCGCGCAGCTCGCCGGCCGTATAGGTCGCGCCGGTCGGATTGGTCGGCGAATTGATGATCAGCCAGCGTGTACGTGGGGTGATCGCGGCTTCGAGGGTCGCAGGCGTCAGCTTGAAACCATCGTCCTCGGTGCATGGCACTACTACGGGTACGCCGTCACAGGCCAGCGCCATGTCCGGGTAAGACACCCAGTAAGGCGCGGGAATCAGCACTTCATCGCCTTCTTCGACGGTGATGGCGAGGGCGTTGAAGATCGCGTGCTTGGCGCCGCACGTGACGATGATGTGCTTCGGATCATACGAAAGCCCGTTCTCGCGCTTGAGCTTGTCGGCGATAGCGGCGCGCAGTGCAGGCGTGCCCGCGGTTTGTGTATAGCGTGTTTCACCGCGCTCCATCGCTTCGAATGCGGCACGACGGATATGTTCGGGCGTATCGAAGTCGGGTTCGCCAACGACCAGATTGACGATCGTTTTGCCCTGACGCCGCAGTTCGGCGGCACGATCCGCCGCGGCACTGCTAGGCGACGGCTTGATGCGCTGGACACGGGCGGCGATGCGCGATGCACTCACACTGGACTCCTGGATGGGGGTTTAATGAGGCCTAACAGTAAGCGCGCAGAAAAGATGTCGCTAAGATGTCTTTCCGCTGGCGTAATAACATCCACTTATGACGGGACGAGCTGCGCACTGCACACGCATCGCAGCAATTAGTACTTCCCGCAATCGCTGCTGCCGGGGGCAATGCGCCACATCTGTCGCGTCGTCGGCACACGGGTTTTTTGAGGGCTGTGCGTCGAACAGCGCTTGCCCTATGATTGCTGCAATCCCTTAACCGACCACGGATGCAATCAGCGTGAACCTGCGGCGTTTGAAGTACTTCGTGAAGATTGTCGATATCGGCAGCCTGACCCAGGCGTCCGAAGTGCTGCATATCGCCCAGCCCGCGCTGAGCCAGCAACTGATCACGCTCGAAGACGAGTTTCAGCAGCAACTGCTGGTGCGCACGAAGCGCGGCGTGACGCCGACCGAAGCGGGCGCCACCCTTTACCGTCACGCGCAGCTGATCCTGCGGCAGTATGAGCAGGCGCAGGCGGACGTGAAGAGCGCCGGGCAAACCTTGTCAGGCCAGGTGTCCGTGGGTCTCGCGCCGGGCACGGGGGCGTCGGCCCTGTCCTTGCCGTTGTTGCGCACGGTGCGCGCCCGCCATCCGGACATCCTTCTGTATATCAACGAAAACTTCGGTACCACGCTTAGCGAGCTGATCATGAACGGGCGGATGGACATGGCCGTCCTCTATGGCGACAAGCCGGTCCACGGCCTGTCGTTCCAGCTTCTGATGAACGAGGAGCTGTTCCTCGTCGCGCCACGCAGCATGGGCATCACGCAGGAGCAGATCAACGTGACGGCCCTGCGCGATGTGCCCTTGCTGCTGCCGCGGCCCTATAACTATCTGCGCAAGTACGTGGACGAAGGCTTCGCGCGTGTCCAGATGATCCCCAAGGTGGTGGCCGAGATCGAATCGGCGTCGACGCTTTCGGCCGCCGTGGGCGCCGGCATCGGCGCCACGATCCTGCCGGACTCCACCGCGCGGGTCGTCGCGGCGGCGGGCGATATCGTCCAGTGCCGCATCGTTTCGCCGGTCATCAAGATCCCCCTCTCGGTCTGCCTGTCGGACCATCTTCCCCTTTCCGAGCCCGCCGCGGCCGTCAAGGACATCCTGCTGGAACTGGCGGGTGACCTTGCGCTCGACGTGCGTTCGGAGGCCGGCGCCGATACATAAGCGCGCCTTATCGCTACAAACCCAAACCGTCTTGGCGCATTTTTTATGCGCCAGATACATTGAGTCCAGCGTAGATCGTCCAGCTTGAGTGGAGCCGGACCGACTAGCCTTAACCAGGCCACGGACTCAGAAATGGATCTTCAGAAGATTAAGGGTCTCATTGACCTGCTGGCCGAATCGCGGCTTGCCGAACTCGAACTGATCGAGGGCGACGAGAAGATTCGGCTTGTCAAAACACATCGGCGCGCGACGTCCGATGCGAGCGAGGACATCCCTCGCTCCGCGCGTTCGACCCCCGCCGAGGAAGCGGGGCAGGCCGTCCCACCCGTCGCCGCTTCGACCACAGTGGATGCCACGGCGAGCGAGCCCCAGCTGGTCTGCGCCCCGATGTTCGGCATCGTTCATCTGACGCCGGCTCCCGGGGAGCCACCCTTCGTAGGCGTAGGCGATGCCGTTGAAGAAGGGCAGGCGCTCTGCACGATCGAAGCGATGAAGATGTTCAACGCGATCGAATCCGAGTTCAAGGGCAACGTCGTCGAGATTCTCGTCAGGCCGGGTGACGAGGTGGAAGCCGGCCAGCCGCTGTTTCGAATCAGATGATGGCCATGCGTACGAATCCATCGATGAATTGCCGCTCCGTTGTGGCGACGTGCCATTTCTTCCGGTCGGGCGACGATGTTTAACAAGGTATTGATTGCCAACCGCGGCGAGATCGCACTCCGAATCCAACGGGCGTGCCGTGAGCTGGGGCTCAAGACGGTCGCGATCTATTCGGAAGCCGATGCGGACGCACGCTACGTGCGGCTGGCCGACGAGGCGTTGTGCATCGGTCCCGCCGCGCCCGGGCAAAGCTATCTGAACCGTGGCGCGATCCTGTTTGCCGCGCATGTCAGCGGTGCGCAGGCCGTTCATCCCGGCTACGGCTTTCTTTCGGAAAACGCCGACTTCGCCGAAGAAGTCGAAGCGGCAGGGCTGAGTTTCATCGGTCCGGAACCGCGCTCCATCCGGACGATGGGCGACAAGGTCGCGGCCAAGCGCGCCATGCGCGCAGCCGGTGTGCCCTGCGTTCCGGGCCCGGACGGCGGCTTGCCCGATGATCCCGCAGCGATCCTTAAGGTAGCCGAAGCGATCGGCTTTCCCGTTATCGTCAAGGCGGCCGGGGGCGGCGGCGGGCGCGGGATGCGGGTGGTGCAGAGTGCCGGGCAGTTGCTGGAAGCGGTCTCGGTGACGCGCGAGGAAGCGCGCCGCGCTTTCGGCAAGCCCGAACTGTACGTCGAGAAGTTTCTCGAGCATCCGCGCCACGTCGAGATTCAGGTCCTGTGCGACACCCATGGCAATGCGCTGTGGCTCGGTTCGCGTGACTGTTCGCTGCAGCGGCGTCATCAGAAGGTACTGGAAGAAGCACCGGCGCCAGGCATCGATCCGGGGCTGATCAGGCAGGTCGGCGAGCGCTGCGTGGAGGCATGCCGGCAGACCCGCTACCGCGGCGCGGGCACGTTCGAATTCCTGTTCGAGAACGGCGAGTTTTACTTCATCGAAATGAACACGCGCCTGCAGGTCGAACATCCGGTGACAGAGATGACCTCCAGCATCGACATCGTCAAGGAACAGATTCGCATTGCGCAAGGCCATGCGCTGACGATCCGGCAATCGGACATCCGCACCAATGGCCATTCGCTCGAATGCCGTATCAACGCCGAGGACCCTTTCACTTTCTTGCCGTGTCCCGGCAAGATCACAGCGTGGGAATTGCCGGGAGGAAACGGCGTGCGGATCGATTCGCACATGAGCAGCGGCGTCGTGGTGCCGCCGTATTACGACTCGCTGATCGGCAAGCTCATCACCTACGGCGCGAGCCGCGAGGAAGCCCTGGTGCGCATGCGTCTCGCACTCTCGGAGATGCGCATCGAAGGCATTCGTACTAATGTGCAGTTGCATCAGGCCATACTTGAAGACGAGGGTTTTTGTGCGGGCGGCGTCGATATTCACCATCTGGAACGCTGGCTTGCAAACAGGAAACCGACATGACGTGCATCATCGAACATGCATCGATCGCGTACGCCGGCACGGCCGGACAGATGCGACTGGATTCAGAAAGGACCGCCCACGCGATGAAACAGGACGATTCGGACCCTCCGCTTTGCATCAGCATGCTGGGCACGACGGCGATGCTCTTCGAAGCGCCCGGCGCGCTCGATCTGCGTGCGCAACGCCGCATCTGGACGCTGGCGCGCGAGGTCGAATCGTGGCCGGGTGTGCGTGAGGCGGTGCCGGGCGTGACCAATCTGATGCTGACGTTCTCCACGCCGCCTGCCGATCCGGGCTCGCTCGACGCCGCTTTGCGCGACGCGTGGGCCGCGGCGGGCGAACTGCAGATTGAAGGCAAAGTGGTGGAGCTGCCGGTGGAATACGGTGGCGAGTTCGGGCCGCATCTGCACGACGTGGTGGCCCACACCGGCTTGTCCGTGGATGAGGTCGTGCAGTTGCATTGCGCGCCGCTCTATACCGTCTTCGCACTCGGCAGCCACCCAGGCTACTGCTACCTCGGCGGCATGGATCCGCGTATTGCCACTCCGCGCCGCAAGGTGCCCGTGCTTGGCCTGCCAGGGGGCGCTGTGTCGATCGGCGGCGTGCAGACGGGCGTTTCGGCCTCCACAGGGCCCAGCGGTTGGAACACCATCGGCCATACCTCGATGTCCTTCTTCGATCCGATGCGCGACAATCCGGCTACCCTGGCACCCGGTGACATGATTCGTTTTCGCGTCGAGAGGATCGTCTCATGATCGAGATCCTGTCTTCCTCAGCACTTGCCACGGTGCAGGACCAGGGGCGTGAGGGTTATCTGCGCTACGGTGTCGGCACGGCCGGCGCGATGGACCGGTTGGCACTCTCGGTCGGCAACCTCCTGCTCGGCAATCCCGAGGACGCGGCGGGCATCGAAATTCCGATGTTTCCGTTCCGCATTCGCTTCCTTGAAGACACCGCTTTCGCGATCACCGGCGCCGATTGCGCCGCGCGTCTGGGCGAGCGTTCGGTGCTCCCCTGGTGGACCGCGCAGGCAAGCAAAGGCGACGTCCTGACGATCGGCGTACCGGCAAGCGGCACGCGCTGCTATCTGTCGCTCGCAGGGGGTGTCGACGTGCCTGTCGTGCTCGGTTCGCGCAGCACGCAGTTGCGCGGGCAGTTCGGCGGCTACAACGGGCGCCAGTTGCAGAAAGGCGATGTGGTGCAGGCTGTCGGCCTCGAGCAGGCTGCGCCGCTATATGAGCTGGCCCGCGAAGCCGGGTTCGGCACCGTGCCGCCTGAGTTTTCGATACCCCGTCCGCTGGCCGTCCCTGAGGCCGAGGCGACCGAAACGGTGGTGCGTGTGCTGCCCGCCGCCGAATACGACTGCTACCAGCCGGAATCGCTCGCTGCGTTCTGGAGCGAAGGATGGAAGGTGACGCCGCAGAGCGACCGCTACGGCTACCGCCTTGCAGGTCCGACGTTGAGCGCGGTGCGTGTAATCGAAAAGCGCTCGCACGGCATCGTGCCCGGCGTGATTCAGGTGCCCCACAACGGCCAGCCGATCATCCAGTTGCGCGACGCGCAGCCGTCGGGCGGTTACCCGAAGATCGGCACCGTTATCGAGGCAGACCTGTGGCGGCTCGCGCAGGCTCGCATCGGAACGAAGCTCCGTTTTGTGCAGACCACCTATCCTGAAGCGGTGGCCGCACTCGAAGACGTGGAGCGCTATCTCGCCAAGGTTCGCAACCTGGTCGACCTTTTTCGCGGGTCCAGACACTGAAACATGACACAGAAAATCGAAGTACAGGTCAGCGAACTTCGGCAGATCACCTCGTGGCTGACTGAGGTCGATATCGAATTCGTCGAGATCAGCAGGCCTGGAACGACTATTCGGCTAACCGCAGAGGCGCAGCAGCGCGGTGCCTCGCACGAATCGCCGCTGCCGGCGGTGCCGGGCGGAGGTACCGCTGCAGCGGCCCATGTGCTGGAAGGTGCGCAGAAGCAGGTGACTACGGTGACGGCCAGTTCGGTGGGGATTTTTCTGGTCGCGCATCCGGCGCGCACCACGCCGTTCGTGAGCGTCGATGATCACGTCTTGCGGGGCGATATTGTCGGCCTGCTGCAGATTGCTCAGTTGTGCGTGCCAGTTCTCGCGCCGATCGACGGTCGTGTCCTGCGGGTACTTGCGACGCACGGCGATAAGGTGGGTTACGGAACGCCGTTGTTCGTGCTGGCAGCTTCGGCATAGGGGTAAATCGGGATCAGACAATGGAGAGTGAAGAGTGGAAATCGACCTGAACGCCGACCTCGGCGAAGGCTTCGGCCCGTACACCATGGGCGAGGATGAAGCGATGCTCGATATCGTCTCGTCCGCCAACGTGGCCTGCGGCTACCATGCAGGCGATCCGGTCATCATGGACAAGACGGTCCGCATGGCACTCGCGCGGCAGATCGAGATTGGCGCGCATGTCGGCTTTCCCGATCTGCTGGGCTTCGGCCGGCGGCAGATTCAGGCCGATCCGCTGGAACTGGCCAAGTACGTGCTCTATCAGATGGGGGCATTGGCCGGGATCGCGAAGGCTGCGGGGCACCGCGTCACGCACATGAGCTTTCACGGTGCGCTCGGCAACATGGCTGCTGCGTCGTACGAACTGGCCGAGCCGCTGGTGCGGGCGGTGGCCGAGTTCGATCGTGACCTCATCATCAGCGTCTCGACCAACACGGAAATCGAGCGTGCCGCCGACAAGGTAGGCATCCGCACGGCCAACACTTTCCTCGCCGATCGCGCTTACGACGATCAGGGCGCGCTCGTCTCGCGCAAGCTGGAAGGCGCCGTGATCAAGGATCGCGCCGCGGTGCTTGCGCGCGTCAAGGAACTGCTTGAAGACGGGACGATTACGACGGTCACGGGCGGCAAGCTCAAGGTCGCAGTGCAGTCGATTCTGTTGCACGGCGATACGCCAGGCGCCGTCGAACTCGCACGCACGGTGCGCGCGGGAATCGAAGCGGCGGGTGGACGGGTCGTGCCGGTATCGAAGCTGGTGCGCTGAACAGTGCGCAAGCCGATCTGGCGCGTCATAAGGTCGACTTATCCCTACAAATCCATTTCGTCTTGGCGTGCGGTTTTCACGCCGTATACATTGAATCTCAAGGTTGCCGTCATTCGAACCGCGATAGATTCAGAACCACAAATAGAGGTAATTCATGCCGTTTTCAGACTATAAAACCGCGCTGGTGACTGGTGCTTCTACCGGAATGGGTGCGGCAATCGTCGAGCGCTTTTGCCGGGAAGGACTCGAGGTTCATGCGCTTGCACGCAACGCGGATCGTCTGAATGAACTGGCCGAGCGCACCGGGTGCATTCCGCATGCGATCGACGTCTCCGATCTGCCTGCCGTGACGAAGCTGACGCAAGAAGTGCCGTTCGATATCGTCGTGAACAATGCCGGCGTGTCGCGCAAAGGCTCGATTCTGGATGCGAATGTCGAAGACATCGACGTGCAGGTGGAAGTGAACCTGCAAGCAGTGCTGCACATTGTGCGTCTCACCATGCCGGGCATGGTGGCGCGCGACCGCGGTCATATCGTCAACATCAGCTCGATTGCGGCCATCTACAACTTCAACGGCAACTCGATCTATCACGCGACCAAGGCGGGTATTCATGCGCTGTCGCGTCAGTTGCGGGTGGATGCCACTGGCAAGCGGGTGCGTATCACCGAGATCTGTCCAGGCCGCGTTGCGACCGATATCTTTGGCCACGTGCATGGCGATATCGAAGAAGCACGCAAGAAGTTCATCGACGGCTTCGAATTGCCGCTCCCGTCCGATATCGCCGACGCGATTGCGTTCGCGATCGCCGCGCCGCTGGCCGTCAACATCAGCAACATGGAAATTTTGCCGACGCTGCAGGTGCCCGGCGGCCTGACGACGATCAAGCGTGAGCCTGTTGATCACGCAGATTGATCGAACGCGTCCGGCATGCGCAAGAACATCATCTGAATCCAACCAAGGAGCTGTCCCATGCGAGCATCGGTCCTCGTTACCCGTGCGTCGTTTCCCGACATCGTTGATCGTCTGCGGGTGCATTTTGATGTGACCGATAACCCTGATGACACCGTCTGGACCCAACCCGAACTCATCGCGCACCTGCAAGGCAAAACGGCCGCGGTGACGGCGGGCAGCGACCGGATCGACGTCACCCTGCTCGACGCCTGTCCGCAGTTGCGCGCCGTCTGCAATATCGGCGTGGGTTACAACAACGTCGACGTAGACGCTTGTACGGCGCGTGGCGTACTGGTCACGAACACGCCGGACGTCCTCACCGGCACGACCGCCGACTTCGGCTTCGCGCTGATGATGGCAGCCGCGCGGCGCATCACGGAGTCGGAGCGCTTTCTGCGCCGCGGCGAATGGATCAAGACGGGGCGTTACGAAATGTTCGTCGGCGGCGATGTGCACGGCGCGACCCTGGGGATTCTCGGCATGGGCCGTATCGGCCAGGCCATCGCGCGACGCGGCGCCCTGGGTTTCGGCATGCAGGTGATCTATCACAACCGCTCGCCGCTCGCGCCTGAAGTCGAGGCAAGTTGCCAGGCGCGTTACGTCGACAAGGACACGCTGCTGCGCGAATCCGATCACCTGATCATCGTCGTGCCGTATTCGGCGAGTTCGCATCACGCTATCGGCGCGGCGCAGCTCAAGCAGATGAAGTCGTCGGCGACGCTGACCAATATCGCACGCGGTGGCGTGGTCGACGATGCCGCGCTGGCGGTTGCGTTGGCCGAGGGCAGCATCGCAGCGGCAGGCCTTGATGTCTTCGAGGGCGAGCCGGCGCTGAATCCCGCACTGCTCGAGTTGAGCAATGTGGTTCTGACGCCGCATATCGGCAGTGCCTCGGTCGCCACCCGGCGGGCCATGGCGGCGCTTTGTGTAGACAATCTGATCGCCGCACTCGGACTGGGTAATACGCCGGGCAAGCCGCCCACCCCGATCAATCCGCAAGTGCTGACGCACGCGGCGGCCACCGTCTGAGCGTGCCGTAACGCGACACAGGCGGCACTGGCCTGCGCGTTTGAGTGTTACGCGCTTTTGCCTCGACGCAAAAGCGCGCTTAAAAAAGCAGGGTGGCTGGAAACGCCCCCTGTCATGGAGACAAAAGTCATGCAAAGCCCGGTCCATCAGGTTGTCCGCCGGTCGTCACCCGCATCATTCGCGAAACTTATTGCGCCAGAAGAAAGGCCTCTGCAAGGGTCTATTTTCGCGAGCTAGTATGAATTCAACGTGGGAGCAGACGGCATTTCCGCTTTCAAAGACGATGTGACTGCTGATCATGCAATGCAGCGAACATCGGTCCGATCCGAATCATTGGGGCGTGCAATATGAAACTTCATTTTGACCTGGCGACGGTGCTGCAAGGCGACTACGGCGCGCTCTTCCTGCACGGTGTCGAACTCACACTCGCGATGGCCGTATTGGCGTGGCTTCTTTCGCTGGTGGTGGGGATTCTGCTGACGTTGATCCGCCTGACCAACAATCGTGCCGCGACTGCCTTCGTGTCAGCGTTCGTGGCCTACCACCGCAATGTGCCGATGCTGGTCCAGATCCTGTTCTGGTACTTCGGCATTTCGAATGTCTTGCCGCAAGGTTTGCAGGATCTGCTGAACCAGTACAACGGCCAGTTCGTGTTTGCCGTGATTGCGATCGGCCTGTGCAGCGCGGCTTACCTCTCCGAAGATATTCGCAGCGGCCTGCGTGCCATTCCTTATGGCCAGTACGAAGCCTCGCGCGCGTTGGGCCTGAATTTTGTCAGCGGCCTGCGCTACGTCGTTCTGCCCCAGGCCCTTCGCAATGCCATTCCGCCGATGGTCAACCACGCCGTCCTGCTGTTCAAGAACACGAGTCTTGCGATGGCAATCGGAGCGGCCGAGCTGACCTACGTCACCCGGCAGATTGAAAACGAAACGTTCCTCTCCTTCGAGTCGTATTTTGTCGCGACGGTGGTCTACCTCACGATCTCGCTCGTCATCATGCTGGCGGGAGCGAAGCTCGCGACGCACTACCGCATTCCGGGAGTGAAGTGATCATGTTGCAGATCCTGCGCGACAACTGGACGCTGCTGCTGATCGGGCAGTATCCGCATGGCCCGCTGGGCGGCATCGTCCTGACGATACTGCTGTCGCTGTCGGCTCTCGTCATTGCCTTTCCGCTGGGCATCCTCGTGGCGCTTGCGCGGATCAGTCCGTTCCCGCTTCTGCGTGCGCCGGCTACGGGCCTGGTCTATATGGTGCGCGGCATCCCGTTGTTGATGGTGATCTTCTGGGTGTACTTTCTCGTGCCCGTGCTGACCGGCTATCCGGTCACGGGCTTCGTGACGATGCTGTGCGCCCTGGTGGTCTACGACTCGGCGTATCTGGGCGAAATCATCCGGGCCGGTATCGAGGCGCTTCCGAAAGGCCAGGTCGAAGCGTCGCGCGCGCTCGGCATGAGCTACCTGGGGACGATGCGCGCGATCATCCTGCCGCAGGCGCTTTATAACGTACTGCCAAGCATGGTCACTCAGTTCGTTTCGACGGTGAAGGAAACTTCGCTCGGCTACATCATCAACGTCCAGGAAATCTCGTTCGCGGCCGACCAGATCAACAACCGGCTGCTGACGAAACCGTTCTCCGTGTATCTGATTCTCGCGCTGAGCTACTTCGTGCTGTGTTATGCGCTGACGCGCTTCGCGCGCCATCTGGAGCGCCGCGTGACGAAGAAGCGGGCGGGTTCGGCTGCGAGGAACAGCAAGGTGGCCTTGGCCTCTCTGCCTGATCCGCTGCCTAGCGAGAACTAGGCGTCCCACTATCCAAGGAATTCGCATGATCAAGTTTTCCAGCGTCAACAAATGGTACGGCGAATATCACGCACTCGTGGATGTGAACGCCGAGGTTCGCAAGGGCGAAGTGGTCGTCGTGTGCGGACCGTCCGGCTCCGGCAAATCGACGCTGATTCGCACGGTCAACCGGCTCGAGGAAATCGATCGCGGACAGATTTCGTTCGATGGCCAGAATATTCACGACCGGAAGCTCAGTCTGAATGCTTATCGAAGCCGCATCGGCTTCGTGTTTCAGCAGTTCAACCTGTTTCCGCATCTGTCGGTGCTGGAGAACATCACGCTCTCGCCGATGCGTGTAAACGGTCTGAAGCGCGCGAACGCCGAGCGTAAGGCGGCCGATCTTCTGGCACGCGTGGGACTGTCCAACAAGGCGAGCGCCTATCCGCCGCAACTCTCGGGGGGCCAGCAGCAGCGCGTGGCGATTGCCCGTGCGCTGGCAATGGACCCTCCTGCGATGCTGTTCGACGAACCGACCAGCGCGCTCGACCCGGAGATGGTGGGTGAAGTCCTGAACGTAATGAAGAGTCTGGCCCAGGAAGGCATGACGATGATGTGCGTCACCCACGAGATGGGTTTCGCGCGCGAAGTGGCCGACCGGGTCTGGTTCATGGATGCCGGCAAGATTCTGGAGACGGCGCCGCCCGAAGAGTTCTTTTCACGCCCGCAGCATGCGCGTGCGCAGCGATTCCTGTCCGATCTGCGTACGCATTGACGATTCGATGTAGACATCTTGTACTACCTGGCTGATCGATAGCCTTACTCATATAACTCAGGAGCATGACGATGCAAGGGAAGAAGTTTGTTGCGGGGCTGTTAGTCCTTGGTGGTACGGCTGCATGTTTGACTCCTGCTTACGCGGATCAACTGGCTGATATCAAGAGCCACGGCGAGTTGACCTGCGGTGTCTATTCGAACGTCGAACCGTTTTCGTATCCGGATGCGCAGACACGCCAGCTCGAAGGCATGGATGTCGACCTCTGCAATGGGATCGCCAAACAACTGGGCGTCAAGGCGAAGCTCGAACCGCTGGCTGTGGAAGCGCGTATTCCGCAACTGAAGCTTGGACGCGTCGATGTGGTCGTGGCTAACCTTGCCTATACGAAGACGCGTGCAACGCAGATTGCATTCAGCGATGCTTACTATTCAACCAAGGAAGTGCTGGTCGTCAAGAAAGCCGATGCGACGAAGAAATTAACTGACTTCGCTGGACAGAAGATCAGTGCCGCGGACGGTTCGACTTCCGCGCAGTCGATTCCTTTGTCCATCAAGGATGGCCAGGCGGTGACCTTCCACGATACGAGTTCGGCGTTCCTCGCGCTTGAGCAGGACAAGGTGAAGGGCTTCGTCACGAACCAGATGACTGCCATCAAGATCACGAAACAGGTTGACGGCACGGATGGCGCGGTCGCGATCGCTTCCGAGCCGATGTTGATCGAGCCGATCGCGGTGGGCCTGCGTCAGAACGAACCGGCGATGCTCGATGCGGTCAACAAGGCGCTGGCGGCGATGGAGCAGAGCGGCGAGATGAGCGGTGTGTTCAATAAGTGGCTGGGTCCGAAGACACCGTACGGCCTCGTGCGGACCGACAAGGTCACGCCGATCAGTCAGCTCAAGTTCACGCCGGTGTCGTGAAGAGACGCATTGAAATGTGCCGCACCCTGGCGCCTTGTGCGCCGGTGCGGTAAAACGGTGTCTTTAGCAAGGACGCAAAGGATCTGAGTTGAAGAATATCTTGGGGATGTTCGATCTGGCGGGCCGCCGTGCCTTGATTACGGGTTCGAGTACCGGGATCGGTTATGCATTGGCAACAGGACTTGCCGCAGCGGGGGCTGAGGTCGTTCTGAACGCCCGCAGCGAGGCGCGCCTGAACGACGCTGTCGGCCGGCTGAATGCCGACGGTGCAACCGCGCACGCCGCCAGCTTCGATGTGACGTCGCCGGACGAAGTGGAGGCGGCGATCGGGCGTATCGAACGGGAGATCGGCCCGATCGATATTCTGGTCAACAACGCGGGCATGCAACGGCGCGCACCCCTCGAGCAGTTTTCCCATGCACAGTGGGAAGAGCTGATGAAGACGAACGTCGAAAGCGT
This sequence comes from Paraburkholderia phenazinium, assembly GCF_900141745.1. Lineage (NCBI taxonomy): Bacteria > Pseudomonadati > Pseudomonadota > Betaproteobacteria > Burkholderiales > Burkholderiaceae > Paraburkholderia > Paraburkholderia phenazinium. The sequence continues at coordinate 15,706 of NZ_FSRM01000002.1, read as the reverse complement.
CTTCCTGGTGGGGCAAGCGGTGGCGCGTCATATGATCGAACGTAAGCGCGGCAAGATCATCAACATCTGCTCGGTGCAGAGCGAGTTGGGTCGGCCGAATATCGCCGCTTACACGGCGAGCAAAGGCGCGGTGAAAATGTTGACCAAGGGCATGGCCATCGACTGGGGCCAGCACGGCATTCAGGTCAATGGACTGGGACCGGGGTACTTCAAAACCGAACTGACTGAAGCGCTAGTCAACGACGAGAAGTTCAGCGCGTGGTTGATCGGACGCACGCCTTCGCGGCGCTGGGGTGAAGTCGAAGACCTCGTCGGCGCGGCGGTATTCCTCGCAAGCGACGGGTCGAACTTCGTGAACGGTCACATTCTTTACGTGGACGGCGGAGTCACGGCGACGCTGTGATTGGCAGCGTGCGACGCCGGACCTCATACCATCTGTATCAATCATGCTGATGGGTCGCATTTGAGTAATTGATTTCAGGAATACGTGGCCAGGTTCTAGAGTCAAGGCATGCAGTCAACCTTCTCTCTGGAGTCAGACATGAAAGCCTGGATGCTCGATGAACCCGGTCAACCGCTCGCCCTGCGCGAGGTCGCACAACCGCAGCCGCGTCGCGGCGCGGTGCTGGTGCGGATGGAAGCGGTGCCGCTTTTGAGTTACACGCGCAGCTACGTCGAAGGAAAGCTGCCCTATGCATACCCGCCGGGGCCGTTTTCACCCGGCACGAACGGTGTGGGCCGGGTAGAGGCGGTCGGTGAGGGCGTAGTGGCATTCCACGCCGGTCAACGCGTTGCGGTGAATCCCTACTGGGTGGCGGATGAAACCGTGCGCGAACCTGCTCAGGCGCTGCTCGGCCTGACAGCGATCAGCGCGGACAGCGGTGTGTTGCTGGCTGATTTCCCGCACGGCACGTTGCGCGAGCTGGCCGAGTTTCCTGCTGCGACGCTGATCGCGCTCGATGGCCTCGAAGACGTTTCAGCCACGCGGCTTGCGGTGCTCGGCAAGTTTGCGGTGCCGTTCGGCGGCCTGCGGCGCGGCCGGCTGACGGCGGGTGAAACCGTCGTGATAAACGGCGCCACTGGTTATTTCGGATCGGCCGCGGTACTCGCTGCGCTCGCGATGGGCGCGACCCGTGTGATCGCGCTGGGCCGGCGGCCTCAACCGCTGCAGGCGCTCGTCGAACTGGGGCGAGGGCGGGTCATACCGGTCGTATTGACGGGGGATGCCACCCAGGACGCTGCCGCGATTCGCACCGCGTCGGGCGGCGGTGCGGATCTCGCGTTCGACATGGTTGGCCAGGCAACCGATCCTCAGGCGACGCTCGCCGCGCTGCGCAGCTTGCGCCGCGGCGGCCGGCTCGTGCTGATGGGCAGCATGCAGGTGGACTTGCCGATCGCGTATCAGGAGATGATGCTAAACAACTGGGAGTTGATCGGCAATTTCATGTACACGCGTGCCGATTATCTTGCGCTGGTTGCACTGGTAGCGTCGGGCCAGATACCGCTCGACGCGGTCGAGCTGCAGTCGTATTCATTCGCCGCTCTTGAGGCGGCGATAGACGCCGCAGGACAGATGGCAGGGCTGCAATGCACGGTGGTGGATTTCGCGTGAGAGTAGCAAGGCTGCGCGTGCGTGGATGCCGATGCCTGTAGAAGGCATCGGCATCCGGCAGGCCGTCGCTATGCCGAGATCAATGCAGTGATCTGTTCGGCAGTGAGCGCGTTGCGATAGATGCGGAACTCATCGATCAAGCCGTTGAAGTAGGGGTCTGCTGCAAACTGCGAACGGCCGATCCAGTTCTGGTTGGTACTTTCCACGAGGTACGGCGCGAACGACATTGCCGTATTGGAGCCGATGGCGTTGCCATTCAGGTACAGCGTGCCGACACTGCCCGACAGCGTTACCGCGACATGCGCCCACTGTCCGGTGGGCAGCGCGACATTGCCGTTGATGTCCTGCTCGCCCGCGCTGCCGTTGAGTGTGATCGCAAAGCGCGCGATGCCCGTGTTGGCGCGGGGTGTCAGCATCATGTAGCGGCCCGTGCCGCTGCCGAAGTCGAATATGCGTTCCCAGTTCTTCGACGCGTTCCAGTACACCCAGGCCGCGATCGTGAAGTCAGAGATGTCCGCAACGATGTTGGCGGGCAGGCTGACATAGCCTGTGTTGCCGTCGAGCGATACAGCATGGCCTTGCTTGCCGGCCACCCAGGTCGCACCGCCGGTTAGTGTACCCGTGTGCCCTTTGCCGCTTGAATCGGCCGCATTCGTGCCGCTGCCTTCGTCGAAAGTCAGGTAGGTCTGCAGTTGTACGGCGGTGATGGCGACCGCCTCGTTCGACGCGGCTGTTTCACCGGACGGCGTGTGCGCAGTCACGACGTAGTAATAGGTTCCTGCTGCGAGGCCACTGTCCGTATAGCTGAGCAGATCGGTGACGCCGCTTGCAATCGTCGTGTAGGGGCCGCCGGATGCAGTGCCGCGCTGCACGTTATAGCTCGTTGCATAGGCCGTACCCCACCACGACAGGATGACCTGTCCCGCGCTTGCGGTCGCGGCGAGCCCGCTCGGCGGTACGCCATTGGCGATGGCGTCCAGCGTGCAGGTCAGCGTTCCATAGCCCAACTGGTCGTAACCGCCGCTGGTTGATCCATAGTTGCCTCCGCCGCCTTCCGGCTGGACCAGCACGGCGAACTTCTGCGTATAAGGTGCGGCCATGCCCTTGCGGTTGACGTAATGGTTGTAGACGAGCGCCCAGCAAGGCCGCGCGGTACCCTGAGCGGAGGTTGAAAACCCGGTCTGATTGACATTGTCGACGTTGTTGTAGCGCACGAAGGGCACCGTGTAATAGGTCGTGCCCGATTCGATCAGATTGCTTTTCGCCACGTATTCAGCCCCCATGAGGAAGCGGTTGTTGTCGTAGCCGTAGAGATCGACACCCTGATTCCAGGCCATTTCGCAGATCGCGCCTGCCAGCGCGATGCCGAGTGTGGCATGCCCCTGGTCACGTCCCGATTCCTGCCATTGGCCGAGATAGCCCGGATGCACGTAGTAGACCGCCTGCAGGATGCAGCCGTTGCCGGGGCCGCTCTGGAAGAACGTAACGGCTTCGTCGAAGAGCGACTGGTTATCGCACAGCACGCCGATGGCCATGATCGATGCCAGGTTGCACAGATCCCAGTTGGCCCAATAGTGCGTCTCCTGGGTGTTGTTGTGCCGGTTGATGAAGTCGTGGTTGATCGGATAAAAGATGCTGGACATCATGTTCTGGAAGCGTGCGAAGTCGGCGGCTGCCCAACCCGAATACGTGCGCATGATTTCGCCAGCATTGGCAAATTCGTAGCCGTAAATGCCGGCGGCAAGGTCGACATTCGTATCGCCGCCGAGTGCGGTCAATGCGGACGACCAGGCGTTCATGATCTGCACCGCCTTGTCGGCATACGCCGTTGTGCCCGTCACTTTCCAGCGCAACGCGCAGGCGTACGCGGCTGCGATGTCGTTGTACAGCAAAGTGTAGTTCTGCGAATGCACGCCGTCGCTGCCCCGGTAGACGACCGCCTGCGGGCGGGGCGAATAGGACAGGCTCGCGTGACTGTTCGCGATCAGGATGTTCCAGCTATCTATCCACGGAGAAGCTTGCGCCGCGACCTTCTGGCTCATCCGGTCAAAATCGCTCTGGGTGTGCAGCAAGCCCGGATGCACGAACGTGCCGGTGGAGGAACTGCTTTGCGCCAGATCCGATGCCGTCGTCGCGGATCTGGACGCTTCGGATGTCTGCGCCGCCTGATCGGACGAGGTTCCCACTCCCTCACCACCACATGCCGACAGCGCCAGGGCGCCCAGGCTGTAAAGAAAAGTGCGGCGCGAAATGCTTGCAGCAATTTGTGTCTGCATGGCGAGACTGTCTGACTGTCCAGACTGCGTCTCCGATGTGCCCGGATTCGCAACGATTCTTTGTGTATCGACCAGCCTCGGTTTCGACCTCTTCATACCCTTCACACTCCTGAATAGTTGGCAAACGTTTGCGCGCTGGCCCGCGCCATTCCTCCTCCGGACTGAACGGCGGACCACTTCATTGCGGGTGCTTTCCATGCGGCACCCAGTACTTTGCATTCCTATTTTTTATAGAAACGCCTGGTACGGGTATGCATTCGATTTACGACATCAAATCTTAATGCCGATGCAGATCGATTTATTCCGGCTATTCAATACGCCAGATACGGCGGATTGGATTTGCCGCGGTGGCGAAGTCTGCCTATGATCGCCACCTCTTTTTGTAAACGGCGGATATCACGCGGCCTGAAGGGTAAATGTTAGAGTTATTTTATCTGGTAAGAAATAAATTTCGCGATTGTTGGATTTGGTAAAGAAATTCAATTGGAGATTCAGAAAATCCTTATAAAAGTCTCAGGATTTATTTGGCTTTTGACGACCGAAATTCGGTGGGAGGAGTGACTGAAGATATGCGTCGAGCTGGGTCGATGCATTGGCGGAAGGTGGGCGTTGCGACCCGGCAGGCATCGCGTTGCGAGCCTGCCGGTGAGTGGATTCGACGCCGCGGGTTAGCAGGGCATGGCCGCTACCGTTGCCGTCGTATTTTCAATGCGAGTGGCGAGGCACCTCGGCGCCGCGGCATCCCACCAGGAAGTCGAAGTCGCAACCCTGATCGGCTTGCAGAACGTGATCGACATAAAGCTGGCGGTATCCGCTCGTATCAGCCGGCGACTTCTGCTGCGATTCTGCCCAGTCGGCCAGACGCGCGGTCAGTTCTTCCGCGCTGACGTCCAGGTGGAGCCGTCCGGCGAGGGCGTCCAGTTCGATCCAGTCGCCTTCGCGGACCACGGCGAGCGGGCCGCCCGCCCGCGCTTCCGGCGACACGTGCAGCACGACGGTGCCGTAAGCGGTGCCGCTCATGCGCGCATCCGAGACGCGCACCATGTCCGTCACACCTTGAGCGAGCAGCTTCGGCGGCAAGCCCATGTTGCCCACTTCGGCCATGCCCGGATAACCCTTCGGCCCGCAATTCTTCATCACGAGCACGGAGTCCGCGGTCACGTCGAGTTCGGGGTCGCCGATGCGTGCCTTGTAGTCGTCGAAGTTTTCGAACACGACAGCGCGGCCGCGGTGCTTGAGCAGCGACGCCGTGGCTGCGGAGGGCTTGAGCACGGCGCCATTCGGTGCGAGGTTGCCGCGCAATACGCAGAGCCCACCGTCGGCGACGAGAGGTTTGTCCAGAGGACGAATCACTTCGTCGTTATAGAGCGGCGCTTCCTTGTTGTTGTCCCACAGCGACTGACCATTCGCGGTCAACGCATCCGGATGCGGCAGCAGGCCCGCTTCGCCGAGACGTCGAAGCACCGCAGGCAAGCCGCCCGCATAGTAAAACTCTTCCATCAGGAAGCGGCCCGACGGCTGCAGGTCGACGAGCGTCGGCGTGCCGCGGCCCACGCGGGTCCAGTCGTCGAGTTCGAGGTCCACGCCAATCCGCCCGGCAATCGCCTTCAGATGGATCGCTGCATTGGTGGAGCCGCCAATCGCGGCATTCACGCGAATCGCGTTCTCGAATGCTTCGCGCGTCAGCAGCTTCGACAGGCGCAGGTCGTCAAGCGCCATCTCGACGATACGCATGCCGGACATATGGGCAAGCACGTAGCGGCGTGCATCCACCGCAGGAATCGCGGCGTTATGCGGCAACGTGACGCCAAGCGCCTCAGCCATGCAGGCCATGGTCGAAGCGGTGCCCATCGTATTGCAGGTACCCGCCGAGCGCGACATACCGGCTTCAGCGGACATGAATTCGTGCAGCGAGATCTTGCCCGCCTTGACCTGCTCGCTCAGTTGCCACACAACGGTGCCGGAGCCGATGTCACGGCCTTGATGTTTGCCGTTGAGCATCGGGCCACCGCTGACCATAATGGCGGGCACGTCGCAACTCGCTGCGCCCATCAGGAGCGCAGGGGTGGTCTTGTCGCAGCCCGCGAGCAGAACAACCGCGTCGATCGGATTGCCGCGGATCGACTCTTCCACGTCCATGCTCGCAAGGTTGCGCGTAAACATGGCCGTGGGGCGCAGGTTCGACTCGCCGTTCGAGAAGACCGGAAACTCGACCGGGAAGCCACCTGCTTCGAACACCCCGCGTTTGACATGCTCCGCGATCTTGCGGAAGTGCGCATTACACGGGGTCAGCTCCGACCATGTATTGCAGATGCCGATGATCGGTTTGCCCTGGAACTCGTGATCGGGGATGCCCTGATTCTTCATCCAGCTGCGGTACATGAAACCATTCTTGTCGGCTGTGCCGAACCACTGCGTCGAGCGCAACGCTCGTTTTTTGTCTGGCATGATGCCCTCCTGATCCCACATTATAGTAAGACTATTTAGAGTGTTCACTAGGGTATTCACGAATATTTGTGCCAAAACACCCGCAATATAGTGTGACTATTAAAAATTGTGACGGACGCCGCAACCTCGCTGGCGAGGTGTGGCCGGAAGCAGCGTAAAAATCATTGAGGCCAAAACATGCCAAAGCAAATTTCGGTGGGCCTGGTTGGCGTGGGCAAGATCGCGCGCGATCAGCATTTGCCGGCTCTCGCGGGAAACGACGGGTTTGAGCTCGTCGCGTGTGCGAGCCGCAACGCGCAGGTCGACGGCGTGCGCAACTACAAGACAGTGCAGGAACTGCTCGCGGCAGAGCCTGATCTCGATGCGGTCTCGCTTTGCGCTACGCCGCAAGTGCGTTTCGAGCAGGCGCGTGCTGCCCTGCTGGCCGGTAAACATGTGATGCTGGAAAAGCCGCCCGGCGCGAGTGTCGTCGAGGTGACCGTTCTCGCCGCGCTGGCCCAGGAAAAAGGCTGCAGCCTGTTCGCTTCGTGGCATTCACGCTACGCGCCTGGGGTCGAGACCGCGCGGGCCTGGCTCGCACAGCGCGAGATCAAGTCGGTGACCGTCCTCTGGAAAGAAGACGTCCGCAAGTGGCATCCGAATCAGGACTGGATCTGGGAAGCGGGTGGCCTGGGCGTGTTCGATCCGGGCATCAACGCGCTGTCGATCATCACGCGCATCTTGCCGCGCGCGTTTTTCCTGAAGTCGGCCGAGCTATGGGTGCCGTCCAACCGGCAGACCCCGATTGCCGCCAACCTCAATTTCATCGACGACCACGATACGCCGGTTCGCGCAGAGTTCGACTGGCGCCATGGTTCTGAAGAACTGTGGCAGATCGAGGTGACGACCAGCAGCGGTGTGCTGCGTCTCGCGCAGGGCGGCAAGCAGTTGCATATCGACGGCGTGGCCGTCGACGTCGGCCCGGAACGCGAATATCCCGGCCTCTACGAGCGCTTTCATGAACTGATCACCGCGGGCCGCAGTGACGTCGATCTGCGACCGCTCGAGCATGTGGCCGATGCATTGCTGCTAGGTCACCGGCACGCGGTTGAAGCCTTCGTCGAGTGAACGCCGTCTGCCGAGTCACAAGTCTTAGACCACACGTAGTCAAACCCAAGTTGTATTCCAGGAGACCCAGATGAACCAGAAGCTTCGCCGATTGACCCTGTCCGCAGTTGCCGCGGCTGTCCTCGCGGTACCGTTCGCGGCCCAGGTTTCGGTGCGCGCAGATGAACCCCTCAAGATCGGCTTCCTCGTGAAGATGCCGGAACAGGCGTGGTTCATCAATGAACAGAAGGCCGCGACCGCTGTCGGTCAGAAGGATGGCTTCTCGGTAGTGAACATCGGCACGCCGGACGGCGAAAAGGTGCTGGCTGCAATCGATAACCTCGGTGCGCAAGGCGCCAAGGGCTTTGTGATCTGCGCGCCTGACGTGCGTCTCGGACCGGCAATCGAAGCACGCGCCAAGCGTTACAACATGAAGTTCGTCACCGTCGACGATCAACTGGTGGACTCGACGGGCAAGCCGCTCGGCGATGTGCCGCACCTCGGCATGTCGGCCATCAAGATCGGTAATCAGGTGGGCCAGGCAATCTCCGATGAAATGAAACGTCGCGGCTGGAAGCCGGAAGAAGTCGGCGCGCTGCGCATCACCGACTACGAACTGCCGACCGCCAAGCAACGCACCGACGGCGCCACGCAGTCGCTGCTCGCCAACGGCTTCAAGAAAGAAAACATCTTCGATGCACCGCAAAAGACGACGGATGACGAAGGCGGCTTCAACGCAGTCTCGCCGGTGCTTGCACAGCATCCGAACATCAAGAAGTGGGTGATCTTCGCGCTCAACGAAGAAACGGTGCTGGGCGGCGTGCGCGCGACCGAGCAGTTGCACATTCCCGCGTCCGATGTGATTGGCGTCGGCATCAACGGCGCTGGCGAAGCGTTCGCCGAGTTCCAGAAGAAGGAACCGACCGGCTTCTACGGCACGATCGCCGTCAGCTCGACGAACCACGGCAAGCAGAGCACGGAGAACCTCGTCGAGTGGATCAAGACGGGCAAGCAGCCGCCCGCCGATACGCAGACGACCGGTGAGTTGATGGTGCGCAGCAACTGGGAAAGCGTGCGCAAGGAACTCGGTATTTAAGCGTTCGAATGAGCGCTCGAAAGAGCGTGCACGTGAGCCTGCCCGCATGACGGGCAACACTCGCGGCGCGGGCGGCACACCTGAGGTGTTCAAGGTGTCCGCCCGCGCGTCGTATTCACCAGCAAGAGGCATTTGATGACGGTTTCCCAACCCGACGCGGCGCATCTGAGTTCCAGCGGTGCGGCGTCTGCTGCTGTGTCCAGCGCGGCTCCTGGCGGGAGTTCCGCAGATACCGAGGCGTATCTCCAGCTTGCCGGCATCACCGTGCAGTTTCCGGGCGTACTGGCGCTCGATCAGGTTTCGCTCGACGTGCGTCGCGGCGAAGTCCATGGCTTGATGGGCGAAAACGGCGCGGGCAAATCCACGCTGCTGAAAGTGCTCTCGGGCGTGAACCAGCCGGCCGCGGGCACGCTCGCGCTGAACGGCGTGGTGCAACAGTTCACCACTACCAAGGCCGCCATCGAGGCGGGCGTCGCGATCATCTATCAGGAACTGCATCTGGTGCCGGAGCTGACGGTGGCGGAGAACCTGATGCTCGGCGCGCTCCCCAACCGCTTCGGTGTGCTTGACGAGAAGGCGCTGCTGGCCCGCGCCATGCGCGAACTCGAACGCCTCGGCGAAAAGATCGATCCGGCACAGCAGGTCAAATATCTGTCTATCGGTCAGCGTCAGATGATCGAGATCGGCAAGGCGCTGATGCGCGATGCCCGCGTGATCGCCTTCGATGAGCCGACCAGTTCGCTCTCGTCGCGCGAGACGACGCAGCTGTTCCGCATCATCCGCGCGCTCAGGGCCGAAGGTCGCGCGATTATCTACGTCACGCACCGCATGGAGGAAGTCTATGAGCTGTGCGATCGCGTCACGGTGTTTCGCGATGGACACCATATCGACACCTTCGAAGCAGGTGCGGGGCTTGATCGGGACCGCCTGATCAGTTGCATGGTGGGGCGCTCGATTGCGGATGTGTATGGTTACCGCGCGCGTCCCACGGGCGATGTGCAACTGGAAGTGAAGGGGCTGATGGGAAAGGGGCTCAAGGAGCCCGCCTCGTTTTCCGCGCGCAAGGGTGAGATCGTCGGCTTCTTTGGCCTTGTGGGCGCGGGCCGGTCCGAATTGATGAAGCTGATCTACGGCGCGGTGAAACCGGCTGCCGGTGAGATTGTGCTGAGAGGCAAGCCGGTGCGCTTTACGACGCCGCGCGATGCGGTGCGAGCCGGCGTGGCGCTGTGTCCAGAAGATCGCAAGCAGGAAGGCATCGTCTCGATCGCGTCGGTCTCTGACAATCTGAACATCAGTTGCCGCCGCCACTTTAGCCGCTTCAACGTGCTCAACAGCCGCAAGGAAGCGCAGACCGCGAAGGAATTCATCGCGAAGCTGGCAATCAAGACGCGCAATGGCGAGACGCCTATTGGCACGCTTTCGGGCGGCAATCAGCAGAAGGTGATCCTGTCGCGCTGGCTTGCCGAAGAGATCGACGTGTTCCTGATGGACGAACCGACCCGCGGCATCGACGTCGGCGCGCGCAGCGAAATTTACGGCCTGCTCTATGGGCTGGCCGAAGCGGGTCGCACGGTGATCGTCGTATCGAGCGACCTCGCAGAAGTCATTGGCATCGCGGACCGGGTGCTGGTGATGAAGGAAGGCCGCATCGTCGGCGATTTGCCGAAGGCCCAGGCGAGCCCAGACGCGCTGATCAAGCTCGCCCTGCCGCGCTAAGGCCAGACTGACCGAATGGAAACAGACACAATGCAAACACAAGAACCTACCAACACCGCAGCCACGAATCCGGCGTCCGGCGTCGCCACGCGTCCGCGCGCCATGCAGGCATGGGACTTCATCAACAAGTCAGGCATTGTGATGGTCTTCATCATACTGTTTGGCGCGTTGTCGCTGACCGTGCCGGATTTCATCAGCGCACGCAATATTCAGGGGCTTTTGCTCTCGGTTACGCTGATCGGTTCGATCTCGGTCACGATGATGTTCGTGCTGGCGCTCGGTGAAGTTGACCTGTCGGTGGCATCGATCGTTGCGTTCTCGGGCGTCGTGGCTTCGACGCTGATCACCGCGACGCATAGCGTGATGTTCGGCATTGCCGGCGGCGTGCTGGCGGGAGGCGCCGTCGGCCTCGTGAATGGCGTGCTCGTCGCACGCTACAAGATCAACTCGCTGATCGTGACCCTTGCCATGATGGAAGTGGTGCGCGGTCTCGCGTACATCACGTCGAACGGCGACGCGGTGATGATTTCCGAAGAAAGCTTCTTCGATCTGGGCGGCGGTTCGTTCCTCGGTATTTCGTTTCCGATCTGGAGCAACATCGTCGGCTTCGTCCTGTTCGGATTCCTGCTCAAAAAGACGGTGTTCGGCAAGAATGTGCTGGCTGTGGGCGGTAATAGCGAAGCCGCGTTGCTGGCGGGCCTGCCTGTTACGCGCATCAAGATCGTGGTGTTTGTACTGCAGGGCCTCGTCACCGGTTTTGCCGGCGTGATGCTCGCATCGCGGATGAGCCTCGGTGACCCCAAGACTTCGGTCGGCCTGGAACTCGGTGTGATCTCGGCGTGCGTGCTCGGCGGCGTCTCCTTGACGGGCGGCGTTGCAACAATCTCCGGCGTGCTCGTGGGCGTGCTGATCATGGGGTCGGTGCAGGACGCAATGAGCCTGCTGAACGTGCCAACGTTCTATCAATACCTGATTCGCGGCGGCATCCTGTTGCTCGCCGTGCTGTTCGACCGGTACCGGCGTAGCAAACGAGTGGGCTAAGCGGATTTTGGGCCACCCCGTACGGCAAAAATCAATTACACGCCGGCGGGGACATCAAAAAATACGGGGAAGGGCACGATGTTCAAGGACACCAGTATCCGCGGGAGCATCACGTTCGTCATCACGGCCTTTGTCGTGATCCTGCTGAGCGTGATCGGTATCAGCGTCGGCATGCTCGAGCTCAGCAATGAAGGCATGAGCAAGATGGTCGAGGAGGATACCCGGATACTGGTCGATCTGAAGACCAGCAGCGAATTGCTGCAACGGGTGCGCGTGTCGCTTGACAGCTATCACGCGCTGTACGGAGTCGGAGATCCTGAACCGCAGTTGCTCGTGAATGCCCGTCAGGATATCAAGGAGTCCGACCGGCAATTTGCCGACTATTTCGCGCACCAGCCAATGGATCCGGCGGTACGGGATCTGGCGACGCAGTTGCAGGGCAAGCGCAGTGCGTTTGTCAAACAGGCGTTGCTGCCCGCTTTCGATGCCCTCGAACAGATGGACTTTAGCGCCTTCAAGACGCTGCAAGGCAAGGAAACCAAAGCCTTGTCAGACGCCTATCAAAGCGCAATGTCCAGCCTCGAAAACGCGCTTACCGAGCGCGAAAGGGCCCGCTATACCGAAGCGCAGACACGTTTCAAGTCGATGGTCGGTGTGCTCGGTGGCGTCGCGGTCGTTGCGTTGCTGCTGGGCTTTCTTGCACGACACATCCTGATCGGCGCCGTCGTGCGACCGCTGGTACATGTCATCGCGCATTTTGAGCGCATCGCCTCTGGCGATCTGCGCGGCGAGATCACGATCGAACGTCAGAATGAAATGGGCGCGGTGTTCGCCGGCCTCAAGAAAATGCAGCACGCTCTGGTGACGACGGTGGCGACTGTGCGCAGCAGCACGGAATCGATCAACGTCGGCGCGCAGGAGATCGCCTCGGGCAATAGCGACCTGTCCCATCGTACGGAGCAACAGGCGGCGTCGCTCGAACGCACCGCGTCCAGCATGGAGCAGCTCACGTCGACGGTGAAACAGAATGCGGACAACGCGAATGAGGCCAATACCCTTGCGTTGAGCGCATCGGACACGGCGGTGCTTGGTGGCCAGGTGGTCGGCAACGTCGTCGAGACCATGCAGGGGATTTCCGTGCATTCGCGCAAAATCTCCGAGATCATTGGTGTGATCGACGGCATCGCATTTCAGACCAATATCCTCGCGTTGAACGCAGCGGTCGAAGCCGCGCGTGCAGGCGCGCATGGGCGTGGCTTTGCGGTCGTCGCAAGCGAGGTCCGCAATCTCGCGCAACGCAGTGCCTCTGCCGCGCGCGAGATCAAGCAGCTGATCAACGACTCGGTCGGGCAGATCGCGCAGGGCTCGGCGCTCGCCGAACGCGCGGGCTCGACGATGAACGATGTGGTTAGCTCGGTGCAGAAGGTCACGAAGATCATCGCCGAAATCTCGTTCGCTGCAAGCGAGCAAAGCAAAGGTATCGAGCAGGTGAATCTCGCTGTGACGGAAATGGACCAGACGACCCAGCAGAACTCGGCGCTGGTCGAGCAGGCCGCGGCCGCATCCCAGTCGCTGGAGGAGCAGGCAGCCAGGCTGATGGAGGCCGTTTCGGTGTTCAAGGTCGCGGGTGCCTGACCGGCATCTGCTTGAGTCATCGACGTAATGCTGGGTAAGCCGGATTAAGCGAAACTGGTAATAAATTGCGTATCTAATTTTTCGGAACTTTGGAGAATTAAAATTGTCGCTATTGAAATTGCCATTCGATGTGGCTGATTAAAAGAAAGTTGAGGAAATATTATCTGAAGTTGCGCGGCTTGGCATTGCCCGGGATTGATGCTGCCAACGCACCTCCGGATTTCTCATGAAGGTCCATTCAGTATGGGTTCGGAGCATGTTCGCGAGAGCGGCATGCTCCGTTCGTATCGACGCGCCGCTTTTGTATTTTCTAGTTGTAGCGTTACAGGAAAAACGAATAAACGGCAGAAAAAGTGAAGCGTAAGGAATTACGAAATACAGAATTGACAGGATTGCGATAATCTCCGCCACTCAATAACAACCGATTCAAGGTTAACGGAGAAGCAATGAAGAAACTCGTCCTGTCTGGCCTCTCGCTGGCGGTTCTAGGCGGTGCGGGCGCAGCTCACGCGCAGAGCACGGTCACGCTCTACGGCCTGATCGACGCCGGTATCACCTACACGAGCAATCAGGGTGGCGCACATAACGTCCAGGAAACCAGCGGCGCAGTGAACGGCAGCCGCTGGGGCCTGCGCGGTTCGGAAGACCTGGGTGGCGGCCTGAAGGCAATCTTCACGTTGGAAAACGGCTTCAGCGTGGCGACCGGCAAGCTCGGCCAGAACGGTCTCGAGTTCGGCCGCCAGGCTTTTGTGGGCCTGTCGAGCGATCAGTACGGCGCGGTCACACTGGGTCGTCAATATGACTCAGTCGTGGACTACCTGGCTCCGTTGGCCCTCACCGGTACAGGATCGGGAGGCACCCAGGCTGCCCACCCGTTCGACAACGACAACCTCGACAACTCGTTCCGCATCAACAACTCGATCAAGTACTCGAGCGTGAACTATGGCGGTTTCAAGTTCGGCACCCTGTATGGCTTCTCGAATGACGCGGGGGGCTTCGCCACGAACCGCGCCTACAGCGCAGGCGCTTCGTACAACTACGGTCCGTTGAATGTGGCAGCAGGCTACCTGGAGTTGAACAAGGCGGGCACGTCGTACAACTCGAGCGGCGCGGTGACCAGCGATGCGACTTTCACGGCCGGCACGCAACGCACTTACGGTGCAGGCCTGAACTATGCCTTCGGTCCGGCGAAGGTCGGTTTTGTGTTCACGCAGACCCATCTCTACAACGCGAGCAGCATCGGCGCGTCGGCTTCGGGCACGTCGTCCGGCCTGACGTTGACGGGCGGCGGCGCAAGCTTCACGAACTATGAGGTGAACGGCCGTTACAACATCACGCCGGCATGGTCGCTCTCGGCTGCGTACACGTTCACCGATGCGCATCTCGACGGCGTGAGCCCGAAGTACAACCAGTTCAGCCTGCAGACGGCGTATGCGCTGTCCAAACGCACGGATGTCTACCTGATGGGGGTGTATCAGCATGTCAGCGACACCGGCGATTCGGGTATCACGGCCGATATCAACGGCCTGAGCACGTCGTCGACGGACAGCCAGGTGGCGGCCACGATCGGTATTCGTCACCGGTTCTAAGGTCTGCTTCGTCTCGCCCCGCGTGATGCAAAAGACCCGGCAAATGCCGGGTCTTTTGTTTGCAGCGGCGCGTTACTGCAAACCGGTAGATGGCCCTTCGCTGGAGTCAGTCTCGAGATCCGGGTCGAGCCGATAGCCCACCCCATAGATCGAGCGGATCATGTCTTGCCCCGGACGGACGGCCTGCAGCTTGCGGCGCAGGTTCTTGACGTGTGTATCGACGGTGCGGTCGGTGACGACGCGGTGATCGTCGTAGAGCTGCCGCAGCAGATGATCGCGCCGGTAGATCCGGCCGGGCGTGGACTGCAGCAACGCCAGCAGCCGAAGCTCGATCGGCGTGAGCTGCAGATCCTTGTCGTCGAGCAGCGCGACGTGCCGGTCGACATCCACCAGCAACGGCGGCTTCGGTACAGCTTCGGGCTGCGTCGTCGTTGCCGTCGTCGTCGCCAGTTTGCCTGCGCGCCGCAAAATAGCCTTCACGCGCGCGACCACTTCGCGTGGACTGAACGGCTTGCAGACGTAGTCGTCCGCGCCGAGCTCGAGACCGAGCAGACGATCGATTTCATCCACCCGCGCGGTCAGGATGATCACCGGCACCGCCGAGAAGCTGCGTAATTCGCGGCATATTTCGAGTCCGCCGCGTCCGGGCAGCATCAGGTCGAGAAGAACCAGTGCCTGCGGTTGCGCACGCACGAATGGAATCACTTGCAGGCCGTCGGCGATGATCGTCGTACTGTAACCCTCCGCTTGCAGATAATCTGAAAGCAGCGCGGCAAGCTTCGGCTCGTCCTCGACGATCAGGATTGGAATGGTAGTGGGCGTATCAGTCATGGTGAGAGGGCTGAAGCGGAAAGCGCAGTTTGATCCAGAGACCGCCGATTGGCGAGCGTGCAGCCTCGATGGTGCCTTCGTGCGCCTCGGCGATATGGCGGCACAATGCGAGTCCCAGACCCGCGCCACCGCTTTGTCTGCTGCGTGAGATGTCCACGCGGAACATGCGCTCGAACAGGTGAGGCAATAGAGGCTCGGGTACGCCTGGGTAAGAGTCCTGAACATCGATATGCAATTGCTGCCCGTGCATCGAAACGCTGACGCATACCTTGCCGCCAGGATCGGTATAGCGCAGGGCGTTTTCCAGCAGGTTCTTCAGCAATTGCGTGAGGCGATACGGGTCGCCCACGATCACCGCGGGCTGGTCGACGATGTC